>NZ_CP012749.1:2840000-2855000 GCF_001682295.1 Rhodococcus sp. 008 | reverse complement strand
CGAAGGCCGGCTAATCAGTCATAGACAAAAAGAGTCAAATCACTAGCAAAAAAACTCAACTAGCAAAAAATGTGTCGGCAACCATTCAGACGGAAGAATGAACAATCACCGACGAAAAATACTCACACCACACACAAACCAACCAAACCCCAAGAGGCGGTTGATCATTCGCGGATGTGAAGTACCAAAAAAATTTGGCACTGACATTCATCGACACACTGTTGAGTTCTCAAAGAACACGCACACACCATCACCACGACCCTATGGCCGCCGCTCCGGGGCAACTTTTCCAGCCTATCCCATCATGATCATCGGCGCAAACCGCTGAACATTCGGGGAAGAACTGGAGGTGAAGCACAACCATACACGATGGAAACTACTTCAGATTTTGGTCAGGCACTTCGTACAACCTCGTGTCACTCACCCTCGCAGGTGGGAGTCGGTGTCCGTGTCGCTCTGACTTGGAATAAGTTACGCGTCCGCCGAAGTCTTTGACAAATCCACAGGTCAGAGACTCGGAGGTGTCCATTTCCCCAGCAAGATTGCCCGTTTCAGTCGATTTTCACCAATTCGGACATCATGTGACGCCGGACACCGTGGCCGGATCGGCACGCAGCGGGAACTCACACCACTTGGACTCGGATACCTGCATCCTCGAACAACGCGACTTGCTTTGCGTCTACTGCAGCATCGGTAACCAGCACGGCCCCCGGCGGTATCGGCGCCCACGCATGGAAAGGGCGTTCACCGAGCTTGGCGGAGTGGGCGAGGATGTAGACCTCGCCGGCACGTTCGATCATCATTTCCTTGAGCCGGGTCTGATCGAGCTCAGCTTCACAAATACCCAGGTCAGCGGTAACTGCATCGGCACCGAGGAATGCCTTGTCAAACGACACCCGCTGCAGCGACGCTTCCGCCAGTGGCCCGACGAATCCTTGACTGAGCTGCCTCAGGGTCCCCCCGAGACATTCGACTCGAACACCATCAGCGTCGGCTAACGCCTCGAGCGCCGTAAGCCCTGCAGCGATCACCGTCAAATTCGTCACGTGACGTAAGAACTCTCCCATCGCCCCGACGGTGGTACCTGCATCAAGAAGTACGGTTTCCCCGGGCCGAACCTGCTCAGCAGCCCATTCGGCGATGCCCCGTTTGGCGTCGAATCCCTCCATTGCGCGTTGACGCAAGGAGGATTCCGGATGAGGGTTGAGAGCAATCGCCCCGCCGTACGTTCGAGCAATTACTCCCTGGGCAGTCAACTGACTCAGGTCGCGACGAATCGTGGATGCAGTCACCCCGAATTGGGCAGACAGATCCTCGACACTGGCCAGACCGCTGGTGCGAGCGAGCCTCGCAATCTCCGACCGCCTCGCCTCCGACTCCCGGATGGCCATCGCTCCTCCCCCTACAAACCGTGGTTCTTACTTGGAAACGAATGTGCTGGTTGCCAATTCGGCCGCCTGCCGCAGCGCTTCGACCATACTACCGGCCTCGGCGATGCCCTTACCTGCAATATCGAAAGCGGTTCCGTGATCGACGGAGGTACGGATGACAGGTAACCCGACGGTGATGTTGACGCCGGCCTCGATCCCGAGAACCTTGACCGGGCCGTGCCCCTGATCGTGGTACATCGCAACGATCAAGTCGTAGTCCCCACGTCCAGCGAGGAAGAATGCCGTGTCCGCCGGCAGTGGGCCGTGGACGCCGATTCCTTCTGCCTTCAAGAGTTCGACGGCGGGAATGATCTTCTGCTCTTCCTCTCCGTACCCGAAAAGCCCGTTCTCCCCCGCATGCGGGTTGATCCCGCACACGCCGATTTTCGGAGATGGATTGCCCGTGCGCACCAAAGCTTCGTGACCTCGACGAATGGTCCTCTCGACCAGGCCGGGCTCGATCCTGGCAACTGCATCGAGCAGTCCGATGTGAGTGGTCACGTGAATCACCTTGAGCTTGGGGGTCGACAACATCATCGACACCTCCTCGGTACCGGTCAGGTGCGCAAGCAATTCCGTGTGTCCGGGATAGATGTGTCCTGCCGCATGCAGCGCTTCCTTGTTCAGCGGCGCCGTGCAGATCGACTGGACTTCACCGCGTACGGCGAGTTCGCTTGCGACGCGGATATATTGATAGGCCGCATCCCCCGCGACTGCCGACAGTTCACCCCAGGCGAGATCCTCGGGTAGCAAGTCCAGGTCGATGACGTTGATCCGTCCATCGATGAATTCAGCATCCTTGATCTCCTCGATCGCGACCACGTCGACGTCGATTCCGAGCACCGTGGCAGCCAATCGCAAACGCTTCGCGTCGCCGACAACAACAGGGCGGCAACGCTTTCTCGTTTCACCGTCGAGGAGTGCGGGGACGATCACTTCCGGTCCGACGCCGGCGCCGTCGCCCATCGTGACAGCAATCAGCGGCAGTGGAGTGGATTCGATTGACATGGGATTGACCTCGTTGTCTGAAGGAGTAACTGAAGGCGGACTGTCCGGAGCGGCGACCGGGGTGGGTTGCGCGAGAAACTTCGTTATGGAGAAAAGACTGTGTGCATTCCCGAAACTGCCTGGCCGCGTGACGATGTACCGTCCGGTGCGATCGACGGAAAGTACGGCGCCGTGTTCGATTTCGTAAATCGGTGACAGCGTGTCGACCCGCAGGCGGTCGAGAACGCTGCGCGCGGTTTCGCCACCGGTAAGTACCAGGTCGATCGGGTAATCGTCGTGGGAGAATCCTGCATCGACGGCAGCGATCAGATCGGCGAGAGCCGAAACGAGGTGGACGGATTCTGCAGGCACGACAGGTCCACTTACCGAAACCACGACGTTTCCGCGATCCAGTGCGTTCAGAATCGGAAGCGGATCGACCGAATGCGCCAGCAGCTCAGCACTGTTCACTTCGATATGGTGCGCCCCTGAATCCCGAAGCAATGCCACTTGGTCCCCGGCAGACGCATCCGCCGTCCCCACGACGACCAAGGTAAATCGAGAAACACGAAGAGATGGGCACGCGCCGGGTGACTGCACGGTTCTTCGTCGTGCCACTGCCATCGCGAGCGCCGAGGTTCCTACCAATCGAGAACCCCGAACCTCCTGTGCTGCAGCCACAATCAGTTCCAGATCACTCTCGGTCTCGACGTCGCAGATCGCCACCGACCCGGCTTCTGAGATCGACGCAAGAACCTGGCTCAAACGCCCGGAGCGAATGTCATCCAGCGATACGCCAGAAGTGATTGCCGACGGGCCGAGCGCCTCTGCAATCGACCGAGGAGTCGGCTTCGACTCCGCGCGCCACAGGTCAGTGGAGTGCAACGCAACCCCATCGACCAACACCACGCCGTCTTGCACCGTGCGCCCTTGTCTGGGCAGTCCGGCGGCGACGATGACCGGAGATCCGTCGCGGGAGAGTTCTCCAACCTCCGCTGCTATGTTGCCCCTGAGCAGGGAATCGATCTTCTTGACGATCTCGGAGCCGTCAGACGATTGCAGAACTGATCTCACGTCCCGAGAGGCTCTGGCGGGGTCGGATCGCCGTGAGTGCAGATCGAAAACCGTCACTCCTGATCCGTCGGGCGCATCTGGGCCGAGCCGAAGCGATATGCCCGAACTGCGGAGCAGAAATCCTGCGGCCGACTCCGCTGCTCCGGAAAGATCATCAGCGATGATTACCAGTGGTTTCATCGAATTCCTCGACCCCCTTTCGGTCTGAATCGAGTATGCACAGCATCGCAACCGATGCGCGAAGTACGCAATCGAAGTTACGGGACTTGCGCGAAGTGCGCAACAGTGCCATTGTGAGCTGAGTTACAAGCGAGAGCCCGACGCGATTGTTCACCAACAGTCCGCTCGGAGCGTCGCCCCCACGCTGCCCCGTCAGGATCGAAAGGTCACCGATGACCAATACTCGTTTGCGAACACCACAGCTCTCCCGGCGATCCTTTCTGCAGTTCACCGGGCTGATCGGTGGCGCAACGCTTCTGGGCACGACTGCCGCGTGCGCCGGCCCTACCGGGAAACCGACACAGGACACCCTGGTGCTCGGGCTCAACCGCTCGCTCGTCAGCCTCGACAACAAACTCAATCAATTCGACGCAGCAGTCACGGCTCAACGTGGCGTCAGACAAGGTCTCACCCGGATCGGCGACAATCTGACACCGCAACTCGTTCTCGCTGACAGGTTCGAATCGACCGGCCCGACCGAGTGGACGGTTCGACTCCGCGAGGGCATCCGTTACTCCGACGGCACACCTGTGCTGATCGACGACGTCACGACGGCAATGCAGATGTACCAGCAGGTCAGCGGATCGTTTGTCGCACCGCAGTTCCCCGAGTGGCCGACGGTCGTCCCCATCGACGATCGCACCTTCATCCTTCGGACGAATTCCCCGGTGCCGGTTCTGGACTCGCTCATGTCCAACATCTTGATCACCCCGGCCGCTGCCAACGAACCCAACGAACTGCAGAGCGGAATCGGGTCGGGACCGTTCGTCGTCAGCGAATCGAACCGGGGCACCGGCGATTACACACTTGTCGCCAATGACAACTACTGGGGCCCGGCCCCCGGCGTTCGTCGTGTTCAGGTCCGCTTCATTCCCGAAGAGGCCGGCCGCGTCGTCGCGCTTCGGAGCGGCGAGGTCGACGTCATCGACTCGATCAGTCCCGATTCCGCCGAACAACTCGCCGATCTGCCTGGTGTCCAGGTGGACACAGTACCGAGCACACGCATCAACCAACTGTTCTTCAACTTCCGCAAGCCCGCCGATCACCCACTGTCCAATCCGCGTGTCCGAGAAGCTCTCACGTATGCCATCGACGGTGAGTCACTCGCTCGGGACGTGCTGATCGGTTCCGCAGTCCCGGCCACCGGCCCCGCACCGTCGACCTTGGACGGAGCCGTGAAAACCGGCACTTACCAATATGATCCACGGAAAGCGCGGCAAATGCTCGAGGCCGAAGGCGCCGACGACCTCGAACTCACCTTCATCTGGGAAACCGGAGAGTTCACCAACGACGTCTCGGTGATGGAATCGGTACTCGAAATGATGAAGGCCGTGGGAGTACGCGTCAAACTCCAGCAGTTCGAACCGGGCGGTGACATCTCGTCCTGGCGCCAGGGCAAGACCGGCGACTGGGATGTGCTGGGCAACGGCTACGGCAACCAGACCGGACTTGCACTGACCACGTTGCAGGGGATGTACGCCGGCACAGCGGAGAAGGAAGCAACTCGCGACACCTATCACGGGTACGTCTTCCCCGAAATCACCGCGAAGATCCAAGCCGCATCCAGTGAACCAGACCCGACCAAGCGCGCCGCTCTACTCGACGCCGCACAACAAGACATCTGGAACACCTGGCCTTGCCTGTGGAGCTTCGTACCCAACGCACTCCTTGCGAAACGCACTCGTGTACAAAATGTTTCACTGACCCCAATCAACTCCTACGACCTCGGCGCCGTCCGATTGGAGGCCTGAGGCGATGACTCTCACCGCTCCGAAACCGCAAACCGCTCTCGGAATCTCTCCGCGTCGACGCACACGGATCAACCCGACCGTCAAATACGTGCTCAAACGTCTGGCACAGAGCGCCTTGACGATCTTCCTCACGCTCACAACAGTGTTCGTCCTGATCCGAATGGCACCCGGCGATCCTGCCTACGCCTTGGCCGGACCGCTGGCCAGCACCGAGGATCTCGCACAGATCCGTGCTGACATGGGCTTGGACAAGTCGGTGTTCTCCCAATACCTGATCTACCTGTGGGACCTCGTCCACCTGAATCTCGGCACGTCGTACTCGTTCCAGGCGCCGGCCATGGACGTTGTCCTCGGCCGTCTCCCGTACACCATCACCCTTGCCGTCAGCTCCATTCTGTTGACCGCCGTGCTCTCGATTCCGCTGGGCGTGTGGATGGCCCGTCACGCGGACACCAGACGTGAACTCGGTGCGAACGTCGTAGCCGTCGGCGGGCAGTCCATGCCGGAGTTCTGGAGCGGCCTGATGCTGGTGACGATCTTCGCGGTCTTGATCCCAGTACTCCCGGCAGCCGGCTTCACCACATGGCCGTCGTTGATCCTGCCTACCGTCACCATCGCCATCCTTCAGATCGCGTTGATCTCCCGGATGGTTCGACGCGAAATGGTCTCGGCCTTCGCTTCTCCGTACATCACCGTCGCACGCTCTCGCGGAGTATCGGAACGCGAACTCACCTGGCGATATGCGATGCGCAATTCGGCGATTCCGATCGTCACCGCGCTGGGCACCAGATTTGCCGGAATGCTGAACGGCGTCGTGGTGGTCGAGGTCGTGTTCGCCTGGCCTGGTGTCGGCTCGCTGGTGGTCCGCGCACTCGAGACTCGCGACTACCCGCTCATCCAGGCCACCGTACTTGTCACCGCGGTTCTCGCAGTGCTCGTGCAACTGGCAGTGGACCTCCTCTACCCCCTCCTGGATCCACGCGTGCGACTCGGAAAGGGCGCCAACTGATGACTACCGTCTTGGAACCTCCAACAACTCCACGCGCCAGCGCGGTCACCGAGGCAGACTTCGCACGCGCCGGAGCCACGCGCCGTAAGCGAGACAGCCGAGTCAAGATCTGGGCCGGCTCGATCTGCGCGCTCCTGGTGATTCTTCCTGTTGCATTGGCCGGGCTGCTCCCCCTTGCAGATCCGAACCAGACCAACCTGAGCAGTCGACGGCTACCGCCCCTCACCGACGGCCATCTGTTCGGCACCGATCAGTTGGGACGAGATCTGCTCTCACGGATCCTGCACGGCGGCCAGGTGTCTCTGACGATCGGTATTCTCGCCGTGATCGTCTCCGGCGTCATCGGCATCGTCGCCGGATCCGCCGCGGGGTACTTCGGTGGTTGGGTCGACACCGTGATCTCCCGCCTACTCGAAGCACAGCTTTCTCTGCCTCTGCTGATGATGCTGCTTCTCGTTGTTGCGCTGTTCGGCCCGTCCATTCCCGTCATCACGTTTGTCATCGCGATCGCACAGTGGCCCGAAGTCGCACGGTTGACTCGCTCATTGGTACTCGTCGAACGCGAAAAGCCTTACGTAGCTGCAGCTCGAGTCCTCGGACTTACCCGCATGGCCATCCTGCTTCGTCACGTCATTCCCAACATCGTCAAGCAGGCATCGCTCGTCGTCCTGCTGCTGCTCGCGCAGGCCGTACTGCTGGAAAGTTCGTTGAGCTACCTCGGCGCCGGACCGCAACGTCCATTCGCTACCTGGGGACGAATCATCGCCGACGGCCAGGACTACATCACCACGTCATGGTGGATCGTCACGTTGACCGGTCTGATGATCGTGCTGCTGGTCGTCGGAGTGAACCTACTCGGCGATGGTCTGCGCGATCGTCCTGCAGGTTCGAAACGACTGGGCGCAAGCCTGTTCGGGCGTGGCAGCGCCCAGAAAGCGAAGGCGTGAGACATGGGAAATCTACTACGGGTCGACGATCTCCAGATCGAACTTGTCACGGCGAACGGCGTCATCCGAGCCGTCGACGGCGTGTCCTTCTGCATCGACGCCGGTGAAACCGTCACCATCATCGGTGAATCCGGCTCCGGAAAGTCGACGACAGCCATGGGGATTCTCGGACTGCTTCCGGACGATCTTGCGGTTCTTTCCGGGAAAGCCGTGTTCAAGGGTCAGGACATTCTCGGAAACACGAAGATCCTGAACGATATTCGCGGAAAACACATCGCGCTCATCCCCCAGGACCCGATGACGGCTCTGAGTCCCGTCCACACCATCGGCAGCCAACTTCGAGAAGCAGTGCGCCACAGCGGTGTGACCGCGAAGAAGCAACAAATCGAGCGGGCAGTGCAACTGCTCGAGCAGGTACGCATTCCGTATCCGGATCAGCAACTCGACAAGTACCCGCATCAACTGTCGGGTGGAATGTTGCAGCGCGTCCTGATCGCCGGCGCTCTTGCTGCCGGCCCCGAACTGATCGTGGCCGACGAACCCACCAGCGCACTGGACGTAACCGTTCAGGCCGGGATTCTGGATCTATTGCTCGAGTTGCAGGAGCGCACCGGCATCGGAATGCTGGTCATCACTCACGATCTCGGAGTTGCGCGGTTGGTCTCCGATCGCATCTACGTGATGAAGGACGGACGTTTTGTCGAGACCGGTAGTGCCGACGTTCTCGTCGACTCACCGCAAAGCGCCTACACACAAAAGCTTCTCGACGCCATACCTCAACTGGGGCCTTGGGACGGCGACCCCGCCCGTTCAACACAGATCGGAGCCTCGGCATGACCCGCCACGAAACGCCACTTCTCGCCGTCGAAGATCTCGTGGTCGAGTATCCGGTTCCCGACGGAGTTTTCCGAGCCGTGGATGCTGTGAGCTTCTCGGTGGAAAAGGGCAAGACCTTGGCCATCGTCGGCGAATCCGGATGTGGCAAGTCGACCATCGCTCGATCGATCGTCCGACTCCTCACACCGACCAGTGGACGCATTCTCGTCGACGGCAATGACATCGCGCAGATGTCGGAGAAGTCGCTGCGCCCCTACCGCTCTCGCGTTCAAATGGTGTTCCAAGATCCGTACGGATCGCTCGACCCTCATCTGACTGCCGAGGACATCATCGGAGAACCACTGCGCCTCAAAGGTGTTCGGAGCAAGTCTGAACGTGCAAAGGCAGCAGCAGAACTCGTCGATCGCGTTGGCTTGCCCAGCTCGGCACTACACCGGCGTCCGGCGGAGTTCTCGGGAGGCCAACGTCAGCGCATCGGAATTGCTCGTGCACTTGCCAGCGGACCCGAGATCCTGGTCTGCGACGAAGCGACCAGCGCTCTCGACGTGTCGGTGCAAGCGCAGGTACTCGAGCTCCTACGTGAAATTCAGGCCGATACCGGTCTGACGTACGTTTTCATCTCACACAACTTGGGCGTCGTCCGAGAAATCAGCGAGACCGTAGTCGTGATGTCGAAAGGAACCATCGTCGAATCCGGTTCCACAGACACAGTTCTCGCCAGTCCGCGCGAGCCGTACACCCGCGCACTACGAGGCGCTGCTCTCGATCCCACCACCATGGTCGGCATCAAACCACGCCACGTGGTGGCAGCCCTGTCCAAGAACTTGCTAGCCAAGCAGACCGAATCACGAGGAGTTGCCTGATGACCGCCCCACTCGAGCTTCCGAAACTGGTGCTCGGCACCATGACATTCGGAGACACGGTCGACATATCGGGCGCCGGATCGATGCTCGACGCAGCACTAGGCGCCGGTATCTCTCACATCGACACGGCCAACGGCTATGCGGGCGGCGAGTCCGAGCGCATGCTGGCAAAGCTGCTCCACGGCCGACGCGATTCCGTCACTCTGGCCACCAAAGCGGGAATGCCGCATCCCGATGCCGGCGACAACAGCCCACTCTCGACAGAGGGGCTCCGAGCAAGCGTCGAAGGAAGCCTGCGCAGACTCGACACGGACTACGTCGACCTGTTCTATCTCCATCAGCCGGACCGAACCGTCACGCTGACCGAAACTCTCACCACCGTCGCGGAACTGGTTGCCGAGGGCAAGATCCGCACACTCGGCGTATCCAACTTCGCAGCGTGGCAAATCAGTGAAATCAACTACACCGCAGACACAGTCGGAGCTCCCCGACCGATCGTCGCACAGCAGCTCTACAACTTGCTCGCGCGTCGCATCGAAGAAGAATACGCAGAATTCGCGGACGTGACCGGACTGACCACCATGGTCTACAACCCACTCGGTGGGGGCCTGCTCACGGGGCGCCACACCTTCGACGAAAGTCCCGCCGACGGCCGATTCGGCGACTCACGTCTTGCGTCGATGTACAAGGAGCGATACTGGAACACACAGATATTCGACGCGATCGCTCAACTGACGGCAATCGCAGAGCAGTCGGGCATCTCCCTGACCGAGCTTGCGTTGCGCTGGCTGGTCAGCAAGCCCGTCGCCGGATCGCTGCTCCTCGGAGGATCCAAAGTAACGCACCTCGAATCCAATATCGCGGCCATCGGGCGAGGTCCACTCGACGCCTCGACCGTCGAAGAGTGTGATCTCGTCGGTGCCGCCCTACGAGGCCCCATGCCCAACTACAACCGCTGAAACACCCGACCTTCATCAGGAAGAGTTCTTCACTATGTCAGCACAGGAATTCGCCGCACGCATCCGAGGACGCGAACGCATACTCGGATATTGGTCCGTCATCGACAGCCCGATCTCGACCGAATGGATCGCGCACGTCGGCTGGGACTACATTGCCCTCGACATGCAGCACGGCCTGATCGGCTATTCGGGGATGGTCGCCGGGCTCACCGCCATCGACTCGTCACCGTCCACCGTCGGGATGGTGCGCGTCGAGGCAAACAATCCGACGCCCATCGGCCGTGCACTCGACGCGGGCGCTGTGGGCGTCATCGTTCCGCTGATCAACAACGCCGAAGAGGCAGCGGCCGCCGTGGCAGCCGCCAAGTATCCGCCTTTCGGCATCCGCTCCTACGGACCCATGCGCTCGCAACTCCGTATCGGCCCCGTTCCCGCCGACGCGAACCGCGACACCGTTGTATTTGCGATGATCGAGACCCCACAGGGTCTGGCGAACGTCGAAGAGATCTGCGCAGTGCCCGGATTGGACGGCGTGTACGTCGGGCCGTCCGACCTACGAATCGCCGTCGGAGGTAAGCACTCCAACGATCCGGACGTCGCCGAGGAATTCGAATCAGCGCTCACCAGGGTGCGCGAAGCTGCCGCCGTCAGCGGAGTCGCTGCGGGAATCCACACACCTTCCGGTCAGGTTGCGGCACAACGGCTCGGGGAGGGCTACACGTTCGCGACCGTGGCCTCGGACCTGACACATCTGGCGAACATCTCGGCTCAGCATTTGGATGCCGCCAAGTCCTGATCCGGGTACAAAAATGGCGATGCTCCCGCACTTGGTACGGGAGCATCGCCATTCTCGAACAAACTATCTCTGAATCGCCTTGATCTCGAGGAACTCTTCGAGCCCGAACGTGCCGGCCTCGCGCCCGACGCCCGACTGCTTGTACCCACCGAACGGAGCATTCGTGTTGAAGGCGCCGCCGTTCACCTCGACCTGCCCGGCACGCAGTTGCCGCGCGACGCGATCCGCGCGATCGGGGTCACCTGACCAAACGCCACCGGCCAGTCCGTACTCGGTGCCGTTAGCGATCCGCACTGCGTCGGCCTCGTCTTTGTAGCCCATGATCGAGAGGACCGGTCCGAAGATCTCCTCGCGCGCAATGGTCATGTCTTCGGTCACGTTCGCGAACACCGTCGGACCGACGAAATATCCACTGGCCAGACCGGTTTCGCGACCGTCGACAACCGCGGTGGCACCTTCCGACACACCCTTCTCGATGTATCCGCGAACGCGTCCCAGCTGATTCGCGTTCACCAGAGGACCAAGCACCGAAGTCGGCTGAGTCGGATCACCTACCGGGAAATGAGCGGCGACCGCAGCAGCAATTGCCGCTGCCTCATCCACCTTCTCCGCGGGAACCAACATACGCGTCAGCGCCGAACAGGTCTGGCCCGAGTTGATGAAGCACTTTGCGACGCCGTCCGTGACAGCCTTTTCGAGATCGGCGTCGTCGAGAATGACGTTCGCCGACTTGCCACCCAGCTCGAGCGAGACCTTCTTGATGGTGTCCGCGGCGACGATGGCCACTCGCTTGCCTGCCCGAGTCGACCCGGTGAAGGAGACCATGTCGACTTCCGGGTGGCCGGCGATGGCTTCACCCACTACCGGGCCGTATCCACTTACCAGGTTGAATACACCTGCAGGCAAACCAATTTCGTCGAAGATGTCAGCGAGAGCGTACGTGATGAGTGGCGCAACCTCGGTGGGCTTGAGAACCACGGTGCAGCCCGCCGCGAGCGCACCGCCAACCTTCAAGACAACTTGGTGGAGCGGGAAGTTCCAGGGAGTGATAGCGCCGACAACACCCGCAGGTTCGCGAACAATCAGCGAATTCCCGACCTCGTGAGCGTCGAAATCATAAGTGCGAGCCAATTCGGCAAATGCATTCAAATTCGCGAGCGGCATTCCGATTTGCACGGGCTTCGCGAATCCGATCGGCATGCCCATATCCTGCGAAACCAGCGCCGCAAGATCATCGGTACGTTCGGCAATAATCGCCGCGGCTTTGGAAAGATATTCGGCTCGCTCGCCGCCGGATAGTGCAGACCAAGCGGGGAAAGCCTTTCGTGCTGCCTTCGCGGCCGCATCGACATCTTCGACAGTGCCTTCGGCGACAGTTCCTATCAGCTCTTCGGTAGCCGGATTGAGAACGTCGATCCGACCGCTGCCAGTGGATTCGATCCAGGCGCCATCAACATAGATTTTGGTGCGGTCGAGAATATCGGTCATCGAAGCCTCCGTAGTCATCACGCGTGCACAGGTGAGGTGGGCCCGATCACACGGGGCACCTCTTCCGAGCCTAGCCACGCTCGACGGGTTCCGTGGCAGGTTGGTGTCGAGATTGACCTTCGACTGACGAGACTTGTGGTGCGCGCACGCTTTTCGCGGATCGCGTGAACGTACCGTTCCCCTCGCCTAAGAGGGTGAGCGTGTCGTTCACTCCATGCCGGGGTGCTGGCGGCGTGCCCGCCCCTTTGATGGTGTGAACGGTACGTTCGGTCGATCTGAGGCGACGAAAGGGCCGTTCGCTCGAAGTCGGGGGTGTTTTGGGTACGAGAAAGCCCCCCAACCAGTACTGGTTGGGGGGCTTCTCTAATGTGTGTTCGGCGGTGTCCTACTCTCCCACACCCTGTCGAGTGCAGTACCATCGGCGCTGAAGGGCTTAGCTTCCGGGTTCGGAATGGGACCGGGCGTTTCCCCTTCGCTATGACCGCCGTAACTCTATGAAACTGTCACAGTAACCTTCTTCTGATCACCTGGTTTCACCACCCGTCAACACCAGTTTCTGGTGTTGGGGGATGGAGAAAACAGGGTTTCTCATCAGTATCTGTGTGTTGTTTCAGATACCGCACAGTGGACGCGTAGCTTCTTTGTGGTAAGTCCTCGGCCTATTAGTACCAGTCACCTGCATGCATTACTGCACTTCCAGTTCTGGCCTATCAACCCGGTGGTCTGCCGGGGGCCTTACCCCCTCGAGGGGGTGAGAAACCTCATCTTGGAACAGGCTTCCCGCTTAGATGCTTTCAGCGGTTATCCCTTCCGAACGTAGCTAACCAGCGGTGCTCCTGGCGGAACAACTGGCACACCAGAGGTTCGTCCGTCCCGGTCCTCTCGTACTAGGGACAGCCTTCCTCAAGTTTCTAACGCGCGCGGCGGATAGAGACCGAACTGTCTCACGACGTTCTAAACCCAGCTCGCGTGCCGCTTTAATGGGCGAACAGCCCAACCCTTGGGACCTACTCCAGCCCCAGGATGCGACGAGCCGACATCGAGGTGCCAAACCATCCCGTCGATATGGACTCTTGGGGAAGATCAGCCTGTTATCCCCGGGGTACCTTTTATCCGTTGAGCGACACCGCTTCCACTTGCCGGTGCCGGATCACTAGTCCCGACTTTCGTCCCTGCTCGACCTGTCAGTCTCACAGTCAAGCTCCCTTGTGCACTTGCACTCGACACCTGATTGCCAACCAGGCTGAGGGAACCTTTGGGCGCCTCCGTTACATTTTGGGAGGCAACCGCCCCAGTTAAACTACCCACCAGGCACTGTCCCTGAACCAGATCATGGTCCGAGGTTAGAGGTCCAATTCGATCAGAGTGGTATTTCAACAACGACTCCACGATAACTGGCGTCACCGTTTCACAGTCTCCCACCTATCCTACACAAACCGAACCGAACACCAATACCAAGCTGTAGTGAAGGTCCCGGGGTCTTTTCGTCCTGCCGCGCGTAACGAGCATCTTTACTCGTAATGCAATTTCGCCGAGTCTACGGTTGAGACAGCTGAGAAGTCGTTACGCCATTCGTGCAGGTCGGAACTTACCCGACAAGGAATTTCGCTACCTTAGGATGGTTATAGTTACCACCGCCGTTTACTGGGGCTTAAATTCTCAGCTTCGCTCCCGAAGGAACTAACCGGTCCTCTTAACCTTCCAGCACCGGGCAGGCGTCAGTCCGTATACATCGTCTTACGACTTCGCACGGACCTGTGTTTTTAGTAAACAGTCGCTTCTCACTGGTCTCTGCGGCCCCACCCAGCTCAGACAGTAAATGTCGTCACCAGACAGGGCCCCCCTTCTCCCGAAGTTACGGGGGCATTTTGCCGAGTTCCTTAACCATAGTTATCTCGATCGCCTTAGTATTCTCTACCTGACCACCTGTGTCGGTTTGGGGTACGGGCCGTGTGAAAGCTCGCTAGAGGCTTTTCTCGGCAGCATAGGATCACTGAATTCGCCTCAATCGGCTACGCATCACGTCTCAGGCTATGTGCGACCCGGATTTGCCTAGGTCACGCCCTACACGCTTACACCAGTATTACCACTGACTGGCTCAGCTACCTTCCTGCGTCACCCCATCGCTTGGCTACTACCAGATCAGGTCCCATGCATCCACCAACTCGAGACCCGAAGGTCTTCTCGTGGCTTCAGGATGGTTAGTATCACTGATTCACCATGGGCGCGTTCACACGGGTACGGGAATATCAACCCGTTGTCCATCGGCTACGCCTGTCGGCCTCGTCTTAGGTCCCGACTCACCCTGGGCGGATTAACCTGGCCCAGGAACCCTTGGTCATTCGGCGGACGAGTTTCTCACTCGTCTTTCGCTACTCATGCCTGCATTCTCACTCGTGTGGCCTCCACGGCTAGGTCACCCTGCCGCTTCCATGGCCACACGACGCTCCCCTACCCATCCACACACCTGCCAGAAAATCCTTGGATCAACTGGGGGCTATTGCGTGAATGCCGCAGCTTCGGTGGTGTACTTGAGCCCCGCTACATTGTCGGCGCAGGATCACTTGACCAGTGAGCTATTACGCACTCTTTCAAGGGTGGCTGCTTCTAAGCCAACCTCCTGGTTGTCTTCGCGACCCC
>NZ_CP012749.1:127500-2835000 GCF_001682295.1 Rhodococcus sp. 008 | reverse complement strand
CTGAGCTGCCTGAGAGAATCGAACTCTCGACCTTTTCATTACGAGTGAAATGCTCTACCGACTGAGCTAAGGCAGCGTGCCTTTCGGCGGTGGCGAGTCTATCTGGTCAACCCCCGGATCGCGAAAACGGGGGTCGGAAAGCGGCTCCGATGGAGGCAACCATCGCATCGAGCGCCCACTGCAACTTGACGTTGAAGTCGACGGCCTCGCGGCATTCGAGCACCGCTTCGATGCACTTGAGCAACCCCTCCGGGGACGTTCGCGCAGCCAACTCGGCGGCCTGCCGAGCCATGTCGGGATGGGTCGCCGTCGACGTCGACCCCAGCGAATAGGAAAGCGCGTCCCGGTACATGCCGGCCAGGTCGATCAGCGTCCGGTCGAGAAGATCGCGGCGGGCCCGGGTGTCGCGCGATTTCTGACGCGCTTCGAGGTCCTTGATCAGACCAGCCGATCCGCGCAGAGTCCCGGCTGTTCCCTTGCCGGTTCCACCACCACCCAAGGAAACCTTGAGCTCCTCGAGCTCCTGTTCCTTGAGTTCGGCGTAGAACGCCTTGGTGTCAGCCTCGATCGACTTCACCAAGTTCTCTGCGGCCTTGTACGCCGTCGAAGCCCCGATCGCGTCTGCGGCAAGTCGAAGCGAACGCTGACGCTCGTCGCGCGCGCTCTCGTCGGTGGCGAGACGCCGAGCCCGGCCGACATGTCCGCCGCTGATCGATGCGGCGATTCTCGCCCGTTCCGGATCCAGCCCGTCGCGGTCGATCAGCACCTGAGCGATCGATTCGACGGACGGCGTCACCAACGGCATGTGCCTACACCGCGATCGGAGGGTGACAGACATGTCTTCCGGATCGGTCGTCGGCGCGCAGAGCAGGATGACCGTGCGGTCCGGCGGCTCCTCGACAACCTTCAGGAGGGCGTTGGCTGCGCCTTCGGTCAAACGATCGGCATCCTCGACCACGATCACCTGCCACCGCCCCGTCGTCGGTCGACGCGAAGCGATGTTGACTATCTCGCGCATGCCTTTGACGCTGATGCTCAGGCCGTCGGGGATGATCCGTCGTACGTCACCATGGGTTCCACCCATCGTCGTCGTACACGCATGACACTCACCGCACCCTGGTGCACCGTCGGAGGTGCATTGCAGGGCAGCGGCGAAGCAGAGAGCAGCCACCGAACGACCAGAGCCGGGTGGCCCGGTGAAGAGCCACGCGTGGGTCATCTCCGAGCCGCTGGAATCGCCACGAGCCGACAGTGCAGCATCACGCAGGCTCTGCTCGACGTCGTGCTGACCCACCAGCCGACCGAACACACCTCGTTCGGCCACTTCAGTACTCATGCAAAAACCCTAACCGTCGGCACCGACGAAGCCTTACGAGTCCTTCTTCGCCGGAGCCTTCTTGGCGGCGGCCTTCTTTGCCGGGGCCTTCTTTGCGGCTGTTTTCTTGGCAGCGGCCTTCTTGGCCGGAGCCTTCTTGGCTGCTGCCTTCTTCTTGACCGGGCCGCGCGCACGACGATCAGCCAGCAACTCCGACGCCCGAGCATCGGAAATGGATTCGACGTCGTCGTCCTTGCGAAGGCTGGCGTTGGTCTCGCCGTCGGTGACGTACGGACCGAATCGGCCGTCCTTGATCACCATCGGCTTCTCGCTGACCGGATCGACGCCCAACTCACGCAGCGGAGGCGTTGCCGACGCCTGACGCCCACGACGCTTCGGCTCGGCGTAGATCTTGAGGGCCTCGTCGAGCGTGACGGTGAACATCTGCTCTTCGTTGGCGAGCGAGCGTGAGTCCGTGCCCTTCTTCAGGTACGGACCGTAACGGCCGTTCTGCGCGGTGATCTCTTCCTTCGATTCGGGGTCGACACCCACGACGCGCGGAAGCGACAGCAGACGCAGCGCATCTTCCAAGGTGATCGTCGCCAAGTCCATGGACTTGAGCAGCGATCCGGTCCGCGGCTTGGGGCCTGCGACCTTCTTGGCAGCCTTCTTCGCAGGCGCCTTCTTGGCCGCGGCCTTCTTCACCGCAGTCTTGGTGCTGCCCGAGCTGATTTCTTCCGGCTCGGGAGCGGTGACGGGAACGATGTCCGGTTCCGGCTCGGCCGGCGGTTCGGGCAGGATCTCGGTCACGTAGGGACCGAAGCGGCCTTCCTTCGCGACGATCTCGTGGCCCGTCAGCGGGTCGACGCCCAGCTTGCGGCCCTCTTGAGGCGTCGAGAACAACTTCTCGGCGTACTCGGGAGTGAGCTCGTCCGGTGGCAGGTCATCGGGAAGATTTGCCCGCTGCGAGATCAAATCGCCTTCGGGATCGTCCGGGTTCTGAACCATGCGCTCGAGATACGGGCCGAACCGGCCGACGCGCACGTGAACTTCGCGACCCTCGGCGTCGTCGAACAGTCGGATGGAGTTGACCTCGCGAGCGTCGATCTCCTCGAGATTGACACCGACCATCTTCTTCAGCCCGCCCTCGCGGGCGACCGAACCTTCAGCGCCTGTCTCGCCGCCGAAGTAGAAGCTGCTCAGCCAGTTGCCACGCTGCTCACGGCCACCGGCGATCGCGTCGAGATCGTCTTCCATTCCTGCCGTGAAATCGAAGTCGACCAGCCGGCCGAAGTGCACCTCGAGCAGCCCGATGACGGCAAACGCCACCCAGGACGGAACCAGCGCGCTGCCACGTTTGTAGACGTATCCGCGATCGAGGATGGTCTTGATGATCGACGAGTAGGTCGAAGGACGGCCGATGCCGAGTTCTTCGAGCGTCTTGATCAGGCTGGCTTCTGTGTAGCGAGCGGGCGGGTTGGTGCTGTGCCCGTCCGGATCGAGCTTGGTGGCCGTGACTTCCTGACCCTTGACCAGCACCGGAAGCCTGGATTCGGCGTCGTCGGACTGACCGCCGGCCTCTTCGTCGACGCTCTCGACGTAAGCCTTGAGGAAGCCGGCGAACACGATGGTGCGACCCGAAGCGGAGAACGTGCAGTCCTCGCCGGTGCCTGCCGTGCCGGAGATGCGAAGCGTCAACGTCGTACCGCGGGCGTCGGCCATCTGCGAAGCGACGGTCCGCTGCCAGATCAGTTCGTACAGCTTGAACTCGTCGGAATCGAGCTTGGAGTGCAGCTGACCCGGGGTCTGGAACACGTCGCCGGCGGGGCGGATCGCCTCGTGGGCTTCCTGCGCGTTCTTGACCTTGCGGGTGTACTGACGCGGCGTCGGATGCACGTATTCCGGACCGTACAACTCGGTGGCCTGCGCACGAGCGGCAGCGATCGCCGACTCCGAGAGAGTCGTCGAGTCGGTACGCATGTAGGTGATGTAGCCGTTTTCGTACAGACGCTGTGCGATGCGCATTGCACGCTCGGACGTGAAACGAAGTTTGCGTCCGGCTTCCTGCTGGAGCGTCGACGTCATGAACGGCGGGTAAGGCTTGCGCGTGTACGGCTTGTCCTCGGCGGAGGAAACCGTGAGGTCGACGCCCTGCAACGCTTCCGCGAGACGACGCGCGTACGCCTCGTCGAGCACGGTGACGGCGCTGCCCTTGAGCTTTCCGTCAGCTCCGAAATCGCGACCGGAGGCGACACGCGAACCGTCGACGGAGACCAGGCGCGCACCGAAACTACGCGGGCTGGCCTCTGCACCGGCGTCGAGCGTCGCGGAAATATCCCAGTACGACGCCGACTTGAACGCCATCCGCTCGCGTTCACGCTGGACGATGACGCGAGTGGCCACCGACTGGACGCGGCCGGCCGAGAGCTTCGGCATGACCTTCTTCCAGAGAACCGGGCTGACCTCGTAACCGTAGAGACGGTCGAGGATGCGGCGGGTTTCCTGAGCATCGACGAGGTCGGTGTCGAGTTCGCGGGTGTCTTCGGCGGCAGCACGGATTGCCGGCTCGGTGATCTCGTGGAAGACCATTCGACGAACCGGAATCTTGGGCTTGAGAGTCTCGAGGAGATGCCAGGCGATTGCCTCGCCCTCGCGGTCGGGGTCAGTTGCGAGGAAGAGCTCGTCGGCGTCCTTCAACAGAGACTTGAGTTCGGCGACCTTGCCCTTCTTTTCCGGGCTCACGACATAGAGCGGCTCGAAGTCGTGATCGACGTTGACGCCGAGACGGGCCCACGACTCGCCCTTGTACTTGGCCGGAACGTCCGCTGCGCCGCGCGGGAGGTCGCGAATGTGACCGACCGATGCCTCGACGACGTAGTCCTTACCGAGGTAGGGAGCGATTTTGCGCGCCTTGGTCGGTGACTCGACGATCACGAGGCGACGAGGGTTACCGGACGCTCCCTGACCGCTGCCGTTGTCCGCTTTAGCCACCTGCTGCCCGAGCCTTCCTTTGGACGTTCACTGCCGTCGGCAGTTCTTCAGAACTAGACGTGTGGAGCAAGTTATACCCCGTGTCTCTCTTTACAGAGTGACATACCCGCAAGACATTCGTGCAGATCAGTACAGTATGGGCTCCGTCGGACACGCGACATCAGCACCGTTGGACACGCGGCATCAGCTCTGTCAGACGTGCGGCCAGGCGACCGAGGTGTCGACGTGTTTCGGCGCCTCACCGAGGTATTCGACGAGCTTTGTCAGTCTCTTCTTTCCCGACACACGGAGCCCCGGACCCGGTGTCCGGTTACCCAGTTGAGTCGGCGCGATACCAACCCTCATCAAGGCCTGAGCCAGCGGTGCGTGTGTCTCCTTCGCATGGGGGTCGAGGCCGAACACGAATCGTTCACCGCCTTCTTCGAGTCGGCCGGCGGCGACGGCCCACACTCGGAGTTGGCGAGAATTAGGAACCCACCCGACCGGCACCGCCTTCACTGCTCCCTTGGTCCATTGCACGGACAGCGGAAGGAGTGCGGGCGTCGACTGAGTTCGGACGAGTGGGCTGCCTTCTTCGCTACGCGTCACCTCGGCCCCGAGTCCGCACTGCGCGATCAACTCGGCAACGGCCTGTGCTCTCCAGTCCCGATCCACGACGATCGAGATCCGCGCGCGATCCTCCGAGGTCACGACCTGCCCCGGTCCGGCCAGCATTCCGGCGAGGTCCGTCACGGCAGGTGGAATCGACTCGGCAGAGAAAAAGGACAGTTGGCTCACAGAGTGAAACGTAAGCCACGAAGGTACTGACGGCATAGACGACCGGCCGTGGTCGGACAGCTGCGTGCATTACCTCGGACAGAGAAAGACTGGCTCAGCCCGAAAAGATTTGTCCCCCACCGCACGGATGCGATGGGGGACAAATACTGTCCGAACTAATCGCTCAGCGAGTGAGCGGAAAAATCAGACCGCGCGAACGCCGGTAGCCTGGGGACCCTTGGTGCCCTGGCCGACCTCGAACTCCACACGCTGGTTCTCCTCGAGGGTACGGAAGCCGTTGCCCTGAATTTCGGAGTAGTGAACGAAGACGTCTGCGGAACCGTCTTCGGGAGCGATGAAGCCGAAGCCCTTTTCAGCGTTGAACCACTTCACAGTGCCCTGTGCCATGCTTTTCCTTCTCTTTCTAACACCGGATTCGGTGAACAGCCCTTACAGTCCACCGGGCCGGTTCCGACCGCTGTACGTCTTTATTTCCCCCTCAGGAAAGGCAGAGCACCGCGCCCGCAACAACGATCCTGCGAGCGTGCACTTTCTCAAGCCTACGAACACAGAAGCTGCGACCGATTGTCAGTCAACCATGTTCTCCGCGTGCACAACAGTCGAAAAGGGAACTAAAAACGTTAAAAGTTCGCTACGAGAAAAACAGCCCACGATCGTGGTTTCCCGCGCGCGCGCCGAGCACCCGGTTCCACCAAGACCGCCGACCGTTGCGTATCATCAAAACTGCAGGTAGCGACAGTTTCCGATTGCCGCCACACCCCAACGCCGAGCCCGGAGAGTCACGTGAACGCACCTTCCCCGATCCCCGCCCCGGGAGGGAAGCCTGGCGAGACCTACGGGCAGATGCTGCTCGATCGGGTCGTCGCCGGGGTCAGTGGAAGCGAAAAACCACTGATGTTCACCGCGCAGTTACCTGCTCGCGTAGCCGAGTTCACCGAATGGCCGGAGTGGGTGCACCCCAGCGTCGTACGTGCGCTCGCCGAGCACAGCGTGCGGTCCCCGTGGATCCACCAGAGTGAGGCCGCCGACCTCGCTTACGCCGGAAAACACGTGGTCGTGGCCACCGGTACGGCGTCGGGTAAGTCACTGGCGTACCAACTCCCGGTGCTGACGGCCATGGCGACCGATCCGCTCGCAACAGCCCTGTACCTCTCCCCCACCAAAGCGCTGGGCTCGGATCAACTGCGAGCAGTGCTGTCCCTCACCGACTTCGACGTCGAACTTCGCAGCACGAACGCCAGTGCGTACGACGGCGACACCTCGCAGGAACTCCGCACTTGGGCACGTGAGAACTCACGCTGGCTCTTCACCAACCCCGACATGATCCACATTTCTCTGCTCAGAACCCATCAGCGATGGGCACACTTCTTCCGCAACCTGAAATACGTGATCATCGACGAATGCCACTCCTACAGGGGAGTCTTCGGATCCAACGTCGCGCTCGTGATCCGGCGATTACGCAGAATTGCAGCCCGTTACGGAGCCGAACCCACCTTCATCCTGGCCAGCGCGACCACAGCAGATCCCGGCGCGGCGGCCTCGCGGCTCATAGGCGCACACTGCACCGAGGTCACGGAAGACGGATCGCCGCACGGCCCACGCACCGTCGCGCTGTGGGAGCCGCCGCTACTCGAGGCATTGACCGGCGAAAACGGTAGCCCGGTACGACGTCCCGCGGGCGCGGAAGCCGCGCGGATCATGGCCGACCTCATGATCGAAGGCGCCCGCACTCTCACCTTCGTCCGCTCCCGCCGCGGCGCCGAACTGACCGCGATGGCCACCAAACGTCTACTCGCCGAGGTGGACCCGGACCTCGCCGAGCGAGTCGCGTCGTATCGCGCCGGATATCTGGCCGAGGACCGACGCGAACTGGAAGCTGCACTCGCCGACGGCACACTGCTGGGCGCAGCCACCACCAACGCACTGGAGCTCGGCGTCGACATCGCAGGCCTCGACGCCGTTGTCGTGGCAGGCTTCCCGGGCACCGTCGCCTCGTTCTGGCAGCAAGCGGGTCGCTCCGGGCGACGCGGTGAGGGTTCACTCGTCGTGTTGATCGCCCGCGACGATCCACTCGACACCTACCTCGTTCACCATCCGTCAGCGGTACTCGACAAACCCGTCGAGGCGACGGTGACAGATCCCGGAAATCCGTACGTCCTGGGACCACAACTTCTCTGCGCTGCAATGGAACTCCCACTTTCCGATGCCGAGGTGGACGCGTTCGGGGCTCTCGAGGTTCTGACCAGGCTGTCGGAGGAAGGCAAGATCCGGCGCCGAAAGCACGGATGGTTCGTCACCGCCGATTCGAACCCCCACGGCTCTTTGGACATTCGCGGCGGCATCGGAACTCAGGTGGCCATTGTCGACGGGGAATCCGGCCGGATGCTGGGCACTGTCGACGCGGGCCGCGCTCCGGCCACAGTTCATCCCGGCGCCGTGCACATCCATCAAGGCGAGACCTACGTCGTCGACGAACTGGACCTCGACGTCGGACTCGCACTGGTGCACACCGAGAATCCGGACTGGACCACCTCGGCTCGCGAGACCACCGAAATCACGATCACCGAACAACTCGAGCACAAGAACTACGGCGACATCGCCGTCGCTCTCGTCCAGGTCGAGGTGACACATCAAGTCGTCGGGTACCTACGACGGTTGACTTCGGGTGAAGTCCTCGACTCGATCGAACTCGACATGCCCGCACACACTTTGCCCACCAGGGCAGTGATGTACACGGTCACGCCGGAACTCCTCGAATCAATCGGGGTCCCGCCCGAACGGTTCCCCGGATCACTGCATGCCGCCGAACATGCCGCAATCGGCCTGCTGCCACTGGTGGCGATCTGCGACCGCGGAGACATCGGCGGAGTGTCCACCGCGATGCACGCGGACACCGGACTCCCGACCGTCTTCGTCTACGACGGTCATGCCGGCGGCGCCGGGTTCGCCGACCGAGGGCACAGCGAACTGTCCCGATGGCTCACCGCGACGCGCGACGCCATACTCTCCTGCGAGTGCGCTCACGGTTGCCCGTCCTGCGTCTATTCACCCAAGTGCGGCAACGGAAACGACCCACTCGACAAAGACGGCGCGGTGAAGGTTCTGACCGCCGTGATCGACACGATCAGCTGACCGGACCCGCACGCGCGTAAGCCTGCGCATCCCCGATCCCGAAGCCCGACAACAACACCGGTGCGCGTATCTCGACCAATACATCCCAACCCTGCACCTCGCACTCCGCGAGCACCGTACGCATCCGCTCCGCGATCACCGCGGACATCTCACACGCCGACTCGTCACCGCCGTCCAAGGCGCCCGCACCGCCGAGAGCCGAAAGATCAGCGGCCGACTGAGCCGTGTGCCGAGCCACCACTGCGGAACCGACATGCAGCATCCCACCGGTCACCATCACCATCGCCGCCAGAACGCAGCACGCCAGAACCGTGGCAACACCTTCGTCGTCACGTAGGTTCACCCCTCCTCCACTCCCGACTCCACTGCTGCCACCGCCTCGGAAGAAATGTCGACCAACGGCAGCAACGCACTCTCGGCGCTGACAACGGCCACCGCAAAGCCGTCCACGATCTCCACCGAGATCGACGCATCTTCGGGTGCGATCCGGCGGGCCGTGGCGACCGCAGACTCACGATCACCACGTGCCACCAACCGCGCGGCCTCACGAGCGGCGTCGACACACCGAACCTGCATCGACACCGCCAGGACTCCACCGACACACAGCACGACCACCGTGACGATCGAAGCCAGAGCAATCGCGGCCTCCACCGTCACGGCGCCGTCGTCGGCTTGCCGAATACCTCTCGTGGACAACATCACACAGCTGTCTTGAGCGCCTTGTCGATGATGCCTGTCAGCGCCGAGACAATGGAGTCGCCAGTGACAACGGAAGTATAAATAGCACTGTCTCAAAAGAGACGGCCTGACCGAGGATTGCAGTCCCCGGACAGCGCCTAAAGCTCACACCGGAAGCGACCCGACATGAACCCTGAGCGAAGTCTATACGCACCTGCACCGACAGGCTTGAGAATCACCTCGCCGTTGTTTTCGTAATAGACTTGGCTGCAACGTAATTCGATACCTTTCGACACCCAGGGCGCATTCCTCTTTCAGCAAACTTCCCTGGTGAATATCGCCAACTCGCTCGGCTACTCGCCGGTGGCCACAACTGCCCGTTTGCAGTCGACGAGCGCCAAACCGATCCGGTCGCCATTGCGCTTTTGCATTCAGCCGAGCGCATACCCCGCCCCGGTTTTCGGCTGCCCTTCATTTCACGTCGTTATCTGTGAGAGTTCGACGCAAACCAACCTCATCCAGTTGCAGTGCTGACAATCCCCTGAGTCCTGGCCAGAGGAGCCTCCCGGCTGACTGATCATCGGCTGCGAGGTCAACGAACAGCTCCTCACGCCCTCAAGCGTGGGGGGCCATTCGTCGTGGAGCGGAACAGCGGTCGGCGGAATTTTGGGAGGTTGCTTGGGAGGTTCCAAGCAGAGGCGTTTACCCGATCTCTTCTTCGACACTTCGTACCTCTGCTACCGATCGAAAGAAACCACACTGCGGCACAGCCTATTCGTGCACGCAAGACTCATGCATCATCCTCCATTTGGCCTCTGACGTGCACATATAGACATAAAGTAGGTACAGTAAACACATGGCGATCAGGGCGAAAGACGCTGCTAAGAAACTGTCTCAACTCATCAAGGAAGTGAACGAAGACCAGCTTCCCGTTGAGATTGTGACTAAGCACGGCAGCGCAGTCCTTGTCCCGATCAACGAATGGAACTCGCTTCGGGAAACAGGTCACCTCCTCGGGAGCCCCGCAAACGCCGAACGCTTACAACGAAGCCTGAACCGAACGCGACAACCATGAATCGGCGAGCGTCGAACACCACTCTCCCTCAATGAGAAGCTGGCCGACTGGCAGAAGGATCTGGAGAAGCATCATGCAAGACAACACCGGACACCCCCCGATTGCGTACTCATACGTCACGGCAGGTCGAGCGGTCGGGGGCATGTCCGAAGATTTCATACAGAAGGAAGTCAAAGCTGGTCGTCTCGGATTCGTGAAACTCGGTAGCCGAGTCACCATCCCGCACGACGAACTCGTTCGGTGGTACGAAAGTCAGGTTTCAGGGCCCATCCGAAGCCCCCGCCCCAACTGAGCGACACCGCCACCAGCCATCGCAAACGCCAAATGGCCCTTGCCGCAAAGGACAAGGACCATTTGGATGCTAATCAGTGTCCGCGCGTGATGCGGACGGTGCGAGTGATACGAACGACACGAATAACGCGTGTTGCCATATTCCCACCCCTTTCAATCCCAGGAGGACGGCATCAAACCCACACCCTGGAGGGACGAATTCCCCCATAGCGTGTAGCCTTCTCCATGCATCCCCATGCAGGTCTGGCCTCGGATTGACTGCCTCGGCATCTCCGGGGCTTTTCCGTTTCTCCGAGTTAATCGTTGCACATGAAATCGATGAGACAACCAAGCGCTGAAAACGCAAATCGTCCGCCCACCTCAAAAAATCGGGCAAAACGGACATTTTTCGCCCCAATTACGAGTAGGCTTCACTGGAGCGAAGCGTAAGTGAAGCCTACCGTGTTCCAAACGATTAACTCTGCCTCGCTGCGTGATTATCATCACAATAATATTTGTAGACATCAATCCATCTGATCGCAGAGACAACGCACTTATCTGGCCCGACCAGCCGGTATAGATTGCAAACTGCCTGATCCGATCGTCCGCCCCGCTTTCATATTTGTCCTATGCTCGGGTCAGACTGCACGGAACTAGAAGGGTGGCGAAGACTCATGCTCAAGCACGACGAGACACCGCTGCCCAACTTGTCCGTCTACGTAGCCGGCGCGCCGGAAACGATTGACGCCGCAAAGGCGCTGTCTGGACTCACCTCGCTACTCGACCTGATCAAGGAACTACAGCAGTTTTCAGAGGGTCCAGAGGGCCACGCTGGACACACTCGGTGGAGACTCTCGCAACTGGAACTGAACAGTATTGCGACTACGTTCTCCCCACTTCGATCAGACGATGACAGCGACCAGACCATTGAACTGTCCCTAAGCAACCTGATTCGCGGATTCCAAGTCACCGAGGGCGCAGCGGAAATACCCGACTATTGGCCAACGACCGCCGTCGAAAAAGCCCGTAAGGCCGCCTACGACCTGGGCGCAGCGTCACCGGCCGGAACGGAAATTAGCATCCCCGGTAGCGAGAATCTTCACGTTCGAGTCAGTTCACAGTCAGCGCGCAATATTCGAACGGTCGTCAATCAGAAGACCAAGAGCCTGGGCAGTGTCACTGGAACGATTGAAACGCTGACCGTTCGAAAAAAGAACGAAGCGCACATGTGGACAGAACGTGGAAACCACCGCGTCACAGTGAGATTCAGCGAGAAGGACTTTGAAGCTGTCCGCGCAGCGATCAAACATCGAGTCCTAATTTACGGAATTCTTGAGCGAAACTACCGATCTGCGCCAGTCAGTGTCGACCTTCGCAATATCGAGGTACTGGAGGAATGGGGCAGCGGGCCGAAGCTCACTGATCTAGGCGGGTCCTCGCCCGAATACATCGGCGGCCAACATGCTGTTGATTACGTGAGGCAATCGCGTGACAGAACCTGATCTGTACACGACCGCCTACCTGGACGCCTGCGTCTATATTCGCTACATCACGCGCGAATGCGACGAGGGCGAGTGGAGCGTCATCGACAAGGTCATACGTGACGGTGAATCAAATGCTTACGCATTGCATGCTTCACCGCTGATTCTGGTCGAAGTCCTAGGTCAAACCAAGCAAGACCCACCAAACCCGGAGAAAGAGGCGCGGATCCTCGCGCAGCTGGAAAACCCCTCGGTGATGTTCGTCGAGTTCGATCGCATGGTCGCCCGCAAGGCTCGCGAAATCGTCTTTGAGAACAAACTAAGGACCTGCGATGCAATCCATCTGGCATCTGCAGTACTCGCTGGGGTAGATGTGTTCTTCACGTATGACGACGAAATTTTAGATCTGAAAGAGGTCGAAGGCATCCCGATCAGGGCGCCGTACGTGCGTTTCATTAAGCCGACAAATAGATGGCCCGATCCCAGTGACGACCACCTCTTCACGCCGGAAGACATGCCGTTTTAACGACCGGCCGATGGCGCGCGATGAATGCTTGAGTGTTCTTCGACCTGCACAAAAATTCCTGGAAACCCGTACATGCCGCGAGCCAGTGAGTGTTGCGCAGAGGGACTGCGCAGGGGGAGGGAGGTCCCCCGCCCTGTCCTAGATCATTCGAGTTATGCAGTGCAGCAGATCAATTCGACGCAACACTCTTCCGTTTTGGCTCGTCCGCAAGTAGCGTGCGTGGTCAGTCAATCGGAAGGGAGTCGGTAGTGGGCATTTTCGGTGACATGGCACGGGGCACTGAGCGGCGAGCAGAGCGGAGAGCGACAGGTCGTCGGCGAGAAGGTCTATGGCAGGCATCCGACGAGGCCCGCGACAGGGCTGAACAGCACCTAGTTGAGGCGGAAGATTCGCTTGCCCAGAAGGAGTTTGGACGTGCCAGGTTGGAAGCAATCCGCGGACAAGCAGAGCAATACGCCGCAATCAGGCTCCAGTTCGAAGCGATGATCACCTAGGCGAACTGATCGCACTTGCGACGGCCGATGTGGAGCCTGGATACACCAAAGCCCCGCCATGACGAAATGGCGGGGCTTCGGTGCGCTGGATAGTCCTCGAGCAGGCACCCGCGGGAGTAAAAGGGGGAAACTCCCTCAACACAGGTCGCAGGAAGGTAGGTCTACGCACTGTGGGGATTGCTATTTCGATCGACGCGCTGCCGCGGGTCGAGACTTCGGCGCGGGCTTGAGTGCATCGGGTTCGACCGTGGCCGGCGTATTTTCGCCAGTCCAGAGGCGGACCCACCCGTTGCGTACCCACCTTTCGGCGGTGCTGGGGTGCAACTCAACGACGGTGCCCGCGCCAACCTGACTACCTTGGTATGCGATCAACCAGGGGGCTTGGACCGTGCACGTTACAGCTAACGGTCCCTCCCGGCCTGGTGTTGTCACAGCGTCTGGGTGATCTTGACGATGGCAGCCGGGTGAGGGAAGCCGATCCCGACACGCATGATCGCGCGCACCGCGGTCCTCGCAGAAGTGAATCCAACAGATCCGTCAGATGCAATATCTGCATCCTGGCGGATCGTGACGACTGCGCGTTCAGCTGGAATCGCCCACACCGCGTTCGCTTCAACCTTAGGTGAAACAACAAGTGGCACACCTGCAATGACTCGCTTGGTGGGCTGCGTCGGGTCTGAGCCGAGCAGCGGAGCGTTGCTACCCGACCCGGTCTTGAGCTTGGCAAGCTGCAACGCAACCTGCGGAGAAGTCACGAATGCACCGACGGTGGCACCGACAGTCTCCGTCAAAGCCTGCGCCTCGCTGAATGGGTCAAGGTTTTCGAATGCCCCCGCCGTAACGACTGACTGGATTCCGGAAAGGCTCGCTAGACCCGACGGGCCGTTCGTGACAGTTGTACCGAAGTACGCAGCATCGAGTTGACGAGCAAGGTCACGGGCAAGGCCCCGACCGACTTCGGCGGCAACATCTGGGCCTGAATCTGCAATGAGTTCATTGGAAATCATCGTCAGTCCCGCGAGCTTGAGGGCTGGGATTTCCAGCTCGGTCACCTCGAGGTCACTGATGGGGATTTCGCCACCTTCTGGGACCCACGCCGCGCTGGGGTCATCGGTAACGATCGGTACCCGCAGAGAATTTGTGTTGGAAAGAATGACCCGGCTTACCTGCGCTGCAACCGATTCACCGATGACGGGCTGAATAAGCAGTTCGGCAACTTGACTCGGAGCGAGCAGGGACGAAGAGTTGACAGAATTGTTCATGAGATGCCTTGTGGCTAAAGAGTTTTAGATTGACTCTCGGCGGCCACAGGCTCACAGAGTTGCCCACAAGGGTTTGTCAGGGCAGAGCGTGAGAAACCTGTCTCGAACGCCCTGCCCTTTTATTGTCCCTGATGGTTTTCCTGGATTCCAGATGTTTACCTGTCAGGAGCCGCGAAGGAACTTTCCCCAACTCGCCGCGCGGGGACCACTACCGGGATTGCCTGCGCCCTGGCCGAAGTCCATGTAGCGCTGCTGCTGTGCCTGCACGCGCGCGGGATTGGACAGTCCTGGCCGTGCAGTCACAAGGTCAGCCACCGCGTCGGAAACCTTGTCTGGGTCCACGTCGCCTTCGTCGGTGAGCAAGTCGGCAACGGTCATGCCGCCGATGTCGAACAGGTCGAGAGGTTGGGCAAGGCCCGGTGCTGCAAGCCTGGCAATTTCGGCGGACTGTAACGATTCGATGCGAGTTCTCAGTGCGTTTCGTTCGGCTTCCACTTCGCGCAACTGGACACGTCGTCGGGCGGCTTCTGAGTTGCCTGATCCGCTGGAATCGGTGTTTTCTGTCCCCGCTTTTGAGGGCGCCACGCCTGCGGGGGTAGGCCGAGGTGCTGGTGTGGCGTTTTCGTCAGCCGTAGGTCCTGCTGTGAGAGTGGTTTCGGCAGCTTGTGCGGTGGTGTCGGTGTTCATGTCAGCCTTCGATTTTTTTGGTCGGGTCGATTGAGGGTCGTTGCTTTGCGAGAGCGGGCCAAGTTCGGCGACGCACTGTCGAGGTCACGTAGTCCACGACGGTCACTAAGCCGTCGGGCACCACGTAGCCGAGATGGGAGAGAAGTGCGCACTCGGTTGGCGTTGCCGGACGGATTCGGTGCCGATGACGGCTCGCAAAATCGTTCTCGAGGGTGCTGTCTTCGGCGTTCTGCAAAGGAGCAGGCAGCGGTTCGGTGAATGTGAGCCAGCCCCGCACGTCGTCTGGTTGCTGGGGCGGAATGCCGGTAAGAGTCATCAGTTCGATTCAGGCGGTCAGGTGTGGATAGTCGGGTTGTTATCGGTCGCTGGGCGACCGCGCCCCTCTGTCCAGATGCGCGTCTGAGAAAACAACATCAGGCGAACGCAGTTCCGGGGGAAACCATTTAAGGAAGGGGGTGTGTAGAGACAGTGTCGACCAGCAGCTACTGGCATCTGGTTCAAAGATGGCTTGGGACCGGTGGATGCCGGGATCGTCTGAGACCTGGGTGACTCATTGGTGAGTTACCTGGACTTCGTTGCTTACGGATCATGTTGACGATCGAGTAGGTCCGCTGGCCAGAGGCCAGCATGCCTTCGGCTGTGCTTTGCTCCCAGCTGTCCAGGCAGTCAAGTTCGGTTTCGAAGTAATCGAGGATCTCTTGCTGTTCGGCTTCGCTGAAGTCATCGACATTGGGACTGGCGTTGTATCGCTCGACAACGTCCGGCTTAGGTTTCCAAGCTGAGTTTGATCCCGCACCGATCGTCATCGATCCCCTACGGGAACTCCCATGATCTGATGAGTGATCTGATGAGTGATCTGATGGGGGGTAAACCATTTGCACCCTTCCCGAAAATGATTGACCCCCTTCCGGAAAGCTATTTACTCCCTTGACACCCTCAAGCTCGTGACGTTCGTTCGGGTCGTCGGCGTCGCCGCGCTCCGAACGCTGACGCGGAGTCGAGAGGGCGTAGACGTTCGCCTTGCCCTTCCCGTGCTGATTGCCACCCTCCTCCGTCAGGACGATCCAGCCCTTGCGCTGCAATTCTCGGAGTGCCTTCCTGACGGTTGGCTCCGACGCGCGGGTATCCCTGACAATGCGTTCCTTGCCCGGACGAATATTTCGCCCGTTCTCACTCGAGTAGGAGAAGAGGATCATTAGCACGCGAAATTCGGCATGAGTTAGGTCCGCACCGCGTACTCGCTTTTGCCATGTCAACTTACTGAATCCTGAACTCACGTGAACTGCACCACCACTTGCGATAGCACTAGGTGGGTGACGGGAGTTTTGTTAGAATGCATTGATCCAATTTTCAGTTGTATTGATGTCCGTCAAGTGTTCCGGCCTGGCGGACATCTTCGTATCTACGCGATGAATTCGTGAGCACGAGAGGTTTGACTACACTCTTCGCGCTTCTACGATTTTTTCTGAGTTCATATCGGGTGGGACAGGTCTTGCCGCAAAAAGAATTGCATGAGGCAAGCGACGCAGATGTGGTAGTCGGAAGGACGTTTATGCCCGGTAACCCGTCGACCGATGACCAGCGATCTCAAATCATTCACACTGATCAAGCCGGATAACTGCGCTGACACGGCCGCAGTCGGGAGACTTCGGTGAATCATGCGACCCGCTGCGCTTGCGGGCAGTGCACACGAACGCCTAGCAGTGCAGCAATCGTACTCAGTTGGCCGACTGGAATCGGTGGTGCGTCGTCTACAAGTCGCTGGACGAAAATCTCGGCCTCGGTCAATTTTGTTTAGCATCCCTGAGTTGAGCAAGGACCGCTACCTTGGGAACTAAGACAAGCCGTGATCCGGACCTGTAGCCAGGGAGGGTTCCCTTGCTAACCCATTTTCGGATCGTCCTCGATGTCACACCAAGGATTTTTCCTGCTTCACTGCTTGGAATCAGATCCAAGATATTTGCATTCATATTTAGTTTTCCATTCGCTGATCGGTTGATACCCAAATCATGCACAATACGTTCCGATAATTCCAGATGATTGAGATGCAAAGAGAGGCATCGGAGGTAGAACCACATGACTTTCCTGCGGCATCACCGCAGTCAGTCGTATGCACTGCGAAAAACTTGAACCTACATGTTGTGAGCGACTACACATTTCTGCGGCAGTCCGAGCGGTCACAGAATCCACAAAGATCGCCGAACCCCACACCGCGCGGTTACCTACCTACCCGAGCAGGCTTATGTCAGCACATGCTCGGAAACACTGCCTTTCATGTTCAACCGCCGACACGCCATTCGATCTCCACTCTCCGCCGGTCAAGACCGCCGCCGATGACCTTTGCGCCGCTGCCGACGGGCAATACAGTCACTGTCATCAATGCCTTGATCACTTTTCCGCGCATGTCCATCGACAACGCTTCCCACGCTTGGCGCAAATCACGGCCGGCCAACAGCATTTGCGCCACTGGAGACGATTCACGTGCTCCAGCCAACATGCGATCGATTCGCGCGATTTGCGGACGTATCTGGTCGTTGACGGTTGTCAGCTGGGTGCCTTCAAGCAACCCCTTGGCGAATTCCTCCGCCGCGTAATTCATTCTCGCGACGAGTACGTCTCGTTCGATCCGAAGCGCTGAAACATCCGGTGCAGACTCGCTCAAAAGCATGCTGCTGACATCTTCACGAGACAGTCGAGCAATCACCACATCGGTGACGAACGCATCGAGCGCTTCCTTGCGCTGCGATAGATGCGGCTTGTTCGAACAACGGTAGTCCAAATACTTCTGTCGCCCAGACCGCCCACCCATGCTGAAAACTGACATCGTTGCACCGCAGACACCACACAGATAGACACCACTCCCCTGATGTGCGCGTTCGTAAGAGATGCTGGTCCGCCTGACCGGATCGTCCAGCAAAGTCCTTATCGCATGAAGCGTGTCGACATCGTAAATTGCCGGCCACTGCGCTGGGCCTACGATCTTCCCTGCCTGCTCAATCAACCCCGCATTCCGAGCGCGCGCGAGCACCTTCCGTACCGAACTAGCAGTCCACGTCGCATTCCCTCGTGCCGTCCTAATACCCGTAGACATCCACAACTTCGAGATTGACATCAATGATCCACCACGAAGAAAGTGTTCCGCAGCAGCACGTATCGCATCGGCTTCCACTGTTACAACCTTCATCCCCCCTTCCTCATACCCGAAGGGACGAGGTCCGCCTCTGAACTTTCCGTCGAGTGCCTGCTGCTGCTTTGCACTCTTGATCCGTTCAGCAGATCGCTCGACTTCGTAGCGCGCAATGCTCGCCAGCATTGTCGCGTTGAGCCTTCCAGTGGGAGTAGATAAATCAATGGGTCCTGCCTTGACCGTCCGGATCGCAACCGTGTGCGCCTCGCAGACCTGGACCAGTTCCGAGAGGTCAGGGACCGAGCGATACAGCCTGTCGGTATGCCAGCTGAGCAGGCCACCAACGGACCCAGTCGCCAGGTGCTGCAACATTGCTATGTAACTAGGTCGGGCTTTACTCCCGTACGCGCTTACATCGTTGTCCACGAACACTTTTGCAATGTTCCAGCCAAGCGATTGAGCCAAAATCCGGCAGTCGGCCTCTTGCCGCTCAACTCCGAGGCCCTCACCATTGCGGTCCTGCGAAATACGGCAATAGATCACTGCATCCATTTTGGTACCGTAACACTTGACTATCCGTCACAACCGTGTACAGGACGGCACCGAATGCGGCAGCCGCAATCGTGCCGATCGCATACTCCGCGGTGGACATGCCGTCGTCCTCGGCAACCAACAGCGCAAATCTGGCCGACACCGTCCTCAACGTCTTCGAAATCATTTCTCCCCCTTCAATCGAAACCTGTGGCAGCACTTCTGCCGCAGGAGCTTTCACTCGGATCCGGCTCACAGCAGGCCGTTACCGAGCACAGTCGTGGCAAGCCCGATCACCACCGGGACGATGCCCAAGGCGATGAACGCCGGCAGGAAACACAGCCCGAGTGGACCGCTGATCAGCACTCCCGCGCGTTCGGCTGCGGCAGCAGCAAGATCCTCGGCGTCACCTCGACTGCGCTCGGCGAGTTCGGCCATGGATGAGGACAGCGACGAACCCGAACGGGCGGAACGCCGAGCCATTCTGGCGAGCGCCTCGGTATCGGGATCGAGAGCGGCTTCGCTCCACGCGGCGTCGGGATCGGCACCGAGCGCCAGAAGGTCGGCGACGCGACGAAGCGAGTCGGCCATCGGTTTCGGTGCCGTCGACGCCATCGCTGTGATCGCGGCGGAGACGGGAAGCCCCGCTCGTAGGCAGGCCCCGAGAAGGTCGAGACTTGCGGCAACTGCGAGTGGATCCGGCTTGTCCGGGACTGGAACCGAATCTTCTGTTGTTGTGTCCGCGAAGAGAATTTCTGCCGCCCTGGCCGAAGCACCGCGACGAGCGGGAATGATCGCGAACGCCAACGCCATCATCGCTACGGATGCCCAACTCACGACGTGACCTTCGCAGTTATCCGGTCGGTCCAGAGCAGACCAGCTGAGACACAAGCGGTTCCGATCACCAGGAGCACGCCGCCGAGCCCACCTCCGAACAGCACGCGCAGCGGCGAAGCACCCATCAATTGCCCGAGACCGATCCCCAACAGCGGGAGAAAGGCCAACACCGCAGCGGTCGCCCGAGCGCCCGCCAACCCGGCCTCGGTACGCTGACGAAAGTGTCTACGTCCCAACATGTCCGTCCGGACGGCGCCGAGTAGTTCCGCCAGTGCCAGCCCGTGTTGGTCGGCGACCCGCCAGACGGATCCGATGCGGGAGAACTCACGCTCGATGCACGAATCCGGTACCGCGAAGGCCGCTGCGGCAGAACCACCGAGACGCGCCCTGGCCCCAGCGGAACGGAATACGGCACTCACTTCTCCGGTACATTCCTCGCCTGCAACAGAACTGGCCGCTGCAGGATGCGCGCCGACGCTCAGCTCGGCGATCAGCACCTCCAGACCGGAGAGCAGCATCTTCTGTGAGAGATCCCGGGTTTCGGCTGCATTCGCGCGTCGGCCACGGAGGATCAGGGTCCCGGCGAGGACGACAGCCGCACACCCTGCCGGAAGACCTCCGAGGATCCACGCGGCCGAAATCGCGAGAAATGCGGCGACGAACTGCCACGGAATCTGCCGGGAGGACTTGCGGACGCTCGGGGTGTACGTGGCGAGCCGAGCACGTGAATCCCGCACCGGCGCAATCGAGACCGCCAACGCGAAGGCCAAGAGGGAAACCGTCACGTCCCGACCTCTCGATTGCGAAGCCGGAACATCCGCTCGAGCCGCTCACGACCCGAACCGCCGTCCGGCCACGCCTGCATGATTCGTACATACCCGTCCGCACCGCGGTCGATGACACCGATCTGTTCGAGACGCCTCGATCCGTCAGCCAATCTGTGCACGTGCAGGATCACTTGAACTGCCGCGGCAAGTTGACTGTGCAACGCGTGGCGATCCATACCGCCGAGCGCCGCCAACGCCTCGAGTCTGGCCGGCACCTCTTCGGGCGAATTGGCGTGAACGGTGCCGGCGCCGCCGTCGTGGCCGGTGTTCATCGCCGTGAGCAGATCAGTCACCTCTGCGCCGCGGACCTCACCGACGACGATGCGATCGGGACGCATTCGTAGTGCCTGCCGAACCAGATCGCGCACCGTCACCTCTCCGACGCCCTCGACGTTGGGAGCTCTGGCGACGAGGCGGACGACGTGTGGATGCGGCGGCGCCAGTTCGGCCGCGTCCTCGACACAGACGATTCGCTCGCGCGGGTCGACCGCGCCGAGCATGGCGGACAACAACGTGGTCTTTCCCGCACCGGTCCCGCCGATCACCAGAAAAGCCAAGCGACAAGAAATGATGCGATTGAGGAGCTCCCGCGCGTCCGGTTCCACGGCGCCGTGGGCGGACAGCGCGTCGAGACCCTGGGTCGCGGGCCGCAACACTCGCAGTGACACGCAGGTTCCACCCTGGGCCACGGGTGCGAGTACGGCATGAAGTCGTACCCCGAAGTGCCCGTCGCCGACGCCCCGCAGGCGGCCGTCGACCCACGGTTGGGCGTCGTCGAGGCGTCGACCTGCCGACAGTGCCAACCGCTGCGCCAATCGACGCACAGCTGCCTCGTCGGTGAACCGGACCCCCGACCTTTCGAGGCCGACCCCGCGGTCCACCCAGACCTGATCCGGCGCGGTCACCAGTACGTCGGCGACCCCGGGTTCGTGCAGTAGAGGTTCGAGCGGCCCCGCACCTGTCAGTTCCGTCTGGAGCACCCTGACGACCTCCAACAGATCCGTGTCCGCCAGAACGCCGGAGGACTCGGCTCGCACGGCATCGGCAACGGTGGCCGCCGTCGGCTCGGCGACCGACGACGCCGTCAATCGCTCGCGAACTCGGTCGAGCAGTTCGGCCGTGACCAACGCACTCATGCCGCAGCCCTGCGCGGGCGTGCGCCGGATTCGACGGCGTCGAGTACCGCTGTTGCCGCCGCACTCAACGGACAACCGCGGGTCAATTCGAGGCCACCACGCTCGAGCATCGGCGCCAGCGATCGGTGGCCGCGCATCACGGCCGTCAGGGGCAGGCCGAGCATGTCTGCCACATCGGCGCCGCGTAGGCCTCCCGGTGCCGGCCCACGCACGACGAGACCGACGTTGGAGTTGTGTCGCACCACCCAGGCTCCGACCTTCTCGGCCGCGACGCATGCGGCCACGGTGGCCGGAACCACCACGAGCACCGAATCCGACATCTCCAACACGGCCTGACCTACCTCGCTGGGATGACGTGGCACGTCGCAGACCACGAGCCCGCCGGAACTGCGACCTGCGTCCAGCACGGCGCGAACGGCGGTCACTGTCGGACCGTCGATCTCCCGGCGACTGCTCGCCAGAACCCTCAGAAACTTTCCCTTTGCCGGCAGTGCATCGCGCAGCGCATCCGGGGACAACCGCCCGCCCTCGACGGTCAGTGCACCCCAACGTAATCCGGGAGCAGTCTCGATACCCAACAGCACGTCGGCGCCGGAACCGAGTGCGTCGACGTCCACCAACAGCGTCGGGACGTGACGTGCCGCCGACGTCAACGCGACAGCCGCAGCAGTTGCCGAGGCTCCGCCGCCGCCACAACCACCCACCACGCTCACGACGGTGCCGTCACCACTGACGTCTACGTGATCGGCCAGAACTGCGACCAGCGCGTTCTCTTCCTCGGGCAAGGACAGAACGCTGTCGGCTCCGATCGCGGTGGCGCTCTTCCAATCGTCGACGGTCGGTGTGCCGTCGCATACGAGGAACACTCGCGTTCGCTTGGGGGAACGAGCCAGAGCATCTCGCGCCGCCGACGCGTCCAGTACCACCGCCGAGGCCCGGTTCCACTGTTGCCGGGACACGGGATGTTCGGCCTCGTCCAGCCGGCGGTCCACCGCGGCAGCGACGCGTCGCACGCTCGCGAGGATTTTCGCGTCGTCGACGAGAACCAGAATGGGAGCCCCGGTTTCCTGAGAGCTGATCGTCGTGTTCATGACTGCAGAGCCTGAACGAGCACCGGCACCGAAAACAGTGGGCCGAACAACCCTGTGGACAACTGGGAGGTTGGGGAGAAACAGGCCTGAGACAGAGGACGACCCCCGCCAATGGGGGGAGGAGGCGGGGGCCGTCTGAGTTCAGCCCCGGGGGGTCGGGCTGAACTAGTTCGAACGAATCGAACAGCAACGATCTTACACCCGCCATCGGCGAGAAATGCAAGCCTGAGCTGCACTGAACTGCTGTTTTTCGCCGAAAGAGGACGCTTGCCGAAGAGCACACGAACCGCCTGTCGGACTATCCTCAATCCTGTGACCGACAAGCCTGCGAACGGACTGAATACCGGGCGGACAGCCGCTTTCTTCGATTTGGACAAAACGATCATCGCGAAGTCGAGCACCCTGGCGTTCAGCAAGCCATTCTTCGCACAGGGTCTGATCAATCGACGCTCGGTTCTCAAGAGCAGCTATGCGCAATTCCTGTTTCTACTGTCCGGCGCCGATCACGATCAGATGGAGCGCATGCGCGAGCATCTGACGGCGATGTGTGCGGGCTGGGACGTGGAACAGGTGAAGGCCGTCGTCGCGGAGACTCTGCACGACATCGTCGATCCACTCGTCTTCGCCGAGGCGGCCGATCTGATCGCAGATCACAAGCTGCGTGGACACGACGTCATCGTCGTGTCTGCTTCGGGTGAAGAGATCGTCGCACCGATCGCCCGCGCCCTCGGCGCCACCCATTCCGTCGCGACGTCGATGAGGGAGGAAGACGGCCACTACACCGGCGAGGTGGACTTCTACTGCTACGGCCCCGGCAAGGTCGAAGCCATGGAAAAACTCGCCGCGGAGTACGGTTACGACCTCGCCGCCAGTTACGCCTACTCCGACTCGGTGACGGATTTACCCATGCTCGAGGCTGTCGGACATCCGACCGCAGTCAACCCCGATCGAGCGTTGCGCAAGGAAGCAGCCGTAAACGGTTGGCCCATACTGACTTTCTCGAATCCGGTCTCACTTCGTGCCCGATTGTCGGCCCAGTCCACGACCACGGTGGCCACTACTGCTGCGGTGGGAATCGCAGCTCTGGTGGCCGGCGCCATGACCTTCGGGCTACTGCGCCGGAAACGCTGAAATCCAAGGCCCACAAACAAAAATTGGTACTTGCTGTGAGCCCGGACACAGGGTACAAAGGAGTTACGGAAGAACGGAAGGCCAGGAACGGCTCGGAAGAGAAGGACCGTTTCCCCAACCGAAATTCCTAGCACGGGCACTAGGGCACCCACGCGGAGCACAAGCCACTATAAGGGCAGAAGCGTTGTGGGCCTGCGAGATTCGTTCAATTTGAGCGAGGACCCCGCACAGGTTGCGGGGACGACCTCAGAAAGCGCGATCCCTCGCCGAGGCCACCCACACAACCCACCGAGCACGCTTGGTAACGAGTAGTCCGTGCTGACGGGCGGCGAAGTCGATTTATCGGCAGCGCCGCCCGTTCGTTATGTTCCGACAGGCGCAATTTGCCGGACTATCCGGTAGCGGCGTCGGCAATCGAAGTCGCCTCTCGCGCACCGGCTTCGAGAGCACCACAGCACAGAATCACCCAGCTGCCGACGCCCGCCGGATTTCCCGAAGCGAATCCTGCCGCGCCGTCCGTGTACGCCTGTGGCCGCCGAAGCCAACTGACCTCGGGGACCCCGAGATTGTGCGGATCCAGTCCCGACGAGACCGCAACCAGACGCGAGGCCGCGCGGGCGACGATGCCGTCAGCGGTGCCGAACGGGCTCAGCGCCAAGAGTTCTCCGTGTACGACGGCTGCCAGAACAGGTGCCGGTGCACTGGTTCCGCCTGTAACGAGTTGGGCGAGAGCGTCCAACCGCTCCCCCACTCCGCGATCCGACCGTGGCCGCCCCAGTTGATCTGCGTCCTCGACGAGATCCGCCGCGGCCAACAGGTGCAGCCGGGCCAAAGCCTGAAGTGGGGCGCGCTTCCACGTCGACTCCATGAGCGGAAGGCTGTCGCCGTCGAGAGCCTGAGCCACGCGCAGAGCACCCGCGAGAATCGGGTCACCGGCCATGCCCTCGGCCGGCAATTCGGTGGTGCCTCCGGCGAGCGATGCGGAGGCTCGCGCAGCGCGAACCGCGGCTTCGGCGGCAGTCGTGGGCCAACCGCGACGGTTGGTCTTGTGCCGATGAACCTCACCCAGAGCGTCGCGCGCATGGTCGGCGGCGGCGCGTACGCCTGGAAGATCGACGAGGGGCTGCAAGGGGTCCGTCACGATCAACGACGGTACCCTTGCAGCCCCTCTGCGGACTTGCCTACCTACCTGTTGCGTCAGCTTCCCAGCTTGATGGACCCACCGGGAATCGCGTCGAGCAACTTGCGTGTGTAGTCCTGCTGCGGATTGCCGAACACGTCGTCGATCGGTGCCGATTCGACGATCGAGCCACGCGACATCACCAACACGTTGTCCGCGATCTGACGAACCACGGCCAGGTCGTGCGTGATGAAGAGATACGTCAACCCGAACTCTGCCTGCAGGTCGTTCAGCAGGGTCAAGATCTGATCCTGCACGAGCACGTCGAGAGCGGAGACCGCCTCGTCGCAGATCACGACCTCCGGTTGCAAGGCCAGTGCTCGCGCGATCGCGACGCGCTGACGCTGTCCACCGGAGAGTTCGTTCGGGAACCGACGCATGACCGACTGCGGTAGACCCACCTTGTCGAGAAGTTCGCGGACGCGAGCCTCACGCTCGGCTTTGGTCCCGACCTTGTGGGTACGCAGCGGCTCCTCGATCGTGCGGTAGATCGAGTACATCGGGTCGAGCGTGCCGTAAGGGTTCTGGAAGATCGGCTGCACTCGGCGACGGAATGCAAAGGTTTCCTTCGCACCGAGTTTCGCCACGTCCTGACCGTCGAAGACCACGTTGCCTGCGGTGGGCTCGAGCAGACCGAGGACCATCTGCGCGACCGTCGACTTACCGGAACCTGATTCCCCGACGATCGCCGTTGTGGTTCCGCGGCGGACCTTGAAGGACACGTCGTTCACGGCTGTGAAGTCGGTGGTCTTGCGGAAACCCTTGCGCAGCTTGAACACCTTGGTCAGATGATCGACGACAAGAACGTCGTCGGTCGCCTTGCCGAAGGACTCTGCCGTACTTTCCTCGGCCTTCACCGCTTCGGCGACCTCTTCCGCCTGTTCGCGAATCTCGGCGCGTGCCACCGACGAGCTGAGCCGCTTCGACGCCAACGACGGCGCAGCCGCGACCAGCTTCTGCGTGTACGGATGCTGCGGGCGCTTCAGAATCTCCAGTGCCGGACCGGATTCGACGATACGACCCTTGCTCATCACGATCAGATGCTCGGCGCGCTCGGCGGCCAGGCCAAGATCGTGAGTGATGAGCAGAACGGCGGTGCCGAGTTCCGTAGTCAGACCGTCGAGGTGGTCGAGGATCTGACGCTGGACGGTGACGTCGAGCGCCGACGTCGGCTCGTCCGCGATCAGGAGCTTCGGACGAGCGGACAACCCGATCGCGATGAGTGCGCGCTGACGCATACCGCCCGAGAACTCGTGCGGGTACTGCCCCAACCGGCTCTCGGCTTCGGCGAGTCCTGCCTCCTCGAGCAGTTCGGCGGCCCGAACCTTGGCTGCCTTGCCCTTGGCGATCCCGTTGGCGGCCAGTGCTTCCTCGATCTGGAAGCCCACTTTCCACACGGGATTCAGATTCGACATCGGGTCCTGCGGAACCAAACCGATCTGGCTTCCCCGGATGTGGACGAAGTCCTTCTCCGAGACCTTCGAGATGTCCTTGCCGTCGAAGATGATCTCGCCTGCCGTCACCTTGCCGGTGCCGGGAAGCAGATTGATGATCGAGTGGGCGGTGGTGGACTTACCCGAACCCGATTCGCCGACGATCGCGACCGTCTGACCCGGGTAGACGGTCAGGCTGACGCCTCGAACTGCCGGAACCGGACCGGAATTGGACTGGAAAGACACCTCGAGATCACGAATCTCGAGCAACGGAGTTTCCTCCGAGGTGAGAGTTTCCTTGGTGGTCATCGTGCTCACCGCTTCCGCGACTTGGGATCGAGGGCGTCGCGCAGAGCGTCACCCATCATGATGAATCCGAGAACGGTGATCGCCAAAGCCGTTGCCGGGTAGAACAGAATGGTCGAACCCTGACGCAGCGTCACCTGAGCGTTGCTGATGTCGCCGCCCCACGAAACCTCGGTGGACGGAAGACCGATACCGAGGAAGGACAGCGTCGCCTCGGCAACGATGTACGTACCGAGCGAGATGGTGGCGACCACGATGATGGGCGCCAACGAGTTCGGGATGACGTGGCGGATCAGTGTCTTGAGCTTCGAGACACCCAACGCTTCCGAGGCCATGACGTAATCGTTGTTCTTCGCCGAGATCACCGCGCCTCGAGCGATTCTTGCCATCTGCGGCCAGCCGAAGAGCGCCAGCACGCCGACGACGGTCCAGATGGTGCGATCGGTGAACAGCTGCATCAGGACGATGGCAGCCAGGATCAGCGGGATGCCGAAGAAGATGTCGGCGACACGGGAGAGGATCGAATCGGTCCATCCGCCGTAGAAACCGGACAGCGCACCGAAGATCACGCCGATCACCAGCACCGACGCCGTGACGCCGACGCCCACGAGTACGGATGCGCGAGCACCGTAGATGGTGCGCGAGTACACGTCACAGCCCTGGCGGTCGAAACCGAACCAGTGCCCTGAGGTCGGCCCCTGCATGCTGTAGGTCAGGTCGCAGAACCGCGGATCGGTGCTCGTGAACAAGCTCGGAAACGCTGCGATGACGATGACCGCGAGGATGATGATCGTCGAGATGATGAACAGGGGGCGCTTGCGTAGGTCGCGCCACGCATCGGTCCACATGCTGGTCGGCGCCTGATCGAGTTTGACGGCGTCCGTCTCCCCGGGTGCCGCAACTTCGGGCGGTGCCACGAAATGACTTTGCCGGACGGCGCGTCCGGTCTTCACGGTCTCAGACATAGCGGATCCTCGGATCGAGCGCGGCGTACAAGAGGTCGACGAGCAGATTCGCGATCAGGTAGATCACGATCAGGATGGTGACGAACGAAACCACCGTCGGCGCTTCACCTCTGGTCACGGCCTGGTAGATCGTGCCGCCGACGCCGTTGATGTTGAAGATGCCCTCGGTGACGATGGCGCCGCCCATCAACGTTGCGAGGTCGGCACCCAGGAACGTGACCACGGGGATCAGCGAGTTGCGCAACACGTGCACGCGAACCACTCGTCCACGGGAAAGTCCCTTGGCGGTGGCAGTGCGCACGTAGTCGGCACTCAGGTTCTCCGCCACGGATGTTCGGGTCAGTCGCAGGACGTACGCGAACGAGACCGAACCCAGAACCAGGGCGGGGAGCAGGAGATTCTTGAAGCTGGTGTTGCCACCGACCGTCGGCGGGACGATGCCCCATTTGACGCCGATGAAGAACTGAGCCAGGAAGCCGATCACGAAGATCGGGATGGCGATGAGAACGAGGCTGAACAGCAGGACGGTGCTGTCGAAGAATCCGCCCTTACGCAGGCCGGCGATGAGGCCGAAGCCGACACCGAAGACGGTCTCGACGATCAGTGCCATGAAGGCAAGTTTCATCGTGATCGGAAATGCCTGTGCCAGAACTTCACTGACAGGTCGTCCGGAGAACGACGTGCCGAAGTCCAGCGTGAAGATGCCCTTCAGGTACAGCAGGTACTGCTGATAGAAGGGGAGATCGAGGTGGTAGCGCTCCCGAAGCTGTGCTGCCACAGCCGGACTGAGCGCCTTGTCGCCCGCCAACGCGGCAATCGGATCACCGGGAAGCAGGAAGACCATGGCGTAGATCAGAAGAGTGGCCCCGAGAAAAACCGGGATCATTTGAAGCACTCGGCGACCGATGTACCAGAGCATCGGATCACCTCCTTGTCGATGATCGTGTACGTCAGCGGACAGTCCGGTGTGAACACGAGTTCGGGACGGCAGGCAGGGCGCCTGCCGCCCCGAACTCACGTTTCAGATGCGGATCGTTCTACGCGTCAGTTCTTTTCGATGTCTTCGTAGACCGGAACACCGTTCCAGCTGATGGTCACGTTGGAAACGTTCTCCGACCATCCACTGGCAGCGTTGCGGTACCACGTCGGAACTGCGGGCAGGTCCTTGAGCAGGACTTCCTGGGCCTGATCGAGCAGTTCCTGAGCCTTCGCCTGATCGGTCTGGCCGGCCGATTCGCGCAGGAGGCGGTCGAACTCGGGGTTGGAGTACTCACCGTCGTTGGAGCTGCCGCCGGTCTGGTAGTTCTGCGCCAGGAAGCCGTACTGCTGCGGGTAGTCGCCCTGCCAACCGGAGCGGAAAGAGCTCTGGATGGTGCGGTCGGTGGCTTCGGTGCGGATCTGAGCGAAGGTGGCGTACTGCTTGCCCTTTGCGTCGATACCGAGGGTGTTGCGGATGCTGTTCGCCGTGGCATCGACCCATTCCTGGTGTCCGCCGTCGGAGTTGTAGGCGATCTCGAAGCTGCCGGACCACGGTGCGATGGCGTCGGCCTTGGCCCAAGCAGCCTTGGCCGCCTCGGGATCGAACTTCACGTTGCTGTTACCGGTCAGCGAGTCGTTCCAGCCCTTGATTGCGGGGCTGGTGAAGTCGAGTGCAGGCGTCCTGGTCTTGTTGAAGATCTGCTGGGTGATCTGATCGCGGTTGATCGCCATCGAGATCGCCTGACGGCGGAGCATGCCCTCTTCGCCGCTGAAGTGCGGCAGGCGACCCGGGATCGTGAACGTCTCGATGGTTGCCGACGGCTGGTTGACGGTGCGTCCGGGCAGGTCCGACTCGAAGGTCGTGACGGCGCTCGGCGGAACCTGGTCGAGAACGTCGACGTTGTTGGCCAGGAGATCGGTGTACGCCGTGTCGAGGCTGTTGTACATGATGAAGTCGACGCCGGCGTTCTTCGGCTTACGGTTGCCGTTGTAGTCCGGGTTCACGACGGTGTCGATGCGGACGTTGTGCTGCCACGCGCCGGTTCCGTCGAGCTTGTACGGGCCGTTGCCGATCGGGTTCTCACCGAAGGCGGTCATGTCCTTGAACGCGACCTCGGGCAGCGGGTAGTACGCCGTGAAGCCGAGGCGATCGGGGAACGCCGACTCGGGCTGCTTGAGTTCGATGGTGAAGGTGGAGTCGTCCACAACCTTCAGACCCGACATGGTCTGTGCCGTCGGAACCTCGGCGGCAACTTCGTCGTAGCCCTTGATCGGATCGAAGAACGATGCCTGAAGCTGAGCGTTGGTGGAGAGGGCGCCGTAGTTCCACGCGTCGACGAACGACTTCGCGGTGACGGGGGTGCCGTCCGTGAAGGTCCAACCGTCCTTGAGCTTGACGGTGAAGTTCTGACCGTCGGTGCTCTCGATGGACTCGGCAACCTCGTTCTCCGTACCGCCGTCTGCGGTGTACGAAACGAGACCGGAGAACAGCGAGTCGAGGACGCGGCCGCCCATGTTCTCACTCGTGTTCGTGGGGATCAACGGGTTCTGAGGCTCGCCCGCCCAGGCGTTGACGACGCCACTGGACGATCCGCCCGACGAATCGCCGGACGAACATGCCGTGATCAGCACTGCCGTCATTCCGAGCGCGACCGCGCCCGTCGCTATGCGTGAGATACGCAAAGGAATTCCTTCCACATCTAAGTGACCCCGAGCATGCTCGCGGCCTGCCGACAGCCGTAACTGCCGGCGTCGTGTCGCCTACAACTGAAAGTGAACGTGACTTCGAGTTGTGGTCGAATAATGGTTTGACAATAGACACATCCGACGCGGGGCGCGCATCGCACCCATTGTCCGCAATTCCGAGGGAAATCTGTCCGCGCCCATTCACTCGTCGGCGGAAGCGACCACCCGTCGCATCAATTCGACCGATCGTCGCAGGACAACGGGTTGCAACGTGATGCAACGGTGCGTTTACGCGAGCTTGTGACTACCCTCACACGGAGTCAGAAAAGTGTCGATCAAAGTGGAAAGAAGGCCGTCAGCCATGACAAGCGCAGCCGAAACAGACGTCCCCCAGGCATATCCGCCGAGCGCAGAGTTCGCTGCGGCCGCCAACGCGGGACCGGAGTTGCAGGCTGCCGCAGATACCGACCGCCTCGCTTTCTGGGCGAATCAGGCTGAGCGCCTTCACTGGCACGAGAAATGGACCGACGTCCTCGACTGGACCGACGCCCCCGTCGCCAAGTGGTTCGTCGGCGGAAAACTCAACGTCGCCTACAACTGCGTCGACCGCCACGTCCTCGCCGGCAACGGCGACCGCGTCGCCATCCACTTCGAAGGCGAACCAGGCGATTCCCGCGACCTGACCTACAACGACCTCCTCGCCGAAGTCAGCCGCGCCGCAAACACTTTCACCGACCTCGGCCTCGTCGCCGGTGACCGCGTCGCGATCTACATGCCGATGATCCCCGAAGCGATCGTCACCATGCTCGCCTGCGCCCGCCTCGGCCTGACCCACTCCGTCGTCTTCGCCGGATTCTCCGCCACCGCCCTACGCTCACGCATCGACGACGCCCAAGCCAAACTCGTCGTCACCGTCGACGGCCAGTGGCGACGCGGCGCCGCAGCACCCATCAAGACAGCGGTCGACGAATCCGTCGCCGGAGCCGAATCCGTCCAGAACGTATTGGTGGTCAACCGGACCGGCATCGACGTCGAGTGGACCGACGGCCGCGACCTGTGGTGGCACGAAACCGTCGCACAGGCCTCACCCGAGCACGAGGCGCAGGCCTTCGACGCCGAGCATCCCCTGTTCATTCTCTACACCTCCGGCACCACCGGAAAGCCCAAGGGCATCATCCACACCTCCGGCGGCTACCTCACCCAGGCCTCGTACACCCACCACAACGTCTTCGATCACAAAGCGGGACAAGACGTCTACTGGTGCACCGCCGACATCGGCTGGGTCACCGGACACTCCTACATCGTCTACGGACCCCTCTCGAACGGCGTCACCCAGGTCGTCTACGAAGGCACCCCCAACTCCCCGAACGAGCACCGCCACTTCGACATCATCGAGAAGTACGGCGTCTCCATCTACTACACCGCCCCCACCCTCGTGCGGACGTTCATGAAGTGGGGCCGCGAGATCCCCGACGCCCACGACCTGTCCTCGATCCGCCTCCTCGGATCTGTGGGCGAGCCCATCAACCCCGAAGCGTGGCGCTGGTTCCGAGAGGTCATCGGCGGCAACAAAGCCCCCATCGTCGACACCTGGTGGCAGACCGAGACCGGCGCGATCATGATCTCCCCACTCCCCGGTATCACCGCCACCAAACCCGGATCCGCGATGGCTCCACTGCCCGGTATCTCCGCGAAGATCGTCGACGACGACGCCAAGCCCCTCGGCCCCGGCGGCAACGGCTACCTCGTCCTCGACGAGCCGTGGCCGGCGATGCTCCGCGGCATCTGGGGCGACATGGACCGCTACCGCGACACCTACTGGTCCCGCTACGCCGAAGAAGGCTGGTACTTCGCCGGTGACGGCGCCAAGTACGACGACGACGGCGCACTCTGGGTCCTCGGCCGCGTCGACGACGTCATGAACGTCTCCGGTCACCGCATCTCCACCTCCGAGGTGGAATCAGCACTGGTGAACCATCACGGAGTCGCCGAAGCCGCCGTCGTCGGTGCCGCCGACGAGACCACCGGACAGGGCATCGTCGCGTTCGTCATCCTCCGTGAAGGCGTCGAGAACACCGGCGACGTCCTCATCGCCGAACTCAAGGCTCAGGTCTCCACCGACATCAGCCCCATCGCCAAACCGCGTCAGATCACGATCGTGCCGGAACTGCCGAAGACCCGGTCCGGCAAGATCATGCGCCGCCTCCTGCGCGACGTCGCCGAAGGCCGCGACCTCGGAGACACCTCGACCCTGGTCGACCCCAAGGTATTCGACGCAATCCGCGGCAAGTAGGGCCTTCGGCCCCTGTGCGCCTTTTTGGTAGTCCCCACTACCGGAAAGGCACACAGGGGCGGAGCCCCTCTCGCAACTTCACTTCCTCTTTCGGCGTCAGCCAGGACTCCTCGGCCACGCGAATGTCTGCGGCAACCCGCTTGTGCAAGGACTTTCCGCGCGAGGAGAGAAACACGCGTACCTTCCGGCGATCGTCCTCACCGACCTCGCGATAGATCAGCGCAAGCGAGACCAACTTGTCCGCAACTCGCGTCAGCGTCGGAGCCGGTGTTCCCGTCCGATCGCGCAGCTCAGCCATCGTCAGCCCCTCGGTCGACGCCAGGGCTTCGAGCGTCATCCAGTGATCGAGAGTGAGATTCTCAGCCGCCAGCGCTTTCTCCGCTGCTGCCGCGGCCATTCGAGCCGCTCGGACCAGCGCGGTCGTCAGCGAAGCATCAAGAATTCCGGAGTCACTTTTTCCCACTGATCGCTCCCCCGCTGTTGCGTACTTCACACTTCTCGGGCAATACTTTCAAATGAAATGATAGTAACCCAGGCCAGGCCGCTGACTTCCGATTCCGGCGGCGACGCATGAGCGCTACCGGCGCGCTCGAACGCGCGCGCAGCGCGGTGTGGCGCCTGGGCATGGTGCTTCCCCTCCAGGGACCTGCCGGACTGTTCGGCCCCTCCTGCGAAGCAATCAGCGAATTGGCCGCCCGCGACCTCAACAACTCCGGTGGCGTACTGGGACGCGAAGTCCAGATCGAAGTGATCGACGGCGGCGCGACGCCGAGTGCCGTCGCCGCCCGCGTGCAACAACTACTCGACGAAGGCGACATCGACGCCGTCAGCGGCTGGCACATCTCCTCGGTGCGCCATGCGCTTGCGCCCGTGGTCGCGGACCGCATTCCGTACTCGTACACCTCGCTCTACGAGGGCGGCGAGGTCAGATCCGGCATCTACTGCTCCGGCGAAACACCACGGCAGCAGATCGCGCCGGCGCTGAAGTGGCTGCGCGACAACGTCGGAGCGCGTAAGTGGTTTGTCGTCGGGGACGACTACATCTGGCCGCACAGCTCTCTCGGGTCCGTGAGGCAGTTCGCGACCGAACTCGATCTCACCCTGGTCGGTGGTTCGTTTGTCGACCTCGGGCGCGGAAACATGAAGCAGTTGGTCGAGACCGTCTCGAACTCCGGTTGCGACGGCGTGATCATGCTCCTCGTCGGCCAGGACGCCGTCGATTTCAACCGCGCCTTCGCCCGCCGCGGCCTCGACGAGTCGATGATCCGGTTCAGCCCATTGATGGAAGAGAACATGCTGCTCGCGAGCGGGCCGAGGGCAACCCGCAACCTGTTTGCCTCCGCCGCGTACTTCCGTTCGATGGTCGACGGCAACTCCATGGATCTTCTCGGGCGCTACATCGCACTGCACGGCGCGCACGCTCCGGCGCTGAACAATGCCGCCGAGTCGTGTTACGAAGGGATACATACCCTTTCGGCCCTGGTTCGACGCGCCGACAGCACACATCCGCGCGACCTGGACGCCGTCGTCGAGGGTGCCGCGTACGACGGGCCTCGCGGAACCGTCGAGTTTCGTGATCGTGTTGCACGGCAGAAGATTCAGCTCGCCGTCGCTGACGGACTCGACTTCTCGATCATCGCAACGCTCTGAGATTTTCCCTGAGATCTCCCTCTTGACTTCTGTGGCGCGCATCACTTAGTTTCATTTGGAATCATTTCATTTGAAAGTAACCCGTCCCGAAGTAACCGTCCCGAAGTAACCGGAGGTGCCCGATGGGCAGTGTTGGTTTGCTTTACGTGGGAGCCGTCCTCTTCGTCAACGGACTGATGCTGCTCGGCACAGTTCCCGTTCGATCCGCCTCGGTCCTCAACCTCTTCGTCGGCGCACTTCAATGCGTCGTCCCCACCGTTTTGTTGATTCAGGCTCAGGGAGATTCGAGTGCCGTCCTGGCGGCCTCAGGGCTCTATCTGTTCGGATTCACCTATCTCTACGTGGGCATCAGCAATCTCGCCGGCTTCGAGCCGGAAGGAATCGGGTGGTTCTCGCTGTTCGTCGCGTGCGCCGCGCTCGTGTACTCCTTCCTCTCTTTCACAGTGAGCAACGACCCCGTCTTCGGGGTCATCTGGCTCGCATGGGCAGCGCTGTGGACGCTGTTCTTCCTGGTACTCGGGCTCGGCCGCGAGAATCTCAGTCGCTTCACCGGCTGGGCAGCGGTCCTCCTGAGCCAGCCCACGTGCACGGTCCCCGCATTTCTGATCCTGACCGACAACTTCCACACCACACCCGCCGTCGCGGCCGGTTGGGCCGGAGCACTTCTGGTTCTCCTGGGCCTGGCCAAGATCCTCGCTGCACCCAAAACCGCAGTACCCCAATCCCGTCCAGTCTTCAACTGATCGACACAACCAAGGAGTGAAAGACAATGCGACACGGTGACATCTCCTCGAGCAACGACACGGTCGGCGTAGCAGTGGTCAACTACAAGATGCCCCGCCTGCACGATCGCGCCGGTGTCCTCGAGAACGCGCGCAAGATCGCCGACATGATGATCGGCATGAAGACCGGCCTCCCCGGAATGGATCTGGTGGTCTTCCCCGAATACTCCACGCAGGGAATCATGTACAACGAAGAGGAGATGTACGCGACAGCAGCCACCATCCCGGGCGACGAGACCGCGATCTTCTCCGCAGCGTGCCGCGAAGCCGACACGTGGGGAATCTTCTCCATCACCGGCGAACAGCACGAAGACCACCCGAACAAGCCCCCGTACAACACGTTGATCCTCATCGACAACAAGGGCGAGATCGTTCAGAGGTACCGAAAGATCCTGCCCTGGTGCCCCATCGAAGGGTGGTACCCGGGAGACACGACGTATGTCACCGAAGGCCCGAAGGGGCTGAAGATCTCGCTCATCATCTGCGACGACGGCAACTACCCGGAGATCTGGCGCGACTGCGCGATGAAGGGTGCAGAACTGATCGTCCGTTGCCAGGGATACATGTACCCCGCCAAGGACCAGCAGGTGATGATGTCCAAGGCAATGGCCTGGGCCAACAATTGTTATGTGGCAGTTGCCAATGCGGCCGGATTCGACGGCGTCTACTCCTACTTCGGACACTCCGCGATCATCGGATTCGACGGCCGGACGCTGGGTGAAACCGGCGAAGAAGAATACGGAATCCAGTACGCGCAGCTTTCCGTCTCAGCCATTCGCGACGCACGCGAGAACGATCAGTCCCAGAACCACATCTTCAAACTCCTCCATCGCGGCTACTCCGGTGTCCACGCAGCAGGTGACGGAGACAAGGGCGTCGCGGACTGCCCGTTCGAGTTTTACAAGCTGTGGGTCACCGACGCCCAGAAGGCTCAGGAACGCGTCGAGGCCATCACCCGAGACACAGTGGGTGTAGCGGATTGTCGCGTCGGAAACCTGCCGGTCGAGAAGACAATCGAAGCGTAAGGATCTCACTGTGCCTTATATCACCGACATGCTCCATGACCGGAACAGTGCAGCAGCACCACCGCCGGCCGAGGAACGAACCGAACCCGTACCGGTCGGGGCCTTCGACGCTCGCAAGCTCTCGAAAGCCCTGAGTTCCAAGATCGTCGGACAACAGGCCGCCGTCGACGCAGTGGTTCGTGCGATTTCGATCGCGCATGTCGGTGCCACGGATCCGACGCGTCCGCTCGCAAACATCCTTCTCGTTGGCCCGACCGGCGTCGGCAAGACGGAATTGGTGCGGCGCGTGGCCGCAGAACTACGGTCAGGACCCGATGATCTGTGCCGCATCGACATGAATGCTCTTGCGCAAGAGCATTATGCGGCGTCGTTCTCCGGGGCTCCACCTGGATATGCCGGTAGCAAGGAGTCCTTCACGCTGTTCGACAAGAACACCGTCGAGGGCGATCCGTACACCCCCGGAATCGTCCTGTTCGACGAAGTGGAGAAGGCCGACCCCACCGTGCTGCGTGCGCTCCTGCAGGTCCTCGACAACGGCGAACTCCGGTTGGCGAACGGTCAGCAGAAGATCTCGTTCCGCAACAGCTACGTGTTCCTGACCTCGAATCTCGGCTCTGCTGCGGTGGCAGAACGTCGGCGATCCCACCTGCGGCAGTTCGCCGATCGCGTCCGGATCGATCGACCGCGCCATGGTCATCATCTGGTGCAACGCGCGTTGGAGAAGTTCTTCGACCCCGAATTCTTCAACCGCATCGACGAAACCGTGATCCTCGACGAGTTCGACGAACAGACCGCGGAACAAGTGACCCGTCTCGAGATCGAACTGATCACGACTCGGTTGGCCAGGAGAGGCATCGACGTCGAGGTGGAGGACAGCGCCGTCGCCCTGTTGCAACGGCGCGGGTTCGACCCGGTGTACGGAGCACGTGGCCTGCGCCGCACCATCCGGAACGTCTTGGCCGACCCGGTGGCCGCCGCCGTTCTCGACCTTCGGCCGGTCGGGACGCAGCCACTCGCCTTGCAGGCGCGGGCAGTTGGTGATCAGATACAGGTAAAGAAAGTCCCATGAGTGCTCGCTCACGTTGCGGATCGAATCCGCAACGTGGGCGACACATTTCAAACATGTCCGCGTAACGCCACCTCCCTAGGTTGGGTGCCTGCACCGCAAAGTGCACATGCACAGGCACCCAGGGGAAGTGACGTCATGACAGCAGTGAACGAGCAGGTGTCCGCCGGCGCACCGGACAGGGCAGATCTCGGTGAGAATGCCGCACTGAAGGAGACTCTGGAGGACTACACCCTCCGATTTGCGCCACGCAGCTACCGCAAATGGGGAACCGGCGTCGTCGCGACCTCCGCGCTCGGCGGAATCGCGTATCTCGCAGACTTCTCGATCGGCGCCAACATCGGCATCTCGTACGGCACCGGTAACGCATTGCTGGGCATCGCCGTGTTTGCCGTCGTCATCATGGCGACCGGCTTCCCACTCGCCTACTATGCCGCGCGATACAATATCGACCTCGATTTGATCACTCGCGGAAGCGGTTTCGGCTACTACGGCTCGGTGGTCACCAACGTCATCTTCGCGACGTTCACCTTCATCTTCTTCGCGCTCGAAGGTTCCATCATGGCCCAGGGTTTGAAACTGGGGCTCGGGATCCCACTCTCGATCGGCTACGCGGTCTCGACCCTGATGGTCATTCCACTGGTCATCTACGGAATGAAGGCTCTGGCAAAGCTCCAAGTGTGGACGACGCCTCTGTGGCTCGTCATGATGGTGCTGCCGTTCCTGTATCTGCTGTTCAAGCACCCTGATTCGGTGAGCGCGTTCTTCGCCTTCGGCGGTGAGGACGGCGCAAACGGCAAGGGCGTCAACTTCGGATCGGTGATGCTGGCCGCGGGTGTCTGCTTGTCGCTGATCGCACAGATCGCCGAGCAGATCGACTACCTACGCTTCATGCCGCCCAAGACGCCGGAAAACACCCGTCGTTGGTGGGCTGCAGTAATTCTCGCCGGCCCCGGCTGGGTCATCTTCGGTGCGTTCAAGCAGATCGTCGGACTGTTCCTCGCTGTGTACATCATCGCGAACGTCGTCGACGGATCTTCGATCGCCAACCAACCCGTGCACCAGTTCCTCGAGATCTACCAGGACATGATGCCGCACTGGCTGGCCATGACGCTGGCCGTGATCCTCGTGGTCATCAGCCAGATCAAGATCAACGTCACCAACGCGTACTCCGGCTCACTGGCCTGGACCAACTCGTACACCCGCGTCACCAAGACCTACCCCGGACGCATGGTCTTCGTTCTGGTCAACCTGGCGATCGCACTGATCTTGATGGAAGCCAACATGTTCGACTTCCTCAACACGATCCTGGGCTTCTACGCCAACTGCGGTATCGCCTGGGTCGTGGTCGTCGCCTCGGACATCGCGATCAACAAGTACTGGTTGAAGCTCTCCCCGAAAGTCCCCGAGTTCCGACGCGGGATGCTCTACGACGTCAACCCCGTCGGCTTCGTGTCGATGCTGCTGGCCGCGGGCATTTCGATCCTGGTGTTCTTCGGTGCTTTCGGTTCGGCGATCAAGCCCTTCTCCCCGATCGTCGCAATCGTCATCGCGCTGGTGATGCCGCCGGTCCTGGCCGTCGCCACCAAGGGAAAGTACTACCTACGACGCACCGACGACGGCATCGAACTGCCGATGTTCGACGAGTACGGGAACCCCTCCGGTGAAACGCTTCTGTGCTGCGTCAGCGGAATCGAATTCGAGCGTCCCGACATGCTCGCGTCGAACGTGCCCGGCCCGAACGGCGAGAAGCAGTACATCAGCTCCCTGGCCTTGAGCACCGACAAGACCGGTGAGCACGTCCTGCCTGCTCAGCTTCCCTGACAACTGCTGTGCGCCTTTATTAACCGCCGGGGGTTAATAAAGGCGCACAGCAGGGTTATGCCCCTACATCGTCGAGCGACTCACCCTTCGTCTCACGCATGACCAGCAGCGCGACAAAAGTCAGCGTCGCCGCTACGAGAAGATAGATGCCGACCCAACCGACGCCGTAGTTCTTCGCGAGGTAGACGGCGATGAACGGCGCCACCGCTGCGCCCAGAATACTGGCCGTGTTGTACGCGATTCCCGAGCCCGTGTAGCGGACGTTGGTCGGGAAGAGTTCCGGGAGAACGGCACTCATCGGGCCGAAGGTCAGGCCCATGAGCAGCATGCCCACGATGAGGAACGCCAACATGCGACCGTCGTTCATTCCGTCCGGTTCGAGGAAGACACCGAAGGTCAAGCCGAACACCATGATCAGACCGGTGATGATCAGCAAGGTGATACGACGCCCGTAACGGTCGGCGAGCCAACCCGAGACCGGCACGGCGGCAGCGAAGAACACGACTGCGATCAACTGCAGGACAAGGAAATCGGTGTACTTGAAGCCCGCACCGGTTCCACCGTCGGCCGGCGTCTTGCCGGTTCCGTGGCTGAGAACCCAGGTGGTCATGATGTAGAACAGCGTGTACGTCGCGAGCATCACGAACGTACCGATGATCAGCTGACGCCAGCTGGTCTTGAATACCTCGGCGACCGGAGTCTTGACCTTCTCGCCGCGCTCGACTGCACGCGCGAACACCGGGGTTTCCTCGAGCTTGAGCCGGACGTACAGGCCGATCATCACCATGATTGCGCTGAGCAGGAACGGAATTCGCCATCCCCAACTCAGGAAGGCACCCTCGAGGTCCGGGCTGGAATTGTCGTGGTTCATGAACAACGTGATGATCAGGAACAGTCCGTTGGCCATGAAGAAGCCGATGGGCGCACCGAGTTGCGGCCACATCGCCGCCCAGGCCCGCTTGCCTTCCTTGGCTGTCTCGGTCGCGAGCAGCGCCGCACCCGACCATTCGCCGCCGAGCCCGAGACCCTGGCAGAAACGCATGAGCGCCAACAACGCCGGGGCCAGCAGTCCGATCTGGTGATAGGTCGGCAGTAGTCCGATGAGGAAGGTCGCTATGCCCATCGTCAGCAACGAGCCGACCAGAGTTGCCTTGCGTCCGACGCGGTCACCGAAGTGCCCGAAGAGAATCGAACCGAGGGGACGGGCGACGAACGCGAGTCCGAACGTCGCCAACGACGCGAGAAGCGCGGTGGTGTCGTTGCCCTTCGGGAAGAACAGGTGCGGGAACACCGATACTGCCGCTGTTGCATAGATGTAGAAGTCGTAGAACTCGATGGATGTACCCACCATGCTGGCGACCACGATTCGGCTGCGCGGCACTCCGGCGACGGTATCTGCGTCGCCGCCCTCCGGCTTGGGTGGATTCTCACTGACTGACGTGCTCAAAACATGCTCCTGCGCCGTTATACGAAAGATGCCCAATTGGTGGGATAGTGTCCCAATCAGTAGGAATTGAACACCCGCGGGGTTTTCCGACGCAAATTCGGTTCGCGAATTCGGCTCAGCGGGCAATCCGCGATAAAATTCCGTAAAGGTGAGCCGGGAAGTCTGGTCGGCACGTGCATTCGATGCGTCACAACGTCGATCACGTTCATGTCTGTTGCATCCGAATTCGGTTGCACGAACAAAGGTCGTCCCCACGCGTGATCTCCACCCTGCGTTCCGAACTGTCCCGCTACCTCCGCACCGAAACGGTGGGCGGATCGATCCTCCTGATCGCTGCCGCCCTCGCTCTGATCTGGGTGAACTCGCCTTTCGGTGAGAGCTACATCGCACTACGTGACTTCCAGATCGGTCCGTCCGCACTCCATCTCGACCTCAGCTTGGGCACGTGGGCGCAGGACGGACTGCTTGCCGTCTTCTTCTTCGTCGCCGGCCTCGAACTCAAACGTGAACTGGTGGTCGGCGAACTCGCGGACCGCAAAGCCGCGATGCTCCCGATCATCGCGGCGTGCGGCGGCGTCCTGGTTCCCGCGATCATCGCGGCGTCCATCGGTTTCGGTACGCCCGGCATGGACAAGGGCTGGGCCATTCCCGTCGCGACGGACATCGCTTTTGCCCTCGGCGTGCTCGCGCTGACCGGCTCGAAGATCCCGGCGAGCGCCCGAGTTTTCCTGCTCAGCCTGGCCGTCGTCGACGATCTGCTCGCGATCATTCTCATCGCCGTACTGTTCACCGGTTCCCTCGCGATGTTGTGGCTGCTGACCGCGGCCGCAGCCCTGGCTGCCTACGCCTACGCCCAACACAAACGCATCACGACGCCGTTCCTCTACGTCCCGCTGGCACTACTGACCTGGTACGCGATGCACGAAGCGGGGATACACGCCACACTCGCGGGCGTCGCGCTCGGCTTACTGACCCGGGTGAGGCGCGATCCGGACGAGGAGTACGCGCCCGGTAGCCGTCTCGAGCACCGCATTCAGCCCTACTCTGCAGGCTTCTGTGTCCCCGTCTTCGCACTGTTCGCCTCCGGTGTTCCGATCAACGCGGCGGTACTCGGCGACATTTTCACCGACCCCGTCGGGCAATCGGTTGTCGTCGGTCTTCTGGTCGGCAAAACCGTCGGAATCTTCGGAATTTCCCTGCTCGCGATCAAATTGGGGATAGCAACCAAACCCAAGACACTGGAATTGAGAGACATGTTTGCCCTCTCAGTTCTCGGTGGCATCGGGTTCACCGTTAGCCTGCTTGTAGCAGACCTCGCATTGGACGGGGTCGGCGATGGCAGCGAGGCCGAGATAGCGAAGGCCGCAGTTCTCGTGACATCGTTGGTGGCATCGCTGATCGGATCAGCGCTGCTGTGGCGACGTGGACGAGTTCATGCGGCTCGAGACGACGCTTCCGCCATTGCCACGGACGCGAGAGAACTACCTGGAGAGGTCGACAAGTGAGCTTGACCAACGGAGAGAGCCAGCGCTTCACCGGAGATGGAGTACCGAACACGGTCTCTTCCATCCCTCTCACCGATGTGGACGCCCGCACGCCGGGCGAGGCCACCATCGGGGCCCTCGTCAAGGACGCGACCGCACAGGTCTCCACCCTCGTGCGCGCCGAGGTCGAACTTGCCAAGGCCGAGGTGACGGGCGAGGTCAAGAAGGGTCTGCAGGGCAGCGTCTTCTTCATCCTGGCCTTCACGGTTCTGCTGTTCAGCTCGTTCTTCTTCTTTTTCTTCCTGGCCGAGATGCTCGACACCTGGGTGCCGCGCTGGCTGGCGTTCCTCATCGTCTTCCTGATCATGGTGGTGACCACCGCGATTCTGGCGCTGCTCGGTTATCTGCGCGTGCGCAAGCTGAGGGCTCCGGAGAAGACGATCGAATCGCTCAAGCAGGCCAAGAACGTCATCCCCGGCAGCCATGACGACGCAAAGCCGTCGGTCGATTTCAACGCGCGCCGGTAGCGAGTCTGATCGAAAGTGGCAGCCCCAGATCCATCCACCGTCAGGTTCGACGGCCCCTGGATTCACCGGGACATTCACGCCAACGGCATCCGGTTTCACGTCGTCGAGGTAGGCGACGCGGAGCCGGATGCTCCGTTGGTGGTGCTTCTGCACGGATTCGCCGACTTCTGGTGGTCCTGGCGCCATCAATTGACGGCACTGTCCGAGCAGGGCTTCCGCGTCGTCGCAATGGACCTTCGTGGGTACGGCGATTCCGACAAGCCCCCTCGTGGCTACGACGGTTGGACGCTCGCCGGTGACGTAGCCGGCCTCATTCGTGCGATGGGTTACGGCAAGGCCACGCTGATCGGTCATGCCGACGGCGGGTTGGTGTGCTGGGCGACCGCGCTCCTGCATCCACGCCTGGTGCGGTCGATAGCGCTGATCTCGTCACCACACCCGATGGCGCTCAAGAAAGCAGTCGTCCGCGACCCCTATCAGCGCCGCGCGCTTTTGCCCTCGTTCCTGGCCTACCAGGTACCGCTACGCCCGGAACGTCGGTTGACGGCCGACAACGGCGCCGAAGTGGAGCGTCTGGTTCGCTCGCGGTCCGGCCCCACCTGGCCGCAGCAACCCGAATTCGCGGACGTGATGACCAAGATGCGGGCCGCGATCCGGATCCCGGGCGTCGCGCATTCCACGTTGGAGTACCAGCGTTGGGCCTTCCGCAGCCAGCTCCGCCCCGAGGGCCGACGTTTCATGCGTTTGATGGATCAGGTTCTTCGCATTCCGATCGTCCAGATTCACGGCGAACTCGACCCGTACGTGCTCACCCGTACCGTGCGTCGCGACAAGCACTGGGCTCCCGGCGAGAAACTGCGCACCATTGCCGGAGTCGGTCATTACGCGCATCAGGAAGCCCCCGAGCGCGTCAATCGCGAACTCGGGGACTTCCTCCTTACGGAGAAGTGACCGCTACAGGATGCACGCGCCCGTCGGTACGGGCGTCGATGCCGAGGCAGCCGCGTTCAACTGGCGCGAGACTTCCTGCGCGGTGAGGACGAATCCGGTGTCACTGTCGTCGACGGCAGCACCGAACACGACGCCGAGGACCCGCCCCTGATCATCGACCATCGGTCCACCCGAGTTGCCCTGCCGGATGGATCCGCGGACGGTGTAGACCTCACGCTGGGTGGTTCCGGCCTTGTAGATGTCCGGCCCGTTCAGGTTGAGGACCTCACGAACGCGGGCTGCGCTGGCCGTGTACGGACCACCGCCGGGGTAGCCGAGCACCAACGCGTTGTCACCGGTCCGAGCCTGCTCCGGAGCGAACGGCAGCACCGGCGCGTCCAATCCGGGAACCGCCAGAATCGCGATGTCCACGGCGGAGTCGAAGAGAACCACCTGCGCGGGCAGTGCGCCCTCCATGGTGTCCACGGTGATGCTCTCGGTTCCGGCAACCACGTGGGCGTTGGTCATGACGCGTTCGGGGGCGACGATGAATCCGGATCCCTCGAGCGCGCGCTGGCAACTCGGTGCGACGCCGTTGATGCGGAGAACACTCGGACGCAACTGCGCCGCCAACGGACTGGCGAGAACGCTCGCGTCGGGTGCTTCGACCTCGGTGATGGGCGTGCGCCCGAACGGGCCGATGACGTCCGGCAGGCCGGAGGTGTCGAGCAGCGCCGAGAACTCGGTCGGGATGCGGCGCAGCCACTGCGGCGCCACTTCGTCCACGCTGGCGAGAACGTCCGAACCACGAACAGCGGCGGCAATGTTCGGCTGCGACGAGGAAGTGAGCGGAATCGCGAGCAGCCACGCCGCGACCACGACAGCCACCGCCTGTAGACCCGCACCGATGACGCTGTCGACGGATCGCGCCGTCGGACTGTGCATTCCGCTGCGCGCCGCGCGTCCGAGCACCATGCCGGCGACCTCGCCGATGATGACCAACACGACGATCAGCGAGATGCCCGCGAGGATGCGCAGCTTGCCTTCGGTGACGTGCACGAGCAGGTGCGGCGCCAACAGAATCCCGGCGACGGCACCGAGGATCACGCCGACGAACGCCAGCGCCGACGCCACCGCGCCCTGACGCCATCCGGACGTGGCCGCGATGAGGGCGACCAGAACGATGGCGATGTCCACCCAACGAGAACCTGTCATCGCGGCACCGCCGAATCCTCGACACCTTCACCGAACTCGGACAGCGCTGTGTCCAGGTCTCTCACGTCCTCGTAGTTCCACGGAATCTCCCAGCCCGACACCGTGAACAGCGCCGCGAGGATTCCTGCTGTGAACCCCCACACCAGCATGCCGTCGGCGCGGAACGCCGGGCCCTGGTACCCGAGGGGATGTCGAACCTGAAACCGGTTGTCGGGGTCGAGCAACGTGCGCAGCGGCACCCTGGCCACCCGTCCGACCTCGCCCTCGTCTTGAATGCCCACCGTCGTCGGCTGCTCCCAGTAGCCGAGCACCGGCGTCACGTCGAAACCCGACGGCGGGATGAAGATCTCCGGCAGCACGGTGAGGGGCTGAACTCCGCTCGGATCGAGCCCGGTCTCCTCCTGCGCTTCACGCAGCGCGGTGCCGACGGGGCCGTCGTCGCCCGGATCGGCGGCGCCGCCCGGGAATGCGACCTGTCCGCTGTGCTGACGCATCGTCGACGCCCGTTGGGTCAGCAGGACGTCTGCGCCCTCCGGCAAGCCGCCGACGGCGAGAGGGTCGGCCTCACGCGGTCCGCCGAAGAGCACGAGCACCGCGGCCGGACGCGTCACGGTGCCGCGCGGCGCGCGACGCTCGAGGACGGGGTTGATCCGATGGGGATCGGTGGGCTGGGTGCTGGCGACAGCGCGCAACCACTCGGGAACCGGTGTACTCATACGACGACTCCCAGATATTGCGCCGCAGCGGCGGCGATCTCGTCCGCACTGCGGAAGGGTTGGGGCAAGACCTTGGCGACTGTTCCATCCGCGCGCACGAGCACCGACACCGGCAGCACCGGCGGTGCGCCCACTGCGATCCGTACCTTGCCGTCACCGTCCTGGACGCCGGGCAAACGCACCGAGTAGTCGATGAGTCGCGTCAAAGCGTTCTCCTGATTCGGATCCGAATGCACGGTCAGCACGTTGATGCTGCCGTCGGCGCGCTCCGCGAATTCCTGAAGGTACGGAAGCTCTTCGGCGCATGGCGCGCACCAGTACGCCCACAGATTGAGCAGAGTCGGCTTTCCGCCCACCGCTGCGGCAAGGTCGACGGGCGCTCCGTCGGAGACGCAGTCGAGGGTGATTCCGGCGAGAGCCGAGCCGGCAGGCGCTTCGCCGGTCGGAGTCGGGCAGGAAGCCAGAGCCGCCTGGCTACGGAGTTGATCGAGCGATTCCGACGACGGAGTGAACGTCGGCGGCTGATACGCGGACGAGGACGGGCCCGTCGAGGTGGGCGTCGTGTCGTCTCCCCCGCGCGGCCAGATCGCCACGACGAGAGCCGCGACGACCACGAGCGCAGCGAGAGACCATCTTCCGGCACTTGTCATCGGCGATCACAACCCTGCCAGGGCGAGCAGATGATCGGTCTCGGGGCCTTTCACCAGGGCCGCGGCCTCGGTTTTGTCGGTCGGGCCGAGACCGTACGACGGGCAGTCCTTGGCCAGAACACACACACCGCACGCGGGCTTGCGCGCGTGGCAGACCCGTCGGCCGTGAAAGATCACGCGATGCGAGAGCAGAGTCCATTCCTTACGTTCGATCAGTGCCCCGACGGCGTGTTCCACTTTGACGGCATCTTCTTCCTCGGTCCACTTCCACCGACGCACGAGCCGACCGAAGTGGGTGTCGACGGTGATTCCCGGAATGTCGAAGGCATTGCCCAGCACGACGTTCGCGGTCTTGCGTCCGATGCCTGGGAGTTTCACCAGATCTTCGAGCTTGTTCGGGACCTGCCCGTCGTGGCGTTCGAGTAGCGCCTGACCGAGTCCGATCAGCGACCTCGTCTTGTTCCGGTAGAAGCCGGTGGAGCGGATGTACTCCTCGAGTTCGGTCCGATCGGCTTCCGCGTATGCCTTTGCGTCGGGATAACGGGCGAAGAGTGCCGGCGTGACCATGTTGACGCGGACGTCGGTGCATTGCGCCGACAGGATTGTCGCCACTGCCAGTTCCAACGGAGTCGTGAAGTCGAGTTCGCAGTACACGTGTGGGAAAGCCACAGCGAGCTCACGATTCATCCGACGCGCCCGGCGTACCAATCCGAGGTGTGATTCTTCCTTCCGCGCACCCCCCGAACGCGGTTTCTTCCGCTGCTCTGAACTGCCTGTCGGGGTGGTCTGCACTCAGACAACTGTACGGATACGACATGAGTGGAGACTCCGTCGTGTCGATTCTGAGACCTTCGACGTGTTTACTTCCCCCTATGCAAGGACTCGCAGTAATTCTCTTTCCGCTACTGCTTATGCTCTTTGCCCTGGCGATGGAACGAGTCGAAGGGCGATTGCGTCGGCTCTCGGTCCAAGAGCATGAAGTAGAAGACTTCCTCGACCAGGCAAGTCACGACGACGTCGCCCGCCTGGCAAGCGATGGGTTTCCCCATGCGTTCGCCCGCTTCCACCGGAAGCGTAAGGGCCGTCAGTCGGAGGCTCCCGAGAGCGCCAGCCTGGGCGAAATCCGGACACAACGGGCAAGTTGACGGCCATACAAAGTAGTCACCGCAGCGGATTCCGGAAGAATTTTCGGCTCTTACGTGGCATCAATCACTCGTCGCGAGCTAACGGGACGTAGACTTCGATGCCGTACCTGTTGCATTGAACACAGATTGCATTGGACACAGTGTCTCACTCATGAGGGCTGAGCCTGTGTACGACGGTTTGTGCGCAGCGCGGGTACAAAGATAGATAGCGCAAAAATGACACCACAAACGAACAAATCCCAACAAGGAGCGCACGTGGACGACGTCCTGGCAAGAGCCGGCATCTTCCAAGGAGTCGAGCCCTCAGCGGTAGCGGCGCTGACAAAGCAGCTGCAGCCCGTCGACTTCCCCCGTGGACATGTCATCTTCAACGAAGGTGAACCCGGTGACCGCCTGTACATCATCGTGTCCGGCAAGGTGAAGATCGGTCGACGCTCACCCGACGGTCGCGAGAACCTGCTGACGATCATGGGCCCGTCCGACATGTTCGGCGAACTGTCCATCTTCGACCCCGGCCCCCGCACCTCGACGGCTACGACCGTCACCGAGGTTCGCGCCGTGAGCATGGACCGCGACGCTCTCAAGGCATGGATCCAGCAGCGCCCCGAGATCGCCGAGCAGCTTCTGCGCGTTCTCGCCCGCCGTCTGCGTCGTACCAACAACACCCTGGCCGACCTGATCTTCACGGACGTTCCCGGCCGTGTCGCCAAGGCGCTCCTGCAGCTCGCGCAGCGCTTCGGCACTCAGGAAGGTGGCGCCCTGCGCGTCACTCACGACCTCACGCAGGAAGAGATCGCCCAGCTCGTCGGCGCTTCCCGCGAGACCGTCAACAAGGCGCTCGCTGATTTCGCACACCGTGGATGGCTTCGCCTCGAAGGCAAGAGCGTCCTGATCTCGGATTCCGAGCGTCTCGCTCGTCGCGCGCGCTAGTTTCTTCCGGTTCGACTCTTTCGGCCGCTCCCGCTTCGGTGGGGGCGGCCGAAGTCGTTCACTGGACTCTTGTTGTACCTATCGGTAAAGTCTGTACCGATAGGTACATATCTGATCGAGAGGCCCCGCAATGACCGTCCGAGCACCGATTCCGCCCTTCACTCACGAAACTGCCGTCCAGAAGGTCCGCCTCGCCGAGGACGGATGGAACTCACGCGACCCGCACAAGGTGTCGCTGGCCTACACGCCGGACAGTTGGTGGCGTAATCGGTCGACGTTCGTCACCGGCCGATCCGAGATCGTCGAACTTCTGACCGAGAAGTGGACCCGCGAACTGGACTACCGGTTGATCAAAGAGTTGTGGGCACACAGCGACGACCGCATCGCCGTGCGATTCGCGTACGAGTGGCACGATCACGACGGGCAGTGGTTCCGCTCCTACGGCAACGAGAACTGGGAATTCGACGCCGACGGACTCATGCACCACCGTCATGCCAGCATCAACGACGTTCCCATCGAGGAGTCCGAGCGAAAGTTCTTCTGGGATCCGACCGGACCACGCCCGCACGATCATCCGGGCCTGAGCGAGTTGGGTCTGTGATGAAAGGATGAATCCATGGCCAGACAGGTAGCTGAACGCTCGGACACGATTCCCGCTCTCGCAAACGTGTTTCGAACCTACGGGTTCGACGGAGCAAGCCTGGCCGTCATCACCGAACACACCGGTTTAGGCAAAGGCAGTCTCTACAACTTCTTTCCGCGCGGGAAGGAAGAGATGGCCGAGGCCGTACTCGACGAGGTCGACGGATGGTTTCGCGCCGAAGTCTTCGAACCTCTTCGAGCAGAATCGGTTCCACCGAGGCAGCGCATCCAGAGCATGTTCGCTACCGCGGGCGACTACTTTCGGTCAGGGCAACGCATTTGCCTGTTCGGCGCATTTGCACTCGGTGAAGAGCGAAACCGCTTCGGCGCCAGGGTCCGAACATACTTCGACGAATGGACAGCGGCTCTCGAGGCGGCACTCGTCGGTGCCGAAGATTCCATCGGACTCGCCGAAGAAGCCGTGGCCGGGATCCAAGGGGCGATCGTGATGTCCCGGGCACTGGACGACGGTTCCGTATACAGCCGAGTGACGACGCGACTCGAAGATCGACTGGTACAGGCACTCACGCCGTAACGCATACCGCACGACCACAAAGGCATTTGTGCCGCGGCATCCACCTGGCATGCTCGAAAAAGCATGCACAAGAAGAAAGGAACCCATGCCCTCGTTCGAGACGGTGATCGCATCCACCCCTTCGGGGAAGGTCCGCGGCCGAAAGCGTGACGGTTCCTACTACTTCGGTGCGATCCCCTACGCCAGCGCACCGCGCTTCGAGAAGCCGCGACCGGTGGAACCGTTCTCCGACGTCTTCGACGCCACAGCGCTTGGAACGGTCTTCCCCCAACCACCTTCACGACTCGAACGCATCATGGGGCCACCGCTCCCCGAACCGGGGCACAGCGAGGACAGCTTCACCGTCACCGTCACAACCCCGTCGCTGACCGGTCATCGCCCGGTGATGGTGTGGCTTCACGGTGGCGGGTACTCCAGTGGCGGCGGCTCACTCCCCTGGTACGACGGCGGCGCTTTGTCAGCCGAGGGCGACGTCGTCGTGGTGTCGGTCAACTATCGCGTCGGCGTGCTCGGATACCTCCTCCTCGACGGCGTCAGCGAAGGCAATCTCGGGGTACACGATCAGATCGCGGCGCTCGAGTGGGTGCGCGAGAACATCGAGGCATTCGGCGGCGACCCAGACTCGGTCACCGTATTCGGGCAGTCGGCCGGCGCCCATTCCATTGTGAATCTGTTGAGCAGTAACAACTCTCGAACCCTGTTCCATCGAGCAATTCTGCAGAGCACTCCACGGCCGGACCTCAACTTCACGCAGGCTGCCGCGATCGAGAACGGGGAGACGTTTGCCCGACTGCTCGACGGAGATCCTCGGACCGCGCCGCTCTCCCACATTCTCGACGCATTCCGCGGCACGGCTGTCGAGTTCAGCCGGCGGTCCCCCAATGTCGTGCAACCGCCCTTCGCGCCGATCTCCGAACTGGAACCGGTGATCCGAACTTTCGAAACAGCGCCTGACGTCATCGTGGGATACACCCGAGACGAGGGATCTGCTTTCGTGCGCGACGTAGCGGGAGTACCCGATCCCGAACACGTCGCCGAAAAGGCACTGACACAGAACATGTTTGCCGAACCGGCAATGGAGCTGGCCGAGACCTTCACAGCGGCCGGCGCGTCGGTGTACACGTACCGCTTCGACTGGGCACCGACGGACGACGTCTTCGGAGCAACTCACTGCATAGAACTACCCTTCGTGTTGGGAACCGAGCAGTCCTGGCAGGGCTCACCGATGCTGGGCAGCAGCGACTGGCAGAGCATCGACGCACTGGGCCGTCGGATACGCCGGCACTGGACGTCGTTTGCGCACACGGGAAGTCCGGACAGCAGCGAAACCTGGGAGAAGTACGCCTCGTCCCAATCGATCGGAATCACCTTCTCCTGAGCAACTTCGGGCGCCTACCCACCCGGAGAAATCCCGTCTAGGATTGCTCCATGGACATGCCCAAGCTCCTCGACGGGCGACTCAAACTCCGCCATCTCCTGCTCGTCGACGCATTGAGCCGTCAGGGCAGTGTGGTCGGCGCCGCTGCCGCACTTCACATCACGCAACCCGTCGCGACTCGGAGTCTGCACGACATCGAGTCCATTCTCGGTGTCTCGCTCTTCGACCGCGGCCCACGCGGCATCACCCCGACCATTTTCGGCGAGGCCTTCACAACTCATGCACGGGCCGTGATCGCGCAGCTGACCGAAGCCGGGCGGCACGTCGTCGAACTTGCCGACGCCAATCGCGGAACCGTCATCGTGGGAACACATCTCGCCGGATCCAACGTGCTGCTTCCCGGCGCTATCGCGCGCCTGAAGGTTCACCACCCGTTGCTCACCGTCGTCGTGCGCGAAGGTACGCCAGAGCAGTTGCTCACCGATCTGGAAGCGGGCCGAATCGACCTGATCGTCGGCCGGCTCACCTCACCTACCGATGACACCGCGACAAGACGGAACCTCTACGCCGAATCCGTCGAACTCGTCACCCGCGTAGATCACCCGCTCGCTCACCGCGAGGACGTCCAACTCGAAGAACTACGCGGCTTCCCCTGGATCCTTCCCGGGGTCGAGACAGTGCTCCGCCGCGAACTCGAGGAGTTCTTCGCCCGCAACGGCTTGCCGTTGCCCGAAAATCGGGTCGAGGCAACCTCTTTCCTCACCGTGCGTCAGCTACTGGTCGAGACCGACATGATCGCGGTACTACCGAGCCTCATCCCCCGCGACGACGCGCGCTTGACCACCCTGTCCATCACGCTCGATCCGATCGGGCACAGCGTCGGCATCACCTCGTCGGCGACTCGCACGTCGAGTCCGTCCGCGCAGGCCCTGATCGCGACGCTGGAGTCCTTTGCAACTGAGCTCATGCGACCGTGAAACGCCGATCGGCCCGTTCCCTCCAGAGGGAACGGGCCGATGTCGGATCGACCAGGACTCAGGCGTTTTCGGAGACGCGAATCTCCTCGTGCTCCAAGCCCCGCGACGAATCGGGGACAATCTTGAACAGGGCGATGGCGCCGACCAGGCTGATCGTGCACACCCCGGCGAGATACCAGGTCACACCGACCGAAGATCCGGTGGCGTCGAGCAGAGCCGTGGCGATCATCGGTGCCAGTCCACCGCCGAGAATCGCACCGCTCTGGAGGATCAGAGACGAGCCGGAATAGCGGACCTTGGCCGGGAAAGTGTCGGCGATGATGCTGCCCTGGACACAATGTGTGACCGGAACGATCAGGCCCATGCCCAGGAACGCGATGACGGCGACCATTTTGTTCTCGGTGTTGAGGAGCGGGAAGAACACGATGCACCACAACAGGATTGCAGCTGATCCGCCGATGAACATGTGCCGACGCCCGTACTTGTCGGCGATCTTTGTCCAGAACGGGATGGAAAGGAACCACAGGACTGCTGCCGCGGTCACGCTGAGCACCAGGAATTGCTTGTCGTAACCCAGATGTTGAGTTCCGTACGACAGGGTGAACACCATGAAGGCGTACGCCACGGCGGAGTTCGCCAAGCACGCGGCAAGCGTGAGAGACAAACGGGGGAAGCCGACCTTGAGCGACTCACGCAGCGGGAAGCGGACTATTTCGCCCTTCTCCATGATCCCGGCGAATGACGGCGACTCGGTGACGCGCAGGCGAATCACCAGACCGATCGCCACCAGAACGAAGCTGAGCAGGAACGGGATTCGCCAACCCCACGAAGCGAATGCCGAGTCCGACATCACGGCGTTGGTCGTCAGGAAGATGCCGTTGGCGAGAACCAGTCCGGCGGGTGTGCCCATCTGAGGGAAACCTGCATAGAGATTCTTCTGCCCCGCCGGCGCGTGCTCCATCGACATGAGTGTCGCGCCGGCGCCTTCACCGCCCAGACCGATGCCCTGAACGACGCGCATTGCCACCAGGAGGACGGGCGCCCAGAAACCGATGGAGTCGTAGTTCGGGATGAGGCCGATGAGTGTGGACCCGATGCCCATCATCACCAATGAGACCACGAGCGTGGCCTTGCGCCCGATCCGGTCACCGAAGTGCCCGAACACGAGTCCACCCACCGGCCGTGCAATGAACCCGACGGCGAAGGTGCTGAAGGCAGCCAGCGTGCCGGCCGTGGGGCTCAGGCTCGGGAAGAATTGTTTGTTGAAGATCAACGCGGCGGCTGTGCCGTAGAGGAAGAAGTCGTACCATTCGAGAGTTGTGCCGGCCAGGGTTGCCATGGCAACTCGGCTACGGGCCGCTTTCTCCGGCAACGGCTTTCCGTCGCTCGTAGTGCTGTTGGATATCTTGTCTGACATCGCGGAACCTATCGATTGGATGGGGCAGGCGGACGATGAAGTCTGTAGTCACCGACCCCGTCTTCGGGATTGTCGGTATCACGAGCGTCGTCGATCGTTGTGTTTGGAATTGTGCTCGCTCGAGACATGACTCACAAATGCCGAATTCACCGTCCGCCATACCGGAAAAGGTATAGCCGGGGCCTCAGACGAGACCCAGGAAGCGTTCGGCATTCCCCCGCGAAATCAGTTGGCGCGCAGTATCGTCCAAGAACTCACTCTTGCGAACCACCTCACCGACCGGACGCTCCCCCAAGGGGTACGGGTAATCACTACCCACCATCACACGGTCCACCCCCACCGTGTCCACCAACAGTCGCAGCGCGCGCTCGTCGAAGACGACGGAATCCACGTAGAACCTTCCCAGGTAGTGCGAAGGCGGGAACTGCGACGTACCGATGATGTCGTTGCGGCCGTGCCAGGCGTTTTCCATCCGTCCCAACCAGAACGCGAAAGATCCACCACCGTGCGCAAATCCGATCTTGAGACGATCGTCGATCTTGTCGAACACCCCACCGAGAATCAGTGCGAGTATCGACAGGTGCGTTTCGGCCGGCATCGCAGTGAGCCACTGCGCCATCCAGCGATCGAGGCGCGGAGAGTTGGCCATGTCCCACGGGTGCACGAATACCGGCACGTCCAGCGACGCGCAGTGCTGCAGGAACGTCACCACGCCCTCGCTGTCGAGGTCCAGATCGCCGACATGATTGCCGATCTCGACACCGCGGTGCCCGTTCGCGATGCACCGCTCCAACTCACGGCACGCTGCGTCGGTGTCTTGCAGAGGCACCTGGCAGAAGGGAATCAACCGATCCTTCGCCGGCTCCACGATCTCGAGTGCGAGGTCGTTGAAGATCCGTGCAATGCGACTTGCCTGCTCACCGCTCCGGCCGTAGTTGAAGAACGCCGGAGTAGGTGAGACGACCTGCTTCTGCACGCCGTCGGCATCCATGTCCCGAAGCCGCACCTCGGCGTCCCAGGCATCGGACTGGATGCGACGGAACTCCTTGGTGCCCATCATGATCATTGCTTCGGTTTCCGACTCGACCTTCAGCCACGGCGCTTGCGGCCCCGCGTCTTCGGTCAGATCCGGCCACCCGTTGGGCACGTAGTGGGTGTGGATGTCGATCAGGTTGCTCATAGCTCAGCCCTTGCCGGGATGGAGCGTGCCGCACTTGTCACACGTGCGGGCTTCTTCGCTCTCGTAGAACTTGACGAACACCGGCGGAAGGTCGGCCACGATGTCGCGCACCTGAAGTTCGACCTCGTGAATCTTGTGATCACATTCGAGGCAGTACCACTGGAACTTCTCGAGCGTGCCTTCCTTGCGGACGCGTTCGATGACCAGGCCGATCGAGCCCGCGGTGGGACGCTGCGGCGAATGCGGAATGTCTCCTGGCAGCAACCAAGTTTCACCCTCGCGAATGTCGACGCGCTGAGGACCGTCTTCGGTCATGACATTGACGTGGATGTCGCCTTCGAGCTGGTAGAACCACTCCTCGTACGGATCGAGGTGGTAGTCGGTCCGCTGGTTGGGGCCGCCGACGACCTGCACGATGAAATCGTCTCCGAGCGCCATCGTCTGATTGTTGACGGGCGGCTGCAGGAGGTGGCGGTTGTCGTCGATCCACTTCTTGAAGTCGATGACGGGAGGAATCGTGGTCATGATGCATTCTCCGTATCTTCGGACGCCGAGCGTCGGGAGGCGGGCACGTACGCCACGCCGGAAATTTCGATGAGCAGGTGAGGGTGGGGCAGCTGGTGAACAGCCACAGTCGTTCTCGTCGGACCGTTTTCGTCGAACAGTTCGGCGTACACCTCGTTGTATCCGCCGAAGTCGTTCATCGACACCAGGTAGGAGGTGACCTGAACCAGATCACTCAGTTCTCCACCCACTTCGGCGAGAATCGCCGCGATGTTCTCGATGACGGCACGCGTCTGCGCCCGAATGTCGAGCGCCGTGGTCCCCATCTCGTCGACCGCGACGCCGACAAACGTGTTGTCGGGCCGACGCGAACTGGTCCCGGAGACATAGACGAAATCGCCGACCACCTTGACGTGGGGGAACTTTCCGCGCGGCTTCGCCAGCCTCTCGATGACCTGCGCCCCACTCATCGCTTCACACCTTTCACCGTGACGGTTCCGAGTCCGTCGATCGTGCACTGTGCGACGCCCTCGTCGAGTCGCACAGCTGCTGTGGCGGCACCGGCCAGAATTACCTGCCCGGCGCGCAACGGGATTCGGCGTCGACGAGCGATGTCGAGCAGTGCATGCAGAGCTCGCACCGGATCGCCGAGAATGGCCGACGTGGAACCGACTACCGTCTCGCCGCCGACTTCCATACGTACGGAACGGTCTTCGACGTTCTGTAGCGGCAGCCACCTCCCGATCACGTACCCGGCAGCGCTGGTGTTGTCAGCGACGACGTCGGTGTAGGTGAAGCGGAAGTCGCGGTACCGCGAGTCGATGATCTCCATTGCGGGAGCCAGTGCGTCGACGCAGGTTTCGATGTCGACGTTCGGATCGTCGAGATCGACGTCCTTCGACAGGCGGTATGCCACTTCGGGTTCGATCTTGGGATGAATGAACGTCCTCAGGTCGACTTCGCCGCCGTTGCTCACGCACATCGCGTCGGTCAACTGACCGACGATCACTTCGGAGACACCCATCTGCGCCATCTTCGCTTTGCTCGTGAAGCCGAGCTTGATGCCCACAATCGATTCACCACGGCTGGTGCGCCGTTCGAGGAGTTCGTTCTGGATCCGGTAGGCCTGGTCGATGTCGATGGTGTGTTCGTCGGCGAGGCTCGGGGTGTCGGTGCGCGTCTGCGCAGCGTCGTCGAGGCGACGCGCGAGCGCGGATACGGTGTCTTCGGGGGCTGTCATCACGCCTCGCTCATTTCTGGAAAACTTTTGCGGTTTCGATGTTCACAGTTGCACACATACATTCGTCGGTTCGGTGTAGAAGTGCAGCGAGGACTCGCCGCCCTCACGTCCGATGCCGGACAGGCCCATGCCGCCGAAGGGAGATCGCAGTTCGCGGGTGAACCACGTGTTGACCCAGGAGATTCCGACGTTCATCTTCTGCGCGACGCGGTGTCCGCGGCGCAGGTCGTTGGTCCACACGGAGGCAGCAAGGCCGTACTCGGTGTCGTTTGCGAGGGCGATCGCTTCGGCTTCGGTCTCGAACGGAATGAGTGCCGCGACGGGTCCGAAGATCTCCTCACGTACGGCGCGATCCTTGTTGGTCAAGCCAGTCCACAGGGTGGGTTCGATCCAGGATCCGCCCGACAGTTCCTGTCCGAGGTCCGGAATACCGCCGCCGGTCAGCACTTTCGCGCCTTCCTGCTCGGCGATCTCGAAGTAGTCGAGTACCTTCTTCCGGTGTGCCTGCGAAATGAGCGGTCCGGTCGTCGTTGCATCGAGCGTCGGGTCGCCCAGACGCAGTCCTGCTGCCCGCTCGACGAGTCCACCGGCGATGTCTTCGAAAATGCTGCGGTGCACGTACACCCGCTCGGTGCACAGGCAGACCTGGCCGGTATTGGTGAACACCGATTTGGTCAGGCCCGTCAGGGCTTCGTCGATGTCGACGTCGTCGAAGACGATCGCGGCGTTCTTGCCGCCGAGCTCGAACGAGACCGGACGGACTCGCGGCGCAACGGTTTTCATGACATGCGAACCCGTTGCCGAAGATCCGGTGAAGGTGACCCCGTCGATACCGGGGTGCGTGGTGAGGAACTCGCCGGCCGAGTTCGCACCGAATCCATGGACGACGTTGTAGACGCCGGCAGGCAGGCCGACCTCTTCGAGCACCTCGGCCAGCAACGACGCAGTCGCCGGGGTCTCCTCGGAAGGTTTGACCACCACGGAGTTTCCGCACGCGAGCGCGGGCGCAACCTTCCAGGTCAGGAGAAGCAGCGGCAGGTTCCACGGAACGATCACGGCGACGACGCCGAGCGGCTTGCGGATCGCGTAGTTCAGCGCCTGCTTGCCGCCCGCGAGATCCGTGACAAACGATTCCTGTCCCGCCGCGGCGACGATGTCGGCGAAGGTGCGGAAGTTCGTCAGGGCGCGCGCGACGTCGAGTTCGCGTGCCTGCGTGATCGGCTTGCCGGTGTCCGCCATCTCTGCGGCGACGAACTCTTCGAATCGCTCCTCGATCCGGTCGGCAGCGCGTCGCAGCAGAGCCGTCCGCTCTCGAACCGGCGTATCGGCCCAACCGTTGTCCAGAGCACGTCTGGCAGAGGTCACGGCCCGATCGACCAGGGCCTTGTCGGCCTCGTGGACCCGGGCGAGAACACGGCCCGTTGCTGGGTCGACCTGATCGAAGCTCGACGACTCGTCGGGTTCGACATAGGAGCCGTCCACGTAACTGCGGATCCATCCGTCGCATTGTGAGGTCATGGACTAACTATTGGGCCGTTACCCATATCAAACAAATGCAAAAACTGCCGCCAGCTATACCTCGATCGGCATAGATGGCGGCAGTTCGGCCACACAACTCAGCTCTTCGTGTCGGCGCCGAGCGCCTCAGCGTCGCAGATACGCCAACTGCACGTTGACGGATTTCTCCGCGACCGGCCACAGCTTCGGGTCGACGTCGGAGTAGACGTGCTCGACTACGTCGCGCACCGAGGCAGACTCGCCCAACGTCGACAGAGCAGCCCGCACCTGATCCAGACGCTCCTCGCGGTGGGCGAGGTACTGCTGCGAAATCGCCTGCAGATCGGGTAGGTCCGGACCGTGCCCGGGAAGAACCGTCAGTCCTTCGCCGAGTGCGGCCAGCGATCGCAGCGAGGTGAGGTAGTCCCCCAGATCGCCGTCGGAGTCGTCGAGAACTGCCGTGCCGCGGCCGAGAATGGTGTCGCCCGTCAGCACGCTCGCATCGTTCTCGATGACTATCGACACCGAATCCGCGGTATGGCCCGGCGTCGCGAGGATCCGCAACTTCAGGCCCGCTACCTCGATCACTTCACCGTCGACAAGCGCCGAAGCGCCCCCGCGAAGAAAAGTTGGGTCGACGGAACGCACTGGAGCCGAAGTCAATTCGTGGAAACGGTCCACCCCGCCGGTGTGGTCGTAGTGCCGGTGCGTGATCAAGGTCAGCGCTACCGGACCGATACCAGCGACACGTTGCAGGTGTTCCTCGTCGTTGTCGCCTGGATCGACGACAACACACTCGACGCTGCCCGGAGCATGCAGAATCCAAGTGTTCGTACCGTCCAGCGTCATCATGCCCGGGTTGTTCTCGAGCAAGACCGAAGCGATGTCGGTGACGCGGCGTAGCTGCGCGTAGGCGGGATGGACCGTCGACATCAGCGAACTTCGACGATCAGTTCCACCTCGACGGGTGAGCCGAGGGGAAGTTCTGCCACGCCGACTGCCGAACGGGCGTGGATACCGGCGTCGCCGAGCACCTCGCCGAGGAACTCGGATGCGCCGTTGATCACGCCGGGCTGGCCGGTGAATCCTTCGGCGGATGCCACGAAGCCGACAACCTTGACGACGCGAACGACGTTGTCGATGCCGACCAGGGCGTCGATGGCAGCAAGAGCGTTGAGCGCGCAGGTGCGAGCCGCGGCCTTGGCGTCCTCATCCGACACGCCCGCGCCGAGCTTGCCGGTCAGCGCCAGTTTTCCGTCGACGAACGGGAGCTGACCCGACGTGTACACGTGGTTGCCGCTGCGAACCGCGGGAACGTAAGCAGCGACGGGTGCCGCGACGGCGGGAAGTGCAATGCCCAGTTCGGCGAGACGCTCCGACCAGGTCTGTGTTGCCTCTGCCATGTGATTCAGCCCTTCGGACGCTTCATGTACGCGACGTGCTGCTCGCCCGACGCGCTCGGCAGGACGGCGACGAGTTCCCAGCCGTCGACACCCCAGTTGTCGAGAATTGCCTTCGGATTGTGGACCAGCAACGGAGTCACGGTGTATTCCCAGGAAGTTATTTCGCTCATGCGGTGAGCCTATCCCGCGTACATCTTCGGCCCCAGACTTATAGGCTCGCGGTGTGGTTGCATCCCAAGATGAGCTGAGCAGGACCTGGCCCGAGTCTGCGACGAAGGCCCGCCTGCACTTTGTGTCAGGTAAAGGCGGAACCGGTAAGTCCACGGTTGCCGCCGCGTTGGCGCTCGCGTTGGCCGAAGGCGGCAAGCGCGTTCTCCTCGTGGAGGTCGAGGGCCGCCAGGGAATCGCGCAGCTCTTCGACGTACCACCGCTTCCACCGCAGGAGACCAAGGTCGCGGCCGCCGAAGGTGGCGGTGAAGTGATGGCTCTGGCCGTCGACATCGAGACCGCGTTCCTCGAATACCTCGAAATGTTCTACAACCTCGGCTTCGCCGGCCGGGCGATGCGTAAGTTCGGCGCCATCGAATTCGCCACCACAATCGCTCCAGGCCTTCGCGACGTTCTGCTCACCGGCAAGATCAAGGAGTGCGTCATCCGCACCGATCGAACCGGCAAACGCGTGTACGACGCCGTTGTCGTCGATGCTCCCCCGACCGGGCGGATCGGCAGCTTCCTCGACGTCACCAAGGCGATGGCCGACCTCGCCAAGGGCGGCCCGGTGCATTCGCAGAGTGAAGGCGTCGTTCGGCTGCTGCACTCGCCGGAGACCGTCGTACATCTTGTTGCGCTTCTCGAAGCGCTGCCCGTTCAGGAAACCGCCGACGCCGCCGCAGAACTGGCGCGTGACGACCTCAACCTCGGTGCCATCATCGTCAACCGCGCCAGCCCGAGGTTCTTGCCCGAAGACCAACTCTCCGGTGCTGCAGCCGGCAACATCGATGCAGCTTCGATCCGGTCGACGCTCTCCGATGTCGGCATCGATCTGTCCGACGACGACTTCGCCGGCCTGCTCACCGAGACGATCGAGCACGCGTCGGTGCTCGAAGCTCAAGAATCCAGTGCGGAGAAGCTCCGCGAGATCGACGGCGCGCGGGTGCAACTTCCCGCACTCGCCGACGGCGTCGATCTCGGTGGGCTCTACGAGCTGGCCGAATACCTCACGGAACAGGGCGTGTGATGACCGAGACCACCGAGAACGTGACGGTCGGCAGTTCCAGGACCGGCCGACGCGCAGCTCCTGCCCTCGATATTTCGGCGATCATCAAGGACCCGACGGCCCGGATCGTGGTGTGTTGCGGCGCAGGTGGCGTCGGCAAGACCACGACGGCTGCGTCGCTGGCGTTGCGGGCAGCCGAAGAGGGCCGACGCGTAGTCGTCCTCACCATCGATCCGGCCCGTCGCCTCGCACAGGCCTTGGGTGTGGCCGAACTCGACAACACTCCGCAGCCGGTGAAGCTGGGTCCCGAGGCCACGGGCGAACTCCACGCGATGATGCTGAACATGCGTCGGACTTTCGACGAGATGGTCATCGAGCATTCGAGCCCTGAGAAGGCCGAGCAGATCCTGGCGAATCCCTTTTACCAAACCGTTGCCACATCGTTCTCCGGAACGCAGGAGTACATGGCGATGGAGAAGTTGGGGCAGCTGGCGTCGAACGACGCGTGGGATCTGGTGATCGTCGATACCCCGCCGTCGCGCAATGCGCTCGACTTCCTCGACGCTCCACAGAGGCTCGGAACATTCCTCGACGGACGGATGATCCGGCTGCTCTCGGCACCCGGCCGTGGCCTGACCAGGCTCGTGGCCGGCGCGATGGGATTGGCCCTGAAGGGTGTCTCGACCATCGTGGGAAGCCAAATGCTTTCGGATGCATCGGCATTCGTGCAGTCGCTCGACTCGATGTTCGGCGGTTTCCGTGAACGCGCCACGAAGACCTACGAGTTGCTGCGTCAGCCGGGGACTCATTTCCTGGTGATCGCAGCGGCCGAGCCCGACGCTCTCCGTGAGGCGGCGTTCTTCGTCGATCGCCTTGCGGGTGACTCGATGCCGTTGGCCGGTCTGGTTCTCAACCGCACTCACCCGACGTTGACGGCTCTGCCTGCCGATCATGCGGTGACCGCCGCCGACAAACTGGAAGCGAAGGAAAATGCGACCGAGGCCGAGGCCCTCACCGCAGCCGTTCTCCGCATCCATGCCCATCGGGCAGTGATCGCGAAGCGAGAAATCGCCTTGCTGAGTCGATTCACCGCAGCTCACCCGAGGGTGCCGCTGATCGGTGTTCCGTCGCTACCGTTCGAGGTCTCGGACCTCGAGGCGCTGCGCGCGGTGGGAGATCAGCTCACTCGTAAGGGCTGATCCCCCGATCGACCTGGATCAGACTGCTGAGTGATGCTGGCGCTGGTCTTCGAAGAACTCGGACCAGGAGTCGACGTCGGGGTGCTGCTTGAGCAGTGCACGGCGCTGACGTTCGGTCATTCCGCCCCACACACCGAACTCGACACGGTTGTCGAGAGCATCTGCTCCGCACTGCATGAGGACCGGGCAGTGACGGCAGATGGTGGCTGCCTTGCGCTGTGCGGCGCCACGAACAAAAAGTTGGTCGGGATCGACCTCGCGGCATCGCGCCTGAGTTACCCAGGCAATTCGTGCCTCGGCCTGCTCGATGTCCAAACGGCTACTCGGGGTGGCTGTGTACATTCTGGGTCCCCTCTACAAAGTCTGACCGTCGCCATGAGGCGAGCAGCGCACCATCTCAGCCGTCTCGCGGTAGCACGTGAAAGCTGAGACACATTCGTGATCGAGTGTTACGTCGATCACACTGATCACAATTTAGGTAAAGAACGCCCCTAACGCAAGACGGTCGGGAGCATTTTTTGGTACGGCAGTACAAAGCGCGTGTTCAGGAGGTTTTGAACACCCGCAAAACACTGAAACCGGTTCCAATGGGTGGGCACACGTACTCTGTAGATCGTGTCGATTGCAAAAACAGTGGCGAAGCTCGCCGGAAGCTCCGCATTGGCGGGTGTCCTGGTCGCAGGGGTGATGTTCCCGGTGGCCGGCGGATTCGGATTCGCGTCCAATCGCGCTGCCGATACCGTCGACAACGTCTCGGCCGAACTGGTCGAAGGCACGGTCCCCGCGGTGTCCACCATGGTCGATGCGGCAGGCAATCCCATTGCCTGGCTGTACGACCAACGACGCTTCGAAGTCCCGAGCGAGAAGATCTCCAACAACATGAAGTTGGCGATCGTCTCGATCGAGGACCGCCGGTTCCCCGACCACAAGGGCGTCGACTGGCAGGGAACGCTGCGCGCCTTCCTCACCAACACGACGACCGGTGAAGTGCAGCAGGGCGCGTCGACACTCGATCAGCAGTATGTGAAGAACTACCAACTGTTGGTCGTGGCCAAGACGGATGCCGAGCGCCGCGCTGCCATCGAGACCACCCCGGCCCGAAAGATCCGCGAGATCCGGATGGCGCTGACGCTGGACAAGGAACTCACGAAAGACGAGATCCTCACCCGGTACCTCAACCTCGTACCGTTCGGCAACGGATCCTTCGGCATTCAGGACGCGGCTCAGACCTACTTCGGCGTCGACGCCGCAGATCTGACCGTTCCGCAGTCCGCGATGCTGGCCGGCATGGTTCAGTCCAGCTCCGCGCTGAACCCGTACACGAACGTCGAGGGCGTGACCGAGCGTCGTAACACCGTGCTCGACACCATGATCACGAACATTCCGGATCGTGCCGACGAGTTCCGTGCAGCCAAGGAAGAGCCCCTCGGCGTCCTCGAAACCCCCAACAACTTGCCGCGCGGCTGCATCGCTGCAGGCGATCGCGGATTCTTCTGTGATTACGCACTGAAGTACCTCTCGGATGCCGGAATCACCCGCGACCAGATCAACGAGGGTGGTTACCTCATCAAGACCACTCTCGATCCGCAGGTCCAGGCGTCCACCAAGGCCGGACTGAACGCGAACGCGAGCGCCAACCTCGACGGCATCGCGAACGTGATGAACGTGATCAGGCCGGGCCAGGATTCACACAAGGTCATCGCGATGGCCAGCAGTCGCACGTACGGACTCAATGCCGACGCCGACGAAACCGTCCAGGCGCAGCCGTACTCCCTTGCCGGTGACGGTGCGGGTTCCGTCTTCAAGATCTTCACGACCGCTGCGGCGATGGAGAAGGGCCTCGGCATCAACGCGACCCTCGACGTGCCCAAGCGCTTCGAAGCCAAGGGCATGGGTAGCGGTGGTGCGGCAGGCTGCCCGGTCTCGACGTACTGCGTGGAGAACGCCGGCAACTATCCGCCGACGCTGTCCGTGACCGACGCCCTGGCACAGTCCCCAAACACCGCTTTCGTCAAGCTCATCGAGGCGACCGGCGTCACGCCGACCGTCGACATGGCTGTCCGTCTCGGCATGCGCTCGTACGCCGATCCCAACACCTCGGGCTTCGACGAGCGCAGCATGGCCGACTTCCAGAAGGAACAAAACCTCGGTTCGTTCACCCTCGGCCCCACCTGGATCAACCCGCTCGAACTCTCCAACGTCGCGGCCACTCTCGCCTCGCACGGCAAGTGGTGCCCGCCGAGTCCCATCGATTCGGTCTTCGACCGCTACGGCAAGCCGGTGGCCGTCACCGAGCAGGGCTGTGAGCAGGTCGTCGAGCCCGGCTTGGCAGACACACTCGCCAACGCCATGAGCCGTGACGACGTCGGCGCCGGTACGTCTGCCGGTGCCGCGAGCAGCGCCGGATGGAGCCTGCCGATGTCGGGCAAGACGGGTACCACCGAGACCCACAAGTCCTCGGCGTTCCTCGGCTTCACCAACAACCTCGCTGCGGCCGTCTACATCTTCGGCGACTCCCCGACGCCCGGCGAGATCTGCTCGAGCCCGCTACGCCCCTGCTACAGCGGCAACCTGTACGGCGGTACCGAACCGGCGAGATCCTGGTTCGCGGCAATGAACCCGGTCGCCAACAACTTCGGGCCCACCTCACTGCCTCCGATCGACGAGAAGTACGCACGGGGATCGCAGAACGGCCAGGTTCCCGAGGTTGTCGGCCTGAGCCAGTCGGCGGCGACGTCGAGGTTGCAGGCGTCCGGCTTCACGGTCAATTCCGTGACCACGGCATCCGGAGCACGGGCGGGAACGGTCACCGGAGTTTCGCCGTCCGGGTCCGCGATCCCGGGTTCGACCGTCACGATCTACATCAGTGACGGCTCCGTGAGGGCTCCGGCAGCACCCGCATCCCCCGCAGCTCCGGCACCGGGCGCGACTCCCCCGGATGCGACTCCGCCCGGAGGCGAACCCGCACCGCCTGCGGGGACCCCACCGAACTGACGGCCCTGAAAACTGACGGCTCTGAAAACAAGAACGGCCGCGATCTCCGAGTGACTCGGAGTTCGCGGCCGTTTTCGGTTTCCGGTGGCGCGCTACTACAGGCGGGACTTCACTGCTGCAGAGATACGGGCGCCATCGGCCTTGCCCTTGGCCAGCGCGCTGGCGGCCTTGATGACCTGGCCCATCTGACGCATACCCGGACGCTCACCGAGCTCCTCGGACACCTGAGCGAGGGCGGTGTCGACGACGTCGACGAGTTCGGCGTCGGTCAACGGCGTCGGCAGGTACTCGTCGATGATCTGAGCTTCGGCGCGCTCTTTCGCGGCAAGTTCACCGCGGCCGTTCTCGGTGTAGATCTCGGCCGATTCGCCGCGCTTCTTCGATTCCTTTGCAAGGACTTTGATGATTTCTTCGTCGGTGAGGACCCGTGCTTCCTTACCGGCCACCTCTTCGGTCTGGATGGCTGCCATGAGCATCCGAAGGGTGGCTGTACGTAGCGGATCCTTCGCCTTCATGGATGCAACCATGTCGGTTCGGAGGGTGGCTTTGAGCGATGGTGTCGTGTCGGACATGGTGGAAACGCTACGCGCTCGGCGTTTCGAGCGTGCCGATAGTTACCTCCGCCCGGACACAATTCTCTGTGGAATAGCTGTAAAAGGCAGCGAGAGCGACGCAGAAGAACGCCACACCCGTATCCTTGAGAGGTGTCTTCCCAGTTCCGCACCAATCTGACCCGCACCGCACTTGGTGCCGCGGGCGCCGCTGCACTAGGGATCGGGTACGCATCCGGCATCGAACGCAATGCATTTGCACTGCGTGAGGTGACGATGCCAGTCCTGGCGCCCGGTTCGTCGTCGCTGCGGGTCCTCCATCTCAGCGACCTGCACATGATGCCGAACCAACGGTTGAAACAGAATTGGTTGCGTGAGCTCGAAGGCCTCGACCCCGACCTCGTGGTCAACACCGGAGACAACTTGTCGCATCAGCGCAGCGTCCCGGCAGTGGTCCAGGCGCTCGGCGATCTGTTGGCTCGGCCGGGTCTGTTCGTCTTCGGCAGCAACGACTACTTCGCTCCGAAACCGAAGAATCCACTGAGCTACATCTTCAACAAGGACAAGCGCATCACCGGAGATCCCCTCCCCTGGGGCGATCTGCGGGCCGCGTTCACCGAACGTGGATGGCTGGACATGACCCACGTGCGCCGCGAACTCGAAGTGGCCGGTATTCGCATTGCTGCCGCCGGCGTCGACGATCCGCACCTGAAGCGCGATCGCTACGACACCGTCGCCGGAACACCCAATCCCGTCGCCCAGCTCAAGCTCGGCCTGACGCACTCACCCGAACCTCGAGTTCTCGACCGGTTCGCCGACGACGGCTACGACCTGGTGCTCGCCGGCCACACGCACGGTGGTCAGCTGTGCCTTCCGTTCTACGGCGCGCTGGTCACCAACTGCCAGATCGACCGATCCCGGGTCAAGGGACCGTCGAAGTGGGGCGCACACACCCAGCTGCACGTCTCAGCAGGCATCGGCACTTCGCCGTGGGCTCCGGCACGCTTCTGCTGCCGCCCCGAGGCAACTCTGCTGACTTTGGTTCCGGCGACCAGGCGCGAACCGGAGCATGTCTCCGCACACAGTTCCGCAGAGTCTCCAGCGTCGGTTCTACGCAACTGACCTGCGGATTTAATGTCAGTCGACTCGGTAATGTAAGCTAACCGAGGTTCGACACGGGGTGTGGCGCAGCTTGGTAGCGCGCTTCGTTCGGGACGAAGAGGTCGTGGGTTCAAATCCCGCCACCCCGACAGTGAAGAACAGAAATCGAGGCCCTTCCGCTTACGCGGGAGGGCCTCGATTGCGTTGACGATAAGGTGAAGCCGTGGCATCCCAACCAGACTTTGCGCACAACGACATGGCGAGCCGTAGCCGACGCGAGAAAGCCGTCGGCCTGGCCAAGTTCGCCTGGGATCGCGATATCAGTAGCGCAGAGTTGCTCGAGATGCCCGACGATCGACTGCGCAAACTCGCACGTGCGGCCGGCGCCAATCCGCCGAGCACGCGGGAGACCTGGACCATCGCGGCCGGACTGCTCGACGAGAAAGCTGTGTGGGCAGCCGCTAACCCTGACCGTCCCGAAGCTCGGCGTGAGCATCCGGACGAGAAGATCATGTGGGTGAAGAAGCCGATCGAGCCCTGGCTGTGACAGCCGAATTCAGCGCAGGTGTGACAGCCGAATTGAGTGCAGCTGTGACAGCCGAATTCAGTGGAGCTGTGAAGCGGTGATCGGGCAGGTCGATGAAGTAGTTGTGGATTGCTCCGCACCAGCCCAGTTGGCGATCTTCTGGGCCGGAATCCTCGGTGGGCAGCCGGTGGAGCGGAGCGCGGAGTGGGCGTTTGTCGACCCTCCAGGATGGACTCGCCTCGCCTTCCAGCGTGTACCGGAATCCAAGCTGACGAAGAATCGTCTACACATCGACGTCAGTGTGGATGACGTCGTCGCTGCGACCGAAGCTGCCGAGCGCCTCGGCGCAACTCGGGTCGGTACTGTCCAGCAGGACCCGGCCGGCACCTTTCAGGTGCTGCTGGATCCCGAGGGAAACGAGTGGTGCGTCGTCCGAAGTGCCGGAAGGTGATTTACGCTCCCGCTACGGTTTCGCGAGCCCAACGGTAGTCGGCCTTACCGCTGGGCGAGCGGAGGATGGTTGGTACGAGCACGATCGAGCGGGGGATCTTGTACCCGGCGACGTGGGTGCGGCAATGCTCCGACAATGATTCCGTCGCAACATCTTCGAATCCCGGTCGAACCTGCACCACCGCGGCGACCTTCTCACCGAATCGAGTGTCGGGCGCACCCGCCACCAAAGCGTCGAAAACTGCCGGGTGAGTTTTGAGTGCCTGCTCCACTTCTTCGGGGTAGACCTTCTCGCCGCCGGAGTTGATGCACATCGAACCGCGCCCGAGCAGCACGATGGTTCCGTCGGCTTCCATCGTGCCCATGTCCCCGAGCACCGCCAGACGAACCCCGTCGACGACGGGAAAAGTTGCAGCAGTCTTGGCCGGGTCGCCGAAGTAGGCAACGGGAACATGGCCGGCCCGGGCGATGAAACCGACTGTGTCCGAGCCTGGTTCGATGCGACGGAATTCGTCGTCGACAAGAATCATGTTGGGGTTGGATCGAATTCGCTTGGAACCGTCCTCACCGAATTCGACGACGCCGTCGTTGCCGGATTCCGAAGCACCGAATGCATCCTTGATCACCAACCCCGGTAGTCGGGTTGTCAGTTCTGCCTTCAGGTTCGGGGAGAACAACGCGCCACCAGACCCGATCAGTTGGAGAGTCGAAAGGTCGTAGCGCCCTTCGCTTGCGGTGATGGCGTCGGCGATCGGCCGAGCAATCGCGTCGCCGACGACGGTGATTCCGGTGATCTTCTCGGCCTCGACCAGTCGCAGCACTTCCATCGGATCGAAGCTGCGGGTCAGTACTCGGGGCGCTCCCATGAGGAATGCCGTGAGCAGTGAATAGATTGCGGCTCCATGCATGAGCGGCGGGATGAGTAGCAGCACAGTTGGATTGGTGTTCGCTACAGCTGCATCCACAACCTCTTCGAGACTCCGACGCGGCGGCCCGCTGAGGTTCGCTCCGGACAGCGCGGCGAAGAAGAAGTCCTCGTGCCGCCACACCACACCCTTGGGCATTCCGGTTGTGCCGCCGGTGTAGATGACGAAATGGTCGTCGTTGCTGCGAGGGCCGAAGTCGCGGGTATCAGTCTGCGCGGCAAGGGCGTTCTCGTAGTCTTCGCCGACGATCAACACGTGGGTGATCTCCGGACACTGCGGAACCACGGCCAATGCCGTCGGCGCGAATTCCTCTTCGACCAGCAGTGCCACCATTTGAGAGTTGGTGTAGATGTACAGGAGTTCTGCATCGGTATAGCGGAAGTTGACGTTGATCGGTACCGCTCTGATCTTCAAGCAAGCCAGGAGCGCTTCGACGTACTCGACGCAGTTACGCATGTGAATACCGACGTGCTGCCCAGGCTCGACGCCCACCGACTGCAGGTGATGAGCGAGTCGGTTCGATCGCAGTTCGAGTTCGGCGTAGCTCAATCGCACGTCTTCCAGAATCAAGGGAACTCGATCGGGGATCGCATCGGCAACGGCCTCGAACAGATCGGCAATGTTCAGGGTCATCGAAATCCTCACTACACGCGTCTTCGCTTACCAGTACAGGTCTTTCGCGAAGCTAACACGTTGGTCGCACCCTGTAGTCCGAATTGCGTAGCGGTCCCGCTGAGCGAGACCTGACGCGCCGCTCACCTGGCGTCAACGGTGCGGATACCTCCCTGACCAAGCCCGATAGCCGAAAGGTAGGGTAGCCTAATGCACTCACGCACCACTCTCCGGAGCCGCACGTCGGTCCGGGTCGCCATGGTTGCCTTGGCGACTGTTTTTGCCGCTACGGCCTGCGGCTCTTCCGACGCCGGCGGCAACGCGAACGGCAACACCGATGTCGCGACCGGCGGCAAGCTGTTCAGCACCGCCGACACGGAAACCGCGAAGCTCGGCAGCGATGCCGCGCCAGGCGAGTTCCCTCGCACCATCACCCATGCCCTGGGCGAGACCACCCTCGAGGCCAAGCCGACCCGCGTCGTCGTCCTCGACAGCGGTGAACTCGACGAGGTTCTCTCGCTCGGGATCACCCCGGTCGGCATCGCCAGCCCGGAAAGCGCCGCCGGTCAGCCGTCGTACCTGGCGGACAAGTTGGTCGGTGTCCCCGATGTCGGCACGACCAACAACCTCAACCTCGAGGCGATCACCGCACTGCAGCCCGATCTGATCCTCGGCAGCAAGCTGCGCCAGGACAAGCTTTACCCGCAACTCGCGGCAATCGCTCCGACGGTCTTCAGCATCCGCCCCGGCTTTCCGTGGAAGGAGAACTTCCTCCTTGCCGGTGACGCACTCGGCGAGGAGACCAAGGCTGAGCAGGTTCTCAACGACTACCAAGAGCACGCCGATAAGGTACGTGAGTCGATCGACGGCTCCCCGACCGTTTCACTGGTTCGTTTCATGTCCGGGAAGCTGCGCCTGTACGGCAATCTGTCGTTCATCGGCGTCATCTTGAAGGACGTCGGCCTGCCCCGCCCGGCGATCCAGGACATCGACGAACTGGCCGTCGAGGTCAGCCCGGAAACGATCACCGAGGCGGAGGGTGACCGAATCTTCTACTCCAGCTACGGAAATCCCGCCGACACGGGCCAGACCACGGTTGTTGCCGGACCGCTGTGGGCCAGCATGGACGCAGTCAAGGAAGGACGCGCCACCGAGGTGAGCGACGAGACCTGGTTCCTGGGCCTCGGCCCGACAGGTGCCGGCCTGGTTCTCGACGACCTGCAAGCCAAGCTCGGCAAGTAGCCGTCACCGGCACAAAGAACGCCGCCCGACTCTCCGGAGTCGAGCGGCGTTTTTTGTTCAGCGGTTGTCCTGCTCGAGGTGTTCGTTCATCGTCGAGTGAAGGTCGACGAGAAATTCCTCGAATCGACTGAGCAGTTCGGGCGGGTACTTCGCCATCATGGCGTCGAGTCGCACGGCAAGGGGCCCGAAGAACTCGTCCGCCAGGTCCTGCACATGCGCACTGCTGTGCAGCGTGACCACTCGCCGGTCGGCATTCTCTCGGGTCCGGACGATATGTCCCGCCTTCTCCAGGCGGTTGAGCAACGCGGTGGTTGCACCCGACGTCAGCGAGATCCGCTCTCCGAGGCGGGCGGGTGAGAGCGGCGTCCCCTTCTCCTCGGCAGCGGTGATTTCCATCAAGGCAGTCGCGTCGGTGGAATGCAGGCCGAGCCACGACGCGAATCGATGGCTGAATTCGGTGAACGTGCCACCGTACGCGCGGAATTCGTCCATCAGCCGCTCCCGCTCCACGGAGATGTCGCGCGGTGCCTCCACCTCGGTGATCCCACCTTTCCTGTGCCAGACGGCGGCCGGTCGAGCCCAGCGCGCACGTTGACAACTTACCGCCTCAAATATACCTTCATTGTAAAGTTACTTCACAATGGAGGTTTATTCGTGAACATCTCACCCACCACCCGCAAGTGGTTGGGCCTGATCGCCATTGCACTCGGCGTGGCACTGATCGTCGTCGACACCACGATCGTCAACGTCATAGTTCCCTCGATCATCGAAGATCTCGGGATCAATTCCGTTCAGGCTCAATGGATCCAAGAGTCCTACGCAATCGTGTTCGCGGCACTTCTGCTATTGGTCGGCAGAGTTGCCGATCTGGTCGGCGCTCGTCGCATCTTCATTGCCGGTGTCATCGTGTTCGGCGCGACGAGCCTGCTGGCCGGACTGGCGCCGAACGGCGGTCTGCTCATCCTGGCGCGCTTCCTGCAGGGCGCCGGCGCGGCCATGATCCTGCCCACGTCACTGTCGCTTCTGAACGCGATGTTCACCGGAAAGGCGCGCGGCCAGGCCTTCGCGGTCTGGGGCTCCACCATCGGCGCTGCATCCGCCCTCGGCCCATTGCTCGGCGGCTGGCTTGCCGAACATGCCTCATGGCGTTGGGCATTCGGGATCAACATTCCGCTTGCTGCGCTCATTCTGATCGGCGCAGTGCTGTTCATCGCGCCCTCACCCCGCACCGCTGGGCGCATCGACGCCACCGGAGCAGCACTGTCCATCGCCGGGCTCGGCCTGCTGGCCTTCGGCCTCGTCGAGGGACGAACGTACGGGTGGCTGACGACGAAGGAACCCTTCGATCTGTTCGGTCTTTCATGGTCCAGCGGACCGTCGCCGGTTCTGGTGGCGCTGGTTCTCGCCGTTCTGTCGCTCGGTGCGTTCGCCTACCGTCAAACCATGCTCACCCGCAGCGCCGATCCGTCGCGGGCGCTGATGGACGTACGGTTGTTCTCCATCTCGTCGTTCCGCAACGGCAACATCGCGACGCTGATCATCGGGCTCGGCGAGTTCGGAATCGTTGCGGTGCTTCCTCTCTGGCTCCAGTTCACGCTCGGATACAGCGCACTCCAGGCAGGGCTCGCACTGGTTCCCATTGCCATCGGCAGCTTTGTCGCCAGTGGTGCGAGCTTCGGGCTGGCATCGAAGGTCTCGCCGTTGGGCTTGGTCCGTATCGGTTTGGCTCTCGAGGCGCTCGGTCTCGCCGGTCTCGGATTCATCGCTGCGACAGACAGCCCCTGGTGGACTATCGCCGCAGTGCTGTTCTTCTACGGAATCGGCGTCGGTTTTGCGACTGCGCAGGTGACCAACGTCGTGCTCGAGGAGATTCCCGAGCAGAGCGCCGGTCAAGGCTCCGGCATTCAGAGCGCGTTCCGCCAACTCGGATCCGCACTGGGCATCGCTGTCCTCACCACGGTCTTCTTCAGCACTCTCAATTCGACGCTGAACAACGACCTCACCGGATCCGGTGTCGACCAAGCTCAGGCTGATCAGTTGACGCGGGCAGTCACCGACAGCGCAGGCGCCGCCATCGACTCGCTGTCCGGTTCACCGAACACTGCCTTCGTCGCCGACGCTGCCCAATCTGCGATGACTCACGGCATCACACTCGGCGGATACCTTGCGGCCGGATTTGTCGTGGTGGGCCTGATCGCCACGGCGCTCATCCCGAACAAGCCGGCCCCGTCAAACGAGGAGGAAACGAAAGCAGCAGCCGACGTCGCCTGACGGTCGGATCGGTGCAGTACGGTGCCGGTATGCGATTGCCCTGGTCACGGTCATCACAGTCACGGTCAGCACAGTCACGGTCAGCACCGGTGCTCAGTGAGGCCGACATCGTCGCCGTAGGTGAGCAAGCACGCGAACTGGTACTCCCAGGTTTCGCGACGTTCGACGAAATCTGCGAAGCCGCCCGAGACTGTGTCGAGGGCGGCTTCGAGAACGACGAACTCGGCAGACAGATCGACGCAGTAGTGCGTGAGGTCTGGGACCACAGACTCGGGGAGCAGACCCAGTGGACGGCTCCCGGCGACTTCGAGCGCCTCTCCGCAGCCTTCGCCGAACTCGAGCGCAACGGCATCGTAGCCCGGATGAACTTCACCTGCTGCATGCAGTGCGGCACTACTGAAATCGACGACGAACGCACGCCGTCCGAACCCGACGAGAACGGGTATCCCTTTGCTCAGTGGGCGTACACGTTCTTCCACATGCAAGATGCGGAGCGTCTCGGCGACGAGCCGTCCGATCTCTACTTGTCCTACAGTGCGTTTCGTCCGGCCCACGATCTCGATCCCGCGCTGGTCGCCGCTGCCTTCGGCGGCGACGAAACCGCCAAGGCACACATGATCGCGCACACCGATCAGACCGTCGGGCGCCAGGTAGCCGACGCACTCCGAACTCAGGGGCTGAGCGTCGATTGGAACGGTGACAACAATCAGCGTATCCGTGTCACCGACGTATGTTGGCGCAAACCGCTTCCGCAGTAGGAGATTCAGCTGGGTGGCAATACGCGGTCGAGGAACGTATTGCTGAATACGCGGTGTGGGTCGTGTTCGTCGAGAGTGGCGAGAGCGAAGTCCCAATTCCCGTCGCCACCGGCACGGAAGGTGGCAGGCACTGTGCTGGTGAGGAATTCGTCGTCCTGGTACGCCGCCTGATCGGTGAATGCCCACCCCTTGGACCACTCCGGACGGAAGGTCGCGTAATCGCCGGAGTAGTTCGCGACCATCCACCGTTCCATTTCGCGAAGGAAGGCAGGCAATCCCGCGGTGCCGGGAATCGAGACCACGTTCATCCAGATCGCTGTGTCCCAGTCCTGACGATCCGCCCGCGGCCGCACCGCTGACAGGTCCGGCACTCCGGCGCTGTCGACCAACACCTCGCCGTCATCGTCGACACCGCAGAGACGCACTTCGAACGGCATGTTGACGGGATACTGCCCCAGCGACGCGTAGTGCGTCATTCGTTCGTTCAGCCAACTCGTCATCTCGTGGACGACTCGGCCGATGTTGGACCGCTTGGTGATCACGGCTCCGCCCCCGGCTACGACGCGCAAGGTCGTGTGCCGGAGGTAGAACAGAACGTCTTTCGACCAGCCCCAGAGATCGTCGGTGTCGGTCAGCACCAATCCTGCTGCTACAGCGCCGAACTGAGAGGCGCCGAACAGCGGTGTCGCAGCTTGGAGACCCTGTGCCACCATCCCCAACGGGGTGGTGACCTCTTCGGGAATCGCGTCGGAGAAGAAGTAGTTGTACGGCCCGCTCACCTCTCGGGACTCCGGCGGTTTGACCGGGGTCGGTGTCCAGACCTTGAGCCACGGTGTTTGCGTGAACGGGAACCAGATTGCTTCCACCCGTCCGGATTTCTCGACGAAACTCTCGTAGGTACGCCCTGGCGAACCGGGAGCAGCAAAGAGTTCTTGCCACGGAATGTCGGTGAAACTCTGGCACCGCAGCCGATAATTCTCCCCGGCTTGCAGCGTCACGGAGGTGACGAAGGTTCGACCCAGATGGGTCAGGAAGGCGGTGCTCTCGACGTCCGATCGGTGAAATGTCTTCAGTGCGTACCGATTGATGCCTTCGTCCCACGCCACCACCGTGATCTCGGTGATCAGGTTGCTCAGCGAACCATACGATTGACCAGGGGTGATCGTCTCCCCCACAGCCGGATAGGTTGCCCCGTGAGCACCGATCGCCAGCGCGCCGGCGATGGACAGCTCACCGATCGCCGGAGAGTTGGCCCAGCCGAGCCCTTCTCGCTCGAGCGCTGTCAGAATCGCTTCGATACTGGCGCCGGCGCCCGCCGTGACCGTTGCGGGCGTGCCGTGCTGCACCACAACCGAATTCAAGTTGGCCATCGTATCGACCAGCAGAATTCGATCCGAAGGCGCGCCGGGCACCACCGTCAACGGGCTCCACCCGTGCATCGTTCCCTTCGCACGCACTGTGTACCCGTTGTCGAACGCCCAGTTGGCGAGGGTGACCACGTCGTCGCTGTGACGTGCCGCGGCCGTCCACACGCTGTCGAGCATGATTTCTCGCGACCAGTTCGCGTACGCCTGCTGTGACAACGGAATGTCCGACGGAAATCCGGGCGGTGGCGCGATGGTCGATGCCGAACCCCAGGGAACTGCTCCCGCCGGCGCCCAGGAAATGCCCGCGAGAGCAGCTGCGCCGGCACTCGCTGCGAGAAATCCGCGCCGGCTCACTCCGTCTTCGCTCGAGCTGTGCTCTGCCATGCGCTCTGCTTGATGCACCACTGCTCACTCCGTCAGCCGACTCGGTTCATGTCAGGGACGAACGTAGAACAAATATGATTACGATGCCAGTGGTTCCGTAATAAAAGTTTTCCGAAGCTCACTGCACCATCGGAGCGAATACCGCGTAGATCGCTTCCGGGGCACCGTCGAACGCACTGATGATCAACCAGGCAGTCAGAACCGTCAGAGCCGGCCCGATCAGAACCTTCTCTAGGTTCCCACCTGCACGGATGGACAGGAATGACGGCAGCCGTTGTTCCCACCATCGTTTGCCGCCGAGTGGGATCAGGGGCGCGAGAAACGGCACCCCTTCCTTGGTGATCGCATCGCCGAGACAGTGCGTGGCGCAGCCCAGTGCCACCGCAACACCTAGCCCCGTGGATCCGGCCTCACTCGGATACCACTGCCAGGTGAGGGCAGAGAGCACCAACGCAACGGCGGAGACCGCGAGCCAACCCTTCTCCTTGGCCAATTCACCCGCCAATCCACGGATGGCCAACCCGAGGCAGAAGAACAGGGTGATGATGATGGCTGGCTTCCCGAACTGAACAACCAGCGCCGAGACCCCGGCACCCAACCCGGCGGCGAACAGCGCGGTGTGCGTGAGCGTCCGATGCCCACCACGACGCTTGCCGTCCTTCTTGCCTTTGGTGATGCGGTAGAAGGTCACCGAAAGTGCGTCGATGCCTTTGGCCAGAGCCTTGCTGAGCGGACCGAATGATCGCGAAACCGTCGACTGACCGGTATCGAGGTCGGGAAGCAAGGCGGCTCCGGCGCACACCCCGGCAAAGGTCAAAGTTTCCGCAGTGGATGTGGGCCCTCCCCAGTCGAGAGGCAACAACTCCGCAACCACCAACCCCACAGCAGCACCGGACATCGCGTGGGTGGGGCCCATGACCATGAAACACAACACCTTTCGAAACGCGCCCCGCATCAGGCCGTACCGCACCTCTGCAAGACACCACACACATGACGCCGTCGGCGACGGCCCCGGCATGCTCGCCGAGACCGCCCCGAACGTAGCAAGTGCTACCGACAGGCTTGACCAACCTCCAGACCCAGTTGAGTACGGCCGTACCGTTCCAGGTCAAAGCGGTTCATGCGGAGCTTTTTTCGCTCGTCAGCCCGCGGCAACCGTGCATGACAGGGCAACACCCTCCTCCAGCGGAGCGACACCGGCCATGTCGAGCACCTCTGCCGGAACACCTTCGGTCGTCGGAGCCCATTCGACGGTCGGCAACGCCGGCACCCCTTCACGCGCAACGAATGTCGCAGCTTCGCTCGGCACTTCGATAGTGACTGCGGCCGTACCGGCCTCCTCCGCGCGCACGACCTTCCCCTCGTCGATGAGCTTCTGCAGCTCCTCGTCGGAAATCGGCGCCGCGACACCACACGCTACTTCGGGAGCCACACCCAACTCGGCTGGAGCGGTCGCGATCGACCGCACCGCCACCGGTGACCCGTCGGAAATCGGGTTGGAAGCCCAGGCGATTCCCGGCGCCACTGCCATACCGAGGACCGCCACGGACGCCACCACCACACCGGTCCGGCGGGCCCGCTTGCCGTTCACTTTCAATCGCGTCATCGTTGTTCTCCTTGATCGAACGTTCTCGAGTTCTCGGCGCGGTCGCATCCGAGAAACCCGAGGTTATGAAGCCAACACTGCAGATCTGTTGTCGGTTTCTTAGGAGTTGATGAGAATGCGACGGCCCTCGCTCCGAGCGAGGCCCCAGGCCTTGATCCGATGGCACCATGGCTGGGGTGAGTACACGCGAGCGCATCCTGATCGTTGACGACGACGCGAAGGTTCTGAATTCGCTCGAACGTGGACTCCGATTGTCGGGCTTCGACACGGCAACTGCCGTCGACGGACGATCGGCCTTGTCATCGGTGAACAAGCAATGCCCGGCCGCGCTCGTTCTCGACGTCAACATGCCCGGCCTCGACGGCGTCGGGGTGGTGACCGCCCTGCGCGCGATCGGCAACGAGGTTCCGATCTGCGTGCTCAGCGCCCGAAGTTCCGTGGGTGATCGCATCGCGGGGCTGGAGGCGGGCGCCGACGACTACCTCACCAAGCCCTTCGAGTTGGCCGAGCTCGTCGCCAGACTCCGCGCATTGCTTCGACGCACGACGCGAGCCACCCCGTCGGTCGACCATCCGATCACGGTGGGACCGCTGACGGTCGATCTCCGTGGCCATCGAGCGCACATCGACGGTAGACGAATCGAACTCACCAAAAGAGAATTCGACCTGTTGTCGGTACTCGCCGAGCACGCCGGTGTCGTACTCAGTCGCGCACAACTCCTGCGACTCGTCTGGGGTTACGACTTCGCTGCCGACACCAATGTCGTCGACGTCTTTGTCACCTATCTACGCAAGAAACTCGAAGTCGACGGGACTCCCCGCGTGATCCACACAGTGCGTGGGGTGGGCTTCGTCCTGAGGGCCGAACGATGAAGCGGCCGCTGTCACTTCAGACTCGCGTAGCCATCGCCTCGGGCCTGGCCGCCGGAATCGTGATTGCCGCGATCGGAATTGCGTTCGCGGTCTTTCTGCGTGTCAACGGATCCGAACAACTCGAACGCACTCTCGATTCCGTCACCCTGGGCGTCGCGGCGAGTGCGCCGAGCCCGCTATTCATCGAAACACCAACTGCAACAACAGAACCATCCGTGGTCAGCCCCGGATTCAACGCCGCGACCGTCAGCGCCTTGGCTACCACCGATGTTCGCAGTCGTGATGTTCTGGTGCCCGGCGACAGCGGCGCCGCACTGGCCGTCAGCATCCCCGAAGACCCACTGACCCAGGCAATCCGTGAGCAGCAGTTCCAAGTGGCCGCTGCAGCAGTGGTCGCCATCCTTGCCGCGGCCGGGCTCGGTTGGTTCCTCACCGGCCGAGCCGTCCGGCCACTACAGCAATTGACCGAGACCACCAGTTCGATCGGCAACAACCTCGACGTCGACGGACTCTCGCACCGGGCACCGTCGGTACGTGGAACGCGAGAAGCCGAAGAACTGTCGGAGGCAATCCACAGCATGCTCAGTCGCATCGAAAGCGATCGAAGCCGCACCGAGGAGGCGTTGGAGTCGGCACGCGATTTCGCTCGCGTCTCCGCCCACGAACTGCGCACACCTCTCACGTCGATGCGTACCGATCTCGAAGTTCTCGCAACACTCGATCTCACGGAAAGCCAACGGCGCGAACTGTCCGGCGAATTGTTGGAAGCGCAGCGCCAGATCGAGCGCACCCTGACCGACCTCGAGACTCTAGCCCTGGGCGACGTGGCCGATCCCGAGGATTGTGCCGACGTCGATCTCGTCGAGGTTGCCGATCGCGCCGTCGCTGACGCCGGCCGTCTGCACCCGCAGGTCGACGTTCGTTTGAAAGCACCGGAAGAACTTTCGGTTCAGGCCTTTCCCGCGGGTATCCGTCTGGTGCTGACCAACGCCGTCACCAATTCCGTTCGGCACGGCAATGCCGACGAAGTCGAGATCACCGTCCGATCAGGGGCTGCGACGGGTTCGGCGACGGTATTCGTCGACGACAACGGCACCGTGATCGCGCCTTCGGAACGCGAAGCGATGTTCGAGAGATTCGTTCGTGGTACCGGTGCGGGCGACGCCGGAAGCGGTTTGGGACTGGCCCTCGTCGCGCAGCAGGCGAGGCTGCACGGCGGTAGCGCGCGACTCGACAAGAGCCCACTCGGCGGAACTCGATTGATCTTCTCGATCAACCCAATTCGACGTGCAGAGCCTCGAGCAGCGGCTTGGCCGCCTCGTCGAAGAATCGGTCTTGGGTATCTCCCCCGATCTGTACCAGTGCCACATCGGTGAATCCGGCGTCCGTGTATGCCTTGACCGCTTCGACGATCACATCGAGATCGGGACCACACGGAATGCTTTCAGCTACATCCTCTTTGCGCACGAACTGAGTCGCACCCGAGAAGCTCGCCGGCGTCGGCAGTTCGGAGTTCACGGACCACCCTCCGCCGAACCACCGGAACTGCTGATGAGCTCGTGCAATTGCCGTGTCGCGATCAGGGTCCCACGAGATCGGAATCTGACCGATGGTCCGGCCTGCGGGAGCCAATCCGTATGCTCGGCCGTGCACGTGCTTCCACAAGTGCACTAGCTCCGAATCCGGTTGCACGGCAATCAGATCGTCGGCCATCGGACCGAAACGCTCGACGGACTTGTCTCCGGACATGGCCAGCGCCAGCGGAACCGGGTTCTCGGGGAGATCCCAGATCCTGGCGGACTGGACGTCGAAGTACTCCCCCTTCCAGCTCACCAGATCTCCGGCGAGCAGTGCGCGAATGATGCTCACCGCCTCCTGCAGCATGTCCTGGCGGGTGTCGATGGACGGCCAACCCTCGCCGACCACATGCTCGTTCAGGCTCTCGCCACTTCCCAATCCCAGGGTGAAGCGTCCGTCCGCGAGGATCTGGATCGTCGCAGCTTTCTGAGCGACGACGGCGGGGTGGTACCTCACGGTCGGACAAGTCACGTACGTCATCAAACCGACTCGCTCGGTGGCGTGGGCGACTGCCCCCAGCACCGACCAGGCGTAGGGCGCATGCCCCTGCTCGGTCAGCCACGGCGAGTAGTGATCACTCATCACTTCGAAGTCGAAGCCGACTTCTTCGGCCCGAACTGCATGGCGAACCAGTTCTTTCGGACCTGCCTGCTCCGTCATCAAGGTGTAGCCGAATCGTGCCATCACTGATCAACTCCCGGTATCTAGGCCTGAAACGAGTTCGGAAATCACACTGCCGTCGAGGTGGTCGAGAAGGTCGCGGGCGTCGTCGTACACGGCAGCCGCACCGGCACCTTCGAGTTCGTCGGTCGACATGCCGCCGCTGCGCACTCCCACAGCCACAACGCCCGCCCATGTCGCCGCCTTCATGTCCCAGACGGCATCCCCGACCATGACCGCATTGCCCGCGTCGACACCTGCCTTCGCGAGCGCGACCTCGATCAGGTCCGGATCAGGTTTGGCCTCGTCGACGGATTCCGAAGAGGTGGCGGCGTAGATCATTTCGTCGATGTCGAGCGTCCGGCGTAGCAACTTCAGTTCGTCGTCCGGCGCCGAGGTAGCGAGCACCACGTGCAGTCCGAGCGAGTGAACTCGGCGGATCAACTCGCGCGCTCCCGGCAGTACTCGGAGACGGTCGGCCGACTGCCGGTAGTACGTGGTGTGAAGTTCTTTGGCTCGCGGTCCGCACCCGTCGATGTCTTCGCCGAGCAAGGACTCCAGTAGTTGGTCTCCGTCCATGCCGATGCTGCGGTGTACCCGCCACGCGTCGACCGGGCGACCTACCTCGAAGAAAGCTCGCGACCACGCTTCTACGTGCAGATAGTTGGAATCGACGAGCGTTCCGTCGATGTCGAAGAGAACCGCACCTATTGCCATGGGAATTGACTGCCCAACACCTCGGTTCGCGAAACTTGTGCCCCGAGCATTCTCAGCTCGAGAAGCGGATCATGGAGAGTGCGAACAGCAGAAGTGCACGTCGAACAGGGGTGTCGTCATGGAGTCAGTCGTTGTATTCCTTCTCGCATGCTTCGTCTATTGGTTTGCGCTTCTGTAGTTGGGTAGACGGAAACGGACCGCTGCCGGGAAGTGATTTCCCTTGCAGCGGTCCGCATTCGGTAGACCTAGGCGATGCTCATGTCAGCGGGTCACTGACCTGCGCGTACACCTTCTTCGACGCGCTTGCCCAAATCTGCGTCGACGTTCTTCCAGTACTCGAAGACACGCAGCAGAACTTCTTCGCTGACGCCGGCAAGGGCGTGGCCGACGATGTTGCTCACCAGGCGCTCACGAGCTGCGTCGTCGAGAACTTCACGGACCAGCGTTCCGGCCTGTGTGAAGTCGCCGTCCTCGGCGTGCTCGATGTATCCGGCGCGCACTGCCTTGCCGTCGAATGCCCACAGTCCTTCGTCACCGGCAACCGACGGATCGGCATGCGGTCCGCCGTACGAGTTCGGTGCGTACACCGGCGTCGACGGGGAATTGAAGCTGTAACGCATGGCGCCCTCCTTGGAGTAGGAGTTCACCTCGTTCTTCGGCGCGTTGACCGGCAGGTCGGCGTAGTTGGTGCCGATGCGGTAACGATGTGCGTCGGCGTAGGAGAAGACGCGACCGAGAAGCATCTTGTCCGGGCTGAATCCGATGCCGGGCACCACGTTCGACGGCTCGAAGGATGCCTGCTCGATCTGCGCGAAGAAGTTCTCCGGGTTACGGTTCAGCGTCCACTTGCCGACCTCGATCAGCGGGTAGTCCTTCTGGGACCAGACCTTGGTGAGGTCGAACGGGTTGAAGCGGTAGCCTTCGGCCTCGTCGACCGGCATGATCTGAACCTTGAGTGTCCAGCTCGGGAAATTACCGGCCTCGATGGCGTTGTACAGATCCGCGCGGTGGTAGTCGGGATCGCTACCGGCGAGGCTGTCTGCTTCGGCCTGCGTCAGGAACTCGATGCCCTGATCGGTCTTGAAGTGGTACTTCACCCAGAAGCGTTCACCCGCAGCGTTGACCCACTGGTAGGTGTGCGATCCGAAGCCGTCCATGTTGCGCCAGGTCTTCGGGATACCGCGGTCACCCATCAGCCAGGTCACCTGGTGAGCGGTCTCGGGACGCAGAGTCCAGAAGTCCCACTGCATGTCGTGGTCACGAAGACCGGAGCCGGGCAGTCGCTTCTGCGAACGAATGAAGTCGGGGAACTTGATGGCGTCCTTGATGAAGAACACCGGGGTGTTGTTGCCGACGAGGTCGTAGTTTCCCTCTTCGGTGTAGAACTTCATCGCGAAACCGCGCGGATCGCGCCAGGTGTCCGGGCTGCCCTGCTCACCGGCGACGGTGGAGAAGCGGACGAGGGACTCGGTCTTCTTACCCGGCTGCAGGAACGCGGCCTTGGTGTACTTGCTGACGTCGTGTGTGATGACGAGTTCACCGAAAGCGCCGCCGCCCTTGGCGTGGACGATGCGCTCCGGGACACGCTCGCGGTTGAACTGCGCGAGCTTCTCGATCAGGTAGTGGTCGTGGAGGAGCACCGGCCCCTGAATACCCGCGGTCAGCGATTCGTCATCACTTGCGACCGCGATACCGAAATTGTTGGTGGTGGGCTTGGTCATGGCGAAGCCTCCTAGCGTTGTGGGCTGGGCGTCAGAGGAGCGGGGCTGCATCCGAGTCGAACGCATGGGCTGCATGCGAGGTGGCTGACTCGGAGGTTCTGGACGCATCAATTCGATTCTGCGAGACCGCGTCCGACTCGGTGTCGGATTCGGCAGAATTCTTCAGGCAATCTTCGCAACGGCCCCAGAACACGACCTCGGCTTCGTCGATTTCGAAGCCGTGATTATCGGAAGGTTCGAGGCAGGGAGCTTGGCCGACAACACAATCGACGTCGACGACCTTGCCGCAGCCGCGACAGACGAGGTGATGGTGGTTGTCACCAGTCCTCGTCTCGAACCGTGCGGGCGAACCCGCCGGCTCGATGCGTCGCAGCAATCCTGCGTTCACGCATGCCTTCAGCACGTCGTAAACGGCCTGTGTGGATACCGATCCGAGCTGCTGCCGCACGAGTGCTGCAACAGAATCGGCGTCTGAATGCGGTTGGGCTGTAACCGCATCCAGCACGGCGAGGCGCGGAGCAGTGACCCTCAACCCGACGGCGCGCAGTTGCGCTCGGGGGTCGAAGTCATGCTCTCCGTCTCGCATGTTTCCCAGTATGCCGCTTTTCTGGAATTAGTCAAGAAAAGGATTGCCTAAGTTGAATCGAGACCGGTGTCACATATCAAGGACGGGAACAAATACGGGCAGACCGCCGTTGAACACCCTGTCGGCGTCCGAACAAGCCCCGGGCCCCACCCCTTTTGTCGCTGCGAGCGACCACCCGCCGAGAGGCGCCTGTGGGACGTCGACACCTGACTTTCACACCACACGACCAAGGCCGCCCGGTCACTGACGGGCGGCCTTGGTCGCTTTTTCGCAGGTCAAACCCCCGTTACCGACGCCTGGCCGCTCCCGTAGTCATTTTTCCGCCCAGAATCACGACGCCGTGATGGGTGCCCGCAGCCAACCAGTCCGGCAGGGTCCGCCCCTCTGCCTCGACGCTCACGCGCGCGTATCGGAACGATCCCGTCAGCCTTGCCGACGCGATCGCCAGACCTCCACCGGACTCCGGCTGCGCAAATCCCAACGCCCCGGCAATCGGCAGACGCGGCCCGAGCATCCGCGTATCCGAACGCACCCGCCAACCGTCGCCGGTTGCAGTGAATTTCTGCTGCACGTCTCCGTCGAACTCGGCCAGAACCTTGGGTAGTTGCCAGTGGACTCGCCCACCGTGCACCGACGGTTCCGAATCCACCGCGATGAAAGGGACCGCCATCCGCGGCATAGGCCCGATCCGTTTCCCTGGCGCATGCAAGACCGGACTGGCGAGGATCTCGCGATACGGGCCGACCGGCGAATCGAGGTAGTCCACCATCATGGCCACCGTCATCGGAATCGTTCGACCATCCGGGCCGAGCTCGCGTGCCGCCGACGTACTGCGGTGCCACCACAGTGTCGCGCGAACGCGAGCCGGCCACGGCGGCGGATCACTCACCGGCCAGTCGACGCGGTCACTTGTCGATTCAGGCACGCTCCACATCGGACACCTTCTCAGCTCGAATGGTCAGGGGAAGCCGCAAAGCGCCTGGTGCATGCGTCGGCACCACTGGATCGGACGGCAAAGTCGGATCGATACGTACGTATGGCTCGCCGGTCTTCGGGCGGGCGTCCGCGCCACCCTTGTTCGGCCACATCGCGCACGCTCGTTCCGCCTGCGCAGTGATGGTCAGGGAAGGATTCACTCCGAGATTTGCGCTCACCACCGAACCGTCCATGACGTGCAGTCCCTCGTGACCGTATGCACGCAGATACGGATCGACGACGCCACTCGACGCGCTGTCACCGATCGCGCAGCCACCCAGAAAGTGTGCCGTCATCGGGATGTTCACGATCTCGGCGATGGAACCACCCGGGTCGCCGTCGATCTTCTCGGCGACCTTGCGAATGGCTGTATGACCCTGCGGAATCCACTGAGGAGGTGGATCGCCCGGTCCCGGTCTACTGGTGAGGGAGCGCCCGAATCGTTTGGTGTTCTTGGAAAGTTCGAGGGAGTTGTCGTCGGTCTGCATCACCAGCGCGATGACGGTTCGCTCGGACCAGTTCCGTACCGACAACGACCGCAAGAACGCTCCTGGGTGTCGGGCCGCGACTGCCAGAGTCTTCAGCACCCGGGGAGTTCGCCCACCGCCGTCACTCAGGACGGTCTGCAGAAGTCCTATTGCATTGCTGCCCTTGCCGTATCGCACCGGCTCGATGTGCGTGTGATCATCCGGGTGAAAGGACGACGTGATGGCTACACCCTGCGTGAAGTTCCGTCGACGCGACTTCGACGTTGCGGCCAGTACGGCTTCGGAATTGGTACGTACGACGGTGCCGAGAGTATCCGACAGGCCCGGCAGGGCACCGGATTCCTTCATACCGAGCAGCAGTCTCGCCGTTCCGTACGTTCCGGCGGCAACCACCACCTGATCGGCGGTGAACCGAACTTCTCGCCGGCGGACGCCGTCCGTTCGCCTCGCGAGCAGGCGGTAACCACCGCTTGCCCCCGGCCGAAGGTCGGTGACGGTCGTGAGCGGATGAACCCTGGCGCCCGCTTGCTCGGCGAGATGGAGGTAGTTCTTGACCAGCGTGTTCTTCGCACCGACTCGGCAGCCGGTCATACATCCCCCGCATTCCGTGCAACCTGTGCGTTCGGGTCCTTTTCCGCCGAAGAACGGGTCCGGCACGGAAACTCCTGCCTCCCCGAAGAAAACACCGACGGGGGTGGACGTGAAGGTCTCCCCCACGCCCATCTCTTCGGCTACGTCCTTCATCACCGCATCGGCAGGAGTGAAGGACGGATTGGTGCGAACACCCAACATCCGTTTGGCCTGGTCGTAGTACGGCGCCAGTTCGTCGTGCCAGTCAGTGATGTGCGCCCACTGACGGTCTTCGAAGAACCGATTGGGTGGCTGATACAACGTGTTGGCGTAGTTCAACGACCCACCTCCGACGCCGGCCCCCGCCATCACGAGCACATCCGGAAGAAGATGGATGCGCTGAACCCCATAACATCCGATCCACGGCGCCCACAGGTACTTTCGAAGTCTCCAACTGGTTTCAGGCAACTCGTCGTCGGCAAACCGTCGACCGGCTTCGAGCACCCCGACGCGGTAGCCCTTCTCCGTCAGGCGAAGAGCGGCGACACTGCCACCGAATCCCGAACCGATAACCACCACGTCGTAGTGCGTCGCGGTCATGCCTCGACGCTTTCGATCTTGCGAGCGGAGTAGTTCTCCCGATCGAAATGCTCCAGCAGCGAACGGAATTTGAAAGTGAACGTCGGCCACTGCACCGAGTTGCGCCCCTCCGGATCGATGTACCAACTCGAGCATCCGCCCTTGTTCCACACCGTGTGCTGCAACTCGTGCTGAATTCCCTTGTTGTAGTGCACCTGCACCGTCTCGTTCACGTCGAGGGCATCGATCCGCTCTCGCTTCATGGTGTTCAAGGCGTCGTTGACGTACTCGGCCTGGGACTCGAGCATGTACACGATCGAACTGTGTCCGAGGTTGGTGTTCGGACCGTACATGAGGAACAGATTAGGGAACCCGCTGACCGCAGTACCCTTGTACGCGTTGGGGCTACCGTTCCAATGTGCGGCCAGCGTCTCGCCACGTTTTCCGGTGATCAGATGCGCAACAGGCGGTTCCGTCGGCGTGAACCCCGTGGCGAAGATGATGGTGTCGACCTTGTGCTCGACGCCGCTTCCGTCGACCACTCCGTTTTCGGTGACCGAGACGAGCCCACTGTCGACCAGGCTCACGTCCGCGCGGTCAAGGGTGCGCAACCAGTCGTTGGACAGAAGCATGCGCTTGCAACCGATCGTGAAATCGGGAGTCAGTTTCCGGCGCAACTCCGGATCTTTCACCTGTCTGCGCAGATGAAGGCGCGCGGCCGCCTCGAAGGCAGGCAGCACCCACGTCGCGTGCGACATCGCGGCACCGAGTAGCTCGCGGAAGCCGTAAACCCACCCTCGAATCACCTTCTGTGTAAAGGGAATCCGCGAGTACACGGCCTTCTGTGCAGCAGACAGGGTGCGATCCATCCGCGGAATCACCCAGGCCGGAGTTCGCTGGAACACGGTGACATGGGCAGCAGGGTCGGCAATTTCGGGAACGAACTGAACCGCCGACGCTCCCGTTCCGATCACGGCTACGCGCTCACCACGCAGTTCATGTTCGTGGTTCCACGTCGCCGAATGGAAAGTGGTCCCCGAGAATTGGTCGAGGCCGGGGAAATCCGGGATCTTGGGCGTCGACAACGCTCCGGTCGCGGCGACCAGAGCTTTGGCCGTCAACGACCCTCGAGATGTCCGAATACGCCACAGCGCCGCATCCTCGTCCCACACAGCAGCTTCGAGTTCGCAGTTCAGGACTACGCGTTCCACGATGCCGGTGTCTGCGGCCACCTTCTTCAGATAGTTGTAGATCTCGGGTTGACGAGCAAAGGTATGACTCCAATCGGCGCTCGGCGCAAAAGAATACGAGTACAACGCCGTCGGCACGTCACAGGCACAGCCTGGATAGGTGTTGTCGCGCCAAGTGCCGCCGATGTCAGCTCCACGCTCGATCAACACGACGTCTGCAGCGCGGTTGTCGCGAAGCATTCTGGCGGCCAAGCCCATACCGGCAAATCCGGCACCGACGATCAGCGTTTCGACATGTTCGGGAAGCTTCACTTCTTCTCCACTCGGGATTGCCAGGCCGGCAACAATCGCGCTCTGAGCGCGTCGTCGGCTTCGGATGTACGAAACAGGGCTGAGACGGCAAGCCCACGAACGAGTTCGATGGTGAGTTCGACCGACTCGGAATCGAACCGATCACCGAACAACTCGGCGCTGCCGAACTCGAGCGCCTCACTCACCTTGCGTTCGAGGGGCACCGTCGCCGCATGCAGAACGGGATCGGTCCGCGCCGCGACCCACAATTCGAGGGCGGCATAGAACAGCGGCCCGGAGAACGCGTCCGACAGGACCTCGAGGCCTCGACCACGATCCACTTCAGCGGTGAGGATTTCTTCCAGCCGCTTGTCGACCAGATACTCGACGGCCGCGACGACCAGCGATTCCTTGGTCGGAAAATGATGCAGTTGCGTACCCCGCGAGACGCCTGCCCGGCGGGCGATCTCTTGCGTGCTGGTCCGTGCGTAGCCCAGCTCGACCAACGATTCGACGGCGGCGTCGAGGAGGCGCCCACGCATCGCCGCTGTACGTTCGGCCTGGGTACGGCTTACTTTCGCATCGGAAGTGGTCTCGGTCACAAGACAACTGTAGAGCCGAAACGTAAAACAGTCCAGGCTGACTTCAAATCTTGACACGTAACATACCGGTCAGTCAGCTCTGCCTGATAACGTCCTCGCATCGAGCGGAGGGAAACAATCGCTATGCCAGAGCAAACAGCATTTCCACACCGCCGTGTCGGGTTGGTGGAAGACCACGAGTCGGTAGCAATCGGCGTGTCCGTGATGCTCGAGGACGAGCCGGACCTCGCATTGGTGTGCATCGCGACCACTGTGTCCGAGATGCTCGCTCAGAACGTCGCCTTGGATCTGGCAATCCTCGACCTCCGACTGGCCGACGGGTCATCGCCCAAGAGCAATGTCGAGCAACTGCGGTCCGCCGGGCTCGAGACATTGATCTTCACCGGGGCGGAAAACCCGTACCTCGTTCGCTCGGCCGCCCGTGCCGGCGTACTGGGTGTTGTACGCAAGTCCGAACCGACTGCCGTCGTGGTTGATGCGATACGCGCCGCCGCGTCGGGAAGGCAGGTGGTGACGACAGAGTGGGCTGCCGCAATCGACGGGGATCCAGGTCTCGACGAAGTGGGTCTGAGCCCTCGACAACTCGAGGTCCTCGAACTTTACGCATCCGGAGAGAAGGCGGATCGAGTTGCGCGACTCACCGGTTTGGCGCCGCAGACGGTTAACGACTACCTCCAGCGCATCAGGCAGAAATATGCGGCTGTCGGACGACCCGCACCGACAAAAACGGATTTGTACAAACGCGCGGTCGAAGACGGGGTATTACCAATTCCTGAACGGCCTACTTCCGGAAAAAAGCTGACTTTGACTAACAATGAGGTTCGGCAACAATAACTCTCACAGCGCTGCCCCTGAAAATATGGGCAGAGGAATTGATGTCTGGGAAAAATTTCCCTCTTCGAATTACATTCATCTGACAAGAAGACGGCACTGTCGGGGGTCTGTCATTCCGCTACAGAGAAGTAAGGACGAAACTCATGACAGTCACTGTGGAAAACTGCATGGCACAGGATCCCGTCGGACCGCACCTTTCGGAGCGCGAAATCGAGGTTCTCAGGGAATGGCTACTGAGTGATTCGAAGTCACGCGTTGCTCAAAACCTCTACATCAGCGTGGGAACGGTGGGGACCCACCTGTCGCGGATTCGCGAGAAGTATGCCGACGTTGGAAGGAACGCACCGACGAAATGCGAATTACTCGTGCGAGCGATACAAGATCAGATAGTGACGATCGACGAACTCTGATCGACAGAGTTGCTTTCGACAAAACAGCCAGTGCTTCTGACGAAATTCTGAGGCTCTTCGGCCGTTTCATCGGCGCCGGCTATGTCTGCTATCTGATATTGCTTGCCCCTGCGATTGCAGAAGCCACCACGATGTCTGCGTCGTGGTGGACTCCACTGGCGGTGGTCGCGACTTTCGGTAGTGGGCTGGCGCTGGGAGCATCGACGTTCCACGCCGACACCCGATGGGTGAAACGAACTGCGAGCGCAAATGCGGTTCTCTACGTCGTGGTCATCCTCCTGTGGTGGCCGGCGTGGAATGGTGACCACGTCACAGATTTCACCTTGTGGATTTCCAATTTCCCCGGCGTCGCCAGCCTTGCTGCCGCTGCAGCTTGGCGACCGGCCGCTGCCGTCGTGCACCTTTTCGTAGTGGCAACACTCGCACAGTTGACCAATCACATAATCCGGACGAGTCCCACGACGCACCTGTTGGTTCCCGACCTCGCCTTCGCCTGGACATTCTGCGCGGTTTTCGTAGCAGCGGCCGTCATGGCCTTGCGAACCGGACGAGTACTGGATGCGACCATCGCCACCACTCATGCCGCTGCCGCCGGCGCCGCCGCGGCCGAGGCCAAATCCGTCGAACGCGAGAGATTCGACGCACTCATCCACGACACCGTGATGTCGACTCTGCTCGCTGCTTCGAGAAACGACGCCGATCCCTCGGTCGTCGCTCAGGCGCGAAGGACGGTGGCAAGACTCGACGAACTGCGCTCCGGAACCGACCACGAGACGAGTTTCGACTTCGACGGAATCCTCGCTCAGTTGCGTTCAGCCGCTTCGGAAGTGGACGAAAACATCACGTTCGAGACCGCCCTCTCCGACGGGTCTGATCCGAGCGGATACGCACCCGACTCGATTCGTGCGATGGCCGGTGCGATGGCCGAGGCACTGCGCAACAGCGTCAAACACGCCGGAAGCAGTGCACGGCGTTCGGTCACGGTCACGGCAACCGCCACCCACCTCGAAGTAGTCGTCACCGACGACGGCGTCGGCTTCGATCCGAGCTCCGTCGAGACGCATCGCCTCGGAATCACTGTCAGCATCCGCGGCAGAATGCGTCAACTCGACGGCGGATCGGCAACCATTCGATCGTCACCCGGCCGCGGCACTTCGGTGACTCTGACGTTGAGCTTGCCCGTAGCGGTGATGACATGACCAGGCCGGACGGACGAGATGTCCGCGATCTTCTCGGCATGCACAGCCGTGCTGCTCGATTCATGGCTGCATGCTTCGCGCTCACCTGCGTGATCTCGGTCGCCTACACATCCTCCGACGTCCGCGCAGTCTGGCCGATGATCTTGGCAATTATCGTGTGCTCGACTGCGGCTTTCACACTCGTACTGAGCAGAGGCGACCCGATGCCGCTGGGGCAGAGCGTTCTGGTGTCTCTGACCGGCGCCGTCACGAGCGGCCTGGTGTTGTCAGTGGTTCCCGTCCCCGTCAACGACATGACTCAACTCTGGATGTTCGGGATGTCGACGGCAGTCTTCACCTTCATGTGCGTTCGTGGGCGTACAGCACTCGCGTGGCTCGGGCTTGGACTCATGGTGTTGGCGACCGCCATCTGGTCCTCCACCACCGGCCAGGGGGCCATGTACGGAGTGTCGTTGACGGTCATCAACGCGGGCCCTGTTCTGATGTCGACCTTCTTCGCATACACCATCCGTCCTCAAGCCAGGGTTATCTACGAACTTCGTGAGCAGTCCACCCAACGAATTGCCTCCGCATCCGCCAGTGCTGCGATTCTCGAGGAACGCGACGCGCAACTCGACAGGCTCGATGTCCTTGCACGCCCGCTCCTCGAACGGGTCGCTTCCGGGGTTCCACTGACAACCACCGAGCGGCAAGAATGCGAACTCCTCGAGGCGCAACTCCGAGATTCGCTGAGGGCGACAGGCTTACAACAAACAGATGTCATCGATGCTGTGCGTGCCGCTCGAAACCGCGGCGTCGAAGTGGTCCTGCTCGACGACCACGGAATGGATGGCGCGAACGCCGACGTGCGCGACCGAATCCACTCGAGCATCGTCCGGGAACTCACCGCGATCACGCGAGGAAAAGTGACCATACGGATCCTTCCACCTCGGCGTACCGCTATGGCCACGATGCTGGTCGACACTGAAGACGTTCGACGAATCGAGTTCGATCACAACGGAATGCAGCTGCTACGGCAGGGGGACCGGGGAGAGCTCGGCACCTCGTCCATGTCCGTCGATCCGACTACAGACAGCGCCGTCGAACCCGAATAGCTTTCGAGGAGAGTGAGATTCACCGGGTCGATCACCAGGAGAAATGAATGATCTTCGAACTGCGTCCAGCGCATGTCGCACGTGCCCTCGCCGCACTGTGTGCCCTTCCGATTCTGTGGACATTCGCAGTAGAGGGAATCACCACGACAACGGAATACGACTACAGCACGGGCGAAGTGTCCTCATCGAGCGACCTGGGCTCTCAGATCGGAAGCGTCGCGATCTGGATCGTCCTCGCGATCGCATTTGCCGCCGGTGCATGGTATCTGGAGAAGCAGCGCATCGGTTGGCCGGCCGCGGCGCACGAGCAGCTGGTCAAACTGCAGCTGGCATCACCCAACCGAGAAGAGTAAAGGTCCCTACCGCTTCCGATCGCCGGCGCGGAGAAGATTACTGGGAACCGTATGGCCCACTATCTCCTCTGCAACGGCAGCGGCACGAATGCTCGCATCCAGGTCGATACCTGTCGCGATGCCCATGTCTTCGAGCATGTAGACCAGTTCCTCCGTCGCGATATTGCCACTGGCACCGGGAGCGAACGGACAACCACCGAGACCTCCGGTGGACGCGTCGAGGTTTCGAACACCGTGCTGCACAGCCGCAAACGCGCACGCAAGACCAGCGCCACGCGTGTTGTGGAAGTGCGCACCCAAGCCGAAGTCACCTACTCTTTCGCCCACAGCGTCGATCAATCGTCCGACACGTCCCGGCGTGGCAGTGCCGATGGTATCTGCGATCGAGAATTGATCAGCACCGAACTCCTTGGCCTGCTCCGCAATCCGCAGAACACGATCCGGGTCGGTTGGACCGTCGAACGGACAGTCCCAGGCTGTGGCCACGATGACCTCCACCCGTCCTCCGGCGTCGTGGACGATCCGGACGACCTCTCCGATACGTTCGGTCGCTTGCTCCGTCGTCGACCGAGTGTTGGCCTCGCTGTGGCCATTCGATGCCGACACAACATATTCGACGGTTTTCATTCCTGCGGCGACGGCCCGTTTCGCTCCACCGATTCCGGCGACCAATGCCGAGAACTCGATGCCGGGCCACTGGTGCAGTTCTGCTGCCAACAATTCCGCGTCGGCCAACGCCGGCACAGCGCGCGGTGAGACGAACGACGTCGCCTCGATACGCGAAACACCCGTCGCAGCCAGAGCGTCGACAAGACGAAGTTTCTCCGCGAGCGACACCGGGTCTTCGATCTGCAACCCGTCCCGTGGTCCGACTTCACGAATACTGACTGCTGGAATACCCACGCCAGGTACCGACATGTCAGATCACGCCCTTCATCTTCAGTTCTGCCTGCTCGTCGTCCGAGAGTCCGAGGAGCCCGCCCCACACCGAGGAGTTGTCGTGACCCGGCGCCGACGCTCCCGCGTTGCGCACGGATCCGGGTGTCTCACTGAAGGTAGGCACGACGCCCAAGCCGAGGACGTTTTCACCGATCCGCTCGTCGTAGTGGTCGACGAGCATCCCCCGCTCGATCAGCTGCGGATCCTTGACGACATCTTCAACCGTATTGATCGGCCCGGCAACAACTCCCACTTCGGTGAGGCGTTCCACCAGGCTGGTGGGATCTTGGAGCGCGACCCAGGCGCTGATCAGTTCGTCGAGCTCGTCCTGATGTTTGCCACGGGCAACATGATTGGAGAAGCGGTCGTCATGCGCTAGTTCCGGTCGCCCCATGATGGTGCACAGACGCACGAAGAGCGTATCCTGATTGGCTGCGATCACCACCCAGTTTCCTTCAGAGGTCTGATAGATGTTGGACGGCGCAATACCCTCCAATCTCGTTCCCGAGGGCTGCCGGATGATCCCGCCCCGATCGTAATCCGGGATCGTGGATTCCTGCACCGCCAGACAGGATTCCGTGAGGGCAACGTCGACCACCTGACCACGGCCGGTCCGCTCTCGTGAGAGCAACGCCGCCAGCACTCCCTGAACGGCGAACATCCCGCCGAGAGAATCTCCGAGCGAAAGGGCAATACGCGGAGGCGCCTGCCCTGGATAACCGTTCAGATGCCGAAATCCGCTGACCGCTTCGGCAACCGAGGCGTAGCCGGCGCTCTTGGCTTGCGGTCCACTCTGCCCGTAGCCGGATACCCTGGCCAACACCAACTTCGGATTGCGCGCACTGAGAACGTCGAATCCCAGGCCCCACTTCTCGAGGGTGCCCGGCCGGAAGTTCTCGACTACCACATCGGCATGTTCGATCAGATTCAGAAACAGGTCTCGTCCCGCGTCGACGCGAAGGTCCAACGTCACACACCGCTTGTTGCGGGCGTGAACCGTCCAGAAGAATCGATGACCGTCCTGCTCGGCCTGACCCCAGGTACGAAGCGGGTCCGGGCGGTCCGGCGATTCGATCTTGATCACGTCGGCGCCCATGTCGCCGAGCAGTTTCCCGGCGAAGGGCCCGGCGATCAAGGTTCCGAGTTCAATCACCCGATATCCGTCCAGGGGCCCGGTGGGCGCACCTTCCGACACAGCTGCCTCCTCTGGGAACTTTTCTCCCCTTGAAGGCTACGTCACCACCCGATATCGCAACATCATGTCGTGGTCTTCGTGATCGAGCATGTGGCAGTGCCAGACGTACCCCTGCAGGTCCCCCATACCGGCTTCTCCGTGTGCCGAGTGGTCTGCCATGGAACCTCTCGCGAAAGTTGCATCCGGATCGAAGCCCAACTCGTCGGCCGTCGGAAAGCGCACGATCACGCGGGTGATCGAGTTGGCATCCACGATGACAGTGTCCTTCTCCCCCGTTTCCCACACTTCGGGAGGCCGCAGCGAAGAGGTCACGAATTCCTCGGCCGACGGCGTCCACCGGACCCCCAAGTCAGGCACCGGATACCGCTGCATCAGTGCTGCAGTGTCGAGGCTTTGGCGTCCCACAACGCGGAACGCCACCAAGTGCAGATGAATCGGATGTGGTTCCGTGGTGATGTTGATCAGATTCCATTGCTCGACGGCTCCCTGACGTGGCAGTTCGATATCCGAATCGGTGAACCTCAAATTGTTGAGCGACATGGTGATCGACGGGTAATCCGAGGGACGCGACAGCTGCATGATCGTGAGATTTCGCACCATATCCGGGGACGCCGGATCGGCAGCAACGGAATTCAGCTGCTGCGGGATCGAGCCGGTGAATCCCTTTGCGCTGCCCACGTCGAACCGACAGAAGACCGGCATCACCTGTGTGCCGCGTTGCGCCACCGCAAGGGGTACCGGTTCGTCGTTGCGCAATTCCACCGTCGTGCCCGGCTCGAGCATGCTGAAGTCGACCAGCAGATCAGCGCGTTCACCCGGACTCAGCCGGACGTGATCCGTCGGCGCAGGAGCGGCCAAAAAACCGCCTTCGGAACCGATCACCCAGAACCGCATACGATTTGCGAAGTGCAGATTCCACACCGAATAGGTTGCGGCATTGAGCAGTCGCAATCGGTACAGCCCGCGAGCCACCTCCACTTTCGGCCACACGACGCCGTTCACCACGCCAACGTCACCGGGGGTCGCCGGATCCCAAGAACCCTGCGGAGTGAGCCACGTGGAACGGACACTCTGCTGACCGTCGGAGGTGAAGACCTTGTCCTGCAGAATCATCGGAAGCTCGAACTCACCGGACGGCAAGCCGAGAGAATTCCCGGCGGCGCCCGTGTCAACGTCGTCACGGAGAAAATACATCCCGACCAATCCGGCGTAGACGTTGAGGCGCGTCATTCCCATGGCGTGATCGTGGTACCAGAGATTGCCGGCGGCACGACCATTCGTGTATTCGTGGACCAAACCTTCGCCCGGACGCTGGATCAACTCCGGATGTCCGTCGAACTGTGGTGCAGTAACTCCCCCGTGCAGGTGAAGCGAGGTGGGGACCTGTGTGCGGTCGAGGTTGCTGACGCCGTGCAGACCCGGATCGACATCCGCGGCAAGCGGATACGCAGAAATGTCGTTGGCATATCGGACTGTGACGAGCTGATCGACGTGAGCTTCGATGGTGGGGCCGAGATAATCCATTCCGCCGTAACCCAGCGACGGCGACGACGGTAGGTCCGGATGGAAACGGTGCATCGACGAAGCCGCGCGAAGCTCCAGGTTGCCACCCGAAATGCCCGGCAGGACAGGAAGGGTCTCCCGAAACGGTTCCAGCCGGGGTGACGGAAGTTGGAACGGGCGCAGTGGATCGACATCAGGTGGTCGAGCCGTCGCTGATCCAGCGGACAACGCGCTCAGACCGGCCAGCAGGCCAAGCCCTTGAACAAACGATCGGCGACGGATCTTGTGTGACTCGTCCACTCACGGCCCCCTCACGCTGACGGCATCCGGAGCGGGTTACCCGCGTGCTCGCACGGTCAAACACCAACGACATTCTCCAACCAAAGCTCGAGAATCGGCGACCCTTACCCCACCGCACCGGTCGCCGTACTCGACGACCTCCTCCGTCCCGGCGAAACACGTTTGCGGACAACGGATGCACTCTTGCAGCTTTGCGAGAAGCCGAAGATTCGAATATGCCCTTGACTCGAACGCATGTTCGAGTATCTTTTGGGGAGGGGATCGGGGGATTCAATGAGTGTCTTGTTGTCGGACGTGGTGTCTGGTTCTGCGGTGGGGTTACGCGGACGCCTGTGGCGGTTGACTGCTGCCGAGTTACGCGCTGCTGCTGTCGAAGCGAGTGCGGAGATTCTTCGTCTCGAAGCTGTGCGTGTTGCGGTGGTGGACGAGTTGTCGTTGCGCCCGGATGATCAGGTGATTGCCAGCCGCGGGGTGGGTGCGTGGTTGGCGGCGAACACGATGCTGCAGGTTCGGGACGGGAAGAAGATCGCCGCGTTGGGTGCGGCGTTGCGGCCGTTTCCTGCGGTGGCTGCTCGGTTCGATGACGGGGATTGCTCGTTCGAGCATGCGGTGTTGATCGTGGCGTTCTGTGAATCACCCCCGAAAGGCATGCCGGACGCCGCGCTCCCTCGCTGTATCGACCTACTGCTTGCGGCTGCGTCGGGCGTGGAAGCGACGACCACGAAAGTGCGGAACGTGATCGCGACCTTGGAGCGAATCTTCGAATCCGATGAAATTCCACCCGCCGAAGACGTCGACCGGAACGAGCTCCGGATCGCCTCGACATTGAACGGTCGAGTGGTGGTGCGCGGCGATTTCGACGCCCTCACCGGCGAAATGTTGCTCTCGGCGTTGTCGAATCTGACGATGCCCACCCCGGCACCCGATGGAACCCCGGATTCTCGGTCGGCGGCGAAACGAACTGCCGACGGGTTCACCGAACTGATCCGCCGCTATCTCGACTGCGCCAAAACAGGCACAGACGGTGGTCAACGCCCGCACGTGAACGTGCACATCAATGCTCGCGATCTCGCGGAGCATCGGGACTGCGCCGCCACACCAACTGATGGTGGTGGAGTGGCTGTGTCTGATCTTGATGTCGGGCACATGCCGTGGCTGGGGCCGCTGTCGGTGTCGCAGACCAGGCTCCTCGGGTGTGACTGTTTCCTCTCCACCGTTCTGCTCGACGATCACGGCGCACCCTTGGATGCGCAACCAGGAAAGAGGTTGGTCACCGCCGAACAACGCGTCGCCCTCATCGCCCGAGACAAAGGCTGCGCCTTCCCGGGCTGCACATGCGTGCCCGCGTGGACTGATGCGCACCATATCCGGCACTGGGCCAACGGCGGCCCGACGGTGATGAACAACCTGGTCCTGCTGTGCCGTTCACACCACCGACTGATGCACCGAAAATCAGGGTTCGTCGGGAAATGGGAAATCCGAATAGGAGTCGACAACAAGCCGTGGTTCATCCCACCACCCTCGATCGACCCCGGACAGCAACCCAGGCCGGCGAACACCACCTTCAAAACCTGAGAAGAACCTCAGGCACAACAGAACACGGCCGAGCACCGCATCGAAGGGATCCCCCCGATGCGGTGCCAACAGACCGTGGCGAACCCGTCAGACGGCCTGCGCAACCTTGGCGGCTCGCGGGAATCGCTCCCGAATCTCCGCTGGCGTGACAACTCTCGGGTCCAGGGGTTGCTCGTCACGCAGGTGGCGCTCCAACACCTTGCCCGTCATCGGCGCAATGACTTTCAGAGCAGTGGTCATGTTCTTCGGTGAACTACCCAACCGGACTGCCGTTCGCACCGCGGGCGCAATTGCTCTGTCCAACAACGCTGGCTGATCGAACCCACCCATCGTTCGCATCCAGCCGGGCAAAGTCGCGATAGTGGCCGGCGCGACCAATCGGCTGAATGTCGCGAACTTCGTCTTCCCCTGCGCTCTCGGTGTTCTCAACAAGTAGTGCATCGCCCGGTTGGCACGCTCGGAGGTACACAATCTGGGCCTGACTTCAGCGAAGTACTCACGTACCTCGTCTCGGGAGCGTGGAACGTCGGAGGTCTTGCATGTCTGTAGTTCGGCAGCGATCACGCATTCTTCCCAGTACCGCTGCTCTTCGACAGCTGAAAGCGGGCCCGGCCCATACATCTCGTAGCACTTGAGCACCGAATGCCAACCCGTCACGTGGATCCAGAGTTGTGACGCCGGATTGTTTGCGCTGTAACGAGTTCCGGTGATCGGTTCGATGCCCGTAGCCTGAGCATGAACTGTCATGAGGTGGTCGGACAGCGCCAGTGCTGTCCGCCCGTCGGCAGTGGCGACGGTCAGGAAGTACGCCAAGGTTCGGTCGAGTCGCCCGGCCGGATCGCTGTAAATCCCGCTCATGTCTGCCACTGCGGCAGCCAAGAAGGGGTCGAAGTGCTCGAGCACCACCGACCGCTGGAACCCGATCAGCGCTGTCGGCGCGGCCCAGATCTTCCAACTGGGTGATCCTGGGCCGAAGAAGCCGTAATCCTCACGCGGTCGATTCATCGTCAGTTCAGACATTTCATTCCTCCCCGTTCGTTGAGCCGGCACCGTTCATTTCGTAGGCACCAGACAAGGCGACTACTTGCTGCCAGACGTACTCGAATCGCTCCGCCGCGAACGTGGGGCGCCGAATAGATGCGAGTGCCAACCGTTGCTGATCTTCACTGGCGCTGGGTTTTCCGTACAACTCCACCGCTGCAGCACTGAAGTCGCGGACCAGGACATCGAAGATCTGATCCAGCACCCCACCGCTCCGCTGTCCCTCGTCCAATCCCAAGATCTCGGCTTGTTCGAGGATCAGCTGGCCGTAGACGACGAGGGTGAAGAGTTCGGTGATCGCAAGGCCGAAGTCCAAGTCGACCTGCTGCGCCGCATCCGGTGCAGCTTCGGCTAGAAGGGTCACGAGCGCTTCTGCCTGCTCCACGAACAGTGCAACGTTGGGAACATCCGCAAACTTCGCGTACACCGCTCGCCAGTCGTCGAATCGAACCTTGGACAACCCCCGTGCCGGGCCCTGACGGAACAGGAACTCGTCGTCGGCTGCGTCGTTACGCGTCGGAATCGCCGGAAATGACTCGGGGGCAAAGAGGTACGCCGGCATGAACTTGGCGATCAGGGCGAGATTGACGGCGACGGTCCCCTCGAGCTTGGGCAGCCCGTCGACATCCATCTTGGCCACCGCGAGGTAGCTGTCCTTCTCGAAGCCCTTTGCCGCAGCGATGTCGGAGAGCAGTCCGATCACCTTCTGTGCCTCGGTTGTCACCTTCATCTTGGTGACGGGATTGAACAAGAGGTAGCGGCGGTCCTCGGGCGATGCGGTGCGGAAGTAGTCCACCGCACGATCCGAGAAGAGCCTCATCGCCAGCAGGCGCGCGTACGCGTCGACGAATTCACGTCGTACGTGTGGGAACGCCGTGACGGGATTGCCGAACAGGATTCGATTGTGCGCGTGGGTAATCGTCTCGTACAAGGCATGAGTCGACATACCGATTCCGCCGAAGCACAGGTTGAATTTTCCGATGTTCACGGTGTTGAGTGCGGCACTGAATGCTGCCTCGCCGGTATGCAGGATATCCTCTGCCGCAACGGGATAGTCGACGAGTGAGAACTCCGCTACGTACATCTGGGCCGGAACGATGTTCTTCACCACGGTGAATGCCGGATGGTCCGAGTCGGCGTAAAAGAAGACGTACTGATCAGTGCCCTCCACTCCGTCGACACGGCCGAAGACAGAGACCGTGTTGGCGCAGTTGCCATTTCCGATGTAGTACTTCGAACCGCTGGCCAGGTACCCGCCGCTGCCGTTGGGCGTCAAGACCATGTCCGTGGAGTAGACGTCCGCGCCATGCTCTTTCTCGGACAGTCCGAATGCCGCAACGCCTCCGGAAGCCAAAGCGGAAGCTGCTCGCGCCCTTGCCGTCTCGTTGTCGCTCTGCCACACCGGCCCGAGACCGAGGATGGTCACCTGCCACGGGTACCAGTAGTTGAGTCCGTAGAAGCCGAGGATCTCGGACAGCGCGGCGATACGACTGGTATCCCAGCGCTTGTCGGAGTCGCCACCACTGTCGCGGGCGGGCGTCAGAAATGTGGCGAACAGACCTTCCTTCGCCGCGAAGTCGAGGAAGTCGGAGTAAAAGGTCTTGTCGTGATAGTCGGCCAGGAGTCGGTTCTTTCCACGCGCCTCGAACCAGTCGACGGTCGCGCCCAGCAGTCTCCGCGTGGTCGCGTCGAACTCCGGCCGATCGTACGTGGAGGGATGGAGCAGCAGATCATTCGGCACTAAAGAGGTCGACGCTGTCATAGCGGTTGTTCTCCTCGAGATCTCGGCAGAGGCGCCTCACTGAGCACCATTCGAATACAACGCCACCGTAACAATTGCAGACGATGAATACAACGGTTGCGTATTATTCACGAAGAAGTGGCAGGCAGATTAGGGTGAGACCGGAGGTGATGCACACGATGACCAGGTCACAAGCTGACGCAACGGATACACCGCGGCGCAAGTACGCCCCTCGCATGGCGCCGGAGCAACGTCGCGAGCAGCTCCTCGACGCAGCATTCGAGGTCACCGGCCGCGTTGGCCTGCACAACCTCAGCATGGAATCCGTCGCTGCCGAAGCCGGTGTCGGCAAGCCCGTCCTCTACACGATTTTCGATACCAGGACCGATCTCGTCGCTGCACTGCTGCGCCGCGAGCACGAGCGAGCCATCGCTCAGGTGCTCGAAACCATGCCGACAGATCTGAGCGAACTCGGCCCGGCGGCGTCGTACACCGGGACCGTCGGCGCCTTCGTCGACGCCGTACTGGAGAACCCGACGCGCTGGCGCCTGATTCTGACGTCTGTCGAGAACGCCCCCAGCGAGTATCACGGCTTGTTGAAGCTCTCTCGCGGAGCTGTCTTCGCCCGCGCCGAAGAACTGGCCCGCGCCGGGATTGCCCTCGAGTCGAAGCTCGAAGGCCTTGATCCGGTTCTCCTCGCACACACCATGATGTCGTTCGCCGAAATGCTCGGACGACTGGCCGTCAGTGATCCCGAAACCTATACCCGAGAACGACTTTCCAGTTTTGCCGTGGCTCTCGCACAATCGGTCGGGCGTTAGCGGCCGACTGAAACCTGTCGGTCGGATCTGCTTCAATACACGCATGACATCACCATCGATCGAACCGCTACAGCTTTTCGAAACGTCTCCGGGCAACTGGTCACTGATGCTCACCGACCAGCATTTCGGCAAGGTGGCATCGACATTCGAGCAGGTAGAGGGTTTCGAAGGCTCCGGTTACGACTGGGCGTCGGTCGCCCACGCAGTGGTAGGCCGCGATGCACCGCATCTGGAGGGCCGCTTCGGCACCGATCCCGAAGCGGGCATGTTTGTTGCGTACGGCAGCGACACCGAAGCTCTCGGTGAGCTCGGAGTGCTACTCGCCAAAGCGTATTCGGATGCCGAGTACCTCGGTGGCCTGGTCGCCATTTCCGAACTCGACTAGAGCGCCGGTCGAAACGACACCGGCCCCACACCTAGGTGCGGGGCCGGTACCGAACGAAAGATCTAGCCGACCAACAACTCGGCAATCTGAATCGTGTTGAGCGCGGCACCCTTACGCAGATTGTCGCCCGAAACGAAGAGCGCGAGTCCGCGTCCCTCCGGGACACCCGGATCCTGACGGATACGACCGACCAGCGACGCGTTGCCACCGGCAGCGGCCAGCGGCGTCGGAACCTCGACCAGCTCGACGCCCGGAGCGTCGGCGAGGATCTCCTTGGCGCGAGCAACCGAGAGCGGGTTGGCGAACTCTGCGTTGATCGCGAGCGAGTGCCCGGTCACGACGGGAACGCGCACGCACGTACCCGAAACCAACAGATCGGGAAGTCCGAGGATCTTGCGGCTCTCGTTGCGGAGCTTCTGATCCTCGTCGGTCTCGCCGCTTCCGTCGTCGACCAGCGAACCTGCCAGCGGCAGGACGTTGAACGCGATGGGGGCGACGTAGTTGTTCGGGGCCGGGAAGTCGACGGCACTGCCGTCGTGAACCAGCTTCTCCGCGTCTCCGACTACGGCGCGCACCTGGCCGAGGAGTTCCTCGACGCCGGCGATGCCGCTACCGGACACGGCCTGGTAGCTGGAGACGATCAGACGCTGCAGACCGGCTTCGTCGTGCAGAACCTTCAGCACCGGCATCGCTGCCATGGTGGTGCAGTTGGGGTTCGCGATAATGCCCTTGACCAGGTTCTTCGTGTCCTGCGGGTTGACCTCGCTGACCACGAGGGGAACCTCGGGATCCTTGCGCCATGCCGAAGAGTTGTCGACAACGGTCGCGCCGGCAGCAGCGAAGCGCGGAGCCTGGGCGCGCGAGAGCGTCGCACCGGCTGAGAACAGGGCGATGTCGATGCCCTTCAGGTCCTCATCCGATGTGGCGGCCGCATCCTCGACGATGATCTCTTCGCCGCGGAAGGGCAGCTTCTTACCGGCGGAGCGTGCAGATGCGAAGAACCGCACCTTGTCCGCGGGGAAGTTCCGCTCTTCGAGCAAAGTGCGCATGACGATGCCGACCTGACCGGTCGCACCGACAACAGCGATAGTCGTCATGAGAAATTACCGTCCCGTTCCAGCGTGTACTACTGCTTCTTCTTCGCCACCGAGCCCGAAAGCGTCGTGGATGACACGTACAGCGTCGTCCAATTCGGTGTCCTTGACCAGCACTGAGATGCGGATCTCAGAGGTCGAGATGAGGTCGATGTTGATGTCTGCCTTGGCCAGCGCCTCGCAGAACGTGGCGGTGACGCCCGGGTGGCTCCGCATTCCGGCGCCGACCAGGGAAACCTTGCCGATGTGGTCGTCGAACAAGATCTGCGTGAAGCCGATATCTTCCTGACGCTTGGTCAGGATCTCGACGGCGCGGGGGCCGTCGGCCGTCGGAAGCGTGAAGGTGATGTCCGTCTTGTTTGTCTCCACCTTGGAGATGTTCTGCAGCACCATGTCGATGTTGATCTCGGCATCGGAGACTGCGCGGAACACCTTGGCAGCGTGTCCCGGTGTGTCCGGCAATCCGACAACGGTGATCTTGGCTTCGCCGCGATCGTGCGCGACTCCGGTGATCAGGGCCTCTTCCACAGGAATGTCCTCCATCGATCCGGACACGATTGTTCCGGGCTTGGTGGTGTATGACGAACGGACGTGCACAGGCACGTTGTAACGACGGGCGTACTCGACGCACCGGAGCATGAGCACCTTGGCACCACACGCTGCGAGTTCGAGCATTTCCTCGAAGGAAACCGTCTCGAGGCGGTGAGCGTCGGGGACGATGCGCGGATCGGCGGAGAAAACGCCGTCGACGTCGGTGTAGATCTCGCAGACGTCGGCGTTGAGTGCAGCTGCCAACGCCACGGCAGTGGTGTCCGAGCCACCGCGTCCGAGCGTCGTGATGTCCTTGCTGTCCTGGCTGACGCCTTGGAATCCGGCGACCAGAACGATCGAGCCTTCGTCCAGCGCAGTGCGAACACGGCCCGGCGTGACGTCGATGATCTTGGCGTTTCCGTGGCTGCCGGTCGTGATGACTCCGGCTTGTGAGCCCGAGAACGAACGAGCTTCGGCGCCGAGGGAGTGAATTGCCATCGCTACCAAGGAGTTGGAGATGCGCTCACCCGAGGTCAGCAGCATGTCCATTTCACGGGCCGGCGGGGAAGGGCACACCTGCTGAGCCAGATCGAGCAGCTCATCGGTGGTATCGCCCATCGCTGACACCACGACGACGACATCATTGCCGGCCTTCTTGGTCTCGACGATCCGTTCAGCGACTCGTCGGATGCGCTCGGCGGTTGCCACCGAGGATCCGCCGTACTTCTGGACGACGAGAGCCACGCGTTTCTACCTCCAGGTCGAAATTGTTTACAGATACCAGAGGTCGAGCTTACCGAGGTGGTCCTGGGACTTCCCGATGCGTACTGCTGTTCGCCTCAGATCCGCGCGGGATCAGTTGCGAGATCCGCGATCGCATCAACGTCGCAGAACGCGAGCCACCGGCAACGTAACCGACCACCGTGACGGCAACTCCGCAGGCGAGAAGCACGCGGATACTGCTGACCAGCGAAACTGCCAGCGCGTCGTACACCGCGACTGCCGCCTCAGATGACGGTATGTCTGAATTCTGTAAATAGACCCGCCGCACGACGGCCAGCGCCACCAACAGGGCGATCATCGCCACCGCCGTCGCCAGCCCGACCAGGGACAGTGCGCGCATTCTCCTCGGCGCAACTGCGACGGCCGCGATCGCACAGACCAGCGACACCCACGGCAGCCAGGCCGCTGCCCGGTCGAGAGTGTTCGAGAGGTCCTGGGCCCGCACCAGCTCGTCGGACTGCAGGATCTCGAACTGCGGATCGAACGTCGGAAGACGATCGACGACGGTGAATCCGCGATCGCGGAGGTTCGTCCGCAGTTCTGTCATGATCGGCTCGAGGGACAAGGTGACTGTTCCGCTGTCGTCGGACCGAACGATGCCGTCGGTGGCTCTGCCGGTCACCATCGCAGCAAGTTGCGCGTGCGCCTGACGGTTGGCCGCGGTCCAGAGCGTCGCGAACTGGTCGCTGGAGACCAACGACTGAGCCGCCTCCCGAACAAGTTTCTCGGCTTGTCTCGTCACCACCTGCGGAAACCGGTCCAACCGCTGCGTCAGTTCCTCGGTCAGCCGATCAACGACAGCCGCTTGGACAGCAGGTTCGGAAGCCAACGGGGCAACCGTCTCGACGTAACTGTCGGTGTCGTTCACCTGGGTGTGGACGAACAGCGCGAGCACCGAGCCGGCAGCACCGAGACCAGCGAGAACGATCAGCAGTGAACAGACGATCCAGCGGATCGAGCGCATCACGTGTGCTTGGCGCGCGCCGGTCGAATCTTCGCGGTGATGTGGTGAATGCGGTGATCGTCAGCGGGTATCCGGAAGGTCTCGGTGACCCGAACGGTCATCAGGTTCCGCCCGAACAACCCGGCGTCGAGGAGGTAGTCAGCCGTCAGGTCGTCCCCGTCGACCGTCCACTCCACCTCACGAATGTCGCGGATCACGCGATACTGAGGACCTCCGGAAAGGCTGCGCCGCAAATGATTCCCCGAAAATCCGGTCTTGAGCCCGACCTCGTGGCGTACCGCGTCCGGAGCCAGCGGTACGGAACTGCCATCGTGACTGCGGAGCGCGTCGAGGTACGTGCTCGCCACGGCGATTCGGGGATCCATGGACGACAGTCCACCATTTTCGGGGCCGAAACGGCAGCACAATTCGGCGACAAATTGGACATGAGGGCGAACCCCACCGATTTCTCGCGAAATCCAGGAGTAGAGTGCTGTGCATGCAGCGCGCACTCCTTCTTGGTTGCCGCGACGGGGTCTGATCCAGACTGGCCTCCCGCCGCGGGGTTTTTGTGCGCCGGTCGACCAAGCCTTCCGGACTCATGGTCTTGACCAACAGGTCAACAGGCCGGGTCCACAATCCTGGAGATCACACCCATGTCCCCCGCTGACGCATTCACCACCGGCACTCGCACCATCACCCCGCCCACGAAGCCGGCACCGTCCGACCAGCCTGCGTGGAACACGCAGAAGAACTCGTCGATGCCGACGTTCCGCTACCGCCCGTTCGCCGAAGAGGTCGAGACGGTCACGCTGCCCGACCGCACCTGGCCGGACAAGATCATCGACCGAGCACCCCAGTGGTGTGCCGTTGACCTGCGCGACGGCAACCAGGCGCTGATCGATCCGATGAGCCCGGCGCGCAAGCGTCGTATGTTCGATCTCCTGGTTCGTATGGGCTACAAGGAGATCGAGGTCGGCTTCCCGTCCGCGAGCCAGACGGACTTCGATTTCGTTCGCGAGATCATCGAGGACGGCGCCATCCCGTCCGACGTCACCATCCAGGTGCTGACGCAGTCGCGTCCCGAGCTGATCAAGCGCACGTTCGAGGCCTGTGAAGGTGCCGAGAACGCGATCGTGCACTTCTACAACTCCACCTCGATTCTGCAGCGCCGCGTCGTGTTCCGCGCCGACAAGGACACGATCAAGAAGATCGCCACCGACGCCGCCGAACTGGTCCTCGCCGAGTCGAAGAAGTACCCGGACACGAACTGGCGCTGGGAATACTCGCCCGAGTCCTACACCGGCACCGAGCTCGAGTACGCCAAGGAAGTATGTGACGCCGTCACCGAAACCCTGGGTGCGACGCCGGCCAACCCGGTCATCCTGAACCTGCCCGCCACCGTCGAGATGGCGACACCCAACGTGTATGCCGACTCCATCGAGTGGATGCACCGCAACCTGGCCCGCCGCGATTCGGTCATCCTGTCGCTGCACCCCCACAACGACCGCGGCACGGGTGTCGCTGCAGCCGAGCTGGGCTACCAGGCCGGCGCGGACCGCATCGAAGGCTGCCTGTTCGGCAACGGTGAGCGCACCGGCAACGTCTGCCTGGTCACTCTCGCTCTGAACATGTTCACGCGCGGCGTCGACCCGCAGATCGATTTCTCGAACATCGACGAGATCCGTCGCACGGTCGAGTACTGCAACCAGCTGCCCGTCCACGAGCGTCATCCGTACGGCGGCGACCTGGTCTACACCGCGTTCTCCGGCAGCCACCAGGACGCGATCAACAAGGGCCTCGACGCCATGAAGGTCGACGCCGACAGCCAGAACTCCGACGTCGACGACATTCTCTGGCAGGTCCCCTACCTGCCGATCGACCCGAAGGACGTCGGCCGCAGCTACGAGGCCGTCATCCGTGTGAACTCGCAGTCCGGCAAGGGCGGCGTCGCATACATCATGAAGGCCGATCACGGTCTGGTGCTGCCGCGTCGTCTGCAGGTCGAGTTCTCGCAGTCGGTCCAGAAGATCACCGACGGCGAGGGCGGCGAGGTCTCGCCGAAGGAAATGTGGGATGTCTTCCACGAGGAGTACCTCGCTCCCATCACCCCGCTCGAGCGCATGAAGCAGAAGGTCACCGCGTCCGAGGAGGACGGCGGCACCGATGCGATCACCGCGATCGTCAAGGTGAACGGCAAGGAGCAGGAGATCTCGGGAACCGGCAACGGCCCGCTCGCTGCCTTCGTCGACGCGCTGGGAAGCATCAACTTCGACGTTCGTGTCCTCGACTACTCCGAGCACGCGATGTCCGCCGGTGACGACGCCCAGGCCGCGGCCTACGTCGAGTGCGCCGTGACGGGCCCGGAGGGTCAGAGCACCGTCGTCTGGGGTGTGGGTATCGCCACGTCGATCACGACGGCCTCGCTGCGCGCTGTGGTCTCGGCAGTGAACCGCGCCAGCTGACACTCAGCTCCTGACTCGTGAACAATCCCTGGTCTCACCCGATTTTCGGGTGGGGCCAGGGTCGTTTTCAGAGCACTGAAGATTTTCGGTCGATGTTTTCGATTCGGCATGACATTGGTCCCGAAAGAGTCGGTTAGCGAAGTTAACAAAAAGAATTCACCCATCGAGGATGATGCAGACGCCACGTGCGCGTGAGATAGTCAGCTCAGACAAATCCGACTTGTGAAATGGAGCTCGACAATGGATTCCTTTTGGGACTTCCTCTGGCTGATCATCATCAGCTTCGCGTTCATCGCGTACTTGATCCTGCTCTTCTCGATCATCACCGACCTGTTCCGCGATCACAAGACCTCCGGCTGGGTGAAGGCAATCTGGATCGTCTTCCTGTTCTTCATTCCGCTGCTCACCTCGCTCGTCTACCTGATCGTTCGCAGTGACGGAATGGCACAGCGGTCCCTCGAGGCTGCACAGCAGGTCAAGAACGCACAGGACAGCTACATCCGTGAGGTTGCCGGAAAGTCCCCGGCCGAATCCATCGCAGATGCAAAGGCACTTCTCGACGCCGGCACCATCAGTGAAGAAGAATTCGCAGCACTGAAGGCCAAGGCTCTCGCCTGATACCGGCCCTCACTAAGCGACCCTCACTAAACCGTGAGGATTGCACTACCGAAACGGGAGCGACACTAATCGTGTCGCTCCCGTTTTGTGTTCATTCACCAACAGCTGCCCATTCACCGACAGCCGTTCATTCACCAACGGCCCTTCATTCACCAACGGCCCTTCATTCACCGACGGCCTTCATTCACCGACAGCACGCGCGACGTCACGAAAGGCGTCGAGCACGACTCCGATAGCCGGACTGCGGTTGGCGTGTAACCGAGTTGCCAATTCATAAACTCGTGCAGCGCGCACTCCCGCCACCGGTTTCCTCGAAACTCCGGGATGCGTGATCGCGTATCGCGGCATCAAAGCCACGCCGTGGCCCGCCGCCACCAGCTCTTCGATGACGCGGAAATCGTTTATCCGATGAGCGACGCGAGGCTGGACGCCGGTTACCGACGCAACCGACAGCAGAACGTCGTCGACCGGAAACCCGCCGCGCACGCTTATCCAGTTCTCGTCGGCCAATTGTTCCAGCCGGACCGAATCCTGCTCGGCGAGTGGATGATCAGGCCGCAGCACCAGATCGATCGGTTCACGCATCAGCGGTTGCACGCTGACCCGGGGAAACGACGTCTCGGCTCCGCGTTCGTCACGGTGGGTGAGGATCACATCGTGATCGGCCAACAGTCCAGGGACGGCGGACGCCGGTTTGTCGACGTCGTAGGCGTCGATGTCCACGTCCGAGTTCTTCAGCGCCGTCAGGACACCGGGCAGCAGGAGCGCCGCGCCGGAGGGAAAGAACGCGACCCGCACCTTTCCCCGCGGCGAGCCTCGGTACGACGCCATCTCGTCCGCCGCCCGGTCTAGCGCCGCCACCACGTCGTCGGCGCGAAGCACCAGCGCTCTGCCCGCGTCGGTGAGGCGCAGCGTGCGCCCGTCCGGTTCGAGGAGCGAGACCCCCGCTTCTCGTCCGAGGATCTTGAGTTGTTGCGAGACGGCGGACGGCGTCATCGAGAGGGCGAGAGCAGTAGCGCCGACGGTTCCTCGGTCGGCGAGCTCGCGGAGGATTCGCAGGCGCGTGGCATCCATACGGTGACGAATATCCATGTAGCAAAACTACATGGATAGTGCATCTATATTCGCTTGTTCTGATGCTTCGTAAGGCTCACGATTAACGGCATGACTCCCCGCGACCGTCTCCTCGGCCTGACCGTGATCGTCTTGTGGGGTCTGAACTTCCTGGCCATTCGCGTCGGCCTGGATCATTTCCCGCCATTCTTCTTCGCAGCGCTGCGGTTTCTGATCATCGCGATTCCGGTGGTCATCTTCGTGCCGCGTCCACAGGTGCCGCTCCGTTGGCTGCTGCTCTACGGATTCGGTTTCGGATTCGGCCAGTTCGTCTTCCTCTTCTGGGCGATGCATTCGGGGATGCCGACGGGTCTCGCATCACTTGTCCTGCAGTCGTCAGCACCGTTCACCGTCCTACTCGGCGCTTTCCTGCTCCGCGAGAAGCTCAGCGTCTGGCAGGTCTCCGGTATCGCCGTCGCTGTTGCCGGCATGTCCTTGATCGGCTGGGACCGCTCGCACCACGCGGCACTGCTGCCCGTCATCCTCACGCTCCTCGGCGGCCTGTCCTGGGCGTTCGGCAATCTCGGCAGCCGCTTGGCTGCGGCGAACACCGTCGGCGAGCCTGCACCGATGCGCTTGATGTTGTGGATGTGTGTCATCCCGCCGTTACCGATGCTCGCACTGTCAGCCGTGGTCGAAGGCCCCACAGTCGGCTGGCACGCACTCGGCACCGCATTCAGCGCCGACGCCTGGCCGTCGCTGGTCGGGCTGGCCTACATCATTCTGCTCGGCACCATCGCCGGATCCGGGCTCTGGACGATGCTCATGGGCCGCTATCCCGCCGGCATGGTGGCGCCGCTCTCCTTGCTGGTGCCAGTCGTGGGAATCGGCGCGTCCTGGCTGTTCCTGCACGAGGATCCGAGCCCGTTGTCACTGGTCGGGGCGGTCATCGTGATCGCCGGAGCGAGCGCCGCACAGATGAGACGTAAGCCCGCGAACACTGTTTTCTCGGACACACCTGCAGCCTCACCACCGGCGCGACTCGGCGTCTGACGACGCCCTGTGCCAAACTCGGGCCGTGGGAACTGGACTATCGATCACAGCGCGCGGAAAGCTCGCCATGCGAGCTGCCGCAGCAGCATCTTGGGCATCGCAGAAGGCCGGTCGCGGCAAGGGTTCGATGATCGGCGGGCTGATCGCCCTCAAGATCGACCCGACGCTCATGACTCAGCTCGGACGCGGCAAGCGCACCGTCGTGGTCACCGGCACCAACGGCAAGTCGACGACCACGCGTATGACCGCTGCAGCGCTCGCCACACTCGGTGACGTCGCGACCCAGGCCGACGGCGCCAACATGGATGCCGGGATCGTTGCCGCTCTGGCCGCCCGTACCGATGCGACGTTGGCGGCACTCGAGGTCGACGAACTGCATGTCCCCCACGTAGCCGACGCCGTGAACCCGGAAGTGATCGTGCTGCTCAACCTCAGCCGCGATCAGCTCGACCGGGTCGGCGAGATCAACATGATCGAACGGAAACTGCGCGCGTGCGTCAACGCGCATCCGAATGCGGTGATCGTCGCCAACTGCGACGACGTACTGGTCACCTCCGTGGCATACGACGCCACCAACGTCGTGTGGGTTGCTGCCGGCGGCGGTTGGGCCGGCGATTCCGTCAGCTGCCCGCGCACCGGCGAACCCATCGTGTGGGAGGGAAAGCACTGGCGCAGTACCGGTTCCGACTTCGCGCGGCCCGAGCCGACCTGGTGGCTCGACGACGACAATCTCTACGGCCCCGACGGCCTGAAGATTCCGATGACGTTGACCCTCCCCGGAAAAGCCAACCGCGGCAACGCAGCTCAGGCCGTAGCGGCTGCAGCGGCTTTGGGTGCAGATCCGGTCGGGGCAGTTGCCGCCGCATCGACGGTTCAAGAAGTCGCAGGTCGATACAGCACCGTCGAGGTCGGACCGCACTCCGTTCACATGCTGCTCGCGAAGAATCCCGCCGGCTGGCAGGAAGCGCTGTCGATGATCGATCCCACGGTGGACGGTCTGGTCATCGCGGTGAACGGTCAGGTGCCGGACGGCGAGGACCTCTCCTGGCTGTGGGACGTGAAGTTCGAGCACTTCGAAGGTGTCAAGGTAGTGGCCGCCGGTGAACGCGGAACAGATCTGGCAGTTCGCCTCACGTACGCGGGCGTCGAGCACACTCTCGACCCGGACCCGTTGCGCGCCATCGCTTCCTGCCCCCCCGGACGTGTGGAGGTACTGGCGAACTACACGGCCTTCCGTGACCTCAACACTGCCATCGCGAAGGAGTCTCGCAATGTCTGACTCGACAGTTCGCATCGGTCTGGTACTCCCCGACGTCATGGGCACCTACGGCGACGGCGGCAATGCCCTGATCCTGCGTCAGCGTCTACGGATGCGCGGCTACGACGCCGAAATCGTGGACATCACCCTCAGCGATCCGGTCCCCGATTCGCTCGACGTGTACACGTTGGGTGGCGCCGAGGATTCCGCTCAGCGCCTCGCCACGCGTCACCTCGCGAAATACCCTGGCCTGCAACGTGCCGCCGAGCGCGGCGCACCGGTTCTGGCGATCTGCGCTGCCATTCAGGTGCTCGGCAACTGGTACGAAACCTCCAGCGGCGAACGCGTCGACGGTGTCTCGATGCTCGACGTCACGACCTCGCCGCAGGAGAAGCGTTCCATCGGCGAAGTCATCACGAAGCCGTTGATCGACGGACTCACCGCGCCCCTCTCAGGTTTCGAGAACCATCGCGGCGGAACAACTCTGGGTAGCTCAGCCTCTGGATTCGCACGTGTCACCCATGGTGTCGGAAACGGCGTCGGCGACGGATTCGAAGGCGTCGTGCAGGGTTCGGTGATCGGGACGTACATGCACGGACCCGCTTTGGCTCGCAACCCCGAACTCGCGGACCTCCTGCTCATGCGCGCCTTGGGTGTGAACGAGCTTGAACCCCTGCATCTGCCCGAGGTCGACAAGCTCCGCAAGGAGCGACTCGCGATTCGCTGAGCCAGTGTCGTCCGTTCGGACGACTGTTGACCGGCCACGTCAGCTCGTAGCCTCGTTCCATGCGTCTTCGTGTGGCGATCTGTATTGCGGCGACTGCGATCATTGCCGTCGGGTGTTCGACGCAGGGCAGTGGCGGGCCCAAAGAAGCAGGCGGGACCCAGCAGGTAAGTGTCACTGCTGATCCGGCTTCAGAAGCGAGCGCAACGGCGCCTACCGTCATCGTGCTGGACGCCTCGGGGTCGATGAAGCAGGACGACGCTCCCGGTCCTCGAATCGATGCCGCCAAGAACGCGATTCACACTCTCGTCAGTGGCCTCCCAGACGATGCTGCGCTCGGTCTGATCGCGTACGGCACCGCCACGGGTAGCAGCGACGCCGAGAAGGTCGCGGGTTGCCGCGACATCAAGACCGTCGTGCCACTCGGACCACTCGATCGAAATGCATTCGCAGCGGGAATCGACGGGTTGTCCGCGTCGGGATACACGCCGATCATGGCTGCGCTTCAACAAGCCGCCGCCGCACTCCCCGCCGATGGTGAGCGCACGATCATCCTCGTCTCCGACGGGGAGGACACCTGCTCGACCGAACCTCCGTGTGAGTCCACCGAAGCGATGCCCCACGATCCTGACCTGACCATCCACACCATCGGATTCAAGCTCGACGCCGCTGCGTCCGCCCAGCTGAAGTGCATCGCCGACGCAACCGGGGGCATGGCGATCGACGCTGCCAACGCGGCGCAACTCACCGCACGGCTGGCGGTTGCCTCGGATCCCGAATCCGCACGGGAGCGACTCTCCACCAGCGGCTTCCGCAACCTTCGGATCGGCATGACGGAGGAGGAAACGCGGAAAGCCGCCGGCGACCTTGCGCCGGTATCGAAGACCGGAACAGTGGTCGTCCAGTGGCAGGACTGCGAATTGACCTTCACCGACGGCGTTCTCGTCGAAATCGCGCCCCGGACCGGCGCTGCCACACTGGACGGACTGACCGTCGGCCAGAAGATGCAGCGTGCCGCCGAACTTTACGGTCCCTTCACTGCCACACCCAATTCCGACGGGGAATCGGTCGCAGTCTTTCCGGCCGACACCGAAGCGGGAACCGGCTATCGCATCACCTTCACACCCGAAGGCAAGAAGGCGGATGAGGGAACGATCACCCGCATAGTCCTCTGCCGATGCTTGCCTGCGACTGCGGGATCATCGGCAGGCGGTACCCCGACCGAGATCGTGAATCTTGTTGCCGTCGACGGTTCCGGCAAACCCAAATCCGGTTGGAGCGTCCAAACGCCGGCCATGAAGATCAGCGAGTGCTACGCAGCATCACAGTCGGCTGTCACGCCGGGAGTCATCACCTGCGGAAGCACCGCAGACGGGGCGGACGCGTGTTGGCCCGGTCCGGAGCCCGATTCGATTCTCTGCCTGCAATTTCCCTGGGGAACAGAACTGATCACCGCTCGGGGAGTCGACGGCGTCGAGGCCTATCCGCCGCCCGCCGACCCGACTCCCTTCGGGCTCGAACTCGAGAACGGTCTTCTCTGCCGCGTCCGACACGGCGGTTCGTGGCCATCTACCGAATCCGACCCCCGTCTGGCGGGCGCCTACTCCTGCCGAGGGCAAGGGGCGGATACCCCCATCGTGTGGTCCGAAAGCAGCTATCCGATAGATCGTTCCGAAGATCGGTGGACCGTGCTGGTCGGACCGTCGAAGGGACCGTTGGAAACCGTCGCCGTCACCAAGGCGATATTCCTTGCCGCCGAATGAGCGCTCAGACAGTTTCGGATTTGCCCTCGGTCAGAATCAGTTCCACGGCTAACAGCGCAGCGCAGGCCAGTCCCGCGACCAGCTCGGGCACCGCGGTGTAGGTACCACCGAGCACGACGACTATCGCGACCGAGAACGGCACGAGGGTGCGTACCGAGGAGTCGTGTAGTCGAATGTGGATGAACCACAAGGCGGCAAGGATGACCGCGACCGGAACGGTGACGGCAGCACCCGTCACCAACGCGCTGCCGTCACCGTGATGAGTCCAGAAGTCGACGCGCGAGGCCAACCCCGCACCGATGGCGGCAGCGGCGGCGAAGATGAAGTAGTGACCGAACCCCCAGACGAAGGGTGAGACGTTGTCACCGCCGATCACTTCGCCTGCATTGCGTTGGAAGTACAACCACCACAGGCTGAAGACAATCAGAATGCCGCCGATCACGACGTAGGTGACCTGCGCTGCCGGATGCTCACCGTCGACCGCGTCCTGAATCGCGATGGTGGTCGAAAGGATCGTCTCGCCCAGAACGATGATGAAGAACAACGAGTACCGCTCCGCGATGTGATGCGGGTGCCACGGCGTCATGCCCGGCTTCTCCGACCAGATCGGTACCGCGAATTCGCACAGAACCAACACCAGGAACGTCGGGACGTAAACGGCGGACGGCACGAAGTAGAAACCGATCCAACCGATCTGGACCAACACGATTCCGAGAGCGTATCGACGCGCCGTGAGCGCATGCTCGGGGTCGTTCCGCGAGACCCTGAGCCATTGGATGACCAGTGCTATTCGCATGATGACGTAGCCGACGATGATCAGCAGGGCGTCGTCGTTGAAGAAGCGGACGATGCCGGCTGCAAGGACCAGCGATCCGAGGATCTGGAATATGGTCAGCAGCCGGGCGATTCCGTCGTCGTTGTCGTACGCCGAGGTGAACCACGTGAAATTCAGCCACGTCCACCAGATCGCGAAAAACGCCATCGCGAAGTGCCCGACGCCCGAAGCCACGTGCCCTTCGCTGATCGCGTGGTGCAGGCCGGTGGCCGCTTGAGCGACCGCCACGACGAAGCAGAGGTCGGTGAGCAGTTCGAGCGGCGTCGCCACCCGGTGCGGCTCGTGCGGGTCCCGCGGAACCAACGGCCTGATGAACGAACTGGTGCGATTCACGAAGGGCAGAGTAGCGCGATGATTGCCGACGCGCTGCCCGTGACTGGAACCTGTCGTCTCAGATATTCACGCCGACGCCCCGATCTGGGCTCGGATCTCCAACTGATCGGCGAGTTCGGCGCCTATCGCCCCCGCGCTCCCCAAAGTGAAGGCGATCTGCCGTCCCCACAGGAAATAGCGGTGAATCGGATAGTCGACATCCGCGCCGATTCCGCCGTGCATGTGCTGGGTCGCGTGCACCACGCGCAAACCGCCGCGCGACGCCCACCATTTGGCGACCAGCGCAGCCGCTTCCGCTTCACTCTCGACTCCGCTGTCCATCAGCCAGGCAGCGCGGTGGGTGGTCAATCTTGTGCTCTCGGTGTCGAGGTACGCGTCGGCGGCCCGGACGGCAACTGCCTGGTTGGTCGAGAGTGGACGTCCGAATTGCACTCGCTCGGAGGTGTATTTCGCCGTCATCGCCAGCGCTTCCTCGCAGACGCCGGTAGCCAGGGCCGCCAGAGCGACCCGCGCACGTCGTAACGTCCAGTCTCGAACCACCGCGCCGTCCGCGGGAAGTGCGTCAGCTGCAGTAACCGCAACCCCGTCGAACTGCACAGCGCTGTTGCTCTCGCGGTTCGTCACCGCAAGCGGTGTACGCACCAGCGCGTCCCGGTCCGTCGGCACGATCATCACGGTGACACTGCCGTCCGGCATCGTCACCGGAACCACCAGTGCGGCAGCGAACTCGGCGGCCGGTACGGAGTCGACGTGGCCCGACAGCACCCAGCCGTCAGGAGCCGGCTCGGCGCGAACTGCCGTCTCGGCGTTGTAGCCGGTGTCGAAGGCGCCGGTGACGATCACCGAGCCGTCGAGCAGTCCCGGAAGCCACGACGCTTTCTGCTCCGTACTGCCGAACTCGGCAATCGGCAGCGCTGCCGTCGAAATCACCGACCAGAGCGGCACCTGGGCGACCCGGCGGCCTTGTTGTTCGAGCACCGCTGCCAGGCCTAGCATTCCGAGTCCCGCTCCCCCGACTTCCTCTGGCAGAGGAATTCCCAGAACGTCGGAGTCGGCGAGGAGCTTCCACAGTTCGGCGTCGAAACCGCCGGCGCCCTCCACTTCCCGCAGGCGGTCCACTCCGGACTTCGCCGAGAAGATCGATTCACTCAGATCCCGCACGGCGGACAAGTTGTCGTCGAATTCGAATTCCATGTCAGCTCTTTTCGTTCTGTGCAGCGGGCCGGCGACGCGCAGCAAGCGCCATGCCCAGACATTTTGCGGCGACAATTTCACGCATCACTTCGTTGGTACCACCGCCGAAGGTGTTGTTCTGGGCGCGTCGACCCAGGTTCTCGACCCGCCCTTCCAATACCGCTCCGGGTGTGCCGGGGCGCAGTAAGCCCTTGGCGCCCAGCACTTCCTGCAGCATGCCGTACGCACTGACGACGGCTTCGGTACCGAAGATCTTGGCCGCGGCCGAATCCCCGCCGCCCAAGGTGTTGGCGGCGACGTCCGCCACCAGTCGCAGGTTCATCAGGTCGGCAGCACTGAGCAGCGCGTAGACTTCCGCCAATTTCTCACGTACCCAGCCGATGTCGTAGACGTGGCCGTCACCGGCGGGCTCCGTCTTTGCCCACTCGACCACCTCGGCGAAGAGTTCGTTGGCGATGCCACCGCGTGCGGCCAGGGCAACACGTTCGTGGTTGAGCTGGTTGGTGATGAGCTTCCACCCTTGATTGAGCTCACCGACGACATTGGTGATCGGTACCCGAACATCTTCGTAATAGGTGGCCGAAGTGCTGATTCCACCCACGGTGTGAATTTCGGTGACCGAGAAACCCGGCGAGCTGGTCGGCACCAGGACCACGGAAATACCCTGATGCGTCGGCGCGTCAGGATCAGTACGAACGGCAAGCCAGACCCAGTCGGCAAACACACCGGCACTGGTGAAGATCTTGTTGCCGTTGATGACAAGCTCGTCACCCTCGATGCGGGCGCGTGTTTCGAGTGCCGCGAGGTCGGTGCCCGCATTGGGTTCGGTGTAGCCAATGGCAAAGATCAACTCGCCCGCCAGGATCGGACGCAGGAAGAAGTCCTTCTGAGCTTGCGTCCCGTGCTTGATCAGAGCGGGTCCGACGGTGTTCAGCGTGACCAGCGACAGCGGCGCATTGGCGCGAATCACCTCGTCGTAGAACACGTACAGAGCTTCGGGGTTCTCGCCCCGACCGCCGAATTCCTCCGGCCACCCCAAGCCCAGCCAACCGTCTTTACCCATCCGGCGCAGGATGCGATCGAAGACGGGGCCGCCTTCGGTCTGATCCACGAGAGCACGGCGGTCTTCGTCGTTGATGATCTCCGCGAAGTACGCCCGCAATTCCTTGCGCAGAGTCTTCGACTCCTCCGACAAATCCAAGTACATGGTGAAACTCCTAAGATCTACGAACGCGGCAGGCCGAGTACGCGCTGCGCGATGACGTTGAGTTGAATTTCGACGGTTCCGCCGCCGAACAGAATCGAGGGAAGTCCGATGTGGTCTATCGCGTAATTCGCCGACGGGTCGACAACGGCGGCACGAGGACCGAGCAGTCGCAACAGATCCCGCGAGCCCTCACGCTGCGCCAGGGCGTTGTACACCTTCGACACGCTGATCTCGGAGCCCGGTTCCTGACCCGCCAGTCGCGCCGACACCCCGCGTAGATTCATCGCGGACAGTGCCAACTCACGAGAGATACTGCGGCCGAGGCCCTCCACTGCGTCTTCGCGAGGGCAGTCGTGGCTCGCGTCGGCAATAACCTGACGGAACAGCCGACTCGAACCGTGGTGCAGCGTGCTGCCCATACTCAGGCGTTCGTTGGACAGCGTTGTCGCAGCAAGCTTCCACCCTTGCCCCGGCTCCGCCACCAGGCAGTCGTCCGGGACGAAGACGTCGTCGAGGAATACCTCGTTGAACTCCGACTTACCGGTGGCTTGTTTCAGCGGACGTACGTCGATGCCTTTCGAGGTCATGTCGACCAGGAAGTACGACAGCCCACGATGTTTCGGAGCGTCGGCGTCCGAACGCGCCAGGCATACTCCCCAATCGGCCTCGTGCGCGCCCGAGTTCCACACTTTCTGACCCGACAGGACCCAGCCACCGTCGACCTTGCGCGCTTTCGTGCTCAGACCGGCCAGGTCTGATCCCGCGTCCGGCTCACTGAACAGCTGGCACCAGATGATGTCGGCGCGCAGCGAAGGCTCGACGAACCTGTCCTGCTGCTCGGCGTTGCCGTGTTCGAGAATCGTGGGCAGCACCCATTCCCCGATCACCGTGGACGGTTGAGCCCAACCTCGCATCGCGAATTCGTGTGCGATGACGGCCTGTTCTCTCGGTCCTGCTCCCAGCCCGTACGGCGCCCGATAGTGCGGGGCAACCAGTTTGGCGTCGGCAAATCGGGCGCGTCGAGCGCTCCCCTTGGCCGGCGCCCAACTGGCGCTGGTGGTTCCGTCGTCGGGCAGCAGCGCAACCTCGTCCAGAACCCTGCGAACCTGCTCTCGTAGTTCAGGCAGCATGTCCGGGTCGACAAAGGAGAAATCCCGTTCCGAATCGGCAGACCGGTCTCCCAACGTGTGTGCCCACTTCACCTCGGAACCCGCCACCGCAGCGATACTGATTGCCCGGCGCCAGTACAGATGCGCGTCATGCTCCCAGGTGAATCCGATTCCGCCGAGCAACGTGACACATTCGAGGGCGTTCTCGATGCCGACGGGCAAAGCGGCCAACGCAGCTTGAGCCGAGACAAGTCTGTGCTGATCCTCGTCGTGCTCTTCGGACCGAGCGGCGTCCCACGCTGCGGCACAGGCAATCTCGGAGCGGACCAGCATCATGGCCGCCTTGTGCTGAACTGCCTGGAAGCTTCCGACCGGACGGCCGAACTGCTTCCGGGACTTCACGTAGTCGACCGCGGTGCGTAGCGCCCACCCGGCGATACCGCTCGCCTCCGCAGCCAACACCGTGTTGACGATCAGTTCGACTCGGTGCGCCTGGAGACCCTCGACGATCAGCCCAGCGTCGACCTTGTGATCGGTCAACGTCAGCGTCCCGATCGAGCGTGTCAGATCCACTCCGTCTTCGACCTCCACCGCAGCGGAAGACGACTGCTCGAGCCGGAACCACAACTCGCCGTCGTCGCTGTTCGCTTGCACGAGAACGACATCGGCTCCGGGCAGACCTAGAGCCGGGTCGGCAGAACCGCTCACGGTCCACCCTGCATCGCTGCGAGCCGCGCGCAATCCCACGCCGGTGCAGACTGCTCCGGTTGCACCGGCAGCCAATTCGGTCAGCATTGATTCCGCAGCCGGGCCGGCAGCTTTTGCGAGGATCCCACTGGCGATGACCGTCGGAACGTACGGTCCCGGGTAAAGCGCATCACCCAATTGCTCGACTACCACCGCCAGTTCGGCAAGACCTGCCCCGTCACCGCCGTACTGCTCCGGCAGGTGCACTGCGTGCAGTCCCTGACGGACCAATCCATCCCACGAGTCCGGCCGATCACCGGCGGCGTACCGCTTGACGTTGCTGCGCGTGTCGGCGATTCCACCGAAGCGGTTCGCGAATGCGGCTACCGCTTCCGCCAGGTCACGGTGATCTTCGAGCAGGGGCAGTGCCATGGCAGGTTCCTCAATCTTCGGTTCTTGTCAGATGCGTTCGAGAATCAGGCAGGTGGTTGCGGCGGACGCGCAGATCGCGATCAGTGCGATGGACTTGTCCCGGCGCTCCAGTTCGTCGATGACATTGGCCAACAGTCTGATTCCGGTTGCACCGGCCGGGTGGCCCAGTGCGATCGCACCACCGTTGACGTTCAGCAATTCGGGATCGACGCCGTGAACCTGCGCGAACGACATCGGTACCGAAGCAAATGCCTCGTTGACCTCGAACAGGTCGATGTCGTCGATCGTCAGACCGGTGCGTCCGAGCACGATGTTTGCCGCGTCCACGGGGCCGTCGAGCATGAACTCGATGTCTCCGCCGATGACGCACTGCGCCAATATCTTTGCCCGCGGCCGCACGCCGAGCATCCTGGCTCGATCCTCGGACATCAGCAGAGCGGCACTCGCACCGTCCGAGACCTGCGAAGACGTTCCAGCGGTGTGCAATCCGCCCTCTTGAACGGTCCGCAGTTTCGCGAGTCCTTCGAGACTCGATTCGCGCAGACCCTGATCCCGATGGACCGGAGCGTCAGAGCCCGGGGCGACCACATCGATGATGTGCGAGTCGAAGCGTCCTGCCTCCCATGCTGCTGCGGCTCGCTGCTGCGAGCGCAGCCCGAAGGAGTCGAGATCCTCGCGGCCGAAACCGCGCTTGACAGCAATCCGATCGGCCGCGGTGTACTGATCGACGGTATCGAGTGACCACGACTCCGGACGTGGTGTTCCGAGGCCGGTACCCACCTTGTAGGTGAGTGGTGCCCGCGACATCAGTTCCACACCGCACGCCACACCCACGTCGACTGCACCGATGGCAATCTGCCCGGCAATCAACTGCACCGATTGCTGCGCGGTTCCGCACTGCGCGTCGATCGTGGTGCAGCCCGCTTTCAACGGAAGGCCCGCATGCATCCAGGACGTACGCACGATGTTTCCGAACTGCTCACCGAGAGGCGTCACACAGCCGCCGATGACCTGGTCGACCGCGTCAGGATCCACGCCCACCCGATCCAGCACGCCCCTCTGCGCATAACCCAACAGTTCCGCCGCGTGGACTCCGGACAGCCAACCCTCACGCTTGCCGAACGGCGTTCGTGCTGCGTCCACGATGACGGGCTTCATGCCAACTCCTCGGTTCGTAATGCCGGGTTCTCCGGTAATGCCGTTCCGTCCAGACCACGCACGGTAAGGGACCACTCGTCGATCAGGTCCAAGCTGACGCTCGAGCGCGCGGTGAACTCGGTGTCGCAATCACACAGCGCTGTGACCGCTTCCACCATTTCTTCCATAGATTCGACCTGATCCGGCCGGATAGTCTCACCGACCAGGACCCTGGCGCCCTCACTGAGCACCGCTGCCCGCGGTTGAACCGTGTTGACGCGAACCCCCTGGCCGTAGAGTTCCACGCCCATGCCGTTGCTCATCCTGTTGAGCGCTGCTTTGGACGCGCCGTACACGGTCATGGCAGTTCCCGGTTCGACCCACGTGAACGGCGGGCCATGCCACGGTTTGACGGTGCCACTGGACACGTTCACGATCCAGCCGTATCCGTTTGCCACCATCCCCGGCACCACGGCTTGCATCAGATCGAGCGGTGCATGGACATTTGCCTCGAACATCAACCGTCGCCGCCGCAGTGGGTAATCCGAGAGCGGCTGATAGATCGCCGCTGCCGCGTTGTTCACCAGGATGTCTATAGTCCCGCCAAGCTTCTCGATCGCCAGCGGCACAACGGTGTCGCGCTGCTGCTCGTCCGTCAGATCTGCGACAACTATCTCGACTTTGTTTCCGTACTTGGCAATTCGAGCCGCAGTCTCTTCGAGACTGCCCGGCAGGGTTGCGTGTGCACCGAGCGTCCGGGCCACGAGAGCGACGTCAGCACCTTCCGCTGCCAGCCTCTCTGCGACGCCTGCACCGATTCCGCGGCTGGAACCGGTGACAAGCGCTCGGCGTCCTTCGAAGCGATCGGTCATGCTACTTCCACTTCGCGGCGAAGCGATTGATGCTCTCCGCAATCCGAGCAACTTCGTCGTCACGCAAACCGTGGCTCATGCCGAGTGTCATGCCGCGGGCAAAAACTGCGTCCGCTTCCGGCAAACCTTCGGCCGGCTGGCGAAATTCGATGTTGTTCATCATGGGGTGACGAGTGACGTTGCCGCTCCACACGGTTCGGGTGTCGATGCCGTCGGCCTCGATGGCTTCCTGCAGGTCGCTGCGCGTGAAGGGGGCGTTCTCGTTGATCATCACCGGGTAACACAGCCACGCCGTGTTGAGACCGTCGAGTTCTACCGGCGTCGTGAAGAATTCAGGATGGGCGCCGTATGCCGCCGTGAAGGCCGCAAATGTTGCCTTACGCGTCTTGTAGTTCTGTTCCAGCTTGTCGAGCTGCACGACGCCGTAAGCTGCGCCGAGTTCGGAGGGCTCGAAGTTCCACGACATGAGCTCGAAGATGAAGTCGTTGTCGTAGTCGACGCCGTCGAGTTCTTCACGGAAGACTCGGCCGGACTTGGTACTGCCGAACAGGTTCGGCTCGCTACGACGGCCCCAGCGGCGAAGCAGCAAAGCCTTGTCACGGCTGGCTTCGTCGTCGACGCACACCATTCCACCGGTTCCCGCGCACGTGATGATGTGTGCCATCGAGAAACTGGTGACGACGATGTCCGCCCGAGACCCGGTGGGAGTACCGCGGAGCGTGGCGCCGATCGCGTCACACGAATCCTCGATCACCTTGAGTCCATGGCGATCAGCGATATCACGGATGACGTCCCAGTCTGGGCAGTTGCCGGCCAGGTTCGGCATCAGGATGGCACCGGTCTTTTCGGTGACCATTGCCTCGATCTTGGTGACGTCGACGTTGAACGTGTTGGGTTCCACGTCCACGAACACCGGCACCAGACCGGCACGCACGATCGGTGCGATATCGGTGGAGAACGTCAGCGGCGACGTGATGATCTCGCTTCCCGCAGGCAGTCCGAGCAGCTCGACTGCCAAGTACAAACCCGAGGATCCCGAGTTGCACATGACGCCGAACTTCTTGCCGGCCAAGGCCGCGATACGTTCTTCCATCTCGAAGACGTTCTTGCCGATGCGCAATCCTTGATGCCCGCTGCGCAAGACGTCGACAACAGCCTGTATTTCTTCCTCACCGTGGGTGGCCCTGGCGTAGGTGATCCGCTCGCTCATCTTGTTCCTGCTTTCTCGAATAGGCGGCAGATTCAGCGATCTGCCGAGAGGACGAGCGCACTGTGCGGGACGGGAGAGCCGCCGGTCACGAGCACGTTGTCCAGAGTTTTGGTCGGTTGATTGGTGGAGGTGCCGCGGATCAGGCGAACACCTTCGGCAATACCGTTGACGCCGTGGATGTATCCCTCACCGAGTTGACCGCCGTGGGTGTTGATCGGCAGGCGACCGTCCAGCTCGAGATTGCCGTCGGAGATGAAGTCTTTTGCCTCGCCCCGACCGCAGAATCCGTACTCCTCGAGTTGAAGCAGAACCATCGGGGTGAAAGCGTCGTAGAGAATTGCGGCATCGATGTCGTCCGGCCCGATACCGGCCTGGTCCCACAGTTGGCGCGCCACGAGTTCGACTTCCGGCATGCTGTCGATGTCGTCTCGGTAGTAGCTGCTCATCGAAATCTGTTGCGGACCTACACCTTGCGCAGCGCCACTGATGACCGCAGGTTTGTGCGGCAGGTCGCGGGCGCGCTCCGCACTGACGATCACCAGCGCCTGTCCGCCGTCACTTTCCTGGCAGCAGTCGAGCAGACGGATGGGGTCAGCGATCATGCGCGAGTTCTGATGGTCCTCGATAGTGATCGGGCGTTCGTAGAACCAGGCCTTGGGGTTGTTCGCCGCATGCTTGCGTGAGAGGACCGAGATCTGGCCGAAGTCGGCGCTTGTTGCCCCGTACTTGTGCATGTACAGCTTGGCGAGGAAGGCTTCCTGCTGCGCCGGGGTCAGAAGCCCGTACGGGTTGATCCAGTTCCGATACTCCTGGTCCGTCGACGCGTTGTACGCAAAAGGTGGCGGGCCGGCGCCGAATCGGTGACCTGATCTTTCGTTGAAGGCACGGTAGACGACCACAACGTCTGCGACACCACTGGCGACGGCAAGCGCTGCTTGTTGAACCGGTGCGCAGGCACCGCCGCCACCGTGTGGAATACGACTGAAGAACGTCAGTTCCGGGATCCCGAGGGCGCGTGCGACCGCAATCTCGGGGTTGTTCTCCATGGTGAACAGCGCAAATCCGTTCACCTCTTCTGCCTCGATGTGAGCGTCGTCGAGCGCGGCGATCACGGATTCGCACGCCAACTGCCATTCACTGCGGCCGGAGTTCTTGGAGAACTCGGTGGCGCCGATCCCGGCGATGGCGGCTTGCCTCGAAAATCCTCGTGTCATGCGATTACCCTTTCCACCGGTTCGAGAGTCACGTCGGCCGTCACGTGTGTTCCGCGCGCGTTCTGCCCGAGAACTGTCACGGTGAGCGCCCGACCGTCTGCGGCGGTGACCTTGCCGGTGAATGTCATTGTGTCTCCGGGGAAGTTCGGAACACCAAGCCGTAGTGATGTTTTGACGATCCGCGATCCCGGGCCGGACCAGTCGGTGATGTAGCGGTCGATGAGCCCGTTGGTGGTGTTGATGCTCATGAAGATGTCGGGAGTTCCGCGATCCTGGGCCTTGCCCGGATCGTGATGCACGTCCTCGAAATCCTGAGAAGAGATCGCAGTGGCGACGATCAGCGTTCGATCCAACGGCAATTCGAGGCTGGGGAGGACCGAACCCACCTCGCAGTCAATCAGTTTCGTCATTGCACCGATCCCCGTCGCCTCAGTTGCGGCAGCATCTCGCCGTGAGCGTGCTCGGAGAACGCCACTTCGAGTTCCATGCCGAATTCGAGTTCCTCGTGATCGATCCCCGCGATGTCGGCAACCAGTCGCGTGCCTTCTTCGAGATCGACGAGTCCGACGGCGAGCGGGTACTCGAAGGCAGGATCCTTCGGGTGATGGATGACTGTGAAGCTGTGCAACGTGCATCGACGCGTGGATTCGACTGTGTCCCAACTGAACGAGCGGCATTCCGGGCAGGCGGGCGCTGGCGGGTGGCGCAGTGTCTTGCAATCCGCACACCGTTGGATTTCGAGGCGACCCTCTTTGGCCGCGGAGAAGAAGAAATCGTTGTCATCGGTGACGGTGAGTCTCGGCACCGCGGTGTTGCGGGAGCCAGTCTCGCTCATGCGATTACCTCCTGGGCTTCGGGCTTGGTATCTGTCTGGGCATCTGGTTTGAATCTGAGCAATCGAAATCGCTCCTCGACCAGCGTCTTTCCGTCCTGGTCCACGTACTTCTTGAACAGGGTGATGAAGCACCCGTGACCGAGAGCCGTCTGTTTGAACGGTGAGATCGCTTCGATGGTGAAATGCGCGGTGACGTGGTCTCCGGGACTCAACTCCGCGAAATACTCCTGCTCGACGTTGGTCGCGACTACGGACGTGTAGCCGGCCTCGTCCAACAGCCCGAGTAGTCGTGAATAGGCGAAATCCTCGGAGGCTCCGTCGGCGCGAAGTTGTTGGACCTGCCGATAGCGGCGGTAGCCCGCCATCACCCAGGTCGAAATCATGGCGGGCGGACAGACGACGTCTCGACGGCCGGTACTGCGGGCGGCCTCTGCGTCGACGTAGATCGGGTTGCGGTCGTCGTGCGCCTCGACCCAGTTGCGGATCATCGCCTCGTTGACGGCGTAGCGGGCGACGCGGGGTGGTTCGGCCTCTGCGCCGATGAAATTCGGAAACTGCGTCTGCAGGCTCTGCACTGAAATCCTCCGTGAACGAAAGTTGAGCAAGCGCTTGATTTTGAAGCTAGCATAGGAATCCGGAAGTGGAAACACGCGATCTCACCGACGAATTGGTTCGAGCCGGAGCTATCGGGCAGGATTGCGCTACGTTCGACGCCGGCAGCCCGGCACCCCCGAAACCCTGCCCTGAGCAGGACCGACAACCAGTGGAGATTTCAGTGGCATCACCAGATCGTCGGGAGAAGATCCTGGAGAGCTCAGCCGAGCTGTTTGCCAGGAAGGGTGTCGCCACCACGACCGTTCGCGAGATCGGCGACGCCGCCGGTGTGTTCTCGGGCAGCCTCTACCACTACTTCAAGTCGAAGAATGCGATAGTTGCCGAGCTCATGCGCGGCTTCATCACCGACATTCAGCTCCGCTTCGATCAGGTGGAGAAGACGGCAAACGACCCCGAGGAAGTCCTGCGCGGCTTGATCCGCGAGACGCTGGTCGTCATCGAACTACACCCGCACCCGACGGCGATCTACCAGAACGATCGGGCTTATCTTCGCGACAACGATCTCCTGCAATCCGTCGACGGGCCTTCCCGCCAAGTCCGCGAGCATTGGATGAAAGCGATTGCCGAAGGCGTCGATCAGGGAATCTTCCGCAAAGACGTGGCACCGGAAATTTTCTATCGATCGGTACGAGACACCTTGTGGTCGACAACGCATTGGCCGGATCGCCAGAAGTACACCACCGACGAGTTCGCGGATCTGATGATCACGCTCTTCCTCTCGGGATTCAGGGTCGCCTGACCAGATCCGGCAAATCCAGATGTTTCGGGGTTCGTCCCTGCGGCAACAGGATCGACACCGCGAACACGACCACCGCGCAGCCCGCGCACACCAGGTAGGCGACGGAGAATCCGGTCCACGACGTGGAATGTTCCGAACCGCTGATCACGAATGCAGCGAGAATGGTTGCCACCGTCGCACTGCAGATCGTGCTTCCGGACGTCCGCAGAAGTGAGTTCACCCCGTTGGCAGCCGCCAGTCGCTGACGAGGTACGGCAACCAGAATCAGCAGCGAGAGCGTGCTGTACACGATGGCAGTCCCGACCGCTGTGATACCCAGTGCTGCAACCACTCCCCACAGCGGCTTACCGGCAACGGCGTGAATCCCGTACCCGCCGGCGAGGAACACGGCACCGGTCAACATCGCGGTCCGTGAACCGAAGCGGTCGGTGATACGCACCGCAACCGGTGAGAACAGCACCATCGCGATACTCGCCGGAATCTGGCAGAGCGCTGCCGCGATGATCGACAGGCCGTACCCGGCACCCGGCCCCTTCATCCCCTGCAGCAGTTGTGTCGTGATCAGCGTGTTCCCGAAAAACGCGAACCCGACCAGCAGAGCCGCCAGATGCGGGATCAACACTGCACGTTTCACGAGAGCACGGACGTCGACCAGCGGATTGACGTTGCGCCGCTGTTGAATTACCCAGAGCGTGAACAGCACCGCCGACGCGGCCAGCATGGAGATCACCGCTCCACTGGTCCACCCCCAACTCGACCCCTGAGTGATCGGCACAAGCAGAGCAATCATCGCGGCGCTCAGACCAACCGCCCCGACGCCGTCGAATCTTCCCGACGGATTCGGCTCGGACTCTCGAATGAACAGCACCGCAGCAAGAGTCACGGACAGCCCGATGGCGGTGGTTACCCAGAACAGGACGTGCCAATTCGAGTACTGCGCGATCATCGCGGAAAACGGTATGCCCAAAGCGGTTCCGACACCGAGCGTCGAACTCATCATGGCCACTGCGCCGTTGACCTTGTTCCGTGGCAATTCGTCTCGCAGCATGGAGATTCCGATGGGGATGACTGCCGACCCGGCCCCCTGCAACGCTCTCGCGAAGATGAGTACAGCGATGTCCGACGACAGCGCACACAACATCGAGCCGAGAGTCATCATCGAGAAAGCAACCAGAAGCATCTTCTTCTTGCCGAACATGTCGGCGAGTCGACCGAAGATGGGAGTGACGACAGCGCCGACCAGCAGCGTGACGGTCACCAGCCAGGACACGGCCGTGCGTCCAGCGCCGGTGAAGTGCGGCAACTCCGGCAACAGTGGAACGATGACCGTCTGCAGAACAGCCTGGAACACTGCGGCGGCGACAACGATGGGGAACAGGAAGCGGGAGCGCGGCTGCGCGAGTCCCGCGTCGGAGGTGGTGACTGCAGGCGTGCCCGGCGGACGGTCGAGCGTCGTCACCCCACACCGCCTGTTCTCACTAGGTAAATATCCGTTCACCTACATTAGGTGAACGGATATTTACCTAGCAAGAATTGTGACGCCGCTCACCCGTCGAGCAGCTTTTGCACCAGCGGTGCGTACAGCGCAACCACCTCGTCCTGGGTGCCGGTGGCATGGCCGGCCATCATCCGTCGGCGCATGATCGCCACTCCGACCACCATCGACATCGCCAGTTCCGCGCGCAATCTCGCGTCGGGGCCGGACAGGCGAGCTGCGAGGGTGTCGATCATCTGCGTCGAATAGTTCTCGCGCAGCTTGCGGTTGCTCTCTTCACTGACGCCGCTCATGAACAACAAGCTCATGGACAGCGGCTTGTACGACTCCAACGGCTTGGTGAACAGCGAGACCATGCGCTCGCCGAGCGAGTCGTTCGGGGCATCGAAGACCGTGACCGCCGCTGCCCGGAAGTCGACCAACTCGTCGTACAACTGCTCTTTGGAACCGAAGTACTTGATGATCAGAGGCGCGCTGACGCCTGCGTCTTCGGCGATGTCCTTGAGCGTGATTTCGCGGTACGGCCGAGTCGCGAATGCTTTCCCGGCCGACGCGATGATCTGCGCACGCGTCTGCTCGGACGTACGACGCACCTGCTGACCTTGCTCCGTGCCGCTCATCAAGCGTTCCGCGACAATTCACGACGGCCGGACAATGCCCGACCCAGCGTCAACTCGTCTGCGAATTCGAGATCGCCACCCATCGGAAGACCCGAAGCCAACCGAGACACCGTCAGCCCCGGAATGTCTCGCATCATGCGAACGAGATAGGTAGCTGTCGCCTCACCCTCCGTGTTGGGGTCGGTGGCGATGATGACCTCGGACACGTCGACGCCGTCCTCCTGATTTGCGATGCGAGCCAACAACTCCCGGATACGCAACTGGTCAGGCCCGATCCCCGAGAGCGGATTGAGCGCACCGCCGAGCACGTGATAGCGACCCTTGAACTCACGGGTGCGCTCGACGGCCTGGACGTCCTTCGGTTCCTCCACGACGCAGATCACCGTGCGATCGCGACGTGCGTCGGCGCAGATGCGGCACTTCTCCTGATCGGAGACAGTTCCGCACACCGTGCAGAACTGAACGCCGTCACGGATGCGCTGCAATGCATTTTTCAAACGGTCGATCTCGGGAGGCTCCACGGAGAGCAGGTGAAAAGCGATGCGTTGAGCGCTCTTCGGCCCGACTCCGGGAAGCTTCCCGAGTTCGTCGATCAGATCCTGAACCGGACCTTCGTACACGCGTTCTCGTTTCTAGAAGCCGGGGAGACCGGGAAGGCCTCCGCCGAGTCCGCCGGCCAACGGGCCGAGCTTCTCAGCAGCGACTTCCTGTGCCTTGCGCGAAGCGTCCTCGATCGCGCCGATCACCAGATCCTGCAGCGTCTCGACATCTTCGGGGTCGACGACCTTGGGATCGATCTGCAGACCGACAACCTCGCCGGTGCCCTTGACAGTGGCGACAACCAGTCCGCCACCGGCCTGACCGGTCACTTCGGCCTGAGCCATTTCCTGCTGCGCCGCCATCAATTGCTGCTGCATCTGCTGAGCCTGAGCCAACAGAGCAGACATGTCGGGTGCTCCACCTGGTTGCACGAGCGGTCCTTTCTACAGAGTTATCCCCACCAGCGTAGTCGGTGCGCGCTACCGTGAGCGGGTGCGCCGGAACCAGTCAGACACCGTAAAACCGTCAAGAGGGTCAAACATGGCATCACGTGTGTTCCGCTCCACTGCCCTGATCGCCGTGGTCGGGGCCGGGCTTCTGAGCGCTGCGTGCACGATTCCGACCGAGACTGCCGAGGCCACGACTTCGGTCGAGGTGTCTCCGCTGAGCACTGTCGCCGCTGACGTCCCCGCTGCGCTCACCGGCAAGGTCGTCTTCCTCGATCCCGGGCACAGCGGGGCGAACGACGACAGCATCAACACCCAGGTCCCCACGGGCCGCGGCGGCACCAAGAACTGCCAGACCACCGGCACCAACACCGATGCCGGGTTCCCCGAGCACACCTTCAACTGGGAAGTCGCGAGCCTGGTCAAGAGCGAACTCGAAGGCCAAGGCGCCACAGTGGTCCTGAGTCGACCGGACGACATCAGCGTCGGATCTTGCGTCGACGCACGCGCCGAAGCTGCCAATTCCTCCGGCGCCGACGTAGTGGTGAGCATTCACGCGGACGGCGCAGCAGCCGGAGCCGAGGGCTTCCACGTCTGCTACTCCGCGCCCCCGCTGAACGCGGTGCAGGCCGGCCCGTCCGTCACCTTTGCCGAGACCATGCGCGACTCACTCGTCACAGCCGGACTCACCCCGTCGACCTACATCGGTGACGACGGGCTGGCACCACGCGCCGATCTGACGGGACTCAATCTGTCGCAGCGGCCGTCGATTCTGGTCGAACTCGGCAACATGCGAAATGCCGACGAGGCAGCGCGCATGACAAGCCCGGACGGTCAGCAGGAATATGCGTCCGCCGTCACCAGCGGAGTCACCGCCTTCCTCACAACCCCCTGACCTGTCTTCTGTGGAGAAATTCCACTTGTCCACAGGTATGTCGGCACCGCCGAGGTAGCCCGCTCACCTGGATACGGTTCTGCCATGGGGCCGATACTTCAGGTAGATTTCGCTGCTCTGCAGCAACTTTCAGCTGATCTGTCTCGAATTGCGGATCAGATCTCGGGGATCGATTCCGCCGGACCGATTTTCGAAGCCGCGGCGGCCCTGAATTCGTCCGCTGTCACGGCTGTGTCGACTGGGAATGCAGGCGTCATCGCCGACGCGTACCGGCACCTGGCTACGCAGTTGGGACTCATGGCGTCGGGAACCGCTGCCGCAGCACGTCTGTACGACGCTGCCGAGGGCGAAGTGGTGTCCGAACTGCGCGGAGCCTACTGATGCAGCCCACCGTCTCTCAGCTTCGAACGTGGTCACCGGAGAAATTGCGCACAAGCGCTTCAGAATTGATCGACATCGACCGGCAGATCGAAGTCCTCGGCAATGACGCCGGACGCAGCATCGACGCCGTCCGCGAATTCTGGCAGGGACAAGCGTCGAGCGCGGCGGCAGTGCAGTGGTCGGGTATCTCGCTTTCCTCGTCGCGGCTGTCGGTTGCGGTTCGCGTAGTTGCGGATCTGTATGGCGGAGCGGCCAATACGATCGGTGCGGCGCGAAAATCAGTTCTGGACCTGGTCGAGGAGGCGACTCTCGAACACGGCTTGACGGTGTCAGACAGTGGAGCGGTATCGGCACCTGAGACGAAGCAGCCATGGAATCTGGCCGACGCCATGCAAGATTCCGAAAACGCCACGGCTGCACAGGTTTTTCAGCAGAAGATCTCCACTGCATTGACGGCACTCGACGACGAAGACAACCGGGCCGCGACTGCTCTGCGTGCGGCATTCCGAGAGATCGGATCACTCCTTGGCAATCAGCCTGATCGCCTCGACCGCACTGTCGTCGACATCCTCGACGGGAGGTCGACACTCCCCGGGACACCCACGGAGCTACACCGACTCTGGGAATCGCTCACGCCCAACGAGAAAGACGCGTTGGCGAGGTGGGATCCGTCCATCGGTAGCCGGGACGGCCTTCCCGCTCTGGACCGGGACTACTACAACCGGCGGTACCTCTCTGCGCTCGAGCAGTTACCGGATCGAACGGTAGCTGCCGGATACACGGCCGTGCGCGGCGAACTTCGACCGGACACGTTCCTTCTCTCGGTCACGGATGGGCATGCCGTCGTGGCAGTCGGTAATCCCGATGCCGCCGGCAACGTCGCAACACTGGTTCCCGGAACCGGCTCCGGGCTGTCGGGCGTCGGCGGAGACCTGCAACGAACCAAGGCCATGTACGACGCGGCGGTCAGGGCGGCGCCAACGGAAGCCACATCAGTGATCCTGTGGTCCGGATACGACGCTCCCCCAGGCATTCCCGACGCAGCCTCGGATCGGTACGCCACCTCCGCAGCGCCGAGGCTCGACAGCTTCCAGGACGGGTTACGAACCTCGCATGACGGTCCGCCTTCGCACAACGTCGTGATCGGTCATTCCTACGGCAGCACCGTCATCGGTGCTGCGACTACCCGTGGCGCTTCCCTCGACGTCGACGAACTGGTTTTTGTCGCAAGCCCCGGCGTCGATGCCGAGCGCGTGAACGAACTGAGCCTGGACGGCGTCGACTCGGCCGAGATGGCTCGCCATGTTCATTCGACGACGGCCTTCTGGGATCCGGTCCAATTGATCCCCAAGATCCTCGGAGTCCACGGGTTCGACCCGTCGGATCCGGAATTCGGCGCGCAGGTATTCACCGGATCTCCCGGGGAGCCTGGGTTCGGAGTTCACAGCGATTACTGGGAAAGCGGAAACCCCGCACTCACCGAATTCGGACGGATCATTACCGGCCCGTGAAAGAAGGCGCCGTACCGGTGAAGGTACGACGCCATCTCGGTGATGCAGGATCGGTTAGACGAGTTCGCGCTTGAGGTTGTCCAGGACCTGGGCCTGGATGCGCTGCAGACCCTTCGGAGCGAACGTGCGCTCGAAGAAGCCGCCGATACCGGTGGCACCCTGCCACTGGGTGAGCGTCGTCACCGTCGTTCCGGTGCCGTTGGGGGCAACGGTCCAGGTGGTGACGAGGCTGGAGTTCGCGTCCTTCTCGGTGATGACGTTGCCGTCGACCGTCACTGTCGCCTTGACGTTGCGCGAGCGCTTTTCCGTCGCCTTGAGCGTCCACTGCGCGACGGTTCCGTCACCCTGGCCACCTTCGACGACCTTGTAGTCGAGGTACTGCTCGGACAGGATTCGCGGGCGAACCGTCTCGTAGTCCGAGAGCGCCGCGAGCACCTTGTCGGGTGCTGCTGTGACGACTGTCGAACTCATTGCATTGACCTGACCCATATGCCCTACGTCTCCTTGCTCGACCAACGCGGCTCGATACCGCGAATGACTACCCGAATCCGCACCTCGAACTGCGCAGATATTCCTTTCCATACTGCCTGCTGCGCCCGGGTATCTCGACCATCTACCCATTCCGTGTGAGCTGGTTCACCACTCGGAGCATTTACCGAGTTCGATTGCAACAACTCGATCAAATTCGGGCATTAATACCCCTCCGGATAGCTTGCACACGCAACTACCGATAGCGTCAGGGTGTGACTCTCTCGTTCAATGGGGTAGTTCAGAAGTTAGATCGAATCCGGACAAAGCAAGGCCCGGGTTCCGATGCTGCGCGTGAAATGGGGTTCGAGCAGCACAGAGAAGGCGTCGAACGCCTACTCGCGTCATACCGCGCCATTCCCGCCGATGCTTCTGTACGCCTGGCAAAGAAGACATCCAATCTGTTCCGCGCTCGCGCCAAGACGTCGGCCCCCGGCCTCGACGTCAGCGGTCTGGCAGGTGTCATCGCCGTCGATGCGCAGGCGCGCACAGCCGACGTCGCCGGCATGTGCACGTATGAGGACCTCGTCGACGCGACGCTGCCCTACGGGCTGGCGCCCCTGGTCGTGCCTCAACTCAAGACCATCACCCTGGGCGGTGCGGTGACCGGCCTGGGCATCGAGTCCACCTCGTTCCGCAACGGCCTGCCGCACGAGTCGGTACTCGAAATCGACGTACTGACCGGAAGCGGCGAGATCATCACCGCAACACCGGACGGCGAACACGCCGAACTGTTCTTCGGTTTCCCCAATTCCTACGGCACCCTTGGCTATTCGACGCGATTGAAGATCGCACTCGAACCCGTCAAGAAGTACGTCGCCTTGCGCCACGTGCGCTTCGATTCGTTGAAGAAACTCGAAGAAACGATGGATCGCATCGTCACCGAGCGCGAGTACGACGGGATCGCCGTCGACTATCTCGACGGGGTGGTCTTCACCGATTCCGAGAGCTACCTCACACTCGGCGCGCAAACCGACGAGGAAGGCCCGGTCAGCGATTACACCGACCAGGACATCTTCTACCGGTCGATCCAGCATTCGTCACTCACCCAGCCCAAGACGGATCGCTTGACCATTCGCGACTACCTGTGGCGCTGGGACACCGACTGGTTCTGGTGCTCACGAGCTTTCGGTGCACAGAACCCGAAGATCCGGCGCTTCTGGCCCAAGCAGTACCTGCGCAGCAGCTTCTACTGGAAGCTGATCGCCCTCGACCACAAGTACGACATCGGAGATCGCCTCGAAAAGCGCAAGGGCAAGCCCCCGCGCGAACGCGTCGTCCAGGACGTCGAGGTACCCATCGAACGAACCGCGGACTTCGTCTCGTGGTTCCTCGAGGAAATCCCGATCGAACCACTGTGGTTGTGCCCGTTGCGTCTTCGCGAGCCAAGCCCTGCCGCCGCTTCTGCATCACGGCCGTGGCCCCTCTACCCCCTCGAACCCAAGCGCACCTACGTCAACATCGGCTTCTGGTCTTCGGTGCCGATCGTTCCCGGTGAGCGCGAGGGGGCAGCAAATCGACTGATCGAAGAAAAGGTCAGCGATTTCGACGGACACAAATCGCTCTACTCCGACTCCTACTACTCGAAGGAAGACTTCGAGGAGCTGTACTACGGCGGCGACCGGTACATCGGACTCAAGGAACGCTACGACCCGAAATCCCGTTTATTGGATCTATTCTCTAAGGCGGTGCAACGTAAATGACCACGTTCAAAGACTCCAAAAGCCAGGACAAGCTCTCTATTGCCGAGATTCTCGAGACGCTTTCCGACGGCATGCTGCCGCTTCGATTCACCGCGTACGACGGCAGCACCGCCGGCCCCGAAGATGCCGACTACGGACTGCACCTCAAGTCGACTCGCGGAACCACTTATCTCGCAACAGCTCCCGGTGACCTCGGCATGGCCCGCGCGTACGTCTCCGGCGATCTCGAAGCCGAGGGCGTCCACCCCGGTGATCCGTACGAGATCCTGCGCATCATGGGTGACGAACTCCACCTCAAGCGCCCGTCCGCACTGACGCTCGCCAGCATCACGCGCTCCCTGGGCTGGGATCTGTTGCGGCCCATCGCCCCGCCGCCCCAGGAACATCTCCCTCGGTGGCGTCGCGTCGCAGAAGGACTGCGTCACTCCAAGACTCGTGACGCCGAAGTCATCCATCACCACTACGACGTCTCCAACACCTTCTACGAGTACGTCCTCGGCCCGTCCATGACGTACACCTGTGCCGCTTACGACAATGCGGAACAGACGCTCGAAGAAGCCCAGGAGAACAAGTACCGCCTGGTGTTCGAGAAGCTCGGACTCCAGAAGGGTGATCGACTTCTCGACATCGGCTGTGGCTGGGGCTCGATGGTCCGCTACGCGGCCAGGCGCGGCGTCAAGGTGATCGGCGTGACTCTCTCACGCGAGCAAGCGGATTGGGCACAGAAGGCCATCGAGGACGAGGGCCTCGCCGATCTCGCCCAGGTCCGTTTCTCCGACTACCGCGACGTGGCCGAGACCGGATTCGACGCAGTGTCCTCCATCGGCCTGACCGAGCACATCGGCGTCGGAAACTACCCGGCGTACTTCGAGTTCCTCAAGGGCAAGCTGCGTGAGGGTGGGCGTCTGCTCAACCACTGCATCACCCGTCCGGACAACCGAAGCAGCGCCAAAGCAGGCGGATTCATCGACCGGTACGTCTTCCCCGACGGGGAGCTCACCGGTTCGGGTCGCATCATCTCCGAGATCCAGAACGTCGGCCTCGAGGTGCGTCACGAAGAGAACCTTCGCGAGCACTACGCACTGACGCTCGCCGGATGGTGCCAGAATCTCGTCGACAACTGGGACGCCTGCGTCGCCGAGGTCGGCGAAGGAACCGCCCGCGTCTGGGGCCTGTACATGGCCGGCTCACGACTCGGGTTCGAGCGCAATGTCGTTCAGCTGCACCAGGTTCTGGCCGTGAAGCTCGGCCCCAAGGGTGAGGCGCATGTGCCGCTTCGCCCGTGGTGGAAGGCCTAGGGGCAAAGCCCCTGTGCGCCTTTTTGGTAGTCGGCACTACCAAAAAGGCGCACAGGTGCCGCAGGCACCCGACTGCGTCCTCACCCAACCTCCCCGCCGCAAGACCGTCTCCACCTCGTGCGCAACCTGGCACGGGGTCTTCACCACCTCGTCGAATCCGTAGACCAACCGCGGACGACCTGCCAGCTCTGCCGCATTGTCACGGCGGCGATCACGAAATGCCACCTCAGCCATGGAATGCGCCCACCGACCGTCGAGACGCACGATCAGCGGCACACTGACTTCGCTGTAATCGCAGTCCTCGTACAGCGTGCGGCCGTCGACGCGGACCGGAGACTGGCGTCTGGCCGACGGCAACCCGTGCGCCTGCTCCACGTCGACCGCATAGTGGTATTCGAGCGTTGACTGCACCCCGTCTGCCAGGAGTCGTACCGCATCGGAAAGCGCACCCTTGAATCGATGTGGTGTTCGTTCGTCAATCCGACGGCGCACATCGTTCAACGGAATTCGCGCATTTGTCACTGTGGTGATGAGTGAAACGTAGGCGCTTCGCGCTGTGGATTCGGCGGTCGCAAGATCAATCGCGGTATCCGCCCGCGACGTTCGAGGTATGACTGACGGCACGCCGATGTATCGGTGGGCTCGGGATCGGTGGACGACTACCCCGGGGTGAACCACGCCACCCACTCTGACAAGTGCACCCGACGTTCGCGCTGGAACTCGGCGGATTGTCGCGGACTGACAGCGAGCCGACTTGCCGTAGGGCACGGTGACATGGACTGGCTTGTCTGCGTCGATGCGACGCATTCCCCATTCCTCAGCTGCAGTGTCGTGGCTCAGAATCGCTTGCGGGCCACCATAAAGCCAAGCGGCGTTCAAGATCATTTCTCTGGTGAGCGGGCCAGCGGTCACTGCATACACGCCTTGTAGAACGCGCTGCCATTCGCCGCGGTCCAGAAAGTTCCGCAGCATCCCTCGGTTGTATCCGAATGACGAGAGTTGCTGTTGCCGTACCAGACCGGATTGCGCATCGAGAATCCGGAGAAACTCGCTTCCACCATGAGACGTAGTCATGGCACCAAGCGTCAGGCCGAACTCCGACAGGACTGACGTGAAATTCGCTGTCGGAGTTCGTCTGTGGATAACTCACCAGCTGGGGATAAACCCCTGTGCGCCTTTTTGGTAGCCGTAACTTCCAAAAAGGCGCACGGGGGCTATGCCCCTAGCGAAGCCGGCGGGGTGAACCGCGGGCCGTACTGCGCAGCGAGTTCCTTTGCGCGAGCGACGAAGCCGGCCGTGCCGCCCTCGTAACCGACGATGAACTGGTGAACGCCACCGGTCCAGGCCGGGAATCCGATGCCCATGATGGAGCCGATGTTGGCGTCCGCCGTGGTGATCAGGACGTTCTCGTCGAAGCACTTCTGCGTCTCGATCGCCTCGATGAACAGCATGCGGTCGATGAGGTCCTGGATCGGGGCGTCGGAGGTTCCGGAGTTGAAGTTCTCGCGGAGTCCGGACCACAGGCCGGTGCGCTTGCCCTCTGCGTAATCGTAGAAGCCGGCTCCACCGAGCTTGCCCTTACGATCGAACTTCTCGACGAGGGTGTTGATGACCTCGCCGGCCGGATCTGCCGGCAGTTCCTTGCCTTCGGCCTTGGCGGCGTCGGCAGATTCCTTGCGGATCTTCTGCATGAGGGTGAGGTTGAGCTCATCCGAAAGCTGAAGCGGCGCAGCCGGGTAACCGGCCTGCATACCGGCCTGCTCGATGGTGGCGGGCTCGACGCCCTCGGCGAGCATGCCGATGGCCTCGTTGATGAAGGTTCCGATGACACGCGAGGTGAAGAAGCCACGCGAGTCGTTGACCACGATCGGCGTCTTGCGGATCGCCTGGACGTAGTCGAACACGCGAGCCAGAGTCTCGTCGGAAGTCTTCTCACCGCGGATGATCTCCACCAGCGGCATCTTGTCGACGGGCGAGAAGAAGTGGATGCCGATGAAGTCTTCCTGACGCTTCACGCCGGTGGCGAGACCCGTGATGGGCAGCGTCGAGGTGTTCGAGCCCAGCAGTGCCTTGGGATCGACGATGTCCTCGATCTCCTGGAACACCTTGTGCTTGAGTTCCTGGCTCTCGAAGACTGCTTCGATGACGAAGTCGACGCCGGCGAAATCTGCCGGGTCAGCCGTCGGGGTGATCTTGGCGAGGAGTGCGTCGGACTTCTCCTGCGTGGTCTTGCCGCGCGAGAGTGCCTTGGCCTCAATGCCTTCGGCGTACGCCTTGCCCTTGTTGGCAGCCTCGATGCTGACGTCCTTGAGGACGACGTCGAAGCCGGCCTTCGCGGAGACGTACGCGATGCCCGCGCCCATCATGCCCGCGCCGAGGACGCCGACCTTCTTGATGGTGGACTTCTCGATGCCTGCCGGACGTGAACCGCCGCCGTTGATCGACTGCAGGTCGAAGAAGAACGCCTGGATCATGTTCTTCGCGACGCGGCCGGTCACCAGCGAGGTGAAGTAGCGAGCCTCGATGAGCAGCGCGTTGTCGATGTCGACCTGCGAGCCTTCGACGGCTGCGGCCATGATGGCGCGCGGAGCCGGCATCGGAGCGCCCTTGAGCTGCTTACGCAGGTTCGCGGGGAACGCCGGAAGGTTGGCAGCGAATGCCGGAGTGGACGGAGTTCCGCCAGGGATCTTGTAGCCCTTGACATCCCACGGCTGAACGCCGCCTTCGGGGTTGGCCTTGATCCATGCCTTCGCAGCCGGAACCAGTTCTTCTACCGAGCCGACGACCTCGTCGATGAGGCCGACTTCCTTGGCCTGAACGGGTCCACGCTGCTGCCCCTGGAGCAGGACGCCCATGAGCGCGTTCTGCAGGCCGAGCATCCGCACGGTGCGCACGACGCCGCCGCCGCCGGGCAGCAGGCCGAGGGTGACCTCGGGCAGGCCGATCTTGACGCCCTTGACGTCTGCCGCGATGCGGTGGTGGGTCGCGAGAGCGATCTCGAGACCGCCGCCGAGTGCCGCACCGTTGATGGCGGCGACGACCGGCTTGCCGAGAGTTTCGAGACGACGCAGGTCTGCCTTGATCTCGACGCTGTGGTTGTAGATCTCCTCGGCCTGCTCGGGGCCGACCTTGATCATGTTCTTGAGGTCGCCACCGGCGAAGAAGGTCTTCTTGCCGGAAGTGATGACGGCACCGGTGATGGAGTCCTTCTCGGCGACCAGACGGTCGACGGTGGCCTTCATCGACGCGATGTACGCGTCGTTCATGGTGTTTGCGCCCTGGTTGGGATCGTTGATGGTGAGCACGACGATGCCGTCGGCGTCCTGGTCCCAGTTGATGATGTTCTGATCAGTCACTTTGCTTGACTCCTGGTAAGCCTCGTTGGAAGGACGGACGCCGCGTCAGACGCGCTCGATGATGGTGGCAACGCCCATACCGCCGCCGATGCACAGGGTGATGAGGGCGCGCTTGCCGCCACGACGCTCGAGCTCGTCGACCATCGTTCCGGTGATCATCGCGCCGGTTGCACCGAGCGGGTGACCCATGGCGATCGCGCCACCGTTGACGTTGAGCTTCTCGTCCGGGATGTTCAGGTCCTTCTGGAACTTCAGGACGACGGAAGCGAATGCCTCGTTGATCTCGAAGAGGTCGATGTCGTCGACCGTCAGGCCGGCAGCTGCCAGAACCTTCTTCGACGCCGGCGTCGGGCCGGTGAGCATGATGGTGGAGTCGGCGCCGCTGGTGGCGGTGGCGACGACGCGAGCGCGCGGCGTCAGACCCATGTCCTTGCCTGCCTGCTCGCTACCGACGAGCACGAGGGCAGCGCCGTCGACGATTCCCGAACTGTTACCGCCGTGGTGAACGTGGTTGATCTTCTCGACCCAGTGGTACTTCTGCAGCGACACGGCGTCGAATCCGCCGATTTCACCGATCACACCGAACGCGGGAGCCAAGCCGGCGAGGTTCTCTGCCGTGGTGCCCGGACGCATGTGCTCGTCGTTGTCGAGGATGGTGATGCCGTTGATGTCCTTGACCGGCACTACCGACTTGGCGAAGTATCCGCCGGTCCACGCCTTGGCGGCGAGGTCCTGCGAGCGCACGGCGTATGCGTCGACGTCGTCACGCGAGAAGCCCTCGATGGTGGCGATGAGGTCTGCGCCGACGCCCTGCGGCACGAAGTAGTTGTCGTAGTTGGTGGCGGGGTCGAGTGCCCACGGTCCACCGTCGGATCCCATCGGAACGCGGGACATCGACTCGACGCCACCGGCGATCACCAGTTCGTCCCAGCCGGACCGAACCTTCTGAGCAGCCATGTTCACGGCCTCGAGGCCGGAAGCGCAGAAACGGTTGAGCTGAACGCCACCGACGGTGTCGGGCAGTCCCGCATCGTTGACTGCAACGCGGGCGATGTCCATTCCCTGATCGCCAACGGGGGTGACGACGCCCAGGATGAGGTCGGAGATCCGGTCCTCGTCGAGGTCGGGAAAGCGCACGCGCAGTTCCTGGATCAGACCCGTGACCAGCGAGATCGGCTTGACCGAGTGCAACGACCCGGTCTTCTTGCCGCGGCCTCGCGGGGTACGGATGGCTTCATAAATGAATGCCTCTGTGGTCACTGTGAGGTGTTCCTTCCGTGTAATTCGTCGAACCGGTCTGCAGATCGTCCGCGCCACCTTCGGTGGTGGCGCATGGCCGAGGTACAGACCTCAGCCCTTTCACTGTAGAACGTGTTCCAAATTCATGGGAAGGACCGAAGCGATCCTGCTAGGTGACCGAGGTGATCAGGTGCGCGAACGCCTGCCCGCTTCGGTTCATTTCGGGTGCGCCCCCGGAAGCACTCACGGCACGATGCGATACGGCAACATCATGTCGTGATCTTCGTGATCGAGTAGATGGCAATGCCACACGTATCCCTGGAGTCGACCAGAATCAGCCATATCGTGGCGCCCACCGCCCGTCATCCCACTACCCGTCATCACACCGCTCGGAAGACGATCGAACATCGCGTCGGGATCGAAACCCAGCTCATCCACGGTGGGGAATCGCACGATGATCCGGGTGACGGTGCCGCCGTCCACCCTGACGGTGTCCTTCATCCCCGCTTCCCACGGCGCCGGCGCGATCATCGGCCCCGCCTCGAACCCGTCGGGCGACGGAGTCCACTTGTTGCCGATCACCGGCTGCGGATGGCGGATCAAGTACTCCAGCGTCCGCATCGGTGTTCTGCCGAGAATCCGGAAATTCACCAAGTGCAGGTGTATCGGATGCGGGTCCGGCGTGGTGTTGACGATGTTCCACTGCTCGACGGTGCCTTGCCGCGGCCTCTCGACGTCCGTGGTGCTGAACGTCAGGTTGTTCAACGTCATCTGAGCCGGTGGATTCCGCAGTTCCAGTTGCTGGCTCACCGTCACCGTGCGAATTACCGTCGGCTGCTCCAACGGGGCGAGAACGTCACGTTGCCGGCGCCCACCGCGCAGTTGCGACGGAACACCACCGGTGAATCCGCGCCTGGCGTCACCGCGGAACCGGCAGAACAGCGGCATAGTCACTTCACCGATGACAGCGGCGGGCAGCGGGGGCGCCTCGTCGTTGCGAAGCTCCACCGTCGAACCCTCCGACAGTCCGGTGAAATCGACGAGGAGGTCGTACCGCTCCCCCGGTGCGCAGCGGAAGGCATTGACCGCGACGGGCGCGTCGAGCATTCCGGCGTCGTTGCCGATGACCCAGAACGTCATCATGTTCGAGAAGTGAAGATTCCACACACTTGCCGACGACGCATTGACGATGCGGAAGCGGTAAAGGCCCCGAGCCACAGCCAGTTCCGGCCACACCTTGCCGTTGACCAAGCCGACGTCGCCCACCGCGCCGCCTTCCCACGATCCTTCCGGGATCAAGATGGTGGATCGGCCGTTCTGGGCGCCTGTCGGCGTGAAGATCTTCTCCTGCAGGATCAACGGGATCTCGAATTCCTCGGCCGGCAACCCCAACGAATTTCCCAGTTTGCCGGTGTCGAATTCATCCCTGATCAGATAGTTGCCGATCAGACCGGCGTAGACGTTGAGCCGGGTGATGCCCATCGCGTGATCGTGATACCAGAGGTGGGCGGCTTCCTGACCGTGCAAAAAGTGATGCATCGCAGCCTGTCCCGGCATCACCAGCAGCTCCGGATGGCCGTCGCTCTCAGGTGAAGTGACTCCTCCGTGCAAGTGCAACGACGTCGGCGGGTTAGCGCGAAAGTCTGCCTGCATTCCATGCAGCGTCATATCCATGTCCGCTGCCAACGGATGTCCGGTCAGATCGTTCTCGAACGTCAACATGATCGGCTCGCCGGAATGCGCCTCGACGGTAGGGCCCAGATAACCGCCACCGATCTCTCCGCTGCGGTACGACAGTGCTGGGGACGAGGGAAAATCCCGATGAAAGGCATGTTGCCCCACTTGCGCTGTCAGTGTGATCTCGTTTCCGGAAAGCGTTGACAACGAATGTAGTTCGTCACAGAACGGCTCGAACTCCGGCGAATGAAAAATCAACGGAGACTCGATATCCACACTCCCCGCCGGAGCAGCACCTGCCTTTGCACCCAAAGCAACAGCCGCTGTGCCGACTACCGACCCTTTCAGAACCGATCTTCTGGAAACCCCGATACCCATACATTCCCCTCCCCATCGAAACGGGTTGCGTTCTCCCGCAAGGAAAACGCAACCCGTCTCTCCACTTCGATCTCGGAAAATCCCCCGCCTACTTTCCGTCGATCGCCTCCAGCACCGAATCGATCAGCGACTGTGGAAGTTTCGACGGCGGAGAGATTTCCAGTTCTCCCGGAGCGCCCGGCATCGTCCAGACAGTTCTGTGCCGAGCGATCGCGAGCTTCTCCCGTGATCCGTCCTCATTGACCTTGAAGTACTCGAACTCGAGGTCGATCCCCCTCTCGTAGAGGGCAGACAAGGACATCGTGACCAGGACGTCGTCGAACGGCATGACCTCGCGCAGATGCTCAACCCTGGTGTGCACACAACGAAGTTCCCCGAGAGCGCCTCTGGCCGCCATGGCCTCACGCTGAGAACGGACCAGGAACTTGTCCCGAACCCTCGACTGCCAGATGTAATAGTTGCCGAAGTAGATGTTGCCCACGACGTTTCCGTCCTGCAACGTCGTCGAGAACACCTCGGATTCGAGCAGGTACGGATTGCGCGGCACCATCGGAGCCGAGCGGATCACGGAACCACGATCGACGTTCTTCGGTTCGGTGGGAACAGCGATGTTCTTCGTCCCCGTCGGAATCGTCATCGGCTCGATGAAATCGTGGAAGTACTGCGGCATCGGCCGTGCCGCCACCACACCGTGGGAGAGGATTTCCACCCACGTCGTCTGCATCGCACTCCACCCGATGTGAGTGCGCGTCTCGCCGTCGACCCGGCACCATTCGACATGCAGATTGGTGGTTGCCCGATCCGGACCGGTGAGCTCGGTGATCCAGATCGTCCCCTCGACAATGTCGTCGGTGTACAGGTTCGCATCGATGAACACCTCGGAGTTGTTGGTCACCATGCCCCAACGACCCGTCGCCATGTCCTCCACGATCTGCTTCGAGATCGGTCCGGTTCCCCTCTCTCGCAAAGCGCCCAACCACAGCGCGAAGCTCGCGAACCCCACTGATCCACCGACGTTGCACGCGTCCCGGAACCCGACGGGGAACCGGATCGACACCGCCGGATAGCCGCTCCGGGCCACCACATGCACGTCGGAGCCGTAGGCCATCGGATCGAACTGCGCGAGAGACTTCGCCGACAACGGTCCGGAGTCGAACTGCGGTGCCGGGTCCTGCGCCGGTTCCTCCGCATCCTCCTCATGAGTCACAAACGCGAGAATCCGCTCCTCGTTGTCCGTCAACAGAGCTGGAAAAGTCAGAACCACCACGCTTCCCTCTGCGCCGCCGCGGAAGGTCACTGCGTCGTCCTCCCTGGCGCCCATCGCCAGAGAAACCGACATCTGCCCCGTGGCCTTTCGGATCGCCTCGGCCGCCGCCCACAGCCTGGTTCCCGCACGATCGAGTGATTCGCCGCCTGCGATCAACTCGTCCAGCAGCGGAATCCGCGCCGAACCCAGAAGCGCCTTCCACTGCACGGCGGTTCGGGAGCGAATCGGTTCGATGTCACACCCCTGAGGCCAGTCGCCGGCCGAACTGAGTGACTTGCTGCCGTCGTGCGAGAGCGAGACATCCACAGAGGGCGGAATATCACCGACGACGACGGGCTTTCCGGTTTCCTGCCATTCGATGGCAAAGGCATTACTCATTTGATCACCACATCCTCATCGAGATGAATGTTCACGGCCGCCTCGGCGATCGGTTTCTCCTGCTCGTGGCGTTCCGACTTGGTCAACTCGTGAATCCCCGGGGTATGCGCGACCACAACCCGCGGGCTCTTCACTCCCAACGCCCGGCTGTGTTGCGCGAGCTTGTCGAGAATGATCTGTGCGTCGCGCGCAGTCGGATCCGCGATTTCCTCAGCCGTAGGACGGCTTTCGTCGTGGGAGAGAATCTGGGAGCGATATCCCTCGAGCTGCATCACCACTCGTCCGTCCTTCACCACCGCCACGTCGGCTTGCATGTGGGTCTCTGTCTGCACCTTGTCGTAGGCGTACGCGGTGAACGAACGAGCCTCGAATCGTCCGTCGTACATGTCGATTCGCGCAATGTTGACCGGAAGGCAGATCTCCCGCGGAACCATGATCTGACCCGATTGGAGCAGGGAATCGAGGAAGTAGGGATCACCGAGGAGGTGCTGCTTACGGTCGGCTCGCGAAATAGCGCTGAAGAGAATGTGCTCGGAATCGAGGCTCGAGATCTCTTCGAGTCGGCGGAAATCGCCCTCCTGGAACAGCAACCACGAGTAGAGATCGTCCAACGGATCGATGTCGAGCACCGGTCGCGGCAACTCCTTCTCGAACTCCGGCAGTGTTTCGTCCAGCCCGAAGATGAAGTCGGCCGAGAAATGGGGCCGTCCGTACCCGGTCCGTTCGGTGCCGATCGTGACATGCACCCGCGTTCCTGCAGCATCACGATCCTGCTCCACGACGCTTGCCTTGATCTCGACTCTGGTGCCCTCGACCGTGTCGACGACGATCGGTCGATCCAGCTTGATGTCGTCGATGCGGACGCGGCCCAGAGTCACGCGTCCGGTGACATAGGCCGCCGCCTGCGACATCGCCTCGAGCCCGAACACCGTCGGAAGCAGCGCCGATCCCTTCCAGACATGATCGAGGACAAAGGGATCCGCCGAGGTGGACAACGTCGTCCGGGTCACCAGTTCTACCTGCGGCTCGAATGTCACCACTTGGTCGATGTAGCGCGACACCGCCGGCAGAGCCGGTGCTGCCGGCGCCCAGGTGTCGAGACCGCCGAGTCGACTGGTCACGACGATACGACTCGCCTCGGGTCCGCTGTCGACCAGGCGAAGGAAATGATCCACTCCCGCAGCCGTGGAAATCGGCATGACACCCATCTTCGCGAGGTGGTTGACACTGCCCATGCGGGCGCCCATGCCGGTCTCCCCCCACACGCTGTACGCGAGCGAGAACGTCCGAGTCTTCGGGTGCCCGGCGGCATACCGCACCACCATTTCGTCGAGAAGCTCGTTTCCGTATGCATACCAACTGTTTCCGGGCATACCTGTGAATCCGATGATGGAAGAGAAGCCCACGAACAGCTTCAGGTCACGATCAGCGAGCGCTTCGACGAAGTTGGCTGCGCCCAGGACCTTAGGTGCAACCTCCTTGAAAGCCGCAGCGCTGTCGACTCTCTCGAACCGCCGCGGAACATTCGCCCCCGCACCGTGGACAAACCCGGTGATCGGCCCAACCTCGACCTCGATCTGGGCGACGACGCCGGCCACCGCCGCAGCATCCGTGACGTTGCAGCGATAGTAGTGAGCGCTCAAACCGGCAGACGTGAAGTCCGCAAGAGTGGAAGCGATTTCGTCACCCGCTTGTCGCTGAGAGCTTCCGATCAGCACTAGTTCGGCGCCTGTCTTTCGGCCGAGAGCCAGAGCGCATTGCGCCATGATGCCTTTCGCGCCACCGGTCACGACCACTACATCCGAACTCCCCAACCCGCTCTCGCGGACGGTGTAGTCGCTCGAGGCGAGAACCCGCGGTTGCAGTGCCGTGCGTCCCATCTCGGTGTCGTAAGTCGCGAACACATAGGATGCAACCGAATCCAACTCGGAGACGACGGTGGTTGCCACCACCGCGTCCGCAGTCGAGCCGTCGAATCCTATGACGCGGACATCCAGTTCGGGGCGCTCGTGATGCACCGAAGCGGCAAAAGCCGCCGCACTCGATACCGGCGCCGGATTGCCCAACTCGACATCGGTGAACTGAATCACTGCCAATGTGGTTCGTGCGCCTCCACTTTGCTGCGCCGGAACCATCTTGTACATGTGTTCGATCCCACGGCGCAAGCCGATTTCGGTGACGGAATCATCGGTCACACGCGGCATTACGGCAACCACGTGCTGTGCATTCGCAGGAGCGCCGTCGGAGAATGTGCGAATGTCGACCTGAGCACCACGCCCTCGCAGTTCGGATTCCAACCTTCCGACCAAACCGGCGTCGTCACCGATGACGACAAACGTCGTGTCCGTGAGGTCTCGGACTCCGTGCAACGCTGTCTCGCTCCGAACCTTTTCCAGGGTGTAATCGCGAACCCAGGTGAAGCTGTCGGCTGATAGACCCTTTGCCTTCACCGGCAGCGCCCGCGCAACCGGCTGCTGCTGCCCCGACTTCTCTTTCGCGGATCGATCGAGCACTTCGATCAGTTCACCCAGGCTGACGTTGACGAGTTCGGCCGGATCCAGATCACCCTGAACACCCAATCGCGTTGCCACAGTTGCTATCGCATCGGCAGCCTTGATCGAGTCCATGTTCAGGTCGTCGAGCAGGTGGAGATCCACATCGAGAGACTCCACCGGAAAATCCGGTGTCCTCCGCGATTACCTCGAGCAGTATTCGCGACACGTCCGACTGCACCGAACTCGCTGCTGGAACGGCAGAACCGAGATTCGGTGATGCCGCAAGGATCAGCGATGCTGCTTCTCCGATCGTGGCATTGGCCAACTCGGCAGGGTCGAGGTCGACAACCTCGAACTGATGCGCAACCTTCGAAATAGCCTCTGCCGCACTGATCGAGTCGAGATTCAGATCATCGAGCAGACGCAGATCCGTCGTGATCGACTCGGCGGGGAATCCCGTCGTATCGGCGAGGATCCTGATCAGCTCACTTTCCACGGACCCAGCGCCCGCGTCAGCCGGCTCTTCGACTACCGGAGCCGAAACCGGCGAAGGAGCTTTCGCTGCCACGGATTCGTGGCCGTTGGTGACTGCCCGCGAAGTCGGAGCAGATGGAGAAGACGGAGAAGTCGCTCCAGTGCCTACATCAGCACGAATCACGTCGACGAGGAAGGTCCCGCGTCGGCTCAGGTAATCGGCCAGCGCCGCAGCCGGATCCCCGCCGGACGTACCAAGTGCGAGCGGTTCGGGAGCAGAGGTAACCGTCAGCTTCGCCTCGGCCAGGTTCTCGATGAACACCTTCTGATCGGCAGGAACGAATTCGCGCACGAACCGGCCGTCGAAAAGTTCGTTCCATCGGACCTGAGCGCCGTGTACGTACATCGCGGCCAGTGCGACATTGAAGTCCTCGTCGCGTCCGGACTTGGACGCAACGGGGAAGCAGCGCACGCCGTCGGTCCCATTGATCGCCTTGGTGAGCCCGGTCAGCACACGGCCGGGTCCGACCTCGACGAGCAGGTCCACGTCCTGCGAGATTCCACTTACCGTCTTGACCCAGTCGACCGGTGAGACAACCTGTTTGGTGACCAATTCGCGAAGTGCCAGTGGCGTCTGTACGCGTTTCCCTTCGACGCAGGAATACACGGGGCAAGTCAGCGAATCGACTTGCTCGTCAACGGGCGCAGTGGACTTCAGCTCCCGCTCGGCCTCGTTCATCATCTCGGAGTGGAAAGCATTCGACACGGCAAGCGCCTGAGCCGACACTCCGCGCGTCTTCGCGATGGCAACCACATCGTCGACCGCGTCTTTGGTGCCCGAAACCACGGTCTGTGTAGGCGTATTCAGATTCGCGACGGTCGCGTAACCCTTTGTTTCCGCGATGATCGCCTCAGCCGTCGATCGGTCGCAGGTCAGGCTCGCCATCGCGCCGTTTCCACCACCACTGACAGCCATGGCCGCACCCTTCGCCGCAGCCAAGGTGATCAGCGTCTTCTGGTCGTAAGCTCCTGCCGCGTAGAGCGCGGTCAACTCGCCGAGACTGTGGCCGGCGACAGCACTGGGTGTGACACCCAATCGGCGGAGGTACTCGAACCAGAGCAGCGAAGCCAAAGCGACGGCAGGCTGGGTGAACTGCGTCTGGGCGAGATCCCGCTTCCACTTCGCCAATTCCGCAGCGTCAGCGCTCTTGACCGGGTTCCGCAGAATTCGAGGCGTGATCGCCTCCGCTCCAACTCCCTCCAACCAGCCGTCCGCCTCGGTCGCCAGTTCGCGTGCCCACTCGAAGCGCTCGATCAGCACGCGCGCCATCTCTAGTTGTTGGGATCCCTGTCCCGGGAACAGGAATCCGATGTCGTGGTGGACGGCGTTCGAGATCGAGATCTCGTTGCTCACGACCTTCACCTGACCGGATGCAGGAGCGGAGTTCTCGCAGATCACGGCAAGCTGACGCATGCGTTCGGCCAACTGCGCGGGACGTCCGGCCACCACTGCGGCACGGAAGGGCGCGGTCGGCGAGATCACTCGAGAGAGTTTCGCCGAAAAGTCCAGCAGCTCGGCAACACTCAACGGAACCGCCAGATCTGCAACATCCCGCGCTCGGGTCGCCAAGTCCACCGCGGAATCTGCAGAAAGTACGAAAACCTCGGTGTCCTGATACGACGCCATCATCGTGCGGACGTCTTGCGAGGGTGTCAGCTTGCTGGATGGTGCATCAGCCGATTCGATCGCGACGTGGCAGTTGATACCGCCGAAACCCATGGCTTGCGCACCGGCACGCATCTTCTCGGACGGATCTCTGATCTCACCGTTGACGAGCGGAAAGAGTGCCGGCGCTTCGGTTCCGAACGCCGGGTTCGGGTCGGTGCAACCGGCGAGCGGCGGAAGGATTCGTTGATTGACGGCCATGGTCGCCTTGATCAGCGCAAGGATGCCCGACGCCGCCTTCGTATGCCCGATCAACGACTTCAGTGACGTCATGCCGATGCTACGAGCCTCGACCGGCCCGTCCGTCTGAGCGGCCTGCTGGACGCCGGCCAGTTCGACGGGGTCTCCGACGGGAGTACCAGTTCCGTGTCCTTCGACAAAGGCAACCTCGCTGGCCGCGAATCCCGCTCGCGAGTATGCGCGACGGATCATCTCGGCCTGAGTTTCGGCGCGGGGCTTGGTGATTCCCCCCTTGCCATCGGTGGAGATACCCCAGCCGCGAATCGTCGCGTACACGTAGTCGCCGTCCGCCCTGGCGTCCTCGAGTCGTTTCAAGGCCACGAATCCGCAACCTTCACCCGGGATGAATCCGCTTCGGCTTGCGTCGTACACGTTCATGTCGCCACGGGTCAGTGCACCCAAACGGGCGAATCCCACCAGTTCCAAAGGATCCAAGCTGACGTCGACTCCCCCTGCCAAGACGAAGTCGGCCGCGCCGGACGCCAGCTTTTCGGCTGCAGTCGCCACCGCGAGCATTCCGGACGCGCACGCACCGTCCACGACGTACCCGCCGCCGTTGAAGTCGAGATAATTGCAGATCCGGCCGGCAATCGTATTCGACAACATGCCGGCGAGAGTGTCTTCACTCGGCTCCACCAATGGGCCCTTGTAGACCTCTTCCATCGTCTCGGCGAGAGCATCAGCGACGGAACTGTCCAACTGGCGCGCTTCGGCTGCCACAGCGAGTGCGCGCTTGACGTAAGGCCAACGCAAACGCATCGACCACATCCGGGATTCTTCACCGGTGAGGGAGTTGCCGACGATTGCGGCGCTGCGTCCAGTGGGTACCGATCCTCGGCTGTAGCCCGCGTCGGTCAAAGCCCCGAGTGCTGTTTCCAGAGCCAACCAGTGTGTGAGATCTGTCGACTTGAAGGTCCGCTCCGGTATCCGGCGACCGACCCAGTCGAATTCGAAACCATCCATGAACGCGCCGCGATCGGCGTATGTCTTGTCGACGTCGTCAGGGCTCGCGCTCCAGTAGTCGTCGAGGGACATCCGTGACTCCGGAAACTTTCGGAATTGCATCCGACGCGCGAGGACGTTCTCCCAAAATCCTTGCAGATCATGTGCACCGGGGGACCACATGCTCATCCCGACTATCGCAATCGCAGGATTAGTTGAATCTTCAGTCATCTTACACTTCCTATTTTCGCGCGCATCCACGGGAGACTCAATCGACCGAAGACTAACCACGCCCTCATCGGTGTGTAAAACGCAGATCCACCTCAAGGCATAAACAAATAACAAAGGTTGTTCAGCGCAATGAACGCGTTTCAGCAATTTGACAGCAATCGAGAGTTAGCTGTAACTCGAAGTTACTTATTTGCTTCGTAACCGGTCATGCTCCTGCTTGAACATCCGTACCGGATCCCGGTTTCACGGCCGCCATTTTCTCGCGATCGGCAAATATTCAGTCCAATATGCACCGAAATGCCGCAATGCCGAATATGTGGCCAATTCGCCGAATGTCCCAAATTGGTCGATCCCCGCAAATCAAACATCCGACAACTATCAATCTGAACATTCGTGACACACCGAAATTTAACAGCAGCACTCGAATGCCCATCAGACAACGAGAAATTCCAGATATTCTTCGGCGACCATCGTCCGAATCGACGTTTCGTTACACCGGAACTGAGCGAACGAATGTGCCAGCAAACCAGCCACATACAATTCAGCTTTGCGAGGCCGAGCCGGTGCGCTTTCGAGACGCGCGCACACAAAGGGAACGGCACTTATAACAATTCGATCACACAGTGGTGCAGCTGGATTCCGACAGCTGTTTCACGCACACGGACCGACTCGGCAACTCAGCTTTCGAGGCGGCGAGCTCCGAGGACGTCCTTGAGGAGTTCCTTTGCAACATCTTCGGGATCACGTCTGGCAGTCGGATCAGCGGGCTCCGCCGCCTCCGCAAACATCTCGTCCTCGTCCTCCGGCGTTGCAGGCGGAGGAGTTGCCTCGTAGTCGACCTCAGGAGCAGGGGCCGGTCCAGGGTCTTCCGGATAGTCGGGGGCCTCGGGCGGCGGAATGTCGTCCGAATCGCCGCGCTGGGGCTGCGGGGCCTTGGGCTGCTGCGCTGCGCGCTCCTGACTGGGCCGCGAGAAGCGGGGCGCAGCGGCAGGGCGGCTCGGAGCTTCTGTCGCCTTGGTTGCGCTCGATACTGTCGGCGCTGTAGGCGCACCTTCTTGATACTCGACTTGCCAAGTGCCACCGAACATTTCGGCAAGGACCTCGCAAATGACCGCCGCGTTGTGCGGTTGCGTCACACGAGCACCCAGGACCGGTGAGCCGTGAGCGATGACAACGACATGTCCACGCACGTCGTGAACCGTCGCAGCGGACAGCATGGCCGGAAGAACCTTGTTTCGTTCACCGACCTTGTTGCGCAAGGTGTTCCACGATTCACGGAGAGTCTCGACTGTGGGGCCTGCCGAGACCGGCGCAGCTTCGGCAACCGCCGGCTCGTCGAACTCGGGCTCGGGCTCGTAGTCGGGTTCCGGCTCGGCAAGCCCGATCAGCTCTTCCGCCTCGACAGAAGCAGTAACCGGTGGTTCAACCACAGGAGCTTCAACTATTGGAGCTTCGGCAACCGGAGCTTCAACCACCGGAGCTTCGGCAACCGGCGGTTCCACGATCTCGACAGTGGGAGTCTCGACGACGGGAACTGCCGCTACCGGAGGTTCGACGACAGGAGCCTCCACAACCGGCGGCGCCGCAGCTGGAGCAGGCGCGGCTGGTTCCGGCCGTGCCTCAGGCTCGGCCTTGCGTTGAGAGGGCCGTTGGAACTTGGAAGCAATCTCCGGTTCGAGCGGCGGCACGGTGGGTGCCGGCGTTGCTGCCGCGCGAGGAGCAGCCGCGACTCCGGCAGCCGGAATACCTTGTTCCAGGCGCTCCAGCCGCTGCAATACAGCTGACTCGGTGTCGGAGGCCGACGGCAGCAGCATTCGCGCGCACATCACTTCGAGCAGCAGCCGCGGCGCCGTCGCACCACGCATTTCGCTGAGTCCGGCATGGACAGTCTCGGCGAAGCGGGTGAGCGTGGCCGGGCCGACTCGTTGAATCTGCTCACGCATCGTGACCAGCTCCGCTTCCGGAGCGTCGACCAATCCTCGTTCGCTGGCGTCGGAAACAGCCTGCATCAAGATGAGATCACGCAGGCGCTCGAGAAGATCGAGCGCGAATCGGCGTGGATCGTGACCGGCGTCCATCACGCGATCGACAGTGCCGAACAACGCGGCCCCGTCACTGGCAGACAGGGCGTCTACTGCTTCGTCGATGAGCGCGACGTCGGTGACTCCGAGAAGAGAGAGCGCGCGCGGATACGTGACACCTTCTTCTCCTGCGCCCGCGAGCAGCTGATCGAGGACACTCAACGAGTCACGAGGGGAACCGCCGCCGGCCTTGATGACCAGTGGATACACCGCAGGCTCGACCGGTACGCCCTCCTGGGCGCAGATCTTTTCCAGGAGTCCGCGCATGGTCGACGGCGCCAACAGGCGGAACGGGTAATGGTGTGTACGCGAACGGATGGTCGGGAGAACCTTTTCCGGTTCCGTCGTCGCAAAGATGAAGATGAGGTGTTCCGGCGGCTCTTCGACGATCTTGAGCAGCGCATTGAAACCCGCCGCCGTCACCATGTGTGCCTCGTCGATGATGAAGACGCGGTAGCGAGAAGCAGCGGGTGCGTGGAACGCCTTGTCCCGGAGTTCTCGGGTGTCGTCGACGCCACCGTGACTTGCGGCGTCGAGTTCCGTCACATCCAGGTTGCCTGTGCCGCCCGGGCCCAGCGAAACGCACGAGTCGCACACGTTGCACGGCGTCGACGTCGGTCCCTGCTCACAGTTCAGCGAACGCGCCAGGATTCGCGCCGACGACGTCTTTCCGCAGCCGCGCGGGCCGGAAAACAGGTAGGCATGGTTGATGCGTCCGGTGTCGAGGGCCGTGCTGAGCGGTGCGGTGACATGCTCCTGCCCCACCACCTCGGCGAAGGACGCGGGTCGATACTTCCGGTACAGGGCCACGCGCAAAGACTACCGGCGACCCACGACAGGTGGTCCGGTGCGGGTGCAACGCCGACTTCTCCCGAAACATGTTCGCAACACAATCGCAGTGCGGAGGAAACCGCACGCACTCATCGTGGGTTCCGTGCACGCGGGCTGGTCCGCGTGCGTGAGGAGAAAACTGTGCCCGCCACCATCGATGCCGGAGCGACTGCCTGGTTGCTCGTCAGTACTGCACTCGTACTTCTGATGACGCCAGGACTCGCACTGTTCTACGGCGGCATGGTCCGCTCGACGGGCGTACTCAACATGATCATGATGAGTTTCGTCTCCATCGCACTCGTCACGGTCGCGTGGTTGTTCGTGGGCTACAGCCTCGTGTTCGGCGACGATCACGGTGGCATCATCGGCGGACTCGAACACATCGGCATGGCGGGCATCGACCCGTCGACCGTGCACGGGAATGTCCCGGAAGTGTTGTTCGCAACCTTCCAATTGACGTTCGCAATCCTTACTGCAGCACTCATCAGTGGTGCGATCGCCGACCGCGCGAAGTTCTCCGCCTGGATGATCTTCGTCCCCATCTGGTCCTTGCTCGTCTATGTCCCCGTCGCTCACTGGGTGTGGAATCCGCAGGGATGGCTCGCCCAGATGGGCGCACTCGACTACGCCGGTGGCCTCGTGGTCGAAATCGTGTCCGGAGCGTCGGGTCTGGCATTGGCACTGGTCCTCGGCCAGCGGATGGGTTTCAAGGCCGAGTCGATGCGTCCGCACAATCTGCCGTTCGTCCTGCTCGGCGTAGGCCTGCTCTGGTTCGGTTGGTTCGGATTCAACGCCGGCTCGGCCCTTGCGGCCGACGGTATGGCCTCGCAGATCTTCCTCAACACACTCGTCGCCGGTTGCACCGGACTACTCGGCTGGCTGTTCGTCGAGCAGAATCGTGACGGACACCCCACGACGTTCGGCGCAGCTTCGGGCGTCGTCGCCGGTCTGGTCGCGATCACCCCGTCGTGCGGAACGGTGAACATGTTCGGTGCGCTCGTCATCGGTCTGATCGCCGGCATCGTCTGCTCGTACGCCGTGGGATGGAAGCACAAGCTCGGCTACGACGACTCCCTCGACGTCGTCGGCGTGCACCTCGTCGGTGGAATCGTCGGCTCGTTGCTGATCGGACTCCTCGCGACGGCCGTGATGACGGGCGGTCCGGAAGGTTTGTTCTTCGGCGGTGGATTCGCGCAGTTGGGCAAGCAGTTCGTCGGCGTCGTCGTGGTCGCGCTCTATGCCTTCGGTGTGACCTACGGTCTCGGAAAGCTCATCGACAAGACCTTCGGCTTCCGCATTTCGCGTGAAGACGAGGCCCGCGGAATCGACGTTGCCCTGCACGCGGAGTCGGCCTACGAGCACGGAGTCCTCGGCCACGGTCCGATCGGCGGACAGAACCCGAGCCCGTTCCTCCAGCGTCAGCGGGAGGAACGGGAGAACCGCGAGCGGGACTGACCGCCCTCACCGGTTTGCTATTTCCTCCATCAGGATCGGAACGCCGACATTGCAGGAATGAATTCCGACGACGGTGGTCAGTTTCAGCACCTCGAGAATCTCCTTCGGGGTCACTCCCATGTCGAGCGCGGCGCGAATATGGCGTCGTACGCCGGGTGCGTACATGTGTGTGCTCGCCGCATCGACGGCTATGCACAGCAACTGGATCACCTGAGGTGACAGCACCCCGCTGTTCCAGGGCTGCATCGCTGTCTTCATGTACAGCTCGGTCCACTCGGGATCCAGCTCCGAAAGTCCGTCCCACAACGGATTCCAGCCACCCGAATCCTTCATGGCCTGGGTGACGGGAAATGCTTCATTTGCTCGAACGTCAGTCATCGATCTCCTCAGACCATCGAAAATGCTTGATTCAGTTCACGTTTGAGAATCTTTCCGGTTGCCGTCATCGGCAGCGACGGCACGAACTCGATGCGACGCGGATATTTGTAGGCGGCCATCTGTTCCCGCGACCATTCCACGAGATCCGATTCGGAGATCTCTTCACTCGGCTCTCGGATCACGAACGCGACAACTTCTTCGCCGAGGCTCGTGTCCGGCACCCCGACGACGGCGACGAGTGAGACGGCTGGGTGAGTGAGCAGAACCTCTTCGATTTCGCGTGGGTAGACGTTGAATCCGCCCCGCACGATCATGTCCTTCGCGCGATCGACGATGTAGTAATTTCCGTCGGTATCGACCCGTGCCAAATCCCCGGTGCGAAACCATCCGTCGCACATGACTTCCGCCGTCGCCTCTGGTCGGTTGAAATAGCCCTTCATGACGTTGTGCCCGCGAATGGCCAACTCTCCCACTTCATCGGGGCCGGCGATCGTGTGCCAAGAGTCGTCGACAAGCCGCGCTTCGACGCCCCAGATCGGCACGCCGATCGAACCGGGCCGGGGGTCGCTCTCCGGGTCACTGAACAAGGCCAGCGGAGAGGTCTCGGACAACCCGTACCCTTCGAGGATCTGAACACCGAAGCGTTCCCTGAACTGTGTCAATATTTCCACGGGAAGCGCTGCGCCACCGGAGATCGCGCACCGCATGTTCTGTGCAACGGTCTCGATATCCACCCCGGATTTCACTACCTCCTCCAGCACGCCGAGCAGTCCCCAATACATGGTCGGGACGCCCGCGAAGACCGAGATCTTTTCGCGTTCCATGATCTCGAGTGCCGCGGTCGCATCGAAGCGCGGCATCAACACCAAGGTGGCACCGACGCAGATTCCCGCATTCATGGTCACTGTCTGGCCGAACGAGTGGAACAACGGCAAAGTCAGGAGATAACGCTCATGCATGGACGGAACGCTCTCGAACAACCGGTTGGTCGACAGTGCATTCAAGACCATGTTGCAGTGAGTGAGTTCGGCACCCTTGGGCTTTCCGGTCGTGCCGCTGGTGTAGAGAATGACCGCGGTGTCCGTCGGTTCACGAACAACCGCGACTGCAGGCGTTTCCGTGCCGGACACGGATGCCAGTGCTTCGCCTAGAGTCTCGACTCCGAGGATCGACGACGGTGCACCCGACTCGGCGCTGATCACGATCAGGGCCGAACAGGTCTCGCTCTGCTCGAACCCGGCGATGGCGTACTCAGCGATCGGCAATTCGGGACTTCCCTCGAAACAGAAGTACAGCTTTGCTTCCGAATCAGCCAGGTGATAGGCGATTTCGCGCCCTTTGAGCAGAATGTTCAGAGGAACGACGACGCCGCCGGCCTTGAGAATGCCGTAGTAGACGATCGGGAACTCGAGAACGTTCGGGCAGGACAACGCCACCTTGTCACCTGGCTCGACACCCCGCGAGACGAGCAGATGGGCGATGCGATTCGCGTAGGCGTCGAACTGCGCATACGTCAGCCTCGCTTCCCCGAGAACCAGCGCATCCCGTTCCGGGTACCGCCGGGCCGAGTCTTCCAGCAGAGCAGCAAGATCAAGCACGACTGTGTTCCTCCTGCGCATCGGAATCCGTGGCATGAGACGAGGCAGCGCGCGACACCGACTCGAGCAGTTCCCGCACCAACGACTCCGCCCGCGGCCAATACCCGTATCCGGACGCCGGATTGAGGTGTCCGACCTCGCCCAGATCCAGCAACCGACTCCCCCATCCTTCAGCCAAACCCACAACTCGGCGATACCCGGCCAGCGGATCGTTCCGACTCGCCGCGACCGTGCTCGGAAACGGCAGACGCTGACGCGGTATCGGTAGCCACCCGTGTCGGTCGAGATCTTCGAGAGACGGATAAGACTCGGGCAGCGGAAGTTCGAGATCCGCCGGCGTGACCAGAAGTGCGCCCGCAACCTCTCGATGATTCGCCCTCGCCCAGTGAGCAACTGTCATGACTCCGGCGCTGTGCCCGACCAGGACCACCGGCCCGCAGACACTTGTCAGCACCTCGTTCAATGCCGCAACCCGCGCATCGCGGCTGAGCTTGTCGGTCTCGAGGGGAGGAACCGTCAGAACGTTGTCGAGCCTGCGCGCGAGGTGAGTCTGCCAATGATCTTCGACATGATCCCGCAGACCGGGAACCATTACTACCGTAGTTGATTCATTCATCATGAGCTCCGAACGTCTGTTACTTCAGTGGCGCCGAGGATCTCGGGCCGATTCTGCAACGTCGCCAGCCGCCTCATCCCGGCGGGATAGGCACGCTTGCCGGCTACCAACGCGAGGGCCGCGACGACATAGACGAAGGGCGAAAGCTGTAGAGCGCCGAGAAGACCCAGGTGATCGGCGAGGATGCCGACAACGAAGGGACCGAGCGCCAGCCCGAGAAGGTTGTTGGCGACGGTGAGCGTTCCCATGGCCGACGCTCGAATCGAGTGATGGGTAAGGTTCGCGACCATCGCTGCCGTCGGCCCCGACGAACCGGCGGAGAAGAATGCACCGATACCGAGCAACACGAGTTGTGCTGTCCCCGTGCCCAACCGGAGCCCGACGCTCAGCGTCACCAACGAGATGGCGCAGTAGACAATGGCGGTGGTCCATTTTCGCGCCGAATCGTCGCGGCTGAATCTATCTGTGATGAAACCGCAGACCACCATCCCGCTTCCGACCAGGAGGACGAACACGGAAGCCGTGACGCCGGCCTTGTCCGGGGCCAAATCGTAGTAACGATTGAAGAAGCTCGGCAACCACGCCAGAAGTACAGCGGCGGTGAACATCTGGAGACCACCACCGATGTAGGCGAACAACACGGCGGGATTGGTGAACAGCGAGGACACCGGCGCACGAAAACCGTCGTGTCTCACCGCTTCCCCGGCGGCATCCGGCGCGGCCTCGACGGCGTAAGCGGTGAGCTTCTTCTCGGTGACGAGGGCACGGAAGAGCGCGACCAGAATCAGACCGAAGATCGCCATGGCGGCAAAAGACCACCGCCAACTGAACTGGACTGCGATGAACCCACCGATTGCCACACCGATGACCGAACCGAACGATCCACCGGCCATGAAGGCACCGGCAAGAGCTGCGTGCACGCGGGGCGCAAACACACTGAGGACCACGGCGATACCCACGCTGCCGTACGCCGCTTCACCGACACCGACCAGGAACCGGGCGCCCAACATCTGTTCGTAGGTCTGAGCGATTGCGCACAGCAACGTCGCGACACTCCACAACACCGCCATCAAGATCAAGCTCTTGACGCGGCCCCAGCGGTCCGCGAGCAGCGACAACGGGAACGTCAACAGCCCGACCATCAATGCCACCACGCTGCTCAGGGAGGCGAGGTGCGAATCGGAGAGATCCCAGTCCGCTTTCAGGATCGGGAAGACTGCACTGAGCACCTGCCTCGACATGTAGTCCGAGAGCAGAAGACCGAAAGCCAGGGCGAAAACGATCCACGGGTATAACTTTCGTCGTCCGCCGATTCCGAGCGCGGTGTCCACACGTGGCGTGGCGGGAGCTTGCAGTCCCATGACTCTCCTAGGAAGTACTCGAGGTAGACGGGGGGATTCGGGGGTACGAACCGTCGCGGTTCGTACCCCCGGAACTGTTGTACGAGAGGGTGTGAACTCAGGCGTGCTGCGTGAATCCCAGCTGGCCGATACGGCGGTTGGGCGCGTAACCCAGCTTCGCCAACGTCTCGTCGGTGTCGGCATACGTCTCGCCGATCCGGTAGATGTCCCGAGCTTCCTTCGCGGTAGCCACCTCGCGGCCCAATTCGCCTGCAATGCGCACCAACTGCTCGATCTGCTGCACCGACGTCATCTTCTCGCCCTTGCGGCCCCAGATGGTGTCCTCGTTGCCGCAACGAGCGTGCAAGCCCATCGCGATGGCCATCGTGTTCACCGGCAGGACGCTACGCATCAGCGTTTCCAGCGTCAGGCACGCACCGTCGGGAACACGCTGGACGAAGTTCATCATGTTGTACGGGTTGGGGCCGTCGAAGCCGCCGCCGATTGCGACCCACGTGAGGTTGACCGGACCCGTGTAGATGCCGCGTCGGATCAACCGCTCCACCGTTTCGAGCTGCGGAATACTGGACAACTGGAAATGCGGCTGGATTCCAGCGGCCTGCAACCGGCGCAGGTGCTCTGCCACCCACTCCGGACCGGCGGGCACAGTCATTTCCCGATACGTATCGGCCAATTCCGGACGCTGCATCGACGTACCCGCGATGTCGTCGTCGGTCATCAGTTCCATGATGTTCATCTGGCTGGTGTTGATCGCGATCGTCACCTGATCGGGAGCCGGCTCCAATTCCGCCAGCATGTGACGCACGTCGTCGGACAACCACTTCGCATCGGCACCTTCCCCCTCCGGGGCAAACGAAATCGACCCGCCGACCTGCAGAATCATCTCGGGAACGGCCTCACGCAAGCGACCGAGAAGCTCGTTGAACTTCGACAGACGCTTCGAGCCCTTGCCGTCGAGTTCACGCACGTGGATGTGGAGAACTGTGGCACCGGCGTTGAAACAGTCGACGGCTTGCTGGACGTGCTCGTCCATCGACAGAGGGAGGTCTTCTGCAAAATCGTCCGGCTCCCACTCCGGTCCGTAGGGAGCAACGGTGATGACAAGCTTGTCCTGGGTTTCGGGGAACAGTGAATCGTCGTGGAAATGCATAGCGTGACTCCGATCGAGTGAATGAATTTATCTTCGGGGCTGGGAAGAGAGATCAGAACGGTGCGTCGCCGATGATTCCGGCGCGCTCCATCTTTCGAACCGCGGGCCAGTAGTCCTGCACCGCGTAATGCTGTGTCGAACGGTTGTCCCAGATCGCGACGCTGTTTTCGGTCCAACGCCACCGAACCTGGTACTCGGGAATCTGAGCCTGGCTCGCCAGGTAAGTGAGCAGATTCCCGGCGCCGGGGGCGTAATCGATTCCATAGCGGACGTTCTCGGGCGTGTGATAGTTCACGAGGTGTGTGGCGAACGAATTGACGAAGAGAATCTTCTCGCCGGTCTCCGGATGTGTTCGTACCACGGGATGTTCGGCGTCGGGAAAGCGTTCCTTCAGCTGGTGCCGCTGTTCGATCGGCATCCGAGCGCCGAAGGTCGACTCGATACTGTGCCTGGCACGCAGATCCTTGATCTGCTCCTTGACCCGCGCCGGCAGATTCTCGTAGGCGAGTGCCATGTTCACCCAAATCGTGTCGCCGCCGACAGGAGGTGTTTCCACACAACGCAATACACATCCCATGGGCGGGTTAACGCGCCAGGTGGCGTCGCAGTGATATGCATTCTCGAAATGCTCCGGCGGGCTGTCCAGATCCTTGTAGATGCGGACCAGGCCCGGGTGGTCGGGGTCGCTGCCCAGAGCCGGATGATCCTCGAGTTCACCGAATCGCTGGGCAAGTTCTACGTGCTCGGCTTTGGAGAAGGTCTGGTCGCGAAAGAACAGAACCTTGTGTTCGAGCAACAATGCCTTGATTTCGGCGAAGAGTGCATCATCTCGCGCGACCTCGCCGAGATCCACCCCGGACAACTCTGCCCCGATCGAACAGGTCAATTTCTCGACGCGGATCGTATTCCTCGACGAGGGAAGGTTTTCTGTGAGCGTTGCGGTGTTGGTCATGACAATTCCTCTGGGAAGTGCTGTTTCGGTTCAGACGGAGAAGACGGAGGAACCGATACTGCGACCGGACTCCATGTCGTGGTGCGCACGCACCGCATCTTCGAGGGGGTACCGCTGGTTGATCTCGATCTTGATTCGCCCGGACTCGACGTGTGAGAACAGTTCGCCCGCCAGTTCGGCACGTTCTTCGGGATCCGCGATGTAATCGGCGAGAGCCGGACGTGTGAGGAAGAGTGATCCCTTGACTGCCAACTGCATTGCCTGAATCGGCGGAGTCGGTCCGGACGCCGTTCCGAAGCACACCAGCAGCCCCCGCCTGGCAAGGCAATCGAGAGAGATGTCGAACGTGGATTGCCCGATACTGTCGTAGACAACCGGCACGCCGACGCCCCCGGTGATCTCCTTGACACGCGCGACGACGTCCTCGCGGGTGTAGATGACGACTTCATCGCAACCGTGAGCTCGGGCAACGCTCGCCTTCTCGTCGCTCGACACCGTTCCGATCACATTGATTCCCAACAGTTTTGCCCACTGGGTGAAGATCAGTCCAACCCCGCCCGCCGCAGCATGTAGCAACACGGTGTCTCCCGCTTTCAATGGGTAGATGCGACGTAGAAGGTAGGCGGCAGTCAGTCCTCGCATGGTCATGGCGGCCGCGGTGTCGAAGGCGATGCCGTCGGGTAGCGCGATCAGGTCGGACGACGCCATGATCCGCTCGGTGGCGTACGCACCCAGCGGACTGCCGGTGTAGGTCACACGGTCCCCCACTGCAAAATCGACTACTCCCTCGCCGATCTCTTCGACCACACCCGCGCCCTCGACGCCCATCCCGGCAGGCAATTGCGCAGGATAGAGGCCACTTCGAAAGTAGGTGTCGGCGAAGTTCAACCCCACCGCTTCATGACGAACCCGAACCTCTCCGGCGCCCGGTCGTCCTACCTCGATCTCTTCCCAACGCATGACGGACGGTGTGCCGATCTCGTGGAACCGAATGGCGTTTGCCATCATTGCTCTCCAATTCTGTGGGCGGGCTCGACTCGATTACGGTCGAGCAGTATTCGCACGCAACAACTTCCAGAAGTCGGTGCTCGGCTTCGTGGTCGTGCCGAACTGATGTGGACAAAACTATGTGAGATCCGGCTCACATGCTTAACTTGACGAGACACACAACACAACATTTCGGGACATCGAGTAAAGGGGGACCTATGAAGCCACTCGCCCGCTACGCGTCACTGAACCGATACGTCGACCTGTGCCGAACAGTGGACGTGGACGCTGTGGCCCTCATGAGAAGTGTCGGCCTGAGCCCGGCAAGCCTGGCGAACCCCGACCAATGGGTACCGGCCGCCTCCATCGCATCGCTCCTGGAGCGATCGGCAGCGGAGTCCGGACACGAAGACTTCGGGCTTCTACTCGCCGGCCTGCGTCGACTGTCCAATCTCGGCCCCCTCAGCTTGGTCATCAGGGAAGAGCCAGACGTCAGGAGCGCACTCGACGTATTGATGCGATACGAGCACACGTACAACGAGTCATTACGCATTCGATTGAACGAGGTCAACGGACTCGCCACCCTGCGAATCTCGCTCGAGGTCGGCGAACCGGTCGACACCAGACAGAGCGTCGAACTCGCAGTCGGCGCGACACTGCAGATCCTGCGGAGTTTCCTGGGTTCTCGATGGCAACCGGTCAGCGTGGGATTCACGCACAATGCCCCGAAAGACACGAGCACGCATCGGCGAATCCTCGGCGAGACGGTGGAATTCGATCACGAGTTCACCGGTATCGTTTTCTTCGCCGCCGACCTGGATGCGGCTAACCAACTTTCCGACGAGTTACTCCGGCCGTACGCTCGCCAGTTCCTCGACTCGCTTCCCGCCTCGGAAACCTCCGATACCCTCAGCCGCACCAAGGAATTGATCGAAGTTCTGCTTCCGACCGGCCGCTGCTCTGTCGAGCAGGTGGCACGCAGTCTCGGATTCGACCGGCGGACACTGCACCGTCATCTCGCCGAATCCGGAGATACGTTCACGGCCGTTCTCAATTCGGTTCGAAGCTCCCTCGCGGAACGATTTGTCTCCAACCCTCGCTATTCGTTGACCGAAGTGGCTGTGCACCTCGGGTTTTCGACGCAGGGTAGTTTCTCGCGCTGGTTTCGCACTCAGTTCTCGATGAGCCCGAGCGCGTGGCGGACTCAGCGCTCGATCAGCTGACCAGCACGACTCCGACGTAGGCGATCGTTGCCACCCACACAGTGGAAATCGCGGCCAGCACGAATGGCCGGGCGCCAACTCCACGAATGACGCTCAACCGCACCCCCAGCCCGAGTGCGAACATCGCGGCCGCCAACAGCGCCGTCTGCACCGTCTTCGCCAGCCCCAGAAGCTCATCCGGCAAGATGCCCGTGGAGCGCAAGCCCATGCAGCCGATGAATGCCACGACGAACAACGGAATCAGCGGGGGACGCTTGGCGGCAGTGCTGTCGACCATCCTGCGTTGCCGGATACTCAGAAATGCCATGACCGGCGCCAACATCAACACGCGCGCAAGTTTCACCACGGTCGCGACACCCAACGCGGTGGCGCCGAGAGCGCTGCCGGCAGCCACCACTTGCGCCACTTCGTGGATCGACCCACCGGCCCACATGCCTGCACCGACCTCGTTCATACCGAAAGCGTTGGCCAACAGTGGGATTGTCGGAATCATCAGAGTTCCGAAGATCACCACCAACGCAACAGCGGTGAGCAACTCTTCCTCTCGCGCATTCACCACACCGTCCGCAGCAGCCACGGCGGCAGCGCCACAGATCGAGAAGCCGCAGGCAATCAGAATTCTCTGCGACCAACTCAATCCGAGAAGTTTTCCGGCATACATGGTCCCGGCGATACCGAGGAACACAATCGCCACCACTACGGCGATCACTCCCCAGCCCAAACCGACGATGTCGGAGAATATCAATTGCAGCCCGAGCAGAGCGATACCCACCCGAAGTAGCCGTTTCGCCGAGAATGCCAGGCCAGGTTGGAATTTCGCCGGCAAAGAGACGGTATTCGCCAACACCGCACCCGCCACGATCGCAATCAGCAACGGACTCACGGCGGAGGTGAACTGACCGGCTATCAGCGCGACCGTGGCCCCCAAGGCGCACAACGCAACTCCGGGCACCAATGCAGCCACACTGGACCACCGTCGTACTTCTGACGAAGGTGCGACTGCGGGTTTCTCGGCCACGGACTTCACATCACGGTTCACTCATCCAGCGTCCTTGAGCCACCATCGCTCCGGTAGGGCGATTTCTACCATCACGGCATATCAAATCGATATGAACGTGAAGTTCGGTATAGCCTGTTTGCATGACCAGACGGTGGCCCGACCTCACCACTCTCGAGCTACTCATCGGCATCGATGATCACGGAAGTCTCAGTGCGGCAAGCCGTTCAGCAAACATTGCGCAGCCGAATGCCAGCCGCGCCGTCAAAGCCCTCGAGCGGCAGCTCGGGATGCCACTCATACACCGAAGGTCGACGGGGGCGACTTTGACTCCGCAGGGGACCGTCATCGTCCACTGGGCGCGCCGCGTCCTCGCCAACTCGAGGCAGCTTCTCGACGTCGCCGAAGGGATGCGGACCGAACGATCCGCGGAATTGACCGTGTGTGCCAGCATGACCGTCGCCGAACATCTGATTCCGGCCTGGCTCGGTATCTTTCGGTCACTACATCCTGGTGTCACCGTCCACCTTCAGGTCTACAACTCGACCCGCGTCCTCGAGGCTGTCGAGGTGGGAATGTGCGACCTCGGATTCGTCGAGTCACCGACCGTTCCGAAGAGCCTGTCCAGCGTCACCGTCGCGCGTGACTCGCTGGTCGTGGTCGTTCATCCGGATCATCCATGGGCGCGTCGACGAAAGCCGCTGACCGTCGCCGAACTGGCAGCGACGCCGCTGCTGGTGCGCGAGCCCGGATCGGGAACCAGAACGACTCTCGACCTGGCGTTACACGAATACGAGCGCGGTGCACCGTTGTTGGAACTGGGTAGTTCGGCCGCGATTCGAACCAGCGTGCTCGGTGGCGTCGGCCCGGCGGTACTGAGCACGCTGGCCGTCGAGGACCAGGTGAAGCAGGGAGAACTTCGGGTGGTAGCCGTCGAAGGCTTGGAACTCGACCGATCCCTGCGCGCAGTGTGGCGTCCCCCGCGTCAGCTCGAGGGTCCCGCAGGAGACCTGATGAAAGTAGTGCGTGCGAGCGGGTCCCGGAAATCCTGAAAGCGGCTTACTTCTTGTCGGCCTTCGCTGCTGCCTTTGCGGCCTTCTTGAACTCGCGGACCTCGAGCAAAGACTGTTCGTCGACCACGTCTGCAATCGAGCGCCTCGAACCTTCGAGCCCGTAGTCGCCGGCCGCTTGGCGCCAACCTTTCGGCTCGACGCCGATCTGTTTTCCGAGCAACGCCAGGAAGATCCGGGCTTTCTGATCCCCGTAACCGGGTAGGGCTTTGAGCCGCTTCAGCACTTCCTTGCCGTCGGGATTTCCCGAAGTCCAGATCGCCGCGGTGTCGCCGTCGTAGTTCTCGACGATGAACTGGCACATGAGCTGGATACGCTCGCCCATCGACTTGGGGAATCGGTGCACAGCCGGAGGCTCGGCACAGACGGCGATGAACTCGTCGGTGTCCATGTCGGCGATACGCCTGACGTCGATACCGCTGAGCCGATCCGCCAGCTTCTTCGGACCGAGGAAGGCCGTTTCCATCGGAACCTGTTGATCGAGAAGCATTCCGATCAACAACGCCAACGGGTCCTCGGCGAGGAGAGCATCAGCTTCGGGGTCACCGACAAGGTTCAGTTGAAGTGCCATGAGTCCGATACTGCCACGTCAGGCGGCAGTTGTGACCGGCGCCGACGCATCCGGGGCCGGAATCTTCCACTTCTTCCAGCCGAACAGAACCACCGTCGAGACCGCGGCAAGCGTGAAGACCCAGAGGTAGACGCCGACGGTCGGAATCCGCAGATACTCGGGCGGCACGAACATGAACAGGCCCATTCCGATGAAGCGATCCGTACCCGGAATGACCGACGGGTCCCACCAGGTGTGAGACCAGTTCAAGACCGGGAGCAGGAAAACGAACGGCGCCACCCACGCCCAGCGCTTCTTCGACACCATCGCGTAGTGCGCGGCGAGGACGACCAGCGGGACGAACCACACCCAGTGATGGCCCCACGAGAACGGCGAGACAGTGGTCGCAGTCAACCCCGTCATGGTGAGGCCGAGCAATTTCTGGCCGTGCCGGTGAGCAATCCACGCGGCACCGAGTCCGAGGCATACCGCCAGCGCACTGAAGACTAGGACCAGGACCCGCGACGGCGTCGGAGTGTGAGTGAGCTGAGCGATCAGACCGGACACGGACTGGTTGCTCGGAGCATCCGTCGGTCCGACGCGTTCGCTGTCGACAAGAGTGCCGGTCCAGTACTTGTACGCATCGTTGTAGATCACGACGAAGCCGATCGCAACGGTCGCAGCGAACGTCACGACGGCCGTCACCAACGCACGCCATTGACGAGTGATGAAGAGGTACGCCCAGAAGAAGGCCGGAGTGAGCTTCACGCCGGCGGCGATGCCTGCCCCGATTCCTCGGAGCCGACTCTTCTCGTCCCGACCGAGGTCCCACACGATCAAGAGCAGCAGGAAGATGTTGATCTGCCCGAGCCAGAGCGTCGTACGTATCGGTTCCATGAACAGAAAGATCGTCGTCGCCAACGCACTCACGGCGTACGCCTTCACGTCGAGCCGATAACCGAGGTACTTCCAGCACAACAAGATCACTGCGAACAACGCAGCGATGTTCAAACCCGTCCACACAACAATCGCCTGTTTGAACGAGAGCACCGCCCACACCGTGAACAGCAAAGCCGCAAACGGGGTGTACGTGAACATCATTCCGTCCAGGACTGGCCCGTCGTACAACGGAAGGCCCTGAACCACAACGCTGCCGCCGTGGCGGTAGACGTCGAGATCGAGGAAATTTTCGAAGATCCCCCAGTACCGCGTATTCATCGGCACGGCGAAAAGAACCATCAGCACGGACGCGACTGCCAGAACACCGAGTACAGAGAATCCGAGAACACCGACACGGAGGGTGCGTCGCGGTATGTCAGCTTCGATGACCGACTCTGATTTCGCGGTGTGCGCCTCGAAAGAAGGCCCATCCGAAGCGTTGATCGCGCCCGTCACTACAACCTCCGGGATTTACACCCTATGTCGGGAATTGATGCTCCGAACGGTACAAGACAAGACCGAAAAGTACCGACCGGGCACGCCGCTTCGAGAACTCAGATCTCGGAGAGACGCGATTCGGTAGCTGCGAGCAGAACACACGTAGCCACGCCGTCCATGGCAACTTCGAGTTCAGCCTTGGACGGGAAGCTCGGGGCCAACCGGATGTTCCGGTCATCCGGATCCGTGCTGTACGGGAAAGCCGACCCGGCAGCGGTGAGCGCGATACCCGCGTTCTTCGCCAGTTCGATGACCCGCTTGGCCGTGCCGTCGACCACGTCGAGGCTGATGAAGTATCCGCCCTTCGGCTCGGTCCAAGACGCGACCTTCGATGCACCGAGACGATCCTCGAGGATCCGCAGTACGAGCTCGAACTTGGGCGCGAGGAACGCGCGATGCTTCTCCATGTGCGCACGAACGCCGTCGGCATTGCCGAAGAAACGCAGGTGGCGAAGCTGATTGACCTTGTCCGGTCCGATGCTCTTCTTGCCCAGGAACTTCTGGTACCAGGCAAGGTTTTCCGCCGAGCTACCGAAGAAGCTCACACCAGCGCCGGCGAAAGTGATCTTGGACGTCGACGCGAACACGAGCGGACGGTTGGGGTGTCCGGCCTCGGCTGCCATCGAGAGAATGTCGTAGGAAGGCGCAGTCTCGCCGACAAGCGGATGTACGGCGTACGCGTTGTCCCAGTACAGGCGGAAGTCGGGCGCGGCCGTCGGCATCGACGCGAGCGTACGGACAATTTCTTCGGAGTACACGGCACCGGTGGGGTTCGCGTAAACCGGAACCGCCCACATGCCCTTGATCTGCGGATCTGACGCAACAAGTTCGGCGATCTTGACGACATCCGGGCCGTCGTGGTTCATCGGCACCGCGATCATCTCGATGCCGAGGGACTCGGTGATCGCGAAGTGGCGGTCGTAGCCCGGTGCCGGGCAGAGAAACTTGATCTTCTCTTCCTGTGCCCACGGCCGGGCCGAATCCGGTGTGCCATGAAGCAGTGAGAACACGACGTTGTCGTGCATGATCTCGAGGCTCGCGTTGTTTCCGGCGAGAAGGTTCGCAACGGGGATACCCAGCAGCTCGCCGAAGATGGCGCGCAGTTCCGGCAGACCGGTGAGTCCGCCGTAGTTACGGCAGTCGGTGCCGCTTCCGTCACGGAAATCACCGTCGCCGGGCAGCGTCAGCAGCTCTGCGGAAAGGTCGAGTTGTTCCGGGGAAGGCTTACCGCGGGTCAGATCGAGTGCGAGCTTCTGCGCCTGGAGCTGCGTGTACTTCGCGCTCTGGCTCTCATGCTCGGAGGTGAGTTCTTCATGGCTCATCAACCCGATCTGGGTTTGGATAGGCATCCGGAGCGGCCTTTCACCGACGAGGCGGGGTCGGGTATGTGAAAAAATAGAGGACCCCGCGCACCCGGCAGAGCCCGTTGACCCTTGCTGCCTTCCGGCCCTGGGGGAGTTCACAGGATGCGCGCCGCGCGGGATCCAATGAACAGTGTAGACGGCTTTCTCCGGCCGCTGCACACCACCTACCGGGGCCGAGATGCAAACCTCGAGTTCCACCGGTTCTTCGCAGGTCAGGTACCCGTTTAACGCTTCGCGCCCGCAATTGGGTATGCTGCTCCACGGAGGATTCGCCTAGTGGCCTATGGCGCTCGCCTGGAACGCGGGTTGGGTTAACGCCCTCAGGGGTTCAAATCCCCTATCCTCCGCCAAAGGAACCCCTGTGAACTGCCGAGAAGCGGTTCACAGGGGTTCTTTTCTGTCCTCATGCAACGAGTAATGCAACAGGGCCTCGGTTCAGCTCGATGTTCTGCGAGCTCAGACGGTCTGCCGACTCGTGGTGGTTTCGATCCCGCAGCGCGCCGAATCGGAATGCTGCTGCGTGATTTCGAGTGGCCCGCCGATGGCCCGAACCCGATTCGGGAAGCTATGGCCACATCTGCTCCTGCAGCCCGCGTTGGTCATGAAATGACACCCGCGCCGCAAGTCTTATTTATCCAGATCCCATTCTGGATAAGATAGGCATGGAAAGCAAGGCGGCAATATAGCGTGGATACAGGGAGAGACCAGATGGCGTACAGGACGTTGAAATCGATCTTTCACCAACGAGATCGTGCTGGTGCCGATGCTGAGGAGCGAGCGCGACGCGATTCTCCCGCCGCCGTCCACTGGGACCTACTGATCGGCGAACACTCGACGTTCGCACTGATGACACCCGAAGTCGCAGCGCTGATCGAACGGATCATGAGCTTCGAGCCGAAGATCCGGGCTGAGTGGAACGGGCTGCCGGCCCTCGCGCGCACCCACTACCTGCATCGCATGGTGATCGACGAGATCCAGGCAACGAACGAGATCGAACAGGTCCGCTCAACCCGGAAGGAGATCAGCGAGGCAATCGAGATGGTGTGGGCGGAGCAACCCCTCGCGAACAAGCGGTTCGCCGAGATGGCGCGGCTCTATCTCAATATCGGCAACGACCAGGCCGAGAGTCCGCAGACGCTCGACGACATCCGAGACGTCTACGACGCGGTAACTCGGGGCGAGATTCGCGACGAGGACGCCCCCGATGGGAAGCGGTTCCGGCAAGGGCCAGTATCGATCACGTCAGGAATCAAGGTCGTGCACACCGGTGTGGTACCCGAGTCAGCGATCGACGACGCGCTGACCCTCATGCTGAGCCAGGGGGGCGACGACTCGATTCCACGACTGATCAGGGCAGTGGTCGCGCACTTCATCTTCGAGTACACGCACCCGTTCTACGACGGCAACGGCCGAACCGGACGCTACCTTCTCGCGCTGGACCTTCGACAGGTGTTGGCTCCGTATGCGAGCCTGGCATTGTCGGCGACCGTCGCCGACAACAAGGATCGTTACTACAAAGCATTCTCTGACGCGGAGAATCCATTGAACCGCGGAGATCTGACGCCCTACCTGATCGATATGCTGGAGATCATCGCCGAGGCGCAACATCGACTGCTGCTCGACCTCTCCGAGAGGCGGCATAAGATCGACACACTCGAGGCGCGTATCCGCGTTCTGGTGGAGGATGAGGAATTTCCGCTGAACTTGGGACTCGATCGCGAGTCGACGCCGCCGGTTGATAGCAACCACATCGGCGCAGTCCTGTTCACCCTGGGTCAGACCCACTGCTTCGAGGCGAACCGCGCCATCAAGTTGAACACCCTGGTCGAGGTGGTGGGTCGATCCAGCCAGTTCGCCCGCCCGCGACTTCAGCGCCTGGACGATGCCGGGATCATTGAGACGGTTACGAAGAGACCGCTGCGCTTCCGGCTCACGGCACGGGGGGTATCGCTCCTCGATCTGGATGGGGAGTGATTTTCGCCAGGTCGCAGATGGGCTAGGTGGCGATTGGGCGCACGATCGACGTTTCCATTCCCACTCGCGAATGGAGTGCAGAGGCCGCAACATTTGTGGTCTTCGTCGGCGCACTGGTTCTGCCGCCGGGTACCGCACGGCGATTGGTTGCAGCGAGCTGGGCCGTCCACCCGATTTTCGACCTACTTCACGAGCGTGGTCCAGAATCACGTCTGCCGGATTGGTACCCCGCAATTTGCGCGGGATACGACCTCGGAACCGCTGGACTTCTTGCTGCCGAACCACGCAATTTCGTTTGACAGACTCACAAACCCGAGGACAGACTTTCCGTCCAACCCAACCATCGGGAGTACGCGTGATTGCCGGCCAGACCAATCTGCTCGCAGATTGCAGCAGTTGCTTCGGTCTGTGCTGCGTCGCACTCCCCTTTTCCAAGTCCTCCGACTTCGCGACCAACAAGAATGCCGGCGACCCCTGCAAGAACCTGCAGCAGGATTTCCGTTGCGGCATTCACACCGGATTGCGAAAGAAGGGCTTCACCGGTTGCACCGTCTACGACTGTTTCGGTGCGGGACAGAAGGTTTCACAGCAGACCTACGACGGCGTCAGCTGGCGTGATGCCCCGGAGACCGCGTCGGACATGTTCGAAACCTTCCCTGTCATACGCCAGTTGCACGAACTGCTCTGGTATCTCGCCGAAGCCCGCTCGCTGAAGCAAACCCACTCGATACGAAAGGAACTCGACGCTGCACTCGCGGAGACGGAAAGCCTGACCAACGGCACACCTTCGCAGATTCGAGCCGTCGACGTCTCAGCACACCGAGCGGCAGTCAACACACTGCTCTTGCAGACGAGTAACCTTGTGCGCTCACCGATCTCAACCAAGAAGGGCCGAAAACTCGACCACCGCGGCGCAGACCTCATCGGCGCCAAATTTCGTGGTTCCGATCTACGTGGGGCCAACTTTCGCGGGAGTTACCTGATCGGTGCAGACCTCCGCGACTGCGAACTCGATCGAGCCGATCTGATCGGTGCAGACTTACGCGGCACCGACATTCGCGGCACAAAACTCCGCGGCAGTATCTTTCTCACTCAGTTCCAGATCAACGCGGCGATCGGCGATTCGGCTACCACGCTGCCCGATTCACTGACCCGCCCCGGCCACTGGGCCTGAACCCGACTGTCAACTCCGTCGACTGTCGGCGACTGTCAACTCCGTCGACTGTTGACGACTGTCAACTCCGTCGACGGAGAACGACCTTGTTAGCTTCCGGATCGACAGACACCCACGGCGGGTCACCGTCCGTTCCGTCCTCACGATGCATCAATGCGCTCTGACGCTGTTCGAATTCATGATGCTTGGACCCCTGAAACAGGGCAGCAACCTCTTCGAAGCCCGCGGCCGAGACCGGACGAGTCGTACGTCCCCGAGTCCACGGCAGTGCCCGGCCGCCGGTGAGCCGGTTCCAGAGAGTCTCGGCGAAAGCGAACAGGACCAGCAGCACGAGCAAGCCTGGCAGCGTCAACGCGAACAGAGTGCCCATGAAAGAAGTCTAGCGACGAACGCCCCCGGTCCCCTCGACTTCCGATCGGCCGCCCTATGTCTGGTCCCGCGGTCGATGATCTGCCAGAATGCAAGCTGTTACGACTAGTAACACCTTCGGGGGGAGGATTTCACATGAGCTTGATACTTGCAGCTACCGACCGTTCGGAGCTTGCCCAGACACTCGGTACCGAATTAATACATTTCGGGCACCAGATACAGCTCGTCCGCACCGGGCGCCGCCTACTCGATGACCTGGACACCGACAGTTTCGATATCGCCGTGATCGATCTCCTGTTGCCGGACATCGACGGCTACGAGATCGCACGGCAGATCCGCTTGCGCAGTTCGATGCCGATCATGATGCTGGTGGATACCTACGAGGACATCGACGAAGCACCACATCGCGCTGTCTCGGACTTTGTGCTGAACCCGATCGATTCTCACGCGCTCGATCTTCGGGTCACCGCAATCCTTCGTGAAACCGCACATCCCGCCCCCGGCAAACACCAACGTCACGGTGACCTGCTCCTCGATCGACGTGCGATGACGGCGACGATGGGCGGAAAGCTGCTGGTCCTCAGCCGAACAGAATGGCGGGTGCTCCTGGAGCTGTCGACCGAGCCTGGGCGCGTGTACTCACGTGATCACCTGATCCGAAACGTGTGGGGTTCCGACCACGAAAGGACGCGTGTAGTCGATGCAACCATTCTCAGCCTGCGGTCCAAACTCGAATCCGATCCCGCGAAACCGAAGTACATCAAAACCATCAGGGGATTCGGATACCGCTTCGGCCCGGTCGACTGAAGTCGCCTTCGTGTCGGTGCCGCTCGATAAGCTCTTGTCATGGGTTGGTACACACCACAATCGGTCGCCCCGGATCTCTCCGACATCCTGGTGTGTGGCTGGACGGCGTGCGCAGAAGGAGAACACCTCCTCGTGCCCGATGCTTGCATGGACGTGCTGTGGATACGCGGCGTCGGCATACGCGTCTGTGGCCCCGAAACCGCTGCATGGTCATTCACTCTTCCGCCCGGAACACGCTCCGTGGGTGTTCGATTCCGCCCTGGATCGGCATCGCCGATGTTGCGAACCTCGGCGTCCGAGCTTCGGGATTCTCGCGCCGATCTCAGCGATGTAACCGACGCACGCACGGAACGAATACTGTTGAACCGCTTGGAAAATTCCGAAGACCACGAACAGGTCTCCATCCTCGAAAGCGCTGTTCGGAGTTGGGTAAGTTCGAGTTTCCGTCACGATCCGGTGATCAACCACGTTCGCACCGCACTGTCCGAACATTCGTGGAATGTCAGCTCTCTCGCCGACGCGGCGGCACTGACTTCGCGCCAACTCCAACGTCGATGCAACGACGCCTTCGGATACGGCCCGGCAACGCTGCGCTCGATCCTGCGCCTCCAGCGCTTCATGGCGCTCGCTCGCAGTCGACCCGCGCTGGGACTCGCTGAATCCGCAGCGCACTGCGGATTCAGCGATCAGGCCCACTTGACCCGTGAATGCCGCCGGATCTCGTCGCTGACCCCGGCGGCTCTACTCCGCACCCAAGCCCCCGACTGGCACGGGTCGGATACCGTTGTCGCGCTGGCGGAGGGAGACGCGGTCGCGTAATCCCGACCGCGCTCCCCCGCCGTCACTTCTGGCTGAAAAGCGTCCTTGCCGACCACAGCCCACCGAGGGAAAGAACTGCGACGGTCATGTAGTAGTAACTCGGGGCGTCGAGCGAGCCTGTTGTACTGATCAACCAGGTCAAGACCAACGGCGCGATTCCGCCGAGCAAAGTCACTCCGAGGTTGTACGACAATGACATTCCGGTAGCCCGGATCTCTGCCGGGAACAGCGAACTCATCAGGGCGGGCAAGGGACCGAAGGCAAACGCCATGATGACACCCAGGACCGAAACAACCAGGACGAGGGTCAGAGTCGACGGGTGATCGACCATCAATTTGAAAAGCGGCCAGGCCAAGACGATTGCCGCAACGGCGGCCCAGGTCATAACTCTCGCCGGTCCGACCCGGTCTGCTAGATGACCGATCAACGGCACGGTGAACAAGGTGACCAGTCCGGCGACGATGCCGCCGAGATAGCCGGCCGAGGCGGATACTCCGAGGTTCTTCACGGCAAACGTCGGCATGTACAAGATGAGATAGATCGAGATCGTCGCGACGCCCACTACGGCGGCCCCGGTCAGCACCCGGCCGAGATGCCTGGTCAGCGTCGTCTTCAGCGGAGCCTTTTCCGGGACGCTCGTCTTGAAATCGTCCGTTTCGTCAAGCTTGGCACGGATGTAGAGTCCGACCGGCCCGACGATGATGCCGAAGAAGAACGGAACGCGCCAGCCCCACGAGTAGAGCGCTTCATGCGAAAGGTGGGTGTTGAGCACGTATCCGAACAGCGATGCCAGGAAAACCGAGGCACCCTGGCTGGCAACTTGCCAGGAAGAGTAGAACGCCTTCTTGTGTGGCGCAGTCTCCACGAGGAAGGTTGTAGCAGTACCGAATTCACCGCCGGCGGAGAATCCTTGAATGAGACGCGAAACAAGGATGACGACGCCGGCCCACGGTCCGATCATCGAGGTCGTCGGCGCCACGGCCATGATGAGCGTGCCGATCATCATCAGCATCATCGTCAACGTCAAGGCGTTCTTGCGCCCGCGACGATCGGCGTAGCTACCGAGAACCATCCCGCCAAGCGGCCGGATGACGTACGAGATCGCAAACGTCGCGAACGTCAGTATCAAACCGAGCGTGTTGTCGCCGCCGGGAAAGAAATTATGGGCGATCACCACTGCGAATGATGCGTAGACGATGACGTCGAACCATTCGAGCGCAGCGCCGAGCGAACTGCTGATCACCGCCTTGCGAGCAGCGGCCAGGCGTTCCGGGGTGACTGTTCCGGAGGTTGGCGTAGTTGCCGTGGACATGGTTTTCCTTAGGGGGTCAGGGTGGGTCAGGCGCGGGCGTGAGCGATGACGTTCCGAACGAACTGCTCGCACTGTGCCAATTGGTCAAGTGTCACGTACTCGTCAGGTGCATGCGCCTGAGTGATGCTTCCCGGCCCACACACGACAGTGGGGATACCGATAGTCGCGAACATCCCGGCCTCGGTGGCGTACGCGACCTTTTCGTCCGAGGCCCGACCACCCCATTGTTCGACCAGTGCGGCCGCCGAAGCATTCGCATCCGTCTCCAGGGGAGGAACCGAGGCCGACACGTGCATCGTCACGGAGGCTGACGGGTTTTCTTCCTGCATCAGGTTTTCGATCCGATTCGCCTCGGCGGCAAAGCGTTCGAGCAAATCTGCGGCGCCAGCTGAGCTGATGCTCCTGAATTCGAAAGTGATGGAGCAATCCTCGGGGACAGTGTTCACTGCGATCCCGCCGGATACGAGATTGACCGAACACGTCGTCCAGGCCACGTCGAATGCGTCGTCGTACGGGCCGGACGCACGGAGCTCGTCGGCCGCGCTTCTGACGAATCGAATCAACTCCGCGCCGTATTCGATCGCGTTGACTCCTTGCGGAGTAAGCGACGAGTGCGCCGAAACACCATGCAGATCAACACGTATGACGTTCATCGACTTGTGTGCGCGAATGACCCGCATCTCCGACGGCTCTCCGACGACGCACACATCAGGGCACAGGTTCCGGGAAACAACCTCCTCGACCAACCCGGCCGCACCGATGCAGCCGACTTCCTCGTCGTAGGAGAATGCAAAGTGAATAGGCTTCGCCAGCGGCCGCGCGACGATGTCGGGGATCGCAGCGACGACGATCCCGATGAACGACTTCATGTCGCACGTGCCACGTCCGTACAGGCTTCCGTCGCGAACGTCGGGCGTGAAAGGGTCGCTACTCCAGTCTTGATCGTCGACCGGCACCACGTCTGTATGGCCGGAGAACATCACACCGCCGGCAGTACTTCCGTCAGGAGGAGTGAACGTTGCCAACAAGTTGAGCTTCGTTCCCTCGTCATCGGCAACAAGTACCGGCTCGACCCCATGGCGACGTAGTTCCGCCGCAATGAGATCGATCAACGGTCGATTGCTCACGGCACTCGTCGTATCGATTCCGATGAGGCGTTGCACCCACTCGAGGCTTCTCTCGGTCGGAACAGCGGGCAACGTGGTCGATGACATCTGGTTTCTCCTTTCACAGCATGAACGCGGTGGGCACTCGCCACCGCGTTCTGCCCTTCGAGCATGAATGAAGTGATCCCAGACACAATGAAGATGCACGATACTTGCACCATGATCGAAGAAACGCAGGATTCCGCCGTACTGGACGACGTCGACCTCGCCCTGATCAATTGCCTGCAACTCGACCCGCGAGCGTCGTGGCGCACGGTTGGCGACGCGCTCAAAGTAGATCCGGTTACCGCGGCTCGCCGCTGGCAGCGGTTACAGGATTCCGGCACCGCTTGGGTCTCTGCCAGGGCAACCGGCCATGGCCGTCCGGAATCGTGTCTGGCTTTTGTCGAAGTCGACTGCACGACTTCGAACGCGTTGACGATTGCAGAACGACTTGCCCGCTGGCCGCACGTGCTGAGCGTCGAACACACAAGCGGCCCAGGCGACTTGACACTTCTCGTCGAGGTCAGAGACATGGCTTTCCTGTCGCGCTTCCTGCTTCGGTCGCTCGCGTCGGTACCCGGGATCGTCAGTTCGCGTGCACACCTCGTCACCGAGGTCTTCGCGATCGGAGACGATTGGAAATTGCAGGTACTCGATGCCGCGCAGCGGGCGACGATGACAGACCGGCCTGTGCGATACAAATACGCGCCGACGGATCAGCGCCATCACGGGAAGACGTTCGACGCTGTCGACCGACAATTGATATTGAAGCTGGGCGAGGACGGTCGATCCTCGATTGCCGAGCTCACGGTCGGTACCGGCCTCAGCGAAAGTACGGTCAGGCGGCGACTTGCCGAATTGACGTCGCGCAACCAGATCGTGTTCCGCTGCGACGTGTCTCTGCCACTGTCCGGCTGGCCCCTCGTGACCTGGGTGTGGGGATATGTCGATCCCACGGACCGGTCGACGATTCGTGCCCTGGTGGAGCGAGTGCCGGGAACGCGGGTGTGCATGCGGATATCCGGTGGACGCGCCAACACACTGCTCGCGATCGCCGCACACTCCCTTCGCGAAACTCCCATTACCGAAGTACAACTCGCACAAGAGGCACCGGGCCTGGTGGTGCTGAACAGGTCAGTGGTGCTGCGATCGATGAAGAGGGTGGGCCGACTTCTCGACGACGAGGGCAAGAGTGCCGGGGTCGTACCGATGGACATCTGGGCGGAGGCCCCGGAGATCGAGTGAATGTCCGAAATAATCAATCATGACGCGCCGCGGTGGAGAAGGATTGCTGTCATGACTTCAACAGAGATCTCCCCCGCCCAGCGTTATCGGGATCTGGCCGCCGGATTCACGGCGCGGATCGATGCCGTACCCGCCGACCGCTGGGACGACGATTCCCCCTGCGAGGGCTGGACCGCCCGCGACGTGGTGAGACACGTACTCGACAGCGAACGAGACATGGTCAAGGTAGTCGGCCTGGAATTGGCACCCGGTCCGTCGGTCGACGACGACCCGTCGGCAGCCTGGGCGACCGTCCGCAATTCGATGCAGGAAATTCTGGACGATCCGGCAAAGTCCACCCTGGAATACGACGGACACTTCGGCAGGACCAACCTCGGGGCCACGGTCGAGGGGTTCTTGTGTTTCGATCTGGTCATCCACGGTTGGGACCTCGCGGCCGCAACCGGCACCGATACGACGATGCGAGACGCGGACGTGGAGTGGGTGTCGGAGATCGCCGCGGGCCTGGGCGAGTCGATCCGCATGAGCGGTGTGTGCGGCCCGGAAATACAGGTTCCGGACAACGCTGACAAAGCGACGAAACTCCTTGCCTTCCTCGGCCGGAAGGCGTGAAAAAGCACCCCTGACGTGGGCATTACTTCCATACGCATGTAATGTCGCGGTATGCCGGAACGCCGAAAATCCTCCACGAGTCCAGACCTGCTTGCGGCGGCATTGTTCGATGTCGCCGCGGAATCCGGACTGGAAAATGCCAGCGTTCGCGAGGTCGCAAAACGGGCGGGTGTCTCGATCGGCGCAGTGCAACATCATTTCTCGACCAAGGACGAGATGTTCGCATTCGCACTGCGAACACTCGTCGATCGATTGTTGACGCGACTGGCCGAATCGTCCGCCGACGCAGACCCGCATACCGCCCTGTTCCAGGCGCTCTCGCAACTCCTGCCCCTCGACGAGCAACGCACGCGTGAGGCGCATGTGCTCGCCGCGTTTGCCGTGCGCGCCGCAACCAGTGAGTCACTCTCCGAAATTCGCCGGACAACCCTGTTCACAATCCGCACCGGCATCTCGACAGTTCTGATCGGCATCGGAACTCCGGAAGCGGAAACCAGAGCGGCACTTCTGCTTTCAACCGTCAATGGATTGGCACTCGACGCACTCGGAAGCCCCGCCATGTATCCGCCGCAGTACCTCGATCACGCTTTGGAAACCCAGATCCGCCTCACCCTGCACGACGCCGAGAACCCGCTCGCCTCCGTCGGGCTCGCCAGCTGACGTGGAAGGAGCAGGACGCTTCGCGCCGAGTCCGTCCGGCGATCTCCATCTGGGAAACCTCCGGACTGCCCTCCTGGCCTGGCTGTTCGCCCGCACCAGCGGGCGCGACTTCCTCATTCGGGTAGAGGATCTCGACCGTGTCCGCCCCGGCGCGATGGAACGACAACTCGACGATCTGCGCAGGCTCGGCCTCACGTGGGACGGCCCAGTCGTATTGCAGTCACGCCGTCTTCCCTTGTACCACAAGGCTATCGACCAATTGCGCGAGCGTGACCTGACCTATCCCTGCTTCTGCACACGCAAGGAGATCCTGCAGGCACCGTCAGCGCCCCATGCTCCAGACGGCGCCTACCCCGGCACGTGTCGGAACCTTTCGGAGGCCGAACGCGCCGAGAAATCGGCAAGTGGCCGATCTCCCGCGCTGAGGCTACGGGCCGGCATCGACTCGTTCACCGTCCATGACGAACTGTTCGGCGAGGTGACGGGACCAGTCGACGACGTCGTCCTGCTCCGCGGAGACGGGGTGCCCGCTTACAACCTTGCCGTTGTCGTCGACGACGGTGCACAGAACATCGACCAGGTGGTTCGCGGCGACGACCTCCTGACCTCGGCTCCGCGTCAGGCATACCTTGCCCAGCTGCTCGACATCGAACCACCGTCGTACGCCCACGTTCCTCTTGCCTTGAACAGTGAAGGCAAGCGACTCGCGAAGCGCGACGGCGCAGTGACTCTGGCAGATCAACTCGAGGCCGGACGCAGTACCGAGCAGGTTCTGACGATGATCGCGTCGAGCATCGGTCTCGCCGAACCCGGCGAGGTTGTCACACCACCCCAATTGGCGGATCGATTCGACTCTCGCAAGATCCCCCGGACCCCGTGGATTTTCCCGGCGAAGTAAGTGACGTATCAATCGGTGCCTCGTCGGAACAAAACTACGATTGTCCGATATGACAAAGCCGTCCGCAATAGCTATTCGTTGGCAATTCTCGAATAGTGAAGTACGGTCGAGACTGGCGAAGGAAATTCAGGGCGAGTTGTTCCTGCAAAACCACGCCCGGGATCTGAACCTGGAATCCGACCACAGTACCCACTTGCAGCATCCACGCTGACACGCACGTGCGGCACGGGCGACTCAGGACGAAAAGGAATACGCATGGTCCGCGAGCTTCGCGAGGCACTCGACGACCATCAATTCGAGGTGTTGTATCAACCCCAGGTCAATCTGAACTCGTCAGCAATTATCAGCTATGAAGCTCTTTTGCGTTGGCGCCATCCGCTGCGAGGGTTGATCGAACCTCAAGATTTCATGCGCTCCGCCGAATCCTCTGGGCTCATCATTCCCATCGGGCTACAAGCTCTGGAAATGATTTGTGCCCAAACAGCGTCGTGGCCTGAGCACATGATGGTCGCGGTCAACTTTTCGCCTCGCCAACTCGCTACCCCGCACGCCGCTCACGAGATCCTCGGAGCGCTCGACAGTTCACAAACGCCACTGAGCAGAATAATCGTGGAAGTCACCGAACTCGGCGTCGTAGGCCGGCATGCCGCCGAGACTCTTCACGTCTTGCACAACGAGGGAATTCGAATCGCGCTGGATGATTTCGGGGCGGGCTTCGCGTCCTTCTCCGCATTGTCGGAATTGCCGCTCGACATTCTCAAGATCGACCAATCCTTGACCTGGGCTGTCAGCGCAGCGGGTCGTGCTGGAGACCGCGCCTTCATGGTCATGGAGTCCATCGCCGACATCGCTCGGAAGCTAGGGCTTGATTCGATCGCAGAGGGCGTCGAAACCGCGGAACACGCAGCCAACGTCTTGCGGGCCGGCTGCGACATGGGCCAGGGCTATTACTTCGGCAAGCCACTTCCTGCGTCGTCCGTCGTCACTCCCGTGTGAGCGCTCGCCACTTCAGCACGACGGCACTTCAGTACGACGACGATGCACTCGCTATGAGTGCGACCACGAGAATCACGGCAAAAATTGCCAAGAAGGCCGCGCCGACCGCAATTCCGGCTATCGCAAGCCCGCGCCCCTGTTGACCTGTCTGCTTGATCTGATTGAGCGCGACAATTCCCAGAATGATTCCGACGATTCCGCCGAGACTGTAGAAGCAACCACCCGCAAGCGATACAACCAGCGATGCAATTGCGAGACCATTGGTGCCGACCGGCTGCATCGGCGGTGCGTACCCACCCGCGAATTGATTCGGTTGACCGTACGGGTTCGGAGGTTGGCCGTACTGAGGCTGTCCGTATTGAGCCTGTCCGTATTGAGCCTGTCCGTATTGTCCGGGTTGCTGATATTGATTCTGCTGATATTGATTCTGCGGTCCGAAATTCTGCGGCGGCAGGTACGGGTTCGGTTCACCGATTCCGCCCGGCTGGGGGTTATTACCGGGCGGGTTGTACGACGGCGGTGGATAACCCGGGTACTGCTCGTTGGGAGTGGTATATCCGGGAACTTCAGGTGAAGACTGCGTTTCGGACGGGGACACGCCGTACCCCTCAGGAGGCAGGCTCGGAAATTCTCCGTACCCAGGTTTTGCCTGGTAATCGCTCGAAGAATCGTCGTTGTTGCCCCCGGAACTCGTCATACAACGCAGCCTAAACCACAGGTGACCTCCGAATCCAAGTGAGCAGATGTCATCCACATCGCTCTTTGATCCCAGTAGGGTCATATCCACTGTCACACTCGAGCGCGATATTTACGACTGAGGGGAACACATGACAACCGGTGGGTACGACCCCAACCAGAATCCAGAAGGCGGGAAGCAATTCCCACCCCAGGATCCATATGGCCAGCAGGGAACACCTCCTCCCGGAAGTTACCCACCACCCGCAGGCCCCCCGCAGGGCGGTAGCTACCCGCCGCCGCCCCAGGGCGGAAACTTCCCGCCGCCTCCGCAGTTCAACGACCAAGGTGCGTACGGCGGAGGAAACCGGCTGCCTTCGGGTGCTCAGCCGGGCGATCTGTGGATTCGACTCGGTGCCCGCATCATCGACGGCATCATCGTCGGCGTCATCGCCGCGATTCTGGCTCTATTGGTCAGTGACTCCGACAGCTTGATTCTGGTCTCGGGACTGTTCTCGGGAATTCTGACCTTCGCTTACTTCATCGCAATGGAAGTAACGCAGGGTCGGACTTTGGGAAAGATGATTCTGGGCCTTTCAGTACACGGTCCGGGTGGCGCACCTCGCCCCTCCGTCCAGCAGTCTGCGATTCGCAACGCCTTCACGTTGCTCTCGATCATTCCGATCATCGGCGGAATCCTCGCGTTGGTCGCCTACATCGTCATCGCGGTCACGATCAACAACAGCCCCACCAAGCAGGGCAAGCATGACGAGCTCGCTGGTGGAACTCAGGTAGTCAAGGGTTAGGTGCGCATATGACAACCGGTGGGCACGACCCCAACCAGAATCCCGAGGACGGAAAGCAATTCCCGCCCCAGGATCCCTACGGCCAGCAGGGAACGCCTCCTCCTGGGAGCTATCCCCCGCCGGCGGGGCCTCCGCAGGGCGGAAGCTACCCGCCGCCTGGTGGATACCCCCCACCTCCTCAAGGTGGCAATTACCCGCCGCCAGGTGGATATCCGCCGCCTCCGCAGGGTGGAAGCTATCCCCCTCCCGGAGGCAACTACCCACCGCCCGGTGGATACCCGCCACCTCCCGGAGGCGGTAACTTCCCACCGCCGCCCGCCAACGACTACGGCGCAGGATTCGGTGGACCGCAGCTTTCTGTGGGTGCGGCAATTACCTACGGCTGGAACAAGTTCAAAGACAACGCATTGGTTTGGATCGGAATCTCGATCATCGCGTTCTTGATCGCCGGACTGATCCAGGGCGCTTTCAACGGTTTCGACTACACCAATACCGAATTCAGCGCGCTGTCGATCGTGGGTGGATTGGTCACCGCTATCGTCGGCTACATCATCCAAGCCGCATTCCTTCGTGGAGCGTTGAGCGAATTGGATGGAATCAAGCCGGCTTTCGGCACCTTCTTCCAATTCACCAACATCGGCGCAGTTGTTCTCGGCGGTTTCCTGGTAGCAGTGGCAACTTACGTCGGTTTGGCTCTCTGCATCATTCCCGGCATCATCGCGGCGTTCCTGCTCTACTACACGCTGACCTTCATCGTGGACAAGAATCAGGATGCGATTTCGGGCATCAAATCGAGTTACGCGTTGACCTCGTCGAACGTCGGAACGTTGGTCCTGCTGGCGCTCGCTCTGATCGGTATCAACATCGTCGGTGCGCTGCTGTGTGGAATCGGTCTTCTGGTGACGGCGCCCGTCGCACTGATCGCCAGCACCTACGCATACCGCGTGCTGACCGGCGGTCATGTAGCTGCCTGATCAGTTCGTTTGCATCACCGAAGGCCCTGCGGTTCCACGTGAAACCGCAGGGCCTTCGGTGTGTTCTGCGCAACTGGACGGTCGCCAACTCGCATCCGAGCGCCTTGTGGTGCTTGGATGACGGACGTGACAGCTCAGGATCAGCAAGACGAATCGACCCACGAAACCAAATTTGCGCACGTCAGCCGGGGTTATTACCCGACGATCGTCGCGCTCTTCACCGCAACGCTGCTGATCTCGAACGTGGCGGCGACCAAGGGGGTCGCCTTCTTTGCGGATTCCGACTTCTCGCTCGGTCCCTTGCAGATTCTGCCCATCATCACCGATGGTGGATTCTTCTTGTTCCCGCTCGCCTACGTCCTCGGTGACGTGCTCAGCGAGGTCTACGGCTTCAAAGCGACCCGACGCGCGATCTACCTGGGCTTCGGCGCACTGATTCTTGCCGCTGCGTGCTTCTGGATTGCAGTGCAACTCCCGTCGGCAGAGTTCTACGAGAACCAGGCCGCCCTCGAAACCGTGGTCGGTGTCATTCCCCGGCTACTGGTCGCGGGCTTGGCCGCCTACCTCGTCGGACAGCTACTGAACTCACTGGTTCTGGTCATGATGAAAAAGCGCATGCAGGAGAAGCATCTGTGGGCGCGACTGATCGGCTCGACCGTCGTCGGCGAATTCGCCGATACCCTCATCTTCTGTTCCATCGCGGCCGGTGTCATCGGCATCAGCACATGGGAAGACTTCATCAACTACGTGCTGGTCGGCTTCCTGTGGAAGACGCTTGTCGAGGTTCTGGTCATGCCGATCACCTACCGCGTCATCGCATACGTGAAGAAGCGCGAACCGACCTACGCCTGAGGTGCAGGCGTCTTCGCCGCGTAGAACTTTCCGAGCATGTCTGCCTTGAAGTCGTGGAAATACCCACCTTCGATGCTGGCTCGGATGTCGTCGACCAACTTCACGGTGAATCGCTCGTTGTGGATGGTGCAAAGCGTCGACGCGAGCATTTCCTTCGCCTTGAAGAGGTGATGGATGTACGCGCGGGTGTAATTGGCGCACGTGTAGCAGTCGCACTCGTCGTCGATAGGCGTGAAGTCACGACGGAATCGGCTGGTGTTGATGTTGAACCTGCCGGAGCGGACGTAAATCGCAGCATTGCGAGCAACACGCGACGGGTTGACGCAGTCGAAAGTGTCCGCGCCGTTCTCGATTGCGACGAAGAAGTCGTCCGGTTCACTGATGCCGAGCATATGACGCGGCTTGTTCTCGGGTAGTTCCTCGTTACACCAACGCACGATCGTTCCGAGGTTCTGCTTCTCGAGGGCGCCGCCGATGCCGTAGCCGTCGAAGCCGTATCCGTTCTCGCCTTCGATCGACTCGAGTCCGCGGCAGGCTTGACGTCGCAGATCTTCGTACTGCGCGCCTTGGATCACGCCGAAGAGAGCCTGATAGGGCTTGTCAGCGCGTTCGGCGGTGAGCTTCTCGTGTTCATTGATACAGCGGATCGCCCACGCCTGCGTGCGCTCGACCGATCGCTCCTGGTAGCCGCGGGTGTTGAGCAGCGTTGTGAGCTCGTCGAACGCGAACATGATGTCGGCGCCGAGCTGATGCTGGATCTGCATCGACACCTCGGGGGTGAAGCGATGCTTACTGCCGTCGAGGTGCGATTTGAACGTCACGCCCTCGTCGTCGACTGTCGCGAGACGCTCCTTGCCCTTCGCGATGACGTCGTCGGACTGCACACCGACGGCCTCCATCGCGAGCACCTTCTTGAACCCGACGCCAAGAGACATCACCTGGAAGCCACCGCTGTCGGTGAAGGTGGGCCCGTCCCAGTTCATGAACTTGCCCAGCCCGCCGGCCTCGTCGACGATGTCGGGGCCCGGCTGCAGGTACAGGTGGTACGCATTGGCGAGCAACGACTGCGCACCGAGTTCCTTCATGGACTCGGGCAGCACGGCCTTGACCGTGGCCTTGGTTCCGACAGCCACGAACGACGGCGTCGCGATATCGCCGTGCGGTGTGTGGATGGTTCCGGTTCGTCCGAGCCGGTCCTCGAGCCTGGTCCCTATCGTGAAAATCGACTCGGGACGCTTGTCGACGGAGGGCGCGGGCGGTGTCGGTACTGCAGAAGTCACGGGCTCAATCCTGTCACAGGAGCAAATATCGCCGTGATCACAGCGAAGAAAGTTCCTACGCGATCAGCATCCGCATTGGTCTACTGACCGAACCCGAGCGGTACCGCCGCGTGAGGGTCCCCACCATACTTCCCACTACACATCCCCCGGCTCGACCGGTTTACCCCGCCAACCCGCTGACAGGAGCTCACTTGACGAGACAGCCCGGCCAGACCTACAACTTCGTCACCGTCGACGTCACAGACTCGATTGCCACCGTGACTATCGACAAACCTCCAGCCAACGCATTCAACCCCAGCATGATCGCCGAGCTTCTGGAGATACTGCCGGTACTCGCGTCGGACCAGACCGTCCGCGTCATTGTCGTGACGGGCACTGGACGGTTCTTCGTCGCCGGTGCGGACATCACCGTGATGCGCGAGCTGACGGAAGAAACTCAGCGCGCGATGCGCCCGTGGGTCGACGTACAGCGGATCCTCGAGTCGGCTCCCAAACCTGTCGTCGCGAAGATCAACGGGCACGCACTCGGCGGCGGAGCAGAACTGACGTTGGCCTGCGACTTCCGCATCATGGCGCAGTCGGCGACCATCGGCTTCCCCGAGATCGGACTTGGGCTTTTTCCGGGTGCCGGTGGCAGCCAGCGACTTCCACGCCTCATCGGGGCTCACCGAGCCAAAGTGCTCATGATCGAAGGCAAGCGCCTCAGCGCCGAGCATGCACTCGATATCGGCCTGGTCGACACCGTCGTTGCGGACGCCGACCTCGATGCGCATTGCGCTGACCTCGCACGCGAACTCGCGACGAAACCCACTGCCACCATCGGAATGATCAAACGCATTGTCGACGAGGGCATGTCGTTGCCGCTCGATCAAGCGCTGGATCTCGAATTCGAGGCAGTGCTCGACCTGATCAAGACGGACGACGCTGCTGAGGGACTTCAGTCATTCCTCGACAAGCGGTCCCCCACCTTCACGGGACGCTGACAGCTCCCATTTACCGAGAGGCCATCATGCTCAACAAATTTCAGAAGAAATGGGTGGGCGCAGTCGCTTCTCTCGCCGCCCTGACGATCGCGGTCAGCGGATGCACCCGGCCCGCTACCGACAACTCCGCGGAAAGTGGTGGCCTGGTACGGATCGCGGTGGGTGTAGACCCGTCGTACGCCCCGATTTTCCTGGCCGACCACGAGGGCATGTTCGAGGCCGCCGGCCTCGACGTCCAGGTCATCCAGACGGAAGGCGGGGCGGCGGGCGCCCAGAACGTCGTAGCCGGAACTTCGGAACTCTCCGGCAATGCCGACTCGACGGCACTGTCCGTCATGGCCGCCAATCCGAGCCTGCGGGCGCTGGGCGTATTTCAGGAATCCGACCGATACTTCCAGGTTGTACTGAGGAATGGCGTCGAGCCGAAGTCGATCAAGACCATGGGCGTCTTCCCCGGCATCGGCCTCTACTTCACGAACCAGTACCTGGCCAGTCTCGGCATCGACCCCACGACGGTCACACTCGTGAGCACAAGCCCGCCCGAACAGCCTGCTTTGCTGGCGCGCGGTGACATCGACGGCTTCCTGTCCTTCGACCCCTGGGTGACGCAGAGTGTCAATACCGGCGGGCGCGTTGTTGCCACGACCGGCGACTTCGGCGCCAAGTACGCCCAATGGATCATCGCTTCGGACAACTGGTTGTCCGCGAACGAAGAAACCGCAGGCAAGGTGTTCAAGGTGATCTCGGAAGCGTCGGCAATCGTGAACTCGGATCCGGATCGGGCTGCAACCGCAATTGCCGCGTCTATCCAGATGGACCCGGCCGAGGCCGCAGACCGGGTGACCCAAATCGATTTCGGTGGACGCGGATTCACCGAGGACGACGTGGAGCGCGCAAACGAACTTGTTGCATTCTTCCGCGAGCAGGGCAAGATCTCCGCGGACATCGATCCGTCCGCTGTCCTCCTCTCGGGATGGTTCGAGCAGAACGCCGCCTGAGCGGAGAGTGAGAACGGGTCCGGTGGGCAGACCGAAATCATGTCGCCCACCGGCCCGCAGAACTACGTTCGACTCCAGTCGGTTCGGCGATATCTTTCGATTGAAACGGAGTAGTTGTGGTGCATCCCCCGGTACGGGTCGTAGAGATTTCCAGTCCGTTTGCGCGATTCGCCGGGCGCATCCTGGTCGGGCTGGGTTTCGAGGTCATTCTGGTAGAACCACCCACCGGTGACCCCAGTCGCACCGAGTCCCAGGGTGATTCGTACTTGCATTGGCATGCGGGCAAGAAGTCCGTTGTCCTCGATATCGACGACAGCAACGATCGCCTCGCTTTCGAAGCACTGCTGCGCAGTGCCGACGTCCTGCTCGACGGCAGCGCGACCGGCGCTCTACGCGACAACCGAGGATCTCTCGTCCACGTACGAGTGACACCCTTCGGCACAACCGGACCGCGAAGTGACTGGAAGGCAACAAATCTGACCGTCGCGGCACTCGGCGGGATGATGGCCCAGGTCGGCGATCCCGAGCACCCTCCACTGCTGCTCCCCGAACTCCAGGCTGAGCAGCTCGCCGGAATCAATGCCGCAATCGGCGTGCTTCTCGGACTGCGTTCGCGATCCAAGGGCCACAACCCGTTGCTGGAGATCAGCGCTCAGGAATGTGTTGCCGCCGCGCTGGAAGCGGGCACTCTTGCCTACATTCACGAGGACCGCGTACCACCGCGTCCGGGCCGGGTACATCCGCTCGTTCCGCACGGACTGTTCCAGGCCGCCGACGGTTATGTCGGTGGCGGCCTCGGCGGTAGCCCCCGCATGTGGGACGGCATGTTGGCCTGGCTGATCGACAACGATGCTCAGGACGATCTCGATCAACCGGAGTGGTCCGACGCGGTCTACCGAAAGACGCATCAGGAACACATTTTCGACGTTCTGTCCGCCTTCATCGCGAAGTGGCCGAAGGAAGAATTCGCGGTCAGCGCGCAGTCACGCAAGTTGCCGTGGGCAGCGGTCGACCGGCCCGAAGAACTGCTGCGTAACCCGCAACTCAACGACCGGGACTTCTTCACCGACGTGACCGGAGATCACGGTACCTACCGCGATCTCGGGTTCGGCTTCGCTTTCCCCGAAGGCCGGCGCATCGGAACGCTCGAGGCTGCCCGGTTGGGCCAGCATCAGGAACTCTTGAAGGCCACCTCGCCTGTGGCAGTGAACGAAACCCACGAGTTCAGCGGTGGCAGCACGCCCAGCCTCGAAGGTGTCCGCGTCCTGGATCTCACGTGGGTGTTGGCGGGCCCGTACGGCACCAGAATCCTTGCCGACCACGGTGCCGATGTCATCAAGGTCGAATCGATCGGACGCCCGGACCCGACTCGCTTTGCACCGTTCATGCATCTCTCGCGAGGACCGCACGACAATCCGAACACCAGCGGGTACTTCAACGACGTCAACCGCAACAAGCGCAGCATCACACTCGATACCCGATCCGCAGAGGGCCTTTCGGTACTGCGCGACCTGATCAGGAACTCCGACGTCGTGGTCGAGAATTTCAGCTCGTCGGTCATGGACAAGATGGGGCTCGGCTACGAACAACTCCGGGAGCTCAACCCGGACATCATCTACGTGTCGATGTCCGGGATGGGTCACACCGGTCCTCGCAAGGACTGGGTGTCGTATGCCGACATCGTTTCGGCAAGTACCGGTTTGACCGCACTGACCGGCTGGAACGCCGATGACGTTGTCGGAGTCATCTACGGCCATGGCGACATCGTCGCCGGACTGCAAGCCGGCGTCGCGATGCTGGCAGCCCTCGACTACCGCGACCGGACCGGCCGGGGACAGCACGTAGACCTGTCACAACTCGAAGCCATGGCAGCGCACATGGGTACCAGCGTTCTCCGAGCCGCCCGGTCACAGTCCCCCGATCCGATCGGCAACAGCCATCACGAACTGGCACCACACGGCGTGTACCCGTGCCTCGGCAGCGACCGGTGGTGCTCGATTGCCATTCGCGATACCACGGAATGGAATGCATTGTGCCGCATCATCGAAGCAGAGAAATGGATCGGCAATCCTGACTTCGCGAGTGCAGAAAGCCGCCAAGCCGATCACGAACGTATCGACGACGCCATCGCCGACTGGACCAGGACTCTGTCACCCGAAACCGTCATGGAACGCTTGCAATCGGCGGGTATCGCGGCCGGCACCGTCCAGGACGGACGCGACCTGGTCGAGAGCGATCCACATCTTCGGGCACGCAGTTTCTATTCGGCACAGGAACATCCCCTCGCCGGAACATTCCTCCACGAAGGCATCCCCGTTCGCCGGAACTCCGAACCCGGCTCGATCCGACGCGCTGCGCCGGTGCTGGGCGCGGACACCGACGACGTCCTCGAGTCGGTGCTCGGATACAGCGACGAACTGATCGCCGGACTTCGCGACCAGTCGATCCTGTCCTGACCGCACTCATATTCAGTACATCCATTCACAGATCGCTACTAGGAGACACAATGCGCGCGGCCCGACTCCATCAGTTCGGCACTTCACCGGTCATCGACGACATCGACATTCCCACACGTGAATCCGGTCAGACGCTCGTGCGCATCGACGCTGCCGCGCTCGGCCATCTCGACATCACCGTCGCGAGCGGAAACTTCGGAGTCAAGCCGAACCTGCCACATATCGGTGGAACAGACGGAGCGGCGACGGTAATCGAATCCGACACCTATGAGCCTGGCACCCGCCTTCTGGTCCGAGGCGGCGGAGTCGGCCTGTTCAAGAACGGTTGCTGGGCTGAGTATCTGGTAGCGGCAGACAAGGCGTTCACACCCTTTGATCCCGCACTGTCGCCGGCCGTCGCCGCAACCTTCTTCCTGCCCAGCACAACCGGCTATGTTGCCGTCAACGACATTGCAGCCGTCGCTCCCGGCGAACGAGTTGTTGTCGCCGGAGCATCCGGCGCTGTCGGATCGATGGCAGCACAGTTCGCTCTGCTTGCCGGAGCGTCCGAGGTAATCGGTGTTGTACCGCGCGAAGATCAGGCTGCCTTGCTTCCGGAGGGTGTGCGTCCCGTCGTCGGGCAAGGCGACGAACTTGCCGGAGTGGTGGGATCCGAGCCTTCCGTCGACGCCGTGATCGACACGCTTGGCGGCGACGGCTTGCCGCACCTTCTGGCGAGTGTTGTCCCCGGTGGCCGGGCTGCCCTGATCGGATATACCTTGGGTAAGAGCCTCACCCTGGACTTACCGAACTGGTTGCTCAGCGATGTCCGGATCCTGCCCGTCAACATGATTCGCAAGACTGCCCGGCAAGCCGAACTGGCACCTGAAATGATCCGGCTGCTCATCGAAGGCAAGATTTCCGTTGCAGTGCAGGAGTTTCCGCTGGATGACATCGCAACGGCACTGCAGTTGATGGGTGAGGGCAAGGTTGCCGGCCGGGCCGTCGTCGTACCCTGAGGGATACAATTACCCATGCACCACGACGCACATGCCATTCCGCGCTCGCTTCCGGATTTGATCCGGAGGCGAGCTTTGGAGCGTCCGGAGCACCCGGCGCTCGTCGTCGACGGGATCACGGTCACCTACCGCGAATTGCGGGATCGTGCAGCGTCGATGGGGGCGGATCTCCGTAATCACGGTGTCGGCCGTGGGGAGCGCGTGGCGGCACTGTCCGGCAACAGGATCGAACTGGCAGACCTTGTTCTCGGATGCGCGTGGATCGGTGCGGTTGTCGTCCCACTCAATACGGCCCTCCGAGCCGACAGTGTTGCCAGCGCACTCGAACAGGCTGGTGTACAACGGATCCTGGTTTCACCCGAATACTCAGACGCTGTAGCCGGATTCGACGGCACCGTGTGGGTCATGGGTGAACAGTGCGTCCCCACTGCCGGTTCGCATCCGGGCTGTGAGCCCGAGACCCTCGATCCGCTCGACCTGGCCGCGATACTCTTCACCTCCGGCACCACCGGTCTGCCCCGAGGCGTCCGATGCCCGCACGCGCAGTTCCTGCAGTGGGGCAAAGGCGTCGGCGCCTCACTCGGGCTCACCGGGGACGATGTGCTGTACAACTGCCTGCCGCTGTTTCACACCAATGCTCTCAATGCCTTTGTTCAGTCCCTTTGGGCCGGGTCTACTTTTTTCCTGGGACAACGCTTTTCGGTCCGCAATCATTGGCGCGAAGTTCGCGAGATCGGCGCAACTGTCGACTACCTGCTGGGTGCGATGGTGGCCATGTTGATGAACGCGGACCCATCGCCGCAAGACCGACAGCACAGCGTCCACGTGGCACTTGCCCCCGCAACGCCGGCTCATCTGATCGAACCGTTTGCCCAGAGATTCGGTGTAGAACTCGTGGACGGATTCGGAAGTACCGAAACCAATCTCGTGATCGGCACACTTCCGGGAGATCGGCGGGCCGGGTACATGGGGCGGGTGATGAGTGGCTACGACGCCGCAGTCGTCAACGACGGTACTGCTGCCGCAGACGGGGAGCCCGGCGAACTGGTGGTCCGCAGCACGATCCCCGGCGCCTGTTCACTGGGCTATCTGGGCGAGGAGATTCCGGCGACGGAGAGTTGGATACAGACCGGTGACAGGGTGATTCGGGAAGCAGACGGCTGGTTCCGATTTGTCGATCGCATCAAAGACGTGATTCGGCGCCGCGGTGAAAATATTTCCGGGGCCGAAGTGGAAACCGTTCTGGCGTTGCATCCGTCGGTCGGTCAGGTTGCCGTCTTCCCGGTACCGTCGGATCTGGCCGAGGACGACGTCATGGCAACTGTAATACTGCGCCCCGGAGTATCTTTCGACCCCATTTCGATTCTGGAGTTCTCCCAGCAACAGCTGCCGTACTTTGCACTTCCCCGGTACATCGACGTCGTGGACACGTTGCCACTCACCGAAACCGGCAAGGTACAGAAAGCAGTGCTACGTGAGAGGGGCGTCGGCCCACACACCTGGGACTGCGAGAAGAGCGTGTTCCGCGCCCGGCGATAGACCGCGCCTCGCTACTTGCCGCAACCGTTGAACGAACACATCACCGGACTGCAGATCGTGCGCAGAGCCAGCGGGTCGCTCGGCGAATGTGTGCACTTCATGGCATGAAGTTTTCGGGTGATTCCGGCGCCGGCAGTGCGCAGGGCCCCGGTGATGCGGCTGACGTTGAGGCGAGCCGTCGGCGCTGTCACAGACAACGCGCCGGCCAGAGTGCGCGGGCCGCTGAACACCGGCACTGCGACGCTCATGTACCCGAGCCGTGTCTCCTCGACCTCCACCGCGAGTTGTTCCTTACGCATCCGCTCGGTTTGCTGGCGCAGCACGCTGACGGACATCGTCGTTCGACTGGTCAAGGCGGTGAAACCCTGCTCGACTACCTCGTCGAAGACCGATTGCGGGGAGAAGGCAAGGATGATCTTGCCGGTGGCGGTGCAGTACAGCGGGAGCCGACCGGCCACCCGCGACTGCTGATTGAGCCCGCGGTGTCCGATGATCTTCTCGATGTAGAGGACGTCGATGCCGTCACGAACCGCAAAGTGAACCGTCTCCTGCGTCGCCAGCAGTAGGTCCTCCATGTACGGCAGCGCCGCGTCGCGCAGAATCCGCTGACGCGGCACCAATTGGCCCAGCTCGAACAATCGCAGGCCGAGCCGGTACTTGGTACCCGCGCGCTCGAGCAATCCCCACTCGACCAGCTCGCCGGCCAACCGGTGAACCGTCGCTTTCGCGACCCCACTGCGCCGGGTGAGCTCCGTCAGAGACAGGTCACTGTGGTCGGTGTCGAAAGCGTCCAAGATCATTCGAGCCTTGCCCAGGACCGAGGACAGTTCACCTGCAGGCTGCGATGCAGCGGTCGTTTCCGACGCGATGGGTAGTACGGATCCGAACCCGACGGATTGTTGTGGAGCGGCCATGAGTGTCCTCCTGAACGATCTGTGACAGCCTGCCGAGACCGAGTGCCACAACGACCGAGATCGGTCGGGGTCCTCGTTAGGTGCAGGTGCTTCGAGACTGACACTATGGTGACGACACGATGAGACGCACGCCACACGGTCCGCTCAGTGAACCCGTCCCGCAGAGTTTACACGGGGCGCCTACCTGCGTAATTCTCCAGAAACATGCGGACGGCGGATGCAATCTGCGGCGCGTGCTCCTCGACGAGTGCGACGGTCCCCGATTCGACGATCTCCGTTTCCACCACTGCCGCACCCGTCAGGTGTGCACGTAACGGCGCAATGTTAGGCATCGAGAAGGGATCCTTCTGCGCGCCGATCAGCAAAACCGGCGCAGTCACCGAACCGACTCTCGCCTCCATGACGTAGCGGGCGCAGGCTTTGTGCCCCTCCGCCGGATCTACCCGGTAGGCAAGCGCGTCTCGGATGAACCTGTCGAGCAGTGCGGTGCCTGGTTCGGGGTAGTAGGGGCGACGCATCTCCCACAGCCTGGTCAGATGGCTACCGTCTGCGGCCCGGTCGACGCAGTCGATCCCACCGGGTCCCGAGTGCCCCTCGCGGTAGTTGCGGTCGGTCCACGGGCACGACGAGAGCACGGCAGCGTGCACCCTCTCGGGGCGTGATGCCGCCATCTCGAGCGCCACTGCCGCACCGGTGTGGTGACCGATGACCGTGACTCGATCGACGCCCAGGGTGTCGAGCAATTCCCACGCGCCTCGCGCATAGGTCTCGATGGTCTGCGGGCCGGGCACCGGAGCACTGTTGCCGTACCCCGGCATGTCCATCGCGACAACGCGGAAGTCGTCGGCAAGGAGTGGAATGAACTCGCGGAACTCGTCCCACGACCGGGGCGCCTGATGAAGCAGGAGAATCGCCTCACCCGAACCTTGCTGCGCGTAATGCAATTGCCCGAAAGACGAATCAACGTATCCGAGTTGCAGGCCGCCAGCCATCAGAACGCCGCAACCATCGGGGTATCGACGCCGACGATGTCGATCTTTGCCGAACCACCCGGATTTCCGACGGGCTCGCTACGGGTAGGCAAGACCTCGAGGAAGAAGCGCTTGTTGTCTTCCTTGAAATCCGGGTCTGCTTTCCGGTCGACGGTGATCGCCTCCACCGGGCAGGCCAATTCGCAAGCGCCGCAATCGATGCATTCGTTCGGGTTGATGTAGAGCTTGCGATCACCCTCGTAGATGCAATCCACGGGGCATTCTTCCATGCATGATCGGTCCGTGTAGTCGATGCATGCTTCACCGATGACAAATGCCATTGCCTAGCTCTCCTGTTCGGTGGAGTGTCCAGGGAAGATTTCTGCTTCCGGATCCAGCACTGCCGCAGCGTTGTTCACCGCAGTCGCGGCCTCGCCGAAACCGACGGCGATCAAGCGGACCTTGCCGGGATAGTCCGTGATGTCCCCGGCGGCATACACACGCGGAACATTCGTCTCCATCCGTGTGTTCACCGCGATGTGGCGATTGTCGATCTCGATTCCCCACTCCGTCATCGGACCGAGGTCGGCCGTGAATCCCAATGCAGCGATGACGGATTGAGCGAGCAGCGTGGACGTGCTCTTGTCTTGTTTGTGGGTGATGTCGACCTCGCCGATCCACCCGTTTCCACGTACCGCCGAGACATCTGCGTTGACGAGAACCTGGACACTGCTTTCCTGCACCTTGGCGACTGTGGATTTGTGCGCGCGGAAACGATCTCGCCGGTGAACCAGGGTGACGGACTTGGCAATCGGTTCCAGGTGAACGGCCCAGTCGAACGCGCTGTCGCCGCCACCGACGATGACAACGTCTTTCCCGGTGTGCGCCGACAAATCCGGGACGAAGTAACTCAGCCCCCGATCCATGAACTCCGAACCCTTCGCCAACGGACGCGGGGTGAAGGTTCCGATGCCGCCGGTGATGACAACCGCGCCGGCCGCCACGACCTGGCCCGTGCTGGTGGTGATCCGCACCCGGCCGTCGTCGTCATGCGACAGCTCACGAGCCTGCATGCCCAGAAGGTACACCGGATCGAACGGGGCAGCCTGCGCCATCAAACCCTCGATGAGGTTGCGTCCCTTGACCGAAGGGAATCCCGCGATGTCGAGGATCGCCTTCTCCGGGTACATCGCACTGACCTGTCCCCCCGGTTCCGCAAGGGCATCGATCACGGCAACCGAGAGGCCGCGGAAGCCTGCGTAGTACGCGCCGTACAGCCCGGCGGGGCCGGCACCAATGATCAGAATATCGACGCCGATCTCGTTGTCGGTCGCCGTGGAAGACGTTTTGTTCACACTCGATACGGTATTGCGCCGACGGACTCACGCAAATGAAACCGGTCCGCTCAACAGACCTCGGTAACAGTTGCGGGACAACACGAAAAGGGCCCGCCGACCTCTCGGTCGACGGGCCCAATGCTCGCAGGAATTCAGTGCGCGAAGAATTCAGTGCGCGAATACCTCGGGTTCGTCTGCTGCGATCTTCTGGATGATGGTCGAGTACGCAAACCACCCCACCTTCTCGGTGCCGACTGCTTCGTAGGTCTGCGCCGCGATCTTCTCGTGCAGGACAACCGGATCACCGGCGGCTCGCGCCGTCAACTCCGCCTGCATCGACCGCTCCATCGACACATACCACCACACTGCGCTCTCCACGGAAGTTCCGACGGTCAGATGACCGTGGTTGGTGAGGATCACGGCCTTGTTCGATCCGAGGGCATCCGCGATGCGAATCCCCTCCTCTTCGTCCAGCGCCACCCCGTGATACTCCTCGTAGATCGAGTGATCCTCGTGAAAGGCGCACGCGTCCTGAGTGATCGGCGTGAGGCGGGTGTGCAGCGAGGAGAACGCCTTACCGTTCAAACCGTGAGCGTGAACAGCTCCGATGACGTCGGGACGAGCCTCGTGAACCTTGCTGTGGATGACAAACGCTGCTCGGTTGAGCGGTCCGTCTCCGGAAATGACCGCGCCGTCCGACGCCACATGCAGCAATTCCTCCGGCTGAACCTGGGAGAAGTGCCGCCCGAACGGCGCAGTCCAGAAAGTCTCCGGATCTTCTGGGTCTCGGGCGGTGATATGTCCCGAGATTCCCTCGTCCAAACCGAATTTCGACAAAATCCGATACCCGCCGATGACAGCGGTCTTGCGACGACGCCGCTCACTCTCGATATCGGTGAACTCGGGCGGTCCCGGAATTCCGGCCTGCTCGGCAATGCTCAGCGGGTGATTCATGCTGCGCTCCTGACTATTTGACGCCGTAACGGGCGAGGTACCGCGAGGACAGAATGCGGAGAATCCGGTCGAAGATGAAGCCCATGATGCCCAGGACGATGATGCCGACGAACGTCCAGTCGATCCGGCCGTAGTTTCGAGCCTGCCAGATCATCGAACCGATACCCTGGTCGGCGGCGACGATCTCCGCCGACACGATGGTGAGGAAGCTGTTGCCCATCGCCAGGCGAGCGCCCGTGACGATGCCGGGGATCGACGACGGCAAGACCACCGTCTTCATGATCTGAAGTTTGTTGGCACCAAGATTTGCCGCTGCCTGCAGTTTGTTCTCGCTGATCGCTACAGTCGCGGCAATCGTGCTGACCGTGACGATGAATACCGAGGTGTAGAAGATCAGAACAACCTTCGACGTCTCACCGATGCCGAACCAGACGACGGCGAGAGTGACAAACGCAATAGGCGGAATGAACCGGAAGAACTCGATGTACGGATCGAGGAGCTGTCGCACGATGGAAATGCGGCCCATCAGAATTCCGACGGGAGCACCGATCACGACACCCAGGAACCAGCCGATGAGAATTCGCTGACCCGATGCGGTGATCGACGACCACAGAACGCCGCTCTCCCACAGTTCCTGTGCCGCCGACCATACTTCGGCCGGTGATGCAATGGTGGTCGGCCCGTACCACCACGCCAGGAACGACCAGATGCCCAAACCGATTGCCGCTGAGGCTGCATACATCAGCGTCGCTTTGACAATCTTGGATCGCCGCGCCGACGAACGCTTTTTTGTCTCCGCCACCTTCGCTGTTCTCACACCGGCTGAACCACCGGTCACTACAGCCGTCACAGCTCGTCCTCCTCAATGCCTTGGTTCCGCAGCGACGCAACCACTTCTGCCCGAATGTCGTCCCGCAGCTTCTCGTAGAGCTCGATCACCTCGGGATCGTTGCGGTCTCGCGGACGAGCCGCATTGACCTCGTAGACGCTCTTGATCCGGGCCCGCGGGCCGGCCGACATCACGATCACACGGTCAGCCAACGTCAGTGCCTCGTCGATATCGTGAGTCACGAATACCACGGTGCAGCGGGTGTGCCGCCAGATACGGTCGAGTTCGGTCTGCAGAACCTGACGAGTCTGAGCGTCCAACGCACCGAACGGCTCGTCCATGAGAACCAACGACGGCTGGTTGGCAAGAACTCGTGCGATCTGAACACGTTGCCGCATACCGCCGGACAGCTGCGAGGGGAACTTCGCACCCGCGTGGGGCAAGCCGACCATCGCGAGGTACTCGGCCGCGATACTCGCTTGCTCGCTGCGGTTCGCTCCACGCATCCTGGGGCCGTAGGCCACGTTCTGGCTCACGGTCATCCATTCGAACAACGCTTCGGAGCTCTGAAACACCATGCCGGCGTGGCGGTTACTGCCGGCGACGACATCTCCGTCGCACACGATCTCGCCGGCGCTGGGTTCCACGAAGCCGGCCATGGACGACAGCAGCGTCGACTTGCCGCAGCCACTCGGACCGAGCAGACAGACGAATTCACCTGGCTGCACGTGCATGTCGATTCCGGCGACGATCTCCGCCGCGCCGAAGCTGATTCCGAGGTCGACCACGTCGATGGCAACACCGGTGTTCTTCTTGCCGGGGCCGGCTGTCCCCGCGCTATTCGTCGAGCTGGTCGTTGAACCACTTGTTGCGATACTCACTGTGCACCATCCTTGTACCAATCCAGAAGCATTGCCGATTCGAGATCCGGCTGGTCGCTGAGAACACCGATCGACTTGTAGAAATCTACGATCGACTGAGCCGACTCGACATCCGCAGCTTCGAGATTCACCACGGCGAAGTCGATCTCGTCCACCGCGGCAATAGTCTGATCCTCGCTGACGTTCACAGCCGCCTTGGTCGCGGACGCTGCCACGCCCGGATCCGACTCGACCTTGCGCGTTGCCTCGTCGAGCACCTTCGCGACGGTTCGCGCTGTCTCTTCGTTGGCCGACAACCACGGAGCCGTCGTGATCGCCCAATGATGATAGAACCAGCCGTAGTCTCCGGTTACTGCCACCACGTGGCCGGTTCCCTGATCCAGGGCGGTGGCCGGCCACGGCTCCCACAGGACAAACCCGTCGATGTCGCCGCGACTGAGCAGTGCGGGCATGTCCGTCGGGGTCGCCGAGATCATCTCGACCGAACCGGGGGTAATGGAATTGGCAGCGAGGTACTTGTCCGTCGAAATCTGGCTGAGACCCGGGACGATGCCCATCTTCTTGATCGCAGCCGGTGAGTCGACACCGTTACGCAGCACGACCTTGATGTAGTCACCCGACGCCTCGTACGAGTACATCGCGCGCAACGACGGATTCTGACGCAACTGGGCGATCGTTGTCGTATCGGAGCTACCGGCGATCTGGACCTGCCCGGTCGAGAGTGCGTCGACGGCCTCGCCACCACGACCGAACTGGACGAGTTCGACGTCCAAACCGGCAGCGTCGAACATGCCTTCCTGATCCGCTACGAAGAACGGAGCGTAGGAAGCATCGATTCCGACTGCGATACGCAGTGGTCCACTTCCGGCAGAATCAGCTGTGCTTTGCGTCGCCGGGCGGCTGCATGCGCCGGTTGCAACGGTCAGCAGCAGCGCAGCCGAAACAAGAGCAGTCCTTCCAAACTTTGACAGCGAGGCCATCTACTCACACCTTTGTTTGTGATCTGTGCCGCAGTTGCGGGTCGTGGAGAGCAAACCTAGCTGTGTGTACCTACACCCGAGAACCAACCGGGTCCACCGTGCGGACCGGGGACAGGAACTTACCTCGGCGAAACACTGCACCTGGAGGAACGTGCGGACCGAAATACTTCGGTAACACGGCCCTCGATCACAATGTCCACCGAATCACAATGTCCACCGAATTGTCTGCGAGCGCAGCGCACTGGCGACATTCTGCGCCGTCATCGAATAGATCGACGCACGCGCTCCGGCGCTGCCGCCGGCGACGTGCGGGCTCAGGAGGGTCGAATCGAATCCACGGAGCGGGCTCGAAATCGGTAGTGGTTCAACGTCGAACACATCGAGGGCAGCGCCGCCGACATGCCTGGAACGCAAGGCACGCGCCAATGCCGCGTCGTCGACGACAGCGCCGCGCGCCACATTGACCACGATCGCTCCGGTGGGCAACTGCGCAACTCGATGGGAATTGATCAGTCCCCGAGTTGATTCCGTAAGCGGGACGGCCAGCACCAGGACATCCGCGAGAGGCAGTAACTCGTCGAGTGACACAAACGTCGCAGCCACAGTGTCACGCGGTCTCGAACGCGCGGTGACGTAGACGTCGCAACCGAAGGCGGCAAACAATTCTGCACACCGGCGGCCGATCGAACCGACACCTACGACGCCGACCCGGCGCTGCGCCAGATCGCGGCAATCGCGCGTCAGGATGGATTCCTGTGGCCATCGACCATCGGTAACCTCGTTGTGCGCCCAGAACATGGAGCGGCACAACACACCTGCCGCGAGCACTGCCCACTCCGCAACCGAATTCGCGTTTGCACCGGGAGTATTCGCCACCGGAACTCCGGCGGCGCGCCAGGCTTCGGCATCGATGAAATTGGTTCCGGCACCAGGCTGTTGGACGAGGAGCACATTCCGGCCGAGCTCTGCTTCCTCCTTGCCCAGTGGCAGATCACCACTCCAGTCCCCCACCACGACGTCGCATGTCGGCAACTCCGCACGGAGCGCCCCCGTGGTGCGCTCAGGTAATCGAACTACCTCCGCCTCACCCCTGACGGCGTCACGGATTGCGGTACCGAGTCCGTTGTCGGCGTCGGCCGTCAGCAGAAGTACTTTCTTCACGAGAACTCCTTCGCTGTAAGACGATGACTGTACCTTCGAAAACGCGGAAGCCGGCCTCCCAATCGAGAGACCGGCTCCATTACGCAGCAGCATATTTGGCAGGAACTTCTCAGATAGCTGCCTTCGCGCTGGCTGATGCCTTTGCCAAGAACTCGAGGCTCAGCGGGTTGTACTTCGCTGCCTGCTCGTGCTGCGGCCAGTGACCGCACTCCGAGTAGAGTTCGAGCTGAGCGCCCGGAATATCCTCGGCCATCTTCTTCGCTTCCGGAACATCACCGAACGGATTTTCCTGACCCCAGACCACAAGAGTCGGCGCCTTGATGAGTGCCATTCGATCCGGGCGCAGCAGGTTCCGCTGGCGAACCTCCATCTCCTGCAAGGAAAGGAGGTTGTGGATGTTGGCGACAAAATCAGGCTGATGGTAGATCCGGTGACGAGCCTGAACCAATTCCTCGGTTGCATCGGCGGGATCATGCATGAGCAACTGCATACGTGCGCGGGTCAATTCGATGTCGTCGCTCTGGACGGCCTTCGCGGTCGACGTCTTGATGCGCTCCATGACTTCCGGGTTCGCGACTGTTCCGCCTGCTGCCAGCAACTGCAGCGACAGAACACGTTCGGGCTGCTCGCTGGCCAGGTAGGCAGCGACCCAACCACCGAGGCTTTCACCCACCAAGTGCACACGGTCCAGTCCGACCGCGTCGAGGTAGTTCACCAAATGCTCGACGTAGCGCGGAATCTCGTACGGGTAGTCAGGCTTGCCGGTGTAACCATGGCCGAGCATGTCGATCGCGTGAACCCGGTAAGACTCGGCGTGCGGTGCAATATTGCGTGCAAATGCCTCGAGGTGTCCGCTGGTGCCGTGCAGGAAGATCACGGCCTCGTCACCGGATCCTGCCTGCAGAGAGCGCGTGGGCACACCGCCGGCGTCGACGGTCGTCAACTCGAAATCGAGCCCGGCAAGTTCGTTCCAGATTGTCATCAGAGAAACTTCCTTTACTGAAGGTGCAGATTATGTTGTTGCGCTGTCTGTTCCAGCTGGATCGAGAATCGTGACACCCATACCGGTGAGCCACTCGGGAATCGCTTCGTAGGCAAGGCGTTCACCCGGAACGTAGTCGAGCATCGCGGCCATCATGAGCCAGGTCCGCAACTCCTGCGCACCGTTGCCCGCCTCGTCTTCGATCTGCTGCGTCGTGAACTCGGCAAGCTCACTTGCCTTGCCGCTGGCAAACAGATCAAGAATTCGGTCATCGAACTCCGGAGTGATCGCGGCATCGGCTGCGCGGATGATCTGGCGTCGCCGGACGTCGTAGTCGGACCAGTTCTCCCGGCCGTCCAGCCAGGCTTGAACCATGAAATCCTCGTCCTCACCGTGCGGATCCCGCCAGTCCGGCCAAGGCAGACGATGAGACAATCCACCGGACGCGATCACCACGACCCGGGTATCCGCCGGATACGACGCAACGGCATCCCGCAGGGCCTTCGCCACTTCCTCACATCGCTTGAACGTCGGGAGGGGCGGCGCGAATACGTTGACCACCAACGGAACTATCGGAACATCGATTCCGTCGAGAAGGTACTGAATCGCGTGAGACTGACCATGATCGATCTGCAATCGCGCCGAGTAGGCAAGATCGAACCGGCCACCTTCGATCAGCTCGTTTGCAAGGTGCCTGGCGAACTCCACGTCGACCCGTTGCGGCCCCTTGGGTGTTCCTGACTCGCCACTGGAAATGCACTCTCCGACGCCGAGAGTGAACGCCGGAATCAGATCCAGCCAGAAACCGCGAAAGTGGTTGGAGCCGAAAATCAAGACAACATCGGGTTTCGACGCCGCGATCTTCTCCCGGCTCAGATACAGCGCGTCCCGGAAGCGTTCGGCCTCCGCCTTGTGCGTCGTCTCTTCCCAATGGGTGTTCATCAAGGTGCTGTGGGAGGCACCGATACCCAGAACTATCTTCGCCATCAGTCGATTCCTACTTCCTCGAGCGAGCGGGTGACGGTGTCGAGGGCCACTCGGATCAGATACTTCGTAAATCTCTCCGCCGCAGCCAGATCCACAGTGTTCATCCCCATCGCGAAGTCCACCTCGAACGGTGCGTCGACCACCTTGGGCATACCCACCCGAATCGTCGGGATGCCGCGGCTGCGCAGGATGTTTGCGTCGGTGGCTCCACTCGCGTCGAAGAAGTCCTGATGCGGCTCTCCTTCGGCAGCTTCCCACGCGTGGACTGCGGCGCGGCGCAACCACATTCGAGGGTCGGAACCCTCACCGGGGATGGCAAGAACCTGTTCGACGTCGATCTGCAGATCCAGCGATTGTGCGATCTCCGCAACGACGGCTTTGAGTTCGCGCTTGGCCGCGGTGGGCGTCGTCCGCGGGCTGAGCCGTAGATCAACGGTAAGGCGCACCTGCTCGGGGGTGAACGACGCTGTTCGCTCCCACCCGCCGCGGATGTTGGCAACGATCCCCTGAGGCGCAACCAAACCGTCCTGATGCGCCGCCGAGTACTTCGGGAACCATTCCTCCAACTTGGCGACCACCTCGCCGGCTGCGGTAATCGCGTTGCGGTACGGCAACCGGTGGCGCGAGCCGACGTAGGTGTGCAGACCGTGCACCGTGATCTCGAACCAGGCCAGTCCCACTTCTTCCCAGGAGACCGTCCAGCCGGGCTTGGCGATCAACGCGCAGTCCGCCCACACTCCCTGTTCCAGGAGGAACGAGCAGCCGACGCCCTGGCCGGTGTTGCGTCGGGGGTTTCCGACACCGGGGCGGGCATTGGTCGGCATACCACCGGCGCCGAATCCGAGCACCAGGTCACCGCGGAGCGGAATACCGGCTGCGGCAATTGCTTCGGCCGCCGCGACAATGCAGACGGCGTGGCCTTTGGGGTTCGACGCACCCAATCCGATCACGTAGTTCTCGTCGAACTGGGCGTGCGGCGTCAGATCCGCTCGCAGCTCATTTCCCACCCACGGCAGGTCTTCCGCCGGATCGCCGGTCGTGACGGTGTCGATCGGCGCATACAGCAACAGGTCCGGTCCGGACCCGTCACCGCGGAGCCTTCCCCACGAGTTCGCTTGCCGATCATCGAGATCCATTGTGTGGGCCTCGATGCCCGACGCTGCCAGGACCGCCGTGATGTGGCGGGCCAGCGGTGCTTCGTCACCCGTCGGACTGGGAATGTTGACCACCGAAGTGGCGAGATCCCGCAATCGCGCACGATCGACATGGGCGTAGGCTCGCTCGACCCATTCCCGGCGCTCGTCGCCTAGGCCTGCGAGAGCATCGGCCCTCGCAGTGGTCATGGATTGACCTGATGTACCTGAGTATTGCTGCGCTCGCCGGCCAGCTGCCACAGCTTGGGAACTGCCACTGCAACAGCGGCACCGATAGCGACAGCCGTCAGAATCTTGAACATGTATCTCTCCTATTCGCTGGTGCCGGTGGGAATCTGAGCGTCGGCGACAGGGGCCGAGCGGGGCGTTGGCGTCCGGCGCTCTCGGGTGGGCCTGACCGGCGCCTTGGGGGTGTGCTTGGCCGCGTCGGCGATCTTCTCGGCGTACTCTTCCTCTGCCAGATTTCGCCACGTCGTCAGCGACACGTCCGGTCGGTACAGCTTCTCCGGCGGTGCGTCGGTGACCTCGACCATCCACGCATCCTGACCCGAGAACTGACCGTGGAACAGCCAGCGGATCGCGCCGAGGTACTTGGCGTAGAAGCCCAATTTTGCTGCGCCGGAGACGAAGTTGACCATGAGGCCGACGTACTTGTGGTTGTCTTCGTCCACCGGGACGTAGAACTCGTAGTGAATGAACTTGGGGTACGCGATGCGCAGGACACCCGGCATGGACAGTGAAGCAAAACCGGGGAAGTTCTGAGCTGCGATCACAGGATTGACGTCCAGACCGGCGCCGACGTTTCCGATCTGCGAAATCTGGGTCTCGTCCGGCTTCTTCTTCCACCACCGCTTGTTCGTCCAGGTTCCCACGCCCGGGAATTCCGCCTCCCAGTACACCTCTTCCTGCACGCGGTAGATCCAGCGTCCCTCAGGAACGATGCTCGTGATGTTCCACGTCGGCATCGGCTTGAACAGACGCCACAATGCGGTGCGGTGCAGGTACTTCGCATGTCCCTCGTCGAAACCGTTCTCACATGCGAAGCGCCAGTTGCCTTCTCGGGGCTGAATCCGACCACCGACGATACCCTTGTTCTCCACCAGCTCACGCGGCAACTGGTCGTCGATGGACGGCGCCGGCTCGTTGGCGATCGGGATGTACACCCACACCAGACCGAGTCGCTCCTCGATCGCATAGGTCTGGACGTTCAGCTTGCCGCAGATCTTGGAATCCGGACCGTCGGTGATGACCGCGGCCAGCTTGCCGTCAGTGAGCCGGTACGTCCAGCCGTGGTACGGGCAGCTGACAGTTCCCGGGAACTGCTGATCGCCCTCGGACAACGGAACGCCGCGGTGCGGGCACCGATCGTGCAGGGCATATGCCTTGCCTGCGTCGCGGATGATCGCCAGCTTTTCACCACAGATGGTGAAGCTCTTGGGGTCTTTGGTGATGTGGTTCGACCACGTGACCGGGTACCAGTAACCGCGGTATCCGCTGCCGGCTGCGTTGTAACCCGGCCATGCCGTCCAATCCTGCCGACCGGCCGCTCGTGGCCGCTCGGGCAGCGCGAACGTGGCTTCCGACGCCTCGACACCAGTCATGTGAAGTCCTCTCGACACTGAACGTTTGAATGAAACAGATCTTGGGTGAGATTGCGGTCTACGCCAATGGATTCGGTTCGCTCAGCAGACCCGGACCACCACAGCGGTTCCGACGGCACACAGCACGCCATTGTCCGAATGCTCCCGCAATGCCAAAGTTAGTTGGTCACTGTCGATTTGGGACACTTCACCCGACACCTCGAGTGTGGTTCCGACGGGCGCGGGCGCACGATTCTGCCAGGAGACGGACACAACTCCTTCGTATCCACCGGCAAAGTGTGACGCGGCACGAAAGAACAGCGTGCCCTGCAACTGGGCCATGACCACCGGTGCGGACAACCCCTCCGTCTGCGCATATGAGGCGTCGTAGTGAATACGGTGCGAATTGTGCGTCGACGCCCCGAATCGAAGGATCCGAACCGGATCGCAGATCAAGGTCACCGATTCGATCGGCGTGCCCACGACTACTGTTTCGGTCATCGGACGATGAACTTCTCGACGACCTCGGCAAATGCGCCGGACTGCGCACCCCGGTAAGTCTTGGTGACCGAGAGCAGCAGAAACTCGTCCGGAGCCCGGCCCTTGGTCGTCACGGTATCGAGTACTCGCCCTACGACGACAGCCTCACCCAGCGGGGCCGGTCGCAAGAAAGTCACACTCTGCCCGCCGGCCATCAAGCGCACGTCGATACCGTCTGTGCCCGGCACTTCGTCACGGAACATGCCGTCTGCTCGGTACTCTCGATCGGAGCCACCTTGCGGTCCTCGCAAAAGCGAAGGCAGATACATCGGATGGACGGCAAATGCCGGGTGCTCCGGGTCGAGAAACCGGGGGTCCGTCTCGGCGGTGGCAACCGCAAACGCAACCGACTCCGCCGGACGCACCGTTCCCAACTCTCGCGTTTCCCGCGTACCGATCATCGCCTCCGCGCGATCACGCGCGTGCTCGAGTTCTGTTCTCATGCCAGCACGCTAGGCATTCGGAAGTCTCACAGCCACGAACCGGGTTCGCCTGCCGGACCGCGATACTTCCAATACCGCTCACCTCGAGGTCAGGTATAGCCATGGCTGATCAACCGAAGAGCTTGTACGCCAAAGCAGATGGCGTCACATTCCATTACTACGACCTCGGCGAGGGCGACCCCACGATTTTCCTGCACGGAGGCGGCCCCGGCTGCACTGCGTGGTCCGACTTCGGGCCAGTGGCACCGCTCTTCGCCTCGGATCGACGAGCGATTCTCGTTGATCTGCTGCAATACGGTCGGTCCGACAAGTGCACCATCGCCGGCCCAATGTGGGACTTCCACGCCGCCAAGGTGGTTGCCCTGCTCGACGAACTCGGAATCGAACGCGCAGACTTCGTCTGCAACTCGTGGGGCGGCACCATAGCTCTCAATCTTGCGGCAAAGTACCCGGAACGCGTTCGCTCCCTGGTGATCACGGGCAGCATGCCCGTCTTCTACGGTCCACTCGCGCCGCTCCCCGAGGATGGCCGTCGTGGCCGCAACGCCCGCGACGTCTACTACGGCGGCACCGGCCCCACCCTCGAAAAACTCCGCACCTTGATCACCAGTCTCGAATGGTTCGACGGATCGAAGTTGCCCGCCGAAACCCTCCAGATGCGATACGAGCAAAGTCTCGACCCCGAAGAAATGGCCCTGGCTGCCTCGGCGGACTCACCTCGTGGCGATTGGCAGGATCTCACAGCTGAACTCGGCCAGATCCAGGCGCCGACGCTCTTCGCCTGGGGCATGCACGACGCATTCCTCACCCCGGACTACCCGCTCATGCTTGCGCGGATGATTCCCCATGGCCATCTCTACATCATGGACAAGGCGTCGCATCATCTTCAGGAAGAACGACCATACGACTACTACAGTGTAGTTTCGGGTTTCCTTGACCAACAGCACAACTGAACTAACGGTGATCGCCCCGAGGGGCGGTGCACGGATCCGATTGGTACTGCTTCTCGGAATTCTCACCGCCCTCGGGCCGTTCACCGTCGACATGTATCTTCCTGCGCTGCCACAGATCACGCAGGAATTCGGTACGTCGGACACGATGGTTCAGCTGACCCTGACGGGCACACTGCTGGGTCTGGCTTTCGGCCAGTTGCTCATCGGCCCACTGTCCGACATCTACGGACGTCGACGTCCCCTGCTCGTGGGCACAGTAATTCACGTCGGCGCGTCGTTGGCCTGCTTCTTTGCTCCGTCCATCGAAGTCCTCACTGCGCTGCGAACCCTTCAAGGTTTCGGCGCCGCCGCGACAGGCGTGATCGCGATGGCAATCGTTCGTGATCTATTCACCGGACACGATGCGGCAGTTGTACTTTCGCGGCTGATGTTGGTCATGGGCGTAGCGCCCATCCTGGCCCCCTCCATCGGCGGGGCACTGATGTCCGTAACACAGTGGCGCGGAGTCTTTCTCGCTCTCTTCATCCTGGGCATCGCGATGATCGCACTCGCGGCAGTATCGCTGCCGGAAACACTTCCACCCGAGAATCGGTCGGGCAAGGGCATCGGCGCCATCGCGCGAAACTACATTGCGCTCGGCAAGGATGCCCACTTCATGGTGTTGGTGCTCGTGTGCGGTCTCGGCCGCGGCGTTTTGTGGTCGTACATCGCCGCGTCGTCCTACGTGATGCAGGAACAGTTCGGACTGAGCGCCACCGCATACGGATTTGCCTTTGCCGGCGGCGCCGTCGTTCTGATCGGTTCGTCCCAGCTCAACGTCGTGCTTCTCGGCCGGTGGTCGCCGAATTCCATCACGATCTGGGCAATGTGGGGCAGTAGTGCCGTCGGCGCTGCATTTGTTGTTGTTGCCGCCACCGACTCGTGGGGATTCGTCGGGTTTGCCGTCCCCATCCTGCTGATGCTCTGCGCAACGGGTTTTGTCATGCCCAACGCACCGGCGGTTGCACTGTCCCGTCACGGAGAAGCCGCAGGCTCAGCAGCCGCGCTGATCGGATTTGCGCAGTTCGGCGCTGCCGCTGTGGTTGCGCCCATCGTCGGCCTTCTCGGCAACACCAGTCTTGCCGTGGCCATCTCCATGACCGGGGCTTCGGTTCTCGGCGTGATCGCGCTGCTCTGCGTGCGTCGATAAAACGGTTATGCCGAGCGTTCGAGAACCGATACCTTCCGGCTGATCCCTTCGGCCGCCGCGCGCAACGGTTCGGCAAAACGCTCGGTGTCCATTCGATACCGCGGACTCGACACACCGATCGCGGCAACTGCTTCACCAAGTCCACCGAAGATCGGGGCAGCGATACTCGATGTTCCCAGGCGAACCTCTTCGGTCTCGACCGCCAACTGCTGCGAACGAACAGCGTCGAGTTGCCTACGTAACCCGTCTTCCGAGTTCACCGTCCGATCGGTGAACTCGACAAATCCGTTGCCTGTCACCGCTCGAAAAACGGAATCCGGTGAGTACGCGAGTATCGCTTTGCCGGTTGCCGTGGCATACATCGGCAGCCGGCCAGCCACCCGCGACGGCAGGTCCACCCCGTGATGACCGGAGATCTTGTCGATGTACAGAACATCGAGGCCGTCGCGAATCGCGAGGTGAACCGTCTCCCGGGTCGCCGCGTGAAGATCCTGCACATACGTCAAGGACACCTCGCGCAGAATACGTTGACGAGGAACCAACTGCCCCAGTTCGAAGAGCCGTAACCCCAACCTGTACTTGGTTCCGACCCGTTCCAGTAGACCAAGAGACACCAGTTCACCGGCTATTCGATGCACCGTCGCCTTCGCAACACCACTCCGATTCGCAAGTTCGGTCAGCGACAGCGCACCCGAATCCGCATCGAAGGAATCGAGTATCAGGCGCGCTTTCCCCAGCAACGAATGCATCGCCGAGCGCCTCCAGTACACAGAATGTGGTCCACCCAGCGGACCAAGTCTGCTCCAGTCTACTGAGGCATCAGATCTCCGCGCCCACGAATTGGCTGTTGTACAGACGGAAATACGCGCCGCGGGATTCGAGCAGAGCCTCATGGCTCCCCTGCTCCACGATCCGGCCTTCCTCCATCACCACGATCAGGTTCGCATCACGAATTGTCGAAAGACGGTGCGCGATGACAAAGCTGGTGCGGTCGTTGCGCAGAACCGCGGTGGCGCTCTGGACCAGCAGTTCGGTGCGTGTGTCCACCGAACTGGTCGCCTCGTCGAGGATCAGGATGGACGGCTGCGAGATGAAGGCGCGGGCGATAGTGATGAGCTGCTTCTCGCCCGCACTGACGTTGCTGCCTTCCTCGTCGATGACCGTGTCGTAACCCTCAGGCAGAGAGTGCACGAACTTGTCGACGTAGCTCATCTCGGCCGCACGACGAATCTCCTCGTCGGTGGCACCAGGCTTGCCGTACGCGATGTTCTCGCGGATGGTTCCACCGAAGAGCCACGCGTCCTGCAGAACCATGCCGATGCGCGAGCGCAGATCGTCTCGCGTCATGTCGGCGATGTCGATGCCGTCCAAAGTGATACGGCCCGAATTGAGTTCGTAGAACCGCAGGATGAGGTTGACCAGGGTGGTCTTGCCGGCGCCGGTGGGTCCGACGATCGCAACCATCTGACCCGGCTCGGCAGTCAGGGACAGGTCCTCGATCAGCGGCTGTTCCGGCTTGTAACTGAAGGTGACGTTCTCGAACTTGACGCGCCCCTTGTCGACCGTGGGCGACTTCGCACTCTTCGGGTCCTCCGACTGCTCCTCTTGGTCGAGCAGCGCGAAGACCCGCTCGGCCGAAGCGACACCGGACTGCAGCAGATTGGTCATCGACGCGATCTGCGTGAGCGGCTGGGTGAACTGCCGCGAGTACTGGATGAACGCTTGCACATCGCCGAGCGTCATCGTTCCGGATGCGACGCGCATGCCACCCACCACTGCGATGGCGACGTAGTTGAGGTTGCCCAGGAACATCACGGCCGGCATGACCAGACCGGAGATGAACTGCGCCTTGAAGCTGGACTCGTACAGATCCTCGTTCTGCTTGCGGAAGCGCTCCTCGACCTCCTGCTGGCGGCCGAACACCTTGACCAACTCGTGGCCGCTGAACGCTTCCTCGACCTGTGCGTTGATTCCGCCGGTGCTCTTCCACTGCGCCACGAAGTGCTTCTGTGAACGCTTCGCGATGAACGCTGTGACCATGATCGACAGCGGAACAGTTGCCACCGCGATCAAGGCGAGCAACGGTGAGATCCACAGCATCATCACCAGAATGCCCAGGACGGTCATCACCGACATGACCAACTGGCTGAGCGTCTGCTGCAAGCTCTGCGCGACGTTGTCGATGTCATTGGTCACGCGTGAGAGAACATCACCGCGGGCATGGGTATCGAAGTACCGCAAGGGAAGTCGGTGAATCTTCTGCTCGACATCCTCACGCAACCGGCGAACGGTTCGCTGGACCACGATGTTGAGCAGATACGCCTGCAACCAACTGAACAGCGACGCACAGACGAACAGCAGCAGCACGATCATCAAGACCTTGCCGACTGCGTCGAAATCGATTCCGGTTCCAGGCACAACTGCCATGCCGGAAACCATGTCCGCGAGCTGACCCTGCCCCGAAGCGCGCAATCCTTCGACAGCCTGTTCCTTGGTCGTCCCCGGCTGGAGTTGCTTGCTGACGATGCCGTCGAAGATCAGGTTGGTGGCGTTTCCCAGGATCTTCGGCGCGATCGAGGAAAGTACGACGCTTGCCGTCACCAAAGCGAAGATCAGGACGACGATCGGCTTGTCCGGGCTCAAGCGACCGAGGAGACGCTTGAGAGAAGGGCCGAAGTTCATGGCCTTCTTGGTGGGATCGCCGCCGCCGGGCGGGCCGATGGGAGGCGAGGAAGTCGGTCGATTACTCATGATGCGTCCTGTACGGCTAGCTGAGAGGCGACGATTTCGCCGTAGGTGGGACAACTGACCACGAGTTCGTCGTGCGTGCCGATCCCCACGATGGCGCCGTCGTCGAGCACGATGATCTGATCGGCTTCCACGATGGTGGAAATGCGCTGCGCGACAACGACGATGCAGGCGTCTTGCGTGACCGGCCGGAGCGCCGCACGCAGCCTCGCATCAGTAGTGAGGTCGAGTGCCGAGAAGGAATCGTCGAACAGATAGATCTGTGGCTTACGCACCAACGCTCTCGCGATGGCGAGTCTCTGACGCTGGCCACCCGATACCGTCGTACCGCCTTGTGCCACCGGTGTGTCCAGGCCTTCGGGCATGGCGCGGACGAAGTCGGCGGCTTGGGCGATCTCGAGGCACTCCCACAGCCATTCGTCGGTAGCTTCGGGGTTTCCGTAGCGGAGATTGGTGGCGACAGTGCCCGAGAACAGATACGGCTTCTGCGGGACCAGACCGATCACCGAGCAGAGCAGTTCCGTGTCGATGTCGCGGACGTCGACTCCTCCCACCGATACCGATCCGGAGGTGGAGTCGATCAATCGTGGAATCAGGTTAAGCAGAGTGGTCTTTCCCGATCCGGTGCCGCCGATGATCGCCGTCGTCTTGCCGGGTTCGGCACGGAACGTGATGTCGCGCAATACAGGTTCCTCGGCTCCGGGGAACTGGAACTGAGCGCCACGAAGTTCGACGACTCCCGGGTCCTTCAGTTCTCGGACCGGGTTCTCGGGCGGAATCACCGACGAATCCGTGTCGAGCACCTCGGAGATACGTTCGGCGCACACCGACGCACGCGGCAGCATCACCGCCATGAAAGTGGCCATCATGACGGCCATCAGGATCTGCATGATGTAGCTGAGCATCGCGGTGAGCGAGCCGATCTGCATCGAGCCCTCGTTGATCTGATGGCCACCGAACCAGATGACCGCGACGCTGGTGACATTGCTGATCAGCATCACGAGCGGGAACATCAGTGCCATGAGGCGGCCGACGCCGAGTGCAGTCTCCGTCAGCTCACGGTTGGCATCGCCGAAACGCTCTACCTCGTACGGTTCCCGTACAAACGCTCGGACGACACGGATGCCCGTGATCTGTTCGCGAAGAACACGGTTGACGGCGTCGAGGCGGCCCTGCATGACCCTGAATCCGGGGACCATCCGGGCAATCAGGAAACCCATCGAGACTACGAGAAGCGGGACGCTGATCCCCAGGATCCAGGACAGATTCAGGTCCTGACGCAGAGCCATGATGATGCCGCCGACGCACATGATCGGCGCCATGACGAGGATGGTGCAACTCATCACGACCATCATCTGCACTTGCTGGACGTCGTTGGTGTTGCGGGTGATCAGCGAAGGCGCACCGAAGTGCCCGACCTCTCGGGCCGAAAACGTCCCGACCTGATGCAGCACCGAAGCCCGGAGATCGCGTCCGACGCCCATGGCAACTCGCGCACCGAAGAAGACGGCCCCCACCGAGCACAGGATCTGCGTGAGCGTGACCATCAGCATCATCCCGCCGGTGGAGAGGATGTAGCCGGTGTCGCCTTTCGTCACGCCGTTGTCGATGATGTCGGCGTTGAGACTCGGAAGGTAAAGGGCCGCCATAGTCGAAATAAACTGCAGGACGACAACGCCCGTGAGTTCACCCCGGTACGGCATCAGATAAGTGCGCAGCAGCCTGATCAGCATAGTGAGCGAAGGTTACCAATCCTGGCCGACATGTGCCGCTGGATATTTCGATACACAAAAACTGCTGTGCGCCTTTATTAACCGCGGGGGGTTAATAAAGGCGCACAGCAGAGATCAAGCAGATGCGGACTGAAGCTCCGCTTCCTTTTCTTCACGGAGGGCCTTGCTGAGCTTCTCACCCTCGATGTCGACGTTCGGCAGAATCTTGTCCAGCCACTTCGGCAACCACCACGCCTTGTCGCCGAGCAGTGCCATGACGGACGGGATGATCACCATGCGCACGATGAAGGCGTCGAAGAACACCGCCGCGGCAAGCGCGAAGCCGATCGACTTGATGAACGAGTTCGGTTCCGCGATGAAGGCACCGAACACGGAGATCATGATGACCGCGGCCGCACTGACGACCCGGGCGCCATGGTTGAAGCCGATGGTCACGGCCTCCTTCGCGCTCGCGCCGTGGACGTACTCCTCACGCATACGCGTCACGAGGAACACCTGGTAGTCCATCGCGAGTCCGAACACCACACCGATCAGGAAGATCGGCATGAAACTCACGAGTGGTTGCGGGTTCGAGATGATGCCCAACCAACCGTGCTGGAAGATCGCCACCGTCGCACCGAATGTCGCGAGCACGCTGAGCAGGAAGCCGAGCGTCGCCGTCAGCGGAACCAGGATCGAACGGAACACCAAGAGCAACAAGATGAATGCAAGGCCGACGACGACGGCCAGGTAGGGCACCAATGCATCCTTCAGCGTGTCCGAGACGTCGCCTTCGAGTGCGGTCTGACCGGTGATGCCGTAGCTGACGCCGATCGAATCGTTGAGTCCGCCTTCGGCTCCACGAAGGCTGGACACCAGATCCATCGTGGCGGGGTCGGTCGGACCACTCTTCGGAGTGATCAGTACCTGCGCGGTGTCGCCGGCCTCGTTGACCCCGACGACCTGTGCGTTCTGGACGTCATCGAAGCCCGAGATGGTCGAGACGACCTCCGCAAAGGCCTCCCCGGCGGGAACGCTGGCCCCCTTCGCGTCGACAACGGCGATAAGCGGTCCGTTGCGACCGTCACCGAAGCCCTCGTCGATCAGGTCGTATGCCTGACGCGCACTGGTCGCCGGGTCACCGGTGGCCTCCGACGGCAGTGCCAGGCTCAATCCCGTTGCGGGCAGAGCCAATGCGCCCAGAAGCACTACTCCACCGATCAGCGGCACGAGCGGACGACGGACGACGGCACTGATGAAGCGCAGAGCCAACTTCGGCTTGCCCGAATCTTCGTCTTCGGACTCCTCTGCGCGCTTGCTGAGGAAGGGGATCTTGCCGGCAAAAGCCTTGCGTCCGAACATACCCAGGATCGCAGGCAGCAAGGTCAAGGCGATCAGAACCGCGATCAGCACGGTAAAGGCCGCTGCCGCACCCATATCGGAGAGGAACGGGATGCCGACGACGCGCAATGCAACCAGCGCGATGATGACCGTCAAACCAGCGAATACCACTGCGGAACCGGCGGTTCCGACGGCGCGACCTGCTGCTTCGGCACGGTTGTCGGTAAGGGTGAGCTCATGCCTGAACCTGGACATGATGAACAGCGAGTAGTCGATCGCTACGGCCAGACCGATCATGATCGCCAACGTCGGAGTCATCGAACTGAGATCCATGAATCCGGTGGCAACCGTGATTCCGAGGCTGCCGATAGCGATACCGATGATCGCGGTGAGGAGCGGAAGCCCCGCGGCCACAAGCGAACCGAACGTGATGGCCAGAACGACTGCGGCAACGGCGATACCGATCAGCTCGGTGACACCACCGGGCATCTCCGCTTCCTGAGCAGCAGAACCACTGACCTGGACGTTGAGTCCCTCGGCCCGACCGACATCGGCTGCGGAGTTGATCGAATCACGCAACGCCTGATCGAGATCGGCGAAGTCACCGCTGAACGGAACCTCGACGTACCCGACTGTGCCGTCGGCACTGAGCGGCGACAACGCACGCGCGTCGTCCACGGCCTGTGTCTCGGAAGTTCCAGCCGCAGCAGCCTTTTCCTTGAACATCGCAACCATGGAGTCGTTGCCGGTAACCGGATTGACCAACGCCTTCGCGGCCTGTTCCGGAGTGGCAGTCGCCGGGTCCACCTTGGCAGAGTCGGCGACCTTGTCGATGCCACGAATACTCGCGAGCATGTCGTCCATGGCCTTGACGTTCGCCGGATCGGCCAGCGTCGTGCCTGCCGGAGCTTGCACTACGTATCGCGCGCTCAGCGAATCCATAGGATTGGGCGCGTCGGGAAAACGCTCCGCCATCAGGTCTTGCGCCTGCTGCGCCGGGGTTCCCGGAATGGAGAACGAATCCTTGGTGGGGCCGGACAGAGTCGCTGCCCCGACGCCCATCAGGACCAGGATTATCAGCCAAACGCTGAGGACCGCGCCTTTTCGCCGGTAGGCGAACTTGCCGATCCGATAAAGATAGGTGGCCACGACGGGCTCCTTGCTGTTTCGGTGCGTGTACGTGGACAGGTATTACGTGTGGGGCTCAGAGACGAGACATCTCAGGGACGCGACATCTCAGGGGCAGGCGGCGGCGCGGGCAACCCGGCACGAATCTGCCGAAAAGCGTCGTGAACCAACTCTTCCGGACTGGAAGCCTCCGACTTTCCGCCAGTCCAGACGTCGATCACCGATTTAGCGGCTCCGCCCACCGCTCCCAGGAGGAGCGTCGGGTACAGGTCCTTCTCGGCGTCGGTACCGGTGCGTTCCGCCAATGCCTGAACGACTGCACGGTTGATCCGCTGATGCATGTCTGCGGCATCCCGGTAGAGCGCGGGACTCGAATCCGACAGCAGCCAGATACTTGCCTTCTCACTCCCACTCGGACCTGAGTCGTTCACGATTTCGACCACAAGTTCTTCGAGGACGTCGAGAATTGGTTCGTCCGCGGGCCGTGACGCAAGCGCCTCGATCCACAAAGTCACCGATTCCTCGAAACTGGCGAGCACTGCCTCCTCCTTGCTGGAGAAGTAGTTGTGGAACGTCCTCGTCGACACTCCGGCCTCGGAGGCGATTGCGTCAGCGGTGACGCATTCGATCCCCAGCGCACGAGCAAGCCGTGCTGCCGCGCCGCTGAGTGCGGCACGGGTTGCTGCCTTCTTGCGGTCACGAAGGCCTTGTTCGATGATCACCCCAACACGGTACCGAACTTGCAGAGCTCTGCAACTTTGCAGAGGTCTGCAATATTGTGCGATCGAACACACGGCACGGAAACTCGAGGCGTACCTCACACTCACGCACGGCAAATGCCTGAACAGCGCGACAGAGAGGGTTGCGAGCAACTCCACCGCCTGACGCCCCCTGCCAAGTTGACGCGTGAATCAACATGGCCTGACATACTTTGCGGTGAATTAACCGCAATTTGCTCGGCGAAGGAATCTGATGGACCCGCTCCTGCACACCTGGCCGGTTTCGTCCACGGTGATGCTGTGGGGATCGAAGTCCGGACGAGGCTCCGTACTACGTCTCGTCCGTCTCACCATCGGGTTCTGCTCACTCAATTTCTCGATCGTGGCGTTCCTGTTTCTCCTCAGCGGAGAGGGCCCGGACGGACCGTTTGCGCGCAGTTGGCTCGTCGGCATTGCGACCGTCAACCTGATCCCTACGATTCTCTGGTTTGTCGGCCGAATCAGAGGTTCACGCATGCTCAAGCTCTACGGACTGTGGGCAGATCTCGGAACTGCCTCGATTCTCATCACCTTCACCAGCCATAACGCCGCCCTCTTCGGCGCGGCACTCTTTGTCGCCACCGGCGCCTACTTCACCTATTTTCTCGATTACCGCTGGTTGGCCTTCCATCTCGCCTTTGCCACGACATTTGTCATCGCCCTGACGGTGCTCGGCCTGACGAACGGCGACTACTCGACAACCAGCGTGATCGCACGCACGGACGTCGTCCTGTGTGCCGTGATCTTCATTCCGGCCACGATTCAGTTCACCTGGCGGCAATTACTCGCGCGCGCAACGGGATCCAAAGTGGATGCGCTTACCGGCCTGTTGAACCGACGAGGACTGTGGGACATGTCGGAGCGCATCTGGTCGGTCGCGTCGGCAAATCGTGCCGACATTGCTGTTGCCGTCGTCGACATCGACAAGTTCAAGGCGGTGAACGACACGTTCGGCCACGAAGTCGGTGACGCCGTCATCATCCGGACCGGAACGCGCCTGCAGGCGCATGTGAACGGTTTCGGTTACGCCGCGCGCACCGGCGGCGAGGAGTTCACCGTTGTGATGATCGGTACTCCGTACGGACTTCGCAAACGAATCGCGACGCTCCCCAAAGCCGTGGTGAACGCCTCCGACGACCCCCTGGCCACGGTCAGCGTCGGCGCAGCGACGCTACCTTTCATCCCACATCAGGAAGAGTTCGACTACAACGAGTTCTCCCGAGCAATCGTTGCGGCCGATCATCTGATGTACGACGCAAAATCCGCGGGAGGCAACACCGCGAACACTGCTCCTATGGCAGTTCCGCGTCGACGGGCACACTGAAACCGGGCTGTATCAGCGCCGATTCCACGCCTCGGGATCTGCCGTCAGTTCGTGAATGAACTCGGGCAACTCTCCACCTGCAACATCGGTGAGTGTGACATTTTCGAGCACAGCACGGAGGTTGACTCGCACTGCAATCCACACCTCCTTGAGGGGCGTTGCCGGTCCCCCGTAGTCGACGTCTTCCGGTCGCTGACCCCGAATCGAAGCCAGCGGTCCCTCGACAGCTCGTATGACGTCGGCAATCGTGATCTCGTCCGCGGACCGAGCGAGCCAGTATCCCCCGTCCGGGCCTCGACGGCTGTTGACCAAGCCACCGCGCCGCAGGTCCGAGAGCACCGCTTCCAGGAACTTGTGGGGTATTACCTGGGATTTGGCGAGAAACTCGGCCTTGGCCGGGTCAGGACCAACTGCCGCGAGCTCGACCAGAGTCCGCACGGCGTAGTCCACCTTCGCGGTGATATGCACCGGCAATTCCTACCATCGTTCTATGAATAGTCGCAACAAACCTGCGAGTTCTTCGCCGCAAAGGGTTCCCTGACGTTACATTTTGATGCATGATGTAACGATCAGAGCTAAAGAACAGGACAAATCGCGTGTGGGAAACCCTTCTCGAATCATGGAAGTCACTGCTCGAACCGCTCCATGATCCCGTTACGCTCGCAATCCCCGCGTTTGTCATCTTCCTCGCAATCGAATGGTTCGCGGCCCGTGCGCTCGAAGATCATCCCGACGACGCCGACGGACGCGCACGGCCGGCACAGGGCGGCTACCGAAGCGTCGACGCCAGAACCAGCGTTCTACTCGGACTCGTGTCGATCGCAACGAGCACCTTCTGGAAAGTGCTGGCGCTGATCGGCTATTCCGCAATCTGGGTGTATCTCGCTCCGTGGCACCTCTCGCCGACTGCCTGGTACACCTGGGTGATCCTGCTGCTCGGAATCGACGTCCTCTATTACGCGTATCACCGCATCGCACACCGAGTTCGAGTCATCTGGGCCACACACCAGGCTCACCATTCGAGCGAGTACTTCAATTTCAGCACCGCACTGCGGCAGAAGTGGAACAACAGCGGTGAGATCATCATGTGGTTGCCGTTGCCGTTCCTCGGGATCCCGCCGTGGATGGTGTTCGTCGGCTTCTCCGTCAGCCTCGTCTACCAGTTCTTCGTCCACACCGAACGTGTCGGAAAACTCTGGCGGCCCATCGAATTCATCTTCAACACGCCGTCACACCATCGCGTCCACCACGGCTCCGACGCCGAGTACCTCGACCGCAACTACGCCGGAATCCTCATCATCTGGGACCGGATGTTCGGAACCTTCGCAGCCGAAACCCACCGCCCCACCTACGGACTCACGACGCCGGTCGGAACGTACAACATCTGGAAGCTCCAAACGCGCGAATATGCTGCCATTGCTCGCGATTGGAAGGCGTCGACATCGTGGCGGCAGCGAGCCGGCTACGTGTTCGGCCCGCCCGGCTGGGCGCCGAAAGCCGAGGTCACTTCAGCAGAATCCACAGCCCCGTCGCACTGAGCAGGAGCAGAGCGACCGCGAGAGTTGCTCCCATACCCAAAGCGGGCGTTGCCTTTTCGGCCGAAAACTGGGCCAACCGCCTGGGCCGCAACCGACGTTCGTAGACCGTCACCGCGACGACGAGCACGGCAGCGACGGACGGGCCGATCAGGGCCACCGACCCGAACGGCGGCAACCATCTCAGACAGGCGGCAGACAAGCCGAGGATCGACAGACTCGTACGCACGAACGAGAGCGATGTGCGCTCGGACTGCAAGCCCTTGTCCGGAGGCTTGACACCTTCCGACGGTTCCAGCGCGGTCAATCAGTTCACGACCTCGACCACCAGGACGGTCGCGCAGATCACCAGCACGATGCCGACGACCGGCGCCATGAGCGGCACCGGCAACGAGCGCTCAGTTCGCAGTGCACGCTCGGCGCTGATCCAGTGGACAAAGGAAGTGATTGCGATCAGAGCACCGCCGACGAGCAACAACGCGGCCAAGCCGGATCGAACCGTCGGATTGAGAATGTCGCCGCCGAACGCTTCGAGTCCGACGCCCGACGCGACGAAGGCCGTTGCAGTGCGGATCCAAGCCAGATATGTCCGCTCATTGGCGAGCGTGAACCGTGGATCGGGGTCTTCGCCCGTTCGGAACGGTCTCCACCGGGGCATCACCTGTTCATTCCGTCCGGGCAGAGATCGCACACTGCCTTCGGAACGGACAAGAAGAAAGGAAGGTCATGTCCTTAATCTTCCCTGCCCGCCCCGAAGCAGTGCGAATCGGGTGGACGTAATTCAGCTCGCGGCGAGTGAGACCAGGAAGTCCACCGAACCGCTGCCGTCGACGGTGACGAAACCGAGGGACGGAGGCTCGACTCCGAAATCGGTCCAGGTGACCGGAATCGAGCCCGATGCGATCAGCGAATCACCCGAATGCAGCACCGTCATGTCGACCGACACCGGCTTGGACTGACCCTTGAGCGTCAGCGTTCCTGACACCGTGACCGTCGCCGTTGTTCCGTCCGTCGGTACAGCAGACAAGTCCACCGGCGAGTCGATCGTGAACGTCGCCGTCGGATACGTGCTGGTATCCATCACATTGCCCGTGAACTGGCCGTCGCGCCGATCCGAGTCGGTCTTGATGCTTGCCACCTGCACCGTTACTTCGCCGGAAGTGAGCTTTTCACCCTCGACAACCGCGTTTCCGCTCACCTCGCCAGTGGTTCCGACGACGGTCACACTCGATCCGTTGAGAATCTCGTGCACGGTGTATCCCGCTGCCGTCTGGTTGTCCCCCTGCCCGGCGACGACGGTCCATTGCCCGTCGATCGATCCGGACGCCGCCTCCGCGCCCTCAGTGGACACCACGGCCGCCGGTGCATCGTCTTCAGCGATGAACTTCCCGTACGCCCACGGCCCCACGAGCAGGGCGAGTACGACCACAACTACTGCTCCGCCGATCCACCAGATCTTTTTCATGGGCTCGACGATAGTTGCAGCTTCAACAGTTGTCAGGACTTACGACCTGGGAGAACCCTGTGAAAGTGCTCCACGAACACCGAAAGGTGAGCCGCGTCTACAGCCATTAGTAATCATTTGGTAAAGTCGACTGTGCATTCCGGCCCCCAGCCTGGAATGCCTGGGCCGTGCGCATCGAATCATGCATCGATCCCGATGCGCACGGTCTGCCCGAAACACGAATCACACCGATCGAGGGAGCTCGCGATGGCGGACCTGACGCTCCTGACCGACGACGAGTTACGCGAGCGTCGGATCGCCCTCAGTCGATCCCTCACTACCGCAGCAGATTTGATCCCCACCCCGCCACCCTCGTTCTTCGAGAAGCTGAAGCAGGACATCGATGCCGCCGCTGCAGAGTGGATCGCCCGCCGCTCCTGAACGTTCGAATTGCGCACACAGAACCGGTTTTCGATTTCCTCACCGGTTCACCCCGCAAGGGTGATGATGCAGCGGACGGTCACCGGCACCATGACTTCATGGACTCCCCGACCGACTCAATCGCACAAGGTTTCACGCCGGCACACGCTCAACTGGCGAGATCGGCCGGAGTTCCAGCAACGCTGGCCGCTGAGAGTTACGTGGAAGCCCTCGCCCGGATCGTCTATTACTGGGGCTATCCAGCTGTGGACACCTTCGGCCGTACAAACATGTGGGAGATCATGGATGGCAAGACCGGACTCCAACTCGGTCTTCTGCCAGGCGCCGCCAAGAATTACACAGGTGCCCTCACCGACTACATGAGCCCGGCGCAGCGGTGGGTCGTCTCACCCAACAACGACACGATCTACGGCGCAGGATTCGCCGATCTCACCGACGAAACCGCAGTGATACAGACCCCGACCGAGGTACCCGACGGCCATTACTGGACTATCCAGATCGTCGACGTGCTGACCAATGTGACTCACCAACTTGGTTCGGCGACAGGCACTCCCGGCGGAAAGTTCCTTCTGGTCGGACCTGATTGGGATGGCGAGTTGCCGGAAGACTTCCTCGATGTGCTTCGATCACCGACGAACGTGGCTGGTGTCTTCCCTCGCAGTTTCGCAGCACGTTCCGAGGCGTCCAAGCAGCAGGCGCGGTCGGTGCTCGACCAGATCGGCATGTACCCGTTCAGCGAGGATCGACCCGGCCCGCGGTCCTTCGGCTACGAGGCCCACGCCGCGAACTCGATCTACCCTCAGGGCGTCACCGCCGAAATGTTGGCGGTCGATCCCGACGCCAGTCGACCTCAATGGGTGAAGCCGGAATCTTTCTGGACCGATCTTGCAGCAATGCTCGATTTCAACCCGACCATGGGCGCAGCAGACACCCCGATGGCTGATCAAGCCAAGACGCTTGTCGCACTGTATCGTTCGGACAAGTCGTACCGAGCGCTGCTCGACCGCGCCGCGCTCCGCGCCGACGTCGCCCTCCATCAATCGGCGAGCTACGTCCAAACCGGGGTCGACGCAGGCAACGGATGGCAACGGCAACGCAACAGTGGCCTGTGGGGCACCGACTGGTTCGGACGGGCGCTCGCGGCCGTCATCTACATTTACGTCAACGACTTTCACGAGGCTGTCTACCTCATCCGGGGTACCGACCGCGACGGAGCGTTACTCCACGGCCGCGAGCGGTACACCATGACCTTCACAGAAGACGCACTCCCACCCGTCGACCGCAGTCGCGGCGGCTTCTGGTCTCTGACCATGTACGACAAGGACGCATTTATGCTCGCCGACGCACCGGGTAACCGCGTCAACCTCGGCACCGTCAATCTCGACGCGGGCGATCTCGTCTTTCGTGACGGGAAGCTCACCTTGCACCTGTCTCACGACGAGCCGACCGATCCGGATGCTCGTGCCAACTGGCTACCCGCTCCGCACGACGAATTTCGACTGATCATTCGCAGCTATGTCCCCGACAAATCAGTCCTCGATGAAACCTACCGATTCCCTGACGTCGTCCGAGCAACGGGACTATAGGCGCCACCAAGCACAAAAAAGCTCCCCACCTGCGTGAACAGGTGGGGAGCTTTGGCGGTGGCGGAGGGATTTGAACCCTCGGACGGGGGTTACCCGTCACACGCTTTCGAGGCGTGCTCCTTAGGCCGCTCGGACACGCCACCGTTGGTGACTTTACCGGATGGAGTGCCCGTGGCTGAAATCGCCAGGTGGAGCGGTACTACGTGAGCTTGTCCTTGATGCTGGAAGCGGCGTCCTTGACCTTCTCGCCTGCATCCTTGACGGCCGATTTCACCTGGTCGCCCTTGCCTTCGTTTTCGAGGTCCCGGTCACCGGTAGCGCTGCCAGCAGCTTCCTTGGCCTTGCCCCCGAGGTCTTCGGCCTTGTTCTGAGCCTTGTCTGCGATTCCCATGAGTACTCCTCTGTGAACGCGAACGAATCGCCTTCCGACGATCCGCCGATGCCCTGACGGCATCTGCCTCCACCATGCCCTCGATTGATGGATCCGGCTACCCGAGTGTGCGATCACTCTCGATGGGGAATGCCGAATTCAGGCCCGCTGCTCGCGGAAGAAATCTTCCAAAAGCCCAGCGCATTCGTCCTCGAGGACCCCGCCGCGCACCTGCGGCCGATAGGTCAATCTTTTATCTCGAACTACGTCCCATAATGATCCGACGGCTCCGGTTTTCGGCTCCCACGCCCCGAAAACGACCCGAGAAACCCGGGCGAGGACCAGAGCGCCCGCACACATCGTGCATGGCTCGAGGGTCACGGCAAGCGTCGCACCTTCCAGGCGCCAGCCGTCACCGTAGGTTTTTGCGGCAGCACGCAACGCGAGGATTTCGGCGTGCGCGGTCGGATCGGACGACGCTTCCCTGGCATTGGAGGCCCGAGCAACTTCGACGCCGTCTGCGTCGAACACCACTGCCCCGACCGGGACGTCTGCGTCGGAGGTGGAACGTGCGGCCACGATGGCCGCACGGATCATGCGCTGGTCGTCAGCGAGAGTCATCTAGCGCGGGAGCTTGTCGAGCGCTGCGCCGAACTCGGATGCGAACCCGAGTCGCTGCGCGATCATCCCCAACTGCTCGTCCGGATAGAGATCGGTCTCGGCCGCGATGACGGCGAGCACGGGTTCCGGCAGGCCCAGATCGGCCAGCACGGACAGATCGCCCTCTTCCCAGGGTTCGACATCGTCGAGGTCGTCCGGGTCGATGTCGGGGATCTCGATGTGCAAGGCGTCGAGGACATCGGCTGCGATGTCGTAGTCGATGGCGGCGGTCGCGTCGGAAATCAGCAACTGCGTGCCCGACGGCGCCGGACGCAACACGATGAAGAACTCGTCGTCGACGTCGAGAAGACCGAAGACGGCACCCGAACTTCGCAGCTCACGCAGCTGCGTTTCGGCGGCCGAGAGCGAGGTCAACGCGTCGGGCGTCAGTGCCTTGACCGTCCAACGCCCCTCTTCACGGACCACCGCGACACCGAAGCCTTCAAGCTCCTCCGACTGGTTCGAAGAGGCGCTCTTGTTACCCGCGCGCTGTGCACCCATGGCGCAACGGTAGCCCGCCTGGTGCCAGTGAGTGAAGTCCGAGCATCGATGTGCCAACCTGAACTCGTGTCTGCGATCGATTCCGCCCCACCAGTCTGCGTTCTCGGCCTCGGATTGATCGGCGGTTCGCTACTTCGCGCCGCCGTCCGATCCGGCCGCCGGGCGTGGGGTTACAACCGTTCCAGCGAGTCCGCCGACGCGGCCCGAGCCGACGGTTTCGACGCCGACACCGATCTGGTTTCAGTGCTTCAGAGAGCGAACGAAAGCGGCGCGATCATTGTGATCGCCGTGCCGATGCCTGCCGTCGACGCCACCTTGGAGGCAATCGCCGCGCATGCGCCCGACAATCCGATCACGGACGTCGTCAGCGTCAAGGGTGAAGTGAAGGCCGCGGTCGAACGAGCGGGCTTGAGCGCCAAGTTCGTGGGCGGTCATCCGATGGCGGGGACGTCAGCTTCGGGTTGGGCGGTCGGGGATGCCGATCTGTTCGTCGACGCGGTATGGGTCGTTGCCACCGACGAGGGCGTCGACGCAGATGTGTGGTCGCAGGTCGCCGACCTCGCGCTCGACTGCGGCTCGGTGGTAGTGCCGGCCGAATCCCTCGAGCACGATCGAGCAGTCGCGCGAATCTCGCATCTGCCTCACCTGCTCGCGGAAACGCTTGCGATCACCGGAGCTGCCGGCGGCGAACTGGCTCTCGGGCTGGCTGCCGGATCATTTCGCGACGGCACCCGCGTAGCCGGGAGCGCTCCTGGCCTGGTGCGGGCGATGTGCGAGGGCAACCGCGACGCCCTGCTGGTCGCGCTGGACGAGGCGCTCGACCTTTTGCAGGGTGCACGTACCGATCTGCTCGACAACGGCTCGACGGCACGATTGGTGGACGCAGGGTTCGCGGCGCGCGGCGCCTACGAGTCGCACGAGCGGTGGGACATCGAAGACGTTCAGGCCGGAGAACCCGACTGGATCAACCGGATGCGAGACGCCGGTCGACGCGGCGGCGTCATCCGGCGATCCGCAACCTAGAACTACGCAACCTGGAGATACGAAACCTAGATACGAGTTGCCAGACCCGGGTAGTCGAGGACAAAACCTTCGGTGTCGACGGACAGCGTCGAGATGGACACCGGGGACAGCACACTGATTCCGTCTGCGCCGGAGCTGTAGGTGATGGTCGCACCCTCGACGCGCAGGTCGAGGAGATTGACGTAGACGACCGGGACCTCGGCGTCTTCGATGTCGTTCTGCAAGCCGACGCGGCGGATGGGCAGCGTGTTGAAGAACGGGCTGAGGATCACGTCGACATCGAGTGCGCCATCGAACGCAGAGCGCTGGTGACTGGCGCCGTTCTCGACCATCCAGGTGCCTTCTTCGTCCCGGCTGATCGACATCTGACGCTCACCGGCGGCCAGGGCGGTCCGCACGGACAACCGGCGGGTGATGCCGGCCTCGTCGGTGACCAGGTCGTACGACGCGCTGAATGCCGGGTGCTCACTGCAGGCTCCACCGATGATCCGGCCGGAAGCCTTGATGCGATTTCCGTTCAGCTGCACACGAACAGACTCCATACGAGGAGCGTTGTGGGCCTGCCAGGTCAATACCGCGGGCCAGGACGCGTCACCGGAAGGTTGGATGCTCACCCGACCACGGTAATGGACGAACGGGCACGGAGCACCGCTGGTTCGGGTTATTGCTTCGATCAGGGACCTTTTAGGGAGTTCGATCGGCCCCGAAGATCTCGATGTAAGGCGTTTCACAACGGTTCTTCCGTAAGGAGCACGCCGCGGACCGAATAGTTGGCAAACGGTGTCGGAGTTCTCGAGTACCGTGCTTCTAGGTCGGTTCGTGAGGAAGGGTGCTGTGACGTCGTCGCGGAGCATGGTGGGTTTGTTTGCCGGTATCGGTGGTCTCGAGTTGGGGCTCTCGGAACATGGGTGGAACACCGAACTGCTGTGTGAAATCGATCCGGGCGCGCAGGCAGTTCTCCGTTCGCGTTTCGCCGACGTGCCGTTGCACGGTGACGTCACCAAACTTCGCGCGCTGCCCAGTGACATCGAATTGGTGGCCGCCGGTTTCCCCTGCCAGGACCTCTCTCAGGCCGGCAAAACGGCAGGCATCACCGGCGCACGCTCAGGCCTGGTGGACGAGGTGTTCCGTCTGGTCAAGCGCAAGAAGGGCCCGCGCTGGCTGTTGATCGAGAACGTTCCGTTCATGCTCCAGCTCGGCAAGGGCGCCGCCATGCGGCACATCACCGACGCCCTCGAAGACCTCGGATACACCTGGGCGTACCGGGTGGTCGACGCCCGCGCCTTCGGACTCCCCCAGCGTCGCCAGCGAGTCATCATGCTTGCCTCGCGCACAGATGATCCCCGCGAAATCCTGTTCGGCCAGGACGCCGGCGAGCGCCTGGGTGGCGATCCCGCGGACTACCCCTGCGGCTTCTACTGGACCGAAGGCACTCGCGGTCTCGGATGGGCCGTCAATGCCGTGCCGACGCTCAAGGGCGGCTCGTCCGTCGGCATCCCCAGTCAGCCGGCAGTCCGGTTGCCGTCAGGTGAGATCGTCACTCCCGGTCTAGTCGATGCCGAGCGACTGCAGGGTTTCGATCCCGACTGGACGCTGCCGTCCGTCGAGGTTCCCGGCCTACGCCACAGCCATCGCTGGAAGCTCGTCGGCAATGCCGTGAGCGTGCGGATGGCGTCGTGGGTCGGTGGCCGGTTGAGCGATCCCATCGAATACGACGCCGCGGGCGAGACGCCACTCGAACCGGGCGACGCCTGGCCGAGTGCGGCCTGGGGCCGTAACCGCCAGGCCTTCCGCGTCCATACCTCGACCTGGCCGGTCCAGTACGACTACGAGGATCTGAGCGGCTTCCTCGAAGACACGCGGTTGCTGTCGGCTCGGGCCACCGCCGGCTTCCTCAAGCGCGCACGCATGGGTAATCTTCGGTTCATCCCCGGTTTCATCGAGGACGTCGAAAGCCATCTCGAGCGGATGGGCGGATACCCCGAGGCCGCAGCATGACGGACTCGCTGTTCCCCGAATCTGAAACGCTGTTTTCCGAGCCGGAACACGAACCACTGTGGAGTGCACTGCAACTCGCGGGCGACAAGCCCCCGGCCGACGCCGATCGCGGCGAGAAGAAGAACTACGCCCAGCGACTGTCCAATCAACTGGCACAGACGGTCGCCGACGCTCTGCGTCCGCTGTATCCCAACATCACCCCGACGGCGTCCGGTGAAGGCCAGGAGGCAACAGTCGATGTCGCCAAGGGCCGAAAGCGCTTGGACGTCAAGGCACTCGACCCCACTCTCGGCCTGATCCTCTGCGTCTCCATCAAGACGTACAACTTCCAGGACTACAGTCCCCGCAGCGGCAAGCTGGGACGGTGGACCAAGAACATCGTCCGCAACGACCACGAATTGCGTGGCGAGGCAATGGTTCTGCATCAGCGTCAGCCGTACAGCGTGCTGGTCGCCGTCATGTTCGAGCCGTACGCCACGTGCGACGACGGCGACCCGACCAAGACCAGCGACACCGGCAAATCCTCTTTTGCACACCACGTCACGACGCTCTCGAAGCGCTCGGGCCGAGGCAAGCGCGCGGTGGTCGGCGTTCCGGGAAAGGCCTGGGTGGATCTCGGCGCCGAGGACACCCGCTACGACCTCTTCGAGAAGGTCTACATCGGACTCTACGAACCCGATGGCGCAGTTCGGTTCTTCGACGTCGACGAGCCGCCGCCGCGCAACGGACGCCCCACCGAAGCTCAGACGCTCTCGTTCACCGACTTCGTGACCGTCGTGCACGGTGAAGTGGAGCGTCGCAACAGGTTTGCGCCCACCTGGTCCGATCCCGAAGACAGCGAAGATTCCGACGGCTGAGGGAACCACGGTGCCTGCGACGGATCCTGCCACCAGCGCTCGGATGAGCGCTCAGCGTCGGCGCGACACCAAACCCGAAATCGCACTTCGACGCGAGCTGCATCGACGCGGACTCCGGTACTTCGTGGATCGGGCGCCTGTCAAAGGTGTTCGCCGACGGGCCGATCTGGTATTTCCACGCCGCAAAGTCGCGGTGTTCGTGGACGGATGCTTCTGGCACAGCTGCCCGCAGCATGCGACGTTTCCCAAGAACAACGCGCAGTGGTGGACGGACAAATTGGCCGCCAACGTGGTTCGAGACCGCGACACCGATGCACGTCTGGCAGAGCAGGGTTGGACCGTCATCCGCATCTGGGAGCACGAAGATCCGCTGGTAGCGGCCGAACGCGTCCAGAAAGCCCTGCTCGGTCCGTAAGCTCGATTTCGTGAAGGAACGCAATGTTGCGCGGTGGGGTTTGGTGGCTGCGCTGGCTCTGGGCGGAATCGTCTACTCGTCGTGGATTCTCGAATTCTTCCTGGACACCGGCCTCGACCCGGTGACATCGTTCCTCAGCGAACTCGATGCCGAGAACCAGAAATACCGCGATGTCTTCGGTAACGCCGATGTCCTGTCCGCAATCTTGATGTTGATCTCCGGAGCGCTGGGTCTGCTGATCACGCCCCGGCGAAGGCTCTACGTCACGGGCTGGATTGCGCTGGCGGTGTTCGGCATCGCGACCATCGCCGACGCGTCGTTCCCCCTCGAATGCTCGGGCGAGGGTTGCCCGTCGAGCGCACCCGACGGTCTACTTCCGCAGCTCCACCATGTTCACGCGTTGACGAGCAGCGTGGCGGTCTTCGCGATCTTCACCGCGATGATCGCATTCACCGTGGGAGCGTTCAGGTATCGCGAGCACCCTTCTTTGCGGACGACGGGTCTGACCATTCTGATCCTGACTTCCCTTGCGACGGTGTGGATGTTGACGACCAACAGCATCGAAGTCTCCGGCGGCGGTAATCTCGGACTGGGTATCGCTCAACGTGCGCAGGTGCTGGGAATGTCGTTGTGGTTGTGCACCCTGGCATTTGCGATGTCGAGGCCGCCATCCACCGGGCTCCCGGCGTCGCCGCGCTGACAGGTTTTCCGGCAAGCGATTCGGGCGATCCTGGAACTACAACTGAAAATGGCTGCCCCGAACTAGCGAAGGTGTGCCCATGTCTCTCGCGTCGTCGTTCTTCGCCCATCCGCACCAGGCGTTCACTGCTGGTTTCTATCGCAACGAATCCTTCGACTTCGAGCTACGAGTCGTTCTCGGGCAAGCCACCTTCGGCGCGGCAGACACCGGCGAAGTGCTCTCGGCCATCGCTCACGTCGGCGAGAAGGACCTCGAAGGCTGGTACGAGGCCTGGTTCGACCTCGGCACACGGGTATTCGGGCAGGCAGTAGAGGCAGCCGAGGCCGGGCATTCGCGAAGCGCGTCCAACGCGTACCTGCGGGCGGCGTCGTACTTCGGTGTGGCGATCAACGCAGTCGACGGTCTCAGCGACGATTCGGTTCTGGTCCCCACTTTCAAACGTCACCGACAGGCGTGGGACTGCTTCGTCGACACCACCTCCCAGCCCGTCGAACGCGTCCGGATCCCTTACGAGGACACCTACCTGCCCGGGTACTTCTTCCGGCCGCCCGGGGACGTGCGACGGCCGACGTTGATCATGGTGAACGGTAGCGACGGCCCGATCAGCGGGCTGTGGGGCAGCGGCGGTGCCGGGGCGCTCGAGCGGGGCTACAACGTGTTGATGTTCGACGGTCCCGGTCAGCAGTCGATGCTCTTCGAGCGCAACATCCCGTTCCGTCACGACTGGGAAGCCGTCATCACGCCCGTCGTCGACTATCTCGTGGACCGGCCGGACGTCGATGCGTCGAAGCTGGCGATGTACGGGATCAGTCAGGGCGGGTACTGGGTGCCGCAGTCGTTGGCGTTCGAGCATCGGATCGCGGCAGCGATCGCCGATCCGGGGGTCGTGGACGTGGCCGCGTCGTGGCTCGCCCATATCCCCAAGAACATGCAGAAGCTGCTCGACGAGGGGAAGTCGGAGGCCTTCGACCGCGACATGGCGATAGGGCTGGGAATGAAATTCTCCAAGGACAGCGCCCGAATCTGGCGTTTCCGAGCGCGTCCGTACCTCGCCGACGGCTACTACAACACTCTCGCCGAGGTTCGGAAGTACCACCTCGAACACGTCGCCGGCTCGATCTCCACTCCCCTGCTCATCACCGATCCGGAAGGCGAGCAATTCTGGCCTGGTCAATCCAAGCGGCTTGCCGCCCTCGCCGGCGGACCGACGACGGTGGTTCCCTTCACCGCTGCCGAGGGCGCGAACTTCCACTGCCAGCCCATGGCGAGGCGTCTGACTGATCAGCGGATGTTCGACTGGCTCGACGAGCAGTTGGATCTCTGAATCAGGCCCTCGAATCAACGATCGAATGATGGCGTATTTGCTGTGCGCTCGATGGAGTTCGGCATTCGTCGGGTATCGATCTGTGGAAGCGTGCGAGTGTGCCTACCTATCACGACTATGTGTGGATTCAGCAGTACCTCAACACGAGCCTGTCTCTCGGGTACTGCGCTGCACTCATCCCTCGGTCCACTCCCGCACAGGTGTTGAGTGCCCTCGGCGCCGACGAGAACACACAATCGGAGGCAATCGGGATCGCCGAACTCGGCGAGGTGATGTCCGATCTCACTGAACAGCCCGAGACAGCCGGGGCTGGGCAGGTAGTCGCAGTCGCGGCGGTGGGCGACGACAGCACACTGTTGATGCAGATCAACGGCGGTTCCTTCGCTATCTCCGAAGAATTGATGCGGCCCCTTCTATCCGATCGCGAGGTGGCTTCGCACTATCTCAGCGTCAATGCCGACAGCCAGTTCATCTGGTGGTCGAACGGCACACGCGTGGCTGAATTCGAACTCTTCGGATCCAGCCCGGTGGTCGGGGACGATCGGATGGTGGATTTGATTCTCGATGTCGGCGGAATCGGAATCGACGATGACGCCCAAGGCTATGCAGGTGAGTATGCGTTGGAGGGCGCCTTTGCTCTCGCCGAGCAGATCACCGGCGTCGCAGTCCCCGCCTCGCTATTCGTGGAAGGCCAATTTATGGTGGCCGTTGTCCCCAAGTCAGGACAGTCCCCCTCGGCAGATGTGCCATCTGAGGCTTCTCCGCGAAAGTCGCCCGCTGCGTGGAGCGAGGTAGCGCGACGTTACAAAGCGGCGGAACGGATTCCGCTACATGGGGTGATGTTCCGCGGGCGACCCCCCGGCGGTCGTCCCTCCGTGCGACTCGAATTCTGGTTCAAGCCGCGCACCTGCATCCGTCTCGAAGACGAGCAGGGAGTGCTGTTTCTGCAGAACCGACAGAAGCAGACGTGGTTCCGCACCGACGGGGTCCTCGAACGACGAAACGGCGGATACAGTCTCGACATCCATATCGAACAACTTCTCCAGATACACAGAACCTGGCCGTACACACCTTTCGCCGACCTACGCCCACCCGACACGACAGGGCGGGAAGTAGAGGTCGACGGGCGGAGAGCGTGGGAATTCGCGATGCCACCGGATTGGGCCGGCCGTGTTGCCACGGTGGCGTTCGACGCGGAAACCGGGATCCCTTTGCGGTGGGCGGACCGAACGGGCAGCCATGAGATATCGGCGCTGGAAACCGGTATCGACGTCGACGACGGCTTTTTCTCCGGCCCCTGATAATCGAAGCAAGCGAGGCGTCTGACGGATCAGCGGATGTTCGACTGGCTCGACGAGCAGGTGGATCTCTGAATCAGGACACTTTCTCCTTTTTCGTCAAGAGAGTGGCGAGCATCGGCAACAGCAGAACCGTGATCGCCCCGGCCGCGACAAGAATCGACGCGTTGTCCGAGGACATCTGATGCGCGTCGACGGCCGCGCCAGTGACCGCCACGATCATGGGCAGGCCGGTAGCCCCGTACAACGCGACTTGCGCACTTTCGCGCGTGGTGAAGGGTGGTTCGACCTTCTCGAACTTGGTCACGAAGAACACCGGCACGCCGCGGACTACAACGATCAGGATCAAAAACGCAATCAGTATGCCGGGACTGGCGGCGACCGCCGAGACGTCGATCGCCATGCCTGAAGTGATGAAGAAAATCGGGATGAGGAACCCGAAGGCGATCCCGTCGAGCTTGATCTCGAGGCGCTCGTCGCCCTCTGGCATCAGTCGCCGCAGGATGAAGCCGGCGGCAAACGCACCGAGAATGACGTCGAGTGAGAACACGGCCGACAGCACTCCGAGGCTGACCAACAACAGAACGGTGAGGCGGACCGTCGTCTGCGCCGTGGTGTCCGCTCCTGCCCGCACCAGGCGATGTGTCCACGAGCCTTCGTGAATCAGCTTGCCGGGCAGCACCGCCACGATGATGGCGATCACGGCGAAGACGGCAAGAACGATCAGCGACAGGATGGCGCCACGGGCACTCAGCAGCACCGCCATCGCGACGACCGGCCCGAGCTCGCCGACGGCCCCGTGGTTGAGGACGGTCTTGCCCAAGCGTGTGTCGAGGAGTTTGTTGTCCTTGAGGATCGGCAGCAGCGTGCCCAGAGCGGTCGACGTCATCGCGATGGCAACTGCGGCTTCGGCGGAGATCACGTTCCTCATGCCAAGCAGCGCGACCACCGTGAACGCCAGCGCGAGGCAGAACAGCCACGTGTAGAGCGCTCGACGTCCGCCGCGCCCACTGAGTTCCTGTCGGTCGATCTCGTAGCCGGCGAGCAGGAACAGCATGCCGAGGCCGAGTTCGCGGAGGATGCCGATCGCTTCGCTGTCAGCTGCGATGTTGAGGGCGAACGGCCCGACCACTGCGCCCGCGACCAGTAGCAACACCACTTCGGGAACCAGTCGACGCGGGATCAGGCCCGCGACTATCGGCGCGATGGCCGCGATCAGCGCAATCCAGAACAGCGAGGAGGCAATTGAAGGCACGGATCATTGTCGGACAAAACCGACCACTCTGCACACATTGCGACCGGTCAGTCTGGTAGAAGTATCGAATGCTCACCTAGTAATGCGTGAGCAATCCCACGTGAAGGAACGGCCATGACACAACCCCCGCAGGACCCTAACCAGCCATATGGCCAGCCGCCTCAGCAGCCGTACGGGCAGCAACCCCAGCAGCCCTACGGACAGCAACCACCGGCTCAGCAACCTTATGGACAGCCTTATCCAGACCAGTCTGGCGCGCCGTTCCCGGGCCAGTACGCTCAGCCGGCCGGTGGATTTCAGCAACCGCCGCCTTCACCGGCGAAAAAGAAGAAGTGGCCATGGGTCGTCGGAGGCATCGTGGCGTTCTTCGTGATTGTCGCGATCGCCACTGGCGGCGGGGACAAAGACAAGGAAGAATCCGCCGCGGCCCCCACAACCACGCAAGCCGCGGCCAACGGTGCCTCCGTGGCCGCAGTTGCCCCGGCCGAAGCTCCCAAGGAAACGAAGTCTTCGAATCCCGGAATCGGCGAGGAAGTGCGAGACGGAAAGTTCGGTTTCGTCGTGACGGGTATCGAGACCGGCCTCACGACGATCGGCGACAATCCCTACTTGCAAGAGCAAGCTGAGGGTCAGTTCGTACTCGTTCACGTCGAGATCACGAACACTTCCGACAAGCCCCAGGCTTACTTCGGATCCAATCAGACCTTGATCGACACCGAAGGTCGCGAATTCACCAACAACACGATGGCAGCGATCAATATCGACGCCGAAACCGCGATCGGCGGCGACATAAACCCCGGCATCACCCGGAAGACCACCATTGTCTTCGACATCCCGACCAGTGCCACCCCCAAGGAGATCGAGGTACACGACTCGATGTTCTCCGGTGGCGCCACAATTTCGCTTCAGTAAACCCGGAACAGTAAGAACGACGGTCTCCACCAGTTGACGATCAGCTGGTGGAGACCGTTCTCCTGCGAAAGGCCAACGGACTGAGGTCAGTACAGGTACTTGCGGTACGCCTCTTGTCTGGCGGGTTCGAGGTCCTCGACGCGCAGGCTGTGTTGCTCCGCCATCATGTCGCGCAGACTCGGCACCTCATCGGATGCGGGCCACGTCGACGGATCCCACAGCTTCGCCCGCAGAATCGCTCTCGCGCAATGCAGATACGCCTCGTCGATCTGCACGATCACCGCAAGCTGTGCAGGCTTGCCGTTCATCGCCATCGAATCCAACAGATCAGGATCGGTGGACAGAGTCGCCGTGCCGTTGACGCGCACGATCTCGTCGTGCCCGGGCGCGAGAAAGAGGATCCCCACGTGAGGATTCTCGATCATGTTCCGGTACGAGTCGGCGCGCCGGTTGCCCGGACGATCCGGGAGCACCAGTGTCTTCTCGTCGGGGAAGAGAACCTGACTGACCAAGTCTCCGCGCGGCGAGCAATCGCAATTTCCGGCCGCATCGGATGTCGCGAGCACAAAAAACCGTGCCTGCTCGATGAATTCACGGATCAACGGAGTCGTGTAAGCGGTCTGCTTCTCCATGATCGTCGGATGGGGCTGTCCGAGAATCGCATTGAGTTGTTCCACGGATTCGATCCGCCCGCCCGGGGCGTTCGACGCCGTCACGTCGACACGTCGTCGAGCACGTGGTGGCGCCCGAGCGGCAACACCAACGGCTTACCCGACATGGGGTCCGGGATGATTCGGCACTCGAGACCGAACACGGTGCGGACGTTGTCGCTCGTGAGCACCTCGGCAGGATCACCCGCCGCGTAGACCCGGCGATCGGCCATGGCGACGAGGTAGTCGGCGTAGCGGGCGGCGAGATTGAGATCGTGCAGAACCATGACAATCGTTGTACCCCGAGTCCGGTTCAGGTCGGTGAGCAGGTCCAAGACCTCAACCTGGTGGCTCACGTCCAAGAAGGTGGTCGGCTCGTCGAGTAGAAGCAGATCGGTTTGTTGGGCGAGCGCCATCGCAATCCACACACGTTGGCGCTGACCACCGGAAAGCTCGTCCACCGATCGTTCGGCCAATCCGGTTGTGTCCGTGGCCGCAAGCGCCTCGGCGACAGCTGCGTCATCCTCGCGGCTCCACCTCGACAGCACCCGCTGATGTGGATGACGACCACGGCCGACGAGATCGGCGACAACTATCCCTTCCGGTGCGATCGGTGACTGCGGCAGCAGACCGAGCGTGCGAGCGAGCTTCTTCGCAGGCAGGCGATGAACATCCTTGCCGTCCAACAGAACATGACCGCTTCGGGGACTGAGTAGCCGCGACATCGACCGCAGCAGTGTCGATTTGCCACACGCGTTGGCGCCCACGATGGTCGTGATCTTTCCCGGCGGCACCGCGAGGTCGAGCGATTCGACGACGGTCCGTCCTCCGTAACCGAGTTCGAGGTTTTCGGCAGTCAGAGTATGGGATTCGGTCACAGCGAACCTCCCGTTCGGTTGGAGCGAATGATGAGGTAGACGAGATACGGCGCTCCCAGCGCGCCAGTCACCACGCCAACGGGGTAGCGGGTGCCGAAGGCGTACTGTCCGCAGAAATCGGCAACTAGCACCAGCAGCGCTCCGACCAGCGCCGACGGAATCAAAAGTGATGTTCCCGGACCGACGATGCGGGCGGCGATGGGCCCTGACAGAAATGCGACGAAGGCGATGGGCCCCGCAGCGGCAGTGGCAAAGGCGATGAGTCCGACGGCCGCAATGATCGTCAGAATGCGCGTTCGTTCCACTCTGACGCCGAGCGCTTGTGCTGCGTCGTCACCGAGCTGGCTGGTCGAAAGGTTGCGCGATTGGCTCAGCAGCACCGGTCCGAGGACAACCAGCGCCAGGAGTACGGGAACCGTCGAACCCCAGTTGGCACCGTTGAGACTGCCGGTGAGCCAACGCATCGTCTCCTGCAGATCCCACGCGGCGGCGGTACTGAGAAGGTAGGCGGTGACGCTGTCGAGCATCGCGGCGATTCCGATACCGATCAGTATGAGCCGAGTGCCCGCCACACCGTCCCGGAAAGACAGAACGTAGATCAAGACTGCGACGCCCAGACCGACGGCGATAGCAAAAACCGATACCTGTGAACCGCCGAGTGAAAGCGAGATGATCACGAAAGCCGCTGCAGCGCTTGCGCCGGAGCTGATTCCGATGATGTCGGGGCTCGCGAGCGGGTTGCGCAGCATCGTCTGGAACGTGATGCCGCCCAAGCCGAAACAGATTCCGGCGACCACAGCGAGGACAGCGCGAGGCAGACGGAGGCGACCGACGGTGAACGAGGCACCAGGCACGTTCTCCCCCAGCACGACGCGAAGCACATCTGACGGCGGGTAGAAGGTTTTTCCCACCATCAGAGTGACCGCGAAAGAGGCGACGGCGAGGACCGTCAGCACGGCAATCACGATGCGGCGGCGTCTACCTCGTCGGATACGGCTTGCTCCGACTGCGTCGACCTCGACTTCGGGAGTAACGAATGTAGTGGTCACAGCTCACGTATCTTCTGACGGCGGACGATATAGATGAAGAAGGGCGCTCCGATGAGCGCGGTGATGATGCCGACGTCGATTTCGCTCGGCCGGGCGACAATTCGTCCGAGAATGTCGGCGGCGACGAGAAGGCCGGCACCTGTCAGCGCAGAAAACGGTAGTAGCCAACGGTTGTCGATACCGATCAGCAGGCGGCACAGATGCGGGACAACCAAACCGACGAAGCCGATCGGTCCGGCAATGGCAGTGGCTGCACCGCAGAGCAACACTGCACCGAGCGCTGCCACTGCACGAACCACCGCGACGCGTTCGCCGAGACCTGACGCAACCTCGTCGCCGAGCGCAAGAGAGTTGAGACTGCGCGCTGACAGCAGACAGATCACGAAGCCGACAATGAGGAAAGGCAGACCCTGCTGGATCACCTCGAAACTCGCGCCACCGACGCCGCCGATCTGCCACGAACGAATGTTGCCCGCAATATCGTTTCGCGGCAGCATGATCGCAGTGATGAACGAAGCAAACGCAGCCGATGTTGCGGCCCCGGCGAGAGCCAACTTGAGTGGGGTGGCTCCACCTCGCCCGAGTGACCCGACCACGTAGACGAACAACGCCGCCCCGGCTGCACCGAGTACGGCCACCCAGATCATGCTGGTCTGGGTCCACAGTCCGAACCACGCCATTCCGATCACCACGGCGAGCGAAGCGCCCATGTTGACGCCCAGGATTCCGGGATCCGCCAAAGGGTTTCGGGTAATCCCCTGCATCACAGCGCCGGCAAGACCGAGCGCAGCTCCCACGATTATCGCGAGCACCGTCCGCGGAATGCGCTTGGCAATCGCACCCTGACCGATGTTGTCCGTTGAACCGCCTAGTGCGGCAACGATATCGGACCAGTCGACCTCACGAGAGCCGATGACGATCGAAGCGCACATGAGCACCGCGAGGACAACGAGAAGGGCGATCAACCACAGCGAATTGCCGAACGTCGGGCGCCGCGTATCGCGAGCGCCCGACGTCGAATCCTGCGAGGTTACAGTCACTCCGACTTTCCAGCGGCCCCGGCGAGCAGATCGACGTAGTCGCCGAGTACCCACGAAATCGCGAGTGGAGTCGGGTTGGCCGCCGTTCCCATCGGCCCGGTTCCATTGAGGAACACGATCGCGTTGTTGGCGACGGCAGGCATCTGCGAGAGCAGCGGGTCAGCCTTGAGTGCGTCGACAAGTGCCTGGTCACCGTAGGTGACGATCAGTTCGACGTCGTCGAAGACGTCCACACGCTCCGCACTGACCTTCTTCGAGAACTCACCACCCGTCGAGGCGTCAGCAACGCTCTTCGGCGTCGAAAGTCCGAGGTCCTCGAAGAACGCGGCGCGCGTGTCGTTCGCCGTGTAGAAGCTGACCTGGCTCAGATCAGCGGTGTCGACGTGCGTCAGGAACATGGTTGCCTTGCCTGCAAGCTGCGGATGCGCGGCAACCTCGTCGGCGATCTCCTTCTCGATGGTGGAGATCAGTTCCTGCCCTTCGGATTCCATGCCGAGGCCCATGCTGTTGAACTTGATGACGTCACGCCACGACGTCGCCCACGGCCCCTCGGGATACGCCACAACCGGAGCGATCTCACTGAGAGTGTCGTAGTCCTCCTGCGTCAATCCGGAGTATGCGGCAAGAATGACGTCAGGGTTCGTATCGGAGACGGCTTCGAAGTCGATGCCGTCGGTCTCGTCGAAGAGCACCGGCGGCTTCGCGCCAAGGTCGTCGAGCTTTTCCTCGACCCACGGCAGCATTCCGTTGCCGTTGTCGTCACCGAAAGTCGCCGCTGCCATTCCGACGGGAACCACGCCGAGAGCAAGGGGCACTTCGTGATTGGCCCAGGCAACGGTGGCAACTCGCTCCGGCTTGGCGTCGATCGTCGTAGTTCCGAAAGCGTGCTCGATCGTGACAGGGAAGGAGCTGGATCCGCTTCCGGCGCTGCCGCCGTCGGCGGTCTCCGAGGAGTCGGAACTGCAAGCTGTCATGCCGAGGGCGACTGCGACCGCTGCTGCGGCCACCGCCAAGAAGCGTTTTGAACGCATGAAAACAGAACTCTCTCGAGAAGGGGTACGGCCCTCAACCCGGCTCAATCAGGCACTTAGGTGAGGTTTGCCTAAACCGTATACGGGAGGGCAATGTGGCGCAATCGCGTGTTTGGGACACCCCGTGTAGCGATCGAGACAAGGTGTGATGGCCGATCAGCTAGCCCGGAACATCCCTGGTGTAGCGCCTGTCGTGCGCCGGAATGCCGCCCCGAATGCGCTGGTCGAGTGGTAGCCCACACGCTCGGCAACCTCTTGTAGATCCAAGCCGTGGGCAAGAAGGGTCACCGCTCGTTGGGCGCGCACAGCCGAGACCCACTGCCCGAAACTCATCCCGGTCTCCGACCGAAATACCCGGGTGATGGTTCGCGGGCTGACACCGAGGAGCCTTGCCCAGTCGGACAGCGTTCGCATGTCACTCGGATCGTCACCGATCGCATCGACGATGGGTTGCAGAAGTGGCGAGTCCGGCACCAGCACCAGCAACTCGTTCGGCGACGGTGCCAGCACGTCGATCACCATCTGCTCCGTGAGCGAGCGTGAAGAGGTTCCGAGTGAATCGTCTGCCAGTCGCTCGAGGAGGTTCCGCAGCAGCGGAGTGACCTCGATCGCCACCGGCACGTCGGACAGAGAAGGAACTGACGCGATGTCGAGCTGAGCGGCCCGATACCAGGTGCCGGCCGGCGCGATCGCCGAGTGCAGGACGCCGGCGGGCATCCACAGACCGACGGTCGGCGTAATGGTCCACGTGCGCGATCCCACCGTGGCGCTCGACGCTCCCCGCTCGTTCCACAACAATTCGTGAGTCGGGTGCGAGTGCGCATCCCACCGGGTCTCGCGGGAGACAAGTTCGTCCATGCCCGCAATGACAAAGGGCACCTCGACCGCCCCCGCCGAGTAGACCGGGAGCGTCCGACTGTCGACGGTCTCCAACGGGTTCTCCTCGGTTCGCGTGGCTGCTCCGCAGAAAGCATAGGTCGCGGGGATCGGTTGTCGGTTCCCACGATCGCGGGGATCGGTTGTCGGTTCCCACGATCGCGAGGATCACCGCCCGAAATCGCCGAGGTGACCTCACACACATTCAAGAATTGCGTATGCACCACAACAAAAAGAAGGTCACAGACCTGAAGTCTGTGACCTTCTTTCTTGTGCGCCCGAAGGGATTCGAACCCCTAACCTCTTGATCCGTAGTCAAGTGCTCTATCCGTTGAGCTACGGGCGCATGTTCTGTTGTCTTGCTGGTCTTGCGTGTCTTACCGTCGTAATTTCTATCATTTCTAACCCGCCGGTCAAAATCACCGGCTTGGCGGAGGCGAGAGGATTTGAACCTCCGGTCCCTCGTAAAAGGGACAACTCATTAGCAGTGAGTCCCATTCGGCCGCTCTGGCACGCCTCCCTGGGGGTTCCGATCCTTTCGGACCGCCGGATCGAAAGATTACACACCCTTCGCCACCAAAGGCAAAACGTGTGGTCAGCGGACTGTTTTGTGGACTTACCGCAGGTGGCTGTCGAACCAGTCGAAGATCCGGGTCTGAGCTTCGATGATCGAGGCCGAATCAGGGTCGTCGAGGTCAGCGTCCTCGGACAGCTGTGGCGGCTCGTCCGCCCGGTGAGCCAGTCCGGCGTAGCTGACCACCAGTGTCGCGACGTCGGCCTTCGCGGTCGCTTCCCGGAGCAGAGTCACGTGTTCGCGAGGCGTGCTGGGATCGTCCTCGCCGTACAGCGCCAGCCACGGCGCCTGCAGGGAAGTGGCCGCGTCGACAAGCGCCTGAGCATCCACCGACAAGGCTTCGACGATTCCCCGGGCGGCGACGCTCACCGCGGCGCCGACCGGACGGCTGGTGGCCACGAGCATCGCGGCGGTACCGGCGTCGTCGAATCCGAGCACCCCGATGGTGTCTGCGAGAACTTCGCGTCCGACGAGCCAATCGAGGGTCGCGTCGAAGTCGGCGAAGAGGTTGTCACCGAACACCTCACCCTGCATGTGTTCGGGTTCGCGGTGAAACAGGTGAGGTGCGACGCTCACCCACCCTTCGCCGGCAAGCGCGCACATCAGATTCAGCAGAGCCGGGCTGAACTTCCGGGCTTCATGCAGGACGACGATCCCGCCCCGCGTCGGGCCGTCCGGCTCCACCACGGTCAGCGGAACAGCCGTGGCGACCTCCCCTTCGGCTCCGCGCAGATACGCGGTGGCTCTGAAGATTTCCGACATCTTCTAACTCTGACACGCAGACGTCCGCTACGCACCAAATCAGTGCGCGCATAATCGACTCGTGACCGCACACATTCGCCCTGACCTCGCCTCCATCCCCGCCTACGTTCCCGGACGCAATTTTCCGGGTGCGATCAAGCTGGCGAGCAACGAAACGACAGTAGGGCCGTTGCCCGGTGTGCGTGACGCCGTCGCCGACGCGGTCGCCAATGCCAACCGCTACCCGGACAATGCCGCGGTTGCACTCATCGAGGCGCTGGCCAGCTTCTTGAAAGTCGAGCCGGCCAACGTCGCCGTTGGTTGCGGTTCCGTGACGCTGTGCCAGGAACTCGTGCAGATCACGTGCGATCAGGGTGACGAGGTCATCTACGCGTGGCGTTCGTTCGAGGCCTACCCCGTGGTCACTCAGGTCGGCCACGCCGTCTCGGTCAAGGTTCCGCTCACCGAGGACTTCGGCCACGACCTCGATGCGATGCTGGCCGCGATCACCGACCGCACGCGGTTGATCTTCGTGTGCAACCCCAACAACCCGACCGGCAATGCACTGTCGAAGGCAGAGCTCGAGAGCTTCCTCGACGCTGTGCCGGCTCACGTCGTCGTCGCACTCGACGAGGCGTACTTCGAATACTCACGCTCGGACGCCGACGGCATCGAGCTGTTCCGCAGCCGCCCCAACGTGGTTGTTCTGCGCACCTTCTCGAAGGCGTACGGCCTCGCGGGAATCCGCGTGGGTTACGCGGTCGCGGATCCGGAGATCATCGTGGCCCTCGGCAAGGTGCACACCCCGTTCACCGTGAGCGCTGTCGCGCAGGCCGCCGCAATCGCTTCCCTGGCTGCAGCAGACGAACTGCTTGCCCGCACCGAAGGTGTCATCGCCGAGCGGACGCGAGTTCGAACCGCTCTGATCGAAGCCGGGTACACCGTCCCCGAGTCGTCGGCGAACTTCGTCTATCTCCCCCTCGGAGAACTCTCTCCCGCTTTTGCTGAGGCGAGTACCGAAGCGGGCATTCTGATCCGCCAGTACGGCGTCGAGGGCGTCCGGATGACCATCGGCGATCCACACGAGAACGACGCATTCCTCGCTTTCGCGAACACCGACGTCGCGAAGCAGGCCGCGGGCATCGGCGTCACCGCGTGACACTCGATACATAACTGTTACGCCGAGGACTGGAATTCGTTTCGGCAGACGGGCACACTCAGGGAGGTTCGAGGCCGGTCCGAGTGAGGGAGCACGACGCATGACGCGACGCATGACACGAACGTGTGCCGTGCTCGCAACGACCCTTCTCGCCACCACCGCGACCTCCCTGAGTGGCGTCGCCAACGCAGAGTCCCAGGACACGGTGTCGGTACGTCTGTTGGCGTTCAACGATCTGCACGGCAGTCTCCGCCCGCCGGAAGGTGTTCGCAGCGAGATCAGGCAGGCCGACGGCTCGCTCACTCCCGCAGGTGGCGCGGCGTATCTCGCTGCTTACGTGACGCAACTTCGCAGCCAAGCCACCAACTCGCTGCTGTATTCGGTCGGTGACAACTGGGGATCGTCGGCGCTCGAGTCGGCGATGTTCAACGACGAACCGACGGTCGAACTCCTGAACCGGATGAAGATCGACGCTTCCGCGATCGGCAACCACGAACTGGACAAAGGGCTCGCCGAGTTCCGTCGCATGCAGTCCGGCGGTTGCTCCGCCGTCGATGCGTGCACGTTCAGTCCGTCCTTCGGCGGCGCCAACTTCCCTCTGATGGCCGCGAACATGACGTACACCAACGGCGCTCCGGCCACGCTGCCCTTCACCGTGAACATGGTCGACGGCATTCCGCTCGGAGTCATCGCGATATCCCCCGCCAACACGTCGCAGATCGTGACACCGGGCGGGATCGCCGATCTGCAGTTCGGCGACGAGGTCGAAGCGATCAACCGCACCGCCGACGTCCTCGACTTCTTCGGCGTCAAAGCCATCACCGTCCTCCTGCACCGTGGGGACGAACCGGCCGTCGAAGGTGGGCCCAACGACTGCAACGTCGAGTCCGGCCCGGCCCGCGACATCGCCCTCCGCGCCTCACCGAAGGTGGACGTCATCTTCACCGCCGACAGCCACCAGCAGTACAACTGCGAATTCCCTGATCCCGCAGGCAATCCCAGAGTCGTGATGCAGGGCGCTTCGCACGGCCGGATCGTGTCCGTCGCAGACGTCACCATCGACCGCAACACACGCGAGGTCGTTCGCGATCAGACGTCCGCGTTCAATCAGATAGTGACACACGATATTTCGCCGGATCCCGATATTCAGGCTCTCGCCGACCGGGCCTGGTCGGAGGCGTCGGACAGCGCTCAGCGGCCGGTGGGGACCATTACCGCCGATCTGACACGCGACCGCGTCCCCAGCGGCGAATCGACACTCGGCAACCTGGTCGCCGACGCTCAACTCGCCGCCGGATCGACACGAGGCGCCCAACTAGCGTTGACGAACCCCGGCGGCATGCGCGAGGACTTGGACTTCGGCACTTCCGGCCAGGTCACCTACCGCCAGGCCTACGGTGTTCAACCCTTCGGTAACAGCCTCGAGGTGCTCTCCGTCACAGGAGCGGTGTTGAAGGACGCTCTCGAACAGCAATTCCAGATCGACCTCGACGGCACCGCTACCGAGCGCATCCTCTCCCCGTCCGCGGGCTTCACCTACGCCATGGACCGGCGAGCAGCGCCGGGCTCGCGAATCTCGGAAATGCGTCTGAACGGGCAGGACATCGCGCCCGACGCCGTCTACAGCGTCGTGGTGAACAAGTTCCTCGCCGAGGGCGGGGACGGCTTCACCGCACTGAAGAACTCCACCCAGATGACCGGTGCTGGCAACGACCTCGACGCCTTGACCGCCCTGTTCGCAGCCGGGTCGCCGGTCTCGCCACCTGCCACCGACCGCATCCGCACCATCGGCTGACTAGGCATCCCCGCGCTCGATTGCCTAGTCTCGACGGGTGATCATCGCGACCCATAACGGCAAGTTCCATGCAGACGACGTCTTCGGCGTATCGCTGCTCAAGCAGCTGTACCCCGACGCCACCGTCGTTCGCAGCCGTGACGAGTCCGTCCTGGGCAGCGCGGACATCGTGCTCGACGTCGGCGGTCGCTACAACCCGGCCGAGGGGCGCTTCGACCATCACCAGCGTGATGCCGGCGAGCGCAGCAACGGCATCCTGTACTCCGCCTTCGGTCTGCTCTGGCAGGAATACGGCCTGCAGTTCTGTGAAGGCGACGCCTCCGTGTTCCGCCGTATCGACAGCCGACTGGTCGAGGGCATCGACGCCGTCGACAACGGCCAAGAGATCTACACCCTCAACGACTACGGCACCAAGCCTTTTGATCTGTCGTCCGTGCTGGACCTTTTCAATCCGATCTCGTCCACCGACGAGGAGTTCGACACCCAGTTCGAGCTGGCCGTCGTTCTCGCAACCCAGGTCTTGATTCGCCTGCGCGCCAAGTATGCCGGCGACGCGGCGGCCGAGCGCGAGTTCACCGAGACCTACGAAAAAGCAACGGATCCGCGCTTCGTCGTGCTGGAACGCTTCGTTCCCCACGGCCGCGCCGCGTCGGCCCAGCCAGAGCTGCTGTTCACCATCTTCCCGAACACCAACGGCGGCTGGTCGATTCAGACGGTCAAGCCTGCTGACTCCAAGTTCGGTTCACGAAAGCTGTTGCCGGAGCCGTGGCGCGGCCTGAACGGCTCGGATCTTGCCGCCCAGACGGGCGTCGACAGTTCGGTCTTCTGCCACAAGGCCGGGTTCATCGCGGCTGCGCAGACCCGTGACGGCGCCCTCCAATTGCTCGAACTGGCACTGGCCGAGTAGTTCTCAGCTCACATTCCCAGCGCCGTCTTCACCGTCGGCCAGGAATCGTGAAGCGCGTCTTGCCAGTACGGCCACGAATGGGTGCCGTCGTTCCGATACGCGAATACTGCGGGAATCGACAACTCGCCCAACCTCGCTTCGAACAGTTGTGTGCACGTATTAGCGAGCGCCTCGAGCGGTCCGCCTTCGATGGCAGTCTGCAGTCCACTCGGGGTGAAGACGTTGTCGTATTCTCCGGGCGCACCTGTACCGGAGGACACGTAGATCGTCTTCCCTCGCAGCGTTTCCGCGTTGGTGGACGGGTCGTGCTTTTGCCAGTCGGGGTCCGACGCCGGACCCCACATGTTGGTGGCGTCGCCCGCCTTGCTGGCCACGGTGAGCCGCACGGAATCCTGCGAGGACGATTCGGAGTTGTCGAGACAGCCACTGTACGAGGCCAATCCGGTGTAGAGCTTCGGGTGATGTGTGATGAGGTTGGCCGCGCCGAGCGCACCCATGGACACCCCGCCGACCACGTTCGTCCCATTTCCGGAAAACGCAGAATCGATCAACGTCGGAAGTTCTTCTGCGAGAAACGATTCCCACTTGTTCACACCGAGGTTCGGATCGTCGTTCTTCCAGTTGGTGTAGAAACTGCCGGTGCCACCCACGGGGAGAACGACGTTGACGTTCTTGTCGGCGAAAAACGTTTCGATGTCGGTCTTCTGGGTCCAGGTGCTCTCGGAGTATCCGGATTCCGAACCGGCACTGACTCCGTCGAGTAGGTAGAAGGACGGACGTGAACCGGCGCTCGACGCTGGATGCAGAACCTGCACTTGTACCTCGCGTCGCATGGCCGGCGACTCGACGAACACGGCACTGCGTGTGGGCGACAACTGCTCTATGCGATTGATGTGAGCCCCGGCCTGACCGGCCGAATCTCCTGGTGGGTTTTCAGGTGCCGGTTCGGCATACGCCACTCCGCCCACGACAAGCGCGAGCACGACCAACACAATCCCGACAAACCCAAATCTCCGCATCCGTCAAGCGCCCCCTGAGCATCGCACGACTACCGCTGACCCTCGATTGGACAGGACGAACGTCCCGGGGTCAACCCACTGGTTGGGATTTATTACTCGCGGGTATCCAATGGAGTTGGACAGTTCTCCACCGATGCACACACAGGTGTGGATAACTTCATTCACATCCACTTCCCAAATGTGCATAACCTGTGGACAAAAGGATGAATTACAACAGAGTTATTCCTCCTACCTGCAACGATTCGTTTCCCCACAGTGTGCATAACTTTGTCGAACAGGGCTCGCGAGACGCCGGTTTCCGGGCGTGTCCATGCAGTTCACACCGCCGCGCCACTCTTTGTTCACAGGCCCGACACCACCGGCCGACAATGCTCCCCACCCCGACTTCATACTTGTTGCATGCTGACCGCTCTGCTCGCCGCCACAGCTGTGCTCGCCCTACTGACTCTGGTCCCCGGGCCCGACATGGCCGTCGTGACGCAGGCTGCTCTCGGCGCGGGCAGATCTGCCGGTTTCCGGGTAGCGGCCGGCATCGTCTCGGGCCTTCTGGTGTGGGGTCTGTTGACCGTCCTCGGGCTTTCGGCGATCCTCGCCGCGTCGGCCGAGGCGTACACGGTGGTCAAGCTCGCCGGCGCGGCTTACCTGATCTATCTCGGTGTGCGAGCACTGTGGGAGAGCCGGACGTCGCGGATGCAACACAATGCCGACGCTCCACGATCGCAGAAGGCCGGGACATGGAAGACGGGCTTCACCACCAACCTGCTCAACCCCAAGATCGCCGTCTTCTACACCGGACTGTTGCCGCAGTTGGTTCCGGCCGGGTGGCCGACGGGACCGTCGCTTGCATTGCTGGTGCTCATCCACGCAGCCATCACCATCGTGTGGCTCAGTGGCTACGTGGTCCTTCTCTCGCGAGCGCGTAGCACCTTCGAGAAGCCCCGAGTGCGACAGGCACTCGAGCGCATAACCGGAACAGTTCTTCTAGGATTCGGAGCGAAGATCGCGCTCGAAGCGCGCTGAGACGGCAATCGGAAAAGAGTAGACAGTGGGCGCGTGGGGATCGGGACCGTTCGATAACGACGGTGCAGGGGATTTGATCGCGTCCATCGGGCACGGTGACTTCACCTTCGAATCGGTGGAGTGGGCATTCGAGGACGACTACCTCGAGGTGGACGGCGGCCAAATCGCCGTCGCCTTGCTCGAATTGGTGTTGATCGTGCGCGCCGATCGCAAACGCGACCCCGCCGCCCAGGACCTCGATCTCGACTCCTTCACCGCGGCTCTGACCAGTGAACGGCTCACCTGGCTGATCGAAATGGTGGAGCGCACCATCGCATCGACCGATTCGGAACTGTTCGAGCTGTGGGACGAGCAGGGACCGGAAGAGCTTGCGTCGTGGCGCGTTCCCGTCGTGGACGGTCTCGAGGATCTGCGCGTTCTGTCGGTCTGATTCCGTCGCCGCTCCATCACGTTTGCTTATCGGGCCACAACGGTTCGGTCTTGGTCAGATGCCCTGGTAGGACCCTATGGTCGAACGGATCACCGAGTGAGAACTGTGGCTCGTCGACGACGGGAATCCACGCTCACCCCGGACCCAGGAGCAGACCATCATGGCGACTTTCGTTCCGGCTGCGCGCGTCGACAGAATCAGGGAGTCGCCGAGTGTGGCTGCCGCACAACGAGTGCGCGAGCTGAAGGCCCAGGGCCGTGAAATACTCGACCTGACCGTCGGGGAGCCCGATTTCGACACACCCGACAACATCAAGTCTGCGGCGATCACTGCGATCAACACGGGTCAGACCAAGTACACCGCAGTCAACGGCATCCCGGCTCTACGCGAGGCAATCGCAGCACGCGCGGCTTCGCGAACCGGAATCCAGTACGCGGACAACCAGATCACCGTCGGCGGCGGCGCGAAACAGGTCATCTTCCTCGCTCTCATGGCGACGGTCGAAGCCGGCGTCGAGGTTATCGTTCCCGCCCCTTACTGGGTTTCGTACCCGGATATGGTCCTCGCTCACGACGGAACTCCGGTGATCGTTCAGTGCGAGGAGTCCGACAACTTTCTTCTCACAGCCGAAGCACTATCCGCTGCAATCACTTCGAACACCAAGTGGGTCATCCTCAATGCCCCGGGCAACCCCACCGGATCTGTGTACACCCGCGAGCAGCTGCAGGCCCTCGCCGAAGTGATCGAGGCCAATCCCCATGTCAGTGTGTTGGTCGACGAGATCTACGACGAGATCAACTTCGGCGACGCTCCGATCCCGAGTCTGCTGCAGGTCGCTCCGCACCTCCGTGATCAGGTACTGGTCACCAACGGAGTCTCCAAGTCTCATGCCATGACCGGGTGGCGACTCGGATACGGACTCGGAAATTCCGGATTGATCGGCGCCGTCAACAAACTGCAGGGTCAGAGTTCTTCCTGCCCGTCCTCGATCAGCCAGGCCGCAGCCGTGGAAGCCCTCACCGGCGACCAGAGTTTCCTCACCGAATCCGTACGAAGTTACCGACGACGACGCGACCTCTCGGCTCACCTCCTCAGTGTTGTCCCCGGGCTCGAGCCCGTCGTGCCGCAGGGTGCGTTCTACCTGTTCGTCAACTGTGCCGGCTTGATCGGCAAGCAGACCCCGGATGGCACCGTGATCGAGTCCGACCAGGATCTCGTCCTCTATCTCCTCGACGAGGCGTCGGTTGCCACCATTCAGGGTTCGGCTTACGGCGCATCGCCGTACTTCCGTGTCTCCTTCGCCACCTCCGAGGCCGTCCTCGAAAAGGCCGCGGCACAGATCGCCGCGGCAGTCGAACGCCTTTCCTGATCTTTCATACTTTCTGGAGTACAAGATGATTCACGTCAAGACGAAAATTGATCGCGCGGACAAGGACCTGATTGCCGAACTGGGGACGTTCTCCGCGGCCACGATTCACGAGGCACAGGGACGTAAGGGGTCGCTGCATCCGGCGATCAAACCGATCGACCGCGACATGAAGTTCTGCGGCTCCGCCTTCACAGTCAAGTGCCATCCCCGTGACAACCTCATGCTGCAGGTTGCGATCAGCTACGCACAGCCGGGTGACGTCCTGATCGTCTCTTCAGGTGATCAAGCCGCCGGCCAGTTCGGCGATGTCCTCGCCAATGCCTGTGTTGCGCGCGGCATTACCGCACTGGTCACCGACGGCGGAGTGCGCGATACCCGGGAGATCCGCGAACTCGGATTCCCCGTCTTCTCCAAGCACGTGTACATCGAGGGAACCGTCAAGGAATCTCTCGGCCCGATCAACCATCCCCTGGTCTTCGGAGAACAGGTCATTTATCCCGGTGACGTCGTCAAGGGCGACTGCGACGGCGTTGTCGTGGTCCGCCGCGAGGAGGTTGCCGAGGCAATCGAACTCTCGCGTGCCCGTGACGAAGCCGAAGCCGGGTACATCGAGCGTTACAAGCGGGGCGAGACCCCACTCGAGGTGAGCAATCTGACTGCCCTGCTGGAAGCCAAGGGCCTGGTGGTCGAATAACCTGCTGTGCGCCTTTATTAACCGCCCGCGGTTAATAAAGGCGCACAGGGTCGAAGGACTCAGAACCGCAACAGCACCTTCCCCGACACCGAAGCATCCTTGGCGACTGCGAAGGCTTCCAGAGCTTCCTCGACCGGATATTCGTGTGTGAGAACAGCATCGACAGCAAGCGAACCGTCGGCGAGGGCGAGCAGCACCTCGTCGATTTCGTCGTTGAAGCGGAATGAGCCCACCAACTCCAACTCTCGCGTGATCGCCAGCGAAATGTGTACCGGTTGAGGTCCGGACGGAAGAAGCCCGAGCATGACCACCCGTCCACCGCGCGTCGCCCCGCGAATAGCGGATTCGAGCCCGCGATGATTGCCGGTGCACTCGACGACCACGTCGGCATCGGATGCGGCGACTGCCTCGGCGTCGGTGGCCTCGAGAACCCGATCCGCACCGAGCGTCGACGCGATCTGCAGCGGAACGTCGTGCACGTCGACCGCGGTGATCGACTGCGCGCCTGCTCGTCTGAGCACAGCCACGACCAGTGCGCCGATGGGTCCGCAGCCGACGACCAGCGCCTTCTTCCCGCGTACGTCTCCCGCTCGCGAAACAGCGTGCCAGGCAACGCTTGCCGGTTCGGCTACCGACGCAGTCCGCAGGTCCAACCCCTCGGGCAGTTCCCGGAGCATGCGTGTCGGGAGCACTGCGTATTTCACGAAGGCGCCCTCGGTGTGTGGGTACTGCGCTGCACTTCCCAGGTATGTGCAGCAGGGCGAGAGGTTGGGCCGATCGCTCGGGAACCGAGGCGCGGTCCCACCGGGCGTTGCGGGGTGTACGGCCACGGAAGTTCCAACTGCCGGCCCCGTTCCGTCCGCCGCGGCCGTCACGACCGTGCCGACCACCTCGTGACCGAGCAGCATCGGTGCCTTCAGAATCGACTCCCCCGCCGCGCCGTGCGTCCAGTAGTGCAGATCTGATCCACACACACCGCCGTAAGCGATCTCGATCACTGCCTGCTCGGCGGTCGGCGCAGTCAACGCAACATGCTCGACCCGCAGGTCACCTGCCGCATGGGCCACCACTCCGAGCGTCGTTTCCGGTAGTACAAAACTCATGATGCGCTCTCTCAGTCGTTGCGACGGATGAAGTCGAGGCCACCGGGCACCTGGAAGGTGGGGAGCACCTCGATGAGACCAAGATTGACGTGGCCAGGGGCGTCGATCGCGAACTCGATGGTATCCGCGATGTCCTTGGTAGTGATGGATTCGTAGCCTTCGTAGAAGGTCTCCCACGCTTCCTTCATGGCTTCGGGCGTGCCGCCGAGGTTGCGACCGAAGATCTCGGTCTCGACCCGGCCAGGGCAGATCTCGGTCACTCGAATCCGCTTGCCGATGCAGTCGTTTCGCAGCTGGCGCGAAATCTGGTGCACCGCAGCCTTGGTCGCGTGGTAGGCAGTGTGGCCGTAGAAGTTGTACAGGCCGGCGATGGAGCTGATGTTGACGACATGACCTAGATCGCGCTCCACCATTCCCGGCAGCAGAATGCGGCACAGGTGCAGCACTGCACGAAGATTCACGTCCACCATCGCGTCGACCGATGCTTCTTCGGCGTCGAGAATGTTTCCGGTTGCGGACACCCCCGCGTTGTTGACGAGGATGTCGATCTCCAGTCCGCCGACAGCTTCGGCGAGCGCGGCGGTGTCGGTGATGTCCACGGGCAGAGGGATCATTCCGGTGCGATCGGCAACCTCACCGAGCTTGTCGGCATTGCGGGCGACGCCGTAGACCGTCAGTCCGCGCTTGGTGAACATCTCGGTGACGGCGGCACCCATTCCGGTGTTGGCGCCGGTGACGAGAGCTGTGCGGTAATCGGAGAAAGGCATTGTGTGCTCCTACAGGAAGAAATTGGTATGACCCGGCGGCCGCCGCGGACTGCAGGCGGCCACCGGGCCGGATCAGGAGTGACTCACGCGAGAAGTCACAGAGTGTCGCGTAGCGGAACGTGGGCGCGATCGGTGATGGTGCTGACCGCGATCAGCGTGCCGATTGCAGTGATGACCGCGTAGAAGGCGGGAACGTAGATACCGAATTCGGGGATCAACCAGGTCATCAACAACGGTGCGGTACCACCGAAGAGTGCGGACGAGATGTTGTAACCCAAACCGTAGGCGGAGTAGCGAACCCGCGTGGGGAACAGTTCGACGATCAGGATGTGGATGACGGCTGTGTGCCCGGCGAAGATCACTGCCATGAGGCAGGCACCGAGAACGGCGAGGCCGACGTTGCCGGTCACGATCATGGCATAGCAGGGGATCGCTCCGATCGCCATTGCCGCAGCTGCACCGGCGATGACCTTCTTGCGACCGATCCGGTCGGAGAGAGCACCCATGAACGGAATCGCGAAGCAGATCGCGACCAGGCTGGATGCGGTGACGAGAAGCGCTGTCCCGGTCGAGAATCCGATCTGATCGCCTTTGAGGAACGTGGGCATGTACGAGAACAGAACGTAGTAGCCGGAACCATTCATCAAGGGGATGAACAGGGCGAGGATCATGGCGCGACGGTGTTCGGGAGTGGAGAATGCTTCCTTGAGCGGATTGCGCGACAAACCGCCGGATTCCTTGAGCCGCTCGAAGTTCGGGGTATCGGAGATCGCGCGGCGGATGTACCAGCCGATGATTCCCATCGGAATGGCCATGAGGAACGGGATGCGCCACGCCCACGATGCGAGTCCGCCGCCGTTGATCGCGTCGGCGTTGAGCCACGGCGACATGGCAAACGCGATCATCGTTCCGGTCAGCAGTGCGAGGAACGACGCGATCTGCGCGTAGCTCGTGATCAAGCCGCGCTTGCCTTCCGGGGCGTGTTCGGCGAGGAACGTCATGGCGCCGGCAGCTTCACCACCGACGGAGAATCCCTGCACGATCCGCAGAAAGATCAGCAGTGCCGGTGCCGCGATACCGATGGCCGCGTAGGTGGGCAGCAAGCCGATACCGGCGGTCGCCACGCTGATCAGCATGATGACGAACACCAACATCTTCTGTCGACCGATCCGGTCGCCGAGGATGCCGCAGACCACCGCGCCGAGGGGTCGAACGAAGAACGAGACCGCGTAGCCGGCGAACACCAGCATCAGCGCGTCGCTCGACTTCGATACGTCGAAGAACACGATGGCCAGTGCCGTCGCCATGAACGCGAAGACACCGTTGTCGTAGAGCTCGACGAAGATGCCGACGCAGCCCGCTGCGACGACTTTCCGGACCTTGCGCGGGTCGGCTACCTGGCCGTCTACCGCTTCGATGGTGTTGGTCATGCTGTCTCCAAAATAGACGCGCGGCGCGGAGCGCTCGCGGGGCGTGTGGTGCCGACGTGGCTCGGTACTCGGGCTTCCGAGGTGTGAAGAGGTATCCGGAGGGTGGTGAATACGTTCTCCACACGCCGCCTCAGCAAGGCGATGCGGTGCTGCTGTTCGCGGTGCTCTGCAACCGCCGTTGCGACGCTGCAGTTCCGGAATCGGACGCGGTGCCCGGGTCGGGCCTGTCCCAGCTGTGAGAGTGAAACGGTGGTGACGACTGCCAGCACCGGATAACCGGCGGTGACGCCTCTACCTCGATGCAGGACCAGAAGTTCGTTGCCAGCGGGTACTTCGACGGCACCGATGGGGACGCCGCGCGAGAGGACCTCGCCGGTGCCGGTGCGCTGTGGCAGCGGCTGCTCATCGGTAGATGCCAGCCGAAGCCCGATGTGATTGCTCTGATCGCCCACCACGAATTCGGTGCCGAACAGCGCGGCTGCACTCTCCCCGAAGTCGTCGATGTCGGGGCCGTCGGTCACGTCGAGCGTCCACACGTTGCCGAAGGACGGTCGGTCGGGCAACAACCGGAACAGCGGTAGCCGGAAGACCGGGTGGTCGATCGGCGGGCAGTCGGTGTCGACGACCAGCGTCTCCCCCGCGGTCAAGTGACGGCCGAATCCGAGGACCTGGTCGGGAGCGCAGCTGCCCAGGAGGTAGTCGGCCGTCAGCTCTCCGTGGACGGCGACGTAGACGCGCAATCCGTCGTGGATTCCGGTGACGGCAAGCCGCTGACCGGCTCGCCAGACGATCGGTTCCCACTGCGGTTGCCGATGTCCGTCCACCGTCACCGTTGCGGGTGCACCCGTGACGGCGATCAGCAGATCCGTGGACGCCGACGCTGAAAAGTCGAGGGCCGTCAACTCCAGTAGCGGGGCCTCGCGCCTACTACCCACCAACGCGTTGGCGATCTCCGCGCTGATCTGGTCGGCTGCGCCGCCCGTCGCCTGACCGAACTGTGACGCCGATCCACGCCCCAAATCCTGGACGGAGCTGATTCCGGGAGTCAGGACGGTGACGGTCTCAGCCATGGGGATCACCCCCTACGGGCAGGAGCGAGCGTCCGTCGAAGTCATCCCAGCGATCGGCGTCGATCGCACGGAAGACGAACAGATCGCCCGGGCGGTAGGCAGAAATCTGCTCCGACGCCGGATCGACCAAGATGAGCGGGGTCCGGCCGATCACTGCCCAACCGCCGGGCGCAGGCCTGGCCGAAACGACTGCCTGACGTCCGGCCACCGCAACGGAACCGGCCGCGACGTGCGGTCGCGGGCTCGATCGGCGCGGGATGGGAAGGCCGAACGCCGGGCCGTCGAGCATCGGGGCGCCGCCGGGTGAGCCGTAGCAACGCATGACCAACGGGGCTGCGGAGTGAAGGCGCACCACTTCGGCTTCGGTGACGCCGAGAAACCGCGCTGTATCACCCAGGTCCGGGCCGTGTTCGCCCCCGTAGACGACGGGGATCTCGAACGTCCTAGGTTCACCTTCCAGTGGTCGGGGGATAGTCGTTGCTTCGCGAACCAGGCCGCGGACGGCGTCGTGGTCGGTGAGGAGGTTGTCGAACTCGACCAGCAGGGCGTCGTATGTCGGGATGACGCTGACGATGCCGTCGGCACCGAGATCGAAACGTGCAGCGATCGATCGAACGGTGTTCCAGTTCTGCTCGGCGGTCCCGCCGCTGACACTGACGCGAACGGCGGCGTCACCGCAGTCGGCGACGTAGGTCTTCACGCGGGACACCCGACATCACGGGCCCGCCGTGACGCCACGACCCGGGTCAGCGGCGCAATGGTGACACCGGCGGCCTCGAGCGCGGCGCGAATCGCCTTCGCGTTCGCGACGGCACCGGGGTTGTCACCGTGCACGAGGACCGTATCGGCGACAACCGGGATCAACGTGCCGTCCACAGCTTCGACGACTTCCTCGACCACCATCCGAACGGTCCGCTCGACCAGAACGTCGACGTCGTGAATCACCGCTCCCGGCTCGCTGCGGGGCACGAGAGTTCCGTCGGAGTTGTATGCGCGATCCGCGATTCCGACGATGCCGACGCTCAATCCGCGGGCAGTCGCCTCGTCGGCCAACGCCCCGTCCTGGGCGAGCACGATCAACGACGGATCGAAGGCCGCGACCGCATCGACGACGGCGCGCGCGTAATCCTGGCGTACAGCAACAAGATTCCCGAGTTTGCCGTGGGGAGCGATGTGCGACAACGACGTTCCGTTCGCGACCGCAAAGGCGTGAAGGGCGCCGAGTTGGAACAGCACGTCGGTTCGGACCTCGTTCTCACTGAGATCCATCGCGCGACGTCCGAATCCGGCGAGGTCCGGAAAACTCGGATGCGCGCCGATGCCGATACCGCGCGATACGCACCCCCGCACGGTCGCATCCATGGTTCGTGGATCGCCTGCATGGAATCCGCAAGCGATGTTGGCCGAAGTCAGCGTGTCGAGCAGAGCATCGTCGGCGCCCATGGTCCACGTGCCGAAACCTTCGCCGAGATCGGCGACAAGATCGATGCTGGTTGCCATTTCGGTCCTTCCGGTTCGTTTACTTGTTCGTACGGGCGCCGTTGCCCGTGGTTGGTCCGACTGTCGAAGTTCTGTGTGTCGACTTCGGTGTTTCTGGGACGCTACTCAGGAACGCCAAAGGGTTGTTAATACCGTTTCGCGTTGGGGTGATCGGAATTCGATATGTCCGTTGAGCTGGTAGTTTGCACAGCATGGACACGAGAAGGCTCTACTCGTTCGTACGAATTGTCGATGCCGGCAGCATCACCCGAGCCGCCGACATCCTGCACATCGCACAACCCGCCCTGAGCCAACAGATGACGTCGCTGGAAACGCAGTTCGGTCAGCAACTTCTGATCCGCAGCAAACAGGGTGTCGAGCCGACCGATGCGGGGCACGCACTCTATCGGCATGCTCAGGTGATTCTGCGTCAGGTGGAGAGTGCTCAGGCCGAGGTGTCCGTGGTCGGACGGGCGCTGGCGGGTGGCGTCTCGGTCGGCCTCGCCCCATACAGCACCGCGACGGCAATCGCCTTGCCGCTCTTGGCCCGTGTGCGCGAGCAGCACCCGAATATCTTGTTGCACATCAACGAGAACTTCGGTGGCGTGCTCAGCGAAGCGATGATGACCGGTCGCATGGATCTGGCGTTGTTGTACGACGCCGGCCCGATCAAGGGTGTGACGTTCGAACGCTTGCTCACCGAGGAGCTGGTGGTGGTTGCGCCGTTCGGTACCGGACTGGCAGGCGAATCGGGATCCGACATCTCCCTGCCCGAGATCGCCGAACTACCACTATTGCTTCCGGGTCGGATGCACACCATCCGCAAGGTGGTGGAGCAGGCTTTCGACCGTGCAGAGCAGCAACCGAACGTCGTGGCCGAAGTGGAATCGGTGATGACGCTGTCCGAAGCCGTACGCACCGGATTGGGCGCGACGGTTCTGCCGTGGTCGGTGGCCCGCAGGGTCATGGACGTCGAAGCGCTCGAGCTACGACGCATCGAGCCGGGCATCGAAGTGCATGTCTCCCTTGGCACCCCGGCCAATCAGCCCCTCTCCAAACCGGCCGAGGCGGTGCGCGATGTTCTGCGCACCGTCGTTGCCGATTACGTGAAGGGAACCAACGCGAGCGGTCAGTAGCCCGCCGACGGATCGATCACGGCGGCGAGGTCCTCACCTGCGGCGAATCGGGCGACGTTGGCTGCAACGTGATCTGCCAGGACGCGGGTGAGCGTCGTAGCCGGGTTGGCGACGTGTGGAGTGATGATCGCGTTGGGCAGCTTCCACAACCGATGCCCGTCCGGCAACGGCTCGGGATCGGTGACGTCCAGTGCCGCCCCGCCGATCGAACCGGCTTCCAGTGCGTCGACCAATGCGTCCGTGTCGACGAGGGTGCCACGCGCGATGTTCACGATCCAGCTCGACTCCGACATCTGGTCCAGTTCGGCCTTGCCGACCAGATGCCGCGTCGCGGATGTCGACGGTGCTGCGATCACGAAGTGATCTGCCTTGGACCAGATTTCGCCGGTGCGGTCGGCCGAGAGCGTTTCGGAAGCACCCTCGACAGGGGTCCCGGAGCGGGTGATCGCGATGACCTTGACTTTGGACGCGGCGAGGTACGGGATCAACGCACGGCCGATTCCGCCGCAACCGATGATCGCCACTGTCGAGCCCTGCAAAGTGCCCACCCGCGGGTCGAACTCTTCCTTGCGCCACGACTGCGCCGCCAATTGTTCGGGGAGAGAACGAACTCCGGCGAGGAGAAGCATCATCGTATGTTCGGCAACATTGCCCGCGTACGCTCCGGCAGCAGACGTCCAGACCCGCTTGTCGTCGATCACCCCGGCGTCGAACCAGGGCTCGATGCCGGCGAACGGCAACTGCACCCAGCGAGCCGAATCGGGTAGCGACGACGGGAACGTCTCCGGCCCGTGTACCCACACGACGCCCTCGGCGTCTGCCAGTGGAACGAGAACTCCACCGGCTCGGCGTATTCCGTCGGCGACGTGAGGATCCTCGACGGGACCGAGGTGGATGCGAGGGGCGCTGGCGTCTGTCATGTGGGTGCTTTCTGTTCGAGTAGCGGACGATCTAACAGCGGACAATCAGACGACGGCCGTCATTCCGCCGTCGACGTAGAGGATCTGACCGTTGACGAAATCCGAAGCCGGGGAGGCCAAGAACAGTAGCGACCCGATCAGCTCCTCGGTACGGCCCCAACGTCCGGCGGGTGTCCGCTTGGCGAGCCACGCGGTGAACTCCGGATCGTTGACCAGCGCAGAGGTCAGTTCGGTGTCGAAGTATCCCGGTGCGATCGCGTTGATCTGCAAACCGAAGGGTGCCCAGTCGGCGCACATTCCGCGGGTGAGCATCTTGAGCCCGCCCTTGCTGGCCGCGTACGGTGCGATTCCCGCTCGGCCGAGCTCGCTCTGCACCGAGCAGATGTTGACGATCTTCCCGTGTCCGCGCTCGACCATGCCGCGGGCGAATTCACGTCCGACGTAGAACGCACTGGTCAGGTTGGTGTCCATGACACGCCGGAAGTCGTCGTCGCCGAACTCGAGAAGCGGGGCACGGTGCTGCACGCCGGTGTTGTTGACAACGATCTCGACCGGGCCGACCTCCGCCTCGATGCGTGTCGCCGCATCCCGGACGGCGGCCGAATCGGTGACGTCGAACGCGTATGCGTGCACCGTTGCGCCGGTCGCGTCGGCGATGCGTCGACGCTCGGCTTCGAGCACGTCGGAATTTCGGCTGTTGAGCACCACCACCGCACCCGCCTCGGCGAGACCAGTCGCGAGGGCCGAGCCGATGCCTCGGCTCGAACCCGTCACCAGCGCGACCTTCCCGGAAATGTCGAACGGGCCGGGGCTTGCGGTGCTACTCACGCTGTGACGCTCCTCTGAGATGTATGGATGTAGTCGACTGCCTCGCCCACCAGTGTGCTCGGTTCGGAGACGACATTCAGCGTGATGCCGCGCTCGTCGTCTGTAAGCGGTTCGAGAGCCTCGAACTGGGAGATGAGCAGACTCTCCGGCATGAAGTGCCCGGCGCGGGAACGCATACGTGCGGAGATAGTCTCGAAATCACCGGCCAGGTGGACGAACTGCACGTCGAGACCGTCCGGGCGCAACCGGCCCCGATAGTCCTTTCGCAGAGCCGAACAGGCAACGACGCCTGTTCGTCCCGCATCGGCACGCTCGGAAAGCCAGACCGCGATCGCGTCGAGCCACGGCACACGGTCTTCGTCGGTCAACGGTGTCCCCGAACGCATTTTGGCGACATTGGACTCGGGGTGCAGATCGTCACCGTCGACGAAGTCTGCCCCGAGAGACGTGGCGAGACCCACTGCCACGGTGCTCTTTCCAGCACCGGCCACACCCATCACAACTACCTGCACGGTCATGCTTCGACCATGCCCGACTACCGGAGGCCAGACAATACTCGAGCGATACCGGTTCGCGAGGGTGCCATATCGGAACGATCTAGGAACTTCTGCGCGTTCGAGCCCTATCCGTTCGCCTTTGCGATCGAATCCTTGCCCTCGGCCGCTCCACCCTCGATGGTGTCGTGCTGGATGGGAACGAACTTCTTCTTCGGCAGCAGGAACAGCCACGTCGCGAAGACGAACGGGCCCGTTCCGGCCGGCAGGCTGATCGGAGCAAAGGCAGACACCAGCGTGCCGTGGATGACAACAGTCACCAGTACTCCGAAGACGGTGTAGACGAACACACGCCACGACGGGTTGTAGAACACCGATCCGAGAGCAATTGCCGTCAGCACCGAACTGAGCCCGTAGAGACCATTGCCGATGTCGACGGTGTTTGCGCCCAGCGCCAGTACCGAACCCATCGCTATCGCGGAACCGATGAGCGCGAACAACGCCGCCCAACGCGACGCGACCAGCAGCGCGATCACGAAGATAATGCCGGTGACGGTGTTGTTGATCAGAAAGATCTGGGAGACGTTGCGGAACAGCGTGTCCCACAGGAAGCTGAAAGTGATGTCGGCATGAACTGACGCCTCCCCGATGTGCTGGGGAAACTGGCCCGCGCTGAGGTCTGACGTTTCGATCCGCAGGAACTGGAACGCCGCAAGAAGGAAGAACCAGTTGACGAGGTTGAACGGAAAGGTCAGCGCCGGTACGCCCCACGTCTTGAAGACATTGGCAACGGCCAGGAACGCGATCGTCGACGCGGCAGCTCCCACCACGAGGTAGATCCACAGCATCACGCCGCCGGCAAGGAACGTCGGAAAGGCAGCTCCCACAAGAACTCCGTTGTATCCGTACAGGCCGATACGCATCGAATCGTCGTCGGAGTGCAGCATCATGCCGGTGACGGTGGATACCACCAGACCCACCACGGCACCGATCGCGACGGTGATCGTGTCCGCGGCTATCGCGCCCCAGAAGATACCAACCAGAAACAGCAGGCCCGTCAGCGCATTGCCCTGGAACATCACCTGCCCGGAGCCTTTGAGATTCGTGTCGATGAATCTGAGCACGACGTTCTTGTCCGCGACGTCGTCCCACGGTTTGGTGATGGTGGTCATCGCGCGTTCCTCGATCCCTATCAGGCAATCCGCGTCATCCCCAGAGCGGGACGGGCGGAATGGTGGTGTCCAGAACTGCCTTTCGTACCAGAGACCAGAAATCACGGACCTTCGCCTTGACGGGTTCGCTCTCCGGACCGAGGACTTTGAAGATGAGACCGGCGTCGTTCGGTAGCCGGCTCGCCCCGGAGACGACCTTGCCGTCACGGCCCGGAACTATCTCCTCGAGAATGGCGTCGGCGTGCTCCTTCGGTGTCAGTAGGATGACATTGCCGAAGACGTCGTGGTCGCCCATGATTCCGCCGTATCGCACGGGGAAGCGTGCCGGTTCGATCACCAACTTCTCGGTGAAGAGATTCTTCCCGTCCGGGCGCTTCGCCTTGATCATTGTGGAGTACAGGTCGTAGACGAACATCTCTCCGCCGTCGTGGTACTTGCGACCCGACATCACGATCTCCGAGAACAACAGCGTTGCAGTCGGATCCACCGTGAGGTCGGTGCGCGCGTAGTACCTCGCGTTGCGGTGTGGGATCGTCACCCCGGGCATCAGTTCGAGATACGAATTCTCCGCGAGCACCACTTTCTGGAGTTGCGACGCGTGATTGGCATCCATCCGGTGAACCTTGGTGGCCGACTGAGTGGTCACGTGTGCGAGGGAACCCGGCTCCATTTCGATGGTCAGGAACAACCGATCGCCTTGCAGCACACTGCCGGACGTCGAGATCATGTAGACGCACGGCATGGTCGGCAACGCTTCGTCCCAGTACAGCGCCTGCTGAACGAGCAACGGTGTCTTGCGGTACAAGTCCCGCAGAATCGTCTTGTCGCCACGGTCGACAAATCGCATCTCGAGAACGCCGGTCTTCCCGACCATGCCGGCCGGGGCCTGCTTCGGCTGGTCCTGGTACTGGTCGAGTTCCGGGATGGTCGGGATCGGACCCGGGAGCGCCCGCGATGCTCCCGGGGCGGGCGGTGCGCTCACGGTGCGCTCGCTCCCACTTCCTCTTCGTCGAAGAGGACTCCGTGCACGATGAGGTCCACCACTTCCTTGATGCCTTCCCCGGTCATGCAATTGGTGAAGACGAACGGCTTGTCTCCCCGCATTCCCTTGGAGTCGCGATCCATGACTCCGAGATCGGCGTTGACGTACGGTGCGAGATCGGTCTTGTTGATGACCAGGATGTCGGACTGCGAGATTCCCGGACCGTTCTTACGCGGAATCTTGTCGCCTGCGGCTACGTCGATGACGTAGATGAAGAAGTCGACCAGAGCTGGACTGAACGTCAGTGTGAGGTTGTCGCCACCACTTTCGATGAACACCACGTCGGTGTCTGGGAACGTCTTCTCCATGTCCTCGACGGCCGCGAGGTTCATACTCGGGTCTTCGCGAACGGCGGTGTGCGGACAGGCCCCCGTCTCGACGCCGACGATGCGTTCCTCCACGAGAACACCTTTGAGAGCCTTACGCACGTGCTTGGCATCTTCGGTGGTGACCACGTCATTGGTGATGATCAGAACGCTGGTGCCCCGCTTGATGAACTCCGGCGTGATCGCCTCGATGAGTGCGGTCTTACCCGAACCCACGGGTCCGCCGATTCCGATGCGCGTTGTCTTCTTCATCGTTCTCCTTCTAGTTCATGAACATTCGGACGTGCGCCTTGACGTGCACCGCAGCCAGAATGTCGATCATCGGGGCGAAATTGGACATGTCGTCGAGTCCGTAGTCACGCACTGCGGCGTACTCACGGCCGGCAGTCTGATTGACCTCGAACAGAATCTCTTGCGTCGCGAGGTGATCGACTCGGACGATACGAAGGGCAGCGCCGAGCAACGTCATCGCGACACCGTACTGATTGACCGTGAAAGCGTCCTCTTCCGGAGAACCCATCTCCGCGAAAGCAATTCCGAGGCCGACGGGGTAGGTACCCGGTGTCTCCCCCGATGCGATCGCGGCCAACCACTTGTTGAACAGGGTCTCACCGGCCAAGCGCCCGCCGAGTTCGGCCAACTTCTTACCCATGCGGGTACTCATCGTGCGTGCTTCTTCGTTGAGTTTGCGTTCGATCACTGCATGATCAGCGGCGAGGATCGCCGAGAAGTCACCGGCGGTCGCGCCCCGGTGCGCCGCGAGTACGGCGATACCGTCGCACGTCGCGCCCTGATGGGCGGCCGAGAGCACAAACTCCCGCAGCGACGGACCACCCGTGACAATTCCCTGCGCCACGGCCGATTCCAAACCGTTGGAGAACGAGAAGGAACCGACCGGGAACATGGAATCGGAAAACTGCATCATCCGCATCGCGCGGTTGATGCTGAGCCCGGATCCCTCAGACGAGAGGGTCATGGGTATGCCCCTCGCCCTCACGCGCGGCCGCACCGAACAAACGGCGTGCCTCGTGTGGAGCGATGTAGGGAATGACCTCGGCGCCCGGGATGAAGGTGTACTCGATGCCCTCGAAAGCATGTGTCCGCATCACCGAGCCCATGACCGCCTTGTCGACCGTCAACGGAACGTAGACCTTCATTCCCTTCACCACCGCAGGCCAGTGCTGGTTACCCACGGCATGTCCCAACTCCAAGCACGTCTGAATCATCTTCTCGGGCGTCACCTCGACCAGTGCGCTCAGGTCGATCTCCAACACGTCCTTGAGGTTGATCCTCGCCACGACGACGGTGTTCGCCTGCTCGTCCCACAGCAGAATGTCGCCGTCCTGCAACTGAATACCCCGATCGAGCGAGACGGCCAATTCACGGCCACCGATCGTGGTGCGTCGTAACCGACTCTTCTGCGCTTCCCACTGATCGAGCGACAAGACGTCGACTACCGCATTGTCGAGTCGACCGGCCCACTCCTCGTCGGTCTCCTTCCCGAGCAGCGCGTCGACTCGCGTCGGCTTTCCGCTCGGCGCGGTCATCTCGCCGTGCGTGTGTGGCGTCGCATCGGCGCCGTGCGTGTGTGTGATAGTTCCCGACACTGGAGACCCCTAACTGAAGAAGTAAAGTTGGTTCAAGCGAATGGATTCGGCAGGTTCGACGTACGCATGGACACCGTCCGCAGTCACCGCGAAGGTCTCCGGGTCCACCTTGATTTCCGGAGTAGCCGAGTTACGAACCAGATCACGCTTGGTGACCGTCCTCGTGCCCTCGACGGCGACAACCTGACGTTCGAGACCGAGCCGATCCTTGATACCGTCGTCGAGTGCCGCTCGCGAGACGAACGAGACCGAACTCTGCGGCAACGCCTTGCCGAATCCACCGAACATCGGCCGGTAGATCACCGGTTGTGGTGTCGGGAGCGACGCATTCGGATCTCCCATGGCGTGCCAGCTGATCAGACCGTTCTTGATGATCGTCTTCGGCTTCGCGCCGAAGAATGCGGGCTCCCAGAGAACAAGATCCGCCATCTTCCCGACACCGATCGACCCGACCACATGCGAAAGACCGAACGTCAACGCTGGATTGATCGTGACCTTCGCGACGTAGCGCAACACGCGGAAGTTGTCGTGTGTCGGTGAATCCTCTGGCAGCTTTCCGCGGGACCGCTTCATGCAGTCCGCTGTTTGGATCGCGCGAAGCCAGTTTTCTCCGACGCGGCCCATCGCCTGCGAGTCACTCGAGAACATCGAGATGACGCCCATGTCCTGCAGTACGTTCTCGGCACCGATCGTCTCCGCGCGAACGCGAGACTCGGCAAACGAAACATCCGAGGGCACTTTGGGATTGAGGTTGTGACAGACCATGATCATGTCGAAGAGCTCGGCCTGAGTATTGATGCCGTACGGCAACGTCGGATTGGTCGACGCCGGAAGTACGTTGTCCTCGCCCGTCACCCGCAGAATGTCGGGTGCGTGACCACCACCCGCACCCTCGCTGTGATAGGTGTGAATGGTACGGCCTTCGAAGGCCGCGATGGTGTCCTCGACGTATCCGGCCTCATTGAGGGTATCCGTGTGAATGGCGACCTGAACGTCCATTTCGTCTGCCACCCGAAGAGACTCACGAATTGTGGCCGGTGTCGCGCCCCAGTCCTCGTGGACCTTCAGACCGGCCGCACCGGCCTTGATCTGTTCGACCAGCGACTGATGCCCGGACGAGTTCCCCTTGCCCAACATGCAGACGTTGACCGGCAAACCCTCGTTGGCCTTGAGCATCATCTCCATGTTCCAGATACCGGAAGTGATGGTGGTGCCGTTGGTTCCGTCGGTCGGGCCGATGCCGCCACCGATCAGCGTCGTCACTCCCCCACTGAGCGCGTGGTACGCCTGCTGTGGTGACACGAGGTGCACGTGCGGATCGATGCCGGCTGCAGTGAGGATCATCTGCTCACCGGAAATCGCGTCGGTCGCCGGACCGGTGGTCAGCCCCGGGGTGACACCTTCCATCGTGCTGGAGTTTCCCGCCTTGCCCCAGCCGACGATCTTGCCGTCCTTGATTCCCACGTCTGCCTTGACGACGCCGATGGTTGCATCGACGATGACCACGTTGGTGATCACGAGGTCGAGGGCACCGTCGATGCTGCACGACTCCGGATCCTGGCCCATGCCGTCGCGCAGCGTCTTGCCGCCGCCGTAGATCGACTCGTCGCCGATCGTTCGAAGATCTTCCTCGACCTCGATGTACAGGTCGGTATTACCCAGCCTGATCTGGTCACCCGTGGTGACCCCGAACAGACCCGAATACTCTTGTCTCGAAATGCTTGTCATGGGTGTTGCTCTCCTTCGTCCGCCGTGAACGAGAATCAGTCGGTTTGAGGTTCGGACAGGAAGCCGAGTTCTTCGGCACGCTGGACGGCTCCGGGGAGCCTCGGCCGGTAGGCGGCGTGGGTCGGCGCCCAACCGTCGACAAGTCCGTTGAAGCCTTGCACTCGTTGCTTGCCGCCGAACGGCACCAACGTCACTTCCTTCTCGTCGCCCGGCTCGAACCTGACCGCCGTGCCCGCGGGAATGTCGAGGCGCCAGCCGAAGGACTGTTCACGATCGAAGGACAACGCGCGATTGACTTCCATGAAGTGGTAGTGCGAACCCACCTGGATGGGACGGTCACCGGTGTTTCGGACTCGCAACTTCAAACGTGGACGGCCCTCGTTGAGTTCGATCGGCTCGTCCCGCAACACGTATCCGCCGACCGGTACTTTCTTCTCGCCGCCGGAATCCTTCTTCGTTGATTTGCTTGCCATCTTGGAGTCCTCCTGACATCTCGGTCGGGCTACTGGATCGGAGAGTGCACGGTGACGAGCCGGCTACCGTCGAGGAACACCGCCTCGACCTGCACACGTGGAATCATCTCCGCCACACCGTCCATCACGTCGTCGATCGTCAAGGCGTGCGATGCGTCGGCCATGACCTCCTCGAGAGTCTTGCCCTCCCGAGCTCCCTCCAGGGCGGCTGCAGTGATAACTGCGACGGACTCCGGGTGATTGAGTTTGAGCCCCTTTGCCTTTCGCCTCAGTGCGACATCCGCCAACATGAGGATTGTCAGCTTGTCGAGTTCTCGCGGTGTCAGATGCATTCCGAACGCTCCTTGTCGATCATGCGGTAACTCCCTGTCGTCGAATACATGTCAGCTCCCCTGTTCCGTCGCTTCGGTGAGAGGTTCGGCCGCTTGCTGGACGAAACCGCTCCTCCTGCCGCCCGAGTACTCGTTGATCGCGTCCAGAACCGCCTGTGCATGTTCCGAGGCGACCAGCACCTCGACACGCAGCCGCTCGGTGAACACGACGTCGTTGCGTTGTCCGCGGAACTTGAGCGAGGCCGAGTCACTCGCGGAGACATGCGCTTCCGATACGACTATCGACTCCGCTCCGGCGGCCAGCAGCGCCTCCCGTAGCTTCTCGGACTCGATGGTCTGCAATACCGCGGTGATGAGTTCGTGCTTCGGGGCGCCGAGGTTCGGAACAAGTTTTTCCCCCTCGACCAGGACCCCCGAGTCGAACCCGCTGGTCTGCGGCGCACCACCCGCGTCCACGAATGCGGCGTTGTAGCGGTATGCGTCCATGCCTTGCTGACGACGGTCGATGTCCACCTGGTCTTTCGGGGCCAGCTTGAGACCGATGGTCTTCTCGATGCCCGTGGCGATCAGCCAGGTCACCACGAACGAGAAAGCGATGACGACGATCAACGCCAGCGCCTGCTCGCCGAGTAGTCCTGCCCCGCCGCCGAAGAAGAGTCCGTCGCGGCCGATCGAATTGATGGCTTTTTCGCCGAACAAACCGAGAAGGAGTGAACCGAGGATGCCGCCGATGAAGTGGACCGCGATGACGTCGAGCGCGTCGTCGAACTTGAAGATCGACTTGAGCGCGAGCGCGAAGTGGCAGACCAGTCCGGCAAGCGCGCCGATCGCCAACGCGGAGAAGGTGCTGACGAAGCCGGCGCAAGGGGTGACGGTCGCGAGACCGGCTACCGCGCCGGTGATTCCGCCGATCGCCGTGGCCTTGCCCTCGGTGTACCTTTCGATGACGAGCCAGACGACCATACCGCCCGCTGCGGCGATGTGAGTGTTCATCAAGGCCTGTGCCGCAACACCATCGGCAGCCAATCCGTCGCCCGCGTTGAATCCGAACCAGCCGAACCACAGGATGCCTGCGCCGATCAACGCCAGAGGCACCGAGTGCGGGACTGCCTCGGCGTTGGGCCATCCCGGACGTTTACCGACCACCAGCAAGATTGCCAGGGCGGCGGCGCCGGCGGATGCGTGGACGACAATTCCGCCGGCCCAGTCCTGAGCTCCGCGGAGCGCCAACCAGCCTTCGGGATTGAAGAGCCAGTGCGCAATCGGGGGGTAGACGATGATCGACCACAGCACGAGCAGAACGGCCCAGCCCAAGGGCTTGAGCCGGTTTGCGGTCGCACCGGTGATCAGCGCGGGCGTGATGATCGCGAACATCATCTGATAGACCACGAACGCCAGAGTCGGTACCGCGACTGCACCTTCGATCAGGTGGAAGCCCGGGGCGGCGGCAGTGTGTATGTCCTGCAAGCCGAACAATTTGAGGTCACCGAGGAAGCCGGAACCCCAGTCTCCACTGAACGCGAAGCTGTATCCGAACACGACCCAGGTAATCGAGACGAGTCCGAGTGGGACGAGGTTCTGCTGCAACATGACGAGCGCACTGCTACCACGCACCAGACCGGCGTAGAAGAAGGCGAGTCCGGGAACCATGAAGAGAACCAGACCCGCGGAGATCAGCACCCACGCCGTGTCCCCACTGTCTATCACTGCTTCGGCTAACACCATTTCCATCGACATCGACGACCTCCGAGCATTATTCGGACCTGAACAAAGTCATTGGTTAGAGCAGCAATTCGCGATGTTCCGGTTCGCTGCGACAGTTACGCTACGCCCCATAGTTGCACCTTCTCAGCAAAATCGGGGGAACATCCGGTTTTCACGTTTAGTAGAGCATTGTTCTGGGAAAAGATGGGACTTTGCCTAAACATTGCGGACGCTCCACAACCTACAATTGCGGGACTAATTCTCGCCGAAAGTGGTTTAAATCTTGCAAAATGGGGAACGTAGCCGCAGGTGAGCGCCACTTTCGGAGCAGAAATGCCGTTTCCAGCTCGGGACTTAGCTCCCTAACCAAGACAGCTGCGAGCGCCTTATTTGATTACCAACGTCGGTGACCCGCCTATCCAATCGGGTAGGTAATTTCACCGAACATCTTCTCACCTGTTCAGATGATTAACCTTCACCGCACTGAGGGCAATCCTGTCGTTAATATGCTCTTCATCCGTACTGGATATTTCGACCGGAAAGTCGAAGATCACCTTTCGATAACCTTCAAAGGTGAAATAATTTTCGCTGTAACTATTTTGTTATGCAGAACCTAGAGGGGAGGATTGATCCCACCAGGCGAGCACTCGGATGCCGGACAAAGTCAGCCACTTCGACGGCTCCCCCGCCTTTGTGTCGACCTCGAACCACACCCGCCCCGGTTGGCGACCGGCCTGGAGCCACGTCCCATCCGAGGCTCGAGCGGCCCGGATCATCTCGATCGAGTCCGCCATTCGCGGATCAGGCTCATTTCCATACGACAACGACGCTTCACGGAAGTAGTCGGCCGCATTGAGCACGTTGTAACGCCACCGGAATGGATACGCGAACCGTCCGACCCAGGGCCCCAACGGTTCGCCGGTCGAGAGTCGCCGGAACAGACCGCGCCGCAGTAAGAATTCCTCACCGGATCGCCGAGCCGCGCGCGTCTCATCTGTTCCCCCGGTCGCGATCTCGTACGCGAGAAGCCCTTTGAGTGAATTGAGCGTCGAATGGAACGACGATCGGGTCGAACCTTCGATCCACTCACAGTTCCACCCACCATCCGGAAGTTGATGCCGCACAAACCAATCAGCCAGTTCATCAACGGGCATGCCGAGCCACACACCGTTTGCCACCGTCCAGGCGTTGATGCAGCAATCGACCTCACCGTCCCAGTACGGCCGGCCCTCGTACTCCCAGCGACAGTTCTCCGCGAGCAGTTCTGCGGTACGACGCTCCCGCAGAACACTGGCGTCGAGGCCCCACTCCCGCAATGAGTTGAGCGTCCAGGTTGTTGCCGTCCAGGGTTGCGAACTTTGTTCTGCTGCTTCGGGTCCCGCAAAGTCGAATTCAGCCGGGAAGAACGCCCCACCCGCCCATTGGCCGTCTCGGTCCTGCAATGAAAGCAGGCGTGCACCAAATCCTTCGGTGGCGATCGACGCGCGCGTCGCCGCCCACACAGTGGGCGCTTCGTTCACCAGGTCGCGCTCCACCTGCCACCGAATCGCTGGATCCGAATCGAGGAGCCACGCGAGCAAGTCGATTCGGGATGCCATCTGGCAATACTATCGAAAGGCGAAGCAGGCCATCCGGTTAACACATTTCTCGCCGTCTGATGCAATGGTGAATTCCAGACCCGTTGCGGGGCCTACACCGGGTAACCCAACGCCGCCCGCACCGCCACGATGTCGGCGGCAGCGACCTCCATTGGCTTGTCCCCCAACCGAACCAACGTGCCAATGGGCAGTTCCTCCACCACCGCAGATTGGGGGAGTTTGCTGCGATCGAACGTAACTCCTGAATGGAAGTATGTTTCCCATCCCACCTCCACCTCACCTTTCGACCGATTCTGAAGGTGCCGGTAGTCGCCGATGCTCCACCGAGCCCGATCCGGATCCCAATGCTTGACGATCACTCTCACGATCGCGTCTCCGATATCCGGGTCGAGCAACCGCCGGGTACTGTCGGTGAGCTGCTTCTCCGTCGGCAACGACACCCGGACACTGTTGGGAGCACTGGTTTCCAGCCCGCCGACCCAGGCACCGACCCGGCGCGCGGTCCCGTCCTCGGGCGACAAGTCGATGTCGTAACCCGGTCCCGGGGTGTCCGAATACCCCATCTCCTTCGAGCGGGAATACTCGAAGATTCGCACCAACCCGTCCACACTGAGATCTGCTGGCACCTTGTCGAACTCGGCAGTCGAGACCCACGGCAACGCCAACCCCGGGTCGACCGCTTCCAGATCATCGAGGAAAGCCCGCATCGTCTGCGCCACCTCCTGACTCGACTGCACCCGCGTGCCCCAATATCCGGCTACCGTCGGCCGCCGCCCGAACATGCTCATCGCCCCGTCCTTTCCAATCCGACCTGATCTCCATAGCCCGACACTGCGCGCACTGCCACGATGTCGGCGGCATGGACGTGCATAGGCTTGTCTCCCAACCGGATCAACGTGTCAGTGGGTAGTTCCTCGATCACGGCGGCTTGGGGGAGCGCGCTGCGCTCAAGGCATGCCATCACATAGTTTCACCACGGCAAAGCATATGTAGGGCAAGTTGGTTCAGCCGAGCCATTCGGAGATGGTGGCGTTGTCGATGCCGCCACCGAAAGAGTGGAACACCAACAACGCTTGCCCCGACATCACCAGGCGGCCGTCCTCGGTGAGGCCGATATCGAGCATCCCCGCTTGCCCATGCACCTGACACCACACGAAGTCGGGAACCCGCAACAACCCCGACGCCGGGTCCGTATCGAGGTCCGCCGGATGAAGGGACACTTCACCGAAGACGTTGTCCTCGAACGCTTCCGCGGTCTCACGGTCCACCAACACCAGCGGGCCGGCACCGATCAGTCCGTCGGTAGGTTGCCGGGTCAACACGAAGTGCGCCCTCTCCACGGTCGGCGGCGAGGTTGCGGTATCGACAACTGTGCGATCCCCGACAAACCCTGGCTGTTCCGGGACGACGACCCAGTGGTCCATTGATTTCTCCTCTTGAAGTGTTGTGGTCGAAGTAAATTCGAGATTCTTGTACTCACATGGCTAGCCGTTGCCCAGGTCTTCGAGAACGTCGGCGAACACCGCCGGTAGCGCGCAGTGCTCACGTACCGTGGCACGTCGATGCTCGTCGAGCCACCGCAGTGTCCTCTCTCGATCACCGGCAGCAGCGACCTCACGAAACTGTTCCCAGAACATGACAAGTGGACCTGCCGGGTCGGCAGCCCGGCCGCGGAAGTATTCAATCGCGTTGTCGATAACCTCGAGCGGTGAACCGGTGTCAGTGATCACACGCAGCCCCGCCAAGATTGTCCAGCGTGCTGGACCCGACTGATTGCGCTCAAGGTACTGCTTCTCACGGAGTGGGGTGAGTGCCTCCACCGATCGTGCGTCGAACAGCTCGGATGCTGGCCCCTCAGCCCACCAGATCACTAGCTCGGCAGCGGAGACGGTATCAAAGATATCAATCTGGCGGCCATGGTAGTCGTGTCCGCTATGCCTGCTGTCGTAGTGGTCCTGCCACTCAGTGAGTGTTCCGGGATCGAGGGGTTCGATGAGTGGTAGGTGAGTAATCGTCAGTTTCTCACGGTTGGGAATCGGATCGATCCCGACGGTGTCGAAAAACCATCGCACCGGAGTGTGCAGCAGCTTGGCTCGCAACCCGCTCCCGATGATCGTCCAGTTCGGCCCGAGCTTCTTAACCGCCGCTCCCAACACCTTCTCCCACGCAGCGCCTCTCCCCTTTTTCGGAGTCAGGTCTGCGATCGCATCTATCGCCATCTCCCGCAACTGATCCCGGTCCATTCCCAGGGACTCCAGGACCTCAGTGACCGATTTCGGCGACTTAGGCTTGTCATCGCTCATGTGCATGCTTGCCATAAAGGACCATTCGTATTATTTGGTAGACGAAAAGGAGCGACTGTGCGCACCGCCAGCGGTTCTCCGACGCGGCGCGCGATCCATCCGATTCCACTCCCTCACGCCTACTTCCCTCGGCTACGAGTCCTCAGTACGGAAAATCACATCGGCAAACGCAGAATCCCGAAGCCCGTATGCATCCTCTACAGAACGACGTCGTTCTTCGTCCAGCCACTGCAATGTCGCTAGTCGGTCTCTGTTTTCCGCGACCGCGCGAAATTCTCGCCAGAAACTTTGGACGTGGCCACCGACGTCACGGCGAGCCAACTCCCAGAGGACGCTGTCGATGACCTCGATTGGCGAACCGGTGTCAGCTATCACCCGCAGTCCAGCCGAAATCATCCAATCCCGGCAAGGCTCTTCCTTGCGGTCGGCATAAGCCTGCTCGGCTGCAGCTACCGAGTCGGGGAAGCGGCGGTGCAGCAAAGAACTTGGTGGACGGACCAAGCGCCCACCAGCGCACGATCTCCGCAGCACCGCGGGTATCGAAGATGTCCATCTGAATATTCGGTGGTTCAGAATCTGTGGGACCAGGTTGATATGAACTCTGTCGAAAGGTGATAGTGCCCGGCGTGAATTCTCTCATCAGGGGCGCATGACTGAAGGTCAGCTCTTCCCGATTCGGTTTGGGATCCAAACCCAATGGAATTGAACCACCATCGCACTGGTAGATGGATCAACTCCGCCTGAGTGCCAGATCGTGCCACAACCCACTCTGGGCCAAGGTTGCTCGCCGCAGACTTCAACACCCGCTCCCATGCAGAACCGCGCCCCTTCCTCGGGGTCGACATGGCCAAGCCATCGATTCCCTCGAGGATGGAAGCCAACTTCGCTCTCCGGTGTATCAAACGATCGAGCGCTGCCAGTGGCTTTCTCCAGGTAAATCACGATAACGCAGCAAGAAGTCGGAAATGTTCCGCCCCACGATAGGCCAGTCCTCACGTCCGTCGAGAGTTGAAGCTAACAGAACATTGAAGTCGTTTTTTCTTGTGTCGAATACAATGAAATCTGGCTCGACCACCATTGTGCCGATTATTATGTCACTCTTCAAGAAGCGCCCATCCTCGTCATCCCAGAATTCCAGCTCGCGTTCCGTAACTTCTCGAGCTTTAGGCGGAGAAAGGAGTGTTATTCCGTCCTTTCCTAAGCCCCTATCGTGGTGAAGTCTGCATTCTCTCGCACTTCTCCATAAATCGAAGAGATCTCTCGGCAGGGTATCTAGGTTCCAATACTGAGACACCTCTTCAGCCTCTGCCGGCGGGTCGTATGTGTTGTAGACGTCGAATGATCGGCCTGGATGCGTCGGGACTAGGACCCGCTGGATGTCGGGATAGGACTCCAGCGATCAGTTATAGATATCGGCATAAAATTCCCACCATCGAGTGAAGAGTGCATGTATAGAAGTGGGCAGGGGAACTAGATTCCAGAATTCATTCGTACCTCCGTACTTTCGGGGAAGTATGTGATGCACCTCCCAGCGCCTTCGACCGCGCCGGAATCTCCCACATCGACTGGATCGCCGAAGGGTTCGACGCCATAGACAAAGGCCGCAGCCGGCCGCCCGCCTTCGAAAACGGTATGGTCTCCGCTGACCGCCTCACTACCGACCCACGAATCATCCGCACAATTAGCCCCGGCCTACCTGGCAGTCCGGACATCATCCCTCAGTATCAAGCACTATCTGCGAGGGTTCCGGAATCGCGGGATCCGGGCGTGCAGGTTCATTCACGGACGGAACAGAGGGTTGATCATGCTCGGCAGGTGGAACGGTACCGTCGATGGCGGGTATGCCGCGCGGTGGCACTCCACCCGGAGCGTCGATCAGCTGGTGCGTAGCCGGATCGGGATCGCGGCGCGGTAATTGCGGGCAGGCTGGTCGGTCCGCGCCATCCCTACCTGCAGGCAGCCCCGAGTGCGCCCAACGTAGGGCTCACAGCCGTCTGAAACCTTTGGGTAGAGGAATCTCCGGTCGTTCGGTCGGCAGTCCTGCTGCTGCGCGGATGCTTCGGATGTCCTCGACGGTTAACGGCGTGGACAGATTCTTCTGGATGACGATTGTGCCGTCATGGTAGGGAAATGCCTCCACGCTGGGCGGGAGCTGCGTTTCCTTGATCGGCAACTCAGGACCGAAGTAGGTGCAACTGCCCACGATTGCGTCACCCGGTACGTTGCGCTGAGGCGATGATTCGGTTCGGCGGTAGAGCACGGTGACACGCGAGTCCCAGATGTCGGCTAGTCCCTGTACGAGCTTCGATGCCAGCGAAATCAGTGATTCGTCGGCAAAGGCACATGCGAATGCGCCGGACCCTGAGGTGCCCCCGAAACTAACAACGACTTTGACGTCTCCAGCGGGTGAATACAGGGTCATATGTCGTCCCAATGAGAGGGGATACATACCGCCGGTGGCATCAGGGGATCGTCTGCGCTCGATCAATGCGGCTTCGATCGATTTTTCCGTCGGAGGCACAAGGATCTGACGGATATTCGACGCCAAGGCTTGCTCGACTCCGGCACCGTCGGGGAGGGCATCGCCTACTGTTTGGTACAAGTCGACGTCGAAGACAGGATCGATGTCGCGAAGCAATCGTAGCGAACGTGCAACGAGCGCGGCCGTGACGGCCTCGCTTTCAGGCGCACCCTTTCGTGGAATGACCTTCACTGTCAAGCCCGCCGTAGGATTGCGGCGCAGTGATGATGTAGGCACTCTTCACTCCCCTCCAAATACGATGATGTTGATGTTCTCCAGCCCGATTACCTCGTCGAACGCATCCTCCATTATCTGCGCAGCTTGTTCTTGCAGAAACACCCATTGGAGGTGTGCATCGCTGCCCGCAAGAGCTATGGCTCGGACCTGTCGCTCAGCTTGCTCAAGCATGCCATCGACAATATTGTCGCGCATGAAGTCTGGTACATGCGGTCTGAACAGCATGTCGTAATTACCTTTGACCTCTTGAAGAATATTGAGTTCTCGGATCCAGTTGTCGATACTGATGCGCCCGGTTGGTCTGAAAGGCGCCGGAAGGTAGTAAGTGAACGCTGGGTCAACTCCGGTAACCAACTGCTGAAAAGCTGCGTTGGGTGTCAAATTGCCGTTCTGGTCGAACATCGACGCGATCTCTGATGGATAGGCGTTGTCCCAAATACCGTGACCGCCCTCAGGATCTCCGAGTATCGGAATACGACCTGCAGGAACGTCTGCGGGTTCACCGGTTTCGATTCCGCCAGGATCCGTCTGCGTGTTTGTAATCGGAAGCGATACGCCTGGTTCGCCAGAATCGGGCTGTAGCGGCGGGGTAGCGACAGTCGGCCGGTCTGTCGGACCTGGAATAACACCTGGCTGCTCGATCGTGCTCGGATCGGTGGCGAAGGGGTCGAATTCCGGTGGTCCGGGTTGCTGCGGAGCGCCGGGAGCATCCGGATTCACCGGCACATGACCGACATCGGGCAAAGTCGGCACACTCGGTTCCTCGACGTGACCTGGCGAGGGAGCCTTCGGTTCTGGGTTCGACCCCGGATCAGCAACCTCACCGGGCGAGGGTGATTCCCACTCGCCACGATCGGGATCGCCGGGCGAAGTGGGTTGCGAGGGTTCCGGAATCGTGGGATCCGGGCGTGCAGGTTCATTTACAGACGGAACAGAGGGCTGGTCATGCTCGGCAGGTGGAACGGTGCCGTCGATGACGGGTATGCCGCGCGGTGGCACTCCACCCGGCCGGGGAACACTCTGCGCCGGAACAGACGGTGCGCTGGTCGGGGGCCGGGTCGGTGTTGTCCGGTTCGAGACGATCAGGTCTTCGGCCCGGACTGCGCCAGCAATCAGACGCCCCCCACGCAATGGTGGGAGAACGAAGCTCATGATCTCGCCGGTGTAAGGCTGATCGAAAGCAACGCCCGGGTCCAGATAATGCGGGTCGCCGATCAGAACGGGTTCGCCGGTGCTCCAGTCGTACAGGTACAGAGTGGAGGTGTAGTTGTCGAAAACCCGATGCGGGCGACCCTGCTCGTCGTAGGTGACCTGCAGGTCGTGCTCTTCTCCCTGGGCGTCGGTGTACGTCCAACTCCACACGTTCGGCACTTTCGAGGCTGTGCCAGACCAGCTGGTTCCGTTTTCGTCCGTGAAGGAGGTGTCAGTGACGACAGGTTCGGTGGTGTAGTCCTGCCCGCCGATGTTCGAAGTGATCGGCTCCTGGGTTTGATTGGCGAGTATTGCGTCGCCGACAGGGTTTCCGGTTCCTGTTTCGGTGATCGGTGGTTCGGAGACCTCGGAGTTAGGGTCACCGGACATGAGATGGCCGAGGTCTGAATCTGCCGGGTCCGCAGGTTCTGTGGTGTAGTCCTGCCCGCCGATGTTCGAAGTGATCGGCTCCTGGGTTTGATTGGCGAGTATTGCGTCGCCGACAGGGTTTCCGGTTCCTGTTTCGGTGATCGGTGGTTCGGAGACCTCGGAGTTAGGGTCACCGAGCATGAGCTGCTCGAGGCCTGAATCTGCCGGCTCCGGGGGGGTGGCGGCGAGGACGTTTTGTGCGTCCCTGCGTGCTTGTTCGCCCTCCGGGGTCATCGGGCCGATGAAGTTCGCCTGCGCTTCGAGCGCAGCACGTTCTTCCGGTGTCAGCTCCGGGTCGGCGAGGATCGGGTACAGCAGGTTCTCTATGCCCGCGGTGTCGACGACCTGGACGAGTTGCCCGTCCCGGATCTCGTAGTGCGTCGGAACAGGAGTGCCGTTGGCGTCGTACGCCCACGGGGCATCGATTGTCGAGACCGGATTCCCGTCGGCGTCGAAGACGGTGACCGTGCCATCGGGGTTGACACTCATGTGACCGCCGGGCGGCACCGTCACCGGAATCACGGATTCGTGCGACGACGTTTCGTCGTGGATCAGGAAGAAGAACCGGCTTCCGCCGGTGATCGGATCGAACACCCGCAACGAGGACTGCCCGCCAGGTGCGTACGCAGTCAACGGCGACACGACAGTCCCGACCGCCTGGGAGAGTACTGATTCGGGCGTGCGGGGGCTGAAAGGTCCCGGCCGCCCGCGCACTCCGATACCCGCAGCGGTGAACGCCGCAGCGCCGATCAGGGCGAGTTCGAGATACCGGTCACGGCCCGAGTCCTCCCCGGCGGTGGAAACATCTGCTGCCGGGTCCGGAACCGTTTGGGCCGGTGCGATATTCGAATCCGAATCCGCGGGGATCGGTCCGGGACCACGATCGGTGGTGGTTCCCTCACCCGGGGTGGGTGTGGGTGAGGGAACCGCTGATGCCGATGCATTGGGGAATGCACCGACACCAGTTTCCGAGGCCGGGGACTCGGAAGTAATGGGCGGAACCTCGATCGTCGGCACAGGGACGATGGGGGTGCCGTTGTAGGTGGGAAAGTTCGTCGGAGCATTGGCCCCGACATTCGGGCCACCGCCTGGAGCCTGCACACCGGGGAGCCCGACAGTGGTCGTCGGCGCAGCTGTCGACGTCGTGGACGGCGCGCTCAGGCACGGGTTGATGATCTCTGGCGGGATGGGCGCGCCAGGTGGCAGCGACGCAATGAGATTCAGGTAGATCTGATGATCACGTGCCCGCACCGCCGCGCAGTCTTCTTCCGGCGTCGCGTTCGCCGGAGCGGCGGAGAGTGCAATTCCCGCACCGATCGCTCCGGCCGCTCCGGTCAACAGCGCCCCGGCGGCAAGCACTCCCGCGAGAGTCCGGCGAAGTCGTCTACCGGACTTCACCGGCGCGCACCACGATTGTCACTCTTCTTCGTTCGGAGTAGCGCGATGAGTTTGTCTGCGCCCCACCAGAACAACCGTCCGGAGATCGACATCCACAAGAAGAACGCCAGGTAAACCAGGATCGTCCCGTAGTCGTTCGCCCAGCCGGCGAGCTTCCCGATCACCGCGAATGCCGCGATCAGCAACCCCAGTCCAACTGCCGTAGCGATCACAGCCTTGGAGAGTGGACCGAGTTCACTGTCCGGATCCCAGTCATCAACGTCTGCAACGTCTTTCCTATCGACGGCAGTGGATTCCGACTGGACACTGCGGCGTTCGGCGTTGTTGACGGTCATGGCTGGAACTCCAAATAGGAAGGGAGAGCGGGGACAACGGGTCGCCGACGTTCGGCCTGGTATCAGTTCCAGTACTGCTCCGTCAGCACTATGTGCCCCTCACTGGCGGGGTGATTCGGGTCGGAGACAAAGACATTGGCATGCCCACCACGCGCGGCTGCTTCACCGAGCACAGCTCCTTCGAGGGCGTCGACCTTGCCATCGGTAACAGTTATCGCGGAACCAGGCGCCAACCAGACCCCCCTCAGCGAACCTGGAACGATGTTCGCAATCGCATCAGGAATCGGGCTCGCCGCCAATGCCGCGGTTTCCGCATTCGAGAGCGACAGACCGATCCGGCCATGTTCCGGTTCGACGATCGGAGTTGCGGCAGATGCCACGCCGGCGCCGAGAACACCGATCAGGGCGATACCTGCGGTGAGAGTTCCGGCAGTGGCCAAGGTACGAATCTTCATGATTTCTCCTTTGTGGGCGTGATGAGTAACCACCCCTGGACGGGGCGGATCGGGAATAGTCGCCAGCAGCGCTGACGACGGCTGCGTGGGTTAGAGCCAGGTGGGATCGGAGTACACGAACAACGTGTTGTCGGACGTCGCCGTCGACACCGAGAGTTGTGCGTACGAGCGGATCGTCACCGGCCCCATGCACGCATCAACCTTCACGTGCACGTTCTCTGCCGTGATCGACGCCTTCGACGACTCGAGATCCTTCTTCCCCAACGGAATCGTCGTGATCGTGCCCGGCGCAATCGTCGACTGAATACTCGGATTCACCGACGCATTCACACCCACGTTCGCCGACGGGACACCCGAAATACTCACACCGACAGACGGGCCGAGCGAAAAGCCAAGCCCCAAGCCAAGTCCGGAGGAAACATCGATCTGGCAGCCGATCTGCAATCCCTGCTCGACATAACCGGTCTTCACCGCCGAATCGCCCGCACCACCGATCGTGCCGGTCACCTTCGCCGACACGAACCCCTCACGAGTGAACGCCGTCGTCGCCAGATTCGGCACCGGATTCGCCGACAGTTTCGTGGCGGCGAGATCCAACGACCAGCCGTCATCGGTGACCGTACTCGCGAATTTGTCCGCCAACGCCGTCGGCGTTGCCGATGCGCTCCCTGCGAAGACCACACCCGACGACAGCGCGGCAACCGCACACGCCGCGAGCCCTACCGCGGCCCTCGATCGACGGTGGGATACGCCGTTTTGCGATTCGATCGACATGAACTGCTCCTCCACGTGACACAGCAACCAGAGCGGTAGCCGACAACTAACTGAATTAGTTACCGGACGGTACCAATCGTCCTGTTTGCCCGCCAGCGCGCCATCTCCCCCATCTTGGATTTAGGGTGAACTTTCGGTAACAGATATATATCGACAGGCTTATCAGCAGCGAAAAGGACCTAGGTCCTACTATGAGCAAGGTCACCGTTTACGGACGAGAAGATCCCTCAGAAACAGTGCGGCAAATCGAATTGAATCCGCATTTCGCGGGCCTCAGAGCAGTTGGAGACCGAAAGTGCGGGCATCAAGCCAGTGCGCGTACTTGAATATGAAACCAACAGGCATTACTTGGCAATCAATCGTGAAGTACGGCGCCCGAGCGGGGCCTGGGAGCGCAACTCTGCACAGCTCACGCGGAGATACTCACTTCGTGGTCGGCGCGAACTCGTCGGACCCACTGGCATCGCATCGTTAGCTTGTCAATCACTGATTAGCGCAGGCGACGCACACAAGTAGTACGCAAGTACGAGAAAAGGCTCTGACCAAGACCGGAGTCCTTGATCAGAGCCTTACCAACTCGGGGTCGAAAGTTATGCCGGTTCTCTCATGATGCCGAGATGCCGTGCAGTCCCGGACACCCCAGGAACCTCTTGCACAGGAGACCAGGTGTTCAGCCCGTCCGTGCTGTCGGAGTAGAGATACTTACCTTCGGTATAGGCGTCAAGATAGATCCGCCAGTCGCCGCTCGGCAACTGAACCACGGCCGGACCTTCGACAAGCGAACCCCAATTCCCTGGCGGGACAAACGAATAAGGTCCCGTCACCGAAGGAGCGACCGCATGCTCGACGACCTTCTTCGTCTCGTTCTTGGTGAACGCATGATAGGTCGATCCGACTTTGACCACGGTGGTGTCGATGTGGTCCGCACCGATCCCGGCGAGCGGAACAGGCGGGCTCCACAACCGGAGCGACGGTTCCAACGCCGTCATCAGATACGGCACAAATCCTCCACCGGTCGACATCGACAGGATGACGTTGACGCGATCGCCGTCCACAAACCATTCAGGCGCCCAGGCCTTGGTGACGAATGGTGACAGCGACGGTCCGTCGCTGAAACCAGCCGAACCCGAGAAGCCCGGGGGCTCGCAGAACCGGTGCCATCTCCCGTACCGGGCATCAAGGCGCAGCAAAACGGAACCGGATAGTTCCCCAGCGGCGTCCAGTTGATGCGGTCGCTGCTGCGTGCAAACCCGATGTTCGCCCCACCACCCGTCGTGTAGGTGAGGTAGTACAACCCGTCCGTGTTCCGGAAGATGCTCGGATCACGCACGAGCCCAGATGGCGGCCTGTACGCCGACTGCTGGACGAGTTGAAAGCCGGTGCCGTCAGCCGACTCGTAGACATCCATGTCGCGGTCGCTGGCATTGCTGAACGCCACCATTGTGTATTTCCAGTCAGGCGGCGGCGCGGCGCTGCTGGCAGGGGCTGCGACCAGCAACCCCGCGACGACGAGGATCACCAGCGATACAACAGAAAGGCCGGTCCGTTTTGTCGGAATCACCGATGAAGTATGTATGACAGCAGGCCCTCCATGGGTAACTTCGGTCGGAGGCAGAGCAGGATCGTTACCTAAGTCGATTCGTCTTGTAGTGACGGCGGGACGGCGGCAAGGTCGGCCGTTAGCATCACGCCATGGAACTTGGGGTGCATTTCGCGCTGTCAGACAGCGTGGCAGCGGAACTTCTGGACGCGCGCGGCGACGACGACAAACTCGGCGCTGTGGTCGAGGACATCGAGGAGACGGGCCGATCCGAGTTCTCGTGCGACACGGACAAGGCGTGGGATCCGATCCTGTGCGCCCTCTCCAGCACGGGGTACGAGCGCGTGTCCGAGAACTGGCCGGCCTACGGCGTGATCTTGGGGGACGAAGACCTCAACACCGACACCGACGACCAACTCGTCACCTACCTGGCACCCGATCGGGTCGCCGAAGTCTCCTCGTACCTGGCGGAAGTCACCGAATCCGAGTTCGGCGTGCGCTACGACGCAATGCCACTCGACGACCGCAACCCGGAGTACGGCTCCGACGAGCGCGGGTACGCCTGGGGCTGGCTTCAGGAAGTGGCGGACTTTTTCCAGCGCGCGGCCCGAGAGCGTCGCCACGTGGTATTCACCGTGCGGTTCTGACAGTCGAGAGCCCACTGCCGAAGCAGCGCGCCCTCGAAGAATGAAAGACCGCTTGACAGTGGCGCTCAACTGCGGAGGACCCTCTGCGCGGGTTCTTGCTCTGACAATTCCTGTGCCGCAGCGTTTCTGGGTGACCGAGTGCGTGTCCTTCTCGCAGCCAGACCGAGCAGTAACGGAAACGTAACGACAGCCCGCGCGCTTCTCTGGCATTCACGATCTCGACCAGAAGTTTCACTGAAACAGTTTATTCTTCAACGGATTTCCAGTAGTGAGCTGCATCTCAAACCAACCCAGTGGATTGCTCATTGTTTGCGACATGGCGTTGACTGTTACCGGAAGAATCAGACAAAGTGGCCTGTGGAGGCGCAACTCGAGTGGGCCACCGACGAGGGAGAAGCCGAATGACGCACCTACGCAAGATGATTACCGCGGCCGCATTGATACCTGCCGGTATCGCAGCCATCGCACTCAGCGGCGCGGGCGCAGCATCAGCTGTTACTCCGATCGCCGACAACGGGCGCATCGGCGTGCAGCTGAACCAGGGTGAGACGGCATTGTTCGGCCAGCTCAATGCGGGCGCTGCGATCGAAAACATCACTAACTCCACCCAGATCGGCGTGCGCCTCGCACCAGGATCGCGCTTCGAGAGCGGCCCCAACGTCGTCTGGGGACGTCTCGACCAGTTCGCCAACGAAGCAGCCTCCCGTGGTGGAGAAATTTCTCTCGGCGTACTCAACCCGGCGAGGGGTTCACAGCAGTTCTTCTTCATTCAGAACTGGTAATACCCTCCGCCGTCGAATTGATGCTTCGCTCTTCCTGTGGCGGGGCGGAGTATTTTTCGTTTCCCGTGGCCACGTTTGTCGCCGAGTGTTGAACAGGCGACGTTATCCCGGACGACTTTTGTGAGGACTGCAAACGGGCACCGATGCGTGCGGGAATTCCCTGTACCGCTGCGTAATAACGCATCCACAACCGACCCCTGAGGCGAACGAATGAGGTGGACTCGGCGCACCTCTGTTATTGAAAATGAAAATCATTTTGACCGAGGCAAGTGGATGGCATTCAAACTTAACTGTCCAGACGAGACGGATGCTCGAAAAGTGGAATGAGCTGCAGACTTAGGCGGCGTTGCCGTGCCGGTCGCTCTGCTCCATTACGTCCAGTTCGTCTGAGACGACGTCACGAGCGCTTTCGAATACTGAAAGTAACTTCTTCTGTTCCGAAGACAAGGTGACACGCCAGGCAGGCATACGGACGCCTGCGCTGCTGTACAGGTAGTCGGTTTTACCTGGAATCATCAGGATGTGGTCGTGTTCCACTGGGATGCGGTAGGCGAGGTAGTCGTGATCGGTGATCAGGGCAAATGGATGGCCGCCCTCGAAGGCGAAGACGTCTGAACCGTCAGCCTGCGAATCCTAATCTGCTCCCGCATCACAATAAGCAACTGCTGGCCAGTGTCACTTGACATGACACTGGTCGCGCAAGTGAGTCAAAGCCTGCCTTGATTAGTCGCCCATGGACCGAGAAAAGAGACTACGGAAGCAAGTCCAAGAATTCTTGAATAACTTCTCGCACCTCCGACTCATTTTTGCTCGAATTCGAAGGATCATCCTGGTTAATTGCATTCATTATTTCAATTTGACCCCAGGCCCCCCTCAGGGTTTCGGAATCTGATGCACGCTCCGATTCGCGTTCTCTGACGTACCTCTCGAATATTTCAACTAGCGCATGCAAGGATATTTTTCCGTCACAATAATCACGATTAACCTGCTCAGCTTCCAGGCGGTAAATTGATTGATCCGTCATGTTTTTCACTTTCCCGATAAATTGCCAAATGAGGTGGTCACAGCTCTGCCCGTTTCATTGATGATAACTGATAGGTTGTTTATCGAATCATAGATCACGGTCGTGTTTCCTCTGCTCGGGGTCGCCAACCCTTCACGAATGGCCTGTTCAACCAGGGATGGAAGTATGCCGCGCTCTTGCATTCGGTCGAACGCATGCCCCGTATATTCACGACCGTTGACTATTCCAGGACGATTGGTTCCGGGCTTTACATTTATTTCGCGATCTCCGCGCCCACCCACAGGCGTCGAGGCCGGTCTGTCTCCGACGGGAATAGTCGGATCGCTAGGGGCTCTATTCCCGGCCTCACCGGCGGTGGCGGCTGCCCTGCGACCTGCGGCTTCGGCGTCTGCGGCGGTTCCGCCGCGCCGCAGAACAGCCTCCACCGCTTCTTGCACGGCAGCTCCGCCGACTCTGCCTCCTGTGCCTACGATCGGAATGAGGGAGACGATATTTGCTGCTGCGGCAGCGATCTCAGCCGGAGAATGCTCGGGTGAAGGTTGTGCTCGTTGGCCGCGATTGAAGCCGAACGGATCGACGGCGGCATCGTGCACGGGGACTACGAGGAAGTTTCGCCACGCATCTCCGAGCGTTCCGACGCTATCGACTGTTGTGTCGACGGCACTTTCCCCGACACCCCACGCGGTGTCCCATACTTTTTGCGGGAACGATCGGTTCGTCGGGCTCGTTCGGATCTGGCGGGATCGGCACATTGCCGGTGAAACCGGCAGGCACGTCCCCGTGCGCTTCGGCAAGCTGGTTCGCAGCTTGTTGACGTGGACTGACAGTGGGTTTGGGGCCCGGACTGGTCACCAAACTTGGACCATCCGCCCATTGGTGACAGTCGAGCAAACGTGCAAACAAGGCACGATCCGGAGCATTTCAGCAGATTGAATGCAACGTGGTCTCTGGCGATATGGCCACGCAAACTTATTGAACGGTCAACAGTTAATTGGTGGCGCGCAGCCCATCCGGACACCAAGCGCAAGGAGGCCGCGTAAACCACGAGCCCATCTAGCCAAGGAGGGAATCGAATTGACCACCAGCCGCACGATGCGATCACCTGGAACTCTCGTCGCCGAGCGCCGCAATGGCTGATCGTTCACCACAGCACAACGAGAACCGGCAGATTGCCGCAACATCGGACGTAGCACCGAAGTGGCGAAGCCATTGCTTCACCCGGCGACCCCAGGGCGGCAAAGATTGCTACACATCCGACTCCTCGACGCTCCTGCGCTTCGTAGGGCACGAAAAAACCCAGCCCACGCTTTCGCGCGGGCTGGGTTTGAACAACGAACATTTGGCGGAAGCGGAGGGATTTGAACCCCCGGTGGGTTTAACGCCACGCTCGCTTTCAAGGCGAGTGCATTCGGCCGCTCTGCCACGCTTCCGTGGGCGATCCTATCGGGTGTTCCCACGGACCGCGAAAACGGCTCCAGAAGTCAGCGCTCGCCGATGGCTTTGTCGACCTTCTCGAAGACGTCTGCCAGCACGTCCAGTTCCTGGGGAGTCAGCAGATCGACCAGATTGTTCCGCACTCCGGCCACGTGAGTAGGCGCTGCCTCGGCGAGGCGACGCCTACCCTCTTCCGTGATCCGAGCGAGCACGCCGCGACCATCTTCGACGCAAGTGTCTCGCACGACGATGCCCTGAGATTCCATCCGCCTGATCTGGTGCGTCAGGCGGCTCCGCGAAGACAGCACGCCGTCTGCCAGGTCACTCATCCGCAACGACCCGTCAGCTGACTCCGAGAGCATGACCAAAATGCGGTAATCGGCCAACGACAGGTCGTGTGAATCCTGCAGTTCGCGGTTGAGAACCTCCATGAGGCGCTGATTACCGTCCATGTAGCCGCGCCATGCACGCATCTCGCACGGCGTCAGCCACGGTGTCTCACCGTGCGCCGCCTGCGATGTCTCCTCGGTTGTCGCTTCAGCTGTCACAGGTTCCAAGTTTAGACCTGTGTCCGCCCGTCACAGTAAGACTCACCCTAAAGTCACGAATTGGACATCAGGATCGAGGAATCGATTTCGGCGACCGATGCCAGCCCCGCCAGCCCCATGGTGAGATCCAGGTCGGCCAGGAGACTGCGCAATGCATGACGCACTCCGTCCGCTCCGGCCAATCCCAACCCGTACACCCACGGCCGCCCGTACAGCACTGCGTCGGCACCCAAGGCCAGAGCCTTGATTACGTCTGCGCCACAACGAATTCCGGAGTCCATCAGGATGTCCACCTCATGCCCCACCGCATCTGCGACGGGACCGAGAGCATCGAGTGCCGAAATCGACCCGTCAACCTGACGCCCACCATGGTTGCTCACGACAATGCCGTTGGCGCCGGCCGCGACGGCCTCACGTGCGTCGTCGGGATGGACAATTCCCTTCACTGCGATCGGAAGTGTCGTCCACTGGCGAAGTTTCGCGATATCCGCGATCCGCACCGCATGGTTACCGAACAACGACACCCACGTGAGAACCGCGATCTGCAGAGCTTCTGCGCTCTCCTCGGGCGGCGTCGCCAGTTTTGCGCGGAACACCGGATCCGACAGGTAGTTGGCAATTCCCTTCGCCTGCAGGAACGGAAGGTGACCGAGTTCGAGATCCCTTGGACGCCAACCCATACCGGGAGTGTCGGCAGTCAGGACGATAGCCTTCGCGCCCGCCGTCTCCGCTCGACGGACAAACGACTCGGCAAGCTCGTCGTCGGCCGGCCAGTACAGCTGGTACCACCAGTTATCGCCCGAGGCCGCCGCTACGTCTTCGATGGTCGAGGATGCCGCCGTCGAGAGAATCGATCCGATCCCCAACTCGGCAGTGACCGAACCGACCGCAACCTCGGCGTCGTCGTGGACCAAGCCGAGCACGCCCACCGGAGCCGTCAGGATCGGTGCAGCCAACCGCGTCCCCAACACCTCGACGCTCAGATCACGCGCGTCGGGCGCCGCAGTCCCCCGCAACATCCGCGGCACGATCGCATGCTTGTCGAACGCCCGCAGATTCGACTCCGCGGTTCGTTCGGTCGACGCGCTACCGGCGATGTACCCGAAGGCCTCCGGTGAGAGTTGCTCGCGCGCGGCATCTTCCAAGCCTGCCGCAGTCATCGGCAAAGCCGGCTTCGCGCCGCTCAGTCCCGTCAGATAAATCTCGTTCTGCATGTTCCCGAAGTAAGTCACGTCCGCGACGGTAGCGGCAAAACACCCGTCAGCGGGGAGATTCGCTAGCGTCGTATCCATGTACGCCATAACGATCGATCAGCCCGGCGGTCCCGAGGTCATGAAATGGGCGCAGCAGCCCGATCCTGAACTACCTCGCGGGCACGTACTCGTCGAGGTCGCCGCGACCGCAGTCAACCGCGCCGACCTGCTCCAACGTCAAGGCTTCTACCCGCCGCCGCCCGGCGCGAGTGACATTCTCGGCCTCGAATGCTCGGGTGTGATCACCGAACTCGGCGAAGACGTCACCGGTTGGTCCGTCGGCGACGAAGTCTGCGCACTGCTGGCCGGCGGTGGCTATGCCGAGAAGGTTGCGGTCCCGGCAACACAACTTCTCCCCGTTCCCGCTGGCGTCGATCTCCGTGTCGCAGCGTCACTGCCGGAAGTTGCGTGCACAGTGTGGTCCAACGTCGTGATGCGCGGCGGACTACGACGCGGACAGGTACTACTCGTCCATGGCGGTGGCGGCGGAATCGGCACCCACGCCATCCAGGTCGGCAAAGCCCTCGGCGCCCGCGTCGCAGTTACCGCGGGTTCGGAGGACAAATTGAACCGCTGCCGCGAATTGGGCGCGGATATTCTCATCAACTATCGCGACAGCGACTTCGTAGCATCACTCGCCGAAGCCACCGACAACCACGGCGCCGACGTGGTTCTGGACAACATGGGAGCGTCGTACCTCGGGCGCAACGTCGACGCACTCGCCATGGACGGCCACGTCGTGATCATCGGAATGCAGGGTGGCCGCAAGGGCGAGGTCGACATCGCCAAGCTGATGGGAAAGCGCGGAAACATCACGTCGACGGGCCTGCGTGGGCGTCCGCTCACCGGCCCCGGCGGTAAAGCGGACATCGTCGCCGACGTCCGCGCGAAGTTGTGGCCGTTGATCGCAGACGGATCGGTTCAACCGATCGTGTCGACCGAACTTCCGATCACCGAGGCGCCATTAGCCCATCAGTTGCTGGATTCGCCGGAAACCGTAGGCAAGGTCATCCTCACCGTGAAGTGAGCCGAGCGGGATCGATCAGCCCAGGGCGCCGAGTTCGGCGACCAGCTGATTGATCTCGTACCGCGTCGTGTACGGCGCAAGGCCGACGGTGACCGCGCCGCCTTCGTCGTTGACGCCGAGGGCGTCGAGCAGCCTGGAACCGCCGTGCGTACCGCTGACCGTCGCGATGCGCTTGTCGGCCAGGTGCGCCGCGACCTTGTCTGCCGCCATCCCCTCGAGTGTGAAACTGAGCGTCGGCACCCGCGTGGGTGCGCCGCCGATCACCATCACGTTGGGCAGGGCTGCGAGAGAACGCATGAGGTGATCGAACAGACCGTCCTGGTAGTCCTGCAGCGAGCTGATCGAGGTTTCGAGGCGCTCACGCCTGGTTCCCGTTGCCGATTCGTCCAAGCCCGCCAGGAAATCGATCGACGACGTGAGACCGGACAGCAGCGCGAACTGATGACCGCCCACCTCGAGTCGCTCGGCGCCACGCGCGTACGGGTTGAGCGACACGGCCGGAATTCGGTCGAGCAGTCCGGGATCGCGGAAGACGAGTGCGCCCACCTGCGGACCGCCCCACGACGGCGCGCTGACGGCAACGATGTCCGCCCCGAGATCAGCCATGTCCACATGCGCATATGGCGCTGCACCGACGGCGTCGACCACCATCAGTCCGCCGAATTCGTGCAGACGATCAGCTGCGGCGCGGACGTTCGGAGCCGAACCGACGACCGGTGATGCGGCCGTCAAGGCCACCAATCGAGTGGTCGAGGTGATGAGATCGTTGAACTGCCAACTCGGGAGCTCACACGTTTCGATTTCGACCTCTGCCCATCGCACCTGAGCGCCGTAGCGACTGGCCACACGAAGCCAGGGCGCGACGTTCGCCTCTTCGTCGAGGCGCGAGAGTACGAGACCGGTTCCGAGGCCCAACCGCGAACTGAGCGACTCGGCGAGCCAAGCCAACAACACCGCTCGGTCTGATCCGAGAACGACTCCCGCAGGATCTCCGCCGACCAGATCGGCGACCGCGGTGCGCGCACTCTCGAGAATGGCAGCACTACGACGGTTCGAGACGTGGCGACCGGAGGAAGAAGATGCAGAGGCACGGAACGCGGTGGAGACCGTCCGCGAGACGGCGTCCGGGATCTGCATTCCGGCCTGCGGATCGAGGTGGATCCAGCCGTCACCGAGTGAGGGAATCAACCCCCGTACGCGGGCAACGTCGTAAGCCATGCTCGACACTCTAGGTGCAGACGCCCGCTTAGTCGAAGGCAGTCACCCAATTACCCGTCAGTACAGTTATTCGATAGCTAACTTTTTGGGGGTTACGCGGCGTTTGTCGCCCACACACGACAAGATGGAAGCATGACGAACCCCGACAAAGAGCAGGTACTCGTTATCGGACCCGACGGTCGACCCGTCGCAATGCCGGCGGCCGAGGCAGAGGCCTCCACATCCGGCACCACCGAAGGCGCGGAATCCGAAGCCGAGTCCGTCGCCGAGATGGTCGAGCAGCCGGCCAAGGTCATGCGAATCGGCACGATGATCAAACAACTCTTGGAAGAAGTGCGCGCCGCGCCGCTCGACGACGCCAGCCGCAAGCGCCTCAAGGACATCCACACCTCGTCCATCCGAGAACTGGAACAAGGCCTGGCACCCGAACTCCGTGAAGAACTCGAGCGACTGAGCCTCCCGTTCACCGACGACTCCATTCCCTCCGACGCCGAACTGCGAATCGCGCAGGCCCAACTCGTCGGCTGGCTCGAAGGACTGTTCCACGGAATTCAAACCGCACTGTTCGCGCAGCAGATGGCAGCGCGCGCCCAGCTCGAACAAATGCGGCAGGGCGCACTGCCTCCCGGCATGAGCATCGGGGCTCCGCATTCGCCTGCCCATCCGGACCAACAGAGCCCGGGAACCGGCCAGTATCTGTAACCCGGACCACCACGAAGTCCGCGGGAAAACCGGCTCCGACGCCAGGCCGGTAGGCTCGACCTCCGTGTCAGCATCCGCAATCGAATCCGAGACGCCGGACGCACCCGCGCCCGTGTCCGACTCCCAGACGTTCCGTCGTGCGTTCAAAGACCTTCGCGACGGTCTGAATCAGCGTGAGTTGTGGCTCAGCCTCGGCTGGCAGGACATCAAACAGCGCTACCGCCGGTCGGTGATCGGTCCGTTCTGGATCACGATCGCCACCGGCGTGCAGGCCGGTGCGATGGGTCTTCTGTACTCCGCGTTGCTGAACATTCCGCTCAAGGAGTTCCTGCCGTACGTCACGGTCGGCCTGATCGTGTGGAACCTGATCAGTGCAGGCATCCTCGAAGGCTCCGAGGTCTTCATCGCCAACGAGGGCCTGATCAAGCAGTTGCCGTCGGCGTTGAGCGTGCACGTATATCGCCTGGTTTGGCGTCAGGTGCTGTTCTTCGCGCACAACTTCGCGATCTACATAGTTCTGCTGTTCGCGTTCAGCATCTGGCAGAACATGAGCTGGACTGCGCTGGCGGCGATACCGGCATTCCTGCTGATCGTGGCGAACACGCTGTGGGTCTCGATCGTCTTCGGCATCTTCTCCACCCGATACCGCGACATCGCCCCCATCCTGGGCAGCATGACGCTCCTGCTGTTCGTGCTGACGCCGATCATGTGGACAACTCAGGCCCTCAAGGACCAGGGCGGGCAAGCCAGCGAGCGAGTCCGGCTTGCCGAGCTCAACCCCCTGTACCACTACCTCGAGATCATCCGAGCACCACTCATCGGGGCCGACCAGCAGGCATACCACTGGTACATCGTCATCGCCTTCACCGTCGTCGGCTGGGCCGTCGCGATTCTGGCACTCCGCAAGTACCGGGCACGCGTGCCCTACTGGGTCTAGAGGAAACACATGAGTCAGCCAGTCAGCATCCACACGCAGAACGCGTGCGTCGACTTCCCGATCTTCGACGCGAAATCCCGCTCGCTCAAGAAGGCCTTCCTCGGCAAGGCCGGAGGATCCATCGGCCGCAACGACTCCGATGTCGTCGTCGTCGAAGCGCTCCGCGACATCACGATGACGCTCAAGGAAGGCGACCGCATCGGGCTCGTCGGCCACAACGGCGCCGGCAAATCCACCCTGCTGCGCCTGCTCTCCGGAATCTACGAACCGACCCGGGGATCCGCCAGCATTCGCGGACGCGTCGCACCCGTCTTCGACCTCGGTGTCGGCATGGACCCGGAAATCTCCGGGTACGAGAACATCATCATCCGCGGCCTGTTCCTTGGTCAGACCCGCAAGCAGATGCTCGCGAAGATGGACGAGATCGCCGAATTCACCGAACTCGGTGAATACCTCTCCATGCCGCTGCGTACCTACTCCACCGGTATGCGCGTTCGCGTTGCCATGGGCGTCGTGACCAGTATCGATCCTGAGATCTTGCTTCTCGACGAGGGCATCGGTGCCGTCGACGCGGAATTCATGAAGAAGGCCCGCATCCGGCTGCAGAAGCTGGTGGAACGCTCCGGCATCCTGGTATTCGCCAGCCACTCCAACGAATTCCTCGCTCAGCTGTGCAACAGTGCGATGTGGATCGACCACGGCCAGATCCGCATGCAAGGCGACATCGAAGACGTCGTGCGCGCCTACGAAGGTGACGACGCCGCCGAACATGTGCGCCACGTGATCAAGGAAATGGAACGGGAGAACACCCCGTGAGCGCACCCGAGAAAATCATCGGGGTCGTCGTCACTCACAAGCGTCGTGAACTGCTGGCTGAATCCTTGAAGGTTCTCAGCACCCAGTCGCGTCCGCTCGATCATCTGGTTGTCGTCGACAATGCCGACGAAGCCGATGTGAAAGAGCTCGTCGACAACGCTCCACTGCCGACCAGTTACATCGGTTCTCAGCACAACCTCGGCGGTGCCGGAGGATTTGCTCTTGGCATTCTCTACGCGCTTTCACTCGGCGCCGACCGCGTCTGGCTCGCCGACGACGACGGCCGCCCGGACGGCCCCGAAGTCCTGGAAACACTGCTCGACTGTGCAATTCGGAACGACCTGGCCGAGGTCTCCCCCGTCGTCTGCGACATCGACGACCCCGACCGCCTTGCTTTCCCACTGCGGCGCGGCACGTCGTGGCGCCGGTTGCGTTCCGAGCTCGGCGACGAGGATCTCCTGCCAGGCATCGCGTCTCTCTTCAACGGCGCACTGTTCACAGCCGACGCGATCGATGCCGTCGGAGTTCCGGATCTACGCCTGTTCGTCCGCGGCGACGAGGTCGAGGTACACCGTCGCCTCGTCCGCTCCGGCCTGAAGTTCGGTACCTGCCTGCAAACTGCTTACGTCCACCCCAACGGCGCGGACGAGTTCAAGCCGATCCTCGGCGGTCGCATGCACACGCAGTACCCCGACAACGACACGAAGCGCTACTTCACGTACCGCAACCGTGGATACATCCTCTCCCAGCCGGGAATGCGGAAACTGCTTCCGCAGGAATGGGTTCGGTTCGGCTGGTACTTCCTGATCACACGCCGCGATCCGGCCGGACTGCGCGAGTGGATGCGATTGCGCAAGCTCGGCCGGGAAGAGAAGTTCGAACGTCCGAGTTAAGTCGGCCGCCCCGAGTTAATTCAGTTGCACAGTCGCGTCTGCGGCTGAGACGATTCTGATCCGACGCATGGTGCGTCCTGAGATTTTCGAGGAGTGAGTATTGATGACTGTCGTGTTCCGCAGTTTCAGCACCGTCAACATTCACACTTCTTCGTACTCGAGGACACACTCACCATGCCGGAAAACAGCGCGCCCCTGACCGAATACGGTTGGAACGCAACACTCTCGAACACATTCACTGCCCTGGCCCCACCGGACTCCGCACCCGGGCGCGTTCTTCGCGTCGACCGGGGGCGGTGTGACGTGGCCGTCGCCGAAGGCACAGTTCGCGCACTCAGCGGCAGCGATCCACTCTGTACGGGTGACTGGGTCGCCGTGGCCGAGTTACGGGACTCACGCGAACCCGAGATGCACACGGTCACTTCGATACTCCCTCGATCAAGCAGCATCTTTCGATCCTCGGCATCCGGAAAATCGGAAGGCCAGATTCTGGCGGCCAATGTCGACACCGTCGTCATCGCCACGGCTTCGGACGGCGACGTCGATCTCGGGCGCATCGAGCGACTACTCGCACTCGCCTGGGAAAGTGGTGCAACCCCTGTCGTCGCACTCACCAAATCGGATGCAGCTCACTATATCTCCGACACTCTCGCCGAGGTCACTGCCATTGCGCCCGGCGCAACAGTGCTGGCCGTCAGTGCCGAGACCAACGAAGGAATGGATGTACTCGATGCAGTTCTGGACGGCACCGTGGCGATACTCGGTCCATCAGGCGCCGGTAAGTCGACGCTCGCGAACGCCCTCCTCGCGGACACCACAGACGCCGATCGACTCGAGACCGGTCGCGTTCGGACCGGTGACGGAAAGGGACGCCACACCACCGTCACCAGAGAGTTGATCTCATTCTCCGGCGGCCGGACACTGATCGACACACCCGGCCTGCGAGGGGTCGGCATGTGGAACGCGGCGGAGGGGATCGAGAAGACGTTCCCCGAGATCGAGGAGCTGATTGCAGAGTGCCGGTTCTCCGATTGCGCACACAACTCCGAGCCGGGATGCGCAGTCCTGAGCGCACTCGGGCGTGGCGATATCGATGAGCGGAGGCTCGCGAGCTACCGGAAACTACAGCGAGAGAATGCATGGAACGCCGCGCGAAGCGATGCTCGTCTGCAGGCAGAGAGGACGCGGGAGATCAAGGTGATCTCCCGACAACTCAAGAGTCACTACCGCGGTCGGGACCGGTAGCGAACAAAGCCTGGCAGCATGGGGGTGATCCCGACGAGAGGTTGCCATGTTCGAGCAGTTCCGTTCCAGCGCCAGAACCAAGCTTCAGCGTGCGGTATCCGAGGTGGTCGAGGCCGCCGACCGGCGCAACGCAGATCGCACGCAACAGATCCTCGACGCGCTGGCACTCTCACGTGACGAACTGGCCGAGGCCCGCGGTGACATCGCGGGCCTCCGGTCCAGGATCGACGAGCTGGAATTTCGCCAGCGTCGGGATCTGGCCTACGCCGTGGATCTGGAAGCGACAGCGTCGACTGCCGAGTTCATCCTCGAACACCTTCGAGTCGCGGAGACATTCGGCCACCCGCACGACACGCTGCGCCACGCATTGGGCTTGATCGAAATACCCGGCATGGCACTCGAATTCGGCGTCGCCAGCGGAACCACACTCAGGATCGTCGCGGAGGCTTTCACCGAACGCGAGGGGACCGTCGCAGGTTTCGACGTGTTCTCCGGCCTTCCGCAGACCTGGCGCACCGGGTTCCCGGTCGGCGAGTTCGCACAGGAATCCATCCCCGAAGTGCCTGGAGCGCAACTTGTTCCGGGCCTCTTCGAGGACACCTTGCCCTCGTTCCTGAACGACGAACCCGGCCCCGTTGCGTTCCTGCACCTCGACGCCGACCTTTACTCGTCCACCAAGACCGTGCTCGATCTGCTCGGCGACCGACTGGTCCCCGGGTCGATTGTCGTCTTCGACGAGTTCTTCAACTATCCCGGGTGGCAGCAGCACGAGTACCGGGCGTGGACGGAGTTCGTCACACGCACCGGCATCTCGTTCGAATATCTCGGGTATACCGTCGACAACGAGCAGGTCATCGCCAAGATAGTGCGTTGAGGCTCACTTCTCGTACAGTCGAGCCCAGTTCTCGCGGCTGGTGAGCTGCGGGAACTCGCGAGCGAATGCTTCAGCCACACTTGGCGCTTCGGCGAGGAACCGCTTCATGACGCCGGCGAGGCGACCGCTCATCTCGGCGGCCTTCTCGCTGTCGAAGCGGCGTTCGCGCACGCCTCCCTGCGAAGCATCGGTGACGAAGACGTGATCGAAACGTCCGACGTGCCACCACTGCGCATCTTCGTACGAGATCGCCACCGGGCCCCGCTCCAGATGATTGCGCGCTTGCATCACAGCACGTTTCGCGAGAACCAGGTCTGTCCACAAACCGGGTTTCGGGCTGGGCGCAACACGACGGATCGGCAGCCTTCCCGGCAACTCCGACGCCGGGCGAGTTACCGTCTCGGGGAAGCGCTTACGTTCCTGGTTGATCGCGGCAAGCGCCTCCTGCCCACCGTCCGCCAAACCTTCCGGCCCCTCGAGGAATCCCTCGATCGCCCGGAGTTGCGTATGTGCAAGGCCGTACTGCAAACCCACGATCGAGTGCGAAATATCCCGGGAGAGTTGCTTCGCGAGAGTTTTGGGTGCAAAACCCGGGTCGAGCGAAGCGGTGATGAGTCCGTTGCGCGTACTGAAGTAGTGCGCAAAACCGTCGACGTCCTTCCAGTAGAAGTCCGCATGCCACACAGCAGCCGAAGGCAACGTGATGGTGGGAATCCCGGCCCGCCCGGCCCGCAAGCTGTACTCGACGTCGTCCCACTGGAAGAAGACCGGCAGTGGCAAGCCGATCCGCTCGATGGCTTCAGCAGGAATCAGGCAAGACCACCAGCCGTTGTATTCGGCATCCACGCGACGTTCCGGTAGCTTCTCGAGCACACTCCGGTTGCGAACACCGTGCTCGTCGGTCGGTACACCGCGCTGCAGGGTGCCCAGATCGACGCGTTCACCCGAAGCCAACAGGAAGTCGGGGTTGAACAGAAAGAGCATCTGGGCGCCGATCAAAGCCGGCTCCGTCGTCATGTTCGCGAACGCGCTCAGTCGAAGAACCGATTCGGGCTCACACAGAATGTCGTCGTCCATCAAGATCACGTCGGCGTGCGGTCCGGCTGCCGAAGCCTCGTACAGGCCCCGCGTGAACCCGCCCGCACCGCCCAGGTTCGCCTGCCGCAGATACTGCAACCGCGAACCGAACTTCTTCGACACTTCCTGGAACAGCTCACGGCTCTCGACCGGATCCGTTCCCTGGTCGACTACGTACAGAGCGTCGAGCAACGCGAGCACACGCTCGTCGGACGCGAGGGCCTCGACTGTGCGCGCGCAGTCGTCCGCACGATTGAACGTGCAGATCGCCACGGCTACCGGGCGAATCGACTCCGGGGAGGCGACGGTCCATTCCACGTCGTCGACCACGGCGCCGCCACCCTGCGCTTCGAACTGCAGCCACAGCGCGCCGCCGTCGACGAAGGTATCGAGCGGGGCGGTCATGGACACGCGCTCGTCGCCGGTCACGACGACGTTCGTCACGATACGGCGGTGACCACCGATGTCCGAGGCCTGGACTTGGATGCGGCAAGCGGTATCGGCCACGACATGCGCGGTGACGGTGACCTCGGTGACGTTGGTCCAGCGCTGCCAGTAGCTGGCCGGAAATCGACCGAAGAAGGTGTTGGTGTGTGCGACGGCCCCGGGCTGAAGCCGCAACTCGAACCGCGATCGCGTCGACATTCCGACCTTGGTCACCGCATATAGTTCGTCACTGGCGACAGGCGAAGTTCCGGTGAACAACGTGCGCTGCGCCAACAGTCGATCCGACGTCGCGCTGCGTTCGATCAACTCGACTCCGGAATCGGACTGGTCATCGGTCGTGTTCACGGTATCCACGCCCCGCAGGGTATCGCGAATCCGCACCTCGGCGCCCCGGGCACCGAGTCACGCCAGGTCGACCCCTGATTACTCGCGATCACTCACTGCGGCCGCGGCCCGCAGCTCGGTCTTTCGGCGGCGAAGCGACAACAATCCCTTTGCCATCTGGATCACGTCCTTCGGCGAGATACGGCTTGCATGTGCCAGATGATCGTCACTGAGTCGGATCGGGACCTCGACCGGGCGCACCCCGGCCAATTCGAGCGCGTAGTCCAATTCGGTAGTGAAGAGGAATCCACGCTCGGTCAATGAGGGTGCGATTCGACGCAGCAAAACGCCGTCGACGATGAAAGTTCCCTGAGGATCGCCCGTGCGAGTGCCCAGCACGACCCGTCGCAGCGTCGCGAATCCGCCCGTCATCACCGAACGCAGCAGGCCACGTTCCACCTCTGATTCCGAATGAGCCTTCGAACCGATGACCACCGGCGGAACGGACCCTAGGTCCGCCATCACGCGGTCGGCCCCTTCGATGTCACCGAAACCGAACGGAAGATCGTCCGCTGTGAGCAACACGCGCCGTCCACGAGAAGCAAGTGTCCCGGCGCGAAGCGCCGCACCCATTCCTTTATCGCTGCTCATCGGAAGGAAAGTCACTCCCGGCCACGACCAGGAAGCCGCCAGAGCGGCACATACGTCGGCAGTGTTGTCCGTCGACCCGTTCTCCACGACGATGATCTCGACCTGACCGGCGCTCTCGGCCGGGCGGCTGGTGAAGTACTCGGCGAATTGACGCACCGTCGACTCCAGCACCTCGCCTGAGTTGTATGCGGGGATGATCACCGAGAGTTCCGGCGTAGCTGGTTCCCCACGAACGGGTTCCGTTCGCGATGTCGCCACGTCCCGATCTCCTTACTTCCCCGACTGCAGTTCGAACTCGTCGGAATACTACGCTCCGAGAAACAAGGCGCAGCCCAGGCTCCGAGAAAAAGAGCACGACCCCGGCTCCGAACAACAGCCATCGACTCGAAGACGAAAGCACATCGTGAAATCTGACTTACCGCTCGCACAACGCGTGGTGCCGCCAATTCTTCTCGCCGCTCTGGTGTCGATCGTCGCCGCCATCCCACTGATCTCCAATCGGTGGTTCTACTACTGGGACGACAGCGCAGCAGCTTTCACGCCTGGTTGGCACACGATCGGCGAGCGAATCCTGTCCGGGTCATGGCCGACGCTCATTCCCGAATTGTGGGCCGGCGGCAATGTCACAGCCGAAGCCCTTTACGGGACATACAATCCCGTGATCCTTCTGGATTCGGTTGCCATTGCACTCATTCCGAACCTGGGAATCGGAATCACCCTGGTCAAGATGCAATTCATGGCGATTCTCGCGGTAGGCGTTTATCTGGTGGCCCGCCAGTACGGCGCCAATCGGCCGATGGCTTTCATCGCCGGATTTGCCATGCCGTTCGCCGGATACACGCTCTATTTCGACGCCTCCAGTTGGGCGTCCGGGCTGATCGCCTTCGCCTGGATCCCCCACGTCTGGTGGTCTACCCGCGCCAGCGCCCTCGGCCGAGTGAACCCCCTGGTACCGATCGTTTTCGGCTATCTTGCGATGACCACCGGAAACCCGTACGGCGCTGTCGGTGTCGCGGTCGTCTACCTCGCTGTCATAGCGGAATGCATCGCAATCAAACGCGCAGGCAGCATCAAATCACTGATGATCAGCGCGGCAGCGATCATCATGATGTCGCTGATCGTGTATCTACCGTTGCTCTTCACCACCGGCGTGTCGGTGCGTACTCAGTCCGGAATCGCGAACGACGGTTCGCTTCGACCCGATCTCGGTGACCTGCTCAACCTCTCCGGCCCGTCGAACCAGCCGTACGTCACCGCTTTCGCTTCGCCTGCCATGACGATTCCGCTGGTGTACCTGGCTTGGTTCCTCATACCGCTCGCACCGTGGATTCAGTGGAAGTCACTGAAGAAGTTGGGCCGCCACAGCGTCTCGCTGTTCGTCTTCGGCGGAATTTACGTCGTACTACTTCTCGGACCGTCGAATCTGTGGCTTTTCCGTTGGCCCGCGCGACTGCTCGAGTACGGTCAACTGCCCGCCATCGTGGTCACGGCGGTCGCCCTCTCTGCCGGACTGCATCGTGATCGAATCCGGACAAGATCAATCATCACCGCGGGATTGTTGGCACTTCAGTTCTATCTTGCCTGGTCGAATGTCCCGGAAGACATCGGTATTCACTCGGCATCACTGATAATCACCGTGGTTCTCACCGTCTTCGCGTTGGTCGTGGCCTACCGAAAGCCCCGCTACCTCGCCGGTGCACTCGCTGTCGGCATCGTCGTCGTGCTCAGTGCTCAGACCAATTTCTGGTTCACCGGAAACTACAACGTGACACCGTGGAAGTTCCCCAGGCAGGTGGCATTCCTGGAGTCCAAGTTCGAGGACCGTTACCAGGGAACCACTTTCGCGATTGCCGACCCCGTCAACATCCCGCCGGACAACGAAACCGGGCAGTGGGGTGACCTCCTGTTCGGCAACGCCTGGCAGCCTGCCGGAGTCAATGCCGTCAACAGCTACGCCGGAATCAGCTACAACTATTTCGTTCAAGCACTGTGCTTGAACTACTACGGCGGCGTCCAGTGTCCGGACGGCGTCGACCGACTGCTCGCTGAATCGCCGGGAACGGGTGTGTCCTGGCTCGACGCGATGCGAGTCGACACGGTCGTCGTTCAGAATTCCGGACCGTACGGCGGAAAACGCGCCCTCGACGCCCTACCCGAGGGCGAGTGGACCGTATCGCCGGATCGGGTGGTCACGGTCGGCCATCGCACCACCGAGCATCAGTGGCCCGACGGTCGCGTATCGGCAACGACGCCTGGTCTCGACGTGCGTGGCGATGCCGCCGCTACGGACACCAGGGAAACCGTCGAATACACCGGATCAGGCACGGTCACATTCGCCCTGCTGGCCTGGCCGGGTTGGAGCGCGACCGTAGATGGTCAGACGGTCGAGACGAAGGCCAGCCCCGGCGGGTTGTTGCAGGTCGATCTACCGCCGAGCGCCGAATCCGGATCTACCCTCACCATCGAATTCAGTCCGCCCGGAAGTACTTTCGGGTGGACTGTCGCCGGCGTCGGATTGCTCCTGGCACTGTCTCAAGGAGCGTGGGCCTTCCGACGCCGACGCAGCGGTCAGGACGACAACGCTGCAGCCAACGCAGATTCCGTCACCTCGTGAACCGCGCGGTGAGCGGGCAGAATCGACGCCCGCTCACCGTCTGCGTCACCGGTGCCCTGCACCAATCCGAGGAAATGCGTCAGCTGCGCGGCAAGCGGTTCCTCGCTGTAGCGGATCGTCGGAATTTCGATGACCGTCTGCTGCTGGTAGCCGTCCCGATCGGTAGGCATGTTGTCGTCGATGTGCCGGTAGATCGTGATGTCGCGACGCAAGAGATCGATCTCGATGAGTCGATCGGCCTCGAGCAACGACAGCTGGCGAATCTTGCGCTGACTGATCCGGCTCGCGGAAATCGTTGCAACAGCACCTGATCCGAAGCGCAATACGGCGTCGGCGCAATCTTCCGACCGGTTCTGCACGGACGTCGGGTGGAAGTAGCCGAACTCCCCTTTTGCCAAACTGGGTTCCGAGCCGGCAAATCCGATGGCAAGGTCGATATCGTGAATCAGCAGGTCCGTCGCGACACCCGTCGGAATGCGGGAAACGAACGGCGAGTGGCGGATACCGTTCACCTGCCACACATCGCCGGAGAACTCACGGGCGGTGCGGACAGCGGGATTGAACCGTTCGAGCAGTCCACACATCAGGGGAACACCGGACGCGCGCGAACGATCGACCAGGTCGACGCTCTGCTCGTACGTCGCTGCCAACGGCTTCTCCACCAGGACGGGCTTCCCCAGATCGAGAACCCGGCCGGCCAACTCGTAGTGCGCCGGCGTAGCAGCGGCGATCACGACAGCATCGATCTCGTCGAGGGAGTCGAAATCGGGGGCCCAACGCGTATCGAACCGCGCAGCAACAGCTTTGCCCTGCTCCTCGCGCGGCTCGATCAGCAGATCCAACTCGCACAGCGGCGACTGCGCGATGACCCGCGCATGCAGCGAGCCCATCTGACCGGATCCGACAAGAGCGATACGTGGATTGCTAGCAGTCATTTTTCAGGCCTCCATGGCGCCGCGTACCGCGGCAACGATCTGATCGACGTCGCCGGCGGACAACGCAGCGTGGACGGGGATGCTCAGGCACCGCGACGCAACCGAAGTGGCCACCGGCGTCTCGTCGATGACGACGCGCGGATGTTCGCGGTAGCACTCGTAGTCGTAGACGGCCTTCGGGTAGTAGATGCCGCTACCGATGTCCTTCGCGGCCAGGCGCTCACTCAACTGGTCGCGAGTGATCGGTGCGTCTTCGGCCAGCAGCAAGGTGAACTGATGCCAGACATGTCCACGACCGGACAGTTCGCTCGGCAGGATCAGTCCTTCGACGTCCTTCAGGCCGACGCGCAAGGCCTCCGCATTCCGGCGGCGCGCCTCGACCTGCTGCATGTACGTCGCCATCTGGGGCAGAGCCAAGCTCGCCTGGAGGTCAGTCATCCGGTAGTTCTGGCCGACCATCTCGTACTGGTAGCGCGCCCGCATGCCCTGGTTGCGCAGGACCCGAAGTCGATCGGCGATCGCGTCGTCGTCGGTCGTGATCATTCCGCCCTCGGCGGTCGTGAGGTTCTTCGTTGCATAGAACGAGAAGCAACCCACACCGAAACTGCCGGCGCCTCGCCCGTCGTACGTCGCTCCGTGGGCCTGAGCGGCGTCCTCGACGACAGTCAGACCGTTTTTCGATGCCAGCGGCATCAATGCGCCCATGTCCGCCGACTGTCCGTACAGATGAACCGGCATCAGCACCTTCGTGCGGTCACCGATTCGATCGGCAGCGACTGCCGGGTCGATGTTGAAATCGGACTCGGAGATATCGGCGAACCGCGCCGTCGCGCCTGCCTCGAGAATCGCATTGAGCGTGGCCACGAACGTGAACGGCGTGGTCAAAACCTCGTCACCTGGCTGAAGATCCTGGACCTGGAGAGCCGCGATCAACGCCGTAGTGCCGTTGTTCACCGCCACCGCGTGTCGCGTGCCCACCAGCGCCGCGAACTCGTCCTCGAGCCGCTTCACCTTGGGTCCCTGCGCGACGATTCCCGATCGCAGAGTGTCCAGCACCTCGCGCTCGACTTCTTCCCCGAACGAGATACTGGATATCGCGATCACTGAGTTACCTCCGATAGATTCATCCGACCGTCGTCGGAACGAAATACCCCGACAACCCAGGAAGCGTATCGAAACACGATTCGATACTTCGAGAGGATTCCGGAACCTGCATGTCTGAACGAGCCGACTGCCACATCCATCCGACCGCCGTGATCGGCGCCGACGTACTGATCGGGGCGGGAGTCACGATCGGACCGAACGCGGTACTCACGGGCCCACTCGAGATCGGCGACGACTGCTGGATCGGCTCGGGAGCGGTCTTGGGAGCTCCCCCCGAGATCCTCGGCGCGTTACATCCGACGTCCTGGTCCGTCAGCGCCGGTCTGGGAATTCGAATCGGTGCTCGAACGACGATTCGCGAATTGAGCACAGTCCATCAGGGAAGCGAACGCCGCACCGAAATCGGCGAAGACTGCTTCGTGATGAACAGAGTGGGAATCGAGCACGACGTGCAGATCGGTGACCGCTGCGTCGTGTCCTCCGGTACGACGCTTGCCGGGCACGTCAGCGTCGGAGACGGCGTCAACCTGGGCATGCACACTGTCGCGCACCAACGACGCGTCGTCGGCTCCGGATCCATGATCGGCATGGGAACCGTCGTGGTCAAGGACGTCCCGCCCTTCTCCAAGGCCTTCGGCAACCCGGTGTCGTTGCACGGTGTCAACCGGGTCGGAATGAGTCGGTCGGGAATCGCGGAGGAGGACATCGCCGCGATCGAAGCCGTGTACGCCGCGGGAAGCTTCGGCACGTCACCGGCCATTCCGGACTCGCTGTCGGAAGCCTTCACCTGGTGGCGGGAACGCGCCGACAAACCGCTCGTGGTTTAGCGAGACAAATCCTGGTTGGTATCGTCTGCGAAATGACGAACGGGCGGGATGCAGGCGCGTGAGTACCTCTCCCGAATCTGAACAACCGGTCGAAGACGTCGAACCGGCCGCACAGCCGAACGCTCTACGCGGCCTTCTCGTCAACGCATTCAAGGTCCTCGTCACCCTCGCGATCGTCGTCGCGATCATCTTCGCGGTGAAGTCCCAATGGTCCGAGGTCAAGAACACGATCACCGAACTGAACTGGTGGACGCTTGCCGCCTCGTCGGTGTTCATCTTCCTCGGTATGGGTGCCGCAGTGCGGGCCTGGCAGCACGCACTCGGCGCCCTCGAACAACCGATCCCGGCCTTCGACGCCGCTCGCGCTTATCTGGTCGGCCAACTCGGCAAGTACCTTCCAGGCAGTGTCTGGGCCTTCGTTCTGCAAACGGAACTCGTGAGGCGCGCCGGTGTGTCCCGTGCCGCAGGCTTTGTCGCAGTGCTGGTCACGGTGGGGTTGAGCACAACTTCGGCGCTGGTCGTCGGCCTCTTCGGTCTACCTGCCCTGTTCGAGGTCAGCACGGCGGCAGCGGTCGGCGTGATCATCCTCGTACCGATCGCATTGGTCTGCGCCTACCCGCCGGTGCTCACACGCCTGGTGAACCTCGCGCTGAAACTGCTCCGCCGCACGCCGCTGCACAAGCCGCTCACGATGCACAAGATTGCGCTCGCGTTGGGCTGGTGCGCAGCAAGCTGGGTGCTCTACGGCATCCAGTTGTGGCTGCTCGCGTCCAGTTCGGCCGGCTTCGAAATCCGTGGGCTCGTCCAGTGCATCGGCGCTCTCGCCCTCGGTATGTGCGCGGGGGTCCTCGTCTTTGTCGTCCCGTCCGGAATCGGTGTCCGCGAAGCCGTCATCGTCGCAGCGCTTTCACCGTTCATGGATGCCGGCGTCGCGCTCGGCCTCGCACTGGCGTCGAGGCTGCTGTTCACCCTCTGTGAGGTCTTTGCCGGCGTCGTGGCTGCACTGTCGGGATCACGAGGCCTGCGCAATGCACTCGTGCACGAGCGCTCGCGGGTGCCGGACCCCACCAAAGCCTGACGTTCGGTCAGACCACTTTCTCGGACGCGGAATACTGCGTCTCGACGCCGGCCTTCTGCGGACGCCACCACTGCTCGTTGTCGCGATACCACTCGACGGTGGCTTCCAGTCCGCTTCGAAAATCGCGGTACTGCGGCTTCCACCCGAGCTCCTGCTGCAGTCGCGTCGAATCGATCGCATACCGCAGATCGTGACCAGGGCGGTCGGTGACGAAGTCGAAATCGTCCGGCTTGCGTCCGAAAATTTCGAGCAGAGCCGCAATCACCGTCCGGTTGTCGGTTTCACCGTCGGCGCCGATCAGATAAGTCTCGCCGGACTTTCCGCGGTCCAGAATGTCCCAGACGGCGCGGTTGTGGTCCTCGACGTGAATCCAGTCGCGGACGTTGCGGCCTTCCCCGTACAACCGTGGACGCACTCCGTCGAGCAGATTGGTGATCTGGCGTGGGATGAACTTCTCCACATGCTGGTACGGGCCGTAATTGTTGGAGCAGTTCGAGATGGTCGCCGCGATCCCGAACGAGCGCACCCAGGCGCGCACGAACAGATCACTCGATGCCTTGGACGCGGAGTACGGGCTCGACGGGTTGTACGGTGTCGTCTCCGTGAACTTCGCCGGATCATCCAGTTCGAGGTCGCCGTACACCTCGTCGGTCGAAATGTGGTGATAACGGACCCCGTGCGAACGCACAGCCTGCAGGAGCGAGAAGGTTCCCATGACGTTGGTGCGCAAAAACGGTTCGGGGTCGGCGAGGGAATTGTCGTTGTGGCTTTCGGCCGCGAAGTGCACGACTGCGTCGGAGCGCGAGACAAGATCGTCGACCAGCGGCTCGTCGGCCACGTCGCCGTGGACAAACGTGATCCGGTCCTCGACGGACGCCAGGGACTGGCGATTTCCGGCGTAGGTCAGAGCGTCGAGAACCGTGACTTCCACGTCGGGACGCGTCGCCACCGTCTGATGAACGAAATTGGCACCGATGAAGCCGGCACCCCCGGTGACCAGTAGTCGCACGTCATCTCCTCAGGCTCATCGGACGAACCCCACTTTAGCGGCCGGGCGTGTCATGTCCGTTTGCGTCGGCAGGCAGGAGTGCAGGACACTGCACGCATGCGCGGAATCATTCTGGCCGGTGGCACCGGGTCGCGGTTGCACCCGATCACCCTCGGAGTGAGCAAGCAACTCTTGCCTGTCTACGACAAGCCGATGATCTACTACCCGCTCTCCACTCTCATGCTCGCCGACATTCGCGACATCTTGATCATCACGACCCCACACGACGCCGAACAATTCCGCCGGGTTCTCGGCGACGGCTCACAATTCGGCGTCAACCTCACCTATGCAGTGCAACACGAACCGAACGGCCTCGCAACGGCATTCACCCTCGGCGCAGAGCACATCGGATCCGACTCCGTGGCGCTCGTCCTCGGCGACAACATCTTCTACGGCCCCGGCCTCGGAACCCAACTCAGGCGTTTCTCCGACATCGACGGCGGAGCCGTATTCGCTTACTGGGTCTCGAATCCGACCGCCTACGGCGTCGTCGAATTCGACGACTCGGGTCGCGCCGTGTCCATCGAGGAAAAGCCGACGTCGCCGAAATCCAATTACGCAGTCCCCGGCCTCTATTTCTACGACAGCGACGTCGTGGACATCGCACGCACTCTGAAGCCCTCTGCGCGTGGCGAATACGAAATCAGCGACATCAATCAGCACTATCTCGAAGCTGGCAAACTTTCTGTCGATGTCCTCCCCCGCGGAACCGCGTGGCTCGACACCGGCACACCCGATTCCCTGCTCGAGGCAGCGAACTACGTGCGGACCATCGAACACCGCCAAGGCCTCAAGATCGGTTCCCCTGAAGAGGTTGCGTGGCGTCAAGGATTCATCAGCTCCGACCAATTACGCACTCAGGCAGAAGCATTGGGAAAATCCGGGTACGGCAACTACCTACTCGAGCTGCTCGAGCACGGCAAGGAATGGTGACGTGGAAATCCGTCCACTGAAGATCGCCGGAGCTTGGGAAATTACACCGAAGCAGTTCGGCGACAACCGCGGTGTCTTTCTCGAATGGTTCAAAAGCTCCGCCTTCACCGCCGCGACCGGCCGCACTCTCGACCTCGCGCAGGCCAACTGCTCGGTTTCCGAAGCCGGTAGCCTCCGCGGGATCCACTTCACCGACAATCCGCCCGGACAGGCGAAGTACATCACCTGCGTGAAAGGTGCCTTCCTCGACGTTGTCGTAGACCTGCGCGTCGGATCACCGACCTTCGGCGAGTGGGATGCGGTGGTGATCGACGACGTCGATCGACGAGCGGTGTTCCTGGAGGAAGGCCTCGGCCACGCGATCCTTTCACTCGAAGACGGATCGACAGTGATGTACCTGTGCAGCATCGAATACTCGCCCCACCTGGACCGCGACCTCGATCCCTTCGATCCGGAACTCGCGATCGAATGGCCGAGAACAGACCGTAAGGGCAACCCTCTGACCTACGAGCTCTCCGCAAAGGACGCTGCCGCGCCGTCCCTGGCAACGCTCCGCGCGGACGGCATGTTGCCCGGTTTTGTGGCCGAAGATTCGCCGAATCGGTAATCTTCACCTTTCACGACTCGATGGCATGACACCGGCGGGACGGACGGCTGGATGACCAAACGTGCGAGCAGACGCGGCCTGTGGACGGCCGTCGTTCTCGCAGCCGGCCTCGGTGGTCTCGCGCTGGTCGCACCGCCCCTGACTCCGGGAACGATCGAGTCCGCACCGGTCACCGTCATCACGACCACCCCACCCGCGCCGGTTGTTCCACTCACGCCGGAGGAGCTCTCGGCCCGGGTGGTCCCCACCATCGTCACCATCACGGCGCCGGCCGGATTCACCACCACTGCTGGGACCGGGATCGTGCTCTCCCCTGACGGAGTGGTGCTCACGAATCACCACGTCATCAGCGGAGCTTCGGACGTCACTGCCGTCAGCATGTCCAACGGGCTGATCTACGACGCCGAGATCCTCGGGTACGATAGCGTCAGCGATCTTGCCGTCCTTCGACTCGCGGGCGCTGACGATCTGCCGGTGGCTGTGGTCGGCAAATCAGCAGAAGCCGCTCGCGGGGACTCCGTCACCGCAATCGGAAATGCGGAAGGCGGCGGAGTACCCGTCCCTGCTCCCGGCGTCATCACCAACCTCGGTGTCACCGTCAACACCCGCAACGTGTCCGACGGATCGCGAAACCAGTTGAAGGGCCTCATCGAGGTCGACGCGGACATCCGGCCTGGCGATTCCGGTGGCCCCCTGGTCAACGCCGTTGGCGAGCTGATCGGCGTCAGCAGCGCGGGCAACGCCGTCACCGACCGCACCGAAACCTCACCGGCGCCTCAGTCCTACGCGATACCGATCGACACCGCACTACCGATCGTCGAGCAGGTACTCGGTGGCCGCTCCTCCGAGACCGTGCGTGTGGGACCGACACCCGTACTCGGTGTCGCGGTGAAGGATCACGCGGACATGCCGGCCGGCGCCGAAGTTGTTGCCGTGAGCTTCGATTCGCCGGCCGAGCGGGTGGGGCTGACCAAAGGTGCGGTCATCACCGAGTTCGGTGGCAGCCGGATCGCGTCGTCCGCTGATCTCAACGCGGCGATGAGCTCGCGCCGCCCCGGCGACACCGTCGCGGTGACGTGGGTGGACGCAACCGGGCAACCCGGGACCGGTTCGCTGGTCCTCGACGAGGGGCCACCTCGCTAGTCGTACAGGGCGCCAGCCGTGAAAGCATCGTGGCATGACCACGGTTCTCCTGCTCACCTGTGACGGCGCCGCCCGCGAGGCGGATGTCGAAAGCAAACTCGTCATGGAAGCTCTCACCTCCTACGGCATCGCGTCGACGATGGCGCCGTGGTCGAGCCCGTCCCTCCTCGATATCGACGCCGACCTGGTTCTGATCCGGTCGACCTGGGACTACACCCAGCGCCTCGACGAATTTCTCGCCGTTCTCGATCAGCTGACCGCTCCGATCGCCAATCCACTCTCGATCGTGAAGTGGAACGCATACAAGGGATACCTCACCGAACTTGCCGCGGCCGGCGTACCTATCGTCCCCACCGCTGTGATCGCTGCCGGACAGAGCGAAACACTCACCCTCCCTTCGTTCGAGGGTGCCGACGTCATCGTCAAGCCGGCAGTGTCCGCCGGCGCTGTCGGAGTGGGAAAGTTTGCCTCGGGGTCCGCGCAGGCCCACGCTCACCTCAGCTCGATCCTCGACGGCGGTAACGACGCGTTGGTCCAGCCATTCGTCTCGGACGTCGTCGACGGTGAGCGCTCGATCATCCACATCGGCGGACGCTACTCGCACGCTGTCCAGAAGATCCCGGCCGCCCACGACTTCCGCGTGCAGGAATTTCACGGCGGAACCAACCACCTCCACCAACCGTCCGCCGCCGAACTCGCGGTGGCCGACGCAGCACTGGCCGCGACCCCATGCGGCCCCGGCGAATTGCTTTATGCACGTGTGGACGTCGTGGGCCCGGTGGATCAACCACTGCTCATGGAAGTGGAATTGATCGAGCCAGAACTCTTTCTGCCATTCGCCCCTGGATCTGCCGACGCCCTCGCACGGGCAGTTGTCGCGTCACTAGGTCGGTGACGCGCCACGGAGTGCCTTCTTGTCGATCTTCCCCAAAGCAGTGAGCGGCAGCGCTTCCAGAATCGAAATCTCCTTGGGCGCCCAGATCGGACCCTTGTGCGATCTCACGTGCGCGATGAGTTGATCGGGTGTGACCGACCATCCCGTCTTCAGTACGACTGCGGCGGTAACAGCTTCTCCCCATTGAGAATCGGGGACACCGAATACCGCACATGCTGCCACCGCGGGATGATGTCCGAGTGAGTCCTCGACTTCGCGCGGGTAGACGTTGAATCCACCACTGATGATCGTGTCTTTGATGCGGTCGACGATCGAGATGAGCCCACTTTCGTCGATTCGAGCAACGTCGCCGGTGTGCAACCACCCATTCGCGAGCGCTGCAGCGGTTTGTTCAGGTTTGTTCCAATAGCCGTCCATCACGAGCGGACCTCGCACACAAAGCTCGCCGGGTACGCCCGTCGCCGTCTCGTTTCCCTGCTCGTCAAGCAACACCACTTCGACACCTGGCATCGCGCGCCCACAACTCCCCAAAACTGCGGGATCGTCCGTGTGCTCACGTGTATCGAGTACCGTCAACGCATTCGGGGCTTCGGCCTGACCGTAATGCTGGCTCAGGATCGGCCCGAACACCGCCCCTGCCTGCTCGAGCCTGGTGGGGTCGATGGGTGCAGCACCGTAAAGCATCCAGTTCAGCCCAGACAGATTCGCATCCGACAGGCGTGGATGGTCGAGTAAGGCATAGAGCATCGTGGGAACCACGAATGTAGCTGTGACTCCGCCATTTTCGATGGCGTCGACAACTCTGTCCGGGTCGAACGACCTGTGCAACTCGAAGCTTGCACCTCGCAGCAGACCGGGTGCGACGAGCAGACCGGCAGCATGAGACATCGGCGTAGTGAGCAGCATGGTGGTTTCAGCCGGCCACTCCCACGTGGTGCAGGCCCAGGCATTGGCGACCAAGGATCGGTCCCTGAGCATGACGCCTTTCGGCTCACCGGTGGTTCCACCGGTGTAGAAGAGATACAAAGCTCGACCCTGACCGCCTAAGCCTGAACCTATTCCCGCCGTACCCAATTCACACGCTGATTCGAGGGCTGACAGTGACATCACTCGAGTCTGTGCCGCTTCGGCGCGTACCTGGAACTGTCCGTCGGCAACCAACAGGAGATCGGTACCACTGTCTTTCAGCACCATCCTGTCGTTCTCTTCGGTCGCGAGCGGATGGAGTGCCGTGTAGCGCACGCCCGCCAGACACGCCGCGGCCATGACCGTGAATGCTTCAGGACACGGCTCCGCAAGCAGGGCGACCCCGGCTCCGTCCGGCAGAGCGAAGCTACTGAGGACACCTGCAATCCGCTCGATCTGTTCCGCAGTCTGCCGATATGTCAGCTCGGCCCGATCACCGTTCCGATCCGTGAATCGAAACGCGATGTGGTCTGGTCGGCGTCGCAGCGCCGACAGAATCAGATCCGCATATCCCGCTTGCACGTGCAAGCCTGGCGCCATCGGTTCATCGTTCATGATGTCCGCGTTCATCGTGGCCCTCCCAAGATCGTGACCGCGGCGACGGCTTCCTCGATGCCGTAGAGACCTCCGCCGTTCTCTGCGACCGCGATTCGAGCACCCGGAACTTGTCGCCGCCCTGCTTGTCCACGCAACTGCGTGACAAGTTCGAAGACCTGCGCCAGTCCCGTTGCCGAGACCGGATGACCACGGGACTCGAGCCCGCCTGACGGATTGACCGGACGCACGCCTCCCAACGAACTCGCACCGGACGCCGACCACGCGCCGCCCTCACCGATCGGGCAGAACCCCAGATTCTCGACCTGCTGCACTTCACCGAAGGCCGTGGCGTCGTGGACCTCTGCCACATCCACATCGCCTGGCCCGACTCCGGCTTCCTCGTATGCGCTCATTGCTGCACGGCGACCGATGTGACTCTCCACGTCATCTGCGGTCCGATCCGTGCCTGACACCAAGCTGCAACCGAGTACCTGCGCCGCCCGCCGAGAGGAATCGTGCCTTCGAGCAAAGTCCGCACTGGTCACAATGACCGCCGCTGCACCGTCACTGACGGGCGAGCACATCGGAACTGTCAGAGGCCACGCGACTCGCCTTGCGGCAAGCACCTCTTCGACGCTGAAGGGTTTGCGAAAGTGCGACCGCGGATTGTGCACGGAATGCGCATGATTTTTGGCTGCTACGGACGCGAGCTCGAACTCGGTGGTTCCGAATCTCTCCATGTGCGCCCGGGCAAGAGAAGCGTAGATCTCCATGAACACCGACCGCTCACCCTGCGATCCGAGTGCATCCGGCAGCGGAGCGGACAGCGAAGCAAGGCCCGCGAGCGTCTCGTCGCGATGCGCAACGTCGAGTGCACCGTCGAACACCTCCAGACTTCGAGCCGGATCCGAGCACACCAGCTTGTCCACCCCGACCGCCAACGCGACCTCGGACAGACCGGCGCGAACGTGGGCGATCGCCAGCCAGAGTGCAGTCGCGCCGCCGGCGCAGGCATTTTCGACATTGACGACCGGGACTCCCCCGAAACCGTATGGCCTCAAGGCAATCTGGCCTGGGATCATGTGCTGCCGGTCGATCGCCTTCTGGCTGACTGTCGCGTAGAAGACCGCACCGACGTCACCGCGGGTCAGGCCCGCGTCTTCGACGGCATCGATCGCCGCACGCCCCGCCAATTCCGAGGCCGCGGTATCCGCGTGCCGCCCGAAGAGAGTCGCGCCGACACCGAGAACCATGACTTCGCCGCTCACGCCACCACTCGATTCCTCAATACACCGAGGCCGGTGACCTCGAGTTCGACTACGTCTCCCGGTTCCAGGAACCGCCCGTGCTCCAAGCCGCATCCACTCGGCACGGTGCCGGAACAGAAGACTTCACCCGGGTACAGCCGCGTGGAAGTCGAAGCGAACGAAATCACGTCCTCGAAACGATGGTCCATGTCGGCGCTGGTTCCTCGGCTCACCTCGTCTCCGTTGATTCTCGCGGTCATCTCGAGTTGGTAGGGGTCACCGACTTCGTCGGCCGTCACGATCCAGGGCCCGAGGACATTCGCGTTCGAAAAGTCCTTGCTCTTACTGAGACCGAGTCCGGTGGAGATCTCCTCGAGCTGAGTATCGCGGGCGCTGAAATCGTTGAAGATGGTGTAACCGAAGATATGCGCAGGGGCATCCGCGCGTGAGATGTCGGTTCCACCGCGCCCCAGCACACAGGCGAATTCGAGTTCGTAATCGCGCAGGCTCGAGTACTCGGGCCACACGACGTCAGATTTGTGTCCGGTCACCGCCAATCGGTTCGCTATGTAATACAGCGGGCGCTCCAACTGGATCTTCGGCAGTTCGACGTCCTCGAGTGCGACCCCTTGAATTCGGGCGCGAGCGTTGCGGAAGTGATCCATGAAGCAGCCGAAGTCTCGGATCTGGACCGGCTGAGGAAGCGGCGACATCCAGCGCACATCACCTGCGTCGACGATTGCACTTGCCGGCGGCTCGTCTGCGAGCCGATCCAGGGTCTCCCGTGCCGCCGGACCACCTTCGATGATGGTTTGCATGGTTTCCAGTTCTGGAGCCGGTTTTCCCGTCACATCATGATGAGCTCGCTCGAGTAACAACAGTTGCTCGCCGCTGCCCGTCACCAGAGCCGTCTGCTGAGTCTTTTCGTATTCGACGGTCGCAAGTTTCACTGTGAGTCAATACCTTTCACTGAATTGTTCGTTAGGTGAGGCAGGAATTTTGCTCAGACGAACGCGACCACACGAGCCGGGGCAGCGCTGGCTCGCGCAAGCTTGATCGGGAAAAACGCCACGTGAAATCCCGAGGGCGGAAGCGCGGCGAGGTTCGCCAGTTGCTGAACGATGAATACTTCACGTTCGCGTCCGGCCCGGTGCCCGTCCCAGAGAACCGAGTTGTCCCCGGTGTCACGAAATTTCTGCGCCATGACTGCAAAGCTCAAGTCCCAGCCGGCAGCGTCGGTGCCCAGCACCTTCGCGCCTTGCTCGGCGAGAAACAGCGTGCCTTCGCGACTCATCCCTGGATACTGAAAGAACCCTGGATCAGCCAAGGTGAAGCTCTCTTGTCCGGTACGGAGCAACACGGCACCACCCTGGGGAACGGACGCACCGTTTTCCGCCAGGGCAGCTTTCAGCGCGTCCACCGAGATCGGCTGATTCGCCTCGCACCGGCCGCGCAGGTCGAGCACCACTGTCTCGCAGAACAATTCATCCAACGCGATGTCTGTGATCGTGCGAGAAGGCTTACCCTCCGAGGTTGATCCGTAGTGCAACGGCGCGTCGACGTGTGTGCCCAGATGGCTGTTGAACTCACTCAACATCTCCGATCCCCACCCCTCACCGTCCGGAAGATCATGAACTCCGCACTGCAGTGCTGCCGCGAACTCGTCGCGTCCGGCACCTGCGGGGTGCGAGTAGGTCACCGAGGGGGCAACGACGGAAGCCAGTGCCTTCAAACCCTCGGGGAGCAATTCCCGATCGGCCGGATCGAGAGTTCTAGTCAGATCGATGAATTCCATGTCCGCCCATTCCGTTAAGTTATTGGACGCTCAGCATAGAACTGGACGATCAACATAGGCAAGAGGGTGTCGCGAGAGGAATACGGCCGGCCGATGGCCGGCCTCGTAGCATGAGTGCGGTGCGCAGGTCTCGGCCCCGACGGGCGCGTCGACGTCACCGCGTGCCGGAATTGGCTGCACTCGAGAACGAAAGAAGGCAGGAACACCGAATGGCGTCGACACGCAAGCAGGAGATTTCCGAGGAAACCAGACGGCGACTGGTGAAAGCCGCGGCCGAACTGGCTGCCGAAGGCGGGTCGACCGCGATGTCCGTACAAGCCGTGGCAGAAAGATCCGGTATCAGCAGAGGGTCCGTGGCCTGGCACTTCGGATCGAAGGACGGGCTTCTACGAGCCGTCGTCGAGGACGCATTCCGGTGGGGCATGGAAAAGCTACGCGCAGAGTTGGCATCATCCTCGGCGACTGGAATCGAAGCATTGATCGAAGCCAACTTCGTACTGATGTCATACCCCGAGGCACGAATTTTCTCGACCATCTTGATCGAAGCCGTGATTCCCGGGTCCACCATCCGCGAGACCTACGCAGAGCAGTACGTCGCAATGCGAACGCTGTACGCGGACTACCTGCGTTCGATCGACACCCCGGTCACCAATCCGGAGTTGGTTGCCGTCACCCTTCTGGCCGGCACTCTCGGGATCAACCTCCAACATCGCCTCGATCCCGACAACGTCGATCGACGTTCAGCAGTAACCGAGCTCGAATCGATCTATGCCCGCGCGATGGCACCTACCACAACGTCAGGACACGAGAATCCCTAACCGGACCGGAAGTTCAACTTCCCGAACAACTTTCGCCCGCGACCTGGGGCGGGACCGCATCCAGCCTGGCGCGAATGAACCTGGCAACGTCACGTAGCGCAGCCCGGCTCTCCGGCAAGCCAGGCCAGACGGCGGGAAACGCGTGAACCTGGCCGTTCCAGATCTGCAGCGAGCACGGCACCCCCGCGGCGGCGAGCCGTTGCGCCATCACCTCCGAATCGACTCTGAGCACCTCGGATTCGGCGGCGATCAGCAACGACGGCGGCAGAGCGGCCAGATCGCCGTCGACGGGTGAGTTCGTCTGTCCGCCAAGCTTTCCGATCGCCATCAATGCCGACACCGGGGCGATCACGTCGCGTCGAGCGTTGGCATGGACCGATTTGGTGGTGCAATCGAGATCGAGGAGCGGTGAGAGCCCGACAAGACCGGCCGGAACCTCGAGCCCCGCGGAAACAGCTGCAAGTGCCGTCGCGAAGACCAGGAAGCCTCCGGCCGAATCGCCAACGAAGACAACCTTTTCCGGCAAGGCTCCCTGTTCGAGGAGCCACCGGTATGCATCGAGACAGTCGTCGACGGACCCGCTGATGCTCGTGCTCGGCAACTGTCGATATGCGATGTGCAGGACCGGAAGGCCGGTTCGCTTGGCGATGCTTGCAACGACCGGCCGATGCGTGTTGAGCCCGCAGCACATGAACCCGCCGCCGTGCAGGTAGAGAACAACACCGTCGCGCAGATCAGCCGTCGAGCCTGCCGTCCGCACGAGTTCACCGTCGAAACCTGGAAAGCGAATCGCTTCCCGATCGATCCCGGACGGAATGCGTACACCCGCGGCCGAGTCCAGCACTGCGGCGCGGCGCATGGCGCCAGGCGTCAGCGGCGCGATCCCGACCACGGGCCGAAGCATCCATCGACACGCGTTGTAGAGGACCTGCGATTCGATACTCGGCCTGCCGTATCGAGTTCCGGTCCTTCGACTGACTGTCGGCAACAGAGACATCTGTCCAGATTAGAAGCGATCAGGCACCGAAGAGGTCGACTTCGTCGAGATCGTCGACGATCGTGACCTTTCGTTTCCGCCCGCCGATGACCTTGCCCAGACCGCGCAGTCCACCGGACTGAGCTTTCGGGGCGGGTTCGATGCGCTGCGGCGCAACTCTCGTCCGCGCTGCGCGCTGAACAGGCTTGGGGGCGGGGGCTGCTGCAGGTGCCGCGGGTTCGGGAACCTCGGCTGGAACCACCGCTTCCGGCTCCACGAAGCCCTGAGCAACCGGGGCCTCGGGCGCGACCTCAGCGGCTTCCTCGACCTCCGCCACCTGCTCCACCTGCACCGGTCCGTCGATCACCGGGATGTCCGACGCCCAGCGGACCCGATACTCCAGACCGCGCGACGCCAGCTCACGCGCGAGATCGCCGTGCCAGACCCCGTCTTCGCCGTCGCCGTATGCCCGTGCGTCGGAGCTCACCCAGATGACGTCGACGCCCGGGTTGCGGTCGGCGAGATCGAGCACGGTCAGCCAGTTCAGCGTCGCCGGATATCCGTCTCGCTTCTTCTTGTCGGTATAGGGCCGACGCAGCGAGATCGCCCTCTCGGCCACCTCGACATGCGACACGTCGACTGGATCGACCACTTCGACGCCGATCGCCACGAGGTCTTCGATCACGTCGTCGACGTAGCCGTCGGCCTTGTCGTGAGCAGCGTCGACGAACCTCGTGAGGTCGCGCCGCAATCCCAGTCGGTCGTACATGCGCGCCTGGACGCTCAGGGCCGCGATCATCTCCGCCGATTCCTCGCGGTAGCGACTCGCAACCTCGAGGACGACCAATCGCGGCACGACGACGCGGTGTCCGAGTGCGCGAGCGTCGGCGATGGCAGTGTCGAACCGTGCGCCCCTGGTCAGGGCCGAAGAATCGAGAACGATGATCATGCGCTCGATTCTCTCTCGAGAAACCGGACGAATGCGCTAATCCACCCCGAACCGTTACTTGATCTTGAAGATCACTGCCCGCTGAACGATGAAGTTGATGACCGTCGCGGTGCCCTGCGCGATGACGAAGGCCAGCGGTGTCCGCCACCAATGCTCGTCGAAGACATGGACCATCAGTTCGTTGAGTCCGACCTGAACCGCAAAAGTGACCGCGTACAGCGCGACTACAGCGATGAAGCGGGCGCGAGAAGGCTCGGCCTTGAACGTCCACCGACGATTGATGAGGTACGCCGTCGTGGTGCCCGCAACGAAGCTCAGCGATTTTGCGGCGACGCGCGGCAACCCCAACGCAAAGAGCAGCACGTACAGCCCGTAGTCCACGACAGCCGACAGCCCACCCGTCGCGACGAACCGGACGATCTGCGTTTTCAGGTCCATCGCGTCGTCGGCGATGTCCGTCGTGACAGGAATCTCGACGGGCAGCGGGACGTGGGGTTCGTGCTGGTGACTTGCAGGTGTTTCGGGCACGACGACGAGAGTAACCACTCGAGTCGGAGCCGTCGGCACTACTCCCAGGTAACCTCTACCTTGATGTCCACGACAGCAGAAGAGACGCCGCAGCCGGCTCTCCACACCCAAGCCCGCACCCTCACCGGTTGGGGACGCACCGCCGCCACCACTGCACAGGTGCTGTCCACCCCCGACGTGGAAGTGATCGCCAACGCGGTCGCCCAGGTTGCGGAACAGAACGATTCCAAGCCCTCGCATCTGCGACGCGGCGTCATCGCGCGCGGCCTCGGCCGCTCGTACGGTGACCCAGCGCAGAACGCCGGCGGCCTGGTCATCGACATGAATGCACTCAGCCGCATTCACCGCATCGATCGCGACACCGCTCTGGTGGACGTCGACGCCGGCGTGAATCTGGATCAGCTGATGAAGGCTGCTCTGCCGTTCGGCCTGTGGGTTCCGGTCCTGCCGGGTACTCGTCAGGTCACGATCGGCGGCGCCATCGGCTCGGATATCCACGGCAAGAACCACCACAGCGCGGGCAGCTTCGGCAACCACGTCGTGTCGTTGGATCTGCTGACGGCCGACGGCAAGGTTCGCACGCTCACCCCCAAGGGCGGGCGCAACGACCCGAAGGCCGCACTGTTCTGGGCCACGATCGGCGGCATGGGCCTGACGGGCATCATCTTGCGGGCAACCATCAAGATGACACCGACCGAGACGGCGTACTTCATCGCCGACGGCGACGTCACCAACAGCCTCGACGAGACCATCGCGCTGCACAGCGACGGCAGCGAGGCCAACTACGAGTATTCGAGCGCCTGGTTCGACGCGATTTCCGCGCCCCCGAAGCTCGGTCGTGCGGCAGTCTCGCGCGGATCTCTGGCGAAGCTCGACCAGCTTCCGGCCAAGCTGCAGAAGAACCCGCTCGCCTTCGACGCACCGCAGTTGCTGACGTTCCCCGACGTCTTCCCGAACGGGCTGGCCAACAAGTTCAACTTCACCGCGATCGGTGAGGTCTGGTTCCGCAAGTCCGGCAAGTATCGCGGCAAGGTCCAGAATCTGACGCAGTTCTACCACCCGCTCGACATGTTCGGTGAGTGGAACCGCGCGTACGGATCCAACGGATTCCTGCAGTACCAGTTCGTGGTTCCGCCGGAGGCCGTCGACGAGTTCAAGAAGATCATCGTCGACATCCAGCGCAGCGGGCACTACTCGTTCCTCAACGTGTTCAAGCTCTTCGGCGAAGGCAATCAGGCGCCGCTGAGCTTCCCGATCCCGGGCTGGAACATCTGCGTCGACTTCCGCATCAAGCCGGGCCTGAACGAGTTCGTCACCGAACTCGACAAGCGTGTCCTCGAATTCGGCGGACGCCTGTACACGGCCAAGGACTCGCGGACGTCCGCGGAAACCTTCCACGCCATGTACCCGCGCATCGACGAGTGGATCGCGACGCGCCGCAAGTACGACCCCACAGGCGTTTTCGCCTCCGATATGTCCAGAAGGCTGGAACTGTGATCAACGCTGTAGGTAACCCGCAAACCGTTTTGCTTCTCGGTGGAACCTCCGAGATCGGCCTCGCCATCTGTGAGGAATACCTGAAGAAGGCGCCGCTCCGCGTCGTTCTGGCGGCACTCCCTGGCGATCCGGGACGCGAAGCTGCGGTCAAGCAGCTCGAAGCCAAGGGCGCCACCTCGGTGGAACTCATCGACTTCGACGCCGTTGATTTCGAATCGCACCCGAAGGTGATCGACCAGGCGTTCTCGAACGGTGACGTCGACGTCGCCATCGTCGCCTTCGCACTGGACGGTGACTCCGAAGAGCTGTGGCAGAACCAGCGCAAGGCCGTTCTGGTGGCAAACGTCAACTACACCGCTTCCGTCTCGGTCGGTGTTCTTCTCGGCGAGAAGATGAAGGCTCAGGGCTTCGGCAAGATCATCGCGATGTCGTCGGTTGCCGGCGAGCGCGTCAAGCGTGCCAACTTCGTCTACGGATCCACCAAGGCGGGCCTCGACGGTTTCTACCTCGGACTCGGCGAGGCTCTCGCGGAATTCGGACCGCAGGTCACCGTCGTTCGCCCCGGCATGGTGCGCACGCAGTTCAGTGCCCACGTCAAGGAAGCTCCGCTGACGGTCAACAAGGACATCGTCGCGAAGCTCGCTGTTGCCGCCTCGGACAAGGGCAAGGAAATCGTCTGGACTCCCGGCCCGTGGCGCTTCGTCATGATGGGTCTTCGCCACGTGCCGCGCCCGATCTTCCGGAAGTTGCCGGTTTAAGCTCCTCCCGTGCCAGAAACAACAACTGCTCCGAGTACAGACCTTTCGACCCCGTCGCCGTGGCGTAATGCCGCGGCGACGGTGGTGGAAATGGCCCTCGGAGCGCTGGTCGCCGCTGTTGTAGCCGCTGTCGGGCTCTTTGCTTTCGGCCGAGTGCAGTGGCCGGCGTTCACCTCTTCCAATGTCACGCAGGCAGTCACGACGGTGCTGCAGGTGCTCTGCATCGCAGTGGTCGGTGTTGCGGTTCTGATGTTCCGCGCCCGCAAGGCCGAGCGGGTCGCAAAACTCCTCTCGTGGGCCGGGCTCTCCGGCTTCGTCACCACGACGCTCGGACTTCCCCTGGCCGCGACGAGTCTGTATCTGCACGGCGTCTCGGTCGATCAGCAGTTCCGCACCGAGTACCTGACCCGTCTGACGGATTCGGCTGCGCTGCAGGACATGACGTACGTGGATCTGCCGCCGTTCTACCCGGCCGGCTGGTTCTGGATCGGTGGACGCGTCGCGAACCTGCTGGGCATGGACGGCTGGGAAGCCTTCAAGCCCTACGCGATCGGCTCGTTGGCTGTCGTCGCCGTCGTTGCACTCGTGTTGTGGACCAAGCTGATTCGACGCGATTGGGCCGTCGTCGCGGCCTTGGCAGTCACTGCCGTCGTGTTGGCGTACAACTCCCCCGAGGCGTACGGCGCCGTCATCAACCTCCTGATCCCGCCGGTGCTGATCCTCGCGTGGGGTGCATTGGACCGGCCGGGGGCATCTCGATTTGCCGGAGCCGGCGCAATACTCGGGACGGGCCTGTTCCTCGGTTTCGCCGCAACGGTCTACACGCTCTATCTCGGATTCGCCGCGTTCGCAGTGACTCTGATGGCAGTGGTGGCCGCAGTACTTGCCGCACGCGCCCAGAACACGTGGAAAGCCGCACTGGGCCCCCTCGTCAGGCTCGCCGTGATCGCGGTGATCTCCGGCCTGGTGGCTCTGACCGTCTGGACGCCCTACCTACTGAAGGCACTCTCCGGTGCCACCGCAGAGTCCGGCACCGCAATGCACTACCTCCCCGATTCCGGTGCGGTACTGCCCTTCCCGATGCTGAGCTTCACCCTCGTCGGTGGACTGTGCCTACTCGGCACGATCTGGCTGATTTCACGGTTCCTGTTCTCCCGCCGCGCCCGAGCACTCGGTATCGGTGTCATTGCCGTGTACCTGTGGGCACTGCTGTCCATGACGTTCACCGTCGCCGGCAGTACGCTCCTCGGCTTCCGACTGGAGCCGGTCCTGATCGGACTCCTTGCCGCCGCCGGTGTGTTCGGTTTCTTCGAGTTCGCCGGTTGGATCGTGCTGGCCACCAGCGAAAATCCTCGCGTCAAAGCGGTACTGGTTGCACTCGGTGTCATCGGAGCCATCGCTTTCGCGCAGAACATCCCGCAGGTGCTGGCGCCGGATATCGCTGTGGCATACAGCGATACCGACGGTAACGGCGAGCGCGGCGACAAGCGGCCCCCGGGTGCCGAAGCCAATTACGCCGACATCGACCGGATCATTCGCGAGCAGTTGGGACGCGAACCCCATGACACGGTGGTCCTCACTGCCGACATCGGCTTCCTGAGCTTCTACCCGTACTTCGGCTTTCAAGGACTGACGTCGCACTACGCGAACCCGCTCGCCGATTTCCGTGCGCGCGCTGCGCTGATCGAGCAGTGGTCGGAGCTGAAGACGCCTGACGAACTGGTAACTGCGCTGGACTCGGCGCCGTGGCGCAGCCCCGACGCCTTCGTCTTCCGCCAGGGCGCCGACGGGTACACGCTGCGGTTGGCAGAGGACGTCTACCCCAACGACCCGAACGTCCGCCGCTACACGGTCACGTTCCCCAAGGAACTGTTCGACGATCCTCGTTTCACCGTGACCGAGCAGGGGCCGTTTGTGGTCGTTACCCGCTCTGACGCAATCTAACCAGGAGATACGTCACAAAAGGCTTACCGTCGGGGTCGTTGACGCGACCCCGACGCACCCCTAACTTCATACCGTGCCCCGAACCGATGCCCGAGCGGCGATGATCGATGCAGCCGAGCGTCTGGTTGCCGAGCGAGGTCTGGCCGCTCTGACTCTTCGTGATGTTCAGACCGAAGCCGGGCAGGCCAACAAATCGGCTGCGCAGTATCACTTCGGGTCACGTGAAGGTTTGCTGGCGGCCGTCGTCGAGTCCAGAATGCGACCTGCCGGTGAGCGTCGTCGTGAGTTGCTCGACACGATCGATCTCGACGCGAATCCACCGACGATGCGTGCCCTCGTCGAGGCTCTCGTCCTGCCGTTGGCGGAACAGACCATCTACCGCGAGGGCACGTTGTACGCGCGGTTCCTGGTGCAGTCGATCTTCGACCCGGCGATGTCGTCGACTATCCGTGACCACATGCAGGCCGAGAGTTTCCGCGAAGTTCAGCGGCGGATAGTCGCTGCGTCCTCGTTACCGGCAGAGATCGCCGAACTTCGGGCGGGAACTCTGACCGTGCTCACCGTCGTCACTTTTGCCACGTGGGAAGGCCGCGTCGACAGCCGCGAACGTGCTCACGTGATCGTTGCCGACCTGATCGAAAGTTGCCTCGGAGCACTCTCGGCCCCGGCTGCGCAAATCTGACACGCTGTCCGGCGAGTTTGTTTCCGAAACTGCCGGGGTACTCAGCCCCTCCAAGCGCAGTCGAGCAAACGGCCGCATCAACCACCGGCGGGGTAGGTGATGACAGTGAGCGAACTCGTTGCGCAAAGCCGCGAGCTTGTACCGCATCGTGCAGTTCTCGATTCCGCAGAGCATGTTCTGGTCATTGCGCGCGGCAAACCGTTCGGGCGCGAACAGGCTTTCCATGAAGTGTTGAGCGTCGCGATTCGCAATCGCATCGAAGTACTCACTCTGGCAAGGGCTCTCATCGACGTGTCCGAGTCCCGCGACTACCGCGCGATCCCGACCGACACCGCGCACACTGTTGCGGTGCTCGAATGGGGCGAGCTACTCGAGATCCCCACCGAACACCACGAGAAGTCCAGGGCCGAGTCATCCGAGGACGTCGATGAATCGAGTGAACCCGACGATCCGATCGAACCCGAGTATCTGGTCGAGACCGACGTGGGCGGACGGGTCGTCTTCGTCGCCCTCGCGTTCACGATCGGCGGGATAGTCGGATTCTTCGCGCACGACTGGGCACTTCTGCTTCTGATCACCGCCGTGTACCTCGTGTGGATCGCGGCACGGTTGGTCGCGAAACTCGTCAGTGTTTCCCGTAGTGCCCACTGGGCAGACGCTTCGCCGATTCGTGGCGCCGATTCGACCACACGGAACGCGGAAAACTCCCACCATCACGCTGTTGCAGCGTGACGGCGGGAGCATCCGCTTTCGCTAAAGCCTCTGCGGTACACCGTAAGTGACGACGGTATCGCCATTCGACGTGACAGCCTTCGCGTACGGCCTGATGGTCACCGGACCGATTGCTCCCTGTACATAACCGTGAACTCCGGACAGACGGACAGCGGCTTCGGGACCGTCGAACTCCTGATCTTCGAGCAGTGCGACGTCGGTGATACCGCCCGGCGCCAGATCGACGTCCAGTTCCTGCGACGGAATGATGTCACCACCGATGACGAACCCGTTCGATATGTCCAGTCCCAGTTCGAAGTCCGGAACCAGGCCGATCCCGAGGTTGGTTCCACTCTCGACAGCCCAGTCGAGACCAGGACTGTTGAGAACGACCGTCGCGCCGGTTAACGCGATCGGGTAACCGATCTGATAACCGATCGTCAGCTTCGTTCCGGTGAAGCTTGCCGCGTCCGGCCCGTCGATCTTCACGCCGGCAACCCCGTCGTGGAAGAACTCGACACTCAGCGGTGAGCTGTCGAGAGGCGGAAAGACATGGATAGCGGTATCAGCCTGGAAGACTTCTATCCGATTCCCTTTGACGTCGGTGATCGAACTGGTGTTGTCAACGCCTGCCGACGCCGTCCCACCCCCCAGGACAACGGCCAACAAGGCCACTGCTCCTACTGCGCTACTACGAACTGCTGTCTTCGACATGCACAAGCACCATCCCATCCGGTATAGGCCCCGGACGTAGGTTCCAACTCTTCGTCGAGGATGGGATTCGTCGGGGCTGCCTGAACAAACGCGAGCAAGATCCTTGTTGCGATACCCCGGTCACGAACCCGTCAAACGGTGCACGAAAACATTACTTTCCGGACAAGTCGGGCGGACCGGTTTGTCCCGCTGACTGCGCCCGCTCGCGGACGCGAACCGTTTTGTTCGTTACTCTGACAGTGGAAGTTATCGAATCGAGACCTAAGTAGGCCACCCCGAACTTCTGAGATCGCCACTTCAGGGATGGGCGCCAGAACCGAAAGGCACCGACTGCATGACCGAGACCTTGCCCGACGTCCAACTGCTCGAAGAAGCACGTCCAGGGCGAGTCCGTTCAGCAGTGCGGCGCTCGGTCGTCCAGCGCGGTCGTCTGGTCGATTTCGCGATCATGGCGACGTTCACCGTCGCGGCGATCTACGTGATGTCCAACCTGTGGAGCGATCTGCAGTCCGGCTATCTGTTCAACGCGGGCCGCGACCAGGCCATGTGGGAATGGTTCTTCGCCGATACCGCTCACGCCCTCGCCCAGTTCCGCAGCCCACTGTTCAGTGACCTGCAGAATTATCCACTCGGCGTGAACCTGATGGCCAATACCGCGATGTTCGGCATCAGTATCCCGTTGGCCCCGATCACGCTGATCTTCGGACCGACCGCCACGTATGCGATCGGGCTGACCGCCGGCCTCGGCGGCACCGCCATCGCTTGGTACTGGGCATTCTCGCGGCACGTACTGACCGGAGTCTCCGTCCGCTCCAAGGTCGCCGCCGCCGTCGGAGCGGGGTTCTGCGGATTTGCGCCCGCCATGATCTCGCATGCCAACGGCCACCCGAACTTCGTCGCGTTCTTCGTACTTCCGTTCATATTCTTGCAGGTAGTGCGCATTTCGAACGGCAAGCGTCCGGTTCGCGACGGTGTCGTGCTCGGCCTACTCGTCGCCTGGCAGATCTTCCTCGGCGAAGAACCGCTCCTCATCTTCACGATGTCAGCCATGGTGTTCGGCGCCGCCTATGCACTGCCCGACCTGGCCAAATCGCGCCAGGCGATCAAGCGCGCGATGCCCGGCCTCGTGATCGGCGGCGCGGTCACACTCCTGATCACCGCGGTGCCGCTGTGGTCGCAGTTCTTCGGCCCAGCGAGCTACGACGGCGTCTCACACGGTCAGGCAGGCAACGACACCGCTGCCCTCACCACGTTCCCGACCGAGTCGGTTGCGGGAGATCCTGAGGGCGCCGAGTTCCGAATGAACCCGACCGAGGAGAACGCGTACTTCGGATGGCCGTTGGTGCTCCTGCTTCTCGGTGCAACGGTGTGGCTGTGGCGCATCCGTCTGACCCGCGCTGCCGCCGCCGTGATCGTGGTGATGGGTGTGCTCTCGCTCGGTTCCGAACTGACCATCGACGGTGACAAGACCGGCATCACCCTGCCGTGGAAACTCCTCGCAGACTTGCCGTTGTTCGAATCGGTGCTCGAATCCCGATTCGCGATGGGCGCGATTCCGGCGATCGGACTGTTGCTCACCCTCGGCACCTACCGCGCTTTTGTCGAACTTCGTGGACCGCGCCGCACGGCAGCCGGTGTCTGGCTGGTGGCACTCGCCGTCGCGATGATTCCCCTGATCCCGACCCCCATCGACGCCGATCAGCGATCTGCGACGCCCGAATTCATCACCAGCGGCTCGTGGGAGAACTACGTCAGCGACGGCACCCTGGTGACGGTTCCCGTCGCGAGCGCCGAAGACGCCCGCGCACTGAGCTGGCAGGTCGACGCCGACTTCGGCTTCCCCATCGCCGGCGGGTACTTCGTCGGCCCGGATTCGAAGACCCGCGCCGGAATCTACGGCGCCGAGTCCCGGCCCACCTCGACCCTGCTGGTCAATGCCAAACAAACCGGCAAGGTCCCGTTGATCGACGTGGGCACCAGAGCGAACGCACTGACCGACCTGCGGTACTGGCACGCCGACGTACTGGTGCTTCCCCGATTCTCCGGCGACGACGCCCTGCGCCACACGGTCGACGAGCTGGTCGGCTTCGACGCCAAGCGCGTCGACGACGTGTGGGTGTGGGACGTACGAGACCTCGTGAGCGGCAAGACCTCCAACCAGAGCTGAGCGGGTTGATCAGCGGGTCATGATCACCGGACCGTCTTCGGTGATCGCGACCGTGTGCTCACTGTGCGCAGCCCTGGCGCCCGAAACGGTGCGAAGGGTCCACCCGTCGGCGTCGTGCCGGTAGTCGTCGGTTCCGTCGGCGATGAGCATCGGTTCGATGGCGATGACCAGGCCGGGCCGTAGCCGGAAGCCTTTGCCTGCTCGGCCTTCGTTGGGCACGTCCGGGCCTTCGTGCATCTCGCGGCCGATGCCGTGCCCACCGTGATCGGCGAGCATTCCGTATCCGAGGCCGCGCGCGTACTGTCCGATCGCGGCACCGATGTCGCCCAATCGGTTTCCGGGCTGGGCAGCGGCAATGCCACGGGCAAGTGCCTCATCGGTCGCGTCGATCAGTGCCTGATCCTCACTGCTCCCCCGCCCGACAGTGAAGCTGATGGCGGAGTCACCACACCAACCGTCGAGTCTCGCGCCGCAGTCGATGCTGACCAGGTCACCGTCGCGAAGCCGGTACTCATTCGGGATACCGTGCACCACAGCATCGTTCACACTCGCACAGATGGCGCCTGGGAACGGCGTCGGTGCCGTTGCCGGCCGGTAGTTCAAGAACAGCGCCGAGGCGCCGGCCGCCGAAATAACCTCCGCGGCAACGGCGTCCAATTCGAGCAACGTCACCCCGACGCTTGCCGCCTCACGCGCCGCAGCCAGAGCCTGCGCCGTGATTCTCCCAGCCGCCGCCATCGCGTCGATTTCCCCTGCGGTCTTGATTTCGACCATTTCGAACACCTTCCTTGTCGAATAACTATACCGGTATTACTATAAGCACATGGTGCGCGTACCGCTGACGGCGGAAGAACTCGAACGAGGACTACGACTGGGTGAACTCCTGCGATCTGCACGGGGAGACCGAAGCATGGTTCAGGTAGCGCTCGATGCCGGCATCTCGGTCGAAACGCTGCGCAAGATCGAAACCGGACGCATCGCGACACCCGCCTTCTTCACCATCAGCGCGGTCGCGGAAGTGTTGGGTATTTCACTCGACACCATTGCCCGAACACTTGAAACACCACAATCCGAACAGGAAGTTGCATCCTGAGTAGTTCTCTCAGGATGTGCGGGCCCACACTCGCCTAACATCGTTCCTTGTGCCGTCTGAAGTAGTAGTGCCCCCGAAACCCGTGCCCACTGGCCCCGAAGCTCCCCGAGAATCGGATTCCCAGCGAGTCCGGACGGCACGACTCATCGCGATAGTCACCGGCCTTCTTGGCCTGCTTCTTGCACTCGCGACGCCCTTCCTGCCCGTCAAGCAGGAAGCCGCGAGCATCGACTGGCCGCAGGGTGGGACCGTCAACAGCGTTTCGTCGCCGCTTATCTCCTACTCGCCCACATCGCTCGACATCAGCATCCCCTGTTCCACTCTCGGCCAGTTGGGCGGCAGCGGCGGCACACTGCTCTCGACCATGCCGAACGGGGCGCCGGACCGAAACGCCCGCGGCCTCACCGTCCGCACCACTGCCGACCGCCTCGAAGCACTCACCCGCGATTCGGTATTGATCTCGACCCCGCTCGATCAACTGAGCGGGTGCACGGCGATCACCATCACGACCAACTCCGAGCAGACCGTCGCGGCGGTCACCGGAATCGACGGCGTCGGCACCACCCTGACCGGTGACTACCGCCCACAGGTGGTCGGCATCTTCACCGACCTGCAGGGCGCAGCGCCCGCCGGACTGTCCGCCCACATGGACGTCGACTCGCGGTTCTCGTCCAGCCCCACACTTCTCAAACTGTTCGCGATGATCGTGGCGGCACTCTCGACCATCGTCTCGCTGTACGCACTGCACCGGATCGACGGCGTCGACGGCCGTCGTGCGCGGCGGTTCCTGCCGGCGCGATGGTGGAAGTTCACCGGCATCGACGCCCTGGTTATCGGCACGCTGGCGCTGTGGCATGTGTTCGGCGCCAACACTTCCGACGACGGTTACCTGCTCGGCATGGCCCGAGTCTCGGAGCACTCCGGGTACATGGCCAATTACTTCCGTTGGTTCGGCGTCCCCGAAGCGCCGTTCGGTTGGTACTACGACGTGCTGGCGCTGTTCGCGAAGGTCAGCACCGCGAGCATGTGGATGCGCCTGCCCGCGCTGATCGCCGGCATTCTGTGTTGGATGGTGATCAGCCGCGAGGTGATCCCGCGACTCGGTGTTGCGGTGCGCCGCAACAAGGTTGCCATCTGGACCGGCGGGCTCGTGTTCCTCGCCTTCTGGTTGCCGTACAACAACGGCCTGCGCCCCGAGCCCATCATCGCCCTCGGCGCTCTGCTCACGTGGTGCTCCATCGAACGCGCCATCGCTACCGGACGTCTGTTGCCCGCCGCGATGGCCGTGCTGATCGCCGCATTCTCGTTGGCCGCCGGGCCTTCCGGGCTGATCGCGATCGGCGCGTTGATCGCCGGCGCCCGGCCGATCCTGCAGATCCTGATCGCCCGCGGCAAGCGCGTCGGCTTCCTGTCCCAGATCATGCCGATTCTCGCCGCCGGAACCGTGGTGCTCGTCGCGGTCTTCGCAGATCAAACCCTCGCGACAGTTCTCGAATCGACCAGAGTGCGAACGGCCGTCGGGCCGAACGTTCCGTGGTTCGAGGAACGGTTGCGTTGGGACGCACTGATGACCATCTCCCCCGACGGCTCACTCGCACGCCGCTTCGGCATGTTCGTCATGCTCGTCGGACTCGTCTTCTGCGTCATGATGATCCTGCGCAAGGGCCGGATCCCGGGCACCGCTATCGGGCCCTCCCGCCGAATCCTCGGCATCGTGTTCGCGTCGCTGCTCCTGATGCAGTTCACCCCCACCAAGTGGACTCACCACTTCGGTGTGTACGCCGGTCTGGCCGCCACGGTGGCCGTCCTCGCCGCCGTCGGTGTGAGTGCGTCGAGCATGCGTTCCAAACGAAACCGCGCGCTGTTCGCCGCGGGCATCCTGTTCATCCTCGCTGTGGCGTTCACGAGCTCCAACGGCTGGTGGTACGTCTCGAGTTACGGCGTCCCGTGGTGGGACAAGCCGCCGTCAATCGCCGGCAAGGGATTCTCGACGGCCTTCCTCGGCCTCACGATTCTCGCGCTGCTGCTGGCCGCGTGGTACCACGTCATGGAGCCGCGCCGGCGAAACGGCACAGAGGACAGCGTCAAGAAGACCAGGCGACTCCGCCTTCTCGCCCCGTCACCGTTGACCATCGCGGCCGGAGCGGTCGTGCTGTTCGAGGTGCTGTCCCTGCTCAAGGGCGCGGTCGCGCAGTACCCCGCGTATTCGATCGGCAAGTCCAACATCGAATCCGTCTTCGGCGGAAGCTGCGGTCTCGCGGGTGAGGTACTCGTCGAGTCCGATCCGAACGCCGGCGTTCTGCAATTGACGGATCGGCCCACCGATCTCGCCGGCGCGGGTGCATTCGGTGCGAGCGAATCAACCGGGTTCTCGCCGGACGGGGTTGCAGGCGACCTCACGGCCGACGCAGAAGACTCGACGGCAGGCAGTGCAAACAGCCTCGACACCTCGACCTCGCAGTCCGGCACCACCACGCCGGGAACCGGATCCGGCACCGCCGGTGGCTCGCAGTCGACGGCCGGCGTCAACGGCAGCAACGTCGCGCTCCCGTTCGGGCTCGACCCCGCAAAAACCCCGGTGCTCGGTAGTTACGGAGCACCTCAGAACGCGTCACTGACCACCGGTTGGTATTCACTCCCCGAGCGCAACGACGCCGCACCGCTCCTGACCGTCGCGGCCGCCGGACGCATCCGCTACGTCAACTCCGACGGCATCGTCACCCCCGGCGCAGTGCTGCAGGTCGAGTACGGCAAGAAGCAGGCCGACGGGAGCGTCGACGCACTGGGACGTGTCGATCCGATCGACATCGGCCCGTCGCCGTCGTGGCGCAACCTGCGCGTTCCGATGGATCAGCTGCCCGCAGACGCCGACACCGTGCGTCTGGTGGCCAGTGACACCGACATCAGCGCCGACCAGTGGCTGGCGGTCACACCGCCACGAGTGCCGACCATGCGCACGCTGCAGGACGTCGTCGGATCCACCGATCCCGTGCTGATGGACTGGGCTGTCGGTCTGGCCTTCCCGTGCCAACGTCCGGTGGATCACCTGTACGGCGTCGCCGAGATCCCCGACTGGCGCATCCTGCCCGACCGCATCGGCGCGGAGTCCACCAACGCCTGGCAGGACCACTACGGCGGCGGACCGCTCGGCTGGACTACCGAACTGCTCTCGGCCAGGGCATTGCCGACCTATCTGGACAACGACTGGGATCGTGACTGGGGATCGCTCGAGCAGTACACACCGCTCGATTCGGACGCGGTTCCCGCGCAAATGAACGTCACCACAGAGACCCGATCGGGCACCTGGACACCGGGCCCGATTCGTTACCAGTCGTAACTGTTACGCGTGGACCTACCAACCACCTGGGCACGGTAGGTCCACGCTCAGCCCTGACATACCATCGGTAGCCGTGCCCGACGCCGTGACAGCTTCACCTCAGACTTCGAGTTCGCCGCCTCCTGCTGGTCAGGATGCCCGCGAGCGTTTCCATCGCACGCGATGGGTCGCGATCATCGCCGGCTTGCTCGGCTTCGTGCTCGCACTGGCAACTCCGCTGCTTCCCGTCGTGCAGACGACGGCTTCGGTCAACTGGCCGCAGAACGGCGTGATCGGCGACGTCGAGGCACCGCTGATGGCGCAGGTTCCCATCGACGTCAACGCATCGATCCCCTGTACCGCGGTCAGCTCGTTGCCGGAGGGCGGCGGCATCCTGCTGTCGACGGCACCTGCACAGGGCGACGGCGCGGCACTGTCGTCGATGTTCGTCCGGGTGTCCGCGACGAGCGTCGACGTGCTCGATCGCAACGTCGTCGTCGCTTCGGCGGCACGCGAGGACGTCGAGTCCAGTCGCTGTGGCGCCATCGCGTTCAGCTCTGACGTCAACCGAACCACGGCAGAGTTCGTCGGACTGACCTATCCCGACGGCAACCCGATTCGTGGCCAACTCGACGGTGACTTCCGCCCGCAGGTGGTCGGCGTCTTCAGCGACCTGCCCGACGGCGCTGCCCCCGAGGGCCTCGGCTTCTCGATGACGATCGACTCACGTTTCTCGTCGAGCCCGAGCGTCTTGAAGCTGGTCGCGATGATCGTGGCCGTCCTCTCGACCATCGTCGCGCTGGTCGCCCTGGCTCGCCTCGACGGCACCGACGGCCGCAAGCACCGACGCTTCCTGCCCGCACGCTGGTGGAAGTTCTCCGGTATCGACGGAGTGGTGGTCGGCACGCTCGTCGTGTGGCACTTCATCGGCGCGAACACCGCCGACGACGGCTACCTCCTCACCATGGCTCGAGTCTCACCGGACGCGGGATACATGGCCAACTACTTCCGTTGGTTCGGCGTTCCCGAGGCCCCGTTCGGTTGGTATTACGAAGTGCTGGCCGTGATGGCGAAGATCTCGACCGCGAGCCCGTTCATGCGTCTGCCCGCTCTGCTCGCCGGAATCCTGTGCTGGATGGTCATCAGCCGCGAGGTCGTCCCGCGTCTCGGCCGGGCGGTTCGCCGGAGCAACGTCGCCCTCTGGACCGGCGGTCTGGTATTCCTGTCCTTCTGGCTGGCGTACAACAACGGTCTTCGCCCCGAGCCCATCGTGGCTCTCGGCGCACTGCTCACCTGGTGCTCCATCGAGCGCGCCATCGCCACCGGACGTCTGCTGCCCGCGGCCACGGCAATCTTGATCGGCGCCTTCACTCTTGCCGCCGCACCCACCGGATTGATGTGTATCGCAGCCCTTCTCGCCGGTGTGCGCCCGTTGGTGCGCATCGTCGTCAAGCGTCACCGACTGGTCGGCACCCTGCCGCTTCTCGCTCCGATCGCCGCTGCCGGAACCATCGTGCTGGTCGTCATCTTCGCCGACCAGACCTTTGCCGGTGTCATGGAGGCCACGCGCGTCCGAACGATCATCGGCCCCAATCTCGAGTGGTACCAGGACTTCCTGCGCTACTACTACCTCTTCGTCCAGACGGTCGACGGCTCGGTTGCCCGACGCTTCGCGTTCTTGACGATGATCCTGTGCCTCTTCACGACGCTCTTCGTGTTGTTGCGCCGCGGCCGCGTCCCCGGCGCGGCAACCGGTCCGTCGTGGCGCCTGGTCGGCGTCGTCTTCGGCACGATGTTCCTGATGATGTTCAACCCCACCAAGTGGACTCACCACTTCGGTGCGTACGCGGGCATCGCCGGTTCTCTCGCCGCGCTGACCGCCGTGGCCGTGTCCGCGTCCGCCCTGCGCTCGCGTCGTAACCGATCGGTGTTCGTGGCCGGACTGCTCCTGATGCTCGCGTTGACGTTCGCCGGCATCAACGGCTATTGGTACGTCTCGAGTTACGGCGTGCCGTGGTTCGACAAGACCATCTCCTACGACGGCCGTGAATCCAACACCCTGTTCCTCGCGCTCTTTGCTCTCGCCTTGGCCTTTGCCGCCTGGCAGTACCTGCGTGAGGGATTTGCCGCCCCGCCCGAGAAGCCGAACACGGCCAAGGGCAGACGAATTCGCAAGTTCGCGGCCGCTCCCCTCACCGTGATTGCCGGTCTGATGGTCCTGTTCGAGGTGCTCTCGCTACTCAAGGGTGCAGTGTCGCAGTACCCGGCGTACTCGCTGGGCCGAAGCAACATCGAGGCACTCGCGGGCAAGACCTGCGGCATGGCCGAGGACGTTCTGGTCGAGACCGACGTCAATTCCGGGAATCTGCGGCCTCTGACCGCTCCCGGATTCAACGCCGAGGATCCGTTGTCGGGAGTTGATTCGAAGGGCTTCTCCCCCAATGGGGTTCCCAGCGATCTGACTGCGGATTACATCGAAGTCAAGCAGGGCATGGGCAATACCGACAGCCAGAGTGTCGGTCCCACCTTCGCCACCGGTTCCGGTGCCGGAACCAGCGGCGGCACCGGCAACGTCGGCGTCAACGGCAGCACGGCCAAGCTCCCCTTCGGCCTCGATCCGTCGAAGACACCGGTCATGGGCAGCTACCAGCCCGGCGTGCAGGAACCTGCTTCCCTCATCTCGAGTTGGTACGGATTGCCCACTCGCAGTGAAGAATCACCGCTGGTGGTCATGTCCGTCGCCGGGCGTGTGTGGTCCGTCGACAACACCGGTGCGATCACGTACGGCCAGTCACTGCTGGTCGAGTACGGCAGGACTCAGCCCGACGGAACCGTGCAGGTTCAGGGTTCGTACATGCCGCGAGACATCGGACCCGCGCCGTCGTGGCGCAACGTCCGCATCCCGATCGACGAACTCGCGCCGGACGCCGACGCCGTTCGGGTGGTCGCGTTCGATCCCAATCTCACGGGCGATCAGTGGATGGCATTCACGCCGCCGCGCGTGCCCAAGCTCGAGTCCCTGAACTCGTACATCGGCAACGAGCAGCCGGTGCTTCTGGACTGGGCTGTCGGCCTTCAGTTCCCGTGCCAACGTCCGTTCACACATCAGAACGGCGTGGCCGAGATGCCGAACTTCCGCATCCTCCCGGACCGTCCTCTTGCGGTCAGTTCCACCGACACCTGGCAGTCCGCGGACAACGGTGGCCCGCTCGGATTCACCGAGGTTCTTGCCGGTGCGACGACGGTTCCGACGTACCTGAAGGACGACTGGGCGCGGGACTGGGGATCACTCGAGCGCTACGACCGGTACTTCCCCAATGCGGTTCCGGCAGAGGTGGAGACGGGCACCGCAACCCGCTCGGGCATGTGGATGCCCGGCGAGATGCGGGTGCATTAGCCTGCGCTACCTACTCGGGTGACTGCTCGGGTGCGACGTACGGAGACGGCCGAGACCGCTCCGACAACGACGACGCACCCGAGTAGTTGCCCAACGCCTGGCCGTTCGCCGAGCAGCACAACTGCCAGCAGTACGGCGAGTACCGGTTGCATGAGCAGGAGCGTCGCGCCCACCTCGGCGGGAAGCCGAGGGAGCGAGTGCCCCATCAGCATCCAGCCGAACACCTGGCCGACCAGTGCCAGTGCCGCGAGCCAGCCGAACGCTTCCCAGCCCGGGACGAAATCGATCCGGCCCCACAGTGATCCGATGACGGACCCGGCGATGCCCGCGGACGTCGTCGAGATCAGCACCTGGCTCGCGGCCCGATCCGCCTCGCCCGTCCGGCCGACCACGAAGATGTAGCCGCCGTAGGCGATTCCGGAGACGAGCGAGAGCGCCGTTCCCCACAGCAAGTCGTCGCCGGTTCCCCCGCCCCCGAACACGCCGCCCGCCAAGGCGATTCCCGTGAACATGAACGGCAGGGCGAAGACGAACCGCATCGGCACCCGATTGCCGAATACCAACCAGGACAGTGCGGGCACCACGACCACCTGCACGTTCACGACGACGCTCGCCATCCCCGCGCCGATCATCAGAATCGACTGCGACCACAACGCGAAATCCAGTCCGAGCAGCAGACCGCCGAGCACCTGCAGAACGACTGCCCGCCGGCTCGGCTTGCCCACCCGGCGGTACTCCCGCCACGCCAACCACAACAGCGGCGGCAGGGCCAGGAAGCAACGGAAGAAGACGGCCGTCGAGGGCCCGACATCAGCCAACTTGATGAGGAGCGAACTGATCGAGATCGCAGCTGCGCCTCCGACGACGAGCAATCGAGGGTCGATGCGCCCCCGAGGAGTTCGGGTGGGTGTCGGTGTCTGCGCGGTCGCGGAGGTCAGTGTGGTCACTCGACAATGTTCCTGCCGCTAACTATTCAGCACAAGCAAATGTTCAGACCGTATATTCGGTAGCATTACTACTGTGTTGAATCTCGAAAGACTCCGCGCCCTGCACGCTGTCGCCGAGAACGGATCAGTAGCGGCGGCCGCCCGCACTTTGCATGTCACACCATCCGGGATTTCGCAGCAGTTGAACAAACTCGAGCGAGAGGTCGGTGTTCCGCTCCTCGAACCGCAGGGCCGCGGTGTACGACTTACCGAAGCGGGCCGAATCCTCGCGCGCCGAACCGCAGAGGTTCTCTCGACGCTCGCCCAGGCCGAGGCGGAAATCGCGTCGCTGCAGAGCGAGGTGACGGGCCGCGTACGTATCGGCGCCCTGGTCTCCCCCAGCAGGACGGTGCTGCCGCGAGCCATCGCCGAAATCAGGCATGCGCACCCGCAGCTCGAAATCACCTTCAACGAAGGCGAATCCGAAGAACTGCTCCCCGCACTGATTCGCCGCGACCTCGACGTCGTGGTGGTCGACAGTTGGAGCACTCTGCCCGTCGAACTTCCCGACGGACTCTCCTTCACGCCCGTGTACGACGACGTGGCGCTGCTCGCTCTCCCGACGTCACATCCGCTGGCGGAGAACAAGGTCGTCGCGCTCAGCGAGCTGTCCGAGCATGCCTGGGCGACGTGGACACGGGGAACGGACTTTCACACCTTCACCGTCCGGACCCTGCGCGCGCAGGGGTTCGACCCACGAATCGAGTACGAGGTCGCCGAGTTTCCCACCCAGGTCGAATTCGTCGCTCAGGGCCTCGCCGTCGCATTGATTCCACGTCTGGCGAGAGTTGTACCGCCGGAAGGTGTTCGAATGCTCGACACGGTTCCGCCGCTCGGCCGAGACATCTACCTCGCCTGGCGGACAGACAGCGAAAGGCCGGCCGTCCTGGCGGCGATAGAAGCGCTACGCCGCCAGTTCGACGCCCTCGGTGACAAAAAGAACTAGAGCGGCATCAAGTTGTGCTTGCGCGGGTTCTTGAAGATCGTCTTGTCCGCGAGCAACTTCAGAGCCTTACGGATCTCGAGACGCGTCTGCGAAGGCTCGATCACCGCGTCGATGTATCCGCGCTCGGCCGCGATGTACGGCGTCGCGACGAACTCGTTGTAGAAGTTGATCAGCTGAGCACGCACCGCGGGTGCATTCTCACCGGCCTCGGCGAGCTGACGCCGCCCCATGATGTTGACGGCACCCTCGGCGCCCATCACGGCGATACGAGCGGTCGGCCACGCGAGGTTGATGTCGGCACCGAGCTGCTTGCAGCCCATGACGGCATAACCGCCGCCGTACGCCTTACGAACCACCACAGTCACCTTCGGCACAGTGGCTTCGATGTACGAGAACAGGAAACGCCCGCCGCGCTTGATGACGCCGACCTTTTCCTGATCGACGCCGGGAAGGAAGCCCGGTGTGTCGACGACGAAGACGAGCGGGATGTTGAAGGCGTCGCACAGGCGCACGAAGTGGGCGGCCTTGTCGGAGCTGTCCGCGTCGAGGGCGCCACTGAGGTACGTGGGCTGGTTGGCCACGACACCGACGGGCAGGCCGTCGACGCGGGAGAATCCGGTGATCACGTTGTGCGCGACCTGGGCTCCGATTTCGTGGAAAGTGCCGTCGTCGAAGATCCGCAGAATGATGTCGTGCATGTCGTAGCCGGCGTTGTCGGCATCCGGCATGAACGCATTGAGTTCGAGATCCGACTCGGTGATCTCAGGTTCGAGGCCCGGGTTGATCAGCGGCGCCTTCTCCTGGCACGACGACGGCATGAAGCTCAGGTACTCACGCACCCAGTCGAAGGCAGCCTTCTCGTCGGGAGCGACGTGATGGATGTTTCCGTACTCCGCCTGCTTGCGGGCTCCACCCAAGTCCTCGAGGCTGACCTCTTCGCCGGTGACCGACTTGATGACGTCGGGTCCGGTGACGAACATGTACGACTCTTCGGTCGCGACCACGACGTCCGTGTTGATCGGGGCGTACACGGCACCGCCGGCGCATTTACCGAGGATGACCGAGATCTGCGGGCACAGGCCGGACAACGGCTCCTGACGTGAACCCATGTTGGCGTACCAGGCCAACGAGGAAACGGCGTCCTGGATGCGAGCTCCACCGGAATCGTTGATACCGACGACCGGGCAGCCCACCTTCAGCGCAAAATCGTTGACAGCTGCGACCTTACGGCCGAACATCTCTCCGGCGGCACCGCCGAACACCGTCTGATCGTGCGCGAACACGGCTACCGGACGCCCGTCGACGGTTCCGTGACCGGTCATGACGCCGTCGCTGTACGGGTTGCCCTCGCCCGCCATCTTCACCAGGGCACCGATCTCGATGAAGCTACCGGGGTCGAGCAACATGTCGATGCGCTGGCGCGGCGTGCTGTGCCCTGCTGCATCGCGCTTGGCAATGGCCCGAGCCGAGCCGGGTTCCTTTGCCTTCTCCAACTTTTCGCGGAGTTCAGCGAGCTTCTCCGCGGTGGTTGTCGTCACTTCTGAACTCCGGTTTCCGCTGCTTTGGTCTGAGCTGTCTCGATCTGGGCCAGCTTGGTGGTGAGGTCTGCCGCAACCTTCGCGATGTACGGCTCGTCGACGATCTGCAGGTGGTCCCCGCCGATGTAGACGACCTCGAGGTTCTTCACGTAGTCACCCCAGCCACCATCCGCCTTGCGGGTCTTGAATGCAGGCTCGAGCGTCATCAGCTCGTCGTGGTACTTGTCAGCCATGTAGAGCACGACGTCGCCGTCGTAACTGCTGAACTCGGCCGTCTGGATGGCGCGATTATCCAACCACGACGTCCGCTGATGCTCGATGATGCCGCCGGGAATCTTGGCGCCGCTCATCTTGATCATGTCCATCAAGATCTGGATCTGATCCTCGTCGGCTTCGGTGGAAGCCAGAACGTCAAGCGGCAGCGGCACATCCAGGTTGTAGGTGCGCTTGGCGAACTTGCCGTAGCGCTCCCAGCGCTTGCGTCGTTCCGCCTCGGTGTCCGGCACGACCTCGCCGGCCATGACGGTGTCGAGCAGCCCGACCACACGCACGTCGGCGCCCTGCTCGCGCAGCAACTTCGCGACCGCATACGACATCACGCCACCGAACGACCAGCCACACAGCACGTACGGCCCGTCGCCCTGGATCTCACGCAGCAGCGGAACGTAAGCAGCAGCGCGGGTTTCGATCGAGCCCTCGACCCGCTCGAATCCGTACATCGGCGTGCCGGCGGGCAGGCGCTTGAGCAGAGGCTCGTACGTCACCGTCGAACCACCGGCAGCATGGAAGACGAATACCGGTACGGCAGTGGAACCTTCGGGACGGGCACGCAGAGTACGTACGAGTCCGTCGATCTTGCCGTCGTCCTCGAGGTACTGGCGAACGACGTCCGCAAGCTCTTCGATGGTGGTGGAGTCGAGAACGTCGTCGAGAGTGATCTCGCCACCGGCACGCTCGGAAAGCCGAGCAGCAAGCTTCTCGGCGACCTCGTCACCGACGATCGGCAGATCGTTGAAGATGCCCTTGGCCGACTTCCCGGTGACAACCGCCCACGTCGCAAACGTCAAGCGCTCGGCCGCATCTCGCGGCGGAACGTCCGAGCCTGCGTCGTCGGCAGTTCCGGCTCGAGAAGGATCGGAAGGCGCAGCAGCAACCGGAGCAGTGGTAGGTAGTTCCACTGCCACCTCGGCGGGAGCAACGTCCTCGTCAGCAGCGTCGGCCGCCAACTTCTCCGCGGCCTGCTTGTCGGCCATCGCCTGAACCTCTTCGCGATTGTCGATCGCGTAGCGCAGGTACTTGTTGACCTCGTTGAGGCTCGCGTCCTTGACTGCCTGGAGCTGGAGCTGCGGAATGTCGAACTCGTACTCGACGCGGTTCTTGATACGCATCGCCATGAGCGAGTCGAGACCCAGTTCGATGAGCGGAACCTCGGCCGGCAGATCCTCCGGCGAGTACCCCATCGACTCGGCAACCACGATCTTGAGGCGGTCGTCGAGGCTCTGCGAACCGTTCGGATCCCACTTGTCTCCGGCGTCTTCGACGACCTCGGCCAGGGATTCCATCGGCGCACTGGTCTTGACCGGCGCGCTGACGACCAGCTCGGGCAGCGGCTCACCGGACGTGACGACGGCGTCGAACAGCAAACGGAACGTAGCACCCTCACGGGCGTGCACCTGCACCGACGCTCCACCCGGATGCGGGTTGAGTGTCGTGGTCAGGGTCGCAGCGCCGGCCAGCTCACCATGGGGAACGGCGGCGGTGAGAGCGACATCCGAGAGCACCTGTCCGGCAGCAGCGCTCACGAGCACAGCCAGATCGGTGACGGCGGATGCGTCGACCTCCCACACGTGGCGGCCGTCGGGCAGAGCGACGTGCGAACCGGGTACGCGAGCCGAACCGCCGGCACTGACGCGAATGTCGAGCCAATACGGCTTACGCAGGAATGCGGTACGCGGAACCGAAGCGAAATCGCCTGCGGGAAGCAGAGACTCGAGGTTCACGGCATGGCCGTGCACGTACAGCTGTGCGAGAGCGGCAAGAACACCCGCGGACTCGTCTTCCTTACGCTTGAGCGTCTGGATGAGCTCCATGTCGTGCAGGCCCGAATCGAAAGCGGTAGCCGCCACCGACATCAGCGTCACCGGGTTGGGTGCAAGCTCGACAAAAGTGGTGTGGCCGTGGGCAACTGCACCGCGTACCGCATTGGTGAAGTACACGCTGTGGCGAAGACCCTTGACCCAGTACGCCTCTTGATGGATCGGCTCGTGACCGGGACGGTAGAAAGTGTCCTTGTCGACGGACGAGTAGACGCCGAGCTTCAACGTGGTCGGCTCGATACCGGCCAACTCCGCGGCAAGCTCGCCGAGCAACGGATCGACCTGTGAGGTGTGGCTGGCACCCTTGGTCTGCAGGACACGCGCCATCTTGCCGTCGGCCTCGGCGGCCGCGACGATCGCCTGGATGTCCGGCTGTGGTCCACCGATCACCGTGTGCGTCGGAGCTGCGTAAACACAGACCTCGAGCTTGGGGTACGTGGGCAGTAGCGCCTCGATCTCGGATGCGCTGTACTCGAGCAGAGCCATCAGACGGATGTCGTCACCGACAAGTGCGCCCTCGGCCTCACCCATCAGCCGTGAACGTGAACAGATCACGCGGACAGCGTCTTCCAGGTTCAGACCGCCGGAAACGTACGCGGCAGCGGCCTCACCCATCGAGTGCGGAACCACGGCTTCGGCCTCGGCGCCGTGGTGACGCAGCAATGCGGCCAGACCGACCTGGATGGTGAAGATTCCCACCTGGGCGGTCTCGACGTTGTACTCGATCGAATCGTCGAGGAACATCTCGACCATCGAGTAGCCGGCCTCGTCCTGGATCAGCGCGTCGACCTCGTCGACGGCCGCCTTGAAGGCCGAGTTCTCCGTGTAGAGCTGCTTGGCCATCTTGCGGTGCTGCGAGCCGAAGCCCGAGAACACCCACACCGCGCCCTTGGGCGACGGCGAGTCGGCGGAGAAGACTCCTTGAGCAGGCTTGCCTGCGGCGACGGCGCGCAGCGAGCTGATGGCCTCGGAGCGCGTATTCGCCAGAACAGCGGCGCGCGAGCGTCCGTGGTTGCGACGCGCGAGTGTGCGGGCGACGTCGGCGAGGGGCGTCTTGCTTCCCTCTTCGGTTTCGAGCCAGTCGGCCAGATCAGCGGCTGCGCGGCGACGACGCGACGGCAGCGCGCCGGACACGGCCAGCACAACGGTGCTCTCGTTCTCTGCTGCCGGTTCGTCGACCACCGGGGCATCCACAACCGGTTCATCGACTACCGCGTCGGCAGGTACGTACTCCTTGACCACGACGTGCGCGTTGGTTCCACCGAAACCGAAACCGGAGACACCGGCGACAGCCTTGCCGGTGTAGCGCGGCCAGTCGGTGGCCTCGGGCGTCACCTGCAGGTGCGACTTCTCGAAGTCGATGTGCGGGTTCGGGCCCAGGTAGTTGATCGTCGCGGGAATCTTGTTTTCCTGCATCGCCAGAACGACCTTGATCAGGCCGGCGGCGCCCGCAGCTGCTTCCAGGTGCCCGAAGTTGGTCTTCGCACTACCGAGCAGAGCCGGCTTGTCTTCGTCACGACCACGACCGACGACACGACTGAGCGCGTCGGCCTCGATGGGATCACCGAGATCGGTACCCGTTCCGTGCGCCTCGATGTAGTCGACGGTGGTCGGCACGATGCCGGCGTCGCGGTACGCGAAACGCAACACGTCGGCCTGGGCATCGGGATTGGGTGCGAGCAGACCGTTGGAACGGCCGTCCTGGTTGACCGCGGATCCGGCGATCACCGCGAGGATGGAATCTCCGTCACGCTCGGCGTCTTCGAGGCGCTTGAGCACGACGAGTCCGCCGCCCTCACTGCGAACGATTCCCTGAGCCTGAGCGGAGAAGGCACGCAGTTTTCCGTCGGGAGCGAGCATCCCGGTCTGATCGAAACCGAGGGTTCCGGGAGGGGCCAGCAGCATGTTGACGCCACCGGCCAGCGCGATGTTGGAGTCACCGCTGCGCAGCGAGCGCACAGCCTCGTGAACGGCAACCAGCGAAGACGAACACGCGGTGTCCAGAGCGATGGACGGTCCACGGAAGTCGAAGAAGTACGAGACCCGGTTCGCGACGATCGCCGTCGACGTTCCGGTCAACGCGTACGGATGCGCCGTCGTCGGATCACTGACCGCGAGCAACTGGTAGTCGTTGGCGGAACTGCCGATGAAAACACCGACCTGCTTGCCCTTGAGCCCACTGGCCGGAATGCGAGCGTGCTCGAGTGCTTCCCACGCGAGTTCGAGTGCGAGGCGCTGCTGCGGATCGACGTTGACGACCTCGAGCGGAGACATCGCGAAGAACTCGGCGTCGAAGCCCTTGACGTCGTCGAGGTACCCGCCCTTGGTGTTCGCGTTCTCGACCGCGGCCTTGATGGCGGGATCCGACATGAACTCGGCCCAGCGGTCCTCGGGGAGGTCGCTGATGCCGTCGCGTCCGTCCGCCAGCATTTCCCACATGTCCGAAGGCGTGTGCCCGGCACCGGGGAATCGTGTGGACAGTCCGACGATGGCGATGTCGTGAGCGTCCGTCGTGCCGCCTGAGACGTAGTACGAGGCGTCGACGGTCTCCTGCGGCGCCTCGGGCTCACCTTCGATGATCCGAGTAGCCAGCGAAGCGATGGTGGGGTGTTGATAGGCAACCGTGGCGGTCAGCGTGACGCCGAGCAGATCCTCGATGTCTCCGCTCAGAGCGACTGCGTCCCGCGAGGCGAGCCCGAACTCTTCCATCGGGCGATCGTCCGTGATCGAACCCGCCGGCTGACCGGTCGCGTTGGCGATCCAATTGCGAAGCCACTCACGCAGCTGCGCGACACTCATCTCGCTCACAACGTCTTTGCTCTGCGCACCATCTTGTTCAACCATCAACTCACCAAGCCACCGATCATGAAGGGACTGCTCCTCAAACGCTATCGGGGAATGCGGTCTGCTGATAGCCGCCTCGCAACGTTCCCTCGATATAGCTCGCCTTACACGCGCGGCGAGCGATCTTGCCGCTGGACGTACGCGGAATCGAACCCGCGGGGACGAGCAGGATGTCTCGGGCCGTAACACCGTGACGGGAAGAAATCGCCGCACGCACGGTGTCCGCGATCGGCTGCGGATCGGCCTTGCCTGCGCCGGGAGCACGCTCGGCCACGATGACCAACTGCTCCGAGGAATCGTCGTCGTCGAACTTCAGACCCGAGTGCGTGTTGGAGAACACGACGGACGGCAGCTGGTTGGCCGGTACGGCAAACGCAGCGATGAAGCCGGGGCGCAGAGCCGGGCTGGCTTCCTGAGCCGAAGCCTCGAGGTCCTGCGGGTAATGATTGCGACCGTCGACGATCACGAGGTCCTTGACGCGCCCGGTGATGTACAGCTCGCCGTCGACGTAGACGCCGAAGTCGCCGGTACGCATCCAGTTGGCATCCGCCGGCGTGCCCTCGGTGTGGCTGTCTTCGCTCAACCGATTGTCCAGCTTGTTGTGGAAGGTCTCCGCCGTCTCGTCGGGGCGACCCCAGTAGCCGATACCGATGTTCTCGCCGTGCAACCAGATCTCGCCGACGTGATTGTCGGGGACCTCGGTCAGCGTCTCGGGATCGACGATCGCCGCCCACTGACTGCGCGAGACGTACCCACAGGAGACCTGCGCGATTGCGTTCTCGGAGTACTGGTCGACGATGACCATGCGTCCCTTGTTGAGTTCCGTGCGGTCGACGTAGATGACCTTGGCCTCGTCGGAATGCTTGGTCGAGGAGACGAAGAGCGTCGCCTCGGCCATGCCGTACGACGGCTTGATCGCAGTCTTGGGCAGACCGTACTGAGCAAAAGCGTCGTTGAACTTGCGCATCGACGACGTCGTGACCGGCTCACTGCCGTTGATCAGACCGATGACGTTGCTCAGGTCCAGGGTCTCGCCGTCCTTCGGCAGGCCACGCGCGGCAGCGTGCTCGAAAGCGAAGTTGGGAGCGGCAGCAAAGGTGCCGGCGCCGTCGGAAACCGCAGCAAGTTCCTTGATCCACCGGTACGGCCGCTGCACGAAAGCGCGCGGGCTCATGATGGTGATGTACTTGCCGCCCAGAGCAGGCAGGATGACCGTCAGCAGGCCCATGTCGTGGAACAGCGGCAGCCACGTGACACCGCGTGAGTCCTCGTTGAGTTCGATGGAGTCGACCATCTGGAGCGCGTTCGTTCCGACAGCACGATGGGTGATCTCCACGCCGGCGGGAACTCGGGTCGAACCCGAGGTGTACTGCAGGTACGCGATGTCGTCGAGTTCGATGTCGGGACGAACCCACGTTTCACCGACGGTATCGGGAATCGCGTCGACGGCGATGATGCGCGGACGCTCGGCAGCGGGAAGCGAGCGGAACAACTGGCGAACACCGGCCGCCGACGATGCGGCAGTCAGAATCGCAGTCGGCTTGCAGTCACCGAGAACAGCGTGAAGACGGTCGGTGTGACCGGGCTCGTCCGGATCGAAGAGCGGCACCGCGATGGAACCGGCCTGAATGGCCGCGAAGAACGAAATGACGTAGTCGAGTCCCTGCGGAGCAAGAATCGCGACGCGGTCGCCACGCTTGGTGACCTGCTGCAGACGGGCTGCAACAGCGCGCAGACGCACACCGAACTGCTCCCAGGTCAGCTCCAGGGCTTCACCGTCACGCTCGCGTGAGTAGTCGATGTACCGATACGCGAGCTCGTCCGCGTTGACACGCGAGTGTTGCTCGACGTAGTCGACCAGCGTGAAGCCTGGTTGCAGGCGGATCTGGCCCTTCTCGTCGAGAAAGCCATCGAACAGCGCGTTCATTCCATCTCCTCCGAAGCGATCACACAAGCACTGTCTTTCATGCCTGCGCCCCAGACTTCCTTCGCTCTCTCGGGTCCATCTTCGATCAATCGAATCGCACTTTGTGCGCAACTCACCTGAATCACTTCATCGATCCCAAACCATCGATATGTTACAGATTCGCATCGTCCGTATTCTCCGGCCTACTCGCCCGCCAGTAACGGGATGATCGGGGCGAACGCTTCCATCTGCGTCGGGAAGACCCCGACGTACGACATCGACGTCTTCTCGCGGACCAGTCGAATCTGGTCTGCGATTTCCTCGAAAGTGCCCACAGCCAGGTATGGAGAGTTCAACAGCTCCTCCACGCTCAGCTTACGATCCACTTCGATGTTCGGCGGAAAACCTTGGTCCAGAGCGGCGATTGCCATTTCGGCAGCCTGCTCTCGATCGTCGGTGATCATGATCATGGTGATGGTCCAGTTGAGTTCGATCTCATCGAAACGCTCGCCGGCAGCTTCGCGGATCCGCTCGACACGTTCGATGGTCTTTTCCATCGTGATTCCGGAGAGCAGAAGCCGCCCGTCACGGTTCGTCGGTGTGGCGACCGAGATGATGTCCGCGTACTTCGCCGCGAGAGCAAGCATCTTCGGGCCTCCGCCGCCCACGATGATCGGTGGCCGCGGGCCCTGCCGCGGTCGCGGGCTGCCCTTGAGGCCGCGCACCTGATAGTGCTTGCCTTCGAAAGTGCATTCCTGCCCGCGCAGAAGAACGTCGAGAATCTGCAGAGACTCCTCGAGCTTCTCGATGCGAACGCCCGGACTTTCGTAGGCGATGCCGCCCTTGTCGAACTCTTCCTTCATCCAGCCCGCACCGATACCGAGTTCGAGTCGACCACCGGACAGCACGTCGATAGTCGCCGCGTCCTTCGCGAGCACAGCAGGATGACGGAAGCCGTTGGCCAACACGGCGGTGCCGATACGAATCTTGTCGGTGGCCACCGCGAGCGCTCCGAGAGCGGCGATCGGGCCGACCTGATTACCCAGGTGATCCGGAATCATGAACGAGTCGTAGCCGAGTTCCTCGGCCTTCTGCGCGAGCTTGACGAAGCGTCGCGCACCACCCTCTTCGGCGTTGCCCTCGCCACCGGCCGCAAACCGAAATTTGCGTAGGGCATCGCTGCCGTGGGTGGAACTCATATATCGATCTCCTGTGATGGACACGTACGTCGTTCTCGAACTACAAACTCGGACAAATCGAACCTACTCGCCAGTCACTTACGTGACAGCACTGTAGAGGAAGCCCCCGGACCGTGCAGCACTCTACCGGGACCAAACGAGCAGATTACCCGCGAGCGAACTCCCGAGACGCCCGATTGTGACGAATCAACAGTGCGGCGGTGACTCAACTGTGGGGCGGCGTCGGTGCAGCGTCGATCTTCTCCGCAGCCCACTGTGCCATCCATTGGGTGGCCGTCGTGCCGTTCGGATCGACTTGGAAGGAGTTGTACATCGCGTGCACAGGGTTGTTGTAGTACTCGAGCAGTCGCGGCGCCGAACTCAGCCAGTTGGTCGGGTTGAGAGCGGCTGCCGGCGCGTCGCAGATACCGTCGCTCGGCGCGCAGATCTGATAGGTCCGATCGTTGAGGTCACCGAACCCGCCGGGCCTCGGGCCGGTCATCGTGAGACCGGGCAGCTTCAGCCCGTTCAGCGACAGCTCGGCGCCGACACCGGCAACGCTCGGGCCAACGGTGTTCCCGAACGCCGGATCGCGCCGACCGTCGGCGATCAAGCCGACGCCCAGAACCAGATCGGCAGGCACCGCGCCGGTACCGTCGCCGATACTCGCGGCGACGTCACCCGCGATCACCGCGCCCTGGGAAAATCCGGTCAGGACGTAACTCGTGAGCGGGCACTCGGCGTGCCGCTTCATCAGAAAGTCGTTAGTGGCAGCAGTTCCCGCGGCCCGACTGTTGTTGTAGGACTGCTGTCCGTCCGGCGGGATCGCAACCGGATTCGAAAACTGTGCGACATACGGAACGGTGTAGACGTCGGCCCGTGAAGTATCGAACTTCTCCTGCAGAGGACGGGTCACGTTCAGCATCAACGACGCCGGATTGGCCGTCGGGTTGTACGGGTCGTCGGTAGCGCTCGACTCCCACGTACCCGGTATGGCTACTACCTGGACATCGGGGCAACTGGCCGGCTGAGACACCGGAGGCTCCGGGCTCGGCGGGATCGGAGTCGGCGAAGGCACCCGCCCGGCCAGGATGTACCAACCGCCGATCACGACCGCTGCGACCACAAGAATGATCAGCAGCGGGATCAGGCACCCACGACGCTTTCCAGACCTCGCCATGACCCGCGCCTACTTGCAGTAGGTGGCGTTGGCGACGTCGATGTAGATCTGAGCGTTCGCACCTGCCTGCTCGGGAGTGATCTGCTTGCCTTCCGCCGACGCTTCCTGGCCGACGAAGGCGGTCACGAAGGTCAGGACCTCGTCGTCGGTCTGAGGACCGGCAGCGCAGATGTAATTGGCCGTGTTGACGGCGATGCTTCCGTCACCGGCTGGGGTGATGCCCTTCGCCTTCAGTCCGTCGAGGAACTTCTGTGCCTCGGGACTGACCTCGACGACTGTGGGACCCGGGAAGCCCTCGATGCTCTGCGGCTGCTCCGGCGGCGCGGTGGCCGCGGCTCCCGGACTGGTGGGCGCAGCCGACGCCGTCGTGGTCGCAGAGGCGGACGCAGATGCCGAACCGCTCGAGGACGAAGCCGCCGCGGACGTCGTGGTGACCGGATTGGAGGTTGCAGTGGAGTCGTCACTACCGCACGCGACAAGCGCGCCACCGGTGGCGAGCGCCAGGGCGCCGACCGCGATCGCGCGTGCACAAGTGTTTCGGTTACCCGAGAAAAGCGACATCAATGTCCGTCCTTGCCTTCAGTCGAAAGTCCATCAACAGGTTACGCAACGCACGCGGGCGGGCACCGATCCGTGATCGGGCCCGCCCGTCGTGCACCACTGTGAGTTAGTGAACTTCTGTCTTGTCACCGATCACCGTGATGTAGCCGAACTGGAAGTTCTGCTGGACACCACCGGGAATGTCGAACTTGTCACTGATCGGGAATCCGAGTCGTCCACCTTCGTATCCGACGCTCTTCCAACCGTCGAACAGCGGACCGTTCTCGACGGACCATGCACCGGTGCCGGGGCTCCAGTAGATGTTGCCGCCCTCGAACTCGGTGAAGCGTCCGTTGTCCTTGATCGGAACCTCGTTCGACTTCGGGAATCCGAGCCAGCCGTTTTCCCAGCCGAGTTCGCCGTACTTGCCCATGATCATTCCGAGAACCGCGTGAGTTCCATTGGCGCTGCTGTACATTGCGCCGATCTCGAATCCCTGGACCTTGCCCGGCTTGCCGGGGGTCGCGATCTCGTCGGCAGTCGGGTAGCCGAGCGGGCCACCTTCCCAACCCTGTGCGGACCACTCGGCGAGGATGTCACCGCTGACGGGGTGAGCGCCGGTCTGCGGGGTCCAGTAGATGGAGCCGTTCTGGAAGTGGTTGAAGCGTCCGCGTCCGTCGGGGGTACCGAGTTCGGGGGTACGCGGGAAGCCGAGCGGGCCGGCCGCTGCTCCGGTGTTCATGTACGCGCCGGCGATACGACCGGCGACGGGCTGGGCGCCCGTTCCACTGGTGAAGTAGATGCGACCGTTGCGGAAGTCCTGTGCCAGGCCACCCGCGACGCTGTACTCGGGGGTGATGCAGTCACCGATCCAGCCGTTGGCTGCGGCCGTCGCACCGATCTCACCCGAAGTGCCGCAAGCCGGCTTCTCGACCTCGACGCCGATGGCGTTGGCCAACTGCGGCCACAGCTGATGAAGCTCGAACTGCCAGTACGGCCACGAGTGGGTTCCGGACGGGCGGTAGTTGACCTGCGCGGGGATGCCGAGCTGGTTGAGCTTGGTCGCGAAGGTCTGCGAGGTCAGGCGAGCGAGGATCTCGAGGCCCATGCCTGCGTAGTTGGTGCTCACGCCGGGAATTCCCGACGGCTGGTCGTACGGGCCGGTCGTACCGCTACCACTCGAGACGTACAGGCTGACGCCCTTGAGCTTCTCGGCGAGCGCGTACGGATCGTGTGCAGCCCACTGCGGGTTGGACGGCGGCCCCCACATCGCGGCGGAGTTGTATCCACCGGCGTCGGTCATCGCGAACTGGATTGCCTGAGGCATGCCGAGCGAGGTGGTGGTGAGGATGCCGGAGAGCGAAGCGGCGAACTTGAAGAAGCCGGGGTTGCGCGCCGTGAGGAACATGGCGGACGTACCGCCCATCGACAGACCGACGACACCGCGTGTCTGCGTGGTCCGCCAGTCCTTTTCGAGGATGGGGGGCAGTTCCTTGGTCAGGAACGTCTCCCACTGGTAGTTCTTGCCGTTGTCGGGCTGGAGCCAGTCGGAGTAGAAGCTGGACTGACCGCCGACCGGGAGGATGACGTTGACGTTCTTGTCCGCGTAGAAGGACTCGGCGTCGGTCTCGTAGGTCCAGGCGTTCTCGTTGTCGGTCGCGCGAAGACCGTCGAGCATCCAGACCGAGGGGAAGCTGGCCGACGGATTGACGTTCCAATCGCGGGCCAAGAGGATCTGCACCTGAATCGGGGTGCCCATCGCGGGAGAGTTCACCCACAGCGCGACGCGACGCTCGCTGAGCCAGTCGACCTTCGTGACCGCTGCTCCGGTGGGGTTCTGGGTGGCGGCCGGTGCGGCCTGAGCAGGTGCCGGCGCGGCTGCCGCGGTTCCGGCCGTCGTCAAGCCCGCGGCGATCGGCAGAACCAGCATCGCTGCCAGTGCGCCGACGACCTTTGTCCGGAAGGTTGCCCGGGACCGGCGACGGTCCTCCGTGGCAAGGCCTACTCGCATGAGCTCACTCTCTTTCCTTACGTTCGGTCCGCGCGTCGATCGTGTGGCCGCCTGAGCAGCCAGACCCCCGTTGAAACTATTTCTACACGCAAACGATCCCCGCTTGGGGTAGCCGCGCTGTTACTGGTGGTGCAATTGTTACTGACATCGGGCGCTTGTGCAGCACCTGAATACACAAGTGCCGTCCCGGTTCTCCTTCGAGGAGTCCGGAACGGCACTGGTGAAGTGACTAGGTCACGGGATCGCGCACGATCACCAAGCGTTCATGGTGTCGAGGATCTGGCCGCGAGCCTTCCACAGCTCTGCCGACCAGTACGGCCACGAGTGCGTGCCGTTGGACGGGAAGCTGTAGGTGGCCGGGATACCCAGCGAGTTCATGCGGATCTGGAATGCACGAGTGTTGACCAGGGCGAGAGCCTCGAGGCCCATGCCGTTAGCCGTGTTGTAGTAGTCGATCGGTGCGCGCGGGTGGTCGTATTCACCGGGCAGGCCGCTTGCCGACGAGATGTACATCGACAGGCCCTGCAGACGCGGTGCGAAGACGAACGGGTCGTTGCGCAGCCAGGACGGGCTCCACGGCGGTCCCCACATGGAGTCGACGTTGAAGCGACCGGCATCGAGCATTGCGACGCGGATTGCCTCGCGCATGCCCGGAGCCGAGATGTTCAGGTAGCCCGACAGCGAGCCGGCGAACTTGAACTGGTCACGGTGGTAAGCAGCCAGCGTCAGAGCAGCGCTGCCACCCATCGAGAGGCCGAGGACCGCGTTGTTGGTGGGCGAGACGCCGTAGTTCGCGAGGAAGTTGGGCAGTTCTTCGGTGAGGAAGGTTTCCCACTTGTACGTGATCTGCTGGCCGTTGAAGTTCGACGGTGCATACCAGTCGCTGTAGAAGCTGGACTCGCCGCCGACGGGCATCACGAGGGTGATGTTGTCGTTGCGGTACTGGTCCATCGCATTGGTCTCGAAGCTCCAAGCGTTGGCGTCGTTACGCGCACGCAGGCCGTCGAGGAGGTAGAGGGCAGCGTTTCCGCCGCGAGCGGCCCACTGGACCTGGACCTTGATGTTGCCCATCGAGGAGGGCACCCACAGCTCGTCGTATCCGCCGGAGGGGGCGGTGTGGCTGGGAGCAGTGTGCGCAGGCGCAGCAGAGGCGACAGCACTACCGGCAACTCCTGCAGCAAGGGGGAGCACAAGTGCTGCGGCACCGATGGCCAACGCTCGGTGCTTGAGGCGCTGGGTCAGCCTCTTTCTGGCAAAACGCATGGATACTGCTCTCTCTCTTCGTCTGCGGAACCCACTCGGTGGAGTGGTTCCGGCGGATTCCGTCGGGGAACAGGCTTTTCTGCCAGCCCGAACGAGTTCGGGTCGGCAGCGGACCTCTTCCAAGTCACACTGCGCTCGCTGGACTTTATGTCACAGGTTCAGCTGTGACAAATAGGTGGACCGTTACGTCCCAATCCGCGAGCAACACCGTCATCACCCCTCGGGGGTGATTCAGGTTAGGTGAATCGTCTTCGAGTACATCGTGGCCAATCAATTCGGTGTTACTGAATCGAAATATTCAAACCCTCAACAGTCGGTGATGCTGATCACATCACCTGGGTGACTCCGGTGGAACGAGACCGCAGCGTTCCAATTCGTAGGCCGGAACCCGGTCGAATCGGTACTTCGCGAAGTCGAATGCCTGCTGGAAGTTCTGTTTGAATCTGGCCCAGGTCAGCTCGGAGCGGTACGACGTGAGCAGCTCCTGAGTTTCCGGGCAGGTGATGGCCAGCTTTGCGTCCGCAACCCAGTCTTCGTCGAGGAAGAACGGCAGCCACGGTCGAACGTCGATCATTCCCGTGTCCGCGACCACCCAGTCCGGATAGAGATTCTTGTCGTGCCCGATCCGGCCGTCCTCGAGTCGCTCGGTGTGAGCTGCCAGGGGATACGCCAGCCCCATCTGATCGAGCACCCGAACGTCGAGGCCGACGTTCATGCTCGTCATTCCGAGGTTGAGGAAGAAGACGACGTGCTCGGCCGGCTCTTCGATCGGTCCGGGTGGTGGGACGACGAACCAGGAGTCGTAGCTCGCGGACGGCAGCAGCAGCCCACCCTCCGGAGTCCGCGCGATGGTCTCGACCATGGCACGCATTCGCGGATAGTCGAGGTAGTCCTCGGCCAGGATCGGATGCTTGTGACCGGTGTTGAGTGCGTAGAACGCTCGCTCGTCGACGATTCCCGAGCGACCCACCACGGATCCTTCGGGCATACCCGTCGTGTTCGCGGCGAAGAAGGCCCAGATGATCGTGCCGATCCACAGCACCGCCGAGACTCCGAAGATCGCGGTGTCGCGATTACTTCCGAACGCTGCCCGCGCCGGCACCCGCAACGGAATGACCGCCACCGGGATGAGCAGGCAGAACAGCACCGGCAACAGGACGCGGCCGTGCATGAAGTCGCCGCCGACGCGCAGAGAGTAGATCCCGAGGATCAGCCCACTGCCGAGAATGAAGGTGACAATCGCCCGCGGCGTGCGCAGAAACTGCTGAAAGCGCTGCCACAGCGGGCGTGCGGGTTGATCTGCGGTAGCGGTAGGTGTGTCCGCTCGGCTTCGCCACACGAGCAGCAGCGCACCGATGAGCAGGAACAGCAACGGTAACCAGAGCAGGTACGGCCCGACGAGGTTCCACAGGTACGCAAAACCCTGCGCCCACTTCGCGCCACCGGCGTCCTTCGACACCGCGGTGTTCGGGTATGGCAAGGCGTAGTAGCCCATTCGCCAGATCTGATAGGCCACCGGGACAAGTCCGGCGACGACGACGATCAGTGTGCGAATCTTCCAGGTCAGGCCTGCGGAGAGAACGATCATCATCAACGCGGCAGCACCGGGAATCGCCATCTCGGGTCGAACCAGTGGTCCGAGTCCGGCCACGAACGAGAGAGTCAGGATCGACGCCGTGGACGGCGTCGACGCCTGCGCCCACCGAACGAGCAGTACCCACAGGAGCGCGATCCAGAAGATCACCAAGCATGTCTCGAGCCCGGAAGTGGCGAAATCTCGCGCAGGCGGAACCGCGATGTAGACGAGAACACCCGCCGGTACCAGCAGGATCGTTCCGCCCGCCGACGGCCGAACGCCGCGGTACAGACGACCGGTGCCGAGCATCGCCAACACGACGGCAGCAGTCGAGAGTACGAGCGCGATCGTCAGAACAACGTATTCGAGACGGATCTGCGTGAGCCAACTGAACGCGTAGACGATGTACGTCCACGCGGTACTCGTGTTCGCCTCGACACGCTCACCCGCGTTGAAGACCGGGCCGTTCCCCGCGAGCAGGTTGCGGACGGTTCGCAAGACGATGAGTCCGTCGTCGGCGATCCAGCGACGCTCCCACGCACCCCAGAACATGAGGGCAGCAGCAAGCACCACCCCGCCGAGAAAAACTCCTCGACTGAGGGTGGTGCGATTCGCCGCAGTGTCGACGTGCGGGTCGGCCTCGGTGCGTGGCTCAGACGAGGTAGACAGCGACACCCACTACTCCGATCCACGCAATCGCGAGGAGTTGCAGCACCCGGTCACCGAGCGCGATCTCCTCAGGCTCTCCGGCTTCGCCGCCGTCGACGTCCACCGCGTATCGCAGCACCGCGATGGTGAACGGCACCATCGAGATGGCGTACCAGTTGGTGCCCTTGATGGCGTCCTGCTGGAACGCCCACAGTCCGTAGCAGAGGACCAGCGTCGTCGCTGCCATCGTCCACACGAAACGCAGGTACGTCATCGTGTAGCTCTCGAGGGACTTACGGATCTTGGCGCCGGTCTTCTCGGCCAACTGCAATTCGGCGTAGCGCTTGCCTGCCGCCATGAAGAGTGAGCCGAACGCCATCATCAGCAGGAACCACTGCGAGAGATCGATCTCGGCGGCAACGCCACCGGCGATCGCTCGAAGCAGGAAGCCGGACGAGACGATGCAGATGTCGATGACGGCCTGATGCTTGAGACCGAAGCAGTAGGCGAGCTGGATGACGATGTACACGCCCATGACCACGGCGAGTTGCCAGTTGGCCAGGAAGGACAGCCCGATCGCACCGGCAAGCAGCACGACTGCCATGCCGTAGGCGATGTTGACGGGTAGAACGCCGGCCGCGATGGGACGGAATCGCTTCGTGGGGTGAGCACGGTCGGCTTCGACATCCATCGCGTCGTTGACGAGATAGATGCCTGATGCCGCCATACAGAACACGACGAACGCCAGCGCGACGGGCAACAGCACGTCGGCTTCGGTGGCGGTTCCGGCCGCGATGGGCGCTGCCAGTACAAGGACGTTCTTGACCCACTGACGTGGGCGAAGCGCCTTGACGATGCCGGCGGGCAGGGACTTCGGGGGTCCGCTGACCGTAGCCGGTTCCTCGCTCATTTATCTCCACATTTCTGTTCGGCTCTGGCTTCTTCGACCCGGCGAACTACCGCCGCGGATGCGGCTCCCAGTGCCGCTCCGGCGAGTACGTCGGTCGGGTAGTGAACTCCCAGGACCAGACGCGAGAGCATCATCGGGGGCACCAGCAACGCCGGTAAGGGTAGCCCGGTGAGCCGACCGATCAGCACAGCCGCCGCCGTCGTCGACGTCGCGTGTGATGACGGGAAGCTGAGCTTGCTCGGTGTCGAGACGTTGACCTGCACCGAAGGATCGGAAGGTCGCTTGCGCCTGACCACCCGTTTGATCACCACGGAGGCGGCGTGTGCACCGAATGCTCCGACGGCTGCTCCGGCCCATTCCCGTCGACGCGGCTTGTCCACAGCAGCTCCGACGGCAGCGATCGCGATCCACCCGAGGGAGTGCTCACCGAAGTGAGACATACCGCGGGCGACCTTGACGGCTCCCGGCAGCTGCCCGACGGTCGACTGAATCCCGGCCAGAATCTGTACTTCAGGAGATGCCGAAGACACGTTCCCACCTTTCCGTGCTGGTCAGTGAAGGAACGGCGTCCTGGTACTGCTTCTTGAGCTCGGGGAAACGGGCGGCGAGTTCGCGGCGCAACCGTGTTGCTTCCTTGAGCAGTTCGAGCGCGAGTTTCGGGTTTCGCTTGCGGTAGACGACGCCGCGACCGTCGGCCGTGGTGACGGTGACGCCGTCGACCTGCGAGAGCAGGAACCAACGGGCGTCGATGGTCGGAACATTGAGCTGAGGGCGCTCGAGGTGTTCCGGCTTGGCCGGCTTCACGTTGTGCACTCCGGCCCTGAGGACCCGGGTGATCTTCGCGACGGTCGACAGCGGCAGGCTCACGTCTCCGACATCCGCACCGGAGGGCAGCGGCAACGCAGTCGACGACGGCAGTACGACGGCGTCGGAGAATTCCTTGCGCTGGGCGTGGACCTCACCGAGTGCCGTCGGCAGCATGTTCGCGATGTGTTCCGGTCCGGCGAGGAAGTCCGCGATGGCCTTGTTCTGGATCGCGACGGTGGAGTACTCGAGGCACAGCAGGTGCTTGAGCGTTGCCTTCACCGTGTTGACCACGAGGCCACGGCCGTTGCCCGGCATGTGGAGCGCGGCCACCACCAGACGGTTACGGAGGTGGAAGTACGCCTGCCAGTCGATGGCGTCGTCCTTGTCGCTCCACGCCATGTGCCAGATCGCGGCACCGGGCAGAGTGACGGTCGGGTATCCGGCTTTCTTTGCGCGCAAACCGTATTCGCAGTCGTCCCACTTGATGAAAAGCGGTAGCGGCTGCTTGATTTCTTCGGCGACCTGGCGCGGGATCATGCACATCCACCAGCCGTTGAAGTCGACGTCGATGCGGCGGTGCAGGAGTTTCGATTCGCGCAGCGGCTTCTTCGAGAAATCGTGGTCGTATTCGACGTTCGGTGCCGCGGTCCACATGAAGATGCCGCGGTCGACCACTTCACCCATCACGTGGAGGTGGCTTCGTTCCTGCAGGTTGAGCATCTGCCCACCCACCAGCATCGGCGACTTCGCGAAACGCGAGAACGAAAGCGCACGCAGAATCGAGTCCGGTTCGATCTCGATGTCATCGTCCATGAACAGGATGTGCTGGCACTGCGTCGTCTTGAGTGCCTCGTACATGATTCGGCTGTATCCGCCCGAGCCGCCGAGGTTGCCCTGATCGTGAATGGCGAGCCGATCACCGAGCGCTGCAGCAGCTTCGGCGAATCCGGGTTCGTCACGCACCTTGCGGGTGCCCTGATCCGGCATGATGACGGCCTTGATCACGTCCGACACCAGCGGATCCGAAGCCAGTGCAGCAAGCGCCTTGACCGCGTCGGTCGGACGGTTGAACGTCGGAATACCAACGGCGACAGTCGCTTCGCCGGGAGCCTCGACGGGCGCGTACCAGCCGCCGCTCTCGACGACCACTGCCGTATCGGTGGTGATGTCAAACCAGATCCAGCCACCGTCCTCGAACGGCGCCAGTTCCACCTCGAACTCGACCGCGGCATCGCCGTCGGCAAATTCCTTGCCTTCCACGTGAATTCGCGAGGAATCCGCCTTGGAACGGTAGATGTCGACGCGGCCGTGGCCGGACAGCTCGAGACGAAGGACCACCGATTTCAGGATGGACCATCGACGCCAGTAGCTGGCAGGGAACGCGTTGAAGTACGTGGCGAACGAGACCTCGGTCTCGGCGCCGAGCGCTACCGACGTGCGCGAGGTCGAGTGCGCCCGCCGACTGTTGGACCAGGACTCTTCCAAGTACAACGTGCGGACGTCGAGCGGCTCACCGGCGCGGGGCAGGATGATCCGCTGAAGCAGGGACTTGCCGAGGTAGGTCACCTCGTCGCCGCTGACGGCATCTTCGCCTTCGAGTAGATGACGTGCGTTCATTCGCTCTCCCCTGCCAATTCCGCACCCGTTTCGAGATGCGGGCGCAGGGTGTTCTCGAACATCGTCAGCGCGCTGGCGATCGCCATGTGCATGTCCAGGTACTGGTAGGTGCCGAGACGCCCACCGAAGAGGACCTTGTTCTCCACGGTCTCCTTCTTGGCGCGTGAGCGGTACGCGGAGAGCTTCTCGCGATCCTCGGGAGTGTTGATCGGGTAGTACGGCTCGTCCTTCGCCTCCGCGGCACGTGAGAACTCACGCATGATGACGGTCTTGTCGGTCGGGTACTCGCGCTCCGGATGGAAGTGACGGAACTCGTGGATACGGGTGAACGGCACGTCGGCGTCGTTGTAGTTCATGACCGGGGTGCCCTGGAAGTCTCCGGTGGGCAGAACCTCGGTCTCGAAATCGAGGGTGCGCCATCCCAGTGCACCTTCGGAGTAGTCGAAGTAGCGGTCGAGCGGGCCCGTGTAGATGACAGGGGCGTCGGGGCTGGCGGTGCGCAGTTCGTCGCGGACGTCGAAGTAATCGGTGTCGAGGCGGACCTCGATCTTCGGATCCTTCGCCATGTTCTCGAGCCACGCCGTGTAGCCGTCGACAGGCAGGCCCTCGTACGTGTCGTTGAAGTAGCGGTTGTCGAAGTTGTAGCGGACCGGCAGGCGGCTGATGTTCGCGGCGGGCAACTCGGTGGGGTCGGTCTGCCACTGCTTAGCTGTGTAGTCACGCACGAACGCTTCGTAGAGCGGGCGTCCGATCAGGGAGATCGCCTTCTCTTCGAGATTGGAGGCGTCCTTCGAATCGATCTCGCTGGACTGTTCGGCGATGAGGGCGCGTGCTTCTTCGGGAGTGAAGTACCGACCGAAGAACTGCGACACGAGACCGAGTCCCATTGGGAACTGATACGCCTGTCCCTTGTGCAGCGCGAAGACACGGTGCTGGTAGTTCGTGAACTCCGTGAACTGGGTGACGTAGTCCCAGACCTTCTTGTTCGAGGTGTGGAACAGGTGGGCACCGTACTTGTGGACCTCGATGCCGGTCTCCGGCTCTGCCTCCGAGTATGCGTTCCCCCCCAGGTGGTGACGGCGATCCAACACCAGCACGCGCTTACCCAGCTGGGTAGCGGCACGCTCGGCGATGGTCAGCCCGAAGAATCCCGAACCGACGACGATCAGGTCGTACTGGGCACGGGCGGTCTCTGAATTTGCAGCGGTCACGATGAACCAGGGTATCGGACCTGTTCGGACGCCGAGGGTTGGATGCGTCACCAGGGACGATGCGGCAAGTCAGGACGTTGCAAGACCGATCAGACCGGAAGCACGAGGTGCACCGCTCGAATCGAATTCGATCACGATCGGTTCGTCGACGGGGAAGTGTGCGGGAAGTAGAAGCAGTCCCTCCGACGCGCAGCGTTCGAGAAGTTCGCGGCGGGTGACCCTGGCGATCTCGGGATCCGCGTCGCCGCCCTGGCTGAGGTCCGGGTACAGAAACTGGATCGGATGGTGGATCACGTCGCCGGCGATGACGGCGCCGCCGTCGGCAGTGCGGATCTCGATCACGATGTGACCCGGCGTGTGGCCGGGCGCGCTGCGAACGACGACGCGTGTGCCTTCGGACTCGGCCAGGACGTGGCCGTCGTCGACCGCCTCCCACTTCGCCCCGTCCAGAACGGGACGGACGCTGTCCTCGAAGGTCTGCGCCAGATCCGAGACCACTCCTTCGTGTGGACCGTCGGCGGCGAGTTGTTGGAGCGCGGCCAGTTCGGTGCGATCGAAAATGTAGGTCGCGCGGGGGAAGGTAGGCCGCCAGGTTTCGGCGTCGAGGGCGGTGTTCCAGCCACAGTGGTCGGGGTGCAGATGTGTGCTGACCACCAGATCGACGTCGTCGACTGACACACCGGTGGCTGCGAAGCGTGAGAGGTAGTCGGTACCGAACATGTGATGCGGCAAGAGGTTCGGCCGGTGCTTGCTGTTGCCGTTGCCGGTGTCGACGACGACGGCCTTGCCGCCGATCTCCACCAGGTAGGTGTGGATGGCAAGCACGAGGTCACCACTACCCTCGTCGAAGAACTCCGGTGTCAGCCGCGCCGACGCTTCCTCTATCTCCGCCTCACTCGCCTGGGGAAAGAGCTCTCGCGGCGGAAACGGCCAGTGCGCCAGCTCTGTCAGTTGGGTGACGCGTGCCGACCCGACGTCGATGGTGAAGCTCATTAGTGTTTGCCTTCCGAACAGCTCGATACCGCTTGTGGGCACACACAAAGGCACCCACCGAAATGCTCGGTGGGTGCCTGGTCGGTGTCAATGGTTTTCGACGCCGGTGATCAAAGACTCTTCGCGATGATGCCCTTCATCACTTCGTTGGCGCCGGCGTAGATCTTCTGGACGCGGGAGTCCTCGTACATGCGCGCGATCGGGTATTCACGCATGTAGCCATATCCGCCGTAGAGCTGCACGCACCGGTCGACGACGGCGCATTGCTGCTCGGTGAGCCAGTACTTGACCATCGCGGCGTCTGCGCCGTCCAGCTCGCCGTTGAGGTGATCCTCGATGCAGTTGTCGAGGAAGACACGGCAGGTGCGTGCGATCGTCTGGCACTCGGCCAGCTCGAAGGCGGTGTTCTGGAACTCGAAGAGGCTGTGCCCGAACGCTTGACGCGCCTTGGTGTATGCGACGGTCTCCTCGACTGCACGCTCGATGGTGCCGATGGCCTGCGCGCCGATGATGAGGCGTTCCTGCACCAGCTGCGCCATCAACTGACCGAAGCCGAGCCCCTCGGACTCACCGAGGAGGTTCGAGACGGGAACGCGAACGTCGGTGAAGGACAGCTCCGACGTATCGGCGCCGTGCTGACCGACCTTGTCGAGCACGCGGCCGACCGCAAAGCCTTCGCAGTCACGAAGATCCACAATCAGGAGCGAGACACCCTTGGCGCCCGCCTTGGGGTCGGTCTTGACGGCAAGCACGATCATGTCTGCGCTGCCACCGTTGGTGATGAAGGTCTTCGACCCGTTCACGACGTAGTGGTCACCGTCACGGATCGCGGAGGTGGTGATTGCCTTGAGGTCGGAACCTGTTCCTGGCTCGGTCATTCCGATGGCGCCGAGGATTTCGCCCGTCGCCATACCTGGCAGCCAGGCCTTCTTCTGCTCTTCGCTTCCGTATTCGAGCACGTAGTGGGCGACGATGCCACTGTGCACGGAGTTACCGAGCGCATAGTCACCGCAGTAGCCCTGCGCCTCGAAGACAGCGAGATCGTGCGCGAAAGTTCCACCGCCCCCGCCGTATTCCTCGGGAATCGAGCAGCACAGCAGGCCGAGCTTGCCGGCTTCGAGCCACACGGACCGGTCGACGCGATGCTGAGCGTCCCACTGCTCACGCTTGGCGATCAGTTCACGATCGAAGAAACCACGGGCCAGTTCGGCTACTGCGGTGATCTCGTCGTCGTGCCACGACGGCTTGCGCTTGGTCGCCATGATCAGACCCGCTTCAGCAGGGCAGCGAGTGCCTGACCGCCGCCGATGCACATGGTGACGATGCCGAATTCGAGGTCGCGGCGGACCATGTCGCGGGCCGCACGCAGGGTCAGGATGGCTCCGGTGGCGCCGACCGGGTGTCCGAGGGCGATCGCTCCGCCGTACGGGTTGGTCTTCTCCGGATCCAGGCCACTGTCACGGATGACGGCGATGGCCTGCGAAGCGAACGCCTCGTTGACCTCGGCGGTGCCGATGTCGGAAGGCTTCAATCCTGTTTGTGCAAAGAGCTTTTCGAGAGCGAGCACGGGAGCGTAGCCCATCAGGCCGGGCTCCATGGCTGCCGTCGTGACGGTTTCGAGCGTGACCAGTCCGGTGAGACCGCGCTTGGCTGCCTCGGTGCCCGTCGCGAGGACGAGTGCGCCGGCGCCGTCGTTGATGCCCGACGCGTTACCGGCGGTGACGGATCCGCCCTCTTCGAATGCGGGGCGCAGCTTGGCGAGGGTTTCGACGGTGGTTCCGGGCTTGGGATGCTCGTCCTCGGTGACGGTGACGGAGCGCCGACCACCGGTCTCGACGGGAGTGATTTCCTCGGCGAATGCCGCCTTCGCTGCGTCGGTAGCGGCGCGGCGCTGAGATTCGACGGCGAACTCGTCCTGCTGCTCGCGACTGACGCCGTACTTACGGGCGACGGCTTCGGCAGTGCGGCCCATGTGAGCCTTGCTGAACGGGTCGGTGAGCATCGCGACGGTGCCGTCGACGAGGCTGCGATCGCCGAGCTTGTAGCCCGAGCGGGCGGCGAAGTCGTAGAAGGGCATGCGAGACATGCTCTCGTCACCGCCAGCGAGCGTGATGGCAGCTGCGCCCCATCGCATCTGCATCGCCGCAGACCACACAGCCTGCAGGCCGCTGCCACAGAGGCGGTTGACGGTGTAGGCGGGGACGTTCTCGGGCAGTCCGGCGGCGATGCCGACGCGGCGTGCGTTGTAGGCGTCCGGGCCGACCTGGCCGATGCAGCCCATGACGACCTCGTCGATGTCTTCGGGCGCAACGCCGGCGCGGCTCAGCGCGGCCTTGGCTGCTGCGGCGCCCAGCTCGTGTGCGGGTACGTCCTTGAAGACGCCGCCGAAGCTACCGACGGGGGTCCTGGCCCCGTCGACGATGACGATCGGTTCGGGTGTGGTCATGATTGTCCCCATCTGCTGTGCTCACGTCGATTTCTCTGTCCGTGGCCGATACTAGGACATCGAAGTATCTCGCAGATGGGGACGTTGGTGTCAGGGTGTGGGAGCGCTCTCGGCGACGGGCACGACCTCGGCGTCGGTGTCGGTGTCTTTGTGGTTCCGGTAGCGGTAGAGCCCGATACCCACGAGGATCGCTGCAAGTCCCAGGGACACGATCATCTGGCTGCGCGTCGAGTCCAGGGTGAGCATTCCGATGCAGAGCGCGATGATGGCGGCGATCGTGGCGTAGGTCAGGTACGGGAAGAACCACATCTTGAGTTCCAGCTCCTGGCCCGAAGCTTCGAGCTTGCGGCGGGTGCGCAGCTGGGACACCGAGATGACCAGCCAGACGAACAGCGCGATCGCACCGGAGGAGTTGACCAGGAACAGGAAGACCTTGTCCGGGGAGAGGTAGTTCATGCCGACGGTGAGGAAGCCGACGATCGTCGAGACCAGGACAGCGCGCATCGGGACGCCGGTCTTCTCGATACGTGAGAGCGACTTGGGGGCGTCGCCGCGGCCGGCGAGGGAGAAGATCATGCGGCTCGCGGTGTAGAGACCCGAGTTGAGGCAGGACAGAACCGACGTGAGGACGACGACGTCCATGATGTTGCCCGCGGCCGGAATGCCGTAGGAGTCCATGACGGCGACGTACGGGCTGAGTGCAACCGACGCGCTGTCCCAGGGAAGCAGGGTGACGACCACCGCGATCGAGCCGATGTAGAAGATGAGAATTCGCCAGACGACGGATTTGACGGCTGCGCGAACAGCTTCGAGCGGGTTGGCCGATTCACCGGCGGCGATCGTGGCGATTTCGGCCCCGAAGAACGAGAACACGACCACAAGGACTGCGGCGAGCATCGCTCCTGTTCCGTTCGGCAGGAAGCCGCCGTGACCGGTCAGGTTTGTCATTCCGGGTGCTTCGACGCCGGGCATCCATCCGCAGATCGCCACGATGCCCATGCCGAGGAACGCGATGATGGCGACGACCTTGATGGAGGCGAACCAGAACTCGAACTCGCCGAACGACTTGACCGAGATGATGTTGGTCAGCGTCAGCACGATCATCAGAATCAATGCCCAGGTCCACTGGGGAACCCCCGGAACCCAGCGATTCATGATGAGGGCACCGGCGGTGGCCTCGATGCCGAGCACGATGATCCAGAACCAGGCGTACAGCCAGCCGATCGAGAAGCCCGCCCAGCGGCCGATGGCCTTGTCGGCGTACGAGGAGAACGAGCCGGTTTCCGGCGACGCTGCCGACATCTCACCGAGCATGCGCATCACGAGGATGACGACGACGCCGGCAAGCGCGTAGGAAATCAGGACACCGGGTCCCGTCTCCTGGATCGCCACACCGGAGCCGACGAACAGTCCGGCGCCGATGACGCCTGCGATCGCAATCATCGACAGATGCCGCTTCTTCAGCGTGTGCTGAAGTGCCGGCTGGTCTGTACTGGACATCAGTACTCCTTGTGGGCTGTTCGGAACGTGGATCTCGGTGGCGCTCTATCCGGAGCGCATTTTCGATAGCGCCAGTGTCGGACCTTCGGCAAGCTCGCGTCAGGCTCCACTTTGTACAAACGTGACCGCAGGCACTACAAAGTGGCGAGTTCGAGGTGTCAGACTGGACTCATGCCCATCACGCTCCGCCAGCTTTGTGCGACCGAACAGTTCGGCCTTCGCGTCCTGGCTGGGCACGACCAGCTCGATCGCACCCTGACCTGGGCACATGTCTCCGAACTTCCCGACCCGACGCCCTTCCTCGACGGCGGTGAACTACTACTCATCACCGGGGTGTCACTACCGACGACGGCCGCGGAAACGACCCGATTCGTACGGACCCTGGTGGCGGCCGGAATTGCCGGAATCGGTTTCGGAACCGGCCTCGGATACGAGCAGGCGCCACAGACTCTGGTGGATGCGGCCACCCGTTTCAGTGTGCCCCTTCTCGACGTCCCATTGCGAACACCTTTCATCGCCCTGACCAAAGCGGTGTCGAAGGCGCAATCCGACGACGACATGAAAGCGCTGCGCAGCAATTACCAGAGCCTGCGGCGACTGCTTCAAGCTGCGGTGACGGTCAACGGCACCCGGGCAGTCGTACGACGGGTGGCGGAATTGATCGGCGGATGGGCGGCTCTGCTGGACTCGGCCGGACATACCGTCGAGATCTCACACACCGCCGCGGCCGCCGGAATCGAGCGAACTGCCCCCGAGCGCGACGCCCGCCCGATGGAAGTCAGTTTCCTCACGAGTGAGAACGAGGACGTCATCTCCCATCCGCTGCTGACGTCGAGGGGAAAGCTGATGGGGTACCTCGTCGCCGGCTGCCCCGGCGCCGTCGGTTCACTGAATCAGGGCATCGTCATCGCAGCCGCGTCTCTGCTCACGTTGATGACGGCTCGAACCCGAGACGCACAGCTGACGATGAACCACCTTCGTACCGTTGCGATGCATCAGCTGTTCGAGGGACAGAATGCGCTCGCCCGCAACATCTCCGGGGAACTGTGGGGAGGATTTCCGGTCGAGCCTTTCCAGGTCTTCCACGTAGCGGGCCCGAGTGGCCTGCTCGAGAGCGTGTCCGTCTCACTGCTCGATGGTCTCAGCCGCGATCTGGCGTTCGGCATCACCGACGGTGCACTGATTGCCGTCGTCTCGGCTACCGACAGCGGGCGAATCCTCGCCCGTGTCAACGAAATCGACGTCACCGTCGGCGTGTCGGACATGCTGTGGTGGGACGATCTCTCGCGCGCCAGACGCCAAGCCGCGCAGGCAGCAGCCGAGGCCGGTGCCCGCAACCTGCCTTCGATGCGGTTCGCCGAACTCTCGGAGAGCGGATTGTCCGCATTTCTCGACCAGGATCGCTCGACGGCATTCGCGGCGGCACACTTGCGCCCGCTTCTGGAAGCGAAGGGCGGTAGCGATCTCTACCGGACCTTGGCCATGTGGTTGGCACACAACGGGGTGGGCGACGCCGCAGCCACAGCGCTGAATATTCATCGGCATACGTTGCGCAGCAGACTCGCTCGGATCGAGAGCCTTCTCCAGCTCGACCTCGGCTCCCCCACGGAACGTGCGGAGTTGTGGCTCGAGTACCGCCTGCTCGGCGACGCCCCGACCATCTGACCGACAACCAACGAACCCTGAACGACCTGAAGGGCCTCCGCCGGGTTACGGCAGAGACCCTTCAGAGTCGATACGTGCGAGTCGCTACCGACCGACCTTCCCCTAGCTTCCGCCCGTCGGTATCCACTCGCGGAGCACGTTGGCATCAACTACCTGCGCGCCCAAAACCTTTGTCCAGATGATGGTTCCGTTTTCGTAGACACGGAAAGTGCCTGCTTCGGAGGGCAACTGCATCTCCGGGCCGGCAGGAGCACCGAGAGAGCCGCTTTCACCGCCGAGCTCCCGATACTTCTTCTCGATCTGCGTCTCCGTAACCGTACCCGATGGATCGTCGGATGGCGAATTGGATTCCGGCACTGTCGATTCCGAATCCGGTGCCACTACCACACCCGCACCGTCACCGATGGTGAACCAGTCGGATTTCAGGCCGAGTTTCTGGCGGAACTGAATTCCGGTGGCGCCAACAGTTGCATCTGTTCCGACTACCTCGACTGCCGTCACTCGCCCGCCGTCGGTACCGAATCCGTTGCGCGAGAGGATCTTGAGCGATTGCAGCTCACCCACATCGAAGGCGTCCGCAATCTGCCCTGCGGTCAGATTCACTGTCCAGTCATGATTCGGAGAAAGGGCGTCACCGAGATCCTCGACGGCCGGGAATTCACCGCCGGAGCTGTAACCTCCTGTGGACGAGGAGAATTCGGTGGCAACGATCTTGCCGTCACGCGACAGAACGGCGCCGGCGGTGGACCGGACGGCTTCGGTGGTGCGGGGATCTTCCTTGCCCGCTCCGCCGTAGACCTGGCAGTCCTGAGTGTCGCAGGTGTCGGCGTACGAGCTGCGATGCTCGGTCGCAGCGTACGAGCGTGCTGCCACGGCTTGCGCCCGTAGCGCTTCGGCCCCACCGGAATCGGCCCATTCGGCCTTCGCTTCGACCGGCACCACGCCGAGCAGGTAGTCCTCCATGTCGAGGAGATTGACTGTCCGAGCCGAGCCGTTGTCGAGCACTACGCCGAGGGCGCCTCGATAGGGCGCGTCGTTGTTGCACAGCTTCAGGAACTGGTCGGCGGGTCGATCAGGACCGAGGTCCACCGGGTCCACCCACGGATGGTCGGTGACCGCTTCCCAGACAACCCCGCCACCACACCCGCTGGTGACCACTACCTGCGCACCGCCACCGGGCAGTGCAGTGAGATGGGCAGCCTCGCCGGGCGCGGTGCGCTGACCGTTGACCACGAGGCCGGCGTCGGAGTAGACGTCGAGCGTCGAGTTGTCCTGGGCCGTGAGCCGCACACTCATCTGGGCAGGCGGCATCGAGTCCAGGACGGTTCCGCCGTAGTAGTGACTGAGGATTCGCTCGCCGGACCAGCCGTCGTTCTTGGCGTAGCCGTAAGCGCCCCACTGGCCCATTCCACGGCCATGTCCGTTGCCGTGCCCGGAGAGCGTGAATTGCGTGTCGGCAGCGACGGCGTGCAGGATCGACGGCTCGTCAGCGCGGATTTGCGTGAAACCTCCGATCGCGACGCCGAGCGCAAGAGCCGGAACGAGACCGAGGACCGAGATCCGCATCAGCGAGGTTCGCCTCCCGGGTCCGCCCACCAGAAAGCGACCTGCGCGACCGGACACAGGCTTCTTACCTGCAGTTCCGCTTCTTCCGCTTCTCGCCATCAATGCTCTCCTCATCGCTACCGGCCTCACGAGTCCGCGAAGTCGGTACTTCGCGCGCAGGCCAGTCCACAACGATTTAACTAAAGTCTCACCCTAAGGTTGAGCGTTATGGACTTTTGTGACTAGTGTGGCAAGAGTGTTTGGAGTTAGCAACACCAGTCACACGAGTCACATCAGCATCACGAGTTGCAGACGTACGCGTCCGAAAACTGGAGTTCAACCCCAGAACATGGCATCCGACCTGCTCGGATCCGGTTTTGAAGGATTCCGTTCACGGCCGTCATCGGCCCTGAAGTTCGCTCGCAAGTAACTACAACCGAGGAGTAATCCCTTGCCACACCGTCGACCGAAGCCCTCGCTCGTACTCGGGGCTGTAGCCGCAGTGGCTGTCGCAAGTCCTTTTGCGGTCTACGGCTTCACGAGCACTACGTCCGATGTACGTTCCGCGAACGAGACGACGTCAGTAGCAGTGCCGACCCAGATCGCAGAGGTGCTCCTCGCGTCGGTGCCCGACATCATCATTCCGGTCAAGGAGCTGACCGGTCTCGATCTCCCCGACATCAACCTCGGTGATCTGAGAAACCTCAAGCTCCCGACCGAAATCCCGCTACCTCCCGGGATCACGCTGCCGACCGAGCTGTTCCCGGCACCCGCTGCTCCCGGCGCCCCGACCGAAACCGCTCCGGTTCCTTCCGAGGAAGAGCCAGGTGCCGTGGTCAAGGAAGTCACCCGCGACACTCCGTTCAGCATGGTCGCGTTGACCTCGGACACCATCGCCTCGGCGCAGTCCAAGGTCCGCGCCCTGGCCGAAGACGGCACCTGGGGCCCGTGGTTCACCCCTGACGCCATCGACTCCGCCAGCTCGGATCAGGCCACCAACTCCGGCACCGCCACCGAACCGGTCTTCGTCGGCGCCACCAAGTCCATCCAGATCCTCACGCCGCAGGGTGCCGCTGCTCCCGCAGCCGAGGTTGCGCCGGCCCCGACTCCGGAAGCTGCCCCCGCGCCCGCTCCGGAAGCTGCCCCCGCTGAAGCACCCGCAGCCACCGGCGAACTCGGGTACACACCCGCTTCGGTGTCCAAGCCGCTTCGCCAGGTGACGACGGCAGCAGATGCCGTCACCGCCGTGTTGATCGACCCGGGCGCCAGCGAGGCAGACAGCAATCTGCAGGCCGTCGCAGCGCCGCTCGGCGGCAGCGGACCGTCCGTCATCACCCGTGCTCAGTGGGGAGCAGACGAGTCACTTCGCTGCGACTCCCCCACTTACGACGACTTCATCGGTGGCGCGACCGTTCACCACACCGCAGGTAGCAACAACTACACGAAGGCCGAATCGGCCGGCATCGTCCGCTCGATCTACGCCTACCACGCACAGACGCTCGGCTGGTGCGACGTCGGATACAACGTCCTCGTCGACAAGTACGGTCAGACCTTCGAAGGCCGCGCAGGCGGACTCGACAAGGCAGTTCAGGGTGCACACGCGGGTGGATTCAACGAGAACACCACCGGTATCGCGATGATGGGCGACTACTCCACCGTCGAGCCTTCGCAGGCGACGCTCAACGCCGTCGGCAAGTTCCTCGGTTGGAAGCTCGGCATGGCCGGACTCGATCCCAAGGGCCGAACGACGATGTACTCCGAGGGCACCGAGTTCACGCCGTACCCGCAGGGCGCAGCAGTCGATCTGCCGATCATCTTCGCCCACCGCGACGTCGGAAACACCGCGTGCCCGGGTGATGCCGCATACGCACACATGAACGACATCCGGAACATCGCGGCCGCGAACATCGGGGGAACGTTGAACCCCTCGAACCCCTCCAATCCGTCGACGCCTGCGCCCAAGCCGACCACTCCGGTCGACACGGTCACCGGTGGCACCGGTTCGTCGATCCCGGATCTGGTCACCCAGATTCTGCAGATCACCGACAATTCACCGCTCGCGCAGAAGTGGATCGCCGAAGGTGGCGAGATCGGACGCCTCGGCCAGGCACTGTCCGGAATTCTGCAGGCGAAGCTCGGCAACCAGGGTGCGCTGTTCCAGAACGGCGCTGTCTACACCTCGCCGAACGGCGGAGTGTTCACCGTGCTCGGCGAGATCTTCAAGTCGTGGCAGAGTTTCGGTTCCGACGCGGGTGAACTGGGATTGCCGATCTCGGACGAGTACTCGATCCCGGACGGCCTGCGAAGCGACTTCGAGAACGGTTCGCTGATCTTCAACCAGATCACCGGCATGGTCACGAAGGTCCTCAAGACCTACAACGAGACCTTTGCCCAGGAAATGGCCAACAGCGCGCCTGTCGGCTGACACTCGAGCAGTACACGTCCTCGGGCGCTGGTGGGTTCTACGACCACCAGCGCTCGAGGACTTTTGCGACCCCGTGTGCCGAATTGGTGTCGGTGACCTCGTCGGCTGCGGCTTTGGCTTCGGGGTGAGCGTTGCCCATGGCAACGCCGAGGCGTGCCATCCCCAGCATCGGGATGTCGTTGGGCATGTCCCCGAAGGCCACCAGACCCGACAGGTCGAAGCCGAACCTCTCCGCGGCGGCAACCAGGCCCGACGCCTTCGTGATGCCCGGCGCCGAGAGTTCGATCAGTCCGTTCTCGGTGGAGTACGTCATGTCGGCGAGCGCACCGACGTGCGGGGCGAGCGTGTCGTACATCGCCGTGCTGGTCATGCCTGGACGGCGAATCAGGAGTTTGACGGCCGGCGCCGCAAGCACTTCGTCCTCGGACATCTCGGTGTTGTCCGGGTTGAGCCAGGCATGTTCGTAGTCCGGTGAGCTGACGAATTGTGGGGTGGCGGCGTCATGTGCGCTCTCCCCTACTCGTTCCGCGGCCAAACCTGCGCCCGGGAGTGCAACCAGTGCCAGCTCGGAGAGTTCGGTGAGTGCGTCGACCGACAAGGTCGCGGCGCTGAGGACGCGGTCGGCGTAGCTGTCGTAGACAACGGCTCCATTGGCGCAGACGGCGAGTGGCGCGTATCCCAAGCCCTCGACGACGGGCGAAATCCATCGCGGAGGACGCCCGGTTGCCAGCAGGAACGGCGTGCCGGATTCGACGACGGCATGCACGGCGGCGCGGGTGCGGGCACTGACCAACTCGTCGTGATCGATGAGGGTGCCGTCGACATCGGTCGCAACCAAGGTTGGGCGGTCAGGGCTGATACGACGGTCTGGGCTCACACCGCCATTGTGCCTGCCCGGTACGACGGTCTCGCTCAGCGCGCCCGCTTCGCGCGTTCCTGTGCGTCCATGGCCGCAGCTTCCTCCGGCGTCGGTGCGCCACCGCCGAGTCGGCGCGGCACCCAGTACGCCCCGGGCTCGTGCACGAACCCGTCCTGCACGTGGCGCAGGATTGCATCCATCTCGATGCGCAGAATCTCGCTCAACGCTTCGGCGGGCTCGACCGGATCGATCGGTGCACCCACCTCCACCGAGATCGGGAAATGATTGCGGCCCAGATTTTTCGGTCCGCCCTTGGTGACGATCCGCTGGGCGCCCCAGACGATCAGCGGAATTATCGGAACGCCGGCGTCGATGGCCATCCGAGCTGCTCCGGATTTCATTTCCTTGATCTCGAAGCTCCGGCTGATCGTCGCCTCCGGGTAGACGCCCACCAGTTCGCCCCGTTTCAGGGCGTCGACTCCGGCTCGATACGCCTGCGCTCCGGCAGAGCGATCCACTTCGATGACGCCGCATCCACGCATGAGGAAGCCGAGGACCTTGTTGTCCGCCAGCTCAGCCTTGGCCATCACTCTGAGCTTGCGTTTCGCGGTGCCGACCGCCAGGGCCGCCGGTATGAAATCGAGGTAACTCGTGTGGTTGATCGCGATGACGGCACCGCCGGACACCGGGACGTGTTCCGTCCCGGTGCGGGTGACTTTCACGCCCTGGAAACCGCTCAGACCACGCGCGACTACCTCGACGGCGGTGTAAACGGGTTCGAAGGGCATGGGTCAGCCTTCGGACTTCCGCGCCTCGCGAGCCTTGGCTTTCGCCTCGGCCTCATCGGCATCCATCTTGTCGGCCTGCTCGAGCGTCGGCGCGCTGCCACCGAGGCGGGCCGGCACCCAGTACTCGCCGGCGGGATGGTCGTAGCTCTTCTGCAGATCGAGCAGCAACTCCTGCATCGTCGACCGCAGCTTCGCCGTCAGCTCACTCGCCGGCTCGAAAGGTGCAATCGGCTCGCCGACGGCAATGGAGATGGGAGTGTTGGTGCGGCCCAAACGCTTCGGATAACCCTTCGTCCACACGCGCTGAGCGCCCCAGATGACGACGGGAACGATCGGGACGCCCGCCTCGATCGCCATCCGAGCGGCGCCGGACTTGAATTCCTTGATCTCGAAGCTCCGACTGATCGTGGCTTCGGGGTACACGCCCACCAATTCGCCGCGCTTCAAGAAATCTACGGCCGCCTTGTAGGAGTCGGCGCCCGCGCCGCGGTCGACCGGGATGTGCTTGAGGGCCCGCATGATCGGTCCGGAGATCTTATTGTCGAAGACCTCTTTCTTGGCCATGAACCGGATGTAGCGCTTCGGGGTCCGTGCCGGCAGTCCCGCATACGTGAAGTCCATGTACCCGGTGTGGTTGATCGCGATCACGGCGCCACCGGACGCCGGGATGTTCTGCTCTCCCTTGACGGAGAACTTCAGGCCCTCGAAAGCGAAGACGGTACGGGCGATGCCGATGACTGTTCTGTAAACGGGATCCACAGTTCGCTAGCGTAGACGGGAATCCGTGATCTGACCCGCAGCAGTTCTGGGGTGGATGTTGGTCAGAATGTCGCAAAAGGGGCGTACGAACGAATGAAGTCGGCAGGACGAGCGGCAGTGGGGGCAGTCGCACTCGCCATGACGTTGGCGATAACCGCATGTGAGGACGACGGACGGACGGGAATCCTGACGGACGAACCGTCTCCGCCGACGACTGAAACCACGACAACAACCACTCTCGCACCCACGACGACAATTGCGCCCGCTGCGCCGGTCGCGCCACCTCCGGTTGGTGACGTGCCCGGCAATCCGGCTGCTGCGCCGGCCTTGGCAGCTTGGGCAACGGACCTGGTGTCCTTGGACGTGGCTGCGCTCACGAATGCATGCTGGACGATGCCGCCCACAACGATCGCCGACCGATATTCGGATGTTCCCGCCATCTTGACGGCCGTCGCTGCACCAGGCGTCGACGGCCAGTACGCGGTCACCTGGAGCAGCGGCGGACTCTCCGTCGCCGCCAAGCGCTCGGAGATCGCTTCCGGCTATGCGTGCCCGTTCGTCTTCCCTGCGGGGCAATCAAACTTCTACACCGCGGCCGACGCTTCCCACGCCGTCGTCAGGTTTCTCTCACGCGCCACGGGACGGCCGGTCAATACCCGCGACGTCGAGACGTTCTATCCACTGATCTGCCCCGGCAACAGCCCGTGGGATCCCGACGGCACCGGCGCAACCGGCCAGCCGCCACTCAAGCTCGATCCGAATCAACTGGCCGGTATCAAGTCTTTCGACGCCGACGCTGCAACAGTCACTCCGGTTCGCGGCGACTACGTCCGTGTCACCCTGCCCGTCCGCGACGGAACGGGTAACTCACGCTCGATGCAGTTCACCCTGTCGATCGGCCCCGAGGGATATTGCCTCGGGGCCGCGACCTGAACTGTTCCGGTCAGGAACCGAACGGAAGGAAATCGCTCGAGCCAGCGCTTCCTGAACCGAGGCTGCCCGTGCCACCGCCGGTTGCAGCCTTGACCTGAATTGCGTGGGCCGCCGAGGTGGAGCCTGTGAATCCGGCTGCGCCACTGTAGATTGCCGAAATCGAATGCGTGCCAGTTGTGGTGAAGGTGTGGTTCAGCGCCGCGATCCCGTTGACCACTGCCACAGCGTCACCGATCGAAGTATCCCCATCCATGAACTGCACCGTTCCACCGTTCTGCACCGAACTGACAGTCGCCGACAGGGTCACCGACTTGTTCACCACGGCATCACCAGGCACCGTCACCACAGTCTCCGTGGTGACATCCGAAGGCGCAGGGTCCGTTACATTCACCGTCCGCGCCTGGGCCGAGGATCCGACTACACCGGCTCCTCCCGAATAGACCGCAGTGATGCTGTGCGCACCCGCAGAGGTAAACGAATGCGTCAGGCCGGCAGCGCCGGCCGTAACCGCTTCAGGACCGCCGATCGCGACGCCACCGTCGTAGAACTGCACGGTTCCGACGCCGACAGCATCATCCGACGACGTTCGGACGGTTGCCCACAAGTCGGTCGCCACACCAGTTTTGGCGTCGGTCGGGATATTCAGTTCGACGACGGATTCCTGGTCGGCAACACTGACCTGAACTGACTTCGCACTTGCAACCGAGTTCTTGAATCCGGCACCAGCGGTGAAATCCGCGGTAATGCTCTGTGCACCAGCAGCATCGAAAGAATGTGAGAGGGTCGCGGTGCCACCGGACACCGTCACCGGGGAACCGATCGCAGTGCCATTTGACTTGAACTGCACCGAACCCACAGCGTTGTTCGGAGCTACCGTCGCGGTGAGATCAACAGCACTACCCGTAACCGCCGTAGCCGGAACCGACAGCGACGTCGTCGTCTCGACATCCACCGGAGCCGGATCAGAAACGGTCACCGTCTGAGCAGATGCCGACGAACTCACAAAGCCAGCACCGGCGGTGAAATCGGCCGTAACACTCTGAGCACCAGCAGCATCGAACGCATGCGACAGCGTCGCAACACCCGACGTGACTGCCACCGGAGTGCCGATCGCAGTGCCATTCGACTTGAACTGCACCGTACCGACAGCGTTGTTCGGAGCTACCGTCGCGGTGAGATCAACCGCCATACCCGTATCCGCCGTCGCCGGAACCGACAACGACGTCGTCGTCACCACATCCACCGGAGCCGGATCAGAGACCGTCACCGCCTGAGCCGATGCCGAGGAGCTGACGAACCCTGCACCGCCGGTGAAGTCAGCCGTAACACTCTGAGCACCAGCAGTATCGAACGTATGGCTCAATGTCGCAACACCGCCAGTCACCGTCACCGGTGAACCGATCGCCGTGCCATTCGACTTGAACTGCACCGAACCGACAGCGTTGTTCGGAGCAACCGTCGCCGTCAGATCAACCGCAGTACCCGTGACGGCAGTCGCCGGAACCGAGAGTGAGGTCGTGGTCTGGACATCCACCGGAGCCGGATCCGACACCGTCACCGTCCGAGCCGACGCCGACGAACTCACAAACCCTGCAGCAGCAGTGAAGTCAGCGGTAACACTTTGAGCACCAGCAACACTGAACGCATGCGACAGAATTGCGGACCCACCGGCAACAGTCACCGGAGAACCGATCGCCGCACCGTTCGACTTGAACTGCACCGAACCCACAGCATTGCTCGGAGCAACCGTCGCAGTCAGATCAACAGCAGTACCCGTAACCGCCGTAGCCGGAACTTGAAGCGTTGTAGTCGTACTCAGCGATGAGCTCGAGATCTCGATGGTCTGAGCTTGCGCGGTCGAACCACCAAAACCTGCAGTACCTGAGTAGACCGCAGTGATCGAGTGCGATCCCGCCGTAGTGAACGTGTGATCCAGGGTCGCCGCTCCGCCAGTCACCGCGATGGGTCCGCCGATGTCGATGCCACCGTCCTTGAACTGGACCGTTCCGCCGTTAGCTGCCGGTGAGATGTTTGCGGTCAGCGCGACCGAGGTCTGCTCGACGGCACTACTCGGGACTGTCAACGACGCAGTCGTCTGTACATCGGCAGCGGCCACGCTCACTGTGCGTGCTGGTGACGTGGATGTCAGAAACTCGAGAACACCGTCGTATACAGCGGTGATGGAGTGATCGCCTGCCGCGGTGAATGTATGTGGCAGTGTGGCAACGCCATTGACGACGGCCACCGGGGCGCCGATGTCAGTTCCGCCATCCTTGAACTGAACGGTGCCGCCTGTCGGTGCCGGGGAGACCTGCGCAACCAAATCGGTCGACTGACCGACCGTTGCAGCCGCGCCGGATGTCACTGTGGTCGAGGTCGCCGCCTGCGAGACGACGTTGACGGTGGCCAATGCCTGACCACCCGCATTCAACCCACCACCACTCGAATCGCGCGGAGAGCAGTTGTAGCGCTCCCAGTACCCCGGCCAAAGGGTCTCGTACTGCAAGAACGTGAACGCATTCTTCGGCGAATTGAACGCACCCGAATCACCATCTGTGGCACGCAACTTCGGCTGCACCGTACTACCCGCGGCACCGGCAACCACCGTCACGTCGATCGCGGGCAACCGGAAGGTCTTCCCTGCCCCTACCTCGATTCCACCGTCACTGTTCTTGCTCGTGCTCGGGCCGTTACCGCCCTTGTTGTTCGAGTCAGCAGTCTGATTGTTCCCCGAAATACGCAGATGCGTACCCGCGCCATCCGGCGAACCGCCGTCGTTGATCCGAATCACCGACGGAGTTACACCGGACAAATTCGACGAAGTACCTGCCACGACCTGAGCATCCACCAACGACACCCCTGCAGGTATATCGAAGTCGTACTTGAGCCGCGTCCATTTACCGACACTGCGGCCTGCATGCCCACCCGTCGGCACCGACATCACGTTCGGCTGAACCCGATAGGTGAACGTCGACCCCGCCACCACCTTCTCCGGTGCAGACACCGTCACACCCGTCGAATGAAACACATCCGCGATATCAACAGCCAGATGTTCATAACCATCGCAACCCAGCTTGAACCCGATCGAGTTCTCCACCGCGGGAGATGACGTCGGAGCTGCCGAAGCAACGCCACCTGCCACCAGCACGCCACCGACCAACGCCGCCACCACGACCGCGGAACTTCTTCTCACCAACACGAACTCTCCTCAGCTAGCAACAGACGTGGATCGGGAACCGCACGGAAGGAGGTCACTCGAACAGAGCGGAAATCGGAATGGAGCTGGACGCTCGTACAGTACCCGTCAAAAGTAGTACTTGTATCAGTTATTTCAGACAAATATTCACGAATTGCCAATAGTTCAGCTAACGACCAATCCGCGATTCCCGAAGAGCAATGCCCCCTTGCACCTATGGGCGCAAGGGGGCATCACATCATCGGAGAATCATGAACCGAACGGCAGCGACAGCGAACCGAGCGAACCGGAGCCACCACCCCCGTTACCGACGTTCACAACCGATGCAGTCGACGTGGAACCCGTGACGCCCTGGGCTCCGCTGTAGACCGCGGTGATCGAATGGTTGCCGGTCGTGGTGAAGGTGTGGCTCAGCACGGCCTGCCCACCGACAACATCAACGGCAGTTCCGATCGGAGTCGTTCCGTCGAAGAACTGGACGGTTCCCGACGTCGCGCCGGAAGAACTGACCACAGCCTTCAGCTGCACCGCCGTGCCGACCTTTGCCGAGGACGGAGCCGTCAACGACGTAGAGCTTTCGACATCCGACGGGGTCGGAACCGTGACATTGACGTCGACAGACTCCGCAGCGGACGACGTGAACACACCGGATCCACTGAATGCAGCCGAGACTGCAAAGGTGCCTTCTGCTCCGAACACGTGCGGCAGCTTGGCAACTCCGTCAACAACCGCGACCGGGGCGCCCAGATCGACTCCACCGATCTTGAACTGGACCGTTCCGCCGGACGGCACCAGGGCGTCCGAGGGATCTTCGGACACTGTCGCGAAGAGATCAACAGGCAGTCCGACCTTGGCTTCACCCTGAACACTCAGCACCGTCTTTGTCGCCTTGTCGACCGGAGCCGGATCCGACACCGTCACCGTCTGAGCAGGCGCCGACGAACTCACAAACCCAGCACCAGCGGTGAAGTCAGCGGTAACACTTTGTGCACCAGCAACATCGAACGAATGCGAGAGCGTCGCAACACCCGACGTGACTGTCACCGGTGAACCAATGGCCGTGCCGTTCGACTTGAACTGCACCGTACCGACAGCATTGTTCGGAGCAACCGTCGCCGTCAGATCAACAGCCGTACCCGTGATCGCCGTCGCCGGAACCGACAACGACGTCGTCGTCTCCACATCCACCGGAGCCGGATCCGACACCGTCACCGTCTGAGCCGACGCCGACGAGCTGACAAAGCCAGCTCCAGCGGTGAAGTCGGCCGTAACACTCTGCGCACCAGCAACATCGAACGCGTGCGACAGAGTCGCAACACCACCAGTCACCGTGACCGGGGAGCCGATTGCCGTGCCGTTCGACTTGAACTGCACCGTACCGACAGCAGTATTCGGAGCCACGGTAGCGGTCAGATCAACAGCCGTACCCGTGATCGCCGTCGCCGGAACCGAGAGTGACGTCGTGGTCTCCACATCCACCGGAGCCGGATCCGACACGGTCACCGTCTGAGCAGGCGCCGACGAACTCACAAAGCCAGCACCAGCGGTGAAATCAGCCGTAACACTCTGCGCACCAGCAGCATCGAACGCGTGCGAAAGCGTCGCAACACCGCCAGTCACCGTGACCGGGGAGCCGATTGCCGTGCCGTTCGACTTGAACTGCACCGTACCGACAGCAGTATTCGGAGCCACGGTAGCGGTCAGATCAACAGCCGTACCCGTGATCGCCGTCGCCGGAACCGAGAGTGACGTCGTGGTCTCCACATCCACCGGAGCCGGATCAGAAACGGTCACCGTCTGAGCAGGCGCCGACGAACTCACAAAGCCAGCACCAGCGGTGAAGTCAGCCGTAACACTCTGCGCACCAGCAGCATCGAACGCGTGCGACAGAGTCGCAACACCGCCAGTCACCGTGACCGGGGAGCCGATTGCAGTGCCGTTCGACTTGAACTGCACCGTACCGACAGCAGTATTCGGAGCAACCGTCGCCGTCAGATTAACCGCCGTACCCGTGACGGCAGTCGCCGGAACCGAGAGTGACGTCGTGGTCTCCACATCCACCGGAGCCGGATCAGAAACGGTCACCGTCTGAGCAGGCGCCGACGAACTCACAAAGCCAGCACCAGCGGTGAAGTCAGCCGTAACACTCTGCGCACCAGCAGCATCGAACGCGTGCGACAGAGTCGCAACACCGCCACTCACCGTGACCGGGGAACCGATTGCAGTGCCGTTCGACTTGAACTGCACCGTACCGACAGCAGTATTCGGAGCAACCGTCGCCGTCAGATTAACCGCCGTACCCGTGACGGCAGTCGCCGGAACCGAGAGCGACGTCGTCGTCTCCACATCCACCGGAGCCGGATCAGAAACGGTCACCGTCTGAGCCGACGCCGACGAACTCACAAATCCTGCACCAGCAGTGAAATCAGCCGTAACACTCTGCGCACCAGCAGCATCGAACGCATGGCTCAATGTCGCAACACCGCCAGTCACCGTGACCGGAGTGCCGATCGCCGTGCCGTTCGACTTGAACTGCACCGTGCCGACAGCGTTGTTCGGAGCCACGGTGGCCGTCAGATCAACCGCCGTACCTGTGATGGCAGTAGCCGGAACCGAGAGTGACGTCGTGGTCTCGACATCCACCGGAGCCGAAGCAATGCTGATCGTCGCGAGTGGACCTGCACCAGCGTTGAGAGGCGTGGTGTCCTTGTTCTCGCGAGGCGAGCACCGGGTCGGAGCCCACTGTGTACCAAGGAAACTCGCCTTTGCGAGCTGAGTGCTGAAGTTTTCGCTGGCACCGAGGTTGCCGGCCGCACCCGCGGTCCTCACCTTCGGCTGGATCACTCCCGTCGCACCAGCGACCATTGTTACGTCGACTGCGGGAAGTCGGAACCACGTGTCTCCGTTGCCGTTTGTCGAGCCATCGAGGTTCTTCTTGGACTTCGGTACTCGAATTCCACCCTCCGAGTTCGTGCTCGTCGTCGGACTGTTGCCGATCACCTGGTTGTTTCCTGACAACCGCAGGATCCCGCCGCTGCCGTCGACATTGCCAGAATCGTTGACTCTGAGAACATTCGGTGCGACATTGTCGAGTCCGATGGAGGTACCTGCGACGACGGTAGCGGAAACGTACGTCGCATTGCTCGGGATGGCATAGTCGATTTTCAGACGTGACAAGTTCGTAGTAGTCGCTCCGGAGTCCTTGTCCGGATATGACGTTCCGCTCGGCTGAATTCGGTAGGTGAAAGTCTCGCCGGGCTGGACAGAAGCCGGGGCGTCGACCGTGATGAGGTTGTCGGTGACCTTGTGGACGTCTCCGATAATCGATCCGGCAACGCACGCTGTTTTGAAACCGGTGGTCGAGATAGCAGCTGACGCGGGCGTGCCGACCAGCAGCATTCCGGCGACCATGGCGGTTCCGGTTATGGGCACGGCGAATCGCCGCAACTGAGAGATTTGGGGCATGGGCACTTCCTTCGGAAGGGCAAACATGAGCAGTGGATTCGGACAAAACGTGTGCGCGCCGTCACAACATAACGAAAAAACTAGTACGTGTACCACTTTTGGCAAGACACTTGTCCAATTCACCCCGGACTCACCCTCGTATCACCAGACGCGGGATGGAAAAGCAGGGTATGGAAACTCGATTGAACGCAAAACTATCGCCAAAGCGGCCCATCGACAACGCTTTTGGTGGTCACCGCGCCAATCGGCGGGAAAAAGTTGATATTTCGTCAGTTCAGAAAAAGTTCCAAACCTACCAGTACGAAAGTACGAAAAGGGCCGCGACGGAGTCCGTCGCGGCCCTGATTGTGTTGGTTCAGCGTGTCAGCGAAGCACATCCGTGCCGACAAACGGCACCAATGCCTCGGGCACTCGCACCGAGCCGTCGGCCTGCTGATGGTTCTCGAGAATCGACACGATCCAGCGCGTCGTAGCCAAGGTGCCGTTGAGAGTGGCGGCCGTCTGCGGCTTGCCGTTCTCGTCGCGGTACCGAACTCCGAGGCGGCGGGCCTGGAACGTCGTGCAGTTGGACGTCGATGTCAGCTCGCGGTAGGTGCCCTGCGTCGGGACCCATGCCTCGCAGTCGAACTTACGCGCAGCCGAAGAACCGAGGTCTCCGCCGGCGACGTCGATCACGCGGTACGGAACGTCGATGGCCGCCAACATGTCTCGCTCCCACCCTAGGAGACGCTGGTGTTCGGCGTCGGCGTCCTCGGGACGGCAGTACGTGAACATCTCGACCTTGTCGAACTGATGAACACGGATGATGCCGCGGGTGTCCTTGCCGTAGCTTCCGGCCTCGCGGCGGAAGCACGACGACCAACCGGCGTAGCGCTTAGGGCCTTCGTTCAGTTCGAGGATCTCGCCCGAGTGGTAGCCGGCCATGGGTACCTCGGAAGTTCCGACGAGGTACAGGTCGTCATCCTGCAAGTGGTAGATCTCGTCCGAGTGAGCACCGAGGAAGCCGGTACCGGCCATGATTTCCGGGCGTACGAGCACCGGCGGAATCATCATCGTGAATCCGTTGGCGATCGCCTTCTGCGCAGCCAACTGCAGCAGTCCGAGCTGGAGCATGGCCCCGTAGCCGGTCATGAAGTAGAAGCGCGAACCCGAAACCTTGGCGCCGCGTTCCATGTCGATCAGGCCGAGCGACTCGCCCAGCTCGAGGTGATCCTTCGGCTCGAAGTCGAACTTCGGAATCTCACCGACGTGTTCGAGAACGATGTAATCGTCCTCGCCGCCGGCCGGCGCACCTTCTTGTACGACGTTGGAAATCGCGCGGTGTGCGGCGTCGAGCGCGGCCTGCGCCTCGTGCTGCGCGGCCTCGGCTTCCTTGACCTTTGCCGCCAGTTCCTTGGAACCTTCGAGCAGTGCGGGACGCTCCTCCGGAGATGCCTGTCCGACCTTCTTGCCGAAGGCCTTCTGCTCTGCACGGAGGTTGTCTCCGGTCAGAACGGCAGCGCGTCGGGACGCGTCGGCTTCGAGCAGAGCGTCGACCAGTCCTGGATCTTCTCCACGGGTGCGCTGCGACTCGCGGACGATTTCGGGGTTCTCACGGAGAAACTTGAGGTCAATCACGACTTCGAACTTTACCCACTCACTGCAGCTCTCCGACGGTCACGTCCACGTCGGAGAGGGAGAGATCACGATTCGAGCAGACTCAGGTAGTCCTCGCGTCCGAACATCCGAGCCGCGTCGACGGCAGTCGGGTGTCCACCTTTCGGGTCGGCTCCCCCGCTCACCAGCGCTTTCACCACCGCATCCTCACCCTTGAAGACCGCTCCGGCAAGGGGCGTCTGGTTCTTGTCGTTGGGCCGGTTGACGTCGGCGCCGCGCTCGATCAGGGCAACGACGGCGTCAGCGTGACCGTGGTACGCCGCCAACATGACGAGCGTGTCGCCACTCTCGTTGGTCAGATTGACGGGAACTCCGGCATCGACGTACGACGCCAGCCCGGCTGCATCACCGGTTCGTGCCATGTCGAAGAGCCGGCCCGCCAGCTCGACAGCCTCGGGATCGAGTGGGGTGTTTTCGCTCATGACTACAAAATACTCACAGACGCGATTGTGAGTTTTGTAGTGAAGGTTCGATATCGCCACGGCAACAGGCATGATGGAATCGATGTCCGAAGACAAGATCGAGAAGTCGCCAGATCCGGCCGATCCCCAGGGGACGCCGGCGAAGAAAACTGTCTCCGCGAGTCGCACCCGTCGGGTCCTGGCTGCTGTGGCGGTAGGTGCGGTGGTCGCCGCGATCGCAACGATCGCGATTTCCGGTGGATTGAACAAGGACGACTCGTCCTCGGTCAGTGTCAGTGGCGGTGGTCCCGCAGCGACGGGATCGACTCGCGACGACGCCTTCACCGCGGCTGCGGCCGGCGACTGTCTCAACTGGACGCCTGCGACCGAGTCGGGCGGAGACCGCACGGACATGTCGAAGGTTCAGTGCGGAACTGAACACCGCTTCGAGGTAGCCGGACCACTCGACCTCTCGGTGTTCCCGGGCGCCGAGTTCGGCCCCGGTTCCCGGTACCCGGGCGCCCTTCGATTCGCCGAACTACGCGACGAGCACTGCACACCCATCGTCATGTCCTACCTCGATTCGAAATTCGATCCCAAGGGCAAGTTCAGCGTCGGCTTGATGTTCCCGAGTGAATCGGGTTGGGCTTCGGGCGAGCGCGCACTGCGTTGCGGGTTGCAGTTCTCGACCACGACCGGCGAGCTACAACCGTTCGTTGGCCGCGTGGCGGACCAGGACCAGTCGAACGTGTGGGACGTCGGCACGTGCATCGGCATCAACCAGAACCTCCCCACCGATCCGGTCGATTGCGCGAAACCGCATGCATACGAGGTTATTTCGGTGATAGACCTCGGCACTCAATTCCCGGGCGCAATGCCGTCGGTCGAAGATCAGGACCGCTATCTCGAGGGCGTCTGCACTCAGGCGTCCAACGAGTACCTTGGTTCCGCAGACGCGCTTCGCGACAAGACGCTGACACTGTTCTGGGACAACATTTCACTGGAAAGCTGGTTGGCCGGCAGCCGCCGAGTCAATTGTTCGATCGGCAAAGAGGTCGAAACCGGCGGGTTTGCCGCGATCACCGGAAGCGCCAAGGGCGACATCCTGATCAACGGCGCCGCTCCGGTCCCGCCACCCGCTGCACCGGAAGGTCGGTCGTTGCCGACGCCGTTGCCCGGCGCAGCTCCGCCGTCGTAAGCCATGACGGTAACTATGACGCCCGACCGGTTCGAGGAACTGGTCGGCGAGGCGCTCGATCTGATTCCGCCCGAACTTGCCAAGGCAATCGACAATGTCGTGGTGCTTGTCGAAGCACGTGACGAGGAAGAGCCGGGGCTGCTCGGTTTGTATCAGGGCGTCGCTCTGACCGAGCGGGATTCTCATTACGGTGGGTACCTGCCGGACACGGTCACTATTTTCCGCGATTCGATACTCGACATCTGCGCATCCGAGGACGAGGTTGTTCACGAGGTTGCCGTGACCGTCATCCACGAGATCGCGCACTACTTCGGCATCGAAGAAGACAGATTGCACGAACTCGGCTGGGGCTGAGGGCAAAGTCGTCCGATTTCGGGGGGAACCAAAAGCGGGCGGTAGGCATCAAAGTATGTGCGGGGGGATATCGACGGCTGTGCGCACGGCCTCCCGACCACTTATCCGCCCTGGTCAGGAAGGAGTTCGGCACTATGCACGTCGACCCTCAAGCCCTAGTTGCCGCCGCAATGGAACTCGAGTCTGCGGCGACGCGATTGCGCGGAATCGTCTCTACTGCGCAGCCGACGCTACGCGTTCTCCCAGCGGGATCCGAAGAAGTGTCCGGTAGCGCGGCAAATTACTTCAACACCATCTCGGGCAGCCTTGCCTCGTCCACCGATCGGGCAATCGAGGAGCTCACCGCGGCTGCGGCAGCTCTGCGCAAGAATGCAGCTGCCTACGAGCTCGAAGACCAGCTCACCAAGTCCAGCCTGGCAGCCGCACCGATCTGATCGACAGAAATCGAGCTCGGTAACTCGGCAACACAGTCACACTTCCTGGGGGGAAGAACAATGGTCGGCATCACCGGCGTCATCTGGTATCCACGGGGCGCAGCACCCAACTCCGCAGCACTGGTCGCCGGAGCCGGGCCGGTCCCTCTCGGCGTGGCGGCCGGGGCCTGGTCCACCGTGTCGTCCGGACTGACCGACACCGCTGCATCAATCTCTCGCGTGATGGCGGACCTTCGCACCGGGTGGTCCGGAGAAGCAGCGGATGCCGCATTGAGCAAGTTCGCGCCGTTTCAGGAATGGGCTGCTGCTGCCGCGTTGCTCGCGGGAGAAACTGCAGGTAAGGCCCAGGTGCAGTCCGGTTCGTACACGGTTGCCACCCTCGCCATGCCGTCCCTGGCCGAGATTGCAGCAGTTCAAGCGGCCAAGGTCGCCGCGTATTCCATCGGCGGGGCGCTGGTAGGCGGAGCCGCTGCAGCCGAGGCTGCCGAAGAAGCTCTCAAAATTCGAGCGGCGGTGACAATGGAAACGTACGACGCCGCAACGGCCCATCTGGCCGTGCAGCAGAACTTCGACTCACCACCGTCCATCGCGGAACCCACAGCTGGGGCATCCGCTTCGGCCGAAAGCCCAGGCAGCGCCGCACGACAGTCCGTCGTGCAAGCGGCATCCACGCTCGCTGACGCAATCGCGGATCCCGTGCGCGCCGCCACCGCTGCTGTCGCATCCGTAGTTTCCAACCCGGTATTTGCCGCCGCTGCCTCACAGGCCGGTGCCATCTCCGGTGGAGTTGCCACCGCAGCCAGCGCCACCACCACCGCAGTCACAGGCGCCACCACTGCCGCATCAGCTCTCGCGACGGCAGGAGCAGGACTCACCGGACTGGGCGGCGCGGGACTCGGCGGCGCAAGACTCGGCGCTTCCACACCATCACTGTTCGGCACCCCGTCGGCAAGCCGGGCACCGGCACAGGTCAGCGCAGCATCCGCGACTACCGGAGCCGGAGCAATCGCGGGCTCGTCGTCGAGCAGCAGCACCGGTCGGCACGCTCTTCCTGATCCCTCCACCGGCCAGAGCGCCACGCGCCAGAACCCCGTGACCTCGCCGGTTCAGGGCACCGCGGATACCGTCAAGGTGGATCCGGCCCGAACCGCAGGCGGATCTGCGCCGATCGCCGGCGGCCGTCATGCGGCCCAATCTGAAGACGAGACCGAGCACGACACACCCGATTACCTGAAGCACTTCGAGCACTTCGCCGACGGCCGAACAGTCATCCCGTCCGTGATCGGTGGCGCACTCGAAACTGCAGAGCATTGATGGTGGACCTCGGCACCTCACCTGAGGGGTGGAATTTACCTGTCGTCGCCCTGTCACAGGACGAAATCGACTATGTACGTGAGCGACTCGGACTCGATGCGCTTCCCGTGGTTCTCGGTGGCGCGACGGTTCACGGCAGTGCGAGCGCTCACCGTACGGCGATGCAGTCCGCGGCAGATTCACTCTCCGAGCGCGATCTCCTCCCCGGCGGGGAGATCCATCACGAACTCAGTGCCCGCCTGCGCGTCCTGACCCACCCCAAGTGGGAGTTGGCGCTGCGTCGGCATGTCGGCGGAAGCATTTCACGCCTCTGCGTCGCGCAGGGCGAATTCCTTTGTGTCGAAGCGACTTCAACTGATTCTTCGTTCGCATTGCGCAGCGTCACCGCCGAAGCGACTGCACCCGTTGTCACCGCGCTCGGCAGCGCCGAAGCAATGCCGATTGCCGTGATCAACGCACCGACCGAGATGCTCAGCCTGGCATTCGGCGCCGGCCCGGATGCAGGCAGCGTAACCTCGGCCTTGATCAACGCCGGGATACCCGAAGACGACGCGCGCCAACTGGGTAGCGCAATCGTCACATGCACCGCCTTCGCCGAATTGGTCGGAATACCACACAGTTTGGGAGCGACGACGCTCATGACCGGCGCAGTGACTGTGTACGACACCTTGTCGGGTCGGCTGGTCGGTTCGACCACTCGGGCCGCCGACGGCACCGAATGGACGTCCATCAGTTCCGGAACATCCCATCGCCTCCGACAAGCCGTGAACGCGCTGGTAACCGAACTCGAGGAATCGGCGCCGGAGACTTCCGGGTAACCTCGGGGCGTCCCTTCAACGCCCGGAGCCTTACTTCAGCATGCAGTTCTCGCGTCAACCGTCGTCACCGGGCGAACAAGGCTCGGTCGCCACGATCGACCGGCCGAACGAAGAACGGGCAACAACACCGCACCGACAAGACCTGAACGGACTGCGTGGCCTCGCCATCGGTTTGGTGGTCGTGTTCCACGTGTGGTTCGGACGGGTATCGGGCGGGGTGGACGTCTTCCTGGTTCTGTCCGGATACTTCTTCGTCGGCTCACTGGTTCGACGCGCCGAAGCCGGGGGTTCACTCAACCCGGTCCCGGCACTGCGGCGGGTGTTTCTGCGGCTGTTCCCCCTGATCGCGGTGGTCAGCATTTTGACCGCACTGGGGACCGCGTTGCTGCTGCCACGCACACGCTGGGCCGATCTGGGCGATCAACTGATCGCGGTGCTCGGGTTCTTCCAGAACTGGCAGCTCGCCAGCACCGCAAGCGACTACCTGGCCGCCGACGGCTCGGTCACTCCCCTGCAGCACCTGTGGTCGATGGCCGTACAAGGTCAGTTCTATCTCCTGGCCATCGCACTGGTCTCCGTGATCGCTTATGTCGCTTCACGCGTGAATCCCAACTATTTCCGCCCGTCACTCGCGGTCACCCTTCTGGTTCTGACCGCAGGATCTTTCCTCTACGCACTCGCCAAATCTTCGCGTCACCAAGCCTGGGCGTACTACGACTCCGGCGCCAGGTTGTGGGAATTGGCCCTCGGTGGTCTGCTGGCCGTTCTGATGACCAGCACACGCAGTCGGCAGATCGCATCCCTGCCGTTCTCGGTCAGAGCAACGATCGGCTGGGCGGGGCTTTCGTCGATCCTGTTGTGCGGCATAGTGCTCGACGGCGCCCAGCAGTTCCCCGGCCCGTGGGCGCTGGTGCCGGTGCTGGCCACTCTTGCGCTGATCCTGTCCGGAGTCGGCGACGACACGCCTTGGACGTCGAAGACGCTCGCCCATCCGGCACTGACGTGGCTCGGCTCGTTCGCATTCGCGCTGTACCTGATTCACTGGCCGATTCTGGTGTTTGCACTCGTGATCACCGGACGCCCCGAAGCCGGCCTGCTCGGTGGGGCACTGATCATCGCCCTCTCCGTCGCGGGGGCGCTTGCACTCCGGCGCCTGATCGAGGTTCCGGTGGAACGTGGAGGCCGCTCGCGCCGGTACACCGTCCTGGCATGCGTCGTCACCGCTGCCGTGGTCCTCGCCGCTTCGGTCGCCTGGCAGTCGTACGCGAGCAGCCAGACGACGGGCCAGCGGGCAGTCGACACCCTCGACCTCTTGACCCATCCCGGCGCACTCGCGCTCACCGACGGTGCCGAAGTACCCAAGGCGTCGATGGTTCCCTCGATCTTCGATGCGCCACTGGACCTTCCGGCCAGTACGCTCGACGGCTGTATCGCCGATTTTCTCGAGCGGGACGTCGTCCACTGCACCTACGGCGACGCCGACGCCGACAGAACCATCGCCCTCGCAGGTGGTTCGCACTCCGAGCACTGGCTCACTGCGCTCGACGAACTCGGCAAGAGTCACGGGTTCCGCGTCGACACGTATCTGAAGATGGGCTGCCCGCTCACCATCGACTCCATGCAGACGTTGTCGGACAACGACTATCCGGATTGCGTCGACTGGTCGCGTGGAGTGCTGACCGAGTTGGCCGACGCCTCACCCGATTTCGTGTTCACGACGGCAACCAGGCCGAGTTCCGACGGCCCTGGCGACGTGACGCCCGAGTCTTACGTACACGTGTGGGAGGAACTGGGGCGCGACGGTATCGACGTACTCGCCATCCGCGATACCCCGTGGCTGCACCACGACGGCGTCGCCTACCGCGCGATCGACTGTCTGGCGACAACCACGTCACCCGATCACTGCGCGATGCCACGGTCCGAAATGCTCAGCGACGTCAATCCGGCGCCGTCGGCGATCGGCGATCTGACCAACGTCCGTCTACTCGACCTCAGCGACGGCGTCTGCGGACCGGAGTTGTGCCGCGTCGTGGAGGGAAATGTGTTGGTGTATCACGATTCCCACCACCTGACAGCCAGCTACGTGAGCACGCTGTCCGCTGAACTCGGGCGCCAACTGAGCGTCCAGACCGGTTGGTGGTGAAGCCGACCGTCAGCCCATCACGTCGTCGGCACCGGGGATGAGTCGATGCTCGAACGGCGGGTTGACGGTTCCCCAGCGCAGGCACTCCCAACCGCCGTCGACCGAAGGCAACAGTTCGACGGTCTCGGTGTTGGCCAAGTGGTTGTTGGCTGCGAACAGACCGGGGACACCGGCAAGCTGGGCTGCGACAAGACGGATCGCCGCACCATGACTGACCACGACGATGTCGCCGCCGTCTCGTGAGCCTTCGAGAAATTCTTCGCGCAACGAATTGACGACGGGGACGTACCGCTCCAGGACGTCGTATCCCGTTTCACCACCGGGGATGCGAGCGCCGAGGTTGCCGGTGTGCCAGTGATGGAACGTCTCCATGAACAGTCGGTGCGCGGCCTCGTCGGTACGATCTTCGAGGTCACCGGCCTGCACCTCGTGCAATCCGTCCCGCACATCCAGAGTGACACCGGCGGCCTGCTCCACGAAACCTGCGGTCTGCCGGGCACGCAAAGCCAACGACGATACGAGTGCCAGCGGAGGCGCCGAAGCCAGGCCGATGCCCAACGTCTCGGCCTGCGCCAACCCTTCCGGCGTGAGCTTTGCTCCGGGTAGTGCGGTGTCGAGACGTTTGGCGACATTCGCCTCCGTCTGACCGTGCCGAACGAGGATGAGCCTTCCGGTCATCGTTCTCCCCCTCCATGCTTGAGTTCGTCGATCCACCGAATCGCTTCTTCGTCCGAAGGAGGTTGTGGCCCGGTCGAATTCGCTGTCGCCCACGACCCCAGGAAGCGGACTCCGGATTTACGATGCAGCGCACGCATCGCCTCGGCCACCAGCGAGTCCTCGACGTGTCCGACGCAGTCCACGAAGAACCGGTACGTGCCCAATTCCGTTCGCATCGGCCGTGATTCGATCCGAGTCAGGTCGATACCGCGAGCGGCGAATTCGGAGAGTGCACGCACCAGGGAGCCGGGAGCGTTGTCGAGATGAAGCACCAGCGCGGTGCGATCGGCACCGGTCCGCGCCGGAACCGGGGCCGGCTTGGTGACCAACACGAAACGTGTGCGGGCGCCGCCTACATCGGCGACGTTGTCCGCCAGGCTGTCGAGTCCGAGCATCTGACCTGCCAAAGCCGTGGACACACCGGCGTCGACGGTTCCGGCCTGCACATCCAGGGCCGCACCGGCGTTGGACGACGCCAACACCACCTCGGCCTGGGGCAGGTTCTCGGCGATCCATCCGCGGACCTGCGCGCCCGCATGCGGGTACGCGCCGATCGTTCGGACCTGATCGGCGGTGGTCCCGGCCCGAACCAGGATGGAGAAACTCACGTCCAGATCGGTTTCGGCGACGATCTGCAGCGGAGAACCGAGAGCGAGTGAATCGAGCGTCGGAGCTACGCCGCCTTCCACCGAGTTCTCGAAGGGAACCACGGCTCCGTCCACGGAACCGTCGCGAACCATGTCGAGAGTCGCCGGTGGACTGCCGGCCGGTACTCGCTCGACGGTTTCGCCGAACGCGCCCTCAGCCTCCAACTGGGCGAGAGCTATCTCCGTGAAGGTTCCCGACGGACCGAAATACGCGATTCTTGGCACGCCTAAAAGATTACGCACCGACCCACGCCGGTCACTGCAAACCCGCGGCACGCAAAGCCGTTTCCACTGCAGGCAGATCCGCGACCTCGATCGTGAGCAGCACCTCACGCATGGCCGACGCGGCTTCGGGGATCAGCGCGGCAAGTTTTTCCGGCCTCGGATCGACCATCGCGGCGCGCACGTCGTCGCCGCGCAGTGCAGCGACGGTGCCACACAGCAGGGCGATCACCTCGTCGCCGTCGGCCGCGCGGGCTACGAAACCGACGGACTCGTGCGCGAGTACCGCCAGGAAATCAGCCACTTCGGTGGGCGTAAGACCGGCGGCGAGTCCGGGGATCCGGCCACCTTCGCACAGACGCAGCGCCGCTTCGGCGGGTGTCAGATCCTCTTCGCCGCCGTCGACATACACAGCGAGCGGAGCGGGCAGGCGCAGCGCGATCGCGTCGTCGATCTGGTCGGTGGTGACGTCGACGTCGAATCGGACGGCCTCGTACGACGCTTCCGTGTCCGCACGCAGTTCTTCCGGATCGATATCGAGACGGACGACAACCCGGCCTGCTGCTTCGCCACCGATCAGAACCGACGCCGGAACAACCGGGAGAAAGAGTGCTTCGAGGAGTCCGCGCGAGTTTCTCGGGGCGGGCAGCCCGAGTGAGAGAGGAATGGCCACAGACAAACCGTAACCCCGGCGCAGGCGGCGGATTCCACGCGAGTTGCGCAAAAGTCTTGCGATTCACACCGAAGCGCCTTAGGTTAGGGTTACCTCATCATCCGATGGAGTTCGAGAGAACACCCGCCAAGGGGGCAGCATGGCAACGAAGACCAGCACCGGCCCGTCCACCGCCGAACGCGTCCGCAGCGCCTGCGTGCGCGCACAAGACGCAGTTCTCGCCATCGAAGGCAGCGATCCCACCGTCACGTCGGTGCATCACCTGCGTTCGAACGGTGACGTCGTCGTTGCAGTCCCACATGCCTCCGCAGCTGCGGCCCTGGCCTGGAACTCCGGCGGCGGCGGCCTGCCTGCCGTCCTCGAGATCACCGATCACGCACCACTGCGGCTGCGTGAGCCCGTACGCTCCCTCGTGTGGCTTCGCGGCTCGTTGCACGCCGTGCCCGACTACGAGGCACGCGTTCTCGCCGACGACGTCGCATCCGAACATCCATACCCGGGGCTCCTCGACATCGGCCACACCTCGGTCCTCCTTCGCTTGAGCCTGGCCTCGGCTGTAGTCGCTGATTCAACGGGGGCAGAACCCGTCGCCGTGGACGAACTGATGAACGCCAGCCCCGATCCCTTCTGGGAAATGGAGACCGCATGGCTGCAGCATCTCGACGAAGACCACCGCGACCTCGTGGACCTGCTCGTGCGCAAGCTTCCCCCGTACATGCGCACCGGACGCGTTCGCCCACTCGGCATCGACCGCTACGGACTTCGCCTGCGGGTCGAGGATCACACCGGTGACCGCGACGTGTGGATGCCGTTCGCCAACCCCGTCGACGACGCTCCCGCGCTGAGCCGCGCCATCCGCATGCTGGTCGGGTGCCCTTTCCTCAACGGCCTCCGATCGGGCGGCGCATCAAACGGCTAGCGTTGCGCGGGTGAATGCCCGCGAAACCGTCCGCACCTGGTTACGGCCGCCGACTCCCGTCCCGGCCGGCCCGGCCCTCGATCCGGCCGCCAGACGCGGAGTCTGGATCGAGATCACGATCGTCCTGCTGGTCACCTTCGGACTCAGCGGATTGTCCGGGATCCTCTCGCTCGCCGAATCCTTGGCGACGCCGGTTGCGCTCTCGGATCAGACGGTTGCACTCAACCCGTCGCGGGCCGCCATCGACTGGATCGACCTGGCGCGCCAATTGCTGGGCGTCGCAAAGCTTCTCGCGTGGGCAGCGCTGGGACTCTATCTACTGTGGCGTTCGGGGGTCGGTCCACGTGCTGCGGGACTGACCCCCAAGCCTCGATTCGGGCGCGACATAGCACCGGGATTCGGCCTCGCCGCTGTGATCGGTCTCCCCGGTCTGCTGTTCTATCTCGTGGCTCAGGCACTGAGCATCAACCTCACCGTCCAGGCCAGTGCGCTCGACGATCACTGGTGGCGGGTGCCGATCCTCGTACTGTCCGCGATCGCGAACTCCGGTGCCGAAGAGGTGCTGGTCGTCGCCTACCTGATCACTCGCCTCCGAACGCTGGGTTGGAGCGAGAACAAATCACTGCTCGCGTCGTCACTCCTGCGCGGCAGTTACCACCTCTATCAGGGGTTCGGTGGCGGCGTCGGAAACGTGATCATGGGGCTCGTGTTCGGCCGGTACTGGCAGCGCACCGGGAAACTCTGGCCGCTGGTCATCGCCCACGCTCTCATCGACATGGTGGCGTTCATCGGTTACGCCCTCCTGCGCGATCACGTCTCCTGGCTGCCGTGACCGGTACCGTGAACTGGTGACCGGCGACTCCGAATATCCTCAGCGCCCTCCGCGGCGCCAGCCGCCAGGGCCACCTCCGCGTGGACCGATGCCTCCGAGGCAGAACCCTCCACGCCAGAATCCACCCCGTCAGGGCCCACCCCCGCAGCGGCGTCCACCGATGCCGCCGGAAGGGCCGACGGTCATTCGCCGCGACGGACGCCCGCAGCAGCAGAATCCGGCCAATCAGGCCTGGTCACAGGTCCCACCACAAGCGCCGCAGCAGCCCAGGCGTGAGGACTGGGCGCCGACCCAGCGCCCGCAACCGTTTCAGGACGACCCGCGCAGGCAGGGTCCGCCGCGTCAGGATCCGCAGCGCCAGGCGAAGTACGCGCCCGCACCGCCGCGCCGTACCCCGCCGAACGCCCCGCCGCGCCCTCCAGAACCTCCGAAGCAGCGACGCCCCCGCAAGCGTCGTAGCTGGGGTAAACGTATCGGCATCACGTTGTTGGTCTTGCTGCTCGCGCTGGCCGGCGCGATCTACTACGTCGACAGTTCGCTCAATCGAATCGACGCGCTGCCCGACTACGCGGGACGCGTCGCCGATACTCCGGGCACGAACTGGCTGATCGTCGGCTCCGACAGTCGTGAGGGGCTCACCCCCGAGCAGGAGCAAGCCCTTGCGACGGGCGGTGACACCGGCCCCAAGCGCACTGACACGGTCATCTTGGTCCACGTCCCCAAAAGTGGGAAGACGACCATGGTCAGCATCCCTCGCGATTCGTACGTTCCGATTCCCGGCTACGGGTCGGACAAGATCAACGCCGCCTTCGCCTTCGGTGGCGCTCCATTGCTGGTGCAGACCGTCGAAGAGGCAACGGGGCTTCGCATCGACCACTACGCCGAGATCGGATTCAGCGGGTTCGCCGGCATCGTCGACGCCGTCGGTGGCGTCAACGTGTGCCTGGCACAGCCGATCGACGATCCGCTGGCCGGGATCAACCTCCCCGCCGGATGCCAGGACTTGAAGGGTTCGGATGCACTCGGGTTCGTGCGAACTCGCGCGACGGCGCTCGCCGACCTCGACCGCATGAACAACCAGCGCCAGTTCATGTCGGCGTTGCTGTCGAAGGCGACGAGTCCGACCACGTTCCTCAATCCGTTCCGGTTGTGGCCACTCGTCTCCGATACCGCCAAATCTCTACAGGTCGACGAAGGCGATCACATCTGGAATCTGGCCTCACTCGCCTGGGCGCTTCGCGGCGGGATGACCACCACGACGGTTCCGGTCGCCGGTTTCGAGGACGTGGACGGTTCGGGCAACGTGTTGTTGTGGGACAAGGCGCGCGCTTCGCAGTTCTTCGACGCCCTGGCCAACGATCAGCAGATTCCACAGGATCTGATCACCACGGGGTAATCGCCCTGAGTTCCGGTAGTACCGCGGGAGGACAAGCCCGGCGAACAAATCGCTTTCCGGCAGGACGCGGAATCGGCGGCCGAAAAATACCGTGAAGGTATGAACACAACACACCGCCGATTCCGCACTCTCGCCGTCGTTGCCGCCGCCGTCGGAGCTGCTGCACTCGTGACGTCCTGCTCCGGAACCTTCGAGAAGTTCGACGACTCCAAGGCGTACAAGAAAACCGAAACCTTCTCTTTTGCACAAGCATCCAACGGAATCGACACACTGCCGAGTTGGGTTCCCGCCGGCGCAACGGGTATCGACGAGGTCATCCGCACCACCGGCAACGAACGCATCCTGCGAATGACTGCGAACATCGCGGAGATAGATCACAACAGCTGCATCGCACGACCCACCGTCGAAACTCGTCCCGCATCGTTGTCCGCACAGTGGTGGCCGACGGGGGTCGAGAAGGGCAGTTCTTTTCAGTGCGGCGATTGGTACGTCGGCGAAAAGGACTCGTTCGTCTACGGGTACCGACCGGAAACTGTGGGCTTCGTCATCGATCAGCTCGACAAGAAGTAGCTCCCTCTCAGCGGCGACGACCCAGTAACCTGTTGGGATGACACAGGCGAAGAACTCGAGCGAATTCACCACTCTGCTGCGTCAGCAGATCCGTAACGAGTTCACTGCATCGCAGCAGTACATCGCGGTAGCGGTGTACTTCGATGCACACGATCTTCCGCAGATGGCCGCGCGCTTCTACAGCCAGGCCACCGAGGAACGCGGTCACGCGATGATGATGATCCAGTACCTGCTCGACAACGACCTCGACGTGGACGTTCCGGGCATCGACGACGTCGTGACGAAGTTCGACAGTGTCCGGGCTCCGGTCGAGTTGGCACTCGAGCAGGAGAAGACGGTCACGGAGCAGATCACGCAGCTGGCACGCACCGCGCGCGATACCGGCGACTACCTGGGCGAGCAGTTCATGCAGTGGTTCCTCAAGGAACAGGTCGAGGAAGTGGCAAGCATGACAACACTTCTCACCATCGTCGACCGCGCCGGCGACAACCTGTTCCACCTCGAAACATTTGTCGCACGCGAGATGAACACCCCGGCCGCTGCCGACGCAATGGCGCCGACGCCCGCCGGCGGCGGCGTCTGAGGGCCACCGGCCTACCGAGTCTCAGGCCGCTCGGCGGCGTTCAGTGATCTGAGGAAATTGTTGTACGCCTCCAGATCACTGTCGCCGTCGATCTCGGCGCGGCGGTCCAGGTCGGCATTCATCCGTTTGTCGTCGCGGTTCCAGCGCATCGCGAAGATCACGACCACCACCAGCGCGACGGGCTCTCCGTACGACCACGCGAGGGCGCCCGCCAGCTGCTGATCCTGCATCACGTCCACGCCCCACTCGGGAGGCGGATCCACGAACGTGGTCAGCAGCGGCTTTGTCGCCATCATGAGTACGACGCCGATGAACACGTGCAGCGGCATCTCCACGAACAGGTCGAAACACCGGCCGAGGTAGCTCTGTCGCACCGGCAGTGGGCCGGTGGCGAGCACCGGCATGATGAAGAGCAGACCGCTGGCGAGAAAGAAGATTTCGAGAAAGACGTGTCCAGCCGGTAACGCCGAGACGGTGTCGAAGATCGGCGACAGGTAGATCCCGTAGTAGCTGAACAGAAATACCGGGATCGTGAACCCGGGGTGCAGCATCCACCGCGCCGGTGGGCTACGCAATGCCGAGAGGGCAAGCGCGAGAATGCCTTTTCCTATTCCTCGGTGCGGCGTCGAACGTAGTAGCAGCAGTCCCGGCGAGCCCAGTACCCAGAGCGGCGGGATCGCCATCGAGAGCGTCAGGTGTTGGAACATCCAGACGCTGAAGAGTTCGTAGCCGTAGCTCTCGACCTTCAGTCCGGTTACCGCGATCAGCAGCAGGCACCCACCGAGGAAACACGCTGTCCGATACCACGGCCATGGTCGCCCACTCGCGCGAACTCGCTGAGCGCCAGTCCAATACCAGAGTGCAAGAACAACTCCCAGGGCAGGAAGAAGCGGGAGGGATGAGGTATCCCACTCCAGCATCTGCCCGATCGACGGCGGCGGCGTGTCATTCACGAACGCTTCACCGGCGGGTCCTCCTTCGTCTCCATGCGGGTACCGTCGACTCTACACCTAACTACTATGTTGGATAGTATTTAGGAATTCGACGGAAGGTACGGGTGCACAGCAGTGTCCAGAAGCATGAAGATATCCGCCGCCCTGATCGCGGTGTTCGCGGTAGCACTGATCACGTTCATCACCGTCGATCCGATTCGGGCAGACAACGAGAACGCCGATCGGGCAGCACAATCCACCGCCGTCCTCACCGACGACGCGTACCGATTGACCTCGGCCGCCGATGGCAAGGTGAACCTGGTCGAATTCCTCGACTTCGAATGCGAAGCCTGCCTCGCACTGTACCCGACGATGGAGCGGATCAGAGCGGAGTACGAGGATCGAATCACGTTCGGCATCAGATACTTTCCGATTCCGAGTCACACCAACAGCACTCTCGCGGCGCAGGTCGTCGAATCCGCATCTCGCCAGGGCAAATTCGTCGAGATGTACAAGCGAATGTACGAGACGCAGTCGCAATGGGGTGAATCCGCCGAATCACAGGAGGCGCTGTTCCGTTCCTACGCACAAGATCTCGGACTTGACATGGCCCGATTCGAATCCGACCTCGGCAGCCGCGGCGTCCGCGAGCGGGTCGAGCGCGACTTCGAAGAAGGCCGACGCCTCGGCGTCCAAGGTACTCCGACGCTGTTCCTCAACGACGTGAAGCTGGACCAGATGCCGAGCTACGAGCAGTTGAAAGCCCAGATCGATTCGGCCTTGGGAGAATGATCAGGTCAGAACAGCGCAGATCCCCGCGGAGACGGCCACCGTCACGGCTGCGGCAACGGCCGTCGTGACAGCGGCCGGCACACAGGCCGCCACCGCGCAGGTCAGTCGCCGAGGCGACGCCACGTCGCCGTCGACCAGGGAACTCAATCGCACCGCGGTCGCGCTGCCGCGATCGCTCAAGCTCCAGTCCGGCTGAGGAAGCGGCGATTTCGACACCACGGCAAGGGCGGAACGCACCGCAGCCGGGCTGGTGACGCGAGCGGCGTGTCTGTCCGCCGACAGTTCGACGATCGCGCCGACGGCAGCGGGTGCCGCCGCGAACAACGGCACTCGCGGAAGAACAGCGGCCAAGACTTCGCACGCACCGACAATTCGGTGATGACCGCCGCTCAGGTGTGCACGCTCGTGCGCGAGGACAGCATCCCGCTCGCCTCCACTGAGAGCGGATGACAAGCCTTGCGTCGCAACAACAAATCCAGGCTTTCCGGCGACGCTGTACGCCATAGGCAGCGGATGATCCAACCACAACACGTCGGACTCCGAGTTGTCGCGGCGCGCGACGATCGAGAGAACATCACGATGGAAATCTCGGACCCTCGCGTGCTCACGTGCCTGCTTGCGGCCGGCCAGCACGATCCGAACGGCGATCACACCCACCACAGCAACGGCTGTGCCGGTGATCAGTTCACCCACCCATGAACTCGTGCCGTGCGCGAAGGCGCTGAAACACCGAGCGATACCGTCGACCAGCCCCTCGACCGGCGCGTGGCTCGGCCACACCAGAACCAAGACCGCGGAGAGAGCGAGATACAAAGCCGACGCCATGCTGCCGAGCCACGCCGCGAGCAGCACCGCCGGTGACAACGCCGAGGAAACGGCTCGCAACACTCTCGGAACCAGGAATCCCACGAGCATCGCACCGAGAAACATCGGCAACGCCAATGTCATTGCACACCTTCCCCGGAAAGACCCCGGCGCAGGGCCTCGTTCTCGGCATCTGTCATGGTCTTGGCGAAGTGCAACAGCACGGCAGCGGAATCGGAACTGCTGTCCAACAATTCGCGCAGTGCTCTGGATGTGGCCTCTTCACGGCTGCGACTCGGCCGATAGAAGTAGGCGCGACTCTTCTTCTCACGACTCACCCAGCCCTTGTCGTAGAGATGCGTCACGACGGTCAGGATGGTGGTGTACGCAAGTTGTCGACGCTCACCCAGGGTCTCGACCAGATCCTTGACCGAGAGCGCGTCGTCGGACTGCCAGAGCACATCCATGACCTCGGCTTCGAGTCCGCCAAGCCCCTGCATTGCTCCTCCATCGCGTCGTGACAGAACTTCAGTCGCCCGTGGTCTTCTCCCCGAACGACACGCCCCGGGAATTCAGGTACGCGAGCGGATCGGTCTTCTGTCCGTCAGATTGCCACACCTCGTAGTGCAGGTGTGGTCCTGTCGATTGTCCACGATTGCCCACGGTCGCGATCAACTCACCCGCCCGCACCTTCTGACCCGCAACCACGAGCGCCTCGTTGATGTGTCCGTAGACGCCGACGGTCCCGTCGTCCTGCTGGATGCGGACCCAGAGCCCGAATCCCGCGGCGGGACCGGATTCGAGCACAACACCGTCGGTCGCCGACACGATGGGCGTTCCGATCGCGTTCGCGATGTCGAGGCCGTAGTGGGTGGTTCCCCACCGTGGACCGAAGTTGGACGTCATCGTCCCGCTGACGGGGGCCATCACCTGTGGCTTTTCGGCCTCGAACGCCAGCGCCGCTCGCTCGGATTCGAGTTGTCGCGTCTTGCCGAGTTGTTCGGCTATTCCAGCAAGATCCGTCGGCCGGACAAGGTCGAGGATCTCCGGCGCCGACACCGCAGATGCATCCTCGACTGCAATCGGCGGCGGCGACGCGTGCCCGATGGAAGTGCCGGACGCGAGGATTGCACCCGTCGCCACGGAAACCGCGGCCATGCGCCCGCCGGGTCTGATCGGCTCGGATTTTCGATGTCTTCCCACTTCTCGGTCCTCGCGTCGATGACAAATGAAGGTCTACGCCGCCACCTTACAACTATGTTGCATAGTTTTTAAGACATGCACTATTGCGCATATATGCATATGTGTCTAGGCTGGCGTCGACGAAAGGACCTTCGATGTCACACGGACACGGGCACGGAATCTCCCCCGCCGAGGCTGCGACCAGCAACAGCGGCAAGCATGTCAACAAACTGTGGATCGCCGCCGGCCTCGGGTTGGTGACCTTCGTGCTGCAGGTGACGGTCGGCCTCTTGACCTCGTCACTGGCCCTGCTCTCGGACTCGGCGCACGTGTTCACAGACATCTTCGGCATCTTCATGGCGCTCGCCGCGATCCTCGTCGGACAGCGTGCCGCCCGGCGCCCCGACCGTACTTTCGGCATGTACCGCACGGAAGTGTTTGCGGCACTGGCCAATGCGATCCTGCTCTTCGCAGTCGCCGGGTGGGTGCTTTACGAGGCCGCCAGCCGCTTCACGGATCCGCCCGAGGTTCCCGGCCTTCCCGTCGCGACAGTCGCCGTCGTCGGTCTGGCGATGAACGTCATCGCCTTCCTCATGCTGCGCAGCGGCGCGAAGGAAAGCATCAACATCCGCGGCGCCTACCTCGAAGTCATGGCGGACATGGTCGGGTCCATCGGCGTCCTGGTCAGCGGCTTGGTCACGCTCGCGTTCGGTTGGCGCTACGCCGACCCCGTCATCGGCGTCGCGATCGGCCTCTTCGTCTTGCCACGTGCCTTCAACCTGGGCCGCCACGCCGTTCGCATCCTCCTCCAGCAGGCTCCCGACCGCATCGACGTCACCTCGATCATCGAGAAGATCAACGCTCTGCCGGGAGTCGTCGACGCGCACGATCTGCACGTCTGGACACTCACCTCGGGGATGGAAGTTGCTTCCGTTCACGTCACCGCGGTCAGTGACGCCGATCCCACAACGGTGCTCGCAGCAACCCGAACCTTGCTTGCCGAGGAATTCGAACTGGGGCACGCCACCGTACAGGTGGAACAACAGGGAAGCGACGGTAAATGCGCGGAACTCGCCTGGTGAAATGGACATTCCAAAATGAAACATTCGAATTCACCAGGCTCGATAACCTCACCGAATTCGAAGAAAAATTAGGTCTTCTTTAGTTTGGGAACGCTTACCACAATAAGGTCATACTGGGATGACAGGGCCTCTGACCTGCACTATCTTGGAATTCATGACTTCTGGGGAGACTCACATGACCAAATTCCACGCACTACTCCGAGACCAGATTCGCAACGAGTTCAACGCTTCGCATCAGTACATCGCGACAGCGGTTTACTTCGACAATGCGGACCTGCCACAGCTGGCAAAGCACTTCTACAAGCAGGCTGTGGAAGAGCGTAACCACGCCATGATGATCGTTCAGTATTTCCTCGATCGCGACATCAACGTCGAACTCACCGGCGTCGACGCCGCGAAGGCCGACTTCAAGGATGCCCGTGAGCCCATCGCTCTCGCGCTGACGCAGGAGAAGACGGTCACCGAGCAAATCGTCCAGCTCGCGAGCACTGCCCGCGAAGAAGGCGACTACCTCGGCGAGCAGTTCATGCAGTGGTTCCTCAAGGAGCAGGTCGAGGAAGTTGCAAGCATGACAACACTTCTCACCATCGCGGACCGCGCAGGCGCCAACCTGTTCGACCTCGAAGACTTCGTGTCCCGCGAGATGAGCACCGTCGGTGACACCACCGGTGCACCGAGCGCAGCCGGCGGAACCATCTAGCCTGCAGCACTCACGGATTTTGCCCTCGAGCCGAACGGTTCGCTTCCTGCCAGCAGGATCGAACTGATCAGCTCGGGGGCATCTGTCATCGGTACGTGCCCAAGGCCGGGCAGAACCATCAACTTTGCCTGCGGGAACGGCTTTTTCACGCGCTGCGCCTGATACACGGGCAGGATGAGATCGCGTCGACCCCACGCAACCGTCACCGGCACAGTGGGATCCACGATGGGCGACAGCACGAAGTCCATCTCGAGACCGAGATCGACGAGTTCGTTCGACACGAGCGAACGGCAGTCGGCCAACGCCGCCGCATAACCGACATGACTCGGATGAGCGAAGAACGCGGCGAGCGCCGGATAGCGAATCAGCTTGTACCGCAATGCGCGTGGCAATCCGTCACCCATGAGCTTGGCCGTGCCGCGCAGTGCACGGAACGTGTTGATCGCTCGCACCTGATCGAGATGATTGACAAAGAACCCGGCCGGCGAAAGAGCTGTCGCCGACGCGACATCGCCGCGCGCTGCCAGCGAGAGGGCAATCCAGCCGCCGAGGGAGTTTCCCGCGACGTGGGCACGCTCCCCCGCCGGCGTCACTTCCTTGACGAACTCACTGACATCGTCGATCAGCTGTCCCATGACGTCCGGACCGAGTTCGGGCAGCAGCGACTCTCCGTGACCCGGCAGGTCGACGGTGACGACGCGGCGGTACGGCGTCAGCTGGTCCAAAAGCGAATCCCACGCCTGCCGTCGATGGACGATGCCATGGACGAGCACAAGCGTGGGACCACTACCGGAGATGTCATGCGACAAGGTCATGTCACCAACATTAACCGTAACTTTGCGTAACGCCTATAGTTCGGGCGAAAAAATCAGCGCAGCGTGACCTGACGACCACGAAGTCCGTCGCGCGAGCGAAGCTCGGCCGAGGTCAGCGGAGCATCGACGGCCAGAGCCTCGGCAAGACGCTCACCGAGCTCGACGGTTGCCGCTACCCACTCGTTTGCATGCTTTTCGCGGTCGAGGTCGAAGACGGGAACCAACAGGCCGTGGGTGCGGAACGAGCCTGCGTAGCGCGAGCCCTCACCCAGATGCAGTCCACCGGTCGCGTGCACGCGCGCCAGCGCGAGCATCAGGTCGTCTTCGCTCTCGGGACGAACCCAACGCAGGTGCGCCTTCTCGCCGGCGTCGACCCACCACGCGGCAACGAGGCCGTCGCCTTCGAGCCGTGCAGAGGGCATGATCGCCGAGTTGGCGTGCTGCACGGTGGCGGCAACCTCGGGATCGGTTTCGACGCCCTCGGGGATCCACCAGTTGAAGTTCTGGTGCACGGTGATGTCGAGCAACGCCGCGGGATCGACGACAGCGGTGACTGCGGGGGTCTCGGAATCGGGGTTCGCGGCAGAAAGCGCATCGCCGGGGGCCGCGTCCTTGATCCAGTTCACCGAAGCGGCGAGGTCTGCGCCGAGGTCGGCCGAGTGCGCCTGAACCTGGACACCGACAAATCCTGTGGCCGTCTCGCCCTCGTCGCGGACGAGTGCGGCAACCGCGCCGGGGAGGACCGTCGCCAACGTGACGGGTCGGTCGGAGCCGATGACCGGCAGCGGAGCCGTGGCGGACGGAACGAATTCGCGCAGCGCGACCAGATCGCACTCGGCGGCAAGGCCCTCGAACGGGCGGCTGACTACGCCGGCAGCGGCTTCACGCTCTGCTTGGCGTGCCGCCAGCTTCTCTGCGCGTGCGCTGCCCTGCTTCGGTCCACTGTTTCTTTTGCTCTTCTTGGCCACGAGGGCAAAATCTACACGCTGCCCAGCCATTGCTTCGTGCGCCCGGGATGGTTGGTGGCAACCCAACTGACCCCGAGCTCACGACACAGGTCCACATCCGCCTTGTCGTCGACGGTCCAGCAGTACGTCGCGCGACCCGCAGCGGCGGCCCGATCGACCAGATCGGGATGTTCGCGCAGCGCCTTGATCGACGGCCCGATCGCCGTAGCGCCCACAGCCGTCGACGCACCGCCGCCGAGGTACCGCGACGCGTCACCGAGCAGGACCGTCGGCAGCAGCGGTGCCGAACGACGCACTCGCCACACCGCACTCGCCGAGAAAGACATGACGACAGCCCGCGAGTGATCGGCCGACGGCGGCGACGCGATCCCGAAGCGGTGCAGTTCCGCCAGGAGTTTGGCTTCGACCAATCCGCCGAATCGCACGGGGTGCTTGGTCTCGATGAACAGCTTCACCGGGCGCGCAAAATCCAGAGCGAGGGTGATGAGGTCGGAGAGAGTCAGCAGTTCGGCCGGTTCGCTCGTCGACCCGTAGTCCAGAGCGTTCAGCGAATCGAGCGTCATCTCGCTGACGATCCCCGTCCCGCTGGAGGTGCGGTCGACCTTGCGGTCGTGAACACAGACCAGGTGCCCGTCACGGGTGAGCCGGACGTCGCATTCGAGCCCGTCGGCACCCTCCGCGAGGGCCAGTTCGTAGGCGGCGAGGGTGTGCTCCGGCCGCGCAGCCGACGCACCTCGGTGCGCAACGACGAGTGGACCTCGACGATCTGGGCTCACAGGGCAGCGGTCTCTTTCTGTTCCAGCACCGTCTTCTCTTCCAGCACCGTCTTCTCTTCCAGCACCGAGCGCGGCACTGGCACCCACCGGGTTTCCGATTCCGGTTCACCGCGCCAGCTCTTGCGCTCGATCCGGCGGATCACGACGAGTGTCAACGCCGCGGTGACGGCAGCGATCAGTGCGATGAAAGCGTTCAGCAGAACCCCGTCGGCCATTGCCTGAATCCCCGGGCGTGATCGCCAGTACGCGTTGACCACCAGCAGCAGAGCGCTGAATGCCCAGAAGCCCCACCAGATCTTGACCAACAGGGTTCCGCGCGGATCGCGGCGGACCAACTCGAAGAGATAAACGGCCGGCATCACCAGGTTGAGGATCGGCACAGCGCAGCCGACGACAACTTCCGACGCTGTGCGTGGATCGGATTCCCGGGCACTTGCGAAGTGTTCACGACGCCGACGAAGCAGCCAGCACACAGCGGCGATTGCCGCGAAGACCGAGATCAGCAGTCCACCCAACTGAGTGAAGTACACGGCGGCGTCGGAGACCGTGAGCAGCGGCTGCGGGATCAGCCTGGTGCGGTTGCGGACCAGGATCGCGTATCTGCCCAGTTCGGCGAACACTGCCAGTCCGTAGAGGATCGTTGCGAGCGTCAGCAACGGCCCGACTCGGTCGGCGATCCGGTCCGCTCGCGAGGGCGGCACCGGTGAGTTGTCGACGACGTCCTGGAGTCCCCACTGCGGGACAGCGTCGTAGCGCGGAGTGGAGAAGCTACGACGCACTGGTGCGTCCCCCACGCCGCGGGGGTCGGACGGGGAGCGCGCGATCCAGCGGAAGCCACGGCGGTTGGGCGGTTGGTAGATCTCGGTGCGGGTGGGGATCAGCAGGACGCCGCTGCAGCGCGGGCACCACTGCGTCGGGCCGCCGACGACAGGCCAGCGTGCGGCGCACCGGGCGCAGACCTGAACGACACTCACAACTTCGATTCTGTCACGCCGTATCGGTAACGGCAGCAAATGGATTCACTCCCGATTTGTGATCGAACCTCCACCGCGTTCACCTGCATTGTTCGAATAATGTGACCTCCGCCACTTAAAAACTCGAGTTATCCACAGTTTCCACAGGTTCATCCACAGTTCTGGATGAATGAATCGGGCTTTATCCACAGGTCACGGGCAAGACCCTGAGAATTTGCTGACAGGTGTTAGCGAACGATGCACAGGCTCGAGGATGAATTTGACACCGCAGGTCAGTGAACTTTCGGGCGTCGACGTCATTTATCCCGGCAAAGTTCACAATCCATTCAGAAATTGCTCCCGAAAAGACAGAAAAGACCGGTATCCCCTTTTTATGAGAAGTCGGTTTTTGACACACCTGGAAGCATGACCGTCGATGACTTCTCCACAGCCCGAGCCAACTCTGACGTTCACCCCGAGACGGGTCACGCAGCTCGCGTTCGTGTTGATCGGATGTCAGCTCGTCATTCGCGTCTGGGTTGCCGCGAGCAATTACTTCTACTGGGACGACCTCATCCTGATGGGCCGCGGAGGACGCTTCCCACTCTTCTCGAGCGAACTCCTGCTCTACGACCACGACGGTCACTTCATGCCCGCGGCCTTCTTCTTCACCGGGTTGATCGCCCGTTTCGCGCCGTACAACTGGGCGCTGTCGGCGGCACTGCTCGTCGTCGGTCAGGCCGCCGCGTCGTTGGCGCTTCTGCGCACTCTTCGGTTGGTCCTCGGCCGGCGACCGGCACTGTTGATTCCGTTGATCCTGTATCTGTTCGTCCCGCTGACACTTCCGGCGTTCTCGTGGTGGGCAGCCGCGCTCAATGCATTGCCGCTCCAGATCGCGCTGGCCTGGGCATGCGGCGACGCGATCAAGCTGTACCGCACCGGGCAGGTGCGCTACGTGTTCTCGGGCACCGCGGTTTTTGTCGTCTCCTTGCTGTTCTTCGAGAAAGCAGTGCTCGTTCCGTTCGTCGCACTCGCTTTTCTGGTGCTGTACTTGCGCACACAAGGTGAAGGAACGCCGATACGAAGTGCGGTCACGAAGTGCCGACTCCTGTGGACGGCCTGCGCCGCCGTGCTCGCGATCTGGATTCCGGTGTATCTGACAACTGTCGAATCTCCGATCACCGGATACGGCCGTTCGATGTCCACCGAACTGCTGCATCACGGAACGTCTTTGGGGATGCTTCCCACTCTTCTCGGCGGCCCCTGGCGCTGGGAGCGGTGGATCCCCAGCCCCGCCTGGGCCGATCCGCCGACGCTTTTGGTGGTCGCAGCCTGGGTCGCGCTGCTGACGACGGCCGTGATGACAGTGCGTGCCCGACGCGGCGCTGCCTGGATCTGGGCTGCCGCGGCGCTGTACTTCCTGGCCTCCGTGGTGGCGATGACCGCAACCCGATCCGACGCCGACACCACGTACGAGTTGGCGCAGACCTTGCGTTACTTCACGGATTCGGCGACGGTGTTCGCCCTCGCCGCCGCTTTGATTCTCGCTGCGCCTCGGCGACGTCCGGCCCGTGTGCCCGTCGCAGTCGCCGCCGGCCTGTCAGTGCTCTTCGTGATCAGTTCGCTCGTCTCGACCGTCACGTTCGTCGACATCTGGCGCGAGAACCCGACCCGCGACTACCTCGCGAACGCGCGAATGTCGTTGTCACAGAATCAGGACGCTCCACTGCTCGAGCAACCCGTCGCGATCCAAGTGCTCCTTCCCGTCGCCTTTCCGAACAATTTGGCAAGCAACGTTCTCGCGCCGCTGCCTGATCGCCCCGAATTCTCTTCCAGCACTCCGATTCTGCGCACCATCGACGACAGCGGTCAGATCGTCGATGCCGAAGTGACCTGGACGAGAAGGATTCCCGAAGGAACGGCACCGAACTGCGGCATCCGTGCCGAAGGCCCGACCGAGCTCCCCCTCGACGGCCCCCTGGCCGGCTGGGAATGGACGGTTCAGCTCAATTACCTCGCCAGCGCCGACGGAACGATCGATGTTGCGTTGGAGTCCGGCGACGCAGTATCCGTACCCGTCACCCAAGGTTTGCACTCGGTGTTCGTGCGCCTGGTCGGCCACGGAAACAGTGTGAAGATCACGCCGACAACGCCGGGACCGACCCTGTGTTTCGGCGCCGGACAAGTCGGTGCCGTCGTCCCGACCTCCACAAAATAGTGGCAGAGTGGAAGTCATGGAGCTGCGTATATTCACCGAACCCCAGCAGGGCGCTACCTACGAACAACTACTGACTGTTGCCCAGACCGCCGAAAGACTCGGCTACGGCGCATTTTTCCGCTCGGACCACTATCTCGCCATGAATTCCGACGGTCTTCCCGGACCCACCGACGCATGGATCACGCTCGCCGGAATCGCCCGCGAAACATCCACCATCCGCCTCGGCACTCTGGTGACGTCGGCTACGTTCCGTCACGCCGGACCGCTGGCCATCTCGGTCGCACAGGTCGATCAGATGAGTGGTGGCCGCGTAGACCTCGGCATCGGTGCCGGCTGGTACGAGGAAGAGCACCAGGCGTACGGCATCCCGTTTCCGGCGCTCAAGGATCGCTTCGAATTGCTCGAGGAAACTCTCGACGTCGTGACCGGTCTGTGGCGTACGACGGTCGGCGACACGTTCGACTACGACGGTAAGCACGTGCAGATCAAGAACTCTCCCGCGCTTCCCAAACCGCACCAGGTCGACGGTCCGCCGATCCTGATCGGTGGCACGGGCAAGAAGAAGACTCCAGCGCTCGCCGCTCGGTTCGCAAACGAGTTCAACATCCCGTTCAAGTCCCTCGAGGAAACGAAGGACATCTTTGCGCGGGTTCGTCAGGCTTGCGTCGAGCACGAGCGCGATCCGAACGAATTGGTGTACTCCAACGCTCTCGTCCTGTGCTGCGGCCGCGACGAGGCGGAGATCAAGAAGCGCGCCGAGGCTATCGGACGCGACGTCGACGAGCTACGTGAGAACGGTCTGGCCGGAACACCTTCGGAGCTGGTCGACAAGATCGGCACTTTCGCCGACGCCGGTTCACAGCGCGTGTATCTGCAGACTCTCGATCTCGCCGATCTGGATCATCTCGAACTCGTCGCAAGCGAGGTCATGCCCCAACTGCAGTAAAGAATGGGCCGGGATCTACAGCGCGTTCGCGTCGAGGAACGCGCGTAGGTCTCGGTCCCACTGGGCCGAGCGGGAACGGTCGAGAAAGACGCGCACCAGCATGAAAGCGATGACCAGCAACGACATCACGCTGAACCAGGTGAAAACCCCGGTCACCACGGCTGCGACGTCGGCAGCGCTCTGAGTGATCGGAGCTACGGTCTTGTCGCCCTGATCATTGACGTAGATGGGGATCTCGGTGCCCGCGGGCGTCGCCGAGTCGACAGTGACATCACCCGTATGAACCTGGCCGTTCCAGTTCCACTGCGCGCTGGCCATTTCGGTGGTCGGCGCAATGTAATCGGCTGTCGAGGCGGTGGTCTGCGTCGAATCTGCTGTCGTCGTCGCCGAAATACTGTGTAATTCGGCGGATTGTTTGGCGATCAGTGCGTTCTGGCTCGAAGCAGTCGCAGCCCCTGCCCATACCGCGAGAGGCAGCAGAAGAATCGCGAAAATGATCAGACCGAAGGACATGAACCCTTCGATCCGATCACTGCGGCGAACCATCGGATCGTGGCCTACATGAATGGTGCGTCGGAGCAGCGACGCAGTTCCTCGCGTACTACCTGACATTGTGAGCTCAGTTCTCTCGACGACACACTCTTACATCGAGATTCCCTTTGTTTCGATCTAGTTGCAAGTGTTAACGAGCTGAATCACATGTGTCCTCCAACACCTGTCCAGTTATTCGCTCGGCGGAAGGATGTCCGTCTGCGCCGGAACCTGATCCTGACGGAGCAATCCGACCGGGCAACTGACGCCCGTGGCATGCACCGGGCAGTAACCGCCGGGATTCTTCGCCAGATACTGCTGGTGGTAATCCTCCGCGTAGAAGAAGTCGCGCAGCGGGCCGATTTCGGTGGTGATCGCTCCATATCCGGCTTCGGCAAGCCGTTCACCGAAAGCGACGGCCGACGCATGAGCGATTTCTTCCTGCTCCGCGGACGTCGTGAAGATCGCCGAACGGTACTGCGAGCCCTGGTCGTTACCCTGACGCATCCCCTGCGTCGGATCGTGGTTCTCCCAGAAGTGCGCCAGGATCTGCTCGTAGGAGATCACTGCGGGATCGAAGACCACCAGCACGACTTCGGTGTGACCCGTACGTCCGGAGCACGTCTCTTCGTACGTCGGGTTGGGCGTGAAGCCGCCCGCATAACCCGCAGCGGTCGTGTACACGCCGGGAAGCTGCCAGAACTCCTTCTCGGCGCCCCAGAAACAACCCATCCCTACGACGACCGTCTGCAGTTCGGCCGGAAACGGCGGCGTCAGCGGATGCCCGTTGACGTAGTGCGCGGTCGGAACCGGCATTTTCTGCTCTCGGCCCGGGAGTGCGTCCTCAGGCGCGATCAGCGTGGATTTTGCGGACGCTCGTCCCAGAATGTCGTCGTACCAGCTCATGCTTCGATGCTACGCGCGAGCGACTGTTTCGCCACGCCGTGATCGCGCGGGCGCCGGGCAGCTCCACCCACCGGTAGCCGATTTCTGCTACCGCGGCCGTGGCCAGAAGGAAGAGCGCAAACGCCAGCGTCGGTCCGACGTACAAAACAGTGTTCTCGACGACGCGGTACAGGATCAGGGTGTGCACGAGATAGATGACGTAACTACGCGTCGAGAGCCACTTCACGACCGGCCAGCGCGTCGGGACGCCGTCGTAGCGGCCGATGAGAACTACCGCTGCAGCGACTACCGAAATGGTCCACAGATAGTGCTCACCGGCCCAGTAGACGCGGAACTGGGTCGCCACGATGATGACGTGCATCTGGACGAGGACGGCCGCGATCAGCCAGCGGCCGGGAGCGAGCTTCGCCCACGCGAGGTACATGATCTGGCCGAGGAAGACGGCCGGCAGCGTCGCGGCGATCTTGGACAGCATCGGCACGGTGTACGGCAGCGGCGCGTAGACGTTGTAGAGCAGCACCAGCGAGCACAGCGCACCACCGGCGAGCGGCATGACGATCGGTCGCAGCCGCAGTATCGGGCGAGCCGCTACACATGCGAGATAAAAGAGGAATTGAACGGTGAGTGTCCAGGTCACTCCCAGAACTGCCACCTCGGGCTTGAGAAAGAATCCGCCGAGAAAAAAGCTCATCAACGCTTCGGTATCGGAAATACCTTCCTGACCGCTGAACATTCCGTTGATTCCGAGGCGGACCAGAAGAATGGCAATCGCGGTCGCCACCCAGAATGCGGGCAGCAGTCGACTGAATCGGTTGGTCAAGAACTTTCCGGGGCCGTCGCGAATCGCGGATCGCGTCACCAGAGCACCGGTAAGCATCATGAATACTGCGACGCCGACAAAAGAGAGGTGCTGGTTGAGTTCGGCAGGCTCGATCAAAACGCCGTAGACGACGTCGATCACCCACCAACCCGAGCCGAGATCGTCGATGACGTAGAAAGAGATGTGGGAGTAGATCACGGCGGCAACCGCCAGGGCTCGCAGCAGGTCAGCGCCCGGAAGATTCACCCGAGGCGCGGCCGCCTCTGGTGATTCCGGGAGGAAAACTGGTGCGGGCATCGCGCAAGTTTAAGGTTCCGTTCACCTTTACGACGAATTTGCGCATATTAGCTTACCCTTAGATCGGGGCAAGTTCGGTTTCCCAAACTTTATTCTTTGGTGATTACTACCTGAGCCGGACTGTTGCGGACGGTGTACGAATGTTATTGGGTGGAAACCCGAAGAATGATTTGCACATACGCGAGTGACGTCACGCCGTGACCGGTGATCGACGCACTCTAAAGCACCAGGGCTCACCAGCCCGCAAAGAAGGGACCCTCGTGTCTGTTTACACGCTGCCGGAACTCCCCTACGACTACGCAGCCCTCGAGCCGCACATCTCGGGCAAGATCATGGAGCTGCATCACGACAAGCACCACGCGGCTTACGTTGCCGGTGCCAACGCTGCACTCGAGAAGCTGGCCGAGGCTCGTGAGAACGACACCATCGCAGCGCAGGCCAACCTGCTCGAGAAGAACCTGGCGTTCCACCTCGGTGGCCACACCAACCACACCGTTTTCTGGAACAACCTCAGCGCTGACGGTGGCGACAAGCCCGAAGGTGAACTCGCCGCAGCGATCGACGACAACTTCGGTTCGTTCGATCTCTTCCGCGCTCACTTCTCCGCGAACGCCAACGCCATCCAGGGCTCCGGCTGGTCCATCCTCGCGTGGGACTCGATCGGACAGCGTCTGATCATCGTCCAGCTCTACGATCAGCAGGGCAACATCTCCATCGGCCTCACGCCGCTGCTGCTCCTCGACATGTGGGAGCACGCTTTCTACCTCGACTACCAGAACGTCAAGGGCGACTACGTCAAGGCATTCTGGAACATCGTCAACTGGAACGACGTTTCGGCTCGCTTCGACCGTGCACGTACCCAGACCGCAGGTCTGATCGTCTAGTCACGCTCTTCTCGCGAACGGCGGCGCCTCACCAGGGGCGCCGCCGTTCGTGTCAGCAGAGCACCACCGAGCAGGACCGTCGTGGCTCCGAAGACCAATGCCAGTGTGCGAGTTCCGGAGTCACCGCTGCTCGCGGTGGTCTGATTCACGGCCACCGGATCCGACAGCACCGAGGTCAGCTGAACCTGCTGCGGGGTGGTCATCGCGGGAATACCGGATTTTGCGCCGTCGAGGCCCGTGACCAGTGACTTGGCGATTCCTTGCAGCGTCGTGAATCCCTGGGTGATCTGATCGGTCACGTCACCGAGCATCTGCGGCGCCTGATCAGCGATGGGAATGAGGCCGTCGTTCAATTGTCCGGCAGCACTGCTAAGTTGATCGCTCGCGCCTTGCAGCTGCCCGACAGCGGTGCGGACTAGATCACCGAGCTCCGTATCGGGCCCGACCGAGCCACCCAACAGCGCCGGAACGGTGCCCAATTGCGCATTCAGCGCACCGAGATCCGAACTCACACCGGCCAGTTGCGCTGTCACGTCAGGCGGGATCGGAAGGCCGTTCAGCGCAGTCTGCAGCGTGTCGATTCGTGTCTTCAGTTCCGCGGTCGAGGACGACGCCTCCCCAAGCGTCAGGCCCAGTGAGTCCGCGCGCGTGGCCAGCTCTTCCGCCGACCCCGACGCCTGATCGACAACACCGGACACCTGATCCGCGACGCTCATCAGCTCCAACGCCCCGGACCGTGCGGTCTCGAGGTACGGCAGCAGAGTGCCTGCGCCTGCTTTCACCTGATCGATGGACTTTCCGGCCTCGTTGGTTCCGGCGACCAGAATCTGTGCGGTGGTGAGGTTTTGATCGATCGAGCGTCTGGCGGCCGACGTCTGAGCCAGCAGGCCCTTGATGCCGTCCGCGCCGACCTGCGCCGACACGGCCCGAGTCAACTCGGCCGACTTCTCCGAATCCGAGCCCTTCACCTCGAGGTCGACGCTCGCCTGCCGTGGATCCATGCCGAACATCGACGCGACGGTTTCGCTGAAGTCCTCCGGCACGGTCAACGTCGCGAAGTAGTTCCCGCCGGGGTTGTCGACCACCTGGAAGTCGAAGTCTTCGTTCTTGCCCAACGTGTCCACCAGTGTGTCGCCGGCCCGAAGTTCCTTGCCGTCGAGCGTGGTTCCCGCGTCGGCGTTCACGATCGCGACGGTGTTCGAGGTGTCGGCACCGCCCGCGAAGATCACGAACCCGATCCCCGCCACCGCAGCCGCGACGATCGCGGCCACACCACCGACTGCCAGCCGTCGACCGAGTCGTGACGGCCGGCGATGGGAGTTTTCTGTGGTGTTCTCGGCGCTCATGGGCGAGACGATAAAGCAACAACTTGTAGAAACACTGAGAGCCCTAGCCTGCGGGCGTCGCCGGCTTCTCAGACTCCTCGGGTTCCTCCTTCGGCATGTCCCGAGGGCCACTGATCAGGATGTCGGCCCAGCGCGTGGCTGGGTCGATGTCGAGCAGGACGGCCTTCACCAACAATGAGAGCGGGATCGCCAGCAGCGCTCCGAGCGCCCCGAGAACCCACGACCAGAAGACAAGTGAGAGGAACGTCATCGTCACCGACAGTCCGACGGCGTCGCCGACGAACTTGGGTTGGATGATGGACTGGATCACGAAGTTGATGACGGAGTAGACGACGATCACCCACAGCATCAGCCACGGCCCGCCCTGCAACAGTCCCAGGAGCGCCGGTGGAATCACGCCGATGACGAACCCGATGTTGGGGATGTAGTTGGTGATGAAGGACAGCAACGCCCACAGGACGGGCAGCTGAATGCCCATGAGCCACAGCGCGCCACCGTCGAGTACCGCCACGATGAGACCGAAGACCGTCGAGACCACCAGGTATTTGCGAGTTCCGGCGGCAAAGGTGGAGAGCGCGTAGGAGATTTCGGGACGTTGCTCGGACAACACATGCAACCGCGAGCGGATGCTCATGCCGTCGAAGGCCATGAACAGCAACAACGCGAGAATGAACACCAGATCCGACAGGATGCCGAGCAGGCCCTCCAGTCCGCTTTCGAGGACGCCCACAACCTTCGTGAGATCGACACTGCTGAGCGTGCTTTGGATCTGTTCGGTGCTCACGCCGAAGTCGGCCAACTTGTCGCGGCCCTCGTTGAGGAGGTTGGTCATCTCCTCGGAGTACTGCGGCAGGATCGTCGCCAACTGAGCCGTCGACACGATCAACGACGCCGCCAACCCGAGCAGGATCAAGTACACGGTGACCAGTGAGCCCAACATCCCGACCCACTTGGGCCACCCTCGGCGCTGTGACCAATCCTGAATGGGCTGAACGGCAATCGTCAGCACCAGGGCCAGGAATACCGGTCCGAGGATGCCGCCGAACACCTTCATTCCGCCGACGGCGACCACGGTGGCGGCAATACCGAGCAGGACGATCAAACCGCGCGGGATCGACCAGTTCTCACTACCGGACAGCGTGGGGATCGGAGTGGGAGCCTCGACGGCCGGCTTTCCCTTCTTAGAGAACACCGGCTTCCTTTGCCCGGCTCCTGATCTGGAATGCTCCCACGATCATGAAGAGGCCGAACAGGATTGCGTACCAACCCAACAACCAGATGAGGCTGATGATGCCTTCACCGGGCGCGATGAGAAGAATGATGCCGAAGATGACAGCAAGCACCGATGCGGCGAGCAACCATCCCCAACTGGATCCGGGCAGCGCCTTCATCTTGAAGGCGCCGACAATTCCGAAGATTCCGAACATGATGGCGTAGAAGGCAATTATGTACAGCAGCACCAGCGCAGTGATGCCCGGCCAGACCAGCGCGACGATGCCGGCTCCGACCGAGACGACGCCCGTGAACACCCACCAACCCCACGAGCTCAGATGCTCGCGGTCCCGAATGGCGCGAACTATCGTGATCAAACCGTCGGCGATGGAGTAGATACCGAACAGGAAAACCAAGGCCACCACGGTAATTCCCGGCCACACGAGCGCGATGATTCCGAAGATCACGCCGAAGATTCCGCGGATCAGGATCATCCACCAGATCTCTTTGCCGTACTGCACGAACGGATTCTGCGTGACCATCAGTAGCCTCCGAAACAAGCGGGTGTCTCTGACCGATTCAACAGCTCTTCAAACAGGGCAGTACCGACAGATCGTATGACTCTTGTGACCTTTCCGCCCATCGAAACGCGCGGCTGATACCGAGTTGTGCTCTTCGGGTACGAAGCGAGGGGACTTTCAGCCTGCTTCTCGAATACTTGCTTCTCGAATACCGGGCGCAGTCCACGATCCCGACAGCACTGCAGCCTTCGGCCAGTACAGGCGCAGAAAGACGTTGAAGTCGCCGGACGGAGCCGGCAGCCAGTTCCGCTCCTTCTCACCACCAGGGGATTCGTGCTGGAGATAGATGTCGAGGGAACCGTCGTCGGCAAACACCAGATCGCTTCGATCGCCAATCGCGTATCGGTCGATCGGGTTGTCCACGAAGAACTGCCGCTCGTTCATCATCGTGAGCGACCAGAAGCCCTCGACCGGTGGCAGCTCGTCCTTCTCGAAGTGCAGGACGTACTTCTTCGCCCCGGTCAGCGGCTTCCCGTCGACGTCCGTCGTGGCATGCGGGTACACGGCATCAGCGTCGAGATTGGCCCCGAAACCGAGCCAGACGATCAGAGCCCGCTGAGCGTAATGGGTTCCGTAGTGCCCCAAGCCGCGGTGCATCGTCCAGCCGTTCTTCGGACTGCCCTCGGCCTCTTCGGCGATCTCGCTCAGCACATCCATACCGGTTCGCGCAGCTCTATCGAGGGCATCACGTACCTCCTGCGGACGCGACCTCCAGGGCAAGGAGGAGCCGATTCCTATGTCGGACAGTTGTTTCATCATCTCGGTGTCCTCCGGACGCGGAGGATTGTCGTCGAGAAGTGCGTCGAGTCTGGTGAAGAATGCCTCGCCGTCCATGGCGGCCACCTGGTCCACCGGCGGCGTCCGCGTGTCGACGGCAGGGTTCACCGGCATTTCACCGGGCGTGTAGTCCTGCGGGTCACCCGTCCACTCCGACAGAGGAGTGAGTCGCGTCCGGTCCTGCAGGCTGTGCACTTCTGTCAGGTCTGTTCCCCCCGACGTCGCGTAGCGGGCGACTATCCAGTTCATCGCCGTCGGAGACCGCAGCAGCGTCAAACCCTTGGGCACGTTGCCTTTCCAATTCGGCCCGGCCACCAGGTACGGTCCCCCGGTCCGCCCGACTGTCCGAGATCCCGGAACCGTGAACACGTCGCTCCACGCGTCGAGGATGGGGACCAGCCAGTACCGGGTGCCGAAGTCCGGCAGTGAGAGCACCTGCGGTTCCGTCGAGACGTCCAGCCACCCCGACGAGTAGAGAGTGTCCGCGTTGGGTGAGACGACATCGGTGAAGGTCGCATCCGGCGTCGTACGCGCGTATGCGAACTGGTTGAGCGGGGCTTTCATCGCCACCGGCGAAGGCACCGCCGTCATGACATCCCGCGATACCGCAGCAATCAACAGGGGATATCCGAAGATCCACGCCTGCGTTGCCAGGTCTTCCAGCCGAGAACGGTTCTTCGACAGAGTCATGTCTGCGCATACCACCGCCCTCACCAGCGCAAACCTGGCTGGCACTCTCCCTCTCTTGTGTGCCAGTACCGAATGGGTGCATATTTCGATTACCCAACGAGGTGTGCCGGACCGACGCATGCGCGTCTGCCCGAGATTTGCCCCAGCACCGAGGGAGGAACAGAAATGAACAGAAACGAAGCAATAGGCATTTCTCCGTTCCAAGCCGCTGGGTCTTTGCAGGGGTTCGTCATTTCCGGTCGTTGGCCGGACACCACCCAGGAGTGGGCGCAGCTTCTCGCATTGGCTGTCCGCGTGGCCTCGATGCCAGGTTTGTTGCCGACCACGACGGTCTTCGGGGTCCGTGAAGACGTTCCCGAAGATCCGCAGCCGGGCACCGTCGGTCTGGTGGTTGCCGAAGGTCCGGTACTCGGCGATTTCGCCTTGACACCCGGCCGTTTCTCCGACCATCAGCCACCGGCGCTGATCATGCTGCACCCACCGTCGGAAACCACGCCCAGCCTGCCGGAATGCGAGGGCAGCGCGTCGGGGTGTGTACTGCTGCCAGGCCTTCCCTATCTGGGTTTGGAGCATCGTGCGGCGTGGGTCGAGGCTGAGCCGGACGGCACAGTCGTCTCCATGATCAGTCGTGTCGGCATCGATCCGATCAGCGATCCCGACACCGCTGTTTTGGCCATGCTCCTCGCCTCGTGACGGCCCCGGTAAGCGATAAGTTCGGACTCCCAAACTTGCTGTGCGCTTTGCCAATTCGTTTCAGGCGCGCTAACGTGGGCAGCAACGAAGGGGAGTAGCCCCCAATCGCCCGTGTCGACATACTGGTTCGACGCGCTCCGCCTGGTGCGGATCGCGAAGCACCCGGCCTGGCGAACCGAAGGTCTTGTGGCCTCGGTGGGCGAGACCTTCGGCCGGACAAGCGCACCCACTGCGCCTGCCCAGGCCGGAGGCTCGCATTTTTCCTCCGACCTACACCGACCGGAGGAGTAAATCTTGCTTGCCGCAATACTTTTGAGTTTCGGCGTCATTTTCGTCGCAGAACTCGGTGACAAGTCGCAACTGATGGCAATGACGTTTGCCTTGCGCTATCGCTGGTGGGTCGTCCTCGGCGGAATCACCGTCGCCACCACCCTTGTTCACCTCGTCTCGGTCGCCGTCGGCCACTACCTGGGCGTCGCCCTCCCCACCGCGGCGATTTCCATCGTCGGCGGTATCGCTTTCCTGATCTTCGGCCTCTGGACCTTGCGCGGTGACGATCTCACCGACGACGAGCAGAACAAGGCCGGTCGCGTCACGCGATCCGCCTTCATCGCCGTCGCCTCGGCCTTCTTCCTGGCAGAACTCGGCGACAAGACCATGCTCGCCACCATCACCCTTGCCACCGACAACGACTGGATCGGCGTCTGGATCGGGTCGACGGTAGGCATGGTGGCGGCCGACGCTCTCGCCATCATCGTCGGCTCGGTGCTGGGCAAGCACCTTCCGGACGGATTCATCAAGATCGGCGCCGCGGTGCTGTTCTTCGTCTTCGGTGTCTGGCTGCTGCTCGAGGGCATCTTCCCCGACTCGTCGGCCGGCATCATCGGCGGTGGCGTTGTCCTGGCCGTGTCCGTGCTGGGCGCACTGGCTCGGATGATCTGGAAGCGCTCCCGTGCGACCGACTCCGCTACGCACCTCGTCGACGACAATCGGACGCCGATCGACTGACGCTCAGCGAAGAAGGTCGCCGGCACCCCAAATTGCGACCGGGACATGACCTTCCGCCACTCCGCTTGGTCCGAGCAGCTGTCCGAATCGCTTCATCGGGTACAACGAGACACGTCGATCAAGGATCCGCACACTACCGATTCGACGGAGGCGATCCTCGACGACAAGACTCTGCGCGAGGCTGCTCAGCCACACGCTGATCAACATGTTCGCTGTTCCGGTGGTCGCTACCAACAATCTGATCTCCGGCCAACTCGACACAAGATTGCCGAGTTCGTCGGTGGAACCGTCCACAGCGACGTCGAAGATCACTTCGAACGGTGAACCGACGGCCTGTTGCGAGACATCGCAGCGGAAAATCAACTGTTGCGACGCAGTCAGTTGGGCCAAGCGCCGTCGAATCGCAGTCTCGTTCGTTCCACAAATCGCGGCGAGACGCGCATAGCTGGCACGTCCGTCACGGCCGAGCGCCTCCAAGAGGGCACCGTCGGACTCGCGGAACTCTGTCGGATCTGCCGGCACCGCAGCGCCCTTTGTCGATGCCGTTGCCAGCTGAGCCCGACCCGCTTGCCCCAGAGCGCCCGGCTCCCAGCTGAACCCGTCCCGGTACACCTTCACCCCGACCCGGCTTCTGATCGACAGAATTCCAGGATCGGCGGCAAGGTGCTCACACACCAAAGCGTCCAAACTCTTGTGGTCGGCGGCCACGACTCCGACGAAATATTCGTACTCGCCTTCCGTCCTGGCCAACAGATAGGCACAGGAGAGTTGACGTAACAGCTCCCCCACGTCGGCAACGGAATCCTGTGTGGTCCTGATCAGGAGATAGCCGAATATGTGGGTTCGACCGATTGCGACCGCGTTGACCCACGAATGACCGTTCGAAACGAGGCGACGCCACCGGCGGGCGATCGTCGTCGAATCCATGTCGAGCACTGACGACAACTGCGTCCACGACGCGCGGGGGTTGAGCTGAAGTGCATTGATGATCTCCAGATCAGATTCCGCGATGACAAATGCGTCGGATTCCGGCTTCATCGGCCCAGTATTGCCGGATTACTGCATTCTGGTCGGTGATCCCTGCCTGTTTGCCAAAGATGTGTGAATCACTTCACAGGTTCACCACTTGGAGGCCCAGTGCTTCGCTCCACCAAAGTCACGGTCGCGTTGCTGTTCGTCGCGTACGCGATCGACTACATAGATCGGCTGGCGATCAACCTCGCTCTCCCCTTGCTCGGTGAGGAGTTCGATCTCGACTACTCCCAGCGTGGATTGATCATCTCCACGTTCTTCATTGCATACACGCTGGCCCAACTGCCTGGTGGACTGCTCGCCGATCGATACGGCGCAGTCCGGATGGCTCTGATCGGGTTGGTGGCGTGGAGTGCCTTCACCGGCCTCACTGCCCTTGCCTGGTCGTTCGGGACGCTTCTGGTTGTTCGCTTTCTCTTCGGTCTCGCGCAGGGAGTGTTTCCGGCAGCTGCAGTAAAGCTCGTTGCCGAGCGGAGCATCCCGGAGCAACGTGCCACTGCCACAGGATGGATGAACAGTTCCAACGCCGTCGGTACGCTTCTTGCCATCGTTGTTGCGGCAGCACTTCTCCCGTTGATCGGCTGGCGTGGAATGTTTCTGGCCGTCGCGGCGCTCGGCGTACTATCGCTCGTCAGCATCAAGTTGTGGCTCCCGCCGGCACTTCCGGCGGAGAACGACCACGGTCTTCACGGTCCGGATTCCTCCTGGGACAACATGCGCACCGTACTTCGCTCCCGCGCGATGTGGCTCTTCGCCTTGATGTTCTTCGGATACGACTTCGTGATCTGGGGGATGTCGTCGTGGGTTCCGTCGTACCTCCATGACGAACGTGGAATCGCCCTCTCGAGTGCAAGCCTCCTTCTGATTCCGGCTACCGTGGTGGCCGCCGTGACCACCGTCATCGGCGGGCGAATCTCCGATCGGCTGGCTGGCAACAGTCGTGTCGTCGTGGTGCCGTCCATGCTCGCGTGCATCGTGATGCTCGTTTCGATTCCTTTCGTCTCCAACACGGCCTTGTTCGTCGTTCTCGTCACCCTCGGATCTGCCGCTGCCTCTTTCGCTTTCATGCCGTGTTTTGCACTGCCCCTGCGGGCTCTGCCTTCTTCGGTGGTCGGGGCCGCCTCGTCGATGATCATTTTCGGCGGCATGGTCGCCGGAATAGTCGCACCGCTTGTATTCGGATTCATCGTGGACCATCTCTCCTGGTCAGCGGCGTTCGTATCGCTCGCACTCGGGCCCGTCGTGGCGATCGTCGCGGTCATGGCAGCACCACAAACCCGAGAAAAGATGCTGAACCTGGTGCAACTGAAAACCGCCAACTGAAAGAAGATCAACCATGAATCAACTGCTTTCGAATCTCGAGTTCGGAGACCCGTCGCGGTTGCGAACCGTCGAGCCGCACTGGTTCGAGCTCTACCGCGACCTACACGCACACCCCGAGTTGTCCGGCGACGAAACTCGCACCGCCGCAATTGTTGCCGAGGAACTTCGGCGAATCGGCGGCTGGGACGTCACGGTCGGGGTCGGCGGTACGGGTGTCGTCGGTGTTCTCGAAGGGAGCAGCGGTCCGGTGATCCTGCTACGCGCCGACATGGACGCGTTGCCGGTGGCAGAAGACACCGGGCTGTCCTACGCCTCCAGAACTGATGGAGTCATGCATGCGTGTGGCCACGATGTCCACGTAACCGCGCTACTTGCCACGTGCGCCGCACTTTCCGCGGATCCGACATCGATCACCGGGACTGTTGTCGCGGTCTTCCAGCCTGCCGAGGAGACCGGCTCCGGCGCTCGTGCGATGGTCGACGACGGAATCTTCGACCGCTTCCCACGACCGGACCTCTGCCTGGGACAGCACGTGGGCCCGACTCCTGCGGGGATGTTGGTCAGCAAACCCGACATCTTGATGGCAGCATCCGACACGATACGAGTGGTCTTTCACGGCCGTGGTGGACACGCGTCCTCACCGTACGCATGCATCGACCCTTTGTTGATGGCAGCGTCTTTCGCGCTGCGCATTCAAAGTCTGGTCGCTCATGAAGCGGCAACCCCGACAGCACCTGTGCTCACGGTGGGAGCCTTGCACGCCGGCACAGCTGCGAACATCATTGCCGACGACGCCGAACTGCTACTCAGCCTGCGAACTTTCAGTGCATCGTCGCGAGATCACATGCTCGAATCGGTGGGCAGGATCGCTCGCGCAGAAGCTGACGGGGCAGGCGCCGTCGAACAGCCGGACGTTCATGCGTACAACGGCTTTCCGGCCACGGTCAACACTCCGGACGCCACGTCCACGGTGATGTCCGACCTGCGACAGGCCGGCTTGGGAATGCATACTCTGTCACAACCACTTTCGGGTAGCGAGGACTTCGGCATCTTCGGCACCGCCGCCCAATGCCCCTCCGTATTCTGGCATTTCGGCGGAACGGCACTTCAAAGTTTCGACGGAACCGCCCTTGCCGCGCTCGCTGAGGGACGGATACCACCCGGCACGCCGTCGAATCATTCACCGCGCTTCGCCCCAGATCCCGCCGCGGCCCTACCCGAAGGTGTTACAGCCATGACCGCGGCCGCGCTGGGAGCCCTTGCGCGGAGCGCGTGATTCCCACGCATACTGTCCCAGGGAGATAACGTCATGTCAGACGAACTGCACTACCTCAGCGCCACCGAAGCCATTGCTCACTTTCGCGCGCGGGAATTGTCTCCGGTCGAACTGCTACAGGCAATCATCGACCGAACTCAGAAGTTCGAACCTCACATCAATGCCTTCACCGAAGAGATGTTCGACGAGGCACTCGCAGGCGCCCGGGATGCCGAGAGCCGGTATCGCGGCCAAGGACCCGACCCGCGGCCACTGGAGGGAATTCCGGTAGCTGCCAAGGAAAAACATGCCATTGCCGGAAAGTCGCTGACCGAAGGCTCTCTGGCGGGGCGCGGCAACATCGCCCGCGAGAACGCACCGGTGATCGACCGAGTTCTGGCAGCAGGCGGTCTGATTCACGCACGCACGACGACACCGGAATTCTGCGTCGCGGCATTCACACACTCTCCTTTGTGGGGCGTGACCCGCAATCCCTGGAACCTCGATTACAGCCCCGGAGGTTCATCCGGAGGAGCCGGCGCCGCACTGGCCGCCGGAACTACTACTCTGGCAACAGCATCCGACATCGGCGGGTCGACGCGAGGCCGGGCAGGCTTTACCGGCACCGTCGGTCTCAAGGCCTCGTACGGGCGTATCGCCGGGGTCGCCCCGCTGTCCATGGATTCCTACCGTGGCGACGGTCCGATGGCCCGAACTGTCGACGACGCAATTCTTTTGGCCAACGTTCTGATCGGGCCGGATCCGCGTGACCATTCTTCCCTGAGGCCGGCGATCACGCTGCCACACGAGTACCCGTCGGTCGAGGGAATGCGAATTGCCCTGTGCCTGCGGCTCGGTGACTTCCCCATCGAGCCTGACATCGAGGCGAACACCCGGGCTCTCGCACAGTCGTTGGTCGATGCCGGCGCGATCGTCGAGGAGATCGAGTTGCCGTGGACTCGTGATTCGATGGCAGCAGCGGTGAAAGTCCATTTCGGAACGATCATGGGTGCATCCGTCGCGGAAGTTGCTCGCGTCCACGGTGATCTTCTTGCCGACTACACGCTCGACAACGTCGCGATCACGTCGAAGGGCGCTGCGGAAATGTCATTTCTGGACGGCCTTCGCAAGGAAACCCAAATGCAACGAGAGCTCGCCGAGGCGATGGCTCCCTTCGATGCGCTGATCTGCCCGACTTCGGGCACCATCGCCTTCCCGGCAGGCGAGTCTTTGCTCGACGGCCTCACTGTGGCGGGTCAGCACGTGAATAACACCGCCGAAGCACTTCTCACATTGCCGTTCAACGTCGCCAATCGGTGCCCCGTATTGGCGGTGCCGAGTGGACACGCACACAACGGCGTTCCCACGGGCGTCCAGATCGTCGGCCATACGTACGACGAACCGACCGTGTTCCGGATCGGCAAAGCACTGGAGAAGATCCGCCCGTGGGCATACACCGACCAGCATCAACCGAAGCTGAATGTGGTGACGCCGGCGTCCTCTTGATTGCTGAGGAGATCAGAGCTTGGCTCTGATCTCCTCAGCGATCGGCTGGAACTGCTCGAGGAATGTCAGGGCCCAACCGAAGGACGCGACGCCCTCGTAGTCGAACGAGTACACCTGATCATTCTTGACGGCGCGCAGACGCTGGAAGATGGTGTCGTTCGCCAACTTCTCGTTGATGGGGCCCTTGCCACTGTTCGTGATGATGACGTCGGCCTCGTCGAGTAGCTCCAACTGCTCCCTCGGGAACCACTCGTTGCTGCCGGCGGGAATTGCGAGTGAACGGTCGTTGAACTGGAACCCGGCCTCGCTGATGACCGTCGTCTGATACTTGGTCGGCGAGTACAGCGAGAAACCACTCTCCTCGAAGTACGTGGTGTAGACGACCTTCACCTTGCTCAGCACATCAGCGTTGTCGCTGCGGAACTTGGCGATCCGCGCCTCGTACCGATCTGCCAACTCTTGAACCTTCGCGCTCTGGTTCAGCGCGTCCGCGACTCCGAAGGCGCGCTCCTTCCATGCGTACTGCCCGTCCTCGGCAAAAACCGCGGTCGGTGCGATCGACCGGATCTGCTCGTAAAGATCCGGGTTGTTCTCCGACAGCAGGTTGGTCATCACGATCAGGTCGGGAGACAAAGCCGCTATCGCCTCGGCGTTGGGCTCGTACCAGCGTCCCACCTTCGGGAGAGACCGCAGAGCGGACGCATAGGGTTCCGGGACGCCGTCGGCGTTCTCGTAGTCGACCGGCAATCCGACCGGTGTGAACCCGGCGTCGAACATCGCGGGGCCCGTGTAGTAATCGGCGCTGACCACCCGTTGCGGGTTGGTGGGCACTTCCACCTGCCCCAGAGCCGTGTTGATGGTGCGCATCGAACCCTCGGCCGATTCACCGGAGCTGGTTCCGCAGGCCGTGAGCAATCCGATCCCCGCCAAGGCACCGGCTCCGAGGAAACCGCGTCGGGTAAGTGCTGCGGTGATGCGAGCGAATTCGGCATCGGTGTCAGCGGTGGGCAATAGAAGTGATGTCATGAAAGTGCCTCCAAAGCGCCGGTTTCGAGTTCGTTGAGCCAGTTGATTGCAGTGCCGTAGTCGGTGACCTGAGTGCTGATTCCGAATACCCGGCCCGAAGCTGCTGCCGGAATGCGGCTCCACAGCGGGCTGGTGAAGACGGATTTCATTCCTGCAGAATCAGTTCCGTTCGGCTGCTTCGGGTAGATGACGACGGTGACGTCCCGCAGCATTTCGAGTTGTTCGAGCGGGAAGGCTTCGAAGCCGGTGGCTGGGCGCAGGTCCGGGATGAATTCGCCGCGGGTCACGTTCAGGTCGGCGAGCATCGCGCCGGTCACTCCGGTTGGATACAAGATGGAGAAGTGCCCTTCCGAACCACCGATAGCAACCTGGGCCCACCGATTCTCGCCAAGCTGCGCGGCGTATTCGGTGCGGATTCGCTCTTGCATCGCCTGATACTTCTCGCGATTCGACGTCAATGCCGAACCCTTGTTGACCGCGTCTGCGACACCCTCGGCGACAGCGCGCCAATCCGATCGGTTCGTGCCCGAATACACCGCTGTCGGAGCAATTTTCGAGAGCTCGCGGAACATGTCCTCGTCGATCTCGTACGCATCGCCGACAATGAGATCAGGCGCGGCAGCCACGACGGCTTCGCGGTTGACCTCGAGGAAAACCCCCACCGTGGACAAGCCGTCGATGAACTTCTGCTGTGTCGGGGTGAACTGGTCGATGTACGCGCTGTAGTCGAGCGTCGCGACGGGTCGGGCGCCGACGGCTTGCAACTGCCACGGGGTGTTGTAGGAGACGGCGACGATGCGCTGCGGATCAACGGGAACATCCACGGGTCCGTAATGCGTCTGCACCGTCCGAGTTTCGCCTTCCGCACCGCCACCGCCGTCCTCACTGCTGCATCCGGCAAGGGCGAGCATGGACAGTGCGGCGGCACTTCCACCCAGAAAGCCGCGTCGGGTCAAGGCCGCGGCGACGCGAGCGAACTCTGCATCGGTATCTGGAGTCGGTAACAGGAGTGATGTCATGGGTTTCCTGACGGTTATCCGAATTAGGGCTACCTAAAATTACTCTCACCTGCACCGTTACGGTGAAGCCTCTTGGCCAAGACGTATCTCTTTCGCGCCAAGACGCCAATCGTTGAACTGGTATTACCACTTGACCTCTTACCGATAAGCGGGTTACGGTCGGTACATGTTTCAACCCGTTGCACGTACCTCGGCCTCCGGCGCAGTCTTCGACCAGATTTCGGTGAAAGTGCTGGCCGGAGAGCTGGCTGCGGGCGAGGCGCTACCCAGCGAGCGCAAGCTCGCCGAGGCATTCGGCGTCTCGCGACCCGCAGTCCGCGAGGCAATTCAGAAGCTCGCCCAGGCCGGGCTCGTCGAGGTCCGCCAGGGCGAGTCCACGTCGGTGCGCGATTTTCGACGCCAGGCCGGACCCGAACTTCTCCCCCAGCTGCTGGTGCGCGACGGCGTCCCCGACCTGAGCGTGGTGCGCAGCGTCCTGGAAACTCGCGAGTTGATGGGACCGCAGATCGCTGTGCTGGCCGCCCGTCGCATCTCCGCGGAATCCGCCCGAGAACTCGACGCGGCCGTTGATCAACTAGGCGCCACCGAAGATCCAGTGGAGTTGCAAGACCGCGCTCTGGCGTTCTGGGACGTCGTCGTCGACAGCGCAGATTCCATTGCCTTCCGTTTGATCTTCAACAGCCTTCGGGCTGCATACGAGCCGGCTATGACTGCACTTGCATCCGTCATGGTCGCCGAAGTCGGCCAGACCGACCTGTATCGAAAACTGGCCTCCGCCATCACTTCACACGACGAGCCAACTGCCGAGGCGTCAGCCGCACAGCTCCTTCACACCGGCACGACGGCAATCGGCGACGCTCTCACCTTCCTGGAAGGACTGAAACCATGAGCAAGCCTCTTACTCTCGCCGATGCGGCACGGACGTTCCGCAAGTCACCGACGCCGTGGATGATCGGCACCATGCTGCTGGCCGCCGCGGCGGCGCGCATCGCAGTGGGCAACTGGCAGATCACCGACGCCCTCGTTCCGCTCGTGATGCTTGCCGCATTCCCCTTCGTGGAGTGGATCATTCACGTCTTCGTTCTTCATTGGAAGCCACGAACCATTGCCGGCGTCACACTCGATTCACGGCTGGCGCGCAGCCATCGGGAACACCACTTTGCGCCGCGAACCGTCTCACTCATCTTCATCCCGTGGCAGACGCTCCTGATCGTGATTCCCGTTCTGACAGCCGTCGCCCTCCTGGCATTTCCCCGCGTCGAACTCGGTCTGACGTTCCTGACCTGCATTTCCGTGCTCGGCCTCGGTTACGAGTGGACACATTTCCTCATCCACAGTGACTACAAGCCGAAAACTGCTCTCTACCGGTCAGTTTGGCGCAACCACCGCAACCACCACTTCAAGAACGAGCACTACTGGTTCACCGTCACCACCGCGGGAACTGCCGATCGAGTACTGGGCACGTACCCCGATCCCAAATCCGTCGAGACCTCCCCGACAGCCAAGAACCTGCACGGCGCAGCGTCCAAGCTGTGAAGGAAGACCGATTCCTGGCCCCCAGCTGGCAATGAACTTGAACTTGCCTGTGTATCAGCAATTTTCGTTGAAACTCGTCAGAACCGTGCTTAGTGTCGATGGAGTCAGAAGTTCGAAAAACGCTGTAACCGAAGGACACAACACATGTTCAACGATGTATTCAACAACGTCATCCACCCGATGGTCACGAACTTCCAGCAGTTGGGCCCCCAGCAGTTCATTCCGCAGCAGTTCATCCCACAGGGAGTGTTCCAGCAGGCGCCGCAGGCAGCAGAGCAGGCAGTGACGATCTTCGGTAGCTGATACCGCAATCCACAGATAGCGCCACTCAGGGGTCGTCCGTCCAATATGCTGGACGGACGACCTGAGTGCCTCCGCCTGACAAGGATCCCCATGACCGCGAACACCCCCATCCACGCTTTCACCGACGACGCCCTGGGCGACCTCGACGCCACCGGCGTCGCCGCCCGGATCGAATCAGGCGAGGTGACCGCACGGGAAGTCATGGAGGCATCAATCGCCCGCGCCGAGGCAGTGCAGGGGCAATTGAACGGTCTGGCCTGCACTGATTTCGATCGTGCCCTCGCCAGGAGCAACCGGCCCGCCAAGGGCGTCTTTGCCGGTGTCCCCACCGCGATCAAGGACAACACCGACAGCGCCGGCCTTCCCACCCAGCAGGGCAGTACCGCCTTCACCGCGATCCCCGCCAAAACCGACAGCGATTTCGCGAAGCAGTTCCTCTCCACCGGGGCCATTTCGATCGGCAAGACCCGACTGCCCGAGTTCGGATTCAGTGCGTCCACCGAATACATGACGGAAGAACCCGTGCACAACCCGTGGAATCCGGCGTACTCGTCGGGCGCTTCCTCGGGAGGCGCAGCCGCGCTTGTTGCTGCCGGCGTACTCCCGATCGCGCACGCCAACGACGGCGGTGGATCGATTCGCATTCCCGCCGCTGCCTGCGGACTCGTCGGACTCAAACCCACTCGCGGACGCACCATCGCCGATCCGGCCGACAAGTCGATGCCGATCCGGTTGATCGCCCAGGGCGCCGTTACTCGCACTGTTCGCGACACTGCACGATGGATGTCTGCGGCTGAGAACTACTACCGCAATCCGCGACTCGCACCGGTTCGCTTGATCGAAGGACCCAGCTCAACCCGCCTGCGCGTCGGCGTGATCGCCGATTCCGTCACCGTCACCAAGACGGACGACGAGACGCGCAAGTCCGTCGAAGCTACGGCCGAACTCCTTGCAAGCCTTGGCCATCATGTCGAGGACGCGGCACTGCCCGTCGGCCCCGAATTCATCGACGACTTCAGCATTTACTGGGGCTTTCTGTCGTTTGCCATCTCCACCGGTGGCAAACAAATGCTCGGACCCGACTTCGACAAGTCCGGCACCGACAATCTCACCAAGGGCCTCTACACGCTGTACCGGAAGAACCTGGTGAAGACGCCGCGCGTGCTCTATCGTCTGCGACGGCTCCAGCAGCAATACAGCGCCATGTTCTTGAAGTACGACGTCGTGCTCTCGCCGGCCCTGGGGCACACCACCCCCGAGCTGGGATACCTCTCTCCCGCTCAGCCTTTCGAGGAGCTTTTCGACAAGTTGATCGCGTACACGTCGTTCACACCGCTCAACAACATTTCCGGTGGTCCCGCGATTTCGCTACCGATGCATCAGACCAGCAACGGTTTGCCGTTGGCTTCGCATTTCTCCGCCGATCTCGGCGACGAGCGCACACTCCTCGAATTGGCCTTCGAACTGGAAGAGGCTCAGCCCTGGAGAAGAATCCAGGACTGAGCCCCACCCGATAAATACCCTCAGTCTCGCGGTAATCCGAGCATGCGCTCACCGATCACGTTGAGCTGCACCTCGGTTGTGCCACCGTAGATGGTGGTGGCACGACCCGAAATGAGTTGCTCCATCGCCTTGTCGCTTGGCTGACCTGGGATGCTGACCGCTCCGGCAGCACCCAGTTCGGCGACGACGAACTCGGCGATCGACTGGCTGATCTTCATCGCCAACAGCTTGCCGACGCTCGACGTCGTACTCACGTCGATTCCCGAAAGTTGCTTGAGCACAACGCGGGAACCGATGAGATCGATCGCCTGACTCTCCGCAACCAGCTCGCCGACACGGTAGCGTCCGATCGGGCTCAGGTCTGCCGACTTCGCGAACTTCAGCAGATCGGAGTCCGAGGCGTACGCCTCCATCTTCTGGCTGAGCGCGACGCGCTCGCCGGCCAGCGTCGTCCGGGCGACGTTCCACCCGTCGTTGACCTCACCGACCACGTTCTCGTCGGGGATGAACACGTCGTCGAGGAACACCTCGTTGAACAACGCCGAGCCCGTCATCTCACGCAGCGGGCGGACGGTGATGCCCGGTGTCGACATATCGAGCACGAAGTAGGTGATGCCCTGATGCTTCGGCTTGCCGGCGTCCGTGCGGGCGATCAGCATTGCCCAGTCGGAGAACTGCGCAACCGTGGTCCAGATCTTCTGACCGGTGATCTTCCAACCGCCGTCGACCTTTTCGGCCTTCGTGGACAATGACGCAAGGTCGGAACCAGCACCGGGCTCGCTGAAGAGCTGGCACCACACCAGCTCACCCTGCAGGGTAGGCACGGCCAGCTCTTGCTTCTGCTTGTCCGAACCATGTGCCACGACGGCCTGCACTGCCCACGTTCCCATCAGAAGCTGCGGCATCGAGATACCGGCAGCCTTGATTTCCTGGGAGATGACGATCTGCTCGAGCGGAGCGGCGCCGCGCCCGTACGGCTTCGGCAGGTGAGGCTGAACCCAGCCGCCGTCGCCGAGCGCGATCAGCTGGTCGTCCTCGTCGAGCTCGACCAACTTGGCAAGCTCGGCCGCGATGCCGCCGCGGATCTCCTCTGCCTCCGGCGGCAGTTCGAGAACCGAAGCCCGGCTGACACCGTCAAGTGCCTGCTGCGCAACACGGTTGGCACGATCCTCGCGGGTACCGAGAATGCCGCGGATCGAGAGCGCGCGCCGGTAGTACAGGTGGGCGTCGTGCTCCCACGTGAAGCCGATGCCGCCGTGGACCTGCACACAATCCTGCGCTACCTGCACTGCGGCGTCCGGCACGATGACTGCTGCGATATCGGCGGCAAAATCTGCCGTGTCGTCGCCCTTGTCCAATGCGCTTGCCGCATCCCACACAACGGCGCGTGCCTGCTCGAGCGCAATGCCCATCTGCGCACACTTGTGCTTGACGCCCTGGAACTGGCCGATGGGTCGCCCGAACTGCACGCGTGTCTTGGCGTACTCCGACGCAGTGGAAACGCACCAGGACATGACGCCGACGTCTTCGGCGCCGAGAACGACTGCGGCAATGGACCGTACCCGCGCCTCGGTGAGACCGTCGAGTATCCGTTCGGCGCTGATCTGAGCATTGTCAGCTTCGATCCGCGCACTACCGCGCAGCACGTCGATGCTGTCCTGAACGGTGATCGCGACTGCGCTGCTCTCGAGCACCGCGTAGCGAACGCCCTCGGGCAACTGGATCGGAACCAGCAGTACGTCGGCGTGCTCACCACCGAGCACACCGTCGAGTGCGCCCGTGATCTTGTACCCACCGTCCGACGACTCGGCCGCAAACGGTGCACCCAAGGCGACTGCTGCCGTACGACTTCCGTCGATCAGACCGGGCAGGAACTCGGGTCCCGCCTTGGAATCGGCGACACCGAGAACGGCACTTGCCAATACCGTCGGAACGAACGGGCCGGGAGAGACTGTGCGGCCCAATGCTTCCAGTGCCACTGCCAAGGTCAGCAGGCCGGCGCCGTGACCACCTTGCTCTTCCGGAACCGCGAGCCCGAGAAGGTCCTGCCCGACGAGCGCCGTCCAGAACTGGGGGAACTTGTCCTCGGTCCGCGACTCCACGGCCGCGCGCACCTGCTCGGTGGTGATGGTGCGCTCGGCGAAGGAGCGCACCGAATCTGCAAGCGCGGTGTGCTCCTCACTCAGCCCGAGACCGAGTTCGTATGCGTTGCGTGCCATGCGCTTACAGTCGTTCTGCGAGGTCGGCGGTGGTCCAGGGACCCTCGCTCTCGATGGTGTTCACACCGTGCCAGCCGGCGAGTTCCGTGATGGCCCCACCCTGAACGGCATACACCTTGCCGGTCAGCTTGCAATCCGCTGCCGCTAGATAGGCCACCAGCGGGGAGATGTTGGACGGCGCAAACGCGTCGAACTCACCCTCGGGGACCTCGGCGGCGAACAACGCGCCCATACCGGGTGTCGCCAGCGTCAGCCGAGTACGCGCGATCGGCGCAATAGCGTTGACACGCACGCCGTATCGATCGAGCTCGTCAGCGGCCACCAGAGTCAGGGCTGCGATGCCCGCCTTGGCGGCGCCGTAGTTGCCCTGGCCCGCGTTGGGCATGAAGGTACCCGAAGCCGAAGCGGTGTTGATGACCGAAGCGTTGACGGTCTCGCCTGCCTTGCTCTGGTCCTTCCAGTACGCGGCAGCGTGGTGCAGCGTCGCTGCGTGCCCCTTGAGGTGCACGGCAATGACTGCGTCCCACTGGCTCTCGTCCATACCCGCGATGAAGGCGTCACGAAGAATGCCGGCGTTGTTGACCAGGACGTCGAGTCGGCCGAACTCACTGACGGCCTGCTTGACGAGGCCCTCGGCACCGTCCCAGGTGGCGATGTTGTCGGTGTTGGCAACGGCCTTGCCGCCTGCGGCAACGATCTCGTCGACTACCTGCTGCGCGGGGCCGGCATCTGCACCGGAACCGTCGTTTGCGCCGCCGAGGTCGTTGACCACGACGCTCGCACCCTCACGAGCGAAGAGCAGCGCATGCTCACGGCCGATGCCGCGTCCTGCTCCGGTGATGATCGCTACGCGACCGTCGAGACTTCCCATCAGTTCAAATTCCCATCAGTTCAATTGTCGGACATGAAGACTCATTTGTCGGCGATGACCGCGAGGCCGTCCTTGATGACCAGGTCACCGACCGCGCTGGTTTCGTACGAGTACGACGTGGCTCCGTCTGCCGAACCCGACTTGTAGAACACCGTCTCGATGTCCTGGGTCGGGAGCACAGGCTTCGCGAATCGCACTGCGAGACGGCGTAACCGCTCGGTCTCGCCGCCTGCCAGTTCGGTCAGGGCTCCCCATGACGTGAACGCCATCGTGCACAGTCCGTGATTGATGATTCCGGGGAGACCGGACATGCGAGCAATCTCTTCGTCAAGGTGGATCGGCATCGGATCGCCGGAAGCCGGTGAGTACCGGAACGTCTGGTCCTCGTCGATATGCTGGTTCACCACCGCTGCGGGACTACCAGCACGAAGAGCGTCGTCGAATCGGTGTTCGGGAGCCTTCTCGCCCAGTCCGGGGCCCGCGTCGACCTTGCGGAAGAACGCTGTCATCCATTGCTCGTTGACCAATTCACCCTTGTCGGTTTTGGTTTCGACGTAGATGACGACGGTGGACCCGTTGTCCCGGCCCTCGAAGCCGATGGGCTTGGCGCGAGCGATCAGATGGTCGCCAGGGTAGATCGGACGGTGGAACAGGAAGTCCTGCTCACCGTGAACGAGCTTCATCAGCAGTTCGACCGGCGCCACCGACAGCGCAGCGGGTGCCATCGACATGAAGACGGGTACCACCGCGAAGACCGGCGGAGCGATCTCTCCTTTCAGGTGTCGCTCGATGGGGTCGTTTGTGGCAGCGGCATATTCGGCGATGCGCTCGGCTGTCACCTCGAAGTGCTCCGGATCGGTCCATACGTCCAGCCCGGACGTATCGAATTCGACCGCGTTGGTCTTCGGTGTCGTCATCGAGCCGTTACCCGACCAGCTCGGCGAACTTGGCCAGCGAGGCCTCGAGATCAGCCTTGGCGTTCTTGGCAACTGCCTTGCCGATCGGCCCGACGATCATGGTGCCCTTGAAGCTGGCGTCGACGGTTGCCTTCGAACCCGCACCGTCGGCCTCGACCGAGAGGATGAATTCGACGGTGACGCCGGCCATTCCGGTACCGGCAATCTTGACCATCTTCGGAACCTCGACCTCTTCGACGGTCCACTCGATCTTGTTGGCCATACCCATCACGGAGACGACCTCGGTGAACTTGGCGCCCAACGCGACCTCGGTGGGGAGTTCACTCTTCCAGCCCTGGTGAATGGTGAGCCACTCCTCCCAGCGCGACAGGTCGGAGAGCGCATCCCAGGTCTTCTCGGGGGATGCGGGCAGTACGGCGGAGACGGAAACGGAAGCCATGATGAAACTCCTAGTGGGTAGCTAGCGGGTTGAGGGTGTGATTCAGCGTGCGTAGGGCTTGTATGCGGTCACGACAACTGCACCGCCGAGCCCGATGTTGTGCTGGAGGGCGACCTTCGCGCCGTCGACCTGACGCTTGTCCGCGGTTCCGCGGAGCTGCCAGGTGAGTTCGGCGCACTGCGCGAGGCCTGTTGCTCCGAGGGGGTGGCCCTTCGAGATGAGGCCGCCGGACGGGTTGACCACCCAGCGTCCGCCGTAGGTGGTGTCGTCGGCGTCGACGAGCTTGCCGCCGTCACCTTCGGCGCACAGTCCAAGTGCCTCGTAGGTCAGCAACTCGTTGGTGGAGAAGCAGTCGTGGAGTTCGATGACGTCGACGTCGTCGGCGGTGATCCCGGCCTGGGCGTATACCTTCTCGGCGGCCTTGCGGGTCATGTCTGCGCCGACGAGGCTGATGGCGCTCTTGTCCTCGAAAGTGCTGTTCATGTCGGTGACCATGGCCTGCCCGACGATCTCGATCGCCTGAGAAGCGAGGCCGTGCTTCTCGACGAATGCTTCGCTGGCGATGATCGCCGCGCCGGATCCGTCCGAGGTAGGCGAGCACTGGAGCTTGGTGAGCGGCCCGTGGATCTGGCGTGCTTCGAGGATCTGCTCGAGGGTGTACTCGTCCTGGAACTGGGCATACGGGTTGTTCAGCGAGTGCTTGTGGTTCTTGACGGCGATCTTCGCGAACTGCTCTGCAGTGGTTCCGAAGCGTTCCATGTGCTCGACGCCGGCCGCGCCGAACATGTACGGAGCGGGCGGCATCGCGAACTCCTGCAGCTCGGCGAGAGCGAGGAGGTGCCGCATGAGTGGCTGTTCACGGTCGTCGTAGGTGGATCCGAGGGACCCGGACTGCATCTTCTCGAAGCCCAGCGCCAGTGCGCAGTCGGCCTGACCACTCTTGACTGCCTGCGTGGCGAGGTAGAGCGCGGTCGATCCCGTCGAACAGTTGTTGTTGACGTTGACGATGGGGATGCCCGTCAGACCCAGCTCGTAGACAGCCCGCTGACCTGCGGTGGACTCGCCGTAGACGTAGCCGACGTATGCCTGCTCGACCTCGGTGTAGTCGATACCCGCGTCTTCGAGCGCCTTGGTACCCGACTCGCGTGCCATATCCGGGTAGTCCCACTCGCGGGCTCCCGGCTTCTCGAACTTCGTCATGCCGACGCCGACGACAAAAACCCTGTTACTCATTGCCACTCCTGAAGAGAACGGTATCTGTGTGTGACACGCTGTCCCACCAAAGTATGTGAGACATCTTGTCCAGTCAATGGCGGGGTGAGTATCGTTCGATTTATGACAAAAACAGCCGAGTCGGCGCAGCCCGACGGGCGCAGCACTCGCTGGAATGATCACAAGGAACAGCGCAAAGCGCGGATCCTCGACGCAGCACTCGATGCAGTCAACGAAGGTGGCGCCGACGTCGGCGTCCAGCAGATCGCCGAGCGCGCCGACGTCCCCCGTTCCGTTGTCTACCGGATCTTCAAGGATCGAGCCGACCTCGACGAGCAGCTGCGAGTCCGCATCCTCGAGATGATGATGACCGACCTGACCCCCACCCTCACGCCACAAGGCACCGTCGGCGAGGCCATCTCACGGGCCGTCGAGACCTACCTCCAGTGGATTGTGAAATATCCACGACTGCACCACTTTTTAGGCAAGGGCTCGCCGAGTACGCGGGCCACCGGTTCGAAAGTGGTGACCGGAACCAAGACGGCCATCGCCGTCCAATTGGGAAATTTGTTGGGCACGATCCTCACCAGCCGTGGCAAACCGTCGAAGATGGCGGAGCCCTTGGCTTTCGGCGTCATCGGATTGGTCGACGTCAGCGTCAACCGTTGGCTCAGCCAGCCGGGTTCCGATGTGACCAGTGCGGAATTGGCCGAATTCCTCGAACGCTCCATCTGGCAAGTCCTCGACGGCAATCTCCGGAGCATCGGCGTCGACATAACGCTGTCGACGCCGATCGCCGACCTGTGACAGTCACCGAACTACCCTGGACACTCGGCGGACGTGGACTTCAACTGGTCCAGGTTCCATCACTCGCCCTGCACGCACTGGGTGAAGACAACGCCACTCTTGCAATGGAACTCGCACCCAACCTCCTGACCCCGTATCTCCTCGGCGAAGAATGCCAGGGCTTGTGGCGCTACCGGAGCAAGCAGATAGCAGAGAATCCCCTCGACAGCGCGTGGATCACCCGCATCGCAGTCGATGCCCGCACCTCGACGCCGGTGGGGTTGGCCGGATTCCACGGTCGCCCCGATGCGCGCGGGATGGTGGAGGTCGGATATCGCATCGACCCGGCGTTCCGGCGCCAGGGATACGCACGGGCCGCCCTCGAGATACTTCTCGACGTCGCAAGTCGCGAATCCGAAGTACACACCGTTCGAGCGACCATCAGCCCGGACAACATCGCATCACGAAATCTGATCAGCCAGTACGGTTTCAACGAAGTCGGTGAGCAGTGGGACGAAGAAGACGGTCTGGAAACCATCTTCGAAGTCAGTGCCTCTCCGGAACCGTGACAGCCGTCAACCCGCTGGTTTTATCGGTCCAGTGAATGGCACGGTCCTCCAGCATCACCGGTGTCCACAACCTGTATGTCTTCACCTGATGGTGATGACGACACAGGCATTGGAGGTTGCTCGCAATGGTCCACCCACCGCGTCTCGGATCGGAAGGATCGAACTCGGTGATGTGGTCGAGTTGGCACCTGTTCGCGGGCACCGAACAACCAGGGAACCGGCAGTGACCGTCGACGGCCCGCACCAATGCGGCCAGAGCCGCTCCCGGAGCATAGGTCAGCGCGCCGGGAGGCGGATCGTGCTGGGCGCCATGCCCATCCGATCTTCGAACGATGTCCGGGGATCGCGCGACCAACCGTTGCATTGCCCGAATCCGATCCCCGCAGCCGTTCGGTTCGTGACTTGGGCGATCACGTCGGGTGACAAGCGGCAGGACAGTCGGAGCATGCTGCCGACGCGGTCGGTTCCCCGCGGCCTGGGCGCGGAAATCGACGAACAAGGCCTGCCAGGTGGAATCAGCGGCGAGCTCGCGAGCAAAATCAGGATCGATCGGCCCGTATCCGTCGATGCTCGCGGGATCTGACGTCAATCCGAGGAGCGTCGCCAGATCACACACGATGTGCAACACCGGCTTCCTACGTGAGGGCGCAGTTGATCGAGCTGCTGTGGATGCTGCCTCGCACGTTTCGCTGCCACACTGACAAGTCAGCCCCTGTTCGCCGTGCAGCAGAGCTACCAGTGCGTCGGCCCTACGGGTCGAGACATTTCGTGGATCGTGGTTGCAGACGCTTCCGGCGGCCTCGTTGATCAGGCCAAGCGCTTCGACGGCCTCGGTCGCGCTGAGTGTTGCCTGCAGCTGGGCGAGTCCGTGACGGTCTGCACGCGTGCGAACATCGCGGTGTTCCAGCATCTTCCGGCGACGTTCGGCGGCAGCATCCGGATCGTAGGCAAAGAGCTGGCGCTCGATGTCGCGCTCGAGTTGCCCGGGCGGAAGACGGTGCGCGGAGGCAAGTACCCGGCGCTCGAGCGCTGCGATCGCCTCCGGGTCGGCCCCGGTGAGTCCGTCGACAACCTTGCGCACGCGCGCATAGTCCAGCTCGCCGGCAGCGAAGGCGGCCTTGGTGAGCGGAAGGAACTCCCGTAGGGCATCACCGATCTCGATGTGGACTTCGGCAGTACGACGCGAGCACGTGAGCATGACCGCGATCTCGTTGCATGCGATCCGCCACGCCTTGTCGACATCACCGGACACGTCGAGTTCGGCGTTGAATCTCGACTCCGACAACATGGATGCACCGAGCACCTTTTGCGCGGCTAGCATGTTCTCGCTCTGCGCCGTCGCAAAGAGCATGTCCGGCAACACGAGTGGGTCGACGACAGGACAGCCGTCATCGACGGATGTCCCCACACCGCTCGCCAATCCCTTATCGAACATACATTCGACACTAGACCTGCCCACCGACAAGAAAGCTAGAGTGCCGGTTTGTATCCCTTACCCTGCATCCACGCCAGCACGTCCAACACCCTGATGACCGGAACGGATTCGTCGAGACCTGCTCGTGCACGTAGATCGAGGAGTCGACTCTGCAACTCGTCTTCCCGCATGGCTACGCGAACGGGTTCCAGGTGGGCCGACTTGGTTCCCAACTCCCGCCCGATGACGTCGTCGTAGATCGGGAAGAGTCGCGGACGCTTGCGCGCGATCAGTTTGGACGCCATGGTTCGCCCGACGCCGTGAATCTCTCGAAGCGCCGTCTCCAACCGCCACACCGGAGATTCCGGAGTGAAGGGATCGGCTTCGTTCGACAGATCGCGATCCGGGCCCACGTCCGCCAGGAGTCGGTTCAGTTCGGCATTGTTCTCCCCGAGCAGGAAGAAGGCTCCTTGCGCCGGAACCTGAACCGACAGAAGCGTCACCGCAACAAGATCTTCCGCGGTGAAGATGTTCGCATCACGATCGCGATTGCCACTGGGATCCCAGGAATCCCACAACGCACCGGTTCGGAGATAACCGGTCTTTCGGAGCGGCCTCGTGAAATATTCCTGCAGCACGTCGACCGCGCCGTCATCGTCCCCGTCTCGCAGCACACGCGGGAGTCGGATGGGCAACTGATCAACCATGGTCGAGCGACCTTTCCAGTACATATTTGGCGAACCCGGCGTTGTGATACTGCCGAAATGGGCCCTTGCCCTTGGCAACAAGATGCTCCGCGAGCGGACGAACCGTCGTCATGTCGACGGGCAGTTGAGCAAACTGTTCCAACGCATCCGAGTCCTCGAGACTGCAGTCGATCACGGTCCCGTCGCCGTCGGCGGACGCCAACTCGGTGCGTCTGATGGCGACCAGATCGTGCTTGGCGTCGAGTTCTTCGATGCTGCAGCCGGTTCGCGATTCCAGTGCCGAACTGGATACGTAGACGGACATGACGTGCTCGATCGGCTTACCGCCGACCAGATGGCACTCGACGCTCAGAATCTCCATCGGACCGATATTGAGCGTGAACAAGCGATGGCGCTCCGCGGATCGGTTGGTCGACGGCAGGCAACTGATCGTCCACTGTTCGATCTCGACGGCGGCCGGAGCGTCGAACGCGTAGGAGAGAACCTCGGCAATCAGTTCGGCAAGATCTTCGAAGAGAGGGTCGCGCTGCAACCGCTCGAAATTCTCGACAGAAGCGGCGGGACGCACAGGCGCCTTGCTCACGCAGGTCCCCTCTCGTCCGGTGCTTTGCTCTCAGACCTCGCGTCCAAGGTACCCAGCCCTACGCGGGTCTCGCGCGTTCGCCCTCACATACACCCTCGCGTTATGGTTCTCGACACGTACCACCGCCTTACCGATCGCTAACTCGAGGAGCACACGAAGTGGAAATCAAGGGAACCGCAGCACTGGTCACCGGAGCGGCATCAGGCCTCGGCGCCGCAACAGCCAAGCGCCTCGCCGACGCCGGCGCTACCGTCTTCGGCCTGGATCTGCCCGCGTCGATCGAGCGCGCAGGCGACAACGTCCCCGCCGGCGTCACCCTCATCCCCACCGACGTGACCAGCGGCGAAGAGGTCGAAGCAGCGATCAACCAGATCGTCGAGTCGGGCTCCCCGCTGCGCATCGTCGTCAACTGTGCCGGTGTCGGTTGGGCCGGACGCATCCTGTCCAAGAAGGGTCCGCACGACCTCGAGCTGTTCCGCACGGTCATCACCGTCAACCTGCTCGGCACCTTCAACGTCATGCGCCTGGCCGCCGACGCCATCGCCAAGACCGAGGCCGTCGACGAGTCGGGCCAGCGCGGCGTTGTCATCAACACCGCTTCCGTTGCTGCCTTCGAAGGCCAGATCGGCCAGATCGCGTACTCCGCCTCCAAGGGCGGCGTGCACGGCATGACGGTTCCGGCTGCCCGTGACCTTGCGCAGTTCGGCATCCGCGTCAACACGATCGCTCCCGGCATCATCGACACCCCGATGCTCGCAGGCGTCACCGACGAGTACCGCAAGGGCCTCGAGGCCGGCGTTCCGTTCCCGTCGCGCCTGGGCCAGCCGTCCGAGTACGCGCAGCTCGCGCAGATGATCGTCGAGCACGACTACCTCAACGGCGAGACCATCCGCATGGACGGCGCACTGCGCATGGCGCCGCGCTAACCTCCCTGCTGTGCGCCTTTATTAACCGCCCGCGGTTAATAAAGGCGCACAGTTGTCAGAACGAATGAAAATACCCACCGTTGGAGTGGGCAGTTGCGCTGAGGTACTCGGCCACTTCCTTCGCCGGCATCGGTCGGCTGATGTAGTAACCCTGAACCAATTCGCAACCGGCGGTAAGCAAGAGCCTCAGCTGGTCGGCCGTCTCCACGCCTTCCGCCAATGACTGCATACCGAGCGCCTTCGCCACCTCGACCACCGAAGTGACAACTGCCGAATCACCCTCGCTCAGTTCGGTGATGAACGACCGGTCGATCTTGAGGATGTCCAACGGCAGTTTCTTCAAACTCTCGAAAGACGAATAGCCGGTTCCGAAGTCGTCCAAGGCAATCGCAATTCCGGTGGCACGCAGGCGATCCAACTCGGCGACGGCAAGCTCCTCCACTGCTCCCGTCTCTGTGATTTCCAGCTGAAGCCGTTTGCCGGACAGACCGCTTGCCTCCAGCGCATCGTTCACGGCCGATCCGAAGCCGGACGACATCAGTTGCACCGGAGAGACGTTCACCGTCACGTAAGTGTCGTCGGGCCACGTCGCGGCTTCGGCGCACGCCATGTTCAGTACCTGAAGCCCCAGAGGGACTATCAGGCCGGTCTCCTCCGCGACATCGATGAAAATGTGCGGTACAAGCACGCCCCGCACCGGGTGATTCCAGCGAAGCAGTGCCTCGAAACCCTCGACGCGGCCGGTGTCCGCACGAACCTGCGGTTGGTAGTACAGCTCGAACTGCCGAGACTCGATCGCAAGCCCAAGTTCTTGCAGGGCCGATGCTCGCTCCCTGGCCCGCGCCCGCAGCACCGGTGAGTATCTTCCTACCCGGTTCTTGCCGGCGGATTTTGCCGCATACAGCGCCAGGTCGGCGGACATGACAAGCGTGTCCGCGTCTTCGGAATCTGCGGGTGCGCCGGCATAGCCGATCGATGCACGAACCTCGATGCGATTCCCCCGCACGTAAAACGGCTCACGCAATGCATCCAGATAGCGAGCGAACACCTCTCCGCCGTCCCCTGTTCCCCGCAAGACGACGCCGAATTCGTCACCACCGATTCGCGCACACATGGCGCCGTCGACCACCCGATTGAGCCGTGCAGCAACGGAAATCAACAATTTGTCACCGACAGGGTGCCCTAACGTGTCGTTCACCGACTTGAAATTGTCCAGGTCGAGGATTCCGACAAGGACTTCCTCGCCGGTTCGGACGGTGCCGAGCGCGTCGGACAGCTCCGAGCCGAACGTCCGGCGATTCGGGAGCCCGGTCAGTCCGTCGGTTGCAGCAAGCCACAGAATTCGCCGCTCGTAGTTGTACTTCTCGGTGATGTCCGAGCCCACGCCTCGCCAACCCACGAACTCCGTGGCCTCGGATAGCCTGGGATGACCCGAAAGAGACCACCATCGGTCGACGCCGTCGACACGAACGGGAATGACGACCTCTCGAAACGGCATGAGGCGGTCGAGGTGATCTCCGATGACCTGGACCGCGGCTCGGCCACTCTTCGTCGAACCCACGTCGAGCCGATCCAACAATCCGCGCAGCGACAGGGTTCGCAAGTCGGAGACGGGAACTCCCGAGATCTGCGACAGCCGAGCGGAGGTGTGCGACAACGTCCCGGTGGTGTCGACTTCCCACAGCCAGTCGCGTGACCCACCCTCGAAATCGTCGAGAAGCAAACTGACCGTCTGGCGCTCGGCAGCAGCCTCGAACTCGGCAAGACAACGACTTCGGAACGACGCCCAGAGGTACACGACGCCGATAATCAGTGTCACCGAGTACACGACCAACTGGAACGAGAGGACAGCGTATTCCGTGGTTCTCTTGGGCAGGATAACGACGAGCAATCCGATGCTGTGCACCAGAATCCACGCTACCGCTATCGACCGAACCGTCGACAATGCTACGGCGCCGGCGCCCATGACTCCGGCGAATGTCGCTAGAAGCACAAGCTTTCGCGAGTTGTCCGTCACGGGAAGCATCGCGGCGGCGAGAACGACAAGCAGAAGCCCGAGCAGGATCACCTCGAGCATGAGCGCCCAGTAGTCGTACTTCGTCGTATGTTTGGGCGTGTACCGGCCCTTCAGGACGACTCGCGGTATCCAGACGCGCACCGAATTGAGGACGACCAAGAAGGCCGCAGAACCCCAGATCACCCGAAACTCGTTGTGACCGGGGGGTACGACATACACAAGCAAAGCGCACACGCTGAGTACATTGACCATGTTGGCCAGTGGCGCGACCGTCGTCACCTGCAGTATCTGGCGTGCGAAGAGGTCGCGCCGCTCGACGTCAGACAGTTCGGCGTCGCTCGCACTCGAAGTCAGCCTGCTCAGCATGCAACACCCTCCATCGTGGAGCCGACCAGATGAAGGTAGCGCGGATGCGGGTTCCGGACACACGATGACGAGAAACTACGAGTTGAAACATACTGTTAAATAGGATGTTTCAGACAATCGCGACAGAACGGATCAGCGCTACAACTCGGAAGCCAGCGGAATTTCCTTCTCCGCGCGGTCCGTCATCCACTCACGGAGGACCTTGGTGGCAATGACGTCGTCCTCGTTGTACTGCAGGATGCGTGTCCGCTGCGTCTCGTCCGGCTCACCGTCGTAGCCGACCGCCTCGCGGTACCACGCCATCGACGCTTCACCCCCGGCCTCGGCGTCACGCCAGTTGAAGCCGGCGACGGGCGCAATCTTCTTGAGCCCCTTTCCGTTCGGGCAGATGAACTGATCACTCACTGCTTGATAGATGTCGACCCACTGCGGACTGTCGATGAACTCGCGAATCTCGTCCTTACTCGGAATCCCGGGTTCACCGGCAAACCTGCGCGCCGAGTCCAACAACCACTTGTCCTCGGCCGAACGCGAATAACAGTATGCGGCAAAGGTTTTACCCGAAGCAGCGGCCGCGGCACGCTCCGCCATCAGCCAGCCCCAGAACTCTGCGAACGACCGCGCCTCGTCACGCGTCGGCAGCGGATCCCACGTCGCAAATCCTCGATACATCGAGAAGCCGCCGACATTGAGCAACGTCCCCCACAGGTACGCGCCGTGCTCCTGATAGCTCTCCATGTCGACGTCGATCTCGATGTCCGCCCGAGTCACCGAGATCTTCTCGAACCGCCGCACCAACGGAGCATCTGCCAACCACGCCTTGGCGATCACGACTGCGTCGTCGAAATTTCCGTGCGGCCAATCCTCGAGCGGCTCACCGTCCCAGGCGGCCAGCTGATCGATCGTGTTGCAGCCGACGTCGCGCAGAAGCTCGGCCCGCGATCCGACAGCCACCAGGCTGACGTCGCGGTTGCGAACCAACTCCTGCTTGCATTCGGTCCACCACGGGCACGACTTGCACTCGCTCACCTGTGACGGAGACGTCAGCACCTCACCGCGGGCCACAGCGATACGGTCGGCGAAACGCTCGTCGTAATCGTCGAGAATCGCGCTGAGGTCGTGGACGAGGATGCAGTCTCCGTTGTATCCGATCGCGCCTGCCGTCAGCGACGGGCTCGCCAGCCCACGACGCTCGAGCATCCGATAGACCTGCGCGACGCGCATCTGATCGCGGACCTGACTGCGGACCTTGCGTTTGGGATCGGCCGCGGGCTCCCATTCGAAGAGCCCCGAGGTGATCGCGCCCTGGCCGGGATCGGTCACCTTGTGATTGACGACAATGACGGGGATGTACCCGCCACCCTCGTCGTCACGGATCAGCATTTCGCAGCGGCCCTTGCGTCCGGTGTCGCGCTCGACCGGCAAGACCGCGCCCCAGATCCGGTCTGCGCCGGCCTCACAGGCAGTGAGAGTGTCACGAGCCTGAGCCGACGCCGATTGGTCGGGGTTGATCTTCACCCAACGCTCGGGAGCAGCACCGATCACGAGTTCGGCGATCTCCGCGCGCTTCGCGATCGCGGCATCCTGGCGCTGCTTGACGCCGGTGTCGACGGGTTCCGAAGCCGATTTCCCGGGAAACAACCCGTCCAGACGCACCCGATGACGGCATCGGGTCAACGCCCCCGAATCGATGATCGGGAGCTGGGGCGCGGGGTTGTTAACGGAACACACGATGACGAAGATTATGTGCTCCCCTAGGCTGAAGCCGAAGCGCAGGTACCTGGCAACACACAAACACCTGGAAACGGGGTCCTTTTCGATGGGGTTGTTCAAGAAGCGAAAGTCTCGTGCCACCCGCAAGGCGGAGGCAAAGGCTCTCAAGCACAAGGCTGAGGTCGAGGCGAAGCTCAACGCCAAGAGCCAGCGTAAGCGCGACAAGGTCGAGACCAAGTCGCTCAAGAAGCTGGAGAAAGCCGAGATCGAGTCACAGCACAAGATCGAAAAGGCGCAGATCGCGACCCTGAAGGCGCAGGAGAAGGCCGCTGCGAATCAGGGCCTGACCGTCGCCAAGGTGCGTAAGTACCTGGGAGTGGCACGTCTGCTTGCCCCCGTTCTCCTGCCGATCGCCTACCGCGCAGCCACGGCGGTGCGCGCCCAGCTCGACACCACGCGTGCACAGAAGATGGGCATCGCCGTCGACCAGCTCGGTGACTACACCGGTCACGGCGCGAAGTTGAGCGCTCGTATCGCCGGCGCCGAGAGCTCGGTCACCGAGATCCTCAGCCGCAAGCCCGACGACGCGGAGACGCAGCGTTTCGCCGCCGCCATCCGTGAGCGCCTCGGCGACCTCAGCACGGCAGTTCGCGCTGCCGAGCAGATGCCGCAGGCTCGCCGTAAAGCAGCTCACCAGGCGATTTCTTCCGAACTCGACGGCGTCGAAGCAGATCTGCTCGCACGTCTCGGCGTGCGCTAGACCTGAGAACGCCAGTGAGAGCAGCCGAGCAGACCTCGACCCTCCGGGGGACAGCTGTCGGTTCCGCTTCGGCTGCTCTCGCTGTCGCCGCGCACGGGATCGGCGGAGGCGAGCTGCCACAGTCGTCGTCGCTGACCCTGTTGCTCGCCGTCTGCGCAACCGTCGGTGCCGTGACGGCCACCCTTCCCGCCCTCTCACGGGGGCCCGCTGCCCTGATCGTTGCTCTGGGTCTGGGTCAGTTGGCCGCGCACACCACCATGACGCTCTCCGAGCACGCTCATTCGCCCGCTCCGGGATTGGTGATGCTCGGTGCTCACGCCGGTGCCACCGTCGCTTGTGCGGTGGCGGTCCTGGCCGCCGAGCGCCTCTACCGCGTTGTCACCCACGCTCTCCACGTCGTCCTGGCGTCTCTGGCTCCCGCCGCTGTCACTTCTCGCGGCCACACCGTCTCGACCGGAATCCATCACGGACCTGTCGACGCTCTACTTCGCGCCAGCATCTCGCGGCGCGGTCCTCCTGCCCTGGTCTGAAGATTCGTAGAACGCCCCACCCCTTCACCGGACCAAGAGGACACTTCCCGACATGAAGAACACCCTGATTTCGCGCGCGGTTGTCACGACCGTCGCTACCGGCAGCGCCGTGCTGCTGGCCGCCGGAATTGCTTCAGCACACGTCAGCGTCGTCGCACCAGGAGCTGCGCAGGGCGGATACTCCGTTCTCACGTTCCGCGTGCCCACCGAATCCGACACCGCTTCGACCACCAAGCTGACGGTGGCGCTCCCCGACCTCAAGTCGGCACGCACCGAACCGATGCCCGGCTGGACCGCCGTCGTGGAGAAGGACCCCACCTCGTTGGTCGCCAAGTCCGTGACGTGGACCGCCGACCCCGGCGTCGGAATCGCCCCCGGCCAGTTCCAGCAGTTCGTCCTTTCTGCCGGCCCGCTGCCGGAGCAGGACGAGGTCGAGTTCAAGGCCGTCCAGACGTACAGCGACGGCAACGTCGTCAACTGGGATCAGGAAGAGCTTGCCGACGGCAGCGAGCCGGACAAGCCCGCCCCGACGCTGACTCTCGCCGCGTCCACCGGCGATGCCCACGGAGCCCCCTCTGCCGATAACACTGCCGAGACGTCCGCCGCATCCGAAGCCTCTGACTCTTCGTCGGACAACACCGCCCGCTGGCTCGGCGGCGTCGGCCTGGTGCTCGGCGCGTTGGGCGCTGCACTCGGCCTCGGCGCACTGGTCAGGAGCAAGCGCTGATGAGTACCCGGATCAAGGTCATCGCCGTCGGCATGCTCGCGATGCTGGCCACGATGCTCGGAATGGGCACGGCCAGTGCACACTCCGCGGTCGTCGGCTCCAACCCGGAAAACGGTGCGTCCATTCAGGTTGCGCCTGACACGGTTTCGGTCACGTTCAACGAGGCTCTGCAGGCGCAGTTCGCGGCGCTGACCGTCACCGGTCCCGACGGCAACCTCTGGACCAAGAGCGATCCGTCCGTCGAAGGACCCATTGTCAGTGCAGACCTCGGCGATCTCGGGCCGACCGGCGTCTACACCATCGCGTACCGCGTCACCTCCGCTGACGGTCACCCCGTCAACGGAACCCTGACGTTCACCCTCACCGAGGCAGGGTCGGGCACTCCCGGCGCTGCCGCCGCGTCGAGTACGGGTGAGTCGGAGTCCGGCAGCATGCCGGTGTGGATCTTCATCGTCGCCGGCGTCGTCGTGTTCGGCGGTGCGCTGTTCTTCGTGCTCCGTAAGCCGAAGTCGAGCTGATCGCGTGACGGGTACGGCAAACAGGTGGTGGTTGCTGTTTGCCGTACCCACAGCTCTGCTGGGAGTCCTGATCGCCTGGGGCCTCGCCAGCCCGTCGGGACCCGAATCGTCGAGCACGGTCCGCGTTCTCGCGATCGGATGTGGTTCGTTGACCCTCGGCATCGCGACGCTCGCCTGGATGGGCCGCAGTGAACGCCGCCCGGCGACAACCCCCGCCGTCATGTGGACTCAGCTCACCGCGGTGGCAGCAGTGTGGCTCGTCGCCGAGATCACGCTCCTCGTGCTCAATGCCGCAGCGGCCGACGGCGCCCCGGTCACCTCGCTGACCATCGGGCACTTCGGCGCATTCGTCTCCGAGGTCAACGTCGGCCGCGTCGGCGTCGCGATCATCGCGTGCGCGTTTGCCGTCGTCTGTTACGGCATCTACGGATTCACCAATCCCGAGACGGTGCCCGTCGCACCGGCTTTGGTCGTCTCCGCGTTGGCGCTCGCTGCCCGCCCGATCACCGGGCACATGGCGCAGCAGAGCTTCGGATCGATCCTCGACGCCGTTCACGTCCTCGCTGCGGCCTTGTGGTTCGGCGTGCTCGCCGCACTCGCGCTTGCCGTACCGTCGCGCGGTGCCTGGGCGATCTGGTTGCCCAAGTACTCCGCTCTCGCCTGGCGATGCGTCCTCGCGCTGGTCGTCACCGGTATCGTCAACGCCGTCGTGCGACTCGACTCACTCTCCGCCTTCTACGACACCGCATACGGTCGGGTGATCCTCGCCAAGATCGTGGCGATCGGACTGCTCGTCGCCCTGGGATGGTGGTGGCGCCGGACATGGGTGGTCGCGAGCGCTGCACACCGCATGAGTTCGGACGGATCTCTGCGTCGCGCCATCGGTGAAGTTGTCTTCATGGCCATCGCATTCGGGCTTGCCGCGGCCCTTGCGACAACTGCGTAAGACGTGCCTCAGCGCGACATTTCGTGACCCGCACATTTAACGTTTCACGTCGAGATTTAACCTCTACGTGAGTTTATTTTCCCAGCTTGCGGCGGTTTCCGGCCCCCCTTAGCGTTGCTCGCATGACGGAGGCCCAACGCTCGTTTCTCGTCTGCGCTTCGCAGCGCAGCGGCAGTACTTTGCTGGTCGAATCCCTGCGAGCAACCGGGGTCGCGGGTGAGCCGGAAGAGTTCTTCCAGTACCTCCCCGAGACCTCGCGATCGCCGCAACCGAGGCAGTGGTTCGAAGACGTCACGGACGAGTCCGTCCTGGGTCTGCTCGCCCCGTTCCACCCGGGCACGCCGGACACTCGCACCTCCGAACAGTGGCGCACACAACTTCTCGAACTCGGCCGAACCCCCAACGGAGTCTGGGGTGGCAAGCTGATGTGGAACCAGACGCCGCTCCTACTCGATCGCGCGGCCGGATTGCCCTGGCGCAGTGGGACGGACCTACGTTCCGCACTCCACGACACCCTCGATCACGACCTGCAGTTCATCCACGTCTATCGAGAAGATGTCGTCGCTCAAGCTGTGTCGATGTGGCGCGCCGTGCAGACACAGGTTTGGCGCGACGACGCGACTCCACCGAATCTCTCGGACGGTGCGCAGTACAACGCAGTCGGAATCGCGCACCTGGTGACGATTCTCGGTGAGCAGGAACGCCAATGGAAGCGCTGGTTCGAGGAAGAGGACATCTCTCCCATCGAAGTCGGGTTCCGCGATCTCACCGAAGACCCGCAGTCCGTGGTCGCAAAAACCCTCATCTCCCTCGGCCTCGACGGACAACTGGCCCCGCCACCGCCGCTGCGTCGTCAGAGCGACGGACGATCCCGCGAATGGGTGCAGCGTTATCGCATCGACGCCGAACAGAACGGATATCCCGCCACATGAGCACCGTCACCGATGTCGTCGACGAACTCCGAGTTCTCGAATCCGAAGCGGTTCACATCATTCGAGAGGTGGTGGCAGAACTCGAGAGACCGGTACTGCTCTTCTCGGCCGGCAAGGACTCGATAGTCCTGCTTCGTCTGGCCGAGAAGGCGTTCCGGCCCTCCCCACTCCCTTTCCCGGTCCTGCACGTCGACACCGGTCACAATTTCGAGGAGGTCATCGAATTTCGCGACCGTCGAATCAAGGAGGGCGGGCACACACTTCTGGTTGCTTCCGTTCAGGATTCGATCGACCAGGGCAGAGTGCAGGAGTCGACCGAGACCAGCGGATCGCGAAACCGCCTGCAGACCAGAACCCTGCTCGACGCTCTCGAAGCTGGAAGGTTCGACGCCGCGTTCGGCGGCGCCCGCCGGGACGAGGAACGTGCGCGCGCCAAGGAAAGAGTCCTCAGCTTCCGTGACGAGTTCGGCCAGTGGGACCCGCGAGCGCAACGGGCCGAACCGTGGTCGCTCTACAACGGTCGGATCAGACGCGGCGAGTCCGTTCGTGTCTTTCCGCTGAGCAACTGGACCGAGCTCGACATCTGGCGCTACATAGCCCAGGAGGAACTGGAACTGCCGTCCATCTATTTCGCGCACCAGCGGAGGGTATTCGAGCGCGACGGAATGCTCCTCGCTGCTTCCGAATTCAGCACCGACGCCGAGAACGCCGCGGCAACGACCGAGTGGGTGCGATATCGAACCGTCGGCGATCTGACCATCACCGGCGCCGTTCGATCGCACGCCACCACTATCGACGACGTCGTCACCGAAATCTCGGCCGCGACGGTTTCCGAACGAGGCGAGACTCGCGCAGACGACCGAACGTCGGTCGCCGCGATGGAAGACCGAAAGCGTGAGGGCTACTTCTGATGACGACCACCATCACTCGCCAACTCCTGCGACTGGCCACGGCGGGTAGCGTCGACGACGGCAAGAGCACGCTGATCGGCCGACTGTTGCATGACACCGACAGTCTGCCAACCGATCACCTCGATTCCGTGACCGACGAGCACGGTGTCGCCGACCTGGCTGCACTCTCCGACGGACTACGTGCCGAGCGTGAACAGGGCATCACGATCGACGTCGCGTACCGATTCTTCTCCACCCCGACAAGAAGTTACGTACTCGCCGACACCCCGGGGCACGAACGCTACACGCGCAACATGTTCACCGGAGCATCCAACGCTCACGTAGCGGTCCTGCTGGTCGACGCGAGGACCGGCGTGCTGCGTCAGACCCGTCGGCACGCCAGAATCGCCGCACTGCTCGGTGTTCCGAACCTTGTAGCCGTGGTGAACAAGATCGATCTGGTGGACTTCGACGAAGCGAGATTCGCTCAGGTGCAGGAAGAATTGCGGGCCTTGGCACGGCAAGTCGGACGCGAGGACGTACTCGCCATACCGGTCTCCGCGAAAGCCGGCGACAATGTCGTGACGCGGTCCGAGAACACCGCGTGGTACGAGGGGCCGACGCTCCTCGAGTACCTCGAAGGCGTCGAACTCCATGCGCCCGCGACGCACATCGAGGAGCTTCGGCTTCCCGTGCAATGGGTTTCGCGCCCCGATCCGCAGAATCGTCGCCGGTACACCGGCCGGATCTCGGCAGGCACACTGAGCGTCGGAGACGAGGTAGTGGTCCTGCCGTCCGGATCGAAGAGCACCGTGATCAGTCTGGACACTCTCGACGACAACCGCAGTACTGCCGTTGCACCACTGTCGGTTTCGGTGGAACTGGCCGACGACATCGACGTCGGACGTGGCGACGTTCTGGTCAGTGGCGGTGCGCAGGCTCATTTGCCGGTTCTGGCCCGAGAACTCGAAGCCACCATCTGCTGGTTGTCCAACACACCGTTGCGCGCGGGCGATCGGATAGCGCTCAAACACACGTCCCGGACCGTGCGAGCGACCGTCCAAGAACTGCACACCCGTCTCGATCCTGAAACGCTCGACGAGCAGGACAGCCCAGTCGAATTGGGACTCAACGACATCGGAACGGTCACGCTCCGAACCAGTTCCGTGGTGGTCGCCGACACCTACGACCACAATCGGGACTCTGGCGCCTTCATCCTGATCGACGAGCAGAGCAACGACACCGTCGGCGCCGGCACCATTCTCGAACCACGCGTCGTCGTTCCCGGCGAGCAGACCCGCAACGACATCAAGTGGCATCCGTCCTCACTCGAACGTCAACGGCGATGGGCGTCTACCACCCAGAGGGGCGCGACGATCTGGTTGACCGGCCTACCTGCATCCGGAAAATCTACCGTCGCAGTCGCTGTCGAACGTGCGCTCGTCGACGCGGGACGCACCGCGTATCTGCTGGACGGTGACAACGTCCGCCACGGTATCTCCGACGATCTCGGGTTCTCGCCGGGAGACCGAGCCGAGAACATCCGACGCGTCGGGCATCTCACTCGACTGTTCGCCGACGCCGGCGTGGTGGCGATCGCGTCGATGGTCTCGCCACTACGTTCGGATCGAGCAATTGCGCGCGCGCTCAACGAAGCTGCCGGGCTCACCTTCCTCGAAATTGCCGTCACCACCCCCGTCGAAGAATGCGAACGCCGTGATCCCAAGGGCCTGTACGCACGTGCGCGGGCGGGTGAACTGAAGGGGCTCACCGGAATCGACGCGCCTTACGAGACGCCGGAGGACCCGGACCTGGCATTCGACACAACCGGCGCTGACATCAACGAGCTGGTCGAGCGGGTCATCGCATTGTTGGAAGAGCGCGAAGCCGCAAGGCTCTAGGGATTTTCGGTGTCCGACTCGAGGTAACCGCGGTCCGCACTGTAGGCGGACCGCACGTTGGGTCGGACACCGATCTTCTCGAGGTACGCCGCCATGCGGTGCACCGCCATCGCGCTTCCCAATGCCTCGTCCGGGAGACGATCGTCGGTTTCGGCGCGCCACGTGTGAAGCTGCGAGGACAATTCCGCCTGTATTGCCGAGACTTCCGGTCGATCGATCAGATTGATCTTCTCGTCCGGGTCGGCACGGAGGTCGTACAGCTCCCGGGGTGCGCGTACCGCAAGATGCTCGGTGCCGAGCGCTTTTCCGGAAAGACTGTCCTCGATGTCGAGCGGTAGATCCAGAGCCGGGCGGACGGCGTAGTTCTCGATGTAGCTGTAGTCCTTGGTGCGCACCGCACGAATGGGATCGAAGCTGTCGTGAAAGGTCTTCTCCGTGAACAGGGAAGTACGAACGGGTTCGGACGGTTCAGTTCCGCGGTCGACGAGGGCATCGGCGTGCGAGCGCCCTTCCACCTCGGTGGGGACGTCGATTCCGAGCAGATCGAGAATGGTCGGAACAAGATCCACACCACTGAACAGTGTCTCGTATTCCTTTCCGCCACTGCGATACCGCGCGGGAGGCCGAGCGATCAAGGCAATACCGGTACCCGGGGCGTAGAGCATCGACTTGGCACGCGGGAACGCCGCGCCGTGATCAGTGAGGAAGAAGACCCAGGTGTTCTCGTCGAGCCCCTCTTCCTCGAGGGTCGCGAGCAGTTCCCCCACCGCGGCGTCGGCCACCTCTACGCTGCCGTGGAATTCGGCCAGATCCTCGCGCACCTGTGGCACGTCCGGAAGGTATCCGGGGACCTCCAGGGCTGCGGTGTCCGCCGGGGTATAGCGATCGGCGGGGTACGGGCGATGCGTTTCGAAGAATCCCGTGGTGAGCAGGAACGGCTCGGGCGGGAAGCGTCGTAGCCAGTTCTGGGCACGCGGAACCACGTAGTCGCAGAACGAGTTGGTGACGTCGTACTCGTGGTAGCCCAGTCGCTTCGGATACGCAGTCTCGTGCTGCATGCCGAAGAGCGAGGTGTACCAACCGTTGTCGGAGAGGATCTGCGGGAGCGTCTGCACCTCAGCGTGGTACTCCCAGCCGTGGTGCGCCAACCCGATCAGACCGTTGTTGTGCGGATACCTACCCGAGAAGAGCGATCCGCGCGAAGGCGAGCACAGCGGCGCCGTCGCGTGTGCGTCGGTGAACCGGATGCCTTCTGCCGCCAGCCGGTCGAGATGGGGGCTGTTGACCCCGGCGACACCGTAACTCGCGAGGTGCCGCCCCAGGTCGTGCCAATGAATGATCAGGACGTTATCTCGCGCAGCCGACACGTGGGCAAGGCTAGTTGCCCCGCCCACGTGCGGCAACAGCTCGAATCAGCAGGATCTCAACTGTTTCTGCAGAGTTGTCTGATCCATCCGCGGGTATCGGCCGGATCGATGACGTCGTCCAGTTCGAACGTGGTCGCCGCCATCAGCGCCTTGCCCTGTGCGTAGGCCAGTTCCACGAACTGACCGAACAGCGTTTCCCGAGCCACCGGATCTTCGACGGACTCGAGTTCCTTGCGGAAACCGAGACGCACAGCACCTTCCAGACCCATCGGCCCGATCTCGCCCGTCGGCCACGCGACCGTGAACTCGGGGGCGTGGAAGGAACCACCGGCCATTGCCATGGCGCCCAACCCGTAACCCTTGCGCAGGATGATCGTTCCGAACGGCACGGTGAGGCGAGCACCGGCAACGAAGAACCTGCCGAACCTTCGAACCGTCGCCTCCTCCTCCGAATCCGGGCCCACCATGAATCCCGGTGTGTCGCACAGCGTCACCAGAGGGATGCGGTGCGCTTCGAGCAGTTCCAGGAAATCCGAAGCCTTGTCCGAGGCTTCCGCGTCGATCGCGCCGCCGAGATGCTCGCTGCTGTTCGCCAGCACACCGTACGGAACTCCTTCGACACGAACGAGTGCGGTTACTACACCGCGTCCGTAGTCTCGACGCAGTTCCAGGACGCTGTCGACGTCCGCGATTGCGTCGATCGCTCCACGAACGTCGTACGAGCGCAGGCGATTCTCCGGCACCACATGCCGCGAGAGCCGCGGATCCGGAGCGGTCCACTCTCCGCTCGCACCCTGGAAGTAGCCGAGGTACTGCTTGGCCAGCGCCACCGCATGAGCGTCGTCGTCAGCGACCAGGTGTACGACGCCGTTGCGGCGCTGCACGTCGATGGGGCCGATGTCCTCGGGGCGAAAGTTTCCGAGCCCGCCGCCCTCGACCATGGCAGGACCACCCATCCCGATGTTGGCGTCCGGTGTCGCGATCAGGACGTCGCACGCGCCGGCCAGGGCCGCGTTGCCTGCGAAACAGCGCCCGGACACGACGGCGACCATGGGCACCCGCCCGCTCAGCGCCGCCATGGCGCGGAAGGTTCCCAGCTCGAGGCCCGCCCCGGCGCCGGCGTCGGTGTCACCGGGGCGACCGCCGCCACCTTCCGCGAACAGCACCACCGGAACTCGCTTGCGATCGGCGATCTCGAGCAGGCGGTCGGTCTTGGCGTGATTGCGCATGCCCTGGGTACCGGCGAGCACCGAGTAGTCGTACGCGATCACGACGCTCTCGCCGCCGCTGATGGTCGCCACTCCGCCGATCAACCCGTCGGCAGGAGTGTTGGCGATCAGGTCTTCCTCGCTTCGCCGACTCCGCTGCGCCGCCAGCGCGAGAGCGCCGTACTCGACCAGGCTGTCGTCGTCGACCAGGTCGTAGACGTTCTCGCGAGCAGTCCGGCGTCCCAGCTTGTGACGCTTCGCCACGGCTGCGGGCCGGGCCGGGTCCAGGGTCACCTCGTGGCGAGCGATGATCTCCGCGAGATCGGGACGCACGTCGTCGAGGTCCACCTCGTCGACCTCGGCGAGCTTCGATCCCGCGCTTGCACTACAGACGACGAGCAACGGTTCGCCCGCACCCACCGACCTCCCCGGTGACGACAGGACCCGGACCACTTCGAGATCACCGGGCGCCGAGAGAACATGCTGCATCTTCATCGCCTCGAGGACGGCAACCTGGCCACCCGCATGGACGCCGTCACCGACTGCCGCGAGTTCGACGACGATGCCCGCCATCTGTGCACGGACCACATCCTCGTCCGGTGCCACGTCCACAGACGAGGAGGGCGTTTGTGGGCCAACGTCGGGGACGAGGTCCGCCAATCGAGAACCCAACCAGTCGACGTCGACCAGGCCGTCGCGGAAGTCCTTGTCCGACAGTATTGCCTGCAGGAACTCGATGTTGGTCGCTACGCCGTCGATGGCGAACTCACTCAAAGCGGCAATCGACTTGCGCACCGCGGCAGGGAAATCCGATCGACGCGTGTGGGTGATCACCTTTGCCAAGAGCGAATCGTAACGCGCACTCGGCGAGAGTCCGACCGTACCGAAGGTGTCCACTCGCACGCCGGGTCCGCCCGGAGGAGTGAAGTTGTCGAGCGTGCCGGAGGACGGCAGCGCATTGCCGTCCGGCGTCATGGTTTCCATATTGACGCGGGCCTGTATCGCAATCCCCGAAGCGTTTGCCACGGATCCGACTGTCTCCGAGGCCTTCTCGACAGCGGTGATCCCTGTTGGCAGGTCCAGGTTCTCGAACGGAACTCCGTCCGCGATCGCGAGCTGCACGGCGACGAGATCGATTCCGGTGACCTCTTCGGTCACCGTGTGCTCCACCTGAATTCGGGGATTGACTTCGAGGAAGACGAACCCGCGTTCCTCGACCAGGAACTCGACCGTCGCGATGCCTCGATAGCCGACCTCGGCGCACAGCCTCGCCGCCGCAGCGTGAAGACGCTCGCGCAGGGCCCCCGACAGCCCCTGCGCGGGCGCAACCTCGATCAACTTCTGATGGCGACGTTGGACGCTGCAATCGCGGTCACCCAGAGCGAGCGCGTGGGTTCCACCTTGCCCCGGTGCCGCCACGATCTGCACTTCGATGTGCCGAGCGTGCTCACTGAGTACCTCGGCGAACAGTGCCGAACTGCCGAATCCCGACTGGGCTTCGGCCGCACACACACGGTACGCGTCGTCGAGCGCTTTCGGGTCGCGCACCGCGCGCATGCCGCGGCCACCGCCGCCGCTGAGCGCCTTGATCATGATGCCGCGGGAGTTGCGCTCGAAGAATTCACGCACCTCGTCGAGGTCGGCGTTCGCCGATGTCGACGGCAGGACCGGCACTCCTGAGTCGACCGCCGCGGTGCGGGCACTGGCCTTGTCGCCGAAAGTCCGGAGAACCTGGGCGTCCGGGCCGACGAAGACGATGCCCGCCTCTGTGCACGCCTGCGCGAATTCGGCATTCTCACTGAGGAATCCGTAGCCCGGGTGCACGTGCGTGGCGCCCGTTTCGGCCGCGATCTTCAGCAGTGCGCTCTGATCCAGGTACGCGGATGCGCCCGACGCTCCGAGCGGCACCGACTCCGTGGCCGCCGCGACGTGCGGACTGGACGCGTCGTCCTCGGCGTACACCGACACCGTCTCGATCCCGAGTTCACGGGCAGTTCGAATGATCCGCAGCGCAATTTCGCCGCGGTTCGCAATCAGCAGTCTCACTTGTCCCCCTGAGTGCGCTCGAACAGATCGCCCTTGCGCACCTTTCCTGTCGCTGTCATCGGAAGCGCCTCGAGCACTTCCACTTCGGGCACCTTGTACGTGGCCATGTTCTCCTTCGCCCACGAGACGATCTCGTCGGCCACAGTGTCGGAACCCTCGACCATTTGGACAAACGCAAAAGCCACCTGCCCCTTGTCCGGGTCCGGTTTCGGCACCACCGCAGCCTTTTCGATCGCCGGGTGCAGCATGAGCAGCGCTTCCACCTCGGAGGGAAAGACACTCATGCCGTTGGTCTTGATCATTTCCTTGTTCCGCGCCAAATAGTGCAAACCGCCACGCTCACTGAACTTTCCGACGTCACCGGTCTGCAGCCAGCCGTCACGGATGGCGTCGGCGGTGGCCGCCTCGTTGCGGTAGTACGCGGAAAGGATGGATGGGCTGCGCACGATGATCTGCCCGTGCTCGCCGACGGGAACCGGCCTGCCGTCGTGATCGACGATCAGAACGTCGGTGCCGGGCACCGGAATTCCGCAGAACACCGGCTCGCTTTTCAGGTCGTAGTCGCCGTCCTGGAAGCCGAGGGTGATCGTGTCCGCGGTGTGGGTTTCGGTCATGCCGTAGCTCGCTTCGCGCAGAACGCCGCCTGTAGCCTCGCGCCACCGCTGGCGCGTGGCCGGATCGAGTTTGAGAACGAACGAAACTGCCATGACGTTCTGGAGTGTCGAGAGATTTCGCTCCGCGAATCCTGGCGTGTCCATCAGTTCGACGTAATTGTCGACAGTTCCGACCAGCGAGGTCACGCCGTACGCCTCGACAGCGTCGAGCGTGGTCTCCGCATCCCAACGATTCAGCAGGACCACGGTTCCGCCGTTGACGAGCGGAACCAGGATGCCGAAGTCCTCACCTGCGATCCAGAAGATCGGCAGAAACACCAGGGACACCGGCGGATTGGTACCCACCTGGGCACCGCCCGCAAGCGTCGCGGTGGCCGCGGTGTAAACCATGTGGCGCTGAGTGTGCTCACAGCCCTTGGGCATTCCCGTCGTTCCGCCCGTGTAGTTCAGGGCGGCGAGGGAATCGAGTTCGGTGGCGACAGGAGTCGCCCGCTCACTGGTGATGATCGACTGCCAGTCGCTCAGGCGCGGATCGTCGACCTCGAAGGGCAGTTCGACGGTCGGGATCGCCGTCAGCATGTCCGACACTGCAGTCTTCGCGACGTGTTCGAGTGGAGTCTGTGAGCGAACCTTCTTCACCAACTTCGAGAAGGTGTTCTGCGTCAGTAGGACCTTGACGCCGGCATCGTTGAGTTCGTGAATCAATTCATGTTCACGGAAGAGTGGATTGATCGGCACGTGAACCGCACCGACCTTGAGAATGCCGAGCATCGCGATATGGAACTGAGGGCAATTGACCAGGTGAACGCCGACGCGATCGCCGCGTTCGACTCCGAGTGAAAGCAGCCATCCGGCAAAACGATCCGAAAGCTCGTCGTATTCGGAATACGTGATGACCCGGCCGTAGAAGACGATGGCAGGAGTATCCGGCCGCTCGACCGCCCAATGCCGCAAGTAATCGACAAGTCCCCCACCTTCGAGCGGATACTCGACGGCGCGGGGAATGCCGGCGGGCCAATGCGCTTGTTGCAGCGCAGAGATCTCCGCCAGAGCCGCTTCGAGCACGTCTTGTTCTGCCACCGATCACTCCATTCGTAAAAGAAATCTATTTCGACTCTTCGAACCCGATCAACCGCTCGGACATCGTCGTCATATCTGCAATGAACTGGTTCTGCTCTTCGACACTCGCCTTACTCAGACGTGCTCCACCGGCCATCTGTGCGTCCGAGATCATCTGAACGAGCACCGGGGGCGAAACACAGGGATCTACGTCGTGAACCCGTCGAATCCGTTCGACAAAGCGGACGTAGCGGCTCACGAGCTTTTCGCGAACCGCCGACCAACTGCGCTCGACCTCGGAATCCACCCGCGCCCGATGCTCGATCACCGCGAGCAGGTCACCGTAGGTGTACACGGCCGTGATGAACGCCGACGTGGTCGTTCGGAGAACTTCGCGTAGGTCCTCGGCCGCCGGGCCCTCCATGTGCTGAGCGTCGAGGAAGCGTCGGCACATCATCTCGGCGACGGCGCGGAAGACCTCGTCCTTCGACGAGAAGTACGCGTAGAAGGTCGCCCGGGACACATCAGCCCTGGTCGTGATCGTCTCGACCGTCACGGCGTCGTATCCGAGTTCGCCGAAGCAGAGGGCAGCGGTGCTGAGCAGTCCGGCACGGCGTGGACCGTCGCCGAGTTTGCGGGCTGTCCGCGCTCGCTCCTGCGTTTCGCTGGTGGTCACCGTCACAGTGTGTGTTGACGTTGACGTCAATGTCAAGAATCGCGGGCCCGACGCCCCACTTCGGCTTTTTGTTCGGGTCACCCTTTCACACCCCGCATATCGGGTGTAAGACTCTGCCTCTAATGTTTTTCGCCTTTCCCAGAAGGAGTCAATTCCGTGCCGGAAGAATCCGCCTCGCCCTCCTATTCCACAATCAAGGAAACAGTTGCAGCTTTGATGCCGGCACTGGAGTCGGAACTCGTCGAACTTGTTCGTATTCCGTCGATAGCAACAGAAGGTTTCCCCAGCGAGCCCCTGTTCGAGGCTCACGACCTGATCGTTTCTCTATTGGAGAAGTCCGGAGTCACGAAGATAGAGAAACTCGAAATAACAGGTAAAACTGCGCCGGTCATCATTGCAACAGTTCCCGGTCCAGAGGGAGCCCCGACCGTATTGATGTATTCGCATTACGACGTCGTTCCCGCCGACGACGTCGAACTCTGGGATTCACCGCCTTTCGAACCGAGCAAGCGTGACGGCGCGATTTACGGCCGCGGTACGGCAGATTCGAAGGCAAACGTCATCGGCATGATCGGCGCGCTTCGCGTCTTCGACGGAAAGCCGCCGGTGACGGTCAAGCTCGTCATCGAAGGCCAGGAAGAATTCGGCAGCCCCTTCGACAACTATCCGCCGGAAGCCCCCGAATTGTTTGCGGCCGACGCAATGGTCATCGCCGACGTCGGGAGCGTTCGACCCGGATCACCGACCCTGACCGTCGCACTGCGCGGATCGGCCCAGGTGATCGTCGAACTCACCACTCTCGGAGCCGACAAGCACAACGGCCTCTACGGCGGCGCCGCACCGGACGCCCGCCTCGCGCTCATCCGCGCACTGGCGTCGCTGCACGACGACAACGGTGACGTGGCGATCGACGGCCTCCTGCGCGAACCGTGGACCGGCAGTTCATACACCGAGGACGAGTTCCGCACCCTCGCCGAGATCCAAGACGGGCTTCCGCTGCTCGGAACCGGCGGCATCGGCGAACGCATCTGGTCGGGCCCGGCCATCACCGTGACGGGAATCGACGCTCCCCCTGTGGACGGTGCGGTCAACGCCGTCGCAAGCACTGCCCGCGCCGTGATCAATCTGCGCGTACACCCGCGCCAACCTGCCATCGAGGCGCAGGCTGCTCTGGTCCGACACCTGGAAGCCCTGCGCCCCTTCGGTTTACAACTGACTGTCACCGCGGGAGAAACCGGCGACGGGTTTGCGGCAGCCGAAGGTGGACCGGCCTTCGACGCGGCATTGTCTGCATTATCGCAGTCGTGGGGTGAGCCGGCCGGGCTGATGGCAGGCGGCGGCTCGATCCCCCTCGTGATGGCCTTGGATACAGCAGTGCCCACCGCCGAGAAGCTGTTGTTCGGCGCCACCGACGGTTACGCGAACATCCACGGCCCCAACGAACGCGTCCTGCTCGACGAGCTCGAGAAGGCCGTCGTCGCCAAAGCACTGTTCTTCCAGGAGTACGCACACACCTTCGAGGGGAAGAAATGAGCACCGAGACCGACACGGGGTCCGCACCTACTCCGGCCAAGAAGAAGTTCGAGTTCCCCGGCGCGGTCACGATGCTCGCGATCGTCACCATTCTGGTCTGGGTTGCGGCACTGTTCATTCCGGCCGGACGCTTCGGCGTCGACGTGGACGGCTCACCCGTTCCCGGCAGCTTCGAGACCGTCACGTCTCCGCTCTCGTTCTGGGAACGAATCCAGCAACTGATCCTCTCCCCCGTGAACGGCCTCTACGGCGTCCAGGATTCGATCACCGGGTTCGTCGACACCGACAACATCGGACGGCTCTTCGGTTCGGTCGGCGTAGTCCTCTTCATCATGGCGCTCGGTGCGTTCATCTCGGTCAGCTTTGCCACCCGCAGCCTGGAAACCGCTGTCTCCCAACTCGCTACCAAGCTCAGCGACAAGGGCTGGTTGCTCATCACCGTCATCATGGTGCTGTTCTCGCTGCTCGGTTCGACAATGGGCTTCTCGGTCGAGACGTTCGGCTTCTACGCCCTGCTCATACCGCTGATGACGGCACTGGGCTACGACCGCATGGTCGCGGCCACCATGATCATCCTCGGCGCTCTGGTCGGAAACATGGCGTCGACCGTCAATCCGTTCTCGATCGGCGTCGCCTCCGGTGAGGCAGGCGTCTCCATCGGTGACGGCATCGTGCTGCGCGTGATCCTGTGGATCGTATTGACCGCTGTGGCAGTGGCATTCGTTCTCCGCTACGCCGCAAAGGTGAAGAAGGATCCGTCCAAGTCGCTTGTCGGTTTCGACATCGCGGACGACGAAGACGAAGAGCCGGCCGAGCCGGTGGACATCGACGGCAAGCTCACCGGAACTCAGAAGCTGGTACTGCTCATCACCGGACTCACCTTCGGACTGATGATCTTCTCCGTCATCCCGTGGTCGAGCATCTTCGGCGCCACCACCGGTCCGGCCGAGTACGACGCGTACCACGTCACGGCAACCGAGCCCTACTGGTTCGAGTTGAACTGGTGGTTCCCGCAATTGGCGATGCTGTTCATCCTCGCCGCCGTTCTCGTCGGCATAGTCGCGAAGATGGGTGAGAAGAAGATCGTCTCCCTGATCACGCGTGGAGCCGGCGACATGGTCGGACCGGCGATCGTCATCCTGCTCGCTCGCGGCGTCTCGGTGATCATGACCAACACCGAAACCCTCGACACCATCCTCAACGCGATGGAGCAATTGGTCAGCGGCGCTTCGGCGGGGGTCTTCGCGATCCTGGTGATGCTCGTCAACATCCCGCTGGCGTTCCTGATCCCGTCCAGTTCCGGTCACGCCACCCTGGCGATGCCGCTGCTCGCGCCGCTGGGCGACTTTGCCGGAGTCAGCCGAGCACTCGTCATCACCGCCTTCCAGATGGGCCACGGCCTGATGCTGATGGTTGCCCCGACCAACGTCGTCGTTGTCGGCGGGTTGGCCATGGCGAAGGTCGGCTACGACAAGTTCCTGCGCTTCGTCTGGCCACTGCTACTGATCAACTTCGTGATCGTTGTCGTGGTGATCGGCGCAGCAGCGGTATTCGAGTAGTTCAGGCGTGGTGGGCCTCGCGTGCCGCCGTCTCCAGACGGTCGGTGTACTCGGCCCACCACGCCTCATCACCGGGAGCCAGATTGTTGTCGCCCGCCTTCATCCCAGCGGCGCCGTCGATCAGCTCCCGCACGATGTCCGCGTGGCCGGCGTGCCGATGGATCTCGGTGACAACGTGAACGAGTATCCGGTGCAGTGTGACGTCGCGACGATCCTCCGGCCAGTGCTTCACGAAGCCGGGGGCGTCCAGATCGTGCTCCTCTATCGTGGCGTCGGCGAAAGCCCAGGTGCGGCGATAGGTTTCGACGATGTCGGCAGTGGACTCGTCGGCGCGGGCCCACATGTCGACGTTGAGTTCCTCCGAACGCAACCACGCGGGGAGATCGGGAACCCTACGGCCGAACGTCGGACCGAAATACCCGAGCTCGACGCCGATCATGTGTTTGACCAGTCCCAACAAGTTGGTCCCTGTCCGGGTCATCGGACGCCGAATGTCATACTCCGACAGCCCGTCGAGCTTCCAGACGAGCGCATCACGTGCTGCCTGCAGGTACCGCTGGAGATCTTCCTTTTCCGAGTTGGTGGTCATGAAACCAACCTAAACCGAGTGGAGCAGACATTGACAGCGGTCGAGGATCTGACCGAGGTTGCCTCCCGGGCCGTCGCCGCCGAGCGTGACGCCCGGTCGGTGCGCTGGCACAACCCGGCAGCCGTCCGCAAGGCTGCCGCGTCCGTCCGTGATTCGCTCGACGACGAACGATCAGCGCTGAGCCGACCGTCGTACAGCGGGTTGTCACCGTCGCCGCACATGGCGCGCCAACTCGAACTGATCACGACGTTGCAGCCGCCACTGCCCGCCGACGCCGGCATCGGCACCGCCGCGCAGGCCGAGGCCGACGCCGTCGCCGCGGTGACCACCGCACGGATAGCCTTGCGCGCCGCCCACCTTGCGGTTCTCGAAGCACGCGTCGCCGCGCTCGATGCCGGTGACACCGATACCGTCGCCGCCGCGATCCGTGGTTACGTCCCGCTGAACTCGGGCAACCCCGTCGTCCGGCACGTGCAGGATCTCGGCTCCCGGATCCGTGAGGAAGCCCGGCACGTGGTGAGTGGTAAGCCTCGGTCGATCGCTTTTCGGCTGGGGCTGAGCCTCGGAATGGGCTTGGCGTACCTGGCATTCATTCGCCTCTTCCAGTGGGACACCAAGGAAGATCGACTGCCTTACCTTGCGCTGTATGCACTCTCGGGTGTGGTCGGAAGCGTCGTGTGCACCAATGCGCTCAGCTTCGACGCCGGCCGCGTGCGCGCTGCGTTGTCCGGTGGAACGAGGCTCTGGCACGTGCTCGTCGCGAAAAACGCGGTGATGCTGCTCCTCGTCGGCAGCGCCGGGTTCCTGCTCAGCGCCGTCCTCGCGTGGCGCTCCGGAAGCAGTGCTGACCTGGTGAAGGCGTGCGGCCAGGTGCTGACCATGATCCTGCTCTGGTTGGGGGTCGCGAACGTGATGTCGGTGAGCTTGCCGCTGCGGGCAGAACCGATGACGGCGCGGCGCCACGACGGCACGTGGAAGCAGTTCCTGCTGTCCTTCGTCATCTCGTACGGTGTCGGACTGATCGTCAATCTGATGCTCTACTGGCGCGTCTGGGCAAAGACGACGCTGCTCGAGCAGATGGGCGGTCCGTGGATTCCGGTCCTGCTGCTCCTCGCGAGCGCGGCCGCGACGTGGCTGTTGCTGACCGTGCTGGCCGTACTCCTGGCCGAGCAACCGCGCTTCCGTCGCGCCTTGCACCGGGAGATGGTGGTCTACCGCGAAGAAACCAACCACTTGCAGGCGACCATTCAGCACAATTCCGGCTAATGTAGCCGTGCGTGGCTGATCCGGGCACGTCGCGAGTACACGCAGTGTCGAGGAAGGCGTGACCCATCATGTCCGTAAAGCCTGGCGCGGCCGCCACAACGGCCGCCGTGAGCACCGCCTCCTGGCTACCACTCATCGTGGTGGTCCTCACCCAGATTCAGGCGTCGTTCGCCGTCAACGCCCTGACCGTCTCGATGGCCGGCATCACCACCGATCTCGACACGCCCGCAACAAGTGTCGGCACCGCGATCACCGCGGGCACCTTCGCCATGGCTGCCTTCATTCTGTTGGGGGCCAAGATCGGCGCCCGTTACGGAACGCGTCTGGTCTTCCAGATTGCCGTCGCGATTCACGGCCTAGCAATGGCCGCGGTCGCCCTGAGTCAGAGCCCGGCAATGCTGTTCGTGGCGCAAGCTGCATCCGGCGCCGTGATCGCCCTCATCGCTCCCGCATTGACGGTCTTCATCGCCACGAACTTCAGTGGCGATCAGCAGGCAAAGGCCATCGGTTACCTGGCAGCAGCAATCCCGGCGGCCGGTGTGCTGGCGCTGCTCATCGCCGGTTCCTTCGCGACGACGATCGGGTGGCGATACTCGTTCGCCCTCGTCGTGGCTCTCGCGGTGGTCAACCTGATCCTGAGCTTCCGGGTCAAACCTGTTCCCCCGCAGAAGGACATCACCATCGACTGGGCCGGCGCCGCCATTGCTGCCGTTGCCGTCATCCTGCTCAGCTTCGGTTTCAGCGGCCTGAACTCGTGGGGCGTCATCCTGGCCACCGACGCTGCGCCGTTCTCGGTCATCGGTGTTTCACCCGCGGCCATCCTGATCGTCCTCGGCACCATCTGCGCGCAGGGATTCTTCCAGTGGACGCGAAGCCGCAAGGCGCAGAACAAGCCTCAGCTCTTCAACCTCGACGTCCTCAAGACCGGCGCCGAGCGCGCCACCACGATTTGCATGGCGACGATGATGTTCGTGGGAACCGCGGCCAACTTCCTCATTCCGCTGTACATGCAGATCATCCAGGGCCGCAGCAGCTTGCAGACGTCGTTCTCGATCATCCCGTACACACTTTCGATCTTCATCGCGAGCACCGTCGTCGCGCGTCTGTACAAGACGTACTCCCCGCGTCTGATCGCACGAGCCGGGTTCGTCGTCGTTGCCGCTGGACTCATCTTGTTGGCCTTCACCATTCGTGGCGACTGGCATCAGATCTTTGTCGTCATCGGACTGATCACCCTCGGCCTCGGGCAGGGCGCCATCGTTGCGCTGGTGTTCAACACCCTCCTCACCGCAGCCCCCAAGGAACTGGCCGGCGACGTCGGTGCCTGGCGGGGACTGGTACACAACATGTCCGGCAGCGTCGGCATCGCGGTGGCCAGCGTCTTCGCCGTCGGAATCCTCGGTTCCCTCGTCAGCTCGCAGCTGATCGACAACCCCACCATCCCGGCATCACTCAAGGTCGAGTCCGGGATCAATCTCGACCAGGTCAACTTCGTCCCCAACGATCAACTCGTCGTGACGCTCGAAAACACCTCGGCGACACAAGCACAGATCGACGAAGCCATCCGGATCAACACCGAAGCGCGCTTGCGCGCCCTGCGAACCTCGCTACTCGTCCTCGCCGGACTCTCCCTGCTCGCCATCATTCCGGCCGGCCGCATGCCCAACGAAGTACCTGCTCTGGAAGAACCGCAACCCACGAAGGGCAAGAAGTAACCGATGTCCAACCAAGACCAATTCGGTCCGATCGAATACGTTGCCGTCGAGTTTCCCGGCGGTGCACCGACCTCCGCGGGATTCGAGCAGCTGCTCGCTCTCGTCGACTCCGGAGTGATCCGCATCCTCGACCTCGAGTTCGTCACCAAAGCCGCCGACGGAACGGTATCCGTCGTACCCGCGTCCACCTTCGAACTCGCAGATTTCGATTTGGCGCAGTTCGACGGCGCTGCCTCCGGACTGCTCGACGCCGGCGACATCGCCGCCGTTGGTGACGAGTTGGCCACCGGTAGTGTTGCCGCCGTGCTCGTTTACGAGGAACTGGCCATACTGCCGGTGATCGACGCGTGGACCCGCAGCGGCGCAAAGATTGTCACCGAAGGCCACCTGAGCTTGGACGAACTTGCCACCGCACTCGACAACACCGCACCAGGCAATACGGAGAAGGACGCATGAGTTTCTTGAGGCGAGCCGGCCGAGTAGCCGTCGCAAGCTCCATTCACGGCAATGTTCAGCGCCGTCAGCGGACCCGTTGGGCCGCCGAAGATCAGGCTCGCGCAGCGCAGGCCCAGCCGGTGCCGCCGATTCCCGATCTACCACCCCTGCCACCGCAGGCAGCTCCGGCAGCATCGATGGACTTGAAGCTCGAACAGCTCACCAAGCTGGGCGAACTCAAGAATGCGGGAGTATTGACCGAGGCCGAGTTCGAGACCCAGAAGGCACGTATTCTCGCCTGACCTAGCTGCGCCTCCCGAGTGCAAAAGCCATGACGGGAAGCTGCGTAGTCGCGAGATTCAACAAAGATGCCACTCGCGCATCCGTGAATCCTGCGATGGCGCAGCCCGCAAGTCCCATCGCCTCGGTCATGAGGTACAGATTCTGAACCAGCACACCGGCATCCACGTGCATCGTGCGGTAGTGCCGCATCGCGTACTTCTCGAGCGGCGCTTCCACGTCGGCGACCACAAACAAAAGAACCGGGAACACGTCGACGAACTCGGGTTGGAGCAGGCTCGCTCGAAGGTGCTCTCGCACGTCGCCTGGCCGGACAGCTTCGGCACGGCCTCGGGCATATCGGTATACCCCGGCTCCGAGCTCGTCTCCGGGTCGGCTGAGAACAAACGACAGCGTCAGTTCGCGCATCCCGCCCGCCGTCGGGCTGCTGACAAGGCTGTGGTGCAACACGTTTGACAGCTCGCCTGCTCGGAGTGCCGTCTGTGCGGGGTCGTAGCGGCTCCGTCGTGCCTGCAAGACGTCCGCGAACCCGCAGGCCGGCAGTGGCGTCGCGGCCGGCAGTTCCACGGATTCACACGTCACCGGCGGCAGTGCGTGCTCGTCGAACGGTAGCTCCGACGGACTCACCGTCCGGTCCAACACTGCATGCAGCGATACGACGGCCTCGATTCGCTCGAGTGCGGTCACGAACCCGGGTGCAGCAGGCGAGACACCTCGCCGGCCCCGTCGATCGAGACCAACTCGCCGGCGAACCACGCCTCCGGAACGGCAAAGATCGCATTCGATGTCGCGGCGGGGGTTCCGGCAAATGCCGTCCGCGCAGCATCCAGGGTGGATTCCCGAGCCGACTCGGTGGAGTAGACGACGAGGACAGCCTTCGGCGACTTCGCGAGCACCGATTCCGTGGCTACCTGGCCGAAGTACTTTCCGTCGGGAAGGTCGTTCTCGAAAAGATTGCTTCCCCCGGCGGCCTCGAGCACACTGCTGTAGAGGCCCCTGGCCAGAGCATAGGACTGTCCCTCCGAAACCTGAACCATCACAGTGGGAACCGGCTCCTGCCCGGCGACAGATGCCTCGGTTGCTGCGAGGGACTTCTTGCCGTCGGCCAGGAGGGTTGCTGCCGCGTCACTAGTTCCGGTCAAGGCGCCGAGACCGTCGAGGTCGGACCAGACGTCGTCGATCCGCCCCTCGGTGACAGCCTTGTGGCAGTAGCCGCTGTTCACGAAGATCGGGATGCCGAGGTCACGCAATTCGTCCATGGTCTGCAATCGGTCACCGTCGAACCAGTATTCCCCGTCGGAGACGATCAGATCCGGACGGGCGTCGAGCAATGCTTCTTTCGCGGGAACTCCGGTGCTCAGTACCGGCACGGCCGCGAACTGATCAGCGAGTTCGGGGCTGGGAGGAGAGAGGTCGGTATTCGATTGTCCGACAATGCGGTCGGCGGCGCCGAGCTGAATGAGAAGTTCCGTCATCGACGGATACAGCGAGACAATCCGCTCCGCCGTCTTGGGCACCGTGACCTCGCGATCACAATTGGTGACGGTGATCTTCTCGGACGACGACGCCGCCGAATCCGCCGTGGAGTTTCCGCATGCGGTCAGTACTGCGGTGGCGGTAACGGCCGAGCACAACAGCGCGGCAGTACGTATCGAGGATTTCAAGACACTGCTTCTTTCGTGTGTAGGAGCGGAGGGGCGAACGAGAGCAGGGGGCGCCCGGTCAACGGATGAGTGCCGAGATGCACCTGAACCCCGAATACTTCGGACAGCAGGTCCTCAGTGAGGACCTCGGCCGTTGGTCCTGTCGCGACAACTACCCCGCCGGAGAGCAGACAGACGTAGTCGCAATACGCTGCGGCCAAGGCGAGTTCATGGATCGCGACAATCGTCGTGGTACCGAGTTCGGCGACCAATTCCATCAATTCGAGTTGAGCGCGGATGTCGAGGTGGTTGGTGGGCTCGTCCAGGACCAGCACCGACGGTTGTTGAGCGATCGCCCGGGCCAACATCACACGCTGCTTTTCTCCGCCGGACAGTTCGGCGAAGAGACGTGATCCAAAGCCCTGCATGCCGGTTCGCACCAGTGCTGCGCTGACGATGTCTCGGTCGATCTCACCGAGTCGAGAGAACGCGCTGTGATGCGGCGTCCGACCCGTTGCAACCACCTCGCGGACGCTGAACGAGAAATCGGATGAATGCTCTTGCCCCACAACACCGATGATGCGTGCTGCCGATCGAGGCGAGAGATCGTCCCAAACATTCACCTCGTCCACCTTCACGATTCCGCTTCGCGGCTTCATCGAGCGATACAACGCGCGAAGGAGGGAGGACTTTCCACTGCCGTTCGGTCCGACGAGTCCGACCACGCTTCCCTCGGGCGCTTCGAGGTCTACACCCGAAACCACGAGGCGTCCGCCCCGAACGACGTGAATTCCGCTGGCCGACAATCTCATGACTGCGCACCGCCGTCCCGTCGAAGCAACCAGAGAAAGAACGGGGCACCCAATCCGGCGGTGATGATCCCGAGTGGTAATTCGTTGGGCGCATCCAACATCCGAGCCGCAAGATCGACGATCACCAGGAAGGTGGCACCAACCAACGCGGTCGCGGGGAGCAGCTTGCCGTGATCGGAACCGACCAGAAGTCGTACGGCGTGCGGCACGAGCAGCCCCACGAAACCGATTCCCCCGGCAACGGATACAACAACCGCGGTCAGCAACGACGCGATCACCAGTAGTAGCAACCTGGTACGGTGCACGTCCACGCCGACCGATTGCGCGCTCTCGTCTCCCATGGCCAACGCGTTGAGTTGGCGCGATTGTGTCAACAGAATTGCCGCACAGACGGTGATCACCGCGGCGGGCACACCGAGATCCGACCAACTGGCCCCGCTCACCGAGCCCAGCAACCAGAAGAGCACTCCCGAAAGCTGACTCGGATCGGCGCGCAACTGCACAAAACTTGTTGCAGCCGAGAGCAGATAGCCGATGGCAACTCCGGCCAGGACCATGCGCAGCGGGACGAGCATTCCCTCTCGCCGACCCAGTACGAGAACCGCGATCAGGGAGACCATGGCCCCCAGGAAGGCTGCCACCGGAACACCGATCGACAGGCTGGTTCCGATGCCGGTCGTCATGATCAGTACTGCACCGAAGGATGCTCCGGAACCCACGCCCAGAATGTACGGATCGGCAATCGGGTTGCGCACCAACGCTTGCAGCACGGCGCCGGCCAACGACAATCCGGCGCCCGCCAATGCCGCAATCAGAATGCGCGGTACCCGCAATCCCCACACGATCCGATCGAGCAACGGGTCGACCGGCGGACCGCCGACGTGTGCGTACAACACCGCGAACACGTCGGCAAAGGACACCGACGCGGCACCCGACCACACCGCGACGGTGGAGACCGCGACAAGCACAACCGCCGTGGCCAACAGAAACGGGACGTACCCGCGCTCGCCGACGGGATGTGGACGCGACGGCACTCGTGGTGCTGCCTCGCTGGTCAGCGTCATCGCACTCCTGAGTCGGTGGGGTTCGCAGTCATGAACAGGTGGATCTAACCATAACGACAGTCGTTTTCATTAATAGTCACATGCTCATTTGTGCGGATAAGGGTCGGTCCGCAGCGCGCTCGCCCACGCGAAGAGCGCCCCGACCAGCGCAAAGATGCACGCAACGAGGTAGGCGGTGCCGATGTCCCAGCGTCCTGCGATTGCCCCGGCAATCAAGGCGCCGACCGGCGAACCACCCCAGGCGACCATCCTCGCCGTGGTGTTCACGCGCCCCTGCAGACGATCCGGAGTCAGGCGCTGACGTGCACCGATGCCATTGAGGATGGTGACGGTCGCACAGCCGGAGTAGACGACGAGCGCCGTGATCGCGGCGCCGGCGTTGCCGGTTGTCGCAACGACGAACAGCACCACCGGGGCGATGGTCAGCGCCCCGACAGTGATCGCCCCGACCGGCCACTGCGCCGGTAGGCGTGGAAGCACGAGCGCCCCGACCACTCCACCCACGGAGACGGCCGTCCACACGGCGCCGATCATCGGACTCGACGTCGAAATCCCAAGCCTCTCGGATGCGTACACCACCAGGAGCGCCGTAACCGCACCCTGCGTCAGGGAATTGACGAAGCCGACGCCGGTCAAGGCTCGCAGAAGCGGCGACCGCCAGAGGAAGCTGAGGCCCTCGCGTATGTCACGCGCAATTCCGGTTCCCGACTTCTTCGGCGCCGCAGGAGTAATCGAAAACGAGGCTCCGATCGAGGCCATGGCCAGCCCGGCCAGTACGTAAGCCAGTGCATCAGCACCCAATGCGTAGGCCGGGCCGATCGAGGCCACAAGCACGCCGGCTATCGCTGGAAAGACAACATCGATCAGCGTGCTGGACGTCCACAGCGCGCTGTTGGCCGCCGGTATCCTCTGCCGACCGACCAGAGCAGGCAGCGCTCCGAAAGCAGCGGCGTCGAACCACACGAAACACGTTCCGATGCACATCGATACGCCGACCGCATGCCACGCCGTCAATACGCCTAGTGCCTGCGCTGCCGGAATACTCGCCAAAGCAAGTGCAGCAACGGCCTGCGCACACAGGATGACCGTCCGCCGGTTGACTCGGTCTGCCACGGCGCCGGCGAACAAGCCGAACACGAGATACGGCAGAACCGTCCCCGCAGCCGCGAGCGAGGTGAGAAACGGAGACCGGCTGATGTCGAACACCAGGATCGGCATGGCCACTCCGGTGACCGCCGCACCGGCTACGGCAATCGTACGAGCCGTGAAGAACAATCGAAACGATCTGTCCCGAAAGACATGTGGTTGCGCTTCGACGGATCCCGTCGTCGGGGTCTCGCTCATGTATGCACTCTCTTGTACCTGTTGCTCTCCGTGGCGATCTTTCGTACGGTGGCATCGTAATGGAAATGGTTTCCATTACGGAAGGGATGACAATGAGCAACATTTCGTTCGACAGCGTCTCCAACTCGGCTCCGGCCAATGCACTCCAGGGCGTCGGCACCAACGCTCTCGTCGACAACCCGTTCACCTTCGAGCCGGTTGCCGAGGCAACGTCCGCACACGCCCTGCAGGGTGTGGGCACCAACGCCCTCGTCGACAACCCGTTCAGCTTCCAGAGCTGAAACCTCCCCTGATCCAGACTGTTTCGACAGTCTGATCTGCCGATGACCCCGCCCGCATCCGACTCGTCGGGTGCGGGCACCGACAAGGAGATCCGTGTACGCCCTCGCCGACGGACACCAGCTGTATCCGACCCCGGACGGCACTTGGCATTACCTGACACCGGACGAGAACGCGGTCACGATCGGCGCGCCGGCCGAAGACCTCGCGGAACTCGACAACTTTCTCAGGCGCTCTGGTTCGGTGCTCGGCCCGGGAGCTATCGAGATCGCCGACGCCCTCGTCTCTCGCGGCGTGCTGGTTGTTCCGGGTCAAGCGCCGGAGATTCCGCGCCCACAGCGTGTGCTGATGGACGGGATCGGGCCCGTTGCCGATGCTTGCATCGCCCTGCTCTCCAAGGCTCTTCCGCATCTCGAGGTCGTATCCACTACTGCGCCAATCGAAGACGACGTTGCGTCGTCGGACCTCGTACTGTCGGTTGCCGGGGCTCCTCCTCACGACGAGTGGTCGGAACTCGATACCTGGTGCCGCCGAAACCAAACACCGTGGCAAACCGTCCACGCGGAGCTGGGTGAGATCTGCATCGGACCCTTCTTCGACGGTATCGGCAGCGCAAGCTACCGGGACGTCTGCGGTCGACGGCTTGCCGCGTCGCGCGTCCCGGATCATCTGCAGGCACTGTGGAATCACCTCGCCGGCAGCGAACCTCGCCCGCTCGAACTTGAACCCACCGCAGCCGCAATGGCCAGTGCGCTTGCATGTTCGGACGTCGTGGCTGGTGTACATGGCGCACCGCCATCACACCTTCACCACCAGATCCGGATGAATCCGCGAACCCTCATGATGACTCGCCATCCCGTGCTACCACTGCCCGGCGGCGTTCTCGAACCCGCGCCGACGCTCCGGTGATCTCACTCGGCGTGAAGATCCCGGCAGCAGACGGTTCTTCGTTGGCTACGGATGTGCTTCTCCCACCGGATTCTTCACCGCGGGGACTGATCGTGATCCGCACCCCGTACGGGCGTGGATGGCATCTGGCGGAGGGGATCGAATGGCGATTGCGAGGAATTGCATTCATCTCGCAGGACGTACGCGGACGGCACGATTCCACCGGATCTTGGGAACCCTACGTCCACGAGCGCGAGGACAGCGCCGCCCTGGCCGAGTGGCTGCAGGATCAGCCGTGGACACCGGAGTGCGTCATCGCAAGCGGGGCTTCGTATGCGGCCGGAACCGCCTGGGCATTTGCTGCCGAGACCAACAGCGCCGATCGGTCATTTCGTGTAGACGGCGTCGTCTCCAAGGTGCCGACCATCGGAAGCGACCGCGTCAAACGTGATCCCTCGGGGATACTTCTCCTCGCCGAGCATCTGGCGTGGTGGGGCGAGCACGGAGATTCGTCTTCCTCTCGTGAGGGTTTCATCCCTGCCCTGATGCGCTCGGATTCGTCTTTGCTGGAACATCTCCCGGTGCAGTCGATGATCGAGGAGGTTGGTCTGACCTCCGATTCACCGGGCTGGTTGACGGCGATCCTTCGCGCTCGTAAACGCGAAGACTTCGGTGGCGATGATCTGGTGTCCGCGGACGAACTCTCCGAACTCGACATCGCCGGGCTGCACATCGGCGGTTGGGACGATGCGATGATTCGGGAGACACTGCGGCACTTCACGTCCGTTGGGCGCGGGCCGCAGAGTTTGATCGTGGGCCCCTGGGCGCACGACCTCCGCCCTGGAATGGTCGGCGAGACAAGTTTCGGCCGCCTTCAGGTCGAGTGGATGGAATCGATATTCTCGGCGCGGCCCGTGACCATCAATCGGGTATTCGACCGGGGTGCAGGCGATTGGTCGAGCGAACCGTATGTCACGGGTGCGAATCGCGTTCGTCTCGAACCAGATCGGAAGGATGCGGTCTACACCTTCCTGTATGACGCCTCAAGGGCCCGAAACGACTGTGTTTTCTGGACTTTCGATATCAAGCACGACTCCGTACTCTCCGGAACACCATCGGTGGAGCTGAAAGTGCACTCGCCCGAGGGCGAAGCCGATTGGATCGTCGAGCTGAGCGTCGTAGATGCCGCTGGAGTCACCAGGTCGATCGCACGGGGCGCGGGCGTCAGCGTGCAGCCGACGATGGTGACAATCGATCTGGATCCCGTGTTGCACACTGTGCGCGCGGGTGATGTCTTGACGCTGCGGATCGCCGGCTCGGACTTCCCACGACTCGCACGCAATCTCGGAGACGGTGATCGCTATCGAGGAACACGCAGTACCGCACTGCACCAATCATTTTCCGGGTCGTTGACCCTGCCGATACTCGGAGGAACTGCCGGTGGATGACTTGCTGGTCGACGCCCGGAGCGGCGTGCTGACCTCACTGGAACCACACATTCGCTCGGACATGCCGACAGGCTGGGTCGGTTGGGCCGCGAGGGTGGCCGACACCAGAAACTTCGGCGGCAGCGGTTCACTGTTTCGCGCGGACCCTTACGGATTCGGGGCTTCGATACGCGACGATGCAGCAGCTCGCGGGGCGGCGACCGGTGAGGCCGTCGAAAGATATTGCGGCAACGTGGTCCCCGAAGATCTGGTCCGCAGCAGTGCATCAGCGCTGGAACTGGCCGGCTCACGGGTCGTCGATCCCGCTGAATTTGCGTTGTACAGCGAGGATCAGTACCGCCTTCCCGGATTCCCCTTTGTTCCCTTCACCTCTGATCTGAACATTCGCTGGGCATTGGGTCACACCATGGACGAAAAGGTGCCCACCTACGTGCCTGCGGCCCTGACTTATCTCGGGTACTACACAGGCACCCGTCGCTGCGAGCCACCGATCGCGTCGTTGCAGTACGCCGGAATCGCAGCGGGACGCTCACGCGACGAGGCCGAGATGTCAGCTCTGCTGGAACTTCTCGAACGCGATGCCACCGCGCTGTGGTGGTGCGGGGACCGGTCACAGCCGGCGATCGAGCTTTCCGACTGGGAGCGGTTGCCTGCGCACCGCCAACTCGGGGATCTGGAGAGCCAGACCCGGAGCGTTCGAGTGCTGCTGCTTCCCTCCCCCTTCGGCATTCCCGTCGCCGCAGCGTGGATCCGCGATGACCGACGTGGACTGGTCGCGCTGGGCACAGCTTGTCGACCGACGGTGGAGGCGGCAGTCTCGAAGGCGCTTGTCGAGGCGTATGCCGTACTTGCCATCACGATCGACCTCGCCGACCCCGACGGGCCGACCTGGCGCAGCGTGGCGGACGGAACGCTGCCGGCGCACCTGTACAAACCCTTTCGGGCCGACCGTCGTTACCGGGACGAGTTCGATCCGCAATGGAAAGACATCGTCGATCTGCCGACCGTCGCCCAACTTTATCTCGATCCCGTGATGGCCCTGGCCGCAGAGGAACATCTCTTCGACTACACCGAAACACTCTCGGTATCAGAGATTCCCGACGAAGCGCCGTTGGATCTGGCTTCTCTCGTAGCGCTTCTGATGTCACGGGGACACCAGCCGATTTCCGTCGATCTCACCACCGGCGACATCTCGATTGCCGGGTTGCACGTCGTCCGCATCCTGACTCCGGGCCTGTACAACAACGCCCCGGCAGCCTTTCCCCTTCTTGGAGGTAGCAGATTGACCAGCGCATCGACCACCCATCTGCATCTGCCGGTCCCCCTCGCATGACATCTTCGCTCGTCGACCGCCGAACTGGGATCATTCGAGAGCTGGTCGACGCCGTTGTTCCCCAGCACTTTCCGCCCGAGTTCAAGCTGATTCACTCGTATGTCAGTGATTCAGCACGCTTTTCACCCTGGTCCAGTGACTCGGCCGGCGCCGGATATTGCTTCGATCTGGGTGACCGTGCGCGGCCTACCGCAGCTGCGATAGGCGAAGCGGTGGAACGATATTGCGGCAACATCGTCGCCAAACCGATCGTCCGCGGGTCGGCCGATGCCTTGATCGGAGCAAGCATCGACCTGTCACAACTCGCGCGTTTCGACGCCGCCCAGTGCGCGCGGCCACAGTTCCCGTTCGTCGAACCAACCGACGATCTGGAGATGGACTGGACTCGCGGAGCCGACCTGATCACGGGTTCGGATATCTGGGTACCGGCCGAACTCGTCTGGGGTTCGTATCCTCATTTCGTCGCCCGGACGGGTCCGGCGATCTCTCCGGTAGCTCAGGCGGGTCTCGCCGCCGGACCCTCGGTGAAGTTCGCAATCGACAATGCCTTGCGCGAGATAGTCGAACGAGACGCGATGACGCTGTCCTGGACCGGGCGGCGTGGTGTTCGGGTCGTCACCGGCATTCCCGAGGTGCTTCGGCGACTGGGGAATCACGGCACCCTCTCGACCAGGTGGTTGTCATTCGACAGCGATTTCGGGATCCCGGTGCTCGGCGCCCTCATCCACGACGGACTCACCGGATACTCGACCATCGGTACCGCCTGCCACGAAGACGCCCAGACCGCTGCGTTCAAGTCACTCGGCGAAGCGCTTCAGCTGCAGCTGCTTTCCGCCGACTACGACAACCCGCAGAGCGGCATCGGTCGAGCCGCGGCCTCCCCGACCAGTCCGCTTGCGCATTGGCGAGCTGACCGAAGCTATGCAGGCGCCTACCGATCGGATTTTGCCGACGTGATGGACTACGGATGCCACTTGCAACTTCACCTGGACCCGGAGATCCAAGCACGATTCGAGAGTGAGCTGGTCGGTGCCGTCGTCGGCGAGGTGGGACTCGACTCTCTGACATCAGCCGCCGGCACCGAAAGCGCTCTGACGGCAGCCGGTTTCCGGCCGGCATGGGTCGATCTCACCACAACTGATGTTCTCCACGCCGGCCTGCACGTCGTCCGCGTCGTCGTACCCGGTTGTCTCACCAATGCGGCCGCCGGATTGCCGTTTCTCGGCTCGCCCCGACTAGTGGACAGTCTTGCCGGACGATCGGCTCGCACCATCCCATTGCCGCACTGACAGTTCGGGAACCGCCGCTTGCAACGACTCGGTGGTTTCCACCGCGTGGAACCACGTCGGCTTCGAGATCGCGGCATCCCGAATCACCTGCACGGCGCGCGCGGCGATAGCTGCCGTCGCGACCGACTGGCTACGCCCCGAAACCCACAGCGCCGGGCCGGTATCCGCTCGGGCCATCGCTACCCAACGATCCGAGCCCCACAGCTTCTTCGGCACGACCTTCTGTAGCGCGGGTGCCCACGTCATGGCCGCAAGTCCGAGCGTCGCGGTGGACGTGTCCAATCGCAGGTACGTCCTGACCGGAACACCGAGGTCTCGCGTCAACGCATGCTGGTCCGAAAAATCGGCCCGCACAGCAGGACCGGTGCGGTAGCCGGTCGCATCGGCCGGTATTCGAAACGTCTTCATCCCGGTGTAGTTGCGAATCGATCGTCCGTCGGGATCAGGAAACCTCGTGCCCAACATTCCGTACGTCCACGCCGTCGCGGCCGGTCCGTGTAGTTCTCCGCCGCCGAGGCCGATCACGATGTCCACGGGTCCCCCGCCGAGTCGATGCGCCTCGGCGGCAAGGACACTGGTCAATCCCGGCGCCAATCCGACGCCCATCAGGACGGGTCCGTCGACCGCTTCCAGTTCTTCGCAGTAGTTCGAGGTCGCCGTGACGTCGACGAATGCCGCCCCACCGCGTACCGCTTCGTCGGCCAGGCGAACATCCTCGAAACCCGAGGCATTCACCACGACATCGAAGTCTCGAACCACAGTCGAATACGCGCCTGGTTCTTTAAGATCAACGACGACGTCCGCGCGGGCAGGGTCACGGCCGGCGGAGTACGCGGAGATTTCGGGGACCTTCGCGAGTTGTTTCATCAGGGGAATCCCGACGGCACCGTAGCCACCGAGTACAAGAACCTTCGTCATTACTTCGCCTCCCGAGTCGCTAGAGTTCGACTCTAGAGTTAGACTCTAATCATGACTGAGGTTCTTCGGGAAGACATGTCGGCGCGGCGCAAGATCATCGAGGCAGCGCGTGAGGTTTTTGTCGATCCCGGCTACGCGGCCGCCACGATCAAGCAGCTTGCCGCGGCGGCGGGCGTGTCGGTGCAGAGTGTCTATTTCGTGTTCGGCAACAAGCCGAGCGTGCTGTCAGCACTGCTCGACGTGGCCGTTGCGGGCGACGAGGAAAAGACGGCAACTCTCGACCGTCCGTGGGTGGCGGCAGCACTCGGCGCCCCACATCCACTCGGGCAACTCCGGATTCAGGTTCACCACGGACGGCTCATTCTGGAACGCACCGCAGACATCCTGCTGGCACTGCGGGCCGCCGCTTCCGCCGACGAGGACGCCGCCCGTCTGTGGCAAATCAACCGCACTCAGCGACGCACTGTGCAGGAACATCTGATGGTCGGCATCGTCGAAAAAGCGCCAACCGTCGACCTCGAAACAGCTGTGAACGTCGCACTCACGCTGCTCAGTCCCGAGACCTATACAGACCTCGTGGTCGGCGCGGGTTGGACCGGCCAACAGTACGAAGAATGGGTGGTCAACACCCTTGCCGCCACCCTCGGCCTGGACCGAACCGTCAAATCCCGGAAGTAGCTGGGATTACTTGGTGGGCTTGTCGTCGATGTGCCGTGGGTTGTTCCACAGGCGCTCCGTCAGATCGTGGAGGACGGCAAGGGTGATCGTGTCGTCGTCCCGTCGGAGCAGAGACTGGCTGACCGTCGCGCGCACCAACGTGGAGTCGGAGTGCACGAACTCCTTGACCGAGCCCGGCTCGGAACTCAGTTCACGATGGGCCTGCTCTGCACTGACGTCGTCGGCATCCTTGTCGTAGAGGATGTCCTGCAAACGCAACGCCGAGACGGCCTTCTTGGGATATCCCAGCATGTCAGCGAAAGACGGGTTGGCAAAAACGATGCTGCCATCGCGGTGAACGGCCATGACCGGCACCGGAAGCCTGTCGAGGAGAATCAGGGCAGGCATCTGCTCCAGATCCGCAATCGGCGATTGTGGCGGCTGCGCAACGTTGCGGCGGCGTTCCATAACACGTCCTCTCAAGTTGCCCGAGTCGACAACAGTCTAACTGCCCAGCAAATCGCGGGTTGACTTCCCGCCCGGATGCAGTGACGAATGCCCGAATCGTGCCCGCCTGAGTCACGCCGCGAGCGCCTCCTGATCCTCCGCCAAGGAACCGTCAACAACACGATAGACAGTATCCATCCGAGACAGGTGACTTCGGTCGTGTGTCACGAGAAGGGTTGCCGCCTCGCGTTCCCGCACCACCCCGATGATCAGATCCATGACAGCGGCACCGCGCTCCTGATCGAGCGCACTCGTGGGCTCGTCGACCACGAGAAGCTGCGGATCGTTCATCAATGCTCGCGCGAGATTGACGCGCTGTCGCTGCCCTCCCGACAGCTGGGACGGCCGTTTTCCGCTCTGATCCGCGAGCCCGACAGCGTCCAGCAAATCCATCGCTTTTGATTTCACGGCCTTGCGACGGGCCCGTGACGTGAACACGGACTGCCCCAGATGCGCCATCACCTCGAGCTGCTCCAGTGCAGTCAGCGAAGACACGAGGTTCGACTGTTGGAAGACGATGCCGATCGACGAGCGTCGCAGCTCCGACGCCGCCCGCCGACTCAGCGCAGCGATGTCGGTGCTGCCTTCCGGCGTCCGGAGATAGACGTGCCCGGAATCCGGACGGATCAGCGTCGACGCCACCGCCAACAGGCTGGACTTGCCCGAACCCGAGGGCCCGGTGATCGCGGCGATCTCGCCGCGGTGCAGTCGCAGAGACACGTCGTCCAGCGCCGTCACCCGCGATTGCCCATCGGGAAACGTCAGATCGACGTTCTGGATGTCGAGAACTGTGGTGCCGGTTGTCATGGTCATCGTGCGCTCCCCAATGCTGTGAGTGGATCGGTGGTCGAGAGGAATCGAAGTGCAAAGGCCGCGCCGAGCAGACCGAGCCCGATCAATGCCACGGCAGGTACGACGGTGGTGGATGCGTCCAGGACAAACGGCATGGCGTCACCGATCAGCGATCCGGCCACGGCCGTCAGCCCGATTCCGACGGTGACACCGGCAATCAGAACGATGAGCGCCTGACCCAGTGCGTCGCGCACCAGCGAACCGGTAGTCGCACCGAGCGCTTTCAGCGTCGCGATGTCCGGAGTTCGCTGGATCGTCCACACCGTGAAGAACGCACCGATCACCAGGGCTGAGATCGCGAACAACATGAGCGTCATCAACGTCAACGACCCGTTCTCCGACTTGTACGAACCGATCGCGTCGAGCGAACCGCTGACCGTCGTCGACGTCGTCGCAGCCGCCTTGTCCGTTGCGGAAGCGTCAGAGGCTCCGGTGACAGCCAGTACTGTCGCAACTCCGCCGCGCGGATTGGCCGCCTGCCAGTCGTCGAGCGTCATCCAGACGACGGGCGAATGGCTGTACCAGTCGTCACCGCGAACGGCGCTGACGGTGAACTGCTGCGTACCGACACTCACCTGATCGCCGGCGCCCGCCCCCAGATCGCGAGCGGCACCTTCGCTCAACACCACCGTGCCTGACGCCGACGGCGTCACGTCACCGAAACCGCCATCAGCGCCGAACAGGGCCACCGACTTCTGATTTCCGTCGGCCAATCCCGCTTTCCCGCGACCGATTCCGATGGGATCGACGTCCTTCGACGTGGAGGTCCAAGCGTTGACCTGGTCCTGCGTGAGCGCCGACTCGTCGAACGACGCCCCGGCTCCGGTGTCGGCGAACACCACCGTGTCGGCATTCATGGCCTCGATGGCTGACACGTTCTGATGGCGAAGTCCTGCAGTCAACCCGCTGAGAAAACTGACCAGAAGTGCAACCAACAGAACCACGACGGAGATCAGCGCGAAACGACCTCGCGCTGCCCGTAAGTCCCTCATTGCGACAAACACTGTGAATTCCTTTCCTGTGCTTGCCTCTACGCTCTCGCGGATGCAGACTCTTTCCATCGCACCTCGGATCGACATTCCAGCGCTCGAAAGAACCATCCCGGTTTACAACTTTTGATGGATGAACGAGGCCCGAACCTCGCTAAGCTGGGCGAGATGCACCGATCTCCGCTCACGCCTGTCTTCGCCGGCCTACAACTGGGCCTGCATGTCCTTGTCATGGCGCTGGCCGGTGTGGTGTTTCTTCGAGCGCTGCTCGACGAATCCGACCTGACCGCAACAATCATCGCGTTGGCCGTGATCTTTGTTGCCGTCTATCTTTTCGGGGTCGCCAAAAGGCTGCGCGGCAACGCTGCCCGCTGGTGGCTGGCCGTGCTGACCCTCGTCTGGATCGCGACGATGGCGGTATCCGCCGACGCCGCCTACCTCGCGTTCGGACTCTTCTTCCTCTATCTCCATATTCTGCGACGCCCCTGGAGTCTTCTCGCCGTCACCGCGGCAACGGCTGTCGCCGTGGTCGGCACCGGCCTGCATCGTGGATGGACGATTGCCGGCGCCGTCGGCCCGATCATCGGCGCTGCCGTAGCGGTTGCAATCGGCCTCGGATATCAAGCGCTGTACCGCGAGGCAGCCGAGCGCGGTCGTCTCATCGACGAGTTGATGAATACTCGTGAAGAATTGGCGTCGACGTCTCGCGACGCCGGAAAATTCGCGGAACGTGAAAGACTCGCCGCCGAGATTCACGACACCGTGGCCCAGGGACTTTCGAGCATCCAGATGCTCCTTCACGCTGCCGAACGCGCCGATCCGGACAGCCCGGCCATCCGTCAGATCAGCCTCGCACGGGAAACTGCCGCGGACAGTCTTGCCGAAACCCGCCAACTCATAGCCGAATTGACGCCCGCGGCCTTGGACGGTCAGTCGCTCGCCGACGCGCTTCGTCGAATCTGCGAACGCGCGAGCAGTCCTGAACTGGAAGCGCGCTCCGTGGTCGAAGGCGAGGCAGTGCGGCTGCCGATGCCCCTCGAAGCAACATTGGTACGCATCGCTCAGGGCGCGGTGTCCAATGTTCTCCGCCATGCCGATGCAACCAGAATGGCTGTGACACTGACCTATTCCGATGACACCGTCAGCCTCGACGTGGTCGACAACGGTCACGGTTTCGACGTGGCAGTTCTCGAACGTGGCCCGGCGGAATCTTTCGGCCTCAATGCAATTCGCCGGCGCGTCGAACTGCAGGGCGGGACTTTCTCCATCGAGTCCGAGCCGGGACACACGGCCGTCGCAGTGACGTTTCCTCTCGAAGTCGGCGAACCGTGATCCGCCTGCTGCTCGCCGACGATCACGCGATCGTGCGCGCCGGGCTACGAGCGCTGCTCGAAAGCGAAGCCGACATCGAGGTAGTCGGCGAAGCGGGCACCGCCGAGGAAGCCATAGCCTTCTGCGCCACCACGCCGGTCGACCTCGTGCTCATGGACCTGCGATTCGGCCCCGGGAAGACGGGCGTCGACGCCACCCGCGCGGTGTGCGCGCTGCCGAATCCGCCGCACGTACTCGTCGTGACCAACTACGACACGGATGCAGACATCTTGAGCGCTGTCGAGGCCGGGGCCAGCGGGTACCTACTCAAGGACACACCACCGGTCGAGTTGCTGTCAGCCGTCCGCGCCGCTGCGAGCGGGGACAGCGTTCTCTCCCCCGCCATCGCGTCGAAGCTCATGACTCGGGTACGCAAACCCGAAACCAGCCTCAGCCCAAGGGAAATCGAAGTTCTGAAGTTGGTGGCGGCGGGTCGCTCCAACCGAGAGATCGGCAAAGAACTGTTCCTGAGTGAGACCACGGTCAAGTCGCACCTGGTTCACATCTTCGGCAAGTTGGGAGTGAAGTCGCGGACGTCGGCGGTAGCTCGTGCGCGCGAGTTGGGTTCAATCTGACATTTGCCCGAATTGTCGAAAGTAGCTGGACAGCAGCAATTTTCGCCTGCGATTCTCTTGTGTTCGAAACTTTGTTCGATTAGACTTTTAGCATGGACAGTCGGGAAGCGTGGCAACTGGATGGCGAGGACCTCAAGAGTGAGGTTCTCGATCTGGTGCGTGTCCGGCACGAGTTGCAGTCGCGGATGGTGTTGCTGATCGTGGAGATGTTTTCCCGGGACGTTCTCGGTGGGAAGGGTTTTCGGGCGATCGCGCAGTGGTTGCACGGGTCGACGAATTTGGAGATCGGTGAGTGCAGTCTGCTGGTCGGGTTGGCGCGGTTGTTGATGCTCGAACCTGTTGTGGCGGATGCGTTTCACCGCGGTGATGTGGATGCGTTGAAAGCCCGTCAGGTGGCGTCGTTTTGTCAGCATCCACCCAAGAACATGACCCTGGCAGATGTGGACAAGGCTCGCGGGATTCTGTTGGGGTTGGCGTCGAAGAACATCGCTGATTGTGATGCGGTGCGGGCGGCGATCCGGCGGATCGAGAAGCAGTACGGCAAACGCGAAGACGGTGTTCCGGTGGGTGAGGATTCGGAGCGCAACGAGTTCTATGCCTCGAAAGGTTTGTACGGGCGTGTGTCGGTGAAGGGTGATCTGGATGCGGTGAACGGGGCGCGTCTGATCACGTTGTTGTCGAGTCTGTCTGCGCCGACGCCGGAGAAGGACGGCGTCAAGGACACCCGTACGCCGGCGCTACGGCGGGCGGACGGGTTCTGCGAACTACTGCGGCGGTACGAGCGGGCGGGGTTGGGTCCGATCGAAGGCGGGGTGAAACCGCACATCACGGTCACCGCGTCCGCGAAAGACATGACGGATCTGCAGGCTTTGAAAGACCTCCTGCCGTCGACGGAGGAACTCGGGTTCGCGTGGGCGGATTGGGTGGGCCCGATCAGCATCGACACCGCACGGATGTTGGCCTGCGACTGCACCGTGACGCGGATTTTGTTGGATGAGAACGGGGTTCCGCTCGACTGCGGCAAAGAAGCAAGGACCGCGACGGTACCCCAACGGCGGGCGTTGGCGGTTCGTGATGGTGGGTGCGCGTTTCCGGGGTGCGGAACGCCGTCGGGGTGGTGCGATGCCCATCATATTGTTCACTGGAACGATGGCGGCCCAACAGATCTCGACAATCTGATCTTGTTGTGCGGTCATCACCACCGGACGCTGCACCACACGGAGTGGCGGGTGGAGATCGGGCCGGATCGGAAATCGGTGTTCTATCCACCGATGTCGATCGATCCGTATCAACAGCCGATCGGTGGGAACAGCCCACCGACAGCGGCGTGAACCGACATAACTGAAAAGGCCAGCGTGTACACCAGGGAAGAATCATGCCCCGGGGCATACGCTGGCCTTTTCGGCTGCGCTCGATGTCCGTCTTGCGACAGCATCTGTCTCCACTTCGACACGCCGGACCCATAGGGTCGAGGCATGTCTTTCTGCGAACCCGCCCGCGTTGTCACCGTCACGTCCCTGACCCCGCACATGCGGCGAATCAGCATCGAGGCAGAAGGCGACTGGCACTGGCCGACCGGCGGACAAGGCGACGAGCGCATCGACCTCGCGTTCCCGAAACCCGGTGAAACAGAAGCAGAATACGACTACTTCAACAATCCCGACTACGGCAAGGCCGATCTCGGAACCGAGCCACCGTGGCGGCACTACACCGTGCGCAAGGTGCACGACGGCGGCCGACGTCTGGAAATCGACTTCGTCGTGCACCCTGGCGGTATTGCAGCGGATTGGGCCCTGCGGGCCGAACCAGGTCACCTACTAGGCGTCTTCTGGTCGGACAGTTCGCGGTCCCACTACCAAGCACCGGCGGGTCCTCGCTGGCAGCTGCTGGTCGCAGACGCCACGGGTCTCCCCGGACTGGGCAGGATTGTCGAAGAACTTCGTGAAGGCGATGTCGCACAGGCGATCATCGAGGTCGAAACCGAAGAGGATCGACAGGAATTTGTCACTCGCGGCGACGTCACGTACACGTGGCTCGTGGGGAGTGGCCTCGGAAAGGCGCCGAGCGCGCTGTTCGAAGCTGTGGAGAAGGTCGAGTTTCCCGAATCCGAAACGGCCGACGTCTACGCGTGGGTGGCGTGCGAAAGCGCAACCAGCCGTCGTATTCGCAAGCACCTGAGGGAAGTTCGAGGAATTGCTCGCGACAAGCACAATGTTGTCGGGTACTGGCGAGAGGGCGCCGACGGCCACGTTTCCGGCATGAACAGCGAGGAAGTCACCGTCGGCGCCTGAGCGCCGTGATCACTCTGCCGGCAGTGTGTCGGTAGATTCTGCGTGAGCCTGCTGCACGTCAGCCGGCTTTTCCGCCAGCATCTCGAACAGTGCACGGCGCGCCTCGGCAAGAATTGCCTCTGCCTTGGCGACCTGCTCAGCGGTCCCACCTGCGGCTACCGCAACAGCGGCACCTCGGAGTAGACCCATCGCGGGACGGAGCGCTGCGCCGGCTTCACCAAAGCCCGGCCGACCGTGTCCACGCTGGTCGGGACGACCAAATCCGCGCTGGTCAGGACGACCAAATTCGCGCTGACCTTCGCGACCGCGTCGGCCTTCGGGGCGTCCTTCTGCTCGGTCTTCGAAGCGACCCTCGGGGCGCTCGCCCTCGAATCCTCGACGGAAACCGTGTCCACGATGCGGGCCTCGGCGGCCATGCTCGCGACGTTCTTGCATTTCTGGGTTGTTGTGTGGGGCGTACATGTTGTCCTCCTGGACTGTCTGTGTTTGTTTGACGTATCGACGATATATCGACAATAGATCGAACGCAAGGGTCTGGAGAATAATTCCCGCACCCTCGTCCGGATACGCTGAAGCCGTGAACACGGATCTACAAGCCCAGGCCGCAGACGTCCTACGCCGCCTCGCACTCGACGAATCCCTGAAAGAACGCACCATGGCGGACGCTGCGACTGCAGCACTCGCACGGAAAGTCGCCGCTCGCTACATCGGCGGCGAAACCATCGACGACGCTTTCGACCGCCTCCCCTCGATCTTCGCGCGAGGACACAAGGCGAGCATCGAATACACCGGGGAAAGCGTCCGGGATCCCGAGCTCGCGAACGCCGAAACCGATGTTTTCGTGGAACTCGCGGAACGAATCGGCACGTCGGGTGTCGAGAGCACCGTGTCGTTCGACCTCTCGCACATCGGCTTGGTGATCGATCCGGAGCAGTGCTTTCGCAATGTCGTGCGCCTGGCCGAGGCCACGGAACGCGCCGGTGCCGAGCTGATCATCTCCGCCGAAGCGTCCGACCGCACCGACCTGGTCCTCGACATGCACGCGCGACTGGCCGAGCGCTTCACTCACGTGGGGATCACCGTTCAGGCCCGACTGCACCGCACGGCAAAGGATCTCGCCGCTCTGCTGGACCGACCCGGCCGCATCCGTCTCGTGAAGGGCGCCTTCCTCGAAGCCGAGTCCGTCGCCTACCCACGCGGTAGTGCCGAACTGCGCAGCGCGTATCTCGACTACGCAGCCCGAATCGTCGAATCGGGTCACCAGGTCTCCATCGCGACACATGACCGCGACATCCTCGAAGCACTACGCGCCGAGCATGATTCGAAGCTCAGAGGCGAGCACGTCGAGTTCGAGATGCTGCTCGGCCTCGGTACCGAGCAACTGGACGCACTCCGAGGAGCGGGCTTCACCACACGCGAATACGTCATCTTCGGAACACAGTGGTGGCTGTACGTACTCAATCGCATCGCCGAAGAGCCGGAGCGTGTCTACACCGCGCTGATCGACGCGGCTTCTACAGAACCTCGGATGGTCGTCGGATCGATGGAACCTCGATGAGCTCGACAATCGCGCCGACCGAATCCTGAGTGTCGTAGTACGCAAAACCTCCGTCCCCGTTCGCCCCATAGCCGTACCCCGACTGAATCAAATCGAGGTCGTGTTCCGCCATTTCGATCATCGCGTCCTTGATCGACGGGACGACAAAACCCAGATGGTGCAATCCGAAACCGTGACTCGAATGCCATTCGTGGTACGAGCTGGGGCCTTCGAGGAGTTCGATCAGCTCGATTTGGGGACCGACACCGACAAAAGCCAAGCGCATGCCGAACCGTCCTTCCTCACCTCGGTAGCTCAACTCCGGAACGTTGTCGGGCCCATACGTGTAGATCGACCAATCGTCTCGGCCGAGAATGCCGCTCCACAGTGCAACGGCCGATTCCAGATCAGGCACAATCATGGCGATCTGTGCCACCGGGTTTCCCCGCAGGGGCTCAGGGAGCGAGTCTGCCTTGACGCCTATCACTTGCCACTCCTCGTTCGGTTCGGTTATCGGACCAATTCAACATCAGTCCGTTCACAGATTGATCATGTGTCCGGCAAGCCCGTGGAAAGCCTCCTGCAGCGCCTCACTCAGTGTCGGGTGAGCGTGAACGTTGCGTACGAGGTCTTCAACTGTCAGTTCGAATTTCTGAGCGAGCGTCAACTCTGGCAACAACTCGGTCACTTCCGGTCCGATCAGATGTCCACCGAGCAACTCACCGTACGTATCGTCGCTGATCAGCTTCACGAACCCGACAGCGTCCCCTAGACCATGCGCCTTGCCGTTGGCACTGAACGGAAAGGTAGCCACCTTGACATCCCAGCCCATGGTGCCGGCCTTGTCCCTCGCTTGCTGCTCCGTCCATCCGAAGCTGGCAACTTGGGGTTGGCAGAAAGTTGCGCGGGGAATCATCGGGTAGTCGACAGGGACGGTGTCTACGCAGGCAATCGTCTCAGCCGCGACCACGCCCTGGGCCTCTGCGACGTGAGCGAGCATCAACTGTGCGGTGACGTCGCCGATTGCGAAGATTCCGGGCACTGAAGTACGCATGTACTCGTCGACCATCACGGCTCCTCGCTCGGTCAGTTCGACGCCTGTCGTCTCGAGGCCGTAGCCGTCGGTCCGCGGAACAAATCCGATCGCTTGGATCACCTTGTCCGTGAGCAGCGTTCGCGCCTCGCCACCCTGCCTCACTACTACCTTGACCTGTCCACCCGAATCGACGATCTCCTCCACCGAAGTGGAAACCAGAATCGTGATCCCGGATTTCTTGTATCGCTTCGACAGTTCGGCAGATACATCCGCATCTTCCAGCGGAAGGATCCGCTCTGCGTACTCGACCAGCGTGACGTCAACTCCGAAACTGTTCAGGACATAGGCGAATTCCACACCGATCGCTCCTGCACCGGCGATGACCACGCTCTTCGGCAGCTCGCGAGTGAGAATCTGCTCCTCATACGTGACTACATTGTCGCTGCGAGTCGTGCCTGGAAGTAGCCGTGGCTCTGCTCCACTGGCGATAATCACGTTGTCGAAAGTTATCGTCGCGGAATCGCCACCCGATACCTCGAGGGTATTCGGTCCACGAAATACGCCGCGACCGTTGTACTGCCGAATACCGTTCTTCTTCATCAGGTAATTGACGCCCTTGATTCGGCCGTCCGCAACAGATCGACTGCGGTCGAACGCAACCCCGAAGTCAACCGAAGTGACACCTTCGATTCCGAACATCGAGGCTCCGTCGGTCACCAGGTGCGCAATCTCCGCGTGCCGTAGCAGTGCCTTCGACGGAATGCATCCGACGTTCAGACATACGCCACCCCAGTACTTTTCCTCGACCACAGCAGTGGAGAGCCCCAGGTGCGCGGCCCTGATGGCCGCAACGTAGCCACCGGGCCCAGCTCCGAGTACGACCACGTCGTAGTGTGAATTCATACCTGTGCCTCCCACTTTCTCGCGATGTCTGCTCAGCCGAAGATCTGGATCGGGTTCTCGAGAACTGTGGTGAAATGCTTCATCCACTTCGCGGCGATCGCCCCGTCGATCGGACGATGATCAACCGAGAGAATCACTCGCAGGACCGTCCCGACCTCCAGCCGTCCCGCCACGACAACGGGCTGCTCGGTCGCTGCTCCAATTGCAAGAATCGACGATTGAGGAGGGTTGATTATGGCCGAAAATTCCTCGACCTCGAACATCCCGAGGTTCGAGATCGTCGTCGACCCACCTTCGAGTTCGTCCTGCCGAATCTTCCCTGCACCTGCTCTCGCTACTAAATCTTTTGTAGCGCTGGCAATTTCGGAAATGGACATGGCGTCGACCCCGCGCAGAACGGGAGTAAGCAACCCGCGATCGGAATCTATCGCGATCGAAATATCCACCTCGGCAAAGGTTCTCACTGCGTCTTCGACCCAGATCGAGTTCATCTCCGGCACCAGCGTATGCGCCTTCGCCATCGCTTTGATCAACAGATCGTTGACCGACACCTTGGAAGCGCTGACTTCGTTGAGCTGCCTGCGCGCCTCCAGCAACGCATCGACCCGCGCAGAACCAGAGATGTAGAAATGGGGCTGTGTCTGCTTACTCGATGTCAGCCGAGCAGCAATTGCACGACGAAGTCTGGTGTGCGGTGTGTCCGTGAAGGCAGAGCCATGGCCTTTGACACCAGCGCCCTTCACACCAGCATCTTTCACTGCGACGGCCTGTGCCGAAGCGGTCTTTGCTGCTATTGCGGCATCGACATCGTTACGTACGACGCGTCCGTTCGGGCCCGATCCCACGATGTCACCGAGGTTCAGCCCTGCCGATTCCGCTAGGCGTCGCGCCAAGGGACTCGCGAAAATTCGCGGCGCCCCCTCATCGGCCACTTTCTCGCCCAGCACGGTCGGAGACGACGAACCGTCGGGTTCGTCTACAGCAGTGGATGTTTCAGGCTTGGCAGAGCGCCCATGGGCATCACGGACCCCGAACTCGGCCAGCAATGCCGCAATATCCTTCACGACTTCGCCCCGATCAGCGAGGACGGCGATCGGTGCACCGACCTCGACGGATGTCCCTGGTTCGACGAATGTGTGTACAAGTACACCCGCGGACTCGGCCTCGATCTCAACCGTCGCTTTGTCCGTTTCGAGAACGGCCAACGGTTCGTCGACATCGAATTCCGAATCGACAGCAAGCGGCCACTCGGAGAGGATTACGGTGGTAGCTCCGGCTGCCACCTCTGGCATGCGCAGTAATGTCGCCATGGCGGTTGATTGCTCCTAGAGAATTTCTGCCGATGAGGGTGAGTGGGTTCGGTTCGGTCGCTTCACGATCGAGTGATCCTCTTCAACGCTTCGACCACTTCATCCGTCTGTGCAATTGCCGCACGTTCGAGCACTTTGCTGATGCTCGGCGATGCCTCAGACCCCGTCACTCGCTGGATGGGCTGATCAAGCCAATCGAAGAATCGGCGCTGGATTTCATCACTGAGCCAGCCGCCGTACGACGTTCCGTATGCTCCTTGCTCAGCGATGACCACGTTGTTGGTCTTTCTGATGCTTTCGCCAATGGTGTCCCAGTCGATACTCGCTTGGTCGAGCCAACGGAGATCGATGACCTCGGCATCGACTGTCCCGATTTCATCCACTGCCTCGAGGCAATGCCCCACCATCGACAGGTAGGAAATGATCGTGAGATCGCTTCCGCGCCGACGCACTGCGGCCTTCCCGACCGGCAGGAAGTAGTCGTAGTCATCGGTCGGCGCCTGGCCGCTCGTGCCATATAGGTCTACGTGCTCGATGACCACCACCGGGTCGTTGCATTGCAAAGCGCTGTTCATCAAGCCGATGTAGTCGTACGGCGTGGACGGTGCGACGATGCGCCATCCCGGGGCAGTTGCAAACACGCCGGCAGGGTCCATGGAATGTTGCGAGCCGTAGCCGGTCCCCATAGCGACCTTGCTGCGCAATACGAAGGGCACGTTGCTGTCCCCTCCGAACATATGTCGCGCCTTGCCGATCTGATTGAAGATCTGGTCGGCTGCCACCCACATGAAATCGGCGTACATGAATTCGACGACTGGTTTGTACCGTCCGTCCAATGCGATTCCGCCACCGAGGCCTGCGAACGCATTCTCACTGATCGGAGTGCCGAGCACTCTGCCCGGGTATCGATCAGCCAATCCTTTTGTAGCGCCGTTCGTTCCGCCCTTCAAGCGATGGATGTCCTCACCCATCACGACGATGGAGCTGTCGGCGTCCATGCGACGGTCCATCACCTCCGCCACGACGTCGATGAACTTCCGATCGGCCATCTCGCCGCCGAACTCCTCTGGCTCGACGAATCGGACACCCTCGAACTCACTGAGATCACCACGTATCCCGACATCGACGAAGTTCACGTCCGGCCATTCCGATGTCTTGATTCTGACCTCGCCAGGCTTGCCCCCTGGCACTGTTTCCAGCAGCTCGCCACCGATCTCCTGCATTACTCGGGAGGCTTGCGCGACCGCCTCGGCTACGTCGGCTTCCGTCAGCAGCTTCCGACGGACCACTTGATCGGTGAGCAGGCGAAGCGGATCGCGCTTTTTCCAGGCCTTTTCTTCGTCCTTCGTGCGATAGCCGAAAGCGCTGCCCGGGAATGGGCCGTTCTGGTGAAAGAAGCGATAGACATCCGCTTCGATGATCGTGGGGCCCTTACCCGAACGCATGTGGGTGAGGGCCTCCTGCATCGCGAGGTGGACCGCAAGCGGGTCCATACCGTCAACCTTCCAACTAGGAATGTTGAACCCGAGCCCGCGTGCCGACAATCGCGGTTCACCGGTCGCTTCCGCGACATGCGTGGAGACCGCATATTGGTTGTTCTCGATGAAGAAGCAGATCGGAAGATCCCATGCTGCTGCCAGATTGAACGATTCGAGTACCGAACCGATGTTGACCGCGCCATCACCGAAGTAGGTAACTGCGACCGCATCGGTTCCAGCCTGACGGTGCGCCCAGGCGAAACCTGCAGCTTGCGGTACCCCGCCTCCGACGATCGCATTCGTACCCATCGCGCCGGCTTCTTTCCACTGCAGGTGCATGGACCCGCCACGACCACGGCAGTAGCCGCGCGACAGACCACAGATCTCTGCGAGGCTGCGGGTCAATACGGTTCGGACCTCTGGCGAAAGTGCAGCGGTCGGATCCAAACCGTCGACAGCCACGTGGGCCAGCGCCTTGGCAAGGAACTGATGATGTCCGCGATGGGAACCGTTGATGGAGTCAGCGGATGTGAGGCCGACGATCGACCCCACAGCCCCACCCTCTTGTCCGATGCTGGAGTGGGCTGGACCGTGAATCAGTCCCTTCCCCGCCAACTCCAGGACGTATTCCTCGAAGGATCGGATCAAGATTGTCTGAGCCAGCATCGTGGCAAGAAGCGACGGGGTGGCGGCATCCCAGTCCTTGTTCGATGTTGCCAGTTCCACCCATGGTGATGCTGCGGTGAGTTTCTTGTGCGTGGTCATAGTCAGTCTCCGGATCAGGCCTTTGGACGGCCAAGCTTTGGCAGCACGTCTGGACAGCGCGGAGGGACTCGCGCAGGGCGGTCCACTTTCCGTGTTGGGCCTCACATTGCCATCGAATGGATCCATTCGCAAACCTGCCCAAGTCTCGATCGACCACAAATGTGGCTTGTCCCACTTGACGAACAGGGCCAACACCCCGCAACATACGTGCTGAGACTTTTGTCCGGCATGAAAAATAGAGTGATTGGATCCAAAACGGTGAAGCATTCAGGCCAGATCGCAACCGCGGTCAACCATGCGAACAGGCACAATTGGATCCAATTCGCGACACGGATCATCCCGAGCACCGTCACGCATGTCCACAGTGAACAATGAACTCCGGCACCCGCTCGATCCGTGGCCGAGCTGAACTGCGCCCGTCCCCCACCTCGAGGAGCACCGTTGTCCGAAGCCGATTCTGCGAACGGCCCCACCACGGTCGCGAGCCACCGCATCGCTGCCCATATCCGCGAAGACATACTTTCCGGACGCCTACTCCCTGGAGTTCGAATCCGCCAGGAAGAGATAGCCGAACGACTCGGCGCGAGTCGACTACCGGTGCGAGAAGCGCTGCGCATGCTCGAATCCGAAGGCCTGGTCGAATTGAAGGCGAACAGTGGCGCGTGGGTGTCCTCGATGGATATGCAGGAATGCGATTTCGTATATCGCATTCGCGAACGTATCGAGCCCATGGCGCTGGCGGAGAGCATCCCGCATCTGAACAGCAGCGTGCATGATCGACTCTGGAGTATCCAGGACGAGATCGAAGCCAACGAGGACGTAGACCGATTCCTGGTACTGGACCGGGAGTTGCATCTACTCACTTACAGCGGTTGCGAGATTCCTCAGTTGATAACTATGGTGACGCGGTTTTGGAATACGACTCAGCATTACCGTCGGGCATATGCCCGTCTGACGGGTCCCGATCGAACCTGGGTCATCAACTACGAACATCGCTTACTGATCGAAGCCATCGTGCGCAAAGACGAGATCGATGCCGAACGGTGCCTGACCGGCCACATACGAAGAACCAGAACCGAATTAACAAAGCACCCCGAACTTTTCGACAGCACCAATCCTGATTCTTCGCGGGGAGGTTCGTCGAAAGTGCGCTGATCAAAGGAAAGCGACTTGTACGACTTCACCGATCGCACCATTGCAATATCCGGAGCCGCAGGCGGAATCGCCAGGCAGGTATCGGAGCAGATGTACGCAGCAGGGGCGAATCTGGTACTCGGCGACCTGGATACACAAGCACTCTCCGCGATCAGAGCTTCCCTGGATCCAGACGGAAATCGTATAGCAACAACCGAACTCGATGCTGCTTCACCTGAAAGCAATGATCACTTCATTGCGGTTGCGCAAAGGCATTTCGGGGGGATCGACCACCTGATCGTCGCTGCGGGGATCTATCCCGAACAGTCGGTGGAGTTGATGACCGACCAGCAATGGCGGACGGTCATGTCCATCAACCTCGACGGGGCAATGTATTTGACACGCGCCGCCATTCCGGTGATGCGTGACGGCGGCTCGATCGTCAATCTGACGTCCATGGCAGGCCATCGCGGCAGTCGAAATCACGCTCACTACGCGGCGTCAAAAGGCGGACTACTCGCTTTCACTCGCAGTCTCGCTTGGGAACTGGGCGGATCGATCCGAGTCAATGCAGTATCGCCCGGCATCATCGAAACACCGATGACTGCAAATTTGGTCAACAGCCAAAACGACCACCTCATCCGTTCGACGCCGATGGGTCGATTCGGCCGCGCCGCCGAGGTTGCTTCCGTGGTCGGATTCTTGTGCAGTCCAGCCGCGAGTTTCGTGCACGGCGAAGTGATTCATGTGAACGGCGGACTCCATATGGGCTGAACGCCCATATCCAGCGAACTTGTTGAACGACAAACATACTGACATCTCGAGAAGGCTCACATGAACAGCTCTGCACCTCCTGAACAAACCCCCGAACTAGATCGCGCCCGTTCGCTCCGGGCAGCCGTGTCCGGAAACATCCTCGAATGGTTCGATTGGACTCTGTACGCAATCTTCTCGACATACCTGGCGTCGAACTTCTTCGATGACAGCGATCCCACTTCTGCCCTGCTGTCGACACTGGCGGTGTTCGCAGTCGGATTCGTGGCGCGGCCGTTCGGTGGCCTTGTCTTCGGGCGCCTGGCGGACCGCAAGGGTCGAAAATTCACTATGGTGCTCACGATGTGCCTGATGGCCGTGGCAAGCCTGGCAATTGCATTGATCCCGAGCTACGAGAGCATTGGGGTGTGGGCGTCGTTCGCGCTCTTGATTGCACGACTGACGCAGGGCCTCGCCCATGGAGGGGAGGCCGGCGTGTCCTACACCTACGTCGGTGAGATCTCGCCTCGAGATCGCCGAGGGCTCTGGGGCAGTTCGGTATTCACAGCTGTCACCTTCGGAGTAATGCTGGCGACTCTCGTCGCAGCGTTGCTGACGGGGATCCTCGGAAAAGACGACATGAGCAGATACGGATGGCGAATTGCTTTCGCCATCGGGGCCGTACTCGGCTTGTACGCATTGTTCTTGCGTCGTGCGGCATCGGAATCGCCTCACTTCGAGGAGAATTCGGATTCTGCAGCTTCGGCACCTCCGATCGCACGAAAGGACATTGTCAAGATCGGCGTGCTGATCCTCATGTTGTCTGCTGGGCAGAACGCGGCCTACTACACTTGGGCCACCTTCGCGTCAGCGTACGCAATTTCAGCCAAGGGAATGGATCCCAACGGAGCCTTCATTGCAAGCTTGCTTGCCCAACTCGTTGTGCTGGCACTGCTTCCACTCTCGGGCCATCTCTCGGACAAGTACGGTCGGCGTACCATGGCGGCAGCCTTCGGCATTTCCGGCGCCGTGCTCGTACTACCGATCGCGGCTATCCTGACCGCCCAGCCGTGGACCTTGTTCGTGACGCAGGCGATGGGATTGGCGGTGTGGTGCTGCGCGTCCGCGATGTATCCGGCGCTCATGTCCGAACTCGTCCCGACCCGTGCACGTGCGATGGGAGTCGGCTTCGCCACCTCGCTGTCCGTTGCGATCTTCGGCGGTACGGCGCCATACCTGAACACCTGGTTGACCTCGCGAGATCTCGGATGGGTGTTCTCGGTATACGTAGGAGCGCTGTGCCTGCTCTCCCTCGTTGCCGCACTGATCATGAAGGAGACCAAGGGAATCGACCTCAGTACGGTCGGCATGCCTTTCCGCAATGCCGGCAAGAGCGAGAATCGGGTGTCGACTTCCGACATCGGCGAGCTGTCGAACCGATAGAGACAAAGAAGTGGGGCTGCACTCGAATCGAGTGCAGCCCCACTTGTGTAAGTTTCTAGCTCTCCAGAAACGCCTTGATGCGCGCCAGAGTAGTTTCCATTCCGGTCTGCATCAGCTGATCTCGACCCCGACCGAGTAGGCCGCTACCCGACATCATGCGCACGTAAAGCGCAGGCGTCGCATAGATCTCACGAGTCTCGGTAAGCACGGTGCCCGTTCCCGAAGGCTCGAGCACAAAGGTCCACCGCGCTTTCGGCTCGTCCGATTCGAAGGAGAACCTCCGGCAGTCGACCACGTCGACCACCGTGCAGTGCGTGCTCCACCGAATCAGACCATGCTTGTTGGTGCCCTTGAACTTTGCACCCACAGTGCCCGGAGTTCCGGAAGTCCATGTTCCACCGGTGTTTTCAGGACTGAAGCGACCCATACCTTCGATGTCGCTGACAACCTTCCACACCGATACCGGCGTTGCCTCGATGTACGCGCTGGCGGTTTCCACCCGTTACCGGCCCGGAACCCAGGACATGATCTTGATGGCGTGAGGCATGAGCTTTGCCCACACCTTGGCCGGAAGTCCGCGCGGTCCACCGAGATTCATGACGCGAGTGGTGGCAACGGTCTGCGGTTCGGTGTACTTGATCAGACCCTCCGCGCCGTGACGACGACCGACGCCCGAGACACCCATGCCACCCATCGGTGCTGCGGTGCTGCCCCAGGTGGGTGCGTAACCCTCGTCGACGTTGACGGTGCCGGCGTGGATGCGCGCTGCGATGGCTTCACCGGCAGCCTTGCTTCCCGCCCACACACTGGCATTGAGGCCGTACTCGGTGTCGTTGGCCGCAGCGATGGCCTCTTCGACGTCCTTGACGGGGTAGATCGAGACGAGCGGCCCGAAGGTCTCGTCGCGGTAGCACTCGGCGTCTTCGGGAACCCCGGTGAGCAGGGTGGGCTCGTAGAACAGCGGTCCGATGTCCGGCCGAGCCTTGCCACCGGCAATGACGGTGGCGCCCTTGACCACTGCGTCATCGACATGAGCGGAGATTGCTTTGACCTGCGCCTCGGAGACGAGGCTGCCCATCTCGATTCCGAATTCGTATCCGGCGGCGAGGTTCATCTTCTTGACGCGGTCACCGAACATGCGGATGAACTCGGGTGCGATGGACTCTTCGACGTAGATGCGCTCGATGGAGATGCACAGCTGACCGGAGTTGGAGAAGCACGCACGCACAGCGGCGTCGGTGACCTCGCGCAGGTCTGCGCCGGCCGCGACGATCATCGGGTTCTTGCCACCGAGTTCGGCGGAGAAGCCGATCAGTCGACGGCCGGCCTGCTCGGCGAGGAGCTGACCGGTCGCGGTGGAACCGGTGAACATGAGGTAATCGGTGTTCTCGACCAGGGCGGTGCCGACGACGGAGCCCGGCCCGGGAACCACGGCGAAGAGGTCGCGAGGCAGACCCGCCTTGTAGAGCAGTTCGACGCAGGCGAGCGCGCAGTACGGTGTCTGGCTGTCCGGCTTGAGGACAACGGCGTTACCGGCGAGCAGCGCGGCGATGGCGTCGGACACGGCCAGCGTCATCGGGTAGTTCCACGGCGAGATGACGCCGACTACACCCTTGGGCTGGTAGCGGACGACGGTCTTCGTCAGACCCGGGAGCATGCCGGAGACGCGACGCGGGCGCAGCAGCTTCGGCGCCACACGTGCGTAGTGACGCGACGTCATCGAGATGTCGAGGACTTCTTCCTGAGCTGCGGTACGCGACTTTCCGGTCTCGGCCTGAGCCATGTCCATGAGGGCGTCGCGGTTCTCGAGGATGAGATCGCGGTAGCGGTGGAAGACGGCAGCGCGGTCGAGGACGGAGCGCTTGGCCCATTCCTTCTGGGCGACGCGGGCACGGGCGATGGCCGCAAGTGCGTCGTCGGCGGTGCCGACGGGGATGGTCGCCAGCTCCTTGCCGGTGAACACCTCGGTGATGGACTTCGTCGGGCGATCGGCAACATTGTCGATGGCGATCAGATCGGCGAGCCGCGAGAAGGTCGCAGCGGACGGAGCAGGCATTTCAGTACCCCTACTGGTGAGTAGTTCTTGGAGTTACACACAACTTACCCCGTCGGTGGTACCGATCACAGTGCCGAATCAGACAGAGTCAACCAATACTGCCTCTTTCGGACGTTTTGCGATCAACAACGACATGACTGCGGCGATCGCGCAGAGCGCGCCGGCCACCAAGAAGGCAGCGTCGTACGAGCCGATCTGATCACGAACGAGACCGGCCAAGAAGGCCACCAGACCCGCACCGATCTGGTGCGATGCCAGCACCCAACCGAACACGATGGGGGCGTCGGCGCCGAAGTGTTGACGGCACAGCGCGACGGTCGGCGGAACCGTCGCCACCCAGTCGAGCCCGTAGAAGATGACAAACGCGATCATCGGTGGATTCACAGTGTTCGCGAGCAGCAGCGGCAGGAAGAGCAGCGAGATTCCGCGGAACAGGTAATAGATGCCGAGAAGTTTTCGCGAGTCCATCCGGTCGGTGAACCAACCCGAAGCAATGGTGCCGACCATGTCGAGGATTCCGATCAACGCCAACAGGGACGCGGCCGTCGTGATCGGCATTCCGTGGTCGTGCGACGCCGGGACGAAGTGCGTGCCGATCAGGCCGTTGGTGCTCGCGCCGCAGATCGCGAAGGTACCGGCGAGAAGCCAGAACACCTTGGTCTTCGACGCCATCACCAGCACCGAGATCGCCCGGCCTCCGGCGCCGCCGCGCTGGTAGACAGGCTTGGCGGGTGGGGCGTAATCGGCGGGCGCGCCGTACGGCGTCGTACCCACGTCTGACGGATAGTTACGCAGGAACAGCAGAACGAACGGCACAACGGCCAGTGCGGCAAACGAAACTGTGAAGGCGACGCTCTTCCAGTCGTACGTTTCGGCGATCTTCGCCAGGACCGGAAGGAACACCAGCTGACCGGCAGCACCACCGGCCGTCAGGATGCCGGTCACGAGACCACGCTTCTCGACGAACCAGCGATCGACGACGGTGGCGACAAACGCCAGCGCCATCGAACCGGTACCGAGACCGACGAAGACACCCCACAGCAGAATGAGCTGCCAACTCGAGGTCATGAAGATGGTGAGACCACTGCCGAGCGAGATGAGCGCCAACGCCGAGGTGACGACCGCCCGGATACCGAACCTCTCCATCAGGGCAGCAGCGAACGGCGAGGTCAACCCGTACAGAATCAGGTTGACCGAGACGGCCGCCGAGATGCTGGCGCGCGACCACCCGAAATCTTCGTGCAGCGGATCGATCAGCACCGATGGGGCAGCGCGGAAGCTCGCCGCACCGACCAACGCCAGGAATGCCACGATCGCGACGGACCAGGCGCGGTGAAAGCGCGGCGGGCTCACCTGCTGTTGGCCTGATTCGGGGAGAGCGGTCTCAGAAGTCACAGAGAGAATTCTGCAGTTCGGATTCGATCGAGAACAGTGGCCAGATTGCCAATATATGAAAGAATCAAGCCATGTCTGGTCCGCATCGCGTCGTCGTACTGGCTCTGAATGGAGTCATCCCCTTCGAACTCGGCATCCCGGCGCGCATCTTCGGACGTGCCCTCGACGTCGAGGATCGGCCGCTGTACGAGATCCTGACGTGCACCGTCGACGGCAATCCCGTGCAGACCGACGCAGACTTCAGCATCTCGGTCGACCACGGAAGCGAGTTGCTCGCCACCGCCGACACCGTCGTCATCCCCGCGTCGTACGAGTTGGGTCCGGCCTACGAAGACGGCTACCTCTCCCCCGAGTTGGCCGCAGCTTTCCAACACATCCGGCCGGGCACTCGGCTGGTCTCGATCTGCACCGGGTCGTACATCCTCGCCGCGGCGGGTCTGCTCGACGGACTCCGCGCCACGACGCACTGGCGCAACACCGACCATTTCCAGCGTGTCTATCCCAAGGTGAACGTGGATCCGGACGTGCTGTTCGTCGACGAAGGCCACATCCTGACCTCGGCCGGGGTGGCGTCGGGAGTCGACCTCTGCCTGCATATCGTCAGGCGTGACCACGGCATGGAAGTGGCGAACACCGTCGCGAGGCGTTGCGTCGTACCGCCGTGGCGCGACGGTGGCCAAGCTCAGTACATCCGACGCCCCCTGGCCGACAAGCCTTCGGAATCGACTGCCGACGCTCGGCACTGGGCCCTCGAACATCTCGACGACCCGATCACCCTGGCGGACCTGGCGACGCGCGCCAACATGAGCGTCCGCACGTTCAGCCGTCGATTCCGCGACGAAGTCGGAACCACACCGAACCGCTGGTTGACCAGCAGACGCGTCGATCGGGCGCGGGAACTACTGGAGGAATCCGATCTGTCGATCGATGCGATTGCCGCTCGAACCGGCTTCGGGACTGCGACATCCATGCGTCAACACATGAACGAGGCCCTCGGCGTTTCACCGAGCAACTACCGACGCACGTTCAAGGCACCGGTGTAAGCGGCAGTACCAGGCACTATCCTGGATGCCATGGCCGAACAGACTCGCCCGAACTTTCCTCAGTACTGCGGATACCTCCTGGGGAAGACGCTCCCCGACCGGTACCAGGACTGGGTGCGGAACGATCTGGTCGGACCGGGTGCCCAGGCCCGCTACATCATCCGCTTCACCGTGCCGGCGACGCTGATCCTTCTGCTGTTCCTCTTGATTCCGGGACCGATCTGGATTCCCTTGGCCATGATGGCCTTGTTGCTCATCCCGCTCGCGTACTTCGTCGTGGCGCTCGGGACCATCTACCGCCGTCACCGCCTGCTGAGCCACGGACTCGATCCCGAACTGCTCGACGAGAAGGCCCAGCGCCGTGCCGATCGCACTCGCGAGGACTACGAGAAGCGGCACGGTCGCTGAGCACCCCTCAGCGGAACATCGTCACTGCGGCCTTGGCGAGGACCTTCGGATCCTTCTCGTAGTGATGCATCTTGGTGAGCTTGTCTTCCGGAATCCCCAGGAACTTGTAGACGGCTACCTGAGCACAGCGCACCGAGTACTGCTCGGTGAACACCATGTCGAACGGCAGCTCCGCGAACTGACTGATGAACGCCAGGTTCTTGGAGTGCTTCGGCACCACCAGCGGCCGGTCGCCGACGGCGCGCCGATTGAACAGCGCACTGGCGTAAGGCATATGGCTGGGAATCGAATTCACGACGCTGTCCATAATCTCTTGTCGACGCGCGGCGAGCGCACCGCTCTCGTCGAGCGCCTCGAGGTGTCCGAGCGTCTCTTCCAGCATTTCCCGCCCGGTCATCTCGATGAACGGCTTCTTCACGTAGTCGCCGTCCTTGCGCGGGAACAGACAGTAACCCCAGAAGACTCCTTCGTTCTCCTTCTGCGCGTGGTAGTGCGGCTGATGGTGGACCACGATCGACAGAAGCACGTTCGAGTCCACGAATGTGTTGAGCGCATTTCCGGGGAGCTGCTTGGTGATTCGGGAAATCTCGTTGATGAGCTCGTGTGACGAAGTGGTGACGGTGAAGCTGGTCCACTCACTCTGCGCCCGGTCCCCGAAGAACTTGTCGGGATTCCCGAGATCGTAGAAATGCTCGGTGGCCTGCTTCCACAGCAGCGCACTCGGTGCGTATCTCATGTCTTCGACGATCGGCGTGTCGAGATCGCCGATCGAAGAACTGTCGGTGATGCTGCCGTTGGTGTCGAAGACGAAATCGCCCTCCGCCACGTCGATTCGGCCCTTCTCACCGGTGCGGACGTTTTCGTAATCGAGTCCCGTCACGATGATCTCGTCTCGTAGCGGGGTGTCCTTGAACACGAACTCCGTGATCTTCAGTTCGTTGACGAACTTCACGCCCTTGCCTTCGAGGAAGGCCCGCATCGGCAAGATGATGCTCTCGTACTGGTTGTACGGGGATCTGGTGACACCGGCAAGAGTTTGAATGCGACTGAACTCGAGAATCATTCGGTTCATGTACCGGCGCAGCTCCATCGCCGAACTCACCCGCTTGAAAGCAAATGTGGTCTCCCACATGTACCAGAAGTTGGTGGTGAAGAAGTGCGGAGTGTCCTCGAACCACTGCTCGATACTGATGTCGTCGAGTTTTGCCTCGTCCGACTCCGGCATCGTCATCAGCTTCGTCAACAAGTACCGATCCTTGTTGTCGAATTGCATGTGCTTGTAGTCGTTTTCACCCTTGTTGCGAATGCCGTCGCGATCGATCAATCGTGCGACGTCGTGCGTTGGATGCGCGTGGTCGAAATCGAGAATGTCATCCGTCACCGATTTTCCCGGGTTGTCCAGCGACGGAACCACACTCAGCACGTCCCAGAGGTTCTCATAGGTCTCCTCGTTGAGCATGCGACCGCCACGATTGATGAAGCCCGCGTCGTTGCCCAGCTCGCGATGACCGTACTGGTGCTGGAAGGTAGCGGCAGATTCGCCGTCGTTCGCTCCATGCATGTCCAGCCCCATGATGGTGATGTCCTCACCGCTCCACTCACCGTCTCGAATCAAATAGACGGCAGCCGAGAGGTTTCCGATGCCGGCACCGATCATGTAGGCCTTGTGAGACAGCTTGGAAGACATTGGGTTTCGTTCCTTACTCGAGTCGCGGTACGGATACCTTCCAAGCATGGACCCCTTTGCCCGCTGGCGCATCACCCGAACCGGATGACGTCCGTCACGGTCGCTGAAGGCGCACCAGATCCAGTGCAAAACGCGCGTAGTCGCGTGCAATTTCCTCGGGCGTTTGTGGTCCGCTCGGCCGATACCATTGCGCGACAGAGACACACATCACGACTATTGCACGCGCGGCCTGTCGCGGCCGATCCGTCCCGAACACACCGGCAGCGATTCCGTCGTCGACCTGCTTCGTCATCAACCATTGCTGGTAGTTGCGTGATTCCGTGATGCGCAACCTGTTCTCGGCTGTGAGACTGCGCATTTCGCTGGCACCGAGAAATCCTTGATCACGCCGATAGATATGGAACAAGGTCACACATTCGACGAGGAAAGCCAGCCTTTCGGAGGGACTTTCGCCCTCGTCGATTGCCGCCAACGATCTCGTGTTGAGTTCATCCATGGTGAGGTCGAGAATTTCGGCCAACATCTCCTGCTTGCTGGAATAGTGGTGGTACAGACCTGGAACACTCATCTGCGCACGTTTGGCGATCTCACGCATCGCAGCGCCGTGATATCCGGTCTTCACCATCTCCGCGAGCGCGGCCGCCAACACCGGATCGAACGGACTCGGGCCGAACCTTCGCCACTCGTTCGGCCGAGAATGTGCGTCCTGGTCGGCGTCGTCGCCTCCCCATCGCGGCTGTTCCGGCGGACGCACTATCGCAGCCGGGAGCAGAGCGTCGAAACGCACTCCGAGAATCCCGCCGATTGCCGCCAACCGGTCGACGCTGACTCTGGTCTTTCCGGTCTCGACAGCGCTGAGGGTAGCCGGGCTGACATCGAGACGCCTGGCCAATTCACGCAGCGAGAGCCCGCTGTGACGCCGCGCTTGCCGGATCGACGCTCCGATCAGGACGGCATTCTCGAATTCGGTCACAGTGTTCAGTATTCCCGAACATTGGATTTCCAACAATGCGATGACCACGGCAATCGGTGAACCTGTTGACTACTGATTATCGGCCTGAACATGATGTGGATCACAAAGACCCAGGTCCGCCCGAGCGATCGTTCGGTGTCGGTAGCGAGAGGATCGAATCACCATGACCGAGGCGCCATATCTTGGAGAACTCCTGCGCGACGCACCCAGCAACTGGGGCAAGTGGGGAGAGTCCGACGAGGTCGGTTCACTGAACTACCTCGACGCCGGACAGGTGCTTCGTGGCGTCGGAACCATCAAGCAGGGTTCCGTGTTCACGCTTCAACGGCTCATCGGCGACCCCAAGGGTGATCCGGTCTGGCCGGGCCGGAGCCCCGCCGAGCGCACACAGATCTTCGACGAGAGCAGCTGGGACGGCGACGACGCACCCAACTTCCCCGGCGGCCTGCATTACGCGGACGACAAGATCGACGCGTTCCTGCAGGGCTCGACGCAGTACGACGCACTCGGCCACGTCTGGTACGACGGCGCCCTGTGGAACGGATACTCCGCTGATACCACTGTCGGCGGCCTGGAGAAGGCCAGCGTCGAACCGATTGCCGACCGCGGCGTCGTCGGACGCGCAGTACTTCTCGACATGGCGAAGTTCCGCGGCAAGGAAAACCTCGACAAGGCCGAAACCTTCACGCACCATGATCTTTTGGCCTGTGCCGAAGCGCAGGGCGTCACCATCGAGAAGCGTGATATTCTCGTCATCCGCACCAACTTCCTCAAGCTGTTCTTCGACCAGGGCGAAGCCTTCTACGAGGGCTTCTGCGAGCCCGGCCTGATCTACAGCCCCGAACTCGTCCAGTGGTTCCAGGACATGGAGATTCCGAACCTCGTCACCGACACCATTGCCAACGAGGTCACCACCGACCCCGAAAACGGTGTGGCACTGGTTCTCCACAACGCATTGATGCGCAACCTCGGAGTGGTATTCACCGAGATCTGCGATCTGGAGAAGCTGGCCGCGGACTGCGCGTCCGACGGCCAGTACACGTTCTTGTACGTCGCCGCACCGCTCAAGGTTGCCAAGGCCAGCGGCTCTCCCGTGAATCCGGTTGCCATCAAATGACATACGAAGATCGCCCTTGGTTGGCGTTGTACCGCAACGACGTTCCCCCCGACATCGACGTCGAACAGCCCACAATGCTCGAAATGTTGGCAGCGGCGGTCCGCTCTGATCCGGACGCCACGGCTGTGAAGTACTTCGACGGTCAACTCAGTTTCGCCGAAGTGGATCAGCAGAGTGACGCCCTGGCCCGCGCACTACGAGCAGGTGGTCTGGCGAAGGGAGACCGTGTCGCTCTGTTCCTCCAGAACGTTCCGCAGTTCGTGCTTGCGCTCGCCGGAATCTGGAAAGCCGGCGGCGTCGCAGTCTCGATCAATCCCATGAGCCGTGAACGAGAACTGGGATACCAACTCGAAGATTCCGGAGCAGCGGTTCTGATCGCTCTCGAGGGGCTCTACGAGTCCGTCGGCCGCAATGTCGTCTCCGACTCGCCGGTCAGGCGAGTTATCACCACCTCGGAACTCGAGTACCAAAGTCGCAACGATCCGAGGATTTTCGACGGAATCGTCAAGAAGGATCTCGGTACCGACGATCTCGCGACGCTGATCGACGAACATCGTCTCGGCGATCCGATCACCACTGACGCTGCACCGGAAGACATTGCGGTACTGACGTATACGTCGGGAACCACAGGTCCGCCGAAGGGAGCGATGACCTCTCACGCGAATATGACCTTCAACGCCCAGGTGTACCGGGACTGGTTGGGGCTCACCCCGAAAGACACGGTTCTCGGAGTTGCACCGCTCTTCCACATCACGGGGTTGATCGGTCACATCGCGGTGTCCGTCCTGGCGAGAATGCCGCTGGTGCTTGCCTATCGCTTCCAGCCCGAGGTGATGCTCGACGCGATTCGTGAGCACCAACCGACATTCACAGTCGGCGCCATCACTGCTTTTACGGCACTGCTCAACACTCCGGGTTGCGCGACGGAAGACTTCTCCTCCATGCGGTTGCTGTATTCCGGCGGCGCACCCATCTCGCCGACTGCCGCCGAGGCCGTCCGCGCCATGACCGGTGCTGCGCTGCACAACATCTACGGGCTGACCGAGACCACGTCGCCGACCCATGCCGTTCCCGTTGGTGCGGATACGCCGGTCGACCCCACATCCGGAGCACTGTCTGTCGGCGTTCCCGTACCCAACACCGTGGTCCGCATCGAAGACGAGGGCGGTGCGGTCCTGCCGATCGGAGAGATCGGCGAACTGGTCGTCCGAGGTCCACAGGTGGTGCGCGGTTACTGGAACAAGCCGGAGGAGAGTGCGTCGGCCATTCGCGACGGGTGGTTCCACACCGGCGACGTGGGGTTCATGGACGAAGCCGGCTGGTTCTACGTCGTCGACCGTAAGAAGGACATGATCATCGCGTCCGGCTACAAGGTGTGGCCACGCGAGGTCGAGGACGTTCTTGCCGAGCACCCCGCAGTCCGTGAGGCGGCAGTCGTCGGGATCGCCGACGAATACCGCGGTGAGACGGTGAAGGCGTTTGTCAGCCTCGTCGCGGGGGCGTCCGTCACCCCGGAAGATCTGATCGATCACTGCAAGCAGCGGATGGCGGCGTACAAGTACCCACGCTCCGTGGTGCTGGTGGAGGAACTGCCCAAGACCGTCACCGGCAAGATACTGCGACGGGAACTGCGCACGATCTCTTGATCGCGGGGCAGCGGGCGGACTTCGCGGTCCGCCTGCTGTCTGATCGCGCACAGTTTCCGGTCGACCGCGCCATTGAGGTAATGGAACAGTAATATGTGCTGAGTACCCACGGACAAACGGGAGACATCAGTGAGCAAGTTCGGACGTAAGAAGCAGCCCACGCCCAAGAGCTACCAGTGGCTGGCCATGACCCTCATCGCGTTGTCGCTCTCCGTGTCGATCGGGATTGCCGCCAAACCCTCCTGAGCTCCGCGAATCCGAAACTTGTAACCCCGCGTCCATCTGCACATGGGCAAATAGGTGCAATTCGGACGCTTAGCTGTTCTAACTTTCCTTCCGTCGTGTCACCTCGGCACCGACGGAGAGGATCAACTCACCATGCGAAGCTCACGCTTCGGCGTGCTGGCCGCTGCCGGCGCTGTCGGACTAGTGCTTGTCACCAGCAGCGTCCAGTCCATCGCCACGGCGTCACCGTTCGGTTCGCTCGACGCCGGTTCGAGCTCCGGTTCGACAGAGATACCAACCGTCAGCGACGGCGGCTTCACGTCCAAGACGCCCTACACTCCCGGCCAGCGCATCGCCGACTATCAGGCGCCGCCGACGGGATACTCCCCCGTGTACACGGAAAGTGTTGCGCGCCATGGTTCCAGAGCACTGTCGAGCCTGAAGTACGACGACCTGAGCCTGCAGCTGTGGGAAATCGCCGAAGCCGAGAACGCATTGACTCCCGTCGGCAAGGAATTCGGCCCGGCCCTCCGTGATCTCATGGCCGCCAACAAGAAGCTGGGGTACGGCAACCTCAGCGGACGCGGGATCACCGAACACAGACAGCTCGGCGCGCGGGTCACCGAACGCCTCCCCCAACTGTTCGACGCCATCGCAGCGCAACAGGGCACCATCACCTTGACCTCGTCGGGTGTGGACCGTGCCGTGGACAGCGCCGAGAACTTCGCGCAAGGGCTGACCGGTGCGTTTCCAGCCGTCGCCGGTGATGTTGCACCGGTGACCACGGATGCCGACCTTCTCTACTTCCACGACTCGGATGCAAACGCCGACTACAAGGACTACGAAGAGTCCGATCCTCGACTGAAAGCCGTCGACGACCAGATCGCCGATCTTCCCCGCACCCGCGAGGTCTCGCGGCACATGATGCTCAGGCTCTACTCGGAGGACTTCGTGAACCGGCTGAGTGCGGGCGAGTTCTCACTCGTCGACCGTGGCAAGGGTTCCAGCACGATCGACAACGAAGTCGACGCCGCGTACATGCTGTACAACACGTACATCATCACTCCGGGCATGGCCGAAGAAGGCAAGTGGAATTTCGAGCGGTTCATCGAACCTGCTGACGCGCAGTGGCTCGCATACACGAACGATGCCGAGGACTTCTACGCCAAGGGCCCGGGCTTCACCGGTGAAGACGTCACCTACCGGATGGCAACTGTCCTGCGCGACGAGTTCCTGCGCGGCCTGCAGAAACACACCGGCGACGACGCCGTCCCGGGAGCGGATTTCCGGTTTGCACACGCAGAAACGATCATCCCCTTCGCGGCACTCTTGAAACTGCCGGGGAGCACCGTCTCGCAGGCGGAGGGCGACCTCTACACCTATGCGAACAACCCCTGGCGCGGATCGCAGGTCAGCCCGATGGCTGCCAACGTGCAGTGGGACGTCTACGCCGGACCGGAGGGTAAGCGTCTGGTCCGAATGCTCTACAACGAGCGCGAGACGGCCTTTGCTGCCCCGTGCGCTCCGGTGAGCGCCGGAAGTTTCTTCTACACGCCGGACGAACTGGCCCGCTGCCTGCCGGAGATTTCACCGGCAGCCTGAGGTCCGGCAACTCGGGATCCAGCCAGCGGTCGACGAGGGCGCGCCCATGCCTGGTGCAATGCCAGCATGCGCGCCTTCTCGTCGTCTTCCATCAACAAGGCGTCGCAGATCCTCACGATGACCGGAGCCGAAACACCAACGGACGTACCCTGTTCCAGCCGCTGATAGTGATTGAAACTGATGTCGGCAATCTGCGCGACATCGCGCCGACTGAGGCCGTGCATTCGGCGAGCACCCTCGCAGCGCATGCCGACCTTTTCGGGCGCAAGACTGTTTCGTTTTTCGACGAGCATCTGGCTCATCAACTGACGTGCGCTCGACCCGTTCACGTCGCCACCTTTTCCATCCCTGAAATATGCTTTCACCTAACATGTTTCAGAATATGGGATGGGACGGACCCGGCGGTATCTCCGAGATGACAGATAATCACGCGATACCGCCAACCCTGTGCCCGTCCAGGCCGCGACGATGAGGCTCAAGATCAGGCTATGAACCTGCCGATCGTCGGATTCGACTGGCAGATGGGACTACTGCCCCAGTTGATCGAACCGAACGCCGTCGCAACGACATTGCCGACGCCGGTGTTCACCGTCGCGGACAGGTACGGATAAGTACCGACCAGGTCGACGATTCCAGACTTGCCCGTGTCGGTGTTGACCCACGCAACAGTCACCTGACCCGCCGCCGGGATGGGTGCAGCGGCCGGGAACGAATCGAAGCGAATGTCACCCTTGGCGATGGGCGGATTGGATTCTGGCCCGGACTGGCCGGTGAGTCCGGTCAACGAGGCCAGCGACCCCTGATTCGGACACCCGATAGTGACGGCGGCGCCGCCGAAAGGGTGGGGCGGATCAGCCGAGGCGACTCCGGCGAACATGACGCTCGCGGCAATCGGTAGTCCGATGGCCGCAAAAACCCCGGCCGTGCGTGTGACGCTCATAGCTGCTCCTCGGGTCGACAACACTTTCCGGATACCCCTGGTACAACGCCCGAAACGAAGGAAAGACGACTATTCACACCCCCTAGACAACGCGTGTTGTCAGAACTACAGTCGGTGGTGCAGCTCACACCTATCTCTGCCGCGCGCAGACCAGTCCCAGGGAGTGTTCAGATGAAGCGCTACGACCTCCGCAGTCGCACGGATCAACTCGATCCCGAAACCGATTACGAAGAGATGTCGCGCATTCTCGCGGCGCAAGAGTTTCCCTGGGACATCAATCAGGCGCTCAGCTTCGCACTGTTCCGCACATACGCTGTCCCCTCGATCGGCAAGCTCCTCTTCTCCACGGGCGAGTTCACCGACAAGGTCCAGAAGCGCTACGACGACACCAGCCTGATCCTCGACGCAATCCTCGAGCACGGCCTCAGCAGCACCGAAGGCCGCAAGAGCGTGCGTCGAATGAATCAGATGCACGGCTCGTACGACATCTCCAACGACGACATGCTCTACGTTCTGGCCACCTTCGTCGTCACGCCGGTCAGATGGCTCGACGAGTACGGCTGGCGGAAGATGACCGACAACGAGATCGTCGGGTCGACGAATTACTACCGCCACCTGGGTCGGTACATGAACATCAAAGACACTCCTGACACCTACGAGGGCTTCGTCAAACTTCTCGACGACTATGAGCGCGAACACTTTTCATTCGATCCCGGCGCCCGAGCCGTCGCTGATTCCACCCTCGACCTGATGTGCACCTTCCCGCCCAACAACCTGGCACCAAAGGCTCTGGTCAAGGGATTCGCCTTCGCGCTCATGGACGATCACCTACTCGACGCCTTCCACTACAAGCACCCGAGCACTGCGATGCGCGTCGTCTCACGCGGTGCGCTGAAGGTCCGCGCGCGCCTGCTGCGGTTCTTCCCCGTGCGTACGAAGCGGAAATTCGCCCGCGAGCTGCCCAACATCCGCAGCTACCCGAACGGTTACAAGGTCGAAGACCTCGGCACCTTCCCCACGGGATGCCCGGTCAAGCACCTGCAGGCAGACCAGCAGGCCCAAGCGTAAGCACCTGGGATACTTGCACGGTGGCGCAACTCTGGATGCTCGAGGATCTCGAACCGTGGCGCGACACCCCCATGCCTGGCGATACTTGCGAACCGACGACCTATTGGGCCAGTCCCGAAATGTTGGACCTTCCCGCCGAGGTCTGCTGCGAAATCGATGCACGCATCGCGACCGTGACAATCGACGGCCGCACTGAGCACATAGCCCATCTCGGAAACGGATTTACGACACTGATCGGCGACGATGTCGGAGCCGTCGGCAAGACGCGGTTGAGAGGCTGCCTGGTGTGGGATCGCTACCTCTGGACTCGATACCGCACTCAGCCCACCGGGCGCGTGCGGGTGAAAGAGCGGCCCGGCCACCTCGTTCAACACGAAACACTCTTGACGACAATTCATCCCGGTCTCTTCAACGTCGTCTTCGACGGGCCGACGGTGTACTGCGAGACGAGTTGGGTACCTACCGATTTCGGCGTCCGCTGGAACACGCTGGTAGTCGAACTCGAGACTTGGAAGTGATCGGGCGTCAGTGCCAATACGGCGGATCGATATCCGGGTCGTCGAGCACGGCGTCGATCCGCGAATCAGCCACAATTCGAATGATGGCCTCCTCGGGGGCCGCAATGGTCGCGAAATGTGGATCGACATCATTGGTTATGCACCAGGAATGATCAGCCGGCCAGATGAAGGCCGGATCAGGGGAAGAACCCCACGGCCAACGAGCTGAGTTTTCCACGCTCCAATCGGCGTAGTCGGCAAGCGTTCCACGAAAGAGCCAGTAGTCACGATTGGGGATCTCGAACCGCGGAACGTCATCACCGACTGCCGACCCCCACCCGGTCCACATGCAGAAATAGCACTCGTCGGGTGTGGTTGTGTAACTGGACAACACATCCAGGGCGAAGCCGATCAGCACTTTCTCTTCCGGCCCGGTTTGATCGAAGTCGACATCATTGGATTTCTGACCGGGAAAGCTCGGATCGGGGATGAACCGTAAGCGCGCATACTTCGGAAATCCGATCGGGCCGCGCCCCGCCAACTGATACCAAGGAAGATCCTGATCGACCAGCCAATCGGTAGCCGCCAGATCTGTGCACAATGTCAGGCCCGTGCTGGGCTGATCCGTAATTCTCATGCCTGGGAAAGGGAAGAGCCTCGACCCGCGCGACGCAGGGTGATCAATTCATGGTTCGTCTCGGCGTCGTGTCGACGCCCCTCTTCTTCGAACTCCATCAGCGCATAGAACCTGCGGGCGCGATCGTTGAGCGTGTAGACCTCCAGTGTCACCTCGCCGTGCATGGTTGTGGCGTGTTCGACCAACGCCCGCCCGACGCCCAACCCTTGTGACGCCGGCGCGACGAACAGTCCCCCGATTTCGGAGCCGATCATTCCCAACAGTCCAACGACAGCGGAGTTGTGCTCAGCGACCCAATTGTCGGCCTGAATCAGATAGACCTCTCGCATCTTCTGCTCGCGTTCGCCCGTCCCCTCACCCGCAAGGAACGGATGGGCTTCACGGGCAGCGCGCGACCACAGGTCGACGACCACGTCCTCATCCGAGGGCTGGTAGCGGCGAATGATCAGATCCTGGTTCACAATCCGACCATACCCTCAGACATTAGAGGACTGGCTGGCGCCGAAAATGTTCAATTCGCGGATCTACGCACGACGACCCCGACTTATATCAGTGGACGATTCCGTTCGTTGCCGCTCCGCAATTACTGCCTTGTGCAAGGGTTGTCCGATGACTGACGGTGATCCGACAACTGAGCGTGGAGGTCCGGCATCCTGGTGGAAGGTGACAGCGATTGTCACCGCAGTGCTTGTCACTCTCACATGCGGCGTCATCGTGTGGTCCTTCATGCCGCCGGTTGTGTACTTTCCGTTCTTTGCGCTCGCAGCCTCAGTACTGCTCGGTTTGGGCGGAGTGTGGTTGATACTCAGCCTGATTGGCTGGATGAAGTACAAAACTCTGCGTTTGAGCACGATCGCGCCGGTGATCGTGCTCGTCACCGGTGCGCTCGTGACCTTGTCCGTCCCTTCGCATGTTGCGTTTGCATTGTCGAAAGATTCGCTCGAAGCAGTGGCCGCGGATTGCCAGAAGTCGTTGGAAAACCGAACAATTGGCGTCTACCGGGTCCTGCAGGTCTGGCCCGTCGGCAACGGGTGCCGCTTCCACATCGAGGGTGGTCTAATCGATTCGATCGGATTGGCGTACTTACCTGACGGCGCACCATATCTCGGCAAGCCCCGCCGCGACGGCGAGATCGGATACCAGGAGTTCGACGGCGACTGGTACTCGTTCGTTCAAGCGTTTTAGCAGCGAGAAACTAGCCGACCAGCTTGGCCTTCAGAAGCGCGATCGTGTCCGCAGTGAGTCCGAGACCTTCGGTGAGATAACCGTCGACGGTTCCGTAATCGCTGGCTACCTGCGCGAGTCCAGCTTCCAGGTACGAAGCGTCGACACCGAGGGCCGGCTCGAGATTGGTCGCCACCTGCGGGCTCAGGGCCTGAGAGATCTGCGCAAGGATCTTCTCGTTGGTCGCCTGAAGGTAGGTGTTGCTCAACAGATAGTCGTCCATGATCGTCTGGGCGGGGACACCGGCGATGGACTGCAGCAACATCGCGGTCCAACCCGTGCGGTCCTTGCCTGAGGTGCAATGGAACAACTGCACCCCGTCACTCGCAGCGATGTCCGAGAGGACCTGCTTGAAGCCGGCACGGCGAACGGGATCGGTGACAAAACTGCGGTTGGTGTCGACCAAGAACTGCTTGGCCTCCTCCGGCGACTTGATCGTCGTCGCGAGCTGGGTGAGATCCTTGAACTCGATGGGGATGTTCGTGTACGTCACACCGTCCGGGAGTTTGTCCGCGCCACCGATGAACGGGTTGGAGATCTCGGTTGCGCCGCGCAGGTCATAGGCGTCGGCAAGCCCGAGGCCGGTGAGTGTCGTCTTGTCTGCGTCGGTGGTAGCGGTCAGCGCATTGGACCGGTAGATGACGCCGCGCTTGAGGTGTGAGCCGTCGACGGTGGCGTATCCCCTACCGTCGTTGCCGGCAACGTCGCGAAAGTTGGCCACGGAGGCCAAATTCGGTGTCGGCGCGAGGACAGGATCGAGCGAGCCGAGATCGACCGCTCCAAGCGAGCCTGTGTTGAGAGAGCCCAGGTCGAGCGGGATTGCCGTGGCGGGAGCAGCAAACATCAGACCACCTGTAACAACTAATGCGGCGGCCTTTGCAGTGCGAGCGAACAACATTCGTGTGCGTGTGGACATGTGGCAGTGCCTCTCTCTGCAGTTTGGGATTTGTGGTGTGGTGATCTGGAGTTACGGAGCGACATCACCGATGCCGGTAAATCCGTATCGCTGGTGAGGTCCGATGACTGCTACCTCGAACAGGCCTGTCCCGGTGCGGGTTACGCCGTCCTCGACGAGGGTGAACCGAGCCAGGTTGTCGACCGGGCACAGCATCTTCTTCCACGATTCGATGTCCGAAACCTTTTCCCGCAGGCCTTGAACCACCAGTTCGCCCTGCCACATCCCGTGGCGCCAATCCTGCTCGAGTCCGTAGCCCGTGCCGACACCGATGTAGTTGGGCAGTATCGGTTCGCAGGTGATCTCCAGGATGTGGTCGGATTCGCCTGGTGCACCGGGGCGCCGGAAGTACAGAGTTCCGCTCTTCACCTCGCGAGTACCGGAAATGAACGTGAGCTGGTGGTCCGGTCGACCCAACCACTCCGGCTCGCGCGAGCGGTCCGCCCAGACGCGAGTCGCATCTTCGAGGATTCGGCGTCCCTGCTGATCTTCTTGGACGATCGTGACGATGGTGAAGTCGCCGAATTGCATGATCGAGTAAATCCAGAAGAAGTTCTGACTGCCGGCTATCGCCGGATCTGCCTTGCGTCCAGGCGGTTCCGCTTCGCCGACCGGTCGCACACCCCAGGACCGATCGCGATTACCCCGCCACGTCTCCGGGGTGACCGGGATGACGTCGCCGTCGACGGTCAGGGATCCGGACCATGTTCCGGTCTGCACGAATCGTTGCGTGTCGAAGGTGACTCGTTCGAGCTGGCGATGGAAATGTCTGGCCTCGAGATTGGCGGGGCCGTCGGACTCGAAGGTGAGGTCGAAGCTCAGGTCCGGCGCTTCGGGACTCGGGTCCAACACCACACGTAGGCGGTGCAGACCCTCGATGATTTCGATTCGCAGCGGGCCTACTGACAGGTCCATACGATCGTCACCCAAGGCTCGGGATGCCCGGAAGACAATATGGTCTTCGCCGCGCCGAAGAACCGCAAAGCCGTCGCATACACCAAGATTGGGGTACTGACCGAGACCGATGATGAGAAACAGCGGCTCGGTGTCGCCGTCGACGCCGGCATGGCAGTTGAAGTAGTAGCGGTCGTAGAAGTTTCGATCCGAGGTGCCCACGTGGCGGATGGTCTCGGCGATCTGATGTACCGGGTAGTCGTCGAGCGGGGACAGTGTCATCGTGCATCTCCTGTTGTGAGCGGGGATGTTGCGAGCGACTCCCAATAGGTGCCGTCGAGCATGGCTTCGAGTGTTTTGTGGTGCAGGATCATCTCGTCCGGGTTGTCAGGGAATTCGGCCTGACCGAAAGCCACTGCGCGGCTTTGGACTCGGAACATGATCACCGCGTGCCGCAGCGCGGCGTAAAGGATGTAGAAATCTAGATCCGCAACCTGGTGGCCGGAAAGCGAGCCGTAGGCCTCTGCCACGTCCTCGCGACGAAGGAAGTCCGGCATTCCGGGGAGTCCGGCCATGGCAGCGAGATCCTCGAAGAACCTGTGCTGGAAGATCATCCAGCCGAGGTCCAGCTCACGCGGCCCCAGTGTGGCCATCTCCCAATCGAGGACCGCCGCCGGCTCGAAGTCGCGGTAGATGACATTTCCGATCCGCGAGTCACCCCAGCAGAGCACTGCGGAACCGGCATCGACGGGAAAGTTCGCTTCGATCCAGTCGAAACCGCGCTCGATCAAAGGAGATCCTGGTCCGTCGGCTGTTGCCCACTCGTAATAGCGCCGCTGGTCCTCGAGGTGCGCGCGAAGTGCTTCTGCCCCAGTCGGTTCGGCACCATCGCGGCACAACTCGGGGAGTGCGAGGTGCGGATCGGCCATAGCGTGTAGCTCGGCGAGCACCCGGACCGATGACTGCTGGAGTCGAGAACAGTCGTCGGCCGAAGCTTCCGAGAGCCAGGATCCGAACGTGTACGGCATGACATCGGGCGGGATTTCGCCCTCACGCCGTTCCATCACGAAGAACTCGCCGCCGAGCGCGTCCGGGTTGCTCTCGGACCAGTACACCCGCGGGATCGGCACCGACGTGTGAGCGGCGACGGCGCTCATGACCCGAAACTGCTGGTCCAGGTTGTAAGACGGAAAGATCGGTACCGCACTGTCCCGCGGGGCGATACGGGCGACCAAGCGATGCTCGGCTCGAATCCCGTCCTCGATCCACGTCGCATCGAAAAGCACAGTTTCGTTGGACATGCCGTTCGCGGCCGGCACCTCGACCGAGGTCACGGAAGGTTTCGAACCTCGCCACAGCACGGTCGCGAGCCAGCCTTCGAGGCTGCGCCGCATCTCCGCCGGGTCGTTGCGGGATTCGCCGGGCCTGGCAAATTCGGCGTAGTCGGGATCTTCGCCGGAGGTTTCTGTTTCGGTTCGAAGGTTCATCACCACTCCTCGTGGTTCGGTGGCGCCGATGCGCACGTGCCGATTGTCGATACAATATGTATCGACTAAAGCCGTGACAGAATGTAACGGCCATCACAGCGATACCGCAAGGGATTTGCCCAAAATGTCCAAAGATTCCGAAACTCAGCACCGCCTGGGCCCGCAGCGAAACCCTGCAATCGACGACGCAGTACTGGACGCGACCAGGCAACTGTTGGAAGAAAAGGGGTACGCGGGCACGTCCATCGACGCCATAGCCACGCGTGCGGGAGTAGGACGTCCAGCCATCTACCGTCGGTGGCCGTCGAAGGCACACATCGTCAACGACGCGATCTATCCCGTACTCGACGTCGAACAGGGCGCGGACATCGACACCGAACTCGGCACCGAGGGCACGATCACGGATCAGATCCGCGCGCTGGTGCACGGCGCGGTTGCTCTGTTCGCAGCTCCCGCCACACGAGCCGCTGCTCCCGGATTGATGAGCGAAGTGCGAACAAACGCGGAATTACGCGACGTTCTCGTGGTGCGGCAACTGGCCGGAGTCCGCGTCGAGCTGAACCGTCGACTCGAGGCGGCGAGAGAGCGCGGCGACATCCGAAGCGGCGTCGACGCCGACGCTCTTCTCGACATCATGGCTGGCGCGGCCATCTTCGCGCTGTCGGTTCGTGACGTCTCGGACCCGGGACCGTTTGCCGATTCTCTTGCCGACATAGTGCTGAACGGCATACTCCCCGAGGCTCACTGAACCGCTGGTTTGCGCTGCCATACGCGGCACGATGGGCATAGGCATGCTCTGAACCAACCGGCAGCTCGCTCAGTGTTCATCCATCGAGTGGGACAGTCTGTCGCTGCCTCACTTCTGCGATGTATTCACGGATGGCGTCGCGGTTTTTCACAAGAAAGCTGATCTTCTCGTCAAGTCCCGACGCCTCCGCCTCGAGCATCGACAGCATCTCCGGTGTCACATCGCTCATGTGAATGACGCGTTCTTGGTCCAGGCAAGGAAGGATCTGCCGGATCACCCGCGTCGGGAAACCCATGTCCAACAACCCACGTATCTGAAATACCCTGTCAACCATTCGTTCGTCGTAGTCTCGGTAACTGTTTTCGGATCGTCTCGGAGCAATCAAGCTCTGTTCCTCGTAGTACCGCAAGAGGCGGCGGGACACCCGTGTCGCTTCTGACAGCTCGCCGATCTTCATTTGGCCGCCGATGTTTCGAGCGACGCTGCCTGGAGTCGCTCTCTCAACGTGCTCACCCGGGTGCTCGCCCCGAAGACAGCGGCAAGCTGTTCGAGGACAAGTGGGATGTCCCGGCCGTTGACCGCCGGCCGCAGTCGCACACCGTGTGCGCCAGCGGATACGAGTTCGTCGATCCGGTGGATCAGCTCATCTACCGAACCGACAAAGATGTCGGTGTCAGACGAGTACGGTGCGCCTGACAGCTCGTCGAGGGCACGCTTCTGCTGTACAGCCTCGAAGTGGGTCTTGCCGAGGAAAACCACGAGATCCACCAGGATCGCGAGCGGCTCATCGATCAAATTTCTTCGCACTGCATCACATTCAGCGTTGACGGCGTCGAGTACATCGCCGATGGTGACGCCATTAGCACTCGGAGTGGGTGTCACCAGGATGGCATCAGCCGACGCAACCGCCAACCGATAAGGAACCTGGGCGTGATGTGCGAGCGCGAGAACGACAGGCTTCAAGCCTTCGACGACAGGGATGGCGAGTGGTCCGGCGACCTCGAAAGTCTTTGTCACAATCAACTTGTCAGAGATCTTGTCGATATCGACAAATCGGCCATCGGCGCCTTCTTGGAGTGCGCCTTCCGACCAGGTCGACCACAATCCTCGGAGTATTTCGATCGACTCGGTTGCGCTCGAGAAGACCGGTTCGAGTCTGGTTCCAATCCGTTCAGGGAAGTAGATGTCGGACTCTCTCAGCTCCGGCACCGGTTGCGGGCGAACGAAATGACGTCTGTCGATGCTTCGCGAAGTGACCTGGGCACGGAGGCCGACTCGGCCCCCGCTCAAGAGATTGAGCGATGCAATTTCGGTGGCGATACTGTATGGCTCACTGTGAGTCAGATTTCTCGTGGCGATCACGCCGAGTCTCTGCGTCTCGAAAACAGCCAGTGCCGTCAGCGCTACCGGCGACAACCGACCACGAACCTGGTCTTCCTTGTCATCGATTCTCCTGAAGTCCGACGACTGCAACCCAATCGATTCTTCGAAAGTGGCAAAATCGACAACAGATGAGTCAATGTCGCGCAACAACTCCGACCAGTAACGAGCACTGAAGAGTTCGGCGGGGGCAATTCCCTGCAATCGCCAGGCCGCTGGATGCCAGCCGGCTGGTTCCAGCGCGATGCCGATGATCGGTGACCGATGGATCGACGGCGTTGTGTTCATGCGTGTGCCTGACCTTCCTGATGGATTTGGGCCGGAGATCGAAACCCGTCTCCGCGGGCGGTCCACATGATCACCACGGATAGCAGCGCGAGTGCTACCGTCCACCACGGGAGAGATCGAGCACCGTTGAGAGACAAGAGAACTCCGCCCATCACTGCACCTGCTGCCATGGCAGCGTTCCACAGCGTCGTGAGAACCGCCTGAGCCTCGTCTGCGTGTGAGCCCGCAGCAACCGCTGCTGAGGTTTGCAACAGAGTCGGAATTCCGCCCCACCCCAATCCCCATACGGCAGCTGCTATGTAGACGAGCAGCGCATCCTCATTGGCGACTGCCAGTGCGGTTGCGGCGACTGAAATCAGGACGGCGCCGAGAAGAGCAAAAGTCCGTAGTCGCGCGTAGATTTGTTTGCCCACAACAACAATGCTGATTAGACATGCCACTCCGAAGGTCAACAGAACGAGGTCGTTGTCGTCTCCCATTCCTATCGATTCGAGAAACGGAGCGATGTACGCATACAGGATGGTGTGACCCAACACGACGATGAACGTCACGATCAGAACTGCGTCGACACCGGGAATGCGTGCCGCCTCGAGCATGCTTCGCCGTTTACGGCCGCGGGGCCGACCTGGACGATCGGGAACCGACACCGCGATTGCAACGAGAAGCGCAACAGCCAGTATCGACATGAGGTAGAACGGTGCCCGCCACCCGGTAGCGTTGCCCAAGTATGTCCCGAACGGAACGCCGAGCGCGAGAGCGAGCGGAATTCCGGCCATCGCGAACGCGATGGCGCGACCCTCGAGATGTTTCGGGGCAAGACTTCTGGCGTATCCGGCGAGCAATGCCCAGGCGATACCTGCAGCAACTCCCGCAATGAACCGGGCGGTCATCGTCAGAAGGTAGTCGGAAGAAAATGCAGTGACCGTGTTGGCGAATGCAAACCCGAGAATCGAGTTCAGCAGTAACACCTTTCGCGACCACGACGCTGTCACTGCGACGAGGGGAATTGTCGTCAGGGCCGTCCCCAGCGCGTAGATCATGATCGTCTGCCCGGCGGCTGATTCACTGACATCGAGGCCTTCACTCATTGCCGGCAACACTCCTGCTGGGAGGGTCTCCGTCAGGCTGGTGATAAAGACGGACGCGAACAACGCCAGGAGGGGAACGAGTGGGAGTGCGTCCCCGCGCTCCTGTTCCGCAAGAAACTGTTTCGCTCCTGATGTGTGGTGTTTTGAATCGATGTCGTCTGCCATGAAACGATTGTCAACCTTCACATCAATGTGAAGGTCAAGCCCTCTGCGAAGATCGGACCCCGAATCAATCAATCTGATGCCGTGCAGGTTTGGTCTATCCAGTCGAGGAACTGCCCATGTCCACCGGCCAGCCCGTGAGGTGTGCCGTCAAGAGAAACAACAAACTTCCCACGGCGCACCTCTGGTGATGCCGTCAACTTGTCATCGACTTCGGGCAAAACCCCGAGACCTTCGTTCGCTATCCAGCGACATGGCAAAGCGTGAACAGCTTCTGCGAATTCATCTCTGGCAGTCGGGATCAGATAGTTGAGTACCGCACTGTGAAAGACCACGATCGTTGTTTCCCGTGGCGCACGTTCGACGAGATCGGCAACAGCCGACGTGAGATCTCCGCGAACCAGATGAGGCGGATCCACACGAGCGAGTGCCGCTGCGTCGCGCAATCGCCGCCGGCGGTGGTCCTGTTCCGGCCACACAAGACTCTCCAACCATCTCATGTCGTCGGTGTCGCCTACATCGAGTGGGTTCAGGTCGATGCCCGCCCGGTACACCACGTCTGGGACTCTCTCCGGAATCGGCGGACTGCCAGTCGTCGCACACTCCAGCAGAACGGTGGACGGACCATCGACTGGATGCAGATACTTTGTGCCGTCGTAGAGAAAGCTGTAGCGGTCAGGGTAAAGGCACAGGCCCGCCGAAGCACCGACTTCGATGAGGGAGAGCGGGCCCTTCAACAACCCGAGGACGGGAAGCAACACGGCAGAGCGGCCAGCTTCATTCGTCTGTGTAGTCCTGGTCTGCGCGAGTTGTTCCACCTCGGACCAGTTGTCGCTCAGCCACCGGCGAAACAACGCATACGGCGCGACCGGGGCACCGAGGTGACGGCACGCCCCGAATATCAGGTTGGGTTGCCTGCGGGGTTCTGGAAGCCGATCTATCAGAGCGAGGACTGCTGGATCCTCCGATACGCCGGTGCCCCATTCCTCGTAGATCGCGGAGTTCCCTCGAGCCTCCACTTCCGCGAATGATCGGTACCAACGCGAAGTGTCCACCGTCGATGTTTACCGGATGGCGCGTGGTGCTGAAAGGTTTTCGATCAGGCCGTCGCGTAACTCGCAGACGTCCCCCACGTCAGGCGTACTCGCCTGAGAACCCTCCCCGAGGCCCACTAGGCCCGAGCCCCGCCGACTATCCTGTGGGGCATGACCGAGCCTGTAGCGACCGCTGACCTTGCCGACGAGATCGGACCCGACATCCGTAGCTGCGACACGCAGTTCACCCAATTCGGTGGACGTGAAGTCTTTGCCGGCCCCATCACCACCATCAAGTGCTTCCAGGACAACCTGCTCGTGAAGCAGACCCTCAGCGAACCCGGCAACGGCGGAGTCCTCGTCGTCGACGGTGACGCGAGCATCCACACCGCGCTGGTCGGCGACATCATTGCCGGCCGCGGCGTCGACAACGGTTGGGCCGGTGTCATCGTCAACGGAGCCGTCCGCGACTCCGCGATCCTGCGCACCCTCGACATCGGCGTCAAGGCTTTGGGCACCAACCCGCGCAAGAGCACTCAAACCGGTTCGGGCGAGAAGAACGTGCCGATCGAAATCGGCGGAGTCACCTTCAACCCCGGCGAGATCGTCTACAGCGACCAGGACGGCGTCGTCGTTCGCGAGAGCTAGTCAGAAGTCGCGGGATCAGGCGGGGGCTTCCACTTTGGCGGCCATCCCGCCGATCTCGACGACATCGCCGTCACGAAGCTGGCGGCCCCGACGATCTTCGACCTCACCGTTGACCGAAACCATGCCGTCGGCGATCACTTCCTTGGCCTCCGCGCCCGATTCGATGAGGTTCGCGAGCTTGAGAAACTGACCGAGCCGAATCATTTCGTCGCGGATGGGTACTGCTGGAATGTTGTCGGTCATGTCAATCATCTTCCTCCTCCCACAAAACTGGACACGACAGACCACACTTAGCGTGAGGATCTGATCGACCGGTAGGAGAGGAAGCTCGATGGCACCATTGACCGAGGTATCGGACACCACTGCAGAGTTGGTGGAATCGCCACCCGAAAATCCGCGCCAGGCGCGTCGATTCCGCAAAGGGCGGTTCAGCCAGGTTCCCCATATCTCGGGACTGATCCTCGGAGTCTTCTCCGTACTGGTGTTCCTGTGGAGCATCTCGCCGGTACTGCGGCACATCCTCCGCGTCCCACGCGAATACATCGACAGCTACTACTTCGACGCACCGGATACGAGCCTGTCGTGGGCGCTCGTCGTCGCCCTGCTCGCCGCCGCCCTCGCGAGCCGCAAGCGCATCGCCTGGTGGCTGCTGACGATCTACCTGTCACTGATCACCCTCACCAACATCGCCTCCGCGATCGTCGACAAGAACCCGAACAACGCCGTGGCCGTTGTCGTTTTGCTTGTCGTGATCGGAATCCTCATCGCGGCGAGGCCCGAGTTCTACACACGCGTACGGCGCGGCGCCGGCTGGAAAGCACTCGGCGTGCTGATCGGCGGCATGGCTGTCGCGACCGTGATCGGTTGGGGCCTTGTCGAACTCTTCCCAGGTGACCTACCGCAGAACCAGCGATTCCTCTGGGCCCTGAACCGCGTCACCGCGGCAGCTTCGGTCGACAACGAGGTGTTCGACGGCCACCCGCGCGTCTTCGTCAACACGGTCCTCGGTCTCCTCGGTGCCATCGCGCTACTCGCAGCCGTCATGACGCTCTTCCGCGCGCAACGCTCCAACAACGCCCTCACCGGAAACGACGAGTCCGCGATCCGCGGGTTGATCCAGAACTTCGGTGCCGACGACTCTCTCGCTTACTTCGCCACCCGCCGCGACAAGGCGGTCATCTTCGCGCCGAGCGGCAAGGCCGCGATCACGTACCGCGTCGAGATCGGCGTCTGCCTCGCCAGTGGTGATCCCATCGGTGATCCCGAAGCGTGGCCGCACGCCATCGAAGCGTGGCAGGGGCTCGCGTCGCAGTACGGCTGGGCGACGGCCGTCATGGGCGCCAGCGAAACCGGGGCGACGGCATACAAGAAGGCGGGCCTGAGCGTCCTGCAGCTCGGCGACGAAGCGATCCTGCGCACCCGCGAGTTCAATCTCAACGGACGCGACATGCGCCCGGTGCGCCAGGCGGTCACCCGCGTGAGGCGTCACGGCGTCACCGTGCGGATGCGACGCCATCGCGACATCCCGCCCGAGGACATGGCGGCCGTCATCATCCGCGCCGACGACTGGCGCGACACCGACACCGAGCGCGGCTTCTCCATGGCGCTCGGCCGACTGGGCGATCACCTCGACGGCGACTGCCTCCTCGTCGAAGCCGTCATGGGTGAAGGCACCGAGGACGAAAGCGTCGTCGGCATGCTCTCGCTCGTGCCGTGGGGACCGAACGGTGTTTCGCTCGACCTGATGCGCCGTAAGCCGACGGCGCCCAACGGTGTCGTCGAATTGATGGTCTCGGAGTTGGCCACACGTTCGGACGAGATCGGCGTCGTGCGAGTTTCGCTCAACTTCGCCGTGTTCCGCTCGGTGTTCGAGGAAGGTTCGCGCATCGGAGCCGGCCCGATCCTCCGCATCTGGCGCTCGGTGCTCGTCTTCTTCTCCCGCTGGTGGCAGCTCGAAGCGCTGTACCGCTCGAACGTGAAATACCAGCCGGATTGGGCGCCGCGCTTCCTCTGCTTCGAGGACAACCGCGAACTGCCGCGCGTCGGATTCGCGTCGGCCATCGCCGAAGGCTTTGTGGTGCTGCCCAGTTTCGGGCGCAAGTCCAGCCAGGTCGTCAAGCACACCGGCACGCATGCGGCGGTGCCGGCAGCTCTGGTGACATCCGAAGGACTGCATGCCGACGGCAGCCCGCCGGACTCGGCGCCGACGTTCACGACCAACGGTCCGCGTCGACCCGAGCAGGTCCGCGTGCGCATGAACAAGCTCGCGCAACTGGCCGAGGAAGGGATCGCCGCCTACCCCGTCGCCTATCCGCCGACCCACACGATTGCCGCCGCAGCGAAGTCACCGGAGGGCACCCGCGTGCGAATCGCGGGACGCCTCCTGCGGGTCCGCGACTACGGCGGAGTGGTGTTCACGGACGTGCGCGACTGGTCCGGCGACATTCAGGTCCTGGTCGACCAGGACAACGTCGGCCGCGAGAAGCTGGCGGAGTTCGCTGCCGAGTTCGATCTCGGTGACCTGATCGAAGTCAGCGGAACCATCGGGCGCAGCCGCAAGGGCGAACTGTCACTCATCGCCGTCGAGTGGCGCATGAACGGCAAGTGCCTGCACCCGCTGCCGGACAAGTGGAAGGGCCTCTCGGATCCCGAGACCCGCGTCCGCCAGCGGTACCTCGACATAGCCCTCAACCCGAAGGCCCGCGAACTTCTCGAGGCTAGAAGCGCCGTCGTGAAGTCGCTGCGCGATTCACTCGGTGGTCGCGGATACCTCGAAGTCGAGACCCCGATTCTGCAGCAGGTGCACGGCGGCGCGAATGCCGCTCCGTTCCTGACACACATCAACGCGTACAACCTCGACCTCTATCTCCGCATCGCACCCGAGCTGTACCTGAAGCGGTTGTGCGTCGCCGGTATGGAGAAGGTGTTCGAGATCGGCCGCGTGTTCCGCAACGAGGGCGTCGACTTCAAACACAATCCCGAGTTCACGATCCTCGAGGCCTACGAAGCCCACAGCGACTACGAGGGCATGATGCGGATGTGCCGCGAGCTGATCCAGGCGGCGGCCGTCGCAGCATTCGGTCGCGAGATCATCATGCGTCCCGGCCCGGACGGCGAACTGGTCGAGGTCGACATCTCCGGTGAGTGGCCGGTGAAGACGATGCACGGCGCCGTCGCCGAAAAACTTGGTGTCGACGTCTCCCCCGAGACAAGTCTCGAAGACCTGCAGAAGTTGTGCGACGCCAACGAGATCCCGTACCAGTCCAGCTGGGATACCGGCGCCATCGCGCAGGAAATGTACGAGCATCTGGTCGAGGACTACACGGAGTTCCCGACGTTCTACACCAACTTCCCCACCTCGATGTCGCCGCTCACCCGGCCGCACCGCAGCATCCCCGGCGTCGCCGAGAAGTGGGACCTGGTGGCGTGGGGCGTCGAACTCGGAACCGCATACAGCGAGCTGACCGACCCTGTGGATCAGCGCAACCGGCTCACCGAGCAGTCGATGCTCGCGGCCGGCGGCGACCCGGAAGCGATGGAATTGGACGAAGACTTCCTCCAAGCCCTCGAACACGCGATGCCGCCGACGGGTGGTCTCGGGATGGGCGTCGACCGAATCGTCATGCTGATCACGGGTGGCAGCATCCGCGAGACGCTGGCCTTCCCCCTCGCGAAACCGCGTCAGTAGTCCGGATTCTCGCGTGCCGGAATTGTTCCACGTGAAACCACCGGGCGAGATCTTGCAGGTCGGCGAGAGCCGACTGCATGTTCTTGCCGAGGGCGACGGCCCCGTCGTCGTCCTGTGCGGTGGGCTGGCGGGCAATTGGTTCGACTGGGATGACTGCGCGCGTCATCTTCAGTCGGACCACACCGTCGTCCGCTTCGATCGCCCGGGCTTCGGGCTCAGCGAGCCTACTTCCGAAGTTCCGACCGTCCGCGGCGAAGCTGAGCGGATCCGCGACGTGCTCGACATTCTGGGACTGAGTGGTCCGGCCGTGGTGGTCGGCCACTCCATCGCCGGCTTCTACGTCGAAGGCTTCGCGCGCCTGTTCCCCGATCGGGCGGCGGGGATGCTGCTCCTCGATTCCAGTGCCGAGAAAGAACCGAAACGTCTTTTCCCCCGCGACCTGCTGCTGATCGCCTCCCGAGCCGCCGCGGCCTCGTTCAGCACCACCGGGCTCCAACGACTCCTCGGCACGACGACGCGCAAGATCCTCAACCAGTCCGTGCCGCCGAGCGGGTCGTCCGAAGCCACTCTCGAATGGGTCCGGAAGATCTACCGCGAGCCTCATTATCTGGAAGCGGCGATGATCGAATACGTCGCGTACACCGATATGGCGCTGGAGCTCACCGCTTTACGACGCTCGAGCAAGCATCCACTGCCCGACATCGACCTCAGCGTCGTCGCCGCACACACTGGCCACACCACTCCCTGGTCCATCGCCTGGATGGCAAAGCAGCAGAAACTCGCCACCTACCTCGGCGGGAGTTTTCACGTCCTGCGCCCGGCGCATCACCACGCGATGATCGATCAGCCCGAGGAGTTGGCGAACTTGATTCGGCGCCTCACGCAGCCGAACCGTCGGGGATGACACTTAAAGTTACAACTCGGACAGTAGCCGGATCATTGCTAGTCTCGGACAGCTTCTGCTTTCTACGACAGGCTGACCATGGACCGTTCGACACGTCGGGTGCGCTCGTGCCTGATTTTCGTGGCGATCCTCGTTGTCGCCCTGGCGGGCATCGCCGCCCGTCCGCCCGGTTTTCTGTCGACCTTCTGGCCCGCCAACGCGATCCTTCTGGGCATTCTCCTCCGTAACCCGCGCTCGTTTGCGCCGATCGGACTCGCTGTCGGCGGCGCAGCGCTGCTGACGGCGGATCTTGCGACCGGAAGCCCCGTGCAGAGGGCCTTCGAACTGAATGCGATCAATCTGGTCGGCGTCACGACAGGATTGATCGCCGCGAACTTGCTCGGCTGCTTTCCGCGGCGAATCTCCGAGACGAAGTACACGGCCAGAATCTTCCTCATCTCGGTTCTGGCGTCGTTCACGGCCGGGTCCGCCAGCGCACTACGCACTCAACTCCACGAAGGAAGCGGTGCGGCAACGGAATTGGTGGGGTGGTTCTTCGCCGACCTGTGTACGTATCTGATCGTGCTGCCGATCGTTCTGTCGGCACCGACGCTCGAACACATTCGAAGAACCTGCGGGCCGTCCGTGCGGCAGAGTCTGCGCTTGAGGCGGCTCGCACAGATCCTGGCGCCTCTGGCCGCTCTCCTGGCCTGTCTGCCACTCGCCCTGGAGGTTCAGGGAGCCCTTGCGCTGCTGCTGCCGATGCCGGCGCTCCTGTGGTGCGCAATGCGTGTCTCACTGTTCAGCACTTCACTCCTGGCAGCCGGATGGAGCGCGTGGGCACTGGTCATGGCGGGTAAGGGACGTCTGGCACTGGCAGATCCGGTGCACCTACTCAGTGAGGGGGTGACCACCCGGATCTCCGTCATCTTGATGGCACTCTCCCCCATCGCCGTAGCCGTCGCCACTGGCGCACAGCGGCGCGCTGAGCGAGAACTCCAACGCATCGCCGAATGCGACGCCCTCACCGGAACGCTGAGTCGCCACGCGTTCTGGACCCAATCGCAGGAACTCCTCGACGCCCAGCACGCGGCACAACGACCGATCGCCGTCATGATGCTCGATCTCGACCACTTCAAATCGATCAACGACAACCTCGGCCACCTCACCGGCGATTCGGTCCTCGAACAGTTCGGAAACACCCTCCTCGCCGCTACCGAAGGGCTGGGACTCTCCGGCCGACTGGGTGGTGAAGAATTTGCCGTCGCCGCCGCCGACTGCACCTTCGAGGAAGCCATCCACCTCGCGGAGCGCATCAGAGAGGCGCAAGAGGCCCACGCGCGATCCATTCGCGGTTTCGCGGGAACGGTCAGTATCGGCGTCGCCTGGGCCGATCGCGCGATGCCGGGCATGGAGACTCTGCTCGATATCGCCGACAACGCGATGTACCAGGCAAAACGCGACGGCCGAAACCTCGTGGTGGCGTTCGATCTCTACATGGCAAGGTGACGTAGGTGCAACTACTCCTGATCCGACACGCGCTCCCCGAACTGGCCGAGGTCACCGAAGGCCGCGCAGATCCCTCGCTGACCGACGAAGGTCGTGCCCAGGCACTACGGCTGCCCGCAGCACTGGCGCCGTACCGGATCACCGGACTCTTCAGCAGCCCGCAGAAGCGCGCACTCGAGACCGCAGCCCCGGTAGCGCAGATATTGGGCCTTCCGGTCACCCAGCGCGAGGGTCTGGCGGAATACGACTACGAGCAGCCGCACTACATCCCGATGCACGAGGTCCTGGAGCGGGCGCCGGAAACCTATGCGCGAATCAAAGCCGGCTGGCTCCCCGAGTCGGTGGACGGCGACGCCTTTCGTGCGCGAGTCCTCGGTGCGATCGACGAGATAGTCGCGGCAACGGACAACGACGCCACCGTGGCGATCTTCTGCCACGGCGGCGTCGTCAACATCGTTCTGCAGGAACTGCTCGGACTGGAGCGCCCGTTGACCTTCCCGATCGAGTACGTGTCCGTCACGCGCATTCTCGTGTCGCGAAACGGAAGCCGCAGGGTCGGGTCGATCAACGAAACCGGTCACGTACGCAACATGCTTCGCGTGTAGTCACACGTTGTGGCACGCCACCTGATGGCCGCCCTCGACGAGACGCAGCTCGGGAACTTCCTCGGCGCAGAGATCAGTAGCCAGCGGGCACCGCGTGCGGAAGCGGCAGCCACTGGGCGGATTGAGCGGCGAGGGCAGTTCGATGACCTTCTGCTCGACGTTCTGCGCCGCAGTGACGGTGGCGTCGGGATCGGGAATCGACGCCAGCAGTAGCTGCGTGTACGGGTGCAGCGCGCGGTTCTGCATGTCTTCTGCGGGAACGATTTCGCAGACGCGGCCCAAGTACATGATCATCACGCGGTCACTGATGTTCTTCACGACGGCCATGTTGTGCGCAATGAACAGCAGCGACAGCCCGTGACGCTTCTTCGCGTCCTCGAGCAGGTTCAGAATCTGCGCCTGCACGGAGACGTCGAGGCTCGAGACCGGCTCGTCACAGATCAGGACCTTGGGGTCGAGCATCAATGCGCGGGCGATGCACACGCGCTGGCACTGACCACCCGAGAGTTCGCGTGGGGTTCGATCCCACACCATGTCCGGGTCCAGCCCGACCTCGGCAAGAACCTCGCGCGCCCGAGCTTCGATGGCGGCCTTGTCTTTTCCACCCCAGATCGACGGACCCTCGGTGATGAGAGCCTTGACCTTGCGACGGGGATTCAGGGAGGAGATGGGATCCTGAAAGATCATCTGCAACTGAGTGCGGCTGCGACGCAATTCTTCCGCGCCCAGTGCCGTCATTTCCGTCTCTCCGAGGCGGATCGAGCCCGACGTCGGTGAGGGCAACTGCATGATCGCCCGGCCCGCCGTGGACTTGCCACAGCCGGATTCACCGACCACGCCCAAGGTTTCGCCCGGCGCGACGGTGAAGCTGATTCCGGACACGGCGTGAACGGTCTGGCCCTTGCCGACGTTGAATTCGACGACCAAGTCCTCGACCGTCAGGGCCGCGTCCACCGTCTCGGGCTTCCTGGTATCGGTTGCTGCAGTCATCAGACCATCTCCTTCACCGCGAGCGTCAGGCCCGCTGCGGTAGTGCCGGCCTTCTCGTTGGCGACCAATGCCGTTGTGCCTTCGGGGGTGTCGACCGGGTAGTGGCACGCGAACGTGTGGCTTTCGGTTGTGTTGTCCCCCGGTCCGCCGGGAGCCAGGGCCGGGTCGCCGGTCAGGCAGTCGTCCTGGGCGTACCGGCAGCGAGCCGCGAAGCGGCAACCGGTGATCGGCTTCGTCATGTCCGGGAGCCCACCCGGAATTGTTTGCAGCACTGTGTGCGTCGGTGATTCGAGTCGCGGAATCGCGGCCATCAGCGCTTCGGTGTACGGGTGGCGAGGACGAGTGAACAACTCTTCGGTCGCCGACGTTTCCACGACGGAACCGGCGTACATGACGGCGACACGATCGGATCGGCCCGAGACCACACCGAGGTCGTGGCTGATCAGAATGACGGCCATGTTGAGCTTGTCATTCAGTGAGGCGAGCAGATCGAGAATCTGCTTCTGCACCGTCACGTCGAGAGCGGTGGTCGGCTCGTCGGCGATCAGCAGTTTCGGCTCGCAGGCCAGCGCCATCGCGATGACCACACGCTGTCGCATACCTCCCGAAAGTTCGTGGGGGTACTGATCGAGCCGACGCTTGGGCTCGGGGATACCCACCATCGACAGGAGTTCCGCTGCGCGATCGCGGGCCGCGTCCTTCTTCAGACCCAGGTGGAACTTCAAGGATTCGGTGATGTGGGTACCGATGCGCTTGAACGGATTGAGCGAGGTCATCGGATCCTGGAAGACCATGGCGATCTCGGGTCCCCAGAAGTGCTTCATCTCCGACTTCTTCATCGTCGACATGTCGCGGCCGGCAAACGTCACCGTCCCGCTGATGTCGAGAGCCGGACCCTTCTGGAGCAGTCCCATGATGGTGCGCCCGAGAACCGACTTGCCGGAACCGGATTCACCCACGATGCCGAGAGTTTCGCCGGCGGAGACGTGGATCGAGACACCGTCGACTGCTCGCAACTGGCCACGGGGAGTGGCGAATACGGTTCTGATGTTGTCCGCCTGCAGCAGCGGAACGCCGTTCTGAGCTGAAGTGGTCACAGCTTACTCCGATACTTCTCGCCGATGAGGTTGAAGGAGAACACCGTCAGGAAGAGGAAGACGCCTGGTACCAGGACGATGAACGGATGCTTCTCCACGATCCCGCCCTGACCTTCCGCAATCATGTTGCCCCAGGTCGGATCAGGTTGTGCGATACCGAGTCCGAGGAAGCTCAGTGATGCTTCCGCGACGATCAGGCCGGAGACGGCCACCAGTCCGAGCGCGGCGACGGGAACGAGGACGTTGGGAACCAGCTCGCGCCAGATGACGCGCCATTTGGTGGCGCCCATGGCTCTCGCGGCAAGCACGAACTCCCGTTGGGCGACGACGATGGTGTTTGCCCTGGCGATTCGAACCATGCTGGGAATGCAGAGAATCGACAGTGCGAGGGTGATGTTGCGCAGGTTCGACGTGAGCACCGCGGCCAGTGCGATGAGCAGCACCAGAGAAGGAATGGCCAGCAGCGAGTTGGTCAGGATTCCGACCACGGCGTCGACCTTGCCACGGAAATAGCCGGCCATGACGCCGATGGTGCCGCCGATGATCATGCCGATCAGCACGGCGCAGATGGCGACAGTCAAGGAGGCGCGAGCACCGAACAGGGCGCGGGCAAGCAGGTCGAGACCGAAGTTGTTGGTACCCAACGGATGATCGGAGAGCAGGCTCGGCGATGCGAAGCCCGGCTCGGCCAAGGTCTTGACCGTGTCCTTGTACTCACCGAGCGGCAGCAGCGGCGCGAAGATCGCGGCCAGGATCAGCGCGACCAGCCAGATGCACGCCAACCAGTACGAGAGATCGAACTGACTGCCCCACTTGGACGTACCGAGTTTGCCGAGACCCTTGAAGAGGAAAACCAGGGCAACGAGCGCGAGCACGATGCGGACGGTCATCATGATCGCTGAACCGAAGAGTGCGGTGCCGAGCAGCGCAACGCCGACCACTGTGAGAATCGATCCGATCAGGACCAGATTCTTGGGCTGTTCCAGCGTCTCGACGGGACCGGGAGCCAGCAGGACTGTCTGCTGCCGGTATGTCATCACCTCGGACGGGGCCGGCGACGGGGCCGCTCCGTCTGGCGTCACTTCAGACATGGACACGACGACTCCTCGGGTCAAGATAGGTGTACAGAACATCGATCGCACTGTTGACGAGGACGTAGATGACCGCGATCACGACCACCGCGCCCAGCAGCATCGGCGAATCACCCTGCTGCGCTGCGCGGACGATGAGCGTGCCCATTCCGGGCAGTGAGAACAGCGTCTCGACGATCACGGTGCTGCCGATCATGCCGCCGAGAGCCAGACCCATCATCGTGATGAGCGAGAACGACGACGGGCGAAGCGCGTCGCTGAAAAGCACTCGCAGCGTGGGCATTCCCTTGGCCTTCGACGCGAGGATGTAATCCTCACGGAGCGTCGTCACCAGGTCGGATCGGAGAACGCGAGTGAACATCGCCATCTCGAGGAGGCTGATGGTGATCGCGGGAAGTATTGCGTGTGAAAGGTTTCCGGACAGGCTGTCGCCGATGCGCACCCACTGTGATCGCGGGAACCAGCCGAGCCAGTTGACGGTGACCATGATCAGCAACAGACCGGCGAGGAAGCTCGGGACGGAAAGAACACCGAACGTCGCGGCGCTGATGACGCGGTCGATGACGCCGCCTTCGTGGTGCGCCGACCAGAGTGCGAGCGGAACTGCGACGACGAGTGCGATGACCAGACCCATCACTGCCAACTGAACGCTGACGGGGAGAGCGGAACTGATCGCGGTGAGGACGTCCTGCTGCGGGGGAACGAGCGAGTTGCCGAGGTCGCCCTGGAGAGCGCTGGTCAGCCAGTCCCAATAGCGAACCAGGAGTGGATCGTTGAGTCCGAGCTGCTGCCGAACTTCCTCGTACTCGGCAGGCGTTCGGCCTTCACCGAGAACGGAGACAGCGGGATCGCCGGGGATCAGTGATGCCAGCACGAAGGTTCCGAAGCTGACGATCAGGATCACAATGACGAGCTGGCCCAATTTCTTACCTATTGCGCCGATGTTCATCGATTTCGTCTCCTTCGGACAGCGAGCTCGCAATACACAGCAGTTCCTCTGATTTCATTTCTTCGTTCGCAGCCGGCCCCGATCCGCTGCAGTACGGGCGCGGGGCCGGCTGTGAACTTCAGGCTCTCTAGGACTTCCAAGCTCCGTCGAAGAGCACGATTCCGTCGAGGCTCTGCTCGAGTCCGTGAACGTTCTGGTTCCACACGTCGAGTGCGGCGACGTTGCCCCACACCTGCCACGGGACGGTCTCGTTGGCGCGTTCCTGGATCTGGGCCAGGACTGCCTTCTTGTCCTCGTCGGTGGTTGCGACGCCCAACTTGTCCAGAAGAGCATCCATTTCGGCGTCGGAGTAGCCGGTCGCGTTGTTACGGCCACCGGACTTGATGCCCGTGTACAGACGCTCGTAGGGATCGGCCTCGGCGAGGCTCAGTGCTGCGGTGCTCATGTCGTAGTCGTGATCGGCGTACATCCGCTTGACCAGATCACCTGCGCCGGTGACGTATTCGATCTGAGCGTCGAAGCCGACTGCGTTGAGCATCGCCTGGATGGCCAGAGCCGTTGCCTGTGCGGACGGTTCCTGGATGGAGAGGAAGGTGATCTTTCCGTCGTAGCCGTCGGCCTTGGCCTGATCGAGCAGTTCCTTCGCCTTGGCGGGATCGACGCCGATCGGTGCGACGTCGTTGTGCCAGCGCGAGGTGTCCTGGAAGATTTCCTGGCCGGGCAGTCCCTTGCCGTTGTTGACGCGGGTGTTGAGCGTCTCCGGATCGACGGCCAGCGCCATCGCCTGGCGGACACGGACATCCGAGCCCGGGCGGCCCGGGGCCATGTTCACGTTGGCGATGTAACCGAGCGACGGGATGTCGACGAAGCCGGGGTAACCCGACTCGATCAGATCCAGGATCGGGGTGAGCGTACGCATGTACGCGGCGTCGATGCCGCCCGTCTTGAGTGCTTCGGCGGTGGGCTGAGCGCCGACGATGCTGATCAGCTTGAGCTTGTCGATGTTCGGTGCGCCGTCGTAGTAGTCGGGGCGAGCAGCCAACAGCAGTTCCTCGTTGGGAGCGAACTTCTCGAGGGTGAAGGCGCCGGCGCCGATCGGGGTGAACTGGTCACCCTGCTGGGCGCTCGGGGCGACGATCATGCCGGGTCCGGTGGCGAGCATCGACTGGATGCCTGTCCACGGATCAACGAGGTTGAAGACTACGGTCGTCGCGTCTGGGGTGTCGATCGAGGCAACCTTGGAAGCCCACAGGCTCGACTGAGGTCCCTTGTTGGTGACGTAGCGGTTGATGCTGTCGGCGACGGCCTTCGAGTCGAGAGCTGTGCCATCGCTGAACTTCACACCGTCGCGGAGCTTCAGCGTCCAGGTCTTGCTGTCCGAACTCGCTTCGAGCGACTGAGCGAGCTTGGGCTCGAACTTCTGCCCGATGGGGTCGTAACGCATGAGCACGTCGTAGATGGCGCTGAGCTCGCTGCCACCGGTGGCGCCGGCAACCTGAGCCTTCGCGGGATCGAGAGTCGTGACCGCCGAGTAACCGCTGAACGTCAGCGTGCCGCCCTTGGTGGGAGTGCCGGGATCGGCCTGCTCGTTGACCATGCCGATCTTCAGCGAGGAACCGGAATCAGCGGATTCGCCGCCGCCATTGCTCGAGCCGTTGTCGGCGCACGACGCCAGGAACATACTTGCGGTGATCGCCAGCGCAGCCGCAGCCAATCTGCGACTTCCGCGGCGGGAACTACGACTCATTCGAATGCCTCCAAGGCGGGGTGAGACCGTGACGTGATGTTGAACACGAAACAGTCTGTGATGGGAGGCACAGAAAATTGGATCGAGTCTCGCTCAGTGGAATCGGTTAAGTTGCAGGCCTCAACAGTCAGGTAAACCGACCCTGGCCAGCGGTTACCTTCGTGGACAGCAGACCAGCCGGTCTAGTCCCGGTCGAGCGTCGCTTCCTCGAGATCGAGCTCGCGAAGTACCTTCCGGAGGACCTCGTCGTCGATCCGGCCGGCATCGCGTTCGGCGATGAAGACGCCTCGCTCGGCATCGATCATCTCGAGGCGCAGCGAGCGGAAGGCGTTCGACGGGCTCTCCCCCAGATCCTCGTCGCTGCGTCCCAGTCGCTCCCACGCCGAGTTCGCGCGGTGGGTGTTCCAGCTTCGCAAGATGTCCGCGGCACGATTGCGGACCTGAGGGACGTCGTCGGCGTCGGCTCCGACCAATTCGTCCAGCCGCGCCGCAGCGGCCCGTGCAGCCTTGTCCTGGGCTGCCGCCTCGGCGCGGGCGTCGGACTGCTCTTCGTCCCCCTGCACGCCGAGGACACGGATCACCCACGGCAACGTCAGGCCGTGCAGCAACAGCGTGCCGACCACGACGACAAACGTCAGGAAGAGGATCAGCGACCGCCCCGGGAAGTCCTCCCCACTGTTGACCGTCAGCGGAATGGCGAAGGCAGCTGCCAGCGACACGACCCCTCGCATACCGGCCCACGACACGACGAACACCGCCCGCGCCGAAATCTCCGGCTCCCTCGCTCGAATACGCGGCGACAGCCAGCGCGGTACGTACGTGAACGGGAACACCCAGGCGATTCGGACCACCACGACGGTCACGAGAACGGCAACCGACGCCCAGACGACGATCGAAGTGCTGTACCCCTGCAATCCGTTGACGACACTGGGCAATTGGAGACCGATCAACAGGAAGACGAACGACTCCAGGATCAGGTCGACGGCCCTCCACACTGCCGTGTCCTGCAAACGCGTCGCATAACTCGCACGGGTGGAGCGCTGGCCGAGGAACAATCCGGCTACGACGACCGCGATGACGCCCGACGCGTGGACCTCTTCCGCAGCCAGGTAGGTGAAGAACGGCACCACCAATCCGATTCCGCTCTCCATCACCGGATCCTGGAGCTTGCCGCGAACCTTCGAGATGACGAACCCCACCGCGAGGCCGATCACCGTTCCACCGACCGCCGCGACGAGGAAGGTCTCGAAGCCGCCGATCAGCGTCGCACCCGTACCGACGGCAGCCGCGAGAGCGACCTTGTACGCCGTCAGAGCGGTGGCGTCGTTGAGCAGGCTCTCCCCGCCCAGCAGGGTCATGATCCGGCGCGGCAGGCCGAGCTTGCGTCCGATTGCGCTCGCGGACACCGCGTCCGGCGGCGCCACGATCGCGCCGAGAACCAGAGCAGCCGCTATCGAGAACTCCGGCACGATCAGGTAGGCGACAAAGCCCACCGCAGCCGTCGTCGCCAGGGGAAGCCCCACCGCGAGAAATCCGATCGGACGCAGATTCGAGCGCAAAGCCAGGTATGAACTGTCCAGTGCTGCCGAGTACAGAAGTGGAGGCAACACGACGAACAGGACGAGGTCGGGATCGAGTTCCAATTCCGGAACACCCGGTATCTGACAGGCGATCAAACCGACCAGGACGAGGATCAGCGGCGAAGACAGCCCGAACCTTCGCGCGACCGCCGCCACCAGCAACGCCGCTACTACAACCCCCAGTAATATGCCGTTCACCCTGGCAGCATGCAGTATGGAAGGCGATGAAGAAAATCCTGAAGCGAGCAGCAGCTCGCACACAGCAGCCCGCACCCGCTCCCACCGGTTGCGAGGAACTAACCAACGCGCCCGAAACGGACCCGGCGGCGCTGACGCCCGGCGTCTGCCAGGAGTGCGCCGAGTTGGGCGAGGATAACTGGTCTCACCTGCGCATGTGCCTGTCCTGCGGCCACGTCGGATGCTGCGATTCCAGCCCTCATCAGCACGCCACCAACCACTACCGCGAAACCGGGCACCCGGTCATGCGCTCACACGAGCCCGGCGAATCCTGGCGCTGGTGCTACGTCCACGATCTGATGGACTGACCGCGCGCGACTGGCGGTGCACTGCGCATAGTGCCCACCTGTCACGGCGCACAGCCCTCGGTGTTGCGCACATTGCTCAATCCACCGGGTAGCTATTGCCCAATCTGTATGCCGATGATGGACTTTGACGCAGAATCTGCACAACAGATCGACAGGTGCGGCTGGACTTTGCCGCACCGAACGGTTCGGCCTCAGGAAGTCCTGCCAAACATCACAACCACATCGTCGGCCCCACGATCTGGGGTACAGGCGGTGCGGTGATCGATGTCCACTACTGAAGGCAGGACCGGCCGTGAACAGCCCCAACATCGACCAGAACGCTCCCGAGTCACTGGCGGAGATCGAGAAGCGCGTTCTGTGGTTGTCGACCGCGATGATCCATCACGCCAACCGTGTCCGTCCGAATCCCAGTGGGCTCAAGGTCGGCGGCCATCAGGCCTCGTGCGCGTCGATGGTCTCGATCATGACGTCCCTGTGGTTCGGCCAACTTCGTTCCGGCGACCGGGTTTCCGTCAAGCCGCATGCGGCGCCGGTGCTCCACGGCATCAATTATCTGCTCGGTGAACTCGACGAGTCCTACCTGACGACTCTGCGCGAATTCGGGGGCCTGCAGAGCTACCCGAGTCGATCGAAAGATCCTGATCCGGTGGATTATTCGACCGGTTCGGTGGGCATCGGCGCGACGGCTCCCATCTGGGGCGCCATCGCTCGCCGATACGTCGACGCCTCCCTCGGCGGCGCCGGAACCGGGCGTCAGTACTCCCTGGTCGGTGACGCCGAACTCGACGAGGGCGCTGTGTGGGAAGCAGTTCTCGATCATTCGGTTGCCGAACTGGGTGAGATCGTGTGGATAGTCGACCTCAACCGCCAATCACTCGACCGGGTGGTGCCGAACATCGCGGCAACCCGCCTGGAGCGCATGTTCTCGGGTGCCGGTTGGCAGGTCATCACCGTGAAGTTCGGTGCGCTGCTGGAATCACTGTTCACCCGGCCGGGCGGCACCGCGTTGCGCGAACGAATCCTGGACATGCCGAATCCGGAGTATCAGCGTCTGCTGCGATGCACGGCCGACGAGGTACGTCTGAGACTGCCCGGCGACGCGGCGGACGCCGACGCGATCACGGCGCTGATCGACGACCTCGACGACGCCACGGTGCTCGAAGCCATCCGCAATCTCGGTGGCCACGACCTCGACGCTCTGCGAGAGGCGTACGCACAGATCGACGACACCCGTCCCACCGTGATCATCGCGTACACGATCAAGGGTCGGGGTCTGCCGACGCAGGGTCATCCGCAGAACCACTCGTCGCTACTCACCACCGAGCAGTACGAGATTCTGGCGGCGGAACTCGGCATGGATCCGTCGAATCCCTGGGAACGGTTCGAGACCGACAGCCCGTCCGGCCGCATCTGCGCCGAAACCGCTGGGCGCCTGGCTCGCCCGAAGGTGGAGCATCTGGTGCCCCCGGCAGTTCCGAAAGACATCGGCCGTACGCCCTCCGGCACGTCCACCACTCAGGCAGCTCTCGGCCGGGTACTACTCGACCTCAGCCGCGAAGCGCCGGACGCCGCGAAACGTGTTGTCACACTGAGCCCGGACGTCAGTTCCACTACCAACCTCGCAGGCTGGCTGAACAAGGTCGGCGTGTGGTCCCCCGACGAGCGGCACAACTGGTTTGCCGACGACGCCGAAACGATCATGCACTGGCGTGAGAAGCCCACCGGTCAGCACATGGAACTCGGTATCGCCGAGACCAACCTGGTCGGACTGATGGGCGAACTCGGTGCGACCTGGAGTCGTTGGGGCCAGCCACTCTTCCCCATCGGGGTGATGTACGACCCCTTCATCGAGCGGGCTCTCGAACCGTGGTCGTACGGCATCTACGCCGGAGGGCAGTCGATCATGGTCGGCACTCCGTCGGGCGTCACCTTGGCCGCCGAAGGTGGTGCGCACCAGTCGATCAAGACCCCGTCCATCGGACTGGAACAGCCGGGTTGCACCAGTTTCGAACCGGCATTCGCCGTCGACGTGGAGTGGACGCTCCTCGACAGCATCGGACGCCTCGGTCGCCCGGACGGCAGCTCGTCGTATCTGCGCCTGTCGACCCGTCCGGTCGATCAGGCCCTGGCCGCGGTACCGACCGATCCGGCTGCGCGAGAACGCCGTCGACGTCAGGTGGTGGCCGGGGCATACACACTGCGGCACAACCCTGATCCGGCCGTCACCCTGGTCGGCATGGGTGCCACCGTCACCGAAACACTGGTCGCAGCCGAAAGACTGGGCGAGCAAGGTATTTCCGCCGACGTCGTGTGCGTGACCAGCCCCGGCTTGCTCTTCGAAGCACTCCAGTCTCGGCGCGGTCTCGCGGACGGTCCGTCGTGGATCCTGGATCAGGTCTTTCCGAGCAGCCGGTCCGCGCCGATGGTCACCGTTCTCGACGGGCACCCGCACACCCTCGCGTTCCTGACTGGAATCAACAACGTTCCGGGTGCTGCGCTCGGAGTGAGCCGGTTCGGTCAGGTCGGTTCGCTCGAGGACGTCTACCGGTACCACGGCCTCGACTCCGACAGCATCGTCCGCGCCGCCCTCGATCTCACTTCTTGATCGATCGCACTCTCTGATGCCGAGAAGCGTCCCCGCAGGGACGCTTCTCGGGTCCAGTCAGTTCTTCAGAAGCCTTCAGTTCTTCCAGGCCTTGTCGAAGAACATGATTCCGTCCAGGCTCTGCTGAATGCCGTGGACGTTCTGTCCCCACACACCGAGCCACGGGGTGTTGCCGTAAACCTGCCACGGCACAACCTCGTTGGCGCGCTCCTGGATCTTGGCGAGCACCTCGATCTTCGAGTCGGTCGACGTCGCGACACCCAATTGATCGAGCAGCGAATCCATCTCGGGGTCGGAGAAGCTCGTGGCGTTGTTCCGTCCACCCGACTTGAGATTGGAGTACAGACGCTCGAAAGGATCGGCTTCCGCGAGGCTGGCGGAACCTGTTGCCATGTCGAAGTCGCGGTCGGCGTACAAACGCTTGACGACGTCGGCAACCGAGTTGACGTACTCGATCTGGAAATCGAAACCGACGGCGTTGGCCATCGACTGCAGTGCGAGAGCCATCGCCTGCGCCGAATTCTCCTGCAGCGTAAGGTATGTGATCTTGCCGTCGTAACCGTCAGCCTTGGCCTCGTCGAGAAGCTGCTTCGCCTTGGCGGTGTCGACGCCGATCGGAGCGACGTCGTTATGCCAGCGGGAGGTGTCCTGGAAGATGACCTGTCCGGGCAGACCCTTGCCCTCGTTGAGTCGGTTGTCGAGTGCGACGGGATCGGTTGCGAGCGCCAATGCCTGACGGATGCGCACGTCGGCACCGGGACGACCGGGTGCCGTGTTCACCAGCGACAGGTACGACAGCGACGGAATGTCGACGAAGCCCGGGTAGCCGGAGTCGATCAGATCCAGCACGTTCGGTAGCGAACGCATGTATGCGACGTCCGTGCCGCCGCTCTTGAGCGATTCGGTGGTGGACTGCGAACCGACGATGCTGATCAACCGCAGCTTGTCCACGTTCGGGGCACCGTCGAAGTAGTCCTCCCGAGCGTCGAGGATCAATTCCTCGTTGGGAGCGAACTTCTCGAGGGTGAAGGCACCCGCGCCGATCGGGGTGAACTGATCACCTTGCTGGGCGCTCGGCGCGACGATCATGCCGGGGCCCGTCGAGAGCAGTGACTCGATACCGGTCCACGGGTCGACGAGATTGAAGACGACCGTCGACGGATCCGGAGTGTCTACCGACGCGACCTTCGACGCGTACAGACTCGACTGCGGTCCCTTGTTGGTGACGTAGCGATTGAGGCTCGCCGAGACGGCCGCCGAATCCACCGGCGTCCCGTCGCTGAACTTCACACCGTCACGCAGTTCGAGGGTCCACGTCTTGAAGTCGGAACTCGGCTCCATCGACTCTGCGAGCTTCGGAACGAATTCCTTGGACGCCGGGTCGTACCGCAGGAGCGTGTCGTAGATCGCGCCCAACTCCGAACCGGCGACCGAACCGGCGATCTGAGTCTTCGCCGGATCGAGATTGGTGACGGCGGAGTACCCGCTGAACGTGAGGGTGCCGCCCTTGACCGGATCGCCCTCGCCGGACTGCTCGTTGACCGGGCCGATGGACAATCCCGAACCGGAGTCCGGTGCGTCGCCGCTCCCACCCCCGTTCCCGCTGTCAGCGCACGACGAGACGAACAGGCCGGCGGAGACTGCCAGCGCGACGGCGGCAACCTTGCGGTGACCGCGCCGAGAACTGCGACTCATTCAAAACCTCCAGGTCAGAAACTGTGATGTGAAGCATTGTCGAGACAGTTTGTGACTTAAGGCACAGGTATTAGTCGCAGGTCCCGCTCAGTGGAATGAAGCGCGACGATTCGTCAGTTTCGAGCGACATTCGCAGGTCAGACCCTTAGCGAAGGTCAGGAATTCATTCTGATTCAGGCGCCTTTCAACGGATGAATCGCCGGAGCGCCGTCGAGAAGTGGTCCGGCAGCGGCCAGCGCGGCCTGCAGATGCGGGGACTGCATGTGAGCGTCCAACTCCTCCTGCCCGCGCCAAGTTTCGATCGTGACGAACGTGCCGGGCGCAGCCGCTGACTCGAACAACTCGTACGACACACAGCCGTCCTCGGACCGACTCGCCTCCGCGAGAGTTGTCAGAGCCGATCGGACGTCGTCCTCGGAACCGGACTTGGCCGGGATGGTTGCAACTACACGAAGCTCGCTCATCGGATACCTTTCGCAGAGGGGAAGTCAGCTAGAGACACACGCCACAAACGTACACACAAAAAGGGCAACCAATGGGGCTACTCAAGGACGTCACCGGCTGGCGACGCGGAACGAAGTTGCAGCGTCGACTGCGCGATCTCACCGGCACGCTGGTGGTGATCACCGGTGCGGGCAGCGGCATCGGGCGTGAAACGGCCCTCGCCTTCGCCGCCCAGGGAGCTATCGTCGTAGTCTCCGACATCAATCTCGAAAGCGCGCAGGACACTGCGGCACTTGTAAACATCCCTTCGCAAGCCGGCGGCGCCGAAGCAGTGTTCGGTGGCGGTGCCCACGCCTATCAGGTGGACGTGTCCGACGAACAGGCCGTGATTCGGTTCGCGGAGACCGTCGCGGCACATCACGGCGTACCGGACATCGTCGTCAACAACGCCGGAATCGGGTTCTCGGGAACGTTCGCCGACACCGAGCAGCGCCAGTTCGAGCGCGTCATGGACATCAACTTCTGGGGAGTTGTCTACGGCTGCCGGGCATTCACCCCGATGATGATCGACCGGGGAACAGGAGGGCACGTCGTCAACCTGTCCTCGGCCGCCGCGTACACACCCCAGAAGGCCCTCACCGCGTATTCGACAAGCAAAGCAGCGGTATTCATGCTCTCGGATTGCCTACGGGCAGAGCTGCTTCCACACGGCATCGGCGTCAGCACCATCTGTCCCGGCCTCGTTCACACGAACATCCTCAAGACCACCGAGTTCGCCGGGACGACCGCCGAGGAGCAGCTCGAGAACCAGACCAAGGTCGACAACTTCTACCGCAAGCGGAACTTCACTCCTGATCGAGTCGCCAGTGCCATCGTGAAAGCGGTTCGCACGAACAAGGCCGTCGTACCCGTGACCGTCGAAGCCAAGCTCGGACGCACGATCAGCCGGTTGTCTCCCGGGTCGATGCGCGTCGGAGCTCGGTTCGAGATCTAGGTCAGCTGCCGAAGCTCAGGCTGCCCGTGAAACCCTGCTGCACATCGGCTTCCGAGCGGGGAAGAACCTCGTAGGTGCTGGCGTACTGGCCACTGAAACCGGTGACGGTGATCGGGCGTCCGACGGCGACGGCATCGACGTCGATTCCCGTCTGGGTGTTGACGAAGATGACGGTGTTTCCCTCGGCGCCCGAGACCAGGATCTTGTGACCGTACGGCAGATCGTCGACGACGGGTCCGCTCACGATTCCGGACACCGTCACGAGACGACCTTCGCTACCCTCACCGATCGCATTGAGGGGCAGTCGCGCCGGGCTGATCTGGGAGGTCGTGCCGATTACCTCGACGGCAGTCGGGCGGACGACGAGCAGGCCTTCCTGATCCGCGAGGACTCCGGTGACCTGAACCTGATCGCCGAGAGCAATCCCGGAGTTGTTCGGATCGCTGATGTAGATGCCCGAATTGCCGCTCTGGAGACCAAAGCCCTTGTCGTAGAAGCTGGATTCGAACACTCCGGACGGCGTAGTCGCGGTTCCCACGACGGTGACCGTCGTTCCGATGGCCTGCGCACGGGCTGCCGCGATGGGGTCCGCGGACACCTCACCGACAACTGCTGCCGGCTCCGCCGTCGCTGCAGTACCGACAAACATGGTGGCTGCGGCCGCAACTGCCAGTGCCGTCACACCTCGACGCAGGACCGGACCGGCAAGAACGCTGTCTCGAAACATGTTTGAGGACTCCCCTGTGATTTCGTGGCCGCGCAGGTGCTCCTGATGGAGTGCCGCCTTCGCCCACCCTGAGGCACAGGTTATTACAGGTCGGACGCCGCAGCGGTGGTGACATTCCGTCACCACCGCTGCGTCTAGGCTTCCGATTTTTCAGGAACCGGAGCTTCCGGACGAACCGCTCGAGCCACTGGAACCGCTGGATCCTGTTCCGCCGCCGAGATCGTCGAGAGGATCGCTACCGGTGAGGCCGCCCGGGTACAGGTAGGCGTCGGAGATCGTGCTGAGCGAGGTTCCCGACGTGGCCGGTACCTTTGCTCGCCAGTTGACGATCGGGTTCAGCACTCCGAACGGTCCGCAACCACTGGCGGCGGGCAGTGCGAAGCCGGTGGCCTGGTTCCCGACCGGGCTCACCTTCAGTGCATTGTCCGGGAGCACCGTGTAGGTCGGTACCACCGACGGGTCAGGCGCGAGACGAAGATTCACCGGCGCAGCCGCGGAGCCCAGGTAGCAGTTGTCGCCGAGGAACGCGTTGTTGATCTTCATCCGCACCGGGATGCTCAGATCCATGTCGGTGATGATGCCGTTGAGGGTCGGGGCAGCGGTCGCCTCCACCTCGGCGGTGACTGCGGCGAGGCCGAACAGATTGCCGAACGGCAGGTCGATTCCGAGGACTCCACCCGGAACGGTCAACGGCTTGGAGTAGACACCGTGGTGTCCGTCGTCGCGCGGGAGAAGAACGGTGGACTCACCTTCACCGGAGCCGGCCTCGGCGGCGATGATCATGTCGCCTTTTCCGATCGGGAGGTTGAAGCCGTTGTTGTCGAAGGTTCCGCTCTGAACCACAACCGACACACAGGATTCGGCAGTAGCCGGACACACTGCGGCACCGGGTATCGAATTGTCGACCGGATCCTGAGCCGAGGCCATCGGCGCCGCGAACGCGAGGACCGCACCTGCGGTACCTGCAATGACGGCCACGCGCGTGCCGAGACGTCTGTTGCCGTTCTTGTGAGATTTCTGCACTGATTTCTCCCTGCCGTTTATGTGATGGGGGACGAAACTCGCAGTCATTGCTTGTGTTTCGACCGCCGCCGACAAGGTCTTTGCGGTGTGCTCCTACTCACAAGTAACAACTGAACAGATGTATATCACAGGACTTCGACTTAAAAACAGGGCAAAAGGGAGTTTCCTTAAAACGGACAAAATAAGCGGTACGGTGTGTAACACTCACGGGTGATGAACACGAACAGACTGGTCCTCTGCGTCGCGGCAGCGGGCCTACTCCTCAGCGGCTGCAGCAGCCAATCCGACAGCGACGCATCGGAATCCACTTCTGCTGCCACCAGCACGTCGGTCGCGGCGACGTCGAGTTCGACTGCCCCCAGTACGCTTTCCGAGCTGCCGACCAGCCCGCTCGCCGCAACAACTCCGGAAGCGGCGCCGAGCGTCGTCGAATCGACGCCCCCGCCGGTATCGCTACCGGTAGCGCCAGCGGCCAATGCACCGATCGACGCCCGCTCACCGGAAGAGATCGTCGCGAACGCCGGCGAGAAGGGGCAACGGTACATCGCCGCTCTGCGTCTGGCCGGGATCCCGCCCGCCGGAATGGATTCCGCCGAGATCCTCTACGCCGACGGCACCTGCAAGGCGCTCGCTGACGGTATGCCTCGGTCCGAAGTGCTGGCGGAGTTCAACTCCGTCGGCGAGGTGTACTCACAGATCACGCCGATGTCCTCGCAGCGCATTGCCGAGATCTACGTCGACACGGCGGAGCAGACGTACTGCTGATCAGGCCTTGCCGGCCAACCAGCCGTGCAGCCAGGATGTAGCCGAATTGCCTGCGCCGTCAACGACGTAACGCGTGTAGTCGGTGTGGACCTGCGAGCCGTAGAAGTCGACCAACTGATCGATGCGCCGCGAGTTCGCGCCCGGATCGAGCTGGGCCATCAAAGCGGGGAGACCGCCTGCGGTGATCAGATCATTGACGATCACGGCGGCCTCGTCGCGAAGCGCGAGCGCACTGGCCGGAGTGGGATCGGACGCCTGAGCCATGAATCCGGCCAGACGCATCACGAAATCGTCCTTCGGCGTCGAGCAGTACAGGTCACCGACCGCGCAGAGCGTCACCGTTTTGCCTGACAGCCAACCGAATCCACCGATGCGAGGGCCGCTGGCACCGTTACCGCCGACAGCGGGGCCGATCAGGACGTCGGACTCGGAACGTCGGGGATCGGACAGCAAGCCGACGCCCTCGACGCGAGTCGGGGGGACAACGCCGATGCCGGTTCCGATCTCGGCGGCGAGATCGCCTGCCGCGTCGGCACCCTGGCTGTATCCGACGATGGCGAAGCGAGTGTCACCGCACGAGGCGGCCATGGCGCCGATCATGCCGCGGGCATTGTCGACAGCCTGCTGCTTCGACTTGGCGTAGACGTTGGATTCCCAGGGGAAGGCCGTCGCCGAGTAGGTGACGTAATCGGTGCGTACGGAGCCCGGAAGCCCGTTTGTCACCGGAGCGAGCATGCCGGCGCCGGGCCTGGTGCCCGAGGGCTCCCACGTTCCCGGGATGGCCACGACGTACAGGCTCGGGCAGGGATCAGCCGACGCCACGGGAGCACTGACAACCGGTACCACTGCTGCCGCAGCAAGTGCCGACAACACCGCAACGAGACGCCTCGCACGCATGAAACTCCCCTGATTCAACTGAAGCAACCCATACACCACTATCGATGCTCAGGAATCATACTGTCTGGGCGTTGTGTCTGTCCGATGCACGATCGATGAAGGTTTGTTACAGATCGTGCGAATTGCTTGCAGAAACAAAGCCGCACCCCACCGAATGCGGTGGGGTGCGGCTTTGTGAGAGCCTCTAGCGCTGCGGAGCCGCTGTCGGGTGGATCGGTGACGGAAGGGCCGTGACACCCTCGAGGTAGGTGTCCACAGCGGCTGCTGCGGAACGTCCCTCGGCGATGGCCCAGACGATCAGGGACTGACCGCGGCCCATGTCGCCGGCCACGAACACGCCGTCGACGTTGGTGTTCCACTTCGACGTGCGGGCGACGTTGCCACGCTCGTTCAAGTCGACACCGAGATCGGTGAGCAGACCCGGCTTCTCGGGACCGACGAAGCCCATGGCCAGGAGCACGAGATCGGCTTCGAGCTCGAAGTCCGAGCCCTCGACCTTCTCGAAGCGACCCGACTTCATCTCGACCTCGTGAGCCTTGAGTCCGGTGACCTTGCCGTTTTCACCGACGAAGTTCTCGGTGTTGACGGAGAACAGACGCTCGCCGCCCTCCTCGTGAGCCGAAGCCACGCGGAACATGAGCGGGTACGTCGGCCACGGAGTCTGCTCGGCGCGAGTCTCCGGCGGACGCGGCATGATCTCGAACTGGTGGACGCTGGCCGCACCCTGACGGTGCGAGGTGCCGAGGCAGTCCGCTCCGGTGTCGCCGCCGCCGATGATGACAACCTTCTTGCCCTCAGCGGTGATGGTGGGAGCGTCGAGGTCACCCAACTGCACGCGGTTGGCGATCGGCAGGAACTCCATCGCCTGGTGGATGCCGTCCAGTTCGCGGCCCGGGATCGGAAGATCGCGAGCTGCCGTGGCGCCGCCGGCCAGAACCACTGCGTCGAACTGCTCACGCAGCTCGTCCGCGGTGATGTCCACGCCGACATTGACGTTGGTCTTGAAGACGGTGCCTTCGGCTTCCATCTGCTCGAGACGGCGGTCGATGTGCCGCTTCTCCATCTTGAACTCGGGGATGCCGTAGCGCAGCAGGCCGCCGATGCGGTCTGCCCGCTCGAAGACCGTCACTGCGTGACCGGCGCGGGTCAGCTGCTGCGCTGCAGCCAGACCGGCCGGACCACTGCCGACAACCGCAACCTTCTTGTTGGTGGCGTGCGCGGCGCGAACCGGCTTGACCCACCCTTCGTCGAAGGCCTTGTCGATGATCTCGACCTCGACCTGCTTGATGGTGACCGGATCCTGGTTGATGCCCAGGACACAGGACGCCTCACAGGGTGCGGGGCACAGACGACCGGTGAACTCCGGGAAGTTGTTGGTCGCGTGCAGACGCTCGATGGCGTCGTGCCAGTGGTCCTTGTAGACCAGGTCGTTCCACTCGGGAATCAAGTTTCCGAGAGGGCAACCGTTGTGGCAGAAAGGAATTCCGCAGTCCATGCAACGGCTGGCCTGGGTCTTGAGGGTTTCCTTCGGGAACTCCTCGTAGACCTCTTTCCAGTCGAGCAGGCGCAACGGCACCGGCCGGCGAACCGGAAGTTCGCGCGACGTGTGCTTCAGGAAGCCGCTTGGATCACCCACGAGCTGCCTCCATAACTGCCTCGTCCACGTTCTTGCCATCCTTCTCTGCGGCCGCGATGGCCAAAAGAACCTTCTTGTAGTCGCGGGGCATCACCTTTGCGAAGTGACCCACCTGCTGCGACCAGTCAGCGAGGATGCGCGTTGCAACCTCGGAGCCGGTTTCGTCGCGATGACGTTCGATGGCGCCCTTCAACCAGGTGAAGTCGTCGCCCGAAAGATCCTCGAGGTCCACCAGTTCGGTGTTGAGGTTCTTCTCGAATGCCTTGTCGGGGTTGTAGATGTACGCGACGCCACCGGACATGCCGGCGCCGAAGTTACGTCCGGTGGCTCCGAGGATGACCACCTTTCCACCCGTCATGTACTCGCAACCATGATCGCCCACACCCTCGACGACGGCAGTGGCGCCGGAGTTACGGACTGCGAAGCGTTCGCCGACGACACCGCGAAGCAGAGCCTCGCCGCTGGTGGCGCCGAACAGGATGACGTTGCCACCGATGATGTTGTCCTCGGCGACAAAGCCTTCCGCTGCATCCAGCGGCGGGCGTACGACGATGCGTCCACCCGAAAGGCCCTTGCCGACGAAGTCGTTGGCGTCGCCGTGCAGGCGCAGGGTCATACCGCTGGGCACGAAAGCACCGAAGCTGTTACCGGCGGAACCGGTGAACGTGATGTCGATGGTGCCCTCGGGCAAGCCCTCTCCACCGAACGCCTTGGTGACCTCGTGGCCGAGCATGGTGCCGACCGTGCGGTTGACGTTGGTGATCGCGGACTCGAAGGAGACCGCCTCACCCTTGTCGAGTGCGTTGCGGGCCGAGACGATCAGCTGCTGATCGAGCGCCTTGTCGAGACCGTGATCCTGCGTGCCGGTGCAGTGGACGTCCTGGTCCATGAACGCGGACTCGACCTGGGTGAGGATCGGCGACAGATCGAGATTGCCTGCCTTGCTTCCCTTCCAGTGATCGAGAGCGCGCGTGGTGTCCAGCATGTCGACCTGGCCGACGGCTTCGAGCAGCGTGCGGAAACCGAGTTCCGCGAGAAGCTCGCGAACCTCTTCGGCGATGAACATGAAGAAGTTCTCGACGAATTCCGGCTTGCCACTGAAACGCTGACGCAGCAACGGGTTCTGCGTCGCGACACCGACGGGGCAGGTGTCGAGATGGCAGACGCGCATCATGATGCAGCCCGAGACAACCAGCGGTGCGGTGGCGAAACCGAACTCCTCGCCGCCGAGCAGGGCAGCGACGACGACGTCGCGACCCGTCTTGAGCTGGCCGTCGACCTGCACGACGATGCGGTCACGGAGACCGTTGAGCAGCAACGTCTGCTGGGTCTCGGCGAGGCCGAGTTCCCAGGGTGCGCCCGCGTGCTTGACGGAGGTCAGCGGGGTGGCACCGGTGCCACCGTCGTGACCGGAGATCAGAACGACGTCGGCATGTGCCTTGGAGACACCGGCCGCGACGGTTCCGACGCCGACCTCGGAGACCAGCTTCACGTGGATGCGGGCCTGCGGGTTGGCGTTCTTCAGGTCGTGGATCAGCTGAGCGAGATCCTCGATCGAGTAGATGTCGTGGTGCGGCGGCGGCGAAATCAGGCCGACGCCAGGCGTGGAGTGCCGAACCTCGGCCACCCACGGGTACACCTTGTGAGCCGGAAGCTGGCCGCCCTCACCGGGCTTGGCTCCCTGCGCCATCTTGATCTGGATGTCGGTGCAGTTGCTCAGGTAGTGCGAGGTGACACCGAAGCGTCCCGACGCGACCTGCTTGATGGCACTGCGACGCAGATCGCCGTTCTCGTCCGGCGTGAAGCGCGACGGATGTTCGCCGCCCTCACCGGAATTGGAGCGGGCGCCCAGACGGTTCATCGCGATGGCGAGAGTCTCGTGAGCCTCGGCGGAGATGGAGCCGTAGCTCATCGCACCCGTCGAGAAACGCTTGACGATCTCGCTGGCCGGCTCGACCTCGTCGATCGAGATCGACGGCCGCTTGCCGATGTTGAAGTCGAACAGACCACGCAGAGCGGCAAGGCGCTCCGACTGGTCGTTGACCATGGTCGTGTACTCCTTGAACACCTCGTACTGACCTGTGCGAGTTGCGTGCTGGAGCTTGAAGACGGTGTCCGGGTTGAACAGGTGGTACTCGCCTTCACGACGCCACTGGTACTCGCCGCCGACCTCGAGCTCGCGGTGAGCGCGCTCTTCGGGGCGATCGAGGTATGCGACGGCGTGACGTGCCTGGACGTCGGCTGCGATCTGGTCGAGGCCGATGCCACCGAGCTGCGACTGCAGACCGGTGAAGTACTCGTCCGTCAGCTCCTGCGAGAGGCCGATGACCTGGAACAACTGAGCACCGGTGTACGACGCGAGCGTCGAGATGCCCATCTTGGACATCACCTTCAGGACACCCTTGCCGGCTGCCTTGATGTAGTTCGCGATGCCCTTCTCGAGGGTCAGACCCTCGAGCTCGCCGTTCTGCAGGAACTCGTCGATGGTCTCGAAAGCCATGTACGGGTTGACCGCTGCGGCACCGAAGCCGATGAGGAGCGCCATGTGGTGCACCTCGCGGGCGTCGCCGGCCTCGACGATGAGACCGACCTTGGTGCGCGACTTCTCACGAACCAGGTGGTGGTGCACGGCCGAGGTGAGGAGCAGCGACGGGATCGGCGCGTAGTCCTCGGTGGACTCACGGTCCGAGAGCACGACGATGCGTGCGCCACCCTCGATTGCCTGCGAGACCTGGTACTTGATGCCCTCGAGCGCACGACGGATACCGTCGCCGCCTTCCTTGACGGGGTACAGGCCGCGGATCACGACGCTGCGGAAGCCCGGGAATTCGCCGTCGTCGTTGACGTGAACGAGCTTCGACAGGTCGTCGTTGTGCAGGATCGGCTGCGGGAGCGCAATCTGCTTGCAGGAGTCCGCATTCGGGTGCAGCAGGTCACCCTCGGGGCCGATGGTCGCGCCGAGGCTGGTGACAACCTCTTCACGGATCGCGTCGAGAGGCGGGTTGGTGACCTGAGCGAAGAGCTGCGAGAAGTAGTCGAACAGCATCCGTGGACGTGACGAGAGCACGGCGATCGGAGTGTCGGTACCCATCGAGCCCAGTGCCTCGGCACCGGAGAGTGCCATCGGCTTGACCAGCAGGTTGACCTCTTCGTTGGTGAAACCGAAGAGCTGCTGACGCAGCACGACGCGCTCGTGCGACATGTACGTGTACGGACGGTCCGGCAGGTCGTCCATGTGGATCAGACCTTCGTCGATCCACTGCTGGTACGGGTGCTCGGCAGCGAGTTCGTTCTTCAGTTCCTCGTCGCTGATGACCCGGCCCTGCGCGGTGTCCACGAGGAACATGCGGCCGGGCTGGAGGCGGACCTTGCGGACCACGGTGGACGGATCGATCGGCAGAACGCCGACCTCCGACGCCATGACGACGAGGCCGTCTTCGGTGATCCACAGACGCGACGGACGCAGACCGTTGCGGTCCAGCACGGCGCCGATGACGGTGCCGTCGGTGAAGCACACCGACGCCGGTCCGTCCCAGGGCTCCATGAGAGCCGAGTGGTACTCGTAGAACGCCCGACGAGCGGGGTCCATGCTCTCGTGCTTCTCCCAGGCTTCGGGGATCATCATGAGAACTGCGTGCGGCAGGCTGCGGCCGGCGAGATGCAGCATCTCGAGCACCTCGTCGAAACGAGCGGTGTCACTGGCACCCTGGGTGCAGATCGGGAAGATCTTGTCCAGGTTCTCGCGGCCACCGAAGACGTCGCTGTCGATGAGGGACTCGCGAGCGCGCATCCAGTTCTCGTTGCCCGTGACGGTGTTGATCTCACCGTTGTGAGCGACCCGGCGGAACGGGTGCGCCAGCGGCCACGACGGGAACGTGTTGGTGGAGAAGCGCGAGTGGACCAGGCCCAGTGCGCTCTCGACACGATCGTCCTGCAGGTCGAGGTAGAAACCCTTGAGCTGCGGGGTGGTGAGCATGCCCTTGTAGACGAACGTCTGGCCGGACAGGCTGGGGAAGTACACGGTCTCGCTACCCGGGCCACCCTTGCCGGCGCCTTCGGAGCCGAGTTCGTGCTCGGTGCGCTTACGCACCACGTATGCACGACGCTCGAGATCCATGCCGGTGTACTTGTCACCCTCGGAGCCGATGAAGATCTGACGGAACGTCGGCATCGCGTCGCGCGCCAGTGCGCCCAGCGATGAGTCGTCGGTTCCGACCTCGCGCCAGCCGAGAACCTTCAGGCCCTCTTCGACGACGATCTTCTCGACTGCAGCAGCAGCCTCGTGTGCATCGGCATCGCCCTGCGGGAGGAATGCGATACCGGTTGCGTACGCGCCTTCGGCGGGCAGCGCGAAGTCCACGACAGCTCGGAAGAACTTGTCGGGAACCTGCAGCAGAATGCCCGCACCGTCACCCGTGTTGGGTTCTGATCCGGCAGCGCCGCGATGCTCGAGGTTGACCAGAGCGGTGATCGCCTTTTCGACGATGTCCCTGCTGCGGCGACCATGCATGTCGACAACAAATGCGACTCCACAGGAGTCGTGCTCATTGGACGGGTGATAGAGGCCCTGGGGGCCTGGAAGTTGCTTCATACCCAGCCTTCGTATGCCATAAAGATGCACCGACGACCAGCAGCGCTGATGGCCATCAACTTGCAATGCAAGTCCTTCAAAGCACCGACACGACGATGTGTTCGGTACCACCGAAGTAGCCGCCCTGCGCAGACGCGATGGTGTGCGTTCTGGCACCCGGCGACGTGAGTCTTCGGTCGGTTGAAACTTTTGTGAGTCAACCGTGTAACGAAAACGATAATTCAGAACCCCGGCACGGGCGCAACTAAGGTAGCCCTATAATTGCTCTGAACTGCGGCGATGCAGGGAGCCAGAAGGCCCCTCGACAGATTTCGGAGCTGCGTCTGTGCAGAGAAGTTCCGATTCACAGGATACCGAATCCGCAGGAAACAGGCGCGATGGGCGATGAATGCAACAACTGGCCGCAGCGATAAGAATCAGCTGCGGCCAGTGCGCCTCGAACTGTAACAAAAGTTGATCGATCAACCAAGGTCTAGGCCTGAATTGTTTGCTCGCAGAATGCCATCGCTGTAATTTCCGTAGGCTCACACCTGAGAAGACGGGTGGCGAAGCGCAAATGACAACAGCAGTAGTGGTGGGCAGTGGCCCCAACGGTCTCGCGGCGGCGATCGAACTCGCCCGCGCAGGAATCGACGTCCATGTCATCGAGGGTGCGGACAAGATCGGCGGTGGCACCCGCAGTAGCGAATACATAGTCGACGGACTCGTCCACGACGATTGCTCCGCCTTCCATCCCACAGCTTTGGCGTCTCCCTACTTCAAGGAACTCGACCGCGAATTCGGGCTCGCCAAGCACGGCCTGACGTGGCTGTGGCCCGAGATCCAACTGGTCCATCCACTCGACGACGGCACCGCCGGGGTTCTGTGGCGCGACATCAACCGGACCGCTGAGGGACTGGGTGTCGACGGTAAGAGGTGGCTCGACGTCTTCGGATACCTCTCCGAGAACTTCGACGAGTTGGTGCAGGACGTCTTCAAGCCGATCGTGCACGTTCCGAAGCACCCGCTGATGCTCGCGCGTTTCGGGACGGGCGCTCTGCTTCCCGCGACGGGTTTCGCGCGGATGTTCAAGACGCCACAAGCGCGGGCGCTCTTCGGTGGCGTCGCGGCGCACATGTTCGGGACGCTCACCCTTCCCCTGTCCAGCGCTGTCGGCTCGATGCTCACTGCTGGAGCCCATGCTCACGGTTGGCCTGTGGCACAAGGTGGTTCGGGGTCAATTGCAGCCGCGCTCGCCTCGATTCTGCGCAGCCTCGGTGGCACCATCGAAACCGGGAACTGGGTCACCAACTACTCCCAGATCGCCGACTACGACATCGTCATGCTCGACATCGCACCCGATGCGGCCGGGCGCCTGCTCGACGGCCGGCAGCCTGATCTCATTGCCCGGGCCTACCGCAAATTCCGCTACGGCACCGCCGCCTACAAGGTCGACTACGCCGTGCGCGGTGACTCCGACGGAAGCGTCGTGCCGTGGACGAATCCGCATGCCCGCAAGGCCGGCACCCTGCACCTGTCCGGGACGATATCGCAAACTGCTGCTGTCGAACGTCAGACCGTTCGGGGTCAGATGCCGGACAAGCCCTTCATTCTGTTGGGCCAGCAGTTCTTGGCCGACCCTTCCCGTTCCGTCGGAGACATCCATCCCGTGTGGGCGTATGCGCATGTGCCGCATGGCTATCCGGGCGACGCGACCGATGTAGTCACGCGTCAGATCGAGCGGTTTGCGCCGGGGTTCCGGGACCGGATCGTGGGCGTCCACGTGCGCAATGTGCCGCAGATGCAGGCGTACAACCCCAACTATGTGGGCGGCGACATCTCCGCGGGGGCGAACACTGCGCGGCAGATCATCGCGCGCCCCCGGTTCGGGCTCGACCCCTATGCCACCGGGGTTCCGGGCGTGTACCTCTGCTCGTCCGCGACTCCGCCGGGCGGCGGGGTCCACGGGATGGGTGGGTTCAATGCGGCGCGGGCGGCGCTGAAGGCTCGGGGTTGAGGCGTCCCCGATGGGGACGACATTTCACACAAACGCCTTCGGAGGAGCCCCTGACCCAGCCGGCAAACACGGACAAAACGAAGATGCCAGGCTCAGTGGCCAAAGCGAACCCGCGACAGAGCAACTAATGGCATGAGGCGCAGAACATGCATTGCTGGTCGGGCACCTCGCCGTTGGTGTCGAACCACCCCGCTCCGACCTCGAGAGACTCCGCGACAAGAGTGCGGATGCTGCGGATTCCCATGCTGTCGAGCTCGCGCTGAGCTGCCTCGATCTGGTCAAGTCCGGCGGCGGCTACCGGACCGGTGCCAATGACAACCCAGATAACGGATGTGGCTGCGGCTTGCTCGAGTGCGGTGCTGTAGTCGGCTGCCGCGTCGGCACCGATGACATCGGTGCGGGCGACAAACGCGAGGGTGGCCGGTGATCCGGTGAGAGCGATCATCACGACGGAATTGGCGGGGACGAATCCGAGCAATGCCGGGATTGCGGCCAAGACGTCGGTGGCGGTCCTCAAACGGATGTTCTGCATGTCGTTCCCCTTGCTGTGAAAGTGACCGGGCCCCGTGCCCCGCCAATTTTTTTCGCCTTCTGGCAAAGGAGAATCGCGTCGGCACGAGGGGGCCGGAGTGCCACCCCTGGGCCGAGAAAATTTTGACGGGAGCTTGCGAGTGGCGAAAATTTCTCGGAGCCATCGGCCGGCGCTTGCGCCGCCAGGGGTTGCGCGCAGGTCACCGCCGACGAGAATCTGGAAAGCCAGAAGTGAAAACAAATCAATGCTTTTCACAGAACGGAGCGCAGCGGAGTTCATTTCGGGGGACACCGAAGGTGGCCGAGCGCCTAGCGTCGCTGGGGTAGTTCCCAACCTAGTCGGCACGCACCGTCACAATATCTTCTATGACGGAGACGCAGAACATCATCGTGGTCGACACCAATATCTTGTATTCCACTCCGTCGCTACGCCATCGCTACTTTAAATCTCTGTCGGACAATGCAGAGACGTGGGGCGTCAAGCTGGTAGTTCCTGAAGTCGTCTACATGGAGTCCGTCAAGGTAGTTCGCCGAGCGTGGGGTGTGACCGCAGTTGCCGTGTCAAACCTCAAAGTAGGCGAGTTCGGGATGAACAGAGAAAAGGAGGCCATCGAGGCGAAAATCCAAGCCGAGATGGAGTCCTACCCGGACGCGCTTCGCGAACGTCTGGCCTCGCTAGGGTTCGCTATTGTTCCCATGCCAAATATCCCACATATCGAAATCGCAGAACGCTCAGCCGACCGGCGCGCCCCTTACCTCGCTGGTTCCTCGGACCCCAGACAGATTCCTAAGACGGGTACCGAGACACTCTGATTTGGTTGACCGTCATGGAGGTTGCGAAGACCAATCCGGACGCCGAGGTTTGGTTCGTCAGTACGAACAACAAGGATTTTGGCCCCTCGGGCAAAAATTGGACAGGGAAGAACCTCGGATCGAAGACGGATTGTCCGATCAATTTCAACGACGAGCTTACCGATGAACTGACGAACAGCGGGATACCAGATCGTGTGCACTACGTAACCACTTTACCTATCCTTGAACAGCATTTCGCCAACCAATGGGCTCCCGTATCCAACGAAATCCTCTCCCGGTGGTTCAACCAAACCGATCAACAGAATCTGGCCGACATGTTGCATGCCTGGCTAGAGGGCTATCCCCTAGATCCCGAACAATCAGCACTCCCCACTAATGTTTTTCGAGCCTATGTCGTCAGCGCGGATAGGCCGTCTGACGGATGGCAGTTCAGCGAAGGAGCCGGCCGTGGCAGCAACGGCGGGTGGACTGCACGTTTCACAGTCCCCGTAAAAGTTGATATCAGCGCCGTCGATTCAACTGCCACGACGAGTGAACACACAAAAAATCTGTGTTTTTCGGGAGTTCTGTCTGTTGATTCGTCGGAAGTGCTGGACAGTGTGGAAGTCATGGCTGCAACTGCGTTACCGGGTGATCCAAACGCGGAACTGTGGGTACGGCGTAGCGCTCGAACTGGCGCAAATGGTTCCCGCGCCGCCACACTAGCAGGACTCGCAACAGCCATGTCCGCCTTCGACACAGCCAAACTCGCAGGAATCGCGGACGATGAAACCGATGTAGTCGACGACAACGCTGAGGGCTCAGCCGAGTGAGTGCCTAGTGCTCGTTTTTCACAGAACGGAGCGCAGCGGAGTTTCGAGTACACGCGGTGCACGGATTTCCCGAGTGTGGGAGTCGGAAGGCGAACATGTGGCATTTCGTTTTCACCCCAGCCAAGAACACCCACACTTCACCGAAATCGACTTCTGCTTCGGCACCGGGTGCGTGCTCTTGCGGGACGAATACTTCGATTCGGCGTCCGGCCTCGACGTCGATCTATGCCCGACGAAACCGCACGTAGTCACGCATCGTTGAATACGAAAGGTGCTGCGCTCCATGTTCATCGGCAAGTCTGGCAAGGATTCGGCGGGCCGTGTGGCGCTGCTTTCATGGTGCCTCGATATCAGTGGTGAGCATGGCGTCGATCGCGGCTTTGAACGGGTCGAGCTTCGGCGAACAACGCACCGCAACTTTTCTTGGTGGCGGCTCCGCCTGCGCCAACGCCATCCGCACCGTTGCCCGACCGACCTGGTGGCGGCGGGCCAACTGCCGGATCGAACACCCCTCGATCCGGGCGTCACGTCGAATGCAGGCGAACAACTCCATTCGAGTCTCCGCCACTGCCCTCCAGCAGGTGCTGGCATCCGAACAAGCCAGGTGCCACAACACTGAGGTGGCTTAGCTCAAACCGTCATCATCGGTCCGGCGAGTCGCAGATGGGTCTGGGTCTGGCCGTCTCGGTGGTCTCGACTCAAGCTGTCATAAACACCTAACTCCATGCCACGCAGTAGATGATGTCCGGTATGAAACAGGCGAAGAAGCGCGGTGTCGTTCGCATACAGCCATCGACTCTGCGTGGATGGGTGCTATTCGGCACTGTGGCCACGACTGCGGCTGGCTCGGCATTGCTCATCACTTTCGCGCGACTTCAAGCCAGTCTGTGGGTGTGGCAGGACGGGTTTTTCCTGACCGGAGATCAGTGGTTCAATGCCGCCCGAACAACGGTCACGCTCGTGGGCATCATCGGTTTGGGTGGTGCCGCGTTCCTCGCTTACCGCAAGCAAGTATCCACCGAATCAACGCATCTGCTCGAGCAGAGCAGTGGTCTCCGCGATCGGTACACGACCGGCGCCGAACAACTCGGGCAGGATTCCGCCGCTATCCGACTTGCTGGTGTGTATGCCCTCGCATCACTTGCCGACGATTGGCACGACTTCGGAAACGGCGACGAACGGCAAGTTTGTATCGATCTCCTCTGCGCGTATCTCCGCACCGATCGCCCACCCCTCAAACCTGAGCCGCGACGCGTAGTGAAACCAGTCGGTCGTACCCTTGCCGGCCACCCTCGACTACACCCCACTTCGCCCCCATCTCTCCCGATGTCGGTCGACCGCGAAGAACGTCACGTACGAACAGCGATCATCAACTCGATCAGGGTGAGAACCCGAGGTAACGATCGATGGGTCGCATGTGACTTCGATTTGTCTGGCGCGAAACTGCAAGGCATGAACCTGACCGACGCAGACCTGGGCAGCGCGTCCCTGCGCGCTGCGAACCTGACCGACGCAGACCTGCGCGCCGCGAACCTGACCCGCGCGGACCTGCGCGCCGCGAACCTGACCGACGCGGACCTGTGTGGCGCGAACCTGACCGAAGCGTTCATGCCCGGCGCGGACCTGACCGAAGCGGACCTGACCAACGCTGACCTGGGTGGCGCGAACCTGTTCAACGCGAACCTGACCAGCGCGCACTTGAACGGTGCGAATCTGGGCAACACGAGTCTGTTCGGCGCGACGCTCACCGGCGCGAACCTGACCAACACAAACTTGAGCAGTGCACACTTGAGCAGTGCGAATCTGACCGGCGCGAAACTGCGCAACGCGAAACTCACCGGCGCGAAACTCACCGGCGCAAATCTGACAAGCACATTTATGGTCGGCGCGAACCTGACAAGCGCAAACCTAGCCGACGCGAACCTGACCCGCGCGTTCTTGAGCGGCGCGAATCTGACCGGCGCGAATCTGAAGGGCGCGAACCTGACCGATGCTGGTCTACGAAAGATTACTTACGATCTGTCGACTCAGTGGCCCGACGATTTCGTCCCGCCACCGTCCATCGCATGAAACCTGAGGATTCGGATTCCCTACTGTGCCTAGTGCGTACCGGCACCTCAGATTTCTGGCCGCGGTTAATGGGACACTCACCTTGTGAGATTCGGAGCTAACCAAGACGGCAAGAGCAAGCTTGATGAACGATATGTCGGCGATGACCTCGACGGATTTTTGGTCACGATCCCAAATCCTGGTGATGATACGAGTCTTAGCCGTGAGGTGCGGATACTTAACCTCACGCGGGAATCTCCGGAAAATTCGGTGCTGCGCATTTTCCCGATCAACACGATTGATGGCACAGAAAAATTCCTAGGTCCGAAGTACACGAAGATTCGCACATTGACGCTAGATGTGCCCGGGGACTTCGAGAATGCTGATTTGCAAGAGATACTCCTCGAGGCGTTGCCACCCGGATTCGTCCAAGACTACAAATATGGCCTGGGGCTGCTCAAGGACTGTCATCGACTAGTGCGGCTGATCGAGAAGCACACCAAGTGCGAGGAAATCTCGTTCACCGGCGGGGACATGGTCGTAGTGGACGGGAAACGACTGCTGCTGGGTCTGGATACATTTGAGGCGATCTATTCTGAGATCCAGCGGATCAACAGGCGCGGCAGCGACGGGGCTGCGCGAGTTAAAGATGCCTTCGTTCACAACAAACTGGCTTCTGTGCTGGGGCTAGAGCCAGCGGTGTACAGCCTTGGTCGCCACCCGGTGTCGAAGGTACTGACGAAGGCGGCCGATGGCGTCAAGGAGCTGACCGAGAGCGAGCAGGACGAGCTGATCGAGGCTTTCGCATCGGAGTCCGCTGCACTGGCACGGACACGGCCGGAGAAGTTTCTGAAGCTCCATCGTGACGTGGAGCTAGTGAACCTCGATCGGCTCATTCAGTCCTACGAGGAGGCATTAACCCGGAGCACGGATGAGGGGCATTGGCAGACCTTCTTCGGTGACAATGCCTTTGCTCTTCAGCAGGTGTTTGGCACACCGATGGTTAATTTTCAGTCAAGTGCGTCTGTCGGCGGTGTCGGATTCGCAGGTAGCGGCGGCAAGATCGCGGACTTCCTCTACAAGAACCCGCTGACCAACAATGTTGCTCTGGTGGAGATCAAGAAACCGTCGACGCCGCTGCTAGCCACTAGAGAGTATCGAGGGGGAGTGTTCGGTCCGTCCATCGACCTAGCCGGCGCAGTCACACAAGTGATGGATCAGGCGTATCAACTGATGACGAGCTTCGCGCACCTGAAATTTGCTACGCGGTCGGATCTGGAGGCATATGCGCTGTCGTGCTTCGTCGTCGTCGGGCACACAGCATCCCTAGACCACCCTGACAAGCAAAAATCGTTCGAGATGTATCGAGCGAATTCGCGGAGCGTGAAGATTGTGACGTACGACGAAATCTTGCAACAGCTCAAGCTTTTGCGGAAATTCCTTCTTCCAACCCCTGCAACGAGCACTAGCGACGAAGGAAACTAGGCATCGAGCCCTGGCAGACCCGATGCGTGGCGCATAAATATGCGTGGCCTCCCGGCGCATTGCTTCGCGCCGCGGCTCGGCGACACCGGTGCCTCAAAACCCGATCGATCAAAGCCTTGCCGAACATCCTTACGGACCGGTCGCGATTACGGACCGGAAGGTTTCTTTCGCGTACTGGACCCTAGGTGTCCGTCAGCGTTCGATGTCGGGGCCGCGTTGCTTCTGCTGATCGGACTGTTCGCGTTGGCGGGCGAGCATCATGGCGCGGTTGTCGCGTTCCTCGCCTCGGGCTGCGCTGTGTCCTTGCCTGCGTTCGGCTTTTCGCGCTGTGAGGTTTCGGCGATTGTTTGTTCGGGAGTGAGGTCCAGGCGGCGTGCCTGCTCGCCCACAATCGTGGTGTCTTGGCCCGTGAGTTTCTGCTGCCCGGTGTCGATCCGTTCGAGGGCCTTGTCGGCGGAGGTGATGGCCTGGCGGTCACGTTCTTCAGCGTGGACACTGCTCCGCGCTTTCGGCCAGGGACGGGGCGCTTGATCTCAATCTGGAGGGAGCGTGTCAACATTGTCACTTCGAATCGTCGACTTCCCATCCGTTGGGTTCGACTTAACCCTCGACAGCGCTTCTCGGGAGACGAAACCTATGGACGACACCGATCGGTGGTTGGAGGCAGCGCGTAGGACACTGGATTTGGATAAGCGGGCCCCGAAGACATTGGCGGTGCCCTCCCTCAACAGTTCGCGCTTCCAAGCGGTCTACTCGTTCGCGCGGTATTCGCTGACTCAGGTCGGCGCAAGTTTGTTGCTACACGATCGTGGACACAGCTTTGCCGCTCTGGCGAATGTCCGTGTGGCGTTCGAACATGCATTGATTTCACAGTGGATAGTTCTGACCGAAGGCTCTGAAGCCATCATCAGTAATACCATCGACAAATCGCATAGCCGCATGCTGAAGGGACTGGAACCGCACGCTGCTGAGATTCCCGCCGAGCTCCGCCCCTTGCTTGAACTTCCTAAAGCAGAGTTGTTGCCCTCGTTCGAGTCAATCTGCAAGAGGTTCGACAAGAGCGGGTTGTTATACACGGTGTACCGCGGCCTAACTGTCGCAGTGCACATCTCGGGCGCAACTATCGCGGAGCACGCATCAGTTGACGCAAAGACCGGAGCAATCACATTGCATCCTCACCCTCGCTCGGAAACTCCTCCAAACGACTTCGAGATGGCTCTCGGGTGGTCGGCAGTACTCGCCAAGACTGCATTGGAAATCCTACTCGAGGACGACGCGGACCTTCTTCGAATCGCTGATATCGCGCACGCCGCTGGCCTACCCCATGACCTGACTCTTGACGACCTCCAGCCCGAGCGGCAGCCGACTCGTTCTGACTAGTCCCTTCACCAACCCTCGCAAGGACACATCTTGGATTCGCGCCCGCCGAGGCAATCGATCACGATCACTGACGCTGCAGTGCAATTACGGATTCCACCGAGAATCGCACAAGGCATGGATTGCTGTCGAGAGTTCTGCCGGCAGCTAGTTAGGCATGATCTGTTTGAACAACGGGGAATGCTCTTCCCAGGTGGCGGGCGTATCGGCGGCGTTCTTCTGTGAACGGATCGGCGTGAAGCCGCCGAACGCGGTCGTTCCGCAGCAGCGCGTGAGGCTGTTACCGCTCAGGTTCCGGTCGAGTTCAAAATAGCTGCCGCTGACTCGCTGCCCACCCGACCTAGTCTGTAGCTGCCAGGTCTTCGTCGTTCGCGAAGATCAGTCGTCCGTCGTCGAGTGCGATCGCCCACCGCTGCACCGGAGCCCAGTCCCGCCCCACCGAACCGCGGTCGATGACCATGTCCTCGTAGTCCTCGATCACCACACCGGTGCATGTCACGCTGCCACCGGCATCGGAGTCTGACACCGTGATTCGCACGCAGGAACCTACTGCAATCACATCTTTGCTTTTGCCGCTTTTGTCGGTCATCCTACTAATTCTGGCAGAGCAACTTCGCGGCAACCGCATTCGGGGCCCAGCGTTGCACGCTTTGGCAGAGCAGGTGGGCTGAGTGTGCTCGATGCCGCCATCACTCGCTGGAGCTGTTACCCAAGTCCGTCCGAGGCCGGCGCAGGGAATGGTCCTGTCGGTGCACGCTCCTACAGTCAGCTCGGGTAACAGTCCGGATCGAGTGCCAGGAGCAGGCGATGACGTTCGTGAGCGATGCCTCATTGCCGCTGCCCGGCATGCCCGACAGCACTCCCGCGCCACCGGCGTTCCAGATGACGTTGATCGGGCAGCCCCAGCCTGTACGCATTGCCGAACGTCTGTGGCGTTCTTGGCTCGACGATCCTGCCGTCATTTCTCGGTTCGAATCCAAACGCTTTCGCCGCCGGATCAGTGCTGGCCGTGGATCGGCGGGGTGTCGTCGACCGGGCATGGTTCTTTCCGGGCGGCGAGCCTGCCCGGGCCGTCGCGGCGCGGGAGCGTGCCGGCGCATTTGTTCGCGTACCAGTTCGAATACGGCGTCATCTCGCGGTTGGGCTGGTCCAACACCGATGACGCGGTGCTTTGTCATCAGTGCGACTTCGCCGGCTGCACCAATCCGGCACATATGCGGTTGGGAACCAATCGCAGCAACCGCAGCGAATACGAACTCCGGCGACGCAACATCGCCAGCCCACTCGCTGACGTTCGGGGACCCGCGGGTCGCACTCGCGCGATCGCTGCCGCGATCCGGGTCGGTATCGAACAGAACGTAGGAGTCGACGTCATCGACGAGCGCATCGCTGCGGCCGAGGCTGCAGGACGTCCGCTCTCACTCTGGTAGCGAACATTGCCGTTCGATACTGACAATACACGTTCACTGTGCATGTATTTCGTTGCGGTGCAGTCACTTTCACCGCTGGAATGACATAATATAAGTTATCGGCAAGGAGTGCCGTGACTGTGCGCCGTTTGGCGGCACTGCCAGCACAAATAGGGACAATGCAGTAAATGCAAAGACTCAATGTCCATACTCCCGCTCGCAGCCAGCCCCCGCAATCACCGTCCATCTGGGGCGGTCGTCCCCCTAATCTGCATACGCGGAGTCGAAATCAATCATGACGGTAGGTGCCCGAGGAATCCATCCGCGAGATATTGTCAAGACCTGTGGATGAGGGTGTTTCAGGCGACCTCCGTTTCGCTTGATTCGTCGGGCTCAGCGGGTGAGATGTCGATGGGTCGTTCGAGCAGCTTGCCTTTGTGGAACACCGCGCCGGCACGGACCAGCGCGACCAGATGGGGGGCGTTGACCGCCCGCCAGCGGGCTTGTGCGGCGTCGATCAGCTTGTAGGCCATGGCAATCCCCGCTGCGCGTGACCCAGGGCCCTTGGTGACCTTGGTTCGCAACCGCACGGTCGCAAACGTCGATTCGATCGGATTCGTAGTGCGCAAGTGGATCCAGTGCTCGGCCGGGTACCGGTAGAACTCCAGGAGCACGTCGGCGTCGTCGACGATCTTGGCGACCGCCTTGGGGTACTTCGCGCCGTAATCTACCTCGAAGGCCTTGATCGCGACCTGGGCCTTGTCGATGTCCTCGGCGTTGTAGATTTCCCGCATCGCCGCGGTCGCACCTGGATGAGCCGACTTGGGCAGCGCAGCAAGCACATTGGCCTGCTTGTGAAACCAGCAGCGCTGTTCACGGGTATCCGGAAACACCTCCCGCAGTGCCTTCCAGAACCCCAGCGCCCCATCACCGACGGCCAGCACCGGGGCGGTCATCCCGCGGCGTCGGCATGAGCGCAGCAGATCAGCCCACGACTCTGTGGACTCCCGGAACCCATCGGTGAGCGCGACGAGCTCCTTGCGGCCGTCGGCGCGGACGCCGATCATCACGAGCAAGCACAGCTTCTCCTGCTCCAGGCGGACCTTGAGATGGATGCCGTCGACCCATAGGTACACGAAATCGGTGCCCGAGAGATCCCGGTCGGCGAAGGCCTTCGCCTCGTCCTGCCATTGCGCGGTCAGCCGGGTGATCGTCGAGGCCGACAGCCCGGCACCAGTGCCGAGGAACTGCTCCAACGCCGCACCGAAGTCGCCGCTGGACAGCCCGTGCAGGTACAGCAGCGGCAACACCTCGGTCATCTGCGGGGACTTGCGTGACCACGCCGGCAGGATCGCCGAGGAAAACCGTTGCCGTTCACCGGTCTCGGCGTCGACACGGCGGTCGTTGACCCGCGGTGCGGTCACCGTCACCGCCCCCGCCGCGGTGAGCACGTCACGCTCGTGGTGATAGCCGTTGCGGACCACCAGCCGCCGGCCGTGCTCATCGAGATGCTCGGCGAACTGCTCGATGTATGCGGCGACTTCGGCGGCCAACGCCGCCGCGAGCATCTGCCGGGCACCGTCGCGAACGATCTCGTCAAGCAACGACCGACCAACACCGCTGTCGTCGTTGGAGGATTGCTGATCCTGAACTACCGTGAGCATGGGCGTACCTTCCCGAACCAGCGCGCCAACGCCGGTCCTGATCAGAGCTGATGGAATTTCAGATCATTCCCGGGAAGGTGCGCCCACTCACGCCGCCTCGCCGAGAACCATCCACAGGTTCTGATCATTGCTCTCCATCCGCGCGCACCGCCGACAAGTCAATCCGTCTCGGCGCATCGAATAGTGTCTTGACCGCGACTCAGAGATGCAATCAAAGCCAAGACGCAGGTCGTCCCGAGGGCAAGCAACGCCCACTTGAAGCCGCTACTGAAAGCCGTGACAGTGTCCGAATCCAGACCGGAGACCGTGCCTGTGTAAACCGCCTGTTTGGTCGGGCTAGGTAGGCCACTGGTCACAATAGCCAGTGCCATCGCAGTACTTATCGCAAAGCCTGCGTTTTGAGCGGTCTGACGTACCCCGTTGGCGATCCCGCGACGGTGGGCCAAAACCGATCCCATGATGGCGCGGGTGTTTGGAGTCGTAAACAGGCCCACCCCTGCCCCAATGAGGAGAAGGCAGGAAGCGAGGACGACACTGTTCATGGCGGGGTTGATGGCCCCTGCCAGTGCGAACAACCCTATTGCCGTTAACGCCAATCCGGTGGAGGAAATCGCGCGCGCACTGAATCGGGCGAGGAGCCTACCGGCCATCGGCGCCGTTATAGCCATAGCCAACGCGACATACAAGACGTGCAGCCCTGCTTGGTAGGGCGTCATCCCGGATGCAGCTTGAAGGTAGAGCGACATGAGCAGGGCCACAGCGAAGTAGGCCATCGACATGAGAAAAAGCGCAAGATAGGCCATCGAGCGACCCCAATTCGAAAACAGATCTAGGTTCAGCAAGGGATGTCTACGCCGGGCCTGGACGACGAGGAACAGTGGCGCGGAAATGGCAAACAGTGCGAGACCGGAAATCACGGGAGCGCTGGACCAGCCTAGAGAGCCGCCTTCTGACAATGCTAGGACGAAGCCGCCGAGAGCCGCAGTTGAGAGTGATGCACCAAGATAGTCGAAGGGTTCCCTTCTCAGGCGGGCAGCGTTGGGGCGGAGAATGATCCACGCCCAAACAAGGCCGATTAGCCCGAAAGGGATGTTGAACCAAAACACCGCTCGCCAGCCGAGTCCGCTGGTCAGAGCACCACCGAGAGCGGGGCCAACGACCTGGGCGAGGGCACCAATAGTTGCATTAATGCCTAGCGCAGTGGCAAGACGCCGGGCAGGGAATGAGTCCGTGATCAGCGCGGTGATGTTGCATAGAAGAGCCGCCGCACCCACGGCCTGCAGGCAACGAAAGAAGATGAGCCAATTGATGTTCGGCGCCAGGCCACACAGCAGACTTCCGGCCGTCAGTACAGCTATACCCCCCAAATACAAACGTCGGCGGTCGATCATGTCCGCAACCCGGCCGAAGACAAAGACCAGCACGGTGGTGACAAGCATGTACGAAAGTAGTGTCCAGGATGCTCCTGAAGCCGACGCCTCAAAGTGCCGGCTGACAGCGGGCAGGGCGACATTGATTGTTGAAGCATTGACGCTGGCGAGGAATCCTCCGACTCCAGCGACGAGTTGCACCTGCCATAGACGAGGGATGGGGGTTTGGGATACTTCCCGCATGAGTGGGGTTGTCATAGTCTCCGTTCTTCGTCCCCGGATGGGCGTGACGTCTGCGAGTCCATGCGTCCCAGGAGCGTTTCGCCTATTGATGTGAGCTGCCCCTGCGCTGCACTGTCCAGGGGGCCGAGGACGTGTTTGCGGACGCTGCGTGCATAAACGGGCGCCGCCCGCTCCACTCGCTTCACGCCTGCATCTGTGAGCACCGCCAGCCATCCACGCCGGTCACCTTCTGGAACTTCACGGCGTACCAGTCCAGCTGCCTCCAGCCGCCCCACTGCATGGGTGACACGACTGAGCTTGGAGTTAGTCATCGCGGCTAGTTGACTCATCCGAAGGGCACGACCAGGGGCGCGTCGTAGTCGCCACAAGATATCGAAGTAGGTACGTGGGAGATCTGCGTCGCGCTCCATATCTGCATCCAGCTGAGCTGAGACCGATTGCCACCCACGACTGAAGGCCCGAAAGACCCGAAGTTCATCGGGTTCGAGCCAATCAAGCTGCTCATCGTCCATAAATAGTACAATACTGTACTGTTCAGCACTGAAGTAAATCGCGCGTCAATTGCCTATACATGCTCGGAACGTCGCACCCTCACCAAACCTCTCACCCCAATGATCTCGTCGAATTACATTGGCACACTACGAAAGCCAAGTTCGGCACGAAACCGCCGGAGATGCTTTCCGAAAGAGGCCTGCACCAAATACCCTGGTGCAGGCCTTCTTTCGCGGATGCAGCACAGTCAGATTCCCCGACGGGTTGCGAATCGTTGTGTACCATCCGAACACTTATCAGGAATCCTGCCCTGATGGTGCGAGCTCGCCGGCGAAGAACCTGTCGGACCCAAGGGTGTCCCGATACTCCTGGACGTAACGGCTCACTTCGTCTGCGGCTATGACGTCCAAGTGCAGTGGCAAGATGTCCTCGACCAGCGTTCGATGAACTCTGCTGTTGAAATCTCCGCATGCATCGGAAACCACCGCAACCTTGAAATCGAGATCCGCAGCCTCCCGACTCGTCGACAAAACGACGCCACTGGTCGAAGTTCCCGAGATCAACAGGAGTCGAAGATTGCGCGATCGGAGGTAGTCCAGGAGATGAGTTCCAGAAAATGCACTGCATCTGGTTTTCGTGATGACAAGCTGATCGATTGATTCGGGTGACACCTTGTCCGCGATAGCGGAGTCTACCGACATCGACTCCAATGCTCGGTTCTGTGCGATCGGCCAGAACGCTTTATTCTCGGGCGGGACAACGCCGTAATCCGATTCGTCGAAAGCCACGCGAACATAGATTATTTCAAGATTATTTTCGCGCGCAGTCACTTTCAAGGATTCTGCAACATCTAGCAGATATTCGGAATCAGATATTCCAGATAGAATGGCGTTTTGCAAATCCATCAACAGCAGCGCCCCAATGGGTGCACTTATATCTTCACGCATTGATCACTCCGTTTCATCTACGTCAGTTAGTGTTATCCAGGAATATTCAATAAATAGGGAACGATCACAATCCCTCCAAAGCGAGTCAAATAAATTGTGGATGAAACATTCGGTATGGCTCCGCAAGTTCCGCCGCAATCTCCCGGTCTAACTTGACTCCAGTCATGCAGTGCCAGAGTTTCTGAAAGAAACGATCCCTTGTCATCCCGAAATTAACAAATATTTCTTCGTCGGACGCTCCACCGTACGGATTCCAGGTATTCGCGAATTGGATAACTTGATCAGCTTCCACGTGCACACCGGACGCTTTTTTATTTTGCGGCTCAGCAAATCCTGATTTCGTAAGTTTCCAAGGTCCTGCACCTCGTTGATTTGCCCGCTTCTGTGCAATATTCGACATTCTATTTCCTTGGAATTCTTGTGTAGTCACTTTAGGAGAATATAGGATAAATACTCTGAGGCAGAGAGATCACTCGCGGACGGAAGCACTGACATCTACAAGTGACTCCGACTCCGAAATTTTCTTCGTTGCCCTACGTGGCAAAAGGAAACAACTCAGCGCAACAGCAGTTGCAACGATAATACCCATCATGAAAACAACAGTGAATGAAGTCCAAGTCGGCGATGCCGCACCGGTACCTGTTGTGAGAATACTTCCCGACAGCTGCACGCCCAGCGTTCCACCAACTGCTTTGACGACGAAAGCGAGTCCACTGAAAGCCCCGATTCGACTCACCGGAGACGTAAGCGCAACGGTATTCATGGCTTGGGTCAGTGTGATCCCGCCTGAGGCGCCGATGAGGATAGTCGCCCCCATAACCATGAGGAAGTGGCCATTTGCGACCAGGAGAAACAAGAACGACAATCCCGAAAACGCGACACCGATCAGCATGGTGGCCCGGCCACCGATACGGAGATCAAACCAACCGACCAAGGGTGCAACCACTGCACCAGTCAAACCAAGAGGTAGTAGCAGAAGGCTCGTCGTAAATTCTGTAGCGCCAAGCCCAAATCCCGTCGAAATAGGCTGTTGGACAAGCATAGGAACCGAGAGAAACAGAGAGTTGGTGGCAAATCCGCACAGCAGGTACACGAGGCAACTCACGGCGAGAGGCCGTGTGGCGAGTATTCGAATATCGATGAGCGGCTCGGACGAGCGCAGCTCGAAAGCAACAAATGCAGCCAACAGAACAATGCAAATGGCCAATGCTGAAACGAACTTAAGCGACGCCCAACCCCATTCAGGCGCATTAGTGATACCGATCAAAATCACGGCCATGCCGCTACCAAGCAGTGCCGCCCCTACATAATCGACACGCCCATGATTGGCAGGTGGGCACGAAGGTACCAAACGCCAGGCTGCAAAGAATATAATAACAATTATTGCGAAGGGGACCGAGAAAAGCCATCGCCAAGGTAGAATACTGACCAGCAACCCTGAACCCACAAGCGCAAACGCCGTACCCGCATAGATGAATGCGATGACTGAGCCATTACCTGATTTTATCCTCGCCTCGGTTTGTGTATCACGAATGATGCCAAAGGCAAGTGGTACTACACCGAGGCCAACTCCCTGTAACAGTTGCCCAACAGTGAGCGTCAAAATTGAATTTGATAGACCTGACACCGCAGTTCCCATTGCCACAATGGCTAGCACGGCAAGAAGAATTGTTTTTTTGTCACGAACATCAGACAAACGCCCGATGAGTGGAGTTGCTACCGCGCCGGTGAGTAGAACACCGGTAATAACCCACGCAATTTGTGCTTCTGTCGCTCCAAGAGATTCTTGAATCAACGGTAACGCAGGTGAAAGGATCGATTCGAGACCTTTGTAGGCAAATACTGATGCAACGACGACCGCAAGCGTAAGTGTGGGATTCACACTCCGCTGACGCGACCTTTCGGATGATGTCACTTCTGCTCCTCCGGAGACTTGGTGGTAATTTCCGTCGATTTGCACCCGACTATTTCGATCTCGCAAGCTCACCTTCGGTCCCAGATTTCAGAAGCCGACCACCGTGGGTACGACGACAACCGGACCGAGCGGTCCGGCGTTTCCTACCAACGAGAAGTGATGCGCGACACACCGACAGTATGCCTGGTTCCAGCGTCAACAAACATCCCCGGGGGACACACTCTAAGTTCGTTTGTAGCTCCTCCCGCTATACCCTGCTTCCGCCCCCAAGGAGGAACGCAACGACGATTCACGCAATGTCGTCCTGGCCTGCATATAACAGAGCGTGGTGATCAAGACGAACGTCTGGTCCAATTCACACCTTCGTGCTGCTGGCCGCTGTACGGAGCTTTGTGGACGAGAACGTCGTCAGGCAGTTCACTCGCGGGATTCGCAGGTAGCCGGCCGGCGATATGATCAGGTAGAAGGGCATCGCCCCTCATCACACTCCCCCGTGAACCCTCAAACCCTCGAAGACTCGTCAATGGCTGACAACGATCCCTTCGCAACGCAGCACCCCCCCGACGCTGCGTTGGAGTTGAGCCTGGAGTCGGCGGGTTCACCGATCTGAGAGAAATCGGACGCGGTGGCTTCGGCGTCGTTTACCGCTGTGCGCAACCGGCGCTCGATCGTACGGTTGCGGTCAAGGTCCTCATGGCAGACTTCGACGACGTCGACAGCAAGGCCCGGTTCCTGCGTGAACAACGGGCGATGGGCAGACTTACAGGCCACCCGAACATCGCGAGCGTCCTGCAGATGGGAACCACCGTTGGGGGCCGCCCCTTCCTTGTCATGCCCTACTGCGCCCGTGGTTGCCTTGGGCGACGCATCCGTCAGCACGGCCCCCTGGCGTTGGAGGAGGTCCTGCGGGTAGGCGTCAAAATCGCAGGCGCCCTTCACTCCGCACACAGCCTCGGGGTCGTTCATCGCGACGTCAAACCCGCAAATGTTTTGCTTTCCGATTACGACGAACCGATGTTGTCCGACTTTGGGATTGCCCACGTGCGCGGCGGGTTCGAAACTGCTACTGGCATCGTGACGGGCTCTCCGGCATTCACCGCGCCGGAGGTTCTGACTGGTCAAACACCTGGTCCGGCATCGGATGTTTACAGTCTCGGAGCCACACTTTTCTGTGCGTTGACCGGGCATGCTGCATTTGAACGACGTAGCGGCGAGCAACTGATAGCCCAGTTCGTACGTATCACTGCTGATCCCACTCCGGACCTCCGTGAACGAAACATCGCCGATGATGTGAGCACTGCAGTTCAACATGCCATGAGCACCTCCGCCTCCGATCGGTGTTCGATGATCGCCCTGGGTCAGGCTCTGCAACAGGTACAGGTCAATCACGGATTCTCGATAGACGAAATGGCGTTGCACGCACAGCCTGACGAGACCCGCCCTACGAAGCCCAAACCGCTGGCCCCTCGTATCGACGACGACATTGGTGAGCTGCCGAGTGGCCGATCCGAAGGAAATTTGCCGGTTGAGTTGACCAGTTTCGTCGGTCGCCGACGTGAATTGTTGAATATCAAGCGATGCTTGGAAAGCTCTCACCTGGTGACTCTTGCCGGCTTCGGAGGCGTCGGCAAAACGCGGCTTGCCCTTCGTACAGCGGAAAGCATGCGCCGTGCATTCAGCGACGGCACTTGGCTCGTGGAATGTGCCGATCTGAACGATGGATCGTTGTTCCCAGACCTTGTCGCTGTGGCTCTGGGCTTGCGGTACCAATCGACGAGGAACCTGCGCGAGAGATTGCTCAATTATCTAGCTTCACGAGAGTTGTTGCTGATATTGGACAACTGCGAACAGGTCTTATCCGCTGCAGCGGAGCTATCGACCACCCTTCTGCGTGCTTGTCCACGGATACGCATCCTCGTGACCAGTCGCGAACCGCTCAATGTCGCCGGAGAAACCGTCTTCCGTGTACCTCCACTCACAATTCCCGACCGTCTTCAGTCCCCGCGACTTCGGGGAACTCTCAACTCCGATGCCGTCGCTCTGTTCGCCGAACGCGCCACCTCCGTGGTCTCGACGTTTACGCTCACCGACGACAATGCAGGGGCCGTAGCCCAGATCTGTCACCAACTCGACGGTTTACCGCTCTCGATCGAACTAGCAGCTGCCCGCTTGTCGGCAATGTCACCCGAGCAGATCCTCCAGCGATTGAGTGACCGTTATGCGCTACTGACCCGCGGCAGCCGAAACGCTCCGAGCCGGCAGCAAACGATGCGGTTGTGCGTCGACTGGAGCTACGAACTGTGCAGTCCTGCAGAGCAGTTGCTATGGGCGCGACTGTCGGTGTTCGCCGGCAGCGCTGAGTGGGATTCAGCTGAACAAATTTGCGGTCAAGGCCTGGAACCACAACTAATACTGGATACTTTGACCTCGTTGGTCGATAAGTCAATCCTGATTCGGGAAGAAGGCGATTCGGTCGTACGCTTTCACGAGGATTGCGAGCACGAGACAGCGAGAATGCTTGGCAGCAACTACGAGAGTTAGTATCGAGACGGCCAGCGTCTAGGCGTCGACTTGGCGATCTCATATGCCTTGGGCGAGAAAGCCCCACCCGCACAGCCAGACTTCGAGGTCAGTGTGAAGTTGACCAAACGGGAACATCAGATAGCCGAAGCCGTCTCAGAGGGTCTGACCAACAAAGCTATCGCAACCCGCCTGGTGATTTCGCCTCGCACTGTTCAAGGCCACGTCGAGCATATTCTCACCAAACTGGGTTTCACCAACCGTGCACAAATCGCAGCGTGGATAGTCGCGAACTCTGCTGAAGTGCCACCGAACGCCCCTTAGTAGACGGAAGTGTGGGAGCACGATTGAGACGCTCACTACGTCATCACCTAGAACGAGACCTCCTTGAGGCGCAGTAGTTTCAACGCTAAACGGAGCTCACTGGCACGTTCGACGGTTCTCCAATCCTCCCCCAGTACGCCCCTGAGGCGCTGCATTCGTTGTTTCACCGTACTGACATGCACATGAAGAGTCTCCGAAGCGGCGGTCGGGCTTCCATCCGTCGCAAGAATCGTTTCGAGGGTGCTCAATAATTGAGTGTGATGCGCCGCGTCGTATCGGATGACGGGGCCGAGCATCTTGCCTACAAAGCGATCGACATTCGGTTTGCCGCTCAAAACCAATCCAATGAACCCAAGGTCCGCCAAAGTTCCGGACGTAGCATCATCGTAAATCTGTGCCATGGCCTCGCTGCAGGTCACAGCCTCATCGAACAGTTCGCGAATCCCTATAACCTCATGTGTGGGTCCAGCTCCGGCTACCGAGGGAGTTATCCGACCAGCCCTCGCAATTGCTCCCGCCAACTCGTGGGAGTTTCCACGCGGGTCTAGTCCCGGCATCAGGGCTATCACTAGAGGTTTTTTCCCACGCTGCAACAGGTGGCTCTGTCCGGCCAAACCCCCGCGCGACTTCGCTGCCTCATCTGCGAGGTAAGCAAGTCTTCGTTCGTGCAGTGGCGCGCGCACAACGTGGATGGTGTACGACTGACGAAGCTCCACCCTCATCTGCGCTGCTCGATGAATCAGCCGGCTGGCAGGTTCGTCTCCAGATAAAAGATCATCGATAAAGTCATCTCGACGAAAGCCCGCTGCTCCGGCTTCGGCCTCGGCCAGAAGTAGAAGCAAGGCCGCAACCACGGCAGCGCGTTCGAGAATCTGGATGACGGGCTTCGCAGGAGTCACCTCAGGTTGGTAATACAAAGTCCCGAGCAGTCTCGTTGCGGCGAGAATCGGGACTGCTACGTGATTATCCGCCGTGAATGTGGTTCGCGTGAGCGATGCCTCCCGCACCGAATCGGGAGGCTGCACGGCGCCACTGAAGTTTCCGGCGTCAGCGAGTAGTCGGCCGTCGGGATCGAACACAGCCAACTGACCTTCGACGATTTTCGCCACCTCATGGACTAAGTTGTCAATATTTCCACCGGCCAGGGCAACCTGGGAAAGTGTGAAATGCGCCGCAGTGGTTCGCTCGGATTCTGTATTACGCCTTGCGAGTTCGCGATTTGCCGCTTCGAGTGAATGCAACGCCGACTTCGTTTGTTCGGAGAGTCGCGAGCGCTCGATCGAAATGGCAGCGTGTCCGGCCAGCGAATGCAACAGGTCAAGGTCAGCCGGACTGTAGGTACGTTCGTCACGATTCGCAGCAATCAACGCCCCTAGTCGTGTGGACCCATTCACCAAAGGGACCCCGACTGTTGCAACGATCTTTTCTCGTTCCATCACTCGGTCGATCTCTGGGTAATGGACGAAATTCTGATCACCGAAATATTCGGAAACGATCAGTGGCATACCTGTATCGATGATTCGGCCCGTCATGGCCATTCTGGCTGGTACGCGCAGATTGAGGAGTTCGGAAGTCATGCCGCCCGACGTCGCCCCTAAGCGGGCATAGTCTCCGTCTTCCTCGGCGAGCCACAGGTATACGACATCCGCGCGTAGCAGTCGTCGGGCTCGTTCGGCGATTCCTCCGAGAAGACGATTGGGGTCGTCTTCCGAGGTGATGTCGGCGACGGTGTCCAGCAACGCGCGGTATTGATCGTCTCGCGCCTCATGTTGGCTAGCGACTTCCCTGATCAGATCAGCCATGGATTCACGAAAGTCTTTGTAATCTACGCTAATTGGCCCGAATATGCTCGTTAAGGATTCGAGCACTGCAGGAGATGCTTCACCCCTGCCAACTCCCGTCCGGGAGATTGCACGCACAAGTTGGGTGGCTACTCGCATGGCGCTCGTGGCGGCACTCGTCGCGCCACTACCCAGCGCCACCTCAGAAGAGAAACAATCTTCATCGAACTTCATGGCCAACCTCCTCAAGCAGGAACGTGTCGTCACACGAGACGGTGCGAACTGCGCCACGACCAGCACACGCATGATCCAGTGCCCGATGACCACTACTGTCCCCTGCGGACCCGGCATTTCACAAGTAGTGTCCGCAGCGGATATATCGACAGGCACGCGACGTACGTAGGCTCGGCTTACGCCAGACCACTCGAGACATCGTGGTCGCCCGTACGTTTTTTCAGCGTAGACCGCTGAGAGCTACCAGGATTCATACCGCTCAACCCGTGAGGTGCACGTTGGCTGCCGTTGCTTGCGCAACATTCGCTCAAACCTGGAACGAAGCCGTTGCAGAACATGCAAACGAGCCGTTTCTTGTGTTCGAAGACTCCAAGACCGAGGTCTCACAATGGAGCTACGACGAATTCGATCGCATCGTCGATTCCACCATCGCAGCACTTGAGCGAGCCGGAGTGATACCCGGCGACTCGATTCACGTTGTTCTGAGGAACTGCCCCGCTTTCGTGGCGGTGTGGCTCGCAGCAGCTCGAATCGGTGCAAGTGCAGTCTTTGCAGATCCTGCATCTTCTGCGAGGGATCTCGCGATGCACATCCGGAGGACCACACCGAACGTGGCACTCTGCAGTTCCCGCAATGCCGAAACGTACTCCCAGGGTGTAGAGCTCGCGATCGCCGAAGATGTATGTGCTGCAAAGGATATCAATGTTCTAGTACTCGAGGAAGATGCCAGCGACGTCAGTGCCGGCAGTATCCTGCTCTCGTCGGGCACCCGTCCGACACTCGTTGCCGAACCGCGCCCACATCATCGACTTGCTGTGATGTTCACTTCGGGCACCACGTCCGAACCGAAGGCGGTTGTGCTCTCGCAGTGCAACTATGACCACGTTGCACAGACAATGGCGCGGGCAGCGATGCTGAGTTCCGAAGACCGATGGTTAGTGACACTTCCGCTTTTCCACGCGAACGCCCAGTACTATTGCTTTGCAGCTGCAATCGCTGCCGGCGCAAGTGTCGCGCTCACGAGCGCGTTTTCAGCTTCGAGATGGGGCGATCAGGCCCATCGGCTGGGCGCAACTCACGCCAGCCTGTTCGCCGCACCGATTCGTATGATTCTCGCCCGGCGACCCGAAACCATCCCGCAGTTGAATCTTAAACACGTCTGGTTCGCACAGAGCTTGGCGCCCGGCCATTTCGACGAGTTTGCATCGATGGCGGGTTGCAAGCCCCGTCAACTGTACGGAATGACCGAGACGATAGCGATCGTTACCGCCGAGAGCCCGGAAAACGCAAGCCCGAACTTCATCGGAAATCCAAGCGATGCAGAACGAACGACGCGCGTTGTCGATCCGGACAACCTCGAACCCGTGCCGTATGAAACGCCTGGCCTTCTGCTGGTAGCCGGCATACCGGGCTGTGATCTGTTTGCGGAATACCTCTCGGATCCGGAGGCGACTTCCGCAGCTTTCGTCGAAACAGAGGGGCAGACCTGGCTACGGACCGGCGACCTGGTCGTTTCCACTCCCGACGGTCGCCTTCGATTTGTCGGCAGAATCGACGATGTCATCAAGGTCGCCGGCGAGAATGTCAGCCTCACCGAGGTCGAGGCTGCTTTGGCACAGGCTCCAGGCGTACTGGAAGTCGCCGTCATACCGCGCCCCGACCCCATTCGCGATGTCGTTCCGGTTGCCTATGTAGTGCAGAGGGACGCGGCGAATCCGATTGACATTGATGAGCTGAACGCATGGGCATCGAAAAACCTTCCACCGCAAGCATGCCCACGAGACTGGCACAAAGTAGACGAATTACCACGTACCAGCGTCGGTAAGATCAGGCGATCGCAACTGACCTCTCAGGAGACCACTCTGCTGTAAGTTCGACCGTCGGCGTTCGGAGCAACATGCTCCGCGTCGCCATACGACCGACGCACTCCAGCGTGGGAGAGGCTTGCGAGAGACAAGCGAGCGGGTCGTCGCTAGTTCCAATCGACGACCTGCTCTAAGACCTCGGGATAGTCTTTTTCCAACGCATCGAGATAACTCTGAATATGCTCACGCATCAGGCGTTCGGATTTTTCGGAATCACCATTCCGAATTGCATCGGCGATTTGTTCGTGCGATACGGGGAGATGAGCGCGAGGAATTTTTTCGTCAGCAGATTCATCCACATATATGCTGCGGAGGCCGTCCGCGAACAAAAGCAAGATGGGGTCACCGGTGAATCGAGCGACCGCGAAGTGGAACCCACCCGTTTCGGCTCCATCTCCGGCCCCGTCAACCTCCTCGGTGTTCCAAGGCACTCCCGACTTCACGCGGTCACTCGCCAGCCGAGCCATGAGGGGCTCGACTTGAAGACGTGTATTCAGCACATTTCGAAGCGTCAGGCCAAGAAGGTGAAAGTACAAAGAAGATGCACTGGCGAATTGTGAGCTCGCGACCGTGTTCACGCGAGTACCGCCGCCTGGGCCTGGTCGTATCGAAATGACTCCATACATTTCCAAAATACGAAGTGCTTCTCGCAGCGATGGCCGACTTACCTCGTAACGCTCCAGCAACTCGGCTTCCGAAGGAAGTCGAGTTAACCCGTCAGTGCCGATGTCCTGCACTATCTGTCCTGCCACCAGTCGCGCAGTCTTTCGGCCAACAACTTTCATAGCGCCCATGATAGCCCCTCGCAAATAAGAAATTGATGTCCAGCTACGCGGCGGACGGATCCGAATTCTGGTCCGGCACCCCTACGCTATCCCACTGTTCGCACAAAACTGTCGACCACAAAACCGGGCCCCTACGAGGCCGGGTCGAGATGGAACCACGCCTCCCCGCCGACCGTCGTGGGACTCCGACGCCACGAAGAAGAAATCCCGTTACTGCCTGAGTCGAGCCGTTTAGGTGCGTGTGGCGCCTTCGTCGTCGACTGCGGGGCGGGGTGGCAAGGCGCTAGGGGTAGGCGATCGTGTAGTCCCCAGTCGGATTTGGGTGTGCGGTGCCACCGCCAGGCTGTTCCCCGGAACACACACCTCCCTTTGAAGTGACGGTTGACACAGAACACAGTTCATGTAGATCATATAGAGGAACTATTGTACTGAGCCAGAAAAGGATTGTGGTGCTATGAGCAAGTACCGAGTAATCGACACTGATACCCATCTCATCGAGCCGGCGGATCTGTGGACCGAGCGCCTGCCCAAGTCGTGGGGTTCCGATGTGCTGCACGTCAAGTGGGATGACAAGACCCAGTCGGACCTGTGGTTCTTCGGTGACGAGCCCCTCAAGGGCGCGTGGACGTGGGCGAACTGGAATTGGAAGCACTTCAACTCCGAGCTCCATGACGGCAGCGGTCCTACCCGCCTCGAGGAGGCGCATCCGGCGACGTACAACGTCGACGAGCGCGTGAAGTTCATGGACTCGCAGGGCTTCGAGATGCAGGTGCTCTACCCGAACCTCGCCGGGTTCGACTGGAAGCCGTTCGTCAACCATCCCAATCCCGAGGTCGCTATGGCTCACCTGCGGGCGTACAACGACTTCCAGCTCGAATGGGTGGCCAAGTACCCGGGCCGGTTCATTCCCATGATGGTGATTCCGTACTGGGATGTGCAGGCGTCGGTCGCCGAGATCGAACGCCTCGCCGACTCCGGCTTCGGTGGCATCGTCACCACAGGCGCCCCCCACGAACACGGCCATGCACCTCTGGGCAGCCGCAAATGGGATCCGCTGTGGAAGGCATGTCAGGACGCGGAACTGTCGGTAAGTTTCCACACCGCCAGCGGCGACTTCCGTTCCATGCTCGAACACAATGAAGACGACGGCCTGACCGGCGGTGTTCGAGTCGCAGCCGACGGACCCCACATCTATCTCGCAAATGCCGTCATCGTCAGCGACCTGCTCGTATCCGGAGTCCTCGCACGCTTCCCGAAGCTGCAGTTCGTGTCGGTCGAGAGCGGAATCGGCTGGGCGCCTTTCGTTCTGGACGCCCTCGACAAGCGATTCCAGAAGAACGGCGTGTTCCGCTCGCATCCCGAATTCGGCGACATGCTGCCGAGTGACTTCTTCAAACGCCAGGTGTCGCTGAACTTCTGGTTCGAGGAACTCGACGACTACCACATCGAGATGCTCGGCCTCAAGGCACTGATGTTCGAGACCGACTTCCCGCACCCCACCAGCTTCCACCGTCCCACTCTCGACGAGAACATCGAGCTCATCCTCGCCAAGCAGCCCGAGGACGTCCGCCGCGCTGTGCTGTGGGACAACGCGGCAAAGCTATACGGCAAGGCGATGGCCAAGCAGGGCGTCAACCCGGCACAGACCCTCACCGTTTAGCTTCCAGGCACCACCGAAAAGACCGGGCGCTCTGGAGCATTTCACCTGCACCCGACGGTGCTCCAGAGCGCCCACCCAAACCCGGAGGTGGCACCCGCAACACACGCCTGTAGCGCCGGTGCCACCTCCGAAACGGCACCCGCCACACCCGCCTGTGTCGCGGGTGCCGACCCAAAACAAAGCCTGCACGCCGATCGGCGTGACCCAGTGCGTGCCGTTCGAGAGCGAGGAGAGCTGTCGCCATGATCTTGAGACGCAACTATTTGAAGGAAACGCTGGAGAGCGGGCGAATAGCCCTGGGCTGCAGTCTAAATGAAGCCCGCGATCCAGGGGTCGTCTACGCGGTGGCCGCTGCGGGTTTAGATACGGTGTTCATTGACCAGGAGCACAACCTCCACAACACGGAGACGGTGTTCGATTTGGTTGCCCATGCACATGGTGCAGGTATCTCACCGTTGGTAAGGCCTCCACAAATCGACTATGCATGGATCACCCGCCTGCTGGACGGAGGATGCCAGTCGTTGCTGATCCCGCACGTGCGACACCCATCCGAAGTGGAGCGACTCGTAGACTTCGCGTTTTATCACCCATATGGACGCCGAGGTGTCGCTTTCGTAGGAGGCGCAGGCGTGAATTACCAGGATGTCACCAGCCCGGTGGATGCCATGCAGTGGTCCAACGACAATTTGCTGATCGCTTTGGTCATCGAGACTCCGGAAGCCGTCGAAAATCTGGACGAACTCCTCGTTCCGGGCGTCGGGCTGGCTCTGGTCGGACACGGCGATCTCGCCCAGTTGTACGGTGTACCAGGCGATTCGAGACACAGACTTGTAGTAGAAGCGCAGGAGCGCGTGCGGACGCTTTGTGCCGAACGTGGGATTGCCTACGGGGTTTTTCAGCCGAACCCGCATCTCGTCGCTGCTGAGATCGAATCCGGCGCACAGCTAATTGTCCATGGCGGGGTCTTCTCCTTCATTCGCAATTCGGTCAGAGATTTTCGAGAGACTGTAGATCGAGCGATGGTTGCAGGCTCCGCGCGCGAGTTGTCTCGGCACCTCAGCGAACCTTCCCTGCGCCGTTGAATACCAGAGTGTGAGTTCGAGGAAACGATGAACAACGAAGTCGTAATCGTGGACGCAATGCGCTCCCCGCTGACACAGCGACCCATGTACGGGCGAGCTCACCGTGAGCTCCGCACAGAGGAACTGCTGGATGTCACGGTCAGCGGCCTACTTCACCGTGCGAAAATCAATGAAGACGAGGTCACCACGATCGTCACCGTAGGAGACAGGGCGGCTGCATTCCTACAAGCCGAGTCGTGGAGCAAAGCATTCCAGCGTATCGAGTTACACGATGCGGTATCTGCAACTGCCGCAATCCAATTCGCGAACAATGTGATCAAAAGTGATCCAAGAAAAGTTGTGCTAGTGGCCGGCGCAGCGAGTGGCAACTCCTGGTTCGATGTTCCAAACGCGAGAATGAAAATGCCGGCGCAACCCGCGGATCAATGGCGCATCACACGACAGAGCGAGAGCGAGTTCGCATCGGCTTCGCACCAACGCGCCCGTGAATGTGCGTTATCGGGTGATTTCCGCCGTGAGCTCATTCCACTCGAGTTGCACGTCGATCTCGAGGTGACCGAGTTCGTCGCGAGTGATGAGCTTCGACAAGGAGCCGAGACGCCCGGTGCACTTCGTCTGGCGCCCCACCCAGCAACAAACCTGACTTCGCAGGCTGAAAGTCTCACCTGCCAGCTCCCTCATCACTATGCCAACGCTGCGAAAGGTGCTGGTGCGCTCGTTCTTACCAGCGCCAGCCGCGCTGACGAACTTGGAATCCATCCCCGGGGGCGTCTAGTTGGCGTCGAAATTTTGTTCGATTCGGACCTTGAAAATGCATCTACATCCGAGCTCGATTTGGTTCGGTCATATCTTCGGCAGCATGGGGTTTCTCCCGACTGCATCGACCAGTACGAAGTGCCCGAGGATACTGCCAGAGGCCCCTTGATCTGGCTTACGGAGTTCGGGATAAATACCTACATGCTGAATCCCCGCGGTGGGGCGCTGGCTTTTGGGCATCTGGCCGAGCTCGAAGGTATTCGCGCATTGGCCACCATGCTCAGCGCCTTAGAGGACACAGGGGGAATCTATGGACTTGTGGCCACGTCGAGCGTTGACGGATCCGGCGTAATTTTGGTGGAGTGCTCGCATAACCCTTGACTGAGCAACGGATCTCCGTCAACTTCGGATTGGCCAGTAGGGTCGTCTCGCGTCTTTTCCGATACCGAATCGGCGTGATGCTGATAGCTAATTCAATTTGTGTTCATATCTTGGAGGTTTCATGAAGGCAATGGTAATCGAGCGTCATTCGAGCGGGCCCCAATTGGGCATGGCGGAGTTAGCGCGGCCGGTTCTTGAGGAGGGAGAAGTACGGGTCGATGTGCGAGCGGCGTCGGTGAACCGCGCGGATCTTGCGCAGTTGGCAGGCACACATGCACCAGGTGACTTAGCTTCTCCGCTGCGACCGGTGGGTCTCGATGCTGCAGGAGAGGTTGTCGAAATCGGCTCAGGCGTTACGGAGTTCTCGTGTGGAGATCGTGTGATGGCAATGGTCGCCGGCGGGTTGGCCGAGGAAGTGGTGGTCAATGCGTCCATGCTCATCCCCATTCCGGCGAACTGGAGTTACTTCGAAGGTGCCGCCGCGGTACTCGGCTTCATGACAGCACATAATTCGCTGGTGACCACCGCCGGACTTACCACGCATGAGACGGTAGCGGTTCACGCTGCGACGTCTGGTGTGGGCATGCAGGCCGTCCAACTTGCACGCTATTTCGGAGCGGGCCGTGTCATCGGCACCACGCGTTCCGGGAGAGGCGCCGACCTCCTTCACGATCTTGGTATCGATGAAGTGATAAACACAAGTTCCACTGACTTCGCACTGCGTTCTATGGAGTTGACCGGAGGCAAAGGTGTCGATGTGATTCTTGACTATGTGGGCGGAAGCTATCTTCCGGTCAATGTTCGTGCCGCGGCACTCAGGGGAAGGATCGTAGGGATCGGTCGACTAGGTGGGCCTGAGGGAACCCTTGATATGGAAGCTCTCGCATATAAGCGTTTGACGATTTCTGGTGTGACGTTTCGAACCAGGACCTCAGACGAGAAGATCGAGATTGTGCAAGCGTTGCGTCGAGATATCACATCATTCCAAACTGGCACTGAAGATCGCAACGCGCATGAGTCGCTTCGGCCGATTATCTCGGAAATTATATCTTGGAATGAAGCAAGTGATGCTTACGCTTTGATCTCGGAAAATGCAGTATTAGGTAAGATCGTCCTGAAGGTTGGTTGAACATTGAGTGTCGAGGTTTTTGATCTAAACGAAGTTTCCGGTTTCAAACCTGTGCAGGGTATGGATGGACGAGCCGTGCTCGGTGTACACATGCAACTCACATATGTCACATTCGATCCCGGCGCTATTGTCCCAACTCACTCGCATCCTCAGGAACAGATTGGTCTACTTATTAAGGGCAATGCGACATTGCTGCTCGATGCAGGTGACGTGTATTTGACCGAGCTCTCAAGTTACTCAGTGCCGGGTGATGTGCGACATGGGTTGATAGTCGGGTCGGAAGGTGCTGTGTTCGTCGAAGCATTCCATCCTCCCCGGCAGGATTACATTGATGCGGCTTGCGGTAGGAGCGTTATTCCTTTTCAGTGAAAACTTGCGACTGACTACCCATTGTTCAATCTCTGCATGAAGAATCGCACCGCTCATTGTTATTCAAATCGGTGCGATTCTTCATGTACGTAGCGGGGCATCAAGAACAGCGCTGACTGCAGCGGTCGGTAGAGCGCCCTCACGAAGAAGGAAGGGTTGACTTGTCGTGGTGAGATCGACAATCGTGGAAGGAAGGTCGTTGTTCGTCGAGCCACCGTCGAGATAGACCGGGACGGTGGGACCGAGGTAGGTCCACGCTTGCTCGACAGTTGTCGCTGGCGGGAGCCCTGTGAGGTTGGCACTTGATTGGGCAATGGGGCCCGACTGTAGTAATTCCAAGGCGACAGGGTTCTCGGGCATCCGCACCATGATCGTTCCGTTTGTTTGTCCGAGGTCACAGGATAGCTGCGATGCCGCCGGCAGAATCAAGGACAGAGCGCCGGGCCAGAATTCCCGAATAAGTTGGTGTGCTGACACTGGCACGACCGCTACCAGGGTTTCAAGCGTGTCGATGCTCCCGATGAGAACCGAGGCGGGTTTGTTGCTATCGCGCTTTTTCGCGGCAAGCAGAGAGTGCACTGCTGTTTTGTTAAAGAGGTCGGCCCCGAGTGCGTACACGGTATCCGTGGGGAAAACGACAAGTTCTCCTGTGCGGAGTGCAGTTCGAGCGCGGGAAAGGCCAAGCTCCTTGGCCTCGAGAACATCGCAGTTGAAGACTGCCATAGATGTTAACTCCGAGAAATATTCGTTGCCGATTTAACTGAGCAGAAAATTGACCAGACTAAACAATCTAGTCGAGTGATTGTTCAGTGGACTTTCAGAGATTAATTCTCTGACCCGTCACGGCAATGTGCGAACATTGTCATCTCTACGTCCATGAGGTTTTGGCTTATTTCGACCAAGCGGTCTTCGCGACAAGCTGCCGCAATGATGCGCTTCCTTATAGCATTTCTGGCGTGAATGAGTTCGATGAACACTGAATCGTCAGAAGTCATCATGCCAGTTAGCTTCACGTACCTCGACATCAATTCATCGACGGTCAGGATGGAGCTGGCATGAAGTTTTTTAGCGAATGCGTATGGGTACCGGACGGACTTTGTGGACATCGAATTCGGAACCAAAGTGGGAGGTTTCGGTTCCTGCGATAATTGGGGAATGACTTGGGCGATGCTTCGTTCAATTATGCCTGGATGCTTTTCCATGGTATCCGTCCTTCAAGTCTTTTCTGTCAGTCATGATCAAACACTTGCATTCATCAAATCCCCGGCGTTGATGGTCGGGTCGCCCTTCTTCCAGTTGCATGCGCACAGCTCGTCGCTCTGGAGAGCGTCGAGGACGCGGAGAACCTCGTCGACGTTACGGCCGACGGAACCGGCTGTGACGGAGACGAACTGGATCTCGTTGTTGGGGTCGACGATGAACGTCGCGCGGTCTGCAACGCCGTCGGCGTTGAGGACGCCGGTGGCCTCGGCAAGCTCGCGCTTGAGGTCCGAGAGCATCGGGAAGGGGAGGGTCTTGAGCTCTTCGTGCTGTGCGCGCCACTGGAAGTGCACGAACTCGTTGTCGACGGAAGCGCCGAGGACCTGAGCGTCACGGTCTGCGAACTCTTCGTTGAGCTTGCCGAATGCAGCAATCTCGGTGGGGCACACGAAGGTGAAGTCCTTGGGCCAGAAGAAGACGATGCGCCACTTGCCTGCGTAGTCGTCACTGGTGACGGTGGTGAAGTAGTCATCGGGCTGCTGGGCATCGACCTTGGACAGGTCGCCGCCGATGACAGCCGTGAGGTTGTAAGCGGGGAACTTATTGCCGATGGTTAACAAGCGAGTGGGTTCTTTCGCTGGTGGGAGGGAACGGTCTCTTCTTATTGAGCTGTTAGCTAGCTTTGCCAACCGGCTCACGGGGGCCCGGGACATACGTAACGGGGGGAGCCGTCGGTGATGTGCGACGAGGGTTGGTCCAGAACGCAGACGTGTGGATTACAGAGGAAATTGCCCCAACGAGCAGAGCTGCGCATGCAGCTCTGGTTCCTCGCCATCGTCTGGTAGAGAAATGTCGATCTAGGCTGAATGGACCCGCGGGAAGGCCAACTAGGGCTACACATGCAGCGGCGAGACTCGCTGTGTACTCGTACCCCTCTGCAGTGATGAAGAATCCATTGGGAGCGTGCACGGTGCGGGTGGCTACACCCATCGTGCCGATCACGGCGGCAGCAGCCACTGGTGTCATACTTCCCGCCACAAGAGCGCTTCCAGCCAAAATTTCAACGCTCGCGCTGGTAGTCGCCTGGATCCTGGGGGCTCGGAATCCAATTGATTGGAACCACCCTGTCGTGCCGTCGAGGGAGCGCGCATGTTTAATTCCATGTGCAAGCATCGTTGCGCCAACTGATGTTCTGAGGATCAGCTCGGCAATGCCTACTCCGCTGATGCGGCGTCTCTGTTCGACTTCGGAACTTTTCATGAGAATCCTGTTTTTAACGATTCCCTCGCTGGCACGGTGAACATATCTGTAGCAGCAATACGGGGAACCTGGTGGACAACGAAGGGTGGTCGCGACATTGAGTAGAGTGATCAAAACTCCAGTGCTGTATCTGTCGCCCCGCGGCCGGTCTTCCTCCGGACCGTTCAAACGCCAGTCAGGGTGAAGAACTCCTGCCGTGATCGTGGGTCATTGCGCAATGACCCCGACAGCGCCGACGTGACGGTAGTGGAACCGATAGCTCGGATTCCTCGCATCGACATGCAACTATGCTCTGCCTCGATGACAACCCCCACACCCTTCGGCCCGAGTTTCAACGTCAGACAGTCTGCAATCTGTTTCGTGAGTCGTTCCTGAACCTGAGGCCGGCGAGCATAGAATTCGACAATCCGGGCGAGTTTCGACAGCCCGAGAACACGCTCGCCTGGAAGATATCCGACATGTGCGACACCACTGAAGGGCAATAAATGGTGCTCGCAGACAGAGCGGACCGGTATGGACTTCGCCACAACCAACTCGTCGTAACCCTCATCGTTCGGAAAAGTGGTTAGCTCGAACGAATTTGGCGTGAAAAGATCATGGTAAGCCCGCACCATGCGGCCCGGTGTATTCCGCACGCCGCTGGCAGTTGTATCGAGCCCCAGTGCGTCCAAGAAAGCCCGCGCAGCGGTCTCGGCCGCGGACAGGTCCGTGCGCAGTGGTGCGCCCACAGCAATCTCCGCACCAAACCGCGCAGTATCACCGGATTCAGACGACCTGTCCGGAGCGACACTTCTCGACGGTGTCACAACGGGTTCACTCGAAGCGCTGGAACCGGATTGGGATCCCGAAACCAGTCAGTCGGCTGGTGGGTTTCCCACTTAGGGTGCCCCATGTCGAATGTTGCGATCTCCAGGGGGATGCCGTCCGGGTCGTAGAAATAGAGCGACTCTACCCATGCCTCGTAGTCACGGGCGATGATCTTGCTTGTCTTGACCCCGTTGGATTGCAGGTGTTCTTTGAACCAAACTACATCTTCATGACTGTCGACATTGAACGCAACGTGGTCGAATTTCCTTGGTGTCCACTGATTTTCGGGAACTCCGGGCCACAGCCATTCTGCACTGACCGAGGGCTCTGCCAGCGTGGGAACGTCCGAAATGCCCTGGCCCCCCACCACGATCAGTGAAAGAAGGTTTCCGTTTCCCATATCGAGGAAAGTGTTCTTCAATATCTGGTATCCGCGGCCGGGCGCAGGGTAGTCAGCGGTCGTGCGCACAACAGTCAGGCCCAGGATGTCCCGGTAAAAGCGCACGCTTGCATCCATGTCGCTGACGATGAGCTGCAGATGATTGACGCCGGCGAGACGGCCCGTCGCAGCACCAGCATGTGTCAGGATTTCCGGCTTAGTTCCCGTTGCTTCGGTGGTCATTTGACGCTTCCTTACTTTGTTTTGGGTCGGCACCCGCGACACAGGCGGGTGTGGCGGGTGCCGTTTCGGAGGTGGCACCGGCGCTACAGGCGTGTGTTGCGGGTGCCACCTCCGGGTTTGGGTGGGCGCTCTGGAGCACCGTCGGGTGCAGGTGAAATGCTCCAGAGCGCCCGGTCTTTTCGGTGGTGCCTGGAAGCTAAACGGTGAGGGTCTGTGCCGGGTTGACGCCCTGCTTGGCCATCGCCTTGCCGTATAGCTTTGCCGCGTTGTCCCACAGCACAGCGCGGCGGACGTCCTCGGGCTGCTTGGCGAGGATGAGCTCGATGTTCTCGTCGAGAGTGGGACGGTGGAAGCTGGTGGGGTGCGGGAAGTCGGTCTCGAACATCAGTGCCTTGAGGCCGAGCATCTCGATGTGGTAGTCGTCGAGTTCCTCGAACCAGAAGTTCAGCGACACCTGGCGTTTGAAGAAGTCACTCGGCAGCATGTCGCCGAATTCGGGATGCGAGCGGAACACGCCGTTCTTCTGGAATCGCTTGTCGAGGGCGTCCAGAACGAAAGGCGCCCAGCCGATTCCGCTCTCGACCGACACGAACTGCAGCTTCGGGAAGCGTGCGAGGACTCCGGATACGAGCAGGTCGCTGACGATGACGGCATTTGCGAGATAGATGTGGGGTCCGTCGGCTGCGACTCGAACACCGCCGGTCAGGCCGTCGTCTTCATTGTGTTCGAGCATGGAACGGAAGTCGCCGCTGGCGGTGTGGAAACTTACCGACAGTTCCGCGTCCTGACATGCCTTCCACAGCGGATCCCATTTGCGGCTGCCCAGAGGTGCATGGCCGTGTTCGTGGGGGGCGCCTGTGGTGACGATGCCACCGAAGCCGGAGTCGGCGAGGCGTTCGATCTCGGCGACCGACGCCTGCACATCCCAGTACGGAATCACCATCATGGGAATGAACCGGCCCGGGTACTTGGCCACCCATTCGAGCTGGAAGTCGTTGTACGCCCGCAGGTGAGCCATAGCGACCTCGGGATTGGGATGGTTGACGAACGGCTTCCAGTCGAACCCGGCGAGGTTCGGGTAGAGCACCTGCATCTCGAAGCCCTGCGAGTCCATGAACTTCACGCGCTCGTCGACGTTGTACGTCGCCGGATGCGCCTCCTCGAGGCGGGTAGGACCGCTGCCGTCATGGAGCTCGGAGTTGAAGTGCTTCCAATTCCAGTTCGCCCACGTCCACGCGCCCTTGAGGGGCTCGTCACCGAAGAACCACAGGTCCGACTGGGTCTTGTCATCCCACTTGACGTGCAGCACATCGGAACCCCACGACTTGGGCAGGCGCTCGGTCCACAGATCCGCCGGCTCGATGAGATGGGTATCAGTGTCGATTACTCGGTACTTGCTCATAGCACCACAATCCTTTTCTGGCTCAGTACAATAGTTCCTCTATATGATCTACATGAACTGTGTTCTGTGTCAACCGTCACTTCAAAGGGAGGTGTGTGTTCCGGGGAACAGCCTGGCGGTGGCACCGCACACCCAAATCCGACTGGGGACTACACGATCGCCTACCCCTAGCGCCTGACAAATTCGACTCAGAGCCAGGTCGTACAAGTACTCGGAATCTCTCAGTGTCTCTAAACCGACCGTTTCTGAGACACCGGGCGCTGAGACACTGCCACTCCCCCACCTCGACCCCTTTGCCGGAAGATCGCGCGAGTCCTCTCGCCGTTCCGCATAGGTTTCGGACCTGAATCTTCACTTCCGTTACCTAACTGTGATGTGTCTCAGAAACCCGTCTCACCTTCTGTGGCGCCCACTGGAGCGTGTCTGACGTTTCTGAGACAGTCATCCTCTGTGAGCGCCGTTTATGGATACCTAAGGGTTAGTGGCACCGACCAGGTGTTGAATTTGCAAAGAGACGCTCTGGCGAAGGCCGGCTGCGATCGAGTCTGGGAGGAAGTGGCGAGCGGCGCGAAGAACGATCGCCCCGAACTACTCGACCTGCTCGATCATCTTCGCGCCGGCGACACCCTGGTCGTGTGGCGGCTCGATCGACTCGGTCGGTCGTTGACACATCTGATCGAGACGGTCGAAGATCCCCAGTCTCGTGGGGTGTCGTTCAAATCGTTGACGGAAACGATCGACACGTCATCTCCCGGTGGGATGCTCATCTTTCAAATCTTCGGCGCCCTAGCACAATTCGAACGGGCCCTCATCCAGGAACGCACAGTCGCCGGCCTCGCCGCTGCCCGCGCGCGTGGCCGTATCGGCGGTCAACCGAAGCGAATCGATGCAGCGAAGGCCCGCCAAATTCAGCGCATGATCGAAGACGGAACCCCCAAAAGCGAGATTGCAGCCGTCCTCGGGATAGGACGTGCCACCTTGTACCGCCATCTCGCCACGCCCAGCTGCTAACCAAATGGGAGATCCAAACCTCGCATGAGCAAATCAATCGAACGACCGAAAACGGTTTGCTCGACCGTTTCGGTCGATCAGGTTTCCGTCATGAGTTTCGGTCGACGTTTCGCGTGGTCGCTCGATCGCGCCGATTCGGTTCGATTCGTGGGCCGAATACGGTCGTTTCCGGTCCAGCCTCCAATGTGGGGAGATCAGCCTCAGCACGCATTCCTTGGAAGCTTTCGGCGACTTGGGCGTGCGATACAGGACTAGACCGTCGACCAGGTCCACCGGTGGGCTCCAAAGTGGAATGGTCGAGCTAGACGAACCATTCCATCTGACAACTGGACGACGAGATCGATTGCGCCCCAATGCATCGTGTCCCAAAAACCCGTACCTTATTCCCAGGAATCCACCCGCTGTTGTAGGAAGATGACGAACAAGACATGATTACTCTCGTGTGGATCTCCAGGTTGAGGGTGAACGGTGGGTTTCTTGCGGGCTTAGACGTTGAGTTGTCTCCTGGCCTCAATGTTGTCATCGGCCCACGAGGCGTTGGTAAAACAACCCTGCTAGAGCTCATAAGGCATGCACTGGGAACGTCTCACCCAGATGAGGCTGGCGCCAAAACTCGTCAGGCCGCGATTGACAAATTACTGGGCTCAGGCGAAGTGATTTTGGACTTGCAAGGAGAGTTCGACGCGCACCACATCGTTGTAGATTCCGCGGGGCGTGGCCGCACGCCAGAGACTAGTTCCGCTGCGTTAATGCTTGGACAAAATGAGCTTGAGCGCATTGCATCAAGTCCGGAAAGTCGCCTCAATTTGATTGATCTCCGTGCGGTAGTGACTACTAGTGCACCCAGAATCGATAATGCGTCGGGCCCCACGGCAGAAATGGCACAAATAAGAGAGAATCTGGAAGGACTCACTGAGGTAACGAATCGCCGGGGAGTGCTTCTAAGTGATCGCGAGGAGTATGCAAAAAGGGAACGTGATCTGCTGAGCGAAGCTTCAACCGCGTTGGCCCAGCAACGAGAGCGATTAAGAAATATCGAAGAGCAGATTGTCGATATATCCAGCCAAATTGAAATGGCCGACACTGCTCGAAATTCTTTCGACAATGCACTAAACCTGCAAGTCCAAGTCGTCCCTGAAATTGAAGCGATCAGAAATCTTGGCGTAGGCGTCGCCTTAGCTGCAACCCTCGACCCTGCACTTCCTCAGATCCAATCAAGTATCGACTCAGTTCTGATGGGATTGTCCGCTCTACGAGAGTCCGTCTTTGCATCCCGTCGAACACTGAGTGCGCGACAGACCGAACTTAGACTTGAGGCAGAACCTATACGCCAGTACTTGGAAACTGCCGAGGCTGGCCTCGGTCAAGTAACTGCACAAATTCGGAATATTGATTCAGAAATTTCTAAGATTGATCGCCAGAACATACAAATAAAATCCTTACAAGAGCGTTACTTTCTAATTAAATCGCAACGCGACGCAAAACTTGATGAATTCGAAACTTGGCAAGAGAGCGTTTTCGAAGCGCGGAAACAAATTGCCGAATCTGTTTCCGGAGACTTGCAACAACGAGTAACTGTATCGGTCCAACATCTGGCCGATTTAACTGTCTTCAAAAACTCTCTTGAGACACTACTCCAGGGAAGTGGATTGCAGTTTCGGTCAATTGCATTATCTATTGCGAAAAACTTATTGCCAAGACAGTTTTTAACGATTGTAGAAAACTCCGACAGCGAAAGTCTTGCCACTAACGCCGATATCGCAATAGAACGCGCATCAAGAGTTATTGCCCATCTACAGAATATAGACTCACTAACCAAACTTAGCGAGATACACTTAGAGGATCGGATTGATTTCAAACTACTCGATGGCTCACTAGAAAAGAGCGTCGAAGACCTTTCAACTGGACAGAAATGTGCGGTAACCCTCCCAATCGTTCTGACGGAACGCGCTCGATTATTAATATTGGACCAGCCAGAGGATCATTTGGACAATGCCTATTTGGTTGACAATGTTGTCGGAGCGCTCGACTCACGAAGTGACTCCGGAGGCCAAACAATCGTAGCGACACACAATGCAAACATTCCAGTTTTGGGCTCAGCGGATCTAGTAATTTCAATGAAAAGTAATGGTGTGAATGGATTTATCGCACAGTCTGGCCGCTTCGACGAACCGCAAATAGTGGATGTCATCACCAGTCTCATGGAGGGTGGGCGCACTGCCTTCAAACGCCGTTCAGAATTCTACGATGAGTATGGAGAGAATGATGATTGACTCTGAGCTGAAGAGTAGACTTCATTCCTCTTTGCCTTCGCAGCGAGCCGAGGCCGCGGAATGGCTGAAAACCAACTATTCACCATCGCTGATTCCAATAATTTTAGATGCGCTTGAAAAAGAGTCTGTTCCTACCATCCGACGAGCCCTTGCCGTCGGATTAAAGCTAGCCCAATCGGGTGAGCGCGATGGAATATGCGCAGAAAGTTCAAAAACCGTAGACACTGGAAAGCTTATTTCAATATTGGACGACTTAGCTGGATTAATTCGCCATGAAACTGATCCCGCTATTGGTTGGCTTCGTCGGGCAGCCGCTAGAGAAATTCCGAATTTTGAGTCCAGCGAAACCAATTTATACATCGAGACCCTTCGCAGACGAATAATAAGCCTGGAAACTTTGGCAGCCGCCCATCGTATCCCCAATTGGACTCGCACAACTCTCTACGACGTGATTCGGGATTGTAAGCCTCCCGACCTAGAGTCAGACCGACTTATTGGAAAAGGCATAGAACGCCAGGACTATATCGACACGGATTGGAGGCTAATGAATCTTATAGTCGCGAATGCGCTAAAAAACGCATCCGAGGCCGCGCTGACCTTACATCCCAGTCAAACAGAAGTCTGGCTGGAGACCGGAGTTAGCGACACAAGTTTCTGGCTATCGATCACAAATAGATTCGACGGCGATTCATTCGATTTTGATCACGTTGCGCATACTGGATCATCTAACAAAGTTGATCATAAGGGTCTCGGGATCAGTGCAATGCGCATGGCTGCGGACCGCCTCAATTACGATCTTACATTAACCGCCACTGGTGGTACTGCCTTTTTTTCACTGACAGGTACCCGATTCCATGAGTAATTTTTCTGCGGTACTTGTAGAGGATGAACCCACCGCGGCAACTGAAGCCCGCCTAGCGCTTGAAGCTGTCGGTTTCTCGGTCTCGGTTTTTGCGGACGCATCATCTGCCCTAAGCGGAACGAACACAGATGGAATCCCTATTGATCTTTTAGTCTTGGACCGACGTCTACCGCTTCGGCACGGTGACCTGGCCAGCGATAAAGTTGGAGACGACCTCTTAGGGGAGCTTCTGTATCGTTACCCAGATCTGGTTGTCATTGTTTTCAGTGGGCATACGGGGTTTTCCCACGCACAATTTGCCACAGCCAAGCGAGGCGTCCTCGCTCTGCGCCAGAATGATATTCAATTTGACCGCGTCACCGTGTTCGAGAAAGGTCAATCATTAGAATTCGACGATTATCTGCAGGAGATTTTTACATGTCTCAGCGAGATCGAAGACATACAACTTCAAATCAAATCTAAATCGCCCGAGAATAAACTTGACACAACGTCAAAGAGAATCTTGAGACGTGTCGGATATGAGTACAGCGGAGCCTCAGTAGTCGCAAAACCACTTGCGGGTGGACTTACGGGTTCGCCGGTATGGTTGTGTGACATCCAGGGCAACAATGGGCCCGTAGCGAGGGTTGTTGTAAAACGACAGAAGAATAAACCTCGGCAAGGCGGATTTCAAAGTTTACTTCCCGCAAACCTGACGGCAGGTACCGTCAGTATTATCCATGGATTCTGCGGCGGATTTTATGCAAGTGTTCAGCAGGTTGCGGGCGTGGAACCCGTCCCCCTGCTCGATCTAATTCAATCAACGCCCGGCTCTGCAGCCAGAATATTCCGATCCCTTCGTGAAGGTCTTTCTGAAATCAAAGCTGGACAACTCGTTACGCGACCGATTGCCGAAATAGGATCCCCCTTTGAGAACTGGGAAGTTGCACAAGAAAGAGCTGCAAAATACGGGATCGACGTGCCTCCCGGCTCGCGGATAGCCAGTACCGTCATCGCGCCGCAACATGGCGACCTGCACCCAGGAAACGTGTTAGCTGTTGGGGACATGCCGGTGGTAATTGATTTTGATAGCCAAGAAGATTGCAGTGAGCTAGTAGATGCGATAACCCTATTTTTTGGCGCAATCTTCCATCGAGATTCTTCTCTACGAACCTGCGATTGGCCTACGGCGACTCAATGCAACAATATTCTCGACGAAAATTTTTGGGTCGATTGCCCAGCGTTGGAATATTTTAGAGAAGTTTTCGATTGGATGATTCTGCGAAAAAAATCCGAACGAGAGTTTTACGCGCTACTGCTAACTTACGCAGTTAGGCAATTGAAATATGACGATATAATCGAAGATTCGGCAGCTCTCAGTAGAGCAGTTGCCATTGCGGCTTGGGCGTCCAGGGAACTCGCAGAAACATAACTGCCGTGCATGCCGGCGAGCCTCGCCATAGTTCAGTGCTGCTTTCTCATTGCGTTGTCCGACCGCGATTTGTCGGTCTCACCGCGTTTCCGGTCCAGCTTGGTGGTGGTAGGAGGGGATCGGTGCGAGGTGGTGGATTCCTGAGAGGCTATAGGCGGTCAGCGCGAGCCGGGTGCGCCAGGCTTTGTGTTTGAACGCCCAGATCCAGTGTCCGGTCATCCAGATTGCGAGGCCGGCGGCGAGAATGGCGTAGGCGGTCGGTGTGCTTCCGGTGAAGCCGATGCGGAGCAGTCCCTCGAAGACTGCGATCGCTCCTGCGAGGCGGGCGATGATTGATCCGAATCCCCAGATCAAGAGTGCTGCTACGGCGATGATCGCGGCGATAGCCATGCGGTTGTCCTCCTTCTCGTGGTTGCTTCGGGGTGTGGTTCGTAGTGGTCGAGCGCCGAAGAGTGCGCTGCTAGCTTTGCCCGCTGTACCGGCGCCAGACGTAGGGGGCGGCGCCGAGGAGAACCAGCAACAGGGAGACCAAGGCGAAGATCATGCCGAATTGCCACGGTCTCATTGCGTCGGGAACCAACAGCCAGCCGATCAGTGTTCCGAGAACGAATCCGGCACCTGCTGCCACGGCTCCTACTCATGCGACTGGGGCAAGAATGTTGGTGATCTCCTTGTTCATGAGCGTTCCCTCCTGTGGTCCGGTGAGTGTGCCCTGTAGGTCCGACAGGGATTGCAGTCTCGACCGGTCAGAACAGGGCGTTTTGGGTTTGGGCTGCGGCGCTGTCGGTGCGTTTCTCGTAGGCGGCTGCGAGGGTTTGCGCGGTGGTGGGGCTGCATCCCATTTCGGTGCCGATGTCTTCCCAGCTGGCTCCGTGGTGATGTAGCTGCCAGGCGTCGTGTTCGTCGTCGCTCATGGCCGCTCTTTCTCTTCGGTGGGTGTGTTGAGTTCTCGGCGGAGGCGTAGGACTACGACGTAGTGGTAGACGGCAAGCCCGAGGAGGCTTGTTCCGGCGATAAGGGAAATGGTTGTTCCGCCGGTGAGGAAGATGATGCCTACGGCGAGGCTGATCAGCGCGACAACGGTGTGCGCTTTCCAACCCGGTCTGCTGGTGTCTTTTTCGGTCGTCATAGTCGATTCTCCCTGTCGCTTGGCGTTTTCGGAGTCTGGCGGCTTTGGTGAAGCTGTAAACGGAGGCGGTGAGGGCGATGATTCCGGCGGTGATCATGTGTTTGGTGCCGATGGTGAAGTCCAGGGCTGCGACGGCGAGCGCGAGGACTCCGAAGGTGCTGTGTTTCACCACTCTTGGTTTGTTGGTCATGGGCGGACTTCGCGGATGGCTGCGAGGCGTTGGGAGGCTGCGCGGCGTTCGCGGCCGATGCTGAGCAGGTGCTCGAACAGTTGGTCTTCGGGGAGCTCTTCGGCGGCTTGAGCGAGGGATCGTGCTGCTTCGCGGAATCCGCGCCGGTAGGCCTGGATGAGGACTGCGGCAATCTTGTGCTCGAGTTCAGCGGACGGGACGCCGATGGTGGTGATGTCGGTGAGTGCTTTGGTGAGTTGTTTCCCGAGGTGCCCGCTGGTGCGTCCTTCCTGCTGCAAGGTGGCGAAGACATGGGCACTGTTGTGCGGTTTGCCGGAAGTGACTAGCTCCTCGATGGCGGTGAACAGTGCCGCGTTCACGGGCCGGTAGAAGTCTGCGCTGGTCAGAGCTGCGACGGCACGTTTCGCGCTCTCAGCCGGCGCCCAGAGCAGCGAGCACAGGAGTTGAGCCTCGACGTCGAGGGCGGTGCTGTACTCGCGAGGGGACTGAACCCGAGGTCTCCCCCACCGACGATGAACTGCCGTGCGGCGATTGCTGCGTGATAGGCGTGGTACGCGTTTCCGAGGATGCTGATCACGACAACGCTGACTGCAAGCGCTATGTAGAAGCCTCTGTCGCGTTTGTTCATGTTGAGCTTGCTGATGATGACGATGGCGATGGTCGCGCCGAGGATTGCACTGTCGACGATCGCCGGGAAAATCCAGGTCAGGTGTTCGGGAATCAGCGCTTGCCTTGCAAGGTCGCGTTGTACGGCGAAGGAAAGTACGAATGCGCCGGTGGTGATGACGATCGCGAGTGCGAGGGCGGCGAGCAATGCGCCTAGCTGGATACGGGCAGCCCGGAGGCTAAAGTCGTTCATGATCGGGTTTTTCCTTCCAAAGGTTCCCGGTCTGGAGCTTCGCCGGGTTGCCTCCTTGTGGGACCGCCATTTAGCTTTCCGTGTATGTCCGCATCTACGGATATACGTACATACGAAAAGGGTCAGCGTCGAGCGAAAACGTCATGTTTCACCCGGTTACTGAGGGTTCGTCGGCCAACAGACGTTCAACCAAGACGACAAGAATCTCCTGGGCAGTCACCCGGGCAACTCCCAAGTCTCTGGCTGCTGGGAACGACGAAGCACTTCGTGCCGAACCACCCCGCCATGGCGGGAACGTCCGTTATCTTCCTCGATAGTGGTTGCAATCTCCTGGCTGCTTGGCATCCCGCGCGCGGATGCTGTCACCATGAAAGGAGCACATCTGTGAATGGACCCGCAACGCCTACTCGTTTGTCCCGGACCACCGCCGCCCTCGGTGTCGGCGCGCTCGCTGCCGCGATCACCTTCGGCAGTGCAGTCGGCACTGCGTCAGCCGACACTCCGATCGTCGACTTCGGCAGTATCTCGTTCTCGGTGACCAACGGTCCCGACAACACCATCTACGACATCAACGCCATCATCAATCTCCCGCCCGGCACACTGCCGCCAGGGATGATGACCCCTCAGATCACTGCGCCCGCCGCGCCCCCTCAACCAGTCGGCGACCCGTTTGCGGGCACCGCATTGGACTTCGTTCTGAGCTTCATTCAGGCCTTGGCCAGATAGCCGACAACAAAAAACGAGGCCACGAACTCTTATGAGTTCGTGGCCTCGTCTTGTGGTGGGCGAAGGGGGACTTGAACCCCCACGTCCCGAAGGACACTGGCACCTGAAGCCAGCGCGTCTGCCATTCCGCCACTCGCCCGAGCAACGCCGAAACATTATCACGACAAACTTTGAAAGTTCTATTCGTGCAGATCAGGGCACGAATCGGTGAACACCGAGCACCCAAAAGCCCAGAACCGATATCATGCTGAAACAGCGGCCAGGTACTGCCGAAGCGACATTTGACAGTACCGTGGAACCTGTACAGCAGTTTGGACGACACGCGACAAGGCGGTGCCGGCGCTACTTGCCGAGCATTTTGCCGTCGTAGATGCGAGGCGAGAGGAGGGCTCGATGGGCATCGTGCAGCGTTTCGAACGAAAGCTCCAAGGAGCTGTCGGCGACGCATTCGCGCGGGTCTTCGGTGGTGGTGTTGTGCCGCAGGAAGTAGAGGCGGCGCTCCAGCAGGAGGCACGTGACCGCGTCGAGCACCTCGGCGGCGGAATCCTTCTCGCCCCCAACAACTACGTGATCACCATCAACAACTCCGATCACGAAGAGTTGGCAGCCGATCGCGAACTGACGACCAAGGCTTTCAGCCGACACCTGCAGGATTTCATCCGCGATCAGGGTTGGCAGACGTACGGCGACATCTCGGTCACTTTCGAGCCTTCGCCTACGCTCCACACCGGTCAGTTCCGCACCCGCGGAACCGTCGACCCGGATGGTGACGCCGAGCAGGCATCACCGCCGTCGCATGTTCCGCAGGTTTCGTCGCGGCCTCCACAACGGCCGCCTCAGCGACCCGCACCGATTGTTCCCCCTGTTTCCAATCCAGTCCCGTCACAACCAGGAGCCGGCCCCATGACGCAGAACTCAGGCTACGAACCAAGCCGCGAACCGGCGGGTCGCCAGCCCGAACCGCAGCAGCCGGCACGGAACGGGTACTCCCACGACGACGGCGGTTACGCCGCTCCGCAGGGCCAGGAAGCGCCGTACCAGAACGGTTACGACCGCGGCGACGGTTACCGCACGGGCGACGACCAGCAGGGCTACAACCAGCAGCAGGGTGGCTACGACCAGCAGGCGTACCCGAACCAGCAGCAGCCGTACGAGCAGGCCGGTTACGACCAGCAGGGTTATGACCAGCAGGGCGGCGGCTACGACCAGCAGGGCTACCAGCAGCAGCCGTACGATCAGCAGGGCTACGGCCAGCAGGCGTACCAGGGTGGGTACGACCAGCAGGGCTACCAGCAGGGTGGCTACGACCAGCAGGGTTACCAGCAGCCGTACAACGGCCAGTCGTACGATCAGCCGGGCTACGACCAGCAGAGCTACCAGCAGGGCGGCTACGACCAGCAGGCGTACACACAGCAGCCGTACGAGCAGGCCGGCTACGAGCAGGGCGGCAACTTCGAGCAGACGCAGGCCTACCCGCAGCAGGGCTACGCCCAGCCGCAGGGCGGTTACGCACCGACGGCGCAGAGCCTGACGGCAACCCTGCAGCTCGAGGACGGCAGCGGACGTCACTTCCAGCTTCGCGACGGCAGCAATGTCATCGGCCGCGGCCAGGAAGCTCAGTTCCGCCTCCCGGACACCGGCGTCTCACGTCGCCACATCGACATCCGTTGGGACGGCCGCACCGCAATGCTGTCCGATTTGGGATCCACGAACGGCACCACCGTCAACGGAGCACCGGTCCAGGACTGGCAGCTGGCAGACGGCGACATCATTCGCGCAGGTCACTCGGAGATTCTGGTTCGCATTCTCTGAGCTGAGAAACGGACGCCAGGATTTTTCCGATAACAATCGAACATTCGGCGGTCCGTCGGCGCGCCGCCGTCACGCGGCTGTCAGTATCGTGATCTTCGGGGCCCAGAGCCCCCTATGATGCTGCCAGTCGACAATGCTCGAACCCCGCTGCGGCGGGGCTCGAGCCATAGAAGGAGGTGGACAGCCGTGCAGGGCCTGATTCTGCAACTCACACGGGCGGGCTTCCTGCTCCTACTGTGGCTGTTCGTCTGGGCAGTCCTCCGCACTCTCCGCTCCGACATCTATGCCGGCTCCGGGGTCAGGGTTCCGCCGCGGTACACCCGCGCCGGAAAGGTCCTGCCCTCGCTGGGCAAGGCGAAGGTGCCTCGGTACCTGGTGGTCACGCAGGGCGCCCTCGCCGGTACCCGCATCACGCTGGGCTCACAGCCGGTGATGATCGGCCGCGCCGACGATTCGACGCTCGTTCTCACCGACGATTACGCGTCGACGCGCCATGCGCGGCTCTCGCAGCGCGGCGCAGATTGGTACGTCGAGGATCTCGGTTCGACCAATGGCACCTATCTGGACCGCGCCAAGGTCACCACTGCGGTGCGCGTGCCTCTGGGCACCCCGGTTCGCGTCGGCAAGACGGTAATCGAGCTACGCCCGTGACCCTTGTTCTCCGCTACGCGGCGCGCAGCGACCGCGGTCTTGTGCGCTCCAACAACGAAGATTCCGTGTACGCCGGTGCACGCCTGTTGGCTTTGGCCGACGGTATGGGCGGGCACGCGGCCGGTGAGGTCGCGTCGCAGTTGATGATTGCCGCTCTGGCGCATCTCGACGACGACGAGCCCGGCGAGGATCTGCTCGGCAAGCTCGAGGCAGCCACCCGCGAGGGTAACGATTCCATCGCCGATCACGTCGAGGAAGAACCCGAACTCGACGGCATGGGCACCACGCTCACCGCGATCCTCTTCTCCGGCAGCAAGCTCGGCCTCGTGCACATCGGCGACTCGCGCGCCTACCTGCTGCGTGACGATCACCTGACGCAGATCACCCGCGACGACACTTTCGTGCAGTCGTTGGTCGACGAGGGCAGGATCACCGCCGAGCAGGCACACACGCACCCGCAGCGATCCCTGATCATGCGGGCGTTGACCGGCAACGAGATCGAGCCGACGCTCACCGTGCGCGAAGCCCGCGCCGGGGATCGTTACCTGCTCTGCTCCGACGGCCTCTCCGACGTGGTCAGCGACGAGACCATCGAGAACACGATGCGCGAGGGCTCGCAGGAGCAGTGCGCCGACCGTCTCATCGAATTGGCGCTGCGCAGCGGCGGTCCCGACAACGTCACCGTTGTCGTCGCCGATGTCATCGACCTCGATTACGGCCAGTCGCATCCCATCGTTGCGGGTGCCGCGTCGACGGAAGAGGAAGAGGACTCCCCTCCCCCCAACACCGCTGCCGGCCGCGCCGCTGCCATGCGTCCGCCGCGCGCGACGCCCAAGCGAGTTGTCTCCCAACCCGAACCGGAACCGAAGAAGAAGCGGAACCGGTTGTGGTGGGTGGTCCTCGCCGTGGTGCTGATCGCACTGGTCGGCGTCGGCGCCGTGATCGGCCGCGCCGTCATCCGCAACAACTACTACGTCGGCGAAGACAACGGCCGCGTGACGGTGCTGCGCGGAATCCCCGGTTCGGTGCTCGGTTACTCGCTGCAAGACGCGGATCTGGTGGGCTGCGTCGGCGACGACGACGTCCTGACCCTCGTCTCCCCCGACGCGATTCCCAGCAACTGCAACATCCTCGAAGTGACGGATCTGCAGCCGTCGGCGCAGGAGCAGGTGCGCGCCGGGCTGCCGTCCGGCAAGCGTGAGGATGCGCAGAGCCAGATGATCCGTCTCATCGGCGGCGATCTGCTTCCTCGTTGTGAGCCGGTTCCGACGACGACGGCCACGCCCACTCCCCCGCCGGCACCGGAGACCACGCCGCCCCCCGCACCGGAGCCTGCTACGCCGACGACGGCAGCACCCACGACTGCGCCGACGCCGACCGAAGTTCCCGGCCAGACTTGCAGGACGGTCAACTGATGTCGTCCAACGCAGCTGCGGGGACGGCTTTTCCGAGTCCGCCCGGAGGTTTTGCCCCGGCGCCGGTCCAGTCGACCCGTCGAAACATGGAGCTGCTGCTCCTGGGCTTTGCCGTCATCATCACGACGGTCTCGCTTCTGCTCGTCGAGGCGAGCCAGGAACAGAAGATCACTCTCGATCTGGCCAAGTACGCGCTCGCGTACACGGGCTTGTTCCTGATCGCGCACTTGGCAATTCGGCGGTATGCGCCGTACGCCGATCCGCTGCTGCTGCCGATCGTCGCCCTGCTCAACGGCCTGGGATTGGTGCTCATCCACCGACTCGACCTCGCCGACGAACAAACAGCGCTCTACAACGGCGTCGAGGCACCGTCACCGGATGCGAACCAGCAGGTCATGTGGACTGCGCTGGCGATCACCGGTTTTGTGCTGCTGCTCGTGTTCTTGAAGGACTACCGCCTGATGGCGCGGTTCAGCTACACCCTCGGCCTCGCAGGCCTGGTGTTCCTGGCGATTCCCGCGATCCTGCCGGCGAAGTTCTCGAGCGTGAACGGCGCGAAGATCTGGATTCGCCTGCCCGGATTCAGCATTCAGCCAGGTGAGTTCGCGAAGATCCTGCTCATCATCTTCTTCGCGTCGGTGCTCGTCGCCAAGCGCGACCTGTTCACCTCAGCCGGTAAACACTTCCTGGGCATGGACTTTCCGCGTGCCCGCGACCTCGGCCCGATCCTGCTCGCCTGGATCGTCTCGGTGGGTGTGCTCGTCTTCGAAACCGACCTCGGTACGTCGTTGCTGCTCTTCAGCACCGTGCTGGTGATGCTCTACATCGCGACCGAGCGTGTGGGCTGGCTGGTGATCGGCGGCGGACTGCTCGCCATCGGATTCTTCTTCGCCTACAAGATGTTCGGACACGTGCGCGTGCGCGTCGACACCTGGCTGGACCCGCTCGGCGACTACGCCAACACCGGTTATCAGATCTCGCAATCGCTGTTCGGCCTGGCCACCGGCGGTATCGCCGGAACAGGTCTGGGCAGCGGCCGCCCCAACCAGGTGCCGTTCGCGAAGACGGACTTCATCATCGCGACCATCGGCGAAGAGCTCGGCCTGATCGGCCTGGCCGCTGTGCTGATGCTGTTCCTGCTCCTCATCGTGCGCGGCCTGCGTACGGCGTTGGCCGTGCGCGACAGCTTCGGCAAACTGCTCGCCGCCGGTCTGTCGTTCACGATCGCGATCCAGATTTTTGTCGTCGTCGGCGGCGTCACCAAGCTGATCCCGCTGACGGGTCTGACAACACCGTTCATGTCGTACGGCGGCTCGTCGCTGCTCGCGAACTACCTACTGCTGGCCATCCTCGTCCGGATCTCGGACGCGGCTCGTGCGCCGGTAGTGACGAAGAAGAAAGGTCCGCCCCCAATCGCTGACGCCAATACCGAGATGATGCCGCGCGTATGAACACTCCACTGCGCCGCGTCGCGATGGCCGTCATGGTGATGGTCGTCGCGCTCCTCGCCAACGCCACGTACGTACAGGTCATCAAAGCTGACGACCTGCGAGCCGACCCGCGCAACTCGCGGGTGCTGCTCGACGAGTACTCACGCCAGCGAGGTCAGATCTCGGCTTCCGGTCAGGTGCTTGCCGCCTCCCGCGCCACCGACGACCGGTACAAGTACCTGCGCGAGTATCCGAATCCGTACCCGTACGCACCGGTCACGGGCTTCTACTCGATGCAGTACGGCAGCGCCGGCCTCGAGCGCACCGAGGATCCGATTCTCAACGGCTCGGACAACCGGTTGTTCAGCCAGCGCTTCTTCGACCTTGTGTCCGGACGCGATCCGCGCGGCGGCAACGTCGTCACGACGCTCAATCCGGCGATGCAACAGGTGGCGTACGACCAGCTGACCAGTAAGGGTTACACCGGTTCCGTCGTCGCCATCGAGCCGAGCACCGGACGCATCCTGACGATGGTCAGCACTCCGAGCTACGACCCGAACCTGCTTGCCAGCCACGACGGCGCCGAAACCACGAAGGCGTGGGACGAGCTCAATGCCGATCCCAACGATCCGCTGGTCAACCGCGCGATCTCGCAGACCTACCCGCCCGGCTCGACGTTCAAGGTGCTCACCACGGCCGCAGCTCTTGGCAACGGTGCGACGCCGGACGACCAGCTGACCGCGGCTCCGCAGATCACGCTGCCCGGCACCAGCACGACCCTCGAGAACTACAACGGCAGCACGTGCGGCCCCAACCCGACGGCGTCGTTGCGCGACGCGTTCGCGCGCTCGTGCAACACGGCGTTCGTCGAACTGGGCATCAAAGACGGCGCCGACGCCATCAAGGACGAGGCCAGCGCCTTCGGTATCGGACCAAACACTCCCGCGATCCCGCTGCCGGTTGCAGACAGCACGGTCGGCGACATCTCCGACGACGCGGCTCTCGGCCAGACCAGCATCGGCCAGCGTGACGTCGCGGTGACCCCGCTCGAGAACGCAGTGATCGCCGCGACCGTCGCCAACGGTGGAGTGCGGATGCAGCCCAACCTGATCTCCCAGTTGCAGGCACCGGATCTGACCGATCTCAGTACACCGTCGCCGGTGTCGATGGGTCAGGCGATCTCGCCGGCAGTTGCGGCAACGCTGACCGATCTGATGATCGGCTCGGAGAACTTCACCGGCGGCGACGGCAAGATTCCCGGCGTTCAGATCGCGTCCAAGACCGGTACCGCCGAGCACGGCGTGAACCCGCGGGAAACTCCGCCGCACGCCTGGTACATCGCTTTTGCACCGGCGCAGAATCCGACGGTCGCCGTGGCCGTCATAGTCGAGAACGGTGGTGACCGCGGACTTGCCGCTACCGGTGGCTCGGTTGCTGCGCCGATCGGTCGTGCAGTCATCGCAGCCGGAATCCAAGGGGGCTGAACCGTGGCGTTGAACAACGGCGCTTTGATCGCCGATCGTTACCGATTGATCCGTCTCATCGCCACCGGTGGGATGGGTCAGGTGTGGGAAGCCACCGACTCCCGGCTCAACCGTCGCGTCGCCGTCAAGGTACTCAAGTCCGAGTTCTCTTCCGATCCGGAGTTCTTGGAGCGCTTCCGCTTCGAGGCCCGCACCACCGCGCAGCTCAACCATCCCGGTATCGCCGGAATCTACGACTACGGCGAGACCCGCGACAGCTCGGGCGATTCCACGGCGTACCTGGTGATGGAACTCGTCAACGGTGAACCGCTCAACGCCGTCCTGGCGCGCGTCGGCCGCCTGGCGGTTCCGCATGCCCTCGACATGCTCGAGCAGACCGGCCGCGCCCTGCAGGTCGCACATGACGCCGGTGTCGTGCACCGCGACGTGAAGCCCGGCAACATCCTAATCACGCCGACGGGCCAGGTGAAGATCACGGACTTCGGCATCGCCAAGGCCGTCGAGAACTCGCCCGTCACGCGTACGGGAATGGTGATGGGCACCGCCCAGTACATCGCGCCCGAGCAGGCTCTCGGTCAGGACGCGACCGCGGCGAGTGACGTGTACTCGCTGGGAATCGTCGGATACGAAGCACTTTCGGGTCGACGCCCGTTCACCGGTGACGGCGCGCTCACCGTCGCGATGAAGCACGTGCAGGAAACCCCGGCTCCGATGCCGGCCGACCTGCCGCCGAACATCCGCGAGCTCATCGACATCACGTTGACCAAGGATCCGGCCGGCCGCTACGCCAGTGGCGGTGAGTTCGCCGACGCCGTTGCAGCCGTTCGGGCAGGGAGGCGTCCACCGCCGCCCGGTCTGCTCGCTACCGGTGCCGCGAGCGCGTTGCCGGCAACGGGTGCCACGCAGGTCATGCCGCCGACGTACGCGGGCCCGGTGACGGGCGCAGCTGTTGCGGACGACGCGGCAGCCGGCGGAATGACCAGTGGGCAGAAGGCCGTGGCATGGGCCGGCGGCGGATTGATCTTGTTGGCGTTGATCATCGGCGGAGTCTGGATCGCGACCGATGGTCCCAGCGACCCGACGCCGCCCGTCGTCACGTCCACGACGTTGCCGACCACCACGACGACCAAGCCCACCACCACAACGACTCGGCCCACGACGACGACCACCGAGCCGACAACAACGACGACTCGGCCGACGACAACCACGACCGAGCCGACAACCACAACGACAACGCCGACCACGACCACAACAACTCCGACGACCACAACCACCACCACGACGACAACGACGACCACAACGACCACTGAGCCGTTGGCGGATCCCGGAGACGCTGAAGAACCGCTAGGACAAGACCAATGACGACACCCCGCAATCTCTCCTCCCGCTACGAGCTGGGTGAGATTCTCGGCTTCGGCGGAATGTCCGAGGTTCACCTGGCGCGCGACCTTCGACTCAGCCGCGACGTCGCGATCAAGGTGCTGCGTGCAGACCTCGCGCGCGATCCCACGTTCTACTTGCGGTTCCGTCGTGAGGCGCAGAACGCTGCTGCGCTGAACCATCCGGCGATCGTGGCCGTCTACGACACCGGTGAAGCCGAGACCGACGCCGGGCCGCTGCCGTACATCGTCATGGAGTACGTCGACGGCGACACGTTGCGTGACATCGTGCGCAGCACCGGGCCGATGGCTCCGCGCAAGGCGATGGAAGTGATCGCGGACGTCTGTGCGGCTTTGGACTTCAGCCACCGCAACGGCATCGTGCACCGCGACGTCAAGCCCGCCAACATCATGATCAACCGTGCCGGCGCCGTGAAGGTGATGGACTTCGGTATCGCCCGTGCCATTTCCGACGCGTCGAGCCCGATGACGCAGACGGCCGCCGTGATCGGCACCGCTCAGTACCTCTCGCCGGAGCAGGCGCGCGGTGAGCAGGTGGACGCGCGTTCGGACGTGTACTCGCTCGGTTGTGTGCTGTTCGAGATTCTGACGGGCGAGCCGCCCTTCAAGGGTGATTCACCGGTCGCCGTGGCGTACCAGCATGTTCGTGAAGATCCGCAGACGCCGTCGGAGATCAATCCCGACATTCCGCGCGAGCTGGATTCGATCATTCTCAAGGCGATGAGCAAGAACCCGGCCAACCGTTACCAGAGCGCCGGCGACATGCGCAGCGACTTGGTGCGTGTCCTGGGCGGTCAGCGTCCGAGTGCGCCGATGGTGATGAACGACGAGGACCGCACCACCATCCTCGGCGCCGTCGGCTCCGACACCGGGAACTACCGCACTGCTCCCGATCCGGTCGAGCCGGTTGCTGCGAGGACAACTCGCGCCGCCGAGCCGCCTGCCAAGAAGAAGGGCGGACGCTACGCCCTGATGGGCATCGCGGCGCTTCTGGTGATCGGTCTGGTGACGTTCTTCCTCATTCGGGTGAACTCGCCGAAGGTCGAGATGGTGACCGTTCCGGGTGACCTGACCAACCAGCCCGCCGACGTCGCCGAGGCGACGCTGACCAACGCCGGATTCCAGGTGGAGCGTCAGCAGAAGACGGACAAGGTGATCGCCGCCGGAAACGTCATCACGACGCGTCCGGTTGCCGGGGTGCGCATCGAGAAGGGCAGCACCGTCACCATCGACGTGTCCACCGGCCCCGAGCAGGTCGCGATCCCACGCCTGACCGGGCTGAGCCAGGACGACGCGGAGAAGAAGCTCAACTCCGTCGGACTCCGACTTGATCCGACCATCGGCAAGGCGGCATCGACCGTCGCCGAGGTCGACAAGATCGTCAATCAGGACCCGGCCGTCGGAGTGTCGGTTGTTCTCGATTCCGCGGTCTCGATCACCGTCGGCACCGGACCGGAGCAGGTTCGTGTCCCGGACGTCACCGGTCAGCGTGAAGAGGTGGCGAGGCCCAACATCGAAGGTGCCGGGTTCGTCGTCCAGATCACGGAGATCGATTCGGGTCTGCCGAAGGGACAGGTCGTTTCGACCGACCCGACCGGCGGCACGTCGGCCACCAAGGGTTCGACCGTGACGCTACGAGTATCCAACGGCAACCAGGTCGCGATGCCTGATCTGACCAACAAGACGGTGTCGGAGGCGTTGAGCACGCTTCGCGCAGCCGGTTGGGCGGGAACCGCTTCGCAGCTGGTTCAGAACCAGAGCACGACGCTCACCCCGGAAATGGTGGGCAAGATCGTCTCGCAGACCCAGCCTCCGGGCTCGGAGATCTCCAAGGACGCGGTCATCACCGTCAGCGTCGGAGCGCTCGGAATCCCCGGCCGCTAGCAAAGCGAAAAAGTGCCTCCCGGAGATTTCCGGGAGGCACTTTTTTGTTGACAGGTGTCAGAGAATTGCGGGCAATGCGCCACCGAGCGCCGACGCGACCTCGGCCTCGAGAGCTGCGACGAGCCCTTCCGGAGGCGCCTCACCGCAGACTGCGAGCCAGTTCGCGAGCATCCGGTGTCCACCCTGAGTGAGGACGGACTCCGGGTGGAACTGGACGCCGTGAATCGGCAGTTCGCGGTGACGCATCGCCATCACGACGCCGCTCTCGGTGTGGGCGGTCACCTCGAGTTCCTCGGGAATGGTGTCCTCGAGAACCGTCAGCGAGTGGTAGCGGGTAGCGGTGAACGGATCGGGCAGTCCGGCCAGGACGCCGACGTCCTTATGGTGAACCAGACTCGTCTTGCCGTGAAGCAGTTCGGGCGCGCGGTCGACGGTTCCGCCGAAAGCCGCACCGATCGCCTGGTGTCCGAGGCAGACGCCGAGCAGCGGAGTCTTGGTGTCGGCGCAGACCTTCACCAGATCCATCGTCGCTCCCGCGCGCTGCGGAGTTCCGGGGCCCGGGCTCAGGAGAATGCCGTCGAACTGCGCTACTGCACCTTCGAGGTCTGCCGTCAGTTGTGGATCGTCGTTGCGCCAGACCACGGCTTCGGTTCCGAGCTGGCCGAGGTACTGCACCAGGTTGAACACAAAGCTGTCGTAGTTGTCGACGACGAGAATCCTCATGAGAGCAGGGTAAACGCCTGTGCTATCTGCCGGTATAGGCGGGGACCGTGATCTGCGACGGCGTCGCCTGCGTGTACCCGAGGCCGAAGCGGGTCGCGTACTGCTTGTAGATCCGAATGCCCGGTTCGGCAGCGAGTGCCGCCTCGAGGCGCGCGACGTCGCCGATGGCACTCATCACGTACGGCGGGCTGTAGGTACGTCCGTGAAGAAGGAGGGTGTTTCCGATGCACCGCGGCGCCGACGTACTGATGATCCGTTGGTCCTGCATGCCCACCGCTTCGGCACCGCCCGCCCACAGTGCGTTCAGGACGCTCTGGACGTCCTGCTGATGCACGACGAGGTCGTCCGGGGTGGCGTCGACCGGGTACTTGCCGTCGGCGTTGCGTGGGGCGTCCGTCATCGTGACCACGACGCCGGGGCCGGTCATCTCCGTCAGTCCCGCGTCGGCGGAGATGTTCTTGATGTCACCGAGCGCGGCGGCCACTCCGGCGTCGGACCGAGCCGCGTCTTGCTGCAGCGAATCGAGCTGAGCGGCAAGTTCGTCCCGGTCGGCCGAAACTTTTTCGGCATTGGCCTGGGCGCTGCGGACCAGATCGGAGAGCCTGGTGCTTTCGGTGACCTGCAGCTGGTTTTCCTCGGCGGATCGTTGCGCCGTAGCGACCATCAGACCGGCTACCAGGCAGACGGCAAGTACACCGATGTGCCAGACGGTTCGTGAAGATTCACCCGAAGACACGTGGCTCCTCCCGGATTGTGCAGGTCGGCCGGTGACCAACTGGACACAGCTACGTTAGCGTGTAGGTAACACATGCAGGTCACACCGTAGAGCGAGGACGTCATGCCCAAGTCGAAGGTCCGTAAGAAGAACGACTACACAGTCAACCCGGCAAACCGCACTCCGGTGAAGGTGAAGATGGGTCCGTCGAGCACGTTGTACGTCTCGGTGATGCTCGGATTCATGCTCGTCGGCCTGGCGTGGCTGATTGTGTACTACTTGGCCGCGGATTCGATCACGTGGATGAACGACTTGGGAAACTATAACTTCCTCGTCGGCTTCGGCTTCATGGTTGTGGGTCTTGTGATGACCATGAGATGGCGCTGACCAGCGAGTATCTGATTCGACTCGAATCGTGACCGTCTCTCAATTACATGGGTGTCATTCATCCCCATTGTGGATAACCCCTGTGGACAACCTAGGAAGTTATCCACATGCTCGAGGATGAATTTCATCCACAGCCTCGTGACAACGTCACGGAGGTGATCTCGTGGGCCACTCCGATGGGTGTTGTCTACGCGATGTTCGGCGGCGGAATTGCCCTCGCGATCGCCTCGATCGTCGCGCCCACGGAGCCGGCCGGACGCTTCCTGCTCGCCCTCGCGGTGATCGGGCTGTTCGTAATGGGCGGACTCGCCCTGCGTCAGCGTCCCCGCCTGGCTGTGATCGAGGACGCGGGAACCAAGTCGATCGCAGTGCAGCGACTGCGCGCCCGCCACGAGTTCACCCGCGAACAGATCGACCGGGTCCGTCTCGTCCGCTACCCGCGTCTGGGTCGACGCGTCCCGATGCTCGAGATCGACATCGTCGACCGTCCCACCGACACGGAGAAGCTGTTGATCTTCGGACGCTGGGATCTCGGCACATCACCGGAGGACGTCCTGGACGTGCTCGCCGTTCACGGTTTGGTGCCGCCCGAGAAATAAGCGCGGGTTACATGGCCAGTGCCGCGAGGTCCGGCTGCACGATGTCGAGAGCCTGCTGCGGCACCGCGACTGCGTCGCTCGACCATCCCCAGATCGAGTACAGCTCACGGCCGGGGTCGGTGTATCCGTCGCGGCCGTGCAGTACCCGGTAGTTGTCGATGCAGATCATCTCGCCGGCTTCGGCGCGGAACATCGGACCGCTGTCTCGCACGTGAATCACGGCCTCACTCCACTGCTTCACCAGCGGCCACTGCGCTACTTCCGATTCGCCGGCGATCGGCGCGAGGTACGGGTGATAGCGAACCTGGTTGCGTCCACTCGGCACCGTCCTGGCGATCGGCGCAAATGTGTTCTGCGGGAAGTTCGGTTCCGAATGGTCGATGTCTGTGCTCCAACAGAATTCGGCCAGCTCCGCTGTTGCGGGATCGAAGGCGAGCAATTGGGTCAGTTTGACCGCGTCGATGAGAAACGAGTCGCCGCCACTCGGGTACGCCGGGCGCTTGCACCACAGAAACAGATAGTCGGGCGCGTAGTCACCGAACGCAAAACCGTCGTTGTGGGCAGTCATCCGCTCGCCGGAGATGCCGAACGAGCGCTTGCGGCCGCGTTCGTCCACCGGTTGCGTGTCGACGACAGCGGCTTCGGCATCCTGACTTTTGGCGCTCGCCTCGAACTGGCGGCCGACGCGAATGCACTTCTCACCGAGCAACTTCGACGCGAAGGCAATGGCATCTTCCTCGGTGTGCAGGCCACCGAACACCGCGGCGCCGTCGAGAGCGATTGCCGCCCGGACGGCCTCGACCGTCTCCACGCGCCGCGGAACAACACTTGCCAGCGTCAAATCGGAAGAGAACATTCATGACTCCATACGTCGAGTTGGCCAAACGGTTCAACTCGAGCGTAGGAACTCGTCATTTCGACGGCGTAACTCCGGAAACCGATTCGGTTACGGAGCCAGCCTTTCAGATCACCTTGCCCGGGTTCATGATTCCGTGAGGGTCGAGTGCGCCCTTGATTGCATGATGCATCGCGACGACGGCCGGTGACAGTTCCTGTTCCAGGCCACCCATCTTCAGTAGGCCGACGCCGTGCTCACCGGTGACGGTTCCGCCCAACTCGAGGGCGTTGTCGATGATCTCGGCAAAAGCGGCCTGAGCGCGCTTCCGCGCCGCTTCGTCGTCGTGTGGCGTGATCAGCAGCGGGTGCAGGTTGCCGTCACCCGCGTGCGCGATGTTCGCGATGTGCGTGTCGTGCCGGGCCGAAATGGCCTCAATCCGTGCCAACATCTCCGGGACCGCTGCCTTGGGGACACAGATGTCCTCTGTGAGCACCGGGCCGAGCCGCTCGAGGGCGGGGTATGCCAGACGCCGGGCGGAGAACAGGGCGTCGGCTTCCTCCTGGTCGGTGGATCTGGCGCTCCAGGTAGCTCCAGAGCGGTTGAAGCAGGCCAACATTCGCTCGGCTTCGGCGTCGCCGATCTCGCCAGGTGTGTCGATGCGGCCGAGCAGGACCACCTCGGCGTCAGCCGAGAGGCCCATGTTCTTCCAGGCATCGACGGCAAGGAGACACTGCCGATCGATCAACTCGAGGGCCGACGGCGTGAGACCGTCTGCGGCGACGGCTTCGACGGCCTTGCCCGCAGCAACGATGGAGTCGAAGTATCCGACGATGGTGCGTTCGGGATCGCGCTGAGGACGAAGCTTGACGGTCACCTCGGTGATCACCCCGAGAGTGCCTTCGGAGCCGACCATGAGCGCCGAGAGATCAAACCCAGCCACTCCCTTGGCAGTTCGACGCCCGAGTCGAACCAGCTCACCGGTTCCGGTGACCACCTGCATGCCCAGTACGTAGTCCTTGGTGACGCCGTACTTGACGCAACACAGGCCGCCGGCATTGGTCGCGACGTTGCCGCCGATCGTCGACCAGGGTGCGCTCGCCGGATCGGGTGGATACCAGAGGCCGTGCTCAGCGCAGGCGTCGCGGAGGTGATCGTTGACCACTCCGGGTTCGACCACGGCCAAACGCTCGAGGGTGTTGATCTCCTTGATGGCGTTCATCGCGTCGAAGGCGATCACGACGCCGCCGGCGACTGCGTTGGCTCCGCCCGACAGACCGGTTCCGGCGCCGCGCGTGACGACGGGCGCACCGTGGGCGATGCACGCCTGCACAACTGTCTGTACCTGCTCGGCTGTGCGCGGGCGGACCACTGCGACAGGCATCTCGTAGGGAGCCCACTCGGCGTCGTCGTGGATGTAGCTCGCCATGATGTCGGGGTCGGTGATCAGTCGATCCGCATCGATCTGCGAGCCGAGCGCCTCGAGGAGTGTCATGCCTCCACGATAGTGACGGCCGCTACACCACCCCATGTAGATTTACTCCGAGAAACCGGAAACCGTATGGACATTTTCTCCATACTCACCATTGGTCTGACGAGTTGGTCTGACAAGTTGGTCTGACAAGGGAGCGCGGATGCACGAGAACTGGCTACAGCTTCTCCTGGCCGAGGCATCCACCGAGGAACTGATCGAACACCGCGATCAGTTGGCCGCTGGGTCAGGCCCCGAGGTCGCCGCCGAGATCGAGCGAGAAGCCCGATCGGCGCTTCAACTACGAAGTCTCCTGGCTCAGCGCCGACAGCGCGCCACCGAACTCGGGGCACTCAACGACATCGCGTCGCTGCTGACCACGATGCACGATCACCACGCCCTCCTGCAGGAGATCGTGGATCAGGCCAAACGACTACTCGGCGTCGACCTTTCATACCTTGCTCTCATTCACGACGACATCTTGATCATCGAAGTCACGAGCGGTGCGTACACGTCCCAGCTACTCGGCCTCACGGTTCCCTTCCGCGAAGGTCTGATCGGTCGCGTGGTCGAGAACTCTTCTCCTGCTTGGTCTCCCGACTACCGAAACGATCCCTCGTTTGCACACATCGGACCGGCCGACGACGCAGCGCGAGCCGAGAACATGCGCGGCCTGCTGGCTGTGCCGCTGACCTTGAACGGCAAGATCCTGGGTGCCCTGTGCGCGTGCAAACGTCAAGAGCGCCGATTCGGCAACGAGGAAGTTGCGTTGCTGTCCGCCCTCGCAGCCCATGCCTCGGTGGCCATCGAGAATGCCCGCTCTCTCGAACGCTATCGCGCGACGGTTGCGGAAGTGAACGCCGCGAACACCGAACTTGCCAAGCGCACAGCACTTCTCGAACAGACACTGACTTGGGATCGTTCGCTCACTCAGGTTGTCCTGCGCGGCGGCGGTGTTCGCGAACTCGTGGAGGAAACCTCGGCGTCGACGGGCTCGCCCGTGTTCTTCGTGACCGGAACATCCGAGATCCCACCGGGACTGCAACGGGTGAGCGAGAGCGCGCATCGGGTCTTCGACATCCTTGCCGCCGACCGACGCGAGCAGGAAGTGACGCTTATCGTCGGTGAGCAGTTCCTGTTCGCCACCGAAGTACGCAGTGCCGGTGACCAACTCGGAGTTCTGTTCCTACTCTCGCGCCAGGAACCCACCGCCGCCATGAGATTGGCACTCGAAAGGTCTGCTCCCGCCATTGCGCTGGCACTGGTCGGCGAACGGGCAGCCCGGGAAGCCACCCGCCGAGCACGCGATGCATTTCTGGTCGATCTGATCACCAGGCCTGCGCCGACGCCGGCCGAGGTCACCGGTCAGTTCCGCCTGGCCGGGCTCAATCCTGACCGCTCGTACACCGTCGTGGTGGCCCGCCCGGCCGACGCCGTCGACCGTGCGCGTCGCAGTATCGAGGAAATTGCATTCCCCTCGGGAACCGTTGTTGCCGAACATGGTTCACGAGTCATCGCACTGATTCCCGGAATGTCACCGGCAGCAGTTGCGGCGGCGTGGGTTCAGCCGGCGGAGAACCCGACCGTCGGAATCGCCGATCCCGCGGTGGGAGCGGAAGCTCTGGCGCGAGCCTATGTCGAGGCACAGCACACCGTCGACGTCCTCGAGACTCTCGGGCGGGCCTCCCACGTGGAGCCGGCAAGTTCACTCGGTATCTACCGAATTCTCCTCAGCCGCACCGGCCGCGAAGAACTCGAATCGCTGACGCAGCGGTCCCTCGGTCCTCTCCTCGAGGAGGAGCAACGACGCGGCGTTCCGCTATTGGACACCCTCGCGTCGTACCTGTCACACAATTGCAAGCATTCTGCGACCGCCGCCGCGCTCGCGATTCACGCCAACACTCTGTACCAACGGCTCGAGTCGATCGACAGGTTGATCGGTACACAGTGGCGTCAGCCGGACCAGGCGCTCGATCTTGCGCTCCTGATCCGGCTGCGTGCCAGTGCCGGGAAACTCGGTCAGATCTGAACGGGCTTGCTCGATCGCTTTGCCAGCGCCACCACAAGGATTGCGGCACAGAGCATCACGGCGCCCACCACCCACAGTCCTGCCTTGGCATTTCCGGTCACATCGGTGAGCCAGCCGGTGATGTACGGAGCACCGAAGCCCGACGCATTGCCGATCGAGTTGATCATGGCGATGCCCGCGGCCGCGCTGGCACCCGTCAGGAACGTGGTGGGAAGGTACCAGAATACGGGGAGTGCACACAGCACGCCGACGGCGGTGAGCGAGACCGCGATCATGACGGTGAACGGTGAATCCAGGTACAGCGCAATCGGAATGGATACCGCGCCCAGGAGCGTCGGGGCTGCAACGTGCCACATTCGTTCACCGGTCTTGTCGGAATGGCGGCTCCACAGCACCATCGCGACAGCGCCGATCGCGTAGGGGACGGCCACGATCAGGCCTGTCTCGACGAGCGAGAAATCGGTGTCGAACGTCTGCTTGAATCCCGCGACGATGCTGGGCAGGAAGAAGCTCAAAGCGTAGAGCCCGTACGTGATTCCGAAGTAGACCAGACCGAAACCGATGACGCGGGGATCACGCAGGGTCTTACCGGCCGACTGGTGACCAGCGTCGCCGAGTTCTTTTTCCTCGTCCGCCATGGACTTCATCAGCCAGGTGCGCTCCTCGAGGGTCAACCACTTTGCGTCGGCGGGACGATCGGTGAGGTAGAACCAGACGACAAACGCCAAGATCACGGCGGGCAGACCCTCGATCAGGTACATCACGCGCCATCCGGCGAGGCCGAACAGTCCGTCGCCGTACTGGATGATTGCGGCCGAAAGCGGGGCACCGAGCGCCGACGAGAGCGGAAGTGTCAGCAGGAACAAGCCCATCAGGCGTACGCGGTACTTCTTCGGGAACCAGAAGGTCAGGTAGAGAAGAACTCCGGGGAAGAAGCCGGCCTCGGCGATGCCCAGCAGAATGCGGAGGAAATATAGGCTGCCCACGTTAGGCACGAATGCCAGCGCAGCGGCAAGGATGCCCCAGGTGAGCATGATCCGCGCGATCCACAGCCGGGCGCCGAAGCGGTGCAGGGCCAGGTTGCTCGGCACCTCGAACAGCAGATAGCCGACGAAGAAGAGACCGGATGCGAGCCCGAACATCGTCTCGGTCATACCGAGGTCGGCGCTCATGGTGAGCTTGGCGAAAGCGATGTTCGTACGATCCAGATAGTTCACGAAATAGAGCAGGATCAGGAAGGGAATCAGCCGGCGCGCTACCTTCTTCACCACGCGAGTTTCGATCTCGCTCGGCGCAACCCCACCGTCAGTGGTGGTGCTATCGGTGGAGGTCATTGCAGGGGTACTCCTCGGAAAAGGTCAGCGTTGCTATCTACGAAGTGACTCAAGCCACAGTAGAAGCACGACCGAGCCCAACCTATGTGGACAATCTCTACAGAAGCCGTCTCTGCATGTACGATTGCTCCCAAAGATCCGGCAGATGATCCCGGGCCGCCCGACGAACGTCCCTGAACAGTCGAAGGCGACAAACCCGTCTGAGCTGGGGTTTTAGAGCTACGAGCACCAAGTCACTGGCTAGTGTTGTCGGCGAAACAGCCAGAGCAAGTGCGGACGCACCGCATGACTTGAAGGACAGAACATGACGAAGTTGGTTCGGACCACGATGACCCGCCGGTCCTCCACCGCAGTCGCTGCCACCCTCGCGGCGGTCGCTCTATTCGCCTCCGCCTGCGGCAGCGACTCCGACAAGACCAACTCCGACAAGAGCGCTGCCGGCGCCTCGTCCGCTACATCCTCGGCCACCGTCGGCGGGAAGACGCTCGACGCCAAATTCGAGACGAAGTGCGCAAAGGACGGCGGCACGACAGTTATGACACTGCTCGACGCGGAAAATGCCACCTACGGCATGTTGACCGTCTCAGCCATCGTCGATGAATCGGGCACGGTTCAGACTGCTGGAATCGCCGGAAGCGAGGGTGGATCGAACGGTCTGCCGTACACCGCCGGATACGCACCGGGACTGCCCGGCGGATCTGCCAGTGCCAAGCAGAACGGCAATACCTTCGTGGTGACGGGCGAGGGAATCGGCGCCCGGGACAAGGGCAACCCGACGGAGACGTCGAGCTTCGAGATCACGTTCGCCTGCGAGTCCATCATCGGCGGCTGAGCCATAGAACGGCTGGGCCCTAGGATTCTTGCTAGCTGATTCCCAACTGTTCGCGCAGTTGGACGACGCGGAGCACGATGACTCCCAACGTCACCACAGTGACGGCACCAAAAGCGATCCAGCCGATCCGCACTGCTTTCACGCGGTTCTCACCGGCGCCCAACCACTGTGGGGCGTACAGGAATGCAGCGGCCGTTGCGGCACCTGCCACCAGACCTCCCGCGTGACCCCAGAACGAGATCCCGGGCAGCGAAATGCTGATGATCACATTGATCGCGATCACCGAGATGATCGGGACCGGGCTTCGACGCAAACGCAATAGAAGGACGGCCTGTGCGCCCATGATGCCGAAGATCGCACCCGACGCCCCAGCAGTCCAGGACAGGGCCGTGAGCGAAGAGAACACCGGCTGGAATGCCATCACCGAGGCGGAACCGCCGAGAAGCGAAACCAGGTAGATGCCGATGTACCTCGAGCGGCCCATCACGATTTCGGTGTCGCGGCCCAGGATGTAGAGGGCGTACATATTGACCGCGAGGTGCAAGATGCCGAAGTGCAAGAACCCGGAGCCGATGAGCCGGAACCAGTCACCGCTGGCGACGAGCCCCGGATTGAGTGCCCAGTTCGCGAAGATCGACGAGCCGACCTGATTGTTCATGATGCTTCGCGACTGCGCGAAGGTGGCGAGGAACGCCAGGACGTTGAGCCCCATCAAGGTGTACGTCACGACCGGGACCGCACGGGTGGGGCTCACGGTGTTTCCGGCGACGCCCCGAACGGGGCGGACATCACGCTGACCGGCAGCTACACAGTCAACACATTGGTATCCCACCGCCGCCTCGCGGAGACAGTCCGGGCACGCCGGTCGTCCACAACGATTGCAGGAAAGTGCGGTAGGTCGATCTGGATGGCGGACGCACCGCGGTTGGGGCGGGATGCCCTCACTCGCACCGCCGCCCCAACCGGGGTTCGTCATCTGCTTGTTTTACCTGTTCAGGAGATGGTGATGCTGTTGATCACGACGGGCTCGACCGGACGATCGCCACGATCGACGGCGGTGGAGGAGATAGCGTCGACAACCTTCTTGGAATCGTCGTCGAGAACCTCACCGAAGATGGTGTGGCGACGGTTCAGGTGCGGCGTCGGGCCGGTGGTGATGAAGAACTGCGAGCCGTTGGTTCCCGGGCCTGCGTTGGCCATGGCCAGCAGGTAGGAGCGGTCGAACTGCAGTTCCGGGTGGAACTCGTCACCGAACTTGTAGCCCGGGCCGCCGGTGCCGGTTCCGGTGGGGTCGCCACCCTGGATCATGAAGCCGTCGATGACGCGGTGGAAGATGGCACCGTCGTAGAACGGGCCGGTCTTGGTGCCGGCGGCGTTTGCGGTGGTGTACTCCTTCGAGCCGTCGGCGAGGCCGACGAAGTTTTCGACGGTCTTCGGCGCATGGTTGCCGAACAGAGCGATCTTGATGTCGCCGCGGTTCGTGTGCAGCGTTGCGGTTGCGGTCTGATGAGTTGAAGTCACACCACCATCGTGCCATTGCCGGCGTTCTCGCGGATGTCGCCCCGCAAAAGTCTCCCTGTCCTCGCCCCACTGTTATGGCACAGTGAAGTCATGACACGAGTGACCGAGTCCCTCAGCACGCAGTTGCCCGACACCTTCGATCACGCGCGCGCCCGCGTCGAGGACACCTTCGACGAGACTGCCGCCTACCTCGAAGAGACAGCGGCTCGCATCAAGGAGTCCGAGGCAGCCGACAACGCTCGCCGTATCGCCGCGGTGGTCGCGACGTCGGTCGCTCGCGGCGCTGGGCAGGTCGGGTTGTTCCTGGGCCGTCAGGGCAAAGTCCTCGCCAAGAAGGGCGTCGAGCGCGCAAAGGCTATCCCCACGAAGTCCGCGGAACGCACCGAGAAGCCTCGCGGCCGCAAGCGCGTCACGGTGTTCGTCATCGCCGGTGTCGCGGTGATCGGTGGCGCGGTGTTCTTCAAGAGCCGCCGACGCGAGCATCCGCCGGTCGCTTCCGCACCCCCTCGCCTCGAGGAGAACTCGGCCGAGAAGACCGCTTAGTCGACATACGAAAAGCCCCGGAACAGATTGTGTTCCGGGGCTTTTCGATGTTCACATTCAGCAGTTGGACGGTGCCGGGACGTTGTTGAAGCGATCGATCATGTATCCGATGGATTCGGGGGTACCCACCAGGTACGGCGTCGCGTGATTGATTGCCAGTCCCGGAATGATCGGGGGCAGTTCGTTGACGGAGAACTGCACCGTTGCACCCTTGCCGCACCAGTCTCGCGCCAGTTGCTGTCCCTGGCCGAACGGAACGATGTCATCGGAGCGGCCATGCTGAATGAGCACGGGCGACTCCGGCGTCAGCTTGCCGATCTTCTGCTCGTCGAGGATCGCCTGCGCCATGGGCAGACGGGCCAGAACCGCGGACAGTGATTCACCGGAATTGGTGAAGCTCGACGACTGCTGAAAGCCGAACTGCAATCCACTTTCGGCGACGCACTGGTTCTTGGTGGCGGCCAAAATCTGTCGGCCACGATCGTTGATCTCGGCGTCGAGCAGCGGCTGAACCTCGGGGTACTGCGCAAGGATCCCGTTGAGCGCGTAGCCGATCACTCCGGTGAGAAACGTGCCGTCGACCTGCTGCAGCGTCGCCGCCAGATCGGCGGGCGGTGCACCTGCGTAGGTGCCCTTGAGATCAAGCTCGGGAGCGTACGACGGCTTCAATTCCGTTGCGGCAGCGGCAGCTCCTCCACCTTGCGAGTAACCCCACAGTCCGACGGGGCCGTCGGCGGGAATGCTCGTGTTCGGGAGTTGCTGAGCGGCTCGCACCGAGTCCAGAACGGCGTGCGCTTCGGCTTCACGGTTGACGTAGGTGTGATCGCCCGGAGTTCCGAGGCCCTCGTAATCGGTGACGACGACGGCAATGCCGTTGAGCAGCAACGTGTTCACCCAGATGGACTCGTAGCCGACCATGACGTCCGTCGGGAACTGGTACTCGATACCGGTGTTGAACAGCTTGGACGGTGCGCATTGATCGCCCTGCCCATGCGTTCCCACCGCTGCGGCAACCAGTGGACGCGCCCCCTGCCCGGTCCACGGGTTCGACGGTTCGAGATAGGTGCCCGTCACGGCAACGGGGGCGCCCTTGGCGTCCTCGCTTCGGTACATGATCTTGGTGGCGGTTGCCGGCCACGCACCGTTCGATCCGGGCACGCTCAGCAGCAGTGGTGACGGCTCACTCTTGATGAGATCTCCGTTGGCACCTGCCGGAAGCTCCGACGGCGGCGTGTAGAAATCCGCCGGCTCCGCCGTTGCGGCAGGGGCCGTCACAGCACCCATGACCAGTGCCGCGACGGAGACCCCGGCCGCCCACCATGCTCTGCTCTTCACGTTTCGATCTCCCCACGTTCGCCTGCGCTGTGGCTTGGCACACAGCGAACGCAGAGTAACACATACCTCACGTAACACTTTTTGGTGAGGTTTTTGCCTTAACAGGCTGAATTACAACCGTTTACGACTACTTCGTGGGCTCCAGATTGGTGGTCAGCAGCGCACGAAGCTTGTCGGTATCAGCCGAGGTCCAGGCCTCGGGGTGCAGGATCTTGGCCCACATGTCCGCTGCATCCTCGCCGTAATTGTGACCGTGCCCGGACGGGACGTCAGCCGAGAAGACCATGTCGAGGGTTACCTGCCAGAAGGTCACGAGAGGAACCCATGTCATTCCCGGATCCACGTCGCGACCCAGCGGTTCCTTGAGCCAATCCGGCTTGTTGAGCAGCAGGTCGAAGGACCACCACGTGATCGGGTCGCTGGCGTGCTGCCAGTACACGATGCGATCGTCGTCCCAGTCCGACTTCAGCTCCAGATCTTCCGGATCACCGGCAAACCGAATTGCCTGGCCACCGTCGATCACCGGCAGAATCTCCGGTGAGCCCGAGTCACGACTGTCCGTGATTTCCTGCCACTGAGCAGTGAAGTTGGGGGTTCCGACCCACAGTGCGCCGTCGACGCGCGTCATCATGTCCTGGGCGCCGGCGAATGCGGCCTGGCCACCGTAGGAGCCGAGGCTCTCACCGAAGACAACCAGTTCGGGACGCGTCTCCACGGGCAGGTCGATCCACTTGGCGTAGACCGCGTTGAAGAGTGCCCGCCCGGCGATCATCGGCGTCTCGCGGTCTGCGATGAAGGCCAACGGACTCGGAAGGAACGAGTACTGCATCGACGCGATCGCCGTGTCCCCGCCCTCGACGTACTCGAACGCCGACGCGACGTCCTCGTTCACCCAACCGCGGCCGGTGGTCGTGACAACTGCGAGGGTTCCGCGGTCGAATCCGCCGGTGCGCTCCAACTCGTCGACGACCCGCTGTGCGACACCGTTGATCGAGTCCGAGGATTCACGTCCGGCATACACCCGGATCGGTTGCTTCGCTTCACGTCCGGTCAATGCAGAGATCTCGGCTGCAGTGGGACCGCTACCCATGAAGGTGCGCCCCTCCTGACCGAGAGAATCCCAAGCCTCGGCGGACATCGGCGAACCGCTCCGCTCTGCAATCATGGGCTGTTCGATGCCGTCCGGTGTTTCGTGATCCGCACCGGAGAAACTCCAGTTCGCGAATGCGATCAGCCCGTTGTACAGCGCACCGTTCACGATGAAGATGCCGAGGGCGAAGATGACGATCAAGCTGCCGACCTTCGCCGCCTCGAGGGGAACGAACCGAAGTGCGACGGCGGTGAGCTTGTTGGTGGTGAAACGAAGACCACGGCCTGCCTCGAGCAGGATGAACCAGATTCCGAGCGAAATCATCAGCACCAGAAGATAATTCGCCTGATTGGTGCGTGGAGCTTCCACGAGATCGCGAACGATCTGCTGCCACCACGAACCGAGGACCAAGAACGTCGGCACCAGAATGACGGCCGCGACCAACAGGATTCGCCAGCCGATCTTCTTGGTGCGATCCGACCACTGCGGTTCGACGCCGCACTTGCGGATCATCCAGGCGACCGTCACGCCGACGCCGTATCCCATCGCGAGCGAGATGCCCGTCGCAACGCCCTGCAGGTACCACGCGCGCGGCAACAGGGACGGACTCATCGACCAGGTGAAGAAGACCAGAGCAAAGGCAAGCCCGACCGGGTGCAGCGTCTTGCAGTAGAGGCGCAGCCGTTCCCACACACGTTTCATGCCGGAATCGTATGCGCCCCGTGCCCGAATCAGGTCACGAAGCGCACACGCGTCCAGTCTGTTTTCGGGGCGAAGCGCAAAATCGCGGCAACTGCGCCGCCGCCCGGAATGTCCTCCGCGCGAACAGCGAGCACCCGTGCACCCGTCAGGAGCGCACGACGAGCGATCTCGTCGACGACCCCGTAGGTGCTTCCGTTGGTCGACTCACCGGTCGTGAGAGCGCCCGTCTGGGGATCGAGACTTCCGGGTACGACGGAATCGATGTCGATGAAAACGGTGTCGACCTGTCCGTACGTCGCGGCTGTTGCCACGTCGGCGACGTCGGTTTGAGTGCGACCTTGTTCCGTGCGCACATTGAAGGTGTCCCGCACCGCCGCCAGCTGCTCGGCATGGAAGTCGTCGAGCGCCGGACGCGAACCGTCCGCCACTTCCTGCGTCGACAAGGCTTCCGGGTTTCCCTCGACGGTTTTGTCGACCAGGTGGCGGTACGAATTCACGGAGCGATACACCGACGCGATGGGTTCCGCAGCGGCCAGAATCAAGGGGACGTCACGGCCGGCGAGCACACCGCGGACCTCGTGATCGACTGCGCGGGCGTACTGATTGACGCGCAACTTTCGGCTGTCCGACCCCGACAACCGACCCGCTTCAGTTCGGCTGTTGATCGACGACTTGCCCGCGTGATCCGCAGCATTCTTCGGCATTCCCTGAACACGAACCTCGTGGGCCGGTTGATCGGCGGCGATCTCGATCAGTCGCACCGAACCCTCTGCCAGAGCGAGAACAAACGCCGTCTGGGGGAACGTCACCGAACGGAGCAGCGGCTTGAGATGAAACCGATCGCTGACCGTTTCGAGCGCCTGCAGACGGTTGGGGAGGCGGAAGGTCACCAGACGCTCCGGCGTCGCGTACGTGACCAATGAGCGCGACTGGAAGCGCCAGAAATCGTCGTCGTCGTCGAGCTCTGCGTATTCGGCCTCGAACTGCTTGCGCTCGGCCGGATCCTCCACCGATGCGAGTGCCGAGCGGACCTGGTCCTTGAAGGCTATGCGCGCTTTGTCGTAATCCTGCGGCGCATCTTCAGTCGGAGTAACGATGGTGATGCAGGTGGGCCCCTCCACCTCCGCGAGTGCGGCAATTTCACCGTGGCTGGGAATGTCGTTGTGAAGCACTACGAACCTCCTGAAATTGGGTTCTCCTCACGCTACGCCCGGCTGGTTATGACCACTAGACTTTCCGGAGAATTCGGGACGAACGGTCCATAGTGGGCGCGGTTCTGGCCACCCCACTCCGAGCGAACGGCATGTTCATCGCCTTCAGTGCGCCGAAAGTACCGTTCGCTCAAGAAGGGGAGGCCACGAGTCGGGCACCGGCTGGTCGGACATCGGCATACAAAAACACCCTCCCGGATCCCGGGAGGGTGTTTTCTTACTGTGGAGCCTAGGAGATTCGAACTCCTGACATCTGCCTTGCAAAGGCAGCGCTCTACCAACTGAGCTAAGGCCCCGTTCGGTTTTCTGACCGGAGTCAGAGTACCTAGGTTCTATCCTGTTTCCAAATCGTGCCAAACCTTGTCTCCGCGCTGACTTTTGATCAGCTTGGTGACCCCGAGAGCTACCAGAATTCCGGCCCCGACAAGCAGGAAAACCTTCATTCCAGCAACCCTTCTTCGGCACATGGGAGTGGGCCTAGGAGGACTTGAACCTCCGACCTCTTCATTATCAGTAAAGCGCTCTAACCACCTGAGCTATAGGCCCCTGAACCGATTCCAAAGATTACCCCACCGGGCCGCTGACACCAAAACGGGCCCGGCGGAGCAATGTTCTCGCAGGTCAGTCGCGGTCGGCGAGAGTTACCTCTACGCCGCCAACCAGGTCGCTGCAGAGGTTGTAGATGAACGATCCGATCGTGACGAGTGCCGTGAAAAGCACCATGTTCGCGATACCGATCAGCGCGGCGTAGCCGAACACCTGGCCGGCCGTCACCAGACCGTCGGAGCCGCCGTCGGCAACGATGTCGGTGAACGCGTTGTTCAGGCGATCCCAGACGCCCATGCCGTCGAGAACCACGTAGAGCAGTCCGACGGCCACCATCCACACGAAGAACAGCGACACCGAGATCACGGATGTGATCTTGAGCGTGGACCACGGGTCGATACGACGGATCTGGACCGTTGCGCGCAGCGGCGCACCGTCCACGACCGAAGCCGATACGGCGTGAGTTTTCTCACCCTTCACCGCAGCAGGCAACGGATGCTTGGCCTCGGAGAGGTCAGGCATGTCCTTCGGTAGATCCTTGCGATCGATGTGCCGAGTGGGCCCGTCGATCGCAGCAGCTTTTGCTTTCGGATTTGCGACCGTGGGATTGGCGACTGTGGCATTTGCAGCCTTGGGATTTGCGCCCGAGGGTGTAACAGCCTTGGCTGCTGCCGCGCCGGCGACACCACCGGTAGCTGCGGCCGCCGCGGTTCCCGTCACGACGGGACGCGCCGAAGGGTTGCCGGCAGGGCGACCTGCCTGTGCACCGGCGGCAGGACGACCCGCTTGGGGCTGTCCCTTCGGCGCACCACCCTGCGCGGGGTTTTTGGCCGGACCACCCTGCGCCGGACCACCCTGCGCCGGGCCGGCCGCTGCAGGACGCTGCGGACCCGCAGGCGGCTTACCCCCGGCAGGAGCTGCCGGTCGACCCGCAGGAGCACCAGCGCCGGCTGGGCGCGTGATGTTGGTCTGCGGCTGACTTTGCGGAGCCTGATTCTGCGGTGGCTGAGCCTTCGACGCCGGGGCCTTGGACGCCGGGTTCTGAGCAGCGGGGTTCTGAGCTGGCTGCCCCTGCGGCTGACCCGACGGCTGGGGTCCGCGTTGCCACGGCGGCGCCTGGCTGCCACGAGCCTGATTGGCAACCGGTTGCGGCGGAGCCTGACCGTCACCCTTTGCCGAAGTTACCGGCGCAGCCGGAGCCACTGAAGGAGCGGAAGGAGCTTGACCCTTGGCCGCACCCGCGGCGTCGGAAGCCCCACCCGCCGGCTTCTGAGCCGACGGGCCGCGAGGCGGCTCCGGTGTCTTGGGCGCCGGAGCTGCCTCAGAAGCTTTGGGTCCGCCGTCCGCTGGAGCTGCAGGTTTCGAGGTCTGCGGCCCCGCCGGAGCAGTTACCTGCTCCGGCTTCGGTGGCGTCGAACCTGAAGTGCTTTCGCTCTTCTGGTCACTGCCCGGCTGGTTGGGAGTGCTCACTAGGACTCCTTAGCTCCATCGGCATTGTCTGCGTTGTCGGTGGTCTCTGCAGCGAGCTCTTCGGGCTCGTCGGCGTTGCGCGCAATCGCGAGCAGTGTGTCGCCTTCGCCGAGGTTCATCAGACGCACGCCCTTGGTCTGGCGTCCCGCCTTACGAACCTGCTTGGCAGCCGTCCTGATGACGCCGCCGCCCGAGGTGATCGCGTACAGCTCGTCGTCGTCGTCGACGATGAGCGCACCGACCAGAGTGCCACGTTTCTTGTCGTACTGAATCGTGAGCACGCCCTTGCCGCCGCGACCCTGCACCGGGTAGTCCTCCATGCCGGTTCGCTTGGAGTAACCGCCCGACGTGGCGACCAGGAGGAACGTTCCTTCACGAACGACGTTGAGCGAGAGCAGCTCGTCGTCACCGTTGAAACGCATGCCCTGGACACCGGAAGTGGCGCGGCCCATCGGACGCAGTGCCTCGTCGGTGGCCGAGAAGCGGATCGACTGGCCCTGTGCCGAGACGAGAAGCAGGTCGTCTTCGGCGGAGCAGAGGACAGCGCCGACCAGTTCGTCTTCACCGCGCAGGTTGATGGCGACGATGCCACCGCTGCGGTTGGAGTCGAAGTCGGTGAGCTTGGACTTCTTGACCAGACCGTTGCGAGTGGCGAGCACCAGGTAGGGCGCGTCTTCGTAGGTCTTGATCTGGATGACGGACTGGATGCGCTCGTCCGGCTGGAATGCCAGCAGGTTGGCAACGTGCTGACCGCGAGCTGTACGGCTCGCCTCGGGCAGTTCGTAAGCCTTCGCGCGGTAGACGCGGCCCTTCGTGGTGAAGAACAGCAGCCAGTCGTGCGTCGACGTGACGAAGAAGTGCGAGACGATGTCGTCCTGCTTGAGGCCGGCACCCTGAACACCCTTGCCGCCGCGCTTCTGCGAGCGGTACAGGTCGGTCTTGGTGCGCTTGGCGTAACCGGTCTCGGTGATCGTGACGACGACGTCTTCGCGGGCGATCAGATCCTCGTCGTTGACGTCTCCGTCGGCGGCGATGATGCGGGTACGACGGTCGTCGCCGTACTTGTCGACGATTTCCTTGAGCTCGTCACGAACGATCGCGCGCTGACGCTCCGGGCGAGCCAGAATGTCTTCGAGGTCCGCGATTTCGAGTTCGATCTCGGCCAACTCGTCGACGATCTTCTGACGCTCGAGGGCGGCCAGACGACGCAGCTGCATGCCGAGGATGGCGTCGGCCTGGATCTCGTCGACGTCGAGGAGTTCCATCAATCCGGCGCGAGCGATGTCGACGGTCTGCGACGCACGGATCAAGGCGATGACCTCGTCCAGAGCGTCGAGGGCCTTGACCAGACCGCGCAGGATGTGGGCGCGCTCCTGTGCCTTGCGAAGCAGGTACCTGGTACGACGAACGATGACCTCGAGCTGATGCGCCGTGTACAGACGGATCATCTGGTCGAGGCGCAGCGTGCGCGGCACTCCGTCGACGATGGAGAGCATGTTGCAGCCGAAGCTGGTCTGCAGCTGGGTGTGCTTGTAAAGGTTGTTCAGCACGACCTTGGCAACGGCGTCACGCTTGACGGTGACGACGATGCGCATGCCGACGCGGTCCGAGGACTCGTCGTGGATGTCGGAGATGCCACCGATCTTGGCGTCACGAACCTGCTCCGCGATGGAGGTGATCAGGTTGTCCGGGTTGACCTGGTAGGGCAGCTCGGTGATGACGATCGTGGTGCGGCCCTTGGCATCTTCTTCGATCTCGACGACGCCGCGCATACGAACGGAGCCACGGCCGGTGGTGTAGGCGTCCTGGATGCCCTGTCCACCGACGATGAGCCCGTGCGTGGGGAAGTCGGGTCCCTTGATGCGCTCCATGACGGCCGCGAGGGTGGCTTCCTCGTCCGCTTCGAAGTTGTCGAGCGCCCAGTAGATGGCCTCGGCAACTTCACGCAGGTTGTGCGGCGGAATGTTGGTGGCCATACCGACGGCGATGCCGTTGGAACCGTTGATCAGCAGGTTCGGGATACGGCTGGGCAGAACCGTCGGTTCCTGCGTCTTGCCGTCGTAGTTCGGGGTGAAATCGACTGTCTCGTGGTCGATTTCGCGCAGCATTTCCATCGCGAGCGGCGTGAGCCTGCACTCGGTGTAACGCATGGCGGCTGCGCCGTCGTTGCCGCGGGAGCCGAAGTTTCCCTGACCGTCGACTAGCGGGTAACGCAGCGACCACGGCTGGGCCATACGAACCAACGTGTCGTAGATCGAGGAGTCGCCGTGGGGGTGGTAGTTACCCATGGTCTCGGCGACCGGTCGGGCAGACTTCACGTATCCGCGGTCGGGGCGATATCCGTTGTCGTACATCGCGTAGAGCACGCGGCGGTGCACCGGCTTGAGTCCGTCGCGGACATCCGGCAGAGCGCGACCGACGATGACGCTCATGGCGTAGTCGATGTAGCTGTTCTGCATTTCCTGCTGGATGTCGACCGGTTCGATCCGGTCGTGTTGCGGACCGTCCGGTGGCAACGTGGTGTCGGTCATGAGCTCACTTTCTTAAAAGAGGGGGCAAGCCCCTGTGCGCGGAAAAGGAGTCCGGGGACTCCTCAACCGCTCACAGGGCCGCAGGCCTACACGTCGAGGAAACGAACGTCCCGGGCATTGCGGGTGATGAAGCTGCGTCGTGCTTCGACGTCTTCGCCCATCAGCACGCTGAACAGCTCGTCGGCAGCAGCCGCGTCGTCGAGCGTGACGAGACGCAGAACGCGCACCGTCGGGTCCATCGTGGTTTCCCACAGCTCCTTGGCGTTCATCTCGCCGAGGCCTTTGTAGCGCTGGATGCCGTCGTCCTTGTTGATCTTCTTGCCGGACTCGAGGCCGGCCTTGACCATCGCGTCGCGCTCGCGGTCGGAGTACGCGAATTCCGGCTGCGCACCCTTCTGCCACTTGAGCTTGTACAGCGGCGGCTGCGCGAGGTAGACCTTGCCGTGCTCGACGAGCGGCCGCATGAAGCGGAACAGCAGCGTGAGCAGCAGCGTTGCGATGTGCTGACCGTCGACGTCGGCGTCGGCCATGAGCACGATCTTGTGATAGCGCAGCTTGGCGATGTCGAACTCGTCGTGAATGCCCGTGCCGAACGCGGTGATGATCGACTGGACTTCGGTGTTCTTGAGGACGCGATCGATACGCGCCTTCTCGACGTTGATGATCTTTCCGCGAAGCGGGAGGATCGCCTGGTACATCGAGTCTCGGCCGGACTTGGCCGAGCCGCCTGCGGAGTCGCCCTCCACGATGTAGATCTCGGACTTCTCCGGATCGTTGGAGCGGCAATCGGCGAGCTTGCCTGGCAGGCCACCGAGGTCGGTCGCACTCTTACGACGGACCAGCTCACGCGCCTTACGTGCGGCAACGCGGGCCTGCGCCGACGAAACAGCCTTGTTCACAATGGTTTTCGCGTCGGCGGGGTTCGCCTCGAACCAGTGCGCGAGGTGCTCGTTGCACGCCTTCTGCACGAAGGACTTGACCTCGGTATTGCCGAGCTTGGTCTTGGTCTGACCCTCGAACTGGGGTTCACCGACCTTCACCGAGATGATGGCCGCGAGTCCTTCACGGATGTCGTCACCGGTGAGCTTGGGATCTTTGTCCTTGAGCAGCTTCTTCTCGAGCGCGTACTTGTTGACCGTTGCGGTCAGTGCGGCGCGGAAGCCCTCTTCGTGGGTACCACCCTCGTGGGTGTTGATCGTGTTGGCGAAGGTGTGCACGGACTCCGAGTAGCCGGAGTTCCACTGCATTGCGACCTCGAGCTCGTGGCCGGTGCCCTTGGCGGTGAATCCGACGACCGAGTTGTGGATCGGGGTCTTGCTCTTGTTGATGTGCCGGACGTAGTCCTCGAGTCCACCGGGGTAGTGGTAGATACGGGTCTTGGACTTACGCGGCGCTGCCTGAGCAGCTTCTTCGGCTTCTTCGGCAGCAGACTTGGGAGCCTCGGCCACCTCGGCAGCTTCGTCGTCGATGACCTCGGCGCGCTCGTCGGTCAGCGTGATGGTCAGGCCCTTGTTGAGGAAGGCCATTTCCTGCAGACGACGCGCAACGGTCTCGAAGTTGTAGCGGGTGGTCTCGAAGATCTCGGGATCGGCCCAGAAACTGACGGTGGTGCCGGTTTCCTTCGTCGGGTCGCCCTGTACGAGCTCTCCCGGCTTGGAATCGGTGTACGTCTGCTGCCACCGGTAGCCGTCGACCTTGATGTCGACGTCGAGCCGGGTCGAGAGCGCGTTGACCACCGAGATGCCGACGCCGTGCAGACCACCGGAGACGGCGTAGGAGTCGGAGTCGAACTTGCCGCCGGCGTGCAGCTGGGTCAGCACGACCTCGACGGTGGGTACTCCGGAGGCGTGCATGCCGACCGGGATGCCACGGCCGTCGTCGATGACGCGGATTCCGCCGTCTTCGAGGAGGGTGACCTCGACCTTGGTGGCGTGTCCGGCCATCGCCTCGTCGACCGAGTTGTCGACGACCTCCCAAATGAGGTGGTGCAGACCGCGTTCACCGGTGGAACCGATGTACATGCCTGGACGCTTACGTACCGCCTCGAGTCCTTCGAGGACGGTGATGGACGACGCGTTGTAGTCCTTGCTGGAAGTGCTTGTATCTGACTTCTGGGCAGCCACGGGTGGGTAGCTCTCCTTCTCCGTCAATACTCGAGCGCAGCCGTCAGCAAGCCCTTGCGGGTGTCGTCGGAGCGGGTTCGAGAATGTTGCCGCTAGTTACCGTTGACCATCTTACTGGTAAGCACCGACTAGAAGCGGCCAATGACACCCCTGGCTGCGCCGCAGACGAATTTTTACGATCCCCGGAAGGTGAAACGCTAGGAACTTTGCTTCTCCGAGCGACGCTCTCTCAGGCTCGCGATAAATGCCCGCGCATGTTCGGCAACCTCGCCCGGATGTGAAAACGGCGACCAGTGTCCCGCGGCAATTTCACGTCGCTGCAGGTCGGAGACCCATTTTTCGGTGTCTTCGTATCCCACCGGACGAACGGCTTTGTCGTACTTGTTCAGAATGAGCTGAACAGGCACGTCCGTGTACCGATCCCGTGGCTTGCCGAGCGACGGCCGGATGTTCGCGCGGTAAAGCTTCAGTCCGTTCACCATGTCGTCGGCAATGGTGGGCGCGGTGTTGACCACACGGGGGTCCAGACCGTCGAAGAAACCCAGAAACGCCGGCCAGTGCTTGGAGAACCACAGACGCAACGGAAGGGTGCACAGCCCGGGAATCTGGAACAGAACGGTGTAGGCCGACGCAATTCCCTGCGCCGCCGGGCCGAGGAAACGACGCTTGGACGCGCTCGCCCGGATCCACATGCCGAGATGATCGAGATTGGGGCCCGAGATGGACGAGAACGACGCGATCTTCTCTTCGGCACCCGGCTCGCAGACCGCTTCCCACGTTTCGACGGATCCCCAGTCGTGCGCGAGGACGTGCACCGGCTTGCCCGGGCTGACCGCGTCGATGACGGCAAAAAGATCGCCGGCCAGTGCGCTCAGTTGGTAGTCCTGCACCCTCGAGGGGATTGTGCTCTCACCGGCCCCGCGGCTGTCGTAGCTGACGACGCGGAAGTCGTCTGCCAGCAAAGGCACGATGCGGTTCCACAATTCATGGGTGTCGGGCCAACCATGCACCAGGACGATGGTCTCGCCGTCTGCCTTGCCCTGCTCGAACACGGCCAGGCTGACGGAACCGTTGGTCACGCGACGCGCGGTCACGGCATGGACAGGAGAGTGCTTCGACATTGTCGAACCCTTCGGAGTCGGGAAATATCTAGAGATCGAGAACGAGACGTACACCGTCGGAACGGGATACGCAGATGAGCATCTCCGTTTCCTGTTCGGTGTCGGTCAGACGCCTTTCGCGGTGATCGGGTTTACCCGCGAGCACCTTCACACGACAGGTTCCGCAGAAACCCTGCTGACACGAGTACCCGACACCGGGCAATGTCTTCTTGATGACGTCGAGCGCGGACTCGTCGGCGGGCACGGTGAGCACCTGTCCCGAATTGACAAGCTGCACTTCGAATTCCTTGCCGTCGATCACCGGCGGAGCCCCGAACCGCTCGAAATGCAAAGCGGTGGAGGGTGTATCGCGGAAACCGCGGCGGACGGCATCGAGCATCGGCGTCGGGCCACAGCAGTACACGGCGCCGCCGACCGGCGCTCGTCCGAGAAGGTCTGTGGTGGTGGGCAATCCGAACTCGTCGTCCGGGCGCACGAAGACACGCTCGGGTTCCCAGGTTGCGATCTCGTCGAGGAACGGCATGGATTCACGAGAGCGGCCCGAGTACACGAAGTACCAGTCCATCCCCAATTCTCTTGCCGCACGGACCATTGCGATGATCGGTGTGATACCGATGCCGCCGGCGACGAACAACGCGCTGCCTTCTCCGACAAACGGGAAGCCGTTGCGTGGTCCGCGTACCGTGACGTGCTCACCGGGCTGGAGAGCGTGCATCTCGATGGAACCGCCACCGCCGTCGGGGATCCGGCGCACCGCGACGCTGTACCCCGTGCGATCGGCAGGGTCGCCGCACAGCGAATACTGACGCCGCAGACCCGAAGGTAGATGGAAGTCCAGGTGCGAACCCGGATGCCACGGCGGAATCGGTGAGCCGTCCGCGGATTCGAAGCGCAGGCGAACGACGTTCTCGTCAGTCGCCACCACCTCACGCGTACTGACCACCATGTTCATGGCCGTGTCGGGGTTGTGGCCAGCGATCTCGGGGTTGTAGTCGTAGGCCGTCAACACCCGAAGGTACTTGTCCGCCAACAACTCCGTGATGCGCATGGCACGGTCGGGACGGTTCTTTCCGGACAAATCGGGTGGCGCCGGAAAACGCGGCAACCCGTCGTGCCCGGAGATGACGTCCTTGACCCTCGAGAGTGAAATCACCGTGCAGCCGCCTGAGCTGCGGGTGACGACGCCAGGTACTGCACCGCCTGGGCGGTCGAGCCCTCGTTACTGGGGTGATAGGACTTGCTGAAGTACGTCGACATCCGCTTGACCAGCTCGAACGACGTGGGAACTGTGCCACGCTTTCCGGCCGCGATGAAATCGGACAGGTGGGGGCGTCGACGGCTGGGAGCCTGAGCGGCAAGCTCGGGATCGTTGCGCATCAAGAACCGGGTACCGCGAATCCACAGCCACACGATTGCGGGCGTGACGAGGATCTGGGTACGGATCCGGCGGGTCTCACGCTTGTCGAAGTAGCGCATGACGTCGTACGCGACGGCTCGGTGTTCGACTTCTTCGGCGCCGTGCCAGCGAAGGAGATCAAGCATGGTCGGGTGCATGCCGGCTTTGTCCAGCCCCTTGGCGTTGAGCACCCAGTCGCCGAGGAAAGCAGTGATGTGTTCGATGGCCGCGATGATCGCCAAACGCTCCACCAGGTGATTCTCGGCGCGCAGACCCGTCATCGGGCGCGGTCCGAGCAGTTTCGAGAATGCCCACTCCATCTGCTGGGTGTACGGCGTCGGATCGAGGCCGTTTTCCTTGAGATGGACCAGGACACCCGAGTGCGCGTTGGAGTGCATCGCCTCTTGGCCGATGAATCCGACGACGTCTTCACGGAGTTTCTCGTCCTCGATCAGAGGAAGAGCTTCCTTGAAGGTCTCGACAAACCATTCCTCACCGGCGGGGAGGAGAAGGTGAAGCACGTTGAGAACGTGTGTGCTGAACGGATCGCCCGGAATCCAGTGCATGGGCAGATCGGACCAGTCGAACTCGACATTGCGAGCCTGCAACAGGATGTGATCCGGCTCGGCGAACGACGAAGCGGGTGTCGATATCTTCTGCGACATCTAGCTACTCCTTCATGCCTGCCGATCGGTGGGGAACGACAGCCTTGTGACACAGTTCACTCACTAGCGAGTTTTAACTGTAACACGAAGTAATAGGTAGAACCAGGGCCTGGTTGAGTTTTCCTCAGCCGTACGTATCGCGAGGTCCGCGGCCTTTCACATGCCTTTCTCCCTTGCGCCAGCTAGGCGCACTCGGACCGGTGATCCGCAGTGTCTTCACGACGCCGTCACCGACGGCAGCAGCGATCTTGGCCAGAATCTGGGACTGCATCATGCGCAACTGGGTAGCCCACGCCGTCGACTCGGCGGAGATGCTGAGAACACCTTCTTTCAGAGAGATCGGCTCGGCGTGCGCGGAGATGTCTTCTCCGACGACCTGCGGCCACCGACCGAGGACCGTGCCCTCGGACACCTTGGGGGACCACCCACGCGATTTAGAGATAGCGCTGGTGAGAGCGCCGAACGGCTGAGGGTCCCGCGCATCCGGGCCGGGGCCGGACCAACCGCTGCGTCGACGCGGTCGGCCACTTCCGTATTTGGGCGACGAGCGCCCCTGCCCGACGGCCTTACCGTTGGCTTTGGCTGTCGCGCGTGCCTCCTCGAGGGCACGGCGCGCCAGATCGATCCCCTTGAGCTCGGGCTCCGGGGCCGCGCTGCTGTCTTCAGTCATCGAACTCGACCTCCTGATCTGCCGAGCCTACGGGCACTATCCGGGATATCCGACCGTCTCCGGTATCGGAGGCTTCGACGCCGAACTTGGCCGCCTCGAGTTCGTCCGGTACATCCTCGGGAACGGCGGCCGTGATCAGCACCTGTTCGGCGGTGGCTGCAACGGTGGCGAGCGCACGACGCCGACGACGGTCCAATTCCGCGAAGACATCGTCGAGCATCAGGACCGGGTCGCTGCCGTCGGCGCGCAACAGGGCAAAACCTGCCAGCCGCAGCGAAAGCGCAAAAGACCACGATTCACCATGGCTTGCAAAGCCTTTCGCCGGGCTGTCACCGAGAATCAGCTCCAGATCGTCCCGATGCGGACCGACCAGACACACTCCGCGATCGATTTCCTTCGACCTCATCTGTGCCAACTCGAGATGGAATCTCTCCTCGAGGTACGCAACGTCGTCGATACCGGAAATCCTTGCAGGGTCGGTGAATTCGGGATCCAACGAGGACCCCAGACTGCTCTTGTATCGAATCGACGCCGGCCGAGATTCGGGTGCGATGGAACGATACGACTCCGCCAGATGCGGCGCCAGATCATGGACCAACTCGAGGCGCCCGGCCAACAATTGTGCGCCGTGAGCGGCCAGATGCCCGTCCCACACCTCGAGGGTGGAGAGGACGTTGTCGGACTCGCCACCACGAGAACCGCGACGCAAAGCCGCACCGGCAGTTTTGAGTAGGGCTGAGCGCTGACGCAGAACTTTGTCGTAATCCGCACGGACAGCAGCCATTCGGGGTATCCGGGACGTCAACAACTCGTCGAGATAGCGTCGACGATCGCCAGGATCTCCGCGAACCAACGACAGATCTTCCGGCGCGAACATCACCGACTGCAAAATCCCCAACACTTCGCGTGGGCGACGCGTCGGAGACTGATTTATCCTGGCGCGGTTGGACTTTCCCTCGATCAGTTCGACGTCGATGGTCAGTTCGCGTCCGTTGTTGACCACCGTTGCACCGGCAAAAGCACTGGCGGAACCGCTGCGGATCATCGGTGCGTCCGTGGACACTCGATGAGACGACAGCGTCGACAGATACCCGAGTGACTCGATGACGTTGGTTTTACCGTGCCCGTTCGAACCGAGGAAAACGGTTGTTCCCGGTGTGAGGTCAAGCGTCAGCGAATCCCAGGATCGGAAGTCCCGCAGCGAAAATCTACGAACGAACACTTAGCTTCCAGAAGCCGAATTCTTGGGCGAAGCGCTCTTGACCGCGTGACCGCCGAACTGATTGCGCAAGGCGGACACAGCCTTCATGGCCGGTGAATCATCCTGTCGTGAAGCAAATCTCGCGAACAGAGCAGCGGAGATGACGGGAGCGGGCACAGCGTGCTTGATAGCTTCCTCGACCGTCCAGCGGCCCTCGCCGGAATCCTCGGTATAGCCCGTGATCTGCGCAAGCTCCGGATCTTCCTCGAGGGCGTCGACAAGCAGATCGAGCAACCACGAACGTACGACGGTCCCCTTCGACCAAGCTCGAAGCACACCGGGAACGTCCGCGATCAGGCTTTCCGCCTCGAGGAGCTCGTACCCCTCGGCATACGCCTGCATCAGGCCGTATTCGATGCCGTTGTGCACCATCTTCGCGTAATGACCAGCACCGACGGGACCGGCGTGGACAAAGCCGTCTGCAGCCTCACCGTCGGGGCGAAGGGCGTCGAAGATCGGCATTGCCTTCTCGACGTCGGGCTCGGATCCGCCCACCATCAGGCCGTATCCGTTCTCACGGCCCCAGATGCCACCGGAGACACCGCAGTCGAGGAAACCGATCCCACGGGCACCCAGAAGCTCGGCATGGACAGCATCGTCGGTGTAACGCGAGTTCCCACCGTCGATGACCAGATCGCCACCCTCGAGGGCATCCGCCAGCTCGGCAATGGTGCTCTGGGTGATGTCACCGGCCGGAACCATCACCCAGACGACTCGAGGTCCCTCGAGGGAAGCAGCGAGTTCGGCAAGTGACCCGACATCGGTGACTTCCGGTCGAGGGTCGTATCCGATCACCTCGAGGCCATGCGCGCGCAAGCGCTCACGCATGTTGAAGCCCATCTTGCCGAGACCTACGAGTCCGATCTTCATACTGTTCTCCCTGGTCAGGCGCGAACTGAAGTGCGGGGTTCCACTCAGCCCGGAAGGCGAACCGGCATCAGCAGGTACGTGTACTCGCTCGAGGGCGCAGCGAAGTTACCGGACTCGTCTGCCGTGGGCTCTTCCTCGGCCGCGGGGCGAAGAACAGCCGGACGGCTGGGAGTGGTGAAGCCGAACAGAACGTTTTCGCTGTGAAGCGAATTCAACCCGTCGATGAGGTAACCGGGGTTGAACGCAATGGTGAGTGCTTCGCCCTGGAACGACGCGTTGAGCGTCTCTTCCGCGCGGCCGGCGTCGTCGCCACCCGCAGAGAGGAGCAGGCCGTCAGCGGAGAACTGCATGCGAACCTGTGCGCCACGCTCGGCGACGAGTGCTACACGCTTGATGGCCTCGATGAGAGGCGTGACCTCGACCGTTGCCATCGCGGTGTGCTGAGCGGGCAGCAACTGACGGAACTTCGGGAACTCGGCGTCGAGGAGGCGCGTCGTGGTGCGGCGTCCGTCGTTGACGATTCCGAGGAGTCCGTCGTTTCCGATGGTCGTACCGGAGCCGAGAGCCAACTCGACCGGCGAATTTGCATTGCCGGCAAGCGTTTTCGCGGACTCGGACAAAGTCTTGGCCGGGATGAGAACAGCAGCCTGGACGTCGGGATTGGCCGGAGTCCACTCGAGTTCACGTACGGCGAGACGGAAGCGGTCGGTAGCGGCGAGGACGATCGAATTCTGTTCGATCTCGACACGGATACCCGTGAGCATCGGAAGGGTGTCGTCCTTGCCGGCTGCAACAGCTACCTGGCTGATGGCTTCGGAGAACAGGTCGACGGGAATGGACCCGGACTGCTGCGGAAGCGTCGGAAGCTGGGGGTAGTCCTCGACCGGCATCGTGGGCAGGGAGAACTTGGCGCTTCCGCACGAGATGAGCACGCGAGTGCCCTCGAGGGTCACATCGACCGGCTTGTTGGGAAGCGACTTGGTGATATCTGCGAGGAGGCGACCGGAGACGAGTGCCTGACCTGCAGTTGTGACATCTGCCGAGACGCGGACCTGCGCGGATACCTCGTAGTCGAACCCGGAAACGGTGAGGCCGGCTTCGGTTGCGTCGAGAAGAACTCCGCCGAGAACCGGCACGGGCGGCCTCGAGGGCAGGCTACGAGCAACCCACGCTACTGAATCAGCGAACTCTTCCCGGGAAACGCGAAACTTCAGGCTTCCAAGCTCCATCGCCGGGTTATTCCTCTCGGTAGGCATGTTCGTCTGCTGCGGATCTGCATCAGCTCACTTGAAGTCTGACACAGACCAAGCGATGCCCACCGTATGCCCTCGAGGGCGCAAGTGGAAAGCCGAAGCCGCGGCGAGCGCAGCCTGAGGCGAGGTTCTCAACAGGAGTTGTCCCCAGAACTATTTTCAAAGAGCTTTTCCTAGGAAATTCTCAGTAGTAGTAATAAGTCCTGTGCAATCTGTGGAGCAACGGTTGTCGACGCTGGTAGGTCCCCTCGAGGGCCTGTGCACTTCTCGAGGACAGACTCGAGGACCAATCGACCCCCTCTGTGCACTCTCTGAAAGTTTTCGGATTCCTCCTCGAGAACTCCACAGACTTTCGGAGTTATCAACACACTTATCCACAGATGTGAATACTTTTCACAAGAAACGAAGAGTTTGTTCTCATCGGCGTGTCTGACTCCGGCGTGTCGTCCCTCGAGGTGGACAACCGCCCTCGAGGGGACCGCACGTGGAACCCTTCGAATACACCGATGCCGCTCGAGGGAACCTCTGCCTCGAGCGGCATCGATCGAAATAAGTGCAGGTCAACGCTTGGAGCGCTGCTTGATCCTTGCGGTCAACTCCTGAACCTGGTCGTACACCTTGCGGCGTTCCGTCATTTCCTTACGGATCTTCTTGTCGGCGTACATGACCGTCGTGTGGTCACGGCCGAACGTCTGACCGATCTTCGGCAAGGACAAATCAGTGAGCTCACGGCACAAATACATCGAGATCTGGCGGGCCTGAGCGAGTGGCCGGGCCTTACCCGGCCCACACAGGTCGTCGATCGACATGTTGAAGTATTCGGCCGTCACCGCCATGATCGTCGCCGCGTTGATCTCGAGGCTCGACGAATCGGGCATCAGATCGCGCAGGACCACCTCGGCCAACGTCAGATCCAACGGCTGGCGGTTGAGCGAGGCAAAAGCGGTGACGCGGATCAACGCGCCCTCGAGTTCACGAATGTTGCGCTCGATACGGCTGGCGATCAACTCGAGGACGTCGTGCGGGACCTCGAGGCGATCCATCCTCGCCTTCTTGCTCAGAATCGCGATACGCGTCTCGAGCTCAGGCGGCTGAACGTCGGTGATCAGGCCCCATTCGAAGCGCGTCCGCAGACGCTCCTCGAGGGTTGCCAACTGTTTGGGCGGACGGTCCGAGGAAACGACGATCTGCTTGTTCGCGTTGTGCAAGGTGTTGAAGGTATGGAAGAACTCCTCCTGAATACCTTCCTTGCCTTCGATGAACTGGATGTCGTCGACCAGCAGGACATCCGTTTCCCGGTAGCGACGCTTGAACGCGACCTTGCGGTCGTCACGAAGACTGTTGATGAAGTCGTTGGTGAATTCTTCGGTCGAGACGTACTTGACCCGCATGCCGGGGAACAGTCGCTGTGCGTAGTGGCCGGCGGCGTGAAGAAGGTGCGTCTTGCCCAGGCCCGAAGCTCCCCAGATGAACAAGGGGTTGTAGGCACGCGCCGGCGCCTCCGCGATCGCGACGGCAGCGGCATGAGCGAATCGGTTGGACGATCCGATCACAAAAGTGTCGAAGGTGTACTTCGCGTTGAGGCTGTTGGCGCCGGACCCCGAAGCAGAAGGAGTAGCGGGCGGCTTCGTGAAGTACGACGGCCACGATTCGTGAACGCTCGCGAGTGCTTCGCGGTCGTCGTCGACTTCTTCGGTCTCGGCAGTCTCGGAGTCCGAAGGTTCGCCGTCGCCTTCGGTGAATCTGCGCCGACGGTATGCGCCCGATGAGTTGACCGACTCGAACTGACGGCTGCCCGTGCGCTCCTCGACCGGTTCGGCGGGTGCGTCGGCATCGTCTTCGAGTGCAATGCGGACACCGAGTCCCTCGACCTGGCCACCGAGATGGCGTCCGAGTGCCTGCAGGATCGGCTCGCGCAGATCGCGCTCGATCGTCTCTTGAGCAAATGGCGATGGAACCGAGAGGAGTGCAAAACCCTGAGCAAGTGTGAGAGGCCTCACCAGACGGACAAATGCCTTCTGCTTGCTGCTCAAAGCCGGAAGATTACTTCCGGGGTCATCACTCGTGAGTTCTGCAACCACGTCGACCCAGACCCGTGCGAGCGCGTTGGGATCGTCGTTCACGTGGTTCCTTCCCGTGTTTCGCCGACAGTGGGTGTGCTGCAGCTGCCGAGCGTATGGCTGCGGCGTCGAATGATTCGGTGGATTACCACCCGGGGTGAGAACCCCGTAACAGGCTACGAATATGCCACCTGGGCTGTGTTTCCACACAATTATCCACAGATGTGGACAAACCTGCACTGAGTCGGTTTTTTCGTCAACCAAATTCGTCAAAGTGATCGAGAAATTGATCTACCTGCAACTTTGTCGGAACTCGAGGTGTTCGCCACTTGGTGTCGGGGATGCGTCAACACTCACAGCCCTGTGGATGAATGTGGAAACTCGGGATTCGGGGTCGCGTCCGGCGCTCGTGCCCGTATGTGCTGATGAGGCCTTGTCGAGAGCATGCGCCGGTGGAACTGTCCGGGTTGCCTTCGGGTCACCTGCAGTCCGTAGCGAAACTGTTGCCAAGGTCACACTTGCCGCCTCGCTCGAGGTCACGGCCGTATGCACACTGTGAATGGAATCTGCGGAATGATGTAAGTATCGGCGTGTCGCCGTGGTTGCCGCGGGAGGGCTCCGAATCGGGCTGGTTTGACCTTGGCAACGGTGGTAAGTAACCTCGAACGGTCACCCGCTGGTGGTGATCGCTTCGTGCTGGCTACATATGTCAGGTCGGATCGGTCTTCCAAGCCACAACGAGTGAAGTTGATTGTTCTGTACCTGTTGGATCCAAAGGCGCCGTAAGGCGTCGATCACTGAATGACGCCGGGAGGCGTCAATGAACTTCGAGGAGTGTTGACCGTGGCCAAGGGCAAGCGGACGTTCCAGCCGAATAATCGCCGCCGCGCGCGTGTTCACGGCTTCCGTCTTCGTATGCGTACCCGTGCGGGTCGTGCAATCGTTTCGGCGCGTCGCCGTAAGGGCCGCGATTCCCTCACCGCCTGATCTGATTTCGAGTTCAGGAGCTCGGGGTGTTGCCTGAGCCGTCTCGGTTGCGTCGCCACGCGGATTTCTCCGTGGCGGTGCGACGCGGGCGTCGTATGGGAAGACGCGACCTTGTCGTGCACGCGTTCGATCGCGAGCAAGTAGAGGCGCTGGTAGTAACAAATCACGGTCCCCGTTTCGGGCTGATCGTGAGCAAGGCTGTCGGGCCGGCGGTGATTCGACATCGAGTCGCACGCCGGCTTCGTCATATCTGTGCAGATTTCGTCGGGCAGGTTTCGCCGGAGACGGACGTGGTTATCCGCGCACTTCCGGGTGCAGCTACCGCCAGTTCAGCCGAACTGGCCAAGCAGTTGCGCGGGGGCCTGACCAAAATGAACCTATTGGTGTCGGTAAGTGAAGAGCCATGAGTACTCCGCTCTCTGAGCAGATCGAGACTCCCAGAGCCTCCCGTGTCATCACGGTGTTGAAGGCTGTGCGTCGCGCTCCCGCCACTGTTCTCATCTTCTGTATCGAGTTGTACCGGACGTATGTGTCGCCCTTGAGGATGCCGACCTGCCGGTTCACCCCCACCTGCAGTGAATACGCGGTCGAAGCGCTGCGCACTCACGGGGCGATCAAAGGCCTTTTCTTGACTGTGGTGCGGTTGGCGAAGTGTGCCCCCTGGCATTCTGGAGGGTGGGACCCTGTCCCTGCCCGTCGTGACCGTGATGCGGGTAGCCGCCATAGCTGTCCGGAAGCACGCGCAGCGTGTCACAGTCCGACGGACGAACAGAGGAGTACTTAGAGCCGTGCTCAATTTCATCTACTATCCGGTATCCGCGATTCTGTGGGTCTGGCACAAGGTCTTCGGGTTCATTCTCGGCCCGGACAACGGAATAGCCTGGGCGCTTTCCGTGGTGTTCCTGGTGTTCACCTTGCGTGCGGTTCTGTACAAGCCGTTCGTGAAGCAGGTCCGCACGACGCGTCAGATGCAGGAACTGCAGCCACAGATCAAGGCATTGCAGAAGAAGTATTCGGGCGACCGTCAGCGCCAGGCCGTCGAGATGCAGAAGCTCCAGAAGGAGCACGGATTCAACCCGATCATGGGCTGTCTCCCGGTCTTGGCTCAGGCTCCGGTGTTCATCGGTCTGTTCCACGTCCTGCGCTCGTTCAACCGCACCGGCACCGGCATGGGCCAGCTGGGCATGAGCGCCGAGGACAACCTCAACACCCCGAACTACGTCTTCTCGGCCACTGACGTCCAGTCGTTCCTGGATGCTCGTCTGTTCGGCGCGCCCATCTCGGCCGCGATCACGACGCCGGTTGCGCAGCTTCAGGCCTACGTCACCGAGAACGTTCCCGAGCTTCCGTCACGGCTGAACATCATCCTCGTGGCCGCTCCGCTGATGATCATCGCCAGCATCGCGACGCACTTCAACTCACGCGCTTCTGTTGCCCGTCAGAGCGAAGCAGCTGCCGCGAACCCGCAGTCCGCGATCATGAACAAGCTCGCCCTGTACGTCTTCCCGCTCGGTGTTCTGGTCGGTGGACCGTTCCTTCCGATCGCGATCCTCCTGTACTGGGTGTCGAACAACATCTGGACCTACGGTCAGCAGCACCTCGTCTTCCGCAAGATCGACGCGGAAGAAGAAGCCAAGAAGCAGGAAGCGATCACTCGCCGCAACGACAATGCGCCCAAGCCCGGTGCCCGTCCCGATCCCAGCAAGAAGAAGGGATCTCCGGCTGCGCTGAAGACCGCGGATTCAGCCGACGACGACGGTGACGCCCCGGAAGTTTCGCTCAAGAAGCCACAGCCGAAGCCCTCGGGTTCCAGTGGTGGTTCCACGTCGAAACCGAAACAGAACCGGCCACAGAGCAACCGCGGCAACTCCCCCAAGCGCAATAAACGGCGCTGATCCAGGAAAGAGAACGACCAATGTCCAGTGAAGCTGACATCGTTGTGGATGGAGAGAACGCAGACGTGAGCACCGAGACCACTGCGCCGGTTACCGATGTGGATGTAGACATCGACGATTCCGATGACGACCTGATCGAAGAGGGCGAGATCGCCGGCGACTACCTCGAGCAGTTGCTCGACGTTCTCGATTTCGACGGAGACATCGACCTTGACGTCGAGGGCGATCGGGCGATCGTCAGCATCGACGGCGGCGACGACCTGACCAAGCTTGTGGGACGTAAGGGTGAGGTTCTGGATGCTCTCCAAGAGCTGACTCGTCTGGCTGTTCAACAGTCGACCGGCGAGCGCAGCCGCTTGATGCTCGACATCGCCGGATGGCGGGCGGGCCGCCGCGAGGCACTCAGTGCTCTCGGTGCGGAAGCTGCACAGCGTGTTCTCGAGACCGGCGAACGCGAAGAGCTTGCTCCGATGACGCCGTTCGAACGCAAGATCGTGCACGACGCCGTCGCCAAGGTCGCCGGTGTTTCCAGCGAGAGCGAAGGCGCTGAGCCGTCTCGTCGAGTGGTTGTCCTCAAGGACTGACACTCCCCCCTGATCGAATGCGGGCCCCGGATTTTCCGGGGCCCGCTTTTGTGTCCGAGAGTGTTTCACGTGAAACCGAATCCGGCGGCACGGTGAAGGTCAGGTGCCTATCGTTGTCGACACGGCCTATCTCTATTTCGGAACCTGTCGTCAATGAAGCGTCGTGAAGGGAAGCAATCTTGCTGATACGACCCGCGACACGGGCCGAGCTGGAAGAGCCCGTGGGGTTCGCGATGAACGATCCGGTCGAGTTCGTCGACGCTGACTCGCTCCGGGAAGAGGTGGCGGCCGGACGGCTTCGTCCGGAATGGAGTTGGTTCGCCGTTGACGGCGCCAGGATCGTCGCGCGTGCCCTGTGGTGGGGGCGTGAGGACAGTGAGCGTCCGCTCGCCCTTGATTTCCTGCACGTGCTGGCTGACGTGCCGGATCGTGCTGCGCTTGCCGCCGAACTCATGTCGCGGGCGCACACCGAGTTCCATGCGAAACCTGAGTATGTGCTGGTCGTGCCGACCGCCGGGCAGGACGCGAATTCCGCCGTCGCAGACGCCGTGTCCTGGCGTCGTGAGGCGGCCCAGGCGGCCGGACTGACCGAGATCATCGAGCGGCTGCGTTTCGAGTGGACGCCTGCGGCCGGTGTGCCCGCCCTCTCCGAGCGTCTGACTTTCCGTCCCGCCACCGATGAGGAGTTCCTTGCGGTGTTCCAGCGGGTCGCTGTCGGCAGCCTGGACGTCGCCACGCAACGAGGCATCGCGGCTGCGGACATCGTCAGCCAGGCCCGGGATGATCTCGAGTTCTACCGGTCGTGCCCCGGCGAACGATCGTGGTGGCGGCTGGCGGAGACAGTGGACGGGACGTTGGTTGGCTTCGCGATCCCGTCCGCGACGCCCTACGACCGCAACGTCGGATACCTCGGAGTAGTGCCCGAGCTACGCGGGTGCAGCTACGTGGACGACATCCTCTGCGAGATCACCCACTTTCACGCAGCCGATGGCGCCAATCGCATCACCGCGACCACGGACGTACCCAACACACCCATGGCCGCGGCGTTCAAGCGGGCGAACTACCAGGTGACCGAGGTCAGGATGGTGTTCGAGGCCCCGGCGGGCTGATCCGGGCCTCAACCGGAGGTTCGCTGCCGTCGTGCCGGCGCGGGCCTTTCTGTCCAGCTTGTCCGACGGTGTACGGGGTGACGCGGAGACCGCTTTGTACCAGGGGGTAAAGGTGGCCAGGTTCCAACTCGGCCCACATATCCTGCTGCAACGGTGTCGTACGAAAATGGAGGTCTCCAGATCCGGTCACCCGGTCGAGGAAGTGCCACCATCGGTTGCGCGCGCACGGCCGACTTGGCGCATTCGGCGGTACGCTCGGTCACTTGCATCGTCACCGCAGCCACGGGGAAGTCGGAACAGAGGAGGTCGGCAGCGACCGAAACTTCGATCCCGAACGTCTCTCACAGGCGGGCGGCGATTCTTGAGAGCCGTCATGCTCAGCTTCATGATTGCCTTCTTGGCTGTCGGCGGGGCACTGTGCATGTTCGGATATTCGATCGACAACATGCCGTACTACATGTGAGCCCCTCCCCTCCCCCAGTGGGAATAGTCGGCCCTTCGTTTCACGTGAAACCGGATCGATGGTTGTCGCCCCGAGCCCTCGATCTCCATCCCAGATTGGTAGTGGACGCCTATTGGATGGCGATCACGACCCAATGGCTTCTGGTGTGCCATCGTCAGCGCGAACCCCAACCTGACGGATGCGGCCGTGAACCAACTTCAGCCCGTCACCGTTTGCTTGCTCGATCATCGCGATCTGTGGGGCTTCGGCGCCTAGATCGGATCGTCTTCGGATATTTCGAATGTCGCGAACGGTTCGTCGTGCGCCGGAGTCGACGAACCGTTCCGGAGATGCCAACTGGCGGATCTCGTGTTCAAGTCCCACCCAGTGTCGAGCCGGCATGGAACGACGGTGCAGTTCGATGAAGAAATTTATGTGGTGCGGATTGCTCAATGCATCTGCGACGGAGTCGAGGGCGAGCCCAATGCTGCGGAGTGCGTTCACCAACAGTCCAGCGGAGAGGGTGAACTCTCCGATGCGCATCCTGTGGAGCGAAGCTTCTTGGATTGATTCGCGGTTTGTGATGCCAAGTCTCCGGTGTCCCGCAACAGGGGTGTCAAGCCGACTCATGTATGGCTCGCAACAACCGGCGATGAGATACCGAAGCTGTCCGAGATCTGGAATCGAAGTCTGTTTTCCGAGTCGACCTACAGAGAGGATCTGACTGACCGAGTCCGTTCTGCAGTCCGACGTCGGCGATCTTTTGCAACGACTTTTTCATCGAAAATTGGTCTTTTTGGGTCAGAATTCCATCCATGTAACTACCCATGGCAGTTTCGTCACTGTGATGATACTAAGAATTGCGCTCCTATCTGCATTCGATCGCCCGGCTATGTTTCACGTGAAACGCGTCAGAATTGGAAGATTTTTCAGCGCAATGTTTCACGTGGAACGCGAACCCCTCCCCTCCCCCGCTTGAATTTTGGGCCGAATACTTCCCAAAGAATGAGCGAGTCGGCAGACTCACAGCGAGTCGGTGTGCAGAAGCGAACACATGTCGGCTCCAGAGCGGATAATGATTTCGGTCTTGATTGTTGATTTCGCGGTTTACGCGGGAGGATGTTTCACGTGGAACAGAATGGTGCGGCGTCGGTTGACTGGGACGAACAAGAGACTGCGCGCGCAGTGTTCGGTGACAGATATGAGATCGCGGAACGGTATTACCAATCCCTGGCGACGGATGGTGTCGAGCGCGGGCTCATTGGTCCCCGTGAAGTCCCTCGACTGTGGGAGCGTCACCTTCTCAATTGCGCCGTCATCGGTGAGTTGATTGCCGAAGGCGAGTCGGTTGTGGACGTTGGAAGCGGCGCCGGCCTACCCGGTATCCCTCTCGCAATCGCCCGCCCGGACTTGAAGGTGACTCTGGTCGAACCGTTGCTTCGACGCTCGGTGTACCTCGCGGAGTTCATCGAGTCCAACGGATTGGACGTCTTGGTTGTCCGAGGGCGAGCCGAGGAATCGGGTGTTGTGAAGGAAGCGGGCGGCGCGGATGTAGTCACCTCGCGAGCTGTGGCGCCTCTCGAGAAGCTCGCACGTTGGTCCCTCCCACTCATTCACGAGCACGGCCGGATGTTGGCACTCAAGGGTTCGAGCGCCTCCGAGGAGATCGAGCGAGACCGTACGGCGCTCACCAAGTTGGGCGCAGGTAAGTTGGAAATACTCGAATGCGGAGCCAAGATTCTCCGCACCCCCACTGTTGTGGTGAAGGCCGAACGTCTCCCGAAGCGCCGCCAGCGTTGATGATTTACACGCATGCAATCGAGAGCAATGTACAGATGATGAGAGCACCTAGTGATCGATTCCCAATCGAAGGAGCAGTCAATGTCGGGTCGATCTGAATCCGCCGTTTCACGTGAAACACCGAAGCAGCACACGAGTGCGGGTGCGGATCAGATCGTCAACGACGACGACAATTTCACCGCCCCCTACGCGGCGATCTCCTCGGAGGAGACCCCCATCGGGGCGGCCGCGCATCGAGCGAGCCAAGTGCTTCATCCCCATTCGGTGACGCTGCCGAAGCCGGCGTTCCGCCGCGTGATCACCATCGCGAACCAGAAGGGTGGCGTCGGCAAGACGACGACCACGGTGAACCTTGCGTCGGCGCTCGCTCTTCAAGGGCTCACTGTCCTTGTGGTCGATTTGGACCCTCAGGGCAACGCCAGCACCGCTCTGGGCGTCGTCCATACCTCGGGCACCCCGTCGAGCTACGAGCTGCTCATAGGCGAAGTGAAGGCCCCGGAGGCGATCCAGACCAGCCCGCACAGTGAGCGCCTTCTCTGCATTCCGGCAACGATCGATCTGGCGGGCGCCGAGATCGAATTGGTCTCCATGGTTGCCCGCGAGAATCGACTCAAAGGCGCGCTCAACGACAAGGTGCTCGCAGAGCTTGACGTCGACTTCGTCCTCATCGACTGCCCGCCCTCGCTGGGACTGCTGACCGTCAACGCGATGGTCGCTGCCAAGGAAGTTCTGATCCCGATCCAGTGCGAGTACTACGCCCTCGAGGGGGTCGGTCAGTTGCTCCGCAACATCGAACTCGTCCAGGCTCATCTCAACCCGGATCTGCATGTCTCCACCGTCCTTCTGACGATGTACGACGGGCGCACCAAGCTGGCCGACCAGGTCGCCGAAGAAGTACGCAAGCACTTCGGTGAGGCCGTTCTGCGCGCTGTGATTCCGCGCAGCGTGAAGGTGTCCGAGGCTCCTGGATACGGGATGACAGTTCTCGACTACGACCCGGGTTCACGTGGCGCCATGAGTTACCTCGACGCCGGCCGTGAACTTGCCGCCCGCTCTGCCACCACGACGACCCAGGAGCAGTGAGATGAGTCAAGCACGCAAAGGTGGATTGGGCCGCGGCTTGGCTGCTCTCATCCCCACTGGGCCGGCCACGGCGCCGGGTCTGGGATCGGCTGCAGCGGACGTCGTAATCGGCGTCGACAAGCGCAACCCCTCCCCTCCCCCACCGACCAAAGCGGCCCCGAAAACGCCGAAAGCCACCAAGGCGTCGGCTGCGAAGGCTCCGGTGGAAGCTGAGCCGGAGACCGAACTCGAGCCGACCGGCGCGGTCTATCTCGAGATCGAACCGAGCCTGATCGAGACGAACCCGAAGCAGCCTCGCAGCGTTTTCGACGAGGAAGCACTCGCGGAGTTGGTTCACTCGATCCGCGAGTTCGGCTTGATGCAGCCGATCGTGGTCCGTCGTCACGGTGACAAGTACCAACTTGTCATGGGTGAGCGTCGCTGGCGCGCGAGCCAGGAAGCCGGGCTGGAGAAGATTCCGGCGATCATTCGTGAAACAGATGACGACTCGATGCTGCGCGACGCGCTCCTCGAGAACATCCATCGAGTGCAGTTGAACCCCCTCGAGGAGGCAGCGGCGTATCAGCAGCTGCTCGAGGAGTTCGAAGTCACCCACGAAGAATTGGCCAATCGGATCGGACGTTCGCGTCCCGTCGTGACCAACATGATTCGTCTGCTGAAGCTGCCGGTGGCGGTTCAGCGTCGCGTTGCGGCCGGTGTACTTTCGGCCGGCCATGCTCGCGCACTGCTGTCCCTCGAGGCGGGTGCCGACGCTCAGGAGGTCATGGCGGCGCGCATCGTCGCGGAAGGAATGTCTGTTCGCGCGACGGAGGAAGCAGTCACTCTGGCCAACCGGGCGGATAATGAGATCGCTCCCCCACAGAAGCGCAAGCCCATCGTGATGCCGGGTCTGCAGGATGTGGCCGAGCGGTTGTCGGACTCGTTCGACACTCGGGTGACTGTCAGTCTGGGCAAGCGGAAGGGAAAGATTGTGGTCGAATTCGGCTCGGTCGACGACCTACAACGCATCGTCGGAATGATGGAAGCGCAGAAATCGACGTAGTGAACTCGGATGCCCGTTTGGTGACGTAATGACGATGACCGGTCACACCACCTATTTTCGTCACTGTGACGAATTTAGGTGGTCCGACCTTCTCGAAATCTTGAACCGGGACGAAAGATGTTGAACAGCAATACATTAGAGCGATCAACTCTCGCGCCACTGCCGACTCGGTACAGCTGGCCTATCCTGGAGAAGAAAAAAGCGGCGGGCGAACATCAAAACCGCTTCGGGGACCTACGGAGAGTGAGTTAGTCAGTGTCGACTCACGTCATCACCTCTCTCACACTCGACAGCCTCGATCAGCTTTCCGCCCATGCGCGCCGATGCGTGTTCTGGGAGATGGACCCGGGCGCGCTTCATGACGCCCGAGGATTCTGTGATCAGGAATTCGAGAAGGAAGCCTGGCTGTCGATGGTCATGCTCGAGTGGGGTTCGTGCGGACAGGTCGCCGTCCGCGACGGAAAGCCGCTCGGCAGTGCGTTGTACGCCCCTCCCCGCATGATCCCGCGCGCGCAACTGTTTCCCACCAGCCCGGTCAGCTCGGACGCAGTGCTTCTCACAAGCCTTCGCCTCGAGCCCTCGGGCATAGAGGAAGAACTAGGGCCGAGCCTGCTGGCCGCTGTCGTGACAGATCTGGTCCGACGAGGAGTTCGTGCGCTCGAGGCATTCGGTATCCGTAGCGACGACTTGGGACCTGCTTCCGACGTGGCCAGTGCAACGGCTGCTCTGGAATGTTCACCCGCGGAATGCATGATCAGTGCCGAGTTCCTCGAGGATTACGGTTTCGAGGTCGTGGCACCGCACCATCGTTATCCGCGCCTTCGTCTCGAACTCAATCGAGATCACGAATGGAAAGTCGACGTCGAAGAAGCCCTCGACCGTCTATTGAAGGCCGCAGCTCTCGAAATGGTGGAGATCAGCGAACTCGCCAGAGTGTGAGCAGGTGCCGACCGCAGGATCTACGAAATGCGGTCGGCTACCGAAAGTTCTTCTGCGAGAAGCTCGGCGAAGGTGAAGGTGCCGGTCGGCTGATCGTCTTGACCCAGCAGGTACAGCCGCTTGACCGAGATCAAGATGGCTTCGGCGATGGTGTCACGCATCCGCGGATTCGTCAGTACCGCAACGTCGGACGCGTTGGACAGGTAGCCGAGATCGATCTGTACCGTCGGCATGTTGGTCAGGCGCAACAACTCCCACGTTCGACCGTGAGTTCTGCAGTCCCGCAACGGAGTTCGCGCAACGATCTCGCGCTGAACGAAACCGGTCAACACCTGCCCGATCATCGAGACCGAACCGTGCGAATTTCCGAAGTGGAAGCTCGCGACGCCGTTCGCCGACGGGCTCGAGTTGCTGTCGCAGCGCAGGGAGATCATCAGATCGGCGTCGAATGCGTTGGACGTCAGCGCGCGCTCGGCCTCGCTCGGATCGGCGTTGTGCGGGCGGGAGAGGAAGGTTTCCATCCCGGTTGCTGCCATCCGCCCCTCGAGGCGCATAGCCAGATCCCACAGGATGTCGGCTTCGGAGATGCCGTTGACGATAGTGCCGGTGGACGGACCACCGAGGCCTGGATCGATGACGATGCGCTTGCCGCCCAGTTGCGGGCCCTTGCGCCGCACCAGTTCCTCTTCGCTGATCGCATGTGGGGAACCACCGGTGACGCGGGTTCCCAGAAGTTCCAGCGAACGGAGTGTCTGCGGTCCGCAGATACCGTCGGCGGCAATCCCGATTTCACGCTGGAAAGACGAGAGAGATTCGTGGGTCTGCGGGCCGAAGAAACCGTCGACCCGACCTGCGTAGAAGCCGAGGTCCTGCAATTTGGCCTGCAGAGCTGCGACGTCGTCGCCGTACAGCGGCGCAGAAAGCTGGTAAATCAACGTACGGGCGCCCAGGCGGTACGAGGCCTCGCGAAGTGACCGATAGGTGGCCGGGCCCACGATGCCGTCGACAAGGAGCCCACGCTGCTGCTGGAAGGCGCGAACGGCGCTGTCGAGTTGATGATCGAAGATGGCGTCGGGTGCAACCCAGTGGGCACCGTCGGCGCTTTCACGTCGAATACCGGAAGTTCCGTGATGGAGGTATCCCAGCTTCGTCAATGTGCCCCGAATCTCGGCGACGGCCGGGCCGTGATCGCCGTGTCGGAGTCTGTGCATGCGTGAAAGCCTCTCGGATCGGTTAACGAATTCGATCGATGTGCCTGGTCGTAGACCCGATCAGGCACATCGATCGATTATCTCAGAAATTCTGTGGATTGCGAGAATCCACGATGCTCATCCAGCCGTCAGAGAACGTCTGCGAGGTCCTTGAGCAGTGCGGCCTTGCCCTTGGCGCCGACGATCGTCTTGATCGGCTTGCCGTCCTTGAACAGGATCATCGTCGGGATCGACATGACCTGGAAATCGCGGGCGGCCGCCGGGTTGGCGTCGATGTCGAGCTTTGCGACGGTCAGCTTCTCGCTGTTCTCGCCGGCGATCTCCTCGAGTACCGGGGCGACCATCTTGCACGGGCCGCACCAGGTTGCCCAGAAATCGACCAGAACGGGCTTGTCGCTGCCCAGGACGTCCTGCTTGAAGGAATCGTCGGTGATGGTGACGGTATTCGACACTGTTACTCCTCGAGGGTTGGGTTCGACAGCTTGGTGAATCAGGGAGCGCCGACGACGTCGACCGTGTGGCCGGCTGCGTCGAGCGTGTTGGCGGTGATGTCGCCGCGGTCGGCCAGCCAGCGTTCGGCGTCGATTGCTGCGGAGCATCCGGTGCCGGCAGCGGTGATCGCCTGACGGTACGTGTGATCGACCAGGTCACCGGCAGCGAAGACGCCGTCGACGGAGGTCGCGGTGGAACCGGGAGCGACGCGCACGTATCCGGCGTCGTCGAGATCGACCTGGCCCTTGACGAGCTCACTGCGCGGGTCGTGGCCGATGGCGACGAACATGCCGGTGATCTCGAGTGTGGAGGTCTCACCCGTGACGGTGTCACGAACGACGAGCCCGGTGACGCTGTTCTCGCCGAGGACCTCGACGGGCTCCGCGTTGGTCAGGAAGCGGATCTTCTCGTTGGCCTTGGCGCGCTCGAGCATGATCCGTGAGGCGCGGAATTCCTCGCGGCGGTGCACCAGGGTGACCGAGCGAGCGAAGCGGGTCAGGAAGGTTGCCTCTTCCATCGCGGAGTCGCCGCCGCCGACCACGACGATGTCCTGGTCACGGAAGAAGAAGCCGTCGCAGGTGGCGCAGGCGCTGACACCGCGGCCGAGGAGGCGTTCTTCACCGGGAATGCCGAGGTAACGGGCTGCCGCGCCCATGGCGAGGATGATCGCGTGCGCGGCGTACGTTTCGCCGTTCGCGACGACCGTCTTGATCGGGCCGCTGAGATCGATCTCTTCGACGTCCTCGGTGCGGATGTCGGTATCGAAGCGAAGTGCCTGCTCACGCATCTGTTCCATCAGGTCGGGGCCCATGATTCCTTCGCGGAATCCGGGGAAGTTCTCGACCTCGGTGGTGGTCATGAGGGCGCCACCGAACTGGGTTCCCTCGAACAGCAGGGGCTGGAGCTCAGCGCGCGCGGTGTAGACACCAGCGGTGTATCCGGCCGGTCCGGAACCGACAATGATGACGTCATGGACCGCGGGCGTGTTTTCCAGCTGGGTGGTCATGCGAGCCTTCCAATAGTGAGTGCAGACCCTCCGCTTCTTGGAGAGCCGTACCGATCAACACCAGGATAAGGGGTGTTGTTCCCGCACTCCGCTGGAAAGTGGCTCACAGCCGGCAGCTCACAGCGCGGGACTCACGGGGCGGGGCGCGGTGCCTCCCGAACCACAAGCGCGTCCCGAACCACACAGCGCGTGCCGGTGTAGATGGTGGGCATGCACTTGTTGCAGTGGATACACAACCCCTCGTCGACGCTCTCGGCTTGGAATTTGTTGACCAGTTGTGGGTCCCTGAGGAGCGCACGCGCCATGGCGACGAATTCGAATCCTTCATCCAGTGCGTGCTCGATGGTGTCGACGCGGTTGATGCCGCCGAGCAGGATCAGTGGCATCCTCAGCGCCTGTCGGAACTGACGGGCGAAGGGCAGGAAGAAGCCCTCCTCGAACGGGTACGTCGGAAAGAGTTTGGGACCGTAGAACTTCAGCCCGTACCCGACGAGTTTGGGTTGGGAGGCGACAAACTCAGCCAGTGGGACCTCACCGCGGAAGAAGTACATTCCGTTGAGAAGTGAACTGCCACCGGTCAATTGCATCGCGTCCAGATGGCCGTCGGCTTCGAGGATCTGGGCGATCGGCAGGCTCTGGTCGAGCCACAGACCTTTCGGCACCCCATCGGACATGTTGAATTTCGCGGTGACCGCCACGCTGGATCCAGCGGCGCGTCGCACCGCTTCGACGACTCGACGCGGATACTCGGCGCGCTTGGCGACGCTGCCACCGTATCGATCGTGGCGCTTGTTCAGATTGGGGCTCATGAACGAACTGAGGAGGTAGTTGTGGCCGAGATGGACCTCGATGGCGTCGAATCCTGCGTCCACGGCGACGCGAGCGGTCCGTTCGAAGTCGGAGACGACACCGTCGAGTTCGGCGAGTGTCGCGCCCTTGACGAGGCCCATCGCGGGCGGACTCAGCCGGGTCGACGGCGCCAGAGTCTTCGTCTTGTTGGAGAGCGTGTTGGCGACCAGTCCCGCGTGGCCGATCTGCGCCGCAGCAAGTGCGCCTTCGGCGTGGACGGCGTCGGTCAGTCTGCGTAGTCCCGGCAGCGCGCGCTCGTCCATGACAAGGGTGTCGCGGTGGACTCGTCCACCTGGTGAGACGGCGCAGTAGGCGACAGTGGTCATCGCGGCCCCGCCGCGGGCCACCTCGGCGTGGAAGTTGATCAGATCGTCCGAGACCGCTCCCCGGGGCATGACGCCTTCGAACGTTGCAGCTTTGACGATGCGGTTGCGCAAGGTCAGAGGGCCGAGACGTGCGGGTTCGAATATCGACGGTGTGGGCGCTGTGGTCATTTTCAACTTCCTGCGGCGGCCTGATCTTTACGATGCCAGTGGACTCGTAACTACGACGATATAGCGCCTACTCCCAATCTGTCCGACAATTCGACACGATGAATGCCACAGGATCAGGTCGCCCACGAGACCCACGCATCGACGACACAGTCCTCGAGGTCACCCGAGCGATGCTCCTCGAGGTCGGTTGGGATCAACTCAGTCTCCGGGCGATCGCGGCACGGGCAGGGGTCAGCCGAGCCTCGATGTCGCGGCGATGGCCGTCGAAGGCACATCTTGTTCTCGGGTCGATCCTGGGGGCGACACCGGACCTGACACCGTTCGAGGGCACCGATCGCGACGGCTGGATCCGTTGGGTGGTGGAGGGAAGTGCTCAGCTCTTCTCCCGTCCCGAGGTTCGCGCCGCGTCGCCAGGATTGCTGGCGGCCCTGCGCGACCACGACGACCTGCGCAACGAATTATGGCGCGGGTTCAGTGGACCGAGTACGCAACTATTCCTTCAGAACGCCGAAGATCCTGAATCGGCACTGCTCGATGCCAAGGCTGTGCTGGTATTGGCGGCCGGGGCAGCGATGTTTTCGAGTCTGATAGCGGTCGAGGATGATACGGACGCATTGCGTGGGAGAATCCTCGAACTCTTACTCCCGGCGGCATCGCCGCGCTGACCGTCGACGTCAGCCGATGTTCTTGACCGACAACGTATTCGGATTCCCGTCGCTGCAGTTGATGCCGACAGTCAGTGCAGTGATCTGACGCGGCTGCGATCCCGTGAAGAGTAGGACTATCGCCGGCGCCCCGTCGATGCGAATCTCGCCGGAACCGAGCAAAGGCCGGCCCTCGTCGATGCCGTTGGCGCGTAGGCATCCGGCAAGTTTGGATGGATCATCCAGTGGTCCAAGGTTTTTGGATCCGACGAGTGGGAGCAGAGACGCCGAATCCGGATCGTCGACAGCAGACGTCGCCGGTGTGCTCGGTTGAGCGACAACACTTTCGGCAGGTTCGGAATCTCGGGTTCCGACAACAACGATCACGAAGGCTACCAACACGGCTGCTGCGGCACCGAGAACCCACGCTTGTGGGCGCCGCCGGAACGGCACGACAGCTGCCTCAGCTGGCGGCTCCAGCTGTTCTGACTGTAGATCCAGTGCCGAATTGATTCGCTCGGCAAGCGAATTCGGAATCCGTTCGTGAGTGGCCTTGCTCGAGTTCAGTGTCGCGAGTGATGCCGTGACGCCGTCAAGGGCGGTGACAAATGCATGGGCGTCAGGGTCTGCGTGTACCACCGGCCACAGAGCCGCACTGGTTTCGGAATCGAGAACCCCGGCGTGAAGATCTGCGAGTAGGTCTTCCGAAAACGGAGGCGACGGAACGCGAACAGACGGATCTGTCATGAACCCTCCCTCGGCAGTCGGTGCGGACCCTTACAAGATAGGACGCGGCCGGTTCACGAATGGTTCCCGCCTTCGCGAAAGTCCTCCAACTGGGCGGCGAGACGCTTGCGCGCGCGGGCGCAGCGACTCTTCACGGTCCCTACGGGTACTCCCAACCTCTCGGCGGCCTCGGCCACCGGATACCCCTCGACATCGACGGCGACGACGGCAGCACGCTGCTCAGGGGGCAGCGATGCCAGTGCCTGTTCGACGGTCAGGCTCATGTCCACTCCTGCCGCGTAATCGCGGTGATCGCGGGGTTCCTCCGCATTCTCGGAAGACAGAGAAAACGCGGCCCGCGATTTGTTGCGTCGGATCCGGTCGAGGCAGGCATTGACCACGATGGTGTGGAGCCAGCTGCGCACCGCCGCGTCACCGCGAAACTTCGCCGCCTTGCGGTGCGCGGAGAGCAGGCCTTCCTGGAGTGCGTCGGCCGCGTCCTCGTCCGAGTAGCTCGTACGCCGGGCAACGTGCCATAGATGATCCTGATGCCTGGTCAGTAGTTCACGGAACGCATGCCGATCGCCCTCGACATGAGCAGTCAACAATTCGAAATCCGTCGCCTCGAGATTCTTGTTCTCGAAACTTCTGGATTCGAATTTTCCGGCTCCGCCCCCGGTGCCCCCCCGATAACTGTGCACGGGCGGATATTAGCCCAGTCGGTAGGTTTCAGAAGGGCCAAGGGCGATCACTTTGCGGCAGTGAATGCAATCTCCGAGATGGATGTCTGGTTTTGTCCGGATTCGGTGCTGAGCTGCGTAATCCAAACCAGGACATACTGACCCGAGCCGTCCGACGTGACTGGAATGTCGGTCACGCCGTTCTTCAGGACACCCGATCCGATTTCCTTGGTCTGATCCAGCGAAGTATTCGCAGAAGGGGCAGAACGGATTTCAACGACGGTTCCCGGCGAATCAGACGTGATCGCAACGTTCTTCAGGTTGGCGGCATCGGCAAGCGTCACCATCAGGCCGACACCGTTCTTCAGCGACGGGAACGGCTGGAAGTACGAATCCGACGACCATGCGGTGGCCGGATTGCCGTCGATGGCGTTCTTCGCTGTTGCCGGCTGATCCGGCGTTCCCTGGGGTGAGAACACCGTTACGGCCGAGGAAGCTACCGGAACGGTTGCTGCCGCCGGTGCGGGCGCCGGTGAATTGTTCTCGGGCGCAGTGGCTTCGGTGGTCAGTCCGAAACTCTGCTCGCTGAGCGGGGTGTCGTTACTGCCACCCGAGAGGAAGCTCGCTACCCACACCACAAGGAGAATCAGGACGATCACGGTGAAGACACCGAGCGCCGTCAGTGCCGCGAGCATCCGCGTCGACTTCTTCTTCTCGGCCTCGATGGCTTCGGGGTCGTTCAGTGCATGACCCGACGCACCCTGTTCGCGGTGGCCGAGACGAAGTGCCGGAATCATTTCCGTCTTGTCGTTGACGACGGACGCCTGATCGAGGATGTGCTGCACGGTGGCAGCAGTGCGGATTCCACTCTCCGACTGCAACGCTCGAACTGCAACGGCCGAGATGTCGAACGGAACCTCCGGACGGACGACCCGAGGCTCGACGATGTTCCCGTCGGCGCCGCGACCGGCGGGAAGCAAACCACCGACGGGACCGGCGGACGGATCGGCGAGCGGCCAGCGCGCCGTGATGAGCGAGTACAGCATGGCGCCGAGACCGCGGACGTCGCTGGTGGAATCGGCGTCGGCAAGCGTCGCCGGGAACGCCAGTACGGCGTCACCGTTGATGCTGATGCGAACGCGGTCCGGGTGATCGATGGACAGCGCACCGCCGGTGCGGTGAGCAGCTTCGGCAGCCGCCGCGAGGGCGCGGATGGCGCGGGCTGCACCGATCGGCGACGGCGTCGTCTCGGCCATCTCACGCAGCGAGCGGCCGGGAGTCCATTCGGCGACGACGATGCCGCCCGAGCTTCCGCGGACGACGTCGAGGACGCGAGCCAGACCGGGCGAGTTGATTCGTCCCAGGCGCAGAGTGCGTGAGAGAACTGCCTGCGGTCCGGACTGGCTGTCGTCGTCACCGCGCTGATCGGCGTCGACGAACGTCAGGGCTACTTCACGGTCGAGCTTGACGTCGAGAGCTTCCCAGAACTGCAGTCCGCGGGTTCCGCCGTGCGGCGCGAGCAGACGGTAGCGTCCGCCGGCGACAGATGCGCCCGGGATGAGCTTGGGTCCACGTGGCATCGGTCGCTGGGCCGGTCGTGATGCGGATCCGGCGGAAGGTGTGCGAGGTGCAGCGGGCGGTGGTGTCTGAGCGGCAGCCGTCTTCTGAGATTCGGGTGCCTTCTTGTCCGGAGCAGGCGTCTTCGGCGCGGGTGTCTTCGAGACAGGTGCTGAAGGTGTCTTCGACACGGGCGCCGAAGGTGTCTTGGACACACTGACCGGAGGTACCGGCGGAGCGGCCTTCTGCACCGGCGGCTGCGGCTTCTGACCCTGCGGGCTTTGGCCCTGCTGCGGTCGCTGTGCGGGCTGCTGTGGCTTCTGACCCTGCTGTGGCTTCTGGCCGGCAGATGCGGAGGAACTCGTGGATGCAGGTGTGCCCGACGATGCCGTTGACTTCTGTTCGGACGCTTTCACGGCAGAAGTCCCGGCACTCTTGTTGCCGGAAACGTTGTCGTCGCTCACCCTCGCTCCTTCTCCATCGATAGCCCGTCCCCGAATACGCGCGGGTTGCGATCCTGTACGCCCATGACCAGGGTACGGGAGCGCACCCGGTCGTTCTTGCTCGTTTGATTCCGTTCTGATTGCAGGAATCAGCTCGGTGACGTCGTCGTCGGTGTTGTTACGTGTGTCCGGTTCGGCGCGACCTGTCAGTGAACGAATCTTGCGGGAGACCGCAACCGTTACCGACAGGACTTCCGGAACCTTCTTGAAGTAGAGAATTGTGAAGGTGATCGCGAGCATCAGGATGCCGCCGACGGCGACGCGAACCATCGAGCCGGGTCCGCCGAAACGCTCGGTGAGTTGATCGAATCCGAGGACGCGGTCGACCGCGAGCATGGTCAGCGAACCGGCCAGCGAGGCGAGTACGACGGACCAGACTGTCTTGCCCACGTTGGCCATCTGCAGGTTTCCGAGGCTGCGGTGCAGGAGATACCCGCCGATGACGGCGCCGGTGATGTATCCGAGACCGTTGGCCGCACCGAGCAGGATCACGACCTGATCGCTGTTGGATGCGATGACCGGAGCGAGCGCCGAGAAAGCGATTTTCACTGCAGTGATGCCGAGAACGATCCACGTCGGCGTCCAGGCTTGTTCGCGGGCGTAGAACACTCGAAGTTGGATCAGGACCAGCGCGTACGGAATCAACGTGAATGCCGACCAGCTCACGGCGGTGCCGAGTCGTTCGGCCTGTTCGGGTCCGAAGCGGCCGTAACCGTAGAGCGCTTCACCGACCTGCGGACCCATGAAGGTCAGGAACATGATGATCGGAACCAGCGTGATCATGGTCAGACGCGTTGCGACCGAAAGATCGTCCACGACGGCCGGGGTGTCGTCGGCAGCAGCGTTGCGGCTCAGGCGCGGCATGATCGCCGTCAGAACCGTCACTCCGAGCACGCCGTACGGGAGTTGCAGGAGCAACCAGGCCTGGCTGTAGATGGCAGGGCCGGCTTCGTCGGCATGTGAGGAAATCTTGGTCGCGAAGATCATGCCCATCTGGCTGATCAGGACGTACAAGACGATGGCGACGGCCATGCCGCCGAACTGGCGCAGGCGGTCGTCGAGACCCCACAGCGGCTTGAGCGAGATCTTCTCGCGGCGAAGCGCGGGGATCAGGCTGGCTGCCTGCACGATGACGCCGATGGTGATGCCGATGCCGAGGGTGAGCAGCTTTGCATCGCCCATCGAGACCGGATCAAGCGAGATCTCACCCGGAGTCAGGCGATAGACCACGAGCACCACGAGGACGACGACATTGTTGAGTACGGGAGCCCAGGCTCCGGGCTTGAAGATCTGTCTGGTGTTCAGAAACGCTGTGAACAGCGCCGACAGCCCGTAGAACAGGATCGCCGGCAGAAGCAGATAAGACAGCGCCGTGGTCAGGTCGGTGCTGACCTTGCCGTCTTCGGACAGGAAGACGTATTTGGTGAGTACGGGTGCTGCCAGGGTCGCGAGCAGCGCGGCCATGCCGAGTAGAACGAGCGACGCCGTGAAGAGGCGTCGGACAAACGCTTCGCCGTGATCGGCGTCCTCTCGCTCGGCGCGAACCAGCACGGGGACGACGATGGCGGTCAGCACGGCGCCGAGAACCAGTTCCGCGATCATGTTCGGAATCTGGCTGGCGACGGTGAACGAGCTGGCGATGGCCGGACCGAGGACCATCAGGATCATCAACTGCTTGGCGAATCCCGTGATACGGCTCGTCAGCGTCGCGATCGCGATGGAACCCGTTGCCGCGAGGAGTCGAGAGTTCGTCTCCTTGCGTTCCCCGACCTGGACATGGGCGTCGGTGTCGAACTCGTCCGACGTGGTCGTCTGCCGGTCGGCGAATTCCATCTCGGCTTCGCGGTACCGGGGGTAGTCGCGGATCACCGGGATGGTCATGGTGGGTGCGTCGTCGAAACGTGCGTCCGGGTTGACCGGCTGGATCGGGTAACCGCGCTCCCACGGTGGCATCCGAGGATGCGAGCGGGTCGTGGCACTCTTGCGGGTGATCGCCGAGCGGCGACCCTCCTCGGGTGGATTCCCGGTCATGAGCGTTCGTACCCTTCATCTGCTGGGTCCGGCTGACCCTTGAATCGATGCCACAGCCGTCGCCCTGCCAGGAACAGCAGCAACCCTCCCGCTGTCGCCGTCACGGCGGCCAGGGGACGACCGTACGCATTCGACCGTACGGTCACGCTGGTCGGCGTACCCAATTGGCGGCCATCTGTCGTGGTCAGCGAGAAGTTGACTTCCAGCTTGCGAGAATCGTTCATTTCCGCGGGCACAGTCAACTGTCGGCTACCTCGCGGCGGAAGCTGTTTGGGACCGATGTCACTGATCTGCATCTCGGGTGGGGCTTCCACACGCAGGTCGACGTTGATGGCGATGGGCAGCTCGTTGCGCGCCACCAGCAGGAGCGGACTCTGCCCCGACGCGAGGGTGTAGACGCCGCCCGGAGACACCACACTGACGGCCCGGTACATCCCGTCGACGGCTTCGGTGACGTTGTCGGCGCGGATGGTCGCAGCGCGCTCCGCCCGATTGACCGAAGCGGAGTCGACGTTGCGGCGATCGGCCAGGGTCATCGAGCGGAGCAGATCTTCGCGGAGCGGCGCCGTGAATCCCCGGGGGGTGAGCGAAGCCGCCGGATCGTCCACGAGCGAAGCTTCGAGCCCGTCGATACGCGGAAGTTGGGTGGTTGCGGTCTCGACGACGGACGTTTGCGGACCGTCCTGGGTAGCCCGGTCCGGGTAGTCGAGAGTGGCGGCGTCCGTCGCGCCCGGTTGCCTGCCGAGCAGTGCCGGCAGGGCCTGAGGTGAGGCGAGCCCGGACCGGATGAGGGTCGCGAGCATCGAGAGCACCGCCGTGGCGTCGTTGCTGTCGGCGGTCCACAGTTGCGGCGGCGCGAAGATCTGATTGCGCGGCAGCGACGTCGGCGTCAGCGCGGCCCAGGCCATCGCCCCCAGCGCGTCCTGACGTCGGGCGCTGCGCGATTCGATGTCGATGGTCGGCGCGGTGTCGTCGGGGATGTACGACGGGACCTGCGGCTCCGAGCCGGTGGCGGCCAGCGCCGCTGCCGCCGAGGTGTCGAAGGCAAGCGCGTCGAGTGAGCCGGTTATCCGCGACGACAGCTGCGGAGCTGCCGAGTCGACGGAAGTGTCAGCCACCATCGCTGTGGTGGGATTCACGCTCAGCACCTCTGCGGTGGCCGAGTCGAGGACACCCGAATCCGGCCAGACGAAATCTCGCAGTGAGGTCACGCCGAGGATGTTGTCGACGATGTCCGCCGGCCGTGTGAGCGCGGTAGCCGTCAACTCCGGATTGGCCACCGAGGTGACCGCGGCGAGATCGGACTGCGCGAACGGAACCGCCGTCGTGCACATCGAGGACGCGAGGGTCTTCACCCGGCCGAGCCACTGGTTGGCGGCGTCGCTGCCGCGGCCTTCGTGCGACGGCCCGGTGGGGTCGGACGAGTTGTCGGCCACGAGGTATCCGCGAGTCATGTTCTCGACGGTGATCAGAAGGTCGGGGTCGATTGCCAGGCAGAGCGCATCCGTGACGCGTCGATCGGTATCGCTCTCGGGCTTGGTGGCGTTCTCCACCGCATCGACCAACGCGTCCAGACGGCCGCCGTCGGAAAGTTCGGTGGCAAGTTCGTCGTCGATCAGGCGTACGGGCTCGTTGACCGCGCCGGGGATTCCGCCGACGAGTCGTGGCGCGTCGGCCAGCGGCCACATGAGCGTGACGCCGATCGGGGCGGACGTGTCGGGGGGAACGACCGCCGTGGCGGACGAACTGGGGGTTCCGGCTGTGGCGTTCGATTCGGCTGCGGCCGGCACACCGAGGACGGGGAGCAGGAAGCGTGCGTCGTCGAGTCGGGCGGCACCGCCGTATTCCGGGGTGCCGTTCACGTTGACGAGCATCGGGTAGACGCCCGGTTCGGTGATGTCGAGAGACAACCCGGTAGTGCTCCGCAACGGCAAGGTGAGCGTGAACTGCTTGGACTGGCCGGTGTCGAGGGTGGTGGCAACGGTGTCGAATTCGCCGACCGTGTCGAAAACGGCCTGGTCGAAGTCGAGTGCTGCGCGCACGTCCGAACTGGAGTCGATCGCGGGAGCGCGTTGCAGCCTCACTCCGACGTCCTCGACGGGACGGTCACCGACGTTCTTCACCGTCCCCTTGACCACGACGTTGCGGTCGCTGGTGGTCGTCACCGTGGTCGGTGCGGTGGAGTCGATGGTCAGCTGCAGAAATTTGGCATCGTTGGTGTTTCGCGCCGGGGCGCGCTCACTGGGCTGGCTGGACGGCGCTGCCCATGCGACGGCCGTCGTTGCAGGCCCGAAACCGACAGCGGCCATCACCAGAGCGGCCACACCGGCCCGCCGCAGAGCCATTCTCATCCGGCGTCCGGTTCCTTCGGGCGCTGTTCTTGCCGTATTTCCGTTCGCGGCATCTCGGCGATCATCTGGGACGCGAGTTCTGCGAGTTTGCGCTCGTCGGCGTATGCGAGGCGCGAGTGCAATTCCGTCAGCGGCACCCAAGCGACTTCGGTGACCTCGATGTCCTCGTCGGAGAGTTCACCGCCGAGAAAGCGGAGGAGATAGTGGTGCACGGTCTTGTGGACGCGTCGACCTTCGGTCACGAACCAGTAGTCGATGCTGCCCAGCGGTGCCAGGACGGTTCCCTGGATACCGGTTTCTTCTTCGACCTCACGCATCGCGGTCTGCTCGGCGGTCTCACCCTGCTCGATATGGCCCTTGGGTAGCGACCAGAGCAGGCGTCCGCGGCGGTCGGTTCGGCCGATCAGTGCAGCGCAGAGGCGTTCGGGAGGTCCGCCCCAGCCGTCGACGACCAAGCCGCCCGCAGAAGTTTCACGGACGGTTCGCATCAAAGGTTTATCGGGGTTGCCGACGGCAGGTCGACGCCGCGGGTTGCGGCGACTCCTGTTTGTTCGTTCGGCACCAGACACCTCATCGATACTAGTTGGCGTTGCAGCGTTGCCCGGTAACCCGCGCAAAGCGGTCTATCGCGTTCGTATGCGCGTTCTGCTATTTGCGCACCTTAAGTAAGCTCCTTTCACGTGACTGTCCCTACCTCCGACGCTGATCGCCGCCTACGACTGCTTGCCGACGCCACTGCAACGCTCGGCACGTTGTCCGACGTGTTGAACCCGCTCGGTGAGCGTTTTGCTGCGGCCGGTCACGAGCTGTTCCTGGTGGGTGGCAGTGTTCGCGACGCGATCCTCGGCCGCTTCAGTGGCGATCTGGACTTCACGACGGACGCCAGGCCGGAGAAGGTTCAGGCTCTGCTCAAGGGCTGGGTGGACAAGCAGTGGGACACCGGCATCGAGTTCGGGACCATCAGCGCCATCAAGCACGGCCAGGAGATCGAGATCACGACCTTCCGGGCCGACGCTTACGATCGCGTCTCTCGTAATCCGATAGTCGAGTACGGCACGACGTTGGCCGACGATCTGGTGCGCCGCGATTTCACCGTCAACGCGATGGCGATGAAGATCGGCGCGGACGGTTCCTACACGTTTGTCGATCCGCTGAACGGCATGGACGCGCTGTTGGCCGGAGAGCTCGATACGCCGTCGGCGCCGGAAAACTCGTTCAACGACGATCCGCTGCGGATGCTGCGTGCTGCCCGGTTCGTCTCGCAGCTTGGTTTCACGTTGAACAATCGTGTTTTCGAGGCCATCAAGGAGATGGCGTCGCAGATCGAGCGGATCACCGCCGAGCGTGTGCAGGTGGAGCTGAACAAACTGATGCTGGGCATGTACCCGGTGGACGGCATCAACATGATGGTCGACTCCGGACTGGCTGCATACGTGCTGCCCGAGGTTCCGCAGATGAAGCTCGAGATCGACGAGCATCACCAGCACAAGGACGTCTACCAGCACTCCCTCACGGTGCTCCAGCAGGCGATCGATCTCGAAGAAGGCGATCCGGACCTTGTATTGCGTTGGGCAGCACTGCTTCACGACATCGGAAAGCCGGATACCAAGCGTAACGAGCCTGGCGGTGGGGTCAGCTTCCACCACCACGAGGTGGTCGGCGCCAAGTTGGTGCGCAAGCGCATGCGGGCACTGAAGTTCTCGAAGCAGATGGTCGACGACGTCTCACAGCTCGTGTTCCTGCACTTGCGTTTTCACGGCTACGGCAAGGGACAGTGGACCGACTCGGCGGTGCGGCGGTACGTCACCGACGCGGGCGAGCTGCTCCCCCGCTTGCACAAGCTCGTGCGGGCCGACTGCACCACACGCAACAAGCGTCGCGCCGCGCAGCTGCAGGCCACGTACGACGACATCGAAGAGCGGATCGCGCGCATCGCCGAGCAGGAAGACCTTGCTCGGGTGCGTCCGGACCTCGACGGCAACGCCATCATGGAGCTGCTCAACATCCCGGCCGGCCCGCAGGTGGGCAAGGCATGGACGTTCCTCAAGGAACTACGTCTGGATCGCGGCCCGCTCGAGCGTGACGAGGCCGAGGCCGAACTGCTGAAGTGGTGGGCTACCCAGCAGGGCTAGTTTCTCGTTTCTTGCGGTTGATCAGCACCGCTGACAATCCGGCGGCATAGACACCCGCACCGGCAACGGCCAGGCCGACGCTCTTGCCGTCGGGTGCGATCACCGTCGACGCTGCCGCGATCGCACCGATGAACGCGACGTTGAACACGGTGTCCTGCAGGGCGAATACCTGACCACGACGGTCGTCGTCGATGTCGATCTGCATGGCCGCGTCGCCGCTGAGTTTCACGGACTGGCCGGCGATGCCGAGCAGGAAAGCGGCAATCAGCAGCGACCCCTGAGTCAGCGTGGTCACGAAGACGAGCTGGACGAGAACCGCGCACACCAGGGCGTAGGTGATCGTCCGTGAGCGACCGATCCGCGGGATGAGGAACGGTGTGATCAATGCCGCGATCAGCATTCCGATTGCCGTGGCGCCGACGGCGACACCGAATCCGGCCATCCCTCCGGGTAATTGGGAGCCGTTCGAGGTGTCGCGTAGGACCAGCACCATGATGAGGGTGTTGATGCCGAAGCAGATGCGGTGCGCTCCGATTCCGATCATCGCCGTGGTGACGCCGGGCGCCTCCCAGACAGAGGTTGCCCCGGTGCGCAGTCCGGCCGTCACCGAACGGACGGCACTGGCGCGGACCACTTCGTCGGCGACCGGACCAAGTGAGCGGGCCGTGAACCTGGCCGCGGCGAGGGCCGCGATCACCGATCCCAGTGCTGCGATGGCCACGGCGGCGCCTGACGCTCGATCCCCCGCGCCGATCATGCCGATGATCGCCACCGCTGCCGAAGCACCAAGAGCGGCTACCACCGAACCAGCCGTTGTGAGAACGGAATTGGTTGCCACCAGCCACGATTGTCGGACGACCTTCGGCAGGGCTGCGGATACGCCTGCCCCGACGAAGCGACTGACTCCGATTGCAGCAAGCGCACAGGTCAACAACAGAGTGTCACCGCCGCCGGCGACCAGCAGCACCGCAGTGGTCAGGATGAAGAGCCCGCGGAGCACGCTCGCCCACAGGAGCACCAGGCGGCGGTCCCAACGATCCAGCAGAGCGCCGGCAAAGGGGCCGATCACCGAATAAGGAAGGAGCAGTACGGCAAAGCCGGCCGCTATCGCCACCGGATCGGTTTCGCGTTCCGGGTTGAAGAGGATTGCGCCGCCGAGCGCGGCCTGGAACATTCCGTCGCCGAACTGGCTGGAAAAGCGGACGAGCGCCAGCCTTCCGAGGCCGGGTGATTCACGCAGGGTGTGCAGTACGCGCTGCCAGGCCTCGCGGCGGTTCGAGGCTCGGTTCATAAGCGGAAACTGTAGTGGGTGGGTCAGGCGCCGATCTTGACGGTGGCCCGCTCGAGGATCGGCGCGACGTCGACGCCCCTCGGCAGCGTTCCGAACACACTCCCCCAGCTGTTTCCGAGCCGACTCGCGCAGAACGCGTCGGCCACCGCGGGGTGCCCGTAGCGGAGCAACAGCGAGGCCTGCAGAGCGAGCGCCATGTCGCCGACGATCTTTCGTGCCCGGTATTCGATGTCGTCGAAATCGCCGAATGCCACCTGGAGATCCCGCACGGCCTGATCGAAGTGGCCGTCCACTCCACTGGCTCGTTTCAGCTCGTCGAAGAACACCTGCAGTGTTTCGGGTTGCTTGGCCATCGCCCGCAGTGTGTCGAGCGCCGCGACGTTGCCGGAACCCTCCCACACCGAAAGCAGCGGAGCCTCGCGATAGAGGCGCGGCATCCGGGATTCCTCCACGTATCCGTTTCCGCCCAGACACTCGAGTGCCTCGGCAGCGTGGATCGGTCCGCGCTTGCAGACGAAGTACTTACTCACGGCCAACGAAATGCGTCGTAGTGCGCTGGCGTGGGCATCGCCTGCGGTTGCGCGGTCGGTCAGAGCGGCCAGCCACATCGCGACGGTGGTCGACGCTTCCGATTCCACCGCCAGATCTGCCAGAACGTTTCGCATCAAGGGTTGGTCGATCAAGTTGGCGCCGAAAGCACTTCGATGATTCGCGTGGTGAACTGCCTGCATGGTGCCGACGCGCATGCCGGTGGCCGTGCCGATCGTGCAGTCCAACCGGGTCATGTTGACCATCTCGATGATGGTGCGCACGCCCCGGCCTTCCTCGCCGACCATCCATGCGAGAGCGTCGCGGTACTCGACCTCACTACTCGCGTTGGAATGATTGCCCAACTTGTCCTTCAGACGCTGCAGGAACATGTTGTTGAGCGAGCCGTCCGGCAGGACCCGAGGCAGGAAGAAGCACGACAGACCACCCGGTGCCTGGGCGAGGACGAGGAACAAGTCCGACATCGGCGCGGAGGTGAACCACTTGTGGCCCGTCAGCAGGTAGCTGCCGTCGGATTGTGGCACTGCCCTTGTGGTTCCGGCACGAACATCCGAACCGCCCTGTTTTTCCGTCATCGACATACCGGCGATCAATCCGGGTTTGGTGAGGGGAGCTTTCAGCGCCGAATCGTAGTGCCGCGTGGTCAGGAGGGGTTCGTACTGCGCGGCCAGATCCGCGTTGTGCCGCAGCGCGGGGATCACGGCGTACGTCATGGAGATGGGACAGCCGTGGCCGGCATCGGTTTGACCCCACACGGCCATCTTCGCGGCGCGGACGAGGTGTGCGTGTCGATTCGGGTCAACCCACGGAGCGCCGTGCAGTCCCAATTCCACTGCGGTGCTCATGAGTTGGTGATAGGCGGGGTCGTAACGGACCTCGTCGATGCGGTTGCCGTAGCGGTCGTGGGTTCTCAGAACAGGTGGGTGCTCCTCGGCCAGATCGCCCCACTCCTGGGCCTGAGCACTGCCGGCGCGGATCCCGACGCGATGAACCCCCTCGAGTGCGTCCGATGCTCCTTCGCGGTGTAGTGCCTCGAGGATCGGCGCGTATTCGGCTGCGTCGTAATCGATCAGGGGCGGAACCTGATTGGTGACTTCATGCGTGGGTGTCATCGAAGCTCCCTAACGATCGAAGGGTGAAGGCGAGAATGGCGTCGATCGCAGCGGGATCGGTGGTGCCGCCGCGCAGTGGAAGGATCAGGGCCTCGCCGATTGCCCCGACGATGCACGCTGCCGTCAGAGTGGCGTCCTGTGGCGGTATCTCACCGGATTCGACTGCTGAGCGAATTGCGGTGGCCAGGCAATCGCGGAACGATTCGCGAAACATCAACCGCTGTTCGTCGACGAGAGGATCTACCGGTTCCACCAGCAGTGCATAGGCGAGAACCGGTGCGCGCATGGCACGTTCGGCGAAGGTCCGAACCGACGCTGATACAGCGGAGCGGTGGTTGCCTTCCAGATGTCGGGCGCTGTCTCCGGCGTCCCGAGCTGCGGATACCTCACGGCTGCAGACTGATTGGAACACTTCGGCGAACAATTCGCCCTTGCCGTCGAAATGTCGATACAGCGTCCCGGTGCCGACGCCGGCGTTCTTGGCCACCGCGGCGATGGAACATCCCGCATAGCCGTGGGTTGCCACTGCCGTCGTGGCGGCCTCGAGCAGCCGGGCGCGTTGTGCGTCCAATCTTTCCTGTACTGCCGGAGTGCGGCGATAGGCCATGTGAAGAAGTGAACACCCGTTCCGTTCTTGCGTCAAGAGCCCCCACCTGCAGGTTCAGGCAGCAGCGGCGCGAGCCTGTTCCTCGCGCCACCACGCGACGGTCGCTTCGGCGGCCTGATCGAGCGGCGTCGGCGAGAGTCCGAGCAGCACTTCGCTGGCACTCGAGTCCATGACGAACGGCTTGGTGAACTGGTAGTTCATCTCCGCGAGTTCGCGGCTGTCGGTGTTGATCTTGCCGACGGCGTCGAGCACCCAGGCGGGCAGGACACCCACCTTGGCGGGGGATGCCTCGGCGGCGCGGGCGAAGGCCTCGGCGATCTTGCGCTGAGTGAGCGCGGGGCCGGTGGGTGCGTGGAGGACGGAGTTCCAAAGTTCGGGGTTGTGTGCCGCCGCGATCATCGCTGCTGCGAGATCGGGGATGTAGGTGAAGGAGTGCGGCTGATCTGCGGAACCGATGACACGAATCTTCTTACCTGCCATGACTTTCGGAACCATGCGCTCGCCGGCGTGGGCAGTGCGGACGCGGGGACCGAAGAAGTCCGAGGCCACGACGCTGACGGTGGGTGTTGCAGAGGCCTCGCGAGCACGCAGCAGCGCGGTGCGCACTCCGCGCTTGCCACCGGTGGCGTTGCGTGGATCGGATTCGGTCATCAGGGTGTCGGAGTTGTAGGCGTAGAGGCTTTCGGGGAAGACCACGACGGCACCGATGGATGCGGCCGCGTCGAGCACAACCTTCTCGGCCGCCGGGAGTTCGCGCTCCCAATCGGCTGCGTTGTAGGCGGCGTGGATGCAGTGGTAGATGGCCGTGGCGCCCTCGCTGACCGAGCGCAGGGCCTCGGAATCCGAGACGTCGACGCGTCGGCGGTCGATCAGCGGGTGTTCGGGTCCGCTGCCGGACCTGGTCAGGAGACGGACGTTGATTCCCTGCTCGGCGAGCTGTAGCGCGACGGCGGATCCGACAGGTCCTGCTCCGGTGACGATTTCGAGGTTCGACATGGTGTGCTCCTTCTCGTTTCAGGTGAACTGAGAGCACTGCTCTCGTTTTCAAGAATGCACCTGCACCCGAGCGCTGTCAAGAGCAGTGCTCTCTTTTGTTGATACTGCTCTCGGGAATGGGGCAAGATGGACTCATGGTTGGAACTCCCCGTGAGCGGGCGCGCGAACAGACGCTGCAGGACATCACCCGTATCGGACGCGAGCATCTCGCTGCCGTCGGCGCTGCCGCTTTGTCCCTGCGCGCCGTCGCGCGTGACCTGGGAGTCGTGTCCTCAGCGGTATACCGCTATGTCGCCAGTCGGGACGAACTGCTGACCTTGCTGGTGGTCGACGGGTACACGGAACTGGGCGCGGAAGTGGACGCCGCCGTGAATGCCGTTGCAGCAGAGGATTTTCGCGGACAGTTCATTGCTCTCGGGCGCGCCGTTCGCAGCTGGGCGATCCGGGAGCCGGCCCGCTACGGTCTGTTGTTCGGCAGCCCCGTCCCCGGCTACGACGCTCCGGGCGAGCAGACCACCGGCCCCGGCACCCTCGTCGTGACCCGGCTGATCGGGATCATCGACGCCGCCCATCGCGCGGGTTCACTGACGGTGCGAGAGGGTCCGGGCCTGAGTGACACGTTGGCAGCGGACCTCGAGGGAGTGCGGAATGAACTGGGTACCGACCTGCCGCCGGATGCCGCGGTGCGCGCAACTCTCGTCTGGGTATCGCTGTTCGGTTCGGTGAACTTCGAGGTGTTCGGGCAGTACGGAAGCGATACGTTCACCGACGCGAGCGAGATTTTCGAGCGGCATTTGGCACTACTTGCCGATGTGGCGGGTCTGACCTGAACACGCTTGTGTCTCGTTCCTCCGCGCGCAGTTGTCGGTGAGATGATGTTCTTGTGGCGCACGCAGAAGAACCCGAGGATCGAATGGCCTGGATAGAACCGGAGGTTCGTCCGGGCAGTTTGTTGGTGTCGTCGACCGATCTCACGGAACCCGCATTTCGCCGCACCGTCATCTACATGATCGAGCACAACGACGCCGGGAGCCTGGGCGTCGTCGTCAATCGGCCGAGTGAGACGGCCGTGCAGAACGTGTTGCCGCAGTGGTCACCGCTGACCGCGCATCCTTCGGCCCTGTACATCGGTGGACCAGTCAAGCGTGACTCGGCGCTTTGCCTGGGCATCGCTCGCAACGGTGCGCGGATCGACGGCGTCGCCGGCCTGCGGCGGGTGGACGGCAAGGTAGTCATGGTGGATCTGGACTCGGACCCGGAGGTCATTGCTCCTCTGGTCGAAGGGATCCGCATTTTTGCCGGGTACTCGGGTTGGACTCTGGGCCAGCTGGATTCGGAGCTCGAGCGTGAAGACTGGATGGTGATCAGCTCGCTGCCGTCGGATGTGCTGACGCCGCCCCGAGTCGATGTCTGGGCACGGGTGCTACGACGCCAGCCGCTACCCGTGGCGATGCTGGCCAGCCACCCCATCGAGGTGGAACGAAACTGACTTGTCGGAGGTCGATGATATTCCTGTGTCATCGTTTTCGAGAGAGGTGGCAGTAATGCTCGCTGAGCGTCAGATCCAGTGCGCGGATTGTGTTTCGGATGTCGATCACTGCCACGATTCTTTGCTGCGGCATGCCGACGGGTCACTCGAATGCACCGGCGTGAACTGCGTCGACTTGGCATCGGTCCGCCATGCGCTGTCCATCGATTGTGCTGAACTGCAGGGCGGTTGCGGCTGCGTCGACGCGACCCGAGGCGAGTTGCTCGCTAGCTGACGCTGACCGGATCCCGATTCGCGAAGCGTTGCGCCATCGCAGCACAGACGATCAGTTGGATCTGATGGAAGATCATCAGCGGCAACACGATCAGGCCGACGGGCTGGCCCGCGAACAGTACAGCCGCCATCGGTAGGCCCGTTGCCAAGGACTTCTTCGACCCGCAGAAGATGATGACGATCTGATCGGGAAGATCGAACCCGAGCTTGCGCCCCGCGAGAGTGGTCACGCCGAGAACCAGCGCGAGAATCAGGCAGCACACGATTGTGAGGATCACGATCTGCCAGATCGTGATGGTGCTCCAGATCCCCTCTTTCATGCTTTCGCTGAAGGCGGCGAAGACAACGAGGAGGATCGATCCGCGATCGACGTACTTGGTGGGTTCGGCGTACTTCTGCAGCCATCCGATCACCAGCGGGCGGATCAGCTGACCGACGATGAACGGGATCAGCAACTGCACGACGATGTCGAGGATCGACGAGAAGTCGACCGTCGCCTGGCCGGTGGTGTTCATCAGCAGAACCACCAGCAGCGGTGTGACGAAGACGCCGATCAGGTTGGAGAACGACGCACTGACGATCGCGCCCGCGACGTTCCCCTTGGCGATCGAGGTGAACGCGATCGAAGACTGAACCGTCGACGGAACCAGGCACATGTAGAGGATGCCGGTGTAGAGCTCGTCGCTGATCAGCGTCGGTGACAGGAATCGCAGTGCTAGGCCGATCAGTGGGAACAGCACGAACGTCGCGGCGAGGACGACGGTGTGCAGTCGCCAGTGCTTGACGCCCTTCCAGGCTTCCTGCGGCGAGAGCCGTGCGCCGTAGAGCAGGAACAAGAAGCCGATGGCGATCTTGGTGGCCCAGTTCAGAATGCTCTCCGCGGTACCCGATACCGGGAACACACTTCCGAGCACGCCGGCGATGATGATGCCGAGGATGAACCCGTCGATGTAGAACCTACTGAGAAACTTCACCTGGCTAAGGATAACGGCGAGCTTCAGCGGGCTCTCGAGCCCCACGAAGGTTGAAGCCCATCACCGCCAGGCACAGCAGCGTCCCGATGATCGACAGCTCGATGATGGCCGTCTGCATTCCCTGGAGGGTGATGGCGATACCCGCGATGATCGACGGGATCGCCAGTCCCGCGTAGCTGACGGTGAAGAACGCGGCCAGAACTCCGCCGTGGCTCTCGCGGGCGTGGGTCCGGGCGGCGGCGTTGACGCGCTTCATGCCGCCGGCAAACGCCAGACCGTGCCCGGCGCCGACCACGACGGTGATGACGCCAAGCAGTGCCAGGCTCGGGACGAGGTCGACCACGAGGAGGCCGATCATTCCCAGAGCGAGGATTCCCAGGCCGGCGGTGACGGACGTGCGCGGGTCCATGCGGCTTCCGCCGAGTTGCGCGACCACCGAGCAGATCATCACCAGTGCGGCCGCCCCGCCGCCGAGTAGAAGGTTGTCGATGTTCAGCAGGCTGGTCATCCACGACGGGACCACCGACTGGAAGAGCCCGACCGCGCCCCACGACAGCGCGACGGCGAGCGAGCTGAGCCAGAAAGTCTCGCGAATGGCGGCGGGAACATGTGGCATCTGGAAGAACCGCTTCGGGCGTGTGACGTCCCCGATCCGCGGAAGTAGCAGCAACACGATCAGTGCCGGGATGAACGCGACGAGGAAGATCAGATACGGCAACCGCAGCGGTTGTGGAAGGTACTGGGCGATTGCACCGGACACGAGTGGTCCGAGCGCACCGCCCAACGCGCCCGTCACCGTCGATACGAGCGCTGCTCGTCGGTGATCGAACTTCGGTTCCTGCTCCACCAATGCGGCGCTGCCCGCCGCACTGGCCGCGCCCACCGCGATTCCCTGGGCAATCCGGCCGACGAACAACCACACCGTCGCGTCGGCAAATGCCAGAACGAGCGTGCCGACGACGCTCAGAGCGAGTGCAATAAGGAGCACGGTGCGTCGGCCGAGGGCGTCGGACAGCGGTCCGAAGAACAGCAATGCCGGAACGAGGCCGGCGACGTAGACGCCGTAGATCAGCGTCTGGATGGTGGGCGTGAATCCGAACTCGGTCCGGTACAGCCCGTAGACGGAGGTGGGCATGTTCGCGCCCAAGAGGATCACGGTGAGGACGTAGCCCACGCCGTAGAAGTGTCGATTGGTGCGGCGTGTGCGTTCTTCGGTGGCGACAGCTGTGGCGGACGTGGGAAGCCCCTCCTGAAGACAGAGTGCGAAAATACATGGGTCGTCCTACGTATCGTAGGTGAGTGGAATGATCGCCGCTAATGCTGTGAGGATGAGCCGATGACCGTTGTTCGCAAGGAATCCGCGTACGAGCAATCCCTCGACTGGATGCGCACGCAGATCTCCGACGGCGTCTGGACAGTGGGCAATCGTGTTCCGACCGAGCCGGAGCTGATGAGTGTTCTCGGCGTCGGCCGGAACACCGTGCGCGAAGCGATCAAGACATTGACCTCGACGGGAGTTCTCGAGATCCGTCGCGGATCAGGGACCTTCGTGCGCGCTCGGACCGACATCGGCGGACTGCTCGGCAAACACGCGTCCGTCGACGAGATGAAATACGTCTTCGAAGTGCGTCGTGCGCTCGAGATGGAAGCGGTCCGGTTGGCGTGTGAGCGTCGCAGCGACGACGACGTTCGGATACTTCGTGAACTGGCCGCCAAGCGTGATGTCCCAGCGGAGAACTTCGTCGACGTCGATCTCGCGTTTCACATTGCCGTTGTCGATGCCGCCCACAATCCCGTGCTGAAAGATCTGTTTGCCGGAATCCTCGAAACAGTTCGAGCCACCTACGAGGTGACCGAAGGGGTGCATCCGCCGTCGCTGACGTCTTCGCATCATCAGGGAGTTGCCGAAGCCATCGCCGAACGCGATGTCACCAAAGCCAGGGCTGCGGCGTGTGGGTATCTCGAGAAGACTCAGGAAGCGATCGGTTCAGGCTCGGCGGTTAGCGAGTCCGGGCGTCGGCCAATCGATTGAGTGACCCGGCGATGTCTTCGGCTTCGGGTGTCGTGATCGTGAGTCGGTCGCCACAAGCGAACGTGATGACCACCGCTGGCCCGGTGCGGGTGACGACGCCGTAGTTACGACGACCCTTGGTCTTGAGTCCCCAGCCGCCGAAGTCCGCGAACGGTTTGATCTCCGCGACGTCGGCTCCGACAACTTCCTCGATGCCGTAGGTCATCGCAGCCATCCCCATGTTGATCACGCGGATCTCCCGTTCGTCGACGATCACCCGGAAGCGAACCAGGCTGACGACGAGCAGTCCGAGTGCCCCGAAGATGAACAACGGCCAGAGTGACCGCATCGCCAACGCCATGATGACTCCGGGCGCCAGAGTGATCGCAGTGAGGATCACCGAGCCTTTGGTGCTGAATCCGACGTCGTCGGAGATGGGGAGAGGGCAGCTGCTTCGCGGCAACCCGGCCGAGGGTTCGATCGTGGCAAGAGTGCGGACGCGGTAGTCACGCAGGAACGAGGCGCCGATCCACCCCAGCACCCCGCCGACTGCAAAGCCGACACCGATAGACCACAGCGGGAGTGACGTCGTGGACGAATCGGTGACATCGAGTTGGGTGTAGAGCAAAGCGAAGTTCACTGTCGTGATGAGCCCGACCACGCTCAGCCCGACAACCAACATGAAGCGACGCATCATCAACATCGCGGGAGCAAGAGCAGCAATCGCACTCAGGCCGCCACCGAAGAGCAGTGTCAAAAGTGCAATGGTCCAGGCGTTGGCCGACGGGGTGGAGAAGCCGTCCGGCGAGGTGGTGGTCCAGTGAGTCGCGATCTGTTCCGGGAGGCGAGGCTCCCAAAGTTTTGTCAGGACGAAGCCGAAGACCGCACACAACAGCGGAACGACTAGCCCGAATACGACCCCGGCCGGGTCGACCACGCGATGTTTCACGTGAATCAATGAGCCGGCTGGCAAGCATCCTTGAGCGCGCAGGCACCGCAGGAAGCGGTGCCGCAAGCGGCAGCGTTCGCCTTGGCCTCGGAGGTCTCCGCCACCGGCTCGGCGACGGGCTCGGAGTGTCCGCCGCAGTTGCAGTCGTTACCGCATCCGCTCTGCTGCGGGAGCGCGGCGGCTGCGCGGGTGCCGATGCCTCCACCGAAACCGGCAGTGAGGACGGCGACGACGACGGCGATGATCGCGACGGCAATGCCGAAGACTCCGCCGATGGTCAGTGCTGCGACTCCGCCGATGACCAACATTCCAGCGGCCGCGAGCATGGTCGGACCGGCCACCTTGTTGGCGAGGGCGAACGACTCCTCGCTCCGCAGGGAATCCTCGGTGCGGACACCGGCCCAGCGGTTGCGCGGGAGTTTGCCGATCAGTCCGGCGACAGCAACTCCACCGACGGCGACAGCGAGCACGAATAGCACCACAGCGACAACGATCACCCATACAGGATAGGCGCGAGTGGAGTTGATGGTATGCCCGGGTCGTGCAGGCTCTACCCTGGTTATCGGTATTTCCGTCAGCCAAGTAGATAGCGACCACAGTGACCGAGTCTCCGCAGTCCCCCGATTCACCAGCCGACGCAACTCCGCAGCACCGCTACACCGCGGAGCTCGCCGGCCAGATCGAGCAGCACTGGCAGGACCGCTGGAGTGAGGAAGGCACGTTCAACGCGCCCAATCCGGTCGGTCCGCTCTCCTCGCCCGACGGTGTTCCCGCCGACAAGCTCTTCGTGCAGGACATGTTCCCGTACCCCTCGGGTTCGGGCCTGCATGTCGGTCACCCGCTCGGATACATCGCTACGGACGTCTTCGCGCGCTTCCATCGCATGCAGGGGCGCAATGTCCTGCACACCCTCGGCTACGACGCGTTCGGTCTCCCGGCCGAGCAGTACGCCGTGCAGACGGGTACCCACCCGCGGACGACCACCGAGTCCAACATCGCCAACATGAAGCGCCAGCTGCGACGCCTGGGTCTGGGCCACGACGAGCGTCGTAGTCTCGCGACGACGGATGTCGACTTCTACCACTGGACGCAGTGGATCTTCCTGCAGATCCATGGCGCCTGGTACGACAAGGAAGCCGGCAAGGCGCGTCGTATCTCCGAGTTGGAAGCCGAGTTCGATTCCGGTGAGCGCGCTCTGGAAGACGGACGCGAGTGGGCTTCGTTGGACGTGGCCGCGAAGGCCAAGGTTCTGGACTCGTACCGCCTTGTCTACCAGTCGGATTCGATGGTCAACTGGTGCCCCGGTTTGGGTACCGTCCTGGCCAACGAGGAAGTCACCGCCGACGGTCGTAGTGACCGCGGAAACTTCCCAGTCTTCCGTAAGCATCTCCAGCAGTGGATGATGCGCATCACCGCGTACTCCGATCGCCTGGTCGACGACCTCGAGTACTTGGATTGGCCGGACAAGGTCAAGGCCATGCAGCGCAACTGGATCGGACGCTCGTACGGTGCCGAAGTTACCTTTGCTGCAGGCGAGTACGGCGTCGATGTGTTCACTACCCGTCCGGACACGCTGTTCGGCGCCACCTACGTGACGCTGGCTCCTGAGCACGACTTGGTGGACAAGCTCGTCGCGGACGAGTGGCCCGAAGGTGTCGACGCGCGCTGGACTGGCGGTGCCACGACTCCGGCGGAAGCTGTTGCTGCATACCGTAAGTCGATTGCCGCCAAGACCGACCTGGAGCGCCAGGAAAACAAGGAGAAGACGGGCGTCTTCCTCGGTTCCTACGCCGTCAATCCGGTCAACGGACACAAGGTTCCGATCTTCATCGCCGACTACGTTCTGACGGGTTACGGCACCGGTGCGATCATGGCAGTTCCGGGACACGATCACCGTGACTGGGAGTTCGCGAACGCGTTCGGTCTGGATATTCTCGAAGTTATTGCCGGTGGCAATGTTTCGGAGGCTGCGTACTCCGGTGACGGCCCGCTGGTGAACTCCGACTACCTCGACGGGCTGGACGTTGCCGAGGCCAAGGCGACCGTCATCAGTCGCCTCGAGGAGAGCGGCCAGGGCAAGGGCACCATCCAGTACAAGCTGCGCGACTGGCTTTTCGCGCGTCAGCGTTACTGGGGCGAGCCCTTCCCGATCGTCTACGACGCGGACGGCAACGCACACGCTCTGCCGGATTCGGCTCTGCCCGTAGTGCTTCCGGAGGTCGAGGACTACGCACCGGTGTCCTTCGATCCGGACGACGCCAACTCCGAGCCCTCTCCCCCGCTGAACAAGGCGACCGACTGGGTCAACGTCGAGCTCGATCTCGGTGACGGTCTGCAGACCTACCACCGCGACACCAACGTCATGCCGCAGTGGGCAGGTAGCTCGTGGTACCAGCTGCGCTACATCGACCCCACCAACCAGGACGCCTTCTGCGACCCGCAGAACGAGGCGTACTGGACGGGCCCGCGTCCGGAACTGCACGGCCCCAACGATCCCGGTGGAGTCGACCTGTACGTCGGCGGCGTCGAGCACGCAGTGCTGCACCTGCTGTACTCGCGCTTCTGGCACAAGGTTCTGTTCGACCTGGGCTACGTGTCCTCGAGCGAGCCGTACCGTCGCCTCTACAACCAGGGCTACATCCAGGCATTCGCGTACACCGATGCCCGCGGCGTCTACGTGCCGGCAGATGAGGTCGTCGAGCGTGACGGCAAGTTCTTCTTCGAGGGCGCCGAGGTCAACCGCGAGTACGGCAAGATGGGCAAGAGCCTCAAGAATGCCGTTGCGCCGGACGAGATCTGCGCCGAGTTCGGTGCAGACACCTTGCGTGTGTACGAGATGTCGATGGGCCCGCTGGACACCTCGCGTCCGTGGGCTACCAAGGACGTCGTCGGTGCTGCGCGATTCCTGCAGCGAGTGTGGCGCGTCGTCATCGACGAAGAGACTGGCAAGCCCCGTGTCACCGACGAAGCTCCTGGTGAAGAGACTTTGCGTGCGCTCAACAAGGCGATTTCCGGTGTCATCGAGGATTACACGGCGCTGCGCGACAACACGGCCGCCGCGAAGCTGATCGAGTACAACAACCACCTCACCAAGGCGTTCCCGGGCGGTGCGCCGCGTGCTGCTGTCGAGCCGCTGGTGCTGATGCTCGCTCCCCTGGCGCCGCACCTCGCGGAAGAGCTGTGGTCGCGTCTGGGTCACACGGAATCCCTTGCGCACGGACCCTTCCCGGCAGTCGAGGAGAAGTGGCTCGTCGAGGATACCGTCGAGTACCCGATCCAGGTCAACGGCAAGGTTCGTAGCCGCATCAGCGTCCCGGCGGATGCCGATCGCAAGGCTGTCGAAGAGATTGCGCTGGCCGACGAGAAGATCGTCGCTCTGCTCGAGGGCAACGCACCCCGCAAGGTGATCGTTGTGCCGGGCAAGATGGTGAACATAGTTCTGTAGGGCCTTCGGCCCCTGTGCGCCGTTTTGGTAGTTATCGCTACCGAAACGGCGCACAGTCGTTTCTGGGGATGATTCCCGACGTTGACACCGAGGGGGGAACCTCAAAGGCGGGATCGTCAAGTACGGTGTGGTCGGTATTTCGAAGATGGGAATGGCTCCACGTTCAAGTTCGAACCGAAAATCGTTGCCGTTGCTCATAATCCAAGGCCAGGTTCGAGTTTGTGACGCCAATCAGTCGTTGTCCTGAATGTCCCGCTCCACGGAACATTTGGTAGCGCGTGTTCGATGTGAGGGCTGTGATGCACGTAACACGTTGCCGAGAGCGGTAGCTGTCGTTCCACTGCACTTCCCCGCAAGGCCCCCGTCGGCGGTATTCGACAGGGGGTCAATCGAATTTGTAGGTGTCCCGAAAGGATCTTCCAGCCATGGCGTCTCACGTCCACAGCTCCGGTTCGTCTCCTAGTGCGCCCGAACCGACATCGATACCGGAGCGTTGGACTCCGCGACTGGTGTTCTCTCTGGCGTCGATCGTTCTACTTCTCGAGATGCTCGCGGTGAGCTACATGATGATTTCCACTGCGCTGCCGGCCATCTCGGCGCATTATCAAACGACGCAGGGAGCTTGGCTGCTCACGTCGTTCTTGCTGCTGGGGGCGGTCGCGTCTCCTCTGCTCGGAAAGCTCGCCGACATGTACGGCAAGCGAAAAGTTCTGCTCTTGGCGGTCGCCGGCGCAGCGGTCGGATCCTTCATTTCGGCGGTTGCGCCGAGCTATGCCGTCCTGATTCTGGGCCGGTCATTGACGGGTCTGCTCGTTCCCTGCCTCTTCCTGAGCTACTCCCTCATTCGAGATGTCTTCCCGCCGAAAACTGTTGCGCTGGCAGTCAGTATCGCGACTTCCGGTATGGGTCTGATCGCGATTCCGGCGCCGTTCGTCTCCGGTTGGTTGATCGACAACCACGGGTTCCGGAGCATCTTCTGGTTCTTTGTCGTCGGGCTGGTTCTCCTCGGCGGCATGATCTTCGCTTCGACGGCGGAATCGACTGTCCGACTTCGCGCTTCGCTGGACCTGATCGGCGCGGTACTGCTCGGATCGGGCATCGCCGGAATTCTGATCGGCGTCAGCTTCGGACCGACCTGGGGCTGGAAGAACGGTTCGACACTGGCCTACCTGATCGGCGGCGTCGCACTGTTGGTGGCTTGGGTTGCCTCTGCCCGAGCCATCCGCGAGCCCTTGATCGACCTGCGCTACTTCGGCAAGCGTTCGGTGATGCTCACCGCCGTCGGTGCCGGTTTCTGCTACGGCGCATCGGGAGTCTTCACGATTTTGCTGCCGATGATGGTGATGACCCCCGCAGTTCTCGGCCTGGGATACGGATTCGGCGTGACGGCAGAGGGATTCGCGATCTTCCAGGCGCCCCTTGGCGGCATGGTGGTGGTCGGTGGTTTGATCGTGGGCTTCCTCGTGGGGCGCAACATCCGGCCCCGTCTGCTGATGATCATCGGAATGATCCTCATGGCAGTCGGATTCACGTTGACGGCCACCATTCACGACAACAAGCCTCTGCTCATCATCTTTGCCGGAATCTTCGGTGTCGGTATGGGTATGGGCTACGCCTCCATCCCGAACCTGCTCATCGAGGCAGTGCCGCCGCAGTTGCAGGCAACCACGGCGAGCATGGTTGCGGTCTTCCAGAGCATCTTCCCCGCAGTGCTTCCCGTCATCGCCTTCACGGTCTTGAACTCGCACATCGCGATGGCGATGGAGGGCGCTGTCTTCTACACCGACGAGGGCATGCGTATCGCGTTCCTGATCGGTGCTGCTGCAGCAGTTCTCGGCGCGATCGCGGCCGTGTTCCTGCCGCGAAACATCGTCCAGATCGGCGCAGAAGACGGTGTGCAGCAGGAGACGTCCCTCCTCCCGGCTCACTGATCACACGATGATGTGCGGCTACTGGCCAACGTCCGTAGCCGCACATCGCCGTGGTGCACTTCGACGTCATGCAAGATGAATCTCCTGCAGAGAGATCTCACCCCGCAGCGGACGCTCTGCGACCTGTGCCAGATCAGATACGAATGTGTCCGCGATCGATCGGGTGGTGGTGAGTTGTACCGACAGAACATTGTTCGCTTGACTGCACACAGTTGCGCCGTGCCGGTACGCCACCAGCGCCACTGGATCGACGCGTTGGAAAGTCGCGGTGACGTGTAGGCCGACCTGTGGTGTCACCGGAACGAACGGGCCGTGGTCCGTCTTGATGCGAACTATCCCGATGATCTTGTTGAGACGCTTGATCAACATGGCGTCGGAGATCGTTGCCGGGCAACGGTACGCGATCGACATTCCGGTGACTCCCGGCGATGTCACGGATACCCATGTAGACAGGCTGACGACCTCGACGCCGAGCTTCCACCCCAGCGACGAAATACGTGCGAGAACCGCCGCGGTATCGTGGCATTCGACCACCATGGTGCCCACCCGACTCGTATCGGTGCCCACCCGATCCGCTTCACCCATTTCCTCGACCTCCTCCGCCTAGAGAGGAAGTCCGGGCGCATCGACCCCGATGATTCTCGATCCCCGGAAGAAGTCGAGAAGCTCTGCGTTGCCGTGTGCGCCGATACCGCTTCCGCCCCAGAAACTCTGGGTCGAGTGGTCGTCTAGGTCCAGGAGGCTGGTGCTGTTGATCTTGTTCTCACCGCAATCGATTCGGGTCGCAAGTTCACGAGCGGCGTCGACGTCGGCGCCGAACACGTATCCGGCCAGGCCGGTATCGAGAGCGTTGGCCTCGAGCAGAGCTTCCTCGTCGGTTGATGCTCGGTGCACCGTCAGGATCGGCCCGAAGGTCTCCGATTTGGTCTGCTCCGACGAGATTCCGTGCACCACTGTCGGTGGGAAGAACCATCCGGAATCGTCAGGCACGGGGGTGCTCGAGACGGCCGTGCCGCCCACGCCACGGAGGAACTCGACGGTGTCCCGCATCCGTTGGAGTTGAGGCTCGTTCGCCTGCGGACCCATCGTGGTGTTGGCGTCATCGGTTCGGCCGAGTGCGATTTCGGCCGTGCGGTCGAGTATTGCGTCGACAAGCCGGTCGTGAAGGTGCGGCGGCACGAAGACGCTTCCCGGACTCTCACACCATTGCCCGTTAAGTTTGGTGAACCCGTCGACGAGTGCGGTGGCAGTCAGATCGATGTCGGCGTCGGCGCGGATGATCACGGGGTTGTTGCTGCCGAGCTCGAGTTGAAGAGCCTTGAAATCGGTAGAAGCTGCAGCGGCGATGGAACTACCGGCCGCTCGGCCGCCGGTGAACGCCAGTGCTCGGATTCGTCGATCGGAGGCCAGTAGATGCCCGACGTCCCCGCCTCCGTGAACGAGTTGAAACAGAGCTTTCGGCGCGTCGACTTCGGCGATGGCACGTGAGATCGCCTCGGCAAGCACGTTGGGTCCTGACGGAGCCCAGTTGGAGGGCTTGGCGATGACCGGAGCACCTGCGGCCAAAGCGAATGCGGTCTTCTTGGCGGTGATGAAGCTCGGTGCGTTCCACGGTGCGATCACAGCGGTCGGGCCCCACGCCAGCCGACGTAATTGTGCACCTGACGCCAGCTGCTCGAACCCGGAGGAGTTCTTCAGATGCGTTGCAGCACTGCGGAACAGATCGGGAAGTCCGCCGGCGAAAAGTGTGCTGATCGAAAGCGGAAGGCCGTTGTTCTTGGAGTCCTCACGAGCGATCGCCGCAGTCCGTTCTTCGACAAGTTCAGCCGTTCTCTCGAGTAGGCGCACCCGGTCGGCGACCGATCGACGGGTCCAGACACCCGATCGGTGAAGTTCTGTCGCGGCGGTGATCGCCCTCTCCGCCTGTTCGGTGGAGGACGAGAGTTGGGCTTGCAGTTTCTCTCCGGTGTCGGGATCGGTGAGAAATTCGCCGAGGTCGATAGCCGGTGTTTCGACGTTTCCGTCGATCGTGTTGTTCTGGGGCACGAGTGAGCATGAAGTGGTCATGACTGTCCTTCGTGGCGAAATCGTTTGTAGGTCAGATGTTGTCGAGGTAGCGTTCGCGTTCCCAGTCGGTGACCGCGGACATGAAGGAATCCCATTCGTCCTTGGCGACCGCCGCATAGTGCGATACGACCTCGGCGCCGAACGCCGCGAGTGCGAACTCACTGGCCTCGAGCGCACGCGCCGCTTCGTCCAGTGTGCCGGGCAGCGGTTGTTGCTTCACCTTCTCGAGTGTGTCTGTGTCGCTGTACCCGTCGCGTCGTACCGGTGCGCCGGGATCGAGCTTTCGTGTCAGACCGTCGTTCATCGACGCCAGAACGGCGGCGAGTGCGAGATACGGATTTGCGTCCGCCCCTGGCAGTCTCATTTCGAGACGGTTGGCGGACGGTGCACCGGTGATGAGTCGGCAGGTGGTAGTCCTGTTGTCGAAACCCCAGGTCAAGCCGTTCCCCGAGAAATCGTGGCTGGCTCTGGTGCGGCGCATCGAGTTGATGGTCGGCGTGTAGAACAGCATGAGTTCCGGGCAGTGCTCGAGAACTCCGCCGACGGCGTGCAGCAGCTCGGCGCTCGCGGTGTTTTCTGCGCTTTCGTCGTGGAATGGGAAGGTGTCGTCGCTCCGCATGGACGCGTGAATATGACACGACGAGCCCATGCCGTCGGTGCTCGGACGTGCCATGAAGGTAGCAGTGAGCCCTTCTGCCGCAGCGACGTCGTGGACGACCTGCTTGAATAGCACATGGCGGTCGGCCATCTCGAGGGCGGTTCCGTATTCGAGGTTGATCTCCCACTGGCCCAGGCCGTATTCGACCTGAGAGACCTCCACGGGAATCGCGCTCTCCTCCAACGCGGTTCGTACCTTGCGGAAGAAAGGTTCCATCGCGTTGCCGGCGGTGATGGTGTAATCCGAGGGCACCAGGGTGGTGGGTTCGAGATCCCGATAGCCGCTGCGCCGCAATGCGTCGGGGGCACCTCGGTAGAGGTGGAACTCGAGTTCCGTTGCCGCGTAGACGGTGTGGCCGTCAGCTTCGAGCTTGTCGATCTGTTTGCGCAGGATCGTGCGCGGTGCGATCGGGACCATCTCGCCGGTATGTTCGTCGACCGAGTCAGCGATGACGATGGCAGTGGACTCGAGCCACGACGCGCGTCGCAGTGTTCCCAGGTCAGGTTGCAGGCGGAAGTCATGCCAGCCGGTGTGTCCGCCGGCGTAGTCGACAACGAGTTTGTCCATGCGTTGGCTGGCATCCCAGGCATACACACAGGTGCACACATGCAGACCCTCGTCGATGTTCGCGAGGAAAATTCGCGTCGGGACTCGTTTGCCGATCAACCGTCCGTAGAGGTCGATACCGGCGATGAGGACGGTGTCGATGTCGGACTCGGCGAGCTCGGCCGTGGTGAGCCGGCCTTTCATCGGGCAAGCCATCCGCCGTCGACGGGCAGCTGGACTCCACTGATGTAGGAGGCGTCGTCGGAGAGCAGGAAGGAGACTGCAGCACCCATGTCCTCGGGGCGGCCGACGCGCGGCACCAGGAGCCTGGACTTCATGAAGTCGAGAACTTCGCCGGAGGAGACGTCGATGCCAGGCAGGAAGGCGGTGGGGACCGGCCCGGGGGCGATCGCGTTGACTCGTACGTTGTACCGCGAGAGTTCGACGGCCAGAGCCTTCGTCAGCATCTTCACTCCACCCTTCGACGCGTTGTAGTGGACCTGTGCGAAGCCCTGGGAGGACACGACAACGTCCGCTTCCACCGTCGACAAGTTCACCACAGCGCCGCTGTTGCCGTCGCGGAAGTACGGGGTGGCGATCTGCGTGACGATGAACATGCCCTTGAGATTGACGTCGAGGACGAGGTCCCACTCTTCGTCGGTGAGGTTCTCGAGAGAACTCATCGTGATCAGGCCGGCGTTGTTGACGAGGTAGTCGAAGCGTCCCCATTCGGCGACGGTGGCTTCGAAAGCGGCGCTCACGGCGGCGCGGTCGCGCACATCGGCCTCAAGGGCGAGCGCGGGTGTGCCGTACTGCGATTCGATCAGTGCGACGGTCTCCTTTGCACTTTCGATGTGAAGGTCCACGACCGCGACGCGGGCACCGTCGGAGGCGAGGCGCAGCGCGATGCCGCGGCCGATTCCGGAGCCTGCACCGGTGATCAGGGCAACCTTGTTCTCATGCGTACGTGACATTGTTGTCTTCCATTCTGTGATGATCGATCTGGTGAGAAGAATTGGTCCGACGGGAGGTTGCAGCGTCGACGAGCCACGCGAAGAGCGGATCGATGTCGGCGAAGAATTCGGGGTGCCACTGCACGCCCACCACGGGGCGATCGTCGGCCTGGATGGCTTCGGCGACGCCGTCGAGCGCGCGTCCGACGATCCGAAGCCCGCTCCCCGGGGTGTCCACGGCTTGGTGGTGAAGGCTGTTCACGTGAATGCTGTTGCCGAACAGACTGTGTGGGACGGAACCGGATTCCAGAGCGACCTGTTGCGGTCGGTACGAACGCGGATAACCGAAGAAGCTGTGTGCCTCACCGGCGTCGGTCGGAAGGTCGGCAATCAGAGTGCCCCCGCGGGCGACGTTGACGACCTGGTGTCCTCGACATACACCCAGGATCGGCAGTCCGATTTCCCAGGCTGCATCGACCAGGGCGAACTCGAATTCGTCCCGAGCGGGGTCGATCATCGAGGAGTTTGGTCCGGGGGTGCGGCCGTATCGCCTGGGGTCCACGTCGGAACCACCGCTGAGGACGAGGGCATCGAGATGCTCGACGATTCGGCGCGGATCACTGTGGATGCTCAGCAGGATCGGTTGACCACCGGCAGCGCGGATTTTCGAGGGAAAATCGGTGAAGAACATTTCCATCAACGCGTCGCCGACGACGTTGGGTAGTGACGGCCCGCCGCGGTCGACGCGGCCGGTGACTCCGATCAGGGGCATGGCGGGGAGTGCCTCCGCCGTCATCGTGAATTGGGTCATAGGAGCGAGCATAGAACCATTGAATGGCTTTTCGCTAGAGTTTGGCTTGTAAAGTTGGGGTAACGGGTTCGAAGTGCCGCGCGCTGCTGTATCTATTCAAGGACAGTTGCGAATGGGAGCGTTCGATTTCGTAGGTCAAGACGAAGCGTAAGTGTCGGTCCAGGCACCGAGTAGGGGGTACGAGACGTGCAGATCGACAAGCTGCCGGCCATCGAATTCATGGTCAGTGCACCGACGTTGGGGGAGGATATCGCTCGACGCTTGCGACTGCTCATTCACAGCGGCGCGCTCAGCCCCGGTGATCGCCTGCCATCCGAGCGTGAACTGTCTCAGCAACTCGAAGTCGGTCGAGTCAGTGTGCGAGAAGCGGTCCGAATCCTTCAGGCAATGGGATACATCGAGGTGCGACGCGGTGCAACGGGTGGATCGTTCGTTTCGGAGTTGACCAGGCCTTATGAAGACTGGGTTGGGCAGTTGAAAGCGCGAGAAGCAGACATCGACGAAATCGTCGACCTCCGTATCGGGTTGGAAATGCGCACGGCAAGCCTCGCGGCGGTCCGGCGAACCGATCGTCATCTTCTCGAGTTGCTCGAATCCATTGAGCAATTGGGGGTTTCCGGAAGTCGGGGATCGTTCCGGGCTTGTGACGCCAGGTTCCACGGCGGTATCGCCAGAGCGGCGGGAAACAGCAGGTTGGAGGCCGCTGTGGTCGAGGCTCGCGGCGAAATGTTCGTCCCCGTCGATCATCTCGTGTTCGAAGACCAGGTCGAGGCTTCGAGGGTGGAGCACAAGGAAATCTTCGAGGCGATCAAGCGGGGCGACAGCGCTCGCGCGGCGGAGGCAATGGAACGTCACATTCTGCACGCAAAAGACGAGCTCAAACGCTTGGCGCTGCAGGAAGAAGGCTGACGGGAGCGCGAAGAACGGACGGTTCGTCCCGTTTTTCGCAAGTAAAAGTTTTGTGAATTGGGTCCCGAATCGACTTCAATGGTTCTAACATCGCCCGTATGACCCATACTTCCGTCAATGCTTCACGTGATGCATCCGGCGATGACCGAACTCTTCGAGGCTCGCTGGGTACCGGCTCGATAGTCCTCATGGTCGTTGCCGCAGCTGCTCCCCTGACTGTGATCAGTGGTCTTGTGCCGCTGGGTATTTCCGGTGGCAACGGTGCGGGCTTCCCCATGACCTTCGCCGTGACAACCGGTGTACTTCTGCTCTTCGCCGTCGGGTTCACCGCGATGTCGCGTTACATCCCGGGAACCGGAGCGTTCTATCTCTACATCGGACATGGTCTCGGCCGTGGTGCCGGCGTCGGCAGTGCGATGTTGGCCCTCGTCAGTTACAGCACAGTGCAATTGGCCGTATACGGCTACCTCGGCCCGGCAATGAGTTCGTTGATCACCTCCTACGGTGGTCCGGAGGTGCCGTGGTGGATCTTCTCGCTCGCCTCGTTGGCTCTGGTAGCCGTCCTCGGATTTCGTCATATCGAATTGTCGGGCAAGGTGCTCGGCATCCTGTTGATCGCAGAGGTCGGGATCGTAGTCGTACTCGACGCTTTCATCGTCGCCGACGGTGGTCCGGAAGGCCCGTCGACAGCAATGTTCTCTCCGTCGGAAATATTCTCCGGATCCCCCGGCGTCGCATTGGTATTCGCGCTTGCCGGTTACATCGGGTTCGAGTCGACGGCGATCTTCCGTGACGAAGCGAAGGATCCCGCGCGGACTATCCCGCGAGCGACATACGCCGCCTTGATCCTCATCGGCGGCTTCTACGCTCTCTCCAGTTGGGCGGTTGTGACAGCCTGGGGCGACAAGGGTGCAGTGGACATTGCGGGTACTGACCCCGACGGCATGCTGATCACCACTGCCACCGACTTTGCCGGAACGGTGACAGCCCACCTGATTCAAATTCTGTTGGTGTCCAGTCTCTTTGCCGCAGTTCTGTCTCTCCACAATGTCTTGGCCAGATACATCTTCGTTCTGTCGAACACCGGCGTTCTGCCGGGCGCAGGTGGGCGGACGCACCGCGTGCATGGTTCGCCGCACATCGCGTCAGTGGTGCAATCCTGCTGTGCTCTGGTACTTCTCGGAGCTTGCATCGTCATCGGTCTGGATCCGGTGACACAGATCTTCGCGTGGTTCGCCGGCGTTGCAACGGTGGGGATCGTGGCTCTCATGTTGCTCACGTGCCTTGCGGTGCTCGTCTTCTTTCATCGTACGAAGGTCGATCAGCGATTCTGGCACACCAAACTTGCCCCGAGCTTGGGCCTTGTCGGGCTGATCGGATTCGCGATCGCCATTGCCGGAAACCTTCCGCTCCTACTGGGCGGCAACATTCTGGCCGTGGTGATGACCGGGGTGCTGGTGCTCGCGTTTGTCGGTGGATTCCTCTATGCGCGACGACGGAAGCAAGTGAGCTTCGAACTTCCGTCGTGAGAGGGCTTTCGGTGAAATGATGGGTGCACCCGCACTCGAGAAAGCAGGACTCCCATGACGTTCGCGGATCTGGACGGTGACGAACTGTGGAGTTACCTGACGGAGCGTTCAGGATTGCCCGGCCCGCGCGCGAACCTTGGGCTCATGCTCGAGTTCGCGCGCGGCGCCGATGACGACGACATCCTGCTGGCGGCGGAGTCCGAGGACGAATACATCCGCTGCTGTGGGATCGTCGGGCTCGGATTCATCCTTGTTCGTTCACGCGACAAGGCTGTTCTGAACAGTCTCACGGAGGCAACCACCAGTGCGTCGTGGCGTGCACGTGAAGCTGCCGCGATGGCCGTTCAGGCGATAGGCGACACGGATCCGCAATTATTTCGGGCGATCATCGAGCAGTGGTCACGCTCCGCCCATCCATTGACGCTGCGCGCAGCGGCTGCGGGGATCTGCGAGCCACGGTTGCTGAAGGACAAGACCAACGCTGCGCTGGCCGTTCAGGTGTGCCGAGACGCTACCGAGTGGATCGTCTCGCAACCGGCTGATTCCCGTCGTGACGCCGACACACGGACTCTCCGGCAGGCGCTCGGATACTGCTGGAGTGTCGCGGTTGCGGCGGATCCGGAGAATGCCCTGCCGGCATTCGTCTCCCTGGGGGCGTCGGACGACACCGATGTCGTCTGGATCGTGCGGGAGAACCGGAAGAAGGCTCGCCTGCGCAAGGTGCTCGAAAGCTGACCCGTGGAACAGAGTCGTAGGTTATCCTCAGAATTAGAACCTGTTCTAACTACGAGGGGTAGACCATGGCACCGTCCGCAGAGGTAATCCGCAAGACCGTCGACGCCTACATCGAGACCGTTGCGACGGGCACTGCTGCCCAGGTTGTGGCCCTGTACGCAGAGGGTGCAACGGTTGAAGACCCGGTTGGTACCGACGTGCGCACCACCCGCGAGTCCATTCTCGAGTTCTACTCCGTGATCGAGAATTTCGACCAGGAAGCTCACCTCCAGACCCTCCGCATCGCCGGAAACGAAGCGGCATTCCACTTCTCGCTGATCACCAAGCTCGGCGAGCAGACCCTGACCATCGCACCCATCGACGTCATGACCTTCGACGACGACGGAAAGATCCTGTCGATGCGCGCATTCTGGAACCAGGAAGACATGATCACCGCCTGACATGACGGTCAAGACGATCGACGTCGACGGATTCTGTTGGCAGATCGACGATTCCGGTTCCGGGACAGCTGTGGTCATGTGCCACGGCTTTCCCGGCCTCGGATACAGCTATCGCCATCAGTCGGCAGCGTTGGCGGAAGCGGGTTTTCGGGCGATTGCACTCGACATGCCCGGTTACGGCGGCACTACCCGCCCCGACGCGATCGAGGACTACACCAACGACGCCGTCGCGAACCGGCTGATCGACCTACTCGACGCTCTCGGAATCGACAAAGCGGTGTTCGTCGGACACGATTTCGGCGCTCCGGCCGCGTGGACGACAGCGCTTCGTCACCCCGATCGCGTTGCGGGACTGGTCTCCTTGGCGGTTCCCTATGCGCCGGACAGATTCCCGGCCAAGCCCTCGGCCATCTACGCCGCCTTGGCGCGCAAGCACTTTCTGCACATTCACTATTTTCAGGAACCGGGTGTCGCGGAGCGCGAACTCGACGCCCGTCCACGTGAATTCCTTCAGCGGCTCTTCCACGCCTTGTCCGGGGCTTACCGGTACCTCGATGTGTGGAAGAACCCCTCCGAAGGAAACGGCTATCTCGACGTACTTCCCGAGGCGCCGGCGTTGCCGTGGTCGTGGCTCACCGAGGATGATTTGGATGTCTATGTAAAGGCCTTTACTGCAACAGGTTTCACCGGTGGCTTGAACTGGTACCGAGCGTATGACGCCAATTGGGAACGCAGCGCGGATCTGGACGGAGCGCACATCGAGGTCCCGACGCTCTTCGTTGCGGGCGCGGAAGACCCGGTCATCGCGATGAGCGGTCCCAAGGCATTGGACCGAATGAAGGACACCGTCCCCGATCTGCGGGGTGTACATCTCCTCGGCGGTGCGGGGCACTTCGTACAACAAGAACACGCTGCCGAGGTCAATGAACTTTTGATCTCTTTCCTTCGGTCGCTCTAGGCGAAACCGGGCCGAAGGTCTAGCGTTGCGCAGATGCGCACCAGGATCTTCGATCGCGGTATTCGGGTAGGTATCACCGGTGCTCTTGTTGCCGGTTCGCTTCTGGCTCTGGGCGTGTCCGGTGCCGCCGCCGCTCCGCCTTGCCCTGGATCGTCACCCGCCATACTCAGCGCCCAGATTCCGGGTGCGGCCCTCGAGGGTGTCACGGTGGACGGGCAAGGGCGCCTGTATACGACCGACCTGGTGAGTGGGCGGATCTTCCGCGTCGACGGGCCTGGTCAGGCCGCAGTTCCGATCGCGACGGTTCCCGGCGGTGCGGGCGCACTCGCGTGGAGCCCGGACGGTTCACTGCTGGTGGGTACCGGAGCAAACGCCGGCGTGCTGATCGGCGATCTGACGCGTGCTGCGTCGGTCGCGCGGGTGGACGTGAACTCGGGCGCCGTGACGCCGATAGCCGGTGGTCTGAGCGCTGCAAACGGCCTTGCCGTCGCGCACGACGGGACGATCTACGCCACCAACGATTTCGGTTCGCTGATCGGAAAGGTCAGCCCGAATGGTTCCGTCGACCCGGCGTGGGCAACCTTCCCGAGTGCAAACGGCGCTGCCCTGAGCGCCGATAATCGCTGGCTCTACGTTTCGCGCACGTTCGCAAACCCGGGTGTCAGCCGCATCTCCGTGGACAATCCGGGATATTCGGAGTCGTTGGTCGATCTCGGTGGTTTCGAAACCTTTTCTGCCCCAGATGGTTTGACCTTGGACTCGCGAGATCGCGCAATTATTCCCACGGACATCAGTGGTGAGGTGTGGCGGATCGACGGACCCGGCCAGTACTGCTCGCTCACCAGCGGACTGCAAGCGTCGAGTGTGTTGACCTACGGGCGTGGCAATTCCGGGTTCGCGGCCGGGCATCTCTACCGCGCCGGGTTCGACGGAAAGATCTTCGAGATTCCGGCCGGCTTCGACGCGGGCGCCCAGGCCGCAACCCCCTGACGCGACACCCTGACGCGACTTGCCCACTACTGATGCCGGGACTGCCGGAATCGTCCATACTGGTCTGCATGGCGGAAACGAGTGAGATCGACGAGGCCGAAGTGGCCCTTCCCGCGATACCGCAGCCGTTGCTGACCCCGCTCACGGAAGCTGCGATCTTCCTGGTTTTCACCATCGACGAGGGTGGTGAGCAGGCAGTTCACGACGTTCTGGCGGATATTTCCGGGCTGCAACGCTCGATCGGATTCCGGGTTCCCGCCGGTGGCTTGGCTGCCGTCGTCGGCATCGGTTCGGATGCGTGGGACCGACTTTTCGACGGTCCACGGCCGGCGGAATTGCATCCGTTCGTCGAGTTGACCGGTGACAAACACCACGCCCCGCGCACGCCGGGCGATCTGTTGTTTCACATCCGGGCCCGTCAGATGGACCTGTGCTTCGAGTTCGCCACGGTCGTGACCAACAGGTTGGCCGGGGCCGCGTCGGTGATCGACGAGGTCCACGGGTTCAAGTATTTCGAGCAACGCGACCTCATGGGTTTTGTCGACGGTACCGAGAACCCGTCCGGGCAGGCCGCTTACGTCGCGGTCACCGTCGGTGACGAGGATCCGGATTTCGCAGGCAGCAGTTACGTCATCGTCCAGAAGTACCTCCACGACATGTCGGAGTGGAACTCCCTGCCCGTCGAGGAGCAGGAGAACGTCATCGGACGCTCCAAGCTCGAAGATCTCGAGATGGACGACGACACCAAGCCGGCCAACTCCCACACCGCACTCACCGTCATCGAGGACGAATCCGGTGAGCAGATCCAGATTCTGCGGGACAACATGCCGTTCGGCCACGTCGGTTCCGCTGAGATGGGTACCTATTTCATCGGTTACTCGGCGTCGCCTACGGTCACCGAGCAGATGCTCACCAACATGTTCATCGGGAATCCCGTCGGCAATTACGACCGCATTCTCGATTTCTCCACCGCCGTCACCGGAATCAATTTCTTCGTTCCGACGGCGGACTTTCTCGACGATCCCCCGGACTTGCCGACCAGGCTCGTTCCCGAAGCGACGTTCACAGCGCCCATCTCTGACGGTTCTCTCGGAATCGGCAGCCTCAAAAGGAGTGCCCAGCAATGACAAACCTGCACCGCGACCTAGCACCCATTTCGGCAGCAGCCTGGGCCGAGATCGAAGAAGAGGCGAGCCGTACCTTCAAGCGTCACGTCGCCGGTCGTCGTGTCGTGGATGTGGAGGGACCGTCGGGTGACGATCTCGCGGCCATCCCACTCGGGCATCAGGTGCCGATCAATCCCTTGGCCGACGGCGTCATCGCACATGCTCGTCAGTCCCAGCCGATCATCGAACTGCGGGTCCCTTTCACCGTCAGCCGTCAGGCCATCGACGACGTCGAACGCGGCGCCAAGGACTCCGACTGGCAGCCCGTCAAGGACGCGGCCAAGCAGATCGCGTTCGCCGAGGACCGCGCCATCTTCGAGGGATACCCCGCAGCCAGCATCACCGGCGTGCGGGCCAGCGGTTCCAACCCGGAACTGAAGCTACCCATCGACGCCAAGGACTACCCGGAAGCCATCAGCCAGGCGATCACGTCGCTGCGCTTGGCCGGTGTCAACGGACCGTACTCACTGCTCTTGAATGCAGATGCGTTCACCGCGATCAACGAGACCTCCGATCACGGCTACCCCATCCGCGAGCACCTGCGACGCGTCCTCGACGGCGAGATCATCTGGGCCCCGGCCATCGACGGCGCTTTCCTGCTGTCGACGCGTGGCGGTGACTACGAATTGCACCTCGGCCAGGACCTGTCCATCGGCTATCTCTCGCACGATGCGAACTCCGTCGAGCTGTACTTCCAGGAATCGATGACGTTCCTCATGTACACCAGCGAAGCTGTTGTCTCACTTGCGTGAGACCTTTCGAAACCTCTGATACCAGGGTGGGCGAGGCAGTTCGCCGATGTCCTGGAGATGGGCGACAAAGGCCTGGGCATCCGCATGCGAAGACGACTTCGGTCGTCCGTCCGCCCACGCTGTGAACAACTGAAGATAACGATCGCCGAGAGTGTGGCGCACGACCGGAAGGTGGTGCGCCACTTCTCCTGCGCGCTTTCGGAGCAGCGCCGCCGAGACAACGGCGGCTTCGTCTTTGTCGAAGCCTTCGGGCAGTTCGCCACCCGCCACCAGTGCGCGAATCAGCGCCTCTTGACGCTCACCGAGCGTGCTCATGTGCGTGACCAATCGGTGCCCGCGGTGATGCGATCCAGACCAGCTGCGTCGGCGATGGCATCGAGCTCGTCGAGCAATTCCAGTGCCGGCGGATAGTTTCCGTCGCGCTCGAGCATGATGGCGGGATGGTGACCGGCGGCGGTGAACTGCGCAAGGAGTTCCAGCACGGCTTCGGGTACCGGATCGGTGTGCGTGTCGTGGTATTTGCCGTCGCTGACGCTGCCACCGGCGATGTGGCAGTATGCGATTCGCTCGAGTGGTAGCCGGCTCAGCTCGGCCCAGGGATCACGCCCTCGGTTGAGGGCATTGGCATAGACGTTCGCGATGTCGAGAACCAGCAGGGCTCCGGTGCGCTCGACGATTTCCGCGAGAAACTCCCCTTCGGTCAACTCGTCGTCCGGCCAGTCGAACAGGGCGGCAACGTTTTCGACGGCGAACGGCACCGGTAGACCGTCCTGAGTCCGGGTGATGTTGCGTACCAGGGCGTCGACGGCTTCGTAGGTGCGCGGAAGTGGGAGCAGGTGGCCGGCCTCGATGCCGCCTGCACGCACGAATGCGATGTGCTCGCTCGCCAAGGGAGCGCCCAGTAGCTGAGCTGCATGCGCAAGGTGATCGATCCGTGCCTGATCTACCGCCTCGGCCCCGCCAAGTGAGAGCGAGATTCCGTGCGGGATCACCGGAACTCCGAGCGAGCCGAGGTGCGGCGGTATCTCGTTTCCGACGGATTCGGCAATGACTTCGCAGAATGCCAGGCCGTCGAGCTGCGCGATGATTCCGGAGACCTCGGGGCGCCAACCGATTCCCAGGCCGTACAGGGTCATTCGAATCACCTCCCGTGTGCAACTGCTAACGGCGACTATAGACGGATCAGGCGGGCAGCCAGTTGGGTCCCGGACCGTTGCCTTCTTCGAAGATCAGCCACGTTTTGGTCGAGAGAACCCCGTCGAGTCCCTGGAGTTCTTCGAGAACGGTGTGGCGTAGTTCCTGGTTGTCCGGGGCACGGACCAGCACCAGAACGTCGAAGTCGCCGCCGAGGAGGGAGAAGTGCTCGACAAACGGCAGGGCCTTCAAGGACGCCGCCAGACCTCGCCACGAGTGCTGCCGGATCGAGAGTGCCACGTACGCCGAGGAGCCGAGTCCGGCCTTCTCATGGGCGATCCGCGTCGTGAATCCGGTGATGATTCCGGCGTCCTCGAGCCTTTCGATGCGGACGTAGGCGTGAGCGCGGGATATGTGCGCCTTTTCAGCCAGTGCACGCATGGAGATGCGACTGTCTGCGACCAGTTCGGCGATGATGCGGCGGTCGATCGCATCGAGAGCGTGCGGTTCGGTGGCCATCTGTCCATTCCTGGTTCGGTAGTCGAGTCGGTTGATGGACATATTGCTGCCCGAATCCTCATGATAGGCCGTTTGTCTTGAATCCTCGACGCTTGCTGCCATTACGTCGCCGAAGTGCGAATACTGATGGACACAACGTCTTCTGGAGGTAGAAGTGACACTTGTCGAGCCCTTGGGGGAACTGCGGTATCAGAAGTTCCTGCCGGCCGATTCTGCGGTGCAGTACCTCGACCCTGCCGGAGAACTGACGCGCAGCGAGGCCCGCTACGCAAAACCGAGCGACGATCGCCTGATCGCGATGTATCGAAAGATGTTCCTGGGCAGGCGTTTCGACCAGCAGGCTACGGCACTGACCAAACAGGGGCGCCTGGCCGTGTATCCGTCCTCGCGAGGGCAGGAGGCATGTCAGATCGCGGCAGCGATGAGTCTGGAGCCGAGTGACTGGCTCTTCCCCACCTACCGGGATTCGATGGCGTTGGCCGCCCGGGGTGTCGATCCGGTGCAGATTCTGAGCATGCTCGCCGGCGACTGGCACTGCGGATACGACCCGGTCGCACTGCGCAGTGCGCCGCAGTGCACCCCGCTGGCAACGCAATTGCTGCATGCAGCGGGGGTGGCCTACGGGGAGTCTCGACGGGGCTTGAACACCGTCGCCTTGGCGCTCTGTGGTGACGGCGCCACCAGTGAGGGCGATTTCCACGAGGCGCTGAACTTCGCCGCCGTCTTCAAAGCGCCGGTGATCTTTCTGGTGCAGAACAACGGATTTGCGATTAGCGTGCCACTGTCGCGCCAAAGCGCAGCACCGACATTGGCGCACAAGGGCGTCGGCTACGGGATCGGCAGCGAGCAGGTAGACGGCAACGATCCCGTCGCGATGATGGCCGTCATGGACGAGGCAGCGCGCTTCGTTCGCAGCGGAAACGGACCGGTGATCGTCGAGGCACACACTTATCGCATCGAGGCACATACCAATGCCGACGACGCCACCCGCTACCGCGACAGCGCCGAGGTGGAAGCCTGGCTCGGGCGAGATCCGTTGCCGCGTCTCGAAAAGTATCTGCGCGCACACGATCTGATCGACGACGCGTTCGTGGAATCGCTGACTGCAGAGGCAGAAACCGCGGCCGCCACACTGCGCGCCGGCATGAACGTCGACCGCCCGCACGATCCGCTCGATCTGTTCCGGTACGTCTTCGCCGAGCAGACACCGCAATTGCGTGAGCAACAAGCCCAACTCGAAACCGAACTTGCTGCCGAAGCCGCTGACACAGGGGGACACTGACCATGCCCATGCTCACGATGGCTCAGGCCCTCAACACCTCGCTACGCGACTCTCTGGCTGCGGACGACAACGTTGTCGTCTTCGGTGAGGACGTCGGCACCCTGGGCGGCGTTTTCCGCGTCACCGACGGCCTCACCCGCGACTTCGGCGACGACCGATGCTTCGACACTCCCCTCGCCGAGTCCGGCATCATCGGATTCGCAATCGGCATGGCCATGGCCGGTTTTCGTCCGGTCGTGGAAATGCAGTTCGACGCGTTTGCCTATCCGGCGTTCGAGCAGATCGCCTCCCATGTGGCGAAGATCCGCAACCGCACCAAGGGCGCGCTGTCGATTCCGATAGTCATTCGTGTTCCTTTTGCCGGCGGTATCGGCGGGGTGGAGCATCACTGTGATTCCAGTGAGGGCTACTACGCGCACACACCCGGACTGAAGGTTGTGGCGCCGTCCACGGTGGAAGATGCGTACTCGCTGCTACGTTCGGCAATCGAGGACCCCGACCCCGTGATCTTCCTCGAGCCCAAGAAGCTGTACTTCGCGCGAGCAGATGTCGAACTGACCGCACGTGAGCCGATCGGTCGCGCCGTCGTCCGTCGCCCCGGTCGTGACGCGACGCTCATCGCCTACGGTCCGTCCGTGGACGTTGCACTGAGGTCCGCCGAGGCCGCTGCAGCCGAGGGCCGGGACATCGAGGTGATCGACATCCGCTCGATAGTGCCGTTCGACGACGAGACGGTCACCGCATCGGTGCGAAAGACCGGACGCTGCATCGTCATCCAGGAAGCGCAGGGTTTTGCCGGTGTGGGTGCAGAAATTGCTGCCCGCGTGCAGGAACGGTGTTTCCACCATCTCCATGCCCCGGTGCTCCGGGTCGGCGGCTTCGACATCCCCTACCCCGCTCCCAAGCTCGAGCGTCACCACCTGCCCAGCATCGACCGGGTCCTGGACGCCGTCGACCGTCTGCAGTGGAACGACGCCCCGGACACCCGTTGGGCGGTGACGGCATGAGCAATCAGGTATTCATGCTCCCCGATCTGGGTGAAGGTCTGGCCGAGGCCGACATCGCGGAGTGGCACGTCAAGGTCGGCGACGTGGTCACCATCGATCAGATCGTCGTCGAGGTCGAGACCGCGAAAGCTGCTGTGGATGTGCCCATCCCGTTCGCCGGAACCGTGATCGAACTCCACGGCAAAGCCGGAGACACCCTGAAGGTGGGCACACCGCTGATCACTGTGAGTGGTGGCGAGAGTGTCGACGCGGTCGTTTCGGCCAACCACGAGCGCTACCGCGAAGAGGAACGCGCCGGTTCGGGCAACGTCCTGATCGGCTACGGCACCAGCGAGGATGCACCTCTGCGCCGCCGCAGAGCGGCTCCGTCGGTACGCGTGATCTCGCCGATCGTTCGTAAACTGGCCTCTGACAACAGTATCGACCTAACCACGATTTCCGGTTCGGGCGCCGGCGGAGTCATCACGCGCGCCGACGTCGAGGCCGGGTCGAACACCGGCACGGAATTGGAAACGTCACACGCGGCCGACCAGCGGATCCCGATCAAGGGACTACGCAAGGTGGTTGCCGACAAGCTGTCCACCAGCCGCCGTGAGATCCCGGACGCAACAACCTGGGTTGACGTCGACGCCACCGAACTCTTGGCGGCGCGAGCCGAGATCAACAAGTCACTGCCCGATTCCGACAAGATCAGCCTGATGGCGCTCCTGGCTCGGCTGACGATCGCTGCGTTGGCGCAGTACCCCGAACTGAACTCGTCGGTCGATACTGCTCGAGGCGAGATCGTCCGACACGCCCGCACCCACCTGGGGATCGCCGCGCAGACACCGAAGGGATTGATGGTACCGGTCATTCGAAATGCGGACGCCCTGAGCACCGTCGAACTCGCACAAGCACTTCGGGTGACCACCGACCTTGCCCGCGACGGCAAGCTCGAACCCGCCCGCCTGACCGGCGGCACGTTCACGCTCAACAACTACGGGGTATTCGGGGTCGACGGATCGGCTCCGATCATCAATCACCCCGAGGCGGCAATTCTGGGGATCGGACGCATCATCGACAAGCCGTGGGTCGTGAACGGCGAGTTGACCGTTCGTAAGGTCACTCAGATCTCGTTGAGCTTCGACCACCGCGTCTGTGACGGGGGCGAAGCCGGCGGATTCCTGAGGCTGTTCGGTGACTACATCGAGAACCCGATCCGCGTCCTGGGAAGGCTCTGATGACCAAGGCTCCGATGACAACTGCAGAACCCCACAGCGACGTCGTGATCCTCGGTGGAGGATCGGGCGGCTATGCCTGCGCCATCCGCGCCGCCCAACTCGGATTGTCGGTCACGCTGATCGAAGCGGACAAGGTCGGCGGAACGTGCCTGCACCGCGGATGCATCCCGACCAAGGCACTGCTGCATTCCGCCGAGGTGGCCGATTCGGCACGCACCAGTGAGCAATTCGGTGTCCGGGCATCTTTTGCCGGCATCGACGTCGCGCAGGTGCACGACTACAAGAACGGGACAGTCGAGCGGCTGTACAGCGGTCTGCAAGGCTTGTTGGCGCAACACAAGATCACCATCGTCAACGGATACGGGACGTATGTCGGTGGGCGAAGCATCGACGTCGACGGAACCCGCTACACCGGAACATCACTCGTTCTGGCCACCGGCTCGTATCCGCGGGAACTCCCCGGCATCGAACTCGGCCGACGGATCGTCACCAGCGACCAGGCACTCGAACTCGACCGGGTGCCCACCAGCGCAACGGTACTCGGTGGCGGTGTCATCGGCGTCGAGTTCGCAAGCCTCTGGCGCTCGTTCGGCGCCGAAGTAACGATCGTCGAGGCACTCCCCCGACTGATCGCCGCCGAGGACCCGTGGTCGTCGAAGCAGCTCGAACGGGCCTATCGTAAACGCGGAATCGTGTGCAAGACAGGTACGAAGATGGTTTCCGCGAAAGAAGCAGCCGATTCGGTCCGCGTCCAACTGGGCGACGGAACGATATTCGACACCGACCTACTGTTGGTCGCCGTCGGCCGCGGACCCCGCACGGACGGTAGCGGTTTCGCAGAAAACGGAATCAACCTCGACAAGGGGTTTGTCGTCACCGACGAACGCCTTCGCGCGTCCGTGGACGGTGTGTACGCGGTCGGTGACATCGTGCCCGGTCTTGCATTGGCGCACCGAGGCTTCCAGCAGGGAATCTTTGTGGCCGAACAGATTGCCGGCAAGGATCCGATACCGGTCGCCGAACATCTGATTTCTCGCGTGACGTACTCACATCCCGAAGTTGCATCGGTCGGACTCGACGAAGAGGCGGCGCGCACGCAGCACACCGACGTCTCCACCGTCATCTACGACCTGGCAGGTAACGGCAAGAGTCAGATCCTGCGAACTACCGGTGGAATCAAAGTGATTCGAAGCGGAACGAAAGGCCCTGTTGTCGGAGTTCACCTGGTGGGAGACCGCGTCGGCGAACTGATCGGTGAGGCGCAGTTGGCCGTTGCCTGGGAAGCACTTCCCGATGAAGTGGGGCGTTTCATCCACGCGCACCCCAGTCAGAACGAAGCGTTGGGCGAGGCCATGCTCGCACTCGCGGGAACACCACTGCACGCCCACAACTGACCCGAAGACAGAAAAGGAGATTCAATGAGTATCGACGACGAACTGCGCTGGGACGGTGAACTGACCGTCACTCGCCATGATCGGGAGACCGGCACGACTTTCGTGATTCGAATCGACTCCACCCGTCTGGGACCGGCGTCGGGTGGCACGCGGGCCGCTCACTATCCCTCGATCGGCCACGCTCTCGCGGACGCCGGGAAGCTCGCCGGTGCAATGACTTTGAAGATGGCTGTCTCCGACCTGCCGATGGGTGGCGGGAAGTCGGTGATCGCACTGCCAGCACCGCGCAATCAGATCGACGCCGCAACCTGGTCTCGTATCCTCGGCATCCACGCCGAGAACATCGACAAGCTCGAAGGAAACTACTGGACCGGTCCCGACGTCAACACCAACTCTTCCGACATGGATCAGCTCAGTCGCACCACCAGATACGTCTTCGGGCGTTCGGTTGACAACGGTGGCGCCGGTTCCAGCGCGCACGCCACCGCTCTGGGTGTGTTCGAAGCGATGAAGGCCACGGCGCGTCGCCGAGGACTCGGAACACTCGACGGCCGAACGGTACTGGTACAGGGGCTCGGCGCCGTCGGCGGCGACGTCGTCCGTCTCGCAGCGCAGGCTGGCGCACGTCTGCTGGTTGCCGATACGGACCCGCAGCGCCTCGAGGCGGCTTCTCTCGCGGGGCACACGGTCGTTCCTGCCGGCGAGGTCCTCCGAACACCGTGTGACCTCTTTGCCCCCTGCGCGATGGGAGGCATCATCGATTTCGCTGCGGCTGCGTCGATTCCGACTCTGGCCGTGGCGGGCGCAGCAAACAACATCTTGACCGATGCCGCTGCCGGTGAGGTTCTGCGAGACCGCGGGGTTCTCTGTGCCCCTGATTTCGTCGCGAACGCAGGCGGAGCCTTTCACCTCGTGGGGCGAGAAGTCCTGGGGTGGAACGAAGACGACGTCGTCGAACGAACCCGCGGGATCGGTCGAACCTTGGACGAGGTGTACTCGTTGAGCGAGGAACGTGGCATCACTACCGAGGCCGCAGCGCTTATGCTCGCCCGGGCGCGGCTATCCCCCGCATCCACCGCCGCCGCCACATCCGCCGCCCCCGCTGCAGCTGCTGCCTCCCCCGCCTGAACCGCCACCGTCCGAACCCCCGCTACTTCCGCTGCCGTCGGCACCGATTCCGGCGGCGGAGGCCAAGGCGGGATTGATCATCAGCATCGCCGAACCGGCGAAGAGAGCAGCGGACATTCCCGCCAAACGCGGTCCGTAGGCGGAGAAGGCAGGCTTGTTGCGCGGGGACAGGTAGGCGTGTGCCGTGGTCAGTTCCGAACGTGCCGCCTTGCCAGAGGTGGTTCGATCGAAGTTGAGCCCGAGCAGCGGGATGCTGAACCCGGTGACGAGTACGGCGAGAATCAGAAACTCGACGGGCTTGTCGTTGTGCAGTCCGAAAGCAATGCGGACGATACCCACGGCCACCAGGATCTTCAGCGGAACTGTGGAGAGAAAGATTGAACGCCTGGCGCTGTCGGAGGTCAGGTATCCCCGGTCCGCCAAAGAGTTTCGTAGGCGAGCTGTTTCCACCGTCATACGCTCGGCGAGTTGCCGCCGACGATGGGGTAGAGCCTGCTGGGCCAGGCGCTGGTACACGGTGAGGGTGTACCAGTCCAGGGTCTCGTCGCCAGGGCCCGACGGGCGCAGGACAGCGCCGTCGGTGGTGATCAGGTCAGCGCTACGCAGGATTGCCAATGATGCTGCGATGGCGCGTGACTCGCCGGTGAGCATTCCGACTTCCGGAGGCGTCAGTTGCTCGGCGGAATACCCGTGCTCGGTTGAGTACCCGTGCCGGCGTGCCTGGATCATCAGACGCCACCCCAGAGTGAGAACCATGAGCGTGGCCGAAACGGCTATGTAGCCGTAGAGGAAATCCTCGCTGGGGATCCCCCAAGTGTCGACTGCATGCGTGCTCATCCCCCACACCCCCCGCCGCCGCAACTGCTCCCACTGCCGCCACCGCCGTCCGAACCGGATGATCCGGATGAGGAGCCACAACTGTAGTAGCTCGAACTTCCGCCACCCGGGCTGTACGCGGCGCCCGCAGCTACCGCTCCCGCCAGCGCCGGATCGATCAGAACCAGAGCGCCCGCACCGAAGAGCGCCGCCGACAGCCCGGCGAGCGAGGGACCGTAGCTCGTGTACGCGGGCCGCAGTTTCGGTGAGAGGTACGAGTTTTCGTGCTTGAGGCGTCGAAGCTCGCTGTCTCCCAAAGCTGTCCGACGACGCTTGATGCGAAGAAGTGGAATCATCAGAGCGAGAACGATGATGGTGAGGAGCAGGAACCCGACCGGCTTACCGCCGGCGATTCCGGCGACGAGACGGACTACGCCGAGAGCAATGACCGCCACGATCGGAACGGTCCGAAGGGCAGCGGTCAGACCGTCCTGCTGGCGTTGCAAATATCCCTCGTCGATCAACGTCGTACGTAGTTGTGCGAGTGCGACGTTCAGCCGTCCCATCAGACGCACCTGCCGCAGCGGGACCTTTCCGTTGCCGAGCCGCTTGTGCACCGTACGGGTGAACCAGTCGAGACGATTCTTGTCCTCCGCAGTGAGTGCCAGCTTGGTCTTGCCTTCGGTGCTGATCAGCTCGGCGCTGCGCAGAATAGCCATCGACGCCAGCACCGCTTGGTAGTCACTGGTCAAGGCACCGATCTCGGGAGGAGTGAGCGGCCGACGGAGAGCGTCGACGACCACCGGTGACCGGCGCGCAGTCATTCGGCTGTACAGCGAGAGTCCGATCGCGACGGCAGCCGCCACCAGGTACCACTGAAGGAAAGTCTGGCTGGGGATCCCCCATGTATCCGTATGATCATGCATCGCACACCACCTCTCGATGAACTCCTGAGACAAGTCCAGTCTCTTTGTCCGACAACTGATGTCAGTATCGGGCCAGTGCCCGGAAAAGCGATATCCGGATGGCCATCGTCACCATTCCGTTACCGCCGAACTGGGGATTTACCGGCCGGTAGGTCGAAGCACGATCTCCGTGGGGTGTGCGTCGGACGGTGTTTCGACGGCAGTGAGTACGGCACGCGCCACAGTGGAGGCTTTCAGGAAGCGCTCAGGGTCGTACTCGTCGCCCTCACCCGCGACGATGTCGCGCTGCATGTCGGTGTCGATCCGTCCGGGGTGAATGGAGGTGACCCGCAGTGCCGGCTCTTCCAGGCGCAACGCATCTCCGAAAGCGCGCAGGGCGAACTTGCTGGCCGCATACGAGCCCCAACCGGCGTTGGCGCGCAGTCCGGCACCCGAATTGATCAGTACGACGTGGCCACCGGCTGCCCTGAGGGCAGGAAGGAGGACACGCGTGAGTTCGGCGACGGCGATGACGTTTGCCTCGAGGGTGCGTCGCCACTGATCGACCGAGGATTCCTCGATGGTTCCGATGTCGGCCACGCCGGCGTTGTGTACCAGCACGTCGAGCGTCGTGATGGACGAGGCGGCGGCGGCGACGGCGTCGTAGTCCGTGAGGTCGAGGGGTAGGGGCGTCGATCCGGGCAGTTCGGCGCAGATCGGCTCGAGGGCTTGTGCGGATCGTGCACCGAGCAGCAGGTCGTGTGTCGGCGCCAGTTCGCGTGCGATGGCAGCTCCGAGGCCGCGACTGGAACCGGTGATCAAGGCAGTAGGACGCATGGTGCGAGCCTATCGAGTGAGGATTGTTCGGCCAGACGAACTTGTGTATTTGTTTACCCACATATTAGAGTTCGACCATGACGACACCCGACGCGAAGAACTTCCGCCGCCTGGGAATTGCCGCCCTCGCCGCCCTGCTTCTGTCCAGCTGTTCTGCGGTGAGTTCTGGCTCCGACGACGACCGCCCGGTGGTGCTCACCACGTTCACCGTGCTGTCGGACATCGCCCAGAACGTTGCCGGCGATCATCTTCGCGTCGAGTCGATCACCAAGGCGGGGGCCGAAATTCACGGCTACGAGCCGACGCCCGGAGACATTCGGCGGGCGAGCGAAGCCGATCTGATCCTCGACAACGGCATGAACCTCGAGGCGTGGTTCGCGAAATTCGTCAACGGACTGGACGTGCCACACGTCGTGGTCAGCGACGGCGTCGAAGGCATTCCGATCGCCGGCGACGCGTATGCGGGCAAGCCCAATCCGCATGCATGGATGTCTCCGTTGAATACGCAGATCTACGTCGACAACATGGTGACTGCTTTCAGCGACCTCGACCCGGACAACGCCTCGGCATTTGCGGAGAACGGCGCGAAGTACAAGACGGAACTGCAAGCAGTGCAGGACGGCCTGGTCAGTGGCCTGGCGGCATTGCCCGCAGGTCAGCGCGCACTTGTCAGTTGCGAGGGTGCGTTCTCCTATCTGGCCAGGGACGCGGGACTCAGCGAGGCGTACATCTGGCCGGTCAATGCCGAGCAGCAGGCGACGCCGCAGCAGATCATCGCCGCGATCGACTTCGTCCGAGCCAATTCCGTTCCCGCCGTCTTCTGCGAGTCGACGGTCTCGGATGCCCCCATGCAGCAGGTTGTCGGGGCGACCGGCGCGAAGTTCGGCGGAACGCTGTACGTCGATTCGCTGTCCGAAGCCGACGGTCCCGTGCCCACCTACCTGGACATGATTCGCCACGACACCGACGTCATCCTCGGCGGTCTGACCGGCGGTAAATCATGAACGAAGCCATTCGCGTCGAAAACGTCAGCGTTCACTACGGCGAGGTCCACGCACTGGACCACGTCGATCTGACGTTGAACTCGGGTAGCGTCTGCGGACTGATCGGCATGAACGGTTCAGGAAAGTCGACTCTGTTCAAAGTGATCATGGGGATGATCAAGCCGGACAACGGTTCTGTCAGAATCGCCGGTCTCGACGCAGCCACTGCGCGCAAGAGCGGCCGCGTCGGATACGTGCCGCAGAGTGAAGACGTCGACTGGACCTTCCCGATCAGCGTCCGTGACGTCGTGATGATGGGCAGGTACGGTCACCTCGGATTCTTGCGACGTCCGCGGCGTGCAGATCGCGAGGCGGTGGCAGAGGCCCTCGAGCGGGTGGAACTCACCGAATTTGCGGATCGTCAGATCGGTCAGCTCTCGGGTGGTCAGAAGAAGCGCGCGTTCGTCGCACGCGGCATCGCGCAGGACGCGTCGATACTGTTGCTGGACGAGCCGTTTGCGGGCGTCGACAAGCGTTCCGAGGCAACGATTTCTACGCTGCTACGAGAGTTGGCTTCCGACGGCCGGTCGATCTTGGTCTCGACCCACGATCTCCACGCTGTGCCGAAACTCTGCGACGAGGCGGTACTGCTCATGCGCAAGGTCCTGGTGCATTCCGACCCGGACACCGTGCTGCAACCGGAAAACCTCGCCCTGGCTTTCGGTCTCGACGTGATGGACAGGACCTGATCGATGAACCTCGTAGAACTCCTACTTGATCCTCTCCAGTACGGATTCATGGCGCGCGCGTTGGCCGTTGCGGTTGTGGCAGCGATTGTCTGCGCGGTGCTCAGTTGTTGGTTGGTGCTCATCGGGTGGTCGTTGATGGGCGATGCCGTCTCGCACGCCGTGCTGCCGGGTGTTGTCCTCGCTTACGTCGTCGGCGCTCCATTTGCGATCGGGGCCTTGATCTTCGGGTTGATCGCCGTAGCGCTGATCGGACTGATCCGTAACACCAGCCGCGTCAAGGAAGACGCCGCGATCGGTATCGTCTTCACGACTCTCTTTGCGTTCGGTTTGGTTCTCATCTCGGTGACCCCCAGCCAGACCGATCTCAACCACATCATTTTCGGCAACCTGCTGGGGGTGAGCTCGTCAGATCTCCTGCAGGTCGCGATACTCGGCGCGTTGGCGTTGAGCATTCTGTTGATCAAGCGTCGTGATCTGACGTTGTTCGCCTTCGACCCGATCCATGCGAACGCGATAGGTCTTTCGCCCAAGCGCCTGGGTGCGCTGCTACTCGGCGTCCTCGCACTCACGTCCGTTGTGGCGTTGCAAGCCGTCGGCGTCGTGCTGGTGGTGGCGATGCTGATCATCCCCGGCGCGACGGCCTACCTCCTCACCGACAAGTTTTCGCGGATGCTGGTGATAGCTCCCGTCGTTTCCGCAGTCTGCGCGATTGCCGGTATCTACGTCAGCTACTACCTCGACACGGCCTCCGGTGGCATGGTCGTCATGACGCAGGGCATCGTGTTCGCTCTGGTGTACCTGTTCAGCCCCTCGCAAGGGGTGATCGCGAAATGGACTTCGCAGCAGCGTAGGACCCGAGCGGAATACAGCGCCGCGGGGCGTACGAGCCTTCCTGATCGTTCGTCCAGTTAACAATCCGCTACCAAATCGGGTAGGTTCGTACGGGCATTCGTCACCACAACATTCCGGCCGCAACGATGCCGGCTGCAAGACGATCGGTGGTGGCGCCTTGAACACCGATGGGTTCTTCGATGACGCAGTTCCGAGCGCGACGCACGTGGCTGGTTCTCGGCGTCGTTGTCGCGGTCATCGCTCTCGCCGGATCCGGGCTGCTCAGCCCACGAACTTCGGTTCTGGTGGACGATATCGCCCAGCTCGTCGGCGGAGCCACCGCAACTGCGGTCTGTTGGTGGACATCGCGGCGCTATCACGGCGTCGAGCGTCGTTGGCGAACTCTGATGGCTCTGGGTATGGCCGGCTGGACTCTCGGGATGTTCTTCTGGGCGTTCTACCGCTCGGTTCTCCACGTTCCACTTCCGTCGCCGTCGATCGCGGATATCGGTTTCTTCATGTTCCCGGTGTTCGCCGTGCCGGCGCTTCTGTCGTTGGTGCGTCAGTCGCCCCGGCGTGAGGCGATCGGTCCGATCCATCTCTGGCTCGTGCTGACGCTCGACGGCCTTGTCGTTGTCGGTGGATTGTTCATCCTCACGTGGACGACGGCCCTGGGCGCCGTCGTTCATACCGGTCCGACGGGATCTCTCGGGTTTCTTGTCGCGGTGATGTATCCGATCACCGACTTCGTTCTGATCGCCATGGTCTTGCTGATGGTCATCGGACCGAAGGCCGTAGCAGAGATCCGTGAACCGCTGACGTTCCTCGGGTGCGGGTTGGTGATGCTCTCCCTTTCGGACAGCCTGTACGCGTACTTGGTGGCGATCGGCGCCGAGAGTATGCCGACGATCGCCGATGCCGGGTTCATCGCGGGGCCGCCGTTGATCGCCTTGGCGGCGCTGACGAAGCGAACCGAGCCTCGGAACCGCAACGCGCCACAGCAGTGGCGAAGCGATCGGACTCAGTTGCTGCTGCCGTATCTGTTGATCGCGGTGATCGCGACGATCGTGACTGTTCAGGCGCTGATCGTCGGCAACCTCGATGCCGTGGTCGTGATACTCGGCGTCGGCGTTTTGGTTCTCGCGCTGGTGCGCCAAATACTCACGCTCCTCGAGAACGACGCGCTCCTCCAACAGATCTCCGCTGCCCAGGACGAGCTGAGGTACCGAGCACATCACGACCCACTCACCGAGCTTGCAAACCGGGCCGCGTTCGACGAACACTTTGCGAGCGCCATCGAAAACTATCGCCAGACGAACTCCGATTGGGTGCTGATGCTTGTCGATCTGGACGACTTCAAACAGATCAACGATCGATACGGGCACCCGGCCGGCGACCGGTTACTGGTTGCTCTCACAGCACGTCTGCGCGAAGCGGTTCCCGAGGGTGCGTTTGTCGCCCGATTCGGTGGCGACGAGTTCACAGTGCTCCTGCAGGGCACGATCGACGACGCCGTCGTCGTGGCTCGCCGGATCGTCGACGCGCTCAGGTCCGATCAGACGGCAGACACATCGGTGTCGGTGGGTGCGAGCGTTGGTGTCGCGCATTTCGAGTCCGCGCAGTTCGAGTTCGGGGACGAACCGCTCAGCGCGCACACTCTTCTTCGCCAGGCCGATGCGGCGATGTACGAGGCGAAGAGAAGTGGGAAGGGCGCTGTCGTTGTCTACGGCGACCGCCGCAAATGGTTATCGCCGTAGTAGTGCGAAAATCGTTGCCGGTGAACCCGATCCGGCTTTGTTGATCGCACCACCGACAAGGATGCTGGCCCCGGTGGTTGGCAGGGCGGCAAGATTGTTCAAGTTCTCCAGGCTGATTCGATGCTTGTCGTACAGGATTGTCGAGACGGGGTAGGTTTCGTCGTTTCCGAGGTCGGGACCGAACGTGTCGGTTCCCAATGCTCCGCGGGTGCCCAAACGGCCGGTGTCTATCAGCCACCGCGCCGCGTCCACCGAGAAGCCGGGCTGGTGGGTGACGCCCTCGGCATCGGAGTTGGCATATTCTTCGCTACCCCAGCGCGATTCCCATCCGGTCCAGAGAACTACGGCCGCTCCATCGGGGATCTTGCCGTTGCGCGTTTCCCATTCCTGCAGGTCCGCGACCGTGAGCGCATAGTCCGAATCGGCGGCAGCCTTGTCCCGGATGTCGATCTTCACTGCGGGGAGGAAGAGGTCCGCCGGATCGAGTTGGTCGGCTGTGAGGCCGCCTTCCTGGAAGTGTGCGGGTGCGCCCCAATGCGTGCCCGTGTGCTCACCTTCCTTGACGTACTGGAGGTAGTAGCCGTCGTCTGCGATGGTGGCCGCTGTGTCGAGAGTGAACTCGGGGTCGCCTGGAAAAACCGGCGTCGTCGCCGGGTCGTTCACGTGTGAGAGCGAAACAACCGACAACTGTTCGTTCAACGGGCTTGTTGCGTCTTGACTGCTTCCGGAACTGCTACCCATGTCGATCACCTGAGGTCCCGCTACCAGCGCCAGACCTGTGGCTGCGCGCTGAAGTAACTGCCGTCGTTTCATCGATCCCCCACCAATTTGTCCGAATTGAGAGTGTTGCAATCACTTTCGCTCCTTGAACACTAGGACAGAACCTTAGGCTGCTGCGGACCACGACGACCACTCCACATCGCGGACAGCTATGACCTGTCCGTGCGGTCGGTGATCTACGTACTGCGGATACTTTGCGGCCAAAGCATCGATCGCGCTCTCGGACTCCTTGGTGCCGGGGTCGAGAACCTCCGCATGTCCGTCGACGCGGACCCACCAGAGCGCGGACCAGTCGTCGTCGTAATGATCGACCAGCAGGCTTGCGCGCCCCGTCTCGGTGATGTTCCGGAGCCTGCGAAGAGCGGTCGTGGTTTTCGGTTTGTGGTCGACACAGGAATAGACGGTGCCGCCGACCAAGACGAATACCAGCGGCACGATGTGCGGAACGCCGGCCGCATCTGCCGTTGCCAGGTGAGCCACCCGCGCGGCTTCAAATCGTGCTCTCGGGTCGTCCATATTCACAGCGTAAGGGGATCAAGGGTTGCCGCGAGCCGCTGCTGACGGAACAGTGGTCTCATGGAACCGGATGAAGCGCTTCGGGAGATCGCCTACTGGCTCGAACGATCACGCGCTGAAACGCACCGCGTCAAGGCCTATCGCCGAGCTGCGGAGGTCTTTTCAGGATTGTCCGACGAGCAGAAGGAGTCTCGCCGGAAAGCCGACAGTTGGAAGGCCCTCACCGGCATCGGGCCGAAGACTGCGACGATTATCGCTCAGTCGTACGACGGCATCCCCGAGTATCTCGAGGAACTGCGGGGGCAGGCTGAGCCCATCGGCGACAGCCCATTGCGACAAGCGCTGCGCGGCGACCTCCACACCCACTCCGACTGGTCCGATGGTGGAAGCCCCATCGAAGAAATGATGCGACGCGCAGCAGCACTCGGCCATGACTACTGCGCCCTCACCGACCATTCGCCTCGCCTCACAGTTGCCAACGGGCTGTCCGCGGAGCGCCTACGGTCTCAACTCGACGTGATAGCCGGGTTGAATGCCGAATTGGCTCCCTTCCGCATTCTCACGGGAATCGAGGTGGACATCCTCGAGGACGGTTCACTCGACCAGGATCCCGATCTGCTCGACGAACTCGACATCGTGGTGGCGAGCGTCCACTCCAAGCTGCGGTCCGAACGTGAGGCGATGACCCGCAGAATGCTTGCTGCAGTGCGAAACCCGCGTGTCGATATTCTCGGACACTGCACCGGGCGTCTTGTCGAGGGTGCTCGCGGAACCCGGCCCGAGTCGCAGTTCGACGCGGAGAAAGTGTTCGAGGCCTGCCGCGAATCAGACACAGCCGTTGAGATCAATTCCCGACCGGAGCGTCGTGACCCGCCTTCGCGTCTGATCGAGTTGGCCCGCGATCTCGATTGTCTTTTCTCCATCGACACTGACGCCCATGCCCCCGGTCAGCTGGCTTGGCAGGGCTACGGCTGTGACCGGGCCGAAAAGTGCGGCGTCGAAGCCGATCGGGTGATCAATACCTGGACCGCCGACAACCTTCTGGAGTGGGCGGGCAATTGAGAGCATGCCGGAATGGGTCACCGAGGCGTGTGCTCGGTGACCTCCGGGTTCAGAGTCGTGTGGTGGAGCGGCGGGGTTTCCGGTCGGGGTCGATGCCCGGTGGTGGGATGAACCAGGGCAGGTGATCGGTGCCCATTCGGATTTCCCATTTGCCGGTGAATCCGGGTTTTCGGTGCATCAGGGTGTGGTGGGTTCGGCAGAGTAGGACCAGGTTGTCCATGACGGTTGGTCCTCCTTTGGCCCAGTGTTGGATGTGGTGGGCGTCGGTCCAGGCGGGGACGCAGTCGCAGCCGGGGAAGGCGCAGCCTTTGTCGCGGGCGATCAGGGCGGTGCGTTGTGCTGCGGTGACAAGCCTTTTGAGTGGGGTGACGTCGAGTGAGGCACCGTTTTCGTCGAGGAGGACGCTGGAGAGCATGCAGTCGCAGGCGATCATGCGGGTGCGGCCGACGCTCAGTGGTCCCATCCAGGGCATGTGGCCGACATCGAGATCTTGTTTGTCGAGATCGTGAAAGTCGAGATCGAGCATGCCGGGATCGTCGTCCTCGGACGGGGCAGGTGTTGAGCCATCACCCGTTGTGGCGCATTCACGGTGGTAGGCCAGGTCTTTGGCGTTGATATGCACGTTCAGGTGTGGGCGTTGGCCGCCGTCGATGCCGGTGGCAGCGTTGTCGAGGTAGCGCCGGATGAGTTCTGCCATGGCGTCTGCGTTGCGTGTGGCGGCGGGTCGTTTGTCGGGTGTGCCGTCTTCGGCGGGGGTGGGCATGGAGAGGTTGGAGAGGGCGGAGAGAAGCATTTCGCCGGTCACTCCGTCGAAATCGCCTCGGACGGCGACTCTTCCGTTGAGGGTGGGGGAGATGCGCAGTTCGTTGCGGTCGGTGTCTTCGCTTGGTGGTGGGTCGTCGGATTCGAACATGTGCTCGAGGACGCTGATGGCGTAGCGCAGTTTGACGGTGGTTGCTTCGGTTCCCGATGCTGCGGCGAGGAGTGTGTCGCGGCAGTACGGTAGTGCGGCGTCGGGCATTGCCTTGGGTGGGGATTCGCAGAACGCCACGATCAGTGCTGCGTGCTCGAAAGTGAGGTCACCGGCATCGAATTGGTCTTCGATCTCGGGAAACGACCGTAGCGCTTTGCCCAGGGCTGCGATTCTTCTGCCGGTGGAGATCTGCAGCATGGTGTGGTTCGCGAGCCATTGTCCGGTGCCGCGGTAGCAGAGTACTTGTTCGTCCGGGTTCAACGTCAGGGTGTCGACGGCGGCCACTCGAATGGCTTCCAGGCGAAGGATTTCCGCTGACGCGGTGATGGCGATCTCGCGGACGTCGCTGGGGTGAAGCCGCCACAATCGTCCGCGCACACCCACGGCGGAGTTGTTGACCACGTCGGTGACGGCATCGTCGGTGATGTTGATCGTCATGAGAACCCCCCGTTCCACCTCCCATCATACTCGAACATACTTTCGAGTCAAGGGCTTTTTCGAGAAGGTGAGGTGGGCCCGGACGTCGTGATTCTGTTGTTCGAGAGCAGATTCCGTCGCTAGAGCATCAGCGCCGGATCTGTAGTCAGTTCGATGTTCAGCCACGGTTCGTAGGGGAGATCGGCGAGGCTGGTGGCGAACGAGCGTCGTACTGCGTCTTCACCGTCGATGTCCCAGCTGTGTGGCGCGACCATGAACGTCGCTTCGACATACAGCTTGCGACCCACCTTGCTCATGGTGAGAGTCGGTTCGTCCAAACCGAATTCGTCGCGGACGACGGCGATGGCTTCGTGCACGCGGGCCTGAACGTTTTCGCCGGGAGCACCTTCGAGGAGTTCGATCAGTGCGGTTCGCAGAAGTGCGTACGGTTGCGGGACCAGCATCGCACAGCCGAGGAGGACCAAGACGGAGTCGACATATCGGTCGGCGTCGGAAAAATCGGTGCGGCCCAGGATCATTGCGACGACAGCACCGACCGCGACCAGCGCGCTGAAGGCAGCCGACGCTCCCCATTGCCTGGCTTCGGCGACGAGCAGATCAGATGTGCGGTCGACTTGTCCGACGTAGCGCCAGATGATGATCGACACCACTGCGCTGACAGCGCCGTATGCCACCAGAGACCCCGCGGTGACGTCGGCTCCGCCCGCGAGGATGACACGAACTGCCTCGACTGCGGCGTAGGCGAGCGTCGCCAGTAGTGCCATGCCCTGGACAGCGATGACGACCGGGATCAATGCCTCCTTTCCGAACGGGAAGCGTGCGGTGGGGCCCGAGTCGGCTATCCGCGAGACCCGCAGTGAGATCGCCGTCAACACCATTCCGATGAGGGCGTACACACCGTCGAGCAGGATCACCTGGGACTGCGAGATCCAGCCCCAGAATGCGGCGAGCACAGCCAACGCCGTTGCGACCACGAGCGAGTACCGCAGGGCCTTGCGTTCGCGGGTAGCGCTGTCTTCCTTGGTGCCCATGAATTCCAAACCGCCTGTCCGTTTCGATATTCCTTCACGTAGGAATACCAGCAACGACGCGCAGGCACGGGATCAGTGGACCAATTGCGCTGCCAGATCGAGAAAGTCCTCGGCGTTGATGTCGAACTCGTCGGAGAAGGACACATCGGGATTGCCCCTGGCTCCGAATTCGAGTGGTCGAGCTATGAAGGCTGTGCGGAATCCGAGAGCTTTGGCCGCCCGGATGTCATATTTGTGACTGGCAACCATCATGATCTCGGCCGGGTCGTACCCGAGATATCGAGCAGCCAGGTGGTAGATCTTCGGATCTGGTTTGAAGACGCCGGCCATTTCGGCAGTGAAGACGGCATGCCATGGCAGATTTCCGTGCCGGGAGATGCTGACTGCGGCATTCACGTCGGCGTTGGACAAGGCAGCGATTGTGTACTGCTGGCGCAGGGTTGTCAGGCCGGCGACAGTGTCGGGCCACGGGTCCAGGAATTTCCAGGCGGTGGTGAGTTCTTCCTGTTCGGCATCGGAAAGTTCGATGCTCTCGCGGGCCAACAGCTTGCGCAGAGCCTCGCGGTACACCGAATGTACTGTCACCCATTCGCCTGTGGAGTCGTCGGCCTCGGATGTGTTCGCGAAGTACTCAGCGCGCCAGAGATTGACGAATCTTGGCCAGTCCACGTCGGCGTCGGTGATTCGACGGGCCTCTCGGCACAGTGTGCTGTGAAAATCGGTCGCTGTGCCCTGGACGTCGAACAGCAGTGCTTTGATCTTCTCGCGCACTAGGCCTCCACTCCGAGATCACCTGACGGACTTCCTTCATTATTGCGGCCGCGGCGCCGGATTCGTGCTCGGTGAGCGCAAAGGCTCGACGCGTCGCAAAATAGACATCTATGGCCGACCGCGGATTTACCCCGACTCAGCTCGCCGCCCGAGCTGCCTACTTGCTGCGCGGAAACGACCTGGGCACGATGACCAGCGCTGCCCCGAAGCTGTATCCCCACATGTGGAGCTGGGACGCCGCGTTCGTGGCGGTAGGTCTGGCGCCGCTCAGCGTCGAACGGGCGGTAGTAGAGCTCGATACCTTGCTCTCGGCTCAGTGGAAGAACGGAATGATTCCGCACATCGTGTTCGCGAACGGTGTCGACGGCTACTTCCCCGGCCCGACGCGGTGGGATGTCAATGCGTTGGCAGCGCATGCTCCTTTGGGTACCGCTACATCGGGAATCACCCAACCCCCCGTTCACGCGATCGCGGTGCAGCGGATTCTCGATCATTCGCGTCGGCACGGACGTACGACGCGTGCGGTCGCGGAAGAGTTCCTCGACCGGCGCTGGAGCGATCTGGTTCGGTGGCACCGGTGGTTGGCGGAGGCCCGCGATCTCGACGGCAACGGCCGTATCGCGCTCTATCACGGGTGGGAATCTGGGATGGACAACTCTCCGCGGTGGGATCTGGCGTACGCGAATGTTGTTGCGGGACAAGTTCCTGCGTATCAGCGTGCTGATCTCGCTGTGGTGACGGACCTGTCTCAGCGGCCCACGGATAACGAATACGACCGCTACCTTTGGCTTCTCGAAGAGATGAAGGCCGTGCGGTACGAGGATTCTCAACTCGCCACTGCCATGAGTTTTGCCGTCGAGGACGTGTTTGTCAGTGCGGTTTTCTCGATGGCATGCGACGTCTTGGCAACTATCGGTGAGGAGCATTCGCGGCCGAACTCCGACGTCCGTGATCTGCGCGGTTGGGCAGATCGATTCCGGCAGGGCGTGATTGCCACCACCGATGAACGATCAGGTGCAGCAAAGGATTTCGATCTTCGCACCGGGCGATGGGTTCATACCGAGACCATCGCGATGTTTGCGCCGTTGCTGTGCGGCGGCCTGAGCCGCGATGCCGAGCGCGCTCTGTTGCGCACTTTCGAGGGGCCCAAATTCTGTGGTCACCCGGACATGCGGTTTGCTGTCCCACCGTCGACGTCTCCGGTTTCCGGCGATTTCCGTCCTCGGGAGTATTGGCGTGGCCCGGTGTGGCCGGTGATCACGTGGTTGTTCTCGTGGGCGTTCGCGCGTCGGGGGTGGGCCGAGAGATCGCACGTCTTGCGTTCGGAGGGGTTGCGGCAGGCCAGCGATGGCAGTTTTGCCGAATACTACGAGCCTTTCACCGGTGAGCCGCTGGGCAGTATGCAACAGTCGTGGACCGCTGCGGCTGTTCTCGATTGGCTCGGTTGAGTGAACATTCCCTGAATTAGGGGACAAAACGGACTAGTCGACCTTAGTCTCGGGAAATGGTCGAGCGACGGATCGTCAGGACATTGGGCAAGCTCACCCCGATCGCGATGGCAGCTGCCATCGCGATCACGGCACCTGGCCTCGCCGCTGCCGACGCTCCCCGTGGCCCGGACGTCTCTTCGTGGCAACACGTGGACGGAACCGGAATCGACTGGTTCCAGGTCAAGGCGTCAGGGCACGAGTTCGCGATGGTCAAGGCCACCGAGTCGCTCAACTACGTCAATCCGTACTTCATCCAGGATTGCCTGGTCATGCGTGCTGCCGGCGTCTCGCGCGGGGCCTACCACTACGCAGACGTTCGCCAGTCCCCCGAAGCCCAGGCCGCCTTCTATTCGGCGATCGTCCTGGGTATCAACGGACCTGGTGACCTCCCGCCCGTTCTGGATCTCGAGGACGCGAAGGGACTGCCCGCCGGGCAGGTCATCGACTGGACTCATCGCTACTTGAATACAGTCCAGGCACTTACCGGGCGGCAGCCCATCATTTACACGTATCCCAACTTCTGGCGTACTCAGATGGCCAACACCACCGAGTTCAACCACTACCCGCTGTGGATCGCCGATTACAACGGGCAGAACGCACCGGGGCCGCTACCCGGCGGTTGGTCCAACTGGACTTTCTGGCAGTACACCAGCACCGGACGCATCCCAGGAATCACCGGAAACACAGATATCAACGTCTACAGCGGAGCCCAGGGCGATTTCGATCGCTACGCCAACAGTGTGGGGTTCGGCAGCAGCTAGGTTGCGGCGGGGCCGTTGGCTCCGTGGCGCCCGTTTCGGGCCCTTTCGCCCTCGAGGCATTTGTCGCGAGGCATGTGGAAGGGCTCTTTTCGACGCCTTTGCCTCGCTTGGCTGGTTAGTCCGGTTGTTGCTCGTCAGTTACGAGAATTCTGCCGAACGGTAGCCACAGTCGCAGAATTTTCGACTAACTGAGCAGGATCAAAAGATAGCTGTGGCAGAAAATGAGCAGAACTGCTCTGCCTGAAAAGCTACAAAACGGACTTGAAGTTGGGTCTGAATCGAAGGCGGCCGCCCGGTTTCGGGCGAAGTTGGTGCCTCGCAATCCAACTATCGGAGCCTCGGGATGCTTCGTTACCGGCAGCAGTCGCTGGGTGTGGTCTGGATCAATTCGATCAATTTCGACGGGCTCGCACGCGTGATCGGACTCCATGCAGGACGGGGTTTCCGAACGTCGTTCGAGGGTCTGTGGCGCATCCAACAGGCCTTATCCATATTGGGCATTTGTCCAGATTCCATATCTTCCTCGAGGTTGGTCGTCACCCGATCTGGTCAGCGGAAACGTTGAATGTCATCGCGTTCGCCGCGGTGCCGCACTCCGAGGGCTGAATTGTCCGCTCGGACAACACTGCTCCTCGAAGCTTGTCCGATCTACGAACAAAAACGTCGATCGGTCTGCTTTGTCCGACTTTCGATGGGCAAGCTCCCGGTTATCTGTTATCTTGTTCCTGATAACTGGAAGGTTGCTCTCGATTTGCGCGGATTTCGAGGGCCAAGGTCCTGTTCAGGGCGGCTCTTCCAACACGCAGGTGTTTCCGAAGAGGAGCTCGAATGACAGGACCGGCAACAGCGTCCGGTGTGAGGTCGATCAGCCGAAAACAGGCGCATCGACCCGAACCAACCGATCAACCGGGAGTTCGCGCCAGCGCTCTCGCATCTCCGTCCATCGAACATCGATCAGGCACATCCTGGGGAGTAAGAAATGCCTAACGACATACCGCCGACAAGGTCGGCCATATTCACCGCAGGGCTCCCGCCCTGGGTGCGAGCGTGGACGGTGGTATGGACCGCCATCGCGATGATTCTCGGTATCTCCGGCGCGACGGCAGTGGTTGCGTCAGCGCAGCCGGCCGCGACGCTCGGCGGCCCCGTTCAGGCTCAGGCGCCGGCTCGCGCCGCTGTTCTTCCGGATGAACAGCCTGCAAAAGGCTGCGCATTCAGCGCCCCCGGCACCGGTCCGTTCTCGCAGAACATCTGCTGGATCGATATGTCGACGCTCGATGCGGCAACGGCTGCTTCTGCGGCCGGGCAGTCGATGGAAATCCAGCTCACCGACGGTTACAAGATCAACTTCAAGGCCTTCCTCACTGACTCGGTTGCAGGAAAGAATCACCAGGGGATCGAAACGAAGGCATTTCCCACGTTGCACTATGCAGCGTTGGGAACTTCCGCGTACACGGGTGTGCCGACGACGATCAAGCCGGCGATCTACCAAACCTCAGCCACCGCTGGTCAGTCCGGTGGAACAGTCTCGCTGAAGAACATCGTGATGACGGGGCCGAATGGCGCCGTCAACAACTACGGGCTCGTAGCAGCCGACGCTGAGTCGACAGACGCGAATATCAATACTACGAACGACCGTGAATTCCTCACTTTCAATTCGGACAAGCCTCTACGGCAGATCGCACGTACCGTCGGTGACGACAGTGATCCTGCCTACCCCGGAATTCGGGCCTGTGACGGTGGGCTGACGGGTATGCCAGCCAATACCGTCCGATGCGATTCGTGGAACAACGTCAATGGCCAGGGGCGCACGCCCGGAACGCTAGTCGTTGCATCGACTGCTCCGACAAGTTTCGCAGCCACTTTCGGAAATACCGTTCAGGCGACCTCGCGTCAGGGCCTGGCGTTCGGTGTGCTGCTGTCGAAGGTCAAGATCGACAAGGACCTCACGCGCGTCACCCCCGGTGACGATTTCACTATCGGCATGAGCACCGGACACCACGCTGATGCAGGCGCCGCTGCAGCAACCGAGATCAAGAGCACCACGACCGGTGCGACTGATACGACGGCATCGACTGGCTGGCGGACGCTCCTCGCAGATACCACGCCCACCCCTGTCACGTTCTGGGAGAAGCCAACTACCTCGGCGACCAAGACCGCGAACTATGCGACATCGTGGGATTGCCAGGTAAACGGCGTGACCCAGGCCCTCAGGGTCGGTGACGTTGCGCAGGCAGCACTTACACCGGGTGACAACGTGTATTGCAAGGTCAAGAACACCCCGGTTCTCGTGAAGAAGTCGTCGTCACCACCTACCGGTGAGACTGTCAATATCGGCCAATCAATCACCTACACTCTGAATTTCGAGAATCCGGGCACTGCGCCGGCAACGATCGACTACACGGACTACCTCGCCGACGTCATTGATGACGGAACGGTTGCGGTCGGTGCTGCAACCGGCGGACTCACCGCCGCATTGAACGGCGCCGACAAGATCAAGGTCGGCGGCACGTTGCCGGCCGGCGGCAAGGGGACAGTCACATACACCGTCACTGTCAAAGACGGCGGCAACAAAGTTCTGAACAACTATCTGGTTCCGGGGACTACAACTCCCCCCACAACATGTGATCCTGCAACCAATCTCTGCACGACGCATCCCATGCCTGGTTTCACGCTGACCAAGACGGCTGATCCGGTTTCCGGTTCGACGGTTCAGGCCGGCGACACCATTACGTACACCGTCACCGGTGCCAACACCGGCAGGACGGCCCTGACTCCCGCGACGATCACCGATGATCTGAGTGCGGTTCTCAACAATGCTGCTGTCGTTCCGGGCTCGCTGAAGGCGACCATCGACGGTGCTCCTGTTGCTGCTCCGACTCTTTCGGGCAGCACTTTGTCGTGGTCCGCGAATCTCCCGGCCGGTAAGTCTGTTGTTCTGACATACCAGGTGAAGGTCAATGCCGGCGTTGCCGCGGGAACGGTTCTGAACAACAAAGTCACCGGTACTGCGAAGCCGCCGACCGGTCCGGACATCACTCCTCCTCCGGTGGAAACGAATCACTCGGTTCCAGGTTTTACGCTGGCGAAGACTGCCGATCCGATCTCCGGTTCGACGGTTCAGGCCGGCGAGTCGATCAAGTACACCGTCACCGGCACCAACACCGGCAAGACGAAGCTTGATCCGGTACAGATCAATGACGATCTGGGTGCGGTCCTCAATAATGCTGCTGTCGTTCCTGGTTCGCTGAAGGCGACCATTGACGGAGCTTCCGTGGCTGTTCCGACTTTGTCGGGTACGACGCTCTCGTGGACCGGCGTGCTCGAAGCCGGCAAGTCGGTTGTCCTGACCTACGAGGTGAAGGTCAACGACGGTGTCGCTGCGGGTACGGTCTTGAACAACAAGGTCACGGGTACTGCGAAGCCGCCGACCGGTCCGGATATCACTCCGCCGCCGGTTGAGACGAATCACTCGGTTCCCGGTTTCACTGTCGCGAAGACTGCGGATCCTGCGTCGGGTACCGGCGTCAATGCTGGTCAGACGATCACGTATACGGTGACCGGTACGAACACCGGTAAGACGACGCTCAATCCTGTTGTGTTGACTGATGATTTATCGAAGGTTCTCGACAACGCGACGTTGGTGGACGGTTCGCTGAAGGCGACTGTTGACGGTGTCGACGGTGCTGCTCCGACGCTCTCGGGCACCACGCTCACCTGGACCGGTGGATTGGAAGCCGGTAAGTCGGTTGTCCTGACCTACCAGGTGAAGATCAATGCCGGTGTTGCCGGTGGCACGTTGATCAACAACAAGGTCACCGGTACTGCGAAGCCGCCGACGGGTCCGGAGATCACTCCTCCGCCGGTGACGACGGAGCATCCGGTTCGGTCTCCGAAGATTGCTGTGGTGAAGTCTTCTGATCCGGTGTCGGGTTCGAATGTTGTTGCCGGTCAGGACATCAAGTACACGCTTTCGTTCTCGAACACCGGTAACGGTGCGGGTGAGGTGGCGTACTTCGATGATTTGCGTCAGGTTGTGGACAAGGGTGCATTGAGTGGTTTGGCTGCTGATGCTCCGTTGGTTGCGACGATGGTCGGCAGTGATGGTTTCTCGGTGACGGGGACCTTGGCGGCCGGCGAAACGAAGACGGTGACGTATTCGGTGAAGGTCAATGCCGATGTGGTCGGTGGGGTGTTCGTGAACAACTTCGTTGTTCCGGGGACGACTCCTCCGGTTGATCCTCCGGAGGTGTGTGATCCGGTGACGCAGCTGTGCACGACGCATCCGGTGGTCTCTCCGAAGATTGCTGTGGTGAAGTCTTCTGATCCGGTGTCGGGTTCGAATGTTGTTGCCGGTCAGGACATCAAGTACACGCTTTCGTTCTCGAACACCGGTAACGGTGCGGGTGAGGTGGCGTACTTCGATGATTTGCGTCAGGTTGTGGACAAGGGTGCATTGAGTGGTTTGACTGCTGATGCTCCGTTGGTTGCGACGATGGTCGGCACGGATGGTTTCTCGGTGACGGGAACCTTGGCGGCCGGCGAAACGAAGACGGTGACGTATTCGGTGAAGGTCAATGCCGATGTGGTCGGTGGGGTGTTCGTGAACAACTTCGTTGTTCCGGGTACGACTCCGCCGGTTGATCCTCCGGAGGTGTGTGATCCGGCGACGCAACTGTGCACGACGCATCCGGTTCAGGTTCCGGGGTTCACGGTCGCGAAGGCTGCGGATCCGGTGTCGGGTACCAATGTTGCTGCGGGTCAGACGATCACATACACGGTGACCGGTTCCAACACGGGTAACACGACTCTTGATCCGGTGGTGTTGACCGATGATCTGTCGAAGGTTCTCGACAACGCGACGTTGGTGGACGGTTCGCTCAAGGCAACTGTCGACAGTGTCGACGGTGCTGCTCCGACCCTGTCGGGGACGACGCTCTCGTGGACTGGTGTGCTCGAGGCCGGTAAGTCGGTTGTTCTGACCTATCAGGTGAAGATCAACGACGGTGTTGCCGGCGGGGTTCTGATCAACAACAAGGTCACTGGTACTGCGAAGCCGCCGACGGGTCCGGAGATCACTCCTCCGCCGGTGACGACCGAGCATCCGGTGAAGGTTCCGGGGTTCACGGTCGCGAAGGCTGCGGATCCGGTGTCGGGTACCAATGTTGCTGCGGGTCAGACGATCACGTATACGGTGACGGGTGCGAATACGGGTAACACGACTCTTGATCCGGTGGTGTTGACCGATGATCTGTCGAAGGTTCTCGACAACGCGACGTTGGTGGACGGTTCGCTCAAGGCGACTGTCGACGGTGTCGACGGTGCTGCTCCGACCCTGTCGGGCACCACGCTCACCTGGACCGGTGCATTGGAAGCCGGTAAGTCGGTTGTCCTGACCTACCAGGTGAAGATCAACGATGGTGTCGCCGGTGGCACGTTGATCAACAACAAGGTCACCGGTACTGCGAAGCCGCCGACGGGTCCGGAGATCACTCCTCCGCCGGTGACGACCGAGCATCCGGTGGATGGCACACCCGCGATCGAGGTACTGAAGTCCTCTGTTCCGTCCACCACGAACCGTGTGGTTGGCGGCCAGGAGATCACGTACACGCTCACGTTCAAGAATGTGGGCACCGCGGATGGTGAGGTCAGCTTCTACGACGATCTCACCGACGTTCTCGACGATGCAGTAATGACGAAGGATCCGGCTACCACTTCCACGCTGGTTGTTTCGGGTGTCGTCGACAACGTCTTCACGGTCACCGGAAAGCTGGCCAAGGGCGAGACCGCGACAGTGACGTACACCGTCAAGGTCAATCCTGAGATCGGAACGTTGTCAGGTCCCGGATTCACTCCGGGTGTCCTGAACAACTACCTGGTGGTTGGTGGCGAGAACCCGCCAGTGGACTGTGTCCCGGGCGACGCTCTCTGCACCGAACACCCGATAGACCCGCCGGAGACCACCACTACGGTGCCGCCGACGACCACCACGACGCCGCCGGTCACGACGGAGCCCTGTGTTCCTCCGACGACGACCACGCGGATGGTTCCGACGACAACGGTTGCGACGACGACGGCTAGCGCGATCACTGCCGGTGACGCTGATGTGACCGGTACGGAGGAATCCACCACCGCGGAGGAGACCACCACAGAGGAGACCACGACAGAAGAAGTTGTCGCGGAAGAGATTGTGGATCCGTGTGGCGTGACGACAACGACGCCGCCGACGACAACGCCGCCGGTCACAACAGTTCCGCCGACCACGACGGTTCCGAACACGACGGTGCCGGTTACACCGACGATCATCATTCCCCCGATCGTCGTTGTGCCTCCGATCGTCGTACCGCCGACGGTTCCGGGTCAGCCGGTTCCGAGCACGGTTCCGGGACAGCCGAAGCCGCCGACAGCAAACCCGGGTCAGCCGGGTCAGCCGAAGCCGTCTGCTCCTCAGGGCGGGACGATCAACTCGGGTGGTGGCGCTGGTGAGAGTGGCGTGAACACCGGGTTGCTCGCAGCAGGTGGATTGGTTCTGCTGCTGGCGCTGGGAACGGGTGTTGTTCTCCTGACGCGTAAGCGTCGCGAGGACGGTGACAACTGATTCTCTTGAGAATCTGAGGTAAACGACGTGGGGCAGATCGCAGAGTATGCGATCTGCCCCACAGTCGTTTTCGTGTGTGTTACGAGCCGAGCCGAGATCCGTCCTTCTTCCAGGCTGCAACTACCGACGGGCGAGGCTGGGCGGAACCACCGTCGGGCCAATGGGATGCGGGGCTTTCTATGCTGGCGTCGTCGGTCTCGCCGGGGTGCTGGACGCAGACGATGACGCGCTTCTCGTCCACGATGGGGCCGCAGGTTTCGGCGCCGACGGGAACGGTGAGGAACTGCTTTGTCTCACCGCGGTTTTCGCCTTCGAGGACAACGCTGAACAGCCCGTCGTTGGACTTGAGTGCGTTGCCGTCGGTGGAGATCCACAGATTGCCGTGCGGGTCGAAGGCAAGGTTGTCCGGGCATGAGATGGGGCTGACCTTGCTCTTGTCGAACCCGCCGAAGTAAGTATCGGCTGTGGCCGGATCTCCGCAGACGAGAAGAAGATTCCAGCCGAAGGTGGTGCCGGCGTGGTCGTCGGTGATTTCGAGGACCTGGCCGTTCTTGTTATTGTTCCTCGGGTTCGCCTCGTCGGCCGCGGCGCCACCGTCGACTCCGCGCTTGGTGTTGTTGGTCAGTGCGACGTAAACCTTGCCGCTCTTCGGGTTTGCCTCGAAGTCCTCGGGGCGATCCATCTTCGTTGCCCCGACCTTGTCACCGGCCTGGCGGGTGAAGACGGCGACCTCTTCGGCGCTCATACCGTCTACCAGCGATTCGCCCTTGCCGTCTTCGCCGGTGCGCAGGATGGCTACCCACTCGCCGGTTCCGTCGAACTTGCCGTCCGACGGAAGTTTGCCGCTGCCGTCGATCTCGCCGGCGGAGTTTCCGCTGAGCTTTGCGACGTACAGTGTTCCGGCGTCGAGCAGAGTCATGTTGTGGCGCATGGCTGCTTGACTCTTGCCGTCCTGCATCTTTCGGCTGGAGACGAACTTGTACATGTAGTCGAAGCGCTCGTCGTCGCCGCTGTAGGCGACGACGGTGCCGTCCGCCGTGATGTAAATGGTGGCGGCTTCGTGCTTGAAACGTCCGAGCGCTGTGTGCTTGATCGGAGTCGACGACGGATCCCAGGGATCGATCTCGACGACGTATCCGAATCGGTTGACCTCGTTGGGTTCTGCGACCAGATCGAACCGCTTGTCGAATCGTTCCCACTTGCGCTCGGAAGCGGCACCGGCAAGACCGTAGCGCTTCAGTCGCGCTGCGACCGTGGGATCGGTGACACCCTCGGCGTTCGCGAAGTACTGGTTGAAGTTCTCTTCGCCGGAAAGCACTGTGCCCCAAGGTGTGACGCCGCCGGCGCAATTGTTGAGGGTGCCGAGCACTTTGGTTCCCGTGGGATCGGCACTCGTCTTGAGGAAGTCGCTGCCTGCAGCGGGGCCGGTCACGACAAATTCCGTGGTTCCGGTGATGCGGCGGTTGTTCGATCCGATCTCCGGTACGAGCTTGCCGTTGTCGGATTCGCCCTTGACCTGCACGACCGACAGTCCGTGGCTGGCCAGGCCGATCTTGAACTGCTCCTCGGTCGGGTTCTCCGCATCGTAGCCGCGGAACATCGCCGGCTCGGTGGAGTATTCGTGATTGACCACGAGTAGGTAGGTGTTGGGCTGCCCGTCGACCGGGAGCAATCCGGCGAAGTCGTTGTTGAATCCGAACTGCAGTTCCTGCGCTGCCGCAGTCTGCTTGTCGAAGTCGAAAGCCGGGGCGCCGGCGAGAACGGCGTCACCCCAGCGAATCACGACGGCTTGATCGTATCCGTCAGGGACGGTGACCTTGTCTTCCTTGTTGGGCGCGACAGCGCTGAAGTTCGTCCCCGCTGGTGTCGATCCGCTGCTGCTGCCGCTCGTCGATCCGGTTCCCGGTTCGGCACTTGCGGATTCGTCCGAACAGGCGACGAGGGCGCTGCCCGCTCCCACCGCGAGCACTGCCATGCCGCTGCCCCGGAGCAAGCCGCGACGACTCAGCGCTGTGCGTGCGATGTCGCGGAAGTACTCGCCGCCCGAGGTGTTGGGGACCTCGTGAGAGCACGCGTTTCCGCACTTGTACTGGCAGGTGATCGACGCGCGTGCAGACACGCCGTCGTGTTTGACGAACAAGGCCAAAGGCTTGATAGCCACCGTGAACTCCCGAGATTCGATGTACGGACTTCGGGAACCGTAGAAGCTCTAAGCAAGGGTAAAGGAACGTAAAAATGAACGGCAAAACAACGAGGTGACCCTTACCCGCGGTTTACGACGCGTCCCCGCGGGGACGTCGCATGACATTTGTCATCGCTGATCCGTGACGGTGTCACCGCAGGTGATGACGCAGTGCACTGTTTTCGGCTCTGACTTCCCGCGAAGCTTGGATGCATGAGAGAACCACATGAGGGAAGCCTCCTGACGGACCTGATGGACATCGGACCCGCACCCACGATGGGCCGCGAACTTGTTGTGATCGTCGTGAATATTGCGATCATCGGAGTGCTGTTCGCGATCATCGGCTCCAATCCCGTGTTCTGGATTCTTGTTGCCGCTCTCGCTGTCTATGCGGGTATCCGATTCGTGATCGGACTGCGCGGCTGGAACCGAGCGGAGGCGCAGCGATGAAGGGCGATCCCGTGATCGACGTAGTCGGAATGTCGCGGCGTTACGGCTCCGGTAAGGAGGCGTTCGATGCTGTTCGCAATCTGGATCTGAGTGTTCAGGAAGGCGAGCTGTTCGGCCTCCTCGGAACCAATGGTGCCGGCAAGACGTCCACTCTCGAAGTGATTCAGGGTCTTTCACGATCCAGTGCCGGAACGGTGCGCGTTCTGGGCATGGATCCGGTGCGCAACCGCAAGCAGATTCGCCCGTCGCTTGGCATCATGCTCCAGAAGGGTGGCTTGCCCCAAGACCTGACTGCTCGTGAGAGTTTGGCGATGTGGGCCGGAACCTGCTCGAATCCGCTGCCCGTGGACGAGGTGCTCGAGCGCGTGGACATGCGTGACCGTGGTGATACCCGCGTGAAGTTCCTCTCGGGAGGTGAGGCGCGGCGACTGGATCTGGCGTGCGCGATCATCGGCCGGCCACTCGTCCTGTTTCTCGACGAGCCGACTACTGGTTTGGATCCCGAAAGTCGACGTAACACTTGGCAATTGATCGCTGACTTGAAAGCGTCGGGCGTCACCATCATGTTGACGACGCATTACCTGGACGAAGCCGAGTCCCTGTGCGACCAGTTGGCGATCATGCACCGAGGATCGGTGGTGCGCAGCGGAACCGTGGCGGACGTCGTCGCGGATCATCCTGCCCAGATCAAACTGCACCGTCCCGGTCTTCCGCTCCCGGCCCTGGCCGGCGCCGAGGTACGCGTCGAAAACGATCTGGTGGTGATCACCACTCGCACAGTGCAGGAGACGCTGACGGAACTGCTGCTGTGGGCACAGCACAACAACATCCTGCTGACCGGCCTGGATGCCCGCGCGGCATCCCTGGAGACCGTATTCCTCTCCATTGCAGACCAATTCGATCATCACGCAACTCTCGAAGGAGCGTCGGCATGAACCGCATAGCAACCCTGTCTCGTTCGGAGTTCACGCTCCTGGGACGAAATCGACTGTTGCTCTTCAACGCAATCGTCCTCCCGTTGATCTTTCCCGTGGGGATGCTGTACCTGTCGCGCGATGGCGGGTTGTCCGACAAGTCGGTGTCGGCAGGCCTCGAGGTGTTTGCACTCTTCCTGCTCGTGTTCGTGGTCTTCTACAACCTCCTGTCGGTGTACGCGACGCGTCGTGACGAGTTGGTTCTCAAGCGACTACGGACCGGGGAATGCAGCGACGCCGAGATCCTCGCGGGCCCGGCAGTGCCGTCGTGGGTTCTCACCGGCCTGTTGACGGTGGTGATCGGAATCGCCGTGATGGTTCTGGGCGGTAGTGCTCCGGTCAATCCGGTCCTGGTGCTGGTCGCGGTGATCGGCGGCGCCGCGCTCTTCACGGCGCTGGCGTTGATCACTTCGGCTGTCACGCGAAATGCAGAGGCGGCGCAGATCACCTGCATGCCGATTCTGATTCTGGCGACGGCAGGTATGTCCTCGATCAGGAATGTCGTGCCGGACAACGTTGCTCGCATTCTCGATTTCACTCCGCTGGCCGCAGTAGTGGACCTTCTCAATCTCGGATGGCTGGGGCGGACCACTGGCGAACTGGCTGATCTGGGCGATGCGCCCGGTGCGGCAGCGGGATTTGTCGACACCTTCGGTTCGGCTGCGCAACCGCTGTTGGTCATGCTGGCGTGGATCGTCGGTTCGGTTCTGATCGCGAACGTCCACTTCCGCTGGGAACCGCGTTCGTAGAACTCTGAGAAGGTAGTGGGCATGATCGCGCAGAACTTCGGACGCTGGAATCCGAGACGGACGTGGCGAACCGCGTCGAACGTCGACAAGGTTCGCCTCTACACGCGGCAATCGTTCATCATGGTCGCAGTGGTTTTCGGTGGCTTCGGTGCGGTCACCGAGATAGTTGCGGATCGGTACCTGTCGGGTGTCTTCCTCGGAATCAGTGCCGTTGCGTGCGTCATCGCCGTGTCTCGGATGCCTGATCTGGGCGGAGTCGTGGCCAAGCCCGTCCAGATTCCTCTTGCCGTGATGACGTTGTCGGCGTTCTGCTCGGCGGGAATTGCCTTGGGAAGCAATGGCGAGAACGGCCCGTACTTCTGGCTGGCGGCAATCCTTGTCGTGCCCCTTGCGGGGTTGACGTCGTTGCGCTGGCTGATCGTGGGCTCGGTGGCCGCCGGGGTTGTACTGGGACTGCTTGCGGGTCCGGAAAGCGGCGTGTCTGTCGGAATCGTCGCCGCCTTCATGGGGCTGACCGTCTACATGTCGGTGTGGCTGCTGCGGATGGTCACCGAATTGGACGAGGCACGCGGAGCCGCTGCCGCTCTGTCCGTCGCCGAGGAACGGTTGCGATTTTCACGCGACCTCCATGACGTCGTCGGGCGGGCACTGTCTGCAATTGCGGTGAAAAGTGAACTTGCAGCTACTCTTTCACGACGCGGCGACGATCGTGCCGCCGCGCAGATGGACGAAGTACGCGAACTTGCGCAAGATTCACTCGACGAAGCGCGCGAGTTGGTTCGGGGATACCGGTCCATCGCCTTGGCGTCCGAGCTGGCCGGTGCGCAGTCTCTGCTCGAGGCCGCCGGAATCTCCACCGCGATACGTGGATCGGCAGATCAGCTGCCGGTGGAACTGGCCGAAGCTGCCGCCTGGGTCGTCCGCGAAGGAGTGACCAACATTCTCCGGCACTCGAGTGCCGAGAATTGCAGCATCGAGGTGTTCGCGGACGGCGTCGTGATCGCCAACGACGGCGCACGGATCGCAGAGCCGAACAACGGAACCGGCCTGAACGGATTGCGCGAGCGCGTCGGCGCCGTCGGAGGAATTGTCGAAACCGTGCAGGACGAAGATCGCTTCACCCTCACCGCCCACTTTCCGTCCCGAACGAAGGAGTCTCGGTGACCGAGCCGATCAAGGTACTGCTGGCCGACGACGAGAACCTGATCCGCTCGGCTCTGGCCATGATGTTGTCGCTCGAGGACGACATCGTTGTCGTCGCGGAAGCCGAATCCGGCGAGGATGCCGTGGTCGCTGCTGCAAAACATCAACCTGACGTAGCCGTGCTCGACCTTCAAATGGCAGGTATCGACGGCATCGAGACGGCGCAACAGATTGCGCAGACGGTCTCGGGGTGCGTCTCGATCATCGTGACGAGCCACGGGCGTCCCGGGTATCTGAAGAAGGCACTGTCAGCAGGCGTCCGAGGATTTCTGCCGAAGACGACGCCTGCGGCGACGCTCGCCGAGGTGGTCCGCAGCGTCCACGCGGGCGGGCGGTACGTCGATCCGTCGTTGGCTGCCGAGGCAATCGGCGCCGGCGACTCACCGCTTACTCCGCGCGAGGCGGACGTACTCGAATACGCGGCCGACGGAGCATCCATCGAGCAGATCGCTTCCCGGGCACACCTCTCGGCAGGAACCACCCGGAACTATCTGTCGTCAGCTGTCACCAAACTCGGTGCTGCCAACCGGCACGAAGCAGCGGTGATCGCCCGCCGGCAGGGGTGGATTTAGGGCCTTCGGCCCCGTGCGCCTTTCTGGTTGCGGGCACTACCAAAAAGGCGCACAGGGCCGAAGGCCCCGCAATGTCGAGAATCCCCGACTTGCTTCGTCCCTGTAGTGAAGTGCGACCAGAATGGGTGGCACCGACACAGAGGAGATTCACGATGGCCAAGTACTTGCTGCTCAAGCACTACCGCGGCGCTCCGGCTGCAGTCAACGACGTGCCGATGGACCAGTGGACGCCGGACGAGATCACTGCCCACGTGAAGTACATGCAGGACTTCGCGGATCGGCTCGAGAAGGCGGGCGAGTTCGTCGACGGTCAGGCTCTCGCTCCTGAGGGCACCTTTGTCCGATACGACGGTGAGGGTCGCCCCCCGGTCACCGACGGTCCGTTCGCGGAAACCAAGGACCTCATTGCCGGCTGGATGGTGATCGACGTCGACAACTACGACCGTGCCGTCCAATTGGCCGGCGAGCTCTCGGCCGCGCCCGGCGCAGGCGGGAAGCCGATTCACGAATGGCTCGAACTGCGCCCGTTCCTGACCGAGCCGCCGACCATCACGGACTGAAACCTGTCATGGACGACGCCCTGCTTCGGAGTCTGACTCCGAGCGTGCTCGGCATCCTCGTCCGCCGCGGAGCAGATTTCGCGTCGGCCGAGGACGCCGTGCAGGACGCTCTGCTCGAGGCGGTCAGGGTCTGGCCGGACAACCCGCCGCGGGACCCGAAGGGCTGGCTGGTCACGGTGGCCTGGCGGCGGTTCCTCGACGGGATCCGGTCGGATGCGGCTCGCCGTAAGCGGGAGTTTCTGGCTGACGAGCAGCCAGGCGAGCGGCCGGTCAGCGGGTCGGTGCCGGGCGTGGACGACACACTCCAGCTCTACTTTTTGTGCGCGCACCCGTCGTTGACGCCGTCGTCCGCCGTCGCACTCACGCTGCGCGCTGTCGGCGGGCTGACCACCCGCCAGATTGCGCAGGCCTACCTGGTGCCCGAGGCGACTATGGCTCAGCGCATCAGCCGAGCCAAGCGCACGGTCTCCGGCGTCCGGTTCGAGCAACCCGGCGATGTCGCCACCGTCCTGCGTGTCCTCTATCTGGTCTTCAACGAGGGGTACTCCGGCGACGTCGACCTGGCTGCCGAGGCCATCCGGCTCACCCGGCAGTTGGCGGCCGCGATCGATCACCCCGAAGTCGCAGGGTTGCTCGCACTGATGCTGCTCCATCACGCTCGTCGAGCCGCGCGAACTGCCGCGGACGGCAGTCTGGTTCCGCTAGCCGAGCAGGATCGCAGCCGGTGGGACACCGATTCGATTGCCGAAGGAGTCGCAATCCTCCAGTCAGCTCTCGCTCGCGACCGACTGGGTGAGTTCCAGGCCCAGGCCGCCATTGCCGCACTCCATGCCGACGCTTTCACAGCAGACGGGACCGATTGGGTGCAGATCGTGGAGTGGTACGACGAACTCGCAGCCTTGACCGACAGCCCGATCGTCCGGCTCAACCGAGCGGTGGCCGTCGGCGAGGCAGACGGACCACGCGCCGGATTGGCAGCTCTTGCAGCGCTGGACGATTCACTTCCACGCCATGCCGCAGTCGAGGCCTATCTGCGTGAACGCGACGGAGACCTCGAGTCGGCGGCGAGGTTGTATGCCGATGCAGCGCACAAGGCATCCAACCTCGCCGAACGCGACCATCTGATGCTTCAGGCGTCCAGGATCAACGCCCGTCGATCTCCTGCAAGCGCCCCTGAGTCAGAGAACCTGTGAGAGGAACGCTTGCAGTCGATCTGTTTCGGGATCGTCGAAAAGCTGTTCCGGAGTACCGGTTTCGACAACGGCACCGCGATCCATGAACAGCACCTTGTCGGAAACGGAACGCGCGAAACCCATTTCGTGCGTCACGACGACCATGGTCATGCCGGACTTCGCGAGATCGGCCATCAATGCCAGAACACCCTTGACCAGTTCGGGGTCGAGAGCTGACGTCGCCTCGTCGAAGAACATGACCTCGGGCTTCATCGCCAGGGCGCGGGCAATGGCGACGCGCTGCTGCTGACCACCCGAAAGGTTGCCGGGCCGCGAGTCGGCCTTCTCCCTGAGCCCCACCAGATCCAGCTGCTCGAGCGCGAGCGCCCGAGCTTGCTCCTTCGACAAACCCTTGAGCTTGTTCGGCCCGAGTGCGATGTTCTCGGCGACGGTCTTGTGTGGGAACAGGTTGAAGTGCTGGAACACCATGCCGATCCGCTGGCGTAGCTCGTCGGGGTTGTCCTTCAGGACGGACTTCCCGTCGAGCAGCACGTCACCCTGCTCGGGCTCGTGCAGACGGTTCAGCACGCGCAGGAGCGTCGACTTGCCCGAACCGGAGGGCCCGATGACGGTGACGGTGTTTCCGGCGTCGACGTGCAGGTTGACGCCGCGAAGCACCTTGTTGGTGCCGAAGGACAGATGCAGGTCCTTGCCGGTGAGCGATACGGACTTCAGTTCAGAGCTGGTGGTCATGTCCTCAGCCCCTTTCCACGACGATTGCCTGCTCGAGCGGATCCAACGTGCCTGAAGTGTCGGCGCGTCCGGTCCGGAGTCGGTTGTCGATGTAGTTGACGAGGTGCGTCAGCGGGATGGTCAGAGCAAGGTAGAACAAGCCTGCCGCAACGAGCGGGGACAGGCTGCCGGTCTGGGCGTTGAGATCACGTCCGACGGCAAAGAGTTCCCGCTGGGTGACGAGGAGACCGAGGAAGTAGATCAGCGACGAGTCCTTGATCAGCGAGATGAACTGGTTCATCAACGCCGGCAGAACGCGTCGTACACCCTGCGGGATGACGACCAGCGACATGGACTTTCGGTAGCTGAAACCGAGGGCACGTGAAGCCTCGAGCTGCCCGGACTCGACGCTCTGGATTCCGGATCTGAAGATCTCACCGATGTATGCCGACGCGAGCAGGGACAGCGCCGCGACACCGAGCCAGTACGGATTGCTACCGGTGATTCCCTTGACGATCGGTCCGACGCCGAGCCCGATGATCAAGATGATGACGACTGCGGGCAGGCCACGGAAGATGTCGGTGTAGACGCGGGCCGGCCAGCGCAGCCAACGGGTGCGCGAGATACCGGCGACAGCGAGCAGCATGCCGAGGATCGTGCCGATGATGCCGGACGCGAGCGCAAGGATCAGGGTGTTGGGAAGACCGGTCTTGAGGAGATCGGGGAATGCCTTCTTGTACAGATCCCAGTCGAAGAACGTGTCCTTGAGCTGTTCGAGCGTCGACTTCGGTTGGTACGACGCGGTATCGCCACCGTCGCCGTTTGCTGCGTTTTCCGCGGCAATGGCTGCGAAGTCGGGCAGTTCCGGAGTGGCCGCGGCCTTGGATCCGGGCTTCCAGCCTTCAGGGAGTTGGCGCGGTACCCAGTCGGCGTACAGCTGAGACCAGGTTCCGTCGTCGATGACTGCGTCGAGGCCGGAGTTGAGGGCGTCGATCAGCGGCTGGTTTTCCTTGTTCACCGCCCAGCCGACGAAGTTGTTGACCGAGAAGGTGTTCTGGATGATCGAGGTCGGGTCACCGGGAGCGATTGCACCTTCGGCCTGCTGAGACGGAGCTACCCAGGCGTCGATCTGTCCGGACTTGAGGTTCGCGTACGCCGTGGCGTAGTCGGGAAACTTCACGGGATCGAGCTTGAGCGTGTTCACGACGTAGTCGTCCTGCACGGTTCCCTGCACGACGCCGATGCGCTTGGAGGCATCCAGGTCTCCGAAGCCGGTGATCGGGCTGCCGTTAGGCACGACGAGGGAGAAGTATCCGAAGTCGTAACCGTTGGTGAAGCCGACGGTGTTGCGACGGTCGTCCGTGGTGGTGATGGACGACGAGCCGACGTCGAAGCGTCGACCGGCAACCTGGGCGAGAAGCCCGGCGAACTCGGTGCCGACGAACTCGACCTTCAGGCCCAGCTTGTCCGCGACGGCCTTCAGCAGCTCGTTGTCGTATCCGGTGTACTGATTCTCGGAGTTGACGCAGATGCTCGGGGGCGCGTCACCGAGCGTGCCGACCGTGATGACCCCGGGTTTGATCAGATTCAGCTTCGAGGTGTCGATCTGATCGACCGGGGTGACGGTGGCCGTGGTGTAGCGGTCTTCGGCGCCCGCACCCGCTGCCGCGTCCAGATTGGTGGGCGCCGCGGTTGCAGCTCCCACTCCTGGAGGTGCACACAGGTCTGTGGGGGCTGCCGACGAATCCGAGCCACTCGAGCACGATGACAGAGTCAGCGCCAGGAGGGCAGTGAGGAGCAGTGCCACCACCAGGCGGATCTTCGCTGCGACGGAAGAAAACATGCGTGCAGCGTAAACCTAAGGGTAGCCATTTCTCCGTGTAGAACTGTTGACAGTTTTCGGACAAGGGGCCGTTGCGCTGCGGGCATGCCTTCAAATCAGCGTGATTTTAAGTATCGCCAGGTCGGGGAATCTCGTGCCGAAGAGATCGGCGTCAGCGGACGGGTGCGAGTTCGACGCCCGACGGAGGTACCAGGCGACGCAGCGTTCCGTCGAAGCCGGTGACGTAGAGCGCCCAGCCGTCGCCGTCCTGTCCGATACGCACGGAACTCGGCCCGTTCCACCCATTCGACAGACCCGAAGCGACGACGCAGGAAGTGCCGGTTTCAGGGTGTACGCGATAGATCGAGCCTTCGACGTGAGCAGCGGCGTAGAGCATTCCATCCTGCGACATGGTCAGATCGTCGAGTCCGGGTATCAGGCTCGGGACCGTCGCTACAACTGTCCACGCGTCAGGGGGATCCAAGGGCACTCGAATGATCTGACCGGTGAACAGGTCATCGGTGTACACGGCTCGATGATCCGGACTGAGCGCGAGTCCCTCCGAACGCGGCACTGTCGACCAATTGGGAACGACGGCTCCGGAGTCGTGCAGATAGCGCGAGACGCCCTTTGGCGGACCTCCTTCTGTTCCGACCCACGTGGTCAGCAGATCGCCGTCGGGAAGCCGGAGCAGGCCGTTGCCCGCGAAGTCGACGGGTGCGGACAGCTGATCCGTCGAGGTGTCCAGGTGCCACAGCTTGCCGTCCTGTCTGGTGAGGAAGGACAGCCTCGAACCGTCGAGTTGCAAACCGCCAGGGGCAGCCATGTCGTCGAGGACAGTTCGTACCTGTCCTGCGGCGTCGACGTGATAGATCTTCGACTCGCCGGAGAGGTAGAACCCGCCGTTGTCATCGGGCTCGAGGTTTTCGAGCTGTTCCAACCCTTGCGCTACGGTTTCGACCCGCCACTCGCCGCACATCGGCGCGACTGTCCAGGTGGCCCCCGCCGGCGTCACCGCGGCCACGGTCCCGGCTGCGATCGCCGCGACGATCAACAACGCCCGAGTTCGGTTGCGTGATACCCCCATTGCGCACAACTTACGGCAAACCGGACCAATATCAAACGGTCTGGTCGGTATAGCCGACGCCCAGAGGGTCGCTCCAGGTGGTCCACACGTCTGGCCCGAGTTCGATCTCGGCTGTGGTGAGTAGACACGCGTCGAGTTCTCGGTGCAGTCGAGACGGGTCGATGGATTGGCCGATGAAGACGAGTTCTTGTCGGCAGTCTCCGACGGGTTCTTCCCACTTGTCGAGGATTCCGTCACGACGGTAATCGTCGGCCGGCCACTCGTCACGGGGTAGAAACTTCCACCAACGGCCGACGTATCCGTGGCGAATGAGATGACCGGCCTGAGAAATACTCCCGATCTCGGTGAACCGGCCGGCATTCCAGTAGTAGCCCTTGGCCCGAAGTAACTTTCCGTTGGTCCACTCGCTGCTGAGGAAATCATGCAGCCGTTGGGGGTGGAAGGGTGCGCGCTCGCGGTACACCACCGAACTGATTCCGTACTCTTCGGTTTCGGGGATGTGTTCACCTTGGAGTTCTTGTAACCATCCGGGGGCCTGTGCAGCCTTTTCGAGCGAGAACAAACCGGTGTCGAGAATCGTGTCGAGTGGGATGCGACCGAGCGTCATCGGAACTATCGCAGCGGATGCGTTCAAAGAGCGCAGGACTGCGGTCAATTCGACCAGGTGCTGGTGCGAGACGAGATCGGCCTTGCTCACCAGGATGACGTCGGCAAATTCGATCTGATCGACAAGCAGATCCGCGATGTCTCGTTCGTCTTCCGGGGCATCGGCTTCGACGCGGCCCCCAGCCGTGTAGTCGCGCAGAAAACTGTGGCCGTCGACGACGGTGACCATGGTGTCGAGTCGGGCGACGTCGGCGAGGGCGTGGCCGTCGGTATCGATGAATGTGAACGTCTCTGCGACGGGAAGCGGTTCGGAGATGCCCGAAGATTCGATGAGTAGGTAGTCGAATCGGCCATCGGCGGCCAAGGCACTGATCTCGGAAAGAAGATCCTCTCGCAGAGTGCAGCAGATGCAGCCGTTGGTCATCTCGACCAGTTTCTCCTCGGAGCGACTGAGCGAGATCTCACGCTCGACTTCTGCACTGTCGATGTTGATTTCGCTCATGTCGTTGACGATCACCGCGACCCGCCGACCCTCTCGATTTCGCAGGATCTCGTTGAGTAGTGTCGTCTTCCCGGCGCCCAGGAAACCTGACAGCACCGTGACCGGAAGTCGTGTGTCGACCATGATTTCCAGTGTCCTTCCGAATGAGAGAATTGCTGTGATCAGGCGGCGGTCACGCGAAACGCTGTGATCGCGTGACCGCCGCCCGGAATGTTGGACGATCAGGCCGCAGGCTCGAGGTAACCCTCGAAAAGGTCGACTACGACGCTGCCGCCGTCGGTGTCGCTACCGAACAATTCCTCGGCGGCGAACTTCACGTGGTACGTCGGTCCTTCGCCGGCGTCGTTGCGCCCGTGGCCGATTGCGTCGGGAAACGGCCACTTCTCGGTAGTCCGATGAGAGATGGTTCCCACTCGTCCGCGGCAGTACGCAGGCATTCGAATATGCCCCGGAACGTACTCGTCGCGCACGCGTACTCGCTGACCGACTTCGAAGGTGGTCGTCTCGACGGGTGCCGGACGCCCTTCGGATTCGCTTGGCCGCGACAGTGGGAACGGTCCCCCTGCAAGGCTTTCGAGTTCTTCCTGCGTCAGGATTCCCTTTTCGACCATCAGTGTCGCGACGCCGATGACGTACCTCTCGTAGTACGGGGTCATCATGTAGTGGCGTGGTTCCATCCGCTCGACGACGTATCGAACTTCGTCGACGCTGAATGCCCCGAGTTCGGCGACACCGGCGAACATCAGGCTGTACGGCAGGTGTTCCCACTCGGCGTGGAAGGTGGGGCCGATGTCGGCGTTGACGGTATGCGGGACTTTGCCGAAGCCTTGAACTCCGGCAAGATCGTGTACTCCATCCATGGTGTGCTTCTTTCTTGTCGGGGTGATCAGACGGTGGGGACCTGCGGGACTGCGACGCCGATCAGGCAGTCCTTGGTGACGATCTCTTGAAGCTGTTCCTGGCTCCAGCCTTCGGTGCCTGCGGGACGTTGCGGGAGAACCATGTAGCGAGTTTCGGCGGTGGTGTCGTAGACGCGGATCTCGACGTCCGACGCGATCTCGGTTCCCATCTCGGAGAGAACCTTCCGTGGCTCACGCACCACTCGCGCACGGTATTCGAAACTCTTGTACCAGGTAGGGGGCAGGCCGAGAATGGGCCACGCGGTGCATGAACACAACGAGCACACGATCACGTTCTTGAGGGTCGGGGTGTCTTCGACTGCCACGATGTACTCGCCCTGGGGGCCCAGATATCCGTACTGGGCAACCGCGGCGGTACCGTCGGTGAGAAGCAACTGCCGGAACTCGGGGTCGGTCCACGCCCGCGCGACCAATTCCGCTCCGCGCCTTGGACTGAAGTCCTCCTCGAAGGTCTTCTTCCATCCCTCGACGTAACCGTCGGGTACCAATCCCTTACCGTCGAGTGCGCGGAACAGGGCCCACGCCCGGTCGGAGACCGGCGCCTGGGCCGGTGCGGCGTTCTCCGTTGTGTGGTCGATCGTTACTGACATCTGGTTCACCTTTTCTATGCGGGCTGATCATGTGTGAATCGGTGGAATTTGTTGTGCAAGTGCGGATACAGAACTAGGTGAGGCTGAGTTGTGGTGCAGAGTCGGAGATGTGGTCGGCAGGCGTCGGAAACGCGCCGCGAAGCTTTTCGAATGCGCGCCCGACCCGGAGGACCGTCGCATCGTCGAAGGTCTTGCCGGTGATCATCATTCCGACCGGAAGCCCGTTCACCAGGCCGGCGGGAACGGACAGGGACGGATGTCCGGTCACGTCGAACGGTGCTGTGTTGGCGATCATCCCGAGAGCCTTCGTGATGAAGGTTGCACGATCCACGTCCTTCGCCGGTAGTTCGGATGCGACGTAGGGCAGTGTGGGCATCACCAGGACGTCGAATTGTCTCAAGGCAGTGTCGTAGGCGGCACGGGCGAGCGGTACGAGGTTCCGGGCTTTGCCGTAGCTCGCGCCGCCGAGGGTGGTGATGCCGTGGTGGCCGGTCAGAGCCACCAGTTTGACGGTTTCGGACAGAGCGTCGGCGTGCTGAAGGCGTCGAGAAGCAAAGTGTGCCATCAGTTCCGGATCGTACAAACCTTCGGCGTTCATGCCGTATCCGTTGCCGTCCAACATCTGGTAGGCACCACCGTCCGTGGCGATCACGTTCCAGATGTGGAAAGCATGTAGGTGCCACGGGATGTTTACTTCCTCTACCGTGCAACCGATTTCGGACAGACTGTGTGCCGCTGCGCGGACTGCGTCGTCGACCTCGGGCTGTGAGACCGCGTGCCCGAAACCTTCTCGAACGATCCCGATTCGCAGACCATCCACATCGGAGTCGAGGGTGGACAGATAGTCACCTGCTTCGACGCTGTCGGCTTGGCGTGGGTCGTTACCGTCGCGACCGGCGATGACCGAGAGCATCAGTGCGGCATCGTGGACCGTGCGTGTGATCGGGCCGAGATGGTCGATTGTTCGCTCGATGGGAAATGCCCCGGTATACGGGACGAGCCCGAACGTCGGCTTGTGTCCGACGACGCCGCAGAATGCCGCCGGGATCCGGATCGATCCGCCCTGATCCCCGCCGATGGCAAAATCGACGTCACCGTTTGCGACGAGAGCCGCACTGCCACCGGATGATCCACCTGCTTCACGCTGTGGGTCCCATGGATTGCGGACCGGTCCGCTTGCCGGTGTGAAGCTCGAACCGGAGAAACACAGGTCCTCACACACAGCTTTGCCCGCGACGGTTGCACCGGCCGCTAGTAGTCGAGTGACCACAGTCGCGTCGCGAGACGGAGTGAACCCCTCTACTGTCCGAGACCCGTTCATCATCGGAACTCCGGCCACGGTCACGTTGTCCTTGATCGCCACGCGTCGGCCGGTCAGGACGCCGTCCGACGTCGGCGGGATGCTTGTGGTCACATACCAAGCGCTCAAAGGATTTTCGCTCGCTGTTGGCACCGTGTGCTCACGTGACGTGGTCGGCGGGGTTGCCTCGTCGGCGTACAACTGGTCGACGACGTCGTAGGAGCCCAGTGCTCCGTCGATCAGTGCCGGCCACTCGAGCCGGGCTGACTGGTCGAGAGTGATGCCGTAATGCCTTGCGGCGGTGTCTATTGCATTGTCGTCAGGTCGGATTGTCGCCATGAGAAGTGTGCTCCTGATGTGATCGGCTTCACTTGTCTTTCAGACTAGGGCCGGATCCATAATTGCGTCAATAGGTATCGACATATTGACTCGTTAAGTTCGGGTTACGCGCGCTCAGAGAGAGCGGGGGTACAGGCGCCCACGGCGTGATTCAGCGAGCAGAATCGGTCGATGCAGTGGAACGCCGTTGTTCGTAGAGCTTTTCGATGTCGTGACAAGCTGCCGAAGTACTGTTTCCGGATCGCCTGCCGACGTTCGTTCGACTGCGCGTGCGTAAGCGACGATCGCTTCGTATGTTGTCTCCGACAGGGAACTGAGCGGAGGCAGGAGTTCGTTCGAGCTCGCGCTGTATCGCTTTTCGAGGTCGTGATCGCCGGCTGCGGATTGAAAGTAGCCGAATGCCGCCCAGACTCCGTCGGCATCGGAATTGCCGATGAGCTGCTGAGTGGCCTCGTCGAGGACCAATGCAAACGTCCGCGTGGTGGCCCGCAGTCCGTGCTGGGCGCATTGTCGTTCGAAGAAGACCTCGTCATGGCCCACCAGGGTGGAAAGAATCAGTTCGGCCCCGGAGTCGGCTATCGACTCGATGATGCGTGAGAAGTCGGTTGTCCCCAACGGTACGTAGACTTCGCCGGCCACCGAACCTGTGGATTCGGCGATCACACGCCGGGCCGCCCAATGCGCTCCGAACGACCACGAATACTGCTGGCCGACCAGGAACCAAGTGCGAGAACCGGTCTCGGACATCATTGCGGGTATACCTGCTCGCGTCTGGTCGAGTGGTCGCTCACCCAATCGAAGGACTCCCGGACGCGATCGACCTCCCTCGTTGAGAACTGTGTGCACCAACAGCACACCGGTGTTCTGCAATGCAGATGCAGCGGCATTGAAGGTCGACGATGTCACGCACGCGAAAACGGCGCGACATCCGCTTTTCACCAATCGCAGTGCGGTCGCCGCTCCGGCCGCCGAGTCGGAAGCGTCATCGCCGATCACCAAGTCGACGAGAACGCCGCCGATGCCGCCGTCGGCATTGATTTCTTCCACGGCCAGGGCTGCGAGTGTTTCTGTCGCCTGGGCGAATACAGCTGCCGGGCCGGATTTGCTGACCAGCAGCCCGATCCGATGTCGGTCGGAACGCGGAGGTTCGGGTGGAGCGAATCCGCGCTTGTTGGCAAGCCAGGAAATGCCGTCCTGATCGAGGCTGGACTCGAGAACGATCCGGGTCCCGGCGCCGTCGGGAAAGAACCGGATCGTCAGGCGGCCGCGCCACGGTTGGTGGTGCACGATCACGACCGATCGGCCCCGCTTCACGCCGGCGACGTATCCCAACAGCGTGATCGGCATTCCGACTGGATCTGCGCGTGCGCCGTCGCCGACGGGAAGGGAGATGGCGGCAGCGGCCCCGACCGTCAGTTGCTCACATTCGAGTTCGAGCAGTTGCCCCGTTTCGAGGCGCTCGAAGGCTGACCCTGGTGGGTCGGTCGTCACGATCTGTGCCGTTACGGAGAGACCTGGCACGTTCTACTTCCTGCCTGAAATAGGTGCTGGGGCTCAACAAGGCCTCACGCTCGGCGACGCACCGATGCGACGTCTGAATCCTCAGTCGCAGTGGCCGGCAACTCGGAGGCGTTCGAACCTGCTTCCAGCGCTCGCCCGAGGACGTCGCGCAGGAACTGGAGTGCATCGTTGGCGGGCCCCGATGGATCTATCGAGAACAGGCGATGACGTCCTTGACGCCGTTCGACGATCACGCCGGACAACCGCAGCGCCTTGAGATGTGTGGATACCGTGGTGCGACCGACCGTCGAAATTTGATCGCTGATGAAGCCCGCGTTGCACTCGCCGTGTGTAGCCAGCGTGTCGAGAATCTGTCGACGCACTTGGTCGGCCAGCACAGCAAACGCCAACTCTTCGTTTCGTTGAGTAGTCACTGTCTGCTGTCCGCGCTTCCTCGATGGTCTCTACTGAGATATGTCGACACCCGTCAACATATCTCGAGTTGCCTCCGAGGGAAAGAATGTGGCCGAAGATTGCCGGCGACTTCGGTCAGTGCTCGGCGGTGATCACCGCGTCGCGCAGCATTCCGGTCCCGGGATGGCAATTGATGTACTCGTAGAGCTGATCGGCGGCATCGAATACCGAGACCTCATGGTAGAGACGCAATTTCGACAGGCCCTCGGCCACCCGGAAGAACGTCGTGAAGATCCGTAGATGGGTCGGGTGGGATTCCGACCACCGTTCGAGTTGGTCGAGGGAGGCCCAGTGGCCGATGTTGTAGCTCAAGTCGAGGAAGTTTCCGTCGATGTCGATATTGCGTACGAATCGGTTGCTGTAGCACCCGACGGCCGGGCCGTTGTCGCGGAGGAAGTCCATGCCCGATTGAAGAGTGGGCAGGATTTCGTCCAGGTAGAGGCTGCGCTCGTCTGCTTCCGCGTCGGCCCAGTCCTGCCCGGACCTGATCAGTGCGATGTTGTCGTGTCCCCGCACTACTACGCGTCCACCTACGGCGGGGTCACCGGCGACGACCCGTAGTTCGCCCGAGGCCTGCATCCAGTCGGTTTGGGAGATCGGAAACCGCTCGCGCATCGAACCCCAGTAGCCGTGCTCGTTGATTTCGCCGCTGACACCGTCCATGACAGCTCCCACTCCGGGGAGGTCGTCTTGGAACGCGTAGAGCGTTTCGAATTGTTCGGCTCTCGGTGCCACGATCTCGCGGAAGAACCCCAATCCGTCCGACAGGCGGTCTTCGGACTCCCACCAGGAGGATACTGGAGGTGATGCGCTCCAACGATGTTGGGAAGAAACATCTTTCCAGTAACCGACCACGATCAGGTTCTCGTAGCCCTGGTTGTCGATGTGATGGGTGAGATCGTGGTGTGCCGGTCCGTCCGGCAAGTCGAAGCCGGCGACGATATCCCGCATCGCCTGCAGTGCTGCCGGGCGCTGATCCTCGCCGCGGAACTGTACGCCGAGATAGCCCATCACGACCTGGTGCAATGTGTCGTCTGCGCGCCCGACCCACATGGGAAACGGTGGCGTATAGGTATCCGGAACCCGCCTGGTCAGAGTGCGCGGGCATTGAAGGTGTTCGCCGATTGCAGATTCCATGAGTGCTCCCTGTGATGTAGGTGGTCGAATCGGGTGCCTGGCACTTGGCAACGCCGTGCCGAAAATCTACGCCCGCTCAGCCGAGCAAACTTGGCCGTCAGCGCCCGATACTTGGCCTACCGCGCCGAGAATTGTGGATAGGCGTCGGCGACAGAACGTTTTGAACATCATGTTGAATGGTTAAGTGTCCGAGGATGTTACAGATCAGCGGGCAGTACTTGTGGGGGCCACTGCTTGCGACCGGTATTGCCGCGGGCTGATCCCGAACTCCGTCTTGAATGCGCGACTGAAGGCGGCCAGGTCGGTGAATCCCCAGCGGTGAGAAATCTGGGTCAGCGACCGCTCTACTCCGTGGCGTTGCACGATCTCACGACGGCAACCGTCGAGTCGACGGCTGCGAATCGAACGCGACACCGTTGTGCCGTGTTCGGCGAAGGCTCGGTGCAACTGGCGAATGGAGACTTTGACTGATCCCGCGATGTCCACCGGAGACAGGGCCGGGTCTGCGATGCGGGCGTCTATGACCGACAGGGCGGATTCGTAGAGGCTGGTTCGCCGTGAGGTGATCGGTCGCGCAGTTGTGTGAAGAACGGACTTGACCAGGTTGCCGATCTCGTTGACGACTTCCTCTTCGTCTCCGCTTGCGTCGGACGTCATGCGGACGGAGGCAAGATCGTGAAGAAAGCGACCGAGCAGGCCACTCAGGCCCGCGTGTCCGTCGAAGGCGATGGCGGTCAGGCTCGTGACCTCCGCGTCGCTGAGCGACAGGTACGACCGTGGCCAGGTGAACACCTCGAGTCCCCAGATGCCGTCGTGTGCGTGTCCCTCGATCTGCCAATCGAAGGGGCGCGTGGTGTCGTACAGGACGTAGTCGCCACGTCGCAGGACGCATTCGCGGTCGTCTTGGCGCACTACCGCGCTACCGCGGCGGATCATCCCGATCTGCAGATAGTCCGCACCGTCGCTTTTGATGAGGCTGTTGCTACGGACTATTCGTTGTTCCATCGATTGAACTGCGGATACCCGAACGTGTGCGAGTTGGGCCGAGTGGACGGCCCCGCTGAATCGATCGCCGTCTCCGATATCGGATACGTCGAGCGCGACAAAATGCTCGCGCAACAAATCTGCCCAGTCGCCCGTGAGAGTCGTGCGTGTGGGCAGGGAGAAGCCGGATCGCGCGAGCATTGCAGGGCGCCTCCTCGCAGAAAAGCCGAAGTTCTCGGGTGCTCGATGTTCAGAGAGTAATCCCGCACATCAGACATGTCGATAGAAGTCGACATGTCATCGCGTCGGGAAGAAATTGTTTGCCATACAAACAACGCCGAGTTATTGTTTGTTGTACAAACAAGTAGGAGTTCGTGATGGCCACCGAGGCAGTTCCCGCAGCGCGCGCGACGCGTGAGTCGGGCAAGCAGACGCGCATGGCGCTGTTCAACGCCGCAACCGAGCTGTTCCTCGAGCACGGCGACAGCGTCTCCATCGCGCAGATCTGCACGGCCGCCGGCGCCCATCCCAACCAGGTGACCTACTACTACGGCTCCAAAGAAAAGCTCTTCGTCGAGGTGGCGTGCGCGGCCGTTCTGCGCGCAGGCAAGCGTGCCGAGGTCGATGCCGCCGACGCCGACACGGTCGGCGATTACACCGAGAAGCTGGTCGGATCCCTCCTGGGCTCGGGCGCTCCCAGCGTCGAACTCTTCGTGGAAGCGATGATGATGACGGGTCGTCGTGGTGAACTCCGCGACCTGATCTCCGAAACGCTTCGCACTCTGCACTCCTCGGGCGAAACCGCCCTCCTCCGTACCTTGATCCGCACCGGCTGGCAGCTGCGCGCGGGCATCGACGTCGAGTCCAAGGCCTTCTGGTCTGCGATCTTCGGCCTCGTCATCCAGAAGACTGCCACCGGCGAGAGCTTCGGCTACTCCCTCGAGGAGGCGGTTGCCGTCATCTTCGCCACCCTCCAGATACCCGACGCCGTACTCAACAGCTCGATGGAATGAACTCTCTTCGAGCGTGATTCTCCGACAAGGACTTCGATGAATATCGTTCGCGTATTCGACAGCAACGTCACCAAGACCCCGGACAAACCCTTCCTGATATTCGATGGTCACGATCACACGTACTCCCAGGTTCAGGACGGAAGTCGACGCGCCGCAGGCTATTTGCAGTCGCTGGGCGTGCAGCCGGGCGACCGCGTCGCGCTGATGTGTTACAACACTCCAGGATTCGTGTACGCGATGCTCGGTGCCTGGCGCTTGGGCGCCGTCGTGGTCCCCATCAACCACAAGATGCAGACTCCGGAAGTTGCCTACGTGCTGGGACACGCTAAGGTGTCGGTGTGCGTCTTCGACGGTGAGTTGGCGCCGGTTGTCGGTCGACTGGAGACAACGGCCAAGCTGATCAGCACGGACTCTGTCGCAGACGGTTTCGACTTCTTCGACGACGCCATCACCCGCCAGGAGGGCGTCGACGGTATCGACATCGACGAGAACGATCCGGCTGAAATCCTCTACACCTCGGGGACTACCGGCTCGCCCAAGGGCTGCGTCCACAGCCACCGCAACGTCGTCGGTGTTGCCGTCACCGCGGCCCTCGCCGTGTCGACGACTCGGGACGAGCGACTGCTCATGGCCGTGCCGATCTGGCATGCTTCCCCGCTCAACAACTGGTTCATGTCCACGCTCTACATGGGCGGAACCGTCGTGCTGCTGCGCGAGTACCATCCCGTCAAATTCCTGGAAACAGTTCAGGAACAACGCATTACCCTCTGCTTCGGCCCGCCGGTCATCTACACCACTGCACTCAACCTCGTGCCGAACTTTGCCGACTACAACCTCGGAAGCGTTCGTGCGTGGTTGTACGGTGGGGGACCGATCGGCGCGGATGTCGCTCGGCGACTGGTGGAGTCGTACGGCACCACCGAATTCCGGCAGGTCTACGGCATGACCGAGACCGGGCCAGTGGGCACCGTGCTGTACCCCGAAGAGCAGTTGAGCAAGGCGGGCTCGATCGGCCGCGTCGCGCTGGCCGGCGTCGACCTGCGCCTGGTTGCCGATGACGGCACCGACGCGGAGCCCGATCAGATCGGTGAGATCTGGCTGCGCGCCGACACCGTCATGCAGGGGTACCTCGACGACCCCGCTGCCACGAAGGCTGCATTTGCCGACGGCGGTTGGTATCGCACCGGCGATCTGGCGCGCAAGGATGCGGACGGCTACCTCTTCATCGTCGACCGCGCGAAGGACATGATCATCACGGGCGGTGAGAACGTCTACTCCAAGGAGGTCGAGGACGTGATCTCCGGCCACCCGGACGTCGTCGACGTCGCCGTTGTCGGAAAACCCAACGAAGAATGGGGCGAGACCGTCGTCGCGCACGTCGTCTGGCGTGAACCGGATGTCATCAGCGCCGACGACATCAAGGACTACCTCTCGGACAAGTTGGCGCGCTACAAGATTCCGCGTGAAGTGGTGTTCGCGACGATTCTTCCGCGTACACCGACCGGCAAGATCCAGAAGCACCTCATCCGCGCAGCGAGCTGAAAGGCCTGTCATGACTGATATTTCCGAGAAGACCGTCACCCACCCGGCTCCGCATCGCACCCATGCAGTGCTCAACCAGTCGGTACCGCGCACGGACGTCAACGAGTTCCTGCTCGATACGGTCCTGGCCGAAGGCGTCGCGCGTCACGACGCCGATTGGGCCACCAGTGAACTCACCGATATCGGTGAACTGGTCGGCAGTGCCGGGTTCCAGCACGACGCCGAGCTGGCCAACACGGTGATCCCCGAATTGAAGACCTTCGATCGCTGGGGAAACCGCATCGACGAGGTCGAATACCATCCGTCGTATCACCGGATCATCTCTGCCGCCGTTGCGCACGGTGCTCACACCTCTGCCTGGGCTGACCCCAAGCCGGGTGCCAACGTGGCTCGGGCCGCGGCATTCATGCTGTTCTCCCAGGTCGAACCGGGCCACGCGTGCCCAATCTCCATGACGCACGCTGTGATCCCCTCGCTCGAGCTGCAACCCGATGTAGCCGCCATCTGGACCCCGCGTGCCCTTTCTCGGAGTTACACCCCCGAGTTGGATGCTCCCGGAAAGGCATCCGCGATCTTCGGAATGTCGATGACGGAAAAGCAGGGTGGCTCCGACGTGCGAGCCAACACGACCATCGCCAAGCCGGCCGGACGTGGCGGCCCGGGTGCGGACTACCTCCTCACCGGACACAAGTGGTTCTGCTCCGCGCCGATGTCTGACGCCTTCCTGGTTCTCGCTCAGGCCGAAGGTGCTGCCGGCGAGGGACTTTCCTGCTTCCTTCTCCCCCGCATCCTGCCTGACGGCACACGCAACGTCTTCCGTATCCAGCGTCTGAAGAACAAGCTGGGCAACAAGTCCAACGCGTCGTCCGAGATCGAACTCGACGGCACCGTCGGCACCATGATCGGCGAACCGGGTCGTGGCGTGCGGACCATCATCGAAATGGTGTCCCAGACGCGACTCGACTGCATCCTCGGCAGCACGGCAGGTATGCGTCAGTCGGTGGCCGAAGCGGTGTGGCATGCACGGCACCGCAGCGCTTTCGGTGCCGTCCTGGCAGATCAGCCCGCAATGACGTCGGTGCTCGCCGACCTGGCTCTCGAATCCGAGGCCGCGACCATCACCGCACTGCGATTGGCCCGTGCGCAGGACGAGGACGCGAATGAGCAGGAAAAGGCGTTCCGCCGACTCGCGACGGCTGTTGCGAAGTACTGGATCTGCAAGCGCGGCCCGCACCACTCCTACGAAGCCCTCGAGTGCCTGGGCGGCAACGGTTACACCGAGGACTTCCCGCTTGCCCGTCGCTACCGTGAGCAGCCCGTCATGGCCGTGTGGGAGGGGTCGGGCAACGTCATCGCGCTCGACGTCCTGCGCGCGATGACCCGTGAACCCGACTCCGTTGCCGCCTTCGACCACGAGATCAACCTCGCCCGCGGCAACAACCCGGTCCTCGATCAGCACCTCGATCGAGTACGACGCCAACTCGGTGAGCTCGCCACGATGGCACCTGCCGACGCTCAACTCCGCGCTCGGACCGTCGTCGAGGCTATGGCGTTGGCACTGCAGGCTTCGCTCATGGTGCGCCACTCCCCGGCCGCCTCGTCCGATGCGTTCATTGCCGCTCGCCTCGGCGCCGACCGTGGTCACGAGTACGGAACTCTGCCTGTGGGAACAGATTTCGCCGGAGTTCTCGCGAGAGCCTAAGGCTGCTCCCTCAGTACCCTGGTGACGGTGTGTACTGCCGGCGTCGGATTGTTGGGTCGCCATGCCATCGCGATTTTCAGCGTGGGCGTGGCCCCGGCGATCGGCAGGTACACGACCCCGTCCATGGACAGATGCGCCGTCGACTCCACGACGACGGCGATCCCGACCCCCGCTCCGACCATGGCCAACAGGCTGTACGGATCGGGGGCTTCGTGTGCGATGGTGGGCGTGAAACCTGCTGTGGCGCAAACGGACAACGTTGCATCGCGCACCACCGAGCCGTGCTCGGCGGGATACATCACGAATCGCTCGGTTGCCAGGTCTTCCGGTGACACCGAGTCATGCGTACCGAGGTGATGCCTGGCAGGAACCGCGACCATCAAGGTTTCCTCCCGCACAGTGTGAGTCTCGAATCCGCGCGGAATGGGCAGGCCGACTATGCCCATGTCCAGTGCTCCGCGTCGGAGAGCGTCGAGCACCTCACCCGAGTACATCTGCGGCCGTAGTTCCAGTTCGATTCCCGGATGGGAGTCGGCCAAGGACCGTGTGAGGGCCGACAGGACGGTGTAGCCGCCTGTTCCGCCGAAACCCACTGTGACACGGCCCGTCTCGCCAGTCGACGCGGCCGATGCGATTTCTCGTACCACGGCGATCTGCGCTTCGATGATCCGTGCGGGCGTGACCAAGGCTTCGCCGGCGGCTGTCAGTTGCACTGATCTGGTGGTCCGGACGAACAGGTCGGTGCCCAGTTCACGCTCGAGCGCCCGAATGGTCTGGCTGAGCGGGGACTGGCCGATGTGGAGTCGCTCGGCGGCCCGGCCGAAATGAAGTTCGTCGGCGACTGCGAGAAACGCGCGCAGTTGACGCAGTTCCACGTCGCTCCTCCCGGGTTTCATTATGTGGTTCTCCCACATAAATAAGTCGAACTAAGTCTTGGACTCTACATGGATTTCGGACGATAGTGATTCACGCCTCACATTGCATCCCTTGGTGATGCCCGACGCGAGAATCAGGGAGAACCGTGGATCAACACCCAGGTCAAGACACCAATCCGCCTGAATACAACACCAAACAGGCACGCAAGGCCGGAATCACGGCGTTTGTCGGAACGACTATCGAGTGGTTCGACTTCTACATCTACGGAACCGCATCCGCCTTGGTGCTCGGCCCGCTGTTCTTCCCGGATGCGTCGCCGGCGGTGGGAACACTCGCAGCCTTCGCGACTTTTGCCGTGGGATTCGTGGCGCGTCCGGTCGGCGGAGTGGTGTTCGGTCATTTCGGAGACAAGTTCGGTCGCAAGAACGCCGTGATCATCACCCTCGCGCTCATGGGGTTGGGAACCGTCGGTGTCGGCCTCCTCCCTACGTACTCCCAGATCGGGATCTGGGCACCGATACTGCTTGTGGCACTGCGTGTTCTCCAGGGCATTGCCATGGGCGGCGAATGGGGTGGCGCCGTATTGATCGCCACCGAGTTCGCTCCCCCGAAGAAAAAGGTGCTCTACGGTGCGTTTGCGCAGCAGGGTTCACCGGTCGGCAACCTGCTCGCGACGCTGGCCTTCCTCGGCCTGACGTTGATGTCGGATTCCGTGTTCGAGTCGTGGGGTTGGCGTCTGCCGTTCCTCGGATCCGCAGCTTTGGTGATCGTCGCTCTCTACATCCGTCTGCACATCTCCGAGACACCCGAGATGAAGAAGGCTGTTGCGGCACAGGAGCGTACACGGATGCCGCTGGTCGAAGTGTTGCGGTCGCATCCCGTCGAACTTGCCCTCGGCGTCGGCGCTGTGGTTGCCGGTGTTGCCATCACGTACGTCAAGACAACCTTTGCGCTCTCCTGGGCGACAACGGATCTCGGCTTCGAGCGTAGTGACTTCCTCCTCGTGATCACCGTGGCACTGGTAGCCCAGGCGCTCGTACAGCCTTTCGGCGCTGTGCTGGCCACGCGGATCGATCCGTCGAAAGCGGTCCGTTGGATGCTGCTTCCGGAGATCGTGCTCCTACCACTGATGTTCGTGCTGGTTCAGACGGGCTCCGTGCCCTTGGCGATTCTGGGTATGGTCCTCGCGACGGCGCCTCACGCAATGTATTACGCCGCGTTGGCCGGCATCCTGGCGCAGGTTTTCCCCACCAATGTTCGGTATACCGGCATCTCTCTGTCGTACCAATTGTCGACCGCCATTTTTGCCGGAACGGCCCCGATGGTCAGCCAGTATCTGCTGACGCGAACCAACTCGATCTGGCCGGTCGTAGCTCTAGGGCTCGTGTATGTCGTTCTCTCCCTTGTCTGTATGACTGCATTGTTGCGCAGGAGTGCGCTGCACGGGCAAGGGCTGGAGTCGACGAGCTCCTCGAACATGACCGATGCTTCCACCCTGAAAGGCGTTGACCACTGATGAACTTTGCACACACCGACCCCGCTCTGACAGCGGTAGTGGACAGATGGACCGCCGGGGCGGACCGAGAGACGTTGAACGGATTGCTCGACCGACTGGGCCGAGATGCCGCCGGCCGTTTGTCCGAGCTTGCCGACATCGCAGACAAGAACCCGCCGGTGCTGCAGCAATTCGACAAGGCCGGTGACCGCGTCGACCGGATTTCCTATCACCCGGCCTACCTGGAACTGTGCCGGGCGGCGTACAACGAGTACGGCCTGTCCGCCATGTCGCACCGAAAAGGGTTGCACGGATGGGACTCCGTGCATCCGCCACTCGCGAAGTACCTCGCGTCGTACATCTTCGTGCAGGCAGAGTTCGGGCTGGCCTGCCCGGTGTCGATGACAGATGCTGCTGCGCGGACCCTGCGTATGTTCGGTGATCCGGCCGTGTTCTCGCCCTGGATCGACGCGTTGACGTCGACGGACCCCGAGCAGGCGAAGACGGGTGCGATGTTCATGACCGAGATTCAGGCAGGCACCGACATCGCCTGCACCGAAACACGCGCCGAGCGCGACGGTGACGGATGGGTTCTGACGGGCAAGAAGTGGTTCGCCTCCAACCCGGATGCCGATGTGATCATCACCCTCGCAAGATTCCCGGGCGGACAGGATGGTTCGACGCGTGGAGTCGGAATGTTCATGGTGCCCAAGACCTTGGGATCCGGCGAGCGCAACAACCTCACGATCGATCGTCTCAAGGACAAGCTGGGTACGCGTTCAATGCCGAGCGGCGAGGTGACGCTGAACCGCGCGCACGCACTCCAGGTCGGTGAACTCGATCGAGGGTTCCGCCAGATGGCGGAGATGGTCAACACGTCTCGCCTCTCCAATGCGATGCGTTCGAGCGCTCTCATGCGCCGAGCAGTCCGTGAAGCCGTCGAACATTCGAAGAGCCGAGTCGTGTTCGGTAAGAGGCTCTTCGACCAGCCGCTGATGCGGGCGACACTTCTTCCCCTTGCACTCGATGCCGAGGCTTCGCTGGCCCTGGTCGCGTACAGCGCACAGTGTCTTCAGGCAGCAGACGGCGGCGACGAACAGGCGCGCGCACTGATCAGGGTACTGACACCGATCGCCAAACACTTTGTCTGCAAACGCGCGCGGGTGGTCACCGGCGAGGCCATGGAGGTGCGCGGAGGAAACGGCTACATCGAGGAATGGGCCAACGCGCGACTAGTGCGGGATGCCCACTTGGGCTCGATCTGGGAAGGGTCGAGCAATGTCATTGCGCTGGACGTACTTCGGTGCCTGCGCAAGTTCGGCTCGCACCGCACCGTCGCGGGAGCGATGACGGACATCCTGTCCACCGTCGGACCGGACTGCGAGGCCGGTGCCGGAGTTCTGTTGCGGCGCTGGGAGGAACTGGTAGAGGAAGGAGATCGTCTGATCTCCGGATCTGACGATGCCGCCCAGGCCGCCAGCGCAAAGTATGCCGACGAGTTGGCTCGTGCCGTCATGGCGACGCTGCTTTTCGATCTTGCGGACCACGGCATCCGACACGGTAATGGGTACCGGTCACTGCTGGTGGCGAATTCCTACCTGGCCGGTCTTGCCGGGAAGGTGCCGTCGGCCGCGCTCGGCGATCTCGACGTGATCACCGACGGCGGTGACGTCGAGCTGGATGATGCACGTGACGTCATAGCCGAGTTCCTCTCCGTAGCAGGGGTTCACCAGTGAATTCTCCAACAGGTCCCACACCCCTCGCCGGCGTCCGTGTTCTGGATCTGTCGAAGATCCTTGCCGGGCCGTACGCAACCATGTCGCTTGCCGATCTCGGTGCCGACGTCACCAAGATCGAACACCCTGAAGGCGGCGACCCCACGCGTTCGTGGGGGCCTCCCTTCGTCGGGGTAGATGCCGCCTACTACCTCGCGATCAACCGCGGTAAGAAGTCGGTCACGATCGACCTCAAGTCCACCGAAGGACAGGAGATCATCCACCGCATGCTCGAAGAGACCGATGTAGTCGTGGAGAACTTCAAGCCGGGCAGCGGATTACAGAAGATCTTCGACTACCAGGCACTGTCCGAGCGATATCCGCATCTGATCACCCTGCACATCTCTGCCTTCGGTGAGGAAGGACCGCTGCGCGACGAACCGGGGTACGACATGATCGCGCAGGCCGCGGGTGGGCTCATGTCGCTCACCGGTGAACAGGGTGGTGCTCCGATGAAATCCGGGTTTGCGTTGGGAGACTTGGGCGCAGCGCTTTTCGGACTGGTCGGTGTCCTGGCCGCGTTGGTCGAACGAGGCCGGACCGGACGCGGACAGTACGTGACCACGTCGCTGTACGAGTGCCAACTCGCGATGCACGTGAACTGGGCGACCAGTTACTTCGCCACCGGTGAGCGCCCGACTGCGTTGGGCTCCGGTCATCCGAATCTTGCTCCGTATCAAGCATTTCCTGCCAGCGACGGGTACTTCGTCGTCGCTGTCGGCAACGACGCGATGTGGGCGTCGCTGTGCGAGGCCATTGGAAGGAGTGAACTGGTCACCGATCCGCGTTTTGCCCACAACCGCGACAGGGTGGAGAACCGCGAGAGTCTGGAACGAGAACTCACCAGCGCCTTCGCATCGGAGACCGTCGAACACTGGTGCGCTCTTCTCGCCGAACGCGCCGTACCGGTCTCACCGATCCGGCATCTCGACGAGATCTACTCCGATCCCCACACCGCCGCGCTCGGCATGGTCGGAACCGTCGACCATCCGACGCTCGGACCGTTGAAGCAAGTGGCCTTTCCGGTCAACTTCTCCGGCCAGAGGCCACGTCTGACGTCGGCGCCGCCCGTTCTCGGCGCCGACAACGACGAAGTCCTTGGTACCGCTCAGGCCAGCCCGCTCAACGCAGGCGGCGTGTTGTCGTCGCGCCAACCGATGGCCTCGGCAAGCGTCGTGAGGTCGTAGTCCGGTCCGCTGACGCCGACGGTGAAGAGTGAGACACCGTCGGCGACCAGGTCGGCTGCATTTTCGAGCCCAGGCCACGGAACCGAGTGCTCTACTTCCAGCGGGTTCCGGCCCACGTCGGCGCAGTGGTCGGAGAGGATGTCTGACTTGCGCAGGTGTGTCTCACGGTCGCCGAAGCTGTGCCAGACGTCGGCGTACTCGGCGACCAAGCGCAGGGTCTTCTTCTCGCCGCCACCGCCGATGAGGACCGGGATGTTGCGCGTCGGCGGCGGGTTGCCCTTCGCCAGGCGGCCCGTGATGCGGGGGAGGTATTCGCCAAGCAGTTTCAGCCGTGAACCGGGAGTGCCGAAGTCGTATCCGAACTGGTCGTAGTCCTTCTCGAACCAGCCGGCACCGATACCGAGGATCAGGCGCCCACCGCTGATGTGGTCGACGGTTCGCGCCATGTCGGCGAGTAGATCCGGATTGCGGTAGCCACCACCGGTGACCAGGGCGCCGATCTCGACGCGTTCGGTTTGCTCGGCCCAGGCGCCGAGCATGGTCCAGCATTCGAAGTGGGCGCCGTCGGGATCGCCGGTCAACGGGTAGAAGTGGTCCCAGTTGAAGACGATGTCCACCCCGGCGTCCTCGGACCGCAAGACGGCGTCGCGTATCAACCCGTAATCGGGTGCGTGCTGGGGTTGGAGTTGAACACCGATGCGTACCGGACGAGTCATGCCACGCTCCTGACGAGAGGAATGGTTGTCTTCTCCCATCATGGCCGGGTGTGCGCGGTACCGCTACCGCCGCCGTAGGTGACGGGTTTGCCCGATCTTGTGCCCACCCCTTTTCGAGCGAACGGTACTTTCGGAGCCTTAGATCGACTGAACGTGCCGTTCGCTCAAACAGGGGGGCAGGCAAAGGGGGGGGCAGGCAACAGGGGGGGCGGGTAAAAGCAGGGGTGGTCTGCCCACAGCAGACAGGCGGGGCCGCGGCACTGCCGCGCCGGTAGGAATGGATTCATGACTACTGAAGCGCCCACCGATACCGGCTACCGTGACCTGTTGACAGACAGGCTCTTCCGACAGCGAACGATTCTGCTCACCGGCGAGGTCAACGACGCCATGGCCGAACGTGTGTGTTCGGAACTGGTGCTCCTCGCCACCACCGACCCCAAGCGCGACGTCGTGCTCTACATCAATTCACCTGGCGGATCGGTGTTTGCCGGTCTGGCCATCTACGACACGATGAAGCTCATCCCCAACGACGTCGTGACGGTCGCGATGGGCTTCGCCGCCAGCATGGGCCAGGTGCTTCTCTGCTCCGGCACCCACGGCAAGCGAATCAGCCTGGCGCACAGCCGCATCATGATGCACCAACCTTCGGCAGGTATCGGTGGCACTGCGGTGGACATTGCGATCCAGGCCGAGAGTCTCGAGCTGATGAAGCGTCAATCGCAGGAAATCCTCGCCGCCGAAACGGGCCGGACCGTCGAAGAGATCGAGACCGACAGCGATCGGGATCGCTGGTTCACCGCCGAGCAGGCGCGCGAGTACGGAATCGTCGACCGCGTCGTGACGTCCTTCGCCGAGATAGCACCGCAAGCCACCTTCCCCAAGATCGGATTGTGACGTCATGTCCCAGTACACGATTCCCAGCGTCATCGAGCGAACACCAACGGGTGAGCGATCTTTCGACATCTTCAGCAGGCTGCTCAACGAACGCATCGTCTTTCTCGGCACAGAGATCGACGACGGCGTCGCCAACGTCGTGATGGCTCAGATGCTGCATCTGCAAGCCGACAACCCGGATCGCGAAATCGGTTTGTACATCAACTCTCCCGGCGGTTCCACCACGGCGATGCTCGCGATCTACGACACCATGCAGTTCTTGAAGCCGACGATTTCGACGTACTGCATGGGTCAAGCGGCTTCGGCTGCTGCAGTGCTTCTGGCCGCAGGCACTCCGGGCCATCGGCATGTTCTTGCCCATTCGCGGGTGCTGCTGCATCAACCGTCGACGCAAGGTAGCGGCACCATCTCGGACCTCGCGCTTCAAGCAGCCGAGATCCTGAGAATCCGGGAGCAGACCGAGGCGATTCTGAGTATGCACACCGGTCAGAGCGTCGAGCGGCTCCGTAAGGACACCGATCGCGACAGAATCTTCACTGCCGACGACGCTATCTCCTACGGATTGGCTGACACCCTCATCGAAGGGAACTGATCAGGCCGCCATCAGGACGGGACCGGAGATCGGTGCGGGAGAATGTCCGAAAGTGAGGGAGTTGAGCGCAACGATCCTGTTGCCCGCTCGGAACAGCAGGTGCTCGAGCGGCATCCCGAGCGCTTCGCAGATGGCGCGCAGAATTTCCGACGACGGTTCCTTCTTGCCCCGTTCGATCTCTGAGAGGTACTGCTTCGACATCCCGACCTTTGCGGCTACGTCGTCGAGAGTTCGGTCCTGATCGCGTCTGACCTCCCGCAGCACTCGTCCGTAGGCTTCACGAATCAGCGGGGGTTTGCGCACGGCGACAGCCGGATCGGGGAGTTCCGACTCACCCTTGACCAGGACCAGTCTGCGCGGCGCATCCATAGGCCGAGTATTCCAGCCGACCGGTTCGCACACCACCCGGTTCACCGAGGGCTGACATCTAGTCCGTTCGAACACCACCGGCAAGAAACATCGCTCGAAGAACGAAGGTCGCCTCGGGTCCGATGATCTCGCCGACCAGGCTCGTATAGCGGTCGACGAACTCGGGCCCGTGGGAGGCCTCGTCGGAAGTGGGGTCGCCGAGGTGGTGCGCAAGTTCGTGCAAGACAACGAATTCGCGTAGCGCCCACCGGCCGTCACGGTCGTCCGGGACGGCGATGACGTCGTTCGAGTAGTGAGCGGCGGCATTGCCGGCGCGGGAGCGTACGGACACCGGAATGGTTGCGCGAGTCCAGGTCTCCCGTACCCAATTCAGCCCGAGTAGCTGATCGCAGTACGCCTGGACCGACTCCACGGAACCGAATTTGCGCTCGACCGGCAAGGTGATGGTGGAACCCATGACTTCGACGCTCCGAAGTCCGCGCTGGTCGGCGCGATCGAACATGGTGCGTACCAACGTCTCTGCCTCGTAAACGGCGCTCCGCTGCGTATCCCTCACGAGTCGAGCTGCCCGCGCACCCCGCCGATCTCCGGAAGGTTTCCCAGACGTGCGGAGCGCGCCGCCCGATCACCCGCTCGTCGAGCATGCGAGGAATGCCCGGCGCTTGCGCGGCCGCCGCCCCGCCACGTCCCACGCGCTTTGGAGTTGGACGAGTAGTAGTCCTTCAGCTCGATTTCCTTGTTACGCAGCACGAGTGCGGTTTCGGAAGACGACGTGGCAGATTCTGCGATCGCGGTCTTCTCCGTCTCCTGCTTCGTCTCGGCCAACCGAGAGCCGATGCGGGACGCGTACGCCATCTGGAAGTTCAGGCGTGCCGTCACTCCGGCCACCGGCTTGCGGACCTGCGTGCTGACGCGTCGTCGTCCACGAGTTTCGACGACGGTCCGCACGGACGTTTCGCCGCGGTACGCCCCGGAACGCACGTAGGCATCGGAGTCGCGCACCATCTGAAAAAGCAGGCTCGAATACAGGGCCTCGCACACGTCGATGTCGCCGGCGAAGCCGTAGGCGTAGATGACGGCCGACGTCTGCGCGATGTCGCATTGCACGTCGTTGGCAGCGGCGATGGCGATGAACAACTGGGCGTACGTTCGCAGTCCGCGCTTGCCCGGTTCGCCGATGGTGATCAGCCGTTGAGTGGGCGTCGCACGCTTTTCCGAAGACGCGGTGTGCGCACGCGCGACCGCCAGGTCGATCGCGGAACTGGTGGCCAACCGCTGAGCGGCAGCCATGAAGGCTTCACCTTCGTGTGGATTGTCGGTGGACTCCGCTTGGCGAAGCAGCGCACCGATGCGGGTCAGCATCTTCTCCGAACTCACCGTGAAAGACTACGCTCGCGCGCCGACACGGACGTTTATGCTGCTAGCGCACACGCTCACCCTCGACTTGGATCGTCCGGCACGTTCCTGCCGGTAGAAGGGATCAACCCCGTCATGGCTTCAGTGACTTTCGAGAGCACCACCTGCCTGTTCCCCGGATCGAACACTCCGGCAGTGGACAAGCTCGACCTCGAGATCGAGGACGGCGAGTTCCTCGTCCTCGTCGGACCCTCCGGCTGCGGAAAGTCGACCACCCTGCGCATGCTCGCCGGGCTCGAAGACGTCCACAGTGGACGCATCCTCATCGGCGACCGCGACGTCACCGGTCAGGAGCCGAAAGAGCGCGACATCGCGATGGTCTTCCAGAACTACGCGCTGTACCCGCACATGTCGGTGGCCGAGAACATGGGTTTTGCGCTCAAGCTCGCCGGAACCAACAAGACGGAGATCCGCGCCCGCGTCGAAGAGGTCGCGAAGATGCTCGATCTCGAGCCGTACCTCGATCGCAAGCCCAAGGCGCTGTCCGGTGGCCAGCGTCAGCGAGTGGCGATGGGCCGCGCCATCGTTCGCCAGCCGCAGGTCTTCCTGATGGACGAGCCGCTCTCGAACCTCGACGCAAAACTCCGTGTGCAGACACGTACGCAGATCGCTCAGCTGCAACGACGCCTCGCGACGACGATGGTTTACGTGACCCACGACCAGGTCGAGGCCATGACGATGGGTGACCGCGTCGCCGTCCTCGAAAAGGGAATCCTGCAGCAGTGCGCCTCGCCGCGCGAGCTGTACAACAAGCCGAAGAACGTTTTCGTCGCCGGCTTCATGGGTTCACCCGCGATGAACCTCTTCACCCTCCCCGTCGTCGACGGCGGCGTCGCATTCGGTGACGGGATCGTTCCGGTTCCGCGCGAGACGATGAACGGCGTCGTCGAAACCGAGGTTGTTCTGGGTATTCGCCCCGAGCACCTCGAGATCGCAGCCGAAGGCCTGCCGATGGAGGTCGACGTCGTCGAGGAACTGGGCTCGGACGCCTACGTCTACGGCCGGACCACGATCGGCGGACGGTTGCAGCAGATCGTCTCGCGTGGTGACTGGCGCAATCCGCCGCAGAAGGGCGAGCGCGTCAACCTGCGCGTCGACCCCGAGAAGGTGCACATTTTTGCCACCACCGACGGGCGTCGCCTGGGTTAGGTGGACCTGTCAAACGACACATGACCGATTCAGGTTCGGCGTAATACCCACAAGTAGGGGTGTCTCGTGCCACAGTAGGGGCCGATGCCGGGAGCCGGCACTCATGGCGCATGCCGTGAGCAGGCTCTCGGTGACCGTCTATTTGTCATACACATACGGGGAGCGAATCCATGGTTCTGAACTCGAAGGCGATGCGCCGCGCTGCAATTGCAGCCACGGCAGCGTCCATGCTGGTACTGGCAGGCTGTTCGTCCGATTCGGACAAGGACAGCGGAACCAGCACCACGGCCGCATCCGGGGGATCGTCCTCGAGCGAAGGCCGCGGACCCATCACGATCGTCGAGGGGCAGGATGCCCTGAACGAGGCGCTCGAAAACATCATCTCCGACTGGAATGCCGAGCATCCGGACGAGAAGGTCACGCTCAAGCCGCTGGCGAAGGAAGCCAACGCGCAGGTCGACGACATCACCCAGCGCATGCAGGCCAAGAGCGACGAGTACGACCTCATCGGCGTCGACGTCGTCAACACCGCCCAGTTCGCCGCAAACGGTTGGCTGCTGCCGCTCGAGGGTGACCTCGCGATCGACGAGTCCGGCCTCCTGCCGTCGACCGTCGCTTCGGGCACCTACAACGGCAAGCTCTACGCAGCGCCGAAGAACACCAACGCAGCGTTCCTGTACTACCGCAAGGACCTCGTCGAGAAGGCCCCCACCACGTGGGCCGAGCTCAAGGAAAACTGCCCGAAGGCTGTCGAAGCCGGCATCTCCTGCTACATCGGTCAGTTCAAGAACTACGAGGGCCTGACGGTCAACACCACCGAGATCACCAACGCCTTCGACGGACCGTGGGTCGGCCCGGACGGACTCACCCCGGCCATCGACGACAAGACAAAGGCAGGCGTTCAGTCGATCGTCGACAACTTCGCCGACAACACGATCCCGCAGGAAGCGCTGACCTACTCCGAGGGCGAGTCGCAGACCGCGTTCGGCGACGGCAAGGCACTCTTCATGCGCACGTGGTCCGGCTTCTCGGTCGACGGTGAGAAGACCTCGGTTGCCGGCAAGTACGGCTACACCGTTCTTCCGGGTGTCGACGGACCGGGCGCTTCGACCGTCGGCGGCTACAACGTCGGCATCAGCGCGTACTCGGACGCACCCGCCACGGCTCGTGACTTCCTCGAGTTCATGCAGACCAAGAAGTCGCAGACGTACTTCACCGAGGTCGGCGGCGCACCCGTCCTCTCGGCTGTCTACGACGATCCGGCAGTGCTCGCTCAGTTCCCGTACTTCGCGACCCTGAAGGAAGCACTCGCCACCGCTCAGCCGCGCCCCGTCACGCCGTACTACACGCAGGTGTCGAAGTCGATCTCCGACAACACCTACGCTGCTATTCGCGGCGAGAAGACCGTCGAGCAGGCTTTGGCGGACACCAAGGCCGGCATCGAAACCGCCGGTAACTGATCTACCAGGAGCAATAAGCAATGGCAGAACCGCAGGATCCTTCCGCGGCTGTGCCTACCAACCCCACGGTCGGGGCCGGTTCAACCGGTCCCGACCGTTCGGGCGTTGGTGGGAGACACCGTGCACCGGAACCGCTAGAAGAGCCGTCGGCATCCGAGGCAGCAGGGACATCCCTGACCAAGGTTCTGCCTGACCTTGCAGCTACTCCACCCCCGCCGACCTCGCCCCCGCCTGCGTCGGCCGACAAGCCGAAGAAGCGTCGACGAGTTCCGGTGTGGGCGTTCGTCGCACCGTCGCTGATCGTTCTCGCCGTCATCATTCTGTATCCGCTCGGACGAGCGATCTGGATGTCGATGCACAGCGACGGCAAGAAGCTCGATCCCGAGACCGGCATGTTCGTCACCGGTCAGTTCACGTGGTTCGACAACTACAAGAACTGGATCACCCAGTCCTGCAACACCGCCAACGGCTCGATTCCCTGCCCGCCCGGCACACTCGGATCGCAGTTCTGGCAGTCGATCGGAAATACGTTCGGCTTCACCGTCGTCACCGTCCTGCTCGAGACGGTGATCGGTCTGTCGATGGCGTTGATCATGGCCAAGACGTTCCGCGGACGCGGTTTGCTCCGCGCTTCCGTGCTGATTCCCTGGGCCATCCCCACCGCCGTCACCGCGAAGCTCTGGTTCTTCATCTTCGCCAACGACGGCATTGCCAACAAGATCCTCGGCACCAACATCCTGTGGACGGCGGACCCCTGGCCGGCGCGATTCGCGATCGTCGTCGCCGACGTCTGGAAGACCGCGCCGTTCATGGCGTTGCTGATCCTCGCGGGTCTTCAGATGATTCCAGCCGACGTCTACGAGGCCGCCAAGGTCGACGGTGCGACGGCGTGGCAGCGGTTCCGCATGATCACGCTTCCGCTGGTCAAGCCCGCACTCATGGTGGCGGTGCTCTTCCGCACGATGGACGCTCTGCGGATGTACGACCTGCCCGCGATCATGATGGGATCCAACCCGGCCACCTCGACCATCTCGGTTCTGGTGGTCGATCAGATGCGCGTCGGCGCCAATTCGGCGTCGGCACTGTCCACCATCACGTTCCTCATCATCTTCGCTGTGGCCTTCATCCTGGTCCGATTCCTCGGAGCCAATGCGGTCAGCACGCAGGAAAAGCAGCGGAAGGGGGAGCCGGTATGAACAAGGCACTACGCGGCAAGATCGGCACCTACATCGGCGTCGTACTGATCATCGTGTGGGGACTCGCTCCCTGCTACTGGATGATCGTGACGGCGCTGCGCGACCCGGCGGACACGTTCTCGACGTCGCTGTGGCCCACCAATCTCACGCTCTCCAACTTCACCGCGGCGCTCGATCCCGACGCCAAGGTGAACTTCACCCGTGCACTGATGAACAGCCTCATCATCGCTGGCGCGACCACGCTGATCGCCTTGGTCATCGGCGTGTTCACGGCGTACGCGCTCTCGCGTTTCGATTTCCGTGGCAAATACTTCGTCACCGGAATCATCCTCGGCGCGTCCATGTTTCCGGTCGTCGCCCTCGTGACTCCGCTGTTCCAGCTGTTCACCGACATCGGCTGGATCGGCAGCTACAAAGCGTTGATCATCCCGAACATCTCGTTCGTGCTGCCGCTGACGGTCTACACGCTGACGTCGTTCTTCTCCGAACTTCCGTGGGAGCTCGAGGAGGCGGCGCGTATCGACGGCGCAACCCGTGGCCAGGCCTTCCGCCTGATCATGCTGCCGCTCGCCGCGCCGGCGCTGTTCACCACCGCGATTCTGGCCTTCATCGCAACGGTCAACGAGTATCTGCTCTCGCTCCAACTCTCGAGTGACAAGACCGCGCCCGTCACGGTGGCGATGGCCAAGTTCTCCGGAACGGACCCATTCGTCACGCCGTACACCTCGATCATGGCCGGCGGAACCCTCGTGATGGTCCCGCTGGTCATCATGGTTCTCATCTTCCAGCGACGCATCATCGCCGGTCTGACCGCAGGCGGCGTCAAGTCGTGATGCGGGCCGCACGGTTTCGATGAGGCGGGCTTCGCGTGCCCAGCGTATGGAGCTGATTGCCGGCTTCATCTCGGTCTTCGCCCTCATGGCGTTGATCGGCGCTGTGGTCGCGATCGTCAAGGGCGACCCCGGCGTGATGCCGTCTTTGGTGCTGCTCGGTTGCGTCGTCGCTCTCGGGCTGGCGTTCCGCGGATATCGGAACGCGGTCCGAGCAGAACGTCGCGAGTAGCCAGCCCGGTAGGGTGACATTTCGGTATCGCAGTTGCCGGGAGTTATCTGATCGAGATATCACCCTGGTGGAATGGTGCCGGTAAGTCCGGATCCACGACCGGGAGTGTTGAGTGAGTCCATCGAACAGATCGAGTGCGACGGGTGGCGATCAGTCGTCGGCTCGATCGGGCAAGTCGGCTAATTCGCCCCGGTCGAACAAGTCGGCCAAGCCCGCGAAAAAGCAGCGCTCGAAGTGGCGGTACGTCCGGCGGACCATCTACGTGCTCGTGCTCCTGATGGTCATCGTGCCCGCGTCGGTTTTTGCTGTCGCGTACAGCCGGACCGACGTCCCGCGCCCCTCTGACATGCAGACCAATCAGGTGTCCACCATCTACATGGCCGACGGCACGACCGTGCTCGGCAAGGTAGTGCCGCCGGAGGGAAACCGGACCGAGGTCGCGTTGTCGGCCATCCCGATTCACGTCCGCGATTCGGTGCTCTCGGCGGAGGATCGTAACTTCTACACCAACCCCGGGTTCTCGATCTCCGGATTTGCTCGCGCTGCCCGCGACAACGTGATGGGCAAGGAAAGCGCCGGCGGTGGCTCGACGATCACTCAGCAATACGTGAAGAACGTCTTGGTCGGTGACAAGCGCAGTATCGACAGGAAGCTGCGTGAGCTCGTCATCTCCGCCAAGATGGCGCGCGAATGGTCCAAGGACGACATTCTTGCCGCGTATCTCAACACCATCTACTTCGGTCGCGGTGCGTACGGCATCGCCGCCGCGTCGAACGCGTACTTCGACAAGCCGGTCAGTGAGCTGAGTGTCGAGGAAGGCGCAGTTCTCGCGTCCGTCATCCAGAGCCCGTCGTTCCTGGACCCCGAGACCAATCTGTCCGCGCTGCAAGCGCGCTGGGACTACGTTCTCAACGGCATGGTGGAACTGGGCAGCCTGACCAAGACGGATCGCGACGCGATGCAGTTCCCGGTCGTCGCCCCCGCCAATCGGCCGACCGATCTGAACCAGGCGCCAGGACCCGAAGGCCACATCAAGACCCAGGTACTCAAGGAACTGGCCGAGGCCGGTATCAGCGATCAGACGCTGAACACCGCTGGTCTGCAGATCACGACAACCATCGACCCGGTTGCGCAGGAAGCTGCGCTGAACGCCGTCAGGCGGAATCTCGAGGGCGAGCCGGAAGACCTGCGGACCGCAGTAGTGTCCATCGACCCCAAGACCGGTGGCGTCGACGCCTATTACGGCGGTGACGACGGAGCCGGCTTCGACTACGCCCAGGCGCCGCTGCAGACCGGTTCAGCGTTCAAGGTCTTCGGTCTGGTCGCAGCATTGATGGAAGACATTCCGCTGTCCGCACGGTTCGACAGTTCACCGCTCACGATCAACGGCGTGACCATCGGAAACGTCGGCGGCGAATCCTGTGGTCGATGCACCATCGCCGAGGCACTCAAGCGTTCGCTGAACACCAGCTTCTACCGGTTGATGCTCTCGATGGAGAACGGTCCCCAGAAGATCGCCGACGCCGCCCACCTGGCCGGCATCCCCGAGCACATTCCCGGACTCGACTACCCGACGCTCACACAGGAGGGTGGTCCGCCGGAGAACGGAATCGTGCTCGGCCAGTATCAGTCTCGCGTTATCGACATGGCGTCCGCTTACGCGACGCTCGCCAATTCCGGTGTGTACCAGCAGCCGCACTTCATCCGGAAGGTCGTGACGGCCGAAGGTGAAGTCCTGCTCGATCGCCCGGTCTCTCCCGGTGAGCGTCGTCTCGATGCTGCCGTTGCCGACAACGTCACGCAGGCAATGCTCCCGATCGCGTCGTACTCGAACGGTCACGCGCTTGCCGGTGGACGCCCGTCTGCTGCCAAGACCGGCACCGCGCAGTTGGGTGACACGGGGCAGAACAAGGATGCGTGGATGGTCGGTTACACGCCGTCGCTGTCCACCGCGGTGTGGATCGGAACTTCCGACGCTCAGGCCATCACCAACTCCTACGGTGGTTTGATCTACGGCTCCGGAGTGCCTGCGGACATCTGGAAGAGCACGATGGACGGCGCGCTGAAGGGATCCGACTGGGAGAGCTTCCCGTGGCCGGACCCCATCGGCGGGCAGGCCGGCGTTCCCGCGAACTCCGGCGTGACCTCGGGGGACGGGACGGGCACGCCCACGACGGGCGCGGTCGCTCCCCCGGCGCCCATCGAGGTGCCCGGCCTACCGCCGATCGAAGTGCCGCCGCTCCCCCAGTTGCCGCGTCAGATCGAGATCCTGCCGGGCATCGTCATCCCACTGCCGGGCTGACAAGCAGCGCCCGATTTCCGGTTCTCAGGCCTGATCGTCGAAGAGACCGAGTTGGGTGGGCGCTGCATCCTTGGCGGGCAGTACGACGACGCGCAGTCCGCGCCTGAGGTTGCGGATCGCGTGCGTCCACGCGCGCTTCTCGCCCGCACACAGGTCGGTGTCGTCGTCCTTGCGGCGGATGGACTCGGTCAACGCCTCGTGCCAGGCAGTCTCCTGCTCCTGGCTGATCCGCAGGTAGTCGAGAATGGTGTCGCGGTCGTGCTCACAGATCACGGCAACCTCTTCGGCGCTGAGCTCGCCCGTTCCGTCTGCGTCGAGTTCGAGGAGCGCCATGAGAGCCGGCGGAAATTCGTGGCACTCGTGTGACTCGTATTCGGCACCGGGATCTTCGTGCTCGGAGGCCATGCCGTCGTTGAAGGCGGTGTCTCCGGTTGCGCGGATGGGTTGCCCGCCCAGTTCTTCGGCGAGTTCGTCGGATGCTTCGGCCAGTTCGGCGAACGAGCGCAGAGCCCGCAGCAGGTGCTCGGCGACGAAGGGTGCGCCGTCCACGCGGACCACGCCCAGCACACTCTGCTCGACGAGAATGAGCTTGATGGTCGGCCATTGCCGATTGAGCTGAGCAAGAATTACAGCAGCGTTCTCGAGGTTCTCCACCGAATGCACGACCCGCGAGAACACCTCTACGTACTCGTCGTCCTCGAGAACACGAACATAGGTGACCTGCTCACCGCGGACCAGCGGGATATCGCCGTCGTCGTCACGCTTGGGCGGATGACCGAGAAGGCGCTCGACGGCCCCGTCGACCAGGATCCGCAGCATGTCGCCCGAACCCGAGGGAGCGTGAGACGGCGTCGTGGCGAACGCCGGCGTCGACTCGCGCCCACTGGTGCTGGCACGCAGGAACGACGGGTGCGCAATGCTCCACATTTCGCGGAATACGCGCAACACCTTTGTCACCAGTTCCTCGGGACGAGCGCGGTCGACGTCGATGTAGAAGGACATGGACCCATTGCCCTCGGGTTCGTGCTCGCACAGATCGGGAGCGTTGAACCCCATGTCGAGCAGCGCTGAATGGTCTTCCGGTTCGAGCATCCGCAGTGGATGCAGAAACCTGTTGGAAGGAACTTCACAGCGCACGGAGGTCTGGTTCCACGCGAAGAACTGGATGCACGCGGGTGCGTCGGCCAGTTCGTCCATGCTGTCGTAATGCGACTCCACCACGAGGGTGTCGTCGTCCTCCATCACGGAGATGTAGCGAGCGAGATGAGTCTCGAAAGTAGTCCAGGCACTCAGGATTTCCAGATCGAAAGTATTGTCCGACATCGTCGCTCCTCTGGTCCGGGGGCGCATGGGGCCCTACCGACGACTCGCCGAAACCCCTGCTTTTCAAACCCCGCCTACGACGTTAGTCGTGGGGTCCGACAGTGACAGTGTTCGTAGGATCCGAGTGACCGTGTTTCAGTCAGGGGATTATCTTCCGAGCCTGCAGATTGGCGAAGATGTCGAGGAACATCGCTTCGGTGTCGACGTGGCGGTGAAATCCGAACCGCCGAGCTTTCGATCCGTCAGCGAAAAAGTCGTAGTCCCATCCGAATACGAAGTCACCGAACCCCCAGGACGAGACATCGGAATACGGGGTCCGAGCAAGTTGGTGTTCCTCGACGAGTTCATCCCACACCGACTCCTTGTCCGCCATTGCGACATCGAGGGACATCGGGAGCGGAGGTGCGACGTCCATGTCGAAGAAGGCTGCGATCTTCGGCCACATCTCCTGCCAGCGGAACAGGTCGCCGTTGTTGATGTTGAACGCCTGATTTGCGCACTCGGGGTTGGTCGCGGCCCAGACCGTCGCTTCGGCCAGGAGTCCGGCGTCGGTCATCTCGATCAAGCTGGTGTACGCGCCGGGTTTGCCGGGGAATCGGAGTGGGACACCCAGTTTCTTCGAGATGGTCGCGTAGACGGCGATGACCATCGCGAGGTTCATCGGGTTACCCAGTGCGAATCCGGAGACGACCGAGGGTCTGATCGCCGACCATGTCCACGACTTGCCGAGCTGCCGACGTTCGAGGAACTGCTGTTGGTCGACGTTGAACTCGGGTGGCATGTGCGGTGGATCGCTCTCGCGGGCCGGAGTTTTGAACGGTCCGAGGTGTGCCCCGTAAACCTTGTAGCCCTGCATCAGGCTGACGTGCTCGAGTCCGCCCGCAACGGGCTCGATGGCGTCGAGAGTGTTGACCAGCATCGCCAAGTTGGGCGGAACCAGCTCGGCCCATGTCGGGCGGTCTTGATAGGCGGCGTAGAAGACGTGAGTGACGTCGCCCAGTCCGCTCAGTGCCGCTGCAGTCCGGTAAGGATCGAGCAGGTCGACTGCGATGTGTTCGACCCGGTCGGTGTCCGTACCGCCTCGCCGCGAGAGTCCGATGATCTTCCATTCTCCGGTCGACTCGAGGTGATCGATCAAGTTCCCACCGATCACGCCTCGGGCTCCGACCACGAGTGCCACTTTGTCGTGCTGCACCATTTCAGCCTCCCATTGGTATATCGCGATGTTGCGATATAGGGAGTGAACCACACATATCGGCATTTCGCGATCTAGCGGTATGCTCACGAACATGGAAGACGCAACAACCGAGTGGGAAACGGCGTTCAAGGCGCTGGCCAACCCGATGCGTGTGCAAATCCTGCAGTGGTTGAAAGACCCCGGGAGCTTTCCCCCTCAGCTCGAGCCTGCTGAGGAGGTCGGAGTGTGCCTCAAGCACATTCAAGCGAGGGCGAAGGTGTCGCAATCGACGGCGTCTCAGTACATGGCCGCACTCCAGGCCGCGGATCTGGTGACCACCACACGAATCGGTCAGTGGCGGCATTACAAGCGAAACGAGCAACAGATCGAGAAGCTTGCAGCATTCATCAGGCAGGGTTTGTAGGTACCAGCACCTGACCGATCCCTCCGGGGCCGCCAACGTTGTGGCAAAACCTCACATCGCCGGCGCCGTCGGTATGTGCATTGTGGTCGTTTCTCGGGTTGCTCGTTGTCCTTACGCTCGGCAGAGGGTACTGGCAAGGAGAGGCGTGCGATGAGTCGTGAGAGCTGGGTGGGCCGTGATGCCCGATCCATCGCCGAGGCCGTGCGGTCGGGTCAGGCGTCGGCGCGGACCATCGTCGAAGACCACCTCGCACGGGTCGACGAATGCAATGACGAACTCAACGCACTGGTCACCGTGTGCGCCGAGGAGGCTCGCACGGCCGCGGATGCCCTGGACGAACGACGCCTTCTCGGTGAGACACTCGGCCCCCTTGCCGGGGTTCCGTTCACGGTCAAGGACCTGATCGCCACTGCCGGCGTGCGCACCACTGCCGGTTCTCGCACTCTGGCGGACAACGTCCCGGCCGTCGACGCCCCGGCCGTCGCGGCATTCAAGGCTGCCGGTGCGATTCTGATCGGCAAGACCAACACCCCGGAATTCGGCGCGTGCGGCCTGACTCGAAACGAACTGTTCGGAACCACGGCCAGTCCGGTGCGACCGGACGGCGTCGTCCGGTCCCCCGGCGGGTCGAGTGGCGGCGAGTCCGCGTCGGTTGCTGCCGGAATGAGCGTGCTCGGACTCGGTACGGATTTTGGTGGCTCGGTGCGTTGGCCCGCCCACTGCACCGGCCTCACTTCGGTTCGCCCGACGCTCGGACGTGTCGATCCGGAAGGTCAGTATCCAGGCGTGCTTTCGGATGGACGGGTACTCGCCAACCCTGCGACGATGCACGGCACGATCCAGACCATCGGCCCACTGGCCCGCAACCTCGGTGATGCGGCGCTTGCGTTGCGCGTCCTGTCGATGCCGCATTTCTCGTGGAGCGAGCCTGATTCGGTCGACGTCGATGACCTCGACATCCGCTGGGCCACCGGCGAGGGAACGATTCCCGTCGACGAAGAAATCCGGTCAGCGGTTCGGACGGTGGCGATCAGCCTGGACGCGAGCGAGTACGACGGTCTGGCTCTGCCGCGGGCCAACGCGCTTTTCGGCGCGTTGCGATCGGTCGAGACCCACGCGGACATCCACTCTCTCGCCGCAGGTTCAGCGCACTCTTTCGACGCGGACATCACCGCCATGCTTGCGGCAGGCCGTGATCGCAGTTCCGCCGAGGTGGAAGCGCTGTGGGCGGATCGTGCGATGTTGATCGCCGAATTCCTCGACGAGATGGGCGACGTCCTGATTCTGCCGGTTGCGTCGGTGCTCGCTCCGCCGCTCGGTGTGGAGAGCTTCGAGGTGGGCGGTCGCAAACTCACGTGGATGGACGCGCTCGCGAGTTGCCGGGCGATCAGTGTGCTCGGCCTTCCGTCGGTCGTGGTTCCGGTAGGACTCTCCCGCAACGGTTTACCGGTCGGAGTGCAAGTGGTGGCCCGGCCGTTCCACGAGCATGTTGCGCTGTCCGTGGCGGCGCGAATCACGTCGAATGCGCAAGCTCTAGTCTGACTTCCATCTTTCGGTTTCGGCTGCGAAACGTGTTGCGTACGAGTCGGCCAGGTCGTGAAGCGTGGTGACGCAGTCGCCGTAGTACGTCGGTGCATGCATGGTAGCCAGAATCCGCGGCTCGAGGTCGGCCAGGGCGCGGATCGTGGGTTCGAGATCCGGGGTGAGGCAGGTGGCGTGGCCCAAGTCCTCGGCTTCCAAAGCGGGACCGACGATTTCGTGCTCGGTGGTCGCGGGGTGGTGCCCGAACGCGGTGAAGAGGTCTCCGCAGAACAGCGTCGACGTCGTCTCCTCGAACATCAGGCCCGCGTCCCAACCGTGTGGGACGTGTGGGGTGTCGATGTGCCGGACTCGGCGGCTGCCGGTTTCGAGTACGTCGCCGTCCTGCAAGGGAAGTGGCGCCCGATCGGCCAGATCGTTGACCTGGACGAAGCACCCCATCGCACCGTGTGCAACTTGCGCTTCGGGGGCCGCCGCAAGCCAGGAGTTCATGGACCCGCATTCGTCGGCCTCGACGTGACCGAACGTGATCCATTTCAGACGGTCGATGTCGATCAGCGTGGAGAGTGCGTCGGAAGCCGAGGTGAACAACGCTCGCTGCCCGGTGTGGAAGAGCAAGGGTTCCTCGCCGTCGACGAGAAACTGGTTCATCGTGAGGTTCGCTTCGTCCACGAAGGTCGACAGTCGGTAGATGTCCGGCGCGATTTCGGTGATCGTGGTGGTCATCGCGGTGCTCCGATCAGGCCTGTTGTACATGTCGAGCTGTCTTCTCCAGCCTTCTCGCCGCCCCGCGCATGCACAAGGTTCTGGACGTGCTTACGGCTCTGCAATAGTGGAGGACGTGTTCGTACTGCTGCTGACAGGCCCGCCGGGCGCGGGGAAGAGTTCCGTGCTGACCGCGCTTCACGATCGACTCGGCGAGGCCGGGGTGAGCAACGCGATGATCGAGGTGGACGAACTCGAGCGATGCTACCCGCCGCTGGGAACCGAGCGGGCAATCTCACACGTCGGGATGCTGTCCGCGTCGTACCGGGACGCGGGGTACGAACTCCTGTTCCTCACGGCGACCGTCGAAGACGACGACTACGGGCGCGCCCTGCTGGCCGCGACCGGCGCCGAGGGGCACCTGCTGGCACGCCTCGAGGCCGATCCGGATACGTTGCGTACCAGAATTATCGAACGTGAACCGGCCGGCTGGGCCGGGTTGGACGAGTTGGTGGAGGCGTCACAACTGCTGGCCGATTCGATGCCGACGCTCAGTGGAGTCGACGTGGTTCTGAGCACCGAAGGCCGCGATCCCGAAAGTGTTGCCGACGATCTGGAAGCGGCTCTGCGAGAACACAGTCCGTCGCTTCTAGCCGTCGGTGTTCAGAGCGGTGACCACTGAAGCGAACATCGTCGACTTGATTGCCCCCAGTGTGCCCGCATTCTTCGGGCCGATCGGTGCAACCATTTCGATGGCCTTGGCGGTCAAAGCGTCGACGGATGCGGTGAAGTCCACCAAACCGGCTGCGAATGCGTCACTTCCGCCGTATCGCCGCCCCGTGGTCATGGCGACGATTGCCGACGCCGGGCTGAGTTTGGCCTGGATGAGAGCTGCCATTCCTTCGGTGAAGGGGATGTTGATGTCCACCTCCGGGAAGCAGTAGTAGCCGCGATCATCGCGCATGACGCGGTAATCGTGCGCGATGCCGAGCATGGCGCCGGCTCCGAAGGCGTGGCCGTTGATCGCCGCGACGGTGGGCATCGGGAACGTCAGCATCCGAGCGAACAGCGACTGCACCTGCTGCACATACCACTTCGCCTTGTCGCCGTTCGCGCCCAGCCAGTCGAGGTCGAGTCCGTTGGAGTAGAACTTGCCCGTCGCCGTGGTGACCAGGGCATGTGCGCTTTCGCTCAAAGCCTGGTCGAGTAGCTTGTCGACGGAATCGAGCCACTCCGGCGAGAATCGATTCTCGTCCTCGCCGAGATCGAGAACGGCGATCTTGTCTTCGAAGCGCAGAGTTGCGGTCATGATTGGCCTTTCCTGTTGCGTGGCTTGGGCAGTGGTGGGTCGAGATGCAGAACCGCTCGAACGGCGGCATCCAACCGCGCGCGTGCTGCGGCGTCGGGGACTCGCCAACCGTCGGCGCGTTTGGCGGGATGGATGAGCAGTCCGGTAGGCAGGCCGACAACACAGGCCTCGATTGCCTCGACGGCTCTGCCGTCCTTGCGGCCCCAGAGCGCGGTCGACAACCGGATGAACAACTCGACCAGAGACCGGTCGAGTTGTGTGAGTTGCTCGGCGATGTCGGCAGGGACGTCGGTGCCGAGCAGTTCGTCGCGCTGGATCGTCAACAGCAGCAACGCGGATTGTGGGTAGTCGAGCGCGAAGACAGCCGGAACTTCGGCGGCCGCGACGACGGCGGAAACCGCCGAAGTCGGCGACGGGTCCGCGAGAGCGTCGTCCACTCTCGATTGTTGAAGCGCGAGAAATCGTCGCGCAGCACGCAGCCACGCGCTACCGACCAGTCCACTGCGAGAGCCGAATGCGTGATAGATCGCCCCGTTGGATACACCGGTGGCGTCGGAGACTGCCCGGACCGTGACAGCGCTCGGCCCGGCAGTGGCGGCAAGTTTTTCGGCAGCGTCGAGCAGGGTGTCGAGGTCGTGGACGCGTGGCCGAGGCATGAACGCACAGTAACAGAGCGTCTGCTCTGTTACTAGTGTGCGGTCAGATCACCGAATTTGCGCGAAGATCCTCGATCTCCTCCGGGCGCAGGCCGAAGTCGGTGAGTACGTCGTCGGCGTCACCGCCGAGAGTCATGGGTGGCGCATTCCTGACGGGAAGGGTCTTGCCGTCCACCCAGAACGGTCCGCGGACAACGGGAATCGACGTTCCGTCGGCGCTCTGGGTCTGCTCGACCATCTGCAATGCCTCGACCTGAGGGTCGGAGAACACCTGATCGATCGAATGGATGGGGCCGCAGGGAATTCCGGCACCGCGGATCTCGGAGATCCATTGCGCCGCGCCCTTCGTGGTCAGTAGGTCCTCGAGTTCTTTGGTCAGTTGGTCTCGGTGCGCCAAACGTTCTTTACCCGTCGCATATTCGGTACGGAAGGCGAGCTCGGGGTCGCCGAGTACCGAGCACAGTGCGATCCAGTGCTTGTCCGAGCCGGTGGCAATGTTGATCGGGAAGTCGGCAGTGTCGAAAGCGCCGTACGGCGTGATCGTCGGGTGCGTATTGCCGTTCGGCGTCGAAACCCGCCCGGTGCTCAGGTAGTCCTGCGCCTGGAAGGTCATGATCGAGATCGCGGATTCCAGCAACGAGGTCTGCACGCGGTGCCCACGACCGTCGCGTCCGCGCGAAGCCAGTGCCGCCGTGATTCCCAGTGCCGCGTAGATGCCCGAGACCGTGTCGATGATGGGGATACCGACCCGCATCGGGGTCTGTTCCCCGGCACCGGTGACCGACATCAGCCCGGACATGCCCTGGGCCACCTGATCGAGTCCGGGCGCGAACTGGTCAGGGCCCACCGGGCCGAAACCACTGATGCTCATCACGACGAGCCCTGGATTCTCCTGCTCGAGCGAGTCGGGATCGAGCCCCATGTCGGCCAGTACTCCCGGACGGAAGTTCTCGACCAGCACATCTGCGTCGAGGGCCAGGCTGCGAAGCAGTTTCCGCCCGCGGTCACTGCGCATGTCGATGGCGATCGACCGTTTGCCGCGGTTCACGGAAGCGAAGTAGAGGCTTCGATCGCCGTCGAACGGCGGCCACTGACGCGAACTGTCGCCGGAGCCACGGGTTTCGACCTTGACCACGTCGGCGCCGAAGTCCGAGAGCAGCGACGTGCACAGAGGCCCCGCGAGAGCACGGGTGAGGTCGAGAACTTTGATACCGCTGAGCAATTGGTCCATGGGAGAAACCTCGGTTCTGTGGTGTGCAACGTCGCCCACTCGATCCGTCGCACCATCTGCGTGAATTGCCGCTGCAGTGATCGTCGGAGAGGGGAAGAATGAAGGTCAGGCCTGCTTTCGGCTGGGCTCGGTGACAACACTGGTCGAGAGCGCACGGTGATGCGACGGCGACATTGCACAACTGCAGGGCCCGGATTTAGGCGCATTGTGTGACAGGCAGGATTGCGGTGGGCCGATACCGTGAACTCTCTACGGACGGCGATGCAAGCGGGAGGCGAGGCGATGCGCGACATTTCCACTCAGCTGGCGCAGTGGCACGCCCGCGGCGAGGATTTTGCACTGGCGACGGTTGTCCGTACCTGGCGATCCTCACCGCGCATGCCCGGTGCTTCGATGGCCGTCTCACGCTCCGGCGAGGTGGTCGGCAGCGTCTCGGGCGGGTGTATCGAGAGTGCACTGTACGAGATCGCCCAGGAGGTTCTCGCCGACGGCACCAGTCGCGTCGAGGTCTTCAGCGTCTCCGACGACGACGCCATCGGAGTAGGGCTGACCTGCGGCGGAACCATCGAAGTGTTCGTCCAGGCCGTCGGAGCCGATTTCGCCGAGTTCGGTCAGGTTTGTGAACGGATCGAGGCCGATACGCCCGTCGTCGTGGTCACCGAAGTGCGTCCGGGAGCACCGGCACGGCACCTCGTCGTCGAGCACGGCCGACGCAGCGGAGATCTGGATGCCACGGAGGACGAGGTGTCCATCCTGCTGCGCACGATGGACACCGGTGAGTCCGTCGCTTTTGTCGCGCCGGCGGGAACTCTCATCGATTCGCAGCACGACCTGCTGGTCGAGATCTTCGCGCCACTACCGCGGATGTACGTGTTCGGGGCCATCGACTTCGCGGCCTCGATGTGTACGTTGGGCGCCTTTGCGGGTTATCGCGTGACCGTCGTGGACGCACGGCCGGTCTTCGCGACACGGGCGCGCTTCCCCGACGCCCACGATCTGGTCGTCATGTGGCCACACAAGTTCCTCGAAACCGCACCGATCGACAACAAAACCGTCCTGGCCGTGCTCACGCACGACGAGAAGTTCGACATCCCCCTGCTCGAGATCGCGCTGCGTTCGCCGGCTGCGTACGTCGGCGCGATGGGAAGTCGTGCGACGCATGAGCGTCGGGTGGCGCTGTTGAAGGAGCGAGGCGTCACCGACGCCGAGTTGGGGCGTCTGCACTCACCGATCGGGTTGGATCTCGGCGCGAGGACACCGGAGGAGACTGCAGTGTCGATCCTCGCCGAGATGACCAAGACCCTGCGCAATGCCTCCGGTTTGGAACTGCGGGATCTGCAGGGGCCGATCCACCCGCCACCTCAGGAGAATCCAACCGCCCTGCATCGAACGGCCTGAGTCGACTGCGCTGAATTCGGACATCTTGTGTTCGGTGGGGATAGGATCGTTTCTTTCGTGAACCATCTTCCGTGATCCGAATGAAATCGAGGTGCCTGCCAAGTGGCAAACCCGGCCGTACCGGCATCCGAGGTGAATGCTGTTCTCTCCGAACTTCTTCGAACCCAGCTCCTTCCTGGTGTTCGAAAGGTCGCCGGCGGCTGCGAAGACCCGACGGTAGCCCGGGTGGGATTCATGGCGGTTCCGGACATCGGACCGTGGCTGCGGCACGGACAGTTGCTGATCACCACGCCGGAAACCCTCGCCAGGGTCACCGAAACCTTCAAAGCATTTGTCGGACGGTTGTCGACGCGAGGTGTTGCGGCACTTGCCGTCCAATTCGGCGCAGACGGGGACACTCTCGCGCCGGAGCTGGTCGACGCGGCCGAAAGCGCCGGCTTCCCGCTCCTGGTTTTTCACGGTGCGTGTGATCACCCTGCGGCGAGAGACCGTGAGCAGACGGAGTCGGCCCAGATCGACGCCATGTTCGGGGCCGAGCGCTTGCGACGGCTGCTGGTCGACGTCGTGATGGGCGGCGGCGGCCTCCCGCAATTGACCGAAGTCATCGCTCGGGAGATGAAGGGCGCTGCCCTGATCACCACCTCGGACGGACGCGAGATCTGCCGCGCCGGGGACGCCGCGGAGCGCAAGCATCTGTCTGCCTGTCCCGCCGTCGATTCCACCGGTCGTCTGCGGACCGACACCGTCGAGGGCGGATTGGGTCTGCACGAGTTCGACGGTCAATTCATCGCGGTGTCCGCGATTTCCGCCAATCACATCGACCACGGGCGTCTCGCGTTGTTCACCGGTGAGCGCGTGATGACGAGTTACGACCAGTACCTGGTCGAGCGGGCCGCGTCGGTGTGTGCGTTGGTCATCACCCGCGAACAAGCCGTGGCGTCGGTGGAGGAACGCCATCGCGCCAACTTCGTTCACGACCTGCTCCTCGGTCGGGCCGGGGACCACGATCACGTTGTCTCCCATGCCAAGACATTCGGTTGGGACTTCGACCGCCCGCTGGTGATCGTCTCGATCGAGCCGGACCCGATCGACGAACCGGCCTCTGCGGCGCCCGCTCGGCTGCCCGTCGTCGATCGCCAGGCGATGGCGTTCTCCGGCGCGATCGCCCACCGCGATCCCGGTGCGGCGGTGACCGCGCTGACGGGCGAGACGGTGATCGTGATGGGCGTCGGCACCGACACGATGGCATTGGTGCGGGACCTCGTCACGGTCGTTCGCGGTGAAGGTGGCGGCGGGAGAAGGCCGTTCAGTGTCGGGGTGTCCCGGCCGACAGCGGCGATCGACGCCGTTCCGGCGCTCTACAGTCAGGCGCGCACCGCACTGACCGTCGGGCGACGGATCTCCGGTCCGTGGACGGTGACTCAGTTCGACGATCTGGGCGTGTACAGACTGCTCAGTCTGGTCGAGGACGAAAACGAGCTGGAGACGTTCGCGCGGGAGACACTGCGGGAACTGACGGAGGAAACTGCCGAAGCGCAGGACATGCGCAAGACATTGGAAGTCTTGCTCGCGACCAACATCAACATCGCCGAGACAGCGCGCAAGCTCCACTTCCATTACAACACACTGCGTTACAGGGTCGTTAAGCTGGAGAAAATGCTGGGACCCTTCACGGCGCAACCCGAGCTACGGCTGGATCTGTCTCTAGCACTGAAGATAACCGCGATGCGCGGCATCAATCACTAATATTGCCAATCCGAGTCCGTGGGTTCTGGCAGATTGTCATCACGTCGATACCCCTGCGCTGTAATAGCGTTTCACTCCAGTCACGGTGTTTTGTGAGCTGGAGCACACTCAGCGTTCGGACACCTTCCTCTGCACGAAAGGTCCCATCATGCCGATTTGGACGTTGCACGGAGATGGAAAGAACATCAAACCGGGTGAAGTGGTCGCTCCCGGCGAGCGGCTCAGCTGGGGAAGAACCATCGGGCTGGGCAGCCAGCACGTGGTGTCGATGTTCGGCGCGACGTTCGTCTTCCCGATCATCATGGGGCTCAATCCTCAACTTGCCGTGATGATGTCGGGTTTCTGTACGCTCTTCTTCCTGCTGGTGGTCAAGGGACGCATCCCCAGCTACCTCGGTACGTCGGCGGCCTTTGTCGGTGGTATCGCCGCCATTCGTGCCCAGGGCGGAACATCCGCAGAGGTGACCGGCGCGATCCTGGTGTCCGGACTGGTCCTGGCAGCCATCGGTATCGCGATCCACTTCCTCGGTGGCCGGGTCGTATTCAAGGTTCTTCCCCCGGTGGTGACCGGCGCAGTGGTGATGCTGATCGGATTCAACCTGGCACCCGTCGTCGCGGGGCTGTACTGGCCACAGGACCAGTGGGTGGCTCTGATCGTCATGGTGGCCCTGATCGTCATGAGTATCGCGCTACGCGGCTTCATGGCGCGCATCGCCATCTTCCTGGCGCTGATCTTCGGCTACGTCCTCTCCTGGATCCTCGACCGGGTCTCGGGGACGATCACCTCCTACGACGCAGGCACCGGTCAGATCACCGAGCACTTCCGCGTCAACTGGGATTCGGTGCAGTCGGCGTCGTGGTTCGGGCTTCCGCCGTTCTCGGACGAGGCCAACGGAATCGTCGGCATCCACGCTCCGTCGTTCAGCCTCACGTTCATCATCCTGGTCCTTCCGGGTGTCATCGCGTTGATCGCGGAGAACGCGGGCCACGTCAAGGCCGTGGCCGAGATGACCGGGGACGACCTCGACCCGTACATGGGACGTGCGCTCGCCGGTGACGGTTTCGCCACCGCTATCGCCAGCAGCGTCGGCGGTTCGCCCACCACGACGTACGCCGAGAACATCGGTGTCATGGCAGCGACCCGTGTGTACTCCACCGCCGCCTACGCGGTTGCCGGCATCGTCGCCATGATGCTCGGCTTCTCCCCCAAGTTCGGTGCCGTCATCTCGGCGACGCCCGGCGGTGTTCTCGGCGGAATCACCGTGGTGCTCTACGGCATGATCGGCCTTCTCGGCGCCAAGATCTGGAAGGAGAACGGCGTCGACTTCGGCAATCCGCTCAACCTGATGCCGATCGCGGCCGGTCTGATCATCGGTATCGGCGACACGGCCCTGAAGTTCAGTGACACGTTCTCGCTCAGCGGCATCGCGCTCGGCACCATCGTCGTGATCGGGATGTACCACCTGTGCCAGTTCATCGGTTCGAAGAACCCGGAACTGAATGCGAAGAATCCGGAACCGAACAAGCCGGATTCGAAGACTCCCGGCGGCGATCGGGAGGAACCCGCCAAGCAACTCACGTGACGCTTGGCTGAGTGTGCTCGATCGACGAAGGCCGGACATCCTCCGCGGAGGATGTCCGGCCTTTCCGGTGTTCTGGGTACTGATCGATCAGACGGAGGTACTGGCTTCGACCAGGCCGATACGGTCGATGCGTTCGGTGCGGGTGTTGAGCCGTTCAGTCGCATCGGTAGCACTGAGCACGCTCAGCTCGTAGTGCAGTACCGCTCCGACGCGAGTGCAGAAGGCGGCGGATTCGTCCGCGGCATCGGGAAATTCGGGGATGACCCGATCGACGATGCCGCCCGCGAGCAGATCGAAGGACCTGATCCCTTGACTGGCTGCCATGTCCGGCGCGTGCGTGACGTCGTGGAACATGATCGCGCTCGCACCTTCGGGAGGTAAGGGCGAGAGCCAACCGTGGCGGGCCGCCAGCACTCGATCGGCCGGAATCAGTGCCAGGGCGCCGCCGCCCGTGCCCTGCCCGAGCAGGAGGGAAATGGTGGGGACCTCGAGTGAAATCATGTCGGCTATGCACCGAGCGATCTCGCCCGCCAGTCCGCCTTCTTCGGCCTCCTTCGACAGTGCCGCGCCCGCTGTGTCGATGATCGTCACCAGCGGCAGGTCGAGTTCTGCGGCCAGCCGCATACCTCGCCGAGCCTCCCGCAGAGCGCCGGGGCCGAGTGGGGAGTGAGCAGTCTGTCCGCGCCGGTCCTGTCCGAGAAGGACGCAGGGCATGTCGCCGAAGCGAACGAGCGCGAGCATGATGCCGGGATCGTTCTCGCCTTGGCCGGTTCCGTTGAGCGGGAGCATGTCCGAGGCGGAATTGAGCAACACTTCCCGTATCCCCGGTCGGTCTTCGCGCCGGGATGCGACGACGGATTCCCACGCCGACGTATCGGGTGGGCAATCGTACGAGCACGGGTCACTGGGCAATAAGTACCCACGATGCGCCCCGGTGATGATGCGCAATGCGCGTTCGACGATTTCGGCGAGCTGGTCTGGCGGCCTCACTGCATCGATGAGTCCGTGCTCGTGAAGGTTCTCCGCTGTCTGGACACCGGCGGGGAAAGGTGAGTTGTACAAGGCCTCGAACACTCGAGGGCCGAGGAATCCGACGAGGGCCCCCGGTTCCGCGATCGTCACGTGACCGAGTGATCCCCAGGACGCGAATACGCCTCCGGTGGTGGGGTTTCGGAGATAGACGATGTAGGGCAGGTGCGCTTCTTTGTGCTTGATGAGCGCCGCGGTGATCTTGACCATCTGCAAAAACGCCGTCGTCCCCTCCTGCATACGCGTTCCCCCGGACGTGGGAAGCGCAAGAAGGGGCAGCTGCTCTTGGGTGGCTCGACGGATGGCGACGACGAGGCGTTCTCCCGCCGCCACGCCGATCGAACCACCGAGAAAACCGAACTCGCAGACGATGATTGCCACACGGCGGCCTCGGACGGAGGCGCTTCCGGTCAGGACGGACTCGTCGAGTCCGGTCTTCTCCTGGGCCCGCAGAAGTGCTTCGGCGTAATCGGAGTCGGTCGCGACGGGAATCGGAGGGGTATCCCACGACTCCCAGGTGCCGGCATCGATCACCAGGTCGAGCAAGTCGCGAGCCGTCAGGCGGTTCATCGGGTGAATCCTTGTAGCCACGACATGATTTCGTCAGTGTCTTCACCGAGAACCGGAGGTGCAGTGTGGCGGGTCTCCGTCACTTCGGTTCCGTCCGGATCGAAAAATCGTAGCGGTGGACCGGGCAGTGTGATGTTTCCGAGCGTGCTGTGGTCGACGTCGACGAGCAATCCCTGTGATCGGGTCTGCTCCCATTCGTACACTTCGGAGATCGTCCGAACCCGTCCTGCCGGTACTCCGATGCGGTCGAGTTCGGTCAGAAGCTCGTCACGCGAGTACGGCTTGAAGGTACGTTCGATCAATTCGACGACCTGGAAATGATTTTCGACGCGTTCGGCGTTTGTTGCCATACCCGGGGCGTCAGGGTCGAGGTCGAATCCTTCGCAGAATCTTCTCCACAGGCTTTCGCTGCCGACCGAGATCTGCACTGCGCCATCGCCGGTACGAAAGAGCCCGTACGGTGCGATGGAGGGATGGTGGTTGCCCTGCGCTGTGCCTACCTCGCCGGCGACGGTCCACTTCGTTCCTTGAAACGCGTGAACACCGACCACGCTGGCCAAGAGCGACGTTCGGACAACGCGGCCTTTCCCCGTCTGTTCGCGTTCCTTCAAAGCCGCGACGACACCGAACGCCCCGTACATTCCGGCGAGAAGATCGGCGATCGGAACTCCGACTCGTTGAACGTCGTCCGGACTCGAGCCGGTCAGCGACATGAGTCCGGCTTCCCCCTGGGCGATCTGGTCGTAGCCGGCGCGACCGCCTTCCGGGCCGTCGTGGCCGAAACCGCTGATGGACAGAACGATCAGTCGAGGATTGAGTTCGGCCAACCGCTCGGTCGAGAATCCGAGTCGATCGAGAACTCCGGTGCGGAAGTTCTCCATGAGAACATCGGCGCGGCAGACGAGATCTTCGAGGGTCGCGCGCCCACTGTCGGATTTCAGATCGAGCGTGATCGACTTCTTGTTCCGGTTCGTGGACAGAAAATACGTCGATTCCCGTTGTGTGTTCGGTGGTTCCAACGTGGGCTCCACAAAAGGCGGCCCCCACCCACGGGTGTCGTCGCCGCCGTGAGGTGATTCGACCTTGATCACGTCGGCACCCAGATCGCCGAGCATCATTGCCGCGTGAGGACCCGCGAGTGCGCGCGTGAGGTCGACGACTATCACGTCGTGTAACGGACCACTACGAGCACTTGTGTTGTGAGGCTTCGAAGTCGAGTTCATGTCGCACCGCCGTGTTCTGGTGTAATTGGCTGAGCCAGTTGGTGGTTGAGGCCTCCGTAGTTCGGTCGACTCCGGTCCGCTGGACCGAGAAACCGGCCAGGGCCACTGAAGGAGGTATGTGCGGCCCGTCTTTCGAACCGTAAGCGGGCACCGGTGAACGGCACATGGGTAACCTTGCCGACGACGGGTGTCAGTGGTGGGTAAGAAGTGACGAACGCTCACCGGGCGGCGCGATTGCGGTTGTATCGAACCGTTATCGGGACGTTCTGTCAGCTCATATCGTGCGAAGTCATGACATTTCGTGCATCTTCATGACCTGCAGGGCGAGTGAGACGTTCAATCGAAGGACGGGGTCGTCGGTGAACGATCCGACGACGCTCTCCAGCTTTCCGATTCTGTAACGCAAAGTGTTGTAGTGCATGTGCAGCGCCCGGGAGGCCTCGGCGACATTGCAATTGCAGTCGAGCAGGGTCTGGAGTGTCAGACGCAGGTCAGCGGCTTCGGCGTTGTCCGCCGACAAGGACTTCAGAACGTCATCGGTGAACGAACGCAGTTCGCTCTTGTCCGTCTGGAGCGAGAGGAGTCGGTGTACACCGAGTTCGTCGAAGTGTGCGATCTGCCCCGGCCCGTTGATACGTCGGCCGACGACCACGGCTGTACAGGCTTGGTCGTAGGCCGCGGGTAGATCGGCCAGGGAGTAGATCACCCGGCTCACTCCCGTGCTGAAGGATCGGCGGCCGCTGGTGCGATCGCCGGCAACCTTGCGCACCAACCCTTCGATGTCCCGAACCGCACGGTCGGTGCTGGTCGGGAAAAGCGTGACCACCTCGTGTCGAAACCCGACGGACGGCGCCGTCCGCTCGTGTGTTCGTACCACTTGTTGCCAGCCGTCGCTGAGTCGATCTTGGTCCGTGCGAGTGGAATTCGCGTGCTGGGATTCCGGGTGATCGACGTCGAGTTCTGCAACCACAACGGCAAGTGGACGAGTGACATCCCACCCCAACTGGGTGAAGTGCGCGCTCACTTCCGCTGGCGAGCCGGCTTCGCCTATCAGTGCGTCGCGGAGGAAGTCGCCGCGGAACTTGGATTCCACTGCCGCAACTGCCAGCTGTTTGGTGACGGCCAGCGCGGCAACGGTGGCCGCTCGCTCCAGCGCTTGAACGACAACTGCGCCGAGTTCGTGGGTGCCGGCGTACGCCACCATCCGGCCGTGGTCGGTGCCGCCGGCCACCACTCGGGTGAGCGCCAACTGGCCGGGAAATCCCTTGGGCGCGTTCTGTAAACCGACGGCGACCCGCTCGGTCAGGAACCGACCGGTGCTTTCGAACAACGGAAGCGCGTTCAGCGCGGCTGAATCCCCGGCCTCGGTCAATACCCTTCCGTCCGGCGAGCAGATGAGAACGCTGACGTCGAAAAGCGCGGCGAATTCTGCGGCAATCTGAGGTAGATCGCCACCTTCCAAGACGATCGACGTCAACGAGCGGTGAAGTCGATCGGCAATGTCGAGTGCCGCGGACTGCTTCGCCACCAACTTGGTGAAGACCTCCGAGATCACCTCGTCGAATCCCGCGGTGACGGGAAGAACCAACAGCGGAAGCCCTCGCTGCTCTGCCATGTGCAGCATCGCCTCGGGCAGCTCGTCGAGATAACGGCCCGTTTTCACGGCAAGTGCCGCGACTCCTCGACGTGCAAGACCGTCGACGAGGTCACTGAGATCTGTGTCGTCGAGAAGCTCGCCGGTTCGCCCGTAGCGCAGCGGGAACCCGGTTGTCACCAACAACTCGTTCGGCTTCACCCAAGCGAGGATGTCCGGTACTTCCATCACGTTCACCGATTGAACGAGGTGGCGCAAGCCCCCGTGCCCGGCAAGGACTTCGGCTCCACGCAGACTGGGCAGCTCGAGGACATCCCGAACTGTGAGTCTGTAGTCGCCACCTTCTGGCAAATGTTGAAGCTCTTCGCTCGAATATTTGGCAGATCTATCCATGTCGCGAGACTACGCTCGATCACGCGACGAACATTGTCAACAGTTGACGAAAATAGCCTCTCGGAATGAGCGGTTCTCCGTATGTCTGCCAACTACCGCGGCCCGAATTGGCGATCGCCCGCGTCTCCGAGTCCAGGTATCAGGAAAGCATTTTCGTTCAGGCCGTCGTCGATGCTCGCTGTGAGGAGCCGGACCGGATGTCCGGAGTTCTTCAGTGCTTCGATCCCTTCCGGAGCCACGACGACACATATTGCAGTCACATCGGTGGCTCCGCGTGCAATGAGCAGATCGATTGTGCGGACGATGGATCCACCGGTCGCCAACATCGGATCGAGGACGTAGACGGGGGTGCTCGACAGATCAGCTGGCAGGGACTCGAGATACGGAACCGGCTGGTGTGTCTTCTCGTCTCGTGCCATTCCCACGAAACCGACGCCTGCCTGCGGAATAAGGGCACTCGCCTGTTCGACCATGCCGAGGCCCGCTCGCAAGACCGGGACCAGGAGCGGTGGATTCGCCAGCCGCACCCCCAGCGTCGGAGCAACTGGCGTCTCGATGTCGAACTGTTCCAGTTCTGCGCCGCGCATGGCCTCGTAGACCAACATATGGGTCAGTCTGCGCAAGGCGGACCGGAACGTTGCGTTGTCGCTGCGAGCGTCGCGCATGGTCGTGAGCAGCGATGCCGCCAGCGGATGGTCGACAACAGTGGTGTCCATGGTCGAATCGTAAGTGAGAACCGATGTGGCGGCGCGCAACCGGTGAATCGGAGTCGAAATAACCAATCGCGGTTTTCGTTTGGGCAAGTATTGACGATGCAGATGGGTTCGAGTCGTCATAGCGTGGTCGACACGGCAGTTCCGAACCGCTCGGCTGGACTGAGCGCCCGGAGCTGTCAAGGCCCAATTTTGCCTCCACGATTCCCTATACAAGGAGATGCCAATGCCCGAAGCAATCGAGGTCCGTAAGGTTCCGCTACACAGCGTCTCCGACGCCAGTGAGCTCGCCAAGCTGATCGACGACGGTGTCCTCGAGGCCGACCGCGTCATTGCAGTCATCGGCAAAACCGAGGGTAACGGCGGCGTCAACGACTACACGCGCATCATCGCGGACCGAGCGTTCCGAGAGGTTCTCTCCGCCAAGGGTAATCGCAGCCCCGAAGAAGTGGCGGAGGTGCCGATCGTCTGGTCCGGCGGCACGGACGGCGTGATCAGCCCGCACGCGACGATCTTCGCGACCGTGCCGGCAGACAAGGTCACCAAGACCGACGAGCCGCGACTGACCGTGGGTGTCGCCATGAGTGAGCAACTGCTGCCCGAGGACATCGGCCGTACGGCCATGATCACCAAAGTTGCTGCGGCAGTGAAAGACGCGATGGCCAATGCCGGCATCACCGATCCCGCCGACGTGCACTACGTACAGACCAAGACTCCGTTGCTGACAATTCACACCATCCGTGACGCCAAGAGCCGCGGCAAGACTGTGTGGACCGAACAGACTCATGAGTCGATGGACCTGTCCAACGGCGGAACGGCTCTGGGGATCGCGGTTGCGCTCGGCGAAATCGACATGCCGACCGACGAGGATGTCATGCACAGCCGCGAACTCTTCTCCTCTGTCGCATCCTGCTCGTCCGGCGTCGAGTTGGACCGCGCGCAGATCGTCGTCGTCGGTAACGCACGCGGGGTCGGCGGACGCTACCGGATCGGCCACAGCGTGATGAAGGATCCGCTCGACCAGGACGGCATCTGGGCGGCGATCCGTGACGCCGGACTCGAACTTCCGGAGCGGCCGCACTCGAGCGACCTGGACGGTCAACTCGTCAACGTGTTCTTGAAGTGCGAGGCCAGTCAGGACGGAACGGTCCGTGGCCGTCGTAATGCGATGCTCGACGACTCCGACGTGCACTGGCACCGCCAGATCAAGTCGTGTGTCGGCGGAGTCACGGCAGCTGTCACCGGCGATCCGGCAGTGTTCGTCTCGGTATCGGCAGCGCACCAGGGTCCCGAGGGCGGCGGCCCAGTCGCTGCCATCGTCGATCTCGGTCAGTAGTAGGCAAGAACCTCGCTGGAAACCTCGACAGTCGCGCCGCCACCGGCAATTCGTCCTCGAATCAGTTGCCGGTGTCGGCGAGTCCGCCGCGGCGTACCCCACTTCACTGCTTGAAAGGATTCACGATGGTTCATGCTGCTGACCCTGTCGACGAGAGCGTTTCCGGTGCGCCCGAGAATCGCGAACTCGTCATGGCCGATGCGGTCACGCTCAGTGGTCTGATACGCAGGCGTGAAGTGTCGTGTGTCGAGGTGATGGACAGCTTCCTCGATCAGATCGAATTACATAACCCGGCGGTGAACGCGATCGTCGCATTGCGGGATCGGGAAGCGTTGACGGCGGAGGCGCGCGAGCGTGATTCGCAGTTGGCGAGTGGGGAGTATCTCGGTTGGATGCACGGGTTTCCGCATGCGGTGAAGGATCTTTCGGCAGCCAAGGGTCTGCCGTTCACGTCCGGGTCGCCGATGTTCGCGGATCGAATCGCCGAAGATGACGAACTGTTCGTCAAGCGGATCAGGTCTGCCGGTGCCATTGTGATCGGCAAGACGAACACACCGGAGTTCGGACTCGGATCCCAGACGTACAACCCGGTGTGGGGTACGACGGTGTCGCCGTACGACAATTCGCGCACTGCCGGCGGTAGCAGCGGTGGCGCCGCAGCGTCGTTGGCGCTTCGCATGCTGCCGGTGGCTGATGGAAGCGATTACATGGGTTCGCTCCGAAACCCGTCGGCGTTCAACAACGTTGTTGGGTTTCGACCTTCCTGGGGTCGGATACCGGAGACGGGATTCATCGCTCAGGGCGCTGTTGTGGGTCCGATGGGCCGAACCGTCACCGACGTGGCTCACCTGCTTTCCACGATGGCGGGGCCGGATGCTTATGCACCGTTGGGGATTCGTGAGGATCCCGCGGTATTCACCGAAAGCCTCGCACGTGATCTGAAGGGCTCTCGGATCGCATGGGTCGGTGACTGGAACGGTTACCTGGCAACCGAACCTGGAGTTCTCGAGTTGTGCGAATCCTCGTTCGAGGTCTTCGAACAGTTGGGGTGCCGCGTCGAGGCGGCGCTTCCCGACTTCAAACCCGAGGACATCTGGCAACTGTTCTTGCGGTGGCGTTGGTGGGCACAGCTCGGCTTGATCGATCAGTACAACGATCCGAGCTTGCGCGAGTTGATGAAGCCCGAACTGTTGTGGGAACTCGAGCACGCGGTCACACTGTCGGCTCTCGACGTGACCAAGGCCGCGGAGGCCCGCAACGGCTGGCTGTCGGCCATTACCAAGATGTTCGAAACCTACGACTACATTCTTGCGCCCAGTGCCCAGGTGTTTCCTTTCGACAAGAACACTCACTGGCCCGAGACCGTCGACGGCCGATCGATGGACACGTATCACCGGTGGATGGAGACGGTTGTTCCCTGGACGATGGCCGGGGTTCCGGTTGCGGGGATGCCGGTCGGCTTCGACGATCGTTCGCTTCCCATGGGTATCCAGATCATCGGTCGGCACGGCGCCGACTTGGACGTACTCCAACTCGCCTACGCATTCGAGCAGGCAACCCAGTGGGTCGAGCGGGTTCTTCCGCCCGCACTCCGCGTGAACTGACCGATCTATTTCGAACGTATCCAGTTGGGAGAGAACGACGATGGCTTCGGCATTGTGGCACGGGTTCGCGGACATGGGCGCTGTGGAGAAGAACGGCGCGTTTGTCGTCTCACGCGGTGAGGGCGCGTACATCTGGGACCGCGAGGGCACTCGGTATCTGGATGCGACGGCGGGCCTGTGGTTCACCAATGTCGGGCACGGCCGCACCGAGATCGCGGATGCGGTAGCGGCTCAGTTGTCGAAGATCGCTCATTTCTCCAACTTCGGTGATTTCGTTCCCGAGACCACGCAGGTGTTGGCCGAGCGTCTGGCGGCCATCGCGCCGGTTGCCGGGAGCAAGATCTTCTTCACCTCGGGTGGTTCGGATTCGGTGGACACTGCGGCGAAGCTGGCTCGCCGGTACTGGCACGAGGTGGGGCAGCCGGAGAAGACGATCATCGTCGGACGCCAGAAGGCGTATCACGGAATGCACGTTGCCGGAACAGCTCTCGCTGGTATTCCGGTGAACCGTGAGGGGTACGGCGAGCTGATGGCGGATGTGGCGACCGTCGGCTGGGATGATGCGAAGAGCCTGCTCGAGTTGATCGAGAAGATCGGTGCGAACAAGATCGCTGCGTTCTTCGCGGAGCCGATCATCGGTGCGGGTGGGGTGTATCTGCCGCCGGAGGGGTATCTGGCGGAGGTGCGTGACATCTGCCGCGAGCACGACATTCTGTTTGTCGTCGACGAGGTCGTGACCGGTTTCGGCCGGATCGGTGGTGAGTGGTTCGCGTCCACCCGTTTCGATTTGCAGCCGGACATGATGACCACGGCAAAGGGTTTGACGTCGGGTTATGTTCCGATGGGTGCGGTGTTCATCGCGCCGCGGGTGGCGGAGCCGTTCTACGCGGGTTCGTGGTGGCGCCATGGGTACACCTACGGCGGGCATGCCGGTGCTGCTGCGGCGGCGATGGCGAACCTCGACATTCTCGAGCGTGAGAATCTGCTCGCGGAGTCGAAGCGTTTGGAGGCGTCGTTGCATACGCATCTGCAGCCGTTGGCGGAGCATCCGCGGGTGGCGGAGGTTCGTAGTGGGCTCGGTGCGGTCGCGGCTGTGCAGTTGGCCGATCCGGCGGAGGCGTTGCCGTTTGTGAAGACGCTTCGCGAGCATGGTATTTCGGGTCGCGCTGCGGGTCAGGGTGCGATGCAGATTTCGCCGACGTTTGTGATGACCGATGATCAGGTCGCGGAGATGGCAGCGGGAATCCTCGCAGCCCTCGGCTAGGACTGTCGTTTTCCGTTGACAGACATCGTGTTACGGAATCATTAAGCCGAAGAAAATGTTTGGGCCCTTCGTGGCGTGGTCCTCATTTCGGTCGAAACTGCCTCCAACACTGACGATGACCCCTGCCCGCATCATCTGCCACCATTGTTGCCAATCTCGGTGAGTGGGTTCTGGCAGATTGTCATCACGTCCAAATCTCGGTCCTGCATTAGCGTTTCACTCCAGACACGGTGTTTGTGAGCTGGGGCACAAAGCATTTCGAACACCTTCCTCCTTTGCGAAAGGTCTCGTCATGCCGATCTGGACGTTGCACGGAGACGGAAAGAACATCGGAGCCGGTGAAGTGGTCGCTCCCGGCGAGCGACTCAGTTGGGCGAGAACCATCGGGTTGGGCGGCCAGCATGTCGTGTCGATGTTCGGCGCGACGTTCGTCTTCCCGATCATCATGGGCCTCAATCCTCAACTTGCCGTGATGATGTCAGGCTTTTGTACGCTCTTCTTCCTGCTGGTGGTCAAGGGGCACGTCCCCAGCTACCTCGGAACATCCGCAGCTTTTGTCGGTGGCGTTGCCGCCATTCGTGCCCAAGGTGGAACGACGGCCGAAGTGACCGGTGCGATTCTGGTGTCGGGGTTGGTTCTGGGATTCGTCGGCATCGCCATCCACTTTCTCGGCGGTGGCGTCATCAGTAAAGCGCTACCGCCGGTGGTCACCGGCGCTGTGGTGATGTTGATCGGCTTCAACCTGGCGCCTGTGGTCGCGGGGTTGTACTGGCCGCAGGATCAGTGGGTGGCACTGATCGTGATGGTTGCACTGATCGTGATGAGCGTTGCGCTACGCGGCTTCCTGGGACGTATCGCCATTCTCGTCGCGCTGGTTTTCGGCTACATCTTCTCGTGGGTCCTCGACCGGCTCTCCGGTCCGATCACGTCCGCCAGTGGTAGCGGCGCACCCACCGAGCACTTTCGTGTCAACTGGGATTCGGTGCACTCGGCGTCCTGGTTCGGGTTGCCGCCGTTCTCGGACGAAGCCAACGGGATCGTCGGTATCCACGCTCCCTCGTTCAGCCTCACGTTCATCGTTCTGGTGCTTCCCGGTGTCATCGCACTGGTCGCGGAAAACGCCGGACACGTCAAGGCCGTCGCCGAGATCACGGGCGACGATCTCGACCCGTACATCGGACGCGCCATTGCCGGTGACGGTTTTGCCACCGCCATCGCCAGCGCAGTAGGCGGCTCCCCTACGACGACTCATGCCGAGAACATCGGTGTCATGGCTGCCACGCGGGTGTACTCGACCGCCGCGTACGTGATTGCGGGTTTCATCGCGATCCTGCTCGGCTTCTCGCCCAAGTTCGGAGCAGTCATGGCGGCGACGCCCGGCGGCGTCCTGGGCGGAATTCTTGTGGTTCTGTTCGGCATGATCGGTCTGCTCGGCGCCAAGATCTGGAAAGAGAACGGCGTCGACTTCGGGAACCCGCTGAATCTGATGCCGATTGCCGCCGGTCTGATCATCGGTATCGGCGACACGGCGCTGAAGTTCAGTGACACGTTCTCGCTCGGAGGTATCGCGCTCGGCACCATCGTCTTGATCGTGATGTACCACCTCTGCCGGCTCGTAGGGTCCTGGAACCCTGAACTGAACAGGCCGAAGTCCGGCAGGCGGCCGGGCGCAACGCCGGGGGCGAATGCGTCAGATGACGAACGCGAAGAGCCCGTGGCGCAGCTCACGTGATGCCAAGTTGAATGTATGCCAGGTATGACCCGTGACCGTTGTCACATCTGCACAAAACGTGAAGTGACTCATAGAGGCAGGATTGAGTAATGAAACCGTCGCCGCTGACTTATCACCGACCGTCCTCGGTCGAGGACGCGTGCCGAATCCTCTCCGAGGTCTCTCACGAGGGGAAGGTGCTCGCCGGTGGGCAATCGCTTGTGCCGCTGCTGTCCATGCGCCTCGCCGCGCCCGCCCACATCGTCGACATCGGATCGATCCCGAACCTCGCTTCGGTGACCTCGTCCGAAGACGAAGGAGTGCGGTTCCAGGCCCTGGCCACGCACTCGGTGCTGGCGGCCGACGAAGGTGCTCGTCGAGTCCAGCCTCTGCTGAACCGTGCTCTGCAGTTGGTAGCGCACCCCACGATCCGTAACCGCGGGACGAGCGTCGGCTCCATCGTCCATGCCGATCCGTCGGCGGAGATGCCGGCAGTCCTGACGCTGCTCGGGGGCAGCGTGACCGTCCAGTCGGTGCGTGGCACCCGCGAGATCGCGTCGACGGATCTCTTCGCCGGCCCTCTCGAGTCGAGCCTGGAATCAGACGAGATCGCGGTGTCGGTGTCGGTGCCCGCCGCCGAACCCGGCGTGGGAACCGCCATCGACGAGATCGCGCGTCGTCACGGTGACTATGCACTGGTCGGCGTCGTCGCCCGGATTCGCGTGGTCGACGGTCTGGTGGCCGAAGCGCACATGACGTACGTGTCCGCCGGAGAGCTGGGGCAGGTCGTGGACTACACGAACGTGCTGGCGGGGGCGTCCGCGACGGATCAGCGAGACCCGCGGTGGCGCACCCTCGGGGAATGCGCCCGCGCGCAGATAGATACCGAGGCAGACATTCACGGGACGGCGGCGTACCGCTCGCAGTTGGTGTCCGCGCTCACGGCGCGGGTCGGCTTCGCGGCGGCAACGGATGCTCTCAGTGAGAACGCAGTACTGGCAGGAAAGTGGTGACAATGTCCAAAAACGATCGCTCCATCGATGATCAACTTGCCGAGTTGGCAGCAGACACCGGTGAGCACCATGTAGCTGTCACGTTCACGCTCAACGAGGTGACGAACACCGTCGTTCTTCCCTCCCGCACTCTGGCTTCGGATGCCATTCGTCACCACCTCCGTAAGACGGGCACGCACGTGGGTTGTGAACACGGCGTGTGTGGTGCGTGCACCGTGCTGCTCGACGGAAAGCCTGTTCGATCCTGTCTCGTCCTCGCGGCCAGCCTCGAAGGTCGATCGATCACCACCGTCGAAGGCCTCGTCGAGCCGGACGGCACTTTGCATCCGGTTCAGCAGGCGTTCAAGGATTGTCACGGTCTGCAGTGCGGATTCTGCACTCCGGGATTCGTGACGACCATCGCGGCATTTCTCGAGGAGAACCCCAACCCCACGCGGGAGGAAGCTACCGACGCGATAGCGGGAAACCTCTGCCGTTGTACGGGGTACCAGAACATCAGGGCGTCGGTTTTGCGCGCAGCCGAGATCAAGCGTGAACGGGCCGGGCAGTTCCCGCTCGGAATCGACGACGCGTCCACTCGGGAGGCGTTGGATCGCAAGGTGCGGGGAACAACGAATCCTGTCGGAGGACGGGCGGGTAAGGCATGAGTACTCCGGTCAAACCAGCAAAGCGCAACGGGGCGAAGCACCCCGCTTCCGATCATTCGACGGCCGATCATTCGGTTGCCGACGACGGCAAGTTCTTCGGTAAACCGATTCCGCGCGAAGAAGATACGCGTCTGCTCAGCGGTCAGGGGCGATACCTCGACGATCTGGGCCACAACGCGCTGATCGCGGCATTCGTCAGGTCGCCGCACGCTCATGCGCGAATCATCGACATCGACATCGACCAGGCGCTGGAAGTGCCTGGTGTGCATGCCATCTACACCTACGAAGATCTCCTGGCCGACACGCCGGAAATGGCGGAGAACCTGCCACTGCTCATTCCGCATCCGGGAATCATCGCTCCGCGCAACGGGTATCCCCTCGCGAAGGACGAGGTGAAGCATGTCGGCGAAGCCATCGCCATGGTGGTCGCCGACAACCGGTACATCGCCGAGGACGCTTGCGCGAAGATCGACGTCACCTACGAGGCGCTGAAGCCTGTAGTGGGGATCGACGTCGCTCGCACCGCCGCGAACGCCGTCCACGCAGACGTTCCGGACAACGTCGCCGCTCACCTGCAGCACGGGTTCGGAGATCTGGATGACGAACTGGCCGCCGCGCCGCACCGACTGACGCTGGATCTCGAAATCGAGCGTTCGGCTTCCATGCCGATGGAGGGCAAGGGCGTCTACGCACGTTGGGACGGTGACGAGAACACCCTCACGTTCTGGACCTCCACCCAGACGTCCACGTCCGCCCGCGCCGCAATCGCCGCGCGATTGGGGATGGCGCTGAACAAGGTTCACTGCATCGCTCCTGACGTCGGCGGCGGATTCGGCGTCAAGATCGTTCACCCGTGGCCCGAAGAAGTCATGATCACGTGGGCCGCTCGACGCCTCGGCCAGGCCGGTATCTCCTGTGAGGTGAAGTGGGTCGAGGATCGCCGTGAGCACTTCATCTCGAGCGCACACGAGCGCGGGCAGATCCAGAAGGTCGACATCGGATTCGACGACGATGGTCGTCTGTTGGCGTTCGACTTCACGTTCTGGCACGACAACGGTGCTTACCTGCCGTACGGGATCATCGTCATGATCAACACCGCGACGCAGGTTCTCGGGCCGTACAAGCCGAAGTCGTTCCGGGTCAACGCCTATTCGCTGTATACCAACACCGTGATCGTGACCCCGTACCGCGGCGCCGGACGTCCGCAGGCCGTGTTCGCGATGGAGCGATCCATGGACGCCATCGCCAAGTACCTGAACAAGGACAAGATCGCGGTGCGGGAGGCGAACTTCATTCGCCCCGAGGACATGCCGTACGACTTCGGCCTGATGTTCCAGGACGGACGCCCGTTGATCTACGACACGGGCGACTACCAGGCGGGCATCGACAAGCTCAAGAAGCTCATCGACTGGGACGGATTTCCCGAGTACCAGAGGAAGGCTCGTGCCGAAGGTCGGTCGGTCGGCATCGGTATCGGCGCGTACGTCGAGGGAACCGGACCCGGACCGTACGAGGGTGCGCACGTCGTGGTCGAGACGTCCGGAAAGGTCAAGGCCGCAACAGGCTTGACGACGCAAGGCCAAGGCCATCAGACCGCGTTCGCCCAGATCGTCGCGGACGACCTCGGAGTGAAGGTCTCCGACGTCGAGATCGTCACGGGTGACACCCGCCGGTTCGGTTATGCCGTCGGCACTTTCGCCTCGCGTGGGGCGGTCATGTCGGGTTCGGCCTTCCATGTCGCGGCGCAGATGGTCGCGGAGAAGGCGAAGAAGATCGCCTCCGGAATCTTGGATCTGCCGGAAACCGAACTGGAACTCCGGGAAGGGCACGTGTGCAAGATCGGCACCGAAGCCGGAGTGGAGGGTACGTCCGTACCGCTGAGTGTTGTTGCCGTGCTGTCGAACCCGCTACGATATGCGTTCGACCGTGAGTCGAAGCTGGCCACCGGTTTCGCCAAGACCGACACGGACATGTCGAAGCCGCCGATTCCCGAGGGTGAGCAGCCCGGTCTGGAAGCAACCGGCTACTACTCGCCGCCCAGTTCCACCTTCGCTTCGGGAGTGCACGCGGCGATCGTCGAAACCGATCCCGTGACAGCCGAGATCACGGTCCGTCGTTACGTTGTCATCCACGACTGCGGAAACGTGATCAACCCCCGCATCGTCGAAGGTCAGGTCATGGGCGCCGTTGCGCAAGGTATCGGCGGCGCACTCTACGAGCGGATCGTCTACGACGAGCACGGGCAGATGCTCAACGCGTCGTACATGGACTTCTTGATGCCGTTCGTCACCGAGATGCCGGATTCGCTCGAGATGGATCACACCGTCACGCCGTCGGGACTCAACCCACTCGGAATGAAGGGTGCCGGTGAGGCGGGTGTGATCCCCACCAGCGCCGTCATCGCGGCTGCCATCGAGGACGCCGAAGGAATCTCGATCACGTCCATGCCCATTTCACCGTCCGAACTGTTCGAACTTCGACTCGCACACGCGGGTTCGTCATCAGAGGAGAATGCATGAGAATCGCCGGCACCGCGCAGCTGACGGCACCTCGCGAAGAGGTCTACGACAAGCTCCAGGACGGTCGTGTACTGGCCGCGACCATTCCCGGTGTGCAGTCGCTCGAGCAGCTCACGGACAATCACTACAAGCTCTCCATCATGGCGGGAGTTGCGTCGATCAAGGGCGTCTACGACGGCGAGGTTGTTCTGTCGCAACAGAATCGGCCCAATTCGTTTGTCATGACGGCTTCGGGGGCGGGTGCTCCCGGCACGGTGAAGGCGGACGTCACGGTCACCTTGACGGAGAACGAGGGTGGCACGCTGCTTTCGTATGACGCCGACGCCGTGGTCGGCGGGATGGTCGGCGGCGTCGGGCAGCGCATGATCACCGGTGTAGCCAAGAAGATGGCCGGGGTGTTCTTCAAGAGCATCGACGGCGTCATTGCCAACGGCATCCCCGAGAAGGTCACTGCCGCCGTGGCGGCGGCGGTACCGGCAGTGGCGGTCGAAGGCGCGCCGGTAGTTTCCGGAGCTGTCGCGGCACCGGCGGTTCTTCCGGCCGCCGCACCGACAGCGGGCAGCACAGATGCTCGCACGGTGATGGTCAGCGCCGTCGTCGGCGCAGCCATTGCTTTGTCAGGTGTTGCTATAGGCGGATTCCTGGCGCGTTCTGGTTGTCGCGAGTAGTTCACTCAGGTGTCAACAGCTGATTCACGATGAGGGAAACGCCCCGAACCGACCAGGTTCGAGGCGTTTTTCACGTCCGCGTAACCCACGGGGGCGCCGGCGAAGATCCGCTCGTGATCGTGCGCCGAACCTTGGTCCCCCGATTCGGCGAATTGTGACAAAGAATCCGCTCTTCCGAACCTGTGGAATAGCTCTACACGTCAGGTACGAGCCACTCACCGGCTAGGCCGCAACCGTCGATCGGTACCAGACGAGACGAGCCAAAGATCTCAGGAGGAAGCGTGGAACCCAGGAAGATTCGGGTCGGTATCGATACCGGCGGAACGTTCACCGACATCGTGGCAGTGGACGACGAAACCGGCGCCATCGTCACCACCAAGACCCCGTCCACCCCGGCGGACCCCGCCGAGGGCTTTCTCGCCGGTATCGAGAAGGTACTCGCCAAGCTCGGTGAGAGTGGCGACTCCATCGGTGCGGTCAGCCACGGCACGACCGTAGCGACGAACAAGCTGCTCGAAGGCAAGGTCGAGAACCTCGGCTTCATCACCACCGAGGGCTACGAGCACGTTCTCGAGATCGCTCGTCAGTCGGTGCCGGACGGTTACGGCAACTCGTACTTCTGGGTCAAGCCCGAACGCATCGTCCCCGCCGATCGTGTACGCACCGTCGGTGGACGCCTTTCCTTCGACGGCAGCGAGATTCGTCCGCTCGACGAAGAGAGCGTTCGCAGCGCAGCGCAGTTCTTCAAGGACCGCGGGATCCGGACCATCGGCGTCTGCCTCATGCACTCGTACGCCGATCCGACGCACGAGGAGCGCGTACGCGACATCCTCTTCGAAGTTTTCCCCGATGCGACGGTGAGCATCTCGAGCCAGGTGCTGCGTGAGTACCGCGAATACGAGCGGTCCATCACCACACTCGTGGACGCCGCGGTCAAGCCGAACATCCGCAACTACGTGAACAACATCGCGAATCGTCTGCGTGAGTTCTCGACCACCGACGGTGAACCCCGCGACATCCCGTTCTACGTCATGAAGTCCAACGGCGGTGTCCTGTCGGCCAAAGAGGTTGTTCACCAGCCTATTACGACAGTCCTGTCGGGACCGGCCGCCGGAGCCCTCGGTGCTGCGCTGATCGCCGACGCCGCCGGCGTCGAGCAGGTGTTGACCTGTGACGGCGGCGGAACGTCGACGGATGTCACCGTCGTGGTTCGCGGCGAGCCCGCGCTGACCACCGAAGGGCGAGTGGGCAACTACCCGTCGAAGATCCCGATGATCGACGTCGTGACCGTCGGCGCCGGTGGTGGGTCGATCGCGTGGATGACGCCGGAACACACCCTCCGAGTCGGCCCTCAGTCGGCCGGCGCCGATCCCGGACCGTTGTGCTACGGCAAGGGCGGCAGCGAACCGACCATCACCGACGCGCACGTCCTGCTCGGTCGCATCCCACCCCACCTGCTCGGTGGCGAGATTCCTCTCGACACGGAATTGGCACGCAAGGGCCTCGAAGAGCTTGCAACACAGCTCAGTCTGGGCTTCGAAGAGTGCGCGGTCGGCGTCCTCGAGGTCTCGGCATGGAACCAGGCCAACGCCCTGCGTCAGATCACCGTCAAGCGTGGCCTCGACGTTCGCGACTTCACCCTCGTGACGTTCGGCGGTTCCGGCTCCCTGCTCGCCTGCCGTCTCGTCGACATCCTGGGTCTGAAAGACGTTCTCGTCCCGCTCAATCCGGGTAACGTCTCCGCGTTCGGTCTGCTGACGGTCGATGTCCGCAACGACTACGTCCAGACGCACGTCAGTCGTCACGACCGGTTGAAGGCTGAAGACCTGCAGAGCCAGTTCGACGCGCTGGCCGGCGAAGCCGAGATCGCGCTTGCCGAAGAGGGTTTCGACGAGACGCAGCGCAAGTACTCTCGCACTGCGGATCTGCGTTACCTCGGTCAGGCCTTCGAGGTACGCGTCCCGGTGGCGGAAGGTACCGTCACGACGCAGATCATGGACGACGCGGCCGAGGCGTTCCACCAGGCGCACCGCGAGCTGTACGGCTACGACTTCCGGGGAGACCCGTCGCAGCACGTGGAATGGGTCAACCTGCGCGTGAGTGGCATCGGCCCGATCAAGCGTCCGACGCTCAAGGAGATCCCGGCCGGCACCGGCGCCGACACCGCTCGAACCGGTTCGCGTCAATCGTATTTCGACAGCTGGGTCGAAACGGCCACCTACGATCGCACACTGCTCGGTGCGGGTGACGTCATCGAAGGACCGGCCGTGATCGAGGAGTTCAGCTCGACTGTCCCGATCCATCCCGGATTCTCGGCACGTATCGACACCTTCGGGAACATTCGTATCTCGAAGTCTTCCGACTCGAACGGAGTGAAGTGATGACCGCCATTCTCGATGCTGCTGCCACCGCGGCCAAGCCGTACCGACTCACCGCTACCGACGGCGCGTCACCTGATCCGATTCTGGTCGAGATCGTCGCCGGTTACCTTGCCAGCGTGGAAATGGAGGTCGAGACCTCCATTTCGCGCACCTCGCGCTCACCGATGATCCGTGACGCTCACGACTTCCGCGCGGGTATTCACGACCGGAACCTCCGCAAGCTCACGGGCCGTTCGTATTCCGCACTGGTTCATCCGATCGCCCGGGACTTCCCACTCGAGACGATGAAGCCGGGAGACGTGTACTTCCACAACGACGTCTACCTGTCCGAAGGTGGCATCGGCCATCTCCCCGACCTCTGCGTCACGGTGCCTGTCTTCGCCCGCGTCACTCCCGATGCCGAGCCGAAGGTTGTTGCGTTCGTTCAGGCATTCGGTCACCACGACGACATCGGCGGTTGCTGCCCCGGCTCCATGCCGTCCGGCGCGACCACGGTGTACGAAGAGGGACTGATGGTTCCGCCGATCAAACTGTGGGACCAGGGAGTTCCCAACGAGGCGGCGCTGCGAATCATGACGCGTAACTCCCGCATGCCCGACGCTCTCGCAGCTGACCTCGACGCCGAGTGCTCGGCGTGCCTGATGGGTGCGCGTCGACTCACCGAATTGTTCGAGCGCTACGGCGTCGACACCGTCGAGTCGTGCTTCGACGCGATGATGGACGCGACCACCGAGACGTACCGCCGCGAGATCCTCAGCAAGATCCCGGTCGGTGAGTACACGTGGGAGGACTACGCCGAGCACGACGGCGTCGACGAACCGATGCTCCACATCCAGCGGATCACGCTCACGAAGACGCGGCCGGAGGACGAGGGCGGCGAGCGACTCATCCTGGACTTCAACGGAACCGGACCGCAGGCAAAGGGTCCGATCAACCACTGCGGTGACTACGCGGACGGAAACTTCCTCATCAAGTGGTTGGCCCCGATTCTGCGTAACCTCGCGGACACCCCGGAGCGCATGGCCGAACTGGATGTCAACGAGGGCGTCGTACCGCTGATCGAGATGAAGTTCCCCGAGAAGGGAACACTGATCACCCCGATCTTCCCCGCTCCCACCAACGCGCGCACGTTTGTCATCCTCCGTCTGCTCGGAGTGCTGGCCGGCGTCGTGGCCAAGGCTGTGGACGGCAACATGCCCGCCGATCAGGAGACCATCAGGTACACCGGTGTTTACGGTGAGGACTTCGAGGGTCACTCGTACCTCATGCGTGAGGTGCTCGGCGGAGGTTCCGGCGGACGCTACTACGCCGACGGCGAGGACACGATTCACGTCGTTCCCGATTCACGGAACCTGCCGACCGAATTCACCGAGAGCCGTTTCCCCTTCATCGTCGAAAAGCTCGGTCTGGCCATGGATTCGGGCGGAGCCGGACGCTACCGCGGCGGTCTGGGATACGAGAAGCACATCCGCATGCTCAAGGATGCTCACTTCATGTCCATCGCGGACCGTTCGATCCTCGCCTGCTGGGGAGTCAAGGGCGGCAAGGCCGGTCGGCCGTTCTCCGTCGTCCTGGATCCGGGTGGACCGAACGAGCGTGAGTTCGACGCGCTGACCGATGCCGAGCCGATCAAGGCCGGCGAGGTCGTACGGATTCGCACCACCGGTGGTGGCGGTTGGGGAGATCCACTGGAGCGCCCGACCGAAGAGGTCTTGCGAGACATTCAGTGGCGCAAGGTTTCCGTAGAGGGTGCACGCGACGACTACGGCGTTGTCGTCGTGATCGAGGGTGACGAGCCGACCGTCGACGAGGCTGCTACCACGGAGCTACGGGATCAGTTGCGCTCGGAACGCGGTGAGAACGAACCCTTCTTCGATCGGGGTCCGGGCTACGCGCAGCTTTCCGGTGGCGCCACCTCAGCGGTCTACGACTACGTCTAGGACGGAAAACTCTCATGGAGAACGGAATTGCTCGCGGCGCCGACATCGCGGTGATCGGCGCCGCGGGTAAGACCGGTGAGGCAGTCGTCGCTGCACTGCCGCCGAGCGTGACAGTTCGGCGACTGGTGCGAAAGGCGCGTGTCGACGGGGACTTCGAGGTAGAACTGGAAACCGGAAGCGGACTGCGCAAGGCGCTCGCCGGGTGCCGAGGCGTGTACTTCATTGCCCCGAACGTCCATCCCGACGAGCCCGCACTGCTTCGCAATGCGCTGACGGCAGCGGCATCGGCGGGAGTGGAGCACTTTGTCTATCACTCCGTCGCGTGGCCGTTCAGCCCGTCCATGCCGCATCACCTGGACAAAGCCAGGTGTGAGGACGAGCTGCATCGTTCACCCTTGAAATGGACTGTGCTGCAACCGTGTGCGTACGCGCAGAATTTCGAGGCGGTACTCACTGGTCGGTCTGACACCATCGTCCTGCCGTACAGCGCGGAAACGAAGTTCTCGTTCGTGAGTCTGGCGGACGTGGCGGCTGTTGCCGCGGTCGTACTGAGCGAGGGCTCGGGTGAACATCACGGAGCGACGTACGAGGTGGGCGGCCCGCAAGCTCTGAGCGTCATGGAGGTGGCACAGATGGTGGAAAAGCAGACGTCACGGACCGTCGCGATAGATCAGATCAGCGTGGATCAATGGCGCGAACAGATCGGCAGCAGCCTTGACGTCAACGCCAGCTCGCGTCTGGCGGCGATGTTCGAGTTCTACAACCACCACGATTTTCTTGCCGGCAGCGCGGCCGTCGAACTGCTTTTGGGTCGCCGACCGATGGCCGTCGAGAGCCTGATTCGCTGAATCCGGCTACGAAATGCCTCCGACCGCCCAGACCACCAGTGGGGGCAGGGCGGCCAGGATCAGGCAGACCGTTCCGTTGAGCCACTTGTGCTCCACCGTGACGGCGGCGAACTCGCGCAGAATGGCGCTCGGCAGGTAGTACCGGGCGGTGTGGGAACCGATGACTTCCGCATCCAGATCGAGGCTTCGGGCAAACGTCGCAGTTCGGAGGATGTGGAAGTTGCTGGTGACCAGCACCATTCGAGGCTTCGTGGTGTTGGCACGGAGAAGGTCCCTGGTGTACTCGAGGTTCTCGAGCGTGGTGGTCGAGCGGTCCTCGAGAATCACGCTCTCGCGCGGTATCCCGTGATCGACGAGGTAGACGCACATTGCCTCCGCCTCGCTGACCACCTCGTCCGAACCCTTCCCGCCGCTCACGACCAACAGTGGTGAACGTCCTTCGCGGACCTCGGCGCGAAAGACGTCGGCCGCCTTGTCCAGACGGCTGGCAAGCAGGGGTGTCACGTCGGCGCCCGAAAGCCCGGCGCCGTGAACCACTATCGCGTCCATCCCGGGCTGGTACTTCTGGCGTCCGTAGACGTAGGAGTAGAGCAGAAAGCTCGTGAACAGAAACCCCAGGTACGACGCGACCAGGCTGAACGAACCGAGAACGACTGCGAGCCAATATCTCTGCGTCAGCAGCGCTGATGCGAGCAACACGTAGGGAACGAGCAGGCCGAGTCCGGCGACGAGTGAGAGCAGATTCGCGACGCTGAATCCCTCGCGCCGCAGCATCGTGACTCCGTTGACGATCAGGAATCCTGCGAGCATGAGCACCAGCAACGGCGAGAGCAGAGCGATCGTCGCGATGACGAACGACGGGACCTCGGTTCCCGGCGCACCCGACTGCAACATCCACAGACCGGTGAAGATCAGTCCGAGAAGTAGGTAGACGCCGTTGCTCAGCCTCCGTCGATCCTGCCTGAACCGGTAGCCGCAGAATCCGAGCAGCGCGAGGCCGATGAGGAGAAGGATCACGGAGCCAGCCTAGGCGAGGCGCTTACGACACGGGCGCCACCACCTTCGACTGCTGGATCGCGGACAGGACCCTGGTACGGCACTTGATGAACAGTGGGTCTGCCTTGGTGGTCAGTTGATCTCGAGCTCCGGTCAACGGGACGTCGACGATGTCCTGCGTCAATGCCGGAGTTCCGCCGAGGACGACCACTCGATCGGACAGGTACACCGATTCGTCGACGTCGTGGGTGACGAGGAGGACGGTGATGCCAAGATCACGCTGAAGCGTCAGCAGCAGGTCTTCGAGTTCCGCGCGGGTCTGCGCATCGACCGACGCGAAGGGTTCGTCCATGAGGAGTACCTGCGGCCGATAGGCGAGAGCGCGAGCTATCGCCACTCTCTGCTGCATTCCGCCGGACAACTGCCAGGGGTAGGAACGCGCAGCACCGCCTAGACCGACAACGGCAAGTGCATCGCCAACCCTCTCGTTCTGAACCTTCCGCGCCAGACCGTTGCCCCGTAGCGGCAGGCGAACGTTCTCGCCCACTCGAAGCCACGGCATCAGTGTGCGTCCGTAGTCCTGTGACACGAGAGCCAGCGTGGCCGGCGGTGCATCGATCGCGATCCCGGCGATGCGGACCTCACCGGTGGTCGGCTTCTGCAGACCGGCGATGCAACGAATCAGCGTGCTCTTGCCGATGCCGGAATGGCCGACGATGCAGACGATTTCTCCGGGTGCAACGGACAGATCGATGCCGCGGAGCACTTCGCGGCCGGTGGGACCGCCGTAGGTCACCCCGAGGCCGCTCAGTTCGACTGCGGGTTTCGATGCCGCAGATTCTGTGGATGACATCAGTTTCCTTTCACTGCGAGAGCGTCGTGGGTCCGCGGCTGCCATCTGAGCAACCATCGTTCGATCACGCCGTATCCGAGGTTGAGCACGTATCCGATGATTCCCAGCAGGAGAATTCCGGACCACATGTCGGCGATCGCGAAGGTCTGTTGCGCGACGATCACGAAGTGACCGATTCCTGCAGTGGAGACGTACATTTCGCTTCCGACCATGATGACGACACCGATCGCGAGACTGGTGCGGATACCGACTGTTATCTGCGGCATCGCTCCGGGGAGGAGTACCTGCGTCACCAGGAGGGGTGTACGGATCCGGTAGCTGCGCGCCACCAATCGGATACTCGGGTCGATGGAGCGAATGCCGTCGAGGGTGTTGAGGAGTATCGGCCAGACCGCGCCGAAGGCGATGGCGGCAACGTTACCCGTCGAACCGGTTCCGAAAACGATGAAAAGAGCGGGTAATACGGCCAGCGCCGGAATAGCGCGGAAGAACTGGAGAAACGGATCGGCAATGTCGGCAGCCAGCGGGAACATTGCCAGCAGGAGACCGGCACCGACGCCGACCACCAGTGCCACGGCGAGACCGAAGGCAAGGTTGGTCAAGCTCGGTACGACGTCGTGGACGAATCCCGGACCGAACCAGTTGTCCACAAACGCTTTCCAGATACGCGACAGCGGCGGGAAGTAAGGCGACTTGCTCGACTCCGAACCGAAGTACCATACGACGACGATCAAGATCGGCAGCCACAACTCCCACACGAGGAGTCGAAGTCCTGACATCATCTTCACGTCGTCATCCTCCTCGGGATGTAATGCCAGGCAAGTAAACGATTCTCGATCGCCATCACGGCGAAGGCGAGCAGCATTCCGAGTAGTCCGGCGACGATGATCAGTGCGAACATTCGATCGGGGACGGATTGGCTCAGCAGGATCTCCTTACCGAGTCCCGGCACGCCCGCGATCAATTCTGCACCGATGGTCAGCAGCAAGCTCAGTGTTGCCGAGATGCGAATCCCGGTGAAGATGTAGGGCATCGACGCCGGTGCGACGACGAGAGCGAGTCTGCGCCACAGCGGAAGTCGGAAGGAGCGTGCGGTCGCCAGCAGTTCCGGGTCGACGTTGCGCACACCGTGAATCGTCTGGAGCAGAATCGGCCACACACTTACTGCCACGATCAGTGCCACCGCCATCCGTTGCGTCGGGCCCATGATCAGCAGAAAGAGCGGAATGATTGCGAGCGGCGGAACGGTTCGGCAGAAGTCGATGACGAAACGGGAGGAGACTGTCAGGAACGGGTGCGCGGCGAGCAGCAGTCCTGCCGGGATTCCGATCACCAGGCACAGCGCCAAACCGATCGCTGTGGTGGTCACCGTTTGTCCCAGTGATGTCCACAACGAGGATGTGCCGAGTTCGTTCACAAGGGCCACTGCCACGTCGCTGAACTTCGGAATACCTTTGACGTCCTCGTCGCCGAGCATTCCGAAGATCTGCCAGGCGGCTGCCAATGCGAAGAGCGTCAGCAGCCGACCGAGCAGAACCTGCCTGCGGCGAGTCTGCAGGGTTGTCAAGGCGGACAACTCAGTTGGCCGGGGTCAGCAGGGATTCGGCCTCGACCGAATCCGTCAATACCCCGTACTTGACCAGCAGTTCGATCTCCGTGCCCAGAGCACCCGGTTCCACTACTGCGACGAACTGAGGATTCTTGCTGTTGGCCAGCATTTCGAGCGGAATCTTGGCTTGTGTCGAGAGTGCAGCCTTGACCGCGCCCGGATTCTGATTGGCGTAGTCGATGGATTTGGCAAGCGCCGTACGGAATTTGGCGAGTGAGTCCGGGTTCGCGTCGACAAACGATTCCGAAGCGACCAGCGAGGTCCCCGGTACACCGGGCGCGGCCAAGGGGAAGGGGTGGCCGAGGATCTTCAGCCCCGAGTCGGTTGCTTTGCTCAGGAACGGATCGATGAGGAATGCCGCATCGGCCCCGCCAGTGGAAACAAGGTCACCGAGGTTGGGCATGGGCGCCTGAATGAACGAGATCTTGTCCGCTGCGCCACCGGACTTCTCCACCGCAGCGGAGATGACTGCTTCGCTGACGGACTTCAAACCGCTGATCGCGACGGTCTTGCCTTCGAGGTCACGGAAGCCGCTGATGGAACTGTCCTTGGCGACCACGAGACCGGACTGGTCGACGCTGTCATTTGCGGCAAAATTCGTGAGCCCGCCGACAATGGTGACGGGCATGTTCTGGCTCCGTGCCTGAATTGCGGCAGCGGCAGTCGTGGCTGCCATATCTGCATTTCCGCTGAGCAACAACGGAATTTGAGCCGAGGAACTAGCGCCGCCCTCCACGAGTTGGATGTCGAGTCCCTCATCGGTGAAGTACCCCTGCTCCATGCCGAGCCAAATCGGTGTGAAGTCCGCGATCGGCTGAGGTGCGATTCGAATCGTGGTGGTCTGGGTGCCCCCGTCGTCGGAGGCCGTGGCGTCGCTCGAACAGCCTGTCAGTGCCAATGCCGCGGTCGCGACCGCGGCTAGGGCAACAACTCTGAACCGTGGTGTCGACCGAAGGGTAAGTCCAACCGTCATGTCCGAAAACCTCTCGCTGGGAAAGATATGACTTCCTTGCCGGTAATCCGGTGGGAAGGTGAAGAAGCTCAAAGAATTCCGTACGCCGGAACGATTGTTGTGACTATAGTAATTTCCAAGACGAATGCCAAGGGTTTTCCAAGAACACGAGATTTCGGATCGCCGGGTACATCCACGGCACCGGGAGGGGATCGGATGACGAAGGGTTCTGCGTCCGCCGTCGACAAAGCGTTGGATCTACTCGAGGCCATCGCGCGCTCGACCACGCCGATGAAGCTCAGCGAACTGGCAGAAGAAGTCGGGATGCTCCGCCCGACTGCGCACCGAGTGCTCGGAGAACTCGCGAACCGTGGTTGGGTCTTCCGCTACGACGGTCGCTATCTCCCCGGCCCGGCTGCACTGCAGGTTTCCCACGAAGCGGCAGCGCATTCGTTGGCGGCCTTGTGCGATCCGACCATGCGGGTGCTGTCCGAGAGCACGGACATGATGGTGAATCTGCAGGTTCTCGAGAGCGGCGGGACGCGGATCATCGCGGCGCTGCGTCCCGAGAGACTCAAGATGATCACTCGGATGCTCGGGGATCTGCTTCCGCCGCACCGGTTCGCGGGTCCGCTCGCGTTGGTGGCGGCACTCGAGGACAACACCCGGGCGCCCTACCTGGCGATGGTGGAGAAGAGCGGCTATCCGCTGGAAGGACCCACCGGCTTTCTCGCCGACATCGCCGAGACTCAGAAAACCGGATTCGCCGTTGTCCACAAACGATCTCAGGACATCATCGGTTCGGTCTCGCGTGCAGTGTCTTCCCGCAAGGGGTCTCCGCTCTGTGCGTTGACGGTGATCGGTTTCGATACCGACTTCGATGCGAAGACGACGCGAATGGTCGAAGAACACCTGCTGCGGGCCACCGATGAAGTGCAGCAACTCCTCACTGACCACACTTCGGGCAAGCGCCCGTCCGACACAGGAGAATAAGGATGATTTCACGGACCGAGGGCTTCATCACCGTCGCAGACGGCGAACGGGTCTGGTACGAGACTGCCGGCGAGGGCCCGGATCTGATTCTCACGCACGGTCTCGGCGGAAATGCGGCCGTCTGGTACCAGCAGGTGCCCTACTTCGCTCAGCACTATCGGGTGATCAGCTGGGATCAGCGAGGATTCGGCCGCTCTACCAACGAGAACGGCAACCACGGCCCGGTAGCGGCAGTCTCTGATCTGATCGAAATCATGGACCTGTTGGCGGTTGATCGAGCGCACGTGGTCGGCCAGTCGATGGGCGGTTGGGCCGCATTGGGGACCGCGATCGCTGTTCCGGACCGGGTGGAGTCGGTAGTCCTGGCCTGCACGACCGGCGGCATTCCCGTCGGATTCGGTCCGGACAGCGCACCTCCCCTCACCGCAGAACCCGTCACCGCGCGGCCCCTGGGGGAGCATCCCGCTGTGGGCGGACGGTTGCCGAGCTTGGACATGGCGAGGGCATACCTGTACCAAGCTCTCGGCACCTTCGGCCATCGCCCACCTGACACCGAGTTCTTCCGAATTCTCAAGGCCCACAACTATTCGGTGGCCGAACTCGCGGCGGTGGCTGCGCCGGTTCTCCTGATCGCAGGTGAGCTGGACGATTTGATGACACCCGAGCGGATTCGCGGCGCCGCCGAGTTCCTGCCTCACGCCGAAGTGGTCGAGCTTGCCGACCGCGGCCACTCCCCCTACTTCGAGGACCCACACGCGTGGAACGAGTTGGTGGCGCACTTCCTGGCCGATGTTCGTGCGCGCCCAGTGCGCTGAAACGCCAACTCGTCACGCATATTCCAACTCCGAGGAGATCTAATGGATTCATCTCAGACCGTCGAGTTCATCCCACCCGCTTTCGATACGCCGTTCTCCACCGGAGTGCGCGTCGGAGACGTTCTGTATCTGTCGGGTCAGATCGGCATGCTTCCCGACGGGACCTTGGCAGACGGCTTCGAAGCGCAGGCTCGCCAGACGATGGAGAATATCGTGGCTTCGCTGATCGCCTACGGTTCCGGTGTCGAAGCGATCTTCAAATGCACTGTCATGCTTGACGACATGTCACGTTGGCAGGAGTTCAACAAGGTCTACCTCGAGTACTTCCCGGCGTCGAGACTGCCGGCCCGCAGTGCGTTCGGAACAGACGGACTGGCGCTGGGTGCGCACATGGAAGTCGAATGCATGGCCTACACCCCGCGGGTCTGACTGCTCGCGGGCACTAACCGTCCCAATCCACACGTTCAGCCAGGCGCAGCAATGTGCGTCGGCGTGTAGTGCTGGTTTCGCCGATGTGCGCGATCCGGCCGTAGATGTGGGCGCGGAAGTTCTCCACGCCATCCCGATTCTGTTCCTGCGCAGAAGTACTGGCGGCGTTGTGCAGCAGGGCACGCAAGCGATCGTAGTCGTCGCGCGGATACGAGGGTTGGTCGTTGATCACCAACCCGGTGAGGTGTTGGCGTCGATGAGGGCGCATTACCTTGGTCTTTCGTGGATGGATGGCAAACCCTTCGTCCCCGGCGATCTGCTCGACCGTCCAGAGGAGGGTGCCGACGTCGGCTACTTCGATTCCGGAGAACGCGAGGTCGTCGGCGTATCGGGTGTAGGTGAGCCAGTTCGCTTGTGCGAGTCCACTCAAGCGGATGTCGAGTTTGCGTGCGACGAGATTCGCCAGTGCAGGAGAAGTGGGTGCGCCTTGCGGAAGATGCGCGGTGCGTAGCTGTGATGCCTGTGCATACGGTAGGCCGCGCAGGGTATCGGCAGGTGTTGCAACAGTGCACAATCCGGTGAGAACGCCTGCCACTGCGGGTGGATAGCCGAGGGCGGCGAAGACGGCATGAACGCGGCTGCCGCTGATCGAAGGGAAGAACTGCGCGAGGTCCGCGCCGATCACGATTTCCGACTGTGCGTGCGGCGCTGCAAAAGTCAGAGGGCTTCGACCACGGACAAATCCGTGTGCCGCGTCGTGCGGGGGCACCAGGTCGAGGATGCGGCGCAGGATCTTCCGCTGAATTTCGCGCAATCGGGGTTTCGGTACCTCGAGGAGGCGAGCGCCGGCCTTCTTGCTGATCTGCATCGGCCGGTAGTGGCGTAGCGGTCGGGGTTTCGTGCGGAGCCATTCCCCTCGGTCGGCGAACCACTCGAGTTCGGAGATCGTCAGATCCAGTGAACGAGCCAGGTCCACACTGGTGTTGTAGCGGGGAACGTCGAACCGCCACACCGAGGTTTCATTGGTGTCCAGTGAGAGAGGAACAGGCCGCAGGCGAGGTAGTTCGCGAAGCAATCGATACAGAGTCTGCGGTTCGAACGGTGGAGCGGGCATGAGGTCGAGAACGCGCACGGCCAGGAGCGTCGGGGAAACGCCGAAGACGGTTCCGAATGCCTCCTCGAGGCCGCTGAGGGTCCACGGAGCGTCAGCGGCCGCAACGGCCAGACGACGCGCCAACTCGGGATCGAGCTCGAAGTCACGCATGATACGACTCCGGGATGCGACGGGGCGGGGTGACCAAATCCTTTGTCCGGTGCGGCGGCAAGCACGCGGAGCGTGCCGAACGCCGGTGGACGCAGTATCCAATTCTTCTGGCCGACCCAGGGGTTACCCCTGAGACTGGTCGCGTGGACCAACTCTCACCCACGCGCCGCCGCATTCCTTCACAATGGCAGACCGTTCGGTATCTGTCACGTGTGAAGCGGATCTGTCAGGAGTGGGTCCTCAGATCGACGAACGATCCGAACCGACGAACTCGCTGATCCACGGCACGACTGCTTCGCGGACGGTGACCGCTTTCGGCAGTAGTCCGTTGCTCAGCAGGAGATCGGCCGCGCGCTGCTGCTCGTCCAGGAACTCGTCGGTGACAGGGTTGACACCGAAAGGGCGTCCGCGCAGTGCAGCTTCCCAGGCATCGAGGCTCGCGGACCCGCCACGCTTCTCGACGTCGTCGACGAAGACCTGGGCGGCTTCGCGGGGGTTGGCTTCGATCCAGGCGTCGGATTCCTGCAGGGCCTCGATGATCGCCTGGAGGGCCTCCGGGTTGGTATCCGCGAAATCGCGCCGGGTGAACCACAGTGAGGGGTGGCTGAAGAGTCCGTCGGTGGCGATCAGCGTGCGCAGTTCGTGGTTCGCTTCGATGTCCGTCAGCCCCGGGTACGCGCCAACCCAGGCATCGATGGTGCCGTCGACGAGGTCCGCTCCACCACCGCGTACGTCGGTGTCGACGGGGACGATGTCGGACCAGGTCAGCCCCGCCTGATCCAAGGCGAACAACAAAAGTGTGGTCTGCCACGATCCGTGCGCGATGCCGACGCGCTTGCCGCGCAGGTCCTCAACCGTGTTGATCTCGGACTCCGCCTTGACTACCAGGCGCCCGTTCTCCACACGTGGGCCGGAGATTCCGATGTAGACGAGATCGCGGCCCTGAGCCAATCCGGTGACGGGCGGCGTGAATCCGGTTCCGATCACGTCGTATCCGCCCTCCTCGAACAGCCAGTCCGAGTGCAGGGTCGGCAAGGCGTTCTCCGGGTTGACTGCAGGCTTGGCGGGAAGCTCACGCAGGTCCACCCACTCGACGTCCGGGAGACGACGTTCGAGGATTCCGGTGTGACGCAGAACGAACAGCGAATTGTTGTGTGGGAAGTATCCGACGCGAACGGTCATGAGATCTACGGTTTCCTGTTCTGAATCAGTGATGGGGGGTGGCTAGATGAGGCCGCGTCGACGCGCCTCGTCGGCGAGTCCGCTACGGCCCCACTGCACGGCAAGGTTGGACGGATCGAATTCGACCGAACCGCCGAGGGATTCGGCGATCGCCTGGAACTGTGCGCCCTCCTCGAGGAGGACGACGAACTTCGCGAGGTCGAGCAACCCGCTGCGGCCGATGACGTTGACCCCGCCGTTGGCTTCGAAGATCGCCACCAGATCGGGATCGTGTTCGAGACGCTCGAGAATGAAATCGCCTGCAGAACGGGACCGATCGATGTGCGGCGGAATCTCTCGGGAGAGCGTCAGCCTCTGCGAAGCCGCATAGCGGATGGGTAGCGTCCGATGTGTCTGTGCCCAACCGCCGAGCCACGGTGTGTGGATGTGGACAACGCTGGTGATTTCCGGATGCTGACGGAAGACCGATGCGTAGCCGGTGACAAATCCGGCCGATCCGTTGCCGGACAGCACCTCTCCATCGAAGGTGGCGACAACCGGTGACACCGACGGATCGTTCGCCCACGGTCCCGGATCGTTCAGGGCGACCGCGATTTCGGTGCCGGGTACTCGTTCGACGAAGTTGACGGTCCCGTTGGCTGCAACGGTTCCGGTCTTGCGGAAGACGTCGAATGCTTTGTCTGCTGCTTTGCGAGCTTCTTCGACGAATGCTGCGGTTTCGGTGTCGAGTCGAGTTTCGGTGGTGGTCATCGAGTCTCCAGTCCAGAAGGTGTGATCGGGGTGCGCTGCAGGAGGGGAAGAACTTCTTCGCCGACGCGGTATGCCTCTTCGAGATGCGGGTTACCGGCGAGGATGAAGGCGTCGACGCCCAGTTCGCGCAGCTCGTCGAGTCTTTCGGCGACCTGCTCGTAACTGCCGACCAGTCCGAACGCCGGTCCGCCGCGGATGAGGCTGAAGCCGCACCACACGTTGGGTTGCACTTCCAGATCTCGGTAGCCGGTGATGTGTTCGGGTACCCAGCCTTTGATGCGGGCGGCGCCCACCGAATCACCCTGGGCTGCACGGTCGGCGGCCCCCTTGTCGACGAAGGCCCAGCCTTTCTCGATCTCGGCCCACGCGGCTTCTTCGGTGTACCGGGCAACGACGTCGATGCGTACGGCGAACTTCGGGGTGCGTCCCAGCTTGGCCGAGTTCTCCCGCACGCCGTCGATCTTGGCTCTCAGATCGGCGTACGGTTCCAGCCAGGAAAGGTAGTAATCGGAGTGCAGTCCGGCGGCGGCGACGGCTGCGGCCGAAGATCCGGAGAAGTACACCTCGGGAAACGGTTGGCCGGCAAGTCCGGGTGGCAGTGCAGCGCCGTGGGTTTGGAAGAAGCGACCGTCGAAGTCGAAAGGTTCACCGGCCCACACACCTTTGAGGACATCGAGGAACTCGGACGTCCTGGTGTAGCGATCGTCGTGGTCGACTTTGTCGCCCCACCACAGCTGAGGCGCTCCACCTCCACCACTGATGATGTTGTAAACCAGACGTCCGCCGGTTGCTCGCTGCAGACTGGCCGACATCCGCGCTGCCTGTACCGGGTGAAGGAACCCCGGTTGGAACGCGACCATGAAACGGTATGTGGTGGTCTCGGCGGCCAACGCTGCTGCGGTCGCCCACGGATCCTCGGTCATCGGGAAAGACGGCAGAAGTCCACCGAGGAACCCTGCGGACTCGGAAGCCTTTGCCACCGCTGCCATGTGGTCGATGTAGCTGTATCCGTCCAATTCGCCGCCGCGGATCGCGGGAGCAATGTTGCCCGGCCCGTATCCACCGGCATCGCCGCGGTTGTAGCGACGCGGAGTACGCAGCGACGCGTGGTCGCCTTCCATCCCGATCCGCCAATAGAAATCGATGCTCATGCGGTGGCCTTCTCTTCTGTGGTGGCCTTCTCTTCCTTGCGGATCCGACCCTCGGGATCGACCAGGTGCAGGAGATGCTCGCCCGCCCGGTGCAGCTCTTCGATGTGTGGCCGACCGGACAGGACGAAACCGTCGACGCCGATATCGCGATACGACGACAATCGTTGGGCCACCTCCTCGTAGCTTCCGACGAGGCCGATACTGTGCTCGTAGCCGATGCGGTCGAATCCGGACCACAGGATGCCGCCCCGATCGATCTCGAGTGCAGCGGAATCGGCTTCTCTCAGTTGCCGTTCGACGCGAGCCCAGGCTTCGTCCGCTGTTTCCCTCGCGATGATCGGGATGCGCAGGACCTTCTCGACGGTCCTGCCGAGTTCGGATGCTCGGTCGTCGAGGGTGGTGATCCGTGTCGACAACTCGTCGCCGGCAAGGGTGAACTGATGGACATCGGCATGGTGGGCCGAGAGTTCCAGAGCTTCCGGTGAGTCCCCGGTCAGATGTACTCGGGGAAAACGGAGTCCCGACAAGATGCCTCGGAATCCGCCGCCGAGTACGTCGTAGTATTCGCCGTCGAAGTCGTAACCCGTGCCGCCGAATCCGCCGGGGAGAATCTGTTCCTCGTTCCACACACCGCGGGCGACGGTCAGGAACTCCGCGGCGCGCGCGTAGCGGTCGGCTCCTCGAACCACGTCGCCGCGAGCAGCGGCGTCTTCGGGGTCCGTCTCTACCTTCACTCGCCATTCGAGACGACCTGCCGACAGGCGCTGAAGTGTCGCCGACATTTTGGCGGCGTAGACGGGGGTGCCGAAAGTGGGGTGAAACTCCACGACCACTCGCGAATGACGCGTCTGACGTAGGGCGGCGGCAGCAACGATCCAGGATTCTTCGCCATTCGGATCGTACGGTGCGACAACGCCGTCGACGCCCGATAGTTCGGCTGCGAGAACGATCTGTGCCAATTCGTCGAAGGGCCCGAAGTTTCCGGGACGAACATCGGTCGCAACGGTAGTCGGTCGCTGCGGCCCGAAGCCGCCGCGACTGTTCAGTGCGGCCACCGCCCGGCGTCCGTCACCGCGAGAGGGCAGCTCCCAGTAGACGTCCGTCATTCTGCTGTGCCCTTCTGCGCAACAAGGTTGCGTGCCTGTTCCAGTGGTTCGTGCGCCACCCAGGACTGCAGGTCGAAGTCGGCGGCAAGGAAGCCGTGCGCATACAGGAATTGCTTCTGCACCCCGAGCAGGTCCACACGCTCGTCAGACAGGCTCAGATGCAGTCCGGTGTGGAAGTTCTCGCCGTACGCTGCCACCACACCTTCGGGCCCCGACTGTGTTTCGGTCTGCAGAACGGCTCGGACCTCGTCGATGTTGGCTGCGGCCCAGTCCGCCGCTCTCAGGCTCTCGGCGAGGAAACCCACGACGATGTCCGGGCGTTGTTCGAGTAGGTCGGCGTGAACCGTGATCGGTCGTGGGGTGCCGTTGTTGACGCGATCACGTAGCGATGCAGTGGAATCGAGATCGACGGCAACGGCGAGGCCATGTTCGCGGGCAACTTCCTGGGCGCGGGCACCCTTGACGTAGATGGCGTCGACGTCGCCGCGTAGCAGGGATTCGACGCCCCAAGTCGTGTTGCGGGTGGACGAGGCGGTGCGGACCTCGGGGGCTGCCGTCGTCGCAATCTCGACGAGAGTGACGTCGGCAAAACTCAACTCGCCGAGTCGAAGTGCGGAGGCGAAGCCGTGCAGGGCCATGGCACGGGGGAAGCTCCTGGCCTGATCTGCCGCCCAGGCCGGGATGCCGATCCGAGCGCCTGCCAGAAGACCGGCTTCTCGGATGTCGGAGTCTCCGCGCACCAGGATTGCCTGGGCCTCGTCGATCCAGGTGAGCCCGATGAGCCTCGTCGGAGAACCACTGGCACGCGCGGCCAGTGCGGGGACGTTGCCGCCTTCGCGAATGAGTCCGGAGAGGTGGTGATCGAAATGGCGCACTGCCAATTCCGGTCCGGCATCTTGCAGTACGCCGAAACGCACTCCGGATTCGTTTGCCGTCCGGTCGAGCCAACCGAGACTGTTGGCGAGGCCGCTGGCGGTGGGAACGGGGCAGCGGGTGTACCAGAGTGTGTCGATTGCGGAATCAGCGATCAATGTCATGACTGTCCTGTCCGTCGGGGAAGGTGCGACCGACGCCGAGTTCCTTCAGGAAACTCGCTCGGTAGCGCAGAGATTCGGGATCGTTCCGATCGCGGGGGCGTGGCAGGTCGATGTCGACATCCACGGCAAACCCGCCCTTGTCGAGGATGAGCACACGGTCGGCAAGTCGTACGGCTTCGTCGACGTCGTGCGTGACGAGCAGTACTGCCGGACGGTGGCGGGCGACCAGATCGCCTACCAAGTCTTGCATTTGGAGCCTGGTCAAAGCGTCGAGGGCTGCGAACGGTTCGTCGAGCAGCAGCAGTTCAGGTTCGCGAACCAGAGCACGAGCCAATGCGACGCGTTGGGCCTCGCCGCCGGAGAGGGTGGCCGGCCAGGCGCGGTGCTTGTCCGCGAGGTTGACCTCGGCGAGTGCGTTGCGTGCATTGTCGGTCACCTGACGTGACCGTTTCTGTCCGACTGTGACATTGGCCAGAACTCGCTTCGACGGGATCAATCGCGGTTCCTGGTAGACAACCGTGCGGTCGCGCGGAACCAGCACCTCGCCGCTGTCCGGTGCTTCCAAACCGGAAAGCACTCGCAGCAGGGTCGTCTTGCCGGTACCGCTGGGGCCGAGGAGAACGACGAACTCGCCGCGCGTGATCTCGAGGTCGATACCACCTAGAACAGTCTTGTCACCGAACGACTTACGCACTCCGGTGAGCGAGACCGCTACCGGTGATCCGGCACGTCGCTCGGCCGCGGTGGTGCCGGTCCGCTCACGGGCTGCCAACGGCGGCAGAGGTGCTTCGGTGGATGGCAGCGAGCCGATGGTTGTATTCGTCATCGCGCCACCGACAATCTCCGCCACGGCATGGAGTACCGCTCGATCAGTCTGACGATTGCGTCGAAGATGAGTCCCAGTGCCGCGTACATGACGATGCACAGAACCATGTAGTCGGTGCGGTTGTATTCCTGCGCCAGGGTGACCAGATATCCGATGCCCTCACGTGTGCCGACCTGCTCGGCGGCGATCAATCCGGTGATGCTGAGCGACAGGCAGATTCGAAGCCCCATCAGAACACCGGGGAGGGCGGTCGGAAGAATCGCTCCGAACACCAGTCGCCAACCCGTCAAGCCGAAACCTTGTGCCGCTTCCACCATCTTGCGATCGACTCCGCGCACTCCCAGGTAGGTGTACGCGTACATGGGGGCGACGGTCGCGACGGCGATCAGGACTACCTTGAAGGTTTCGTCGATACCGAACCAGGCGATGAACAACGGAACGAGCGCGAGGAACGGAACCGCGCGGTTGATCTGCATGGTCGAGTCGATCAGTTCTTCGCCGAGCGAGGAGAGACCGGACAGAACCCCGAGAACCAATCCGACGATCACACCGACCGAAACACCGAGTGCAGCACGTTGAAGTGACGCGAGACCGAAGTCGACCAACTGACCCGACTGGTACAGCTCGGCGAATGCCGTCCACACCGCCGGAGGTCCGGCCAGGATCTCTTCGCGGATCAGTCCGGTAGCGGATCCGATCCACCATCCGGCAACCAGCAGCGCGGGCACGAGGAAGCGGAGTGGGATCGAGACCCACTTGGGCCTGCTGCGATTGCGGCGGTAGCGGGGCGTTTCGAGTTGCGGATGCTCCACTGACGGCGACGCAGTTCGTGCGGGCCGGGTCAGCGTCACCATCGGGTCACTTCCCCTCGGCGGTGGGCGCTGCCGCTGCCGAACCTGCCACAGCACCCTGGAGGTCGAAGATCACGTCACTGCCCTTGATCGGCTGCTGGATCACCTTGTTGTCGGCGAACAACGTGGAGATCGATTCGAGGTCGGTAGCGTCGGCTGCAGTCGGGTAGCGGAAGTTGGTGATCTGGCCGCCCAGGGTGATCGCGTCGTCGAGTCGCTGTCCGGAGAGTGCGCGCGGACCGGTCTGTTCGAAGACGTTCTCGAATGCTGCCGGGTCGGCCTGCTGCTTCGCGGTGAGTTCCTGGGTGACCTCGAGGAACTTCTGGACCACTTCGGGATGCTCTTCGAGTACTACGGTGCGGCCGGCGATGATGGTGCTGTCCACTGAGTCGATGCTCGCCTCGGTTGCGATCTCGACCGCGCCCTTGGCCTTGGCCTCCTGATACGGAATCAGGAACGATGCCCACGCGTCGACCTGCCCGGTGGAGAACGCCGACGCCGCGTCAGCCTGTTGCAGCGGAACACGTTCGACGGAATCGATCGGCACTCCGGCCTGCGTCAGGGCCTTGAGCGTGATGTACTCGCCCTTGCCTGCAGGGTTGACGGCGATGCGCTTGCCGGCCAGATCTGCGACGGTCTTGATGCCGGACTCCGGAGTGGCGATGATGCCGGCCTGGTCCTTGTTGTACGGGTCGGACGTGGCGAAGATGCGGACACCCACGTCCTTGGACAGTGCGCCGACGACGGGACTGTATGCGCCGGTCTGGATGTCGAGTTCACCGCTGTTGAAGAGTTTGAGGTTGGAGCTGAATCCCGGTGTGGTCTTGACCCATTCGATCTTTGCGCCCAGCGGTGCCAGAGCCTCGTCGTAGGTTCCGTCACGCTTGCCGACGGCGATGGCACCGGAGTTTCCGGGATCGAAGACCTTGAGCGTGAAGTCTGCGCTGGAATTGCCTGCGGCGCTGTCGGAATCGGAAGACCCACACGCCACCGCCAACCCGGCCAGCGGGATCATGGCGAGCGCAGCGGCAGCTCGTGGCAGTCGGCGGAAGCGGGACATGTATGTGGCTCCTTCAGGCGTTGAATCGTCAGAACTGACGACGATGACGCTATTGGGTGCCTGTCCGTTTTACCCCCGTTTGTTTTCTGGAGATTGGAAATCTTGACAACACCGGAAGTCTGTTCATCTGGGCTTTTGTAGGTCCACGTTCGGTTCCTTTCCATCTGATGGAAAGGATGGCCGGACTGCTGGGTCCGTGTTAGCGTCCGATTCTCAGGTCGATCAGGCCACAGCGAAAGGATCGTTCGTGACGGACGCACGCGGCGCGGGAGTTCAGACGGTAACCCGTGCCCTGACCATGCTCACATGTTTTCGCAGTGGCGAAGAACTGGGAGTCTCGGAAGTTGCGCGGCGACAAGAGCTTGCGGTCAGCACCACGCATCGATTGCTGCAGTCGCTCGTCGACGCGGGATTTCTCGAGAAGGACGACGCAACCAGTCGGTATCGCATCGGCGCGGCGCTGGCGGCTTACGGACAGGTCTCCTACCGGCAGCATCGGATCTATCTGTCCGAGCCCTTTTTGGAGCAATTGGCCGCGACGACAGGAGCATCCGCTTCCCTGGCAGTGCGAAGCGGAAGTGAGGTGGTGTTGCTCGGATTCAGTCGGTGGCGCGAGGCCGACGGGCACGTGCTGCAGGGTGTCCGTCTTCCCTTGCATGCGAGCGCACTGGGGAAGGCCTTTCTGGCTTGGTCCGATGTCGACGATTCCGAGCTGGCTGCGCTGCCACGTGAAGCGACCACTCAGCGTGCGATCACCGATGTCGCCGGTATCCGCCGGGAACTGGAACTGACTCGTGAGCGAGGATACGGATTCAACGACGAGGAGTTGACCCCGGATTTCCGAACGATCGGAATTCCGATCATCGATGGATCCGGCACTGTGCGTTACGCTCTCGGGCTTCGTGGTCCGGTCGAGCTGATGATCGACGAACGGATTCCGTTTCTCGCCGACCTTGCCAAGGTGACTGCACGACAGATCGGTGAGGTCCTTCTCTGACGTGATGTGAAAGCGCTTGTGGCAGATCCGGCCGAACGTGATTACCGTTGAAGTCGAGGGCGCGATCGCACAATGGCTACGCGATGTGACCGCGTCCTCGCGAGCGTGGAGACGAGTGATGACGACGATCGGTGTCGTTGCCCTGTTGCTGGGCGTCCTGTTGATTGTGGTCGAGGCGCACGCCCCAACCGCGGGGGTGCTCGGTGCGCTTGGAGCGCTCATGATCGGTGCCGGCGTCTGGATGCTCTTCACATCCGACGGTATCGGCCAATTGATCGCGATCCCGGTGACGGCGGGGGTCGCGGTAGTCGGCCTGGGCGTGGTGGCGGTAGCGAGTCGAAAAGCGCTTACCGCGCGCCGCGCTCCCGTGCGTACGGGGACGGAATCTCTTGTCGGCTCGGACGCGACCGTTCGCAGTTGGACCGGTGCGCAGGGTCAGGTCGAGCTCGACGGCGGATTATGGCGTGCTCGAATGGAATTCGGGTACGACGATTCTGTGCCTGCCGTGGGCGAATCCGTCGTCGTAGAGCAGGTTCGAGGCCTGACTCTGAAAGTGCGCCGTCGTGAACCGTGGGAGCTGCCGCTATGACCACCGTGCTTGTCGTGTTGTCCGTGTTTGTCGTGCTGATTGCAGTCCTTGTGGGCATGTCGGTGAGAGTTCTGCGCGAGTACGAGCGCGCGGTGGTGTTCCGCCTCGGTCGACTGATCACCTTGAAGGGTCCTGGTCTGGTGATTCTGGTGCCGGCGATCGATCGTATGGAGCGGGTCAGTCTGCGAACCGTCACGCTGAAAATACCGGTCCAAGAAGTGATTACCCGCGACAATGTTCCTGTGAAGGTCACCGCCGTCACGTACTTTCGGGTCGTCGACGCTGACCGTTCGATAGTCGAAGTCGAGGATTTTCTGGCCGCCACCTCACAGATCGCCCAGACCACACTGCGCTCCATCCTCGGTAAAGCTGAGCTGGACTCGCTGCTATCCGAACGTGAACGCCTCAACGAGGATCTGCAGAAAGTCATCGACCAGCAGACCGAACCGTGGGGAGTCAAGGTCACGACCGTCGAGATCAAGGACGTCGAGATTCCGGCCAACATGCAGCGCGCCATCGCCAGGCAAGCAGAGGCCGAACGAGAGCGGCGAGCCAAGATCATCAACGCCGACGCCGAGTTTCAGGCTTCGGCCAAGCTCGCCGAGGCGGCCGAGGTGATCAGCCGCAATCCGACCACCCTGCAGTTGCGTTATCTACAGACGCTTCACGAGATCGGTAGTGAGAACAACTCCACCGTTGTCTTCCCCTTGCCGCTGGATCTTGTCCGGCCCTTTATCGGTGGCGGAGTTGCGGCAACTCCCGCGACCCAAGAACCTGCCCGTTTCGTCTGGAATGCGAAAGTTGTTGATTAGCATCTAGTTTCGGTTACCATCCCTTGTGTTCGAAACTGTGTTCGATTAAACTTTGAGCATGGACAGTCGGGATGCGTGGCAACTGGATGGCGAGGACCTCAAGGGTGAGGTTCTCGATCTGGTGCGTGTCCGACACGAGTTGCAGTCGCGGATGGTGTTGCTGATCGTGGAGATGTTTTCCCGGGACGTTCTCGGCGGGAAGGGTTTTCGGGCGATCGCGCAGTGGTTGCACGGGTCGACGAATCTGGAGATCGGTGAGTGCAGTCTGCTGGTCGGGTTGGCGCGGTTGCTGATGCTCGAACCTGTTGTCGCGGATGCATTCCATCGCGGCGATGTGGATGCGTTGAAAGCCCGTCAGGTGGCGTCGTTTTGTCAGCATCCGCCCAAGAACATGACGCCGGCGGATGTGGACAAGGCCCGCGGGATTCTGTTGGGGTTGGCGTCGAAGAACATCGTGGATTGTGATGCGGTGCGGGCGGCGATCCGGCGGATCGAGAAGCAGTACGGCAAGCGTGAGGACGGTGTTCCGGTGGGTGAGGATTCGGAGCGTAACGAGTTCTACGCGTCGAAAGGTTTGTACGGGCGTGTGTCGGTGAAGGGTGATCTGGATGCGATCAACGGGGCGCGTCTGATCACGTTGTTGTCGAGCCTGTCGGCGCCGACGCCGGAGAAGGACGGCGTGAAGGACACCCGTACGCCGGCATTACGGCGGGCGGACGGGTTCTGCGAATTGTTGCGGCGGTACGAGCGGGCGGGGTTGGGTCCGGTCGAGGGCGGGGTGAAACCACACATCACCGTTACCGCCAGTGCGAAAGACGTGACCGACCTGAAAGCGTTGAAGGATTTGTTGCCGTCGACAGAAGAGCTCGGGTTTGCGTGGACGGATTGGGTGGGCCCGATCAGTATCGACACTGCCCGGATGCTGGCATGCGACTGCACCGTGACGCGGATCCTCCTGGACGAGAATGGTGTTCCGCTCGACTGCGGCAAGGAAGCGAGAACAGCAACGGTGCCGCAGCGGCGGGCTCTTGCGGTGCGGGATGGTGGGTGCGCGTTTCCGGGATGTGGGACACCGTCGGGGTGGTGCGATGCCCATCATATTGTTCACTGGAACGATGGCGGCCCAACGGATCTCGACAATCTGATCTTGTTGTGCGGTCATCATCATCGGACGATGCACCACACGGAGTGGCGGGTGGAGATCGGTCCGGATCGCAAATCGGTGTTCTATCCGCCGATGTCGATCGATCCGGATCAACAGCCGATCGGCGGGAACAGCCCACCTACAGCAGCCTGAACGGGCGCAACTGAATACGTACACACCGGGGCATAGCCATACCCCGGTGTGTACGGCGTGTGCGGTCAGAGCATTGTCGAGATATGGTCCGGAAGCGCGACACCGGAGTCGAGATCCTCGGACGGGACCGGTTCACCGAAGTGCGTGGCTGCGGGAACTACTCCAGCCCAAACGGTTTCGACACCAATGTCGGCGGCATCGTCACCGGGGCCGCCGGTGCGAGCCTTGACGGAAGCCTCGTACAACGGCAGCGCAAGAACGATGGTTGCCGCCATTTCCTTGCGCGTGTGTTCCCGCAAGTGTTGGGAACGTCCGGGAACCACCTGGTCGACGATCAGATTCAAAGCCTTCACGCGCTCGTCGCCGTCGGTCACGACTCGAGGTGATCCGACGATGACGCCGCTGCGGTAGTTCATCGAGTGGTGGAAGCCCGACCGAGCCAACACGAGCCCGTCGAGGATCGTGATGGTGATGCAGATTTCGCTGTCGGGAGCCAAGCTCCGTGAAGCGACTGAACCGTGAACATAAATAGATCCGCCGCGGTCGGGGCCGTCGAGGTCGAACCCGTAGGCGGTGGGAAACACCATGGGAACTCCGCCGACGTTCACGCCCATGTGGCACAGCTTCGCGGACTGCAAGACGTCGACGAGTGCCGCGCGTTCTGCGACGCCGTGGTGGCGGGCGCGCTTGTGCGTCGTACGTGCTGTCGGGGACAGTGGAATAGGTGCAGTGGGGGCAGGAGCAGGGGCAGCAAAGACAACGGCATCTGTCATGCAGACAATGCTGGTGGCAAAGTGGCTTCAAGTCATGGTCCAATCAGTGGAGACTTCGATAGGCCACTTCGATTTGCCACTTCCGGGAGGGTTCTGAATGTTTCTGCCTTCGGCGGTAGCCGTGGTCCTCGATCGGACAGATCGGCGGGCGCTCCCGGTCCAGATTGCCGACCACCTGAGAGCTGATATCCGCAGTGGTAAGGCGGCAGTGGGTCTGAGGTTACCCAGTTCCCGGAAGCTGGCGGCGGAGCTCGAGGTGGCGCGGGGCGTCGTGGAACGGGCGTATGAGCAGTTGATCGCCGAGGGTTGGCTTGTCGCTGTGCACGGCTCAGGCACCTTCGTTGCCGAGGCGCCCTCCCCCATGGTCACTCCCACGACTACACCGAAGAAGGCCGCCGACAAGATGTCACCCAGGGTGCAGCTCCGGCCGGGCGTGCCGTGGACGCCGCCGCGTGCATCGGCAGCGTGGCGGCGGGCGTGGCGTGACGTCGGGTCCAAACCGCCACCTTTCGAGGATCCCGATCCTGCGGGTGACTACGAATTGCGTTCGGCACTATCGGAATTACTGGCAAGAGCCCGTGGAATGTCGGTTGAACCCGAGAGAATCCTGATCACCTCAGGTGCCACGCATGGTCTCGGCCTCGCCCTGTCGGCTCTGCGTACCCGTGGTGCTGTTCTGGCGATGGAAGATCCCGGATACCGGTATGCGTCCTCGGCCGCTACAGCCTGTGGATGGTCGCTGCTCGACGTGCCCGTCGACGCTCATGGTCTCTGTGTCGACCAACTCGAAACGGCGTCGGAGAGCGTCCGCGGTGTGTATGTGACACCGTCCCATCAGTATCCGACAGGAGGGCTGCTTCCGGTAGGTCGGCGCAACCAGTTGATCGAGTTCGCACGCGCCCGCGACGTCGTCCTGTTCGAGGACGACTACGACTCCGAATTCCGTTACGACGTAGCGCCTTTGCCTGCGCTTGCCCAGCTGGCTCCTGATCGGGTGATGTATCTCGGAACGGTTGCCAAGACGCTCGGCGCCGGAATTCGATTGGGCTGGTTGGTAGCTCCCCTCGACCTGGTCGACCGCATAGCAGTACACCGCAAGCGAATCGGCGACTTCCCGTCGGTTCCGCTGCAGCAAGCACTCCTGTCCCTGCTCCGTGACGGCGAATGGGATCGAGCGGTGCGTACCGCCCGGCGCAGGTACCGGGAGCGTGATCGGGCGGTCGAGGAAGCGCTGTCATCGTTCGGTGAACTGCGGGGTCTCGGCGCCGGCATGCACACGACGCTCATGCTCGACGCGGATCTGGCAGCCGCCGTCGCTCGCGAGGCACTTGAACACGGCGTCGAAGTGCCCACCCTGGTCGAGTCCACCCGAACGCACGGAGACCCCGGCGGATTGGTCATCGGCTACGGACGGGTGGAATCCGCGGACCTCGAATATGCGCTCGAGGTGATAGCCGAGTGCCTCGCACGTCACAGCGCGTGAAGTCTCGTTGATCGGGAGTGCGGCAACGGATGGGCGTGGTCCAGTTCTAGCGTCTGCTCGTGACGATCCGAAGCCAGACCTTTCCGCACCTGCTCGCACCAGGCACCATCGGCCCGATGACCGTGCCCAATCGCGTGGTTCTCCCTGCGATGGACATGAACCTGTGTGAAGACGGGGAAATCGAAAAGGGCGACATCGACCACTTCGTGGCGCGTGCAGCTGGTGGAACGGGTCTGATCATCACCGGTTGCTGCGCTGTTGCGTATCCGCTGGGCTGCACCAGCCGCAAGGAACCGGGGCTTTCGGAAGACCGGTTCATCCCCGGTCTCAAGGCGTTGGCCGACGCAGTCCACGACGCGGGCAGCAAGCTCTGTGTGCAGATGACACACCACGGCAAGGTGGCGCGCATCGATACCCTCGACGGCCGACCCCAGTTGGTCCCGTCCACACCGAAGCCGCCGGGTGACATGAGTGCGATGGCCGATTGCACGCCAGAAGAACTGGGCAAGATGGCTGCCATCAACGAGGGCAAGAGGGCTACGTACCACGAGGCAACCAAGGAAGATCTTGATTGGCTGGTCCGCATGTTCGCCGAGGCTGCCGGACGGGTGAAGGCGGCGGGCGGCGACGCCGTCGAGATTCACTGTGCCCACAACTACGTCCTCGGAGCGTTCCTGAGTCGATACACGAATCAGCGCAGCGACGAGTACGGAGGTTCCATGGAGAACCGTGCTCGCCTCGCTTGTGAGGTCATTCGAGCGGTCAAGGAGGAGGTCGGCGGTGCGCTCGCCGTCATCGTGCGTCTGGCCGGTCAAGAGTACGGCGAAACCGACGGGCTGACCGTCGACGAGGCTGCTGCGGCTGCCAAGATGTTCGAAGAGGCCGGCGCTGACGCCATTCACGTCACCGGTACCGCGCTGAATGCTTTTGCCAACTTCACCGACGGCCCCCTGCCCGACAAGGTCGGCTACTACACGGACAATGCAACGCGAATCAAGCAGGCGATATCGATCCCCGTGATCACGGTCGGACGTATGCTCCCCGAGGTCGGCGAGAAGATGATCGCGGAAGGTCGCACGGATTTCGCCGCAATGGGCCGCCAGCTCCTGGCCGATCCACAGTTGGTGAACAAACTCAAAGACGGTGCACCCGAGCGGGTTCGGCCTTGCATCAATTGCTACGTCTGCGTGCAGGAGAACTTCTGGGACGAGACGCCGCTGTGCGCTGTCAATCCCGCGCTCGGCAACGAAGCGCTTCTCCCCTTCGTCCGGACCAGCACTCCGAAACGCATTGTTGTGGTCGGAGCGGGCCCCGGTGGTCTCGAGACGGCCCGCGTGGCCGCTGAACGTGGGCACCGAGTCACGGTGTTGGACAAGTCCGATCGCCTCGGTGGCACCCTGTGGTTCTCGAGCCTCACTACCCCGGACAACGGGCGTCTGCTCAGCTGGTTGAAAGTGGAAATCGAGCGTCTCGGTGTCGATGTTCGACTGAAGACCGAAGCCTCGGTTGCCTCGATCCGGGCACTGAACCCCGACGCCGTAGTCGTGGCCACCGGTGCGGTTCGTGAGCGGCCTAGCGTTCCGGGCGGTGATCTCCCGCACGTGCACACCGGTGATTCGTTGCGCGCGTTGATGACCGGAGCGGGAGACGTCTCACAGGTACCGCCGTTCCTGCGGACGATGGCCAAGTTGGGCAAGCTGTCCGGTATTACCAAGAGCCCCGCGGCGATCCGAGCTGTGACCCGCAAGTTCCTGCCCATGGGTAAAGACGTTGTCGTGATCGGTGGTTCGCTTGTCGGACTCGAGCTTGCGGAGTTCCTGGCCGAGCGAGGTCGCACTGTGACGCTGATCGAAGAAGGCCAGCAGTTGGGCATTCCGATGGCGATGCCGCGCCGCTGGACGGCGGTGCGCCACGCCAAGCATGTCGGTGTGAACATTCACCGCAATTCAACGGTGCAGCGCATCACCAAGGAGCACGTCGAATTCAGTTCCGGTGACAAGACACTGACCGCTCCGGCCGACATGGTTGTCGTCGCCTCGGGAGTGTCGGCGCAGGCGCCACTGGCCGATTCTCTGATCGGCGTCGTCTCTGACGTGCACGTGGTCGGTGACGCGGTGAACGTCGACTACATCGAGGGCGCGATGCACACGGCGTGGAAAGTCGCGATGGATCTGTAGTTCAGCATCAGGTAGCGCTTTGTGCCGCAACGATGTCCGGCCACCAGCGGGCCGCGACATCGGGGTGCGCACGTAGTCGACTCTTGAGGGCATTCGCCCCGTAGGAATCGTGGATCGGGTTGTTCGCGTCCACGGTGACGCCGGTGGCGCGCGCCGCCAGCTCGGGCGGTAGGTCGAACTCCGGGATCTGCGCTGCGTAGTTCGGGTTGAAGAAGAACGGCACCGAGATACGTTCACCGTCGCCCTCGGGTGAAACTACCCGGTGCACAGTCGCTTTCAAGTAGCCGCCGGTAGCGACCTCGAGAAGTTCGCCGATGTTGACCACCAGCGCCCCGTCGATCGGCGGGGCGTCGATCCAGTCGCCGTCGTGCTCGACCTGCAGACCACCCTTGCCCGGTTCGACATAGAGCAGAGTCAGCACACCCGCGTCCTTGTGCCCGCCGACGCCCTGGGAGCCGGCACCTTTCGGGCGGCCCGGGTAACGCACCACCTTGATGAGGATCGACGGATCGTGAGCGAACGCGTCGTCGAAGATGTTCGCATCCTGGCCCAGGGCTACCGCCCATTCGCGTAAGAGGCTCAGTGCGATCGAGGTGAGCGTGTCGTTCCACTCGGTGATGACGTCGCGAAGTTCGGGAAGGGCGTCGGGCCACTGGTTGGGGCCCTGCAGGATCTCCCAGGCCGGTGAGGTGTCGGTGCGCTCGGCCGCGGGCTGTTCGGCCCCGATGTCGATCTGCTCGCGCCAGTCCTGCTTGCCTTCGGTCAGTTCGCCGCCGAGCCTGGTGTACCCACGGAAGTGCGGGCTGCGGACGTTCTCGATCGCGAGCTTCTCGGCAGTCGGTAGCGCGAAGAACTCGCGGGCGACGTCGAGGAGGCGTCGCTGCAGTTCGTCGGGAATTCCGTGGCCGACCAGGTAGAAGAATCCGACCTCGTGGGTGGCCTCGCGGAGCTGAGTGCGGAACTGCTCGGCGGTGTCGGGGTTCTGCGCAAGCGACAGATCGAGCACTGGCAGCGACGTAATCGACATGGGGTCCTCGATCCGTGTGATGGTTCTGATGTCCATCATTCCACGCTGAGCGGCACCCGGACCCGCACGGCAATTCGGCAGCCGCAGGCGTGATTACCCGCGCGGATGCGGAAACACCCTGCGGATAACAGAATCGGGGCCTTGCGCCGTTGGCGCAAGACCCCGAATCAGCGTGAACCTAAATCAGGCCTCGTCGGCTCCGATGATGAAGGCTTCGAGCTCGATGCGAGCCTTGTCGTCGGCCATCTGGACCGGCGGGGACTTCATCAGGTAAGCGGAAGCCGGGTAAACCGGTCCACCGATGCCGCGGTCCTTGGCGATCTTGGCTGCGCGGACGGCGTCGATGATGATGCCGGCAGAGTTGGGCGAATCCCAGACCTCGAGCTTGTACTCCAGGTTCAGGGGAGCGTCACCGAAGGCGCGGCCTTCGAGGCGGACGTATGCCCACTTGCGGTCGTCGAGCCACTCCACGTAGTCCGAGGGACCGATGTGGACGTTGCGGTCGTGAACCTTGCCGGCAAGTGCGCCGGTCAGGTTGGACGTCACGGCCTGGGTCTTGGAAACCTTCTTGGACTCCAGGCGATCACGCTCGAGCATGTTCTTGAAGTCCATGTTTCCACCGACGTTGAGCTGGTAGGTGCGGTCCAGCACGACGCCGCGGTCTTCGAACAGCTTCGCCATCACGCGGTGTGTGATGGTGGCGCCGACCTGGCTCTTGATGTCGTCGCCGACGATCGGGACGCCGGCGTCCTTGAACTTGGCAGCCCACTCCGGGTCGGAAGCGATGAAGACGGGCAGAGCGTTGACGAATGCAACGCCTGCGTCGATCGCGCACTGTGCGTAGAACTTGTCAGCGTCGTCGGAACCGACGGGCAGGTAGGAGACGAGGACGTCGACCTGAGCGTCCTTGAGTGCCTTGACGACGTCGACGGGCTCGGCGTCGGACAGCTCGATGGTCTCGGCGTAGTACTTGCCGATGCCGTCGAGGGTCGGGCCACGCTGAACGGGAACGTCCAGGGGCGGGACGTCGGCGATCTTGATGGTGTTGTTCTCGCTCGCGAGGATCGCCTCGGAGAGGTCGAAGCCGACCTTCTTGGCGTCGACGTCGAACGCAGCGACGAACTGCACGTCGCGGACGTGGTACTTACCGAACTTGACGTGCATGAGGCCGGGGACCGTCTGGGTCTCGTCGGCATCCTTGTAGTAGTGGACGCCCTGAACCAGGGACGAGGCGCAGTTACCCACGCCCACAATGGCTACGCGCACCGCGGTGCTGTTCTCACCCATGGTCGGGTTCTCCTTCTTTCCGGGATGTTCCTGTTGTCGATTGCTCGGCTGCGATCAATTCGTTGAGCCAACGCACTTCGCGTTCACTCGATTCGAGTCCGAGCTGATGGAGCTGACGGGTATAGCGGTCCAGCGATCCGCTGGCCCGACCGACGGCCTCGCGGAGCCCCTCACGGCGCTCCTCGACCTGGCGTCGCCTGCCTTCGAGGATCCGCATCCGCGCTTCTGCGGGGGTGCGGCTGAAGAAGGCGAGGTGAACGCCGAAACCGTCGTCGGTGTAGTTCTGCGGCCCGGTGTCGGCGACCAGTTCGGTGAACCGTTGCCGACCTTCCGGAGTGAGCTGGTAGACGCGACGCGCCCGACGCTTGAGCGTGCCGGTGGCAGTGTCGACGTCTTCAGAGATCAATCCGTCGGCTTGCATGCGCCGCAGTGCCGGGTACAGCGATCCGTACGAGAACGCGCGGAATGCGCCGAGCAGACCAGTGAGCCGCTTACGCAGCTCGTATCCGTGCATCGGTGACTCGAGGAGCAGCCCGAGGATTGCGAGTTCGAGCAACTGACAAACCTCCCGAGTCGTTGAACCTAACCGCTTGATGCGATAACCAACTATATCGCGCCGATATATAAAACCACACTGCGGACCGATACGTGTACCAGGGTGTCACGGCTAGATCAGGGGGTGAACGGGTAGATCGACATGATTTCCCCGTCGAGGCCAGCGGTCAGGTACCCGCTCTCGTCGAGGTCGTTGCCGACGTGAATCTGGATGGTCGGAACATTTTCGGTGCTATCGACAGAGACGTACCGAGTGGTCGGATTTTGCACCGACGTCGTTGTTCCGGCGCCGTCGAGCAGGGCGATCACGATGCGAGGATCGAGCTGTCTGACGTCGATCTGTGTCACGTCGGGTTCGCGTGATCCTCCTGAAGTCGTGTCCTCGAGGTCGCCTCGGTAGTAGCTGTCCAGGCTCTTGCGCGGCGCGGCAGGATCGGCGCGCGTTACGCGTGCATAAGTGGGATAGATGGTCATCTCGTCGACCAGTCCGCTGCCGTACTCCGTTTCGATGGCATGGAACATCGCCCCCAGGCCGTCGACGGTGTGTAACTGTGGCTCGGGGCTCGAGAAGATCGTGACGTCGGACGCGGCGTATTTGATTCCGAAACCGACAGCCGAGACCAGTGACAGCGCGATGATCACAACGGCGATCCAACGCGTGTCGAGCGAAGGTTCTTTCCGAAGAATGGGTAGGGACGCCTCGGTCTGCAGATCGGACGTCAAATCTTCGAGATCGCCGAGAGTGACTGCCACCGCGGCGAGTTCGGTCAATTCGTCGTGCTCGGTCGCCGTGAGTTGTCCGTCGGCGAAGGCGGAGTCCAGCACTGCGCAGGTAGCCTCGCGATCGGCATTGCGAGCGCGGGTGGTCCTGGTCAGATCGTTCGGCATGTCCGGGGCCTATCGAGGAGTGAAGGGAGACAAGCGGATCGGGCGGCCATCCGGGGTCAAATCCATTGAGCCGCTCGCGCCGAGGTTGTTGCTGGCGTAGATGGAGATGCGTGGATCGTCGCTCGACGAACTCATGCTGATGTGTGTGATCTCGGCGTCGGGGACGTTGAGATTTGCGGACACTCCTGCCAGATATCCGGCGAGTTTGTCGATGTCGACGGCAGCGAGGTCGAAGGTGACGGTGCTGGCTGCTCGAGTCGACGTGCTGTCGCGTGGTGTGAAACCGCCTCGAAAGTCGATGTCTTCCTCCAGGTTCGGCGAGACAGCGGCGGCGCGAGTGACGCTTGCATAGCCGTCGTAGAAGTTGGCGGAATCGATTATCGTCGTGCCGTACTTGGCGCTGTATCTGGTGATGAATTCCCCGATCCCGCTTGCGGTGACCGTGTTCAACGTCGAACTCACAATGGGGGCAAGCGGTTCGACGTTTTCGGCTGCCGCCGGTGGAGGCGGTGGGGGTGAAGGGTCGGCGGACAAGGTGAGGTACCCGATCAGGCCGGCGAAGATAGTCGATGCGGCTGCGAGGTACCAGATCTTGTCGATACGGCGAACTTTGGCGACGGCGTTGCGCAGCGTTGCTTTCTGCAGATCGCGGACCAGCAGATCGAGCTGTCCGAGCGTGGTCGCGGTCATGGCCGCAGCCGTCCGGTTCGCGTGCTCGTCGACCGTGATCTGGCCGTCGGACAGAGCCGTATCGAGAACGGCGCAGGTATCGGAACGGTCGACGTCGCGCGCACGGGTGCGCGTAGAGGTAGTAGTCGGGGACCCACTCACCGGCTCACCCTAGCTCCCGTACGGGTAGGAACGAGAGATCTCGCCCCACGGCGTGACCTCGATGCGTCCTTGGTGGCCGAGTCCGTTCTCTGCATAGATCGCGATCTCCGGGACGCCGTAGTTCGCGTCCACGATCAAGTGGGTGATCGCGGCGTCCGAAACATTGACATAGTCGCCGATGTTCACCATGTACGGCGCGAGCTTGTCGATCTGGATGGAACCGAGGTCGAAGGTCGGCTGGCCCGTTCGCCGCGGAATGGACGTCACTTCCCTCTCGAAGCCGTCGCGAAAACTGATGGACTCGGTGAGAGCGGGAGCATCGGGGACCGCCCGGCTCACTGATGAGTAGTCGCCGTGGAAGCTGGCGTCGTCTACGAACATGTCACCGAACTCTTCTCGATACCTCTCGATGAATGCGCCGATTCCTTCCGGCGTCAACGTGTCGATGTGTGCGATCAGGATCGGTTCGACGGTCGGCTCCGGCACCGGGGTGGTGGTCGGCAACGGCGGAGCGAGGGAAGTAGTGCTGGCATAACTGGCTGTGATGTCTTCCGAGGGCGTCAACGGTGACCGACTCCACGCCAATGCTGCGATCGCGCCGACGACGATCAGAGCAGCAGCACCGACGAACACGGCCTTTCGTGCCGTCGACGTCCGAGGCACCGTTTTGGTCTCGATCTTCGGCACCTGCAGATCGTTGACCAGGCGTGCGAGTGCGAGCAGGGTCTTCGCGGACTTCGCCTTCTCGGTCCGGTCGAAGTAGTCCTCCGCGCTCAACTGCCCTTCGGCGTACGCGGCGTCCAACACATTGCACGTTTCGACGCGATCAAGATCACGAGCGCGCGTCATCGGAGAACGAGAAGACTTCACAGGAAGTGATCGTAATGGCTGGTCGCCATGCCCCCAGCCCCCGAAATGTGTTCATCGTGACCCTCCCGAACCGTCCGTCGCGGCACGGACGCACGTACGCTGGTCAGGTGCGGATACAGCGGCAAGTTGTGGACTACGCGCTCGCGCGTCGGTCTGTGCTGGCCGAAGTGTCTGCGGGTCGGACCGACGTCAAGCAGGTGTGTGACGCCGATCCGTACCTACTCAGAGCCGCGAAGTTCCACGGCCGGGGCAGCGACGTCGTCTGCCCCATTTGCCGCAAGGAACAGTTGACGCTCGTGTCCTGGGTGTTCGGCGACAAGCTCGGTCAGGTTTCGGGATCGGCCCGAACCTCGGACGAGCTCGCTCGGCTTGCGGAAACAGCAGAGGAGTTCACGGTGCACGTTGTAGAGGTGTGCCGTACCTGCAGTTGGAACCACTTGGTGCAGTCCTATGTGCTCGGCGCAGTACCTGCGCCGCCGCGACCGCGGCGAGCACGCCCACCAAGCCGGCGCACCGCCAGCGAGTAACGCCACACCCGAAGAAGGGCCCGATCGAAGTCTGCACGTGATCGGTCCGTGACCACTGGAGATTTGATTCGTGAGTTCCCCCAGCAACAACAACCCGGGCGGCAACAACCCGGGTGGCCGTCCCGTCGGTCCCAACCGTCCCGCCGGACCTCCTCAGGGTCGTCCGCCGCAGGGACGTCCCATGGGCCCACCACCGCAGGGACGCCCTCCGATGGGTCCGCCCCCTCAGGGTCGTCCGCCGCAAGGTCGTCCGATGGGACCCCCGCCCCAGGGGCGTCCGCCGCAAGCCCGACCTGCCGGCCCGCCTCCTCAGGGCCGCCCCGCCGGTCCCCCTCCTCAGGGTCGTCCGCCGCAAGGCCGACCTGCCGGCCCGCCGCCTCGAGATCGCGCCGTAGGCGCTCAAGGAGATCGCGCCTCCGGCACTCAGGCGAACGAACCGACCCAGCGCGTCGCGGCAGCAGCAGCGACCACCCGTAGCAACGCGGGCACCCGCCCGCCGGTCGGACCTCCACCGACGAAGCCACCGACAGGTGGCTCCGGTGGCGGTGGCAACGACGGACAACCCCCGAAGGGAAGAAAGAGCACCGTGAAGAAGAAGTCCAAGTGGCGCACAGTTCGCCGCTCGGCCTACGTCTTGGTGGCGCTCGGTCTTGTTCTGCCCGTCCTTGCCTTCATGGCGGCGTACATCGTGCAGGACGTCCCCAAGCCCGGCGACCTCAAGACCAATCAGGTGGCGACGGTCTTTGCCGCCGACGGCACCACGGTGATCAGCACTGTCGTCCCGCCAGATGGCAACCGCGTCGAGGTCTCGCTCGATCAGGTACCGCCGCACGTTCGCAACGCTGTTCTGGCCGCAGAGGACCGCGATTTCTACTCGAACCCGGGCTTCTCGATCTCCGGTTTCGCACGCGCGGCCCGAGACAACGTCCTCGGTCGCGACAGCGCCGGTGGTGGCTCGACCATCACGCAGCAGTACGTCAAGAAGGCGCTTGTCGGCTCGGAGCGTTCGCTGACGCGAAAGATGAAGGAACTCGTCATCTCCTCGAAGATGGCCAACGAGTGGTCCAAGGACGACATCCTCGCCGCGTATCTGAACACCATTTACTTCGGTCGCGGCGCATACGGCATCGGCGCAGCATCCAAGGCTTACTTCGGTAAGCCCGTTGACCAGCTGTCCATCGAAGAAGGCGCCGTCCTGGCGTCGTCGATCCAGCTTCCGTCGCTCCTCGATCCCGAGACCAACCCGACAGGCGCGAAGTCCCGCTGGGATTACGTGCTCGACGGCATGGTGTCTGCAGGCACGCTGGATCAGGCCGCGCGCACGCCGATGCAGTACCCCGCTTACATCCCGCTCGCCCAGGTCGACAACAGCAGCCAGGGCTCGACCGGCCCCGAGGGCCTGATCAAGCGTCAGGTGCTCAAGGAGATCGGCGACGCTGGAATCAGCGAGCAGTTGCTCAACACCGAGGGCTTGCAGATCACCACGACCATCGACCCGCAGGCTCAAGCCGCAGCGGTCGAAGCAGCCCGTTCCAATATGGAGGGCGAGCCGGAGAATCTGCGTACCGCAGTTGTCTCGGTCGATCCGAAGACCGGAGCCGTCAAGGCGTACTACGGCGGTGAGGACGGCGCGGGATACGACTTCGCGAATGCCGGACTTCAGACCGGTTCCTCGTTCAAGGTGTTCGGCCTCGCAGCCGCCCTGGATCAGGGAATCCCGCTCTCGCAGATGTACGACAGCTCACCGCTGACCGTCAACGGCATCTCCATCGGCAACGTCGAAGGTGAAAGCTGCGGCACCTGCACCATCGCAGAGGCGCTCAAGCGTTCGCTGAACACCAGCTTCTACCGCCAGATGCTCAGCCTCGACGGCAACGGCCCGCAGGAAATCGCGGACATCGCTCACAAGGCAGGCATCCCGAAGGACATCCCGGGCGTCGGCCCGTCGCTCACCGAGGCCGACGGTTCCGGCCCCAACAACGGCATCGTGCTCGGCCAGTACCAGGCCCGCGTGCTCGACATGGCGTCGTCGTACGCGACACTCGCCGCGTCCGGTACGTATCACGCACCGCACTTCGTGCAGAAGGTCGTCGCGGCCGACGGCACCGTGCTGCTGGACCGCGGCGCGCCCGCCGGTGAAGACCGCATCGACGCTGCCGTGGCGGACAACGTGACGGCTGCGATGCAGCCGATCGCGGCGTACTCGCGCGGTCACAACCTGGCCGGCGGACGTCTGTCGGCGTCGAAGACAGGTACCGCGCAGCTCGGTGACACCGGAGCCAACAAGGACGCGTGGATGGTCGGCTACACGCCGTCGCTTTCGACCGCGGTCTGGGTCGGAACTCCCGACGGTGAAGCGATCACCAATTCCGGTGGCGCGATGATCTACGGCTCAGGTCTGCCTTCGGACATCTGGAAGGACACGATGGACGGCGCCCTCGAGGGCACCGACAACGAGAAGTTCCCGACGCCGGGCAAGATCAACGGTCAAGCCGGTGGTGTTCCGGAGTACACGGCTCCCGCACCGCCCAAGACGTCGGCGCCGCCGACCACCGCACCGACGACGACGGAAACCACTCCGCCGCCCGTGGTGACAACGACGCAGGTCGAGGTTCTGCCGGGCATCACGATCCCGATTCCGGGCATCTCCCGGCCGACGACAACCACGCCACAGGTACCAGGGGCAGGCGAGACCACCGAGGAAGAACCGGCAGGTGTGAGCCCCGGCCAGTAGTTGGAGGGTGGTCGGTTCGAAAGACGGTAACCTCGCGGAGTGGCCGCGAATGCTGATGATGCCGAACCGACCTCCCCCGCTCCGCTGGCCGAAGATCTTCGTTCGGCGGATTGGCGGGACGTTCCCAGTCGCAACGACGCGATGGTGTCTGCGCTGTCGGGAACCGTCGGCGGTCCGGTAGGTCGTCACGCACTGATCGGGCGCACTCGCTTCTTCACACCGATGCGAGTGATCCTTCTGCTCGCCGTGGTGTTCTTGGCTTTCGGCTGGTTCGCCAAGGCGGGCTGTATTCAGCAGGCGCCGGTCGGCGAGAGCGGGCAGGTCGGCCTCGACTGGAGTGGCAGCCGTCAGTACGTGGCGATGTGTTACTCCGATACCGTTCCGCTGTACGGAGCCGAGCGCCTCGATCAGGGAGCATTCCCGTACAAGACGTCGTGGGAAGAAGTACGCGGCGACGGTTCGATCCAGATGCGGTACATGGAGTATCCGGTCATCTCGGGGCTCTACCAGTACGGCGCAATGAAAGTCGCGAAGGCGTGGGATTCGATCACCTGGCTGCCGGGCGCGATTCAGGTGGCGCTCTATTTCAACGTCGTGGCGTTCGGGTTGGCGTTGGCGTGGCTGGTCACCGTGTGGGCGAGCACCCTGCTGGCCGGACGACGAGTGTGGGACGGCGCTCTGATCGCGTGCTCCCCTTTGGTGATCGTGCACGTGTTCACGAACTTCGATCCTCTGGCGACGGCGTTCGCGGCGGGTGGGTTGTTGGCGTGGGCACGCAAGCGGCCCGTGCTCGCGGGAATCCTGCTCGGCCTGGGCGGCGCCGCAAAGCTCTACCCGCTGCTCCTACTGGGACCGCTCTTGGTCCTGTGTCTGCGCGCGGGCAAGACGAGGGACTGGCTGGTGACCGCTCTCAGCGCGGTCGCGGCATGGCTTGCGGTGAACCTGCCCATTGCCGCGCTGTACCCCCATGGTTGGTACGAGTTCTTCCGGCTCAACTCCGAACGCGGGGCCGATCCGGATTCGCTCTACAACGTGATCGCGTCGTTCACGTCGTGGAAGGGCCTCGACGGTCCTCTCGCACAGGGTGAGTCGCCGTCGAATCTCAACGCCGTCTCTCTGCTTTTGTTCGTGGCCGTCTGCATCGGTGTCGGATACGTCGCCCTGACGGCGCAGCGTCGTCCGCGAGTTGCGCAGCTGTGCTTCCTGTTGGTGGCGGGCTTCCTGCTCACGAACAAGGTGTGGAGCCCGCAGTATTCTCTGTGGCTGGTGCCGCTGGCCGTGTTGGCCTTGCCGCACCGCAGACTCCTGCTCGCGTGGATGACCATCGACGCCCTGGTCTGGGTTCCACGAATGATGTATTACCTCGGGGTGTCCAACAAGGGGCTGCCCGAGCAGTGGTTCACCGGAACGGTCGTGATCCGGGACATCGCGGTACTCGTTCTGTGCGCGCTGGTGCTCCGGCAGATCTACCGGCCGTCGGAGGATCTCGTGCGGTACGGGTTCATCGACGATCCGGCGGGCGGTGTTCTCGATCAAGCACCGGACAAACAACCTGCCTGGCTACCCGGTTGGCTGAAGCCGTCCAAGGCGAAGGAACCGGAACCCGTCACGGTCTGAGGTCACCACTCGTCGAGGGTGGTGTACCCGTCCTGGACCGCGCGGGCAAACAATGCTGCCTTCGTGGGAGCCGGCCGCCCGACGTCGCTGTACTTCGTGCGGATCCGAGTGATGTGTGTGTTGACGGTGCAGACGCGTAGGCCGAGTGTCTCGGCGACCTCGGACTTGGAATCCGAACGTAGCCAGGCAAGAAGTACTTCGATCTCACGGACGCTCAGCTTCGGCTTGTGCTTGCCGTGCTTGGGGTTGCCGACTCGGGACACGTTTGCCTCGATCTTCGGAGAAATGCCGATTGAAGACATGCGAGTAGCGCCTTTCGACGGAGGGGATGGGCGTCGACTGCCGTATTTGCAGAAGGGCTGCTGGCTCAGGGTGCGACTGAGACGAGTATTTCGATCGAGGTGTCTCAGTGGAACGGGTGCAACTCTCTCGATACAGAGTCCATACAACGGACAAATCCCCTACCTGCTCCGATAGAGTGCGTCGCTATGAACTCGAAGGCGGAAGCCGGTACGCACAATCAGGTCGATCCCGCCCGGATCGAGTCGCGTGGGCAGTTTGCTGAGACGCTCACTGCACTGCGGAACGCAGCCGGACTGACGGTCCGCGAAGCCGTCGAGCGTTCGGGTGGTTTGCACGGAACCGTCAGCGGATGGTTTGCCGGCCAACACCTGCCGACGCCGGCGAGTACCCCGATGTTTTTCGCGCTCCTCGAGGCCTGCGGCGTCGATTCCGAGGATGAGCGGCAGCGCTGGATCAGTGCGGTGCAACGAGTGAGACAGCTGACGGCCAGACGACGCGGCGACGCCACCGTTCCGTATCGAGGTCTCGAGTCGTTCCGGCAAGAGGACGCCGAGTGGTTCTTCGGTCGAGACGAACTCACTGCCAACTTGGTTGAGCGGGTGGCGTCGGCGATACGAGGTGTCGGTCGCCGTCAGTTCATGGTGATCGGTGCCTCCGGATCGGGTAAGTCGTCGTTGCTGCGGGCCGGGCTCGCCCCCAAGATCGCCGGGGACGATCCACGGTTCGACGGTTGGCGGGTGGAAACCCTGCAGCCGGGTACGGGAGGAATTCCGTCGTCGATCTCCGACGAACCAACCGTCTTGATCCTCGACCAGTTCGAGGAACTGTGGACGCAGTGCGACGGTGATCGGCGCGAGGAAATACTGCGGACCCTCGCGGAACTCGGTGAGAACACGATCGCAATCATCGGAATGCGCGCCGACTTCTACGGGCTCGCGGCGGAGGAACCACTTTTGGTGCCGCTGCTCGACGATTCGCCGATGGTGGTCGGGCCGCTGACCGACGAACAATTGCGCGAGGTGATCGTCGAGCCGGCGGTCAAGGCCGGGATGACCGTGCAGAGCGAATTGGTTCAGGTTCTGGTCTCCGAGCTGACACCACGCGGCTCGCGCACGGCGAGCGACCCCGGAGCTTTGCCCTTGCTGTCACACGCACTGTTGGGGACCTGGCAACGGTCGACGCGTAAAACTCTGACCGTCTCGGATTACTACGCCACCGACGGGATCGCCGGAGCTGTCCAGCAAAGCGCGGAGGAAGTGTACGGCGAGCTCACAGAGAGGCAGCAGCAGTTGGCGCGCAGGATCTTCCTGCGATTGGTCAACGTCGACGAAGTGACGCAGACGCGTCGGCGGGCACCGCGCACCGAACTTTTCCTCGGTGACGACGTCGACGACGTGAATACCGTCATCGACCGGTTCGCCTTACGCCGCCTTCTCACCGTCGACGAGGAGACCGTCGAGGTTTCGCACGAGGTCTTACTGTCAGCGTGGAGTCGGCTTCGCGATTGGATCGACTCGGACCGCGCCGGCCTGGCGGTTCATCGCCGGTTCACGTACGCGGCGCAGGTGTGGGAAGACAGTGGACGCGACCCCGGCGCGCTGCTCGGACCCGCACGTCTTCACCTGACGGAAGAATGGCTGAACTCGGGTGAACTCGGTCTCCCACTGGAACCGAGTCGGACCCGCGCCGCCGACCTCAACGCCACCGAGCGGGAGTACCTCGCCGCGAGTATCGAGCATCGTGATCAGCAGGAATTTGCCGATCGCCGACGTACACGCGTGCTACGACGGCTCGTGACTGCGCTGGCAGCCGCGTCGGTGATCGCTCTGGTGTTGGCGGTGGTTGCCACCGTCGCCGGTATCGGCGCCAATCGTCAACGTGTCCAAGCAGATACTGCGCGCGACGAGGCGATGTCGCGTCAGGTGGCCACCGAGTCGATCAGGATGCGTGAGCGGGATCCGTCGCTGGCGTCGCAGCTTGCTCTGGCGGCATTTGCGGTCAACGAAACGACCGAAGCCCGCTCGGCATTGCTGGATGCGTCGGGCGTTCATTCGGCTACTCGCATCATCGGACCGCCCGGCGCGATGAAGGCCCGGATCAACCCAGCTGGAACTGTTGTGGCGGTGGGTGGTTCGGACGGGAAGGTCAGGCTTTATCCGATGGTGGACGGTGTTGCCTCAGCCGTTCCGCAGGCGGAGTTCCTCGGAGTCTCGGAGGGCACGGCCCTCTTTGCCGTCGCCTACAGCCCGGACGGACGGCTCCTTGCGACCGGTGGTGCCGGCGGCGCTGCACTCTGGGATGTGTCGGACCCGAAGAATCCGGTCCGTGGAACACTTCCCGTCGACGGTGAACGCGTAGTGCAGGACATGGAGTTCAGCCCAGACGGAACCAAGCTGGTCGCCGGTACCTCGACGCCCGACGTCCTGCGATGGAACATCGACACCTCCACGAATGCCGTTGCTTTGCCTGCTCTTCCGCATCCAGCTGACGGCATTGTCACCGCGACGTTCAGCCCCGACGGACGTTTCCTCGTGACGGGCGGGCGTCAAGCGACTCTGCGCGTGTGGGACGTCGCGAAGTGGGGTGAGGAATCGGCGCCGATCTTCGCGACCGAGCCCAACGGCACCACCGTCCACTACCTCGGCGTCGCCTTCAGTCCGGACGGACGCGAGCTCGCGGCGGGAACCACTGGCAGGGAGGTGGTTCGGTGGGACATGAGCGATCCGGCGCGCCCCACTCCCCTGCCGGCACTGACGGGATTTTCCAGCTACGTCAACGAACTCAACTACGGCAAAGACGGAACACGTCTTGCCGCAGGAAGTTCCGACAACTCCGTGCGCGTGTGGGACCCCCGAACCGGGGCATTGATCGAAACACTTCCGGACAGTGGGGCGGTGACCACCGTCGACTACAGCGATGACGGCCGCAATCTGGTCACCGGGGGACTCAACGGTGTGACTCGCGTGTGGGCTCTTCCGGGTCCGGTCTGGGCGGGAGCTCGGGACACGATCTTCACCAGTCCCTTTGCCGCGGACGGCTCGCGTCTGGTGGCCGGCGTCGGTGCCAGGGGTGGCGCGATGTTGGCGTGGAACACCGAGGATCTCGATCGCCCCGCGGTGATGCCGGAGTTGAAACCGCAAGGGGCCGACTCTTTCAGCGGTGCATCGGCGGTGTCGGCAGACGGGAACCTGGCTGTGAGCGGCACCGGCGGCGGCGGTGCCTATCTTTGGGACCTGAGTGATCCGGCGTCGCCACGGATCTACAGCGAACCCGCGGTGTACGTGAAGGGCATCGTGGCGGTCGTCGCGTTGAATCCCGCCGGAGATCTGCTGGCGGTGTCCTCGCAGGACGACAACAGCATTGCGTTGGTCGACGTTTCCGATCCATCGGAACCGAAGCTGCTGTCGTCGACCGATGTCGGCTCTTACCCGCAGATGATGGCATTTCAACCGGGCACCGACATCTTGGCGATCGCGAACGCCAAGAACGAAGTGGATCTGTGGGACGTGTCGAACGCAGCGTCGCCCCGGGTGGCGGCGACGGTGGGTGGATTCGAAAGCTACGCATTAGCAGTGTCTTTCAGCGCCGACGGAACGCTGTTGGCCGCTGGAAGTGCGGATCACGGTGTCGCCGTGTGGGACGTACGCACACCGTCGGCACCCGAGGAACTCGCTCGTCTCGTCGGCCCCGAGGGCGCAATCTATTCGATCTCGTTCAACCGCGCCGGTGATCGGCTCGCTGCCGGTGTCGGCGACGGAACCGTCTGGCTCTGGGACATCGAGACTCCCTCGCAGGCAACACGATTTGCGACGCTGTCCGCCTACCCGGGTCGCGTCAACGACGCTCAGTTCGCCGGCGAGAGTGACATGATCGCGGGTAGCGGGTCGGACAAGACCGTTCGCTTGTGGGGAATCGACCCCGACGGCGTCGTTGATCGATTGTGCCGCACAGCAGGATCTCCCATCACGGAAGCCGAATGGGAGCGGTACCTGCCCGGTGTTCCCTATCAGGATCCGTGTGCCGGCTGACGCGCTTCAGTTCATCCAGAACTCGAGCGCCGGTTCCCGACCCAGCTCGCCTCCGCTGCCGGTGATCACCAGTCCGGCGGAGGTGAGCTTGTACGTCACGTCCTTGTTGGTGACGGTGAATCCGTTGCCGGTGGGCGTCGGATCGTCGAGTTCGATGGTGGCGCCGTCGCTCAGCCGTTGACCCTTGTAGTAGTAACGCCCGACTCCGGTTTCGCAGATGACGATTCGTGATCCGGTCGTGACGGCGATGGCGACGGCAGGATTGGTGGAGTTGCAGCTGGGGCCGCCGGAGATGAAACCCTGACGGTTGGTGCCCGAGACGGTCGGCGCTGGTCCGATCGAGGTTGTGACGCGTGGGGGCGTCGTCGTTTTCGGCGCTGTGGTGGGTGCACTCGGCGCCCGAGTCGTGGTCGTGGAGTACGAGTACGGCGTCGTATAGGTGAGACTCCGCGAACTCGCTTCATTGGCGGCGTTGCCGAAAGCGGCGGCGAGCAGCCCGAAGAACGCGATCCACACGATCACGGCCAGGATGCCGAGTGCGGTGAAGATGTAGCCGATGATCAGTCCGGCAAGGGCGAGTCCGTCGCCTTCTTCGCCGGTCCGTTTGATCTGGCCGCGAGCGATGTGCCCGAAGACGATCCCCAACGGCGCGATGAGGAACGCGAAGACGAGGGCGAGTACCGCGAGTGTGTTCGTCGGCCGCCTGCCGTACGGATCGGGCTGCCCGTACGGAGCCGGTTGCCAATTCTGATTGCCCTGGTACCCGTACCCACCCTGATCGCTCATGAGGTGAATCTTGGCATGGACTTCGTCGAAGAGTGCAGGTGATGGCTAGTTTCGGGTACGTGTCTCGAGCTGAGGTGCGATGGTCGGCCAATCGTCGTCGGTCATCGCGAACAGCGCTGTTGTACGCCAACTGCCGTCGACACGGCGTCGGTGCTTGCGCAGCAGGCCCTCGAACTGGGCGCCGAGCTTTGCGATCGCGGCCCTGGACTGTTCGTTGAACTCGTCCGTGTGCCACTCGACGCGTACGGCTTCGAGCTGGTCGAAGGCGTGACGAAGCAGGAGCAGCTTCGATTCGGGATTGATCCCGGTTCCCTGAACCGATCGCGACAACCACGTGTATCCGATTGCAAGACTGCGGTTTACCGGGTCGATCTGGTACATGGACGTGGTGCCGACCACGGCGTTCGTCACGATGTTCACCTGCGCAAAGGCGATCCGATTAGGGTCGTCGGTTGCTGCAGCGATGTACTTCTGTGCCTGTTCCCGATCGGTGATGGGCGATGCGGTCCAACGAAAGATCGCCGGGTCGTCGGCAGCAGCGAGCAGAGCGTCGGTGTGCGCGACGCCCAGGGGTTCGAGTCGGACACGATCACCGGTCAGCGTCGGTGATTCGAACCATGATGCAGTCATCAGGCGTGCTCCCGTGAGTGAGTCGGAAGGTTGTTGTCGGAGTTCGCAATCTGATCGGTCCCACCGGCAAGCGGATACCGCAACGGGACTCGCAGGAACAAGAAGAAGAACACGGCGAGCAGGACGACGTGGCCCCACACACTCGCCTGGACGACGGCTTCGTACTTGCTCGGATCGAGATTCATGTCCAGTTGGTAGAAGTACCGGAAGATGCCGATACCCAACGCAGCGTCGGCGACCAGATAGGCGACGATCCAGAACCACCGGATCTTGAACAGTACGAGGAAAGGCAGGATCCACAGTGTGTACTGCGGTGAATTGACCTTGTGCAGCAACACGAATCCGCACAGCATCGCGGCACTGACTGCAATCCACGGAAAGTAGCCGTCGCGGACGTAGCGGCGCCAACCCAGATACATCGCGAGCGCGAATGACAACAGGATCATCACCGGAGACAGGATGCTCACCAGTGCGTCGTAGTCGGCGTTGAGCTCGCGAACTCCGAAACCGTAGAACGGGCGCAAACCCCAGAACCACACCGAGTTGGTGGTGATGTCCGCGCTTCGCTTCTCCTGGAAGCTGAACGACGCGCGCCAGCCTTCGTAGGAAATGAGGGCGAACGGCAGGTTGACGAGGACGACGGTGACGATCGCCGCGCCCGCCGTCATCAGCGCTCCACGAACGTCGTAGCGCTTGCCTTCGGTGCCGCGTAGAAGCACGTAGGCCATGAGCGGCAGCACGAACATTCCCGGGTACAGCTTCAAACAGAAACCGATCGCCAGGATGACGGCCGCCAGAACCGCGCGAGTTCGCAGCGGGATCCGCTCGAACGTCATCAGGAAGATCGCGCCGACGCTGGTGGCCACCACCGGGAGCTCCCAGTTGTGGAATGCGTACAGAACCAGGGGCGGAGTCGCCGACCACACGAGCGCGTACGCGCCGCTCATCTTGCCGAGCATCCACGCCGTGAGCAGTCCGAAAGGAGCCAGGATCAGGGCCGAGTGCAGAAGGAAATCGGTGTCGGTGTGTGAGCCGATACCGCCCAGCCACATCAGAATTCCGCTGAGCACCGGGTATTCGACGGTTCCGCCGGTCAGGAATCCTTCGGGCGTTATCCCTCCGGTGACGAAGGGGAACAGATGCTGATCGATACCTCGTCCGAGCCAGAGCAACTGAATGTCGGAGTAGCAGACGTCGATGTTCTTGTTGACGTCGAAGTTCAGGCTTCGTCCGTCGGGCGCGAACGGTGCACCGCCGCATCTGGCCTTGTTGAAATAGCCCAGCGCCATCGTCAGCCCGCACAATCCGACGACCAACGCCAGGATCGACGCCGGGGTCTTGCGGTCTGTTCGCATGATTCTCACCCTAGGGGGCGCAGTGGCTCGCGGGGTGATGCGTCTGCACCACGCGTCGCGCATCGACCTGGCGGTCTTCCCGGAGGGCCGGGACGATTTCCCTGGTCAAGGCCCCTCGTGTAACCTACGAGGGTTGCTGACGCAACGACCCTCCTGCCACGGATAGTCCGTGGCCGTTTTCACTTAGTCCACAGGAGGTGATGAGGTCTTATGCGTCATTACGAATTGATGGTCATCCTTGACCCCAGCCTGGACGAGCGCACTGTCGCTCCTTCACTGGATACGTTCCTCAATGTTGTGCGCCAGCACGGCGGCACGATCGACAAGGTCGATGTCTGGGGTAAGCGTCGTCTCGCCTACGAGATCCTGAAGCATGCTGAAGGTATCTACGCGGTGATCGACATCAACGCCACTCCCGCCACCGTCGCTGAGCTCGATCGTCAGCTCGGTCTGAACGAGTCGGTTCTGCGCACGAAGGTTCTGCGCCACAACAAGTAATTACTGTCGGTAGCGAGCTCTACTCTCGCGCCCAACGGTCTTACATCAATGCAGGAGGAACCACATGGCTGGCGACACCATCATCACCGTCATCGGAAACCTGACGGCTGATCCTGAACTTCGTTTCACCCCGGCGGGTGCCGCGGTTGCAAACTTCACGGTTGCTTCCACGCCCCGCACCTTCGACCGTAATTCCAATGAATGGAAAGACGGCGATGCGCTGTTCATGCGTTGCAACATCTGGCGCGAAGCAGCCGAGAACGTCGCGGAGAGCTTGACCCGTGGTTCACGAGTAATCGTGAGCGGCCGGCTCAAGCAGCGTTCGTACGAAACTCGCGAGGGCGAAAAGCGAACTGTCGTCGAGCTCGAAGTCGATGAAATCGGTCCTTCACTGAAGTACGCCACGGCAAAGGTCAACAAGGCCAACCGTGGTGGCGGCGGTGGAGGCGGCAACTTCGGCGGTTCCTCCGGCGGATCGGGTGGCGGACGTCCGAGCGCTGCACCTTCGGGTGGAGACGATCCTTGGGGCAGTGCGCCTCAGGCTTCGGGCTCCTTCGGTGGTGCGGGCAGCGACGAACCGCCCTTCTGATCCGTACCTGATCAGGAACATCCAGAAAAGAGCAAAGACATGCCGAAGCCGCCCTTGCGCGACAAGGTTATGAAGAAGAAGGTCTGCACCTTCTGCAAAGAGAAGAACACGCAGATCAACTACAAGGACACGACGTTGCTTCGTAAGTACGTCAGCGATCGCGGAAAGATCCGTGCTCGCCGTGTCACCGGCAATTGCGTCCAGCACCAGCGCGACGTTGCCATTGCCGTCAAGAACTCACGTGAGGTAGCACTGCTGCCTTACGCCACCGTGGCTCGCTAAGGAAAGGGAGGAAAGAACATGAAGCTCATCCTCACCGCTGACGTGGACAACCTCGGTGCGCCTGGCGACACCGTGGAGGTCAAGGACGGCTACGGCCGTAACTACCTGCTCCCCCGCGGACTGGCAATCGTCGCCACCCGTGGCGCCGAGAAGCAGGTCGAGGGCATCCGTCGTGCACAGGAAGCGCGCGCTGTGCGCGGCCTGGATCACGCCAAGGAGCTCAAGGCAGCTATCGAGGGCCTCGAGTCCGTAACGCTGACGGTCAAGACCGCCGGTGGCTCGGGCAAGCTCTTCGGTTCGGTTACCGTCGCTGACGTCGCTGCTGCGATCAAGGCTGCCGGTGGACCGGTTGTCGACAAGCGCTCCATCGTGTTGCCGAAGGCTCACATCAAGAACACGGGCAAGCACGCCGTGGTCGTGAACCTGCACCCCGATGTGGTTGCCAAGTTCAACCTGAACGTCGTCGGCGCATAGTCGACTGTTCGTCTCGCCGGGCCCCGCACACTTCGGTGTGCGGGGCCCGACGTTTTGTTTCGGGGTGCGGTGTGCCGCCTGACAGCGTCCCGAATCGGACCTGGGGATAACTCTCACACTGTGATGTTCGACTTGGTGATCAGTGACGAATCGGGCGAGGCAACACGCCCGACACACCGACGCGCCGACTGTGGAAAAACTATTTTCATCAACAGGCCTGTGAAATTGTGGATAGCCATCTACCTGGTCTTATGTAGTTACTATGCAAAGTAGTCCCCAAATGCTCCACAGGCGGTGCACACCGTGGGGCGGGAGTTTCCACAAAGCATCCACAGGTTTATCCACAGTCCGGTTTGTATGCGGACCTACTAGTCCCTAACGTCATCTCGGCGTCTATCTACAGCCCGGCCGAATGCGGCTAGGGGATGTCGGTGGGGGCAGGTACAAATGATGAGGGCGCTGCGGTTTCTGGCAGTGTCGTCGAGTGTTTTACGGGAAGGTCTCGCTTGTGGCTGTTGTAGATGATCGAGGACCTTCCGACTTCTCGGGGCCGGACTACCCGGGCCCTCCCGAGGCCGAGCCCGACCAGGAGTTCGGACGCCAGCCACCTCAGGACATGACTGCCGAGCAGTCGGTGCTCGGCGGCATGCTGCTGAGCAAGGACGCCATCGCTGACGTCCTCGAGGTACTGCGCCCGGGTGACTTCTACCGGCCCGCTCACCAGTCCGTCTACGACGTGATCCTGGACCTCTACAGCCGTGGCGAGCCCGCCGACCCGGTGACGGTCTCCGCCGAGCTCGACCGTCGAGGTGAGCTCCGCCGTATCGGTGGTGCTGCCTACCTGGTGACGCTGACCCAGACAGTGCCCACAGCCGCCAACGCCGCCTTCTATGCCGAGATCGTGGCCGAGAAGTCCGTGCTGCGTCGTCTGGTCGACGCCGGTACGCGCATCGTCCAGTACGGCTACGCCGGCACCGAGGGCCAGGACGTGGCCGAGGTTGTCGACCGCGCGCAGGCCGAGATCTTCGAGGTCACCGAGCGTCGAACCACCGAGGACTTCGTACCCCTCACCGAGCTCCTCCAGCCCACGATGGACGAGATCGACTCCATCGCCAGCCGCGGCGGAATTTCCCTCGGTGTGCCCACCGGATTCAAGGATCTCGACGAGATCACCAACGGCCTTCACGCTGGTCAGATGATTATCGTCGCGGCCCGTCCTGGTGTGGGCAAGGCGCTTGCCCTCGATACTCCCCTCGCGACGCCCAGTGGCTGGACCACGATGGGTGACGTTGCTGTCGGCGATCTGTTGATCGACAACCACGGCAAGCCGACGCGGGTTGTTGCCGCTACCGACGTGATGGTTGACCGTCCTTGCTACGAGGTCGAGTTTTCCGATGGAACAGTGTTGGTGGCCGACGAGCAGCATCAGTGGTTGACGGAGACGCGTGCTTCGCGCCGTTCAGCGCAGAACGCCAAGACAGGTTACAACCGCTATAAGAATCAAAAGACATTCGCCGAGGTCCGAACCACGGCGGAGATCGCATCGACGGTGCGATGCGCAACGGCGGATGGCCGCGTTAATCACTCTGTCGTGAATGCCAAGCCGCTCGACCTACCAACGCAGGATCTCCTTGTCCCGCCCTACACACTTGGCGCTTGGCTAGGTGACGGTTCTACTGCCTGCGCACAATTCACCACTGCTGATCCTGAGATCATCATGTTGATCGAGGCCGAAGGCCTGGTTGCAGTTCCGTCCAAGTCGGCGCATTTGCGCTACAGCCTTCAATTAGCCCCGGAAGATCCCGTCGCTCCGCGCGATTGCGTTGTGTGCGGAAAGAGCTTCGTGCCGTTCACCAGTCACGTGCGAACGTGCGGTCAATCATGCGGCGGCAAAGCACGTTTCATGTCTGACCCTGTACCTGCGCCAACTTGTTCACACTGTGGTGGACCTTCGATCGGGCTGCGACTGTGCCAGAAGTGCCGCAATGAGTACGGCACGGTTCAAGGACGCCTACGTACGGTCGGTGTTCTGGGCAACAAGCACATCCCTGTCCAGTATCTCCGTGGGTCTGAGGCGCAGCGTCGTGCGGTTCTTGCGGGACTTCTCGACACTGATGGAACTGTGACTGCCGGTGGCTCCGTTCAGTTTTCGGTAACCAACGAGCGCCTCGTCCGCGACGCCCAGGAATTAGTGGTCAGTCTTGGCTATCGCTGCCAAATGAGCACAAAGCGAGTCAACGGTCGCACCGAGGCTTCGTCGACTGCATTCACCTTGACCTTCTCGACTGATGACGAAGTGTTCGGTCTTACGCGGAAAGCGATGCTGCACAAGGAGCGTCGAGCGAGTAAAAGCACTACGCGCAGCGGATCGCGCTACATTGTCGATGTTCGACCAATTGCGAGTGTTCCGGTTCGCTGCGTCGAGGTCGACAACGCCGACCACATGTACCTGGCCGGTCATTCGATGGTCCCGACGCACAATTCCACGCTCGGAATGGATTTCCTGCGTTCCTGCTCCATCACGCACGGCATGGCCAGCGTCATGTTCTCGTTGGAAATGAGCAAAACCGAGATCGTCATGCGTCTGCTGTCCGCAGAGGCAAAGATCAAGCTCGGCGACATGCGCTCCGGAAAGATGACCGACGACGACTGGACCAAGCTCGCGCGTCGTATGAGTGAGATCAGCGAGGCGCCGCTCTTCATCGACGACTCCCCCAACCTCACCATGATGGAAATTCGCGCAAAAGCGCGGCGGCTCAAGCAGAAACACGACATTCGCCTGATCGTCATCGACTACCTCCAGCTGATGAGCTCCGGTAAAAAGGTCGAGTCCCGTCAGCAGGAAGTCTCCGAATTCTCACGTAGCCTAAAGCTTTTGGCGAAGGAGCTCGAAGTTCCGGTTGTCGCGATCTGTCAGCTCAACCGTGGTCCCGAGCAGCGAACCGACAAGCGTCCGCAGGTCGCCGACCTTCGTGAGTCCGGATCGCTCGAGCAGGACGCCGACATGGTGATTCTGCTGTACCGCCCCGACGCGACCGAGCGAGACGATCCCCGTGGCGGTGAAGCCGACCTGATTCTGGGTAAGCACCGTAACGGCCCGACCGCGACAATCACTGTGGCGCACCAACTTCACCTCTCGAAATTCGTCGATATGGCGCGGGGATAGTGGCTGCCGCCATCGCCTGAAGGTGGGACGGATTTCAGATCTTGTGAGATCCTGCTACAAGCACCAATTCGATTCCACTAGTGCAAAATTCGGTTTTTCTACAGGTGGGGTAGTGCTGCAGTGAGGAAGACGGCGCCGAAGGCGATTCCGGCAATGCCGGTGAGGATCCCGACCACGCCGGCGGTGTTGTCGCCCAGATCGCGTCCGGGGGTGTCGGGTCGGCGCGCTGCCAGGGCGGTTCCGATGGCGGCGGCACCGAGGAGGATGCCGAGGCCGAACATCCAGAACGTCAGTATCGAGAGTGCACCGAGCATCAACGCCATGTCGCTGTATTCATCGCTGGTGATCGGACGGTGGTGATCCCACCAATCGGGTGGAGTGTGCGCGCGGGATTCGGTGTTGTCGGTGTTGTCGGATTGTTCGTGCGGGGGGATAGTGGATGCAGTCATGGCAGCTAAAGGGTTCTCGCGCTGATTCTTTCGTGTGGTGGATGTACCGGTGTGCGCCACGGGTGTGCAGTGGGAGATCGAAACGATGGTGGGTGAGGCCCGAGAACCCATCGCGTGTCCTCGGGAGTCACCCCACCATCAAAGCGGTGTTCGGGCCAGGCGGATCAGGCTTCGATCTGCACCTGTGTTGTCGATCCGGCGTTATCGGTTCGGGAGGGTGGTCCGGAGGAGACCTCGATCCGCCGCGGTTTCGCCTTCTCTGCGATCGGCAACGTCACCGTCAACACGCCGTTGTCGTACGAGGCCTCGATCTGTTGGGCGTCGATGTCGTCGCTGATGGACAGCTGCCGTTTGTATGTTCCAGCGAAACGCTCACTCGCCAGCCAGCTCACACCCTCTTCGGAGAGGGCGGTGCGGTGCGCGGTCAACGTCAGGGTCGAGCCGTCGATGCGGACGTCCACTGATCCTGGGTCGACGCCGGGAAGATCGGCGTGCAGGACGTACTGGTCCTCGACCTTGTAGAGGTCCATCGGCATGAACCGTGGACTGCGTCCGTTGCCGGTTCCCGCGGCGAGTACGGACTTGGTGATCGCGTCGATGTCGGTGAAAGGATCGAAACGAAGCACAGCAACACACCTCCCATGTCGTGAAAAGAAAAGTCACCGCCACTGTGGCGGTTGACCGAACTTACTGTGCGAGAACATGATAACCACACGAATTAGCACTCTGCAACCGAGAGTGCCAGAAGCTTTGGGGAAGTGTTCCGGTCCCTGAAGATCGCTGCTTTGCCTGGTCCCGACAAAAGCGGTGGCCGCCTTCGGCCTCGATTCGAAGCGGGCGGCGCGGTACGGCACTTCGTCAGTAGCGGCGGCGCGGCAACGGATCCGCCGGAGCCCCGACTCTGCGTGTGCGAGTCGGGGCGTATGACCGACGTCGGCATTGAGCACACAACACCGATGACCCACTATCCGTGCGAAGTCGACGTTCATGTCGTCCGCACATCTTCAACCATAAACAGTGCGATCGGTATAAATCATGTTCAGTCGCCTTCGATGCCAAGAAGTGACATGGCCGTTTGCATGGCAAGGTGAACATCTTGGTCGTCACGCTAGCGGCGCAGTAGCCGCGGTGCCTGGAAAGGTGGCCCGTGCCTGGTATTTGGTTTGCAGACGTCTGTTCCGAATGCTTTTGCAAAATAGGTCTTTTCCCGATGTTTGCGGGTGGATCGGGCATCGAACATCGCGGGTGCTCGTTCGTCGGAGTCGCTGCGAACGATGTCGGTGTTCGTGCACACACCGAACCGGCTGTAAGGGAGAACACTTCGGCTACCGTCAAAGCTTGCTCATCACAATGGAACTGGGACTTTCGACCCTGTCGTCTACAAGCAGTGCGCAATAACCTTCGTCGGGTCGGGGGCACCCGTTCCGTTCGAGGGGGCAAACAATCGGGCGGGTGTTCGTCAAGGCAAGGCCATATCACCCTCACTGGTCTCCTTGCCGGGCCTTGAGCTGTGCGCGCCCAGAAGTGCTCAGGGCCCGCCCGATGCGGGGATCGAGAAAGTGAAGACGAAAGGTTCTCAGATGAGCCGAAGGAGTGATCGGCGATCGACAAGTTCTGCTCGCCGCCTGGCCACGCGGACTACCGGTGTCAGAGGTTCGGCGTGTAAGCCGAACTCGCTCACGGCAGAAGATCTGAGGGCTGTAATCGAGTCCCTCACTGGAGTTCTCGCTGCTCGAGAATCGAGCGCGGAAACCGCACCTCTCGCCGGAAATCCTCCGTTGTCGACGCCAACTGACAGGCAGTTCTGAATCGCACCGGTATTTTCGCAGCCGCACAGCATATTCGAACTCGGACGCGCTGTCAGCCGGGACGGGTGGTAATCACAGAAGGAGGTGGAAGATCTCGAAGGCGACTGTCCATTGGGCTGTGCCGGGGTTCTTGCGGTCCGGTTCGACCGTGGCGAAGGTTTGCGCCAGCGCTACGCTCAACCCTCCTGCGATCAGCGGCAGTCGTTGCTCTGTCTCCTCTGAGAGGGCCACGTCCAAGGGCGGGCGGGCCGTGAGCTGATCGAGCAGCGGTTGAAGTTCGATCTCCTCGTCGAGTTTTTCGAACCGGTGGATGCTCTCCTGTAATCCCTTGGTGATCGGCAGGTCCCACGGTTCGATCACGTCGCGCAAGTTTGCTTTCGCGGAGGCTTTCCCGATCAGGATCACGTCGTAGATCTTGTCGTCGATGAAATCGGTATAGCGCTTGAGATCGTTCCGGTCGACCTGCAGTCCGGCCGCTGCCCTGAAGAACCGCTGGAATTTCACGGTGCCCATTACTGGCATGTCGTCAGCTCCTTTCGAAGTATTCATGGATTTGGCGTACGGCCATCGCTCCTTCACCGACGGCGGATGCGACTCGTTTCACCGAACCGCGGCGGATGTCGCCCGCCGCGAACAGGCCGGGCAGGCTGGTTTCGAGCGTCCTGGACAGGCCGCCGTTGATTGGCAGGCTGCCGTCCGCTCGTGCGTGGATCGCGTCCACACCGGTGAGGACGAAGCCGTGGTCGTCGAGTGCGATCGCGTCGGCAAGCCACCCGGTGTGCGGTACCGCCCCGATGAAGACGAACAGGGCGCGCACCCGAATCGTGTCCTGGTCGCCGGTGCGATTGTCCTCGACTGCAATTGCTTCGAGGTATTTCTCGCCGTGGACCGCACGAATCTCGGTGTGCCGGTGCACGGTGACCCGCGGATGGTGTTCGATCTGGTCGACCAGGTATCGGGACATGCTCTTCCCGAGGTCATCGCCGCGGATGAGCAGGTGCACCTGTGAGACGTGCTCGGCGAGGAAGACGGCGGCCTGGCCGGCGGAGTTGCCGCCACCGACGATGGCTATCGGGTCGGTGCCGCATATCCGTGCTTCCTGATGCGTTGCGGCGTAGTACACGCTTGTTCCTTCCAGCGCCTCGATCCCCTGAACGGCCAACTTGCGGTACCGCGCCCCGGCGGCGAGCACAACGGCCCGGGCGTGCACCGACCCGCCGTCCGCCAGTCGGAGCACATGGTTCCCGGCCTCGGATCCCAAACCGGTCACTTCTGCCGACACCAGGATGCGGGCGCCGAACTTCCCGGCCTGGAGCACGGCTCGCTCGGCCAATTCGGAGCCGGAGACCCCGGCGGGGAATCCCAGATAATTCTCGATCCGGGATGAGGTACTGGCTTGGCCGCCCGCAGCGATCCGCTCCAACGTCACCGTGTTCAACCCGTCCGAGGCGCCGTACACCGATGCGGCCAGGCCGGCCGGTCCGGCACCCACGACGACGAGGTTGTAGACGTCCTTGGCTGCGTCCGCGACGGGTGCCGGGACAGGAAGCCCGACGACGCGTGCGAGTTCCGCATTCGTCGGATTGCGCAGCACCTTCTCGCCGTGCCAGATCACGACGGGTGTGTCCTCGGGTGCGACGTTCAGGCTGCGTAGCAGCTGCTCCACTCGTTCGTCCTGTTCCAAGTCGAACCACTTGTGGGGCAGACGGTTTCGCATCGCGAACTCACGAAGTCGCAACGTATCCGGGGAGAAGCAGGAGCCGATGATCCGGAATCCGGAGCCGAGCCCGATCAGCAAGTGCCGACGCACAAGGTAGGCGCGCAGGATCAAATCGCTGAGCACGGGATCGTGGGCAATCAGCTCGCGTACCTGCTCGGCCGGGACGACGAGTATCTCGCCGTCCTCGATCGCTTCGGCGGTGAAGAACGCCACCTGACCTTCCAGGAGTCCGAGCTCGCCCAGGAAACGCCCAGGACCGTGCACGCGCAGTATCCGGCGCTCGCCGTCCGCGTCGCCTTCGTCGACGACTGCGATCTTTCCGGAAAGGACGACGACGAAATCGTTGTCAGGCGCGCCTTCTCGGATCAGCACCTCGCCGGCGTGAACCGGTCGACGCGAGCCACCGACCTCGAGCTTCGCGACCTGGTCGTCCGTCAGCCGCGGGAAGGCGCCCTCCTCGTCCGGGGTCTCGTCGTCGACCGGCGGGCTGTACCCGATGGGTGAGGCGCCCTCAGACGAAGTTCTGGTCGACATAACACCACCGCCAATCCTCGCCGGGCTCCATCGACTGGACGATCGGATGCCCGATGGCGTGAGCGTGAGCACTCGCGTGCCTGCCCGGCGAAGAGTCGCAGCAACCGACGTGTCCGCACGTCAGGCACAGCCTCAGATGCACCCACGGGGTGCCGAGGCGAAGACATTCCTCGCAGCCCTGCGGGGTACGGGGCACCACGGCCCGGATCGCGGTTACATGTGGGTCCGCATGGACAGGACTCATGACTTCGCCTCCTCGCCGGCATTTTCCGAGAGCGCCTGATCGAGCCACGTGCGCAGCTGGGGGACCGGAGCTGCGCCCGACTGGCGAGCGAGAACCTCACCCCGGTCCATCACCAGCAGAGTCGGCACGGCGCGGACGGTGAATCGTTCAGCCGTCCGGGGTGCAGCATCGACGTCGACCTTGACCAGCTTGATCTGGCCGGCGTGTTCTCTGGCGAGCTGCTCGAGCGCGGGGCTGACCATGCGACACGGGCCGCACCACGTCGCCCACAGATCCACGAGCACAGGCACCGAGGATTTTTCGACGATCTCCGCGAAGTCACCGTCTCCCGCCGCGGCGATCCAGGGCAGCGGCTCGTGGCAGTTGCCGCAGCGAGGTTTTCCTTCCCCTGCTGCCGGGATGTTGTTGGTCTTGCCGCAGTTCGGGCACTTCACCTTTTCGGATCCCATGACCAGTTACCTCTTCTCAGGCCGCCGCGAAGGCGGGTTCGGCATACGCGACGGCAAGCTCGCCGCCGTCCACCGTGACGCTGATGGTGCCGTCCGGTTTGATCTCGCCGCGCAACAGTGCACGGCCGATCTTGGTTTCGACCTCGTGTGCGATGTATCGGCGCAGCGGCCGCGCACCGTAGACAGGGTCGAACCCGTGTTCGGCGATCAGTCGGCGTGCCTCCGGCGTGATTTCCAGGTGTATCTGTCTCTCCGACAACCTGTTTCGAAGGTCGGTGAGTTGCAGTTCCACTATGTACTCGATCTGGGGCAGGGTGAGTGGGGAGAACAGCACGATGTCGTCGACCCGGTTGAGGAATTCGGGGCGGAAATGCCCGCGCAGTTCTGCCATCACCCGTTCCCTGGCGTCCGGCTTGATTTCGCCGTCGGCTGTGACCCCGTCGAGGAGATGCTGGGATCCGATGTTGGAGGTCATGATGATCACCGTGTTCCGGAAATCGACCTGCCTCCCTTGAGAATCGGTGATCCGGCCGTCGTCGAGCACCTGCAGCAGGGTATTGAAGACGTCGGCGTGGGCCTTCTCGATCTCGTCGAAGAGCACCACGGAGTACGGCTTACGCCGCACCGCCTCGGTGAGCTGGCCACCTTCGTCGTACCCGACGTATCCGGGAGGTGCACCGATGAGCCGACTCACCGTGTGCCGTTCCTGGTACTCGCTCATATCGAGGCGCACCATGTTGTCTTCACTGTCGAATAGGGCGCTGGCCAATGTCTTTGCAAGCTCGGTCTTTCCGACGCCCGTCGGGCCCAGGAAAATGAACGAACCGATCGGTCGACGAGGATCACGGATACCGGACCTCGCCCGGATCACAGCGTCCGCGACCAGTTGCACCGCCTCGTCCTGACCGACGACCCGCTCGTGCAGGATCTCGTCGAGCTTCAACAACTTCTCCCGCTCACCTTCTTGCAGCCGGGCGACCGGGATACCCGTCCATGCGGCCACGATCTCTGCGATCTCGTCTTCGGTGACCACTTCACGCAGCAACGGATTTCGGCCTTGTCTGGTGGCCAGTTGCTCCTCCGCCGCCTCGAGCCGGCGTTCGAGCTCGGTGATCTCGCCGTATCGCAACTCGGCTGCCCGATTGAGGTCGTAGTTGCGTTCGGCGGCCTCGGCCTCGACGCGCAACCGTTCCAAATCTCCTCGCAGTTCTTGCACCCGCCGGATCGCCTGCCGCTCCGCCTCCCATTGAGCGTGCCGGGCGTCTGCCTCGGCCCGCAGGTCGGCCAGCTCCTTGCGCAATTCTTCGAGGCGCGCTTTGCTGGCCGCGTCCGTTTCCTTGGACAGTGCGGCCTCTTCGATCTCCAGACGGGTCACCTTCCGGGTGAGCTCGTCGAGTTCGGCAGGCATCGAATCGATTTCGGTGCGGAGCCGAGCGCATGCCTCGTCTACGAGATCGATCGCCTTGTCCGGAAGGAAGCGGTCGGTGATGTACCGGTGCGAGAGGGTCACGGCGGCCACCAATGCACCGTCTTGAATTTTCACGCCATGGAACACCTCGAGGCGTTCTCGAAGTCCGCGCAGAATCGAGATCGCATCCTCGGCACTGGGCTCGTCGACGAGAACGGTCTGGAATCGACGCTCCAGTGCCGCATCGGATTCGATGTGCTTGCGATACTCGTCGAGAGTGGTGGCACCGATCATGTGCAGTTCGCCGCGTGCGAGCATCGGTTTGAGCATGTTGCCGGCATCGAGAGACCCCTCGCCGCCGACCGAGCCCGCTCCGACCACGGTATGCAACTCGTCGACGAACAACAGGATGCGCCCCTCGGCAGCCTTCACCTCGGACAGCACGGCCTGCAGTCGCTCCTCGAACTCGCCGCGGTACTTCGCACCGGCCACCAGAGAACCCATGTCGAGCGAGAAGATCGTCTTGTCGCGTAGGCCCTCGGGCACGTCGCCGCGGACGATCCGCTGGGCGAGACCCTCGACAATCGCAGTCTTACCTACACCGGGGTCGCCGATCAGCACCGGGTTGTTCTTCGTTTTCCGGCTCAAGATCTGAGTTACCCTGCGTATCTCGGCATCCCGGCCGATGACCGGATCGAGTTTGCCTGCCCGTCCCTCGGAGACGAGGTCGCGCCCGTACTTCTCCAATGCCTCGTACGCCCCCTCCGGGGTTGCCGACGTGACACGCTGATTGCCGCGCACCCTCGTCAGCGCTGTGAGGAAGGCGTCCCGTGTGACCCCGTGACTGGCGAGGACCCGCCCGGCCGCGCTGGCCGATCCTTCCTCGGAGAGGGCCATCACAAGATGCTCCACCGACACGTAGGAATCCTTGAGTCTCTTCGCCTCCCGCTCTGCGGCATCGAGCAGCTTGGCCAGACGCTGGGTGATCATCACCTGACCGGGGGTCGCGCCGGGGCCGCTGACCTTCGGCCTACGCGACAGTTCACGATCCAGATCGGATCGAAGTGCTTCGACATTCGCGCCGGCCTGTTCGAGCAGTCGGGGCACCAACCCATCCTGCTGATCGACCAATGCGAGCAGCAGGTGCTCTCCGTCGACTTCGGTGTGGCCCATTCTGGTCGCAACATTCTGGGCTTCCTGCAAGGCTTCTCGTGACTTTTCGGTCAAGCTGCCGGTGTCCATGAGGATGTCCTCCTTCTGCGGGCCGCTGTTTCGAGTCTTTCGATTCGATCCAGCAGATCGAGCACGAGCCCGATTGCCGAGTAGTTGAGACCCAGACCCGTCCGCAGTCGTTGGATGCGTGCGGCGTGGGTCACTTCGGATGGGTCGAACGACATCTCTCCGCCGGCGTAGCGGTGGGCGTCGAGCAGTCCGAGAGCCACGAGTTTTCGTGCCAGATCCGGGTGCAGGCCAGTACGTTCGGCGAAGGCGTCCGGCGACAATCCGGTACGGCGAACCAATACGTACTGAGTGATCGGCGTTGAGGTGCTCATGTCTCTTTCCTCGGATTGAAGTTCGATTCGGCGCCCAACTGCTCGAACAGTTCGCGTTCACGTGCTGTCGGTTTCGGCGGAACCATCACCTTGATTTCGGCGTAGAGGTTGCCGTTGGCACCGCGCGGATTCGGCATTCCCTCTCCGCGCAGGCGCAGCTTCCTACCAGTCGAAGAGCCAGGCACCACTTTGACTTTCGCCTCTCCGCCCGGTGTGGGAACGACGACTGTCGACCCGAGAACCGCCTCCCATGGCGATACGGGCAGATCGACGTAGATGTCCCGACCCTGCACGCGGAACCGTGAATGCGGTTTGATCCGCACCACGAGGTACAGATCCCCAGGCGGCGCGTCACCGTTGCCTCGGCCTCCTTGCCCGGCCAACCGGATTCGCTGGCCGTCCAGGACGCCGGCTGGAATGTCGACGTCATACTGCCGTCCGTCCAGTCTGAGAGTGCGTTTTCCGCCCTGATAGGCCTCTTCCAGAGCCAGTTCCAGTTCGGCCTCCTGATCGGCGCCGGGAATCGGTCCGAACCCACCGCCTCCGCCGAACATCTGCCCGAAGAGGTCTTCGAAGTCGACGGCACCCTCACCACCGACACCGTGGCCGAAGTGCACCCGTCTCCCGCCACCGCCGTACCCGGCGGCGTTTGCCCGCACCCGTTCGTCGTAATCCTCGGGTACATGCCGGAAGTCGTCACCGAATCGGTCATAGCGTTTCCGGGTGTCCGGGTCGGACAACACCTGATAGGCCTCGTTGACCTCCTTGAACCTGTCCTCCGCAGTGGGATCCTTGTTCACATCGGGGTGGTACTTGCGGGCCAGCTTGCGGTACGCCTGCTGAATTTCGTCGGTGCCGGCGCCCTTCGGTACGCCGAGTACTTCGTAGTAGTCACGGGCCATCGGTGCTCACCCCTCTGGGCGGCTGACGACCACCGCGGCGGGCCGCAACTGTCGCCCGTCCTCTCCATAACCCGGGCGCAAGACCTCGACCACGGTCCCGGATGGAAGGTCGGGTCGGGTTACCACACTGACCACCTCGTGGAGTTCCGGGGAGAACGGCACACCGGCCTCGTCGTGGCGCTCGAAGCCGAGTCGTGAGAGCACCTGTACCGCCTGGTCCCGGATCGCCTTCACACCTTCGACGACGGCCTGCGGATCGCTGCCTGCGTGTGCAAGCGCAAGCTCCAAGTTGTCCAGTATCGGCAGCCACGCCGCCGAAACCTTCGCTACTTCCGCGGCGCGTTCACGGTCCAGATCTTTGGCGTATCGCTTGCGCAGGTTGTCCAGATCTGCGACGGCCCTGCGCCAACGGTCCTCGAGTTGAGACAGCTCGTCTGCCGTCTCGGCGCGATCGGACTCGGTCTTGCTTTGATCCGTGTCGGCGCTGTTGTCAGTCGGCTCAGTCGTCGAATGATCTGCAGACATTTCCATCGTGCGCCTCAGCTTCGATCGAATTCGGCGTCGATCACGTCGCCGTCATCCGACGACGCAGCATCAGCGCCGCCTGCTTGCCCGTCGTCCGACTGGTCCGGCACAAGTCCGTAGAGCAGCTGTTGCAGCTCCGAGGTGAGTGGCTGAACCTCCGCGGGTGAAGCGCCGTCCTGCACGGCCTTTCGGGCGTCGGCAACCAGCATCTCGGCCCGCGCCTTCTCATGCGGCGGGGCACTGTCACCGAGTTCGGCGAGTCGCCGCTCCACTTGATACGCAACCGAATCGAGCCCGTTGCGCGCGTCGACCGCCTTGCGCAGCGCCTCGTCCTCACCCCGGTTCCGTTCGGCCTCCGCCAACATGCGCTCGACCTCACCCTGATCCAGGTTGCCCTGTTCACTGATCGTGATGCTCTGTTCCTTGCCGGTATCCTTGTCGCGAGCGGTGACGTTCAGGATGCCGTTGGCGTCGATGTCGAAAATGACTTCCACCTGGGCCTCGCCACGTGGCGCGGGGCGGATGTCTTCCAGCCGGAACCGGCCCAGCACCCGGTTGTCGGCCGCACGTTCGCGTTCGCCCTGCAACACCACGACGTCCACGGCGGACTGATTGTCTTCCGCCGTGGAGAACACTTCGCTGCGCCGTGCCGGGATCGTCGTGTTCCGCTCGATGATCTTCGTCATCACCCCGCCCTGCGTCTCGACGCCGAGGGACAGTGGGGTGACATCGAGTAACAACACATCGGAAACCTCGCCTTTGAGCACGCCTGCCTGGACTGCGGCTCCGAGGGCAACGACCTCGTCCGGGTTGACGCCCATGTGGGGGTCCTTGCCGCCGGTCAGCCGGCGAACCAGCGCCTGTACAGCCGGGATACGTGTCGAACCGCCGACCAGTATCACTTCGTCGATGTCGTTGGCGGCGACCTTGGCGTCACTCATGGCCTGCTTCACCGGGCCGAGGCACCGTTCCACCAGATCGGCAGTCAAATCATCGAACTTCGATCGCATGATCGTAGTGGTGAGATGTTTGGGACCATTCGCGTCAGCGGTAACGAAAGGCAGGTTTACCTGGGCCTGGGTCACCGAGGACAGCTCAACCTTTGCCTTCTCCGCGGCTTCGAACAGTCGTTGCAACGCCTGCGCATCCTTACGCAGATCGATGTTCTCCGCGCGCTGGAATTCGTCGGCGAGGTAGTCCACCACGCGTCGATCGAAGTCGTCGCCGCCCAAGTGGGAGTCGCCGGCCGTGGAACGAACCTCGACTACCCCCTCTCCGACGTCCAGCAGGCTCACATCGAAGGTTCCGCCGCCGAGGTCGAAGACCAGTACGGTTTCGTGGGTCTGTTTGTCCATGCCGTACGCGAGTGCCGCAGCGGTCGGTTCGTTGATAATCCGCAAAACCTCGAGGCCTGCGATACGGCCGGCGTCCTTGGTGGCGTTTCGTTGCGCGTCGTTGAAGTAGGCAGGAACAGTGATGACCGCTTCCTTCACCTTCTCACCGAGGAACTTGCTCGCGTCGTCGACGAGCTTGCGCAGCACGAGAGCGCTGATCTCCTCTGGTGCGTATTTCTTGCCGCGCACGTCGAAGCGGGCCTCACCGTTGTCACCCGCTACGACGTCGAAGCTGACCGCTTTGGCTTCCTCGGAGATCTCGTCGTAGTGACGTCCGATGAAGCGTTTCGCCGAGTAGATCGTGCCCTTCGGATTCAAGATCGCCTGCCGTCGGGCAAGCTGGCCCACCAGACGCTCACCGTTCTCGGTGAACGCCACCACCGAAGGCGTCGTCCGTGCTCCCTCCACATTGGAGATGACCACCGGCTCGCCGCCTTGCCAGCTTGCGATGACCGAGTTGGTTGTGCCCAAGTCGATGCCTACAGCAGTTGTCATGACTCAATTCCTTTCGATCGGCCCGGCCGTTGAGCAAGTGCGATTCCGCCCGCAACTTCGCTCGATGTCGGCAAGGACTTCGTAGTTCCCTGGTTTTGGCGAGTGGATTGGGTGAAGTCACGGAGACCGAGCAGGGCGCCGATAACGGCGCCCGACACCAATCCGTGGATGGCGGGCGTGAGGCTCGAGAGCGGCCGAGGGTAAGGGTTTCCGCCACTGTGCTTTGACATCACGCCCCTCAGCGTTGATGTTGTGGGGTTCGCCGGGCCTGTGTGTACTGACAGGGCCCGACCGCCGGTCAACCGGTTGAGCTCACGAACCACCCAGCCATGATGAGTCTTTTCGTCCGCCTAAAGGGCGTCAACAACATTCGCCTGATGGGCGGGGCGCAACGGGGCAGTGGCGACCACACCTGCCCTTGATCGAAGATGCCCGCCGGAACCCGATCGAAGCGGCCATCGCATGAAACTCCGAGTATCGGCTTCGACACGAAAACTCGAGTGTCGGCCGCTACTGCGGTACGTCCACACTACCGCGGCGCATGCAAAAGGAGAACTCCCTTTGCGAAAGATCGTCACAGTCAGTGAACAGCAGCTCCGTTGAACCCGGACGAGATTCATTGTAGTTCTATCGAATCGCCTTGTGACAGAAAGGTAATGAGCCACTACTGGCCGGTTCCAATTGGTTGCGAATAGGTGGCGAACACCCGCGTGCTGCACGGTTCAACGTCCCGTTCTGTGGCTGGTCAACAGACCGCTCAGGCGGGAGCTATTGCAATTCAACATGTTTCGGCCACCGTCACTACGGGACCTACGTGGTTCTCGTCTATTCCTGTGCTACATCCTTTGGCAGGATTTCGATCGAGGGGTCGGTTTGCTCTCGCCCCCGTGGTGGCGCAGGTGTGCCAGGTCTGGCCGTGGTTGTGTTCGTCTCGGCTCGGAGCCGCCTCAGGGATGCAGTACGACTTTGGTCCAACCGTCGTCGTGAGCGTCGAAATGCTGGTAGCCGGATTCGGTTTCGCCGAGCGGGCTTGGCCGGCGTCAATTCACCTGACGCGCGGATGAAACAGAGCTCACAGCGCCGCCACGGCCGCCTCGGCGACGGTCTTGTCCTGCTCCCCGGTGCCGCCGCTGACGCCGACAGCGCCCACGACCTGGCCGTTGTGCCGCAGAGGCACACCGCCTGTGAAGATCATGATGTGTCCGCCGTTGGAGGCGTGTATCCCGTAGAACTGCTCGCCCGGGCCCGCGTTGGCCGCGAGGTCCTCGGTCGAGACGTCTAATGCCCGCGCGGTGAACGCCTTGTTGATCGAGATGTCGATGCTGGCGATCCAGGCACCGTCCATTCGCACGTGAGCCACGAGGTTGCCGCCGGCATCGACCACCGCAATGTTCGACGGCGACTCGATCTCGGTGGCTTTGGCCTGTCCTGCGGCGATGACCCGCTGCGCATCGTCGAGGGACACCGAGGTCTGGTTCACGGTCATGACGCACCTGCCCCGAGCTTCGCGAACTGCTCGACGATGGCCTGACGGAACGCAGGAAGGTCGTCGGGCGAGCGGCTCGAGATCAGGTTCCCGTCGATCGCGACCTGTTCGTCTACGACTTCTACTCCTCCGGCCCCGTCGGCAGTCGATATCGCTATCTTCTTGCCCTGCAGTGGCATTGGCATCGTTGTGCTCCTCTCGGTTCGGGCCGTGTCAGGGATGCAGGACGACTTTGGTCCAGCCGTCGTCGCGAGCGTCGAAGTGCTGGTAGCCGGATTCGGCTTCGGCGAGCGGGAGTTCGTGGGAGATGATCCAGGAGGGCTTTGCCCGGTCTTCGTGGATGAGGTCGCGCAGTTGCCGGTTGTAGTGTTTGACGTTCGCTTGTCCGGTGCCGATCTTCTGGCCCTTGAACCAGAATTTGCCCATGTCGAAGGCGATCTTGCCGTTGCGCTCGAGTTCGTCGGGGCCGTTCTGGTCCTGGGGAAGGAAGATGCCGACCACCCCGATGTGGCCGGTGAAGCGCACCGAATCCACGAGCCGGTTCATCGTCATGGCGGCGTCCTCGTGGCCTTGCGGGTCGTGTGCCTGATAGCCGACGCACTCGCACCCCTTGTCTGCGCCTTTCCCGTTGGTTTGCTCGAGGACCTGCTCGACGGGGTCGCCCTTCGAGTCGTCGATGGGGACGACGCCGATCTCTTCGGCCAGGCGTAGCCGGTCGGGGTGGCGGTCGACGATCATCACCTTGCTCGCTCCCTGGATCATCGCCGAATACGCGGCCATCAAACCGACTGGGCCAGCGCCGTAGACCACCATCGAATCGCCGGGTTGCATGTCGGCCAGGCGGGTGCAATGCCATCCGGTGGGAAAGATGTCCGACAGCATCACGTAGTCGGTTTCCTTGTCCTGGGCATCCTCGGGCAGTCGCAGACAGTTGAAGTCGCCGAACGGCACTCGCAGATATTCCGCCTGTCCGCCCCAGAACGGGCCCATCCCCGCGAAACCGAATGCAGCGCCGGCCATCGTCGGATCGGGGTGCACCGTCAGGCAGAATGCAGTCAACCCTTCCTCGCAGTTTCGGCAGAAGCCGCAGCCGATGTTGAACGGCAAGCACACTCGATCCCCTGGCGATACTTTGACCACTGCATTGCCGACTTCGGCGACGATGCCCAAGTTTTCGTGACCGAGGACCATTCCGGGCTCCAGATCGGTGCGGCCTTCGTACATGTGTAGATCCGACCCGCAGATGTTGGTGCTCGTGATCTTCACCAGCACATCTGTCGGATTCTCGATCCGCGCATCGGGCACGTCCTTGACGTGGACCTCTCGAGGCCCGTCGTATACAAGCGCTTTCATCGCGGCACTCCCTTGTCTTGTAGCTGCGGCTTTCCGGTTGATCTCGTCGGCCGCAGGCGTCCACGCGTGAGCGACCGACCGAATGAATCGTGCTGTTCGGGGAAGGTCCACGGCGCGCGGAAGTGAAGACCGCACCAAAATGTCGGCGCACCAACATTTTTCCTGCCATCGACGCAACTGCGGCTGCATCCAGGCATCGCATTCCCTCACCATGGAGTCTCCTCCTTCGGCTCTACGATCGCTAGGGGGTTGGGATCGGTTTCCTCGAACGGTGGGTTTGGGTACCTTCCATTAACCGATGGATGGTGTGATGCTTGACAGTGTTCACCACCTCGAAGAGGAGATCCGATATGGCCACCAAGGCGCTGCTGGTCCGACTTGAAGCGAAGCCCGGCAAGGAAGAAGCGGTCGAGGAATTCCTCCGATCGGCACTGCCGCTCGTCGAGCAGGAGCCCGGCACGAAACCCTGGTTCGCGGTGCGGTTCGGGCCCTCGTCGTTCGGCATCATCGACGCATTCCCGGACCAAGCTGCCCGCGAGACACATCTCAATGGTCCGGTCGGCAAGGCCCTCGGCGAACGCGCCGACGAACTCTTCGCTGCGCCGCCCGAAATCAGCTACCTCGACGTTCTCGCTGAAAAAGTCTGAACAACCGACTGGAAAATGTCTTGTCGATGGCGGTCACATTCGGTTGTGAATACAGTTGTGCCACAGCCATACCCGAATCACGGTAGCTTTGCCGGCGTGCGCGGCTGTGGCGTACTGTCCGTCGCTCGCTTCCGCCCAGGTATCGGTAGATCACGAGCAGGGCACTCAGTCGAGCCAACTCGCTACCCGTGTAGGAAGAGCATTTCAAACTCGTTTCATTGCAAAGTGTTTCGAGTTTGAGGTGACCTGCCTGGAGTGAAGTAGGACTCCTTGTTCTTGGAGGAGGGCTTAGTGGAGCACCACGGATCATCGAGCAAGGACGATTGGTGCTAGTCCTGTTGGAAAGATGGTCATAGACGATGGCAAAGGTGAGGTCGGATGGATTCACCATCACCGTGCGCCGGTCACCGACCTGGGGTAGCACGTTACCTTTGGGTGCCTCGCAGTCAGCGTCGAACGTGTCCAAACCCGGGCCGCTGATACGGACGGTCAGTTCGGCGGTGTCTTGGCCCTCGTTGAGGTCCCGGATGCGGTTGACGGCGAAAATTTCTGCAGTCGCTGCAATACCGACGGCCCGGAATCGCTTTCCTCCCAGAGCCATCCATAGGTACTGACTGCAAGCCCGATTCCGATCGGGAAGGTAAAGACTCCCCACTACACGGCCGGTCGATCGAGTACGTCATCATCCCGGCGGCGAAACCGATGAGTTCGACCTGCCGCGGTTTGTCCGTGTTCTTGTTGGACAAACCGACACCCTAAGTGAGGGGGTGGTTTTCGGGTGGCTGTTTCAGGATTGAAAAGCGGTGATGCCGCGTCCCCGTGTGGTTGGCGTCGGAGCGGTGTGAGCCCGGATTGCCCTGGACTGAATATTGTTGCAGTCGTTAGCTGTTCGCCGTTTGATGCGATCTCGTTGTGTGCGGTTTTGTTGGTTGCCGACCATATCATGTTGCCGTTGTTGCAAAGCGCCAGTAGGTGTTTGTTGGCATCAACGACGGCTGAGGTTGGAAACGACATGGACGATCTCCGCTGGCAAATTATGTAAGGGGTGGTGGGTGCCCCTTGGAGCGCTCGGAATGCTCGTGGGAAGTCGCGGCCACACCTGTTGCCACAGAACCATGGCGATAGGTCACCTGTCGGGTCGGGGCCTGGTGCTGGAAAGGTTCGAACCTAGTCAACAGTTTCCGTCGGCAGTCACTCCCGGTCGTCGACACACTGGTGAATCCTGACGCCCCGTGCCTCGTTCGTAGCTCCGTTGCTAACGGTTTCATCCCGTCGAGTCCAGGGAGAGGGGCAGTGTTGACCGACTGCTGGTGGATTGTTCTCAGCTGTCGAAAAGGCCATCTTTGCCCGGAATTTCAGCGCAAACTGTCGCGTAGTTTTTCGAAAGTCGCAGGTTGATCTGACAAATAGATCGGAATCTACAGCCGCCATCGCCTGAAGGTGGGACAAGAATCGGTCATGGTGGGATTCGGGGCGAGCACCAGCGATTACGTCGATGTTGGGCGGCTGCCGAGCGGTTACGGTGTTTGTCGAATCAGTCTCGGAGCCCGACGATCATCCGGCCACGAAAAGTGCGACCGTAGCGAGAATCGCAACAGAAAGGATGGGTACGCGGCGACTGTCACGCTGGACTCCGTTTCCTCGGTTTCGCGAAAATTGCCAGGACAACCGGCTCTCAGAATTCACTCTGAGCCACGAGATACCTGTTTTCGATACCCTCCGCCAGAGAGTGAGCCCGGGAACGCGCGTTGGTGAGCAGCGCTCTGCGGGGCGGCAAACTGAAGGGGCGGCAGCACCAGCTCACCCGAGAAGACGTACATCCCTTGCGATTTTAGAGACCGGCCAGCCATAAACCGAAGTTTCATCAGGTCGATCATCACGAGTAACACTCAGTGCCAGCATCTTTCGAACGCACCCAGCTCGACGATTCCGGTGTCACTGCAAAGCCGAGAGAACCGTGTCGACCCGCCCACGGAGTGGGCCGTCAAGCTCGACAACTACCAGGGAGTCACACACCTGCATCGGATCGGCGTACACCAAATCCAGCAACGCGTCGTTCACCGCGCGCTGCAGCTCCGGCATCCCCACCGCAGGCAACTTCTGCACTGTTTCGACGGTAATCGGCACCACAACCAGCACGTCGAGAGTACACAGCGCGGACCTCACAATCGCCGCCTCGACTTCTGCCTCCGGATCGACACCACACGCCGACAAGTACGCCAGGAAGTCGAGCGGAGTGCGATCGAATACAACACCAGAAGAAGGTGTAGTCAGCAAGCGCAGTGAACGACGAAGCTGCGCACGGTAATCATCAGCCGAGGGTGGAAACTCGAACTCGCGCCCCTCCTCTTCGAGCACGAAATACGGTTCATCGACCCGAATGTGCCCCGCGAGGCGGCCACACAACTCGTCGACCAGCGTGCTCTTGCCGGTCCCGTGCGGGCCGGATACTCCAATACGCATTAGTGGGACCCTCTCGAAGAAAGTTACGGAACTACCCGTCAGTTGAGCACCCGTCGACCGTCGGCTCGATACCGACCCCTGGATGCCCCGACCCGTCGACAATTCTCGTTGCACCTCGGTCGAGTCGTACTGAGGGTATCGAGGTGAGATCGGATCACCGTGGTGATCTGCTCGGAGTCGGTGGGCATCTTCGACGACTGCCTGCCCTCGGTAGTGGGATCTGCTGAACTGATCGTGCATCCCGAGAGCAGCAGTGCTGCAAGGGCTCCGCCGAGGAGGATCGATTCCACCGATCGCCGGCGGTAGTGGTTTATGGGTGGATTCACCGAAACTCCTTTATTCGTGAACATGTTGCGCCCGGAAAGTCATCCAGCCGGCGGCCAGAAGACAAACGCGGCGGACAGCAGAGCAAGGCTGAGGACCGCGGTGGCATTGGCGGTGCGAACAAAGACGTACTGCTCCGCATCCTCTGCGCCGAGACACAGCGGGGTCAGCTGCAAGGCCAGCGACAACATCCCGGTGTCGTGTGCACCGAGAGCGAACAATTGTCGAGCATCCATCAGCGGTATCCAATCCCGTTGCAGTCCAAAGGAACAACGAGCTGGTCACATGCGCGAACGTAGACTCGGCGAGAGTTCTCCGCACCAGCGGCCGAACTCCTGAACCGAGGATGCAGTCGAGAAGCTGCAGGGGGAGATTTCAGCATCTGGTGAGGACTCCCCGGCAAAATGCGACACAAAACGTCGCTACTTCAGGTGGTTGGGCCGAATCGCAATCCGCGGAGCAGTCGGCGGTAGGAGAAGCGGTCGTCCCAAATGCGAAGCAGGCCGTTTGCGAATGTGTAGTGGCCGTCTACGTCGAGGTGCATGGCAAACCATCCGATGCGGATGATCTCTCGTCGCCGGGAGGACACGGTGTTGTGGTCGGTGGTCATCGTGAGCACTTCCACGACCTCGTACCTGGTGATCAGGCGAGAGACGATCGTGAGCGCCAGTTCGACGCGTTTGCTTCCACGCACGCTGGGCAGGCCGGTATTGCGCCATTCGATGTCGGGATCGACGAGTGCGCGCACGGCATCGGCGTCCATTTCTTCCAGTGCGATCAGCAGGTCCACCACCCGCGATGTCAGTTGATCGTCGTTCAACAGGTACTCCGGTCGTCGGGAATTGTGTTTTCTCATCGGTGGATTCATGTGGTGACCGTCAGGCAGGGACTGTTGCTCCGCGAAACGCACAGGAGCATCTTGCCGGCGGCGCGCTCGGCTGGGCTCAACGAATTGTCACGATGATCGACGTCGCCGTCGCTGACGCGGACCATGCAGGTGCCGCAGAAGCCCTGACGACATGAATAGGGGGCTTTCGGGTTCACACGCAGCACCGCGTCCAGTGCGGTCTGGTCGGCGGCGACATCGATGACCTGACCGGTGCGAGCCAGTTGGATGCGGAAGGGTCGTCCATCGACGACCGGTGCGGCGGAGAAGCGTTCGGCGTGCACTTCCACACCGGGCTCGTTGCGCACACTAGCTGTGATCAGGTCCAGCATCGGGACCGGACCGCAACAGTAGATCGCGTCGCCGCTGCGGACATTCGGCGGGAGAAGATCATTCGCTGCGGGTAGGCCGTATTCGTCGTCGGTGCGGATGGTGACCCGATCACCAAACGGCGACAATTCCTCGAGGAACGGTAGTGTGCGGCGCTCGCGACCGACGTACATCAGCGACCAATCCAGGCCCATGCGCTCCGCCTCGCGGACCATCGGCAGTATCGGTGTGATGCCGATGCCACCCGCCACGAAGTGAACGCGCTTCGCGCGCTCGATTCGCCCGGGTTCGACGAACCCGAATGCGTTGCGTGGACCGCGAACGCCGACGACGGTACCGACTGGCAACTCGTCGTGCACCTCGTTCGATCCGCCGCCACCATCAGGAATCCGGCGTACCGCGATCCGGTAGCAGCGTCGATCGGCGGGATCGCCGCACAGCGAGTACTGACGTATCCGTCCCGAGGGCAGGTACAGGTCGAGGTGTGCCCCGGGATACCACCGTTCGAGGTCGCTGCCGTCAGGTGCTCGCAGTTCGAGACTGACCACGTCGTTGTCGGTGGCCACCGTCGTGCGCTCCGACACCGTGAGCGTTGTCTTGTACTTGTCGATCCGGTTTTCCGGTGGCTCGTCGCGATGAATCAAGACCGCCAACTTGACCTGCGTGGAGACCAGGACATCCAGAATGCGCAGAATCGAGTCGCGGCGCTTGCCGCGACGTAGGTCGACCGGGATCTCGCGGGGGGCCGGCCACCGCTGTGTGAGTTCGGGCGCGTTGGGTGTCATGTGTTGACCCGCTTGGCCGCTGGCGATTGCGCGACGTAGGCGAGGGCCTGGGCGGTGGACCCCACACTGTCGGGGTGAAATCCCGGCACGAACGTCGACACACCGCTCCAGAACCATTTCGATACACCAGGCACCAGTCCGCGGCGTCCGGCGCGGACGAATTCCAGTAGCAATCGTGGATAACCGATGTTCGGCGTGTTGGGGTCGTTGCGACTCAGATACATCGCAGCACGGAGCAACCACCCCAAAAAGATTGGCCACGTGATGATCATGGAGATACAGCGGCGAAAGTAGCCGACTCCGAAGTACGTGGCGACCTCGTGTGCCACGGCACGATGCTCGACCTCTTCGGCCCCATGCCACCGATAGAGGTCAAGCATCTGCGGATCCGCGCCGAATTTCTCCAAGTCCGCGTTCAACGCCCAGTCGCCCACGAACGCGAACATATGCTCCGAAGACGCGCAAATCCCGAGACGCTCGATCAGACGCTGCCGGACGGCCCGCGGATCGGGGTCGTCACCGACGCCCAAAGTTCTACGGAAGAAATACTGCATCTGGCGGTTGAACGGGGCCGGGTCGATCCCGTGCCGTGTGAACACCTGATTCATGACCTCGTCATGCGCCTCTGCGTGCAGCAGTTCTTGACCCATGAAACCGAGCATGTCCTCGCGAAGCTTCTCGTCGTGCACGTCCGGGAGGGCCTGCTCGAAGGCCTGGATCATCATCCGTTCGCCCTCCGGGATGACGAGGTTCATCGAGCTGAGGAGGTATGAGGCGATCGGCTCGTTCGGCAACCACACCAAAGGCGCTTTCTCCCAGTCGAAATCGACTCGCCGCGGACGGATCGCTACCCGGCCGGGCGGTGCGATCGGACTCTGTGTCAGTCCACTCGTAATTCGCATGACCACTCCTCATTCATAAGTACGCAGCAGTACTTATGAATGAGCATGGCGATCTACCCTTGGCTTGTCAACACCGGACTACGAAGGGTCGGACGAGAGATCCAGTACCCGTTCAAGGAAGGACATGATCGGCGCATGAAGATTCATGTACGAATTCGACCCGTCAACCACCTGGCGGTAGAACAACTCGTTGCAACCGCCGATCGCCGCGAGAAACACTTCACGCCCCGGGGCTTCTGAAGACTTGGACGAGTAGCCGACGAGCAATGCATCGGCGAGCAGTTCCACGTACTCGTTGCGCTTCGCCACCCCGGCCGGGCCGGCCACAGGTAGGTCCACCACCCAGGCTCGCACGAACTCCGGTTCGGACGAACACGTCTCGAGATACTTCTCGATGACAGCCGAAAGCTGTTCGTGTAGAGATAAATTGGCGGTCGAGCTTTGTGTCGAGGTGATGTTGGAGACGATCACCTCGATGCCGGCGTCGATCGCCGCGATCAAGCACGCTTCTTTGCTCTCGAACTGCTTGTAGAAAGCTTGACGAGACACCCTGGCACGCCCGACGACATCGGCGATCGTGGTCGAGGCGATCCCCTTCTCCGCCGTCGACGAGATCACCGCACGCAGAATGCGATCGCGTTGCGCGTCTTGAACCTCGTCCACAGCCAGTCGGCCGCGGCCACGCGGCAACCCGGGGAGGTCACGATCGAACGATCCAGCCAGCCTGCGCATACCGAAATCGTAGCCCGCCTGGCGCCATCGGTTCTCTCGCTCACCACGTCTGTGGACCAACCGCCATGCGAGTGGACCGATGTCGAGTGGAATTGCCCCCGAGGTGCTCTGAGGCAATCTCCCATCGCGACACGGTTGCGTCCAGTTCGTCGTTTCTCCGTGGTGGGGCTGCTCCCTGTGACGAGTCCAGCCGTGGTGCGGCGGAGGGCATCGAAAAGCCTCCTGCATCGACGAAGGCCGTTCGCTGTATTGCATGGTCGTGGAGTGTTGCCTCGTGGAGTGTGAGCACGGGTGTGACACAAGCGTTCAGGCCGTCGAAGACGTCGACCCAGGCGTCGCGATCGTGTGTGGCGAAGGTTCTGCCGAAGCGTTCGGACAAGTCGTCCCAGTTCGATTGGTCCCAGCGATTCGGCAACGAGGCGGGATCCAATCCGAGTCCGAACACGAAGCGGTCGTAGTACACGTCTTCGAGGGCCCCTACCGCCATGTACCTGTGGTCTGCGCACTCGTACGCGCGGTAGAACGGGGCAGATCCGTCGAGGAGGTTGGTTCCACGACGGGCTGACCAGCGGCCGGCATGCTGCCACGATCGGACGAGCGCAGTCAACGAACTGGCGCCGTCGACCATCGCTGTATCCACCACCTGGCCTCGGCCAGTGCGTTCTCTTTCGTGCAGCGCGGCAAGTACTCCTACGAGCAGGAACATCGATCCGCCGCCGAAGTTCCCGACGTAGTTCAGCGGCGGTGACGGCGGCCCGGAAGCCGGTCCGAGCTGTTCGAGCGCGCCCGAAAGCGCAAGGTAGTTCAGGTCGTGCCCGGCTTCTCGGGCCATCGGTCCCTTCTGGCCCCAGCCACTCATTCGGCCGTAGATCAGCCCCGGATTGTCCTGCAGGCAGATCTCGGAGCCCAGGCCGAGCTTCTCCATCGTGCCGGGCCGAGAGCCCTCCATCAGGACGTCCGCTCGGCCGATCAGCCTGCGCACCTTGGCGAGATCTTCGGTCTTGGTCAGATCTGCAGTGAGTTCGGTCCGCCCTCGGAGCATCCCCGCATTCGCATCGTCGATGCCGTCATCTGCTCCCATCGAGATGGGGCGCACGATGCGCACGACATCGGCGCCAAGATCTGCCAACATCAGACCGGCGTGCAGCAGCGGCCCTATGGCCTCCATTTCAATGACCCGGATACCCGACAGCGGCCCGCCGTGCACTCCGCCGGTGGCTTCGTCCTGCATGATCACCCTCGCGCGGTCGGAGTCGGGACCGACTCGGAGCGTGCCGGCTCGGTACGAAAATCTGCCGGGTCGACTCGGTAGGTCATGGCCCAGTAGTCGTTGATCCGCCATGGAAGGACCGACACGACGCGACCGTCCGGGTTTCGGTACCAGTTCTCCATTGCCGGATGGGTCCAGACCATCTGTGCGTGCTGTCGGTCGACGGCCTCGTTGTATCGATCGTTGACCTCGGCCCGGCACTCCATCGCGCCGAGGTTTTCCGATTGCATCAACTTCAAGGCATCCATGATGTAGCGGACCTGACATTCCAGGATCGTGATGAAGCTCCCCCCATGTCCCAGGCCGGTGTTCGGTCCGGTCATGACGAAGAAATTGGGGAAGTCAGGAACTGTGATTCCCAGGTAGGCGCGCGCGTCGTGCTCGCCCCAGATTTCTCCGGTGGACCGGCCGGATCGACCGACGATGTCCATCGGGTAAAGAACGCGCACACTGTGGAAACCCGTCGCCATGACAATGACGTCCAGCTGGTGCTCGACGCCGTTCATGTCGACGAGTCCAGAAGGTGTCAGGGCGTCGACTCCGTGGGGCACCAGTGTGACGTCGGGCTTACGAAGCATCTTGAACCAGCCATTGTCCAGCAGCATTCGCTTACCAAAGGGCGGATAGTCCGGAAGAGATGCCTCGATCAGATCTGTTCGATCACCCAGCTGATCGCGGAGATAGCGTTCGTAGAACTTGCGATGACCATGGTTGGTCGCATTGATCGAGGCCCTCGGCTCTGGCCAGTCGGGGTCGACCTGGAGGGACGAGTACACCTTGTCGTTGAAGATCCACGACAGACGCGCCCGGTACCACTCGCGATAGCCGGGGATGTTGTCCATCAGCCAGTGGACGCCGTCGTCGATGGTCGTGAAGTAGTCGTCGTTCGGTGCGATCCACTGTGGTGAGCGCTGGAAGATCGTCAGCGATCCGACACGATCCGCGATGGCCGGGCCGATCTGCATAGCACTGGCTCCGGTACCGACGATGCCCACTCGCTTTCCGCGGAGCGACTCGGGATCGTCGAGCTCGTTCGGCCACTCGGCGGAGTGGAAGAGGCGACCACGGAAGGTCTCGATTCCCGGTAGATGCGGGATCTTGGGACGATTGAGCAGACCGACCGCGCTGATCAGGATGGGAGCCTCGAGGGTCTCCGGCGCCTCACCTGGTCGCTGGACGGACACACGCCAACTCTGTTTCGACTCCTCGAACTCGGCGCGCGTCACCTCATGGCGGAAGCGGACATTGCGCCGGATGTCGTTGGCCTCCGCAAAGTCCTCGAGATATCCCTGAACCTCGTCGCGCTTGCCGAAGTGGGTCGACCAGTTACGAGGGAACGACGAGATCGAGTAAAGGTGGCTCGGTGTATCAACTCCGGCGCCCGGATAGCGGTTCTCCCACCATGATCCGCCGACGTCGTCGTTCTTCTCCAGGATCACGTGAGGGATTCCAGCGCGGGTGAGCTCGACGGAGGCCAGCATCCCCGCGATGCCGGCTCCGATCACGATGGCGTGGAGTCGCTCGTCGCACTCGGCGGTGGCAGGCTTGATCTGCGGACCATTGACTATCTCCGCCATCATCGGCGCGAAGTCCGGCGGCACGGTCTCGCTGCAGGTGAAGTTGAGGATTCGCTCGACTTCCGAGCTGTCCAGCGTCCGCCGGGACGGCTCGTCCAGCGTCCACCAGCGTTCCACTGCGTCGATCAACGCGCTCCGGATTTCGGACTGAACTTCCTCCGGAAGTCCTCCCGTGGAGTTGTCATCCATGCCCCGACTGCGCGTGGGTTGATAGCGGGGTGCCACCCACCGCTCATCGGCGGTCAGCTCCAGCAACACGGCGAGCATGGTCGGAACGTTGCCCCGTAACACCGCCGAACGCAGGTGGTCACGGTCCAGGTCAGTGACGATAGTCATGCCATGCAGGCTAACAGCCGTTAGCGACACAACCAAGTGTGATTTCGATATTCCCATTGTTGCTTGGAAACTCTGCTTGACCCGCGTGGATGCCGATGACAGTATGAGCCACATCATACTAACCGCGGTAAGCATTCAGGAAGTTGAGGAACCATGGATCTGTCGACAAGTGTCGAATCGGATGCCACTGATGTGCGACGGAGTTCAGGTCCGCTTGTCCGATCCCTCACAGCGACCCAGTCGTCACCGCTAGGGCGAGCGACGTTGGGCGACCAGCTACGCCGCCACTCGCAGAGTCGATACTCGAAGCCGGCGATCGTGTCGTATGCCCCAGGTGGTCGACGCACCGTGACCACCTACGGTGCGCTCAATCAGGATGCCAACCGGGCATCCCATATGTTCCTCGGACTCGGTGTTTCCCGCGGTGACCGGGTCGCCGTGATGGCCCGCAATCGCGTGGAGTCGATCGTCGCCTACTACGGTGCTCTCAAAATAGGGGCGGTGTACTCCGGCATCAATGTCCTTTTCGGACCGAACGAAGTGGCTCAACAGATCGGGCACCTCGAGCCCGCGGTTGTGGTCGTGGCCGCGGAATTCCTGCCGGTACTGGAAGAAGCGCTGGCGGGACTCGGTACCCGCCCCGAAATCATTGTTCTCGACAGCACGGACGAGTTCGGCGGTCACTGCTTCGATCAACTCCTCGAGTCCTCGTCGCCGACAGAGCCGGATTGCGATGTCGACGAGCACGATCTCGCAATGATCGTGTACACCAGTGGAACCGAGGCGGCTCCGAAGGGCGTCATGCTGCCGCATCGCAACTACCTGGTCTCCACCGCACCTGCGTACACGTGGGGACTGCGATGCCTGGACGATGACGTCTGGCTCTACGTCATGCCATTCCACACTATTGCCGGAATCGGCTCCCTGACCTCGCTCCTGCTATTGGGAGCGACGCTCGTGCTCCCGGCCAGCCTCGCGCCTGCCGACGCTTTGCACATGATCAAAGCGGAGCAGATCACCGTCCTGGCTCAAACCCCGACGTTCTTCATCTCGCTCGCAGATCATCCTGACTTCGGTCCTGAGACTGTCGGGACCATCCAGCGCTGCCTGACCTATGGAGGTCAGGTCTCGCCGCGAACGGTGGACGCATGGCACCACGCGGCGCCCGCATCGGTGTGGGGCACCTACTGGGGTCAGTCCGAGTTGACGCAGTTGGGCTCCGTCGGCTGGTTCAAGCGACTCGAGGACATTCCCGATCAGGATCCGACCTGGATCGGCAAGCCTGTAGGCCATCTCGAGGTCAAGGTGGTCGATGCCGACGGAAATGAAGCAGAGCGAGGTGAACTCCTCTGTCGCACGCCGTCGGTGATGCTGGGTTACTACAAGGATCCCGAGAAGACCGCCGCTGTCCTCGACGGTGGTTGGGTCCACACCGGCGACATCGTACGTCGCGATTCGGAGGGCAACATGTTCTTCCTCGATCGCAGCAAGGACATGATCAAGACGGGCGGCTACAACGTGTCCTCGCAGGAGGTCGAGCGCGTACTACAAGCCCACCCCGAGGTGTCGCGCGCCGCCGTCGTGGGACTTCCGGACGAATACTGGTCCGAGGCGGTCACAGGCTTCGTCATTGTCATAGACGGCAGCGACCTCACCGGCCAGGAGTTGCGAGACCACTGCAAGACCGTGCTCGCAGGCTATAAGGTTCCAAAGGCGATCAAGATTGTGGATGAGCTGCCCACGGACCCTCAGGGGAAGCTGCTCAAGAGAGAACTACGCCGCCTGTATGCAAAGGACTGAAACGCTGAACATCGATCCTGCCAGCAGCGCGACACCCGGATCCGGTCGACCACGGCTTGAAGGGCTTCCAAGCAGACGTGACGACATACTGGCCGCGGCGGCCGAATACTTCGCTGATCAGGGCTACCACTCGGCAGGCATGCGTGGCATCGCAGATTCGGTGGGAATCAAGGGCGCGAGCCTCTACAACCACTTCACCTCGAAAGAGGAGATCCTCTACGCGATCGCGCTCAAGATGACCCGGGACCCGGTCGAGGAGCATCTACTTGTCCTCGACGAGACTGGAACTCCGGTCGAGCGACTCACCTCGCTGATCGATGTTCATCTGCGGTATTTGGCGATGAACAGGGTCGAGCATCTGGTAAGCCTACGAGAGATCTCGGCGCTTACCGACGAACACCGTATGAGGGTGCTCGAGTACCGCAAGTACTACCAGAGGCGTGTGCGCGATGTGATTGCTGCCGGGGTCCGCGCCGGAGAGTTCGAGATCGCCGACCCACAGCGTGCGGCTGTTGCGGTGCTCGACCTCATGAATGGCGTGAGCTGGTGGCTTCGAGACGACCACGATATCGAGGCGCTGGTGGCAACCTACGTGGATTACATCGTCGTCGGAATTCTCCGTCACCGTCCCGGAACGCAGAGTGGTAACGGCGGTACGCCCAGCTGACGGTTACGCCCGTTCAGCCCGAAAACAAGTGATCCCCCTCCACCCGACGTGGAGGGGGATCACTTGTTTTCGAGCTCGATCAGAGTGCCCGCCGCAACAAAGGAACCAAAGCATCCGGATTCGCGATGGGGTTCGGATTGGTCCCGCACCAGATGTCCTTGAACGTGTACGTAGCCAGACTGGGGAGGTCGTTTTCGGTCAGCCCGACTTCTCCCAGCGATCTCGGCATGCCGAGCCGCCGGATGAGCGAGTCCGCCAACTCGTGTGCGGGCGTTTGCGGCGCACCCAAGGACGCACTGATCAGCGCCTGGCGATGCTCGTTGACTTCGCGGTTGTACTCGAGCGCGAAGGGCGCCATGACGCAGGAGGTGTACCCGTGTGGGACGTTGAACGAACCGCCGAGTGCATGCCCGACGGCATGGCTGACGCCCATTTCGAGGCCTGCGACGATCGCGACCATTGACGACCACGCACCGACCTGGCACATCAGCCGCGCATCCACGTCGTCGGTGTTCTCCTTCACTCGGACGAGTCCTTCGGAGAGCAGTCGTATGGCATTCATCGCCATCCCGTCGTAGTACCCGTTCGATTCGAGTGAGCCCAGGGTCTCGAAGGCGTGGTCCAGTGCGCGAACCCCGGTCGACAGCCACAGCCACTCCGGAGTGTGCAGCGTGAGTGCAGGATCGAGGATGACAGCCTTCGGGGTCATTGCCGGATGCAAGTAACCCTCTTTGACGTTGCTCTTCTCATCCGTCGACCCGGCCAACGCGTTGAACTCACCTCCCGCCAGGGTCGTGGGCGCCACCACTACCGGGATCTTCGGGGCGGAGAAGGTGGGGGCGGTCACCGATGTGTCGGGATTGACCTGCAGGTGGTAGGCGTCCATTTGCGATGCCTCGCGAACTCCGTGCTCCAGAGTGATTGCAAGGATCTTCGCCAGGTCCGTCGCCGATCCGCCGCCCACGCACAACAGCATGTCCGGATCGGCGTCGGCAGCAACTCGGGTGGCAGCAATGACGTCTTCGCGCGGTACATGAGGTCGAACCGCATCGAACAGTCCCACGAATCGATCACCCAATGCCTCGATCACCCGAGCGATCTCGTCGGTCTGCGAGTTGAGCGTCCCGCTACATACGACGAAGACTCGGTTCGCCCCGAGCAACTCTGCTTCCTGGGCCGCGGCCTCCGCGACCGGAGCGCCAATGCGGACTCTCTCCATGGACGGCAGAGAGACAAGTGATGACTGCACGGCAATACCATCTTTCTTTCTTGATCCTCAATCCACCACGACGTCGTCAAGAGCGCTCAGCTCTCGCTCGGTCTGTTCAGGAGTGGGATAGAGCGTGGATCCGGCGCTGGGAAATGTCTCGCACCCCGTCGCAGGCTAACAGTGGTTACCCTATAGGAGATTTGTGGCGCACGCCACAATCGTTTGTCTTTTGGCCAGCGGAACCAGAGGGCGAGGTTAGTCCGTGGGCGTCAATACTGACTTGATCTGCAGTTTTTCAGAAATCTTCATGGCTCTCGGCGGCGCGCCGTTGCATCTCCAGTGGAGGGCGAGAATCGGTTACGGTGGATTCGATCCCCAAAAGGTCGAATTACCTAACCGCCGATTGCCTAATTTCGGGAACAGCTGCGTGATGACGCCTGGGTTGAGTACTGGGGCTGTAGCCATCACTGGCACTCTGGTGACGGACGCCGAATCCAGTGCGGCACCCTTCCCGACACTCAGGTGCATGGTGTCGACGGCGCGGCATGCATCGACTTCGCCGTGGAGAAACGCCTCGAACTCGCCTTGGTCGGAACAGCGGCACTGAGGTGAACAATTATCGCGAGGCGTGCCGCGGGCCGATCCCGCTGCAAAGACACTTTGCATATCGGGGACGAAGGTTCTTCTTCCGAGATTCACTCCGCCGAAGCTGACCATTGCAGTCGGTCCGGCAAAGTTAGTCGAGACCCTCGGCTTCTGCTGGGGCTTCGAGACTGGGCATACCCACGGTAAATCCGCTGCTGTCGTACGACGCGAACTGTTTCTTCGACTGGATGGACCGTCAGCTCGAGGACATGATTTCGGGGTTCGATTACCTGCGTATCGAAAGGAGGTGCTGCGTTATCTGCGTGAGCAAGGGGCCACCGAAGAGCAGATCACGATGATGTTGCGTCACTTCGGTTCTAAGAGCGCGGTGTCACATCGGCAACCGCCTTTTCTGCTTGCCGCGCCACCCTCGCCGGAGGCCCTGGTCGTGTCACTCGCCCTCGATCAATGGATCTTCCAGTTCGAGAAGCGCGACCTCGTCCGGATGCAAGTTTTCGTTCGGATCCACGGACCGGGTCAACCGATCGTTCGGACCCAATTCGTCTGGCGCCTGGATGATTTGAAGACCTCGTGCCAAGATCTCGACTCGTCCACGGTTCTCGTTGCTCGTGAGATCTGCTGCGAAAGCAGCAGCTACGGCGTCGCGTGCCAGAGCCTCCGCCAGGTCCCAATCATGGATGTAATCCTCGACCGAAAGGTTCGCTTCTCGCCGGCTCAGCGCGGCCGAAGTGCATCCTTGAAAGTAGAGAGCGACCAACTCCTGAGCACCGTCCCATTCCGCCTCCAGGCCGAGGGCTACCGTGTTCTCCCGCAACGCGGATCGAAGGTCGAGCGCGTCAGCTGCTCTCATCGGGGGTGACGCGCGCACCTTGCTCACGTACTCCTCGAACCCGATCGCGGCGACAGTCCCGACGACATCGATTACTGCGGGCCAATTCGGCCCCAGATGGCTACCGAGGTCGACGTCCGTGATGGTTGTCGACTCGATGTGTCGGACAAGCGAATCGAGCGAACGATCTGCGTCGTCGTAGAGTCCATCTCGTTGCGCCTGACGAAGCCACTCCGCTTCTGCGACTATCGCATCTCCGGGAATCGAACCGGCGTTCTCGAAAGCTTCATCAATGGATAGCTCAGTACCGACAGCGACTTGGGGCCCCCAAGCCGCTCCGTTGACTCGCAAGAGCTGCGCAGCAGTCTGTACCACGTTCGTCAAACGAACCGACGCGTCAGAAGAGCGACGCAACGTAGCTGCATCGGGCCTCGACGGGATGGGTTCACACGCTGGATTGTGCCGTCCACGTTCCGCTTTCGTGATGGTCTCTTCGATATTCGCAGAGGATGGGCGTGCAGCGAAGATCTTCGATACACCGATAGCACCAGCAGTAGCCAGAGCGATGATCAATCCCGCTGCAACGAATTTCGCCCTCCGGGTCGGTACCGCATGCATGCTCTTGATTCCCCTTCGGTGTGCCCCGGACGATGCGAGCGAAATATCGGATTCTATCGCGAACGCTATCGGGCGCGTGAGACTTCAGTGTTCGGTCAAGCGCAAGATTGTTGCGGGGATCGGGGCGCCATAGGGAGTAGGTGCCTTGAAAGGGTTGTCAGACGACTTCGACGATCGCACAGTCGGGACGGGCGCGCCGGGCTCTCGTCCTTGCTGTATGCAGTCGAAGCCAAGAAATGTCGGTGGACGTAATGGGGGAGCTGCTGCGGGCCGACAGTGATGTTTTGGTAGCCCCATGGCCACAACGTCGAGTAGATCGTGTTCGGTGCCGATCGAAATCCTTGCGGTTGTCACTCTGATGACCGCAAACAATTCGGAGTACACCTCCTTTCCTCGTCCTGACGTCAATGATCGTCCGGATGAACCCGAAACGATCGAACGGCGATGACAAGCCGCGAGGCGATCGCGAAGAGCTCACCGTCACCGCACGACGCATCGAGGACGAGGTATCGGCGGCATGCGGGTCGACGAGCGCAACGGCAGGGGTCATGCGCGAAGGACTGGCCGACTGTAGCGCTCAGCGGGTTCGGACGTAGTCAGGCGCTGACCGGGTCCAGGAGGCCGGTAAGCCGTCCGGCAATCAGTGCTTCGGACTCTGCGACAATACGTTCCACCAATTCACCCACAGTGGGGACGTCGCGAATCAATCCTTGCACAGTCCCAGCCGTCCAGATGCCAGCCTCCTGGTCGCCGCTGTCGAACACCGCTCTGCCCCGCGCACCGGCCACAAGATGTCGAACGTCTTCGAATTTGCCACCACTGGAGAGGATTTCGACAACTTCTTGGCTGATGCTGTTGCGTGCTACCCGTGCGGTATTGCGTAGTGACCTGAAAATCAGTTCCGTGTCGACCTCCGAGGCAGCGACTATCGCCTCTTTGATGTTGCGGTGAATCGGAGACTCCTCGGTGCACATGAACCGGGTACCCATGTTGATGCCGTCGGCGCCGAGCGCGAGGGCCGCCACTAATCCTCGCCCATCGGCAAATCCACCGGACGCGATCATGGGAATGCTGATCCGCTCTGCTGCTGCAGCGATGAGGACGAGACCCGGTACGTCGTCTTCCCCTGGATGCCCGGCACATTCGAACCCGTCGATGCTGATGCCGTCGACGCCGAGGACTTGGGCTTTGACCGCGTGGCGGACGCTGGTGCACTTGTGGAGAACCTTGATGCCTGCGCCGTGAAAGTGCGGCAGATGGGGCGCGGGAGACGATCCAGCTGTCTCGACGACTTTCACTCCGCAGTCGATGATCACGTTGCGATACTCATCGTACGGCGGAGGTGTGATCGTCGGGAGGATTGTGAGGTTGACCCCGAAAGGTTGATCGGTGAGCTCGCGCGTTCGGGATATTTCTCGGGCAAGATCGTCAGGTGTCGGCTGTGTCAGGGCAGTGAGCATGCCGAGCGCGCCGGCGTTTGCAACTGCCGCTACGAGTTCTGCTCTCCCCACCCATTGCATGCCGCCCTGCACGATTGGGTGGCGAACTCCGAATGTCTCGGTAAATGCGGTGGTCAGCACTGGACATCTCCTCGATGGTGCATGGCTATCTGTTTGTCAGTTACGTTGGTGCAAAGTCAATTTCGACCCGAACGGCGCATTCAGCGCGTCGATGTTGTCCACTCGTTCAAGGCCGGAACCTGTGAAAGTTCAGTTCGTGCCATCGGAGGTTCGGCGCGATAGGGCATGGCAGGCGTCAAATACTGTTCGCCATGTTCGTTGGTGCCGGGGATGAAGGTACGGTTCGCAATCACATCGTCGGCGCAAATTACCTGGTCGTAGTCACGCACAACTGCGGCAACCACTCCGGCCGCAGTGAGATGCTCTACTGCCTCAGCGGCGCTGCGGTAGCACAGCTGCTTCTCGATCGTGGCGACGAGGTCAACACGGTTTTCCACGCGCAGCGCGTTGGTGGTGAACCTCGGGTCGTCGGCCAACTCGGGTAGGTCGATCGCCTTGCACAGTTCGATCCATGCGCGCGGTTGGTATCCGCTGATCACCAGCTCGCCGTCGGCGGCGCGAAAGACGTCTGCCGCCGGTGCGACGCTTGGTTGTCCGTTCCCTTTGCGACTCATGGGCTTTCCGGATACCTGCCACTCGATCCAGTTGGCGGTCTGCAAGTGGATTGCGACGTCCAGCAGGGAGACTCGGACGGACGATCCTTTGCCGGTGCGCTCACGTCGAAGTAGCGCTGCCAGTGCCGCCTGCGCGACGACATAGCTCGTTGCATGGTCTATGACCGGTGCGCCCACACGTTGTGGCGGGCTATCCGCCTCACCCGTCACCGACATCAGTCCGCTCTCTGCTTGCGCAGCGATGTCGAGCCCCGCGCGGGTGGCGGACGGGCCTTCCGCCCCGTACCCGCTCACCGAGACGGCGATGATTTCCGGTCGCAGGCGTTGGAGTTCGGTAGAGGAGAATCCCAATCGATCGAGGGTTCCCGGGCGAAGATTGTGCAGCAAGATGTCACTCGATGCGATCAGATCCCGAGCTCGCTGCAGATCGGCGGAGTCTTTGAGGTCGAGGCAGATTGAACGCTTTCCACGGTTGTACCCGTAGAAGATGCCGCGCGCGTAGTCGGCGTCGATTTGTCGGGCCGGTTCACCACCTGGAGGCTCGAGCTTGATGACCTCGGCGCCGAGATCGGACAACTGCTGCCCGGCGCTGGGTATTGCGATCAGTTGACCGATCTCCACTACTCGGACACCTGCCAACGGCAGGTCTACTTCGTCGGTCATCGAATGATCTCCACATGAGGCGAAGTGACATCCTCAGCGGGCTCCAGGCAGCGCGCCAACAAGATGCCTTCGGTGTGGTTGCAGGGGTTCAGTCGGTTTCTGTCGCCTTCTACTCCCCCGATTCGGATCGTCACGGTTCCATCGTCATTGCGCTCGAAGTGTGCGTCGTTGAGGTTGACGGTGTGGTCGCGGTACTCGAAGGACTCGAACCAGTGGTTGTACAGCATCACTCCGAAGTAGGTGCAGTCGGGGATGGTGAACGTAATGTCGACGGCAGTAGCGTCTTTCAGTGACCACCAGCCGGCAACGTATTGGTTGGAGCTGGTGCCGTAGAAGTCTCCCCACCCTCGCTGCTCCGAGGTCACGCGAATCTCGTTGGGAGACTGACTGAGTGTTTCGATGAGCTGAAGACTGCGTCGAAGGCTCACGTCCATGCCACGAGCAAGTTTCGTGAGGCGCTGGGTCAGCCACGCCGTGTCGAGATCGGGGCGTGCACCAGGCGGCGGACCGAGGCGCTCGATGTGGAGAACAGGATCGATCTCCGCGTTACGCGTCTTGTGATACACACGCACTACTACGTCGAAGCAGCGCTCATCCAGCCGAATGCCGCTGCGCCCCTCCAGCTCTTGTGCGACGAAGATCTCGAAGTTGCCGTCCGCGTCACACACCTTGTCGTCGATGACGATGTTGTCGGCGACCCTGTCGGTCCCAGACGCGCCCACACGATTGGCGAGGACGGCGACGTAGGGCACTGTGCCACGGTTACCGTGAATGCGATATGTCTCGTTGGGGTCGATCATCGCAGTCCAGTAGTCGACGTCGATGCCGTCTCCCCAGAACTTTCGCATCGGTGACATCAGGGTGAAGAGTTCAGGCCGGAGCACGTCTTGGCGCTCGATGTTCATCTCGGCGAGATATCCGAACAGACGAAGTGCGTGCCGTACACCTTCGGCGCTGTCCAGCGGCGATCCGGTAGCGGCAGCGGTCGAACCGAATGTCGCAAGACTGTCGGTGACTGCAGACCAAGCCTCGGTGAGCTGCCGGCGATCGTGCTGGGACTCGGATTGTGTTGACTGGTCAGCGAGTTGTGTCATCGTTTCTTCTCTTTCGTAGTAGACGAACTGGATTGTGTTTGGGGGCGTTGGTCAGCAGAGGGGGTCGAAGGGGACGTCTGCGTCGGACTTGCCCGAGGTCTGGTTGTTCACCCATGCGACGTTCTGGGTCCATCGGTCGGCTGAAATCTCGACCGGCCAGAGGGTCTTCTGCGAAGCCCACACCTGGTTGGCTTTGTCAGCAGGAACATTCATTCGCTCGGTGAGAAGTTGAGCTCCTGCTTGCTCGTTCGCAGGATCGGCTATCCACCCTGCTGCGGCCTCGAGCGCCGCACACACGGGGGTGGCAGCATCGGATTCAGCGAATGTGGCTGTCGTGACAAGCACAGTGCCCAGGCCGTATGAACTCACGCCGTCAGAGCCCACCGGGTCTACTTCTGTAATCGCCGTCATCGGTATTCCTTGAGCGTCGAATACGGCCTGGCTGGCAGCGGTGAGAACGGCGGCATCTATGTCGCCCTTTCGTGCGAGTGGTATCTGACTCGCGGTAGGTGCCGCTGCGATGAATTGCACCGTGGAGGCGTCGATGTGTCGTTCTGCGAGAAGCTGATTGACGAATTGCTCGGCCGCGCCGCCACGTGACGGTATGGCGATCCGCTTGCCGGGCAAATCCTCGATGGTGGTGATGCCGCTGTCTTTCGTCACGGCGATCGCAAGATCGATCGACCCGTACGGGGACAGTGGCCGCAGACTCTGCCCTTGCTCTATGGCCGGCACGACGGTTCCGGGTGCACCGACCGCGAGATCGGTTGTACCGCCGATGAGACCGCTGATGAGTTCGGGCCCGTTCTTTCCGTCGATGAGCTCGACGTGGAGGCCTTCCTTGTCGAACATTCCTTGTTGGACGGCGACGTAGACAGGTAGGGACAAAGCACTCGCAGGGTAGACCCCGATGGCGACGCTACCGTCGTTCGGACGCCCTCCCCCTCCACACGCGGAAAGCAGTAGGGACGCTGCAATGACTGTGCCGACAAAAGGTCGAAGTTTCATGGGATTCCTGTTCCTTGATGGCTGGGCGCATCAGAAATCAATCTGAGTTGGCTGGGCACATCAGTGGTCGAGCTGACCACGCAGCCGGTTCAAGATTTCGATGTATCGAGGTTCGGCGGTGAGGGTTTCGAGTTCGCGGGGGCGTTCGATGTCAATGCTGACGTCGTCGATCACCCGGCCGGCCCCGAGCAGCAGAACGCGGTCGGACAGACAGATGGCTTCGCCGAGGTCGTGGGTTACGAAGATGACCGTCCGGCCGACCTCGGACTGCCAAAGCTCGAGGAATTCTCGCTGTACTTCGACTCGGGTTTGCGCATCGAGGGCGGCAAAGGGTTCGTCCATCAACAAGATGTCCGGATCCAGTGCCCACGTTCGGGCCAACGCGACACGCTGGCGCATCCCTTGGGAGAGTTGCCAAGTCCACAGCCGTGACGCCTCGGACATTTGAACGGCCGCAAGCCAGCGCTCTGATTGAGTTCGTCTCTCCGCCTTGGGTACTCCCCTCAATTCGAGACCGTACTCCACGTTCTTCTGCGCTGTTCGCCACGGGAACAGCGCATCTCGGGCCATCATGAAGCCCATCCGAGAACGAGCGTCGAATGGTGTAGTGCCGAGGACCTCAGTCTTCCCTTCTGTTGCGTCCACCAATCCAGCGAGCGCGTTGAGCAGAGTGGTCTTTCCGCAACCGCTCCTGCCGACCAAGCTCACGAACTGTCCGCGAGGGATGGTGAGGTCGAGATTGTCGACCACAGTTTTCGTCGACCCGTCGGGTGAGGGGAAGGATATCGTCAGTCCGTCGAGTTGTACGGCGGGTGTAATCACGTTGGTATCCATGATGATTCCTGTCATCGTCGAGCCGGCGGCTGCCACCGAAGGAGGTAGCGCTCGGCGAAGTTCATGACCTGGTTGAGGACGACTGCGACGATTGCGAGAAGTATGAGGATCGCGTAGACCGCTTCCATCCGGAACTGGGCCGAGTAGATCGACACAAGCTGGCCCAGCCCGTCCCGTGACGAGATCAGTTCCGAACCGACAACGCCAAGTAGCGAATAGATCAGCCCCAACCGAAGACCGGCAAAAATGCCAGGTGTTGCGACGGGGAGGAGGATGTGCCAGAACACCTGTGTCTTACTGGCATTCAGGACAGTGGATAGTCGGAGCCATTCGTCGTCCACCGACTTCACACCGGCTCGTGCACTCGAGCAGACGATGAAGAAGACGAGTGTGAACGCGAGAGCGACCTTCGCCGTCATCGTGATCCCGAAGATGACGATAAGCAGAGGCGCCAGCGCAAGACGTGGCATGGCATTCGCCGCATCCAGGAACGGACTCATGATGCGTTCGAGGGTCGGAAGCAGTCCGAGAGAGAGTCCGACCGCCACCCCGACTGCGCTGGCGAGGATCCACGCGATCACGACGGCAGTCATCGTGGCACGCAAGTTCGACGAAATCTCGCCCGACTGCACTGCTGCGGTGAAGTAGGCCCAGGCCTCGCCTGGCGTTTTGGCCAGAACTGGCTCGATCCAACCGTGCGATGCGACGAGCTGCCACGCTCCGAGTAGGACCAGAAGCAGCGCGACCTGGGCCAGTCGTACCCCGATGGTGAGTCGCGTACCGGATCGACGCTGTCGAGCGGGCTTCGGCTCAGAGCGCGCCCGCCTCACGGAACGGAGCGACGTAGCACCGGATGGCGAACTTGCGGTGATGGTTTCGGTCATTTCGGCGCCTCCTCCGTAGTGCTCGCAGGCGGCGATAGGTGCTCGACAAAAGCAGACGGGTGCCTCTGGTCGAAGCTCCCCGGGTTGTTGCTCACTGCGTTCATATGTGAAGCAGATCACGGGATTCTTCTTCCCGTCTACGCCACATTCGAGAGGTATGCCATAGGGTTTCCCTATGCCTGACGGGCGCAAAATCGGGCGCGCGCGATGACTTCCACGAGAAGGGAACCCCAATGGACCGGCGTCATCTGGAATACTTTCTCGCCCTTGCTGATCGGGGCAGCATTTCCGCTGCTGCTCGCGGACTGGGGGTCAGCCAGCCGACAATCTCGGAGGCTCTGGCCAGGATGGAGAAAGAGTGCGGCCTGACGCTCGTCCGCCGTGGATCGCGGGGAGTCACCCTGACCGACGCTGGACGCGATCTCACAGGTCCGGCGGCCCAAGTACTTCGGGCATACCGGGATTTGGATCACGCTTTGCATCCATTGAACGTCGTGCAGCGGGGTCGGCTGACGGTCGTGTGTCCGCGAACATTGGCGCGTGATCCAGCGGCCACGGCCCTGGGTGCGTTCAAAAGAAAGTTTCCGAACGTTGCGGTGACGATGCTCAGCAACGACACCGACGGAATCGGAACGGTGGTCGCCTCGGGTCAGGCTGATATTGGGCTCGGGGTGGACGAGGTGTTCGACGAGGGCGTTGAACGTATCCTTCTCGGCCGGCAACAAATCGTTGCGCTGGTGCCGGCCGCACGAAGTGAAGGCGAGGGGGCAGCGGCGTTGACGGATCTGTTGCGAATCGGATTGATCACCAGCCCGCGTGACGATGTCACTCGGCGACTGTTGGCGGAACGCCTGGGCGAAGGCACTGTGGACGAGGCGGTGGTTGCGGAGACTATCTCTGTGGCTTCGATGATCCCACTTGTACGCGCGGGAGTCGGTGTCGCTTTCCTTCCCGAATCTGTCGCCGATACAGTCGGAGAAGGTGTGGTGCTGTGTCGTACTCGGCCCCCGCTCACTCGTGATATCTGGATGTTCCACGGTTCGACGCCATCGCCTGCGGCACAAGCGTTTATCGAGACGACCAGCCGATTACGTGACGAAGGTGGAATGGGGAACGCCGGATGAGCAAGTTCGGAGAGTCCGCCACCCCGCGAATCGATCCGCGGCAGCTACAAGACTTCCTTGCCGTCGTCGAACACGGCAGTATCACGGCGGCAGCGGCAAATCAGTTCACGGGAACATCGAGCGTCTCTCAATCAATTGCGCGGCTCGAAAGACGGTTCGGAGGACGGCTTTTCAATCGAGGCCGGACCGGCGCGACGCTGACTGCGCGCGGACGGAATCTCATCGATCCAGCACGCGAAGCGCTGGCCGCGCTCGACCGATTAGTGGTCGAGCGCGAGTTCTTACTGTCAGCAGTCCCCCACCTCAGTGTTGCCACGACAGCGAGCCTTGCGGACGATCCCGCAGCGGTACTGCTCGGAGCGCTGCGCACGGAGGTGCCGAACCTGAGGATCACCATCTCGGATCCGCCTGGGTCGTCCGTGGCCGATGCGATTCACCCGGTCATGGCAGGCACCGCTGACGTGGCAATAATGGAGTCGCTGCCCACCGGTGTTCCCGGGACGCGCACGGTGCGCCTTCCGGACCACAAGTTGCGGCTCGTCTGCCCGCCCGGTACCCCGCCACCGGTGGACGGGGTATTCATCGGCGAAGATCTCATGCGCATCGGCTTGGTTGTCGCACCACGGTTCGAAACTTCCGATGTCTATCGCCATCTGCGGTCGATCGAACCGCGAATCGACCACGCATTCGTGATGAGGTCACAGCACCGCGATGCCTTCGCGGATTTCGCGTACGAAGGGATCGGTGCTGTCATCCTCGAACTCTCCAGTGCCGAGCGAGCATCCGAACGCGGGTGCACTGTGGGCGAGATATTCGAACTGCCACCACGGAAGATCGCAGCCGTGGCAAGGGACGGCCAGAACACGCAGATCGTCGAACATTTCCTACGGCTGTGTGCCGAGCAATCCGCGCGGAAGCCGTAGGCCGAGGCGAACTGGACCTTGCGCTCTGGGTATTCGCGTCGCCCGGGCATCCACCGAGAACGATGATTTTGTCCGCAGACACAACACTTCTGGGATAGTCCGTTTCCTGAAACAAAGCCGACGGGTTGCCTTCCCGTGAATATGTAATACACATCACTCCGGATCAACTTCGAAAGGTTGACTTTCATGCGAAAGTCTCTGAAACATTTCGTGAATGCTGCAGCGGCGGTTGCGTTGTGCGCGACGCTAGGACTCACGGGCGCAACCGGAACAGCGGCTGCCGATGCGCCCGGCATCCCGAGCGTCGGGCACGATTGGGCGAGTGCAGGGCCGTACACGCCGAACGTCTCGATCGGGCTGGTGCACACTCTGTACTACCCGCGCCAGCTCGGCGCGCGCGGCGAGAAGCACCCTGTTGTGATCTGGGGGAACGGGACCGGTGTGCTCCCCGGTGCGTACACCTCCTTGTTGCGCCACTACGCCAGCCACGGATTCATCGTGGTCGCCGCCAATACACCGGCAAGCAATTTCGCCATCACCATGCGGTCGGGAATCGACCTCATCGCGGACAAAGCGGCCAGCCCGTCGAGTGTCTTCTACGGCAAAGTCGACCTGGAACACATTGGTGCGGTGGGGCACTCGCAGGGCGGGTCTGCGGCGATCAACGCGGCGATCGACGACCGCGTCGACACCGCCGTCGCGATCCAACCAGGCCCGCTCAATGATGTCGATCTCATCGACGAGCCGGTTCTCTATCTGGCCGGCCAGGCCGACGCAATCGTTTGGCCGGCGATCGTGCGGGCGATGTACGAGGACGCCGACCACGTGCCTGCCGAGTATCTGGAACTGCGCGGCGCCACGCACTTCGGTACGGCGATCACCGGTGGCGATATGCGCGGTCCGAGCACGGCGTGGCTGCGGTACTGGCTACTCGACGATCCGAACGCCCGCACCGAGTTCTTCGGAGCGAGCTGTGGATACTGCACTGACACCCAGCAGTTCTCCGATTTCGACCGCAACGATCTGGCCATGCAGATCCCGGGGTGACGGTCAGATCCGGAGTTGTCGAAGACGAACAGCCTTCCAATCAGGTCGGCGGAGTCGCGAAGCTCAGATGACGACGTAGCCGTACATCCGTTCGCCCTGAGCCACAGCTCTGGTCGCTAGTTCGGCGAAGGCGGTCAGGAACGGCACTGAGTCCTCCGACGGTTCACTCGTCTCGTCGATTGCCCAGGCCGCCGCAGCGGCGGCGACACCGTCAGCGTTCAATTCCGCTAGTGCATAGCGTAATTCGTCGGTAACCGTGAGCACGAGGGTGTCGCCGTCGTCGCTCATCGCGACGAGTTTCCCGCAGCGTGGACCTTTTGCAACTTCGTCGTAGGGGCGAGCGGTGAGGGCTGCTTCCAGTCGGCCGAGCGCGACAACTGGATCGACGCCTTTCGCCTGCAGAACTGGAGTCCCACTCGCAGCCAACTGGACCCGCGGGCGAGAAGCTGCGTTCGCCTCCATCACCTCTGGTTCCAAGTCGACGAGTCCCGCGAGGGCAGAGGTGGCATGCTCATCCGTGCGCGCGGTGAAGTAGTCGGTGATCGCAGACATGGCGCGATCATCTCACACACGATGCATCTCAATGCCCCGGACTCCTTCCGCGACTTACTGATCGACGTCAGGAGGGACAGGTGTGCGCTTCCTCGATCGCTTTCGCGAAAGCGCGAAGTCGTGGGCTTTCGAGATCGGTACGCCACACGAGACCCAAAGCAGATTCGGGTAATCCGTTGATCGGTACGAATGTGATGTCCGAGCGCTGGCTGTATGCAGCGGTCGCAGCGCAGAGGATGAGGCCGACCTGACTGAATGCGACCTGCGACAGGCCTTCCTGAACGGTGCTCGCCCCACCCTGCGTGGTAATCGTGGCTCCGCCCGGCGTCGTGCTCGGGGAATTCACACGCTGCCAATAGTCGGGGGCGGGGCCGGTGATGGGTACCAGGCAGATCTGCGCCAACTGCTCGGCGTCGATCACGCCCAGTTCGCTGAACGGGTGATGGACTGAGACGGCGAGGGTCTGGGGCTGTCGAGAAAAGACGAGCCCGGTTGTCAGTTCCGGCTCATCTACGGGGAGAAGGGCCACTGCCGCATCGATTCGCCCGGCGAGTACATCACTGAACGGATCACCCAGGGGTAATTCTTTGATGGTCACGCATGTTTGCGGATGTTGTATTTCGAAACGAGAGACAGCAGCCGCGATCGAATCGTAAATTGCTCCTTGGAAACCCACCCGAAGCGGCGCCGGCATGTTCCGTGCTCTTGACTGAGCGTCCTCGATTACTCCGACAAGCGCACGATGCGCGGGAGCCAACGACGCAAGAAAATCGGCACCGAATTCAGTCAGGTGCACGCGGCGACTGGTGCGCGCCACCAGGCTGGTGCCGATACGACGCTCCAACGCGCTGATCAGCTGACTCACTCGGCTCTGGGAGATGAACAGCCGCTCGCCGGTGCGACCGAAGTGCAGTTCTTCAGCGAGAACGAGGAAGCACTCGATCTCACGCATCGGGGGCTCCGACATTTTCACTCCGACCCTGGACTCATTCGACCACTCCATCATGGCTCATCGATGAATTGAGCTAATGGTTGGATGAGCGATTCGCCGTTGATCCTTGGGCGTGTGGGAGCTTCTCTGGTTACATGCCACATTCCGCGCCCGGGCAGAACAGCCCCGCGCCCACGTCCTCAACCCACGCACACGCCATCGAGAACCACTGGGCTGCGGTCGCGCTGATCGCAGCGTCCACCTTCATCGTTGTCGCGGCAGAGATGATGCCGGTCGGGCTACTCACCCCGATCGGTGCTGCTCTGGTGGAAAGTGAAGGGACCATCGGGCTCTCACTGGCCATTACCGGATTGGTGGCAGCGGCCACTGCCCCGTTTGTGCCCATCGTGACCCGGCGCTTCGATCGTCGGTCGACGCTTATCGTTCTGATGCTTGTAGTCGCCGCGGCGAACGCCCTCACGGCCCTTGCTCCGAGCTTCGTTGTCCTCGCTGTGGCTCGCGTCCTTCTAGGCGTGAGCATGGGTGGAGTCTGGGCACTCGCCGCTAGTCTGGCACCCAAATTGGTGGGTTCCAGATCCGTCGGGTTGGCGACCACGATCATCTTCAGCGGAATCGCTGTTGCCTCAGTTCTCGGTGTCCCTGCTGGGACGTATATCGGGGCAGTCGCCGGATGGAGCGTGGCGTTCTGGACTCTCAGCTGCGCGGCGACGCTGATCGCGATCGCCATGATCGCTGTCCTACCCACGATGCCAGCTGATCGGGCCTTGTCGCTCGGGAGTCTCGTGGCGGCCTTTCGGAACCCAGGAGTCCGGGTCGGATTCGCGATTACCGCGCTCATCGTCACCGCTCATTTCGCGGCGTACACCTATGTGCGTCCGGGGCTGGAGTTCTTCGCGGGGTTGAACGCTTCGCAGGTCGGCACAATGCTCCTGATCTACGGTGCATTCGGTGTCGTCGGCAACTTCATCGCCGGGCCGTCCGCTGCAAAGTCCCCGAAGGCGGTGGTCGTCAGCCTCAGCGTGGGAATAGCGGTCACACTCGCCCTGTTTCCGATCTCGGCTACCACCTTGATCGCAGCTGCTCTGCTCATGGCGGCTTGGGGCCTCTTCTACGGTGGTGCATCGGTGAGTACTCAAACATGGATTGCACAAGCAGCTCCCGTTCACCGCGAGGCCGCTTCTGCTCTGTGGGTTGCAGTCTTCAATGCAAGCATCGCGCTCGGTGCGTTCGCGGGCGGACGCATTCACGACCACTCCGGTTCCGAAACGGTCTTCTGGACAGCCGCGGGAATCGCAACTCTGGCAATGCTGCTCGCGACATTCCGCAGTCCCGTCGTGGCAAAGCGCGAACTGACAACCTAATCGCCTACACAAACCTTCATAGAGGCAGGACAACAGATATGCACCAGACACCCGCTTCGGCATTCATGGATGTGGCCGAGATGCTCGAACGCTACCGGGACAAATCGCTTTCTCCGGTGGAAGTGCTCGAGTCCACCATCGAACGTATCGAGGCGCTCAACCCAACCTTGAACGCAGTGGGACACACTTTCTTCGCTACTGCACGAGCACAAGCGAAGTCAGCGGAACGCCACTACGCCCGCGGCTCGGATGTCAGCCTTCCGCTCGCCGGTGTTCCCGTTGTGGTGAAAGAGGATGAACCGGTGCAAGGACAACCTTGGACTCAAGGGTCCAAGGTCTATGAGGATGTGATCGCCACTCACACTTCCACTTTCGTGCAGCGAATCATCGACGCCGGTGCCATCGTCCACGCGCGATCGACGGCACCCGAATTCTCCTCGTCCGCGTTCACACAGTCCGAGTTGTGGGGCGTCACTCGCAATCCGTGGAACACGAAATACTCCTCCGGCGGGTCTTCCGGTGGATCGGCAGTCGCACTTGCCACCGGTATGACGCACTTGGCTACCGGTTCCGATGTTGCAGGTTCGATCCGAACTCCGTCGTCTCTCAACGGAATTGTCGGGTTCAAGCCACCGCACGGCCGTGTCCCCGTCGATCCGCCATTCAATCTCGATCGCTACTGCCACTGCGGTCCGATGGCTCGCACCGTAAGTGATTGCCTCACACTGCAGTCGGTCATCGCGGGACCGACCTCCACTGACATTGCCTCGCATGTACCGGCATCGCCGCTGTCCGGCCTCGCAACGCATTCGTTGACAGGAATGCGTATCGCCGTGATCCCCGCGTTGGGTGACTGGCCGGTTGATCCGGACGTTGCCGCCAACACCGCCAAGTTGGTGGACACCCTCACTGCGCTGGGCGCACGCGCGGAGATCATCGAAGTCGACTTGTCACGCGCTGCAATCATGCGTGCGGCCGCCATTCACTACGATCACGTGTTCGGTGCATCGATCTCCGCCGAAGCGTCCGCGCACCCCGACAAAGTCACGGAGTACGCGAAGGAATTCGCGCGATGGGCACGCCGCACCCGTGGTGACGCGACTTTCCTCGACGGACTCGCGATCGAAGCCGAACTGTATTCGTCGATCGGATCCCTGTTCGACACCTATGACGCGTTGATCACTCCGGCAGTGGCGACGGAGGGCTTTCTTGCCGGCGACGACTACGTGGGGCACGGAATCAATGTGGCTGGAACAGAATTGGAGTTCTACCTCGAGGCTGTACCGGCAATCACCTTCAACATCCTGAGCAGCTGCCCGGTGCTGACAATCCCCACCGGTTTCGCTCGGAACGGAATCCCCACGGGCACACAGATAGTTACGCGACCGTACGACGACCAAACGGCCTTTGCGATTGGTCTCGCTCTCGAGAAGGTCCTGCCCTATCCCGGCAATCACCCGGACTGCCATGCGGCCCCGTAGGAATTGTTCGGCGTTGACACGCGCTCTGGTGGAGGGTTGACCAGAATGTAGTTAGGTGCCATATTAGTTGCATGGCAGTGGACGGAACCGATCACGACTCACCCACTTTGGATCAGGCGCGGCGGCAGTTGGAGCATTACGGCCTCGGGTCCGATCCGCAGGCGGTGCTGGTTGCGGTGCGGCTGATCTCGGCGGGCGCGCGGCTCGGTCGAGCGACTGAGGTTCACTTCGCGAGGTATGGGCTGTCGACCGGCCGTTACCGACTGCTTGCGGATCTGGAAGACCACGACGGGGAGAAATCTCCCTCACGTCTGGCGGCTGATCTCGGCGTCTCGCGAGCCACGGTCACCGGCTTGGTCGATGGGCTCGAGCAGGAGGGTTTGGTCGCTCGACGTCCGTCCGCGGAGGACGGGCGTGGTGCGGTGGTCGTCCTGACTGCTCGCGGCGCTCAGCGTTTACGTGACATGGCGCCCGAACACTTTGCTCGTCTCGAGGAAATGGTCGACGAGCTCACTGTCGACGAGCGAGCGGTTTTTTTGGATCTGCTCTCGCGGGTCGTTCGCGGTATCGGTGCGCTGACTGCGGAGTAGTCGGCTGGGATTCCAAGTATTCGCGTAGCGATTCGAATCGTCGTCAATTCTCGACAGAGATTTCTCTTTTCATGCCCAAATAGTTAGCCACCTAATTATAATCGGAAAGTTGGTCTCCTTCATGTCCGGACTCACCCCACCGATCCGTCGCGAAAACAAAAGGGAGATAACCGATTCCAATCGACTCGACCCGGTTGCCGATCGTCGCGGCGCACGACCTTTCATCCTGTGGAGAGAGGTGCTGGTCGCCTACCTTGCCCCTGCGCTGATGGCGGGTGCGGGCGGAGTCGCATCCGGCCAATCGGGCCTCACGATGGCGGCATTTACGTCCATCGCGGGCACGTCGGCAGTGGTGGCGTTGCTGATCGGCTCCTGGCTGCTGCGTCGCGGGAGGTCACGGCCGTGGACCACGGCCCTGCCTCGCATCATGGTGGCGGCAATTCTTGCCGTCGGAGCCGCTGTGATTGCTGGTCTCGTCGGGTGGTTCGCCTCCCGTTGGCTACCAGCTCACACGAGCGTGGTCGACACTGCTTGGCTTGCTCGCCTGCAACTCGATCTACCGATATCTGCCGCTGTCGCTGCCGTCATCGTCAGCTGGCGATGGCGCCGTCAGAATCCCTGACAGACAACACATGTCAACGATCCCCGGCTTCCCGGGGAAGACCGAAAGGAACACGATGATCGTCATCATGGGAGCGTCCGGAACCACAGGCGGCGCGTTGCTACACAGTCTCGCATCCTCGGGTGTGCCGAGCCGAGCGCTGTCCCGCGACCCGGACAGGCTGAGCGCCCACCTCGGCGACTTGGCCGACGGTTTGGTCGAAGTAGTGCCGGCCGATGCCGCAGACCCAACTTCGCTACGGACGGCTTTCAAAGGGGCCGAACAGCTTTTCCTCGCCATGGCCAACGGACTCGAACAGGTCGAGCTCGAAACGCGTGTGATCGACATAGCCGCCGAGAGCGGCGTCGAACACATCGTCAAGATCTCCGACCCCGCCGCCGCGGCCGACTCCCCCATCGCTCTCTCCCGCGGCCACCACGCTGTCGGTGAACACCTGCGCGCATCCGGGATCCGCCACACTCTGCTCCGCCCTTATGCGTTCATGCAGAATCTGTTGCTCCTGGCTCCGGCGGTGGCTGCGCAAGGGGTGATTCTGGGCGCGATGCGGGACGCGCCGTGCAACTGGATCGACTGCCGAGATATCGGTGACGTCGCCGCGGCCGTGCTCACACGCGCCGACCTCGCCGGCGGCACCTACGTCCTGACGGGCAGCGAGGCAGTCGGCTACGGCGGCATCGCCGATTCTCTGACCCGCATGCTCGATCGCCCCGTCCAATATATCGACCTGCCACCGCACGAACTTCGGCAAGACCTCGTCGATCATGCCCACATGCCTCCGTGGCTGGCCGAGCACATTCTGGAGATCCAGCAACTTGCCGTCTCGCGCCCGGAGTCACCCACCGACACGGTGGCACGTGTCCTGGGGCGTGAGCCACGAAGCCTGGATGCGTTCCTGCGTGAGCATCTGGACCGTTTCCGCTGATTCACGCTGCGAGAGCAGTGCCGCCAGCAGTCATGCGGTTGATCAACGAGCCCACCGAATCCTGATCGGACCTCGTACGGATTCCGGGTCGACGACTTCGCCGCCCTGGGTGATCTGCACTTCGCCGTGGGCCACCATGTGGCGGGCAGCCTCTCGGACGGGTTCCATCAGCGGACGCCAATTGTCGGGTGCCGCTGCGCGGGCCACGTCGGAGGGGCAGATGCTCGACTCGGCCGATCGGGCACTGAGTAGTTCGCGGATCTTCGCCGCCAGTTCTTTCTCTTCCACCATATGACCTCAGTTTCCGGACGTGACCGTAGGCCTTCAACAGAGTATGAACCTTCGGTTCGGCGAGTTGTGGCGAAGGAATGGTGCACATCGATAATCATTGACGGCGTGGAGAATTCGAGTGCAACGCGCCGCGACGTAGTCCGAGATTCGTATTCGGCCAGATCCCAGGAGTACACGGACCTCTTCGGCTCGATGGATTCGACGCACGTATCTGATCGGGCACTGGTGACCAGCTGGGCTGCCACTTTGACCGGCCCCGTACTCGACGCCGGGTGCGGGCCGGGGCAGTGGACAGACTTCCTGGCCCAGGCCGGGCTGGCTGTGAGCGGGATCGATCTCGTGCCCGAGTTCGTCGAACGAGCACGCAACCAATACCCGGATCTTTCCTTCGAGGTCGGGGGCTTCGAGGCATTGGACGCGAAAACGAATTCACTGGGCGGCGTGCTGTCCTGGTACTCGCTCATTCACCATCACCCGCAAGATATCGAGGCACCGCTCGCTGAATTCGCGCGCGTGATCCGCCCAGGTGGTGGGTTGCTGGTGGGCTTCTTCGAAGGCGCAACCGTAGAGCCTTTTGATCACGCCGCGACGACTGGTTATCGATGGCCGGTGACCGAACTTGCCGAGGTGCTGGTCACAGCGGGCTTCGACGTGATCGAGACCCATACCCGGACGGGGAGCGGCTACAGGCCGCACGGCGCAATCACTGCCAGCCGGCGCGGCGTCGAATAGCGGATCGAGACTGGGCGAGCAATTGTCTTTCATTCATTTCGTGTGAGTGGTGTGCTGGATGAGTCACTCCCCGGCTTTTTCAGCACCGGATCATCCACAGTTGAAAGAAGGCGCCATGACCACGATCCATCTTCACAAGACGACCACTGCGACGCCCGAACAGGTCCTTGCCGGCCTGACCGACTTCGGCCCGGGCCGTGAGGAAATCTTCGGCCGCAGTGCGGACAGCTACCTGAAAGTGCACCAACAAGGACCCCACGATGCTGATGTCACCGAGGGCTCCAGTGGTATCTGGGAGCGTCTGCACTACGACTGGACCGACCCGCACCGCGTCGTGATGACAACCACCGACTCCAACCTGTGGGGCGGGGCGTCGAGCCATACCTACACGCTGACCCGGCAGCCAACGGGTCTGACCGATGTCGACGCCGTCGTGGTCCGGGACGGCAAGAACCTCAAGGGAAAGCTCCTGGCGTCGGTACTCGGACTCGTCGGCACCCAAGTGCTGGGAAAGTCGTTCACGAAGTCCATCGATGCCATCGAAGCTCGCAACGGTGGCGCGAGCGGCGGCAACACACAGTGACAAGAACCTGACGGACTTGTCAGAGCGCTTCGAGGGCTTCCGTCATCTTCTTCACCGTCTCCGGTGCCACTTTGGCTTCGAATCCCGCCTTCAGGAGAGGCGACGCAATCTTGGCGGCACCGTTGAACTCGACGTTCGCGTGATATTCGATCTCGGTCGAGTTCGGACCCACCGAAGTCAAGGTGATGTCGTCGGTACTGGTGGCAGTCTTGTTCTTTCCTTCGAGAACAACGTGATTCAGCTCGTCGGTCACCAGCGTGTACGTCAGTTCCGTGGTGACGCCGAACAGCTTGGACACGTTGTGCCACTGGGTTCCGACGCCGACAGGACCGTCGGAGATCTGCGTGCAGCTCTCGGTGCCCGGATCCCACGTCGGCGCATTGGCGAAGTCGCGGAGAAACGCCGCAGCCTTTTCGATCGGTACCTCGGCGGTGAATTTGCGGGTGACGTCAACCATGCGGTGGGCCTTTCGGTTCATTTTTCGGCGGTAGTGCCGCGGTGAGAGTTCGTTCCGACGCCCGGGCTACCCAAACTCGACAAACGGTAACCGTCTTCAGAGGACTGCGCGGTCCAGTGGACGCGGAAGCGGATCGAGTGCGCCGGTCTCGCGCAGGCGCTCGTACGCCCGAACGACCCCATCGACGGCCCCGATCTGTAGCAACACGCCGCCCGGTAACGCGGCAACGCCTACGGCCAGGTCATCCGGGATCGCGTCAGCGCGAGCGGACGAGAGGTAGCCGACGCGGCCGATCACGGGATCTCCGACGCGATAGTCGGACTCGTCTTCGAGAGCGTCGAGGATGTTGTCGTCGGTGACGTCCCCGAAGTCCGGTTCCCACACCGCGGCGAGCATCCGAAGTAGTTCTGTCTCAGGAACTTCGGCGGCGTCCGGCGCGCTGACGGCAATAATCATCGACTGAAGGACGATTTCAGGTTCGCCGCCCGCCAACCCGGAGAGCTCGAGCCCCCATTCGGGCCCTCCACTGGATGCGAGCCTCAATCCGATTCCCAGACGATCCGACCAGTCTTCGGCGGCCTGCGCGTTCTCGAGGACCTGCGCCAACTGGTCGACGGTCACGGCAGTAGCAGGTCCAGCGGAATGGATCTGTTGCCACGACCCGCCGACCACCTCGGGCAACAGGAATTCGACTTGCTCCAACGTGCGACGCCACCGGGAGGCCACGGCCGGCACCGATTCCGGCCGTCGTCCCCAGAAAACTCGAATAGCGCGCCGTGTCATCGAGTCCTCCGGTAAGGATCGTCCATGGGTAGCCATATCCCGTCTTCGTGGATTCCGAGATCAGTGGCACCGCCGGTGAGAGCGTCGACGGCCGCGAGAACGGCAGGGCGCGTTTCGTTCTCACGACACAGGAGTGACCACGTCCAGATTGCCGCCGGGTCGATCATCGGGCGTGCCGTGAGATCGCTCGGCAGCGTGATGGTCTGCCCTTTGGGCGAGTTGACGACCGGACGGCCGACGGCACGGACGTGATCGAAGAATGCCGGACCGGTGATACCACCGTCGTTGATGCGCAGGATCTGTGCGCCGGTATCGCGAGCGAATTCTTCGGCGTAGACGTTCCACGAATACCAGGAGGTGGTGTCGTCGTCGACGAGTACGACGACGTCGCGTGCCCGTACCGGTGTGGTGTCCTCTCCGGTGGAGACCGCGTACAGCCGATCCGCACCGAGCAGTCTGGCGTTCAAACCGTTTTGGGCGACATCGTATTTCCGTACCCAGGCGATCGCCAGATCGAGGCTGCCGTCCGCTACCCGCGCGGCCTGCGCGTGCGAAGGCACCACCCAGGCGTCGACGTGCAGTTGCGCGACCCCTGAAGTGCGCGCGATCAGATCCGTGGGGAGCCAATTGACGTAGCCGATCCGGACGGGCTCCGCTCCGGACAGACGCTCCGCGCGGCGTCGCAGATTCTCGGCACTCTCGAGTAGCGCACGGACATCAGGGAGCAGGGCCGCGCCGGCTGGCGTCAGAGCGACGGAACGACGGTCGCGGACGAACAGCTTGACGCCGAGGTCGCGTTCGAGTGCCATGATCTGCTGCGACAATGACGGCCCGGCTATCAGTAGCCGCGCCGCGGCTCGGCCGAAGTGCAATTCCTCGGCGACGACCTCGAAATATCTCAGCTGACGCAGCTCCACGATCCTTCATGCTACGTGCGGTGGGAGGTTGTGCCTATCAGTCAGGAGCAAAGCGGTCGTGGCGGTCCGGCGGGGCCGGGGCACACGATAAGACCATGACCACAATCCACAACGGCGTCTCCCCGCGAGCGCACGCTGTCCAAGCTGCCGCTGCGCTGGCGGCGAGCATGGGAATCGGTCGATTCGTCTACACACCGATTCTGCCGTTGATGCACACGCAGGCCGGTCTGTCCGCCTCGCTCGGCGCCACCCTGGCGACGGCCAACTACATCGGGTACCTGATCGGCGCGCTCGCGGGAATCCTCATTCCCGGCGTGGTGCGCTCGGCAGCGGTGATGCGTACGTCGTTGGTGGTCCTCATCGCGACTTTGGCGCTCATGCCCACTACCCACGACGGATCCATCTGGTTCGCCCTGCGGCTCGTCGCAGGCATTGCCAGTGCCCTCGTCTTCATGATCGCCGTCAGCGCTTTGCACGCGCACCTTCGGGGGCAGTCCCAATTCCTGGCCGGATGGGGATTCGGCGGAGTTGGGTTGGGTATCGCCCTGTCCGGGGTCCTCGTGTTGGTCGTCCGCTTCGTCGGCACCTGGAGCACTGCCTGGCTGGCATCTGCGGCCCTTGCAGTGGTGTGTGCGGTCGCAGCCTGGGGATTGACGCCGGAACCGCGTCCGGTCATCACACCGGACGCGCCGGGAACTCCCAGTTCCCAACGCGGGTTCACTGCCTTGTTCATCAGCTATTTCCTGGAAGGCATCGGCTACATCATCGCGGGCACGTTCCTTGTTGCCGCAATCGATCTCGCCGCTCCAGAATGGGTCGGCAGCGGCGCTTGGATAGTGGTCGGTCTGGCCGCATTTCCCTCATGCGCCCTGTGGGCTTGGCTCAGCCTGCGTTGGTCGAGGCCGACTCTGCTTCTCGTTGCCCTGTTGATTCAGGCGGTGGGCATAGCGCTTCCTGCTGTGATCGGAGGCGTCGGCCCCGCACTGATTTCAGCTTTCCTGTTCGGTGTCACCTTCCTCGGTATCGGGTCAATTGTGTTGGCAATCGGCGCGCACCTGCAGTTCCCACGCGCCGTGGCGTTGCTGACCGCTGGATACAGCGTCGGTCAGATTCTCGGCCCACTCGTTGTCACTCCGTTGCTGCGAGACGGGTATCGCGACGCTCTGCTGTTGGGTGCGGCCGTCGTTCTGGGCGCGGCAGTGGCCGCCGCGGTTTTGCGGTTCCGATTCCCTTCCGATCTCGATGCGGACCCTCGGACAGCCACCTCGACTGAGGAGGTAGTTTTTGATGTCAGATGACGAAACCGCCGGAGCACTACCCGACGTAGGACTGGAGATGTTCGAATGAGCGCACTCACAACCGATCTCGACCTGAAGGTCCCTGTCATCGCAGCCCCCATGGCCGGCGGCGCTTCCACACCGGCACTTGTTGCTGCTGCCTCTCGCGCAGGCGGTCTCGGATTCCTCGCCGCCGGGTACAAGACGCCTCAGGCTCTGTCCGAACAGATCGACGCCGTGCGCGCCGAGGGAGTGTCGTTCGGTGTCAACGTTTTTGCGCCCAACCCGGTGCCTGTCGATGTCGATGCCTACCGTGCCTATGCCAGGGCGATCCAGGTCGAGGCGGATCGCTATGGCATCACGCTGGCTGACGGTGAGCCGGTCGAAGACGACGACTATTTCGCGGACAAGATCGACCTGCTTCTGGCCAGCCCGGTTCCGGTAGTGAGCTTCACCTTCGGCATTCCCAGCCCTGTCGTCGTCAATGCGCTGCGCGCTGCCGGTTCGCTGGTCGTGTTGACGGTTACCTCAGCGGCAGAAGCGCTCCTTGCCGTCGAAGCCGGTGCCGATCTGCTTGTCGTGCAATCGTCAGCTGCCGGTGGTCACTCCGGAACGCTCACTCCTCTGGAGGTTCCGGCAGAAACACCGATCACCGAACTGATCGCACAAATCCGTCATCGCACCTCTGTTCCGCTATTGGCGGCCGGTGGACTGGCGACCTCCGCCGACGTCGCTGCTGCCTTACGTGCCGGAGCGGACGCGGCAGTGGTCGGTACTGTGCTGCTGCGCACCGAGGAGAGTGGTGCCTCGGCTCCGCACAAGGCAGCTCTGGCCGACACGTCCCGCGGGAACACGGTCGTCACAAGAGCTTTCACGGGACGTCCTGCACGGGCGCTTCGGAACGAGTTCATCGATCGCTACGACGCACAAGCGCCCATCGGGTACCCGGCCATCCATCACCTGACCAACCCGATGCGCAAAGCCGCTGTTGCGCAGGCAGATCCCGAGCGAATGCACCTGTGGGCCGGTACTGGCTATCGCCACGCGACGGAGGAACCAGCCGGGGTAGTGCTTTCGCGATTGGCTAACCTGTGACGGCGCGGACACCGGAAGCCGGATTGCCGGAAGTAGTGACATACGACGGGTTGCCCGGGTCCGCCGGTGGTGCACACTCGCTTCGAGTCAAGCGTCCCGATGTTGCATTTCAGCGGCTGCAGACATTTCTGGAATCCTGCACCGAACCAGTGTCGTTGCCGTCGTGGACGTTCGAGATCTACCAGAGTGGGCCATCCGAGCCGACCGCGCAGTTGTCATCGTTCGCTACCGAACTCTTCGGTGGGCCCCGCTACAAAGCGCAAACCCATACTGAATGGAACGTCCCACCTGGTTCTGTCAACGAAGCGCTCGATGCCCTCGTTGGTTGCGATGCGGTCACAACCCACGGACGTTCTGTGGCGGCGCTGACCTGCAGCGCGCCCGTACGCCTGATCGACCCCAACGCCCGCGCGCCGTACCCCGACATCACCCCCGACACGTTCGGCCGTTTTGCCGTGGATGGATACGGCCGGATTCTCGGCGAGTCAGGCATACGCGCAACCCTCGGCAACGCCGCATCCTCACTGTCCCTGTGGCTCAACCTGCCTGCAGACGAACGGTTGTCGTCCGGTGCTCGTCACCTACAAGACCATCTCCCGTTCCGGCTGTCCGCGAAGCACTGGCGTCTCTGGCGGCCGAACCGGAGCGCAGACTCTTATCGTTCCAACAAGATTCCGTCGCCGGTTCACGACCACGTTTGAATCACGCAGCAAGCATTCCGAGTTGCGCACCACCCATACCGCGCATGGCACGTTGTCAGAATGCGTCTTCCTCGAGTTCCATGATCTCGTTGTCGAGGGAACCCAGGATTTCTTTGGTCGACGCCAGGACGGGCAGGATGTTCTTGGCGAAGTACGACGCGATCACCACCTTGCCCCGATAGAACGACCGGTCCTTTGCCGACGCGTCACGGTCCAAGGCTGCCAACGCGACTTCCGCTTGCACCAACAGGCGCCATCCGATGAGCAGGTCGCCTACCGCGTTCAGAAAGCGCACCGAACCGAGGCCTATCTTGTACAACTCGGAGGGTTGGTCCTGGGAAGCCATCAGATACCCGGTGAGCGTCCCGGCCATCTCCTGCACGTCGGTCAAGGCGATCTCGAGCAGGACTCGCTCGGCCTTGAGTCGACCGTTCCCGGCCTCACTGTCGATGAACTCTCGTATGCGACCGGCTACGTGAGCGAGTGCAACGCCGCGGTCGCGTGCGATCTTCCGAAAGAAGAAGTCCTGCGCCTGGATTGCCGTGGTGCCCTCGTACAGGGTGTCGATCTTGGCATCGCGGATGTACTGCTCGATGGGGTAGTCCTGAAGATAACCGGAGCCGCCCAGGGTCTGCAGGCTCTCGGTGAGCAGTTCGTAGGCCTTTTCGGAACCGACGCCCTTGACGATCGGCAGCAGCAGATCGTTGACCCGCGCCGCCAGTTCGGCATCCGCCCCCGAAACCAACTCGGCGACATCGGCATTCTGGTGTGCAGCGGTGTAGAGGTAGACCGCTCGGAGGCCTTCGGCGTAGGCCTTCTGCATCGCCAGGCTGCGTCGGACGTCGGGGTGGTGCGTAATGGCCACGCGGGGCGCGGTTTTGTTTGTCAGCTCGGTAAGGTCTGCACCTTGAATTCGTTCTTTCGCATACTCGAGGGCGTTGAGATAGCCGGTGGACAGTGTTCCGGTAGCCTTGGTGCCCACCATCATTCGAGCATTCTCGATGACCTGGAACATCTGGGCGATACCGTTGTGGACATCACCCACGAGCCAGCCGACGGCAGGAACGTCCGTCGCTCCGAAGGTGAGCTCGCAAGTTGGGGAAGACTTGAGGCCCATCTTGTGCTCGACGCCGGTGACGTAGACACCGTTGCGCTCTCCCAGTTCAAGTGTGTCCGAGTTGAAGTGGGACTTCGGAACGTAGAACAGGCTCAAACCTTTGGTTCCTGGACCGGCGCCCTCGGGCCGGGCAAGCACCAAGTGGAAGAGGTTCTCGGCCGTGTCTCCGACGTCGCCGCCGGAGATGAACCGCTTGACGCCCTCGATGTGCCAGGTGCCGTCGTCCTGCGCGATTGCCTTTGTTCGGCCTGCGCCTACATCGGATCCGGCGTCTGGTTCGGTGAGCACCATCGTTCCGGCCCATCCGCGTTCGAATCCTTCTTTGGCCCAGTGTTTTTGCTGTTCGTTTCCGATGGTGTAGAGCACGCTCGCCATCAGTGGACCCATGTTGAAAAAGCTTGCGGATCCGTTTGCCGCGACCAACATTTCGCCGATCGCCCAGACCAACGGCGCCGGAGCAGGAACACCACCCATGCCTTCTGGTAGGCCGAGTCGCGACCAACCGGCCTCGTTCACCGCCTCGACCGTCTTGCGTAGAGGTTCCGGGACCACAACGGCGTGATTGGGTGCGTCGAATTCGACAGGGTTTCGATCCGCGTCGGCGAAGGACGCGGCGACCGGGCCTTCTGCCAGCCTCGATACTTCCGCAAGAATGTTGCGCACAGTGTCGGTGTCGAGGTCCCCGTAAGCGCCGGCATCCAGCAGTTCGCCGATCCCGAGTACCTCGAACAGATTGAACTCGATATCACGCACGTTGCTTTTGTAGTGACCCATTGTTCTCCGACCTTGGTTCGTCAGCAATACGATTCGTCAGCAGATACGGCTCGTCAGCAGTACACAAGAAAGCCTGCCCCACAAGGAATTCAGTACGCAACCGTAGGTAGAGACGAGTTTCGTTGCTACAAAGTAGCGCCGAGTCGCTCTCATTGAAACATTCACTCGTACAATCGGTTTCCGCTGGTGGGGGTGCATATCAGTCGCGTAGCATCCTCTACGATCAAAGCAGCTGCGCACCAATCGAAGTACCCGTCCTCACCTTCGGCGTCATACGCATTCGCTGTGATCAGTGAACATGCTGCTCGGTAAACCAAGAGCGCCTCTCGTTGGTAGCCGAGACGTTTCTCGGCCGGCGTGTAGAGCCCAGTTCTGTCTCGTGAGCCTTTGGTATCGGTCAGAGGGTGAGTAGCACTTTGGTGGCGCGCCGCTCGTCCATCGCCTGGTAGCCTGCGGCGGCGTCCTCCAACGGGAGAGTGAGGTCGAAGACGATGCCTGGGTCGATCTGGTCGGTCATGATGAGCTCGATCAGTTCGGGTAGGAATCGCCTGACCGGCGCGGGACCGCCGAGCAGGCTCACCGTCGCGAAGAACAGGTTCATGCCGTCGAGTTCGACGCCGTGGGATACCCCGACGTAGCCGACATGTCCGCCGGGGCGGGTAGCTCCGATAGCCTGCATCATCGATTCTTGGGTACCTACGGCTTCGACGGTCGAGTGGGCGCCGTAGCCGCCGGTGAGTTCCTTGATCTTCGCGATGCCCGCGTCGCCCCGCTCTTCGACGATGTCGGTGGCGCCGAATTGTGTGGCGAGTGCCTGCCGGTCGGCGTGACGTGACATGGCAATGATCCGCTCGGCGCCGAGTTGTCTGGCAGCGAGGATCGCCAAAAGTCCGACTGCGCCGTCGCCGACGACGGCGACCGTTTTGCCAGGTCCGGCTTCCGCAGCTACGGCGGCGAACCAACCGGTGCCGAGTACGTCGGAGGCTGCAAGGAGGCTGCGAGCCTGCCGCTCGGTCGGCTCTCCGCGGACAGGGACGAGGGTGCCGTCCGCGAGCGGGATGCGAGCGTATTCGGATTGGGTGCCGACCGAGCCCATCATGACCTGGTGGATACAGCGAGACTGAAAGCCCGCCTCGCAGATTTCGCAGGTGTTGTCCGACGCGACGAACGAGCCCACGACGAAGTCCCCAACTTCGATGTCGTTGACGTCGGGGCCGACCTGTTCGACGACGCCCACGTATTCGTGTCCCATCGGCGTCGGGCCATTCAGCTCTTCGATGCCGCGGTACGGCCAGAGGTCGGAACCGCAGACGCAGGTGGCTGTAACGCGAATGATCGCGTCGGTCGGTTCGACGATCACCGGCGCTTCGATCTCTTCGACCCGGACGTCGCCGGGGGCATGCATGACGACAGCGCGCATGACGTGGCTCCTCACCATCGGTTTTCTCGTGTCACTTCAACCTGATCACGATTTGGCGGCGCGCGGGAGTCCCGCGCGATAGTGGTACTGCGAGGGACTCCCTCGCTACCGGTCACTGACTTACGCTCGATGGCATGGACGATCGAGCGCAAGTACGCGAATTCCTGACCTCGCGGCGCGCCCGAGTCACGCCCGAACAAGTTGGACTTCCGGCCGGATCGAACCGCCGCGTGGACGGTCTACGTCGAAGTGAAGTGGCAACCCTCGCCGGCGTGAGCGTCGAGTACTACACGAGGCTCGAGCGCGGAGCGATCAGCGGCGCATCGCCGGGTGTACTCGACAGTATCGCGAAGGCCTTACGACTCGACGACGCCGAGCGCGCCCACCTTTTTGATCTCGCGCACGCGGCAAGCCCGGTAGCCAGACCCCCGCGTCGGCGAAATGCGAAGGGCTGGAAGCCCCATCAGAGCCTGCAGTGGGCGCTCGACGCAGTCACCGCGGGACCCGCTTTCGTGCGGAACGGTCGCATGGATCTTCTTGCTGTCAACCCACTCGCGCGTGCGTTCTACAAGGACCTCTACGACATGCCGGGGCAGCCCCCGAACATCGCGCGCTTCACGTTCCTCGACGATAGGGCTTTCGAGTTTTATCCGGACTGGAACGCGTTTGCCGAGGTGACCGTCTCGATTCTGCGAACCGAGGCCGGGCGAGATCCTCACAACAAGGAATTGCACGATCTGATCGGTGAACTCAGCACTCGGAGTGAGGAATTCCGGCGTCGGTGGGGCGCGCACGACGTCCGCCATCACGGCACCGGATTCAAGACTTTTCACCACTCCGCCGTGGGGGAGCTGACGCTTGCCTTCGAAGGTTTGGAGATGGCCGCCGAGCCAGGGTTGACGCTTACGATCTACACCGCAGAGCCGGGATCGCCGTCCGCGGAACGGATGCAGCTGCTCGCCTCGTTGGCAGCCAGTGAGAATGCGGACTCTGCTCCTCACGTGTCGGAGCGGTCGCTGACGGACGGCTGACGAACTGCGCGACGGTTGATCGGGTCGTCAGTTGACGACTTCGACGGTGGTGCGCTTCGTGCGTTCCTTGCGCAACAGGATCATCAGCGGCAGAAAGTAGAGAGCGGCAACGCCGGTGCCTACCAACACCGGCCCAGTGGCACCGAGACTCGAGGCGAACGCGAACCCGGCGATCCAGGAGCCGACCGCCGTGCCCAGATTGAACGACGAGGTGCTGAGAGCAGAAGCCATCGTCGGCGCCTGATCGGCATAACGCACAGCCATCCCGATCAGGATGGGATTGGTCGACATGCCGAACAGTCCCAGCATGACTACGAGAATCACCGTCACGATCACGTTGTGCGAGAAGAGGCAGAGCGCCCCGAGTACGAGAAACGTCATCGCTGCCGAGACGAACAAGACCCCGTACTGATGCTTCGCACCGAGTCGACCGCCGAGATTGGAGCCGACGAACGCACCGAGTCCGTAGCCGACAAGCACTAGCGGCACTGCCGACGCAGCAAGTCCCGTGTTCTCGGTCAACAGCGGAGAGATGAAGCTGTACGCCGCCAGCGACGACCCGCACACGACGGCGCAACCGGACAGAACGAGCCAGATGCGTCCGTCCCGTAGACTCGCGATCTCCGCTCGCCAGGACGGCACCGCACCGGAGTCGGTGTCGGCGGGTACCAATCGGTGGACGACGGCCGCGGCAACGAGTGCGAGGGCGGCGAGGGCCCAGAAAGGACCACGCCACCCGATGGTCTGACCGGCCAGAGCGCCGAGCGGAACACCGATGACGTTCGCGAGCATGCCTCCGCCCAAGACGATGCCGAGCGCGCGCGAGGAAGACGCCGGGCCGGCCGCTTTTGCTCCGACCACTGCGGCGACTGCCCAGAATGCGCCCGTCGCCACGGCTGTGAGGAAGCGGGCGCCGAGAATGAGTCCGAAGTTGGACGAGAGCGCGACGATGACGTGTCCGATCGCGAAAACAACCAGCGCCGAGCTCAAGGTCACGCGTCGAGGAACCCTGAGTGTCAAGATCGCCATCGCCGGCGTGCCGACGATCATTCCGATCGCGAAGACGGTGATCATCAGGCCGACGTTCGCGATCGACGTACCGAGGTCACCCGCGATTTCGGGAAGAATGCCGGCGACGACGAATTCGGTTGTGCCCATCAAGAAAACTCCGACGGCCAGCACGTAGATCACGAGCGGCAGGCGGCCGGTTTCTTCGACGGTCGGGGCGGAAATCATGAGGTGGTCAGTTCTCTTTCTGTTGACGACGCGCATGTCGTGGCGCACCCGTCCAGGGCATCACGCCCGTCGCCTGCGAGGGAGTCCCGGTCGTTGGGGGTACTCGAAGGGACTCCCGGTGTGACCGATTGCGCGCTACCGTCGGCGCAAAGACTGCCTGAACCCGGGAGGCGCGCCCATGACACGACGACAGATCCGAGGGCTTGGCGCCGCAGTGCTCCTTTCGGCCTTCCTGACTGCCTGCGGTAGCGAGGACGCTGAGGGGCCCGGTCCGCAGGCAAGCACGACAACACGATCGGCGCCCGCCGCGGCCTTCGGCGAACCCGAGACCGTCGCCGACGGCTTGGACGCGCCCTGGTCGATCGCATTCCACGGCGATACACCACTTGTCAGTGAGCGCGACAGCGCGCGAATCCTCGAACTCGACGCCGGCGGAAACAGCCGCGAGGTGGGAGTCGTCGACGGCGTCAGCCCCAGGGGTGAGGGCGGTTTACTAGGGATCGCAGTACGTGAAAACCGCCTGTACGCGTACTTCACCGCGAACGGGGAGAACCGGATCGAACGCTTCGACATCATCGGTGCTCCGGGGGAATTCGCGCTCGGGCCGGCCGAGACGATTCTCGACGGGCTCGCTTCGGCCAGCTACCACAACGGTGGTCGCATCGCGTTCGGCCCGGACGGGATGCTGTATGCCACTGTCGGTGATGCCGGTAGTCGAGACAGAGCTCAGGACCTCGACTCGATGTCCGGGAAAATCCTGCGCATGACTCCGGATGGCGATGTGCCGCTAGATAATCCATTTCCGAACTCGTTTGTCTACAGCTACGGCCACCGCAACTCCCAGGGCATTGCCTGGACCGAGGACGGCACGATGTACGCCAGCGAGTTCGGGCAGGACACCTGGGACGAACTCAACCGGATCGAAGCAGGCGGAAACTACGGGTGGCCCGAGGTCGAAGGGATTGTGGGTGAAGACGGATTCATCGACCCGCTCCAACAATGGTCACCTGACGACGCCAGCCCCAGCGGAATCGCCATCCACGACGGCACGATCTACATCGCCAATCTTCGTGGTGAGCGACTCCGCACGGTGCCCTTGACCGATCCCGCGACCGCCGACGAGCAGTTCGTCGACGAATACGGGCGCCTCCGTGACGTTGTAGTCGCACCGGACGGGTCGCTGTGGATACTGACGAACAACACCGACGGTCGTGGCGACCCCAACCCCGGTGATGACCGCATCCTTCGCGTGCCGTTGCGCTGATGTCGATTTCCGGCGAACGCAGTACTTCCAGCCCGAGGGTCCTGGCCGAAGCCTGTGATTCACTAATATCTTTACGACAGGTGCGCCGGGTACGGATCGGAGAGACAGCATGGGGACTTGGGGTTCAGGACCTTTCGACAACGACGTAGCGGGCGACCTGCTCAGCGCAGTACAGGCGGGTGACTACGACATCGACGATTACGCTAGCCACCCCGATGGCGGTTATCTCGATGCCGATGATGCTCAAACAGCAATCGCCGTCGCCGAGATTCTTGCGGTTGCGCACGGCGTTGCGCCGAAGCCTGTGCAGCTGGATGGAATTGACGCCGCCGGGTACGTCAGCACCTTGAGCCCGGAGCAGAAGAGTTGGGTCCTCTCCGCACTCGAGCGTGCAGTTTCCGACAGCGACACTTCGGAGTTGTACGAGTTGTGGGAAGAGAACGGTCCGGAAGACCTCGCAGCTTGGCGGGCACCGATCCTGAGCAGATTGGCCAGCCTCAAAACGGTGGGGTAAGCGTCACTAGTCTGCAGTCCCTTGCTTACTCGGAGTTCGACGAGGACAGACTCCCCTTGACGTACCGGGTGGTGTCGTCAGCGAGGATCTCGGCGAGCCCGCTTTCGATACCGTCCAGTGCTTGCGCGGCGACGTCGGCAGGATCGATCTTCTGTTCGGCGGGTACGCCAGCGGCCATGTCGGTATCCATGTATGCGACATGCAGTGCCGATACGGAGATTTTGCGCGGCGCAAGTTCTTCTCGAACGGCGTCGGTCATCGCCCAGGCCGCTGCTTTCGACGACGCGTAAGACCCGAGCGCGGCTGGATGGAACCAGGACAGCACCGACAGAACATTGAGTATTGTTCCGCCGTCGTTGTTTTCGATGACAGGAGCAAACGCCCGGGTCACGGCGAGCGGGCCGTAGAAGTTGACGTCCATCTCTCGTCGAATGTCATCGATGTCGCCCCCGATCAAGGGCGCCGAGGTAGAGATACCTGCGTTGTTGACCAGCAAGGTCACATCCGATGCGATTTGCGCGGCGGCGGTTATCGATTCGGCGTCCGTCACGTCCAACCTCAGGGGGATGACACCGGGTAGATCGACAGATTCCGGATTGCGCGCAGCCGCGTACACCTTTGCGCCGCGCTCGACGAGTCCCGCAGCCAGATGGCGTCCGAGCCCGCGATTGGCTCCTGTGACGACCGCAACCGTCTTGTTCAGGTCCATGATTCTCCCAGAGTTGTGATTGCTCGTGACATTTAGATTGTGAATCAAATCTAAGTATCAGCTAGGATAGATGTCAAGTGAAATCCAAACTGGAAGGCGTTGTGATGGGCCGCGTATCGCAGCAACAAGCGGAAGAGAACCGTCGGCGCGTCGTGGAAACCGCAGCCCGACTGTTCCGAGAGAAGGGCACTCACCTCAGCGTCGCCGACCTGATGAAGGCGTCGGGGCTGACCCACGGTGGCTTCTACAAGCAGTTCGCGTCCAAGGACGCTCTCATCGACGAAGCGACCACCCACGCCTTCAAGGAACTGGCTCAGCTGCACTCTGCGGGACTCGAAGAGTATGCAGGGCAACGTGACTCCGCCCGAAAAGCTTTGATCGATACCTATCTCTCGGTGGCGCATCGCGACAACCCGGCAGACGGATGCCCCGCTGCTGCGCTCGCCGCCGACATGGCGCGCGAGCCTGCAGACAGCGAGGCCCGTCGGGTTTACACGGAGGGAGTGGGGGATTTTGCCGCAGCTCTTGCCGACGACGAAGCTGTCGGTCTCCTCCGGCTCTCCACCATGCTCGGTGCACTGGTTCTTTCGCGAGCTACCAAGGGTTCCCCGCTCTCCGAGGAGATTCTCGATTCCGCGCGCGTCGAACTGATCAGAGGGCTTCGAGAGCCGCTGTCATCTTCTTGACGGTCTCGGGTGCCCCTGGCCGCGAATCCCGCTTTCACGAGGTCCAGTGCTCGCGGTTCCGAGAGTCGGACTCTCGATATGTCGATTGAACGCTCTAGTTGATTCCGACGACTTCCTGGGCGATCGCTGCGAGTCTTGCCTGGGCAGCGGATACGACGCCGTGTCGGTTCTTGTGCGCTTCCTCGTACGCAACGATGTCCCGCACCTGTGCGGCGTCGGTCAGTTCCTTCACGGCGGAGACGGCTTGGGTGACGTTGAGTTCGTCGAAGTCTTCGATGGGAAGTTCAGTGGGGTCGAGTAGCCCACTCGACTTCCGTACCGAACGGAAGACGTCGGCGGCACCGTCAGCACCTTCTCGGCGAGTGACCTTCTCAGCCGTGGCGATGGCCGCATCCCTACTGGCCGAGAGTGTTTTCACAGTCACGTCACCGGCATATGCGCCCCAGCTGATCAGCTCACCCAGTACCGGCGGTGAGGTGCGAACAGCGTCGATGGCACGGTCGAGACTGCGGGTGGACCAGGAGACCGGAATGTTGACCAGCCGTATCGCCGCGCCGGTGGCAGCTTGCATCGGTGTGCGGCGCAAAGCTGCCGGTCCACCGAGTGCCTCTTCGGCCAAGACAGTCGTGAGCCAGTCCACGGTCGCGGAGTGTGCAGCGATGAGGCGGTCGGCCAACGCCGCGACGGTCTGATCGCCGCCGGCAGTGGCCAGGGCCTTGAGGTAGCGGGAGCGGTCGAGGAGTTGATGTTCGAGCGCAAGGTCTCCCAATACCGCTTCGTCGAAGGGCTGAGCCTGTTCGACCATCGCTTTCACTCCGGCTGTCGCGCGTCCGATGAACGGACCGACCAATTCCGGCACGCCCCCCAGATCGCGAATCGTGGACTCTATGGAACTCGCCCTTTCACGGCCGTTCTCTGCGTTTTCCGTCAATTCGCGTCGAACAGCCTCGGTTCTGGCCTGTGCGACGCGCGTTTCGGCGACCTGGATCTCGGTGTGCGTCAGACCGAGGAGGATGCGTAACTGGGTGATCAAGGCGGACGTGGTTTCGGAGTTGCTCATATCGGGGTCGTCCCTTCGTCGGTGCGTGCTTTACGTGATGTTCAGCTTCTGCTCGACGAGTGCTCCGCGGGTCGCGGAGCCACCGCCGCTACGCGGGCTACCCCGACCTACCGCGTAGTAACCACAACGAACAAGTGGGGTCGACGCACCGAGATCGTCGGCGCCAGGATGAGTGAGACCCCGGCCACCCCGAGGTTTCGATTTCTATTCGGCGGGAAGGAGGCATGTGCAGTGCATCCATCCAGAAGCCCGCGAGAAACTGCGTCACCCGAGGAGTATCGATATGCCGGACCAGTACGCAATGCAGGACCCGACCACGCGGTTCCCCGCTCCTGTGCGTGAGCGGCAGGCGGAGATCGCACACCCCGGTCTCACCGCAGACATGATTTCTCCTCCCGACCACGGTGAAAACACCTATCGAGGGAGCGGTCGACTCGAAGGAAGGCGTGCGATTGTCACCGGAGCAGATTCGGGCATCGGACGTGCGGTCGCGATTGCATTTGCCAGAGAAGGTGCGGACGTTGTCCTGAGTTATCTCGACGAGGAAGAACAGGACGCTCGGGAAACCGCTCGCTGGGTCGAGGAGGCAGGTCGCAAAGCCGTCTCGGTGCCGGGAGATCTCCGAAGCGAGGAACATTGTTCTGCTTTGGTCGAAACCGCGGTGCGTGAACTCGGCGGACTCGACATCTTGGTGAACAACGCCGCGTTTCAGATGGTGCAGATGGGCGGCATCGCCGATATCACCACCGAACAATTCGACCGTGTGATGAAAACCAACCTCTACGCACTATTTTGGCTCTCCAAAGCAGCGATCGCGCAGATGGAGCCCGGATCGACGATCGTGAATACCTCGTCCATCCAAGGTGCGTCCCCGTCGCCCGAGCTGCTCGATTACGCCACGACAAAGGCGGGCATCATCGACTTCACCAAGGGGCTGGCCGCCGATGTCGCACGGAAGGGAATCAGGGTCAATGCCGTTGCACCTGGACCGATTTGGACGCCACTGATTCCGGCGACGATGCCCAAGGAGAAGTTCGAGACGTTCGGGGACGACGTTCCGCTCGGGCGGGCAGGTCAGCCGGCCGAGCTTGCTCCCGCCTATGTATTTCTCGCCTCTGGCGAATCCAGTTACACCACTGGGGAAGTCATCGGCGTGACGGGTGGAAAACCGCTCACCTGAATGTGCGACTAGACAAGGCGTACGACGACGGCGTAACGGTCAACCGTTGTCGAGGCCCGCGGCGACCATCGCTGCGGCGGTCTCTCGTTCGGAGAATGAGCCCTTCTCCAGACCCCGGATGACGCCGGAGCGATCAGCGGGGGAACGGTTTTGATTCAACTTCGCTTTTCCGTAGACACGGGCCACGTGCAGTTCGATCCCCACAATCCCTCGCAGCTGCGCATCGACGAACTGCGGCGGCGCGTCGGTGACCTTCCATTCGTTCTCACGGCCGGATTCATGTCGAGCTGTCAGTGCGGTGACGTGCGCACGCAGCCACTGCTCGTCGTCGTGCGCAACCAGTTGGCCGTAGACGTAGAGAACTTCGTAGTTCCACGTCGGGACGACCTTCCCATGGACGCTCTTGCTCGGGTAGAACTCGGGGCTCACGTAGGCGTCGGCGCCGGGGAGGATCACCAGAGACTCCGATGTCCCGGTGTATCGCCAATGCGGATTCGTCCGGGCGAGATGCCCCTCCAACACGTTTCCTTCGGCGTTGTACAGCAGTGGCATCGACGTGACTTCGAGGGTCTCGGGGCCCGGTGTGACCAGGTGTCCGAATCCACCGGCGTGGAGAGAGTCGGCGACCGCGTCGTCGGAGAGGCGGAATTGTCCGGGCAGAATCATGTGTCTCCTCACAGATTTTTTGTCATGTGACAATGTGTCACAGCGTGGAGGTTTTGTCATGTGCTAATAGAGTGAGCCTGTGACCAGCACTGTGGCGGACCAGGTGAGGCTCTATGTCGTCCGCGGGACAGCGGGCGAGATTTCCGAGGGCATTCGCAATCTCATCAGTGCTGGGGTACTGGCTCCAGGGGATGCGTTGCCGCCCATACGGGCCTTGGCCGACGATCTCGAGGTTCACCGGAACACAGTTGCCGGAGCCTATCGCTTGCTCGTGGCGGCGGGAGTTGTGGAGACACAGGGCCGGCGCGGCAGCTTCGTGCGAGCCATACCGTTCCTGGAAGGAGAAGGCGGTATCGCTCTTCCTGGCAGCGTGGATCTCGCCAGCGGAAATCCTGATCCGGCATTGCTGCCTGATCTCAGAGCCTCGTTGGACCGGACCACTTACACGCCCCGGTTGTACGGCGCCGCAGCCACCGAGCCTCTACTCGATTCCTGGGCACGTTCCTCGATCGAGGACGAGGTTCTAAGGCCGTGCTCGATCACCATCACCAACGGTGCCGTTGACGCGGTCGAGCGACTGTTGACCGCTCATTTGACCCGAGGTGACGCCGTCGCGATCGAGGATCCGTGCTTCCTGGCGAGCATCGGAACGCTCAAAGCCAACAGCTTCCGAGCGGTACCGATGGACATCGACACTTCGGGTATTACCCCGCAAGGGCTGCTGCGTGCTCTCGAAAGTGGTGTGCGCGCGATTATTTGCACCCCTCGTGCGCACAACCCCACCGGGGTCAGCATGAGCGCCGACCGAGCGGCGATTCTCGGAAGCATCCTGGCCGAGTTCCCTCACGTTCTGGTAATCGAGGACGATCACCTCTCTGCCGTGTCCAGCAATCGGTACTGTCGGCTCGCTCCGATGAGCACGACGCGGTGGGCGCTTGTTCGTTCCGTGTCGAAATTTCTCGGGCCCGACCTGCGCGTGGCAGTGGTCGCCTCGGACCTCGACACCGGCATTCGGCTGAGCACTCATCTCCGGTCGGGCGCCAACTGGGTCAGTCACCTGCAGCAGCGCTTGAGTGCTGAACTGCTGAGTGATCCGACGGTGATCGACGGCCTCGCCAATGCTCGCGCTGTCTACGAGCGCCGCCGAACCCTTCTGAAATCTGCACTGTCAGAACATGATATCGAGGTTCCTGACACTTTCGACGGACTCAATGTCTGGGTTCCGCTGGATCGGGATTCCGAACCGATTGTCGAGCGACTCGCCGAGTCTGGCTGGCTCGTGCGGGACGGAAGTCAGTTCTCGGCGACGCCGGGTCAGTGCCACCGGGCACTTCGTGTGACCGCCTCCACCATCACCTCTGACCAAGCACGCGAGTTCGCCAGTGCCCTGGCTGAAATATTGGCGAGCCCGTAGTTGTCCAGCTGCACTACGGTGCGAATCTGAGTCTCTCGCTTCTCGACGAAACTACCGGCGACGGCTGGATCGATAGGATCGGTTCGAGCGACGACGAAGGGTGTAATTGTGGCGAGGGCGGTTGTTGTCGGTGCGAGCCGAGGTCTTGGTCGTGCTTTGATCGAGGGTCTGAGGAGCGATGGCGACGAAGTTCTCGGCATATCGCGTCGGCGTCCTGACGGGTTCGACGTCTCCGAGTGGATCGAAGCCGACCTGACCGATCCTGTTACGGCAGCGAATTCGATCGATCAGGAGCTTGTCGGTGGTGTAGATACCCTGATCTGCAACGTCGGAATTTGGGAAGGGGATGCCTTCACTTCCGATTATGCGTTCACAGATCAATCCGATGTCGAAATGCTCGAAATGATCAACGCCAACATCACGGCCACAATTCTCCTGCTCAAGCGCCTGATCCCGAGAATGATCGGCCGTCCTCGACCTCGGATCATCTTGACCGGGTCCACCTCGGGACTCCCGCGAAGCGGTAGGCCGGAGGTTGCGTTCGGTGCATCGAAGTTCGCGATCAACGGCATTGCCGACGCGTTGAGAGAGGGCTATCGGAAGGACAGACTCGCAGTGACTGTCCTTCATCTCGGATATCTCAATACAGAAGACGGACTCGACGTGCCCCGAGACGTCGCTGCCGCCAGGGGAGAGGGATCTCTGGTCCCGGTACATGACGTTGTGGATACGGTGCGCTCGATCTCGAGTTTGTCGTCTTCGACGTCAGTGCGGGAAGTAGTCCTCACTGCGATCGACGATCCGCGATTCTGATTTGCGGCTGTCGACTCAATCTGGTTGCTGAACAGACGTATTCAGAGAATCTAGACCCCGATCAAGAAGTAAGCTCCGGTCAGATACGTCAGGGTGAGGCCCGCCAAGGTCCACGCCATGTACGGCCGGATGTAGAGGCGCCGCAGGCGGTGCAATCGCAGGGAGGCTCGCAAGAACGCGCCCACGGTCCCGAGCAGCAACATCAGGCTCGGGACGAAGACCGCCAGTCGGCGATCCTTCTGTGAGCACAGCAAGGTGTCGGTACCGAAGCATTCGCCCCGCCGGGAGCCCAACCACACGATCGCGATAACCAAAACCGCGGTAGCCAGAACGACTGACACGCCGTACGTCAGGGTTCGCCTGTTGATCTTTCGCTCTCGACGCTGAATTACATCTGACGCGTCAGAACTGTCGGTCATCACACCGGCTCCTGTACATCGCACCTCACTTCGTGGATCGGCGGTGGGAGAGGGCGTACAGCACTACTCCGACGGCCAAGAGTAATGATGCGCGTAACCACGTCGCAGCGCTCTGCTGGGTGAGCAACGCAACGCACGTACCGAGAGCGAGGATCGGGAAGATGATCGGCGTTCGGAAGTGTTTGTGTTGCACTGCGTCACGGCGCAGAACCAGGACGGCGATGTTGGTGCTGATGAATACGAAAAGCAGCAGGAGTACCACCGTCTCCGCCAGGGCTGACAGCGATCCGGTGACGCAGAGAGCCATGGCAACTGCTGTGGTCGCGATAATCGCCACCCAGGGGGTCCGTCGCTGCGGCAGTACCCGAGCGAAGACGCTCGGGAGCAAGCCTTCCGATGCCATCCCGTATGTCAGCCTGCTCGCCATGATCATTGTCAGCAGTGCGCCGTTGGCGACGGCGACCAACGCGATCAGGCTGAACAGGCGAGGCGGAACGCCGACGTCGGCAGCTGACACAACTTCCAGCAGTGGCCCGGAGGATGCGGCAAGTTCGTCGGCGGGCAGGACCACCGAGACAGCCAGGCCGACAAGGACATAGGCGGCGCCGGCTGTCAGTAATGCTCCGAACAGTGCGCGTGGGTAGACCTTGCTCACGTTCTTCACTTCTTCGGCGACGTTCGCGGACGTTTCGAAGCCGACAAAAGAGTAGTACGCGAGGAGTGCCGCAGCCAGCACCGCGAGTGCAGGCGATCGGCTGTCGTCGAACTCCACGACGCGGCTCAGGGTTCCGTCGCCGCGCCCGAGAACTATGCAAGCGAGGACGACAACGAGGACGAGCCCGGTGACCTCCACGACTGTCATGACGACGTTGGCGCGCATCGACTCCTTGATGCCTCTGGCATTGAGAAGTCCCACCAGGAGCAGGAAGACGAGCGCCGCTGGAACGGTTGGGACGTCGATGAAGGCTTTGAGATAGTCGCCCGAGAATGCGAGGGCGAGTCCCGCCGCACTGGTTACGCCGGCCGCCAGCATCGAGAAGCCGACAAGGAACGAGATCAGTGGTTTCCGATACGCCCGTTGGGCGAAGACGGCTGCGCCGCCCGCTCGCGGATATTTGGTGACCAGTTCGGCATACGACGTTGCTGTCAGCAATGCCATGACGAGCGCTACGAGCAGTGGTACCCAGACGGCTCCACCAACTTCACCGGCGATGACGCCCACCAACGCGTAGATACCGGCGCCCAGAACATCTCCGAGGATGAACACGAAAAGGAGTGGGCCGGTTATCGCCCGGGTCAGAGTGTTCGTACCGCCGCCTTCGTCGCGGCGTGCGGTTTCGTCCACGTTCTCGGCCCTCGCGGCGCGTCGCATGTGCAAGGTTCATCCTGTCTTCATGGTGACGTGCCGCCACCTCAGGAGCAGTCATGTACCCATTGGCCGAGGTTTCAAACGTAGGTCGCCCGCCTTCCCGTGCTTTGCTTGTAGGGGAATCGCAGAAGTAGTGACTGGAGGACGAAGTGGCCGAAACGACGGTTGCCGCGGTGATGGACGAGTTGGCTGCTCTCGAAGATCCGAAGGCGCGTGCGGTGAACGAGAAGCACGGTGACGATCACGGTGTGAACCTCACAAAACTGCGCGCTGTTGCGAAGCGATTGAAGACTCAGCAGGAACTCGCACAACAGCTTTGGGCGACGGGCGATACCGCGGCGCGATTGTTGGCCCTTTTGATCTGCCGCCCGAAGGCGTTCGAGCGTGACGAGTTGGATGTCATGTTGCGAGAGGCCCGCACTCCGAAGGTGCAGGACTGGCTCGTCAATTACGTGGTGAAGAAGAACCCGCATGCCGAGGAGTTGCGGGTGGCCTGGACCGCTGACCCTGATCCTGTGGTCGCTAGCGCCGGGTGGGCTCTGACCACCGAACGTGTCGCGAAGAAGCCCGAGGGACTTGACCTTTCAGGGCTACTCGACGTCATCGAGGCGGAGATGAAGGATGCTCCTGACCGCCTGCAATGGGCGATGAATCACTGCCTGGCTCAGATCGGGATCGAACATGCCGAGTACCGCGCCCGGGCAATCGAGATCGGTGAGCGACTGCGGGTGCTCGAGGATTACCCGACTCCACCGAACTGCACCTCGCCGTTTGCGCCCATCTGGATCGCGGAGATGGTGCGACGACAGAGGGCAAAGTAGAGCGCACGACAACTGAGGGTAGGGTTACCTTCGTGCTACGTTAGGCGCCGTCACCCGCTCGGGGTGTCTGAGCAGGTCGATCGACCGGGAGGTCCTGGCGTGGCAAGAATTTTGGGACGAGGGCTGTCAGAGCGACGACGTGGTGGCAGCCGTGTCCGCCGGATGGTGGCCGTCCTGGCGGCGTGCGGCCTGGCGGCCGGAATGGCGGCCTGCAGCAGCAACGGCGACAAAGACAGCACCGACGACAAAGACAGCACCGACGACAAAGACAGCACCCGGACTTCATCCGCAGTCGACGCCGCGTTCCCGGTGACGATCACGTCGGCCCTCGGCACGGCCGAGATCAAGGAGGAGCCCAAGCGGGTCGCAACCTGGGGATGGTCCAATCAGGACGCCCTCCTGGCGCTCGGCGTCGTCCCGGTCGCGATGCCCACTTTCTCTGGACCTCAGTACGGGGCCGACGCGCAGGGCATTCTGAAGTGGGACGCCGAGGCACTCGACAAGCTCGGTGGCGAGCAGCCCACCTTGTTGTCGGGTGACGGAACGGGCGAAGCACCTGTCGAGCAGTTCGCCAAGGCTGAACCAGATCTCATCTTCGCCCCGTACTCCGGGCTCACTCAGCAGGAATTCGACGCACTGTCGAAGATCGCGCCGGTGGTTTCCTTCCCGGACGAGCCGTGGACCGCGTCGTGGCAGGACCAGGTGACCATCGCCGGTCAGGCGCTGGGTAAACAGGCCGAGGCCGGCACGCTCATCGACAAGACCAACGCCGCGATCAGCGCGACGGCTGCGAAGAACCCTGCGTTGCAAGGTAAGACCGTCACCATCGGACTCCCGAACAGTCCGAGCACCTTCGCGGTGAGTAAGAACGCCGACGTGCGTGTCGAGTTCCTCGAGCAGCTGGGTCTGAAGAACGAGCCGACGATCCAGCAGGCCGATCCCGCCAAGGATCCCGAGGCCGTGTACTTCGAGCTGAGCACCGAGCAGGCGCCGCTGATTGCGTCTGACGTGCTGTTCGTGGTGGCCTACGACAAGGACTCTCTGAACGCGTTCCTCGCCGAGTCACTGGTGGCAGCTCAGCCGGTGATCGTCGATGGGCGTACGGCATCCACCAAGGACTTCAGCGTCGACAAGAACTTCGCGTTCGGCGGACTGACGGTCCTGACCATCCCGTACATCCTCGACGACGTCGCCACAGTTCTGAACACCGCTGCCGGCAACGTCAAGGGCTGACCGGCCCGCTAGCGGGAAGTTCGAAACTGTGTCCGGTACCGCTGTGGGCTGGTGCCGACCAGGTCTCGGAAGCGTTCGCGGAACGTGGTGACGGCATTGAATCCGACCTGTCCCGCAACACGTTCGATCGAGTGGTCGGTAGTCTCGAGCAGAAATTGCGCTTGGCGGAGCCGTGCGTGATGGAGCCACTGCAACGGCGTCGTACCGATTTGTTCCTGGAATCGGCGGTTGAGCGTGCGAGTGCTCATCGTTGCCTTGGCCGCGATTGTCGTGATGTCGAGTTGCTCCCCGAGGTTCTCTTCCATCCAGTTCAGTAGTGGTCGAAGGGTTGTCCCGCTGGGTACGGGAGGCTCGTGGACGATGAATTGTGCTTGCCCTCCGGCACGTTCGAGCGGCATCACACTCAGCCGCGCCGTGTCGGCGGCGACCGCGGACCCGTAGTCCTGACGGACCATGTACAGGCACAGGTCGAGTGCGGCCGCGGCGCCGGCGGAAGTCAGGACGTGCCCGTTGTCTACGTAGAGAACGGCGGCGTCGACGTCGATAGCCGGGTGCCGGCGGGCCAACTCCGACGCAGCCGCCCAGTGCGTCGTCGCGCGAAGTCCGTCGAGCAGGCCTGTATCGGCGAGGGTGAATGCGCCGACGCACAGTGAGGCGATGCGCGTGCCGCGATCCGCGGCAGTTCTGAGGGCTTCGATGATCTCGGGGTCGATCGGCACATCGAGATCGGCGGTGCCCGGGATGATGATCGTGCTGGCCTGGGCGAGACGTGACAGTCCGTGCGGTACGCGCATCGTGAACGTTCCGGTCTCCACCTCCTCGGTGAGCGCGCACACGGCGGTCCGGTAGGCCGGTGCGCCTGAGGGAAGCCTGCATCGTCCGAAGACTTCGAGGGGTGCTGCCAGGTCCATCGGCACCACTCCGGGCAACGCGAGAACTGCAACGTCATGCATGTCTGAAACGTAGCGTATGTGGCGCGAGATTCTGTGATCTCGTGTCGTGAAATATCCTCTCAACTGGTATTTCGTAGAATATGTGAGGTTGGCTGAAAGCCGTCGAAGGTTGGCTTTCAGCCGTCGCCGCTGAGGTCAACTTCCTCCTACTGTCGTAGGAACAGCGACGCGCACAGGAGCGCGTCGCACAAAATCGGAGGTTGCAGTGCACGCGCAGATCGTGTTGTTCGACGGATTCGATCCCATGGATGTCGTGGGTCCGTACGAGGTGCTCTACGCCGGGGGTCTCGCCAGCGGTGGGGCGTTGAGTGTCGAACTCGTCAGTGCGGAGGGGCCTGGGACCGTCCTGAGCGGAAGTGGTGAACTCGCTATGACCGCCACTGCAACCCTCGATGTCGAACACGCGGATCTGATCATCGTTCCCGGAGCATCGGGTCTCTTCGAACCCGATGCGGACCAGCCGGGCACCAGTTTGCCGGAAAGGCTCGCGGCCACAACGGAAACCGAACTGCCTGTCATGATGCGGCGTGCACTCGACGATCCTGGTGTTCTTGTTGCGACCGTCTGTGGAGGATCTTTGGCGCTGGCGATGGCGGGGCTTCTCGAAGGGCGCCGCGCCGTGACACACCATCTTGCCGTGGACGCACTGGCGGCCGGCGGCGTTATTCCGATCCAGGCGCGGATCGTCGACGATGGTGACCTGATCACCGCCGGCGGTGTGACATCCGGTCTCGACCTTGGCCTGTACCTGTTGGAACGATGCCTCGGGCCCCGGATAAGTCTCGAGGTCGAAGCGCTCTTCGACTACGAGCGTCGTGGAACGGTGTGGTCGGCCAAGGGCGCCGAGCCTGTAATCACCTTCGCCCCGGACGCTGCGTGAATACGCTTGTGCGTACCGAAACGCGAGAAATCTCATGACCGGAATCCTGCTGTCCCTCCACGTGATTGCGGCCATTCTTGCCATCGGCCCCGTCGCTGTGGCGGCGAGTATGTTCCCGGTGGCGAGTCGCGCCGCGCTCGCCGATCCGGACAGCGCCAGTGTTGCGACGACGGGCATGCTGCATCGCATCGTTCGGGTGTATGCCACGATCGGCGTTGTCGTTCCGATGCTCGGTGTCGCCACCGCCGTCAATCTCGGAGTGCTCGGTGACCTGTGGATCCTCACCTCGATCGCACTCACCGTCGTTGCCGCCGTGATACTCACCGCGGTCGTGCTTCCCGCCCAACGGCTGACAATGGCGGCGATCGAAGGAACCGGGTCCGTTGTGGATGTCGCAACGCGGCTCACCCGTCGACTGGGCACAGCGACGGGGATCTTCAATCTGCTCTGGGTCGTTGTCGTCGTGCTGATGATCTTTCGGCCAGGATCGACAACCGGCGTGTGATCCGAGGCGATATTTCCCGTGTCGGAGACAGCGACGCTTGACCTTGACACAGTGACAAGGACTCCAATGGTCGACGAAGGAGGTGGTTGTCGTGAACACAACCAACCATGGTGGGCAGAATGCTCACCTCGTCGACGCATTGGCCGCGGCTGATCCCTCGGTTCGGCTGCGCGCCGCGCTCGCTGTCGGCACGCGCCCGGACCCTGAGCTGACGGATGCCCTGATCGATCGGTGCGCCGTCGAGCCGGACTTCTTCGTCCGCGACATGCTGACCTGGGCATTGTGCCGCTTGCCGGCCGAAATTACGGTGCCGAGGCTGATCCGTGAGCTCGGGTCCGATGGTTCGCAAGCCCGCAGTCAGGCGCTCCACACCTTGTCCAAGATCGGCGATCCGATCGCGTGGCCCGAGGTCTCTGCGCTGGTGCACGACCAGGACGACGAGGTCGCGCGCAGTGCGTGGCGCGCCGCAGTGGCACTCGTGCCGGCAGGAGTCGAGGGTGCACTCGCAGCGGATCTGGCGACCGAACTCGGGCGGGGCGAACTGCAGATGCAGCTCAGTCTGAGCCGTGCTCTGACCGGGCTCGGCGAGGCTGTACTCCCGGTGCTCGACGCGGCCGGAATGAGCCCGAATCCGCGTGCCCGGGCGCATGCTGATGCTACAAAGCAACTCTGGCACGACCCCGACGGTGGGTTCGCACTCTCACACGAGTTGGCGAAGCGCGTCGCGGCAATCGGCCCGGACGCGTAGGAAGGGGAGACGGATGTTGATCGGCGAGGTCTCGCGGCGTTGTGGTGTCAGCACACGGATGCTGCGTCACTACGACACCTTGGGACTGGTGAAGCCGACGGGCCGCACGTCCGGCGGTTACCGGGAGTACTCCGCCGACGACATCCGTCGACTCTTCCACGTCGAGAGCTTGAGGACGTTGGGGCTCTCGTTGAACGAGGCCAAGCGTGCACTGGACGAACCCGACTTCGCGCCGGCCGATTTGGTGGGTGAACTCATGCAACACACTCGGCAACGGATCGCGGCGGAGGAGGAATTGCTGACCAAACTCGAAAGGGTCGATGCCAGCGCCCCTTCGGAGTGGGACGACGTCCTGCGCATGGTCTCGCTGTTGCGTGCACTCGAATCCGAGTTCGCTGCTCATCGTCAGCAAGCGATCCTGTCGCAGGAGCTGAATGCGGCGTTGCCCGTCGACGCACTCGTCGAGGCCATCCTGTCGGAGAAGGATGCCAACGTGGCCGGAGCGTTGCAGTGGGCGTTGGCGAGGACCGAAGGTGCGGGCCTTGCAGGTCTCACGAAGGGGCTCGAATCGGAGGACGTCGAGGTTCGACGCCGCGCGACGTCGGCCATCTCCGGGATCCACACCGAGGAAGCAACTCGGGCGCTGAAGCGAGCTCTCGATGATTCGGACGCGATAGTCCGCGCTGATGCCGCTCTCACCCTCGGATCTCGCGGAGAGGCCGTCTCGATGCCCGCTCTCCTCGAGATGGTCGCCGACGGGCGACGCGACGTCGAGGCCGGAGAGGTGCTCGGTCTTCTCGCGGAGCACTCACCGACAAGCGGTGAGGTCGTCGATGCCGTGCAGGCAAGACTCGACGGCACTGACGACGCCCCGACGAGGTTGCGAATCACGCAGGCACTCGCTGAGATTCCCGGCGCGGCGGCCCGGGAAGCGCTCGCCCGGCTGACACGCGACGACGACAAGACGGTCGCGTCCACGGCAGCCGCGATCCTCGAGATGCGGGACCGTGGACCACGCCGGCGCGAACGACCGCGTATCGGGAACTGAAATCGGAGAACTAGGGCACCTCTGACAAATGCGGGCCCGGGTGGTCAGCGCCGCAACGATTTTGCCGCGGCGTTGCCCTTCAACGCTGCACAGAGCAGGACAAGGAGCACCGCTAGAAACACGACTGTTGAGGCGACAGCCGACACCACAGATCCGAAACCTGTCACGACACCGATGGCGACCTGCATGCACAGTCCCACTACGGCTGTCCACACCGTCCGGCGTAGAAGGGGCCACGCAATCCGATGGGCCAATTGCCACGCCTCGGGGCTCGAGATCGTCGCCTTCGTGCGTATGCCGACAACGGGATTCGGTTCATCACCGACGACTCGCGGAAGAATCCCGGCAACGAACGCGAGGACAAGCGTCGACGACGACAGCGAGGCCGTCAGACCCAGTAAGTCAGGCGATCCCACCCGTCCAGCCCCCCTGTCGGCAGATTTGACACAGCGGACATTCCAGTCTGGGGTGCCGCTGGGACACATCCGACTGTATGCGAACGAATGTATGTACTGCTGATCGGGTGACGCACTTTCAGGCTTTGTCGGATGAGCAGTGGACTCGATCTCGGACTAGTTTTCAGACAAGCCCTAGTGTGGATTGCCTAGGCAGAAAAGGTTTCCCGCCGGATCCGCCAACACGTGCCGGATGATCCGCCCGAATCAAGTCGAGGTGAACCGTATTCCTTTGGCTGTGAGCCTGATCCATCTCAGGCAAAGCCTCGAAGCTGCTGCGCACCCGCTGCGCGGTGATCAACGGATATGGTCTCTCACGTGGTGGATCAACGGCGAATGAGTTTGCGACGCAGGTACCTGAGCCTCGGTCTTGGCGAACTGGCCGCCGCGGGAGTGTTTGCCGCCGTGGCTGTCAGCGTCGTGATGCCTCGGCTCGAAGGTCCGAAAGACTCCGCGGCGCTGTGGTCGGCGCTGGCCCCAATGCTCGTGGTTCTCGTGCAAGCGGGTGTCTATTGGCTGCTTGCCCGAGGCTGGGTCGAGCAGGCGCCGATGCCTGCCCGCCTCGCGGCGCTCTACCGTGTGTTTCGGGTCCTCGACATTGTCGTCTTGGCGGTCGGTCTCCTCGGCGTGCTCATTTGGCTACCAGATCATTTCGTCACTGCGGCGGCCATCATGGTGGTGTGGGCTTTCGGCGTCGTCGAATACGTCAATTACTTCGTGGCCCGTCTCGCTTATCCGCTGCGGCGGTGGCCGTTCGAGGTCGGCAAGTTGCGGAGGCCCCAACTTGTGCACGACCTGCATTCGGCGCGGTGATACCGGCGATGAAGCCTGCCTTTGCCGCAACGGCAAAATTTGATGCGGGATCGGAGTGAATTCGGAAGGATCGGTTCTGCCCACCCAGGAATGAAGCCTCTATGTCGTTCTTCACCGAGTAAGGAGAACCACCATGGCAGCGTCGCGTCGCAGCCGCCGTGATGCCCCACCACCCCGGTCCGGAAATAGCGAGGTCGATACGCTACGCGCGTTTCTCGACTACTTGCGTGATTCGATCGCTGCCAAGGTCGAGGGTGCTCCGGAACCTCAGGTGCGCACCACAATTGTTCCGTCTGGGACAACCTTGCTCGGGCTGGTCACTCACTTGACCTTTGTCGAACGATCGATGTTTCTCGCAGAAAACGTGACGGATTGGAAAGCGACGTTTCAGCCGTCATCGGAAGACAGCGTGGACGGTGTCGTCAGTCGCTATCGCGAGACGGTCGAGCGTGCCAACGCAGTTCTCGACGGATGCACAGATCTTGCCGCGCCCATCCCGCGACCGGGGGCGAAACGACCCGCTCCCAGTGTCCGCTGGGCGCTCGTGCACATGATCGAAGAGACCGGGCGCCATGCCGGGCACGCTGACATCCTCCGCGAACTGATCGACGGTGCGACCGGCCGGTGACATCGCAACAATAGTTAGAATCCGTCGGTGCAAGTGGCAGATCCTGGACGACAACCGTGGCGGTGAGGTCTTCCATCTCGCCCACAGCTTCCGCGATTCATCGAGGCAGATGTCCACGACCGCCCACTGGTACAGCGTCGACAGTTCCGTCGGGAGTCGTTACTTCCCAAGCTAGTCCGGTGGCGGCCGAGGGAATGAGCCCGTCGATCCATTTGGCCACGACACCGACGACAACTTTCTCGAGTTCCACACGTGACCACTTTCGCGGTCGATGCGGAACCGGCGGTTCCCAGCCTTCCTCGCCCCAGATCACGCCGAATAGCTCTCTCTCGTAACCGATTTGCTGATTCAGGCTGAATGCGTCAGGACCCTCGAATCGTGCCCATACGCCGAATGTTCCCTCGCCGTCCTGATCGACCGAGACATCGATGACGATCCCTTCGGTGCGCGGGGTTGCCGCGTGGTGAATCGCAGCCAGTCGATCGCTCACTACCGCCGACACGGTATCGAGGACAGACCTCAGCGCGTCGCTGTACTCAGCAGGTTCCATCGGCACAGGATATAGAAATTCAGGCAATCGACTTCGAAGTCAGTGCCCCCGACATGGCCGCCCATTGAAGAAGAATAACCGTCTTACCGTCGACGATTTCTCCGCCGGAGATCATGTCGTGTGCCGTGTCGAACGGCAACTCCAGGACTTCGATGTCCTCGCCTTCGTCTGGCACCCCGCCACCACTGCCGGTTCTGTCCGCCGGGCTGTATCGGCCGGCGTAGAAATGCACTCTCTCGGTGACGGATCCGGGGCTCATGTACAGATCGAACAGATGCTGCACCTCACCGATCGCGACGCCGAGCTCTTCGCTCGTCTCTCGCCGAATGGCTACTTCCGGCGTGTCGGCATCGAGCAAACCGGCTGCGGTCTCGATCAGCATTCCGTCGGGGTGTGCGTTGACGTAAGCGGGAAAGCGGAATTGCTTCGTCAACAGGACGGTGCGCCGTTCGGGGTCGTACAGCAAGATCGTCGCGCCGTTCCCACGGTCGTAGGTTTCTCGTTGCTGTGTCTCGAGAGTGCCGTCCCGTCGCCGGTACGTGAAGGTGCTGCGACGCAACACATGCCAACCGTCTGAGGTGACCTCGACTCGTTCGACCTCGACGTTCGGATTACCGTGCAGCCCGAGACCTGTTCGGTCGAGGCCGGTGCGACCCCGGCTGTCCGGAACGTCGACGCCGGCACAACCCGCCGTTGCAGTCGGGTGTATCAGCTTGTCGCTGTCAGGTTCGGTCATGTCATCCACCGTAGCGAAGATCGGCACCTCGCCGTTATTGGGCAACAACAGCTTCAGCGTTGAGCGGCGTCGCGGCGGAAACTCTCAGTCCAACTGAGAAGTCCCGCCCCCGTCCGGAGACGGGAGCGGGACTCGGGTGTCAGCGAACTCGGCAGCGCGTCAGACTGCTTCCTTTGTCGCCTGCGCTGCGAGGGTGAGCGCGATGTCGACGATCATGTCCTCCTGACCACCCACCAGACGGCGGCGTCCAGCTTCGAGCAGCAGTGTGCGAACGTCGATTCCGTAGCGCTCCGACGCAGCTTCGGCGTGGCGCAGGAAGCTCGAGTACACGCCGGCGTAGCCGAGAGTGAGGGTTTCGCGATCGACGCGGACCGGCCGGTCCTGCAGTGGTCGGACGATGTCGTCGGCGGCATCCTGCAGGGCGAACAGGTCGCAGCCGTGCTCCCACTCTTCGATGTTGGCGACGGCGATGAAGGCCTCGAGGGGGCAGTTGCCGGCACCGGCGCCGTGACCGGCAAGCGAAGCATCGACGCGGGTGACGCCGTTCTGCACTGCGACAACGGAATTGGCAACCGAGAGTGAGAGATTCTCATGGGCGTGGATACCGATTTCGGTGCCCTCGTCCAGGATGTCGCGGTATGCACGAACACGATCCGCGACGTCGTTCATCACCAGACGTCCACCCGAGTCGGTGACGTAGACGCAGTGCGCGCCATACGATTCCATCAACTTGGCCTGCTTGGCCAGTTCTTCGGCAGGCGCCATGTGGCTCATCATCAGGAAGCCCGAGACGTCCATGCCGATCTCGCGGGCGGTTTCGATGTGCTGCGCGGAGACGTCGGCCTCGGTGCAGTGCGTGGCAACGCGAACCGAGCGAACACCGAGGTCGTAGGCATGCTTGAGTTCACTGATCGTGCCGACACCCGGAAGTAGCAGCGTGGTGAGACGAGCGTGCTCGAGTACCTCGGCCGCTGCTTCGATCCATTCCCAGTCGGTGTTCGAGCCGGGGCCGTAGTTGAGCGAGCCGCCGGCGAGGCCGTCACCGTGTGCTACTTCGATCGCGTCGACGCCGGCAGCGTCGAGAGCTGTGACGATCCGCTTGACGTCGGTGGGCGAAATGCGGTGGCGGACAGCGTGCATGCCGTCACGAAGGGTGACGTCCTGGACGAAGATCTTGCGGTTGCTCACTTGGTTGCTTCCTTCTGCTGGGCGATGCGCTCCGCGATCTGCATTCCGGCGGACGTCATGATGTCGAGATTGCCGGCGTACGCAGGCAGGTAGTGTGCCGCGCCCTCGACCTCGAGGAACACCGACACCTGGTGGGTGGGGCGATTGCCGTCGACGAGCAACGTCTCGACCGGCTGGTCGGCCGGGATCTCGGTGATCTGGACTTCCTGCTTGAGGCGGTAGCCCGGGACGTAGGCCGAGACGTCGCCGACCATCTTCTCGATCGACTGACGGATCTCGTCGTGAACAGCCGGATCCGGTGCGTCGACGAGGCAGAAGACCGTGTCGCGCATGATGAGCGGCGGCTCAGCGGGGTTGAGGATGATGATGGCCTTGCCGCGACGAGCGCCGCCGACTGCCACGATCGCCTCGGAAGTGGTCTCGGTGAACTCGTCGATGTTGGCGCGCGTTCCGGGACCGGCCGACTTGGAGGCGATGGACGCGACGATCTCCGCATACGCCACCGGGACGACCCGAGAAACAGCGGCAACCATCGGGATGGTGGCCTGGCCGCCACACGTCACCATGTTGACGTTGGGTGCGTCCAAGTGCTCGTCCGCGTTGACGGCCGGTACGACGTACGGTCCGATCGCGGCAGGCGTCAGGTCGATCATGCGCTTGCCGAGGGGAGCCAGCCGCGCGTTGTTGGCCACGTGAGCCTTTGCCGAGGTGGCGTCGAAGACGATCTCGATCTCGTCGAAGTTCGGCAGACCGACAAGGCCTTCGACGCCTTCTGCCGTGATCGGCACGTTCAGACGCGCCGCGCGAGCGAGGCCGTCCGACGCGGGGTCGATACCGACCATCGCGCCCATCTCCAGATGGTCGGAGTTACGCAGCACCTTGATCATCAGATCCGTGCCGATATTGCCCGATCCGATGATCGCGACCTTGACCTTGCTCATGCGTTGTCCTCTTCGCTGGAGAAACTGGTGGTGACGGAACCGAGCCCGGAGACGGTCACGGTGACTTCGTTGCCTGCGGTGACCGGTGCCATGGGGCCGAGAGCGCCGGACAGGATCACCTGCCCTGCGGTCAGCGGCTGCCCCAACTCACGTGCAGTGCGGGCGAGCCAGACGACGGCTTCGATCGGATCGCCCAGGCAGGCGGTTCCGACGCCGGTGGACACCTCGGTGCCGTCGACGGACATCGACATGACGACGCCGGCGGGTTCCACCTCGTCGAGGGTGCGTCGTTCGGTTCCCAGGACGTACACGCCCGAGGACGCATTGTCGGCGACGGTGTCACCGAACTTGATGTCCCACGACTCGATGCGGCTGTCGCAGATCTCGATCGCGGCGACGGCGTAGTCGATCGCACCGCGCACCTGCGCACTGTCCAGCGGTCCGTCCACGAGGTCGGCACCGAGCACGAAGGCAACTTCCGCTTCGACCTTGGGCTGGATCAAACGGCTCATGGGGATGGCGCCGCCCGCGGGGAACTCCATGTCGGCGTACAGCACGCCGAGGTCGGGCTGGTCGACACCGAGCTGCTGCTGGACTGCCACCGAGGTCAGGCCGATCTTGCGGCCTACGACCACGGCCCCCGCCTGCCGACGGATTTCGTCGACGCGGCGCTGGACGGCGTAGGCGGCGACGAGGTCGTCGGCGCCGATCAGATCGCGCACGGGCGCGCAGGGAGTGCCGCTCGCGATGGCGGCTGCGAGGCGGTCCGCAGCAGCTGCGATGTCGGTCTCGCTAGCTGTACTGGTATTCGTGGGCTGGCTCATGGCCACTACTTTCGCCGCGGCACCGAGATTGCGCCAGGGAACTGTCTCACTCAGCGATACGCTGGGGAGGTGACTGGCAGCGCAAACCTCGACACCGTGCTCGGCAAGGCGGTGACGATCCTGCGCGCCTTCCGGGCCGACGACCACGTGTTGCCTCTGGCCACCCTGGTCCAGCGGACGGGCCTGCACAAGGCGACGGTGCACCGCCTGGCCAACGAACTGGTCGCGAACCGGCTACTCGACCGTATCGACGGTGGCTACCGGCTCAGCGGCGGCCTCTTCGAACTCGGCATGCTCGCCTCTCTCGAACGTAGCCTCCTGGAGATGGCGATGCCGTTCCTCCAGGACCTGTACGAGCGGACCCACGAGACAGTCCACCTGGGGGTCCGTGACGGCCACGACGTCGTGTACGTCGCGAAGATCGGCGGACACCGGCAAGCCAACTCGCCGTCCCGGACCGGCGGCCGGATACCGCTTTATTGCACCGCGATCGGCAAGGCGCTCCTGGCATTCTCCGACAACGAGTTTCGCCGCGAGGTGCTGTCGGAACCGATGACGCGCCGAACCCCGCACACAATTGTTGCGCCCGGCATTCTCAATACCCAACTGAACCGAGTGGTCGAGACCGGTATTGCGTTCGAGCGCGAGGAATCAGCGCCGGGTCTCGCGTGCGTTGCAGCGCCGGTTTTCGGAACCAACGACAAACCCGTCGCCGCCATCAGTGTCACCGGTCCCACCAGTCGCTTCGTCCCCGAGAGCCAGGTGTCCTACGTTCGCGCCGCTGCCGAAGGCCTACACAGCACCATCGCTCGCCGCGAACGACTGCGGTGATCTGGCCGTCCCGACCCGGACGAGCCCGGTCAATGCGTGCGGCAATGGCCCCTCGTGTAAGACGCCGAGACGTTGGGTTGCGCGGGTGAGGGCGACATAGAGCTCCGAGGCGCCACGTGGACCGTCGGCGATGATTCGCTCCGGTTCCACGACGAGCACGGCATCGAACTCGAGGCCCTTCGTTTCCGAAACCGGCACAGCGCCGGGCACACTCGCAGGTCCGATGACGACGCTCGTACCCTCGCGTCCGGCCTCGTCCTGATTGAATTCGTCGATGGCGGAGGCTAGTTCGTCGGCGGAGATTCGCTTGGACCACGGTTGGACCCCGCAGGCGCGGACGGACTCGGGTGGCTGGACGTCTGGCGCGAACTCGGCGAGCAAGGCGGCGGCGACGCTCATGATCTCGGCGGGGGTGCGATAGTTCACCGACAGGGATCGGTAGATCCAGCGGCCGGGAACGTACGGCTCCATCATCGTCGCCCACGAGCGAGCACCTGCGGGTGAACGTCGTTGCGCGAGATCGCCTACCACCGTGAAAGACCGGTCCGGGCAACGGCGCATCAGGACTCGCCAGTCCATCTCGGACAGCTCTTGTGCCTCGTCGACCACGATATGCCTGTACGTCCAGTCTCGGTCAGCAGCAGCGCGTTCGGCGAGCTCCCGGGTATCGCGTTCGACGAAACGATCCGCCAGGTCCTCGCCGTACAGCATGTCCTGGGCGAGGAGATGATCCTCGTCGTCCATCAAGTCTTCGCGACTGATCATCATGTCCAGCACGCCCGCTGCATACGCAGCCTCGTCGCGGCGTTCACGTTCGGCACTCTGGTCGACGGGCTTGTCCCGGCCGAGCATGTCCACCAATTCGTCGAGAAGCGGAACGTCGGACACCGTCCAGGCATCGCCCTCTCGGCGCAACAGTGTCTCGTCTGCGCCTGCCTTGCGTAGGCGTTCCGGCGAAGTAAACAGCTGTGTCAGTAGCTCTTTCGGTGTCAGGATCGGCCAGAGTGCGTCGAGTGCGGCGGCAAACGCGTCATTCTCCGCCAACTCTGCGGTCAGATCTGCGCGCACTTGTTCCCAGGCTTCACGGTCACTGCGTGTCAACCATCCCTTACCGATCCGCGCTATCGCCCGCTCGGTCAGTGCCCAGGTGACGATTTCGGTGAACACAGTCCGAGCGTCGTTGTGGGGGAGTCCGCTCGAACGAGCTTCTTCTCGGGCCCATTCCGCAGTTTCGGCGTCGATTCGCACTGTGACGTCCGCCAATTCGATCAACAGTGGGTTCTCGGGCAATCGTTGGTGATCGGCAATCGCTGCGCCGAGAACGTCCAGGATCTTCAGCGAACCTTTGAGCCCAGCGGCCTCCGGAGTGTCCTCGGCGGTGACGCGTAGACCGGGAACGAGATCACCGGTGGTCATGAACACCACGTCGGACTCGCCCAGTGAGGGCAGTACGCGGCCGATGTGGTTCAGGAACGCCGGGTTCGGCCCGACCACGAGAACGCCGTGACGTTCCATTCGCTCACGCTGCGTGTAGAGCAGGTAGGCGACGCGGTGCAAGGCGACGACGGTTTTCCCGGTACCGGGGCCACCTTCGATCACCAGCACCCCGGGGTGTTCGAGTCGGACGATGTCGTCCTGTTCGGCCTGGATCGTGGCCACGATGTCCCGCATTCCCTCACCGCGGGGTGCATTGACTGCTGCGAGCAAGGCGGAATCGCTGTGGGTGTCGTGTTCCGCGCCGTCAGGGCGCCCGAGTACCTCGTCGGTGAAATCGACCACGTGTCGACTGCGTGTGTGGAACTGACGGCGTCGACGCATGTTCTCCGGGTTTGCAGCGGTGGCAACGTAGAACGGGCGAGATGCCGGCGCCCGCCAATCGAGCAGCACCGGTTCGTAGTCGTTGTCCGCATCGAGAAGGCCGATTCGGCCGATGTACGAAGTCTCACCCGACAGCGAGTCCAACCGGCCGAAGCACAGGCCGTTGTCGGCTACGTCCAGCCTCTTCACCTCTTTGGCGAGCGCGCGCACCTCGGCGTCGCGTTCCATGAGTGCTTCGCCGTTTCCGCGCAGAGCGGTGTTGTACCTGCCCTTGACTCGGGCGCGCTCCGCATCGAGGCGAGCGTAGAGCCCCTCCACATAGTTCCGCTCGGATCGCAGTTCTTCTTCGTATCCCTGGGTTGGCACGTGCCCTCACTTCCGCTGGCTGTTCCGATCCCGTAGTGGGTCGTGCGGGATCGGAAGAGCCATTCTGCGGCACTACCCGGGCCTTGCCGCAAGGCCCCCGGTGCGATATACATTGATAGTGGAAGGGAGTGTCGATCCTCCCCCGGCTTTTTCCCACAGATCCTCTCGCGACCCCCCAGCCTGATGCACGGCTCCCAGCCTGGTCGATGTTTGGACCCCGAGTGTCACGGGTACAAATCCAGTGACCGGTGTTCCAAAAACGGTTCCCCTCATGAACTTACGTGGATCGAGGGATTGTGAAGGCGATACTGGCAACGGCCGCGAGCATCCTTCTGGTGGTTGCCTTGGCCGTCGCCGTCTTGCTTCTCCTTTCCGGATCACCGCGCGAAGGTACTTCGCACGAGCTCGCCGATACGGTTCACACGATCGGTGGGAAGCCGACAACCTGCACCGAGTTGTTCGGTGAAACATGCAGCTTTGCTTTGCAGTCGGACTACAACCAGTGGGGACAAAACCTCGAGGGTTTTGTCAATGCCGGGATCCTCGGACCTTTCGCCCGCAGTATCGGCTTCGTGGCGGAGGCGAAACTGAGCTTGCAGGCATGCGAGGTCAGCGCAACCGCCGGGCGGACGATTCTCGATTTCTACACTCTCGCCGAGATCGACCACCCCACGGCCACCACCACCGACCTCTTCCCCTTCTGGAACGAGTCCCGCCAATTCCTGTGCCCGGTAAACAGTTTCTGAGAATGCTGTTTGCTATTTGAGATGTTCGAGACGCATCGCTCGATCGGAGCCAGGTTGGGCGCAAGCGCGCGAATCGTGGACAGCGTTCCGCCCACGGGGGGATCGGTCTGTAACTGGCTCATGAGCACTGAATAACACACGAGAGTGAACGGCACTCCCCTCGGTGGCCGCTTCTTGTACGCGTTGCGGCGTGTCGGTGCACGGATGTTTATGCGAATTTCGACGGGGTAGGGCCTTCTGTGGGGGATTCCTACCTGTGTGGGATTCCTGAGCAACAATCCGAAACGTATTGGAGGGTCAACGTGCCAGATGACAAGAGCGGTCCCAGCGAGGGAATCAAAGGCGTCGTAGAGGACGTCAAGGGTAAGGCCAAGGAAGCCGTGGGTGCGGTTTCCGGAAACGACAGTTTGACCCGAGAGGGCCGCGCCCAGCAGGACAAGGCCGAAAGCCAGCGAGAAGTCGCGAAGAAAGAGGCAGAAGCCGAGAAGGCTCGCGCAGAAGCGGCCGCGGACGAAGCGCGACAGAAGTCCGAGCAATAGCCCTGACGCACTCGTCACCCTCGGCCTGGGATTGATCCCAGCCGGGGGTGAGTCGTGGCTCCGCGTTCAGTTTGAAATCTCTACTTACATAAGGCGTAACAAGATTCTTGCGCCCAGCATGACGATCAAGAGGAGCTGTTCGATGCCTTCATCTCAGTCCGTCCCAGGTGCACCGGCCCCGAAAGCGCCGGACCTGAAAGAGCCGGTCAAGCCTCGACAGCCGTTGCCGCCCAAGGATGACCAGCGGCAGCCGGAGGTGCGTACCGTCGCGGGTGCCGAGGAGAAGGTGAAGGGAAACGGTCGCGGCCAGCGGGGGGAGTACCTCACCACCGCAACCGGTACACGTCTCTACGAGACCGACCACTCACTCACTGCCGGCGAGCGCGGCCCGACTCTTCTTCAAGACCACCACCTGCGTGAGAAGATTACACACTTCGATCACGAGCGAATTCCGGAGCGCGTCGTCCACGCCCGCGGGGCGGCCGCACACGGAACGTTCCTGGCGAATGGCGCGGCCGAAAACATCTGTAAAGCATCGGTGTTCGCTTCCGGTGCTCGAACCCCGGTGTTCGTGCGGTTCTCGACGGTGCTGGGTTCACGAGGTTCGGCGGACACCGTACGCGACACACGCGGTTTCGCCACCAAGTTCTACACCGACGAAGGTGTCTTCGACCTGGTGGGCAACAACATCCCGGTGTTCTTCATCCAGGACGGCATCAAATTCCCGGACATCATCCATGCCGCGAAGCCCCACCCGGACCGCGAGATCCCGCAGGCGCAGAGCGCGCACGACACATTCTGGGATTTCGTGTCGCTGCACACCGAGGCCACGGCGCACACATTGTGGAACATGTCCGATCGCGGCATCCCGCGCTCCTATCGCATGATGGAGGGCTTCGGTATTCACACGTTCAGGCTCGTGAATGCCGACGGCGAGACGAATCTGGTGAAATTCCACTGGAAGCCGGCCGCCGGAGTGCATTCACTCGTGTGGGAGGAAGCGCAGATCGCCGGCGGTGTGGATCCGGATTTCCATCGACGCGATCTTGCCGACGCCATCGAGGCGGGCGCATATCCGTCCTGGGATCTGGGCGTGCAGGTGTTCCCTGATACCGAAGACGAAATGTTCGAAGGCATAGATCTATTGGATCCCACCAAGATCGTGCCCGAAGAACTCGCGCCGGTTCAGGTCATCGGAACGATGACACTCGACGCCAATCCGACGAACTTCTTCGCCGAGACCGAGCAGGTTGCATTCCATCCGGGTCACTTGGTTCCGGGTGTCGACATCACCAACGATCGTCTCCTGCAGGCACGTTTGTTCTCGTACCTCGACACCCAGATCACGCGACTCGGTGGCCCCAATTTCGATCAGATCCCGATCAACCGGCCTCACGCGCCTGTCAACGACATGCTTCGCGACGGCTTTCATCAGGACGGTGTACATACCGGAGTTGCGCCGTACCATCCCAATTCGTTGGACGGTGGGTGCCCGTTCTTGGCCTCGGCGGAGAGCGCGGCCTATATCGAGGTGCCCGAAGAAGTTTCAGGGCGAAAGGTGAGGCAGGCGCCGGCATCGTTCGACGATCACTTCTCGCAAGCTCGACTCTTCTATCGCAGTCTCTCCCCTGTCGAACAGGAGCACGTCGCGCAGGCGTATACCTTCGAATTGGGTAAGTGCTACGAGGAGAACATCAAGACCCGGAATCTGGGCATCTTGGCAAATATCGACGCGGGTCTCGTGTCGATCGTCGCAGGGGGGCTTGGCCTTCCGGTTCCCGAACCGACCGAGCCGTTGAGTGATCCGGAGCTCAGCCCTGCACTGTCCCAGGTTGGTGCGGAATGGCCGGTAGACGGAAGGATCATCGCACTACTGGTCGATGAGAACTCCGATCTCGAAACGGTTGTCGCCGTTCGAGACAAGATCTTCGACGCCGGCATGGTGCCGCTGATCCTCGGCCCGCACGGCGGAACCATCGGGGACGGTGACGACGCGGTGACGGTGCAGCGAACGTACCTCACAGCTCGTTCGATCGAATTCGATGCAATCCTGCTGAGCGGCGACGTTTCTCGGATCGGCGAGGGCAAGTTGGATCCACGGGTGGAGACTCTGCTGAACGAAATGTATCGTCACAGCAAGGCAATTGGTGGTTGGGGAGAGAGCATGAGTGCGCTGGCTGCGGCCGGTATCGACGAGTCTGCATTGGGAGTCGTCGTCGATGCAGACGCGGAAGGAGCGCTCGCCTCGCTGGCTCAGCTTCTGAAGACGCACCGCGTGTGGGGGCGTTTCGAGGTGCCGCCTACATCCTGAGTGCCGACGTACGTTCGAACCTGCGGTGTGGCCGAATTGCCAGTTCGGCCACACCGTCGGAGTGAAGACGAGTGAAGGGACGAAACAGTGGCTCGCAAGGACTCACAACCTCAACTCAAGGATCAAGAACTCTACGAAGAGCTACGCGAGAAGGGCGATTCCAAGGAGAAGGCGGCCCGAATCTCCAATGCGGCCGCCAATCGAGGGCGGTCGAATGTCGCCAAGTCCGGCGGACAATCCTCGCCGTACGAGGAGTGGACAGTCGACGAGCTGAAGAAACGTGCCAAGGAACTCGATCTGCACGGCTATTCGAAGCTGAACAAGGGTGAGCTGATCGAGCAACTCCGCACTCACTGAGCTGTGTTCTGCTCGAGTCGTATTCTGCTTGTGCAGAATACGACTCGAGCGGTCGGTTCAGTGCCCTTCTTGATCGAAGAGTTCCTGACCTTCCAGTCGTTTGACCCGTCGGTGTTCCATCAAGATGGCCAGTGTTCCGACGATGAAGGACACCACGCACACGACGCCGGCAATGACTGCCCAACCACGAAATCCGTAACCTGCTGCCACCAAGGTCAATCCGAGTGTTGCCAGACCCAGCCCGATCAGCAGGTATCCGGGATAGTTGCGACCGTCGCTGATTGCCTCCCCTACGTGCGATCGATTTGTGTGTTCGTCATCTACCGGTGAACTTTCGCTCGCGTTTGTCACGGCACACTCCATCCTGAGCTCATGAAGACTTGCGATTCTTCGCTCGTCGTCGGTCCACAGGGCAACTACCCGATCGGTGACTGGATGAAACGGTTGGAGTAGTGCCGAAAGGGGTAGAAGGTCGTACGCTCGAAGTATCGGAAGTGGATGAAAACCGGTGCGAGGAAGGCCTATGAACGCGAAGCCGACTCCCGACATATTCTCGGTAGGTACACCGACTCTCGGTGTCGAAGAGGAGTTCTTGCTCTGCGATCCGCAGACTGGACATCCCGCTCTGCGCAACTCCGAGGTTGCTGCCGCCGGGCGGGAACTCGGTATCTCGCTGCAACTCGAACTCACGCGCTGTCAGGTGGAGACGTCCACGTCGATCGGAAACCATATTCGTGATCTTCGTGATCAACTCTGTGAGTCGCGTGCCGTCACCGCCGACGCCGCTGCCCGTGTGGGTTGTCAACTCATCGCAGTCGGGACGCCGTTCTACGATCCGCCGGTAGACGAGATCACTCAAACGTCGCGATACCAGCGAATGGCCGGTCAATTCGGAGCGATCACCGAAGGTGTGATGTGTGGTTGCCACATTCATGTCGGTGTGGAAGATCGAGAACGATCGGTCCAGATCATCAACCATCTGCGCCCATGGTTACCGACCTTGTTGGCACTGACGGCGAACTCTCCGATCAGCGCCGGTCGCGATACCGGTTATGCGAGTTGGCGTTACGTTCTGTTCGGCCGATGGCCCAGTTCGGGTCCGCCGCCCTACTTCGAGTCCGTGGCGCACTACGAAGATGCTGTTGCAGCAATGCTGGAGACAGGGGTCATTCTCGATCCACACATGGTCTATTGGGATGTGCGCATGTCGGATCACCTTCCCACCGTGGAGATTCGGATCAGCGACGTGCCCGCCACCGTGGAGGAGACGATGACTCTGGCCACACTGGTGCAGGCACTCGTCGGTACCGCATCCGCCGCGATCACGAAAGGTGAAGCAGCGCCTGCCGTCGATCACGAGCTACTCCGCGCGGCTTGCTGGCGGGCGGCGCGTGACGGACTCGACGGGAGGTCGCTGGACGTGGAATCCGTGCGCTTGCTGACTGCACACCAGGCGGTTCGGCAATTGGTGGATCACGTCGAACCTGCGTTGACTGCATTCGGAGAATTCGAGCAGGTCACGGCCTCCTTGGACAAGGTGTTCAGTAACGGAAACGGGGCGATCGTGCAGCGCCGTCAACTCACGCGTCGGTCACGTGTAGCTGATGTGATCGACGAGTGCGCTCGACGCACTTTCGAAGGGTGCAGTTCGCAAGGGGGCAGTGAGCTGTAAGGCACGGTTGGAATGGGCATTCGAGAACTTTCAATGTCTTGTCGAAGTCACCGATCGGACTGCAGGAGGAGGAACATATGAATGGCGATCCACGACCCGAGCTTCCGTCGGACAAGGATCTCGACGATATGTGCAGGCAATTGGCTGCGGCAGTAGAGGAACACGGTCTGTCGGTGGCGACGGCGGAATCGTTGACTGCCGGGAACATCGCCGCACATCTGGGAAAGGCGCCGGACGCCGGATCGTGGTTTTGTGGTGGGATCGTCGCGTACACCCGCGAGGTGAAACATTCCGTACTTCATGTTCCGGACGGGCCAGTGGTCTGCGAAGAGGCAGCCAGGGTCATGGCGCACAGCACCGCCACTCTGATGGGTGCGTCGCTGGCGCTGGCCGTCACCGGTGAAGCCGGTCCTGATACCCAGGAGAACGTTCGACCCGGAACTGTGTGGTTCGGAGTCGTCGACCATGGGACCGCCGAAACGGAGAAGCAGGTTTTCTCGGGCGACCCCGAAGCTGTCCTCGGTGCAACTGTCGAGCACGCGATCCAACTACTTCTGCGTCACGCATCCGGTCGCCACACACCGAGTTCGAGAGTTGTGAACTAGTCGAGTTTTCAACTCTTCGAACGGTTCTTCTTGTGACGACCTGTGTGTTTCGCAGGCGCCTGCGCGGTTGGAACCAGATGACCGTCGGCCGTGTATTTTTCGACTACGAGGTTCTTGCTGACTCCTCGGTTCGCATCCACTGCGCAAGTGATTGCTTCCTTGTCGGAATTGAAAGGTTCCTCGGTCGAAGAGCCGTCGGGCATCGTGATTTTGTACCGATCCATACATCGACTATTGCGGGTTGATCCGTCTCCGACAACCCGAGTTCACGGAAATATCGGTCTGGGAATCAGGCGGATCAGCGGGTCCAATACTCTTCGGGACGTTGACCCGGACGGAATCCGTAGTGTGCGAGCATCGCGGTCGCTTCCGGAAAATTGGCTGCCAGAGCTTCGGGCACATGTGCATCGCTGCCGAATGTCACCGCTTTACCTCCCTCTTCGCTCCACCATTGGGGTATCCAGGGCCACAGCCGACGGGTGTTCATCTCGAGGATCCGGTCGCTGTCGGCGATGGCGCGCATCGCATTTCGGAATCCCTCTTCGAATCGACGGGGATCGAAAGGTCCGGCACTTTCGATCGGCCATGCACGCACCGCGTAGTCGATATGGGTGAACACCTCGAAGGTCCGAGAGTCAGCCACCATACGCGGGATCTCATCGAGGTATGCCCACATGACTTCGTCGGCGCTCCACTTTCGAAACAGAGTGTTCGGTTCACTCCGATCGTCGCCGACTTCGAGCGTGTGCAAGGAACCCAATACCCGGTCGATGACACCGAGATCAAGGAGGTGCGACGCCTGCGCTTCGTGCAGGTGCGGTTGTCCGAACTCGACGCCGGTGAGTATCCGCAATTCAGGAAAACGGTGTCGGCATCGTTCGATGCTGTCGAGATAGCCGTCGACGTCGAGGATCGGTGCGCGGACATAGCCGTCGGTGCTCAGCAGGTGATGTTGATGGGGCATCAGATCTGCGGCGGTTGTGCGCCACCGAGCATCGAAGTCGAGATGCTCGGTGAACACCAACGCCGGCAATCCGATTGCTTCGGCACGCGCGCAAGTCTGTTGCATTCGTCCGGATGCGTGCGACAGCGGTCCACCGGTGTCCCACGACCACTCGCTGTGAACATGACTGTCCGCGGGTAGTTGCATGTTCAGTTCGTACCAGAGCCGGGAGTTTCGGGGGGCGGTTAAAGCTCGGACTGTCGCGCGAATTCGCTCTGTGCAGTGGTTCCCCAGATCTCGGAGGACTGAGTCTCGGGCTCGCTGTCCAGCTTTCGGACGTCGTGAATGAACTCCACACCGTGCAGTTCGTCGGACGGAACCGACAGAAGCTTGCACGTGGTGCTGACGAAGAATCGCTGGACATCTTCCAACTCGAGACGCCCACCGGGCCGGTACCAATGCGCGACCCCGGTACACATCTCGAGTATCGCGAGTCGGCTCAATGCCAGATCTTCGATGTCGAAGGCGCCCACGCGTTGTCCGCGTTCGAGGATCTGTCCGAAAAGTTGCTCGTACTCGTCGCGCAGGGTCTGCAACTCGATGCGGTTGTCTCCGGTCAACCCGCGCATCTCGTACTCGGCGACGCGGGCAGTCAGTTGGTTGACGGCGGTAATGCCGACGTGTGACGACACCAGGCCGGCGAGCTGGACTACGGGATCGGCGCTTCGGCGCATTGCCCGCTCTCCCGACTGCGTCAGCTCGTCGAGGCAGGACCGAATGATCGAGGCCAACAGTGACTCTTTGCTGCCGACGTAGTGGTAGAGCGTTGCCGAGTTGATGCCGGCTTCGGCTCCGAGCTCACGAATGCCGGTGGCGGCGAATCCTTTCGTCGCGAACAGCGTGACTGCCGCCCGTTGAACGCGCCCCAGGTCCATGATCCTCATTTCGGTTGGTTGCCCAATCATGCTAGCATCGCCGCCGAAATCGACCGGCTGTCAATCAGTCGATTGATAGCTGTTTGTGAACTGGCAAATTGCATCTCAAATAATCAATCGATCGATTGAAATACGCTTGACTGTGCCCTGGGTCACTGCATAGTCTCCTTGTCGAGCCTCCCTCTCGGTGCGAGAGCTAACAGGGCACTCCATACAAGGAGCAATGACATGAACGACGCGAATCCCCCATCTCCCGCAACTGTCGACAGGCCTGCCCTGCGGCGTGTGGCCGGATCGGTTCTGGTCGGCACCACGATCGAGTGGTACGACTTTCAGATCTACGGCGCCTCCGCCGCGTTGGTCTTTGCGCCGCTGTTCTTTTCGGGCGCAGACCCCGCGCTGGCGACAATTCTTTCCTTCGCCACCTTCGCTGTCGGCTTCCTGGCGCGGCCACTCGGCGGTGTTGTGATGGGCCACTTCGGCGACCGCATCGGACGCAAGAAGGTCTTGGTGCTCGCACTTCTCTTGATGGGAGCAGCGACGTTCCTGGTCGGCGTCCTTCCGACCTCCGCCCAGATCGGTGTGTGGGCCCCGATTCTTCTCGTATTGCTGAGACTGATTCAGGGCTTCGGCGTCGGGGGTGAGTGGGGCGGTGCAGTTCTGACTGCTGTGGAATACGCACCCAAGAACCGCCGCGGTTTCTACGGCAGTATGCCGCAGGTCGGTGTGCCTGCTGGCCTTCTGCTGGCGACGGCCGTCATGTTCGGCACCAAGGCGCTCACCGGGGACCAATTCCTGGTGTGGGGGTGGAGAATTCCCTTCCTGCTGAGTATCGCGTTGGTCGCCGTCGGGCTTTACATTCGCACCGCGTTGGAAGAGACTCCCGCATTCGCTCGCGTGAAGCAGCAGAACACTGCGGTCAAGATTCCGATGGTCGACGCGTTCAAGAACTACCCTCGTCAAATCATTCTTGCCGCAGGTTCGATGATCAGCACGGGCGCTTACTTCTACATCCTCAACACCTACAGCCTGACCTACGCCGATCAGTTCGATCTGCTGTCCGGAAACCTCATGCTCGGAGCGGTCATGGTGTCCGCGCTCGTTGCAGTCATCTTCATTCCGATCTTCGGTCAACTGTCCGAAAAATTCGGCCGACGCCGGATCCTGATGGTCGGCATCACCGGCATGGGAGTGTGGGTCTTCGTTGCATTCGCCGCGATAGATACCGGCAACTTCTGGATCACCACCGGCGCATTGGCAGTCGGCGCATTCATGCTCAGCATCTCGTACGGGCCGCAGGCGACGTTCATCGCGGAACTGTTCGACGCACGGGTGCGGTACAGCGCAGCGTCCATCGCTTTTCAGATCGGGGTGCTCTTGGGTGGTGCAATCGCGCCGATGGTTGCCGCCATGTTGGTTCGCGCAACCGGTGGATCGCTTGCGGTCGCTGTGTATATCGCTGCCCTGTCTGTTATTTCGCTGATCAGCGTCTACTTCGTCCGTGACACCGACCTCGACGAAGGAAGTCGCGACATGTACATCGATGACAACGGGGCGTATCTGCCGCCGGTCGATCAACGCTCCACGGTTGTCAACTAATAGAGGAAACTTCAATGATCACAAAGAGTTTCGAAGAGATCTCTGTCGGAGACATTGCGGTGACGGACCCGCGGGTCGTCACCGAAGACTATGTGCGAAGTTTCGCCGACCTCACCTGGGACCGCCATCCCCTTCACCTCGACCCCGACTACGCGCAGCAGACGCGCTTCGGTCGCCAGATCGCCCACGGTGCCCTCATGTTGTCCACCTTGCTCGGTCTGGTGGAGTTGGACCCCCGTTACCTGCAGTGCTTCTACGGGCTCGATCAGGTCAGATTCCACCGGCCGACTTACCTCGGCGACTCGGTGCATGCGGTGTCGGAAGTGCTGTCGGTGCGCCCTCGCTCGGACGGTGAGACCGCGATCGTGACGTCGAAAGGCTCACTCGTCAACCAAGACGGAGACCTTGTCTTCTCCGGCGAATTCTCATTCCTGGTAGGCGAGACCCATTCCCTCGACCTCGAAGTGGGTGCTCGGTGAGTTCTCGGCGGCATATGTCATGGTGGCAGGACCTCGAAGCAGAACACTTCGAATGGGCTGTGCCAGAGCACTTCAACATTGCGCACGCATGTGTCGATGTACAGAATCCCGATGATCTGGCCCTCGTCGTAGACACCGGTGGGCACTGGGCGCGGTACACATTCGGTGAAGTCGCCACGATGAGCCGAAAGTTCGCGACCGTGCTCGCGGATCTCGGCCTGGTCTCAGGCGATCGCGTCGGTGTGATGGTCCCACAGGGAATCGAGGTTCTGGCGACACATCTGGGCGCCTTCCGATCCGGAATGGTCACCGTTCCACTTTCGGTCAAGTTCGGATCGGATGCGTTAGTACATCGGATGCGTGACTCCGGCGCGAAAGTTCTTGTGGTCGAGAAGGACTGCTATGAAAGAGTTGCCGACGGAATCGGTGAGATACCGGGTCTCGAAGCCGTAATCGTGGTCAGAAGGCTCGATCGGCTCTCCGATTCGACGCCCGTGCAAATCCTCGATTTCCACAGCCTCGTCGACGATGCCGCAGAAAGTAGTGAACTGGTAGCCACGGGCCCCGATTCACATGCCATCATCATCTACACCTCAGGGACGACCGGGAATCCGAAAGGCGCGCTCCACGGGCACCGAATTCTCCTGGCGCACATGCCCGGTATGCGGACGGCGTTCGACAATGCTCCGCAGCTGGGAGACGTCTTCTGGACGCCGGCAGACTGGGCCTGGATCGGTGGTTTGTTCGACGTACTGTTCCCCGCACTTGCGTTGGGGTGCCCCGTAGTTGCGACGCCCGACAAATTCACGCCTTCGCGTGCGGTCGAGATTCTGAGCCGTCACAAGGTGACGGGCGCCTTCATTCCTCCCACTGCCCTCAAGCAGATGCGAAGCATCGGCGTCGACAAGACTGCTGCGCGTGGTATTCAGCTGCGGGCATTGGGAACCGGTGGTGAGGCACTCGGTGACGCGCTGCAAGCCTGGGTTGCGAGCACTCTCGGCGTAGCTGTCAACGAGTTCTACGGGCAGACGGAAATGAATCTGACCATCGGCACGTCGCGGTCGAAGTGGAGTCCCGCCAGCGGTTCGATGGGCCGCGCCTTCCCCGGCTTCGAAGTCACCCTCCTCGATCCACTCGGCGAGCCGGTCGAGATTGGTGAGGTAGGCGAGATCTGTGTGAAGGCAGGCAACCCCGGACAGTTCCTCGGATATTGGAACCAGCCGTCGAAGACCGATGAAAAGGTGTACGACGGTTGGATTCACACCGGTGATCTGGGTCGGACTGATGACGCCGGGAACTTCTGGTATCAGGGACGTGCCGATGACGTCATTTCGTCCGCGGGGTACCGAATCGGCCCCGGAGAGATCGAAGAGTGCCTGCTCTCGCACGACGAGGTAGCCATGGCAGGTGTCATCGGTGTTCCGGATCCGTTGCGCGGCGAAGCGGTTCACGCTTTTGTCGTACTGTCCGAGGGGTCGAACTCCTCGGAGGAGCTCCGTCAGGAGTTGCAGACCCACGTGAAAAGTCGCCTTGCTTTCTACCAGTACCCGAGGGAGATCACGTTCATCGACAGCTTGCCGCTCACCACTACCGGCAAGATCCTCCGACGTGAACTCCGAGCGCTGGCCACCTCCGCGAACGGACTCGGCTAGCAGAGGGCTACATGTTGGGTAGGACCACGACGAAGAACCAGCCGCTCAGTGCCAGACCGATGAATCCGGTGAAGAGGCCGACTATTGCATCCCATGGCAGCTGGCGGGCATTCGAGAGCAGATGCCCGCCAGACTTCTTCGGGTGACGTCGGAGCGCGAAGATTCCTGTTGTGATCGCGCCGACGCCCAGCAGGATGCCGAAGCCGAAAGCCCAGAACAGGAGTACCGACAGCGCGCCGAGCATCTCCGACCGCTCACTCCAGCGTGCGATGCGCTGTGTTTCGGTGGGCGGAGGCCACTTGTGTGAAGGCGACAGAGCTGCTCCGAAACGGCGGGTGTGGTGACGAATTGACTGGTCGCTGAGAAACATTGTCCACCACGCCTGGAGTTGAGTCGATGTGCCGCTGGTATGTACTCGTCTACCCCGTCTTCGCGGATATATGCCGCTGATATCGAGGCTAGGTGCTTGCCGCTTCTTCCCAGGAGTTTCCGTTCCACACGATGGAGATGGGGTATTCGTTGTTGACCCCGTTTTCCCAGTAGTCGATGACGCCGTGGCACTCCGATTCGAGTTCGATCCAGCCGATGCTGAATCCCCCTCGAAGTACGCGTTGAGCCCGGCGGTCGATCTTGTCCAGTGAACTGCAGAGTCCTCGCACGCGGGAGTCGATCCAGCCCGCAGAGGCATCAAGAACGGTGATCTCGACGATGCTCGCGTCGCTCAGCGGAATCTCGATGAGAAGCTCGCCGGAATCTCGTATCTCTCGGGTCGATCGATTCTCGTAGGCGTGCAACAGCTCTCGCGGTTCGAACAACGAAGGGTCGCCGTCGGACCGTCGAGACCAACCGAAACGCTGCACGGACACATTGTCTCCCACGAATTGCAGGAATGTCATTCGATGTGAATGAGGCCGTCCAGGGCGTCCAGTACCCGGTCCAGCCCGAACTCCCAGGCCGCCTCGGGGCTGTACGGGGAGTTCTTGGCCTCGCCGGCCGCCCCTCCGACTCGCTGCGCCAGCGGGAAGTCGTCGCCGAGATAAGCAGCCAGACGCTGGTTCCAGGACGACCACACCTCGGCCATGTCGGCTGCTCGGGGGTCAGGGCGCCGCGCTTGCGCCGAGGATCGGGCGAAGTCGGCGACAAATGTCAGGGCGGAGTCCCGGTCGATGTCGCTCAGTCCCGTGCCGTCGAAGGCGTGAAGTTCGTGGTCGTACTTCGCGATAGTTCCCGGACCCAACGCGGAGCGCTGATCGGAGATGTCCAGGAGCCACCAATGCTCCGTATAGAGGGCAAGTTCTTCCTCGGCGACCCGACGCACACGTTGGCGCCAGGTCATGTTCCCGTACGGCAGGAGTGGGCTGTGTCCGTGTACGGCGTCGACCATGAGCACCAGCAGATCGTCGCGGGATCCGACGTGGGTGTACACCGCCATGCCCGAGATTCCGAGTTCGGCGGCCAATCGGCGGACCGTCACGGCGTCGAGGCCGTCGGTATTCGCGACGGAGATCGCGACGTCGACCGCCTGTGAGGTGGTGACCTTCGCTCGCGGGCCGCGGGTGCCACCCTTCGGCGCGAGGGGGTGATCGCGCCAGAGCAGGTCGATCAGTTCGCGTGCCATCAGTCGTCTCCAGAAATCGGGAATACCTCAACGGTGGTATACCTTATACGGTGCATACTGTATGCACTGCATAAGGTTTATCGATCATGGGAGGCCCACGATGAAAATCACCAGCACTGCTCTGTCCTTGAACGTCGCCGACACCGACGCATCGGCAGACTTCGCGAAAACCCATTTCGGTTTCACCGAGGCCATGGCCGATGACGGCTTCGTTTCCCTGAATCATCCGGATGCCGGGGTCAACGTGGTCTTCCTGCGCACCGGGCTCGGGACGTTCAAGCCCGACTTCGTCGCAGGTCCGGCCGGTCAAGGCTTGCTCATTGCATTCGTGGTCGACGATGTCGACGCCGAGTTCGCCCGCATCGCTGCTGAAGGTGCCTCCGTCGTCACCGAACCGGAGACGGAACCGTGGGGTGAGCGTTACTGCCAGTTCGTCGACGCCAACGGAATCGTGTGGCAACTCGTTCAGTGGGTGTGAAGAACCCGAGCGCTCGGCTCCGCGGCGCGCGGCACAGAACGTAACCAGAGGGCGCGTTCGACGGACTGGGCTTGGAAGCGCTGCGGTGAGATCCCGTGCGCAGTGCGAAACGCTCGGCTGAATGCGGGCAGGTGCGCGTAACCCAGGTTCCTCGACACCGTGCCGGGTGCAACCCCGAGTTGGAGTTGGGTGCGTGCCTGGGTCATCCGTGAAAGCGATCGCCACTGCGGATACGTGGTGCCGGTTTCGATACGGAACTCCCGGCGCAGCCTGGCTGCGTCAGTACCGAACTCTTGCGCCCACTCGTCCAGAGTGCGAGGGTCGGCCGGGCGGGCGGCGGTCGTCGCTGCCAGTCGTGTGGCAATCGAAGCGGCGGGCGAGGTGTTCGAAACCGGTTGTGCAAGAGGGCCGGTGGCGATGATGTCGAATGCCATGGCGCTGTCGTGGCCGCGCGGGCGCAAGGGCGTGTATGCGGCGACGAAAGTGTGCAGCAATGCCAACTCGTCAGCGGGGGAGAACTGCACGGTCTCGAGGGCGTCGGCAGATACGGTCGACCCGTTCGAGGAACGGAAGCCGAGCGGCAGAAGCAGTGAACCAGTCGGAACCGTGACGGTATTGAGGACGCCTGCAGGAAGAATCATGGCCTCTCCGGTGCGCAGTTCCCAGCTGCGGTCCGCGACGTCCACCCGGGCTTGGCCTCGGTAGACCCACACGGCGACGTGGGCGCCGTTGACGCGCGGCCACGTCGCATTGGCCGGTATCGGCGGCGCTGTTTCCCCGGGCTGCCTGGTCTCTGCGAGCATGCGGACCAATGCTTGATCGTTGTCGGTGTCCACGCTGCGATCGGTTGGACCGGAGAGGGCCCGGCGGCGATAGTCGCTCGGGCTCTCTCCCATCTGGGACCGGAACGCACGCGTGAATCCGCTGCCCGTTTCGAAGCCGACTTCGTTTGCAATCCAACCGATCTCGCGGTCCTGCTTCAGGTACTCCAACGACGCGGCGATCCGAGCTCGAAGCCGCCAGCGCGTGAAGGTGAGGCCGGTTTCTTCCACGAAGTATCGCTGGAGCGTTCGAATGCTGATCCCGGCACGCTTCGCGAATTGTGCCTCGGTGTCGTCGGTGCCAGGTGTTCGCAACAGGGCGTGCGCGATCTCGAACGCTTCCCGTGATTGCGGCAATTGCGGCAGCGAGGTGGCCCCGTCGTCGGCCCGGGTAATCATTTCGAACAAGGACGACGGGTGTGCAGCGTCGCCGCGCAGATAGCCCAGGTTGTGAACGAACTCGTGGATCAGTCTGTCTTCCCATCCGGGCGGAACGCGCAGACGCGTCACGGTAGCCGGCCCGGCGCTGACGCCGTTCGAGGGCGGAAGCAGGATGGGAAACGCGACGGATTCCGAGTCCGTCTCCATCGAATATCGCACGCCCGCCGGGATCCACAGCAACTCGCCCGCCGGCACCTCGTAGACGGTCGATCCGGTCCTGACGCGTCCACTACCTGCGAGAACCCAGAACAACAGCGGTGAGCGGCCGATGCTTGGCTCGGTGCGGCAGGCGCGGATCGGCCCCAAGTCGATTGCGTCCGACCTTCCCGATAGTGGTAACACGTTGGCGCTCCTGGACAACCCTTGCGACTTAAGTATGGCTAACTTTACCTCTGCCGACTGCGTTCGCAGCGGCGCACTCTCGTATCTTCAGAAAGCCACATCTCATGCGCAGATCTCTACGCCCGACGGCGGCAGTACTCGCCGCGGTCGTCGCCCTCGCTCTTGCCGGCTGCTCGAATTCGTCAGGTAGTGACACCGGAACCGAGGGCACCCAGGAAACCTCCGGGGCCACCGAGGGCTGGCCGCGCACCGTCGATCACGGCGGCCGTAGTACCGAGATCACTGCAAAGCCGACTCGGATCGTGTCCACCTCGCCGTCGTTGACCGGCACGCTGCTTGCGATCGGAGCGCCGGTGGTCGCGAGTGCGGCGACAACGCCGTCGGGAATGACCGATGACCAGGGGTTTTTCTCCCAGTGGTCGGGCGTGGCGGCTGATCGTGGCGTCGCGGTGCTCTACCGAAATCTCGAGCTGGACCTCGACGCGATCGAGACCTTCGAGCCCGATCTGATCATCGGCTCCGCTAACGGCGGCGACTCGACACTCGACGCCTACTCACAGCTGAGCGACATCGCACCCACTGTTCTTCTCGACTACGGCGCCAGCTCCTGGGAGGAGCTCGCTGATCAGCTCGGGACTGTCACCGGACTCGAGAGCGAGGCCGCCAAAACCGTCGACGAATACGACAGCTGGGTCACCACCCAAGCCGCGAAGATCAAACTTCCCGAGCAGCCGGTGACGGCACTGGTCTACATGGGTGCCGACGGTGTCTGGACGTTCCGAGCCGACAGCCCGCAGGGCAATCTGCTGGCCTCGCTCGGCTTCACCTATGCCGAGCCCGCCGAGCAGTTTGTCGCTCCGGACAAGCGGGGTGCCTCCGGCGTCGCGATCGTCAGCTCCGAAAACATGTCTGCCGCACTAGACGGGGCGCAGACGCTGTTTGCCGTCTCGATGGGGCCCAAGGACGTGGAGAAGCAACTCGCGGCCGACCCGCTCCTTGCGAATCAACCTGCGGTCAAGGGTGATCGGGTATACGCGACGGGAACGGCAGCCTTCCGTCTCGACTACTTCAGTGCAAAGCAGACGGTCGAGTCGCTGGTGTCCACGTTCGGTGGATGACCGCGTGGGTGTTTCTGTGCAGTCCCGGACCGAAGCGCCACCGCGGTCCGGGACGGCCGCGCGTGCGGGGTTGTTGGTCCTCGTCTCCATCGTTGTAATCGTGCTGGCATCCGTCGGCGGACTCGTCATCGGCTCACGCAACATCCCCGTCTCCACTGTCCTCGATGCAGTTCTTTCCTACGACGCCGGTAACAACGAGCACCTGATTGTGATCGAATCACGTTTGCCTCGAACAATTCTCGGGCTTGTGGTCGGGGCCGCGCTCGGACTGGCCGGCGCGCTGATGCAGTCGATCACCCGCAACCCTCTGGCCGATCCGGGACTACTCGGTGTGAACGCCGGAGCATCAGCAGCAGTCGTCATTGCGATTGCCTATCTGGGGGTGACTTCGGTCGGCGGCTATCTGTGGTTCGCGCTTGCCGGCGCGGCCGTTGCCTCGGTAGGTGTGTACATGTTGGGGTCGGCGCATCGCAGCGCCGCGACCCCAGCGCGCATGGCGCTTGCCGGTGCCGCTGTTGCGACGGCGATCACGGCTCTCACCAGCATGGTTCTCATAAGCAACGAGGCCGCATTCAATCAGTTCCGATTTTGGGCAGTGGGTTCGTTGCAAGGCCGCGGCGGAGACGTGATCGTCACTGTTCTGCCCTTCGTCATCGTCGGTATCGTGTTGTCGTTGTTGCTGATTCGTCCACTCAACGCAATCGCGCTCGGCGAGGATGTCGCCAAAGGGCTCGGTGCCAGCACCGGACCCGCACGGGTCGGATCCGCTGTCGCAGTCATCCTGCTGGCAGGGGCCGCAACTGCGGCGGCTGGACCGCTCGGATTCGTGGGCCTGGCTGCGCCGCACATCGTGCGCGGCGTCGTCGGGCCGGATCTGCGATTTCTTCTGCCGTGCGTGCTCGTTGTCGCCCCGGCATTTCTGCTCTTGGCCGACGTTCTCGGTCGCGTTGCCACAGCGCCGGGAGATCTGCAGACGGGGATCGCCGTGGCGGTGCTCGGTGGCCCCTTGTTTGTTGCGCTTGTTCGCTCGCGGCGGGTGGCGTCGCTGTGAATGCGATTGCAGCGCAGCCGGTTCCACCGCTGTTCCGCGGTTGGGTGGTTCGAATCGGGTCGTACTCGTGGCGGATAGTTCCGCGAGTGCTGTTCGTAGCCGTGGCAATCAGTGCGGCATTGGCGGCGCTCTCGTTTGCCACGCTGATGTATGGAACCCTGGATCTGTCCTTGGGTGAAGTATGGCGTGCCCTGCACGGCGAAGGCGCCCCAGCGGCGGTTCGGTCCGTCCAGAATCGCAGGCTGCCGCGGCTGATCACGGCGATCGGCGTGGGCGGAAGCCTCGGTGTGGCCGGCGCGGTTTTCCAGACGCTTTCGCGCAATGTTCTCGGCTCGCCGGACATCATCGGTTTCACCACCGGCGCTGCGACTGCAGCCGTGGTTCAGATCGTCTTCTTCGGAGGCGGGGTACTGCAGACCGCGGGCGCCGCTGTTCTCGGCGGCATGCTGACGGCGCTTCTGGTGTACGCGCTGGCACGCAAAGACGGCGTCAGCGGCGGTCTTCGACTTGTCTTGGTCGGTATCGGCGTGGGCGCGATGCTGAGCGCCGTGATGTCGTTCCTGGTGGTGCGTGCGGATATCGACGACGCCACCGTTGTGCAGCAGTGGACGGCCGGCTCGCTGACCGGGCGCGGTTGGCCACACGCGGTCAGTGTTGCGATCGCCGTCGGTGTTCTCGTTCCTGCTCTCGTCGTGGTGTCCCGGCGCGTCACCATGATGGAGATGGGCGACGACGCTGCGTCCTCGCTCGGGATCTCCGTGGAGCGATACCGATTTGCCGGCATTCTGCTTGCGGTCGCGCTCACCGGCGCGGCGACCGCGGCCACCGGCCCCATCGCATTTGTGGCGCTCGCCGCTCCCCAGATCGCACGACGGTTGGCACGGCGCAGCGGTGTTCTTGTCGCGACTTCCTTCCTGCTCGGCGCAGTTCTGCTGGCGGGCGCCGACTTGATCGCGCAAGCGGTCGAGGTCGGTCTCCGCACTCCGGTCGGTCTCGTCACCAGTCTGCTCGGTGGTGCCTATCTGATCTGGCTGCTCGCTCGTCAGGCCTGAAAAAACTCGCTACGAAAGAGATTCATGACTACTGCCACCCCAACATCGCGGCTGCGTGCCGAGAAGATCGAACTACGGTACGCCGATCGAACCATCGTGGACGAGTTGAGTCTCGAGATCCCCGATGGAGGGTTCACCGTCGTCGTCGGACCGAACGGGTGTGGCAAGTCGACATTGTTGCGTGCGCTCGGCAGAATGCTCGCACCTCGATCGGGTCGTGTTGTGCTCGACGGTAACGATATTCGGTCCTATCGAAACAAAGAAGTCGCCCGGCGAATCGCCCTGTTGCCACAGTCCCCGCTCTCTCCTGGAGCGATCAGTGTCGCAGACCTCGTATCCCGCGGCCGATATCCGTATCAGAGCATGCTGCGCCAGTGGTCACCCGAAGACGAGCATGTTGTCTCCGAGGCCCTGAATGAAGTCGGAATGCGATATGCAGCAGACCAATTGGTGGACGAGCTGAGTGGGGGACAACGTCAGCGGGTATGGATCGCCATGACGCTTGCGCAGCGCACCCCGGTGTTGTTGCTCGACGAACCGACCACCTTTCTCGACATCGCACACCAGATCGAGGTTCTCGACCTCTGTTCCCAACTCCACCAGTCCGGTCGAACATTGGTCGCGGTCCTGCACGACCTGAACCTCGCGGCCAGATATGCCACGCACGTAGTTGCCATGCGGTCCGGAAAAATTGTCATGCAGGGCAGTGCCTCGGACGTCTTCACCCCTGAGTTACTGCGCGAAGTCTTCGACCTCGAGGCGCTGGTTCTCGAAGACCCGGAAACCGGACGGCCACTTGTTGTTCCGCGTGATCGAAGACCTGTCAGTCAGCTACCCGTCCACAACTGAACCACCGATCAGGAGATATCAATGACTACCGCATCTCGACCTGAAGAAACTGAAACGTCTGCGTCGGCAAAGGCGCCACGCGGAGAAGACCACGACCGCGGTCTCAACGACGTGGTTGCCGTCGTCGAACGCGTCGAACGGCCGACCGAGAGCATCTTGCGCATCGCCGTCCAGTTGACTTCGTCGGCGGACGACCCGAATTGGTTGCGGCCCAACGTCGCATTTCGCATCCAGCTCGGTCCGCAGTACGGCGACGTCTCTCGCGTCTACACGGTGCGCACCTGCAACGCGCCGAGCAGTTCGATGACCTTCGACGTAGTGCTGCACGGCCACACCAGCCCGATGATGAGGTGGGCCGCCGACCTGCGTGTGGGTGACACGTTCTCACTCACCGGTCCTCGCCCGCACTTCCTCGTTCCCGAGATCGCTGGTCGCCGCGTCGCACTGTTCGCCGACGACACCGCGATACCTGCCCTCTATTCGATTCTGCTTCAGTGGCCCGAGGGACTGACCGGCGTCGGCTGGGTCGCCACCGGTGACGCCGAGGCTTTCGCGGAACTACCCGTGATCCCCGGCCTCGAGCTGCACCATGTCGAAGATGGCCTCGCCGAGTACGCCGTCGAACTCGATAACCCAGGAGACTACGCGGTGTGGGGTGCCGGGGAACGGGACGAGATGCGAGCCATTCGAGCGCATTTCCGCAAGACAGTCGGCCTGGCGAAGGACGATGTAGTTGTCTTCGGGTACTGGAAGCGAGGGGTCAGCACTACCGAGATAGATCAGAACCGACTTCGGAACTACACGAGCATCCTCGAAAACGGCGGCACGCTCGCAGACATCGACGATCTGGCAATCGGTATCTGATGCGACTGTTGGATTCGTCAGCCCACCGCGTGTTCTTCCGGCGCCAGGGAATTGCCCGGTGCGATGTTCGAGCAGTTGTTCGGCAACTGATTTCCGTTGAAACGGTCGTTGAGCCAGGTGATGGCGCCGGGGAGCCACAGCGCGCCACCCGGAACGTGACTGATGGTGTCGTACTGGTCGTACTGGATGGACAAACCTGCGTCGCAATAGCGAGTGGCGAGTGAGCGGACGTCCCCGGCAACCATGACTCCGTCGCCAGGGCCGACGCCCGGTCCACCTGGCTGGGTGCCCTCGAGGGCTCCGTTTGCGGCTTGAGCGATGAACATCGGGATGGTGGGTATCGGCGCGTTGCCCATGTTGATCTTGTTGGCCACGTCGACGTACTCGGGCACCGAGTTGGGGTTCGCATACTCTGGTTTGGCAAGGTCCTGCCAGGTCACCCCCGGGTACTGCAGGATGACGTTCCCGATCGAGGCATCCTCGATCCGAGGTAGGAGTTCGCGTCCGCGATCGCCGAGATACGGGTCGAAATCTATGTCGTAGGCACGGGCAAGTCCGACGACCGCCATCCCGACAACGCCTGCCCAACCGATGCTTCCGTTTGCGTACCGGAGGTTGTTTGCCGGGTTGACCAACAGACCACCCTGGGCGGCGCCGATCAGGTCCTCGTTGATGTCCGGGGCGTAGTCCGGCGCGAGGATGGACGCCCAGTTGGTGGCGATTGCTCCGCCCGAGTATCCCATCAGACCGATCTCGGCTGAGTCGGAAATACCTGTCTCGGATGTGTTGCGAGCGGCACGGAGGGAGTCGAGAGTCATCATTCCGTATTCGGGTCCTGCCGCGAAGTCCGCGTTCGGGCCCTCGGTGTCGGGAATGACGACGGTGTAGCCCAGCGCCAGTAGAGGACCGAACATGACGGCTTCGCCGGAAGCGAAAGTCCCGCCGAAGGCGACATTGCGCCCGCTGGCGGTAAGGCTGCCGATCGGGGTGTCCCCCGCGATGGCTCGTGACGGCCCGTCTTCTGGGTTCATTGAGTCGTAAGCAGACTGAAACGAGACGACTTTGTCCGGCTGGGCGTTGGGCGGTCGAAGTATCGAGGTGACATTGGCAGACGGCCGGCCGAGAGCGTCGGTCGACCGGTAGAGAACCTGCACGGCCTGCAGCGGGGTGGGGATGTTGACGACGTGATAGGGCAAGGTTCTCGTTTTGAGCACGGCCCCAGGCTGATACGACGACAGCGGTGCCGAACCGTCGTACTGATAGAAGGAATCCGCCGACGGTTGCGCGGCGACAGTAGGTGCTGTGATGCCTGTGAGTGCAATGGCTGTCAGCGCCACCACTCCCTGAAAGAGAATCTTTGATGCCACGATCGACCCTTCGGTTTCGTATGTCTCTCGGTACTTGACGGGCTGGTGTGATGACGACCACACGCTATCTTACTTTTGAGTAATAAACGAGAGGCTTGCGCTGGTTGTTTGAATCATGCATGGACGCAATGTGATTGAGATCTTTGAAGTGGCCTTGCTAATTCTGCTCAGGATGCCATGTGTACGATACGACTAGTAGCTGTCGCGACGAGCTGCTGCCTTGGGCTGTTCCGGGTCGTCCGATTCCGGGAAATGTTCTGTGCTGCACGGTCTTGAAGGACGAAGGAGTGGACATGGGTAAGCGCGCTCCCGATGACGGCGTGTTTCGAGACTCGGCCGGCGCCCAGGCTGGACTGCTCACTCCTCCGAGCGGTGCACGTAGCGAGGCGGCCCACGAGAAGGCCCTTCGGTCAGCGGAAGCGCTTCTGAAATCCGGGGGAATGAAGGCGGCGACCATCGATGCGATCTCCGAGCAATCGGGCGTCAGCAAAGTCACGCTGTATCGGCACTGGCCGTCGCGGCAGGCGATCGCCGCTGAAGCGTTCGGTGTGCTCATGGCCCGGCACTTGACGTTTCCGGAGACCGACAGTGCGCAAGACGATTTGAACGATTACCTCGAGGACATCGGAAGGTTCTACCGAGGTCCACTCGGGTCGATCTTTGCCGAACTTGTCGGCGCGTGTGCCAACGACCCGACGACGGCTGCATACTTCCGTACCTTCTTCCTCGACGAACGTCGTCGCGGCTTCGCCGAACTGATTCGACGATGTGTTGAGTCCGGATACTTCCGCGACGACATCGAGATCGAGGAAGCGATCGATCTCTTCTTCGGTCCCTTGATCTACCGGATGTTGGTGGGGCACGCGAGTATCGACGACAACACGGTGCGCTCGATCATCGATCATGCAGTTCGTGGACTCCGGAACGGTGTCTAAAGGGGATATTCGCTGAAATCCTTTGTGCTGGAGAGGGTACTGCCCTCTCCAGCGTTGCGCGATGTGTGTCAACTCGGCACTGTCAGCTGAGCATTTTCAGCACGTTCTGGTACTCACCGTTGATCTCGGCACGACGAAGTGGCTTGGCCGCTTCGACCACAATCTCTGTGGCGTTGTCGTCAGCTTTCAGTAGAGCAATGGTTTCTTCGATGTAATCATCAAGGGGTAGAGCCGATTCCGAGTTCTCCTGGTTCATCAGTGTGGTGCGGACGCCCGGTGGGATGAGTTCGATGCACTGGATCGAAGTATCGGCGAGTTGAACGCGCATGCTCTCGGTGAAGAGATGAACGGCAGCTTTCGTGGCGTTGTACGTGGGCGTGATGGGAAGTGGGACGAAGCCGACGGCGGATGACACAGTGACGATGGTGGCGGTCGGCTTCGTCAACAGATGCGGAATGAACTGGCCGACCAGTCGAATAGTCCCGAGTAGGTTCGTCGTGATCGTTCGTTCGGCGACGTCGAGGAAGTCCGGGTTCTTCAGGTCCTCCGGGTACATGATTCCCGACATCGTCACAAGGACGTTCAGATCGGGAAAGTCCTCCGTTACGGATTCATACGCCGTTCGAATGGATTTCGGGTCGTCTACGTCGATGACGACGGTACTGATCTTCGGATGCTTGCTCGAGATCTCTTGCAGCAGAGTGGATCGCCGTCCACCGATGATTACCTTGTTCCCCTCGTTCTGCAATGCCACTGCAAGTGCGAGCCCGATACCGGAGGTTCCGCCGGCAATGAAGATGGTATTTCCCGAGATATTCAATGTGTGTTTCCTTGGTTTGTCGTGGGCGTCGACGTGGCGACAGTGATGGATTTGAGTTGGGTGTATTCGTTGAGCGTCTCGAGGCAGAACTCTCGCCCGAGACCGCTTTCCTTGAATCCGCCGAAGGGGACGCCGCCTCCCAGATTGAAGTACTGATTGATCCAGACGCAGCCCGCATCGAGACGGTCCGCGGTTTCCATGGCGTTCTTCAGGTTCGAGGTATAGATCCCAGCAGCGAGTCCGTATGGAGTGTCGTTGGCTTCTGTGATCACTTGCTCGTAATTGTTCCACTTGAGGACGCACAAAACAGGTCCGAAGATTTCGTCCTGCGCAATTCGCATCGAGTTCGTGACCTCCAGAATTGTCGGTTCGACGAAGTTTCCGGCTTCGAATCCCGGCACTACCGTTCGTTTGCCGCCGGTAAGTACTTGTGCGCCTTCTTCGATTCCGGAATTGATCATCGAGATCACACGATCGGCATGTTCCTTGTGGATTAATCCACTCAGTTCGGTGTCCTCCTCGAGTGGTGGCCCGACTCGCAATGATCGGAATCCTGCGACGAGTTTTTCCACGAAGGCGTCATAGATATCCTCGTGGATGAAGAGACGTGTTCCGGCCAGGCAGGATTGGCCGTTGCACATGAGGACACCCGCGGTGGCATCGGCGACCACTGCATCGATGTCCTCGATATCAGGAAACACGATGCTGGGACTCTTGCCGCCGAGTTCGAGAGTGGTCGAGATCAGCCGTGAGGCTGCGGCGTGTGCCACGAGTCGGCCGACTTCGGTGCTTCCGGTGAAAGCGAGTTTGCTGACTTTCGGATGACCGATCAGGGCTGCGCCGGCCTCTTCGCCGAGGCCGGGTACAACATTGAGAACGCCTTTCGGGAACACTTCGGCGGCGATCCTCGCCAGTTCCATGACTGAAACACAGGCATTTTCATCAGGTTTGAGTACGACGGTGTTTCCGGCAGCGAGAGCGGGAGCAATCTTGAATGCCGTCATCACAACGGGATCGTTCCAGGGAATGATCTGTCCGCATACGCCCAATGGCACTCGCTTCGCGACCAGGTATCCCGATGCCAACTCGCGGCCGAAGCCATGGTGGGCCAACGAGATTGACGCAAAGTATCGCAGGTGTGAGACGGCGGCTCGATAGTCCTCTCGCATCTCCCTGATATGCCGCCCGGTATCCCTGCACTCGAGTTGGGCAAGCTCTTCGGTTCGATCCTCCACGAGCGCGGCAAACTGCAAGATTTTTGCGGATCGTTCTTCAGTGGTCAGGTTCGCCCATGCAGGAAATGCCCGCCTGGCGGCTTCGACCGCATCATTGATTTCTTCTGCCCCGCATCGGGACAGTGTGGCGAGTAGAGCGCCGGAAGCGGCGTCACGCGCCTCGAAGGTGGATGTGCCGATGGCTCGGAACGCTCCATCGATGTACGCACCGTATTCACGAACTGCTTGACCTTCCATGGATCCTCCTAGATCGGTCAATCGGTGAAGTTCGAAGTGTACTGTACGTTTCGTACACTTGTCGATGGTTGCCTTGCCGCGCATGGATGGCGTTAGCAGAAAGAACAGCTAGAACAGTGTTCTGGTCACATCGTCAAGGCGTGGCTCCAGCAATTTCAGCCGCCTGCTTCATAGCCCGTGAGACGTACCCAGTGCCGATTCTGACGCCGCCCAGCCACTCGGTGAGGCGCGCCGCCTCGGCATCGAGAGAACGTCGCGCAGACGCTGACACGGTCTCGAGCAATCGGACGTGCACCACACCGGTTTCGTCTTGGATCCAGCACCCCACGACGCGACCGTCGACCCAAGCGGTGGCGCCGGCATTACCGCGGGTGTCGAAGAGTTGGTTGCGGTGCGGGCCGAGGTAGAAGTCACGGTTCTTCCACCCCATGACCGTCGGGTCGAGCACCGGTAGGAGTGCCACCCAAGGACCTGGATCAGGCACCGTGGCGACGTCATCGGGTAGCAACCAGCCGGTGTCGCCTCCGTCGAGTGAGACTGCAACGGCGTCGAGTTCGGCGAGGGCGGCCCGGACGACCGTCTTCGTCGAGCCCAGCCACCAGACGATGTCGTCTTCCGTGCCCGGTCCGAAGGTGTAGAGCCAACGGCGGACTATTTCTCGATAGCCGTCTGCAGATTCGAGATCGAAGGGGGCGTCGTCGAGCCAGTGTCGAGTGAGAGTCCACAGTGGGCGTGAGACGGGGAAGCGGGCGGTGTTGGTGCCGCGCATGATGTCTGCGGTCGCCCCGAGATGCGTGAGAACCCTGGGTGCCGACCAGATTTCACCTGCCGAACCCTCGACCTTGACGTCTATCATCGGCACGGCCTGACGAATCTCTACCGCTGAAAGCCCTTCAGGCCTATCGGTGAGCAACTTCAGTACTTCCATCCGTGCGCGATCGAGCCAGTCGTTGCCGTCGACGGCGAGTCCGGCCTTGACGACATCCTTGGCCATTCGTGCCCGCTCGGTGTTCGCGACGCGGGCGGACGCACTCGACCACGCGGCCGGCAGCAAGTCGCGGGGAAAGGTGAAGAGTGTACGGCGCATTGCCAATTGCTTCACGAGACTGCGTTGGTCGTACAGGGCGCGGTCGACGTCGGCGGCGTCCACGGACCGAACCCTCGCCCAGCAAGACAGATAGACCGTCGCTGACTCGGTGGCGTGCAGTACCGTCATCGCCCGCGTGGCAGCTTCCGGCGAATCGACGTGAAACATTGGCTCCAGCGCATGACGTACTCCTATGCGAGCACGGCGTTCGTCGTCGGAGACATGGCGCATCAGGCCATCGTGCCACAGTCCAGGTGCGTCGTATCAGCTAGTTGCACGAGGGTTCGGTTGCGCCAGTAGTCGTCGTGTCGGAGATGTGTGATTGCACCCGGGGTGGTCGCGAAGGTCGCAAATCCTGCGGCGTCGACGGGAATCTGTAGCCAGGCGGAGACGACGAATGTGTGTGCAAAGCCGTGGGTTACGACGATGTGATCGTGATCGAGATCGTCCATCAGTTCGCACATGCACTCGTGAACCCTTGATGCGATGTCGCGGCGGGTCTCGGCACCGGCAACGGGGCCACGGTGATCGAGGCGGTTGTTGTCAGGGGCCGGGACCTGCCGCTGGGCCAGCCACGAGTTCGGGCGTCCTTCGGCTTCTCCGAAGCTGATTTCGCGCAATCGAGTGTCTGTTGTCGCCGGAGCATCGAGTGTCCGGGCGATGATCGTGGATGTCTCGGTGCACCGTTCGAGGTCGGACGAGGTGATGCGGACCGCGCGCGAAGTTCCGGTGCGTCGTCGTTTCAGTGCTTCGGCGATCAAACCTGCATCGCGCCGACCAGCGGGGGTGAGAACCGAATTGTGCCAACCGCCGACTACGTCCTGCGCTGTGTGTTCGGCATGAGGATGAGTGACGACGTAAAGATCCTGCACGAGACCCCTTTTGCTTACCCGACTTTTTCCGGCAACAGTATTCCAGGGTTGAGGATTCCACGGGGATCCCAGGAGGATTTGATCAGCTGCATTGCGGCAATGTCGGTTTCAGTGCGCCCCAGCGATATCCACGGCGACTTCGCGCGGCCTATCCCGTGCTCGGCGCTGATGCTTCCATGGTGGACGGCGACGAGTCGGAACACCGTATCGGTCAGTTCGTGTGCGACCCTCGGCTCGGCATCCAGAAGGTTCACATGAATGTTTCCGTCGGCGAAGTGCCCGAACAGGATTGGCCGCACGAGGGGGAATCGTTGTGCCAGGCTTTCTCGGAGGTTGTCGATGAACATTCCCATCACGGACAAGGGGACGGAGATGTCGAGCTTGACTACCGGCGTCGTCGACGACGCGCTGATGCTTTCGGTATGGCTTTCCCGCAGAGTCCACAGTTTTCGAGCCGGCCCAGGCTCGACCGTCGCGTCCTCGATGAGGTCGGCAGAGTCGGAGAGTACTTCGAGGAGCGACTCTTCCGTTTCGCGCGGTGATGACACCTCGATGAGTGTGTACATCGGTGAAGGGGTGCCGAACGGGCGACGGGCATCGGTGTGTGCGCAGACGAGGGAGATGCCGTCGTCGGTCATGATCTCGGCGGCTTCGACGGTCAATCCGCTCTGACGCACGCGATTACACAAATGAAGCGCTTGATCGACTTCGCGTACACCCGCGAGCACGACCTGGGTGTCGGTCGCCGGGGTGACCAGCTTCATCAGGACCTTGGTGATGACTGCGAGCGTTCCCTCGCTGCCGGCGAGAAGTCCTGGAATATCGTATCCGACATTGTCTTTGACGAGTGGAGTCCATCTACTCAGCACCGAACCGTCCGCGAGCACGGCTTCGATACCGAGTATCTGTGCGCGTGTATTTCCGTATCGGACCATGCGCGTCCCACCGGCGTTGGTTGCGACGATGCCGCCGAGTGTTGCGGATTCCTTTGATGCCAAATCGATTCCGAAGCGGAGACCGTGTGCAGATGCGGCCAGGTCGGCGCGAGCAACGGTCACGCCGGCGCCGGCCGCGATTGTCCGACCGATGGGGTCGACGGCTTCGATCGTCTCCAGACGTCTGGTACTCAGCACCACGGACCCAGCCGAGGCGATCCCACCACCGACCAGTCCGGTGTTGCCGCCTTGCGGTGTGACGGGAACCCCCGCGTCGAAGCATGCTCGAAGAACCGCAGACACTTCGGAAGTGTTGCCGGGGCGGATGACCGCGATCGCGTCGCCGATCCAACGTCCCGTCCAGTCACGTGTGTAGCCCTCGATCAGTTCGGGATCGGTAAGCACATGCGTGTGGCCGACGATCTCTGCGAGGGCGTCGATAAGCCTCGCGTCTGTTGCAGGTTCAGTGAGTGCTCGGGGATTCATGTGCAACCTTGTGATCGTTCGGGTGACAATTTTCGGGAGACAGACGGTGGATCAACGTGAACTCGATCCTCCGACCTCAGGTGATGCCGTGTCCAAGACCAAGTAGTGACACCACCATCTGTTTTTCTTATAATCGCCGTATGAACCTGCAGCGTGCCCGTTATCTGATCGCTCTGTCGGATCATGGGAGCTTCACTCGAGCCGCTGCGAACGTCCACGTCGCGCAATCGGCCCTCAGTCAGCAGATCAAGGTTCTCGAGCGCGAACTCGGAGTTCCGCTGGTGGATCGTCGGGGTCCGCAGTTCACCTTCACGGAAGCCGGCAAGGTGGCGGTACGAGAGGCGCGCTTTTTGATCGGGTGTGCGGACCGGGCGGTCGAACGAATTCGGTTGGCCGCGCGCGGTGTGGACGGAGAACTGCGCATCGCGTACACCCGTTCGTGGGCGGGCGGCGCAGTCGCGGATCTGGTCAGCACCTATCGAAGGCTCTACCCGGGCGTCGAAGTTGTCGTTCATCGTGGCACTTCGGCACAGACTGTCGACCTCGTCCGAACCGGAGCCGTCGACATCGCGGTTGTTCGCCCGCCGCTCGATGAAGACGATCGAGAACTTCCCCTGATCGTCCTCGACACCGAACCTATCCTGGTCGCTGTGCCCGTGGATCATCCGTTCGGAGATCGAGCGACGCTCGAACTCGGAGATCTGGTGGACGTCCCCGTTGTGTTCTGGCCGGAGGCCAACGCCCCGGGGATGTATTTGCGTACGCTCGAACAACTTTGGCCAAACGGGGCGCCCAGCATCGTTCGATTCGAGGCCGACGACGAGCAGGTGCTGCATGCTGTCTCGGACGGGGTGGGTATTGCGCCGATCCCCCAGGGCAGAGCGCGGATGCTCCGCATCCCGGGTGTCCATCTATGTGAGATCGCCGGTGAGCAACCAACTCTCGACGTGGCAGTGACCTACCGGCCGGATAATCCGAATCCGGCGCTTGCGCCGTTTGTTGCGCTCGCTGAACGCGAAAGATCGTCAACCACTGCGTAGTACCTGTGATGCGCGGTGGGTCCTATCCGCCATCGAGGACCAGCATCATGGCCGTTGCGCGTGCTCGGTTCTCGATGGAATCGACGTGGAATCCGACGTGCTGGGACAGTTTCGCCAATCGGTGCGCGACGCTGCTGTGGTGAAGATTCATGGAATCTGCTGCGGCCCTCAAGGTTCCGGACTGCAGGTATGACCTCAAGGTTTCGAGTAGTTCTAACCCCTGTTTGGTGTCGCCGATCTCTTCGGCACGAACCAGATCCGGTATTCGCGAGTGATCGATGTGTGGTCCCGGCGCCAGGAGGTTGAGGGCGCCGAGATTGTCGGCGTTCACGATCGGTGTTGTTGCCGACGCCTGTGTACGAGCGAATCGTGCAGTGCTCAGTATTGTGCTCACTTCGGAAGCGGGAGCAGTCAAAGATATTCCGGCGCGAATGAATGACGACAGCGCGGCCTCGGACAGCTCGGGTGTCGCCGCGAACGAACCCGTCACGAGATTCAGATACTCGCCGTCAGCGTCTATCCCAGTGGCTTTGCCAGGTTTGTAATCTGGCGAAATGACAAGGTGTGCAGCACCTTCGGCCGTGCCTGAGACTGCCTTGGTTGCCATTACACGGACTGGGGTATGGGGTTCGATACCGAGACCGGCGCAGGAGGTGAGCACCGCGAGTTCATCCATCGGGAACAACAGATTTCGAGTGTGCTCGGCTTCGGTAGGCAGGCGTCGCGGTTGCAGAATTATCGCTGCGGTCAGGGCCATCCGGTCGACGAGCATTTCGTCGAGTGGCAAGCTGGCCCCGGGTCGTTCGATCCATACCGTTCCGAGAACCTCGTCGTCTACGGCAATGTTTCTGGTCATGCTCGGTGGGAGCTGAGGATCGGGTGACCAGCGGCCGCGCGGATCGCAACGGCGCAAATTCTTCTTGCTTCTGCCGCGCTCGACGATCTCGATACCCACGACGCAGTCCGCCAACTGCGCGCTCGCACGAAGCAAAGACGCGGTGTCGGAGCCGTGCCGCACGAGGGCGTCGAAGTAATCGATGACACGTACCAGGCCTGCCGAGTCTGCATCGAGCTCGGCAAGCCGGTACATCAGTCCTTGCATCTCGCAACGCTACGAGACCGGCGAGAGCGAACGCAACCCTCTCCTGAGCGCAGTGAGGGCTTCGGCGGCACCTCTTTCGCTGACCGCGGCGGTCGCGACCAGTGCCGACCCGTGAAAGGTTCCGGGGAAGGAATGCAATTCGACGCTGACTCCCGCTTGCAGCAGCCGAAGGGCGTATTCGATTCCTTCGTCGCGGAGCGGGTCGAGTTCCATGGTGGACAGGTAGGTCGGCGGCAGGCCGGTGAGGTCGGTAGCCCGGGACGGCGCAGCGTAAATGGACACGTCAGGATCTTCGGGACCGGAATACGACTCGCCGAGATAGTACTTCCACGACAGGATGGCGTTAGGGCGGTGCCACAAGGGGGTGTCGACGAAGTTCGTCATCGAGACCGTCGCCAGGCGGTCGTCGAGTTCAGGGATTTCGAGGAATTGGAAGGCCACGGGCACAACGCCCTCGTCACGGGCTTTGAGGACAGTGCCTGCGGCCAGTCCACCGCCTGCGCTCTGCCCTCCCACTGCGATGCGGCGTGGATCGACCCCCAGCTCCTCGGCATGGGCGTGGATGTAGAGGAGTGCGGCGTAGCAGTCGTCGACGGGGCCGGGGAAGGGGGTTTCGGGGGCGAGGCGGTACTCCACGTTCGCAACGGCGAATCCGAGTTCCCGCGCCACCTCGACGCAAAATGGATCGCTGGATTCTGCGGTGCCGATTGCGAATCCGCCGCCATGGATCCAGAGCAGAACGGGGACAGGGCCGGCAGTGTTGTCCGGGGTGAAGAAACGAATCGTGACCTCCGGATCGCCGTCCAGGCCGGGTGCCGACAGTTCACGAAGCGAGACTCCGTCGAATGACAGGTCGGCCAACATGGTGCCGACCAGAGCGTCGTAGGTGGCCCGTGCGTTGGGGAGGTCAGCGAAGTCCACCTTCGGGAGCATGGTGAGTGCCGCGGCGAGTTCGGGGTCGAGAGTCGGGAATGTTGTCATGCACCCATCATCGAGCCTGAATGTGGCCTACGTCACCAGCGGCTTGTAGGAAATCGGAGAGTCTCCCTCCGACACCCGTCGGATCTCCCTAGGATGACGCCGGTGGACAGGGTACATCTCGGGGTGGGTTCGAGCGATTCGAAAAGTGGGGCACGGATTGGTGGACGACCTCCGCAGGTTTTCGCTGGTCAGGCGATTCTGCATTCGCACGAGTACCTTCTGACGCTCGAGGCACACACGGCGCCGTGGCTCGGCGCGCGAGAGCTTTCGGTCTTCATCCGTCGAGGTTTCTCCATCGGCGACGACGACCTCGAATACCCGGACATCGGGGTTAGGGCAGTCCTGCACCCCTCGTCGTCACGAAGTGCGGAATCGGCGGGCAGCCATGCGGGCCTTGGCAGCGCGGCGTTGATCAGGATTCCCTCGGACGACGAGGTGATGCCGTTGGTGTTGATAGCTCCGCAACCGGTGCTCATTCAGAACGAACCGTCGTATGCCGAATCCGTGGAGGCGGATGGACACAGCTTCCTGTTCCAGATCAACGAAGAGGGGTGGCCGGTGGTTGCCGAGTCCCACCCCGATTTCGTAGAGGAGTACCTATTCGGTTACGGGTCGGTGTATTTCTACGGGAGCACTGACGCGACCGGGCTCGTTCGCGAAGTTGTGCCGGGATTTCTCGACTTCTGACCGGCCCGACGGCCCGTCCGCCGATACCGTGGGCAGCGTATCGCGACCGGCGGTTATGTCCTCGGAAAAATTGTTTCGGAAGTTTGTCGATCGGTGAGTGCGCCGTTCGACGTGTAAGCAGAGGGACCGAACAGAGCGGTCCACGAACGAAGGAGATTCTCATGAAGTACATGCTGATCATGCGTTCCACCGATGAGGCTATCGAAGCATCCAAGGACATGGACTTCGACGAGATCATCGCGGCGATGGGGCAGTACAACGAGTCCCTGATCAAGGCAGGTGTCTTGCTGGCCGGTGAGGGACTGGCGATGGAGGAGGGATTCATCGTCGATTTCGAGTCCGATCCTCCGCTGGTCTCCGACGGCCCGTACGGGGAGACGAAGGAGTTGTTCTCGGGATTCTGGATCATTCAGACGTCGACCAAAGACGAAGCCTTGGAATGGCGAAGCGCTGCCCGCTCGGGCCCGGAAGCAAGCTCGAGGTACGCCGCGTGAGCGAGATGTCGGACTTCGATCAGGACAACGAGTACATCCAGAAAGAGGCAGGCTGGCGTGAAGAGCTCGGTACCGATCGTCCGGTCGCAGGCTGACCATGACCGACGAGGCGGTGCGAGAAGAAACGAGAAAGGCTGTCGACGCGGTCTGGCGTATCGAATCCGCGAAGATTGTCGCCACGTTGACTCGCACCGTCGGAGATCTTGATCTCGCCGAAGATCTGGCCGCGCAGGCTCTGCTCGAAGCCGTCGAGCAGTGGCCCGCGACGGGGGTTCCGAGAAACCCCGCTGCCTGGCTGACATCTGTGGCGACACGACGAGCGATCGACGGGTGGCGACGACGTGAGAGGTTGGACGAGCGCTACGCCCACTTTGCGCGTGAACTCGAGAACGACGCTTCACATTTCGACGACGTCAGCTGGGATCCGGACCGCATCGACGACGATGTCCTTCGCCTGATGTTCATCGCCTGCCATCCCGTGTTGAATCGAAAAGCGCAGGTGGCGTTGACGCTTCGGGTGGTGGGCGGTTTGACCACGGAAGAGATTGCGAAAGCGTTCCTCACGCCGACGGCGACGGTGCAGCAGCGGATAGTCCGCGCGAAGAAGGCGCTGACCGCTTCGAAAGCGGTTTTCGAAGTTCCAGGGCGAGAAGAGTTTTCGAGCAGATTGAGCGCGGTCCTCGGAGTGCTGTACCTGGTGTTCAACGAAGGCTATGCAGCCAGTTCCGGGGACGAGTGGATGCGGGCGGAGCTCAGTGCTGAGGCTCTGCGGCTCGCGCGAATACTCGCCGAATTGGTCCCCAGGGAGTCCGAGGTACACGGCCTTGTCGCTTTGATGGAGCTGACAGCCTCGAGATTCGGCGCTCGGACAACCTCGACCGGTGAACCCATCCTGCTGGCTGACCAGGATCGGACGAGGTGGGATCGCCTACAGATCTCACGTGGGCTTGCCGCGCTGGAACGAGCTGACGCCGTCGGGCGTGGACGAGGCCCGTATTGCCTGCAGGCGGCGATTGCCGAATGTCATGCGCGAGCAGCAACTTTCGAAGACACCGATTGGAAGAAGATAGTCATCCTCTACGAGGCTCTGGCGCAACTGGCGCCATCGCCCGTGGTCGACCTCAATCATGCGGCGGCGGTATCCATGGCATACGGTCCTGGCCCTGCGCTCGAATTCGTCGACAAGCTTGTCGCTTCAGGTGAACTGGCCGACTACCACCTGCTTCCCAGCGTTCGGGGGGAGTTGCTCAGTCAGCTCGGCCGATCCGAGGAGGCTAGAACCGAACTCCTCGAAGCGGCTCGGCTGGCCGGGAACGAGCGTGAGCGCGCTGTGCTGGTCGCGAAAGCCGATGCGCTGCTGCCGGATCGGTAGTCACGCGATTGTTAGTCACGCGATTGTTAGTCAGGGCTGAGTCGGATCATCATTCGGCACCATGGGCGGCATCCCGACTCCGTAGGGATCGAGCATGTCCGATACACGTCGACCCCACCGTTCATGCGCGGACTGACGGGTCATTCCCGCTGCGCGGCCGATGGTTGACCATGTTGCGCCGAATCTACGCAGGCTCATGACGCTTGCCGTCGAATCGATACCCGCGGCGAGCTGAATCCGGAAACAGGCCAACTGCCACGCCATCTGACGCTGCGCCGGGATGTCGGTGTCCTTCTCTGCCTCCCACTCAGGGCTACCAGGTAAAGGATCTGTTCCGACAATCTTGTCTGCCTGAGTGCCGGCCTCGGTGATCGCGGCGTTGACCGTGGTGATCGCGGCGGTCTCGATCTTCGCAGTCAGGGCGCGTTCGATCAGGTCTTCCATGAGAAGTTCTCCTTTCGTCAGGACCAGCCTGACAGGCGCTCTTGAATTCTGTCAAGAGTCCCCTGACGGACTTTGAGTTTAATTAATGCACGATTTATTTGTGTACTATCTAAATGGTCTCCGGTTCTGTTGACCGTCGTCGAAGGGTTTGCTGGTGAAAATCGTGGTTTTGTCGTTCCTGGTGGCGTTGACTTTGATGACGGTCGGGATCATCGCCGCGCGCAACCGCAGCACTCGACCTGCCGTGACCGGGGCAGTTACTGCGGCGTCAACGGTTCTCGCTGCCGCCTGGACACTTTTTGCCGTGGCCTTCGTATTGGCCTGATCGTGCTGCAGTGCCGATGCGCCGGTAGTGGTGGTGAAGGAACTTCGCAGCAGGTCAGATGCGTTTTGTGTGCGGCGCGATGCCGCATACTCTGGCAGACGTGGCAATCGCTGAAACAGACAGAAATTACGGCGGAAGGTCGGTCGCGGCTCGCAAGGCCGAACGCCGTTCCCTCTTTTTGAATGCTGCTCTCAGCGTGTTTGCAGACCAGGGGTATGCCGGAAGTTCGGTGGCGGATATCTGCGCGTCCGCGAGTCTGGCCAGAAGGCAGTTCTACGACGAGTTCGGTAGTCGCGAGGATCTACTCCTCGCGCTGTATGACCAGATCCAACTCGACGCCAGAATTGCAATGGTCGACGCACTCGATGCAGAGCCTTCGGTCAATCTCCGTGACAAGGCAGCGACGGCCATGGCCGCCTTCGTCGAGTCGGTCGGAAGTGACCCACGACGCGCACACGTTGCCTTCATCGACGTCGTAGGTGTCAGTCCCCGGGTGGAAAAGCATCGTGTGGACCAACGTTCGGTCTGGGCAACATTTTTCGAGTCGATCATCAAAGAGATCGTGGGCGAAGATTACGAACCGCCAGGTGGTTACCGGTGGGCGTCCACCGCCTTCATCGGCGCGCTTACCGCGCTGGTGCACCAGTGGAGCACTGCGGAGCCTCGTCCTCCCGTGTCGGTACTGGTCGATCTGATGACGGTGCTCTTGAATGCGTTGATCGACGACGCGCCCCTTCACACCGACGAATAGGTCACGAACACCAGGGGATTGTAATCCAGCCCACAACGCTCTACTCTCGTCCTCAATGTGTTAGACACTCGCATCTAACTTGTGTGCTCGTGATGAGAACTGCGGCAACACAAGGCAATCTGTGCTTTTCCGGGGAGGAATTGGTATGGGACGACGCTGGACAACTGACCGACAACGCGGGGGCCTCGCAATTGCCGTGATTGCAGTAATCGGGCAGATCGGACTTTCGGCACCTGCCTCAGCGGCCCCGGATGAAGGTGTTCCCGCCCAAATTCAGGTCCAGCCTGCCCTGCCGCCTGCAGTCGCACCGCCTTTGCCTGAACTGGACCAGGCCTTCTATGAACCGCCTGTCGAGGTCGTCGAATCCAGGGAACCGGGTGAGATCATCGCCGCTCGTGCGGTGAATCTCGGTACTCTCAACCTGATTCCGACCAACGTGGATGCGTGGCAGATCTCGTATCGATCCAATAATGCTGCGGGCGAGGCGATTCCTGCTGTCACCACAGTTATCAAGCCGCGTGGCGACACTCGCGATGGGGGCCCGCGCCCGCTGCTGTCCTTTCAGATGGCAGAGGATTCACTCGGAAACTACTGCGCACCTTCGTATGTCATGCAGCAAGGCGCGTTGCCGTGGCTGGTGACGGGCGCTGCGACCGGTGGGGCTCAATTCCTCGAAGTGCAGGCGGCACTGGCGCAGGGTTGGGCATTGTCGGTGCCCGATCATCAGGGACCCAATTCTTCCTTCGCCTCCGGCCCCGTCGCGGCCCGGATCACGCTCGACGGTATTCGTGCTGCTGAGAACTTCGAACCCATGGAGCTGCAAGGGCGGTCAACTCGCGTAGGGCTGCTCGGCTACTCGGGTGGATCGATTCCTACCGGTCACGCAGCTGAAATACGGCAGGAGTACGCGCCGGAACTGAATATCGTCGGAGTCGCCGAAGGTGGTGTTGCCGCGGATCTCGGCGCTTTGCTCGACAATGCCAACAACGCTCTAGGGGCCGGGATCGTCGCTGCCGGTGTAATCGGAGTGAGCCGAGAAGATCCTGAACTTGCAGGCTTCATCGATCAGCACATAAACCCTGCCGGCCGAGCGCTTTTCGCTGCCAAGGACAACCTGTGCATGCTCTGGACGTCGGCTGCAGTGCCCTTCCTCAATATCAAGGGCTTCCTCGATGTCCCGGGAGATCCCGTCCAACACCCCACGGTGAGAGCTGCGCTCTCCCGAGCTGCCATGGGTAAGTCGGTTCCTGACGTGCCGATGTACATCTATCAGTCGAATCCCGACTGGTTGGTGCCTGTTGGCCCGGTGAACAAACTTGTCGATACCTATTGCCAAGATCCTTCTGCGAGTGTCGTTTACACCAGAGACCACTTCAGTGAGCACGTCAGCATGGAAGTCGTCGCATTGCCGAGTGCTCTACTGTGGCTTCGTGATCGGTTCGCTGGTGTGCCTGCTCAGCAGGGATGCAGCACCTTCGACGCTGGATCCATGGCGCTTGATCAGAGGACCTGGCCAGTCTGGGTGGATGCGGTTGGTGAACTCGTCGCGGGACTGTTCGGCAAGCCGATCGGGACCTGACGGGTGACGTGATTCTGCGGTGGTGAGGAATTCTCACAAGGGCAGCGTGTTGCACTGACTGGACGTTATTTCATTGATCGGGCCTTGAAGATGGTGTCTTGTCACCAATGGGTTCCTTTTACCGACGAAAGGTTGCGCGATGACAAAGCTGTTGTTTGCGGTCACTTCTGCAGATCACTGGACGCTGAAGGACGGAACACCCCACCCGACCGGGTACTGGGCGGAAGAACTGGTCGAGGCGCATCGCGTTTTCGTCGACGCCGGCTACGACATCGTGATCGCGACGCCTGGCGGTAAAGCTCCCGTTGTGGACGAGGGAAGCCTGGCGCCCGAGGTGAACGGCGGGCAAGAAGGCGCCGACCGTATGCGCAAGTATATCGCCGATCTGCAGCCGGTGCTCGATTCGCCGGAGATTTTGGAGAACGCCGATGCTGCCGATTACGACGTGGTCTTTGTACCGGGTGGACATGGACCGATGGAGGATCTTGCGGTGTCGGCATCCTTCGGTGAGCTTCTCGTGAACTTCTTGGACGCGGACAAGGTGGTCTCGGCGGTCTGTCACGCGCCGGCGGCACTCCTGCCGGCCCAGAGACCCGATGGAAGCTGGCTGTTCGACGGCTATCAGCTGACCGCGTTCACCAACGAAGAGGAGACGCAGGCTGGTCTGGCGGACAAGGCTCCGTGGCTGCTCGAAACTCGCCTACGCGAATTGGGCGGCAAATTCTCGAAGGCCGAGGCGTGGTCGCCTTATGTCGTGGTGGACCGCAAGCTCTACACCGGTCAGAATCCGGCGTCGTCACGGCCTCTCGCCGAGCGGATTGTCGCCGACTTGGGCTGAGCATGTTTTTTGGCGCCGCATCGAGGTCTCCTCGATGCGGCGCTGGTCCGTGTTCTGTTGTCGCCAAAGAGGTTTGACCTCTCAGGTTTTGAAGGTGGTGTTCGCCGGCCTGGGTTGCTGTCCGGGGTCGATCGAGGGTGGCGGGATGAACCACGGTTTGTTGTCGACACCGATCCGAATCGCCCATTTCCCGACGAACCCGGCTTTGCGGTGCATCAACCGATGATGTGAACGGCACAGCAGGACCAGGTTGTTCATCACCGTCGGGCCACCATTGGCCCAGTGCCGGATATGGTGCGCATCGGTCCAGGCAGGCACACATGTGCAGCCGGGGAAGGCGCAGCCTTTGTCCCGGGCGATCAACGCCACTCGCTGTTCGGCGGTGACCAACCTCTTTCCTGGTTCGCATCCAAGGGCGTGCCGTGATCGTCGAGCAGCACGGTGGAGAGGAAACAATCACACCCGAGAAGCCTGGTCTGCGACACCGACAGCGGTCCGAGCCAGGGCATGTGCCCGACATCAAGATCCGACAAGTCCAGATCGGGTGAGCCTTCGTCGTCCACATCAGAAGGCGACGCGGCGCAATCCCGATGCTCCGCCAGATCCCGAGCATTGATGTGCACGTTCACATGCGGGCGCTGACCACCGTCGGTGCCGGTTTTGGCGCAGTCGAGGTACCGGCGGATCAGTTCGGTGAACCCATCCGCGGTCCGTTTCGCCGCCGACCGAGAATCCGGGGTTCCGTCCGGTGCCGGGGTCGGCATCGTCAGATTCGACAACGCGGAGAGCAGCATTTCCCCGGTGAGGGCATCGAAATCCCCACGCACCACCACCCGACCATTGAGCGTCGACGCGATCCGCAACTCGTTGAGATCGACATCTTCGGCGGGCGGGATCTCATCCGATTCGAACAACCGCTCCAAGGTCGCGATCACGTTCCGCACCTTCGTCGTTGTCGCCTCCACCCCCGACGCGGCAGCGAGCAACAAATCGATGCACTTCGGTAGCGCCTCCTCCGGCATGCCTTTAGGTGGTGATTCACAGAACGCCACGATCAACACAGCATGCTCGAACGAGCAATCCCCGCCATCGAACCGAGCCGCCACCGCCGGAAACGGCCGCAAAGCAGTACCCAACGCGGCGATCTTCTTCCCGTCCCGAACCTGCAGCATCGTGTTGGCCGCCAACCAGGACCCCACTCCGCGGCTGGCAATCACCTGATCATCCGGGCGCAACGACAACTCGTCCACCACCGCCACACGCACAGCCTCGAGGCGCAGAATCTCCGCACTCGCCGACACCGCAGCAGCGCGCAACTCTGCAGCAGACAACTGCCACAACCGTCCGCGTAACCCCACCGCAGAACCCGACACCACGTCCGACAACAAGACACTCATTGAATCCCCCGATCCCCTCCCCAAAGGATACTCGAACACGCGTTCGAGTCAAGAGGGAATTAGGCGAGGGCGCGAAGGAGTGGAGTGGGGTCGGCGACGACGAACAGATGGCCGCCTCCGTTGATCTCTTCGAAGCGAGAGTCGGGAATCAACGAGTGTGCCCAGCGGGCTACTTCGATGGGTACGTTTCCGTCGTCGGTTCCGTGTAGGAAAACCGTTGGTACCGAGATCGATTGGAAGAGTCCAGGCACCTCGAGGCGATACCGAGCCAAGTCGACAACCCCTGCGGATCCACCCTGTGCGATCCCTTCGGATGAATCCAACTGGAGAGCGGGGCGATGTACCTCGTCGGTCATGACGGCCTGATCGGCGGCCGGCCAGATCGAGACTGAGTCGCTGCGTAGCTTGGAGAACACTCCGGTTCCTGCGAGCATTGCGCCGGCCACACGGGGAGCCCAGGTGGCGGCAAAGTACAACGCAGATACCAGTTTTATTCTGCGTCGCAAAGTATCTCGCGGTGCCCCGGGGATCATGGCGCACGCCAGCACCAGTTTCGAGACTCGTTCGGGAACGGCTGCAGCGACTGCGAGCGCGTAACCGCCGCCTCCGGAGAAACCCATCAGTGTGGTCGAGTCCAACTCTAGGTGATCGACCAGGGTGACGTAGTCGTCGTCCCAGGAATGAAATCCCTTGTCCGTGTACGGATCCGTGCGTCCGAAGCCGGGTCGATCGGGGACTATCAGCCGCATGCCTGCCGTCGAAGACGCGTTGTGGAGTGAGAGCCCTTCGTATCGGCTGCCAGGTGATCCGTGGGCCACGACTACCGGGTGGCCAGTCGGATCGCCGTACTCGCAGAATGCGATACGACGCCCCGACGCGTCGCGAATTTCGGTTGTGGTCACGCTGCTCGTCATGATGTGGTTCCTTGCTGCGCGATCGACGCTACACCGTCCAGGATGAGGGCGACTCCGAACTCGAACCTTCGGGTGGGATCGTGATGAAGTGCGAACACCGATGCCTCGCGTCGATCGGCAGGTGCGCTGTCGAAAGCGCCGCGTCCCAATTGAATTGCGACGTGTCCGGTGACGAAATCATGCAGCGCGCCGTATGCGTACGTGGCCTGCTCGTCCTCGAGGCCGGCCAAGGAAAGGGCGCTCACGACTCGGTGGGCGGTATCGTCGGCCCCGGGTGCTTCCAGTGATGCCTGCCGATGGGCTTCCAGGACCAGGGGATGGCGCATCAGGAGATCGTGGAGGCCGTAGGCGAACGTGCGGGCAACCCCGCGCCAGTCGGTCGGCCAGTCGATCGACGAGACGGCTTCGCCTACGAGAGTCGAGATCAGATCTCGCCTCAAGGCGTCGATACCGCCGGTTGTGCGGTGGACGGACATCGGCGATATGCCGAGTCGTTCGGCGAGCACTCGAAATGACACCGCATCCAGGCCGTCCGTATCGGCGATCTCTGCCGCGGCATCAAGAATCTGTCTGTGACTCAATGCTTTTGGTCGACCAGCCCTTGCAGAGCTGGTGGATTCGGATACCATGCTGACAACAATAGCGATACGCGTATCGAAATTACAAGTGTCCATCGACCTCCAAGGAGCGCTGCCCGATGACCGATCTCCATCAACTGTCTGCCGTCGAACTTGCCGGTGTGATCGCCGCCAAGCAGGTCTCGATTCCCGAAGTCACCAGGTACTTCGTCGACCGTGCGACCACTGCCGATGACGTCGGCGCCTTCACGACGATCGCCGGGGAGCACGCTGTCGCCCTCGCCGAACAAGCGCAGCGCAGGTTGGACGAGCGGGACGCCGGGCCCCTTCCGCGTCTGTTCGGCGTTCCGACGGCAATCAAAGACCTCGACGCAACGCGCGGCATTCGCACGACCTTCGGATCGGCGCTCTTTCGCGACTTCGTGCCGGACGCTGACGACGAGATCGTCGAGGCGATCCGAGAAGGTGGGTTGATCGACATCGGTAAGACGACGGTGCCCGAGTTCGGGGCAGCCTGTTACACCGAGCCGGAAGTCGCTCCGCCTGCTCGCAGCCCGTTCGATCGCACGCGGAGTGCCGCCGGCAGCAGTGGCGGCGCTGCTGCCGCCGTCGGCGCTGGTCTGGTGCCGTTTGCACAGGGAAGTGACACCGCCGGTTCGTTGCGTTCGCCGGCAAGTACGTGCGGAGTCGTTGGCCTCAAGCCGAGCCGCGGTTTGATCACGATGGGCGTGGCGGGGCATGACAACTTCGGATTTGCGAGCAAGGGGCCGATCGCCCGGACAGTTCGCGATACCGCTGCGCTGCTGGACGTTCTGGCGACGCGACCCGGCGCCGGAACTATCCACCCGCCTCGGCCGAAGTCGTTCGAAGAGTTCGTCGTACAGGCTGGGGGAGTTCAGGCCCGCCCCTTGACCGTCGCTCTTGCTCACGGATCGGTCTCCGGCGGAGCCGTGGATGCGCAGCTCTCGGCTGCTGTATCGAAGGTTGGGTCTGTGTTGGAGGGTCTGGGTCACAACGTGTTCGAGCGACCGCAGGCTCGCGATGACATTTTCATCGATGCTTTCGTCAAGATGTTCTCGTCTTTGGCGGGAACCAAGCCGATCCCGGAGGAGTACGAACACCTTCTGCGTCCGATAGTGCAGCACTTGCGAGTTCAAGCAAACCAGGTGTCTTCGGGTGAGCTGGCCGCGGCAATCGGAATTGTTCAGGCCTGGGCGCGGCGATGGAGTCTCGACTACGCCGACGCCGACCTTGTTGTCACTCCGACTGTGACGAAGCCGCCGCTTGCGATCGGGGAGTTGCGCAACGACGAAGATCCCGCGACCGAACTGATCGACATGGTCGCTTTCACCGGAAACACCGTCGTCGCCAATGCAACCGGTTTCCCGTCGATCAGTCTGCCACTCGGTTGGACGGAAGACGGCGTTCCACTCGGCGTGATGATCTCGGCGAAATGGGGTTGCGACGCGGAATTACTCTCTGCCGCTGCAATGCTCGAGGCCGAGATGCCGTGGAAGGATCGGTACCGATTCGACCGCGCAACCGTGCTCTAGTTCGGGAGCGGTACCCGGTCGCTCGCCGATGCGAACCCCAACCACGTGTGGCGGTTACCCCACCAGCACCACCCGACTTTCGGGGCGTTGCGGTTGTCTTTGCCGTCGCGACCGGTTCCGTTGCTGATCCACACGGCGGGAGTTCTGGTGTCGAAGGATCCGTCAGGTTTGCGCAGTCGGGAGCCGATGGTCATGAAACACTTTCCGCGTTCGAGAATGTCGGGGCGCTGCAACAGCCAGTGGATGCCTTCGGTAAGCGTCAGCGGCGTACGGTGTGCGTCGACGATTGCGGGCAATGCTTCGTCCGGGCTCCAGTTGGCCAGGTGATCCCCGCGGTCGACTCCACTGAGCAGATGTAATGAGCTTTCGGGCAGCGTTGCCTGCTCGGTGGGGGCGAACAGATCGACGTCCGCCATGTCGACGACTATGAATCCGCGCTTGTTCTCGAGCTCGAGCAGCGGAGTCAGAACTGAAGCCGGAGCCAGTTTTTCGTGCACGGTGAGTAGTCCGACATCACCGTGCCCGGTTGCGGCCTCCCTGACATCGCCGGCAGAAAGTCCGGCCATCTCGTGAACACCGAGTTCGATCAATCGCTCGGCCTGCTGATCGATGGGCGGGAGGTCGAAATGCATACCTGCGATCCTACCGATCGTGAGCAGAGCGATCGGAGGGTTCGGCCGCGAGGGAAGTCGGCCACGCAACGCCCAACGCGCGCATGATGAACGGGACGGTGGTCGCTACGACGGCGTCCACTCGGTCGCCGGCCATGAGCATCGGGCGTCGGCTTTCCACGCAGGCGAGGATGAGTTGCGCGGATGCGGCAGCATCGGAATCGACAAAGACACCGGCGTCGACACCTTCCTGGACGAGCTGTTCGACCAGAACCGACAGCGGGACAATATGTTCGAGGAAACTTTCGCGATCCTGCGCTGACAACAATTCGACCAACGCGATTCCTGTGAATCGTTGCAGTGAGAACTCGACGAGTGTCAGTTTGACGAGGATTTCGAGTCGGTCCACAGGATTCTCGCGGTCCGCGAGTTCACGCTCGGCCAGGAGTAGGAATCTATCCATCTCGCGGGTGGACCAGGCGAGCAGTAACGCGGATTTGTCGGGGAAGTAGTTGTACACCGCTGTCCGCGAGACGCCGGCCGCCTGGGCCACCGTCTGCAGCTTCACGTTCTGCCAGCCCTGCTCGTGAAGTTCGCGAATGAACGCGTCCAACATGGCTTCTCGGGTGGCGATTTTGTGCTCAGCGGTTGTCGCACCACCGGTCAACTTCGGCATGGTCGATCCTCCTGGGTCTGATTCACGGTCACGGGGAGGTCGAACAGGTCCGCAACAAGGCGCGGATCACCTTGCCACATCGAGACGGGTGCGAGCATCATCTGCTGCGCGATCGAGCGTACGGATCGGCAGACCTCTTGTTCTTCGGCGAGTGTGAGCGTCGTGCGTTTGCGCAATCGCTCCATCTCCGCGGTAGTGAGATCAGTGATCCATTCCTCAGCTGCAAGCGAGAGGGGTGAATCCGGTGTCACGACCGATCCAACTCGGCACTGGAGAACCGCGAAGTCATCACGGACAGCGTGATGACGGCGACGACCGAGACGGCGTGTGCCGCCGCCAGCCAGAGCGACTCGGGTGCATGTTTGTGAAGGGTGGGCGCCATCAGCATGGCCATGAGGAGGGCGAGACTCGACAACATCGCGGGACCGTTGGGGCGGCCGACAAGCAGGCTGACCAGAAGAACGAGCGCGACGACGCTGCACGCCACATCTACAGGCGGGTACGTGGCCGGAACGATTCCGCTGACAGTGTCGGTGAAGTTCAGCCCGATCGACACCAATTGCGCGAGACCTGTCGCGCCGGCCAACCAGGCCGTCCAACGTAGTCCGTGGAGTCCGGCTTTCCGAATGCCGGTCAGGGTTCCTTCGGCGGATTCCCACGCTTCGGACGTCGGTGTTGTCACGGCTACTCCTTTTTATGACGAGGTGTCGTCATAAAGTAGCAGTACGCGATCGCGAGATTCTTGCCGGTAGGTGACTGGCCTGCTTCGAAGGGATAGCGTCGAAGTACCGGCCGAAATGACAATCGCGGGGAGGTGGCTCGATGACGACCTCTGCCCACACGGATCGCCCCCCGTCGAAACAGAGTTGGTTGGCGCGCGCAGCCTTTGCGGCCCTGGTTCTTGCAGTCGCGGTGCTCCTGATCTTCGCCGGACTGAAAACCTTGACCATGCTGATCCTGGGGATCGGTGGGGTGGTCGTGTGCGTCGTGGCCGTGTACTGGTTTCTGACGACCCGCGGATTCCTCCGCTGGCTCTCGTTGGCCGTGGCGGTTCTGACGCCGATCGTGGTGCTCACGTTCCTGGTCCGAGAACGCCTCCTGTGGGTGGTGCTCCTCGCGATCGGATTGTTCGTCGTAGCCGGTATCTTCGCTCGCACCGCTTTGGAGGGGGAGGAGAAGGAATTGCCGGTTGTCGAGCGACCGGCACCGCCGCCCGTCAAACCGTTCTTCGTGATGAACCCGAACTCCGGCGGTGGCAAGGTCGAGAAGTTCGACTTGAAACGCAAGGCCGAGGAACGGGGGGCCACGGTCGCACTGCTCGAGGGGCCCGAGAAGATCGACGTGACGGCCTTGGCCAGGCAGGCGGTCGCGGACGGCGCCGACCTACTCGGTGTTGCCGGTGGCGACGGAACGCAGGCACTGGTTGCTGCTGTCGCGGCCGAACACGACCTGCCCTTCCTCGTCGTCAGCGCGGGAACGCGCAACCACTTCGCCGCGGATCTGGGGCTCGATCTCGAGGATCCGTCTCGGTGCCTCGACGCGCTCGTCGACGGCGTCGAGGTCACGGTGGATCTGGGAAATGTCGGCGGTCGAACTTTCGTCAACAACGCATCGTTCGGGGCGTACGCCGAGGTAGTCCAGAGTCCGGAGTACCGCGACGCCAAGACCAGCACCTTCTTGCAGATGCTCCCGGATCTCCTCGCCGGACGTGCCGGAGCGGTGTTGACCGCGCGCTCCCCGAGCGTGTCCGCGGTGGGTCCACAGGCTGTGCTGGTCAGCAACGGCCCGTACGAGATGAACGACCTGGCGGGGCTCGGTCATCGGCCGCGATTGGACCGGGGCACTCTCGGAATCGTCGCGATCTCCGTCAGCAGTGCACGTCAGGCCATCGGGTTGCTCCATCGGGCGCATCAACACGGTCTGGCTCAGGGCACCGGATTCGAGGTGATCGTCGACGCCGACACCGACGAGATTCCGGTCGGCGTCGACGGCGAGGCGCTGGTGATGCCAACTCCGGTCAGATGCACGGTCAGTCCGCAGGCGCTGAGGGTCAGAGTCCCCCGAGATCGACCGGGCATCCGTCGCCCCCGGCACGCCTGGGATCTGGTCCGGTTGCGAGAGTTGGCGAAGTTCAGGCGATCCGGCGCATGACCTGACCGACGGCCAGGACTCCCTGCGGATCATGCGTGTCCGCCAAAGCGCTCAGCCAGTGAGCGGTGTCCTCGTCGTAGGTGCGGGCGATCTTCTCCGGGTCGACGCTCGGCGCGAAGTTGGGCAGTGCATGCCCGTTCGTCCATGGCGCCATCGTTCGTCCGAGAGTCTCGGCGTGCGGGACTACTGCGTCGACCATCGGTGGGGCAAGAACTCCGACGGTGAACAGCGAGAAGGCAGCGTCACGATGGCAGAAGGCGCTGCGGTGCTCAGGTTCCCGTGCGAGGGCGCCCCCGAGGAGACGTAATTCGACGACGGTTTGGGGTGAACCGGATCCGGGGCCGGCAGCGGCCAGCAATGCGTCGACGGCCTCGTGTGACAGCTCGTTGGTCAATGCCGTGGATTCGTGCGTCGGCATCGGGTCGACGGGATCGGCGTGCACTGCCCCGAGGGCGGCATAAGGCAGCACACCGAGTGCGTCGATCAAGGGTGTTGCGATTGAACGGATTCGGTCGATCAGTGACTTGGCATCGGATTCCTCGGCAAGACTTGCGAACCTGACCGCGACGGTGAGCCTGCCGGCCAGCGGCGGCGGAACCTGTGGAAGGGGTGGAAGTTGCAGAAAGGCAAGAGAGGTCGAGCTGTGCTCAGGCAGGTCGGCGCACCAGTCCAGCCAGGCATGCGCGACCGCGCTTGCATCTGCGCCGTCGAAATAGAGTGCACCGCCGTAGAAGTGGGTGACCGGTAGTAGGTCGATCTCGATGGCTGTGACAATGCCCAGTGTGGCCTTGCCGCCGCGCAGTCCCCAGAACAATTCGGCATGTTCGTCGGGGGTGACATGAATGAGTTCGCCACTGCCGGTGACGATGTCGAACGAACGAACGTGATCCGACGAGAGCCCGTACGTGCGCACCATCGGGCCGATGCCGGCGCCGGTGAGGAAGCCGGCGACTCCGACCGTGGGTGAAGAACCTGCCAGTGGCGCCAAGCCGTGGGGTGCGGCAGCGTCGATGACGTCCTGCCAGATCAAGCCCGCGCCGATTCGGGCAGTGCGGTTTTCGGGGTCGACGACGCACTCCGTGAGCCTGCCGGTGTGGACGAGGAGAACGTCACTGCCGAGAGGGACCGCGCCGTGGCCGGTGCGCTGAACACCGACGCGCAGACCCAACTTCGCCGCGAATCGCAGAGTTGCGGCAATGTCTTGCGCGCTCTCGACTGCCACCACAGCGCCAGGCGCGACGGGAACCGCTGCATTCCACGGAATCGCCAACTCGTATCCCGTTTCGCCAGGCAGGGAAACGGAGCCGGTCACCTCTGCGCGCAGTGATTCGACCGCGGCGTCGAGCGTGGGGGTTTGAAGGTTCATGGTCTTCCTTTCCTCATCCGTCTTTCGGTCAAGGGAAGGATGTCCGAACAGGCTTGGGTGGTTCTTGACGTATGTATCCCGAGCGGATCCAAGTTTTATCCAAGCGCATTCTCGCAGTTCAGGGCCATGTCGATCGCGCTCGTTCAGCTACGCCCCGCATGCCGAGTGTCTCCGATTCGGCCGCCACTTCCGTCAGCTCCCGTTCACGTTCGGCGGACGGCTCTCGAAGCTGCGCCCGAAGCAGTCGACAGCGCAGCAGTGTTGGTGCTCCACCGGAGCCAGTTGCGATCTTCTCGGCCTGATCCAGGAGAGTCGATGCCTGCTCGACGTGACCGAGAAGCGCGTGCAGCCGAGCGGAGGCTTCGGCGACCGAGCCCAGTTCACCGACATGGCCCACCGTTGCGATGCAGCCGGTGTGTGGCGCGAGAAGTTCGATGAAGGTGTCGGCGTATTCGACCAGTTCCAGATCTGCCACGACGCGTGCAAGTAGCGTCTGGTGTCCCAATGTCGTCCACGTCTGTGGCCCGCGATTGATCAGCCACTTCTTGATGCCTTCGGAAGTGGCCTCGCGCTCGCCTCGGGCGGCGTCGATGGCGATGGTCCACGAATCAGGTTCCACGACACCGGGATCAGATTCGGCCAACGCACCTCGCTCCCATTCCAGAGTGTTGAACGCCAGATCTGCGCTGCCAGCCGTGTACAACTCCGTTTGCAGATGGATCTGCCTGGCCGTCTCGTACTGCCGGCGGGCGTGCGCGAAGTCTCCGTACCATTCGGCGAGAGTTGCTTCCATCCAGCGTAATTGGACCCGAACCACCGGGAGTCTCAGTAGCTCGCAGCCGATGATCCCCTGCCTGACGTGTTTGACGGCGGCATCGACATTGGCCAGATTCATCTCAGTCATGCTCGCGACGGCGTGTGCGACGACGCTGTCGACACGCGATTGTTGGTGCGGCAGTTCGAAAAGCTCGCGCAGTAGGCGCATGGACTCCGCGCTGTGCACCGCGACTCCGGAGAAAAGCAGAATCCGTCCGAGCAGCGCGTCCGCGATCACATCCGGATCGTCGAGTTCGCGGGCGATGTCGAGAGCACGGGCGCTCCATCGATTCGGGATCTCGGCTTCGGGGTGGTAGCAACTTCCCACCGCCAGCGCAGCAAGAACCCGTGCGTGAGCTGACCTGTCGTTCTCGACCAAGGGCTCGACCGCCGCGAGCCGTTCGAGCAGTGGTCCCGGATCGGTACCGTAGGAAACCCACGGCCAGGCACCGGCGGCCCGAAGTAATGCGCCTGCCAGTCGTCCGACGGCGGAGGTTCGCCCCTCCCGAACAGCCTCGAGGAGACCGGCATTGACGACGTCGAGAACTGTCTGCCCTCGACCTGCGCGGGCGAGGGCCTCGACTCTGGCCACCAGCAGGTCGTCCCGATCGTCAGCGGATTGCTGGGACACCGGAAGTAAGTCGAACGCGCGGACAGCTGCCTCCCACCACTCGGCCGCGGTCTCCGAACTCCACCGATCGGTCGCATCCTGAGCTGCAGCCGTGCATGCCTCCAGAACGACGAGTGGATCGACCAGGGGAAGTGCCGACATCAGATGTTGCGCGCGGCGGCTCAGCCGGTCCGGATCGGAGGAATTTTCGAGCACTTCGGCAACTCGGGCATGTATCCGCTGGCGACGAAGCGTGGGTATCGCTTCGAGGACTTCGTCTCGGAGAAGGCCGTGAGCAAAGACGTAACCGCCGTTTGTCGAGTCCGCGACGATGATTCGTTCATCAGCAGCCGCGTCGAGATGGTCGGCGAGAGTGTCGACATCGAGACGGGTGGCTGCGGCCAGTGTGTACACCTCGATGGCGTCGCCGATAACTGCGGCAACCCGAAGAGCGTGCAACACTGCCGGTTCCACTGCGGCAAGCCGTCGACCGAGGACAGATCGAACGGCGACGGGGATGCCGTCGCCGAGTCGCTCGTTCCGGGGAAGCCTGGCGTACTCCGAGACGAACAGCGGGTTGCCGCCGGTTCGTTCCGCCAGGGTTCGCGCCTCCGCGTCGTCGAGCGTGTCCCCGGAGACGCACCTTGCGAGTGTTGCAACCTCGCCCTGCGCGAGCGCCGGCACAATCATGGTTCGGTTTCCTTCGCCGTGGAGTACGGCTTCTTCGAACTTGCGCACTGCCGGCCCGACTTCCGAGTCTCGGAGCGTCGACACGAACCAGACTCTGGTACTGGTCATTGCGCCGACCAGGTAGGTCAGGCAACGAAGGGACGTGGGATCGGCCCATTGAATGTCGTCGATGACGACGGTCAACAGTGCATCTTTCGCCGCAGCTTCGATGGTGGTGCGAACCCGTTCGTAGACGGCAAATCTCGCTTCGTCCGGATCGATGTCCGTCGGCGGCGTCAGTACGAAATCGGCGTCGGCTCCGAGTTCCCGAACCAGTCGGCGGATCGGCCACCACGGCGGCGTTCCGTCGTCCTCCGGGCAACGTGCCCAGACGGTGGCTCCTCGAATGGACGTTGTTCTCGACGAACACTCCTCGGCGAATCGTGTCTTGCCGATGCCGGCGGGGCCGGTCAAGATCAACCAGCGAGGCGAGCCACGGCGAACGTCGTCGAGCATCTTGTCGGCGACAGTCGTCTGAGCGTCGCGCCCGACGAACAAGCGTGAGGAATCCGTCTCGGGCATCGCTGCTACGGCGGGGGGAGAAGCCGGGACCGACACTTGTTCGGCCCCCGTCCATCCCGGAGTGCGCGGCCAGGCGGCCAGGCCGGGTTCGTGGCGCAGGATCGCGCCTTGCAATGCTGTCAGCTCCCCGCCGGGCTCCAGTCCCAGCTCGGCGTCGAGCCGAGACGCGTGTAATCGAAACTGTTCCAACGCTTCCGGTGACCTGCCCGCCCGATGCAGGGCAACCATTCGCAGCCAGCAGGTCCGGTCGCGGAACGGGTACTCGCTACAGAGTTGAGCAGCTTCGACCAGCGCGGGTGCCAGGCGCCCGAGAGCCAGAAGCGCCGTTATCCGGGTCTCCCGGCACTCGGTCCGCACTTCCTCGAAGGCTGCGGCTTCCACCTCCACCCAGTGCGCGTCGTTCAGGTCGTCCAGAAGCTGCCCCCGGACCGAGGCGAGGGCACGGTCAGCGGTCGTCAAAGCCTCCTGCCACCGTTCGTTCTCAGCGTGTTGTCGCGCCGTTTCGGCGTCGTCGAGAAACACCGACAGATCGACGTCTGCCGGAGCGACCTCGAGGACATAGCCCGGCGATTGACGCACTATCGGTGACGCCGTACCGGTTTCGACGCGTAGCGCTCGGCGCAGGTTGGAGATATACGCCTGGATGCTTGCCATCGCACTCGCCGGTGCGTCGTCGTGCCAGAGAGCATCGATCAGCCGGTCGGTGGAGACGACGCGACCACGGTTGAGCAGTAGAACGGCAAGGACCGTTCGTTGTTTTCGAGGGCCCAGATCGATCACGTCGCTCGTCGCCGGACCCCGTGCGACCTCCAACGGCCCGAGCAGTCGATAGATCATCCGTTTCCCCTCGTACCTGCGGACGCAGGACGGTTCGATTCTAAGGAGCGAAATTCATACATGCAGGACAAAACGGTCAACTAGTTCTCGTCAACATCTGCTCGGATTCCTCGGAAAGAGTCTGGTTGACGCTGGTAGTGCGCAGCGTCGCCGCACAGACCAACGCACCGAGAGCTGCGATGAAGGCTGCGACAAACAGAGCCAACCGAAGTCCACCGACAAAGTCGTCCGGTGATCCGCCGGGCAGCATCGACTGCGCCGGAAGGAAGGCGCCGAGCACGGCAACCCCGACTGCGATGCCGGTCTGCCGGAACGCGTCGTTGATCCCTGCGGCCAATCCGGAATGGTTCGAAGTGCTTTCGCCCAGAACCAACCCACTCATGACGGGGTTGAACACCCCGGCCCCCACGCACGCGACAACAAATCCGGGAAGTATCGCGTACGGCGAACTGGTCACGTCGACGACGGTCATCATGACCAGCCCCACCGAGACGAGTAGAAGCGAGCACGTCAACGAGACCGAGACGGGGATGCGCCCGTCCAATTTCGCGGTGGCGCCCGCGACGACGAACATCGCTATCGTCGCCGGTAGATACACCAGGCCGGCGTCCACGGGAGACAGATGCAGCACGTTCTGCAGGTAGATGGTCGTGTAGACGAACACCGCGAACAGGGAGGCGGAGATCGAGAACGCTGCGATCTGCGCTCCGGCGAAGGCCCGATTGGCGAGCAGATGCGGGGGCAGCATGGGCTCGGTGGTACGAAGCTCGTGCAGGGAGAAACCGATCATGGCGGCCGCGGCGATCACCGCGGCGATCATCGGCTGCGGCTCGAACCACCCATCCTCGTTACCGCGTAACAAACCGAACACCAGAGCTGCCAGGCCGGTGGACACCAGAATCTGCCCGGGCACGTCCGCGCCGCGAGGTCGAGGATCGCGTGACTCGGGAACCCACCGCACCGTCATCGCCAGTGTGATCAACCCGATCGGAATGTTGATCAAAAAGATTGCGCGCCAATCCAACAACTCGGTGAGCAACCCGCCCACCAGTGGGCCGACGGCAAACGCGCCCCCGATCGTGGCGCCGTATGCAGCCAGAGCAGTCGCGCGCTGGGGACCCTTCTCGAACACGTCCGCCAGCAAGGCAAGTGAGCAGGCGAAGAGTACGGCACCGCCGATACCCTGAGCGGCCCGCGCGAGGTCGAGCACCCAGATGTTCGGCGCCAGAGCGCAGAACAGAGATGCCGTGGTGAACCACAGAATGCCGATGATGAAAACATGGCGTCGACCCCGTCGGTCTGCCCACGATCCGGCGCTGAGAACCACCGTCGCCAATGCCAACGTGTACGCGTCGATCACCCATTGCAGGGCGCCAACTCCGGTATCGAGATCGGATGCGATCGACGGCAGGGCGGTGTTGACGACGGCGATGTCGAGCATGAGCATTGCGGTGCTCACGCATACTGCCAGCAAAGTGGCTCGTCGTACTGCGGTGTTCTTCGGGGTGATCGGTGCGGTCATGGCCCGTCCTGATGGTCGAAGGGGTGTGTACTCGGAACACCCTGCGCTCCGACGCTTGGGACATATCGGGCGAAATGCTTGGAACCCGCCTGGTTGATAACTGCCGTGTTACTCGGAATCCGTCACCACCTGCTCGGTCGAATACGCACTCTCCCAACGGTTAATCTCTGGTCATGGAGACCAGCCAGTGGGTGCGACGGGTGTTGGTGGTGGAAGACCAACCACTGATGCGTGCGCTCGTCGGTGACACGCTCACACACTCCGGGTTCGTGGTCCGTACGGCCGGATCGGCGGTCGAAGCGCTCACGGAGTTCGACGGATTCGATCCTGACCTCTTGGTCACGGACATCGACCTTGGCGTGCGGCCGAACGGCGTCGATCTCGCGAACATCGTCACCGTGAAGGCTCCGCATTGCGCGATCGTGTTCCTGACGAACTACCCCAACGCATCGACAGCGCCAGGTTCTGCGGGTGTGCCGCCGAAATCGCTGTTCGTGGACAAGGCGGCTGTCCAGTCGGCGGATCAGTTGATCGGCGTAGTGGAGGCCGCGTTGACGGAAACCGAGCCACCGACGCTCGGGAGTGATCCGGACTCCGCCTTGTCGAGCCTCACCAGATCACAGCTCGATCTTCTGCGTTACATCTCGCTCGGGTGGTCGAACAGCGCAATCGCAGCGCATCGTGGGTCCTCGATCCGAGGTGTGGAGAAGCTCATCGCGCGCACTCTCGAGAGCCTGGGATTGACGCACGATTCGTCCACCAATCCGCGAGTGCTTGCTGCGAGTATCTTCATCCGCCATTTCGGTGTGCCCGAAGTGACCGACTCGGTGTGAACCCGCGCGAGTGGTGGCTTCGTCTCGGTGATCGGAACATCGTCACCAAGTGGTCCTGGATTCTGACGCTGCCGTTCGCGGTGACCGTGATGGCCAACTACTACCTGTGTACCGGGGTGCGCGAAGTAGGCTTGATGGCAGTCGGCGCCTTCGCGACCCACTGCGTTGTCGGGGTGATGCTGCTGATGGCGAGGGCTGTTCTTGCAGCACACCGATCGCAGCTCGCAGCCCTGGCCCTGTTCGCAATGATCGGCGCGATCCGCCCGTTCGTCCTCGACGCGATCACCCGCTCGCTCGAACTCCCCGTCGACCCCAGACCGATGCTCGTCCGGGTGGGACTCAACGTCGTGTGCAGCGTTGTCTTCTTGTCGTTGACCGCCGTACTGGTAAGCGCTCTCCGTGACCGCCTCGCGCTGCAACGGAGTTTGAAGGTTGCCGGGGCCGCCGTCCAACTCCAACAGACCCGAGATCGATTCCGCCTCGACCAAACCCGTGCGCAGTGTCGGCGAGAGCTCGAGCGCAGTATCGAGACAGTCATGCACGCGGTTGCTGAAACGGAACTCGAGGGAGTACGAGGAGCAGCGCTCTTGAAGCGAATCTCCGACGACGTGGTTCGCCCGATGAGTCATCGACTGTTCCGGGAGATTCCCCCGATCGAATCACCGACGCCGACTGTGCGGCTGACGGCGAGAGATCGACTGATCGGCGTCGTACGCAGCGTTGAACCGGCGCCACTGTACGTACCGGTGTTCGCGTACACGGCACTGGTGACCGTCTACCTGCTCACGACTTACGGCGTGACGTTCACGGCGGTCCAGCTCGGCGTCGGTTTCTGGCTCTTCGTCGGTGGCAATGCGTGCGCTCGCCGAGTTGTCAGCAGCGGAGACGGCCCTCTGAGACGGATCGCGACTCTTTCTGCGGTGTACTGCTCGAGTGCGCTGATCAGCAGTACCGCGACGTGGCTGCTCCTGACGGTGTTCGGCCGTACCCCGACTTTCTATCTCTCGTCGATGGCCGTCTACCCGTTGGTTGCGCTGTCCGTCTGCCTGATCAGGGCTGCGGATACGCAGCGTCAGGACGAGGAGCGTCAACTCCGCAGTGCCCTGAGCCTGCAAGCGCTCGATGCAGCTCGTATCCATGCCGAGCTCATGCACACCCGACGTGGACTGGCCAGGTTGTTGCACTCGTCGGTGCAGGGCGAACTCGTAGCGGCCGCATGGTCTTCGGGCGCCGTTGCCGGTCGCCCAGTCGATGTTGCGGCAACCATTGCCCACATTCTCGACGGCTTGGAAAGCGACCTGTCTGCGTCATCCGATCAGCCGGCTGACTCCGATGCCCGAAAGCGTATCGATGATCTTGTCACGGTGTGGCGCTACGCAATTCCGGTCGTCAGTCACGTCGACGACGAAGTCTGGGCGGTGATCGGTTCCGGCTCCGCTCGGCTCGACAGCGTGGTGGAGATCCTGTCGGAGGGACTGACCAACGCCGTGAAACACGGTGCAGGAGGGCCCGTCTTCCTCGAGGTGACACTCGCCGATGCTCGGGCGGTAGTAGTGCGGATCAGTTCGCCGGGTCGGCTGCCGGTGGCACGGGACTCAGGGATCGGGCTTGAATCGCTCGCCGGTACGGTAACGTCCCTCGAACTTGTCGAAGAGGAAGACCGGGTGGTCCTCACAGCCGTGCTTCTGTGACACCGTGAGTGGCGATGTCGTGGAGGCCGAACGTTTCGCCAATGGCCGGATTGGCCGCTTGTACGGTCGCAGAAATGGAATCGATTACTGCGCAGCTCATCCCACTCGCCACCGGCGTCGTCATCAGCCCGATTCCTCTGGTTGCGATCATCGCGATCCTGCTGTCCACTCGGGCGAAGGCAAATGCATGCGCGTACACCGCGAGCATCGTGCTGGCCGCGACAGCGATCACAGCAGCGACGGCACTTTCGACCACCGGAGTGGAATCGAAGTCCAGCGGCAGCGCGCATACCGTCCAGACGGTGTTCGCCGTCGTGTTCACTGTCGGTTTTCTGGCGCTCGCATACTCGAGTTGGCGTAGCCGTCCGAAAGACGATGCCGAGCCGGCGATGCCGTCGTGGCTGGCGCAGATCGACTCGATGCAACCGGCCAAAGCCGCGGTCCTGGGACTGTTGTTGACCGTACCCAACGCGAAGAACCTGCCGCTCGAACTCAAGGCAGGTTCGATCATCGGTGGCGGGCACCTCGGCTGGGTATCAGTGGTCGCGTACTCCGTTCTGTTCGCGGTAGCGGCGTCCATCGCCTTGATCGTGCTGTCAGCATTGGCTGCCGTGCCCTCGGCGAAGGTGACCGATGCACTGAGCGCCACCAAAAGCACTCTGATCCGCCACAATGCAGCAATCATGACCGTTTTGTTCCTGATGCTGGCAGCATTGGAACTCTCGCACGTTGTCGAAGCCCTGTCGAAGTAGCAACTTGTTTTCGAGGAGAAATCGAATGACGATCACACCCAGCGAAGCGCCGGTAGTCGAGACAACGTACGGGCCGGTTCGAGGATCGACGGAAGGCTCGGTGTCGAGTTGGAAGGGGATTCGTTACGCGGCACCTCCGGTCGGTCCGCTGCGATTTCGCGCGCCGGTTCCGCCGAAGCCATGGACCGAGGCCCAGGACGCAACAGAATTCGGGCCGTGTGAGCCGCAAAGTCGACTCGCGATGATCCCGCTCGGTGAGAACGTTCCGATGGACGAAGACTGCCTGTTCCTCAACGTGTGGGCACCGGGCCCCGTCGGTTCTGATGCGCCGGGTAAACCGGTGATGGTCTGGATTCACGGCGGAGCGTATTTCCGCGGAGCGTCCAGCCAACCACTTTTCGACGCAACCACATTGGCTGAGAACGGCGACGTTGTCGTCGTCTCGATCAACTACCGCATCGGTGTGTTCGGCTTCGTCGATTTCTCGTCCTTCAATTCGAGTGAACATACCTTCGAGCCCAATGTCGCTCTCCGCGACATGATTGCAGCGCTGCAATGGGTTCAAGGCAACATCGCGGCTTTCGGTGGCGATCCCGACAAAGTGACGTTGTTCGGCGAGTCGGCAGGTGGCGGCGCGGTGACGACGCTGATGACCGTCCCGTCCGCTCGCGGCCTGTTTCATCGCGCTATTGCCGAAAGTTCGCCCGCCACTTCGGTGTACGGTAGTGAGCGTGGTGAGATCGTCGCGAAGCTGTTTCTCGAGATCTTCAGCGGCGGAAGCGATCTGGGTCTGTTGCGGTCCACGTCTGCCGAAGACTTGATCGGGCCGTCAGACGAACTGTTTGCTCGCGTCCCCCAGGAGACGCCTGGCACTTTGGCGTTCGCGCCGATCGTCGACGGTGATCTGCTCCCTGACTACCCGGTGCGCGCGTTCCGTCACGGCAATGCACACCCGATTCCGCTGATCATCGGAACCAACAAGGACGAATCTTCGCTCTTCCGGATGATGAAGTCGCCGTTGATGCCGATCGATCCCGTCGTGATCACGTCGATGTTCGCGGAGATCGCCGACGAGCATCCAGGACTCGAGCTACCGGATCATTCTCAGATCGAAGGCGCGTATTCGGGACTGTCCAAGCTGGGCGCCGGTCTCGGTTTGACCCGTGATTTCGGATTCCGGCTGCCTACGTTGTGGATCGCCGAGGCGCACAGCAAGGTTGCGCCGACGTGGTTGTATCGCTTCGACTACGCGCCGCCGATGCTCAAGGCGCTGAAGATCGGTGCGACCCACGGCACCGAACTTGCCTACGTCTTCGGCAACATCAACCACGGGGCACGAGACATCACCTACAAGTTGGGTGGATTGAGCGCGGCGCGTCATGTCTCTGAGCGCATGCAGGCGAGGTGGTTGGACTTTGCCAGAGCTGCAGGCGATTACGACGCCGGGGACGATCGCGAACTGGGTGCGGACCCGGGGTGGCCCACTTACGACACCGACACGCGCTCGACACTGTTGATCGACAAACGCGATGCCGCCGTCGCTGATCCCGACCGCGAGATCCGGGAGGCGTGGGGTGAGACGGTGATTGCATTCACCTGACGGTTCAGCCCTGCTCCAATTCGGCCAGGTAGTGCGAGACGGGTCCCACGGTGAGCATTCCGCTTCCGGCGCCGGCTATTTCGGCGGCGGCAGGTAGGAGCGCCGCTCGCGCACGCTCCTTGGCTCGACGGTCGCCGACTGCAGTGGCAGCTGCGGCAGCCATGCACCACAGTGCCTCGGAGAGTAGGTCTTCGGGCGGGTCCGGCAATGCCTCGACGGCCTTCGCCGCTTCGTTCGTCTGTCCCTGTGCGCTGAGCAGGTGTGGCCGGGCCCAGGGTTCGTACGGGCCCCACTGCGTGGTCGGGTCGAAAATCGCCGGCAGTCCCCGCCATACGCGGAGGGCGAGAATTGCGAGAGGGAGTATGCCGTCCGCGAGACCCGGCATACCGGAATCGGAAAGATTGACCGCCGCAGCTTCGTACAGCTTCTCGCAGTGCGCGGCCTCCGCGCCGGCAGCGGCAGTACGCACAGCGCGAAACCAGGTGGTGAACACCGCTGCCAACGGGCGTTCGTGACGTCCGGCCAATCGATCAACCGTCTCGGCATGTAGCTCGGCTGCATCGAATTGCCCAAGGGCGCTGAGGGCTTGCATGCGGATCAGATGGCCGAGGATCTCGAAGGTAGCCAGGCCGTGTCGAATGGCGAGGTCGACCAGTTCACGGCCGATGTCGTCGCGCTCGGAGGCCAGACCGGTAGTCCAGAACGTCTGCATGAACAATCCGTTCAGAGCGAAGGCCAAGAGCCCTGGATCGTCGAGAGCGCGACCGATCTGTACTGCGGCACGGGCACATTCGAGACCGTGATGACCGGGCAGTCCGCGCGATTCGAGTGCGATTGTCGCCAACAGTCTCGCCCGAGCGGGTTCGTTGCCGGCCGGAAGTCGATCGAGAGTGCGCTGAGCGGCCTCGACGATCTGCGTAGCCTGCCGAGGATCGTCGGATCGCGTCCAGATCCCGGGCACGTCGTAATTGCCGATGATCCTCGCGGTGAGTTCGACGTCGTCCAATTGTTCAGCGGCGCTGATGATTGTCAGTCGTTGGTTTCGGGCAGTCTCGAGTCCGCTTCCGCCCGCAACTGCCAAACTTCGGAGGAGGCCGACGGTTGACTCCAATCTCGATCTCGATCCTGCCGCTACGGTCCGGTCGTACGCTGCCGAAACCTGACTGAAGATCTGTTCTGCCCCTGCAGGATCCAGGCGGGTTTCCCGGCGGAGAATGTCGGACTCGAGGTCGTTCAGTCGTGGACCAGGGTCGATGCCCAACTCTTCGGCGAGTAACTTCCGTGCGCGACGTAGGACTGCCAGAGCATCGCCTTGACGATCGGACCGGTACAGCGCCAGAGCGAGTAGTCGCCAACCCTCCTCGCGCCAAGGGTGTTCCGTCACGTGGGCATCCAGATCGGGAATCGCTTCGGCAGCTCGCCCGAGATCGAGCTGCGCGGATGCCAAGCGTTCGACGGCAGTCAGACGCAGTTCCTCCAAGCGCGATCGCTCCGTTCGGGCCCAAGGCTCGTCGGCGAACTCCGCGTAGGCCGGCCCTCTCCACAGCTGTCGCGCGGTTCGGAGCAGTTCGAGTGATTGCGCCGGCGTCGAATCTGCGGCTTCTCGCACCAGTCTTTCGAATTCCCAAGCGTCGACCGCGTCGGGTGCTGCATGAAAGGCATAACCGGGCCCTTCGGTGACAATGACTTTCGGCTTCTTTCGCGGCGCGCGATCCGGTTCGAGCGCACGCCTCAATGCGGAAACGAACGTACGTATTGCGCTGGTAGCGCCGGACGGAGGATCGACCCAGAGGTCGTCGACAATCACGTCCACGGGAACAACACGTCCGCGGGCGACGACGAGACGAGCGAGGACCGCTCGGTGTCGTGGACCCTTCAGATCGATCTGGTGTGAAGACTCGTTCCACGCGACCACGGGTCCAAGCACTCCGAAAGCCGGGGCTTCAAATGTGTGGTGTCGCATTTCCCCACGCTATCGCGCTCATCGAATGCTCATCGACTGCGGCGAAGCTGATTGCCATCACCCCGACCTGCCATCACCCCGACCAACGAGAGCGACCGATGACTATCACCATTCCAGGCTTCGACTACCAGCAGATTTCCACAGCAGACGGAGTGCGGCTCAACGTCGCGGTCGGCGGAAGCGGAACACCACTCGTCCTTCTGCACGGCTTCCCTCAGACTCACCTCATGTGGCGTCACGTAGCCACTGCCTTGGCGTCGGATCACACCGTCATCTGCCCGGATCTCCGCGGATACGGAGCCAGCGACAAACCGGTCGAGGAAAACCCGGACACCTACTCCAAACGAACAATGGCCGCCGACATCGTCGAGGTGGCCAGGAAATTGGGACACGAGAAGTTTGCCCTCGTCGGCCACGATCGTGGCGCACTGGTTGCCGTCAGAGCGGGGCTGGATCATCCGAATGTGATCACGCAACTCGGCTCGCTGGACGTGCTCCCCACCCTGGATATGTGGGACATCCTGCATGGATCGAATGCTGCTGTGGCGTTCCATCTCTATCTCATGGCTCAGCCACCTGGTCTTCCCGAGCAGATGATCAGCGCCAGCGCCGACGCGTTCTTCGAGTACTTTCTCGACGTGTGGACGCAGAACCGCGAAGCGATTCCGGTAGACGTGCGGGCGGAATACCTGCGCGCCTCACGGGAGGCGGTGCCGTCGATCGTTGCCGATTACCGGGCGTCGGCAGGCATCGACATCGAACACGATCAGTCCGATCGGGAGGCGGGCAACCAACTGCACATGCCGGTCACGGTCGTTCAGCAGGACTGGGGCTCGATGCTCGGCTACGACGCCGAGGCCCTGTGGAAAGCGTGGGCGCCCGATCTCGAGCACCGCACGCTGTCCGCAGGTCACTTCATGGCAGAAGAGGCGCCTGCCGAAGTGGTCGAGGCGATCCGGACCCTACTCGAGAGGTAGTTTTGACGCTTCTCGGCTGTCGAGGTACTGGCGAGCGCATCACGTGCGTCGCGAATGGACGAGGGGGATCGATGGGTTTCTCGCTGCACTTCATACGGGTGACGAAGGACGTGCAACTCGATGTTGATCGGGCGGCGGTCGCCGCTTTCCTCGATCAGCACGGGCTGCGCGTGGTCGAGAGCCCGTACGGAGGCGAGATCGTCGACCGTGACGACAGGGCATTGACGATCGACGGGGCCTTCTCCGACCTTCATCTCGACTCGCTCGAGCAGAGCGATCCACTCAGTGGTGGAATCTTCCACGCGACGCTGTCGCCTGCCGAGTGCGCGTTCGTCTACGACCTCTGCTCGGCGGCTGGGTTCCTGATCGTCAACCCTCAGGGTGACCCGACGTTTCTCGTTCCCCAGCGCAATCACGAGCCCGACGACGTTTCCGAGTTGGAGGACGTCGTCTGGGTTGAAAGCGCCGAGGAACTGGCGCGGGCGCTCACCGGTGGTTTCCAAGCGTTCCGCGAGTTTCGGGACCGCGTGACAGGACGAGCCGCCGGTGCCGAATGATCGGGGCCCATCGGGTTGACGAAGGTCGGGTTCTACCGCTTGACCCCGGCCGCCAAGTCGTCGACGAGAACCTTGGCGGTCAAGGCGTATCCCGCGGCCTTGTAGTAGTCGAAGGGAATCACTCGACCAGCCTGCGCGGCGGGCAGACGCTGCCACGTCGGCGAGGTGTACACGCTGCCGGAGGCGCTGCGATCCAAGGCGAAGATGACGTCGGCTTCTTCGAGACGGTTGAACTGCTCCGATCCGAGCATCACGCGAAGGTCGGGGCCTTCACGGAGCACCTCGAATCCCAGGTCCTCGGCGACGGCGGTGCGGAAATCGTTCTGGAACCACGCGATCTGATCCTCCGCGGCGGCGACGAAGGCAACCTTCTTGCCGGCCATCAGCGGTTCGACGGTCGGGCGGACCTGAGCTACATGGGCGTCGTACTCGGCGAGTACTTCTTCGGCGCGATCGCTGCGCCCGATGCCGGTGAGGAAGTCCGACATGACCTTCCGCCACTCCGGGGTGAAGTCCTTGCCGACGGGCAGGACCGGTGCGATCTGCTGCATCCGGTCGTTGCCGTACGACCCGGTGTCCCACCAGCCGGCGCTGAGGACGAGAAGGTCTGCGCCGAGAGTCGAGATGTATTCGAAGTTGGGATCGGAAGCACCTTCGGCGAAGATCTCGACACCCGTGGCATCCGGGACCTCACGGCGTAGGTGTTCGGCTGCGCCGGTCGGGTAGGCGGTCACCGGGTATCCGGCGAGGATCGACAATTCGAGGCCGTCCCGCGGGTCGAGGGCAACGACGTTCTGCGGGTCCGTCGGAATGATCAGCTTCTCGTCGCCGCGCGTGAACTCGAAGGTCTCCGCGTTCTCGGGCGTCGAACTTTCCGTGCTGCCGCAGGCGGCGAGAAACGCGGCCGCAGCGACGCCCGCGCCGACGCCGAAGAAACCGCGTCGCGTCAGGTTGTCCACGATCGCCCAGTAGTCGCGATCGGTCGTGGAGGGAGAAAGGAGTCGAGTCATGCTTGTTAGGTTAGCCTTAGGGGCTGTCTTCGGGAATGCTGAAACAGCTCCCGCGAACGCCAAGAAATACGGCGAACACGCCAGCACAGAGAGTGTTGTCCGCGTCACCGGCAGGTCTGATTCACAACCCACTTTCGACCTCTGACGTGCATGACGTCACAACCGGCCGCCTCCTCGATCGCGATTTGGCCCTGATCGCGCCGACTATGCTGAGTTGACCAGCAGTACGATTTCGGAGGTTGCAATGCAGATCACCAGCGTCGGCCACGCAGGATTTCACATCCAGACCGAGGCCGGATCCATCCTGTGTGATCCATGGGTGACCCCGACGTATTTTGCGTCCTGGGTGCCGTTCCCCGACAACACAGAGTTGGACTGGGACGCGCTGGGCAACTGCGACTACCTCTACGTCTCGCACCTGCATAAGGACCACTTCGATCCGAAGAATCTGATCGCGCACGTCAACAAGGACGCCACAGTCCTGCTCCCCGATTACCCGGTGCCGGACCTCAAGCGTGAACTCGAGAAGCTCGGCTTCCACAAGTTCTTCGAGACGGAAGACTCCGTCAAGCACACCGTCAGCGGTCCCAAGGGCGATCTCGACATCATGATCATCGCTCTGCGCGCTCCCGCGGACGGTCCGATCGGTGACTCGGGCCTCGTCGTCTCGGACGGGGAAACCACCTGTTTCAACATGAACGACGCCAGGCCCGTCGACCTGGACCCGCTGACCGACGCCTTCGGGAAGGTCGACATCCATCTGCTGCAGTACTCGGGCGCGATCTGGTACCCGATGGTCTACGACATCCCGAAGGGCACCAAGCGCAACTTCGGCAAGCAGAAGCGTCAGCGCGGCATGGACCGCTGCCGCAACTACATCTCCCAGGTCGACGCTGCCTGGGTTGTCCCGTCGGCCGGCCCGCCGGTCTTCCTCGACGACGACCTGCGTTACCTCAACGACGATCACGGCGACGAGGGAAACATCTTCCCCGACCAGATCACGTTCCTCGAGCAGATGCGCATCAACGGCAACGATCGTGGTCTGCTGATGATCCCCGGCTCGGCCGTCGAACTTCGCGGAAGCGAGAAGGTCGCGCTGACGCATCCCATCCCGGACGCAGACGTCGACAAGATCTTCTCCAACAAGGCCGAGTACATCGAGAAGATGGCGCAGAAGATGGCACCGGTCATCGCCGCGCAGAAGGCCACGTGGGCTCCGGCCGAAGGCGAGCCGCTGCTCGACGGTCTCAAGGCCAAGTTCGAGCCGATCATGGCTCAGTCCGATCTGATCTGCGACGGAATCGGCTACCCCGTCGGACTCGTGATGGGAGAGGAGACGGTCGTCCTCGACTTCCCGAAGCGGATCGTTCGTGAGCCCATCGACGGAGAAGGCAAGTACCGCTACGGCTTCCGCATCGCTCCCGAACTGGTTCGCACCGTTCTGCGCGACGACGAGCCCGACTGGGTCAACACCATCTTCCTGTCGACACGCTTCACGGCGTGGCGCATCGGTGGGTACAACGAATTCCTCTACACGTTCTTCAAGTGCCTCACCGACGAGCGCATCGCGTACGCCGACGGCTGGTTCGCCGAGGCCCACGACGACAGCGCGTCTATCGAGTTGGGCGGGTACGAGATTCAGCGTCGTTGCCCCCACCTCAAGGCGGACCTGTCGAAGTTCGGTGTCGTCGACGGCACCAACCTCACCTGCGATCTGCACGGCTGGCAGTGGGATCTCGAGACCGGCCGCTGCAAGACGTCCAAGGGCCACGAGCTGCGCACCAGCAAGCTGAGCTGAACCGAGCTCGTCGGGTGACGGGATACAGCAGGTCGCTGATCGGCCTGGCGACAGCGCTCGCCGGTTTGGCCGGTTACGTCGACGCGCTCGGATTCATCACGCTCGGTGGGCCTTTCGTTTCGTTCATGAGCGGCAACATGACGCAGGCGAGCGTCGCATTTGCCGACGGGGTGTGGTCGACCGCGAGAGTTGCCGGCGGAATCATCGTGCTCTTCCTCCTGGGAATCGCGCTGGGAACCGTCGTCACCCACTTCACGGAGCGCTATTCGGTCCGGGCTCGCAAGGTCACGGTGCTCGCGGTTGTAGCCGGGCTGCTGTCCATCGGTTCGGTGATGAGCAGCCTCGACGTCACCCCCGGCGCGATCTCGGCGATGGCCTTGGCGATGGGAGCCGTCAACTCGGTGTTCCAGCGCGACGGCGAGGTGACGATCGGTGTCACGTACATGACCGGTGCGCTGGTCAAGATGGGCCAGCGTCTGACCGGAGCCTTTCTGGGTGGCCCGAAGTGGGCGTGGCTGCAGCACTTCGGGATGTGCGCGGGGTTGATCGCGGGCGCGGTGGTCGGTGCGCTCGTTCATCGGTGGATCGGTCTTCACGCTCTGTGGCCCGCATCGGCGTTCACGGTTGTTCTGATCGCCGTCGCGTGGCGGGTCTCGCCCCCGTCTTCGGCAAAGGTGTAGAAAGAGCCAGACACAAATCCGGGGGTACAGGGGGAAGCAGTGGACGCTCTGATCATCGTGGTGCTCGGTCTGCTCGGAATCGTCGCGGCCTCGACGCTCGGAGCGCGGATCGGAGTCGCAGCACCGTTGATTCTGGTGATGGCCGGGATCGTTGTCAGCCTCTTACCATTTGTCCCAGCAGTGGACATCGACCCGGAATGGATTCTGGCAGGCGTGCTTCCGCCACTGCTGTACTCCGCCTCGGTCTCGATGCCGTCGATGGAGTTTCGGCGTGAGTTCGGTGCCATCGGTGGGCTTTCCGTTCTGCTCGTGGTCGTGAGTGCGCTTGTTCTCGGTGTGTTCTTCTCCTGGGTGATACCAGGACTCGGTATCTGGTGGGGCATTGCACTCGGTGCGATCGTGAGCCCGACGGATGCCGTCGCCACGTCCATCGTCAAAAAACTCCCGGTCTCGCCGCGGGTGGTGTCGATCCTCGAAGGCGAAAGCCTGCTCAACGACGCCACCGCTCTGGTTCTGTTGCGTACTGCCATCGCCGGGGCCGCCGCATCGGTGTCGCTGTGGAGTGTGTTGGGCAAGTTCGCTTTTGCCGTCGTCGTGGCCGCGGTCATCGGAGTTGTCGTCGGCAAGGTCAACCTGATGGTTCGCGCCCGTGTCACCGATTCGACGGTCAACACGGTCATCTCGTTCACGGTGCCGTTTCTGGCGGCGATCCCCGCCGAAGAGTTGGGTGCGTCAGGATTGGTTGCTGCCGTCGTGGCCGGGCTCGTCACCGGCTACGACGCTCCTCGGAAGCTGTCACCGCGACACCGGTTGTCCGACTCCCAGAACTGGCGCACAGTCGAATTGGTCCTCGAAGGTGCGATCTTCCTGGTGATGGGCCTCGAACTCTCGTCGATAGTCGACGATGTCCGGGTCGACCACGAGGGCATATCCACGGCGGTCTTCGTGGCGGCGGGTGCACTGTTCCTCACGATCTTGGTGCGGGCTCTGTACGTGGCCCCGCTCCTGCGAGCGCTCCAAGCGCGGGCGAATTTTCGTGAACGCATGAAACCCAGACTCTCCGACATCGCGAATCGCCTCGACAATCCCGAGGATTACCCGCCAGACGAACGACGCAGCAGGCGCCGGGCACCTTCGGCGAATCAGATGGAAAGGTTCAAGGTTCGGGTTCGGCGGACGGTTGCCGATATCGACTACTACCTTGCTGCGCCGTTGGGATGGCGTGAAGGCACGATCGTCATCTGGGCCGGCATGCGCGGGGCGGTCACTCTGGCTGCAGCGCAGACTCTGCCGGAAGACACCCCGAGTCGATCGCTCCTGATCTTGGTTGCGTTCCTGGTGGCAGCAGGCTCGTTGATCCTTCAGGGAGGAACGTTGAAGCGCGTCGTAGTGGCGACCGGTCCGGCAGCGCAGGACCTCACCGAATCCGAACTAGACGAGCATCGCAGGTTGCTCGACCTCCTCGAAGATGCTGCTGCGAGTGTCGTTCCGCCAGAGGGTCGGTCGAAGAAGAGGATCCGCCTCGACGTGATCGACGCGCAGCGTCAGGCACTGCTCGACGCACGTGACGATGGCGTGTTCGACGCACGGATGCTCGGATCGGCACTTGCCGCGCTGGATGCCGATCAGATCAGCCTCGAACTCAAGGGCGGTCCGGACGGTTGATCACGTGCACAGTCTCTTTCGAGCGGACGTCATCATTGCCCGCGTGATCACGCCGTGCAGTACCTGAACGGGTGCGAAGTAGATTCGGCCCGCGCGGTTCTTCAGCTCCACGGCGGTGACGACGTGCAGGAGGCCGGCGTCGTTGTCGGCCTGAACCGAGGCGACGAATCGTAGGTGTTTCTCGTCCGCTTCGATGAGGGCCTCGCCGTCGGCGATCTTGTCGACGGCAAAGGTGTCGGGGCGTCCCTTGGCGATGCCGAGCAGTCCGACTATCCGCTCCCTGAGCCAGAACATCGCGAGGACGGGTGCGGGGACATTCCTGACGTCGAAGACTCCCTGCGCCCACTCCTCGGATGTATGGGTCGGAACAGACGGGATGGTGATCGTGGTGGCTTCTGCCCAGTCCGGTGCAGGCATTGCCTTGAAAGCGAGTGTCATTTCGTCCTCCGTACGGTGCCGTATGGAACTTACCCATACGGTACCGTACGGAGGTGACGAATGCCCGCGCCCGACTCTCTCGCGACCAGTGGATCGATGCAGCTTTCCAGGCTCTGACAAGCCATGGGCCTGATGCAGTTGCAGTGGAAAAGGTGGCGCGCACGCTCGGATCGACCAAGGGTTCCTTTTATTGGCACTTCGCCAACCGCGACGAATTGCTGCAAGCTGCGCTCGGCCGGTGGGAAGTTTTGGCAACCGAGAGACTGATCTCCTCCGTCGAGTCCTCTGGTGAACCGGCGGAGGTGAGGTTGCGTCGTCTGGTGGATTCGGTCACGACCGGATTGGCCGGTCGCCGTGCGGAGTTGGAACTGCTTGCCGGGATCGGCCATCCTTTGGTTTCGGCGGCGGTTCGACGTGTCACCGAGCGTCGAGTTACCTACATCGTGACGTTGTTGGTCGATCTGGGGATGGGCAGGCAGAAAGCGGAACATCGTGGCGTACTTGCCTATTCGATGTACCTGGGGCAGATGCAATTGGTACACAGTGCGCCCGATGTGGTTCCTGGCAGCGGTGCGGACGCTCAGGCGCTCGCCGACGAGTTCGTGAACATGGTTCTGGCCAGGTAAGTCCGCCGTCGAACGCAGCGTGATCTGCGCATCACCCTGCGCTTTCAGGTGAGGGACCACACATTGCGCGTAACCCATAGTTACAGATACTTTGAGGTCAGCTGAAGTGGGGTGCCGGATATGTCGACATTTCCCGGAGGCGCAAAACCGTTTCACGACAGGAAGAAAGGTGACTCACCATGAGCGTTGTGCTTATTTCGTTGCTGGTCGCCGCTGGACTCACCGTGCTGGCCACCAGTGACGGTGCCGGTCTGGACTTCGGGAGTCGGCAGCTGAACCGCCAGTTGAAGACCCGCACGCACCGGTAACCCCGGAAATCGGCCGGCTCCACGCGATACTTCGCGGAGCCGGCCGATTGCGTTGCTCCGGTCAGTTCACTCCGAGATCTACCAGCCAGGCCCGGGTGCTGCGGGCGACGATGCCCAAGGCAACGGCAGAACCCGTCGCGGAGTCGAACGCGACGCTGTCGGCAGATTCGAGTCCCGTGTAGAGCTGGGAAACCCCGGCTGCTGCGCCCCCTCCGATGATCGGCGCAATCGACGCACCGAAGGCATCGGGCGTCACGGCTTCGAAAGTTACCGTGCGCGAGAAGTGTTCGGCGAATGCCTCGGCGAGTTCGATGCCGGTGATCGCCGGAATCTGTCCGATGTCGACCGCGTCCGGTGCTACGTCGAGAGTCAGGGCCGCAACGGCTGCATCAGCGACGTCGAGATGTGAACTCCATGCGACCGCGAGATCGGCACGTAGTGGGTAACGCAGGACCCCTTCGTCTTTCACCCCCGACAGCACGGTGGGCAGAAGAAGATTCTCGAGGAACAAACGCGGGGTCAGGACGGTCACCGCGATACCTTCGGCGCGGAGTCCGTCGACGAGCTCGGAGAGAACGGGTGTGTTGGGACCGGCAAGCGGCGAAGTAGCGTCGCCGGTCACCGTGCCGCTGGTAGAGATCACGAACCGCGAAGGACGTGTCACTCTTGCTGCTGCCAGAACGTTGTGGGCGTAACCGGCTAGCGTCTCGGTGTCACCGGCGAGTGGCAGGTGGAAGAACACCCCGTCTACCCCGCGATAAGCGTCGGCGAGAGAGTCGACTGACGCATTATCCGCGACGACGGTGTTCGCACCCTCGAACGTCTGGTCGGGGTTGCGGGTGATTGCTCGGACTTCGGCACCTGTCGATCCGGCGAGAGCCGCGACCAATCCCGCGAGAACGGGAGAACCCTGTGCGCCGGTGGCGCCATGCACTGTGTAAGTCATGACGCCTATAGTTCAGATTGGGAACCAGTTACTTCAAGTGAACTAATGGGGAATCGATGAGTGAATCAGGTCACGTGCTTCCGGAGTGCGGCGTCGCGCGCTTTCTGCTGGTTCTGGACGGACCGTGGGCAACGCTGATCGTTCGTGAGCTCACGCACGGCCCGATGCGCTTCACGGAACTACGACGCGCATTGCCCGGCATCAGTCCCAGGACACTGTCCGCCAGGCTCAAGCGATTCGAGGAGTTCGATCTGGTGACCCGGACTGCCTACGCCGAGGTGCCGCCGCGAGTGGAGTACGAACTCACCGCGACGGGGATGGAACTGCGCTCCGTGCTCGAAGCGATGGTCGAGTGGGCGGATCTGGCACTCCCCGTTTCGTGACCCTGCCCTCAGTGCGGGCCCGAAAGTCCAACCCGCAGAGCGCCGCAGGCCTCGAACATCGCATCTTGACCGGTATGGCCGACACCGGTGGTGTTGACGAAGGCATGGATCAATCCATTGTGACGCCTGAGTGCAACCGGGACTCCGGCCTCTCGCAGCCGGTTCGCGTATTCCTCACCCTCGTCGCGTAGTGGGTCGAAACCGGCGACGGCAACGTACGCCGGCGGTAGGCCGGCCAGGTCCGGAGTGAGCAGCGGGGAGACTCGCGGGTCGAGGGCCGAAGCGCCGCCCGACAGGTAATGGGCCGCATACCAGTCGAGTTGGGCGTCGGTGAGAAAGAAGTCGGTGCCGAACATCTTGTGCGAAGGGCGCTTCGACGAAAGGTCCACCCAGGGGAAGAAGAGCAGTTGGAATACTGGTTTGACGTCGTCTTCGGTCGTGGACTGCGCGACGACGGCAGCCAGGTTCCCGCCCGCGCTGTCTCCGCCTACCGCAATGGATTTCGGATCTGCACCCAGATCTGTGGCATGCTCGACGCAGTACCGGAATGCGGCGACGGCGTCATCGACCCCGGCGGGGAACGGGAACTCCGGCGCTAACCGGTAGTCCACCGACAACACACTGACCTCGCCGTGGCGGGCCAGGAAGCGGCACACACTGTCGCCGCTCTCGAGGCTGCCGAGGACGAACCCGCCGCCGTGGAAGTACACCAAAAGTGGAGCGGGCGTTGAGACTCCGGCCGGGCGATACAGCCGAGCCGGAATCGCGTGATCCCCGGCCGGGATCTCGAGGTCACGTACCGTCTCGATGTCGATGGGCGTACCGCCGAACAGTCGCGATTCGGCGTCGATCTGAGCCCGTCCCTCTTCGACCGGAAGATGCTCGAAGCTCGTACCTTCGACCGCTGAGAGCAATCGCAGCGCAAGCTGGATCTCGGGGTGCAGAGTCTGCCCGTCGATCTCCTTCGGCTTGCCACCGAGAATGCGCTGCGCGCCGGTCGGTAAGGCGCCGACGACATCGAGTACCACCCGCGCAACACGATCTTGGACAGACATCTTCTCCGTGGACATACTCGCCTTCCGTCGGCTGATCACCCGTCGCCTGTACGTTACGAAAGAACTGGACAAATATCCAGGAATCTCGACGCTCGCGATCAGCTTGCCGGCGTCACCGTGACTGTGGCGGGGCCCGCGTCGTCCGCGGTTTCCACTGTGAGAAGACGGCTTTGGGGGTTCCAGTTCACGATGTCGGCGCCCGCGACGTCGACGCCGCCGGGAAAGCCGCTTTCGGGTAGGTAGATCTCGGTCGGTGCCGTCACTGCGGGGTTCGGGGTGAACGTCAGCTGAAGGCGGTCAACGGTCGAGGACCATTCGGTGGGTGTGCCCGCGACGGCTCGCGGATACGGCTTGTTCAGGGTGTCGACGAGGAGTGTCTGCGATCCGTCCGGCAGGTACGGGCCCCAAGGACCTGGATCACTGGACCAGTAGGAGACACCCGCACCGAGTTCTCGGGCGGTCGTGTAGACGCGGTCGATGTAGTCGGTTGCGCCGGGCAGTGTTGTGTCGAGCCCGAATTCGCCGAGAATGATCGGAACGCCGCCGAGTACGTTGCCTGCGATGTGTTCGACGCTGTCGCGCCAGGTGTCGATGGTCGCGTCGGTGAGTGTGCGTGAGAGGCCGGAGTATCCGTCACCGAGGTCGAGGGGCAGCGGGTACAGGTGTGGGCAGTAGGCGATTCGCTGTTCGCCGGCTCGTGGGTCGTTGATCTTCGTGAGCCCGCTGGGGACACCTTGGTTGACGCCGACGGCCTGCGGGGCCACACACACCCAGCTGTCCTGATCAACTTCCCTGATGGCGTTGGTGGTTCGCTGATACAGGGCAGCGAGGGGCCCACCTTCGAAGGCGGGGCCTTGGAGGGAACCGCCCCACGGCTCGTTCATCAGGTCGTATGCCACGACGGTGTCATTGCCTGCAAAACGTTCGGCCACCGCCTGCCAGGCGTTCGCGTAGTGCTCGACCAGTTCGGGATGTTGGCCGGTGGTGTTCCAGAAGTTGTCGAATGCACGCATCACACCGGGTTGGACGTAGTACAGCTCCCAGCGGTCTTGAGGGGTGACCGGAAGGCCGTCCATGTATGTCGCCCAGGCCGGCGCGCCGTTGCCGATGTTGCCGGCGCCGTTGCCGCTGTTGCCCTCTGGTGTGATCGCGCCGGAGTAGACGTCCTGATGCATGTCGAGCATGACCTTGTAGCCGCGCTCGGCGTACCAGCTGACCCGGTCCTCGACGCGGTCCAGATATTCCTGGTCGTACTGTCCCGGCGCTGGCTCCACCGAACGCCAGGAGATCAAGAAACGCACGAAATTTGTTCCCATGTCGGCATGTTCGCGCTCGAGATCGGCTTCGGTGAACTTCGGCATGCCGTCGGGTGCGCTCTTTGCGCTCGACGCCGTGTTGAACCCTCGCAGGATCAGGGAGCGCCCGGCGTCGTCGGTCAGGTACGACGGTGGCACCGACGTGCCATCGGCGCTCCCCGACGTGGGCAGGCTGCCCTGAGCCGCGGCAATTCCGCCGCCCAGTATCAGTGAGCCCGCGACTATCAGTGCTGAGAGCGGGATACGACGCACGGAAACTCCTTCTGGGTGTGTGGATGGATTGACTTGTCCGAATGGGGATTCGGCCCTGGGCTTGAACGCTCGGTGTCGATTCACGTCGGTTGGCTTACACTGGTCCGCCCGTTTTCGATGTGTCCGACGAGCACGCGCTTGAATTCAGGATCTTCGTCGACCGTCACGGTGGCCTGATACCAGCCGTCCACCGACGCCACTGCCCACCGGCCGCGTGCGCCGGCAGCGAGCTTCCGTCGGTCTCCGTCGACGTCGACGGAGAGTGCACGACTTCCGGAATTGTTCGCGGTCAGTACAAGCGCGCGCGTCCCTGCGTCGATGGTTGTCGAGACGTCGAGCGAGGCTGCCGCACTGTCTGTAGCTCCACTGAACTCGCGCCTGAAACCATTGGGACCCAACAGGGTCAGGCTGTAGACGCGATCACTGAGCGCAACGGTGTCGTCGACCTCGCCGACGACGTCGTAATGCCGTGGCTCGTCGAACTCACCTGCGTACGGGTACATGGCCAGGTGCGTTGATGCGGCGCCGGTATTGACCAGATGGACCGCCAACGAGCCGGTTTCCGGGTTCACCGTCGTGTAGGCGTCGGGCTGATAGGGAAGGGCCCGTGCTGGTCGAGTGCCGCTTTCCTGCAGAGGCATTCTCTGTTCGGTGGGCGGGGTCGGTGTCCACCGCGGTTCCAGCGGCGGAGTGGGTTGCGGGCGCGCCAACGTCGGCCGGCTACGCGGGTTGGCGAAGTCGAACACCGACGTGAGGTCGCCACTCACCGTGCGTCGCCACGGGTCGATTTCCGGTTGCGTGATTCCGAACCGCTTCTCCAGAAACTGTGTGACAGACGTGTGGTCGAATACCTGCGAACAAACGAAACCGCCAACAGTCCACGGCGAGATGATCGTCATCGGCACCCGCGGGCCGAGACCGAGCGGCTGATTACCGACCCATTCGGCTTCGACCGAGCGCGGTGGTCGAGGTGGCGGTACATGGTCGAAGTACCCGTCGTTCTCGTCGAAGTTGACGATCACGGCCGTCTTCGCCCACAGATCCGGATCGGACGCGATGGCGTCGAGTACTTGATAGAGCAGTGTTGCGCTCGCCGCAGGTGACGAACCCGATGGATGCTCCGAATCCACCTCGGACGGAACGAGATAACTGACTTGCGGCAGTCGGCCCGACTCGACGTCCTTCCTGAACTCGGCGGCCAGTGTGCCGGGCCGGGATCGGTACAGTGCGCGATCGTAGAGTTGGCGATCAGCAGGCGACAGTTGGTCTGCAGCATTCTCGAGGGCCAGTGCCGCTGCGTCCTGGACCGGCGCCGGCATCGACGGCAGGGCGAGATAGAACCCGGCCAAGGTCTGCAGTTCGTAGGGGAGCAGGCTTGGCCGACCAAGCAGCCCTGCCGCCACTTTCTTGAAGGCAGTGAAGTATTCGAGGTTGTTGTCTCCGAAGTTGTCCCACTCTTGGTAGGTCTTCCAGGAAATGCCGGCGGACTGCAACCGCTCGGGAACCGTCGTCCATCCGTAGCCGGCGTGCCAGGGGTTGTAGGCCGCATTGGTTACAGCTCTTCCCTCGGGGCCGGGCGGATCCGAAGGCAGGACCGACTCGGTCGGATTAGGCGAAAGTGGCTCGTATCCGGTGTATCCAGAGACCCAATAGTTCCGGTTGGGGCTCGTCGATGTCGGTACGGAGCAGTGGTAGGCGTCGCAGATCGTGAACGCGTCCGCCAGTTCGTAATGGAACGGGATGTCTTGCCGGTCGTAGTACGCCATTGTCGTACTGGTTTTTGCCGCGATCCAACCGTCGTGCCAGCCGTCGGCGAGTGCGGCATGTCCGCCCGCCCAGCTGTGGTCGAGTCCGGTCACGTTCTGGGTGTCCATGCGTTGTGCCGCAGCGGAATCGCGGATGGGGAAGGGGAGCACAGGACCGGTAGGACCGGGTTGTTCGAAGACGCTGTGGCCGCCGCGCAGACGCAGCGCATTCGGATCCCCGAATCCGCGAACACCCCTCAGTGCGCCGTAGTAGTGATCGAAAGATCGGTTCTCCTGCATGACGAGGACAACATGCTCGATCGAATCGAGCCCGCCGGAGTTGACGGGTGTCGCCAGTACACGCTGAAGCGACGGCGGGAGAAGGGAAGTAGCGGCGACTGCAGTTGCACCGACCCCGGCGGCGAGAAACGACCGTCGAGAAAGAGAATTCCTGGACACTTGTGCTCCATCGATAAATCAATCAGTTCTATGACCACGGCCGCAACAGGCTGCTGCCGCTGCTCCGAATCGGTGCAGCGGCAACAGCGTCGAGAAGAATTCGATCAGGAACCGAAGAGACCGCCCAGTGAACCGAGGCTGCCCGAACCGCCGTTCCCGCCGTCGTCAGGCGCAGCAGAAACCTTGACGACGGATTCGTCCGACGCGGACTGTGTGAATCCACTTCGCCCGGCGTATGACGCCTTGATCCGATGATCGCCCGTCGATGCGAAAGTGTGCGTCAGTCGCGCCACTCCATCGACTCCGACGACAACGGGCTGTCCGATGGGTTGGTCGCCGTCGTAGAACTGAACCGAGCCCCCGCCGGGGTTGGGGGTGACCGTCGCGGACAGTTCTGCCGCGACATTCTGCTTGGTCGTCGCGGGAGCTGCCAGTGAGGTCGAGGTGGTGACATCGGACGGTGCGGGATCAGACACGGTGACCGTTTGAGCGGATGCCATCGACGGCATGAATCCTGTTGCGCCGGAGTAGTAGGCCGAGACGGCATGAGATCCAGCCGAGGTGAAGGCATGTTCCAGAGTGGCTTTGCCGTCAGCGCCCACCGGGATCGGAGCGCCGATATCTGCAGCGCCGTCCTTGAACTGGAGAGTGCCACCGGCGGGTGTCGGCGTGACCTGCGCCCTCAGCGACACCGATATGCCCGTCTTCGCATCGGTAGGAACGTTCACGGCAGTGTCGGTCTGCTTGACGACAGGTGCAGCAGTCACCGTGACCATTGCCTCGGTCGAGTTGGAACTCTGGAATCCGTTGACTCCCTGGAACGTTGCGGAGACCCGCGCGGTTCCGGCGGTGAAGAAGGTATGCGGTAGCCGGGCAGTGCCGTCGGCGCCCGGAGTGACCGGTGTACCGACGTCGGCGCCGTCCACCCTGAACTGCACGTTTCCGTTGACCGGAGCCGGATCCACCTTTGCGACAAGCTCGGTCGGTGTGCTGGCTTGGATCGAGCCGGGCATCTGGATTGTGGTGGTTGTCGGTTGGCTGACGTAGATGGTGGTCAGGGCCTGCCCACCGGCGTTGAGGCCGGAGTTCCTGTTGTCCCGCGGGGAGCAGTTGTAGCGCTCCCAGTAGTTGACTGTGAAGACATCCTTTTCGCGCTGGACGAATGTGAGCGCATTTCGGTCGTCGTCGTAGTTGGCGGAACCGGGATCGGAAACCCTCAGCGAAGGCTTGATCTCGGTACCGGCCGCACCGGCTTTGACCGTGACGTCGACTGCGGGGAGTCGGAACTTGGTGTTGGCACCGACGATGATGCCGTCACTCGATCGAACTGCGGAGGACGGACCGTTTCCGGTGGTTCGATTCGATCCGGAGATACGCAGGTGCGTACCGGATGCCGATGGATTACCGCCGTCGTCGATCCGTGTGACTGTCGGAGTGGCACTGTCGGATCCGAGGCCGTACGCACTGTCCGCCACAAGCTGGGAACTCACGAATTCGACGCCGGACGGGATGTCGAAGTCGTACTTGATCCGGGCCCAATGCACGACTCCACGGCTGGCATGGCCGCCGCTGTTTGTCTTCATCTCGTTCGGCTGCACGCGGTAGGTGACGGTCTCACCTGGTGCCGCGGTGGTCGGCGCGGTGATGGTGACTCCCGAGCCGAGTGTCTCGTTGAACGTGATCGGGCTTGCCACACCGTCCATCTCGCGCACATGGCATGCAGTTGTGAAGGCCACGCTCTTGGTCTCGGGGGCAGCCGAGGCGATCCCGCCGCCGACGATGGAGAACAAGCCGCCGGCCAGTACCGAGACGGTTGCAATCGCAGAGCCGCGTAGGAGTTTCGAGTTCATCGTCGAATCCTGGTTTCTGTTCACAGTTTTCACGACCCGAATCCGGGGGTACCAAGGCTGCCGAGGCTACCGGTGCCAGGCTCGGGCTCGGACGGTTCGACGACGTTGATCGTCACGGCGCCCGACATCGACTCCATGAAACCGGCCGATCCCGTGTAGTATGCCGTGATGTTGTGGTCGCCCGCTGTTGTCATCGTGCGGTTGGCCTTTGCGACGCCGTTGACGACGGCCACCGGAGCGCCGAGGTCGACCCCTCCGTCACGGAACTGCACTGTTCCTCCCGACGGCCACGGAGTGACCGTTGCCGTCAGTTCCACGGAGTCACCGACGACGGCCTTACCGGGTGCGTCGATTCGCGTCTGTGTCTGAGCGAGGCTGGAGTCGACGTTGATCACGGCGAGCGGCCGGCCGCCGGCGTTCAATCCGGCCGAACGATTGTCGCGTGGTGAGCAATTGGTGGTCAGCCAGTATTTGACGCCGCCGAGCAGGGTCTCCTGCTGCAGGAAGGTCAGGTAGTTGGCGGCACTGTCGTAGGAACCCGAGTTGGAATCGGACACGCGCAGCATGGGCTTGATCTGGGTGCCGACAGCCCCTGACGTGACGGTGACGTCGACTGCCGGGAGCTGGAACGTCTTTCCTCCACCGACCTCGATTCCGCCGCCGCCGTTGTCGTCGGTGTTGGGTCCGTTGCCCGCCGTGATGTTGTTGCCGGAGATACGAAGATGCGTCCCACTCGGATCGGGTGAACCGGCATCGTTCACCCGCGTGATCGTCGGGGCGACCCCACCCAGATTCGAGCTGGTGCCGGCCACGATCTGCGCCCCCACGTAGGAGGTGCCAGCAGGGATGTCGAAATCGAACTTGAGACGCGTCCAGTTCACGACGGACCTGAGGTCGTAACCGTCCTTGGGGACCGTCATCGGCTTGGGCGCGAGGCGGTATGTGAAGGTGGAGTTCGGCGGGACCACGGCCGGCGCACTGATCGTGACGCCGGAATCACGCGTCTCGTTGTGTGTGATCGGTCCGGGGAACTGCCACCCGTGGCACGATGCCGTGAACGGAAGGTCCACATCAGCGGCGGACGAGACTCCGGCTCCGCCGATCACGAGGGCAACGCATCCGGTCAACGACGCGGCCACCCCCACTCCTCGGCGCATCAACGTCGACACCATTCACATTCTCCTTGAGTAGCGCTCGACAAGATCGAGCTCTCGGCTTGAAGCCGGGTCCGGGAACCGGCCTCGAGCTGACAGAGAATCGAATACGTCTCGTCGTTTGCTCACTACCAGCTCAAACCCTGGAGAGGAGTAGAACACAGAGCGAGCCGCAAAATATGCGATTCGGACAAATTGTTGGACAAACGTCCAACCGGTGAAATTTCTCCACTTCTCCGACCGCTCTGCACTGCTTTAACGTGGCGTGAAGTGGGCCCGGTAAACGGTCAGGCGATCGCGCGGCGCATCAGGTCTGCCGTCTCCTTGTTGAATGCCACCAGTGTGACCGTCTCGACCTCGGTCTTCGCCGCGCGAATCGCTGAAACGGCCTGTCGGACGGCATCTTCCTTCGGCCAGCCGTAGACCCCTGCCGAGATCAACGGAAAGGCGACGGTACGGGCGCCGATCGAGTCGGCCACGGCGAGGCTGCGGGTGTACGCCGACCGAAGCAGACCGGATCGGTCCTCGGAGCGCGAATACCTCGGGCCGACGGTGTGAATCACGGCCTTGGCGTGCAGCTTTCCGGCGGTGGTGGCTACGGCCGCACCCACCGGCAGGCCGTCGGGAAGGCTGGTGTTGCGCAATACCTCGCAAGCCTTCAGGATCTCCGGTCCCCCGGCACGGTGGATCGCGCCGTCGATACCGCCGCCGCCGAGGAGCCTGGAGTTGGCCGCATTGACGATGGCGTCGACGGTCAGCGTCGTGATGTCACCTTCGACGACTGTAATAGCGGGCATGGATCCTCCTGGGTACCCGACGGCTGTGTGTCCGACGGACGCGTTTCCGACTGCCGTGTTCCAGAGTTCACGCTTCGGGCGAGCCCACGGCATAGCCGAGCGTACGTCGTAGGGATCACGTCCGATCAACATCGAGTATCGCGCTGCAACCGACGGCGTGCGACTGTGCGCCTGAACGCAATGGAGGAGTACGCGCTTTCCCTCGGCCCGCAACGCCTGGACGGTGCGCGCTGCGTCGTCGAGAACGAACTCGAGGTTGGCGTTGGAATCGTGACCGTCGTCGACCAACCAGAACTCGACGTGATCAGGGGAGACCTGTCGTGTTCCCATGCGGCACAGGCTGACCACGGCGTCGTAGTCTGCAGTGGACACCGCATCGACGCCGCCGAGCATGACGCCGTCGTCGTGCGGGTGCGTCGTCAGGTGGTGGGTTCCGCGAAACCTCGAGTAGTCGAGTTCTGCCGTCGACGGCCATCCGTTCTTGTCGTCGGTACCGCCGCGAGCAGTCTTTATTGCCAGGCGAATCAGATCGGAGGAACGGTATCCCGGCCAGCCATGCATGATTCGGCGCCAACGGGCGGGAACCGCCGACGCTCCCCAGCGGGCGCCGAGGAGGCCACCCGCGATGGCCGCCGTCGTGTCGGTGTCCCCGCCGGCTCTTACTGCTGCTTCCAATGCGTACTGGAGGTGGCGAGCATCGCCATTGTCCGTGGAAGTGATTGCCCACCAAGCAGTCTGAAGTGCATGCACCACCCAACCGTTCTTGGAGAAGTCCTGCGGGTTCCCGGTTTCGGCCTGATCGAGCAGCGGGCCCCAGTATTCGGCGACGTCCTGATCGGCAACGGAGAGGAAGCCGCGAACACCGTCGAAGTTGCCGGCGACAACGGCATGGCGGATGGCATGGGTCCACAACTCGCACGCCTGTCCGGCACGCGGGTCGTCGTGCGTGAGTGAACTGATCCGGTGCGCTGCCGACCTGGCACCTTCTGCATCGTCCAAGTAGGAGAGGGCGACGGGAGCAGTCCGCATGAGCGAGCCGTTGCCGGCCTTGCGGCCGCTGATCGCCCGCGCACGATCCGCCATCGCCGCTGCGCTTTCGGAGCGGACGGACAACACTGCTCGCGTCTGGTTGCCGATGTCCGCGGGCTTCGAGTCGTACCACCGGATGAACTGTGCTGCAATGGCATCGAGACCGTCAGCGCTTCCGATGTCGATTCCGGTAGCGGCCACCTCGGCGATCGCAACTGCCATCGAGGCGTCGTCGGTCCATTCTCCCGGCGCCCAGTCGAACGGGCCGCCACCGATCATGTCGATCGTGATCTCGGCCTTCGGGTAGGTGAATTCGTAGCCGGCGCCGAGTGCGTCTCCTGCTGCGGTGCCGAGCAGAACGCCGGCCGCTCGATCGGACTGCTGTGCGGTGAGTTTCATGGCTACCTCTTCGGTTCGCGATGATCGTTTGATCAACTTTGCGCTAATCATAGATCATGTTTGAGATAACATGCAAGGGTGAATAAATGGACAGACACGAGCGGCAAGGGATTGACGGACTATCCGCGTCCGTCTGTGGCAGTGGACGTCGCGGTGCTGACGTACAGCGGTGGATCTCTGAAAGTTCTGGTGGTTCGGCACCGTCTCGGTGCACTGGCGCTACCGGGAACATTTCTGCACGAACGCGAATTGCTCACGGCCGCAGCCGATCGTGCTCTGTCGGTCAAGGCAGAGTTGGCCCAGACGAGCTTCCACCAGTTGGCGATCTTCGACCGACCGGACCGCGACGACCGTGGATGGGTTTTGTCGGTCGCACACACGGCTTGCCTACCGGAATCGGCACTGCCCGATTCGGCGCTTCTCGTCGATGTGTACGACGACGAGGCAGTGAGCGGACTCGCATTCGATCACGCCGACATGGTGCGACTCGCGGTCACGGACCTACGCACGAGGTATGCGTCGTACGTGGATCCGGACGGATTGTCGGGCGGGACGTTCACCGTCGCCGAACTTCGGGGACTCTACGAGGTGATCTTCGATCGTCCGTTCCAGAAGGACAGCTTCCGCCGGCAGGTGTTCGACGCGCTCGAAAGTACCGGCGAGATGAGCAGACCAGGTAACGGCCGACCCGCCGAGACGTACCGGAGGCGGGGTGACGGCGCACTGACTGCGCAGGCAATGGCATTTTTGACCGGATGAAGTGAAACGAATTCTTGCAGTTCTGCTGACCTGACTCGCTGAGCTGGGTAATGTCCGATTGATGGGTGCAGTTTCGAATGAAGCCGAGTCCAAGATTCCGACTGTCGTGTGGGGTACCGGCAACGTCGGGCGTGCATCGATTCGCGCTGTGACAGCCAATCCGGCCCTCGAACTTGTCGGCGTCATCGTTGCGAACCCCGAGAAGGTCGGGCGAGACGCCGGTGACCTCGCCGATCTGGGAGTGCACCTGGGCGTCGCGGCTACCGACGACGCCGATGCCGTGCTCGCAGCGTCTCCCGGCGCGGTGGTCTACGCGGCGTCCGGCGACATCCGGCCCGACGACGCGGTTGCCGACATCACGCGGGCACTGGCCGCCGGAGCTGTGGTGGTCACGCCGTCCGTATATGCGCTGTACGACCCGAAATCTGCGCCTCCCGAACTTCGTGATCCCGTCGAAGCTGCTGCCAAGGCGGGCGGCGGCGCTCTGTTCGTCTCCGGTATCGACCCAGGCTGGGGCAACGACATCCTGCCGATTCTCGTCAGCGGGCTCGCGGGGACAATCGACCAGATCCGGTGTCAGGAAATCTTCGACTACACGACCTACGAACAGCCGGATTCTGTCCGCTACCTGATCGGGATGGGTCAGCCGATGGACTACGAACCTCCCATGGTCGCGCCGACCGTACCCACCATGGTCTGGGGCGGGCAGATTCGGCTCATCGCCCGGGCACTCGGGGTGGAACTCGACGAGATCCGCGAGACCTTGCTGCGCCGCCCGCTCGAGGAAACCGTGTCGACCGAACATATGGGGGAGTTCGCGGCCGGCACCCAAGGCGCACTGCGATTCGAGGTTCAGGGAATCGTCGGCGGGGAACCCCTGATCGTGATCGAACACGTCACGCGTATTCATCCGTCCTGTGCCCGCGACTGGCCGCTCCCGCCCGACGGCGGCGACGGCGCGCACAAGATGATCGTCGAAGGACGACCACGAATCGAGATCAACGTCGAAGCCACCGATGAAGGTGGAAATCGCGCGGCCGGTGGAAATGCCACGGCCGTAGGACGTCTCGTCAACGCAATTCCCTGGCTACGTCAGGCTGAACCCGGTCTTTACGACGCGCTGGACGTTCCGCTCACACCCGGCGTCGGCAAGCTCGGTGCCCGAAACTCGGAGGTACTCACATGAATATCGACATACCCGAAGGCAAGAATCCGATCGGCTACGTGTGGGGAGAGATGGTCCCCGGCATCGGACCCGCGGCCGCCGGGTTCTCCCAAAAGGTCTACACGGACGGCACTCTCGGACTCCGCGAGTTCGAGGCGGCCAGGCTTCGGATCGCTCAGATCAACGGGTGCATCTTCTGTCAGGACTGGCGCACCGAGCGTGACGGCGAGACTGTGGAGTCGACGTTCGATCAGGCTGTCACCGACTGGCGCACCACCGATGCCTTCGACGACAGGACACGCCTCGCTGCCGAATACGCCGAGAGATACGCCCTCGACCACCACGGGCTCGACGACGAGTTCTGGGAACGCATGACCGCTCACTATTCCCAGCGAGAAATCGTCGAGTTGAGCATGTGCCTCGGATCGTGGTTGGCCTTCGGCCGGCTCAACCACGTCCTCGGCCTCGATACTCAATGTGTGTTGCCCGGTAACTGAACTAGTTGCCCAGCGTCGTCAGATCCGGGTAGTTCGAGACCTCCCAGCCGCCGTCGACGACCAGACTGGTTCCGGTGATGTACGAGGCGTCGTCGCTGGCGAGATAGAGGCAGGGGCCCGCGATCTCGTCGGGAGTTGCCGCTCGGGACATGGGGATTCGGCTGAGAAACATGTCGCGGGCGGGTTCGTAGTTCATGACCGGCGCGACCAGTGGCGTGTCGACCAGGCCGGGTAGAACGGCATTGACCCGGATCCCCGACGCAGCGAGTTCGATCGCGGCATTCTTGCTGAACATCTCGACCCCGGCCTTGCCTGTCGCGTACGCGCTCCCGTAGGGGCTCGGCACGTGCGCGTTCAATGAGGACACGTTGACTATCGCACCACCGCGACCGTGCTCTCGGATATGCCGCGCTTCATGTTTGGTGCAGAGGAAGACGCCCTTCTGAACCAGGTCGATCGTGAAATCGCAGTCGGCCTCCTCGAGGTCGACGATCTGCCCCACCCTCGACGCACCGGCAACGTTGAAAGCCAGATCGATACCGCCGAATTCCGCCGCCGCCGCGGCAAGGGCCTCGGCAACATCGGATTCCTTGGTGACGTCAGTGGGAACGGCGAGGAAGGCCCCGCCGTGCTGGGAGGCTATCTCTTTCAAACCCTCTGCAGCGATGTCGATTCCAGCTACCTGTGCGCCTTCGTCGATAAGCCTTAGTGCGATGGCTGCACCGATACCTGATGCTGCTCCAGTGACGACTGCTGTTTTCCCGGCAAATCTGGACGTGTTAACCTCGGGCTTTCACGGTAATTTGCGGTAAACCCGTGTCACCAAAAGAGATTGGTGCCCTTACCTGGGATAATTCGACTTGCGACAGTTGAAAAATTCCAGAAACAAGGAGCACCAATCTGGTGAGTAAGTCTACTTCCTCGTACCCGAAACTCTCCGTCGACACCGCCGGCAGCGCTCTCGTGTCACAAGCCGGAGCGATCATCTTGATCCGCACCGCCGAAAAAACCGGTCTGACCACATCTTTGTCCGAAGCTTTGTCACCGTGGCGCAAACCCGCCGCCCAACACAATCCGGGCAAGATCATTCTTGACCTCGCGCTCTCCCTCGCAGTCGGTGGTGACTGCCTCGCAGACATCGCAACCCTGCGCGAACAACCCGCCGTGTTCGGCCCGGTTGCATCCGATTCGACGGTTTCCCGGCTGATCACAGGTCTCGCAGCCGACGGACCGGCCGCATTGTCCGCGATCAACTCCGCCCGCGCCGCAGCCCGAAAAACTGCATGGTCCTACGCCGGTGAACACGCACCCGATCACCACATCGATGCGCAGCGACCACTGATCATCGACCTCGATGCCACCCTAGTGACCGCACATTCAGAGAAAGAAAACACAGCACCGAACTTCAAGCGAGGCTTCGGTTTCCATCCACTGTTGGCGTTCGTCGACCACGGAGAACACGGCACCGGCGAACCCTTGAGTTTCCTCCTTCGGCCCGGAAACGCCGGATCGAATACCGCCGTCGACCACATCACTGTGACCAGGCAAGCGTTGGTACAGTTGCCGTTCCGAACATCCGGTGCGGTCGGAAAGAAGATACTGATCCGCACCGACGGCGCCGGCGGCACTCATGCGTTCCTCCAATATTTGACCGCCCGAAAGCTGTCGTATTCAGTCGGGTTCACCTTGACCGACGCGATGGCCGAAACAGTCGACGACATTCCCGACGACTTGTGGATGCCGGCTCTCGATTCGAGCGGCGGCATCCGCGACGGCGCCTGGGTCGCGGAACTGACCGGCCTCGTCCAGTTGTCGGGCTGGCCTGCAGGAATGCGGCTCATCGTCAGAAAAGAACGACCTCACCCCGGCGCTCAACTGCGGTTCACCGACCGAAATGGTCTGCGACTGACCGCATTCGTGACCAACACTTCTGTCGGGAGCCTGCAAACCTTGGAACTACGGCACCGCCGCCGGGCCCGCTGTGAAGACCGAATCCGAACCGCCAAGGACACGGGCCTGACGAACCTCCCCCTGCACGGGTTCGCCCAGAATCAGATCTGGTTGGCGATCGTCACCCTCGCCGCCGAGCTGACGGCCTGGATGCAAATGCTAGCGCTGACCAGCAGTGACGCACGCCGGTGGGAGCCGAAACGACTACGCCTACGACTGTTTTCGATTGCCGGGCGCATCGCCCGGCACGCACGAAAAACACGTCTGCGGCTGTCTCGGAAGGCGCCGTGGTCCAATCTTGTCGCCTCGGCGTTGGCCAGACTCGACGCGTTGCCGGCACCGACCTGAACCGGCGAATCCTGTTGGAACGAGCGGAAAGAACACAAATCCGGAAAGTGGAATCCGGCAGCATCCCGACTGCACACGGGTCGGTCTGTCACATCCGGATACTGATTCGGGCCGAGAAACACCATCGGCGAACCGATCAGCCCGGCAGCGGCTTCTCACGCAAGATTGAGGTTAATGGGCACCTGCTTTCAAGAACTTTCCGGTTCGGCGGTTGCCGAGAACGGGTGCTGCTTCTCCGTCGCCGAAGACGTACTCGCCGCCGACGAACACTGCGGTGACGGTCTGGTCGTTGCGATTGACCATGCGGGAGAGGTTGTCGTACTCCACAACCGGGCTTTCCGCGTACGCGTCGAGCGAATCGTCGAGATGAGCGGGATCGATCACAACCAGGTCGGCGCGATCACCTAATCGAAGGTGCCCGGCATCGACGTCGTACCACTCGGCGAGTTCACCGGTGAGACGATGCACCGCTGCCTCGACGGTCATGAACGGACGGCCGACCTTTTGGGCATCGTAGACACGTCGTAGTAGGCGTAAGCCGAAGTTGTAGAACGCCATGTTGCGCAAATGCGCTCCGGCGTCGGAGAACCCGAGTTGGACGCCATTGTCCTGGGCGAACTTGTCCAAAACCTCCGGCCGGTGGTTCGAGATGGTTGTGCGCCAACGCACTTTCGTGCCGTGTTCGAGGACCAGATCCAGGAATGCATCGACAGGGTGGAGGCCGCCACGTTCGACGCCGACCTGCCCGAAGCTCTTGCCGACCAGGGATTCGTCGGGGCAGGACACGATCTCGGCGTCGAAGAAATCGCGATGCCAAACTTTGACACCGAACTTCTGGTCGTAGTCCTTGCGGAATTGTCGACGGTAATCCTCGCTCTGCATGAGGACGTTGCGTTCCATCTCGTCGGTCAGATGCAGTGCTGCAGCGCCAGATCCGAACTCCTCGAAGACAACCAGGTCGATGCCGTCGGCATATACCTCGAAGGGAACTGGCAGGTGCTGCCAGCGCAGGTCGCCGCCGAGTCGATTGACCAAGTGTGCCAGTGGGCCGAGTATCACCACGGCCAACTTGTTGGACTTGATGTCGGCCGCCGAAAGCATGCTCGTCTTGAGTCGCTTACGCCAGATACCCGCGCTGGAGAACGCCATCGCTCCGGTACTCATCGGGTTGGAGAGGTCAGGTCCGGCCTGAAATACCCGTCCCCGACGGCGCAGGATCGCATTGAGTCGGCGTCGTTCTTTCGTGGTTGCATACGTCGACGGCAGCGTGCGTGAGCGGCAGGTCTCGCCGTCGAGTTTGTCGAACAACAATTGCTGACTGGACATCCCGACGAATCCTGCGTCGAGAGCTTCGGTCAACTGTGCTTCCATCGACGCGAGTTCGGCGTCTGTGGGATGGACGTCCTTCCTGGTAGCACGATCCAGTCCCATCTCGGCGGCCCGCATATCGGAGTGTCCGATGAAGGCTGCAACGTTGGGACCTAGCGGAAGCGCCTCTAGTGCAGCAACATACTCGCTCGCAGAGTTCCAGGTCTTGGCACGGTTGAGTGCGTCGACGACGTGCTTACGCGGAATTGCCTCTACTCTGCCGAAGAGATCACCCGCGTCGGAGGGGCTGGCGTGAATGGTGGACAGGGAACACGATCCGACAAAGATCGACGTGACCCCGTGTCTGAGAGATTCGCTCAGCGCCGGGCCTTCGAGGATCTCGACGTCGTAGTGAGTGTGGATGTCCACGATGCCCGGGATCACCCACTTGCGTCTCGCGTCGATGACACGGGGACAGTCGGTTTCGTCGAGTGGATCGAGGGAGATGGCAGTAACCAACCCATCGCGGATACCCAGATTGCGGACAGCTGGTTTGGCCCCGGTGCCGTCGAACCACAGACCGTTGTTGATCACGGCGTCGTAGGTCATGAGAGAACCACCTTTGCACGTATCGTTTTTCCGGTTGCATTGCGGGGCAGAGGAGTTGTGCTCAGTTTCCACTTCACCGGCACCTTGAAGTAAGCCAGTCGTTCGGCGACGTAGTCGCGTAGTTCTTCTTCGCCGGCGGCTCCCTCACTCCGCAAAACGACGACGGCTGCAACTTCTTGGCCGAGGTCTGCCGAATCAATGCCGATCACAGCGCATTCGAGTACGGCGGGATGCTCGTCGATGGTCTGCTCGATTTCGAGAGGGTAGACGTTCTCGCCGCCGCGCAGGATCAGATCGGACCGGCGACCCGTCAGACGGAGCCGGCCGTCCTCGAACACTCCGAAGTCGCCGGTTCGGAGCCATCGATCAGGACCGATAGCGGCTGCAGTCGCGGTCTCGTCGTTCCAGTACCCCAACATCACATAGGCGCTGCGCGCACAGATCTCACCTTCCTCGCCGTCGGGGACTGCAACACCGAAGGGGTCGCGCACCTCCACGCTCACCCCGATGATCGGCCGGCCGAGAGTTCCGGGGAACGCGGCAAGTTCCGGTGGTGTGGCAACTGAAATGCCGGTGGAGGATTCGGTGAGCCCGTAGCTGTCGACCAAGGTGTGCTGCGCAAAAGGCAGTCGTGCGCGCAGTCGGTCCTGCAAGGCCGGAGATGACGGCGCAGACGCGAGCGCAAAGGCGCTCAGTGAGGTCAGGTCGTACTTCTCGAGACTGCCGTACTCGAGGAGACGGGTTGCCATGGTGGGGACCACCGCCCAGTTTGTGACCTTCTCGCGTTCGACGAGGGAAAGGACTTCGTCGACGTCGAAGGCGCCCTGATGGATGACCACCGCTCCGCCCGTCGCGAGTCGTGGGATCGCCAGGTTATGCAGGCTTGCAATGTGAAACAGCGGCGCGGTCAGCAGATACCGCAAGTCACTCGGTCGGCCGTCGCTGGGTTTGCCGGTGAACGCCGCAGCGAGGCGATCGCTGTAGCGGTGGTAGTCGATGACGGCCAACACGTTTCGGTGACTGTGAACAGCCCCCTTGGGGCGGCCACTGGTTCCGCTCGTGTACAGGATGCCGGCCGGATCGTCCTCGTTGACGGAAGTACGGGGCAGTGTCGATCCCGAATACTTCTCCATCAAGGTAGGTAGATCTTCTTCCATCGTGAGTACGGGAACATCGGTGTTCAGTTCGGAAAGAATCTGCGCGCGTTTGGCGTCGGCGATCACCACTGTGGGGGTGGTGTGATCGATGCCGTACGCCACCTCGCGGGCCACCCACCACGAGTTGAATCCGACGGCGATGGCACCGAGGGACTGAGCCGCCCAGAAGGTCATCACCCATTCCGGCGTATTGGCAGCAAGTATGCCGACCCGATCACCCTTGCGGACGCCGTACCGCTCGCGCAGCGCCGTCGCCAATGCTGCTACGGCCTCGCCGTGCTCGAGGTAGCTGAAGCGTCGGTCCTTGGTCACCAGATAGTCGCGTGATCCGTAGTCGAAGGATGCAGCGAGCACGTCGCCGAGTGCCTTGTCGCGGTTCTTCATGACGGGCATCGAACTGCCCAGTACATCCTCGACTTGCATCTCGAAAGGACCACCGGGGCCGGTCAGCCCGGCCATGACGGACGCGATGAATGCTTGTGTATCAGCGGAAGTAGTCACGTGAAGTGCCTTTCGAAGATTAGGGTACGAGCACTGCGCGTCCGGTGACCTTGCCGTGTTCGAGACGGTCGAGTGCGTCGCGGGCATCAGCGAGGTCGAAGCGGGCTACTTCTACCGTTACCAGACCGGCCTGTGCCAGGGCGATGGAATCGACGAGGTCGTTTCTGGTGCCGCCGTAGGACTTCCGGATCGATGCGCCCCACGGCCAGCCTGGTCCGCCGGCAGCTTCGGCAGTGATTCCGGGGTTTCCGCCTCCGAGACCTACCATGCGATACGCGCCGTTCGGCGCAACCGCTTGAACGGACATCTGTGCAGTTGCGTCGATACCGACGAAGTCGAAGATGACTTCTGCGCCTCTGGCCGATGTGAGGTCGAGGATGTGCTGCGCGGTGTCCGGTCCCGATTCGAGCGTGATGTCGGCGCCGCAACATTTGGCGAGATCGAGTTGATCCTGTCCGACATCGACGGCGATGATGCGCACGGCACTGATTGCGCGAAGTATCTGTACTGCAACGTGACCGAGTCCGCCGACGCCGATCACGACGGCGGTGGCACCGGGCTGGAGATGTTCGCGGGCACCGCGAATGGCGTGGTAGCTCGTCAGCGCTGCATCGGCGAGTGGTGCGGCCTGCAGGAAGTCGAGGTCGCCGATGGGTACGAAGGAGCGAGCCGGGATCTTGACGTACTCGGCCATCCCGCCCTCAGGGCCGAGTCCGGGGCAGGGCGGCATCGCGGTGCGTCCAGCGGCGAGGCACATATTCTCGTTGCCGCTCATGCATTCTCGGCACTGTCCACATGACCAACAGAGGTAGACGACGCCACGCTCTCCGACGGAACGGCCGTCGACGCCACTCCCGACGGCTTCGATCGTTCCGGCAATTTCGTGGCCGATAGTCAGCGGTTCTTCGCGCATCTTGTACGGAAAGTGCAGGAGATGGAGATCGGAGTGGCAGATTCCCGCTGCGCCCACCCGAATCAGTAGTTCCGACGGGCCGACCTCCGGGACCGGCACGTCGTTGATTTCCAGGAGCCCGGGCCCCATGAGCTGGGCTGCCTTCATGAGCTGACCTCGGAGTTGTATGCGGCGCTCAGGTACGCGTTGCTGCGGTCGGATCCGATCAGGCCCGGTGCCATCTTGTTCATGACGTAGGCGAAGGTCATCCGTCGGTCCAGATCGTTGACCAGCATCGAGCCGCCGATACCTGCCCACCAGCAGGTGCGTCCGTCGGGAATCAGTGGCGCGGTAACCGGATGTGGCAGTCCGTAGCCGATGCCGAACTTGAGTGGTGTCATGATCCCGAGATCGATACCGTCGGCTTGGATCTCGAAAGATCAGGTCGATGGTGCTCTGCGAGAGCAGCTTCCGGCCGTCGAGCACACCACCGTTCGAGATCAGGGATTGGACCCGAGCGATAGAACGTGCGTTGCCGTGGCCGTTGACTGCGCCGATCTCGGCTTCCCGCCAGGGTGCGGTGTTGACCTCGGGGTAGTCGAGCAGTGGGCAGGTCAGGGTCTTGATGAAGATGCTGTCCTGGTCGAGCGTGGACAGGTCGAACTCCAACGCGGGCGGCGGAACCATGGTGGCGATTCGACCGAAATGCTCTGCGGACGTGCCGATATGGAAGTCGGCTCCCAGTGGACCGGAAAGCTCTTCGGCAAAGAACCTGCCGAGAGTTCGCCCGTCGATGCGACGAATGACCTCACCGACGAGATGGCCGTAGTTGATCGCGTGATAGCCCGACGCCGTACCCGGGGTCCACCAAGGCTTCTGGGTAGCGAGGCGAGCGGTGGACGCCTCGAGGTCGTAGATGTCCGTCAGTTCGATCGGGCGCTCCCAACCGGAGACGCCAGACGTATGCGACAGGAGGTGGCGAACTTCGATGTCTTCCTTACCGTTTGCCGCAAATTCGGGCCAGTAGTGAGCAACTTTCTGGTACACGTCCAATTGGCCGCGTTCGACCAGCAGGAGCGCACACAGGGCCGTCATGGTCTTGGTGATGGAGAACGTGTTGACGATGGTGTCGCTGCCCCATGGAGTGGTACGGGATTCGTCGGCGTACCCGCCCCAGAGATCGACCACGGATTCTCCGTCGACGGTGATGGCAACGGAGCCGCCGAGTTCTTCACCGGATTCGAGTTGAGCCTCGAAAGCCGCTCGGACGGCGTCGAACTCGTTGTCGCAGTGACCGTTCACCACACTCATGCGCGATCCGCCTTCTCGAGTTCATGTGCTGCTGCACGCGCGGCAACAGGTAGCTTGTTTCCGGAGGCCGCAGCACGCTTGGTGCCCTTGGCGATTTCCTTGTTCATGTTGCGGACGTAGGGATCGAACTCGAGCTGAATCGTGTGGCGTGGTGACTTGTAATAGGGGGCGAGGAAGTACGCCTCGTCGGCTTTGGTGATCTCCTGCATCTCGTTCGCGGACGGCAGTTGGTATTTACCGGTGAGGTAGGCCGCGACGAGCTTGCTCTGCTGCTCGGCGAAGTTGACGAGCGTCGGCATGGGCTGCGCGAGTCCCATGAAGAAGAGGTTGTCGATTCCGGGCTTCATCATTCGTTTGAACAGTGGGAATCGGTTGTCTTTGTCCGGCAGCAGATTCGGATCACTGAAGAAGGGGAAGCTGATGTTGTAGCCGGTGGCGCAGATGACCACGTCGACGTCCTCGGCGGTGCCGTCCGCGAAGTGAACCTGCTTTCCGTCGAGTTTGGTGATGGCAGGCTTGAAGGTTATGTCGCCTGAGCCGGCGCGTCCGAGGAACTCGCCGCTGGCCGAGGGGTGGGCCTCGAAGGGGCGGTGGTCCGGCTTCGGCAGACCGTAGCCCTCCATGGTTCCCAGGTTCTTGCCGAGGAATCGACGACTCAGGAACAGTCGTAGACCACGCGGCATCCAGGGCGGGGTGATCAGTTTGTCTCCCGGCACGCCGCCCAGGTATTTCGGCAACACCCACACGCCGCGGCGCGCCGAGACGATGAGCTTGTCGGCGAGGTATCTCTGCCCCAGTTCGGAAGCAATGTCCAAGCCGGAGTTCCCCATTCCGACCACGACTACTTTCTTGCCGCGCATGTCGACCGGGTCGAACGGGTCGTTGTAGCTGTGGCTGTGCATGAGGACCCCGTCGAACTCGCCTGGGTAGTCCGGGATGTTGGGATCCCAATGATGTCCGTTGCAGACCATCAGGACGTCGTAGGTGCGAACTTCGCCGTCCGAGCGCGTGATGGTCCACAGCCCGTCTGTATCACGTTCTGCTGCAACAACACTGGTGTTGAAGATGATCGACTCACGCAGTCCGAAGTGCTCGACGTAGTCCTTGAAGTACTGGAAGAGTTCGGAGTGGTGCGGGAAGTCGGGAAGGTCAGCGGAGACCGGGAAGTCCTCGAATGCCAAGCGCCACTTCGACGTGTCGATGTGCAGGCTCTGGTAGCAGGCCGACATCCCGTTGGGATTCTTGTAGTACCAGTTTCCGCCGACCTCGTCGGACGCTTCGTAGCAGTCGAAGGGTATTCCGAATTCCTTCATTCGCTTGGCCGTCGTGATTCCGGTAGGCCCGGCGCCGATGATGCACACGCTCGGCAAGGGGGAGGGGCTCATTCGCCATCGCTTTCTGTTCTGTCTCGGGCGTGCGAGAAGAAGAATCGAAGCCCGAGAAGTGACTTGAGTCATAGTGCGCCATTCGCTGACGTTGTGTCAATGAATGACGCAATGTTTTTTGGTGACGGCGAGTCGGTGATTTGCCAGGAGGTTGAAATGCGAGCAAGGTGGGCGACGTGAGCACGACTACGGACGGCCCGAAGAACAGGCGGGGAACACTTCGCGACGAGCAGAAACGCGCGACGCGGGCCAAACTCGTGGACGCCGCACGCACTCTGTTCGAGGAACGGGGATACGCGGCTGTCACGGTCGACGACATCGCCTCGGTCGTCGGATGCAGTCGAGCCACGTTCTACGTGCATTTCGCCAGCAAGGTGGAGATGCTCAAGACGATCGGCGCGGCCGGGATGGCGGCGAGTGCGTTCGCTTTCTACATCGATCTCGATCGGGTTCTCGACACGAACTCTCGCGTGGAATTCACGGCTTGGCTGGAGCGTGCCTTCGACTGGTTCGACGAGAACAAACGCCTGCTGCCGGCCTGGGACGAGGCCGTGGCACTCGAACCGGAGTTCCGCGAGACAGCGCGAGACGGTATGACCCAACTACCGAATGCCATGCCCAAGTACCTGGGCCGTTGGCCGGAGGAACAGCACGACGAGGCACGGTTGCGCGTCGAACTGCTCGTGAGTCAGTTGGAGCGATTCTTCACACGCTGGGCCGTGCAGGGGACAATCGATGTGACGCGGATTCAGGCCGCCGAAGTTCTGACCGACATCTGGTTCCCGGCTCTGTCTCCGGAATCGAAGGGCGTCGGCGAGCGGTAGAGGCTAGCTCGGATCGATCTCCACACTGATCGCGCCGGTGAGCAGTTCTCTGGCTCGTTCGATGGGGATCGAGCCGCTCAGCCAGCGCTCACTCAAACCCTCGACCAGGGCGGTGAGTCGCTCGGCGGCGTCGGCCGGGCTTGCCTTCGGGTCAGCGAGTCCGGCGTCCTGCGCTTGGCGGATCAAGGATTCGACGTCGTCTGCCCACTCTTGCGTCGTGGTGCGTAGCGGTTCGCGCAGTTCGTCGGCGAAGACTGCGCTTGCTCGGAGTTCACCCCAGGCGATGCTGTTCTCTCGAATCTTCGGGGCATTCTGAAACTCCAGCAGGAGCATCTGCTCGAGCTGCGCACGAGGGTCTGTCTCCGTGAAGGCGCTTTCGGTGTACAGCGCGGCGCGATCGTTGATGTGATCGAGGGCCCGGCGCAGCACACCTGCACGGTTCTGGAAGTGGTAGTAGATGAGTGCCGTCGACACTCCGGCCTCGGCAGCGAGCGTCTCCACCCTCAGCCCGCGTACGCCGTGTTGGGCAATGACGCGGACTGCTGCTTCCAAGATTTGCGTTTGGCGGTTCGACACGAGTCCGAATTCTACGAGGGTGGTCGGGACAGGTTTCTAGTCCGCGGGTTCCTGCTGGGTGGTGCAGTGAATGCCGCCACCACCCGCGGCGATGGCGTCGATGTTGATCTGCACGACACGGCGGTCGGGGAAGAGGCGCTCCAATTCACTTCTGGCGGCCTGGTCGGCCTCGGGGTCACCGAACTCGGGTGCGATGACCGCCCCATTGCATACGTAGAAGTTGATATATCCGGCTGCGAAATCGTCCGATTCGAAGTCGGGCCTGATCGCGACCGGCGCCTCGAGGACCACCACTTCCAGCTTCCGTCCCCGTGCGTCGGTCGCGTTCTGGAGAATCTCGAGGTGACGTGCGGTCACGTCGTGGTCGAACGACTCCGGGTCTGTGTCGAGGCCTGCGACCACGACACCTGGGCGTGCGAAACGGGCGTAGAAGTCCGTGTGGCCGTCCGTGATGTCCTTGCCGGCGATTCCCGGTAGCCAGATGATCTTGTCGAGACCGAGCAGGGGGCCGAGTTCGGCTTCGACGTCCGACTTCGACCATCCCGGGTTGCGGTTGTTGTTGAGTACACAGCTTTCGGTGATGATGGCTGTGCCTTCGCCGTCGACCTCGATGCCGCCGCCTTCGAGGATCAGGTCGGTAGGCAATGATTCGACTCCCGCGCGGGCGGCAACGAAAGCTGCGACCTGGCCGTCCTGATCAAAATCCTGCTTCTCGCCCCAACCGTTGAAGTTGAAATCGATACCCGCTTTGGTCCCGTTGCCTTTCACGAATACAGGGCCGGTGTCGCGCATCCAGAGGTCGTCGAGAGGCGCGGCGATCAGTTCGACCGATGGGCCGACGAGGGAGCGAGCCAAGTCCAGTTCCTCGGAACGAACAAGCATCGAGACGGGCTCGAACTGCGCGATGGTCTGCGCGATCGTCGCGAGGTTGCGCTGGACCTCGGGCAGGAGGGCTGCTCCCCAGATCGCTTCGCTGGCACCGAACGCCATCCAGGTGCGCTTGTGCGGATCCCCCTCTTCCGGCATCACCCACTCGCGAAGATCGTTGCTGCCATCGCTCCCGCGCGAGGCTGAGTCGGAATCGCCGCAACCTGCCAAAAAGAGGCCACTGAGCGCAGCGGCGCCTGCCTGAATGAACCGACGTCTTTGCATTGCGGTGACTCCTTGTGCTGTGTGCGTGCGCGCCCGGTCCGCGTCCTGCTTGCATGGAGCGTAAATCTTGACTGAAAATTTAGTCAAGGAAGTAGTGCCAGTTCGAGACCGTTTCGGCGGGCGACACGACGGATCGAAGGACTCATCCGTCGGAAGGTCACGAGTCGATGAGTCCTTCGACCGTTCCCCGCCATCCGCGGCGCTGGTAGTCCCGGGGCGACATGCCGTGGGCACCGATGAAGACCTTGGTGAATCCGGACGCGTGCGCGTAGCCGAGTCGACGGGCGGTATCTCCGGCCGAGAAGCCCTCCTCGAGATAAGCGCGGGCGAGGGTCATCCGCAACTGACCGCGCCAGCGCGGGAAGCTCTGGCCGGTGGCCGCTACGAAGCGTTTGTGGAGCAGGCCCTCGTCGACGCCGAGTCGAGCGCTCCACTCCGGCAGCGTGCGCGAATCGGTGGGGTCCGCGCGGAGTGCGGTAAGGATCGTTTCGACAGGATCGGTTCGGCCGCCGGGTGTCCGCGTCGCCGCGCTGTTTCGGATCAGCCTCGAGATCCTCGCTGGGTCATGGATTTCGGGGCGCAGAAGGGTGTAATTCGCAACGACCGTGTGTAACAGATACGCCTCCGCTTCGCGCGCGAAGTGCAGCACTCGTGGCGGCGGTGCAGTGACGGGAGAGTCGCCAGGCTGGGATCCGAGCGGAAGTAGAAGCGAACCCTCCGCGATCTCGACGCTGTTGCGTACTCCCGCGGGAAGCCACATCGCGTCGCCCCGCCTCAGATTCCAGGTTCGGTCGCCGAAAGTGACCCGGGCGGAGCCTCGGTAGATCCAGACGATGACGTGAAAGTTGTTGACCCTGGCCCACGTTCCGCTTGCGGGAATCGTCGGCGGTATCGGCGCCGAGCCTGAGTGGGCGCCTTCCTCGGACAAGAGTACGACGCTCTGTGCCAAGGTCTCGTTCTCATGGATCGGCGCTGAGCCTTGGTTTGCACGTGTGTAGTCACTGGGTGTCACACCGGTGTGTTCACGGAAGGCACGGGTGAATCCCGCGGGCGTCGCGAATCCGACCTGCCCACCCGTCCATCCGATTTCGCGGCCGGAGTTCAGGTATGCGATTGCTGCCGCGATCCGGGCCGAGGTGCGCCAACGCGCGAAAGGCAACCCCGTCTCCTCCGTGAATCGGCGCTGCAGGGTGCGGACGCCGATCTTGAGTTGCCGGGCGAACTGGGAAAGCTCCGTGTCGTCGGCTGGCGTCCGTAGAAGCGTGCGAGCGATCTCGAGGGTCTCGGCCGAGCGAGGCAAATTCGGTGGGGCGTACGACACCGAAGCGTCGGCGTCGTTGGAATGGGCCCCCGCGACAAGCTCGAGTAGTCCGGCTCCCACAGTCGCCCCACCGCGCAGAAATCCCAAGTTGTGCGCGAACTGGTGGACGAGCCAGTCCTGCCAGGCTGCCGGGATCTCGAAATCGATGATCCGGTTCAACGTGGGCGGCAGGTCGGCAGCGGGCATCGGAATGGGAAACGCGACCGCTCCCGGGTCGACTCGGATGCTGTAGGCGATTCCCGCGGGCACCCAGGTTGCCGCCCCAGCGGTCACGCTGCGGGTGCGGTCGCCGATCTGTAGTTCCGCGTGTCCGGTGTGTACCCAGAAGAGCAGTGGCTCACGTGCATTCGCGATCGAGGAGAGTCGGGACGCGGGGATCTCGGGGACTTCGCCCGCGGAGAACACCAACCGTGGTCCCACGTATGCCCTCCCGATTCAGATGCTTTCTCACGCAGCCACCGATGAGTGTAAGAAGTCGGCACGCACGGATAACCGTAGCCGATTAGGGGAGGCTAGCTTTATTCAATGGCCCTTCCGCCGTGATCGAGCGTGGGTCGAACCCCCCCGTCTGTGCGCTTCCGAGGAGTCTTTCCGTGCCCCGAAACACCCGTCCGACAACAGCGTACTCAGTCACCTTGCGTGAACTCGAGGTACGTCGGGTGACAGACGTGACGCCGGGCATGCGGAGAGTGACGCTCACCGGAGCGCAGCTCGACACCTTCACAAACCCCGACGGCTTTGCCGAGCCCGCCTTCGTCAGCACCGGCTTCGACGACGACCTCCGATTGTTGTTCGCCTATCCTGGCGAAACCGATCCGGTCTTGCCGGTGATAGTCGACGGCACTGTGACTTTCGCAGCGGGACGCCGTCCACTTGCCCGCGCGTACACCGTGCGCCGTTACGATCCGCGAACAAGGGAACTTGACGTCGATTTCGTCGTTCACGGCGGTGGAGTTGCTACCACCTGGGCGCGCGACGCCGGCCCGGGCGACCGAATGCACATCGCGGGTCCCTCTGTATCGCAGGGACTCCCGGAAGATTGCGAGTATCTGCTCGTCGTCGGTGACGAGACGGCGCTACCTGCGATCGCACGTCTGCTCGAGGAATTGCCTGCCGATGCCAGGGGGCATGTGTTCGTCGAAATTGCGGACTCGGCTCACATTCAATCGGTGCGCGAGTTGCCCGGGGTGAGTGTCACGTGGTTGCCACGCGAGGGGGCGGAGCCCGGCACTACTTCTTTGTTGCTCGACGCGGTCAGTGCAGTCGAATGGCCTGACGGACGCGTATTCGCTTGGCTTGCAGGCGAACAGGCGACGATTCGCTCGCTTCGGCGTCGTTTGATTCGTGATCGAGGAATTGCGAAGACCGACATCGATTTCACCGGCTACTGGAAACGCAGCGACACAGTGCGCACAGATTCCTGACCCGGCTCCATCGCTCGGTAAGACCGAAGCGCTCGATAACACCGAAAGGCAGAAATGACAGTCCTGCGCACCAGACGATCACGGATCATCGGACTGATCGGGGCCGCGCTCGCCGCAGCGCTCCTTGTGTCCGGGTGCTCGGCCTCGGCCGAAAACTCGAAAACGGCGTCCACTCCCGGTTCGGAGGGGAACGCCCTTCCCGCTGCGGAAGGAACGACTACTTACCCGCTGACCCTGGAATCGCCATATGGTACAAGTATTCTCGAGAAGCGCCCGGAGCGGGTTGCCGCAATCGTCCCCAATGCCGTCGACACGGAAATGCTCCTCGCGCTCGGCGTCAAACCCGTTCTCTCCTCGTCGATGGTCAAGGAGTCGGCTTCCCAGTCGTACTTGCTGCCTTACGGCGCAGAGGATCTCGACACCTTCGAGTTCGCGATGGGCGGCACACTTCCCGTCGAAGCGATCGCCGCGAGCGAACCTGACCTCATCGTCGCCGTCGGCTGGGCCGACGGCCTGGGTGGTTTGTCGATGGGCGATTACTACGAACGTTTGTCCTCCATCGCACCGGTGGTGACGAGCCCCGACACGAAGTCGCGGATGCTCGTGCCGTGGAAGGAATCGATCCGCGTACTCGGCGAGACACTCGACCTCTCGAAGGCAGCCGAAAAGATCGTGACCGACCATGATCAATACTTTGCGAAGGTGCGTCAGGAGAACCCTGAACTCACTGGCTTGACTGCAACCTGGGCGATCTTCTACGGAACCGGCAACGGGTTGCAGTACCTTTCAGCGCCCGGCTCGGCGCCGGCAACTTTCTTGGGCGAGCTCGGTTTTGCCGAGAACCCGCGTGCACAGGAGTTCGTCACCCAAAGCACTGTCGGCGAGGAACTTCTCGAGAACATCGATGCGGACTTCCTGCTGATCGGCCGCAGTGCCGCCGGCAGCGAGGAGGATTTCGACAAGCTGACCGGCGGGAAGCTCTTCCAAGCGCTGGGAGCGGTGTCCTCCGGTCGTTGGGTCGCCCTGCCTCCTCACACCGCCGACGGCGGCGACGTTCTGTGGGCAATCACGAGCGGTGGCCCGATCGGAACGATGTGGGCGTCTGAACATATCGTGCCGCTCATCAGCGCGAAGCTGTAGGCACGCAACTGCAGAACGGAAAGCACTCACCCGTCGCCACACGATTGTGTGGCGACGGGTCGTTCGTACAGCAGGTGTCCCGGGTTTGAGGGTTGCCTATGGGACGAAGAAGGTTGCGAAACCCGGGGTGACAGGTCCGGCGGCAGGCAATATGGCGACGGCAACTTGCCCGGCTCCAGTCTGCAGGGTTGCCTCTCCCGGGGTTACTTGGTTGTCGCCAGAAAGCCGACCGGAGCCGGAGGCTCCTGTCGAGAGGTTCATCCAGCGCACTTCCGTCGAAAGCATGCAACCCCACCGCTCGTCTTTGGCGCCGGTGATCGTCACCGTGCCAGGTTGTTCGCCGACTACCGCCACACAGTGGACAGGGGGTGCGTCGAAGCTGCCGTTTGGGTTCCCGAACGGCGCCGGGTTGATTTGGAACGGAACGGTGACCGCAGCGGAGGCAACGGCTGCGGGCGCGAGAACCGATACGGCCACCATGGATACGCAGGCAGATAGTCGGCGTACGAGATTCGTCACGGTAACCTCCGGTAATCGAAGACGGTGTGGTGCCCATGCTCTACCCGGAGCGCAATTACCGCAAGGGGATCCAGTTTTCGAGCCAGCGGCGGTTCATGAATCGCTGAGTGCGTGACCGTTTGTAGAATCGTTGTCCTGCAACGCGTATCGGTATACGAAGCCTGTATTGGGCGGTGAATAGCCCAATCGTGCTGGGCTCCACCGAAAGTACTAACTTTCCAGCCATCGGCCAGCCGGCTTGCGGTGTAGCTCGACAAAGCTGGTGTTGTTCGCAAGGCGGGCTGAACGATTTCTCAGGGAAGGCAATGGATATGGATGATGCGCTCGTTCCGCTCGAAGATGCACTCCCGCAGCTGTTCTCGCATCTTTTGCGGTTTCACGCTGGCGTGAGGGGTCTGCGGCGTGGGCAGCCAAGCCGCGTTTGGGGGTCGAGCCTCTAACTGTCGAATGATTGCGACAGCAGTGGATTTCGTTGGATAGAAGTGCGGAGACCAATCCTGTGGTGGTGGCTGCGGGTCTCGAAATCACGTTTCATCTACCAAACAAATGCTTGATCGCTAGAGTGTGTGCGACATCGAAAGCCCGACAAAGCTCGATTTCGAAGGAGTTCGTATGGTTGCACCTCAGGCTTATGTCGTCGATGCGCTCCGCACTCCGGTGGGTGAACGGCACGGCTCGCTCGCAGGAGAGCACCCAGCGGACATGGGGGCCCACGTGATCACATCGATTCTCGACCGCATTCGACTGGACCCGATGGCCGTCGACGATGTGATCTTCGGTTGTGTCGACGCTATCGGGCCGCAATCGGGCAACATTGCCCGCACCGCCTGGCTTTCAGCAGGCCTACCGTTGGACATCCCAGGAACGACAGTCGACAGACAATGCGGATCTTCACAGCAAGCCGTCCACTTCGCAGCGCAAGCGGTCATGAGCGGGACCCAAGATGTGGTGCTTGTCGGCGGTGTGCAGAACATGTCCTCGATTCCTATCTCGGCGGCGATGCGTGCCGGCAACGAGTACGGATTCGACACGCCCTTCAGCAAGTCCCGGGGGTGGGCAGCACGATTCGGCGAGGCCGAAATCTCACAGTTCGTCGGCGCCGACCTGATTGCCAAGAAATGGGGTATCAGCCGTGAGGACATGGAGGAGTGGGCACTGCAATCGCATCAGCGTGCCCGTGCTGCCATCACAGACGGCCGATTCGAGCGTGAGACAGTGTCATTGGGCCAATGCGTCGTTGACGAATGCCCACGAGAGACATCCATGGAGCAGATGGCTGCACTGCCCGCATTGAGGGATGGCTCGTTGCTGACGGCTGCTGTGGCTTCGCAGATCTGTGACGGCGCATCAGCGGCCCTGATCGTCTCCGAGAAGGCGCTCGAGGTTCATGGATTGAAGCCACGTGCGCGCATTCATCATATGAGCGTGCGCGGCGACGATCCGATGCTGCAGCTCTCGGCGCCGATACCCGCGACGAAGTATGCACTGGCGAAATCCGGCATGGCGATCGGCCAGATGGATACCGTAGAAATGAACGAGGCATTCGCTTCGGTAGTTCTGAGCTGGTTGATCGAGACGGGTGCAGATCCCTCCCGGGTCAATCCCAACGGTGGTGGAATCGCACTGGGCCACCCTCTTGGGGCCACTGGCACCAAGTTGTTCGCCACGATGTTGCACGAGTTGGACCGCATTGATGGACGGTACGGACTCCAAACCATGTGTGAGGGTGGCGGGACCGCGAACGTCACCATCATCGAGCGGCTGAGCTGAGCTCGAGAAATTGGGCGGCATGGAAGACCTTCTGTTGTAGCGCTTTGTCGGGTGCAACGCGCCCAACAGGGGTGCCGTGGCGCGGTGTGCGACGATCCGAGTGTGGGAGAACAGGCGGATCGTCTTGCTCGTGGTGAGTGGTATCTCGATGATGACGAGCTGAGGCAGCGGCGGCTGGAGTGTTGGCGTCGACTCGACTCGTTCAATGGGGCTGCGGCGGACGACGACGCTGTCCGCTCACGGGCTCTCGCCAGCCTTTTTGGTGAGGTAGGTGACGGAGCTTTGGTGGTGCCGCGGTTCCAATGCAGCTACGGACACAACATTCGGCTCGGAGCCAACGCATTCGTCAACGCGAACGGGTTCTTCATGGATGATGCGCTGATCACGATCGGCGCGGACGTGAGGATCGGGCCTGGAGCCCAGCTGATGACAGCGTTGCACCCTGTCGATGATCATCGACGGCGCCGCGAGGGATGGGAGCGGGCTGCTCCGATCGTCATCGGTGAGAACACGTGGCTCGGCGCCTCAGTCACTGTCGGTGCAGGAGTTTCGATCGGTCACAACGCCGTGATCGGCGCGGGAAGTGTGGTCTTGCATGACATTCCTGATCACGTCGTTGCTGCTGGATCGCCGGCAAGGGTTATCCGTCGGACACCTGCCGAAGTTGAGGGACTGCAACGCGAGCACTAGGGCATGCGATGTCAGAGGGTGATCGTGCGGGTGGGCTCCCAGATGGCGGGGTCGCGGTGGGTGACGACGAAGACGGTGGCCGCCAGTTCCCGCACGGCGCCGGCGATACGGCGCTCGGTGGCCTCGTCGAGGGCCGAGGTGGCTTCGTCGAGAACCAGGACGGGAGCGTCTTTGAGGAAGGCGCGAGCGATCGCCACCCGCTGACGTTCGCCACCGGAGAGAGCGGCACCCTGGTGTCCGATGTCCTGATGAATGCCGAGCGTCGAGCGGTCGAGAACGGCGCCGAGGGCAGCGCGCCTTGCGGCGTCCTCGATCTCGGTTTCGGTAGCGCCCGGTCTTCCAAGTCCGATGTTCTCCCCGAGGGTGCCCGAGAACACGAGTGGGTCCTGCGGCACGTAGCCGATATGTGCCGCCAGAGCGTCGTAGGGCAAGTCGCGCAATGAAACTCCGCCCAGAGTGACGCTGCCTTGGTCAGGATCGTCGAAGCGCATGAGCAGCCCGAGAAGTGTGCTTTTCCCCGTACCCGAGCGTCCTGCGACGAGAACTCGCTCACCCGCGGGGATCTTCGCGGTGATGCCGCGCAGAACCGGAGCGTGGTCTACCCCGGCGACCTCGATGTCAGTTCCAACAGGGCGCGCGGCGTCCCGGGGTGCGGGCTCGGCCAGTGCGGGAGCCGAAGTCGCTGTGCGGTAGTCGCGAACCGTTGCGCGCAGCTCGTTGACTCCGATTCCGGCCAGGGCGAGTTCGTCGAGCGGCGCAGCGGCGCGGGCGGTGAGGATGACGAGGGCGAGAGCGGCTGCGGGATCGTCGAATCCGGTGGCAGCGAGGAAAATCACTGCACCTGCCAACGGCACAATGGTGGCGATCGCCGAGATGAATGTCGCTGGTGCCGCGGCGAGATTTGTCCGTGCAAGCGCGGCTTCCTGATTCCGCCAGCTTCGCTCGATTCGTTCGACGGAACGTGTGGGACCGGCTGCCGTACGCAGTAATTCGAGATGATCGGTGAGTTCGAGTGTCGACTGAGTTGCTGCGAGCTCGGCTTCGTGTCGGCGCTCGTCCGCTCGGCTGAGCGCACGCTGGGCCAGCGTCTGAGCGGCGAGCGACACGGCGAGCAGTCCACCGACGAGCAGCATGACACCTGGCCCCGCGACGACCGCGATCCCAGGAAGCAGGAGCAGCGGGATCAGCGGTGCAACCAGGAAGGTCTGAAGTTGGTGCGCGGGAACACTCATCAGCGACGGGATCCCGCGCCCGGCGACGGTGGCGAGCAGTGCCCGGTTGTCGTCGGTGAACCAGGACAGTTTCGCACGGGCGAAGGCATCGCCGAGAGCGTCGTAGAGATCGCCGACGAGTCGAGCCCCGGTGAAGTAACCGCCCCGCGAGACCAGGACGGTCACGAATAGAGCGATGGTGGCCGTGGCCAGGACGAGAACCGGCGACCGGTGATCAGCGATCGAGAGCGCGAGGGTGGTGTACGCGATCGCCTCGAGGACAGCGACGGACACCCAACCGAGTCCGATGGTGATCAAGCGTCGTCGGGCTACATTGGCGCTGTTCATTATTCGGCTCCAGTCAGGGCTGCACTGTGCGAGGCAGCGTCGTTCACGTTTCGACCGCCGAGGTCGAGTCGATCGTCGGCATCGTCTGCAAGAGCGGGGTCGTGGGTGACGATCACAATCGTCTTTCCTTCGTCATGTGCGAGGTGTCGCAATTCCTTCAGCAGTTCGGCGGCCGTGCGATCGTCGAGTGCACTGGTCGGCTCGTCGAGCAGCAGTACTGCTGCGGGCGAGAGGAACACCCGAGCAAGCCCGACGCGCTGACGTTCTCCTCCGGAGAGTGAAGTGGCGTCGGCATCGAGGCTGACGTCGATCTGTGCCCGGCGTAGTGCGGCGGTGTATTCCGCGTCCGTTGCATCGGGGGCGGCCAGCGCGATGTTCTCGCGCACCGTGGCAGGTAACACGTCTGCGCCCTGGGGTGTGAGCAGAACGGACGGTGGCCGCAGGTTCTCGTCGATCGCGGTGATGCTACGACCTGCGTAGCGGACGGTACCCAGTTCCGGGATCTCGAAGCCGGCCAATGCTTTCAGGAGCGTCGACTTGCCCGCTCCACTCGGTCCCGTGATCGCAGTGATCGCGGCTGGGCGGAATGCATGCGTGACGCCGTCGACGACTCTGCGGTCCGTGATCGTGACAGTCAGGTCGACGATCTCCAGGTGGTCGGAGGGACTCGCCGCCGGAACGGTGAGTGCTTCACCGGCAGGGAGAGTGGGTTCGTTCAGGGCAGTGGCGAGCCGGACCGCAGCAGAGCGTCCAGCCGCGACGTAGTCGAGGCCGTGCCCGAGTCGCAGGGCCGGTGTCACGATTGCGAGGCTGAAGAGAATGGTGGCGGCCAACGTCGTTGCATCCCAGTGAAATCCGACGGCATAGGCGATCGCGAACGTCGCTGTCGCCTGCATGAGGGCAACGGCGACGGCCGCAGGGGTAGCCACGAGTCGAACGCGCTCCTGCATTCCCCGGGTGAACCGTGCTGTCGATTCTGCATAGTCGGCGGCAGCGCCGGTCTGCGCGCCGTAGATCCGGCAGACGCGGATGCCGCGGGCATAGTCGTCCACGGCAGTCACGATGTCGCCCATGACATCTGCACTTTCGGCGCTGTGCCGAGCGGCCATTCGGGGGATCACGACCAGGTAGAACAGAGCTGCCACGATGCCGGGAGCCAGAGCGAGAAGCGCCACGGGGCCGGCTGAGGCAACCAACGCCGCGATCGTGACCGCGGGGACCACGATGAGTGTGGCGAACTCGGCCGGTAGGTGCGCAGTCATATGGTGCAGCGCCGAGATGTCGTCCGAAACGAGCCTCCTCAGCGCGTCTCCGCTGTAGCGGGACAGCGTGCTTGCCGGTAGGCGAACGAGGTGGGCTGCGAGTTGGCGGCGAACCCTTGCCTCGAAAAGCGATTCCGCGTGGTGCGAGAGCCACGACGATGTGGCAGCGAGCGCGACGCCCACGAGCCATAGCGCACATGCCCACCCGGCCCAGCTCATCGACGGTTCACCGATGAGTTGCACGACGCACCAGAGCGCCCCGAGCATCGCGACCCCCGACGCTGCGGCCGCGACGACCCCGGCAGCCAATGCAGGCAGCGCCGGGCGCAAGGCCGGGACCAGCGACGGTTCGACGAGAGGGCGGGGCATGGATAACTCCTTGAATCAGCGTCAGGGTGCAGGCACGACAAATGACCGAGACCTAAGGTTAGGGGTCGATGGCTCCATGTGGTTATCGCCGTACGCCGATTTCTTACACTCGCACAGCATCTGTCGGTGTCAGGATGCGGCCGAGATGGAACTCATGACGTCTTCCCACACGCCCATGACTGCGGGTTCGGTTGGACCCGTTTGGGTGAAGACTGCCACGCATTTGCGGCGGAAGTCGTACATCTCGATCGAGCTGGTCAGGCCGTGAACGCCGTGGGTGCGGGTCAGCCAGCACTCCGAGACACCATTCAGGTCGATCATCGTCCGGCAGGTGTCGGACGCCAAAGTCAGCGTCCCCCCGAACATGGCTGCGGCGTCGAGGTCACCACGGTGGATCTGCAGGCATCCGTTCCCGGCGACGACGGTCGTGACGGGAAGTTGGTGGTAGGACAGGTGCTCCATCCCGGCAGCCATGAGGTGAGGATCGACTCGCCGATAACCGAGGGCGCCCAGAGCGACCAGGCCGCTACGACGTTCGCTGCCGTCGTCCGCGAGGATGAAGTCGAGCTGTGTCAGCTGATCGGCCTGGGCCCAGAATGCGGGCGTATTCGATGTCTGGATGGGAGGGCTTGTTTCCCTCGCAGTGCTCGGCGCAGTTCGCATCGCTTCGAAGGCGAGACGATCCGAGGCCGGGGTCAAATACGTGGTGTGTGAACTTGATCCGTGGATGTCGAACATGCGGAGCGTCGGCGGCAGGTGCTGCTCTGCTTCAGTGGTCACCACCGAGCCGAGGGAGGCAACGTTCAAACGCAGAGAGACGAGCCCGGGCGCGCAGACCAACGGATCGCCGGGAAATGTCGGAACGGAGTACTTGCCCGAGTCGTTGACAGCCACCGGGCCTGCGACGGTGATTGCTACGGCGTCGTCCAAGAGCGGCAACATTTCGCCGACTACGTCAGGTGCCGTGTCGATCAGTCCACCACGGAACCCTGGACGCGCAAGCAGTGCGTCCAGGTCCGACATGCGTGCCAAAGCTGCGCAACGGCATTCGCCACGGTGCGGGCACATCTCAGTAGACATCCCTTAGGTACCGCTTCGATCGTTTGAGGTTGTTGACGTAATCCTCAGCGGCGTCCGCATCCAACCCACCGTGCTCGGCGACGACCTCGTGCAGCGCGTCGTCGACGTCCTTTGCCATCCGCGTGGCGTCGCCGCAGACGTACACGTGGGCGCCCTTTTCGAGCCAGGTGAACAACTCCCGGCCCTGCTCGCGCATGCGAGTCTGAACGTAGATCTTCTCGGACTGATCGCGCGAGAAGGCCAGATCGAGACGAGTCAGGACACCGTCACGGGTCAGCCCGTTCAACTCGTCCTCGTAGATGAAGTCGCTCGACTGATGCTGATCGCCGAAGAAGAGCCAATTCTGCCCCGACGCGTTGCGCGCGCGACGCTCGTGCAGGAAAGCGCGGAAGGGTGCGATGCCGGTTCCGGGGCCGATCATCACGACGGGAACAGCGTCATCGGCGGGTAGGCGGAACGAATTATTCTTGGAGACAAAAACTCCGACCCGATCGCCCTCGCCGACGCGGTCCGCCAGGTACGTCGAGCAGACGCCGCCGCGGTCCCGCTCGCCCGAGCGGTAGCGCACACTCGCTACCGTCAGATGGACGGTGCCGTCGTGGGCCAGCGGGCTGGAGGAGATCGAATAGACCCGATGTTGCAGCGGGCGAAGAAGTGTAAGCAGATCCTCGGGATTCAGGCGAATGCTGTTGTCCAACTGGAGGAGATCGAGAACGTCCTTGCCCCACAGCCACGCATCGAGCGCTTCCCGATCTTCCGTGTCGAGAATGTGCTGCAGTTCGGCGTCGCCGCTGCGTCGGGCGATGTCTTCGATCAAATCGCGCGAGGGAATGGAGATCTCGTAGTCGCTGGTCAACACCTGGTCCAACGGTGCGGACGAGCCGTCTTTCGCGGTAACCACGTAATCGCCGCTGACACCGAGCTGATGGATGATCGCCTCGACGAGGGCGGGGTCGTTGATCGGGCGGATGCCCAATCCATCTCCGGCCTCGTAGTCCAGACCGTCCTCGCCGAGCGCAAAGGTGAAGTGGCGGACTTCCTTGGCTGAGTCCTCGCCGGACAACAGCCGGTTGGCGAGGACGGTTGCAGGATAGGGGTTCTTGCGAGTCCACTGGGACTTGGTCTTCGTCGGAGCGGGCGCAACCGGCGAGGCAGCGGCCCCCGCATCACCGTCGACACCGGCCACCGCAGCGACGGCCCGAACGATCCACTCGGCCGCCGGATCCTCGTAGTCGACGTCGCAATCGGTGCGGTCGACAACCCGGGTCCCGCCGAGCGCTTCGAAGCGGGCGTCGATGTTCTTTCCCGACTGGCAGTACCCGTCGTAGCTGGTGTCGCCGAGCGCGAGCACGCCGAAGTAGAGACCGTCCAATCTGGGTGCGCTCTCGGATTCGACTGCATCCCAGAACAGCTGCGCGTTGTCGGGCATCTCGCCCTCGCCGTAGGTGGAGGTGATGACGAGCACCCGGCGCATGGCGGAAAGTGCATTGATATCCACGGTGTCCAGACTCGCGACAAGTGGTTCGAGACCGTGGGCACGAGCAGCTGCGGCCGCGTCTTCGGCCACGGACTCCGCGTTGCCGGTCTGGCTTCCGTAGAGGATGTGCACTGCTGCGCCGGCAGTTCTCTCCACTGTCGCTGTTGCAGCACCGGTTTGACCGGGCATGACAGTTCGTGAGTGTAGACCGGCCAGGAATCCGGAAAGCCACGCGCGTTGGTCGCCGTTGAACGGTGCGTATTCGGGGATGTACGGGATTTCCATTTTGAAGCTCACCTACGTTCGGGGGAGGAGGTCAGGACACCAGGTCGGGGATCGTGCGCGATGCGAACAGTTCGTCGAAGTTCGGCAGTGATCCGAGCTTGTCCCGATTCTTGTTGTCTTGAAACAGAATCCACCCGTACGTCGCCGGGCTGTCCATGGCCAACACGTTGCGTAGGCTCAGCGCCTGCTTGTAGTCGTCGACCCGCTTGGCTGCAATCAGCGCAGCCAACTGTTCGTCGTCGTAGTCGGCCAGAATCTCTTTCGAGTACTTGACCAAGTGCTGGACGAGGGCGAAGTCCTCGGTCAGCACCAGGTTTCGGGCCGCTTTCTGCACTGCTGGATCGTCGGGTCCGGACGCACCCGGCGTGCGGGCGGTGGCGAGTTGTTGCGCGAAGTGAAGCACGGTGTACTCACTGAGCAGCGCATACATCGTCGCCGTATCGGTCTCGCCGTAGGCAGGGACTGCTCCGTTCAGTGCGGGGCGCCCGTCGCGCACTGCGAGTTTGAAGGTGCGGACCTGACGTGCTGCGATGGCGGACGCCAATTCTTCGAGGAGCTCTTTGTGCGACTTCGCAGCCAGGATTGCATCACTGTCCTGGTAGAGCATCAGTGCCTTGGGCATCGCGTAGACGAACGAGTGCTGTTCGACTTCCCAGTTCTCGAGCAGTCGGGTGCCGAGCGCGGATCCCGTTGCCTCCACATGCAGTTCGAGCAGGAGTTGTACTGCGTGGTTGTGGACGGCGGCAAGAGGGTCGGTCGCGGCGGTGATCGAACCCAGCAGTACGGAATCGGTACTTGCTCGCAGTGCCAATTCGCCACGAGGGTCGTACTGGTAGAAGAAGCCACCACTCATGCCGTTGCCGACACCCTTGCCGAACTCGCCGAGATTCACGACAGCACCGTTGGTCATGTACTCGCCGGCGAAGTCTCCGACACCTTCTACGACAGCACTGGCGCCGGAGTTGCGAACTGCGAAGCGATCGCCTGCTTCACCTTCGACGAACACTCGTCCACCGGTGGCGCCGAAGAGCGCGAAGTTGCCGATCAACACGTTTCCACCGGCGTCACTGGAGCCGCCGCCTGGGCTGCGCACGGCAATCACGCCGCCGCTCATGCTCTTTCCTACGCCGTCGTTACATGTCCCGGTGTGTTCCAGGTGCATGCCGTCGTTGCAGAATGCGCCGAACGACAGGCCCGCAGATCCGGTCGTCAGGACGCGCACGCTGCCCGGCGCCAGGTAGCGTCGCCCACGCTCGTCGGTCAGTACTCCCGGAGCGAGAAGGCCGGCCGCTCCGTAGTTGAGTTCGCGTTCGAGGTCGATCGCCAACTGACCACCGACGCTCTTGTTCCGGTTACCCAGGTGCAGTGCACCTTCGGCGAATTCAGGTCCGGACACGGCGACCGAGGCCTCGCCACGGTTGAAGAACACCGTGCGAACCTCGTCCATGATCTTCTCGTCGAGCGCGTACTCACGTTCGAGGTACACAGGATTGTCGATGGTGATGTTCGGAGCGGTCTCGAACACCGCGTCCAGCTTCAGATTGCCGACAATAGACGGGTGATCGAGCAGATGCAGGAGATCCGTTCGACCCCGCGCTTCCTGAAGGGATCGCATTCCCAGATTCGCGAGCAGTTCCCGAGTTTCGTGAGCGATGTTGAGAAGGTACTGCGCCATCGCGCGGGGATCGCCGTCGAACAGTTCCGGGTTGGTGGTCAGACCGGCGGGGCACTTGATGTTGCAGTTCTTGGCCATGACGCAGCCCATCATCATCAGCGCCGACGTACCGAACTCGAAGCTGTCTGCGCCGAGGAGGGCGGAAGTGATGATGTCGCTGCCGGTCTGATGCGCGCCCGAGCATCGCAGAACGACTTTCTGGCGAAGCCCGTTGGCACACAGAGCTTGATGGACCTCTGCGATACCGACCTCGGCCGCACGGCCCGCGTACTTGAGGCTGGTCACCGAAGCGGCGCCGGTGCCACCGGTATTTCCGGCGACGTTGATGACGTCGGCGCCGGCCTTGGCGACACCGACGGCGATGGTGCCGATTCCTTCCGAGGACACCAACTTCACGATCACCCGAATGCGAGCTGCCTTGCAGTCGTGGATGAGCTGAGCGAGGTCCTCGATGGAGTACGTGTCGTGGTGAGGCGGCGGCGAAACCAGTTCGACGCCGGGCGTTCCGCCGCGGGCGGCAGCGATGTCGACGGTGACCTTGGCGGCCGGAAGCTGCCCGCCCTCACCGGGTTTTGCGCCTTGGCCGAGTTTGATCTCGATCTCTTCGAGCATCGGATCGGCGAGGTAGCCCGCCCAGATTCCGAAGCGTCCGGATGCAAACTGCTTGATGCGCGATGCACGAATCGTGTTGTAGCGCGAAAGGTGTTCGCCGCCTTCGCCGCTGTTGGACATCGCATCGACCATGTTCGTGCCGTGCGCGACGGCTTCGTGCGCCGGAGCGTTCAGTGCGCCATGGCTCATGGCACCCGACGCCAACTTCGGGGTGATGTCGCTTGCACTCTGTACCTCGGAGAGAGGTACACCTGCCGGTGCGACCCTCAGCTTGGAAAGGAACTCTGCCGCAATACCGGTTGCATTCAGCACCAGATCCGGGTCGGTGGCCTCGATGGTGACGTCGTCGGCAAAGGCGACGGAAAGAGCATCGCCGAGTGCTACCACCCGAGCGGTGTCGTCGGCCAGTGGACCGTCCAGGCTAAGTGTGTACCGGCCGTCCGCGGCAGATTCACACCGGATTCCACGCATCACGATCGTCTTATTGCCGCGCACCGAGAATCGGCTGATCTGATCGGTGAACTCGGCTGTCGTCACCGCAAATGTGACATCACCGGGCACGGAGATGACATCGCGCAACGCGGCGGGACGACGCGATCGTTCCGCAGCCATGACAGTGGAAAAGTCCCGGTACCCGGCGGTGATGTCGAAGTCGTCGATCTGCTCGGTGGTCAACCGGTCGAAGCTCGTCGCCCGGTATGCCCCGGCGTCGAGGCGGAAGGCGTCGTCGAGCCGTCCGAGCGGCAGTAGACGTAGAGCCTCGAATTGTTCTGTTCCGGAGGGACTGTCGAACGCGATCTTCTCTTCGGTGAGTTCGACGTACTTACGGACCGCGGTGGTACCGAACGAATGCCCTGCGCCGTCTGCACGCTCCTTGAACAGGCCGAGCAGTGGCAGATCCTTCTCGCCCCCGACTGCGCTCGCACGCTCGTGCCACTGCTTCGAGGTCACCGCGACGGTGTCGAAACCGACGCCACCCACCGGTGACTTCATGTTGGGGAACCACTGGCGCAGAACAGGGTCGGACGTATCGAGGAAGTTGGGTTCGAAAAATTCTCCGCCGATGTAGCTTTCGACGGTGCACAGACCGACGCGTCCCATCGTCTTCATCAGGGACTTCTCGGCGGCCTTCGCGAAGCGTCGGAACGCGGCATCCGGGTCAGCGGCGAACTTCTCCTCGGCTCGCAACTGAACGGACAGCGGGTAGACGGCGGAAGCGCCGAAACCGAGTGCGGCCGCAACGTGGTGTGAGGACTCGATCTGGCCGCTCTCGACGATGAGAGAGACGCGCAATCGCAGGCCCGCGTCGATGAGGCGTTGGTTCAATGCTCCGACGACCATGATCGCGGGAAGTGTTGCGCGCTCGTGAGATACGTGGCGGTCGGTCAGGACTGCGATTCCGCCCTGTTCGGCCGCGAAGGCTACAACAGCGTTGCCGAGCGCGGTCATCGCGTCGACCATTGCCTGCGCGTCACCCTCGGCGGGGTAGAGCATTTCGAAGCGGCGGTGCGGAGTGTGGTTCTGTTCGCGGATCTTGAGCATGTCCAGGTGCCCGAGGATCGGCGAGGCGATGACGATCTGCTTGCCCTGTCCGGGGGACATCTTCGCACCCAATGCAACCCTGAGAGTCATACCGTCCGCTTCCCGGATGCTGTCGAGGGGAGGGTTGGTGACCTGGGCGAATCGCTGCGAAAAGTAACGAGCCACGCCGCCTTCGCGGTCGCTGAATGCGTTGATGGCGTTGCCGTAACCCATGGCGGAGACCTTTTCGGCTCCGTGCGTGAGCATCGGATCCATCAGGAATTTGAAACTTTCCTGATCCAGGGAGTACGCCATGTAGCGCTGATGAACCTCGAAGGTGCCGTTGTAGCGGGTCGGGGAGCTGACCTTCTCCGCTGGCACGGTGGGAATGTCTTCGATCAGGATTCGCGATTGCTCCAGCAACGACTGGTAGTCGCGCTGAGCGGCAATCTTTTCCAGAGCTTCGCGGGCAGTGTAGGTATGGCGGTCTCGATGATCGAAGTACAACATTCCGCCGGCCTCGACGCGGCCACGGTGAATCACCGTCTCAGGCGCGAACGCGATCTGTCCGGCTTCGGAGAACGCGCACACGTAGTCGTGCGTCTCGATCGTGCGTAGTGGACGCAGACCGAGGCGATCCAGGCGCGCACCGATGATGGTGCCGTCGCCGAACACCAGCGCTGCCGGTCCGTCGTTCTTCTCCTCGTACAGCGAGAAGTACTCGAACATCGCACGCACTGCGGGGGAGAGGGTGGTGTCGTTTTCCCAGGCAGGCGGCATCATCGAGACCACCGCCGTCACCAGGTCGACACTGTCCTCGATGACGCGTGCTTCCAGGGTCTGATCGAGTCGGCAACTGTCGGACTGGCCGGGCGGGCGGACGATCGCACGTCGTTTTGCACTGGCGACAGCAGCTTCGGAGAGCCGATTCTTCTTGTCCGTGTTCAGTTCTCCGTTGTGAGCCATGAACCGGAACGGCTGCGCCATCGTGGGATGCGGGTCCGTGTTGGTCGAGAACCGCGTGTGGAAGTACATCGTGTGCACGGCGTGATCGGGGTCGACCAGGTCGCGGAAGTACGGGATCACTTCGTCGGAGTTCAAGCGACCCTTGAGAACCTGAGTTCGCGCGCTGAGCGAGAGTGGGTACAACCCGCGTAGTGCAGGCTTGTTGTACGCGATGGCTTCGATGGCGAGCAGAGCTTCGTGCACGAGGCGATCGACTACCGCAGGCTCGGGACGCGGAGTGGGGACCTCGAAAATCCACTGCCTGATCGGAAGCTGATGCGCGATGGCTGCCGGCCGAATCGCCGAGTCATCGACCGGCACGTTGCGCACAGCGAGGGTGGTGAAGCCTCGGTCCAGAAGTTCGCGTTCCACCAGAGCGGCTGCACGAGCATGCTGAGCATCGTCGTCCGGAAGGAAGAAGTTGCCGACGCAGAAGCGGCCGGCGCGGAGATCTGAGCGCCCGGTGACCTTGCGGAAGAACCGGAGGGAGAGGTCAACCGAGACACCGCCGCCGTCGCCGACGCCCTCGGAGGACATACCGCCGCGGTGCGGAACCGAGCAGAGCGCTTCGCGGCCCTTGATCAGGACATCGTGGGTCTGCACGCCGTCCTTGCGCGTGATGAACCCGACCCCGCAACTGCTCTTGTCATCTGCGGGGTCGTACAAACCGACGATGGACGTGCTCACTGCAGCAACCTTCTCCCTGTCCTGGTTGCCCGGAGATTGTTCGACCGGGCAGATACGACGGCATGGTTTCCGTCAGGGCAGGGCGTCGCTGCTTCGATGAAGCGGCACCCGAATGGGATCAGACTACTGAGTAGAGGCTTACCTTAGTCAAGTCTGCTGGGTGTGACTTGGATCCGAGCAGGTCAGAGGGTTGCTTTGTAGGCAAGTGCGTAGGCGATCTTGCCCGGCTTGTCGTCTGTGTACGGCTTCGACAGCTTTGCGAACTCGCCCTTTGACTCCGCTTTGCCGTCGTTCCAGGCCGGCAGGACTCCGAGATCGGTAGCCGTGAATCCGCTGTCGACGACGGCATCACCCGCCAACGCGGTCTGTGCTTTGGTCACCGACTTCACGGTGGCCAGGTAGCTGGAGAGGTCGTCGCGATTCCAGTTGGTGAGGTCGACGGGCGCGGCGTCGCGGACCCACGCACCCCAGTAGAACTCCTGGAACGGAATCGTGCCTGCGGCGAATCCGATGTCGCGGGAGAAGTACATCAAGCTGCGGTACTTGTCGTCGGCGAAGTTGGCCAGGCCGACGCTCTTCGGCAGAGCCTGGACCGGTACCTGGTTTCCGTCGACGTCACGCGACCAGACCCACTTGTTCTTCTCCATCTCGGTCCAGAAGGCACCTTCACTCAAGCCGCTGAGGTTGCCGAGAACCCGCAGTCTCACGTGAAGGTCGGGACCGCCGTCGGCCGTCTCGATGAAGGACGTGAGGGTGTGGTGACCGTCGGTCAGGTAGAGATCGCCGCGGGGTCCGACGACCACGGTCTTCATGGGCGCGATGCTCTCGGCGGTTTCCTGACCCACCGGGAGCTGGCAGGTGAAGGACGACGGGTCCTTCAGTGTCGACGCCGCAGTAGCGGTCGCGGCCTGGATCTGGCCGTTCGCCTCACACCAGTCGTCGAACTTCTTGTTGATCGTGTCTTTTCCGAGCGTGTATCGCCCGAGCTTGTAGTACACCTCGTCGTAGCCGAGGGACGGTTGTGTCGCGTGAACGTCGCCGATGCGCACGTCCAGGAGATCACCTTCCTTGGCGCACAGGTACTCCGATCCGCCGGCGGAGCCTGAGAACGAACCGGTGGAGATTCCGCCACACGCGAGGGGAGCGGCGACAGCGGGAGTGCTGACCAATGTTCCGGCGCCGAGCAGTGCCAGTGTTGTGAGTGCCGAGATGGCGGAACGACGCATGTGGGGATCTCTCCTGATGATGGGTTCACACGTGAAGAAGCTTGCGTCACAATCGCTCAGGGTGGTTTCGGACTTACTGACAACAGACGTCCGCGCGGTGGCTACCACGTGAATTCACGTCGTAACCACCGCGCGGTGAGCCGGTAAGTCGGTCAGCCCTTGTAGTTGTAGAAGCCCTCGCCGACAGCGACGCCGAGCTTGCCCTCGTCGATGTAGTTCTTCTTGATGTAGTCGGCGAATTCGCGCTGCTTCTCGCCGCCCTGGGAGGAGATGTTGTAGACGGTGGTCAACCCGACGACGTCCATGATCTGGAAGGGGCCGAACGGGGCTCCGGTGCCGATACGCCACGTCTTGTCGACCATGTCGGGATCGGCGATGCCGTCGATCAGCAGGTCGGAGGCCGCGTTGAGGAGCGGGACCAGGAGCGAGTTGAGTACGTAGCCCGCCTTCTCCTTCTTGAGTTCGATCGGCACCATGCCGATGTTCTTCGCGAACTCGACGACCTCGCGGTACACGGCGGGGTCGGTGGACTCGGTGCCCATGACCTCGGCAGTGTTGTTGACCCACACGTGATTTGCGAAGTGCAGTGCGAGGAACTTCTCGGGGCGGCCGGTGAACTCCTTGAGATCGCTCGGCAGCAGCGTCGAGGAGTTGGTAGCGAACACCGTGTGCTCAGGAGCAACCGTGGCAAGCTTCTCGTAGGTGTCGCGCTTGATGGCGATGTCCTCGGGAATTGCCTCGATGACCAGGTCGGCCTTGGCGACGGCTTCGCCTAGATCGTACGAGTACGTAATGCGTTGCAGCGCTTCGTCAGCCTTGCCTTCCTTGGCACCCTCGACGTTCTCGGCCTTGTAGGCCGCGGCCAACGAGTCGAACCGAGCCTTGGCCTTTTCGATGACCTCGGCGTTGATGTCGTACGCGACGACGTCGAAGCCGTGATAGGCGGTCTGATAGGCGATCTGTGAGCCGAGAACTCCGGTACCCAGAACGGTGATCTGCTTCAGTTCAGTCATTTTCGATCCTCAATCCTATTCGGTGGGTAGTCCGGCAAGCGTCAATCGGACCTGTGCGGCAACGATGTTCGTGAGTTCGTCAGCCGTGATCCGGTCCAATGCCGCGCGGGCTATTTCGAAGTGCAGCACGTTGGAAATCGTTCGCGCTGCAGTGGTGGTTCGGGTGGTGTGGTTGGGGTGTGCCTCGTGCAAGATTTGCGCAATCCGCGTTTGCAGGCGCTGCGAGAGTTCCAGGCCTTCGGCCCGGAAACACTCGCTGGGCTCACCGAACAACACCTCGCGTTGGTAGATGCCGGTGTTCTCGTCGTTTCGGCGACTTGCGATCAGCAGGGGTGAAACCAGCTCGAGCACACGATCTTCTGTGCCGGTCGACTTGGCTTCACGCTCTTCTCCCAATTCGATCTGCTTGCGGTATTCCGCGTTGTACACCATGAGCAGCAACTCGGCTTTGCTTGCGGCGTAACGAAAGAGAGTGCCGCCGGCTACATCGGCGCGGTCGGCAATTTCTTGAGTTGTGACTGCGCTGTAGCCCTTTTCCGCGAACAGTTCGGCAGCGGCGTCGAAGATGCGTGTCTGCTTCTCGAGTTTGTTGCGTTCGCGACGGCCCAGCTCTTGGTCCGGCTTCGTCATCCCGCTCACCTCGTTCCATTTCGGATCACGCTCATAAATGAGTCTACTCCGAAATATCGGGAGGGTGGAGTCTCCTCCGTCACATCACCGCAGTCCGCTGACCCAACCGGCGAACACGTCTGAGAACACGTCCGCTTCGCACGCATGCGCCGATTCGGGGTAGGCACATTCGGGGTATCCGGCGACGACGGTGGCAAGTTCGGCATTGCAACACTGCGCCAAGAGGCCGCGCAGGAGGTCCGCGGCCGACCAGCCGGCGATGGATGCTGCTGGGATGCCCTCTTCCTCGTACACCTTCACCAGATCGGCGTGCCTCCAGGACAATTCCTCGGCCACCAATGCATCGGGGTTGAAAGACATGGCGCGGTCGAGTGATCCGCGCAGAAGTGAGTGCGGATCGTCCTCGCCGCGAAGCCTGGTCGCGAGGTCCGCCGGCGCCTTCTGCATGACGAACATCCAAGGTTTGCCGTCGGGAAAGACTCCACCGAAGCCTGCCACGTTGAACGGTAAGTGGCTACTGAGAAAATCGGTCTCCACGTCGACGTGTTGATCGTCGCCCAGATGAATGAAGTGGCCGGAGGCAATCTCCTCGCCGATTGCCGGCTCAGCCCATGTGTTGTTCCACAGATCGGTCATCCGACTGCCTTCGGGAAAATCGAGAACCTCGAAGAGAAAACCCATGTCTCTACAACTCCCCGTCGAAGTGGGTGGTTACTCCACCGGTCAGTCGAGAAACCGTCTGCGCCGAGGTCGCGAGGACGACTCGGCTTGTCTCGAAGGTCATCTCGTCGCGTTCGGTGTCCTCCGATTCGGGATCCTCGGCGAGTGAGAAGTCGAGTTCCACCTCTCGATCGGTGCTGGAACAGACCGAGATCATCAGCCCGAGTCGTTCGTCGGTGAACGCCGGAAGCGATTTCTCGGGATGGAAGTCTGCGGCCGCGTGAAAGAAGAACGCCGCCAACCGTTCGACGAATCCGTCGTCCGTATGTCGGCTGAGATACTGATTGAAGCGGTCGGGGCTGAGCAGTCCGACGTCGAAAACGAGTGTGGGCACGTCGGATTCGAAGACAGTGGCGGGAACCGCATGACTGCGAAGGAAGACTGCGGCGCCGCCGTATCCCGGCAACCTGAACCCATCACGCATCTGGTGTACTCCCGTCGCAGTGGTGTCCTGTCCACGCTAGGCCATTGCTCGGCCGCGTGCTGCCTACTCGAGTAGGCAGCTTGATGGAAGAATCACCGCCTATGACTGCTGTCCTGTACCCGCCCGTCGAACCGTACGAGTCCGGTCTGTTGGAAGTGTCGGATGGTCAGAGTCTGTACTGGGAGACAGTCGGCAATCCTGCGGGTATTCCTGTTCTCTATCTCCACGGCGGTCCAGGTGCGGGATGCACTGTCGGTGCCAGGCGCTTCTTCGATCCCGCAGCCTTTCGCGCAGTTCTGTTCGATCAACGGGGCTGTGGGCGCAGTCTTCCGCGAGCGAGCAGTCCGGACGTCGATCTGACCGTGAACACCACGGCGCACATCCTCGACGATATCGAGCGTCTTCGTGAGCATCTCGGTATCGAGCGATGGATCGTCACGGGACTTTCCTGGGGCGTGAGTTTGGGTCTGGTGTACGCGCAGGCGTTTCCCGCGCGGGTGCAAGCGATGGCCCTGGGCGCGATCACCGGCGGGACGAGGGTCGAAATCGAGTGGATCACCCGTGCCATGGGCCGGGTATTTCCGCGTGAATGGGAAGAGTTCGTGGCGCCGTTGCCGGTGGACGAGCGTGACGGAAACCTCCCCGCGGCGTACGCGCGACTGCTTGCCGATCCGGATCCTGTTGTGCGCGAGAATGCCGCGTTGCAGTGGTGCCGTTGGGAAGACGTGCACGTGTCGCTGATGCCGGGGTGGACTCCGAGTGTTCGATACCAGAATCCGGACTTCCGCCGGGTGATGACCAGGCTGGTTACGCATTACTGGGGTAACGACTGCTTCCTGGCGCCGAATCAGATATTGGACGGAATGGACCGTCTCGCTGAGATTCCCGCGATTCTCGTGCACGGACGGTATGACATTTCCGGGCCACTCGACACTGCCTGGGCGATCCACCGGCGTTGGCCGGGTAGTGAGTTGGTGGTACTCGACGGCGCCGGGCATGGCGGCAGCGGATTCAACGAGGCAATCGTGGAAGCGCTGAATTCACTGGCTCATTCGGCCTGATCGAGTGCCCCGGCGCGGGCCGCAGCGAGCGCGCCGGCAGCAGCACGATCGGCAACCGACTGGTCGACGGGTAGATCGGCGACCAGCAGGCGATAGTAGATGGGTGCGGCGACGGCCGCCAGAAGATCAGCGGCCGAGACCTTCTCGGAGATCTCCCCGCGCTCGACTGCTCGGCGAACGACGATGTCTGCCAGTTCGTAACGTGCGGAATAGAACTCGCGCTTGAGTCTCGCGACCTCGGGCGTGCGGACCGCGTCGGAGAACAGTGCAGCCACCAACGCGCCGCCCGACTCGCTGGTCACCAGTGCGACTATCGATCTGGCCATCTCGCGCAGGTCGGATTCGATGGAACCGGTATCCGGGATGGGGACGGTGGTTGCCGATACCTCGATCGCCGCGTCGGCCACCAACTGGGACAGCGTGCTCCACCGCCGGTAGATCGTGGTCTTGTGGACTCCGGAGCGGGCGGCTATGTCCTCGATAGTCATCGCCGCGAATCCGCGTTCGGACAATTCGGCCGCCGTGGCTGCCAGGACGGCCTCGCGCACCCTGGCACTACGCCCTCCGGGCCGTTGTGGTGTCGAAGTCATGAGCCAACCTTATCGCAACAAGGTGTTGTGTTAGCTGGAGGCACGTGGTTCACTGAGCTAATGCAACTGATCGTTGCATTAGAGATGAATTGAGGGGTGTTTTCCCATGTCATACGAATTTCCTGTCGATCACCGAGGCCTCTTCGAAGAGCGCACAGGACAGTTTCTGAGCTTCGGGCTCCCCGTCTCGGATCTCGAGGAACTGCGCGCGTCCATCCACTCGACCTGGGCCGACGCGCCGGGTGGTTGGTCGTACGAGTGGTCGGCGTTGGCAGCAAAGTACTCCGCGGCCGGCAATCATTCACTCGCGGCGATGATCTACGGAATCGCCAAGTTCCCCGTCCTGGCCAACGATTCGCGGCGCCGGGCCCTGCAGAATCAGGTGGACGAATACGTCAAGGCAGCACCGGGATTCGGGCTCGAGTTCGAGCGTCGAATCCTGTCCCTGCCCTACCGAAACGGCGAGATCGAGCTACCGGTACACATTCTCTCCGTGGACGGAAGGTACGAAGACGCACCCGCCCTGTTGCTCAGCGGCGGCGTCGACGGCTGGAAGATGGACATGCATCCGTTGGTCAGTGCGTTCGCGAAGAACGCCGGAGTGACTGTTGTCGCTTTCGACCAGCCGGGAACTGGTGAATCACCGGTTCCTCTCGACGCTTTCGGTGACGAGGTGATCGACGGACTGGTGGCGACGGCTCGCGCCCTCGGCAATGGCCAGGTGGCACACCTGGGAGTCTCCTTCGGTGGCAACTTCGCCGTGCGGTCGGGGTTGACCGGCGCCGTCGATGCGGTGATCAACATCGGCGCCCCGGTCAAGGGCGCGTTCGAGACCGCGAACGCGGAGCGCCTGGTCTACGGCATGGGTGACATCGTCGGAAACGCACTGGGTTTCGATGCCCCGGCAACCAAAGAGGCGCTGGTACAGGGTCTGGGTGCTTTCGATCGCAGTGTCTTGATGACCGCAGACGACGGCCGGACCCCGATGCTTGTGGTCAACGGGGCCGACGACGTTCACATTCCGCTCTCGGACACCACTCTCTTCGAGGAGCGCCCGAACACGCAGGTACACGTCATCCCGGATGCGGGGCACTGCGCAGTGACCAAGCTGCCCGAGTTGACGCCGATGATGATCGACTGGCTACGAGATGCCCTGTCAGGAACCGCTCCACGAACCGGTCGATGATCCGCCGCCGAAGCTGGCAAAACGATACGTCGCAAGAACGGCTTTGTGATCGGTCGGCCACGGCGTCGGCGAAGCGATGAAGTTGTCCTGGGAGTTCTCTTCCACTCTTTGGTTGTGCACGATCGTCTTTCGCGGGCCGATGATCCCGACGGATCCCAGCTTCAGGTCCGAAGCGCGATCGGCGAAGATGTAGTCGATCCGATCGCGTTCGTCTGCCTCGGGTGCTCAGGTGAGCTGTGAGGTGTCGACGTAGGGATTGTCGGACGGCCAGGTGAAGCCCGGGTGTGTGGCCGGGTTCGGGTACTTACTGCGGTAAGCGTCGACGAATCCGGCTTGGTCGAGCAGGCGGGTGGATTCCCAAGGAACGACTACACCGTTGTGGTCGAACAGATTTCGCGTGCCGTCGGTCCAATCCAGGGCCGACGGTTCGTTGAAATCGCCACCGAGGATGACGGATCTGCCCTTGGCCCGTTCTTTTGCCGCATCGTCGACGAACGTCGAAATTGCCTTGGGTCGTCCCGAATTGATGTTCACGCGCTGAACCGCCTCGGGGTCCGTGACCGGACCGGACGGCATCTTGTTCCAGCCGAACTCGGAGAACTCTCCGGGCTTGGGAACACCCGCGCCGTATCCGCGCGGTAGATACGTCGCGTAGGACGTGTAGGCCAGATGTGCCGAGTAGGCGGCGATTTGTTTGCCGTCGACCGTCACGACTGCCTTGATCATCGAGTTCAGGTCGGCTGTTTCCTCGATCGGAAGCTTGGAGAGAATCCCCACGTCGGAGGACGCTGCTCCGTAGAAGGTGGTTCCTGATTTGGTCAGCATGTCCGCCAATGCAGTTGTCGCAGTGCCGGCTTCCGACAGGAGAACTATCGACGCCTGTGTCGAGATGATCATGTCGGCGATCAGCTGCAGGCCACCGTTGATCTTGGTTCCGCCGTGCCAGGTGTTGAGGGAGAGCACTTTGATCTCCTGCGCGGGGCTCGCCCCCGCGACGGAGGTATTGGCACCCAATGTAAATGCGCTCGCGGTGACTGTGCCCGCGGCTACCGCCATCGCCTTGACCATCTGGCGGCGCGTCAATCCATTCATCAAATCCCGGCTCTCGTTGTCGTGTGCTCGAACCCCCGGAAGATGATTACCATCGCTACCTAAACGGACAGTTAACCAATTGTAAAATGGCAGATTTCCACAGAACGCCGTGCGGGCAATAGTCTTCTGATCGTGGTACTCAGTGAGCGTTTCCCCGGTAACAAGACCTTCGCGAAGGTTCGTGTCCTGCCGCCGGTGGTGAAGCTGCTCCTCCTCTCGATGGTGCTGTTCAACATCGGGTTCTATCTGGTTGTCCCCTTTCTGGCGGTGCACCTTTCGGAGGACCTCGGATTTGCGGCCTGGATTGTCGGCCTCGTCCTCGGATTGCGGATGTTCAGTCAGCAGGGCATGTTCTTCATCGGTGGAAGCCTCGCCGACAGGTTCGGCAAGCGTCCGATCATCCTGCTGGGCATAGCCGTTCGTGTAGTCGGTTTTCTGATGCTCGGTCTGGCAGAAAGCATGAGCGCCGTGATCGTCGGCGTGCTCCTGGTCGGCTTTGCTGCCGCGCTCTTCGCGCCCGCAGTGGAGTCGGCCAACGCGGAGTACGGACGCGAACTCGAGTCCGCCGGAGTTATGCGTCGTACCGATTTGTTTGCAGTGGAACAGATGTGCAGCCGCCTGGGAACCGTGATCGGTCCGGCGCTGGGAGCTGCTCTCCTGATGTTTCCGTTCTCGTGGACGGCGTCGAGCGCCGCGTTGCTCTTCGCGATCATGTGGGTCGGGTTCTTCATCTGGTTCCCCCGACCGGGCGATGCCCACGACGGCCCGGTGTCGACCTATACGCTGCGCGACGTCTGGCGAAGTGTCCTGACCAACAACAACTTTCTGCTCTTCGCGACGCTCTGCAGTTTTCAGCTGGTTGCGTACAGCCAGCTGTACCTGATGCTTCCGGAACAGCTCGAGCGCGGAATCGGTTCGCAGTCGGCGCTGGGATGGTTCTACGTGGGCGCGGCGGTGTTGGTGATCGTCGGGCAGGGACCGACGGTCGCGGTTGCCCACCGCATCGGGCATCGGCGCGCGATCACCTTCGGGCTTGTGCTCATTTCGGTGTCGTTCCTGGTTCCGCTGGTCACCGGCGTCGACTCCGCAGCTTCGGCGTCGACGCAGATAGTCGGTCTGGCGGTGTGGATCGGGCTGCTGCACCTGGGACAGATGTTGATGGTGCCGCCGATGCGAGACACCATCGCGATCCTCGGTCGTGAAAGCAACCTCGGAGCGCACTTCGGCATGCTCAACACGATCGGCGGTCTGCTCGCGCTCCTGGGAACCGTGGGAGTCGGATTCGTGTACGACCTCGTCGACAACGGCCACGCAGCGCCGGCGTCACCATGGGTGATCGTTGCGCTCTGCGTGGCCGTGTCGGCTGTGGTGTTGTGGGTGTGGTCAGGCCGAACGAAAGTTATCGACCAGCGATCGTCTGATTGATCTTTGCGACGAAATCTTCCAGCACAAACGGAATGGTGAGTGGGTTCGGCATGGACACCGCGTCACTGACGATGGGGTCCAAGCTGATCAGGCCTCCGGTCTCGACCACGTTCAGATTGGTGAACGCCGGCTGCGACTCCATCTCGGCGCGAGCCTTCTCGTAGTTGTCGAAGAGCAGGTAGTCGCACTCAAGGAGGTCGTAGTTCTCGGCGGAGATCTCGTAGTTCAGCTTGCCCGCGAACCGATCCTTCAGTGCGGCAGGCGCCGTGAATCCCAATTGCGTGAGCAGCTGAGCCCGCGCTGCCTCGGGGCTGAACGCTCGCAGATTTCCGTCGCTCCAGCGAATGACGAGAGCTGCTGTCTTGCCTTCGAACTGGGGGTTCTCCGCGCGGGTGCGAACGATGAGGTCTTCGACTTCCTGGACCTCCTTCTTTGCCTGCGCGGGAACGCCCACAGCCGTACCGATGCGGGTCGTGACTTCCTGCCAGGGCAGAACCCAATCCGTCTGATCGGCGGCGTGCAGCACCGTCGGCGCGATGGCGCTGAGCTGCTTGTACAGATCCTCGTCGATCGCGTTGTTGACGGCGATGATCAGGTCAGGCGCTGCAGCCACGATCGTTTCGATGTCGAAATCGGTGGTGGCGTTGGCCAATGGCGTCGGCTCGGCGCCCTGGACTGCGGAGTCGGCCCAGACGCCGATTCCGTCGTCGGTCGATCCCTTCCACACCGGGACCAGGACGGGCGTCAGCCCGAGGGAAAGCAAAACGTCCGCGTCGCCGATACCGACCGCTGCGATGCGGCTGGGTGCCTGCTCGATGGTGGTGGAGCCGAACTTGTGGTCGATCGTCACCGGGAAGGCGTTGACCTCGGCGTGAGCACCTTCGGTGCCGGGAGTGGATTCGTCTTTCGCACTGTCGCCGCAGGCAGCAAGGGCGAAACCGGCTGCTGTTGCGAAAGTGACGGACAGCATGGCACGGCGGCTCAACATAGGGTTCACGGCAACCTCGGGTTTCATGGTTATGGGACCCTAACCATAGTGGAGTTGCTGTGTCGGCAGTGTTTGTTAACCTCCGCCCATGACGGCGGTTCTCGACTACACATCAGCAGGATCGTTCACCCGCATCGACGGGGTGGACATGCTCGCCCTCGAGTCGCTCCCCACCGACCCCATGCAAATATGCCGGGTAGTGCCGTACCTGGTGGTCCAACCCACCGATGCTCAGTCGCTGAATCTGCCTGCCGACCGATTCGACGAAAACCAGATCCGGCCGGCAAGCGTTCTGCTTCAACGCCTGCTTGCGCTCGATCCGGCACCGGTGACCTCCGCCCGAGAACCCGACAAGCGGCTCGTCGGAACCTGTCGGCACTTTGCTGTTTTGAGTTGTGCGTTTCTGCGCTATCGCGGAATTGCCGCTCGCGTCCGCTGTGGTTTTGCCACCTACTTTCAACCGGGACAGGGCGTGGACCACTGGATCACCGAGTACTGGGACGACGCCGGCAAGCGGTGGATCCGCATCGATTCGGAGATCCTCGGACAAAACGTCCTTCCTCACGCCCATGATCTGCAGCCGGGAGAATTCCTCAGTGGTGGTGAGGCGTGGCTGGCGTATCGACGCGGCGTGATCGACGGGTCCCAGTTCGGGGTGTACGGCACCGAGAACTGGGGGCCGGCCGAGATCCGCGGCAACGCAGTGAAGGATCTTGCCGCGATGAACAAGGTCGAAACTCTGCCGTGGGACGAGTGGGGTCGTATGACGGACGCCTACGACGGAAAGACAGGCGCCGACTACGACCTACTGTTGGACGATGTCGCCGCGGTGTGCGCCGCCGACGATCCCGTTGCCGTGCGAGCACTGTACGAGCACGATGACTTGCGCGTGCCGGACAAGCTGATTCGTTTCTGAGATGCTGGTGCGATGAATCCGGAGCATCGCCAACTCGATTACGGACTTCGATTCGACTGGGGGTTGCGCGGCGCCGAAGCGATTGCTGCCGGCGTCGATGTGGCAGTGGTGGTAGACGTTCTCTCGTTCACGACGACGCTGAGCGTTGCCGCCGACGCGGGAATCGACGTACTTCCCTTTTCCTGGAATGACGAGAGTGCGGTCGACTACGCGCGTGATGCCGATGCGGTTCTGGCTGTACGGCGAAGTGTGGCCAGAGAGGGTCAGATCAGTCTGTCTCCCAAGACGATTCGCGAGACCGAGGCGCCAAGTCGGCTGGTGCTGCCGTCTCCGAACGGGTCGACTATCGCGTTTGCGTTGGCGTCCGAGGTTGCGGTGTGTGTCGGCGCTTCCTTGAGGAACGCTTATGCCGTCGCGGATTGGATTGTGCACGAACATGGTCCGGGATCGCGGGTTGCGATAGTCGCATCCGGGGAGAAGTGGCCCGGTGGAGAGTTGCGCCCGGCGGTGGAGGATCTGTGGGGTGCCGGTGCGGTTGTCACGGCGCTGACCGCTGCTGGTTGGGACGGCCACGTATCGCCCGAGGCTCGGATGGCGGCGGATGCGTGGGCGGCGGTGGCGGATTCGTACGAGGACCGCCTGCGGGACTGTGCCTCAGGACGTGAGTTGATCGCCATGGGGTTTCCACAAGACGTCGCCATCGCCTCGGAACTCGACGACAGCGACACCGTACCTGTTCTCGAAGATCGTGTGTTTCGAGGTCAGCGCACCGGGCGTCGGTTGAACAAACTCCGTGCCCAGAGGTAGGAGAGGAAGGTGATTGCGACGCACCATCCGATCGCGAGTATCGCGTTGTTTCCGATGGCTTCGCCGAGAAGAAGTCCTCGAAGAGTCTCGATGATCGGAGTGAACGGCTGATACTCGGCGAACCATCGCAACACGGTCGGCATCGAGTCGGTGGGGACAAAGCCGCTTCCCAGGAACGGCAAGAGGATCAACACCATTGGAAGGTTGCTGGCCGTCTCGACACTCTTGCTGACGAGGCCGAAGGCGACCGACAACCAGATCATGGCGATGGAGACCAGGACGAGGAGTGCAAACGTCGCGGCCCACTCCACGAAGCCTGCAGTGGGCCGGAAGCCGACGGCTATCGCTACGGCGATGACGACAACGAGGCTCACGATCGTCTGAAGGAGGCTGCCGAGAACGTGACCGGTCAGGACGGACGTGCGCGTGATCGCCATCGTTCGGAATCGTGCAATGATCCCGGCGGTCATATCGGTTGCGACGGAGATGGCAGTACCTTGTGCCGCTGATGCCACGGTCATCAGAATAATCGCCGGTGCAACGTAATTGACATACTCGGCTCGGCCGCCACCGCCGGGGCCGAGGCCGTTCCCGAGCGTTCCGCCGAGCACGTAGACGAACAGCAGTAGGAAAACGACTGGCATTCCGACGAGCATCACCGTCATCGACGGATATCGAAGGATGTGTCGAATGCTGCGACGCAGCATGGTTTTCGAGTCCTGATAGGCAAGCGTCATGGTGGTCATCGCGCGTCGGTCCTTTCGGTGGCGGTCAGAGTCAGGAACACGTCGTCCAGGTCGGGTGTGTGCACGGAGAGTTCCTTGACGTCGATCGAGTGAGCGTCGAGTTGGTCGAGAAGAGAGCGCAGCGAGCGGACACCCCCGTCGCTGGGGACCTGGAGGACGTAGGCGGCATCATCACGTGATGATTCGTCGAAAACAGCTGCAGCAGAATCGAGCTGATCTCGGTCGAAGAAGTGAAGACGAATGTGGCCGCCGGGGATGTGCCGTTTGAGTTCCGCTGCCGTACCTTGGGCGACGATCCGTCCCTGATCGAGGACGGCGATGTGGTCGGCCAGTTGATCAGCTTCCTCGAGGTACTGGGTCGTGAGGAAGATGGTGACACCGCCCTCGACCAACTCCCGGATGATCTGCCACATGGTGCGTCGGCTTCGGGGGTCGAGGCCGGTGGTGGGCTCGTCCAGGAAGATGATCTCCGGTCGTCCGATCAACGTCATTGCCAGGTCGAGCCGTCGACGCATGCCGCCCGAGTAGGTCGACGCCAGCTTGTCCGCGGAGTCGATCAGATCGAACTTCTTCAGGAGTTCTTCAGTGCGCGTTCGACGTTCGTCCTTGCCGAGATGGTGCAGGTCGGCCATGAGGAGAAGGTTTTCCTCACCGGACAGATAGTCGTCGACCGCTGAGAACTGCCCGGTGACGCCGATGCGCGAACGCACCGCGTCGGGATCGTCGGAAGGGTTGTACCCGGCGATGCGGATGTTGCCGCCGTCTGCCGGAACGAGGGTCGAGAGAATTTCCACGATGGTGGTCTTGCCGGCGCCGTTGGGGCCGAGGAGCGCAAAGACGGTTCCGCGGTCGACGGAGATGTCGATTCCGTCCAGTACCGTCTTGTCGTCGTAGGCCTTCTTCAGGCCCGTCGCGGTGATGGCTGGTTTACGGGACATCAGCGTTCCTTTCGCTAGATCTTCTTGTTGGATTCTTCTCGGGGCTCCGAACGTCGAATGACGATGTCGCCGTAACTGGTGTGTGCCCGGACGTCTACCCGGCGTTCAGTGGAAGCCGGACCGTGCGTGGCATTCATCTGGTTGTCGACGCGGCCGAAGGACGTATGAGCGTCGAATCGTGCGGCGGTTCCGGATCGAACGCCGATATGGATTCGCCCGGCGGCCGTCTTGGCGGATACGACTCCACTCTCGATGGTCTCGAAACGGATGTCGCCGTTGGCGGTTGCGGCGCTCGCGTCGGATTCGGCGTGCTCGACGGCGACACTGCCGTTGGCGGTCTTCGCCTTCAGTGCGCCGGTGATCGTGCCGATGTTGATGTCGCCGTTGGAGTTCTTGACCTCCGCGTTGCCGTCGACGCGGCCGATGCGGATGCTTCCGGACCCGGTGCTCGTGTCGATGTCACCGGCCACGTGCTCGACGATGATCGCGCCGGCCCCGGTGCTGACGTTGAGCGGCCCGGTGGTTTCCAGTGTGCAATCGCCCGCGGAAACCTTCACCCGTGATCGTCCGAGAGTGCCTTCGCTACGGAGGCTGGCAACTGCAGCAGTGCCTTCGAGTTCCGAGCCGGAGGGAAGCTGAACGGAGATGTCCACAGATCCTGCCTTCCCGAAGATGCCGAGGCCGCGCTGTTTCGGAGTCTTGATCTGCAGCCGGCCACCTGCGAATTCGACGCGCGTTTGTTCGGCGACTCGAACGTCGACCTCGCGAGACGAGTTGCTGGGCAACACTTCCACGACAGTGTCGTTGCGGCTGCTCGCCGTGATCCGGATGTGTGCGACTGCCACGTCGAAGTTCAAGGTGATGGGGTCAGGTGTGCTGAATGTAGGCATGGTGATACTCCCGATGAGGTTGTCTCGGTTGATGAAAGAGGGTGGCGCGAAAGATGAAGCCGGTGTCAGTGCACCCAGCCGCTGAAGCTTTCGGAACCTTGGGACGTGCGCTGTCTCGGAGTGCTTCTGTTCGCGCCGCCTTCCAGAGCCGTTGCAGCCGAGCGAACCAGCCACGCGTTGACGGAGATACCGGCTTCCCGGGCCGCCGCCTCGATCCGGTCTTTGAGGTCTTGCCCCAGCCGCAGGTTGATTCGAGTCATCGAGGCGTCGTCGGACTCCGTGACGGGGCGCGGTGCCGGAGTCGGGTCCTCTTCGACGGGGGCTGGAACCGGTTCACTGATGGCTGGTGCCACCACGAATTCGGGTTCGCGTCCCCGCAGGCGCAGGTCCACCGAACCCGGGGCGAGGTCACGCGTGATCTCGGCGGCTGCCGCAGACAATGCGTCGAGAAGGGTGAGTCGCACTGCTGATTCCAGCGGTGCGGTCAAACGATCGGCGAGTGCCTTTGCGTCTTCTCCGCCTGCTTCGGCCGCCACCGCGAGTTCGTGGCGAAGGTTGTCTACGTACGGTGTCAAGTCCATGGCATCACTATGGCACCACTTTGGTGCCACCGCAATAGTTTGGTGGCACATTCGTGTGAATTTGGTGAGAATTGCCAGGTCATCGGGGTGGCCGGCGATTCGGTTCGCGGCAGGCTGGCACACTCGTAAGGGTGAGTCCTGCCGAATCGAACCGCCGACGCCGCATCGTGCTCTGGATTGCCGGGGTGCTCGGCGTCGTGATCGTGGTTGGGGTGGTGGTCGTCGCGGTCGCACCATCGCGGTACCTGCCCTGGGACACGGCTGAGTTCCCGGCGGTGGACGCGAGTGCGCTCACGTCGGATCAAGGTCGGGTGCTCGAGCTACTGCAATCCGAGCATGAGCAGGACCGTCCGGGCACCTTCTATTCCGACGGCATCGACGAAGAGTGGTGCGCCGACTTTGTCAGCTGGATCATGAGGGAAGCGGGTCGACCGTTGTCCAACCCGAACTCCGGAAGTTGGCGCATCCCGGGGGTGTACACCTTGCAGGAGTATTACCAAGGGATCGGCGCGTACGCCGAGAACGGCAGCGGGTACACCCCGAATGTGGGTGATGTGGTGATCTACGACAGTTCGAGATGGGTCGGTCAGCACACCAACATCGTTGTGGCAGTGGACGGCAACTCTGCGGTCACGGTTGGCGGCAACGAGTTCGGCAAGGTGCGGGTTCATGATCTGGACTGGCAATCCGACTCTGCCGTCGTGGGATTCGGAAAACTTCACCCCTGATCGTTGCTCTTCGGAGACAAGGCGAACCACCGCGCCGACGCACGTGCCTCGTCGCCTGCGTCGATGTGCAGCGTGTTCGTGCCGGTTCGCACGCTCACCTGCTCACCTCTCTTGATGGGCTGGGTGTACTCGAGGATCGCGCGAAAGGGCCCGCTTCGTAATCTGTCGGGCAGCGCATCTTCCACGGGCTGCCAGTAGATTGCGTTGTTCACGTGATCGAAGGGGTCGAAATCGCTCGAGCGCAACGGGAACGGCGTATCCGCTGACGGCGTCGTGTCCGGGGTCGGGTCGATCCACCGACGCCAGTGAAGATGCTGGTCCACGGCCGTCGATGCCAGGGCGGCGGTGAACTTCTCACTGATGGATGCCGGCATTCCCGTCTTCGGGTCGATGTTGATCCAGAACGCCTCGGTTTCGATCAACCCGCCGCCATCGGATCTGATGCGAACTCGCATCGAACACCACTTGTTCGACAGGCCTGAACACCAGCGCTGCAGATGAACTCGATCCGGCCAGACGACCGGTTCGAGTACATCGATCACCGTTCTTCGTACCATCCACAGCGGGTGTGTATCCATGGCGCCGCGGTCGACGAGATTGTCGAAGCCCGCGTCTTGGAGGTAGCGCGCGATCGCGTCGAGGCGCAGTTGTTTGTCGGTGTGGATGTCACCCGTACGCACTGGCCACGAGGCCTGAAAGATGCTTCCGGTTGTCGGTAGTTCGGCCATCGCTACGTGGTCGTCGACTTTTGTACGGTTCATCGGATGTGGGCTCCCGGTGTTCGCTTGGTTGGGTGGCTTCACGCTTGCGTTACCCGATGGTGGGATCTTGAACCATCGGAGTTCATCGTTTTCTGAATCCAGTTTTCGATGTACTGTCGCACGTATGGATATCGAGGGCGTAGATGTGGTGACCAACGTGGCGGTGCTTGCGAGGTTCGGGCATGCACTGTCCGACGAGACTCGGACACGGATACTGCTCGAACTGAAGACCGCACCGCGGTATCCGTCCGACCTCGCTGAAACGCTGGCTGTGACCAGGCAGAAGCTGTCCAACCATCTGGCGTGCCTGCGCGGTTGTGGCTTGGTGGTGGCCGTCCCGGAAGGGCGCCGGACCAGATACGAACTCGCCGATGTACATATCGGTCGGGCCCTCGACGACCTGCTCGGGGTCGTACTCGCGGTGGATCCGTCGTACTGCCCGGACAGCGAATCAGAGGGGTGCTGCTGATGGTTGCGCCCGTTGACGGTGTCGGGCTCTCGACTGACCGGCGTGCGCTCTTGTCGAGAAGAATTCGCATCTTCGTGGCGATCACGATCAGCTACAACGTCGTCGAAGCGATCATCGCGCTGGCGGAGGGCACACGGGTGTCGTCCGCAGCACTGTTCGGTTTCGGCCTTGATTCGGTGATCGAAGTGTCCTCGGCGGCAGCTGTTGCCTGGCAGTTCTCGGCGCCGGATCCGACGAGCCGTGAGAAGACGGCACTGCGAGTGATCGCATTCTCGTTCTTCGGGCTCGCTGCGTACGTCTCGTTCGACGCGATTCGGTCGCTGTTCGGTCTGGGGGAAGCTCAGCACACGAGCGTCGGAATACTCTTGGCTGCGGTGAGTTTGGCGATCATGCCGGCCCTGTCCTATGCGCAACGCCGAGCCGGTCGGGAGTTGGGTTCGCTGTCGGCGGTCGCGGATTCGAAGCAGACGCTGCTCTGCACTTACCTCTCTGCTGTCTTGTTGGTCGGTTTGCTGCTCAACTCGCTGCTCGGCTGGTCGTGGGCGGATCCGATTGCGGCACTGGTCATCGCCGTCATCGCGGTGAAAGAAGGCATCAACGCGTGGAAGGGTGATCCGTGCTGCCCGGTTGTGGCTGTGCCCGAGAGCGGTGACGAGTGCGACTGCTGCTGAGTGAACACAGGTTTTGTCGAGTGAGCACTCCCTGCGGTGCGTCAGAGCGGGTGTTCACTCGATGAAAGGCGTGCCGACTTCTGCGCGGCCCTTGATGTGCGCGGCGCGTTGCTCGAGAAGGCGCCGCCGATACGGGCCGACAGCCAACCTCAGTGCCAGGTGTCCGAGCACTCCGAAGGGGGCCGTAACCGTGAAGCGGTCATGCATCCGCGTCCACCCACCCGGCTGAACGTCGAAGACGTGCCGGAGAGCGATGACGAGTGCGACTACTGCTGAGTGGGCACAGGTTCAGCTGAGTGAACACCCCCACAAGTACGCCACAGCCTGTGTTCAGTCGAGGAAAAGGGTGTCAGGCCTGGTTTGCGATCCCGGCAAACGGGTACGGGTCGGTGACCTGCGGTTCATCCGCGACGGGTGATGTTTTCGCCTTCCAGCCCCTCGAGACTGAGTAAGGGAAGTGCATTCTGTCGAAAGGAACGCTGATGACTGCTCCACCGCGGGAACCCGCGAATCACCCTGTCCGGCAGGGTTTCGCGGTAGGTACGACGTTTGCAGCAGCAATTCTGCTGCTCACCGCAGGCATTGTCGCTCTGCTTCAGGGCATCGCGGCCGTTGCCGACAACAATCTGTTTGTCGTGGGTATCAACTACACGTACAAGTTCGACATCACGACGTGGGGTTGGATCCACATCATCTTGGGCATCATCGGGATCGTGGTGGCCCTCGGCCTCTTCACCGGTGCAGTGTGGGCCAGGGCGGCGGCAATCGTCATTGCGTCGCTCTCGATCATCGCCAACTTCTTGTGGATGCCGTATTACCCACTGTGGTCGATCCTGGTCATCGCGCTCGATGTCGTTGTGATCTGGGCGGTCGTGACCTGGGACAGGGACAGAGTCTAGGCACCGAACAACCCGAGAGCAGTTGGTCCCGACCGAGTCGACTCGGTCGGGACCATCGCTCGTGCGTGGGACATTTCGACAGGGTGTGGCTCGGATCAGTCTGGGAGTCGACGCATTTCGGCGACGGTCAGGCCGAGGGAATCGAGACGGGCCATGATGCTCCGCATAGCCGTGTGGTCCGCGACGGGTCCGTACAAACTGGTGAACCCGCCGGCCGCACTGGCGACACTGAGTTCAGGAAATGCGGCCTTGACGCGGTCCGACACTTCGCCGTCGATGAGGAATTGATACCGAGTGGGAGCATTCATCAGTATCCGCTCCATTTCGTAGGGCCATGAGGTTCGAGAAGGCAGCGCTCCGAGCCTCGAAATCGCATGTCGTCAAGTGCAATCGGCGTCGCTGCCCGATCCAGGACTCCGCATCCGTGGGATCCAGTCTTACTCCCGTACGCGCTCGGGGCGTCATCCCCTACGGGTGAATGTCGTCGCGGGTCCGTTCATCCCTTTTGTGTGAGGCTCCGTAGAGTCGCCACCCCTAGTGTCGACCGGGAGAGAGAAGAGGTCGGCATGGGATCTGTCATCGGGGATCTGTTACCCCTCGCGGTCGGCGTTGCGGTATCGCCGATCCCGATCATCGCGGCAATCTTGATGTTGTTGTCCAAGCGTGCCGGCAGCACGAGCGTCGGGTTCGCGCTGGGCTGGATACTGGGAATCGTCGTCGCCACCGTGATCTTCGTGCTTCTGTCCAGCAAGCTCGGTGACTCCGAAGGTGATCCGTCAGCGACAGTGTCGTGGATCAAGCTGGCGTTGGGTGTATTGCTTCTTGCGTTCGGAGTCAAGCAATGGCGCGGACGCGGAGGCGAGCACGAAACCCCGAAGTGGATGCACGCCATCGATGACATGACCGCTGTCAAAGGCCTCGGCTTGGGCTTCGCTCTGGCTGCGATCAATCCGAAGAATCTGATGATGTGTATCGCGGCCGGAATCTCGATCGGATCCGCGTCATTGGGTTCCGGAGAAGTTGTTGTCGCCATTCTGGTTTTCACGATCATCGCGGCCTGCACAGTGTGCGTGCCCGTGATCGGCTACCTCGTTGCCGCGGAGCGACTGCGTGGTCCGCTGGCCAAGCTGAAGGTGTGGTTGCAGGAAAACAACGCCACGGTGATGAGTGTGTTGATCCTGGTTATCGGTGTTGTTCTCATCGGCAAGGGCATCGGCGGTCTCTGACAACTGGAGGTAGTTATGGGATCGCTGCTACTGCAACAGATCCCGCTGGCGCTCGGGATAATCATGAGCCCGCTGGCGGTTGTCGCCGTTGTGGCCGTACTGTTTTCCGAACGAGCGCGTATCAACAGCATTGCGTACCTGATCGGGTGGTATCTCGGAATAGTTGTCGCGCTGGCCGGTTCGTACGTCATCTTGACCGCACTCCAGGTTCATCAGCGCACACACCCTCCGCTGTGGGTGCCCATCATCCATCTCGTTCTCGGGGCAACTCTGCTGGCGGGTGCCTGGTTCGTCTACTCACGCAGTCGTCGCGGGGTTCAGGCGATGGCGGCTGCAGTTGCCCCTGGCGACGTTGTGGCTGCGGCCCCTCAGCTGCCGAAGATGCTGCAATCGGTTGAGCACTTCCAACCAATGCGATCCGGTGTGCTCGGTTTCGCGCTGTTCGTTCTCAACCCCATCGACATGTCGTGTGCCATCGCAGCAGCGATGAACCTTCGTGTCAGCACCGTGGCACCGACGTCGCAGATCGTCTCGGCCGTGATCTTCTCGTTGGTGTCCGTGACCTCGGTCGCGGTACCTGTTGCCCTCCTGCTGATCAAGAAGGACGAGGCAACCGAACCGCTGCTGAAGATCCGCACCTGGATAGCCACCAACACGCACTTGCTGAACGTCGGGCTCCTCGTCCTGATCGCGGCGATGCAGATCAGTAAAGGGGTGCAAGGACTATGAGTGCTCCGCACACGCGGACCTGGTGGGTCTTCGGATCGTTGTCCGACTATCAACGCGCTTGGCTTCGCCCCGACATCATTGCGGGCCTTACGGTGTGGGCTGTCCTTGTTCCGGAAGCGCTCGCGTACGCCACCATCGCCGGAGTTCCGCCGGTGGTCGGGCTTTATGCTGCGGTTCCGTCATTGATTCTGTATGCAGCAGCCGGCAGTTCGCGCCATCTGATCGTCGGGCCGATGTCGGCGACCGCAGCGTTGTCCGCGGCGATGATTGCGCCATTGGCTTCAGGAAACGACGGCCGATTCATCGCGCTGTCGGCGGCATTGGCGATCGTGACCGGGCTCGTCGGACTGCTCGCAGGATTCATGCGCCTCGGATTCATCGCGTCCTTCATCTCCGAGCCGGTTCTCAAGGGATTCATCGTCGGTCTGGCGCTCACGATCATCATCGGTCAAGTACCCAAACTCCTGGGCGTGGACAAGGGGGAGGGAAACTTCTTCGTCCAGACGTGGACAGTGGTGAAGGAACTGGGTGAGGTCGACCTACCGACCGTGATCATCGGATTGCTCAGCCTGGCAATGGTCCTGGGCGTCAAGCGATGGCTTCCGCTCGTACCGGGTTCGCTCCTCGTCGTGCTGCTGGGCATTACCGCAGTAGCGTTGTTCGGCCTCGACGATCGTGGCATCGACATTGTCGGACACATCGACTCGGGCCTGCCGTCGATGGGTCTGCCGAGTGGTGTGGGAGCCGAGGACTACCTCGACCTGGTCGGACCTGCGGTCGGCGTTCTGCTCATCGGTTTCGCCGAAGGTCTTGGCGCTGCAAAGACATACGCGGCCAAAGCTGGCTACACCATCGACGCCAATCGTGAACTGGCAGGACTGGGTGCGGCCAATCTCGGATCGGGTCTCTGCTCGGGAATGGTGGTCAACGGCAGCCTGTCGAAGACCGCCGTCAACGGAGGAGCGGGCGCCAAATCTCAGGTCAGCGGACTGGTGGTCGCGGCGCTGACGCTGGTGACACTGCTGTTTCTCACCGGCCTGTTCGAGAAGTTGCCAGAGGCGACGCTCTCGGCTGTGGTCATCGCAGCAGTGATCGAACTGGTCGATTTCTCCTCCCTCGCAGCGCTGTACCGGGTGTGGACGAAGAGGTTGGGCAGTATCTACGGGCACGCTGCCCGGGCCGATTTCGCGGCGGCGATCGCGGCGATGTTCGGGGTCCTCCTCTTCGACACGTTGCCCGGTCTGATCATCGGAATCGCCGTCTCGATGTTGCTGCTCCTGTATCGGGTCTCCAAACCGCACGTGGCCGCTCTGGCCAAGGACGGCACGCGCTGGGTCGACCTCAGTGGGCATCCTGATCTGAAGACACTCGACGGCGTCGTAGTGGTCAGGGTCGAAGCGGGGATGTTCTTCGCCAATGCCGATCACGTGCGTGATCAGATCACCGGTCTGGTGACCGCCGGCACCACCATGGTCGTTCTCGACGCCGAGACGTCACCGTTCATCGACGTCAGCGCTGCGCAGATGTTGGCTCAGCTTCGAGATTCGTTGGCACGCAGAAATGTGAGCTTCCGAGTGGCACGCGACATCGGGCAGTTCCGCGACGTTCTGTCCGGTGCCGACCAGGGCGCGCTGAAGGTCGACGTCTATCCGACCGTCTCGAAAGCGCTTGCAGGTCGAGACAACACCTCAGCGTGATGTCCGTAGCCAGATTCCCAGGGGACCGGAATCTTTGGCCACTGATCCGACGATCGTCGACGCGACAACCACGATGGCCGAGAAGATGAACAGCCAGCCGATGACGGTGAACATCACGCCCAGAAGACCGAACTCGTCCTGCGACGTCTTTGTCATTCGGGGGAGGAAAAGAGTGCCGGCCACGTGCAGTCCGGTCAGGCCCGTCGCGGTGAGCAATCCTGACCCGACGCACATTCGAGTGGTCATGCGATTGGCCGTCAGCAGCATGGGCACGGCTGTCCACACGAGTGCCCACACGACGTAGACCGCTGTGAACTCCAGGACTCTGCCTACTCCCGGAACACCATTCAGTTCACGGCACAGGGCCGCACCGACCACCGACGCGGCCACGACGCACACTACCGCGAACCACCGCCACGCCTGACGGAGTGTCGCCGTCGGCACGCTCCAGATCCGTCCGTACATCCGGCCGAGAGCGCGAGCGTAGGACGTGGAACTGATCAGCAGCATGAGCAAGCCGACAATCCCGAACGCTGCCGCGGTAGAGGTACTGGTCAATACGGTGTCGGGGAGTTGGACGCCGAGGTCGTCTTTGGCGGCATCAGCCAACGGCTTCAGCTTCTCCAAGGTCGACGCTGCAATCATGACCGGGAGCAATGACGTAAAGGCCTGGGCCGCCAAAGTCATGGCGCTGTCCACGAGCCCGACTTCGAAGACCCCGATGGTTGCATCAGTCGCCAACCGTCGACTGGGTGTACGTCTCGCCCACACGGTCAATCGATCGCGCGTATCGGAATACAGCTTCGGGGGCATGGAAGCAGTCTTGCTCAGATGAGTCCGCCGCGTCGCGCAGCCTTGAGCGCGTCGCGTCGGTTGCTCACTTCCAACTTGCGATAGATCCCGCGAAGATGCGTCTTGATGGTGTTGACGGAAAGGAACAGCGTGTCGGCAATGGACTCGGTGGTGTCTCCGGAAGCCAGTTCACGGAGCACGGTGTATTCGCCTGGCGTGAGGATCGGTGCACTCACCAATTCTTGTGGGCGAATGCGGCTACGTACCTGTTCGGCAAATGCTTCCTGATCGCCGAAATGTCCACTGAACTCGTCGAACACCGGCCGCAGGGATGCGCCGTAGTCGAGGAAGGGGCGTAGCAGGCTACCGGCTTCCGCGGCGCGCAGCGCTTTGTGGAGGGAGCGAAACGACTTGCGCTCGTGACCTGTTGCAGCGTGGATCCCGGCTTCGAGTGTCCAGGCGTAGACGTGATGTGCGAGCAACGGGATTTCGGAGGACCCGAGAGCTTCGGAAACTTCGACGAGTGCTTCCGCGAACTTGTTGGACGAGAAGGCGACGGCACCCCGTGCGAGATGTATCTCCGACGTTTCTCCGAATTGATCGGCTGCGTCACGCACGAGTCTCGCTGCCCATTCCACCTCGCCGACGGAAAGGCATGCGTGGACGACGGGTGGTAGAAGAGCCAAGGTCGCGAACGCGAAGGTACGTAATTCGATCGCGCTGAGCATCGCGTCGCGGACATCGGCGGCGGTCGAGCGTCGGTCGGTCGAGCCGTCGAGACTGTGAAGGCCGAAGGTTACGACGGAGTGCCACCCGAACACCGGCGCGCTGGCGCCGAGAACGTCTGTGCTCCGGTAGTTTCCGATTGTCGGGATGCGGTACGGGAGTTCGCTCGAAGCGCAGAGATATGTGGCAAAGGCGGCCACCGACGCGGACAACTCGTACTCCGCAGTCGTCGTGATGCGATGTTCGACCGCGTAGTCGAGAGCGTAGACGGAGTGAGCCCTCATCGCCCCGATGTCTCCGCTGAGAGAAGCTACGTAGCCCAGTCCGGTCAGCGACTTCAAGACGAATCGCGCCCTGCCCCGTATTGTCCCGAGTGCGACGGCTTGAGTGTATTCGACAGTCGCCCTGTCGAACTCACGTCGCAGTAAGTGTGCCGTCGCCAATTCCATGTGTGCGTAGGCTTCGATGTCGGAGTGGGTGCTTTTCTGGCGCCGCTCCAGACGTGCCGCCAGCGGCTCGTTGTCGGAAGTCGCCGTAACGCAGGAGATTTCCAGGCTCATCGCCAGGAACAATGGATCTTCTGCAATCGGTGGATGAGTTGCCTCGAGAAGATCGAGGCACGTGGTCGCCGAGGTCACGTCACCGGAGTGGAGGGCGGCCGCCGCCAGCACCAGTCGGGTGATCGGGGATTCCGAGACCTGCGTCGACACCGATTCCAGGACTCGCACGACGTCCCCGCAGTGCCCGTCGAGTACGAGGCCCAGCCCGCAGCGTTCGAGAAACGCGAGAATGCGGTGTGGGTCTCCGATCGACACCTCGAGTTCGAGCGCCTCGAGTTCGAAGTGATTGCTTTCGAACCAGCTTGCTGCTCGCAGGTGTACGCGGTTTCTCTCGACGTGATCGACGCGACGGAACTCTGCCCGAAGGTGCTCGCGCAAGAGAGGGTGATAGCTGAACCACGTTGTGTGGTCGGCGGAATCGGTACGGGTCACGGGGAAGTTGAACTGAATCAGCGAGTCGATCTCGGATAGAGCGTTCGAGTCCGTCAGAGTTTCCGCCAGTTGGGCGGAGAAAGAATCGACCACCGATGTTCGCAACATGAACGAGGTGACATGTTCGGGCAAGGACGTCAGTACCTCGTCGACGAGAAAGTCGGCGATCGGGCGGGGTGTGTGCGTGAACTCGTTCAGTGCATCGCCGATGTCACTGCGGCCGGCCAGAAACGCGGCGGTCAGGCGAACGACGGCGCCCCACCCCTTGGTGAAGTTCTCGACGATTGCGAGTTCGTCGTCGCGCAGCGTGATGTCGTACTCGCCGAATATCGCGGTGATCTCGGAGCGATCGAAAGCGAGATCGGTGGATGCAAAGCGGGTGAGTCGGCCGTCGAGAGCCAGACGATGCCACGTGAGCGGTGGTTCGTAGCGGGCGGCAACGATAATCGACAGGTTGCCCGGGGTCTGTGTGAGTATCCGATCGAGGAGACCGATCGACATCGGATCGTGGAGGGTGTGAACGTCGTCGAGGATCAACGTTGTTCGGCGCTCGTGCGTTTCGAGGGTTTCCGCAAAGTGCGCGAGCCACTGCTCGACGGGCGGCCTGGATCCGGTCTGCACGGGGAGCCTCTGGCCGGCCGCATCGACGGAGGTCGCGATCGCCTCGGCGAGGGATTCACACAGTATCGACACGTTGTTGTCGCGCTCGGCCAACGTCAGCCAGGCCAGCGCAACATCAGGGGAGGCTCGAGAATATTCGCGAGCCCAATCGGCCAGAAGTAGGGTCTTCCCCGCACCGGCCGGAGCCGAGAGCAACCCGACAGGCCCGGGGCCTGAGCCTTTGGTGGCAGTGGATGCGGTGAGTTTGCGGTGCAGGCGCGGACGCGCGACCAGTCCTTTCACGGCAGTTGGCGGGTGAAAACGACCGTTGAGTGCGGCGCCTGGCACGTGCGCTTGCCCGACGCGGTGAGCCGCGTCGAGCGTTACTGCAGCGGCATCACGAAATGGGCTGCTCATCCGACTCCTGTTCGACTGGCTGCACTGGACGTGACCGCTGGATCGAAATTTTGAACGAGTTAGATGATGTGAAACTACCCAATTCGGACACCAAATAAGCGTCCAAGTCGAAAATTCGGACCAAAGTCCCTGATTTAGTGAAGTGAATTTCGAACAATGAATGGTGTCGCCAGTTCTACCGCCCGAACGGCGGGGTGCGAGCAAACCTCGAATAGCGGTCGAATACCTTTTCCAGGCCCACGAGATCCGGATCTGACAACAAGGCTGCCAGAAGTACACGTGCCTGCCCGGCTCGAAGATCGGTGGAAAATACAGCGCCTGCGGCGATCAAGTCGTGCCCGCCACCACCGCCACCGTAAACCGGGGAGATTGGCCCCGAGGGCACCCGAGTTGTCACGGCTACCGGAATGTGAGCGCCTACGCAGTCTCGTACGGCCTCGACTATCGTCGGATTGGCATTTCCCGAACCGAGTCCGTCGAGAACAAGTCCCTGCGCCCCGGCGTGCACGCAGGCGTCGATTTGTACGCGGTCTGCCCCGGGATACACGGCGATGATGTCGACGCGGGTGTCCGAAATCGGATGCCACGGCAATGGTTCGGGAGTACGCAGCAGGAGCGGATCGATGTGCACGCGGCGGAAGGCATCGAGTGCCGTCGTATCGGACTTTCGCGTACCTGCGGCTGGATGGACCGAACCGCCGAAGGCGATGAGGACACCACGCCCGTGTGACGAGATGTCCAGTCCGGCTGAGATCGCCGCGGCGAGATTCGAACGAGCGTCGGATTCGGGATGGTCGAAAGTGCGCTGCGCGCCGGTGAAGACCACCGGGCGTTGGTCGTCGTGGTGCAGGTCCAACAAGAACGCAGTTTCCTCCATCGTGTCGGTGCCGTGAAGCACGACCACCGAGTCGAGTCCGGGATCTTTCAATTGATCGGCTACGGCGTCGCGAACACGATCCATGTCCGCGAAGGTCATGCTCGAGCTGTCCTTCGACATCACGTCGACGACTCGAAGCTCGATGTCGGCCTGCTCGTTGCCGACCAGATCTGCACCGGTGATTGCGGGCCGGCTGATTCCATGCGCATCCCGGGTGCTGGCGATGGTGCCACCGGTAGTGACAACTGCGACTTTCGACACTGTGGTCCTTTCACGTCAAGCTGCGGGGTGGTGGATGGCCAACTCGCGAATACGATTCCTGGCGGCGTACCAACCAATCATCAAGAGCGGTGCGATGATCGCGATGGATCCGACGGTCCACGTTCCAACGGGGTTGTCGAATGCCATCAACACGATAACGACCGCAAGAAAGACCAGTGTCGCGATCCCGGTGTACGGTGCGCCGAATATGCGGAAGGAAGGGCGAGTGACTTTGCCTTGTTTCGCAAGTTGCCAGAGCCTCAACTGGCACAGCACAATTACCGCCCATGCACTGATGATGCCCAGTGCCGCAAAATTGAGGACTATTTCGAAGGCCTGCGCTGGGACAACAGCATTGAGCCCGACGCCGAACAGGATGACCACGCCGGTGAGTGCGATTCCCCCGTACGGCACTCCGGCTTTGTTCATTCTGGCAGCGAAGGCAGGCGCCGAACCGGCCGTCGCCATCGAATGGAGTATTCGTCCGGTCGAATACAATCCGGCATTGAGGGAAGACAACGCCGCCGTGAGAACGACCAGATTCATGATCGCATCTGCGCCTTGGATGTTGATCGAACCGAAGAATGTGACGAATGGACTTTCACCGGCGTGGTATTCGGTGTACGGGAGCAACAGTGAGAGCAGCAGGACCGACCCCACGTAGAAGACGAGGATCCGAATGATCACTGTGTTGATCGCCTTGGGTATCACCTTCCGGGGATTTTCGGTCTCTCCAGCCGTGGTCCCCACGAGTTCAATTGAAGCGTAGGCGAACACGACGCCCTGAATCACCACGACTGCCGGCAGTATTCCGTTGGGGAACAGCCCACCGTTGTCGGCGATCAGGCTGAATCCGGAGGAATGCCCTTCGATGGGCGTGCCGAAGAGTACGAAATAGACACCGAACCCGAGGAATGCGGTCAAGGCCACGACCTTGATCAACGCGAACCAGAACTCCAACTCTCCGAAGACTTTCACGGACACGAGATTCAGTCCGAGAACCAGCAACACCGCGATCAGAGCGAACATCCACTGATCGATGTGTCCCAGTGGCGCCCAGTACTTTTTGAAGAAGTTCATGTACAACGCCACAGCCGTGACGTCGACCACGGCAGTCATTGCCCAGTTCATCCAGTACAACCAGCCCGCAGCGAAAGCCATCTTTTCGCCGAAGAATTCGCGTGCGTAGGAAACGAAGGATCCGGAAGTCGGTCGGTGCATCACCAGTTCGCCGAGCGCCCTCAGGATCAGGAACGCGAAGAATCCGCACAGCGCGTACACGAGAACCAAGGCCGGGCCCGCCTGTTGTAGTCGCCCTCCCGCCCCCATGAAAAGGCCGGTTCCGATCGCGCCACCGATCGCGATCATCTGAATTTGTCTGGGGCCGAGCGCCTTCTGATATCCGAGATCCTCCTCAGTGGCAACTTCGGCGCGGCCTGTCTCTTCCCGTTCGACGGTCATCAAACCTCCTCCGCAACAGCGGTGGCATGAGGCTTCTCCCCCGAAACGCGGAGATTGGCGAGATGTTCGGGGCTGAGCAACCGATCGAGTTCCTCGCGGTCGAGCAGGCCGGCTTCGATTACGAGATCGGCGACGCGACGCCCGGAAATCAACGCCTCCTGGGCGATCCGAGTGGACGCGGTATATCCGATGTAGGGGTTGAGCGCGGTGACGAGGCCGATGGAGTCTTCGACTCGGGCGCGCAGCAGTTCAGTGTTAGCCGTGATGCCGAGTACGCACCGGTCCGCCAAAATGCGGCAAGCCGCACCGAGGTGTCGCATTCCTTCGGACAGTGAGTGCACGATGATCGGCTCGAAAGCGTTGAGTTGGAGCTGACCGGATTCCGCAGCCATCGTGATCGTCACGTCGTTGCCGATGACTTCGTACGCGACCTGATTGAGGACTTCGGGAATGACAGGATTGACCTTGCCCGGCATGATCGACGAACCTGCCTGCACCGGTGGAAGATTGATCTCGTTCAATCCGGCTCGCGGGCCCGAAGAGAGCAGCCGGAGATCGTTGCACACCTTGGACAACTTCACAGCGACCCGCTTGAGGACGCCGGAGAGGTGGACGAACTGGCCCACGTCCTGGGTCGCTTCGACAAGATCCGTTGCCAACACCAGCGGCAGTCCGGTCAGTGCGCCCAGGTCGGAACAGGCCACCTCGGCGTAGCCGGCGGGTGCGTTGAGGCCAGTGCCGATAGCAGTCGCACCGAGGTTGATCTCGTGAACGAGAAGAGCGGCCTCAGCCAGACGCGCCCGATCCTCCTCGATCATGACCGCGTAGGTCCCGAACTCCTGACCCAGGGTCATCGGCACGGCGTCCTGCAGTTGGGTGCGTCCCATCTTCACTGTGTCGGCGAACTGAAGAGATTTGGTCGTGAATGCGTTCTGGAGTGTAAGAAGTGCATCCAGCAGGTCATCGATCGCGAAGATCGTCGAGATATTCACGGCCGTGGGGTAGACGTCGTTGGTCGATTGGCTCAGGTTCACGTGTTCATTGGGGTGAAGCCGTTCGTAGTCGCCGCGCTGGTGGCCGAGGATTTCCAACGCGCGATTGGCGATGACCTCGTTCGCATTCATGTTCGTCGACGTGCCGGCGCCACCCTGGATGACGTCCACCACGAACTGTTCGTGCCACCGCCCGTCCACGATCTCCTTGCATGCCTGTGAGATGGCCTCCGCGCGCGGGCGGTCGAGGATGCCCAGCTTTTCGTTTGCGCTGGCTGCGGCCCACTTGACGTAAGCGATGCCGCGGATCAGATGCGGGTTCGTGGCGATTGTTCGACCAGTGATCGGGAAGTTCTCCATTGCGCGCAAGGTGTGGATACCCCAGTACGAATCGGCTGGAACCTCGCGATCGCCGAGCAGATCGTGTTCTGTTCGCGTTTCGAGCACTTGATCAATTCCTCGTGTCTCTTCGCGCAAGCATCACTCTGCGCGGTGGGTGTATTTCGGGATCGCAGCGCTGACGGTCGAGTAGTAGTCCCGCCCAGCTATCGGGCTATCAGGCTGTCTGACAGGTGTAATTGTTACCTCGCTCACTCCGGCACGTCAACCCTTCATCAAGTGCGATGTTTGACGCGGGTCTTCGGCAGTCGCAACAATGACGGCATGAACCTGTCAGACAGCTGGGCCACCAGGCGACCCGTCGCCTCGCGGGTGAGTGCTGCCGAGGCGGTTCTCGCCGACCTCCGTGCCGCAATAACCTCCGGCGAACTGGCAGTCGGAGAGCGTCTCCCGTCCGAGGCGTCCCTGGCCGAAAGACACGGGGTCAGTCGATCGGTCATCCGTGAAGCCCTGCGCTCGTGCCATGCCCTCGGGCTCACCGAGACGAAATCCGGGCTCGGCACCTTCGTCGTCAGCGATTCGATAGCGCGAGACCTCGACTTCGGCAGCTACGCGGCCAACGAGTTGGTCGAAGCGCGGCCGCATGTTGAAATTCCGGCCGCAGGGTGGGCTGCCCAACGGCACACAGCGGAGGAACTGGCAGCCCTCCGCGGACTGGTACAGCAGATGCGTGACGAGGACGATCCGCTCGTATGGGTTGCACTCGACGCCCAATTTCACGGACTGATTGCAAAAGCCAGTAGGAATCGGGTCTTCGAGTCGGTAATCGTCGATATCCGTGAAGCGCTGACAAGGCAATCCGAGACACTCAATCTTGTTGCAGGTCGCCAGGAAAAGTCGAACGAGGAACACGAACGAATAGTCGAAGGAATTGCATCCGGGAGTTACGACCACGCCTCCAGGGCGATGGCCGAACACCTGGACGCCGTCAGGATGACGCTTGAAACTCTTGTCCAAGAAAGTAATCCGCTGTGACGGCGCTTCCGGGTAGGTCTGTCCTCGTCTGCGTTATCCTCGCGGTATCAGTGACCGGGGCGTTGGCCGGCTGCAGTTCGTCCGACACCCCGGTGACGTCGACGATCGCCGCGTCAGCGACGACAGCGGCAGCTGTATCGATTACGGGCGTAAAGCCGCCATCGACGCCGGAATCCGAACGGGCGCTCTTCGATGCGGTGGACCGCAATGATCCGGCAGCGATCACCGCGGCCCTGGCTTCGGGCGCGAACATCGAAGCTCGCGGCGAGGGCGAACGGACTCCACTCGTCGAGGCCGCCAAGAACGACGCTGTCGCTGCGGCTTCTACGTTGATTCTTGCCGGAGCAGACGTGAACGCGAAGGATTCCATGCAGGATTCGGCCTTCCTGTATTCCGGAGCCGAGGGTTTGAACGAGATTCTGGCGCTCACGCTCGCCCACGGCGCGGACGTCGACAGCGTGAACCGTTACGGCGGTACGGCGCTGATTCCCGCGAGTGAACACGCGCATGTCGAGAGCGTCCGGATGCTGATCGCTGCCGGGGTTCCGGTCAATCACGTCAACGATCCCGGGTGGACGGCGCTACTCGAAGCCGTTGTGTACGGCGATGGTTCGGCGCGCTATATCGACGTGATCACTCAGCTTCTCGACGCGGGGGCAGATCCCTCGATCCGGGATGCATCGGGGAAGACCGCGTTGGACAATGCCGAAAGTCGTGGTCAGTCAGACGTTGTGGCGCTGCTTCAATCGCGGAGCTGACGCCAACGAGTCGGGCTCAGCCCGTAGGCCTGTCGAAAGCGTCGGCTGAAGTGTCCGGCGTCGACAAACCCCGCCCGGTGCGCAACGGTCGCGATCGGCAGGTCGACGGTAGCGGGTCGAGCCAGTTCGTCCCGAGCCTTCTGCAGGCGCTGGGTGATGATCCACTGTTCGAGCCGGAATTCGTTGTCCGAGCAGATCTTGTACAGCTGTCGCAGTGAGATGTTGCGGGCTTGAGCAATTCGTGCGGGATTCAGTGTCGGATCGTGAAGGTGTTCACGGATGTATCGACGGATCGAAGTCATGGCTAGGGCCGATCTCGGAGCGGATGCGTCAGGATTCGCATGTGCGATCGAAGCGACCAAAGCACGCGCGAGTTCGATCGAGGCCTCGCCCAATTGTTCGGCGGCAGGATCGGTCTCCAACAGAGCGGCGCTGCGGAACAATTCACGAACGTGCGCGATCATCACGGGGTACAGATTGCTGTGATGAGGCCGGGTAGCTGCGTCCCGCACGGTGTCGATCGGCAGTCCCAGCCGATCCATCGGAACGTAGAGGCACTGGGAAGCGCCCGTTCCCGGCCAGGAGAAATCGTAGGTCGACGTCAGGTCCGTCATCAACAGCTCACCGGCGGGCACTCTGCGTTGTTCGTCGTGCTGATCTAGATGGCCGATCCCGATCTCCTGCAGGGCAATCGCAAGGACGGGCATCGACGCGGACCGGACGTGACGTGGTGTTCGGGTCAACCGCATACCGGTCGACTCGGAGCGGAACAGTGATGCTGCACCGAGGTTCCACACGTTCATTCTCGCGCTCACCCGTTCCGGGTTCTCCAAGTGGATTGCACACGGGACCGAGGCACGACCCATCGCGTCGACAAAGGCGTCCGCGCGTTGGTCAGGCTCCAACACGGAAGTATCCAGGAGCAAAGCCATGCAGCCCTGATACCCCGCGATGCGGACGCTCAACCAGAAGTTGTGCAGTGTGAGCTCAAAAGTCTGCACGGACAGTCACGTCCGTCGCAGCAGGTATTTCTAGGATCGAAACGGGCGTGTCCCGGCCTACCGCAGTTTCTCGCTTTTCGACGAGAGTGAAGGAAACGCATGAAGATCTCACGTGTATTCACCGCAGTTCTGGCGTTACTCATGACAGTCGCGGCTGGAGTGATCTTCGGCTCCGGCGCTGCGGTGGCGAGCCCCAAGCCAACCGTCGTTCTCGTCCACGGCGCTTTTGCCGACGCGACCAGTTGGGACGGCGTTGCCGCCGACCTACGTTCGCGTGGCTATCGCGTCGTGGCGCCGGACAATCCTCTACGCGGGCCCGCTTACGACGCGTCCGTGATCGAGAAGACGGTTGCGGACATCGACGGACCTGTCGTGCTCGTCGGACACTCTTACGGCGGCGCGGTGATCACCAATGTTCACGACCCGAAGGTGCAGTCGTTGGTGTACATCGCGGCGTTTGCTCCGGTTCAGGGTGAGCCGGTGCAGATCACGATCGATCCCATCAGGTTTCCTGGCAGCCAATTGCTTCCTCCGGCTCTGGGATTGAAGATCGTCGACGATCCTCACGCGATCGGCGGGAAGAACGTCGACGGCTACGTCACGGACGAGTATTTCCATTCCGTCTTCGCTCAGGATGTTTCCGACGAGACAGCGGCAACGATGTTGGCGCATCAGAAGTCTGCGGCTTTGTGGGCGAACCTCGAGCTCGGCGGGCCACCGTCGTGGGCGAACACACCGAGCTGGTATCTGGTTGCCGGTGAGGATCGCGTGATCCCCGCATCGGCGCAGCGGTTCATGGCAAACCGGATGGGCGCGAACACCAGCGAACTCCCGACCTCCCATGCCTCGCTGGTCTCACAGCCAGGGGCAGTGGCAGACGTGATCGTGGCGGCCGCTCACGGGTGAGTGTGCGACCGCCACGAAAGTAGAACAGGGTCAGGCGGAAACGATTACCGAGGAGCCGTGTCCGAACAGACCTTGGTTGGCGGTGATACCGATGCGGGCGCCTTCGACCTGACGGCCTTCGGCTTGTCCGCGCAGCTGCCAGGTGAGCTCGCACACCTGCGCAAGTGCCTGCGCGGGAACGGCTTCGCCGAAGCACGCGAGACCACCGGACGGATTGACCGGGATGCGGCCTCCGATACTGGTGTCACCCGCACGCAGAAGGTGCTCGGCCTCGCCCCGCTTGCACAGCGCGAGGTCTTCGATCCAGTCCAGTTCCACCGAGGTAGCGAGGTCGTAGACCTCGGCGATGTCGACGTCTTCGGGAGAGATTCCGGCTTCCTCGTATGCGGCGTAGCCGATGGATTCCTTGAACGTGCGCTCCGGAGCCGGGACGGCGGAGCTGGAATCGGTGGAGAAGTTCGGCATATCCATGATCGTCTGCGGGAACGTCGGCGTGACCGTCGAAATAGCCTTGATGCGAACAGGTTCCGCGATGCCCATCTTGCGGGCGTATTCCATCGACGTCAGCAAGATTGCGGCGCCGCCGTCGGACGTCGCGCAGATGTCGAGCAAATGCAGGGGATTGGACACCACGGGGGATGCCAGCACGTTCTCGACGGTGACTTCCTTGCGGTAGCGCGCATTCGGATTATTGAGTCCGTGCTTGGCGTTCTTGACCTTCACGTTGGCGAAGTCCTCCGCGGTGGCGCCGTAGAGGTCGATGCGACGACGCGCGTTGAGCGCGAAGTACGCCGGGTTGGTCATACCCATGAGGCGGAAGCGCAGCCAGTCCGGGTCGTCCCAACGCTCACCGGCGACGGGAGCGAGGAAGCCCTTCGGCGTGGTGTCGGCGCCGACGACCAGGGCAACTTCGCTGAGGCCGGCCAGGATTCGTGCGCGAGCGGTGTCGAGTGCCTGGGCTCCCGTCGCACACGCGGCGTACGACGTGGCGACGCGAGCGCCGTTCCAGCCGAGTGCCTGCGCGAAGGTGGCTCCGGCGACGTATCCGCCGTACCCGTTGCGGACGGTCTCGCCGCCGACGATGAAGTCGACATCCTGCCAATTCACACCCGAATCGGCGAGCGCGGCGCGAGCGGCCGCAACGCCGTATTTCACGAACGACTGCCCCCACTTGCCCCAGGGGTGCATACCGACACCGAGTACTGCGACGTCCTTGCTCATGACTGCGACTCCTGATCGGCGGCGACAGGCTTCCAGCGCCACGTCGTACGTACTCCGGTTTCGTCCGTGTACAGCGGCTCGACAACCAATTCGACGGTATTGCCGACCTTGAGATCGTCGACGCCGAATCCGTCGGCCACCTGGCCGAGGATGACGATGCCCTCGGGCAGTTCGACTGCTGCGAGAGCAAAAGGCTCGTACGGATCCGAGCGCGGGATGTACGGCGGCGGGGGCTGGTACTGCGCGTCGGTGTACGACCAGACAGTGCCGCTACGGGAGAGTTCCACATCGTCGAACTCCTCGCTGAAGCAGCTCGGGTTCTTGCAGAACGTCGCCTCACGAGGGAAGGAAATGGTGCCGCAGGATTGGCACTTCGTGCCGATCAGAGCAGGTTCGTCGCCGGTGGTGAACCAACCCTCTACTGCAGGCGTCACACTCCCGTTCGGCGCCGGCGTTGCAGTCTCGCTCATGCAATCCTCATCTGGTTGGCGAGCCTGATCCGGGGGATCGTGGGCCCGCTGTGCCGCTTACTGGAACAGGTTGCAGTATTACACGATTTCGGCCGCTGACGGGCAAAAATTTTCGCTGAGTGGGACGCTGCCGGAACGCAGACGGCCCCGCCGGGCAGACGAGTCTGCAGGCGGGGCCGTGTGCGTGAAAGTAGCTGTTTACCTGTAGCGGATCAGCGAGCGCGAACGGGTCGACCGAATCGACGCGCCGGTTTCACCCGGGCCGCAGCGTCGAGGATGGAGGTGATCTCGACCTGATCCAGAACCTTTTCGCGGACACGGTCGTGCGCAGCGCCGCGTTCCAGTTCCGCCTTGTCGATGGCATGCCAGCCCTCGCGGTCGACGACGTCGGACTGTCGCGCCCGGACCAGACGATCGACTGCGGAGTCGTCGGCGACCGGGTTGGTCAGGCGTCCGTCGTTGAAGTCGTCGACGAGCATCCTGATCGTTTCCTGCGCGCAGGACTTGTTGGTGCCGATGAACCCACTCGGTCCGCGTTTGATCCAACCGGTCGCGTAGACCCCGGTGGCGGGATCACCGTTCGGAGCTTCGAGGACTCGGCCGTTCTCGTTCGGAATGACCGACGCACGCTCGTCGAACGGGACGCCGGGGATGGGCACTCCGCGGTAGCCGATCGAGGTGAGGACCAAGCCGGTATCGATGGTCTCGGTATCGCCGGTTGCTTCGATCTGCACGGTTCCGTTCGCGTCGACAAGTGCGTTGCGAGCGAACTCGATTCCGCTGACCTGATCGTCGCCGGTGATCGAGGTCGGCGTGAGCAGGTAGCGCAACGTGATGCGCTTGTTGCCGACGTCGACGTGATCGCGGTTCTTCAGGGCTTCGAGGAGACGCAACTTCTGCTCGACGGCATGCGGGAGTTCGCCGCGTTTTGCCAGTTCTTCGGTGGCCGAGTCGAGAACCATGTCGTCGGGTCCGACAGAGAGTTCGATGTCCGGCAGTGCCATCAGGCCGGTGAACTCGGGGACCGTGAACGCGGACTGCGCGATTCCGCGTCGACCCACGATGACAACTTCTTCGACGCGACTCTTCCGCAGAGCGGCGAGTGCGTGAGCGGAGATGTCGGTACCGGCCAACTTCTCGGGATCGGCCGTCAGAATGCGAGCGACGTCGAGCGCGACATTTCCGTTTCCGATGATGACCGCGCGGCGATGTGAGAGGTCGAAGACGTCGTCGGCGTGATCGGGGTGGCCGTTGTACCAGGCTACGAAGTCGGTGGCCGAGGCCGTGCCAGGCAGATCAGCGCCCGGAATGCCGAGACCACGGTCGGACGAAGCGCCGACTGCGTAGAGCACCGCATGGTGATTTTCGAGCAGTTCGCTGTGCGAGATGTGCTTGCCGATCTCGACGTTGAGGTAGAACTCGAAACCCTTTTGTGCGGCGATCTTGTCGAACAAGCGAGTGACCTGCTTGGTCTTCTGATGGTCCGGAGCAACGCCGGCGCGAACCAAGCCGTAAGGCACAGGAAGGCGATCGAAGACATTGACCTGCACGTCAGGCTGAGTCAGCAACTCGTCCGCGGCGTACATCGCCGACGGTCCGGAACCGACGATCGCAACGCGCAACGGCGGTCGGCCCTTGTCGACGTGGGCTGCCGGGATGACCTTGGCGAGAAGCGGCCTGGGTCGCTCTTCCTTGTAGAAGTCCGCATTGATGGACAGGAAGACTCGCTGCGGGTCGGTCAGCTTCGACTCGGGGACGATGGCGTCGACCGGGCAGGCCGAAACGCATGCGCCACAGTCGACGCAGGCCTGCGGATCGATGTGCAGCATCTCGGCGGTGAGGAAGTCCGGCTCGTCCGGCGTCGGATGGATGCAGTTGACCGGGCAGGCGTAGACGCACGAGGCGTCGCTGCAACAGGACTGCGTGACTACGTGTGGCATGGCGCTATGAGTCCGATCTCGACTGTCCGGGAGCTACGCGGCGGCGTTGTGCGAGCTGCGGTGAGGTTCGCTACGGAAGCGTGATGCGCGGCCGTCCATCTTGCAGGCCTTCCACACCAGGCGCGAGGCACGGTTCATCAGGCCGGTGTCGGTGGCCAGCATGCGGACGTCACCGAAGTAGTTGCGCAGGGTCTGGCGCGACTCGGGCAGATCCCAGAACAGGTCCTTTTTCACGGACTTCGGGATGTCGAACTGCTTCCAGAAGGACTTCGGCGGGATGACGATGGCGTCACAGAGAATGCGCATGACGATCGGGAACAGCAGCGAGAGGACAAACCGGTTCGGGCGTGACATCAGCGGGATGCGGCGGCTCAGAAGCTTGTGCGCGAACGAGATATGACGCGCTTCCTCGGCTACGTGGATGGCCATGACCGACTGCATGATCGGGTGGATCTGGCCGCCGGCGCGCAGGATGCTCTTCTGAATGTGGTCGATGGGCTCTTCACCGGCGAGGACACCGACGAAGAACAGTTCGGGGAACGGACCCGCAGCGAGGGGGATGAAGGGTGCAAGCATCTTCATCGGACGGCTCATCCCGGGAGCGTCGGCACCGATGCGGTTGACCATCTCCTGGAACATCATCGTGTGGTTGCACTCTTCGACCGACTCGTGCGTGCAGTAGCGCGCCTCGGCCGAATCGTTGGGCAGTGAGAAGACGTACTGCATCATGCCGCGGATCAGAATGTTCTCGAACTGGAGACCGACCTTCGCGACATTGGCCTGGCGCCACATGCCGATTTCGATCTGCCTGGCCTCGGACTGCGACTGGTACCACGGGTGTGCACCCAGCGGGTCAGTCTCGGCCGGGAGGATCCAGCGGCGATCGTTCGGGACGACGGCAAACTCGGGGGAGTCCCAGTCGATGTCGAGGTACGGGTCGAAGTGCTTGTGCACCGAGCCCTCGGACAGGAGTCGAAGCGTCTCGTTGTACGAGTCGTCGGATGCTTCTCCGCGCTTGTCGAGCGGCGATGTGAGCGTCATGGCGTCTCCTCTTCGTTTCGGTCACCGCTGGTATTTCTCGCGGTGTTCGGTGGAATCGAGGGCCGGTTGTGTGATCGCTGGCACTCGGTCTGGATTTAATGTAACCCGAGGTATCAGGAAAAGCTAGTGGCAGATACTCCTGAATCCCGACGAATTCTTGACACGGCCGAAACGGCGCCATAACTTACTTTTGAGTAATTTCCGCGGTGCGTCCGAAGTGGGCTGTTCAGGGACGGGTTCGCACCGAATCGCACGCGAAGATCGAACCGAGGCCGACGTGATCAGATCGATTCTCAGCAATCTTGCATTGAGACCGCCGACGCGTCTGCGCTCCCTTGTTCTGTCTCGCGGCGTCACGCTTTCCGACAAGACCATCGTCCTGACGGGAGCCTCGTCGGGGATCGGTGAGGCGACAGCTCATCTTTTGGCTCGTCGGGGAGCCGAGATGATCCTGGTCGCGCGCGGTGAGGAAAACCTCGAACACGTACGGGACGAGATTCACCGCAGGGGAGGATGGGCACACATCGTGCCTGCGGACCTCTCCCGCGGTGAAGCCGTTGACGAACTCGCGGAGACGATCGCGGATCGATTCGGGTCGGTCGACATCCTCGTCAACAATGCGGGTCGCTCGATCCGGCGTACCGCGTTGGATTCGGTCGACCGATTCCATGACTACGAGCGCACCATGGCGCTGAACTACTTCGGGCCGTCAAGACTGACGTTGCGGCTACTGCCCGCGATGCTCGAGGCGAAGTCCGGACACATCATCAACGTCGGAACCTGGGGAGTCACTGCGGGCGTGATGCCCAGGTTCAGCGCCTATCACGCGTCGAAGTCTGCTCTCAGTGCATTCGGCCGAAGCCTCGGTGCGGAATGTCACGGCACCGGTGTCGATGTCACCACAGTGCAATTCCCACTCATACGAACACCGATGATCGCTCCGACGGCGGATTACGTGAGCCAGCCGGCGCTGACGGCCGATCAAGCTGCATCGTGGATCTTGAGGGCGATCAATACGCGTCCCGTCGAGCTGTATCCGCGGTACGCGGGGCTGTTACGAGCGATTGACGTTGTATCCCCCTCTGCCACTGACGCTCTCGTGCGAAGGGCCGGGATCTGAGGGGCTGGGATTTGAGGGGTTGGGATTTGAGGGGTTGGGATCTGACCAGAAACGTGCACCAGCACCGGGGCATGGTTCGTCCCCGGCGCTGATGTATTCGATTGTCGCGATTCACGCCGCTGTGGGTGGGCTGTTCCCGCCGATCGGCTGTTGATACGGATCGATCGACATCGGTGGATAGAACACCGTCTTTCGATCCGGTCCGATCTCCACCCGCCATTCCGTGTGGTGCATCGTCCGGTGGTGATGACCGCACAACAAGATCAGGTTGTCGAGATCTGTTGGGCCACCATCGTTCCAGTGAACAATATGATGGGCATCGCACCACCCCGACGGAGTCCCGCACCCCGGAAACGCACACCGGCCATCACGAACCGTCAACGCCCGCCGCTGCGGCACCGTTGCTGTTCTCGCTTCCTTACCGCAGTCGAGCGGAACACCACTCTCATCCAGGAGGATCCGGGTGACTGTGCAGTCGCACGCCAACATCCGGGCGGTGTCGATGCTGATCGGGCCCACCCAATCCGTCCACGCAAATCCCAGCTCCTCGGTGGACGGCAACAGGTCTTTCAGAACTTTAAGGTCGGTCATGTCTTTCGCGGACGCGGTGACCGTGATGTGCGGTTTCACCCCGCCCTCGATCGGACCCAACCCCGCCCGCTCGTACCAGCGCAACAACTCGCAAAACCCGTCCGCACGCCGTAATGCCGGAGTACGCGTGTCCTTCACGCCGTCCTTCTCCGGCGTCGGAGCCGACAGGCTCGACAACAACGTGATCAACCGGGCCCCGTTGATCGCATCCAGATCACCCTTCACAGTGACCCGCCCGTACAAGCCTTTCGACGCGTAGAACTCGTTACGTTCGGAATCCTCGCCGACCGGAACGCCGTCCTCGCGCTTGCCGTACTGCTTCTCGATCCGCCGAATCGCCGCCCGCACCGCATCGCAATCCGCAATGTTCTTCGACGCCAACGACAACAAAATCCCGCGAGCCTTGTCCACATCCGCCAGGGTCATGTTCTTCGGCGGATGCTGACAAAACGACGCCACCTGCCGCGCCTTCAACGCATCCACGTCACCGCGATGAAACGCATCCGCGACAACAGGTTCGAGCATCAACAACCGCGCCAACCCGACCAGCAGACTGCACTCACCGATCTCCAAATTCGTCGAACCATGCAACCACTGCGCGATCGCCCGAAAACCCTTCCCGCCGAGAACCTCACGGGAAAACATCTCCACGATCAGCAACACCAACCGCGACTGCAACTCGTGCCGGACACGCACCAGATCCAGAACCTCCCCCTTGAGGCCCTCGCCATCCAGCTGCCACGCATCCCGACTGTCCATGCCGAAAGCATAATCGAACAAAGTTTCGAACACAAGAGAAGGTGGATCGAAAATTGCTGCTATCAAATCGATTTCGACATTTCGGACAGTCGGTTATAGGCGGGTCGCCGACGTCGTCCACGTGCGCCGACGAGTGCGAGCGCCACCATCAACCCGGAGCACAACAGCATCACGGCAGTCTCGATGAACTGAAATTGCCAGTACCGGCTCTGTGGGTGATAGATCACGGCATAGTGATCGATTCCCTGTTCTCGAAGGCAGTTGTCGACCTCGAGGTCTTGCTGCTTGCGATCGGAATTGTCTGAGCCCCAGCACATTGTGTAATCGGCGTCGATCATGTTGCCATCCGTATCGGCGAAGCCGGCATCGATGACCCACCTCGAGTCGAGATTTTCATACGGCGACGGTGCATATTCCGCTGCACGTGCCAGTCCGTCGATGGGTTGCACTTCAGTGTCGGGGGCCAAGTAATGCTCGCGCATCGTCGCGCTCAGTGCGACGGGCACGATCAAGAACGCGAGAAGAGTCATGACCATCGCGAAGACGGTGTTGCGGATGAGCAATGCGGCTGCGCTGCCGGTAGTCATTGCTAAAAAGGTGTAGGCGCCGACGACGATTCCCGTCGTCTGAAAATTGGGGAACTCCATCAAGGAAAACGAGGTGGCCTCATTTGTTGCCGCCTGTCCCCGGCCAAGCGTCTGGGTCCAGCCGAGCACCAGGCCCAGGACTGCCATCGCAAGGGTGATGGGAACGAAGACCACCAGGACCCGCAAGAAATACCATCGAACAAGGCTGGTGGACTCGAGAAAATCGAGGTTTTCGGGACCCTGCTCGAAGTCTCGGGCGAATGTGGTGACGCCGACCAGCATTCCTGAGGCGAACGGTAGTAGGAGTACGAGAAGCGTCGTCAAGGTGAGAGCGGTGTCGGCACGGCAACTGCCACCTCCGTCGTACCAGCGTGAGCAGATGTCGCCGAAGTCCCAACTCTCGCCCGAACGCTGAACGAACCAGCCTGAAAGTGCGGCTGTCAGGATCAGGAGGAATATCATCGCCAGTGACCATACGATCTGCCCTCGGCATTGCCGCCAGGTCGCGTAGATCATCGGCGAATGCAGCTCGGTGAAGTGTGGATGCGTTCCATGATGAAACGATACCGTTCATTCTGTAATGGGCCTGCCACGCGGAACCGCCAGATTTCGACATTTTGTGTAGGACTTAAGTACGAGTTCACCTATGAGTAAATCGTCTAATATCCTACTTAAGGTGGGATCTTTGAAATAAAGCGCAAAAACTGGCACATGTTCTAGGATTTTGTCTACGGTTACATCCACATCGTGATCGCTCGGCCCCAGATCCCGCAATACGGGCGACGGATAATAGTACCGACGACATGCGAATGTCCGTTGCGAAGGAGTGGGAAATGTTAGTTCCGTTCTTGCAGGCGATTCTGAATTTCGCCTACGGGTCAATCGATGCCGGTGGAGTCGTCATCGACGGACTCGTCGGAATCTCGAGCGAATAGGAGGATGTGAGATGAATTCATCTGATCTGGGTTCGGTTTCGGCGCTCTTGCCCATGATGCTGACTGCTTTCAAGTCCATCATCACAATGCCTTTCGCGCTCTCCGTGGACTTCGGCCTCGACGTCCCGTTCAATCCGTTCAAATAGATTAGGGAGGGCGAAAATGGGTTCCTTGGAAGATGTTTTTGGTCTTTTCACCGGGTCACTGTCAGCGATCCACGTCAGCTTCTTCGAGATGCTGACTGCATTGTCGAGCGACGGGTGGGTGCAGGGATGACCTTCCGATCCGCCAACTCGCAGCTTAAGGAGGTGAGTATCTGATGCTTTTTTCTTTCTTGAGTAATGCTCTGGGTTCGCTTCGAGATGTCAGCGGCTTGGCAGTGATGGGAAGCATGATGATTCCCTCGTTCAGCGCGGAATGACATTGCAATACGGGTCGCTTCGTCGATAGTCGACGCGGCGACCCGTATTTTCTTTTCGATATGGATTGTAAAAGCCGATACCCCGGACTTGCTCCGAGGTATCGGCCTGAGGTCAGAGGCAGAAGAAACTGAGCGAACTGATTGCCGCGTTCTGCTCGAGCTGGCCTGCGTCTCCGACGTTGCCGGCGGCGACTGACAGATCTTGAAGGGAGAGAATAGCGTCCATTGTCATTTCCTTTGTTGATCGGCGTTCTTGCCGATGGATTTGATCGATCGAGTTTGCTTGCGGTGTTGATTTAATTCCAGGTTTTTCGCCTGGTACTTCTGTGCTCCAATCTGCCGTGGGTGATAACTTCCGAACAATTAGGCGATGTGGCAGTTCGACGCGCACATCAGTGGAAACGACTGTCGGGCAGTTGCCGATCCGGTATATGGGAGCAACGCCAGTATTCCTGCAGATCCGGTTGCCCAGTCTGTTGAGAGTCTCAGGTTCTGTTCACCTGGAAAGTGCAGGCCTCCTGCGTGATTGAGGCTGTGCAAGCCCAGAAGCTGAAACTGCTGTGCAAGCGTCTGTTCACAATCGGCGCCGGCGTATGGAGTCTTGGAGAGTTCGCTGAGAAACAGCATCAGCCCGGCTCGCCCGTTGAGTAGTCCGGCTTGGGCAGTGAATTCGACTGTGGCGGCGCGGGATATCGCACGCACCGCAGCTGCGTAACGCGGTTCGTCGACATGGCGCAGAAGTTGTAGAAGTACCAGGCCCACACCGACAGACCCGGATCCGAGATACGGCATCGTCCGGCGCTCCTCTCTCAGCTGCATCGACCCGTCAGGGCACATCGACATCACAGACAGATCGATGTCGACGAGCTGGCGTGCGTGTTCCAGCGATCGAGGATCACCACTCAGTTCGTAGTGGCGAGTCCAGAACAGTGCTTGTCCGCTCGGTCCCCGCATCAGCCCACCTCGGCCGGCCACTGCCCAAGGTGTTCCGCCGGCGTCGCGGACATGCAAGCGAGCAGCTGAAATTCGTTCGCGCAGAGTCTCGGTCACGACAGCGAGAGTGGGTGACACAGTCGGTCGTGAAACCGATTCCTCGAGTAGGAGGCAACCGATTCCGGAAAGGCCGCTGAAAAGGCTGGAGTCGATGTCGTCGAGTGGGGCTCGACGCAAAGTCTCGACCCACCTGTCGGCTGTCGAATGTCGCCCGTGATGCCGAAAGGTATGCACCGCACCCGCGAGCCCGTCGAAGAAGCCGAACTTTGGTTGAGTATCCGAATCAACTTGATGTTCAGTCCATTCCAGAACTGACTCCAAGGTGTCTGCGGGAAGTACATCGGCGAGCAGGTTTCCGCACGAGCCGTGCGCAATGCCGTAGCCGTTCACCTCGAACTGGGCGATGTCGCCGGGAAAGAGTCGATCAGCGCGGGCGAGATCAAGCGAGGCGAGGATGCCGCAGCGCAATAGAGCGGCCGTGCGTTGCAAGGTTTCGTTCGACGACGTGTCCCAACGATGCGGGCGATTCTTCGGCGCCGGCGCCTGTACGTCGAGCATCGAATAGAGCGAGGCACCGAAGGCGCGGGGAAGATCGAATCGAGACACCGCATAGTCGATGAGTTCGGGAATCTTGTTGCGATCGAGAGGGAACAATGTAGTAAGTGGAACAAAGAGTCCCAGCTCGATGCAGCCCAACGAGTATCGATCCGCCGCGATTCCTGTCAACTGTCGAGGTGCTGTGTATCCGGGGGCTCCGGTGGACCGGGGCGGATGCTCGTCGATGTTGTGGGCCATCTCGAAGTCGATGATCCGAATACCGGACGGTGAGCACATGACGTTGCCAGGGTGAAGATCGGCATGAACGATTCCGGCGTTGTGGAAGCTCTCGACTGCGGTAGTCAACTGTTGTGCAATGTCGAGTGCCCAGGTTCTGTATTCCGTTCGGGAACTGAGTGTCTGGTCCGCGCGTATCAGTGGGTGGCGGAGCGCAACTTCCTGATTCAGGGGAGTGCCGGCAGCGCGCTCGGTGACAAGGAAGTGGTGTCCCTCGCGCTCGAACAACCTGATCGCAGAAGGTGCGTACGGGTTGTCGGCAAGGTGGGTCAACTTGTCGTACTCGTTACGGATGCGGTCGATTGCGTACCGGCCGTTGGCGTCCGGGGCGGTAAAGGGACGGCCTTCTTTGATGACCAGATCGATGCCGGCGTCGTCGAACGCGGAGTAGATCCCCCCGCTGTTGCTGAAGTGCAGGGCTTCATTGATCGAATAGGGGAATTCGTCATGTGATTTCAGCTTGTCTTGCTGCGCGCGAACGAAGTCCGGGATTTGTACCCAGTCCGGAGTTCTGAAGGAAGTGCCGCGCACATCGGGTTCGAGCGATCCGTCAGGACGCCGAATTGCGGGGACGCGATCGCCGAATGAATCGTAGGTCTGCATGGGCAGATACGCGCCGTACCGTAAGTAGAGCGGTCCCCGGTTCCATCGCACATCGCTGAGGATGTACGGCCCGTCGGCACCGGTGACAAGCTTGTCCAGTTCGGTGATGACACGTTGTGTGGCAACACCATCCGCCGGATAGATCGTGATGAATTTTCCGCTGGAAGTTCGATTGGCCTGCTTGCTGTTGGACAACATGAGGTCTGCTGCCGTCCGAAGAAATTTGAACGGCACATGATTGTGACCGCAATACACGGAAACGGTATCGAGCAGCTCCTGCGCGTTGGCTTGGGTAGCGGAGCAGTGAATCTTCCATCCTTGTTCTGGCAGCAGACCGTCGGGCGGTTGGAAGTAGTTCCACGGTCCACTTTGGGGACCGCGCCGCCAGAGCGACCAATCCACCGACTTCGCGGGGATAAAGTGCTGGTCAGTTGATGTATCTGGTCGGGTGACCGTTCTGATTCGGTCGTAGAAATGCGGGTCGGCACGCGTGAAGGCAACGTATCGCAGGTCCACGCCAAACCTCCCGGTCAGTCCCCCTGCGGTTGTCATCGATTGGTGCCACGCCCCGAATCCCCTGTGGCTTGGATTGCTTGTGGCGGAAGGTTATCCGATTCCGGACATTTCGGGCGAAGATTGAAAACCTATCATTCGAAAGTACTAATGAATGGCGTGGGCCAGGCGAGGTCACTGATCGCCCAGCTTTTAGTCGGCCGCATTTGTTTCGAGTTCGGAGGCCCCCTCTTGACGAGAGGATCAAGTCGGTGGTAGTTCTTTAGCGAGCGCTAAGTCAGGGTGCTCCCTCGATCTCGGTCCGGTACCCGGCGCCACGAAACTCGGGTGCCGGACCGCCCCAGCAATGCACGTCCTCGAAGGGAACGAAGATGACCAAGGCAGTGATCGTCGATGTAGTCCGGATCGCGTCCGGCAAGGGAAAGCCGGGCGGAGCACTGTCCGGGACGCACCCTGTCGAACTGATGGCCCACGTTCTGCGTTCCATCACCTCGCGAAACGGCCTCGACCCCGCCCTGGTGGACGACGTGATCGGCGGTTGCGTCGGCCAGGCCGGTGAGCAGGCGCTCAACATCACCCGCAGCGCGGTCCTGTCGGCAGGGTTCCCCGAGTCGGTACCCGCCACCACGATTGATCGCCAGTGCGGATCAAGTCAGCAAGCTGCGCACTTTGCGGCGCAGGGCGTGATCGCCGGGGCCTACGACATCGTGATCGCGGCAGGCGTCGAATCCATGAGTCGTGTCCCGATGGGTACCACGACGATGGGGAAGGACGCTTCCGGTCCGGGCGTCGCGGCTCGCTACCCCGAAGGCCTGGTCAACCAGGGAGTCTCTGCAGAATTGATCGCCGCCAAGTGGAAGCTTGACCGCGACGCTCTCGACGCATTCTCCGCGCAGTCCCACCAGCGGGCAGCAGAGGCAGCGGCGAAGGGGCTCTTCGACAAGGAGATTCTGCCGATCTCGGTGACCAACGCCGCCGGTGAGACCGTCTCGCATATCGTCGACGAGACGGTTCGCGCGTCTACTACCGCCGAGGGACTCGCCGGTTTGAAGCCGTCGTTCTACTCGGAGAAGTACGCGCAGCGCTTCCCCGAGGCGCAGTGGTCGATCACTCCCGGTAACTCGTCGCCGCTCACCGACGGCGCGTCCGCAGCACTGATCATGAGCGAAGAAATGGCGTCGAAGCTAGGGCTGACGCCGCGAGCTCGTTTCCATTCCTTCTCCGTTGCGGGCGATGACCCGATCTTCATGCTCACCGCACCCATCCCAGCCACCCACAAGGTGCTCGCTCGCGCGGGCCTGAGCATCGACGACATCGACACCTACGAGGTCAACGAGGCATTTGCTCCCGTTCCACTCGCCTGGGCTCACGAGTTCGGCGCCGACCCGGCAAAGCTCAACCCGTGGGGCGGCGCGATTGCACTCGGCCATGCCCTGGGGTCCTCGGGTACTCGTCTGCTGACCACGATGGTCAACCACCTCGAGGCCACCGGCGGACGCTACGGATTGCAGACCATGTGCGAGGGCGCCGGCATGGCCAACGCCACAATCATCGAACGCATCTGAAACACATAACCTTTCGAAAGGAACTCTCATGATCGTCAACGACAGCGTCGCCGTCGTCACCGGTGGAGCATCCGGCCTCGGCCTGGCTACGACCAAAGCCCTTCTTGCCGACGGTGCCAGCGTCGTCATTATCGACCTTCCGTCGTCCAACGGTGAAGCCATCGCCAAGGAACTTGGCGACCGGGTCCGCTTCGCGGCTGCAGACGTCACCGACGAGGCTGCGGTCACCGCGGCACTCGACGTGGCCGAGTCCCTCGGACCCCTGCGCGTGGCAGTCAACTGCGCCGGAATCGGCAACGCAGTCAAGACGGTCAGCAAGAAGGGCGCTTTCCCGCTCGACGCGTTCAAGAAGGTCATCGACGTCAATCTGATCGGCACCTTCAACGTCCTTCGTCTTGCTGCGGAACGTATTTCGAAGACCGAGCCGATCGACGGTGAACGCGGCGTCATCATCAACACCGCTTCGGTCGCAGCGTATGACGGCCAGATCGGGCAGGCTGCGTACTCCGCGTCGAAGGGCGGCGTCGTCGGTATGACGCTTCCCATCGCCCGTGACCTCGCGTCGCTGCTGATCCGCGTCAACACCATTGCACCCGGCTTGTTCAAGACCCCGTTGCTGGCCGGACTGCCCGAAGCAGCCCAGGCGTCGTTGGGTCAGCAGGTGCCTCACCCCTCTCGCCTGGGTGATCCCAGCGAGTACGGCGCGCTTGCTGCGCACATCGTTTCCAACCCCATGCTCAATGGTGAGACGATCCGCCTCGACGGTGCAATCCGTATGGCACCGCGGTAATTTCGGCTATCACATGACTGGCGAGGTGGAGTCGGTGAGCTCGGTGGCAGTGGACTGGAGGTCCTTCCCGCCGCTGGTGATGACCGACATCCTGACGGCTTCGCTCGAGCTGTTCGACGAGAACGGTTACCACGGCACGACGGTGCGCCAGATTGCCAATCGTGTCGGGGTAACCGTTCCCGCGCTCTACTATCACCACGCGAACAAAGAGGCAGTTCTCGTCGCTTTGTTCGAGATCTCGATGAGTGAGCTGAATACCAGAACCGAAGCGGCAGAAGCGGAGGCCGGCGAAAATCCGGTACGACGCTTCGCCTTGGTGGTGGAGGCGATTGTTCTCTATATGACCCACCGGTCGCGGCACGCTGCGTTGGACACCGAGATCCGGCATGTCTCACCGGAAAGTCGAAGTCGGTACGCCGCCAGTCGTAAGCGGCTCGAGTTGCTGATGCGCAGGATCGTCGACGACGGTGTGGCATCGGGAGATTTCGCGGTCACCGATACCGAAGAGACCGTCCGGGCAATACTCGGTATGGCGCAGTCACTGCCGCGTTGGTTCCAGACCGGCGGTCCGATGTCGCCGTCGCAATTGGCGCAGAAGTACGTCGACATCGCTTTTCGCACGGTCGGCTATCGGCCGTAAAGTGCCTCGCTCGTGAACGAAGGTGGGCAACAGGTCGAAAACCTGTTGCCCACCTTCAGTATTCAGACTTCGACATTCACTCCGTGTCAGAGTCGCGTAACTTCGAGTCCGCCCTCGTGGTAGTCGGCGCGAAGGCGTTTCTTGTCGAACTTGCCGACGCTCGTCTTCGGGACTTCCTGAACCACGGCCCAGTTCTCGGGCAGCTGCCACTTGGCAACCTTGTCCGAAAGGTACTGTTGCAGTTCGGACATGGTGGTTTCGGAACCGGCGCGAAGGACAACCGCAACCAACGGGCGCTCGTCCCACTTCTCGTCCGGCACGCCGATGACGGCAGCTTCGGTGACGTCGGGGTGACCCATGACGGCGTTCTCGAGGTCGACCGAGGAGATCCATTCGCCGCCGGACTTGATGATGTCCTTGGAGCGGTCGGACAGGCTCAGGAAGCCGTCGGCCGTGATGGATCCGACGTCGCCGGTCTTGAGCCAGCCGTCGTTGAACTTGTCTTCCGCGTCGACGCCGTAGTACGACCCGGTGATCCAAGGGCCGCGCACTTCGAGTTCGCCGACGGAAACTCCGTCGTGTGCAACAACTTTGCCGTCGTCGTCGATGAGACGCGCCTCGACGGATGCCGGGAATCGACCCTGCGAGTAGCGGTACTTCCACATCGCGTCGCCGGTGACACCGGCCGGCGGACGGGCAACGGATCCGAGCGGGGAGGTTTCGGTCATGCCCCAGGCGTGCAGGACGGAGACGTTGTGATCGGCTTCGAATGCGTGCATGAGGGCGGGCGGTACCGCGGAGCCGCCGATCAGAACCTCACGCATCGAGGAGATGTCCTGCGGGTTCTGCTCGAGGTAGAGGTGCAGGCCCTGCCAGATGGTGGGTACGGCCGCGGCGAACGTCGGCTGCTCGCTGGCGATGATCGCAGCCAACGGGGCAGGCTGGAGGAAGCGGTCGGGCATGATCAGCGAGGCGCCGATCATGAACGCGGCGTAGGGAAGTCCCCACGACATGGCGTGGAACTGAGGCACCACGGCGAGTGCACGATCGCCCTGCGCGAGGTTGGGGCCGTCGCTCATGCAGACCTGCATGGAGTGCAGGTAGATCGAACGGTGGGAGTAGACGACGCCCTTGGGGTCACCCGTGGTGCCGGACGTGTAACACATTGCGGCAGCGCTCAGTTCGTCGACCTCGGGCCAGTCGAACTCGGTGGGCTGATCGGCGATCAAGCCCTCGTAGGTGTGAACCTGCACTCCCTCGGGAGCTTCGAGTCCTGCAGTGGAGGAGCCGGTGACGACGATGTGTTTGACGGTGGTCAGCGACGGAAGCTGCGGAGAGAGAAGCGGAATCAGGGACGGGTCGACGATGATCACGCGGTCCTCGGCGTGATTGGCGACATGGATCAACTGCTCGGGGAACAGACGAATGTTCAGGGTGTGGAGCACAGCGCCCATCGAGGGGATCGCCAGGTACGCCTCGAGGTGCTCGGAGTTGTTCCACATGAACGTGGCGACTCGCTCGTCACCCTCGACGCCGAGCCCGCGCAGGGCGTGCGCAAGCTGAGCACAGCGCTTGCCGACGTCAGCGTAGGACACACGGCGCGGGCCGGACTCGGTCCACGTGACAACCTCGGAGGCGCCGTGAACGGAGGCACCGTGGCGGAGAAGTTGAGCAATGGAGAGGGGGGCGTCTTGCATGGTGCTCAGCATGGGCTGCTCCTGTGTGGTGTGTGAGACCGGTGCTTTTGCCCACGGGTCGTCACAAACGATGTGCTGTGGCTGCCAGATTAGTCACAGCCCCGAAGTGCTCGCTAGTGACCCACTGCACTGGCGAAGAACCACGCTATGAGTAGCGCTCCCGGATCGACTACTCCGCGAGCGGCTTCGCCCACATAACTTGCACGTCCGCGGTTCGCGAGCATGGTTTCGGTCGACTCCGCCCCGGCCGCTGCGGCTTCCGCTGCGCTCGCCAGCGCAGCATCTCGATCGGCTTCCGAGCTCACGGATTGCTCCAACGACTCGACCGCCGGAACTATCGCGTCGACCATCGTCTTGTCGCCGACGCGTGCGCCGCCGAGCGAGGTGATGTTGTCGAGTCCCGCTCGCGCTGCAGCCGCGATCGCGCCGAGGTCGAGTTCGGAGTCCGCCGAGTCTGCGGCAACGCGGAAGAAATGCCGGAACCAGATGCCGAACAATGCGCCGGAGGTGCCACCGGCGTGGCCGAGGTACGCCTGTGAGACTGCATCGAATATCGTTGCGGTGGAGTACGTGTCACGGATCGCCGAGATGTCGAGTTGATCCAGTGCGGCCACCATGTTGGTCCCGAAATCGCCGTCGCCCGCTCGTCGGTCGAGATCGGTCAGTGCCGGTTCCTGATCCAGTACCTTCTCGGCCCAGTCCGCAATCCAGCTTCCGACGAAGCTGCTTTCGGCGGTGCGTGAGGTGTCGGGTGTGAATGTGGGACCGAAAGATTCGCGCGTGCCCATGCCGGTGTACTCACGCGCTATAGCATTCGGCCAGGCGGGCGCTTTTGTTGGTGCGTCCCATAATTCGAGGATTTCTTTGTCTGTGCGAACAAGGGTGATGGACGCGCCTGCCATGTTCAATGCAGTGACGAAGGTTCCGATCAGTGTCCGCTCGATGTGAATTCCCTGTTCGTCCAGATAATCTCCGAGTTCGGCGAACAGAAGTTGCAACTCCAGCGGGTGGGTGGCGCCGAGACCGTTGACGACGGCGATGACGCGGTCGCCTTCGGCGAGACTCAGGGACTTGATGATCGGGTCCGTCAGCCGCCGCACCAATTCCGGTGCGGGCAGGGCGTCCACGCGTTCTGTGCCGCGTTCGCCGTGGATGCCGATACCGAGTTCCATCTGACCCGCCGGCAAGTCGAACGACGGCTCGTCAGCCCCCGGCAAAGTGCATGGGCGAAGGGCGACGGCCATGCTCCGAGCGGAGTGCGCGACGTGTTGTCCGATCCGGGTCACCTCGGCCAGGTCGTCGCCGCGGGCGGCGGATGCGCCGCAGACCTTCTCCACCACGATGGTTGCCGCAGTACCGCGTCGCCCCGGGCCACTGCCGTCTGCGCGTTCGGTCGCGACGTCGTCGTCGACCAGGACGACGTCCGTATCGATCTTGTCCTCGCGTAGCAACTCTCGGGCGATACCGAAGTTCATCACGTCGCCGGTGTAGTTCTTCACGATGTGAAGGACGCCGCCGCCGGCGTCGGCAGCCTTGGACCCCTCGTGGATCTGAAGTGCATTGGGTGAGCTGAAGACCAATCCGGGGCAGACGGCTGTGAGCATTCCTTCGCCGATGAATCCGGCGTGCATGGGTTCGTGGCCTGAACCGCCGCCGGAGACGAGCGCGACCCGTCCGCGGGGAAGTGGCCTTGCGCGTGTGAGGTACCCAGGGTCGGGATTCCACGCGATGTCGTCGGTGGATGCGATCAAACCACGGAGTGCGTCGGGAACAAATGTCTTTGCGCTGCGCATGAACATCACTTCAGGGTAGGTCTAACGTCGACTTCGGGCACGGATCACGATCGACGAGAGGTGGACGGCGTGAAATTGGGGTTGGTACTTGCCGGTGGCGGCGTTGCGGGAATCGCCTGGGAAACAGGTTTTCTGTTGGGCCTTCAGGACAAATCACCGGACACTGCCGCTGCGCTGCTGACGGCGGACGTGTTGATCGGCACTTCCGCAGGTTCCACGGTGAGCGCTCAGATAGCGAGCGGCGTGACACTGCAAGAGCTTTTCGACGCACAAACAGCGGAGGCGACCGGCGAAATCGACCCGAAGGTCGATGTCGAGGTACTCGGTCAGATGTTCGTCGACGCGATCGCAGGATCGCAGGACCGGGCCGAGCAGCTCCGTTTGCTCGGCGAAGCAGCGATGAGAGCCGATACCGTCGAACCTGCCGTGCGTCGCGCGGTCATCGAGGCGAGGCTGCCCAATCGGTTGTGGCCCGACCGGGAGTTGCGCATCCCGGCGATCAACGCACAGACCGGTGAGTTGAGGGTGTTCGGCAACGCTGACGGCGTAGAACTGATCGACGCAGTCGGAGCAAGTTGCGCCGTACCAGGGGTGTGGCCGGTAGTCGTGATCGAGGGCGAGCGGTACATGGACGGCGGAATGGCGAGTGGCTCGAATGTTCATCTGGCTGCCGACTGCGATGTGGTCGTGGTTCTTTCACCCGCAGCCGACCCCGCCCCGAATCTTCTGGGCGGCAGTCTACGAGAGGAAATCGACGTGATGACGCCCTTGCCCGTGCTGCCTGTCTTCGCCGACGACGCCGTCGTCGAAGCGATCGGAACGAACTCGCTTTCACCGACAACCAGGCGCCCCGCAGCCGAACTCGGCCGCGAACAGGGCCGTCGAACCGCCGACGAGATCGCCGCGTTTCTGGTGACGGCATGAGCGCCGCACGGATTGCCGTCGTCGTGCGCCCGGAGCAATCTCCGGAAGATCTGGTTCGACATGCCAGGTATGCAGACGAAGTCGGTATCGACGAGGTCTGGTTGTGGGAAGACTGCTTCTTCGGCGGAGGAATAGCCACTGCTGCAACTGTATTGGCTGAGACCGATCGTGTGGGTGTGGCGATCGGTGTGCTGCCGACCCCGATGCGCAACACCGCGATCACGGCGATGGAGATTTCAGCGCTGGCCAGAGTTCATCCGGATCGACTACGGGTTGGCTTCGGTCACGGCGTTCAGAGTTGGATGCGGCAGATCGGGGCCAAAGCCGAATCGCCGTTGACCCTCCTGCGGGAGCAGTTCGGAGCGGTGGAGAGGCTACTGGGCGGTGAGTCGGTGACGGTGTCCGGTCGATACGTGAATCTCACGGACGTGACGCTGGCGTGGCCACCGGAGACGGTGCCGCAGTTGCTCGTCGGCGCCACGGGGCCAAAGACTTTGGCACTCAGTGGCGAGTTGGCGCAGGGCACCGTGCTCTCGGGTGGGACGACCCCGGACAGCGTGCGTCGGGCGATCGCTCACATCGGGGCGTCGGATCACGAGGTTGTCGTCTACGTCATCTGTGCTTTCGGTTCCGGCGGTCGTGAGCGCGCCCTTGCCGAGGCCGCAGCGTCCGGTAGCGAGTCGCCGGAGGATGCGATTGCCGTGGGCAACGCGGCCGAAGTCGCGGCAGCAGCACGGCGATGGGTTGCAGCAGGTGCAACCACCGTGGTACTCCAACCGACTGTTGACGAGCCGGATGTCCGCGAGTTCATTCGCTTTGTCGCGCAGGAGGTTCAACCCCTGGTGGCGTAGTTCAGAAGGTTACTCTGGACAGAACCGCGTCGATGTCGGCAGTGCTCACGTCGCGATGTGTCACGAACCGAACCTTCCCGGCAACGGTGACCGCGCCGACATCGACAGCGGCGAGCTGAGCAACGGTGACCGACGGATCGGCTGTCGCGGCCAGAACGATGTTGGTGGCAGGTTCGTCGACGGCCCAACCGCGTTCACGAAGCCCCGACGCGAGGCGCTGCGCGTTGTCGTGATCGTCGGAGAGGCGAGCTTGTGAGCGCAACGCGACGATGCCGGCTGCGGCCAGCACTCCGCCCTGACGAACGCCGCCGCCGAGCATCTTGCGGATCCTTCGGGCTTCGGTGATCAATTCGGGTGATGCGGCGAGTATCGAGCCGACCGGCGCACCGAGTCCCTTACTCAGGCACACCTGAACGGTATCGGCGCCGGAAGTCAATTCGGTGGGCGAAACATCGAGTGCAACAGCGGCATTCCAGAGACGGGCGCCGTCGAGGTGAATCTTCAAGCCGCGTGATCGCGCTGCGTCGACCAGCTTCGTCCATTCGGTCGGATTCATGACGGCACCGCCGGCGAAGTTATGAGTGTTCTCGAGACAGAGCAGCGTGGTGTTCAACGCGAAGTACGGGCCGGGGGAGCCCGCCGCCTTCACGACAGTCTCGGGGGTGGGACGTCCGGGTCCGCCGTCGTGCGGCAACGCCATCGGCATTCCCTGGGCGAGCCAGGCAGCGGTGCCCAATTCGGAGCCCAAGACGTGAGAGTGTTCCGGTGCCAGGAACTGATCGCCGCGGTGAAGGTGCAGCATCAGCGCAATCAGGTTGCCCATCGATCCGCTCGGCACCCACAGTGCCGCCGGTAAACCCAGAGTGTGCGCCACCTCTTCCTCGAGCGCCGCCATGGTCGGGTCGTGATCGAGGACGTCGTCACCGACCTCGGCGTCGGCCATCGCCTTCCGCATCTCCGCATCAGGCTTGGTGACGGTGTCCGAGCGTAGGTCGATGTACGACGAAGTCATGGCTCATTCGATCAAGCCGCGTGTTCCGGCGTCAAACCGCGGTATTTCCAGGACGGCTCTTCCGGCCTGATAAATCGATATCGCTGAGGATGCCTTCCGTGTGATGATGAGCGTCGGCAATAGCCGGTGACGAGAACAAGAAGTGGAAGGGGACAGGCATGCGCGACTGGAAGCAAGCGTTGCACCTGCGCGGGCACTCACCCCGCGGTATTTCCCATCCCGCATTCGGGGAACAGAGCGGCGCTGGATATATGCCGTTCCCCATTTCTTGCATTTGCTCCTGACCCGTCTTCGTGTCCAGGAGTTTCACTCCTCGACACGAACTGAGAACTCTCATGCGGAACCCGAACCGCGCACTTGCTCACAGTTGGATGAACCGCCCCGTCCGGGTACTCAACGCTACGTACGAGTACCTCGGTGAAGTGAGCGCCGATCGTGCGGTCGTCCTGATCGCCACCGGCTCCGCGCAGTCCACCGAAGACGTGACCCCGATATTTCCGGTGCGCTCCAAGCACGTCGAAATCCCACTGCCGAGGACGATCCTGCTCGACGAGTACGTGTACGTTGCTCACCGGGTGACGGTCACCGATTCCAGTCGGGCCACTTTTGCCGGTGTCTTCGACCGGGACGGTCGTCGATGTGCGTACTGCGCCGCCCGGGCAACGACCATCGACCATGTCCAGCCGCGGAGCCGTAACGGGCCCAACACGTGGGGAAATCTGGTGGCGTGCTGCAGTTCCTGCAATCAGCGCAAGGCGGATCGCACTCCGGCCGAGGCCGGTATGCGGCTGCTGTGGGAGCCGAAGGCACCTCGGCGCATCGAGAAAGTGCAGCAGGAGATCTGGCGTGAATTGAGTCGGACGTGACAGTCGAAGGGAGCCAGTGATGTGCGCTGACGAAATCTCCAATTTGGCTGAGCTTTTGCCGATCTCGGACGACCGGACGTGGTGGCAGGCGGAATGCCGAGGAGACCCCGAGCCGGACCGGTGGTTTCCCTTTCCGTCCGAGGGATACGACTACGCGACCGACGTGTGCAACAGGTGCCCGATTGCGGAATCGTGTCGCGAATTCGCCTCTGCCACTGGCCAGACCGGAATCTGGGGAGGAGTGAAGTTCGAGCAGGGCAGGATCGTCGCGGCGTGAGGGATCAGATTCCCGGCTCCGCGGCGATCGTACCGGCCGATACCGCCCGGCACAGAGCGTCGTGGTCACGTTCGGTTTGATCGGCGTAGAGCCGAGCAAACCGGGTGAGGGCGGTATCGACCGCGTCCGAGGTTCCCAGGTAACCGGAAATCAGTGACGCGCCACTGGTTCGTGCATGCCCCTTGGCCAGTAGGCGACCGCAGATCGCGACATAGTCGGTCAAGGCCGCTGCATCGATATTGTTCAGGTCCACAGAACCTTTCATGTTCCGGAACTGACGGACGTAGTACTGGCGGTCGTCCACGGTGCACCACCCGAGCAGTGGATCGCTGACTGTCTGGAGAGCCTGCTGGTATTCCGCGACGCGTCGTCCTTGATGGTCGTGCCAGGCCGAGTCACCGTGCACGAAGGGTGCAACGACGGATCGGCGAGCCTGCTTGAGCTGCAAGAAGATGACGTCGTCCGGGATGCTCCCTTCGCACAGGGCCACATAGGCGCGCAGAGCGACACTCCCGACTCCGACAACCCGGTGCGCGACGTCGATGACGTTGTATCCCGAGACGACTCGGCGCCAGTGTGGTGCAAGGGTTTCGAGATACTCGTCCAGACCCTCCAGGAGGAAGTCGGTGTCCTGCGGCGTGAGTCGTGTTGTGAGCGGCGGGTTCTCGACCAACTGGCGCCGTCCGTGATCCTCGACGGTGAACCGCGGCACCGCATGGTCACTCGTACGCCGCCGGGCGCGCTCCGCGGCGCGCCTGATCTCGGCCAGCAACCCAGGATCGGTGACGTGGTCGGTGAGTCCGTCGAGATCGACCCGGTCGAAGGAGCGATCGAACAGTGGACGCTCGGACAGCTTCGCCAAGTGGAGGCGATACGCGGACACACACGAGGTTGTTGCTGTTTCGCATTGAGCTTCGGTGAGACCGTTCTGCCGACCGGCCACCCAGATGCTCGCAGCCAGCCTTCGTAGATCCCATTCCCAGGGGCCGGGATGTGCTTCGTCGAAATCGTTGAGGTCTATGACAAGTTCGCGTTCCGGAGATCCGTAGAACCCGAAGTTTCCGACGTGCGCATCTCCACAGATGACGGGAGTGATGCCGGTGGACGGCAGCTGCGCCATGTCCTCTGCCATCAATCCGGCGGTACCGCGCAGGAATCCGTATGGCGAAGCGACCATTCGCCCCACACGGATCGGAACCAACCAGTCGAGTCTTCCCTCGTGTGCCGTGTTGACCTGATCGACCGGGTCACGTCGATCGGATGGGGGCGTCCAGTCGCCGAGCGACGATCGCGCCACTCGCTTGCGCAGGCCTTTCCCGATCTTGCGACGCTCACTGCGGGGCGTCTGACGCGCCCGCAAAGTCGCCCTGCCGTCCGGTTCGTTCTCGAGAGCCAGCTGACCGGCAGGCCTGTTCAGCGGGTCCATGTCGGGCTCTCTTTCGTCGGGCGTGCGAAACTCGCGCTCGATCTTATGCCCGCCGGATTGTGCGCCGCGCGACGAGTTCCTTAACTACCCGCCTGGGCAATCAACTCGACAGCGCGGTCGGCGCACAGTTCAGGATCCGGCATTCTCCCGATACCGAGGCATTCGACAACGGCGAACGACGCATCCGGTGTGGTTTCCACGCCGAGCGCCCACCCGAAGTAGTGATTCCAGGCGAGTACGGCTCGGTGGCCACTGTGCTGCGGAATCTCGCTGCCCAGAACGAGTACTGCGTCGAACGCGGGGCCGTCGCACCAGATGACCGATTCGGCGAAGGTGGAGCTGGCGACGGCGACTACGTACCTGTGACAAGTCGATTCACTCGGAATGGCGATGTGTGCACGCATGGTCGCTCCTCCGGCTCGGTTGCGATCGGAGGGTTCCCCGTTGCCGGCGCCGAAAAAACGCTTGTCAGATTACGTCCCGGCCACAGATCTACGACGCAGACGGTGCCTGAGATGTTTTTGTGCTGCCCGCGCGACCGAGCGAGTCGAGAGATACTGTTCGGCCGGTATCAACCGGGAACCGAACAAGTAGAACCTTCGGGCTTCGTCGTGGTCGTGGGTGGCCGCGGAGATGAGCAGACGTTCGATCGCGGTGAACTTTCGCCCACCGGCGTAACCACTCATGTAGTCGATGTGATTCGTCATACTCGCTCTGGCGCTACGGTATTCGGTCAATGCAGCGTTCACGTTCCGATGTGAGTCGAGTGTGTCTGCCGGCGTCTCCGTCAGCATGTGCACGGTCGCATCGACCAGCATCTGAGCGGTCTCGAGTGCCCACGAGCATCCGATACCCCACAACGGGTCGTTGGTTGCCGCAGCGTCGCCGATGAGTGCGAACCCGTTACCTACGGGTTCGGTGAGGGTTGTGGAGAAGTGTTTGGTACCAACGATCTTCCCGACGATGTGCTCTCGCCGAACAAGCGGAGCGCCGGGTAATGCGTTGGCGTACTCGAGGAAAGCAGTAGACAGGTCGTCAGCGAACGAGCCGAGCTTGTCGAGGGCAGGGAAGACGACCAGCACGCTGATTCCGCCGTCGTTGGGGAGCAGATAGGCGACGTCGGGATCCATGAACCACGACAATGACGTTTCTCCGCCGGGTCGTTCGAGTCCGGAGAGTTGGGCGAAATAGCTGAAACGCCCGTTGGATGCAGTCACGGAGTCGCAACGAGCGGATCGTGCGACGGTCGAATCCTTGCCGTCTGCTCCGACGGTCAATCGTGCTCCGACAGTGAAGGCCGAACCCTGTTCGGTGCCGTAGACGCCTGCAGTAGTGCCGTTCTCGGTCAGCAGTCCGGAAACGCGATGCCCGAGAAGAAGGTCGACGTTCGGGTAGTCGTTCGCGAGTTGGCGCAGTAGGGGGTCGAGAGTTTCCCTTCGGACGTTGAACCCAGGTGGCGGTGAGTTCTCTGCGGCATCAGGGGTGATCATTCCCCACGGGGTCCAGAATGTCGGAACGGTTTCCACCATTCCCAGGGCGAGCAGTTTTTCCGTGGCGCCGAGTCGTTGCAAGATCGGGGCACCGCACGGTTGCAGGTGGTGAGTGCACAGGACTTTGTGCGCCCGGATGTCGGAGCGAGCGTCGAGAAGCGCTATCCGCAGACCTTGCTGGGCGTACATGATGGCGGCCGCGCATCCCGCGATGCTCGCGCCGACAATCACAACGTCATACTTTTCCCGTGCCTTCGAAGTCACTCGATCAGCTTAATGCATAAGATTATAACTTAAATATGACTGGATTCAGTCATCGTGTTCGGGCGTTAAGTCCCGAACTGCGGCCCGGATGGACTGTTCACGAAGCTCGTTCTCTCTGCGCAGTTCACGACGCCGTCGCCCGGCCTCGAATCGCTGCCTGGCGATTGTTCCGGTCGGCCGGAGTTGGGGTACCTCAGCCGGTTTCCCGTCGCTTCCCATCGCCACCATCGTGAAATAGCAACTATTGGTGTGGCGAGATTTTCCGAGAAGAATGTCTTCGGTTTCGACTCGAATTCCGATTTCCATCGAGGTGCGCCCGGTGTAATTGACGGAAGCGCTGAACGTGACGAGTTCGCCGACATGCACCGGTTCGCGGAACACCACACGATCCACCGACAGAGTCACGACGTAGGTCTGGGCATATCGACTCGCGCACGCATAGGCAACCTGGTCGAGAAACTTCAGAATCGTTCCGCCGTGCACGTTGCCCGAGAAGTTTGACATGTCCGGCGTCATGAGGACGGACATGGACAAGGTTTGTTTCGATGCTTGCTGCGATGCTTGCTTCAATTCAGGTAGGGAGTTCGATTCAGACATCAAGCGGGCCTCTTCGGTTCGGTGGACGGTGAAGAGACCGTATCCGGCCAAGAGGGTTACCCGCGCGTTCGGAAGAGCGCGGTGTCAGAGTTCGGGACAGTGCCCGTGTGGAGGACGTATTCGCTGGTGGCGACGGGGCCGGCCGCGCTCGACCTGAGATAGGGCTCGAGCGTCGAGCGGAGGTGCGCTGACATCGAAGCCCAATTCCCTGTGCTTCGAACGGCCTCGCGAAAGTTCTTCAACGCCGGTGCCTGGTCGCACAGTTCCTCGACGGGATCCGATCCGGCTGGTAGTTGCCACTCGAGCAGGTGCGAGGCCGAGCTCACCGACTCCAATCCGGCTGCTGCCTTCTCGAATTCGCTCGAGCTCGACCATGTCGTCGGTAGTGGTGTGATGCCATTCCACGCCGAGGCGGCCTCCCGGCGGAGTGCTGCTGCCCACCCGTTCTCCGACCACGTTGCGACGCAGATCTTTCCGCCTGGCCGGGTCACCCGCATCATCTCTGCGAGGGCAATCGAGGGGTCGGGACAGAAGATGATCCCGAAGATGCTGACGCAGGCGTCGGCACTCGAATTCGGCCAGGGTAAAGACTGCGCATCGCCGATCGTGAAGTTGGGTTGGGTAGTGCCGGGGTGGGGAATCCAGCGTTCGCGTGCGACCTCGAGCTGGCTGGCGGAGAGGTCGAGTGCGTGGACCGTCATGCCTGACTGAGCCGCCGGGAGCGCAAAGTTCCCGGTTCCGGCGCAGACGTCGTACACCGTGCTCACATGCCCGATCGAGCGCAGTGCCTCCGTCGATGCCGGTGAGAGTTGCTCGGCAAGAGGCGAATAGGTCGTACCGTTCCAGTTTCCCCGATTCACGCCAAGCTCCTTTCGACGGCGTCGATGACCGTGTCGAGCGCTGCGCCTGCCGCGTGCGCTGCTTCGTCGGGGTTGCGTTCCTCGATGGCTGCGATCAAGGGTCGGTGCTCGTCGACGTGGAAACCTGGACCGACACTGACTGCGGACAGCGAATCCGTCACGGCGGCAAGGACTCCCCGGTAGACGTCGATCAGTGCGGAATTGTGGGACGCCTCGACGATCGAAAGGTGCAGGGCCATGCCGGCTTCGACAGTGAAGCCGCCGACATGACCGGGGTGGGCATTCCAGGCTGCATGTATCCGCGCGAGATCTTCGGGGGTGTGGCGCTGCGCTGCAAGTCGCGCGGCTTCGACCTCGAGTCCGCGTCGCAGGCTCAGTACGTCGAGAACGTCACCTCTGGCGAGCCTGCGCCCGAGTAGTCCTTCGACCGGCGACGCCGCCATGACGTACACGCCGCCACCGTGGCGTACGGACAGAACTCCGGCGTGTGCAAGCGCCCGTACCGCTTCGCGCATGGTGTTTCGGGCGACTCCCAATTCTTCGACCAATGCGGTCTCCGGCGGGAGTTTCGATCCGACGGGCCATCGACCGGTCGAGATCGCCTCCTCGATCGCCGCGGCGACGATGTCTACCTTGCGTCCGGAATCGGCCATGTATGTCACCTCGGATAAGTGGGTCAATGACTTGATCGAGGTTAGCGAGCCCGACCAAGTGGGTCAATGACTCGGAAATTACCCGCGTACGTCCAGGCTGCGGGCGTAGTGCTCCTTGAATACCTCGAGATGTGCCCAAGATTCCAAGCCGCTGACACCGTCGATCCCGCGGATTCGCTCGGACAGCGCATGCAGGTCGCTCGAGGAGTTGGCGGCGACCGTCGCGATCACGTCGTATCGTCCGAGGGTCCGGGCGAGGAATTCGATTCCGGGCAGCGACTCGATCTCCGATACCGCGTTGTCGTCCCGTGAGCCCAGATTGACGCCGATGCCCATCGCCAGCGTTCGGCCACCACCTCGCCGCTTTACGACAGCGCCGACGCGCAGTGCCGTGCTCGCGATCAGATGATTGACCCGGTTGCGCACGGCGCTCGGCGACAGTCCGGTGTGTTCGGCCAGCTCGAGAAAGGGCATTCGCCCGTTGCGCTCGAGCAGTTCGATCAACGCGACATCTGTCGAGTCGAGTCGGATATCGGCTTGTAAAGCGGTCTCGGGCATGAAGATTCCCTTGATGACGTCGACGTAGACCAGCGTGCTCACGGATCGAACGCCACGTTGTGAGCGGAGTTCGGCGATGGCACGGTACAGATCGTCGTGACTGGGCACCCGAAGTTCCGCAATCACGTTGTACTGCCCGCTGACTGCCGAGATGTAGACGGCGGCCTCGGATGCGATCAACGCGTCCAGCACCGGGGTCATCGGTCCGGACACTGCGATCGAGACGTGTGCAAGCGCCTTCAGCCCGAGAAGTTCGGGGTGCGCGACGGCCACTACGGACACCGTTCCCGAGTCGAGTAGCGCCTGCACTCTGGTGGACACCGCCGCTCGTGGGGCGTCGACCGCCACGGACAGTTCGCGGTACGTCGCTCGCCCGTTGCGCTGAAGTGCGGCAATGAGCTTGGAATCGAGATCGACCGTCATGGTTGCCCCAACTTTTCCAGAGATTTTTCTGTATGAGCTTCCTATTAGAACAGTCGCATGTGGCCATGGATGATGTGGATAAGTGCAGAAATGCTCAAGAACTCATACAAAAAAGTTGTATACCGCCTGGTCTGAAACTTTGATGCATTGCATAGCTCCAGGTCAGGGCGTAGTTTTCGCTCAACACGCAGTGACCTGCACCACCATCTCGACGAAGGACCACCATGCGCAAGTTGCACACGCACGAAGCCTCGCCTCTCGACGCCACCGGCACGATCTTCACCGGCGCCAAGATCCACACCGTTGACGACAGCACGGTGGGAGCCGAAGCGTTCCTGGTGTTCGGAAACCGCTTTGCAGCGGTGGGAACGCTCGAGGAATGCCGCACCGAGGCGCGTCGGCTGAGCACTCGCACAACCGCGGTGGTCGAACTCGACGGCGCCACCGTCGTCCCCGGCTTCGTCGATCCACATGCACACCCGTTGATGTACGGGCAGATGCTCAGCTGGGTGGACTGTGGGCCGGAGAAGGCACATTCCATCCCCGGAATCATTGCGCTACTTCAGGAAGCGGCGCTCACAGCACCTGCGGGCGTCCCGATTCGCGGATACGGCTACGAGCACCGCAACCTGATCGAAGGGCGTCACCCGCTCAAGGAAGAGCTCGATCAGGTGGCCACCGATCGCGAGGTCTACCTCATGAACGCGAGCGGTCACGGCGGCGTCGTCAACTCCTTCACTTTCGACAAGCACGGTATCGACGCGAGCACCGAGAATCCGGCCGGTGGCGAGTTCTTCCGAGATGAAGACGGCGAACTCACCGGTGAGCTCTCCGACGCCGCGTGCAACATTCTCACCGGCGTCAACGGAGTGAAGGTCGGCCATCACGGCCCCAACTTCCATCTCGAGGACGAGCCGGAAGAGCACCTTCGCCAGCTGTCGGTCGCTCAGGACAAGTTCCTGGCCGGTGGCGTCACCACCATCGGTGACTGCCAGGTGACCCGGCGTGAATTCGACATGTACCTGCGTCTGGCCGAGCAGGATCAGCTCAAGACCCGCGTCAGCATGTACATGCTCAGCCACCTCCTCGATCACGTCATCGACACGGGAATGCACGGCGCCTTCGGCAATTCGCGGCTCGCGTTCGGCGGCATCAAGTTCTACGCCGACGGCACACTCGGAGGCTGGACCGCATACTTCCCCGACGGCTACGTGGGCGACCCGTGCCGCACCGGGCAGCTCTACCACGAGCCGGCGGACTACTCGGAGCTGATTGCCAAGGCACATTCGGTGGGTCTGCAGACCGCCACGCACGCTCAGTCACCGACCGCCATCGACATGGTGCTCGATGCCATCGAAGCTGCGCAGAAGGCTCACCCCGACGCCGACGCTCGTCACCGCATCGAGCATTGCGGACTCCCGACGGCCGAGCAGATCGCAAGGATGAACCTGGCCGGTGTCTACCCGGTGAACCAGCCACAGCACTACTACAACTGGGGCGAGGGCGTCACCGCTGCGATCGGCACTCCGGGCGAGCGGTTCAACCCGCTCGGCGAGTTCATCGCTGCCGAAGTTCCCGTGACCATCAGCTCCGACGCCCCCGTCGCAGAGCCGAAGCCGCTCGAAGCAATTCAGGCAGCCGTTACTCGTGTGACGCGTCAGGGTCATCAGCTCGGCTCCGATGCACTCCGCATCACCGCCGACCAGGCATTGCAGGCTCATACCCTCAACGGTGCGCGTGCGCTGGGCCGCGAAGCAGAGCTGGGCAGCATCTCGGTCGGCAAGCGGGCCGACTTCGTCATTCTGGGCGCGGATCCCCTCGAGGTTCCGGCCGACGCGATTGCGCAGATCGAGGTCCGAGAGACCTGGATCGACGGCGAACTCGCACATTCAGGTCATAACCACCTATTGTCGAGCACTTCGACCACCGAGGAAAAGTAATGAACCGAGAGCAACAGATCGTGAAGGCCCGCAAGGCGGGATTTGCAGCCTTCGTCGGTACAACTATCGAGTGGTACGACTTCTACGTGTATGCCACGGCAGCCGCCCTGGTGTTCGGTGACATCTTCTTCCCACCCGGAACCGACCGCCTGACCGGCGTTGCGGCGGCGTTCGCGACATACGCCGTCGGTTTCTTCGCTCGCCCGCTCGGCGGAATCGTGTTCGGCCATGTCGGTGACAAGATGGGCCGACGCACCGCATTGGTGGTGACTTTGACGCTGATGGGTGCAGGCACGTTCCTCATCGGCATGTTGCCCACTTACGCGTCGATCGGGTTCTGGGCGCCGTTACTGCTGGTACTGCTCCGCTTCGTCCAAGGCTTTGCCGTCGGCGGCGAATGGGGCGGCGCGGTCCTGATGGCCGTCGAGCATGCACCCGAGGACAAGAAGACCTTCTACGGCGGTTTCGCTCAGCTGGGCAACCCGGCCGGCGCGCTCCTGGCCACAGGTTTCTTCAGCATTCTCTCCACCTTCGGCGACGACGCTCTGCGCGAGTGGGCTTGGCGACTGCCGTTCCTCTGCTCGGCGCTGCTGATTCTCGTCGGCTTGGTCGTTCGCCTGAAGGTCGAAGAGTCCCCGGTTTTCGAATCCGAGGTGAAGTCCGCGGACGTACCGGAAATGCTCCCGCTCAAGTACGCGCTGGTGACCAACTGGCGCCCGATCATCCTGGGCATCGGCATTCTGCCCGTCGCAGTCGGCGGCTACTACCTCGTGACGACCTTCATCACGGCATACGCAACCGACCCCGACGTCGGATTGTCGGAGACGTTGATTCTCAACGCGCTCAGTGTCGCTGCAGTGGTCGAGTTGATCGCGACTCTCGGCGTGGCGTGGCTCGGCGACAAGGTGGGACGCGTCCGCGTCGTCATCTGGGGCCTTGCGGCAGTCGCGATTCTCGCAGCGCCGCAGTTCCTGGTGCTGAAGTCCGGATCCGTGTTCCTGATCTTCCTGACCTTCGCTGTCATGCGACTGGTGCTGGCGGCCACGTACGGTCCGATCGCCGCTGTTCTGTCGCAGATGTTCAAGCCGCAGGCGCGCTACACGAGCATCTCGTTGGCGTACCAAGGTGCAGGCGCTATCTTCGGCGGACTGTCACCGCTGGTGTCGACGCTGATGTACAAGGCAACCGGCAGCATCTGGCCGGTCATCGCACTGCTGATCGGCATGTGCATCCTGAGCATCGTGTGCCTGCTCTTCGCTCCGCAGCACGTGGACGAGGCGACCGATACCGACAGTGCTCAGCAGGGCCTGAACAAGGAATCGGCTTCCGCCTGATTGCCGAGAGTCGGCTTCCGCCTGACTGCCGAGAGTCGGCTTCCGCCTGACAACTGAAAACACGACAGCTGGGGCAGTACACGATTTCCGTGTACTGCCCCAGCTGTCGTTTCAGGTCAGCTGTCGCTCAGCGCCGGTTACGCGCCGACGAGATGGCGATGAAAATGATCGCTGCGTCGGTGGGCCTGGCTGAGATTTCTGATCTCACGCAGCCAGAAGTGAGACGCCAGCGTGTTACTGCTTCCGTAACCAGTGCCGGACGTGTCTTCGTCGATCAGGGCGACAAGCGCTTTGATCAGGCTGGTGACCTTGAGGTTGTTGGTCTGAGAATGTCGGAGCAACAGCTCGGCGGCTTCGTCGGTGCTGCAACGGTAGAGGGTGCAGACGATTTCGATACCGCGCTCGCGGATCCGGCCCGAAGTAGTCGGGATCCGTAGACCGTTCGTCGAGTTGCTGTTCGTCTGGTTGTTCGTGTCGTCGGGGTGAATCATGGTGTTGATCAAGGTATTCCTTTGAACCGCAGGGTCTTTGGGCCCGTGCGGTGTGTAGCGCATGTTGATACTGGTGCAGTCGGTACGCGATTGGCGGCGGACTCCGTCGGAGCCTTCGGCCTGGTCAACAATCTGCGGGACTGATGAAAGTGCGTAGTGATCAAAGGCGCGGATTTGCACCGAACTGGAAGTCTGCCCCTGGAACGAATACTGGAACTGTTGTTCCGGGCGAAGCGACCGGCTGCCTGACTGACGGCTGCCCTCTGATAACCCCACCGTACGTCATCGATTGAGTTTCAGCTAATTCTATTTCGAGCGGCTGAGAGCACTGTGGCCCGTATTACCTGCTCAAGAGGCATTTATGTGGCCGATTATTGCTTGCTTGGTGGTAGCCCAGGCGTCGGTCGTCGGGTTGCCGAACTCGCCGTGGCCGACGCCGGGAAGTTCGATCAGATCGACCACGTCGCCTGCTGCTCGGGCGGCACGGGCATAGCGCCGACTCTGTTCGACCGACACGACCTTGTCTCCGAGTCCGTGGATCACCGTGACGGGGAGGCCGGTGGGGAGGTGCTCGATCGGTGATGCGATGCGGTAGCGATCGGGATGATCGGTAGGCATGCCGCCCAGAAGATTTCGAACAAATCGATCTTTGCCCGCGGTTGCGGCGAGCGTCATGTCGAAGACGCCGGCCATGATCGTCGTCGAGCGAACCGGCACCGAGAGGTTTGGTTCCGGGGCGTCTGCACCCTGTTGGGATCGCGATGCGACCCAGGCGGCAAGTTGTCCACCCGCGGAGTAGCCGGCGATGTGTACACGGCTCAAATCCAGTCGCCCGGAGGCCTTTTCCTGAACGATGCCGGCCAGAGCGTTGGTGGCCGTAACGGTATCGGAGAGCGTGGTCGGCCAACCACCCTGACCGCCGACGCGTCTGTATTCGATGTTCCAGACCGCAATTCCGTACGGGGTCAGGGTTTTTGCCCACGCGCCCGCGTATTCGAGATTGCTCTTCTGGGCCCATCCACCGCCGTGAATGAGTACGACGACCGGCAGGTCACCGTCCGATCCTTCTGGAAGATACAGATCGCCGAAAGTGTCTGCGGCCGCGGCGTAGGCGATGCGGACCGGAGCGACGTCGCGGTCGAGGCCGGTCGCACTGCTGACAGATGCGAGGAGGGCGAGTGCACAGACCAGCACTACGGCGAGATACCCGGCCAAGCGGTCGCGGGAGCGGTGCGCGATGACCTGATTCCTCTCGGCAGGCGACGGACGATAATTCGGAAATCAGTCTATCGGTGCCAGGTGAATTTATGGTGTGAGCGAATGGGCCGTGCTCGCTCGCACGCGGAGTTCGCTACGCGTATAGCTCTGAACTGGGGGTTCGTCACCGTTGACCAGAGCCAACAGTGCATCTACGGCCGCTGCCGCCTGTTCTTGGGGGAAGAAGTCGAAGGCAGTGATCGGGGGCTGGGAAACCAGCAGGGCGGGTTCGTCACTGTCCTGTGCAATCAAGACGTCACCCGGAATCGACAGCCCGAGATCGAGGGCCGCTCGCGCCGCTGCCGGGGCGCAACCGAGAATCAACGACAGGATCGCGTCAGGCGGAGTCGAGGAGTCGAGGGCCTCGCGGGTGGCCGCATACGCGGCCCCGATGAGGCCTCCGACGGTGCTGGCGCCCGGAAACGACGTCAATTCCTCGCTGGTGCGTGGTGCCACGCCTCGGGCGCGGCACCACTCGAAGTAAGCGAAAGTCGTTGCGCGGGTCCACTCCGAATGCATTCCGGGAGTGAGGACGAAAATGTCCCTTGCGCCACGTTCGGCGAGGTGGTTCAGAAGAGTCTCCGTGGTGGAGACGAGGTCCGGTGAGGTGGAGTATCCGAACTGCCCGGATTGTCCAGGACCCACTGCGACAGAGGGGATTCCGATCTTCTGCAGAACTTCGACGCGCGGGTCGTCGACCATCGGGTCGACGACCAGTACGCCGTCCATCTCGATGCGCCGCAGTCCGTTCGGATCTTTCATCGACGGCAGTAGGAGGAGTGAGTGATCGGCGTGGAATGCAGCCTGGGTCGCGGCGGTCGCCACGCGCCCGTACCAGTCGAAATTGAGGTACTCGGCCGATGACAGTTGGTCGGGAGCGGGGAGCATCAACCCGAGGGTGGCAGTCCGGCCTGACCTGAGATTCTGGGCCGACCGATTGGCACGGTATCCAAGGCGGTCGGCAACCTCTCGAACCCGAGCGCGAGTGGCCGCGTCGACCCGGCCCTTGCCGTTGAGTGCATAGGAGACCGTGGACACCGCGACGCCGGCGGCGTTGGCGACATCACGAAGCGTCGGCGAAACAGGGGTAGCCACTGCGGATCGTTTCTACTCGTTGGTCGGTTTGTCTCCAGCCTATCGATCAATCGTTTCGGCATGTTGCGTGCACCGGTGAGGGGCACCTCAAAACAAAACGTCGAATCGTTTCAGCGCAGGTATTGACACTGATGAAACGATTCGGCACTCTCTTAGGAACACCGGGCGAACGTCGAGAGAAATTCGGGCGAACCTCGGGAAACCTGACCAGGCAGGCGCATACTTGCCTTAACTCGCGGAGCCTCCCCATGACCGAAAAAACCGACCCTCCCGGTGCAGGAACGCATTCTGAATCCGGTTCTCCCACGTCATCCTCGGGCCTGCGCGCCGGAACTATCAACAGCCGTCATCTGGTCTTCTTCGTCATCGCCGCAGCGGCGCCACTGACGATCCTGGTGGGATTCGCGCCACTGGGCCTGATGGTTTCCGGCGCTGCGCTTCCGGTGGGGTACGTCGTTCCCGGGATCGTCTATCTACTGTTCGCCGTCGGCTTCACGGCGATGAGCAGGCATATCCGCGGCGCGGGCGCGTTCTACGCCTACATCACCGAAGGGCTCGGAAAAACAGTCGGCGCAGGCGCCTCTGTGCTGGCTTACATCGGCTATCTCGGTGGCCAGATCGGATTCGTCGTCGCTTGCGGCATCTTTCTCTCGTCGACGATCGAGTTGTTCTTGGGAGTAACCGTTTCCGTCTACACCTGCGCATTGGCGGTCGCAGTTCTGGTCGTGGTGGTGGGATATCGCAGGGTCGATATCGGCGCGAAGGTGCTGGCCGTTTTGATGGCGCTCGAGCTCGGCGTCCTCGCAGTCTTCTGTGTGGCGGTTCTGTTGAAAGGCGGCCACGAAGGACTGTCGCTCGACAGTTTTTCGCCGTCGACCTTCATGACAGCCGGACTGGCGAGCGTCTTCGTGTTGACCTTCACCTCCTTCGTCGGTTTCGAGCAAACGGCGATCTACAGCGAGGAAGTTGTCGATTCCAAACGCACAGTGTCGCGTGCGACCTACACAGCAGTCACTGTTCTGGCTGTGGTCTACGCATTCTGTGCTTGGGTGATCGTGCAGGCCGTCGGCCCGAGTCGGATGGGCGACCTACTCGGCGGTGACCCGTCCGAGCTGATCTTCGATCTCAACAATGAATTTGCCGGCTCCATGATGACCGACGTGATGCATCTGTTGATCGTCACGAGCTTCTTCGCGGGTTGCCTTGCCCTCCACAATGCTTGCAGTCGCTATCTGCTCACCATGGGGCGCGCGAGAGTCTTTCCTGCCGCGCTTGCACGGGTTTCGCCGACCACTGGAACGCCGAGCGTCGCCGGAATCACACAAGGCGCACTGGTATTCGCGGCAATCGCCGGCTTTGCGCTGACGCCCGCAGACCCGTACACCCAAGTAGTCGTGTGGACGAATACACCAACGATCATCGGTGTGCTGGTGTTGCAGGTTCTCACTTCCGTCGCCGTGCTCAGGTTCTTCTCGCAGGATTCTCGCGGTGAAGGTCTGTGGCAGAGGTTGATTGCACCCTCGCTCGCTGCAGTGGCGTTGATCGTCGCGCTCGGATACCTCTTGATGAACATGAGTGACCTGACCGGGTTGACCACCGCGCAAAACTTCTTGTTGGCAGTGCCATTGCTGTTGGCTTTCGCATTCGGCGTGGGACGCGGGATGCGCGTACGTGAACACTCGGTCGAGGAGTTGTCGGCATGAGCGAATACGCATGGTCGGTCCCCGGAGGGTTGGTCGAACGTCCCGGAATTGTTCCGGGCGCTCCCGAGATATGGGTCTATGCGGACAGGTTCTCGTACTTCGGTGGTGACACCGTCTCGATCCGAGTGCATACCACCGCAGAAGAATACGACCTCGAAATTGTTCGAGACGGCGCCCGGCCGCAACAGGTCGCGCAATACGTCGGTCTGCCGGGCAAGCAGCAGCAGACGCCTGCCGACGCGTACGCAGTGGGCTGCGACTGGTCGGAATCCCTTGCCGTCGAGATAGATCCGAAGTGGACGTCCGGCATGTACTTGGTTCTGGTCCGGATGCTCCACGAAGGGGTGACTATTGAGCGGGAGGGCTTCTTCGTCGTCAAGGCGCGCGAACCCGAGCATGCCGACTTCGTACTCATTCACACCACCAGCACGATGTTGGCCTACAACGACTGGGGTGGGGCAAACCACTACCGAGGTGTTCCGGACGGCTCCGGCGATGTGCCGACACCGATTTCCTCGACGCAGCGTCCCGTCGCGCGGGGGATGTTGCGCAAACCCGAGGGCGCAGCACGCAACATCCACACCGACACACCGGGAATCGGATGGATACCCCGTCACCCGCCGTACGAATGGGCGTGGGTGAACGGCTACTCGCGTCACCATGCGGACGCCTTCTGGGCCACTTACGAGAGGCCGTTCACGGTCTGGGCGGAAGAGCAGGGGTTCCGCGTCCACCACGTGACACAACACGATCTGCATAACGATCCGTCAGCGCTGCATGGATATTCATGCGCAGTTGTCGTCGGTCACGACGAGTACTGGTCCTGGGAGATGCGTGACCGCATAGATGATTTCGTCGAAGAGGGTGGTGGTCTGGCGCGATTCGGCGGGAACTTCCTGTGGCAGGTACGCCTCGAAAACGACGCACAAGTCTGTTACAAGAATCCGTTCGACGATCCGATGCGAGAAGTCGACCCGACCCGGGTGACGACGGCGTGGGATTCGCCCGAGGTTGCCCGACCGGGGGCGTGGACGATGGGATTGACCGGCATGGCCGGTGTCTACAATCGTTACGGTGCAACAACTCCCAGGTCTTCGGGCGGTTTCACGGTATACCGGCCGGATCATTGGGCGTTGAACGGAACCGACCTGTACTACGGAGACAACTTCGGGATCGCCCCGATCTGTGTTGCCGGATTCGAGATGGACGGCGTGGATTTCACGTTCCGGAAGGGCCAGCCGTATGCGACCGGCGTCGACGGCGCTCCCGAGGATCTGGAGATCATCGCGATGGCGCCGGCAGTTTCGGGTTCGCGGGACAAATGGAACGGGAAAGTTCCGATCGGTGCGCCTTTCGCCGAAGTGCAGGGAATCATCGAATGCTTCTATGGCAGTGAGCCTCCAGATCACCTTCGTGATCTCGAATACGGATCGGGAATGGTCGCCTGTCACAAGCGAGGTCTCGGCTCCGTGTTCAACGCAGGTTCCACCGAATGGGTGAACGGGCTGATCCATCACGATCCGTTCACCGAACGAATAACTGCAAACGTACTGAATCTGTTTGCTGCACGAATTTCCAGCTCCAACACGAAGGAAAAATGACATGAGTGTCAACGACATTCGAATGTTCGGGCCAGGGCAGGGGACGCGGTTCATCCCGGAGTGGGGTGACGACGCGAGCCCGAACTGGTCGGAATCCGAATGGAGGTCATTCGGAGATCCGAACGGGGAATACTTCGGCGGTGGTTGGGAAGGCGAGCCCGGCACGCTCTTGTGCGACCCGTATCCGTACGACGAGGTCTGCATCATGATCAGCGGCCGGGTGGCGCTGATCGACCTCGATGGAAACCGTCGCGAATTCTCCGCTGGGGAAGCATTTTTCGTGCCGCAGTCGTTTCGCGGTACCTGGGAGACGGTTGAGCCGTCGAAGAAGTTCTTCGTCGCGCTCCCCGGATCGCGCTCATGACGGTGGAAACTTCGATGACTGTCGCAGCGTTTGGTCACGTGATCAACGGAACGTGCGAGAGCCCGGCAGGTAGACTTTCCGTGCTGGTCGATCCGGTGACCGACAATGTATACGCCCGTGCTGCCGTCGGTTCCGCCGATGACGTCGACCGAGCCTGCCGTTCGTCCGAGAAGGCTGCGCGGTCCTGGCGCCGGTCCACCCCTGCGCGCCGTCAGGAGTTGCTGCTGGCCCTCGCGGACGCGCTGGAAGCAAACGCGAAATATTTCCTCGAGGTCGAATGCCGCAGTACCGGCAAGCCTCTCAGGCAGGTGCGAGACGACGAGATCCCGCAGTGTGTTGACTTTCTGCGGTACTTCGCGGGTATTGCCCGCTCTCTGCCGGGCGTTGCCGCAATGGAGTACACGGAGGGTGCTACGTCTTATGTCAGACGTGAACCCATTGGCGTGATCGGTGCGATCGCTCCTTGGAACTACCCGTTGATGATGGCGGTCTGGAAGATCGCGCCGGCACTCGCGACGGGAAACACCCTCGTGCTCAAGCCGGCCGAGGAGACGCCGGAAACCGCGGTGATGCTGGGAGTGCTTGCAGCGCAGATCTATCCGCCCGGGGTGTTGAACGTAGTGTGCGGCGATCGCGATACCGGAGCCGCGCTCGTCGCTCATCCGGTTCCTCGGATGATTGCGCTGACGGGATCGACGAGAGCGGGTATTTCGGTCGCAAAGGCCGCGTCGGAAGACGTCAAGCTGTTGCATCTCGAACTCGGAGGCAAGGCACCCGCCGTTGTTTTCGCCGACGCGGACCTCGACGGCGCAGTCGCGGGGATTGTTGCCGGGGCCTTTTACAACAGCGGTCAAGATTGCACCGCTGCGACGAGGATTCTCGTTCAAGAGGAGGTTGCGGAGGAGTTCACCGAGAAGTTGACGGCTGCGGCCGCGGACTTGAGGTTGGGCGGACCGGAATCGGGCGATTGTCTCGGCCCCCTGGTCAGCCGCGCTCACCGTGATCGAGTGGCGGAGTTGGTAGAGAGACGCTCAGCAAATACGAACGTATGTATTGGCGGGGGAAAGCCAGCTGGACCAGGGTTTTTCTATCTGCCGACTGTTATTTCCGGGGTGCAGCAGGAAGATGAGCTGGTCCAGGAAGAGATATTCGGGCCGGTTGTCACCGTACAGTCGTTCTCCACCGAGGCTGAAGCGATCGAACTTGCGAACGGGACCAAGTACGCTCTCGCGTCGAGCGTGTGGACGTCCGACCACGGCACCGCGATGAGGATGACGGCCGAACTGGACTTCGGCTGCGTCTGGGTGGGAGCCCACGGAATGCTCGCCGCTGAGATGCCTCACGGTGGCTTCGCCGGGTCGGGTTACGGCAAGGATCTGTCGGAGCTCGCACTGGCGGAGTACACGAGGGCCAAGCACGTCATGCATGTGACGAGCGTCTGACTCCTCGGCAATATCCAACGACGGCCACCTGCCCGCGCTGCGGGACGGTGGCCGTCGTCGTGCCTCGGTGGACCTGCAAGCTGCTGTTTGAATATGTTGCAGTGCAACATGTTTAGAGAGAATTTTCGTTGATTCGGGTCGCGAATGCCGGTAAAGTGACGTGTGCAACATTGCGCACTTCGGCGCACATTCAACCCCACTTTCAATTCTGACTCCAGGAGACTGCCATGGGTTCATCCGACACCGATCTCAAAGCGCTCGACAGCGTTATCACCGTCGCCGGTGCATTGGCGGCGATATTCGGCGGAATCGCCGGAGTTGCCGGGCTGGCCACTTTTCTCGGAACCGGCGGCGGTTCTTAGGTTTTCAGCTGACATCAGTGAGGCTCGGACCGTTCGATTCTGACGATCAGATCCGCGCGTGGCCTGACTGCGCTGATCAACTCGGCGTTCGGCTGATCTACCCGTTTCACCCACTCTGCAGCCGCTTCGGAACTCTTTCCGAAGCGGCTGTGGCGTTTCACCAAGCGCTTCGTCCGAGTTTCCTCCGGAACGTCGAGATACCAGACCTCGTCGAGTGCTGCTCGCACTTCCTGCCATCCACCACTGGGTAGGAGGAGATAGTTCCCCTCGGTGACTATCAGCGGTGTACATGGATCGACAGCCGTTGTGCTGCCTATTGATTCGTCGAACTCGCGATCGAAGACCGGAGCATAGACCGTCGAGTTCGAGGCTCGGAGTCGGCGTAGTAGAGCCGCGTAGCCGTCGACGTCGAAGGTGTCCGGTGCGCCTTTGCGTTCATGCCTGCCGAGTCGGTCGAGTTCCCGATTGGCAAGATGAAAACCGTCCATCTCGACGATGGAGCAACGAGAACCTAATTTCCGCACAATTGCCTGTGACACCGTCGACTTTCCGGCTCCCGGTGCGCCCGTGATGCCGAGGATTCTCCGACCGTCGTCGGTGATCAGGGAAGCAGCGCGTGAAGCAAGTTGGTCGAGCGTCAGCGAGACGGTCGGCGGTGAGGTCGTCACGTGTTGCTCCGATCAGTCCGAAGGGCCGGTGCATCGAGAGTACGCCGGAGGCTTTCGGCCATTGACAGTCTGAATGGACTGTGAAACTGTGATCCATGCCACTTGAGAAGTTGGAGGTGAGACCGTGACCCTGCGCGATGCGCAGCGCGAAGCGACGCGCCACCGGATTCTCGATGCGGCAACGGATTTACTGATAGCGGACGGTTATTCATCTCTGACGGCGCAGTCGGTGCAAACCGCTGCCGGGGTCAGTCGGGGCGCTCTGCTGCACCACTTTCCGAACATGCAGGAGCTCACTGCGGCGTTGGTGTCGAACATCGTCGTACGGAACGAGGTGGCGGTAAGAGCTGCCATGTCTCGGCAGGATTCGTCGGTTGACACGATCGAGAACTCGATCTCCGCTCTGTATTCGGCGTTGACTCAGCCGCCATTTCAAGCGGAACTCGAACTGTGGTCCGCAGCGCGGACGGATCCGGTGTTGGCCGAGGTGCTCCGGGAATCGGAGCGAATCGCCGGACGGGATCTGCGGCGAGTTGTCCACGACGCTTTCGGTCCCGAAATTGTTGCTTCCGAGAACTATTCGCAGATTGCAGATCTGACGGTGCTGATGCTCCGTGGTTTGGCGCTGTCCCGGGCAGTGCAGAAGAGCGACGCGTCTGCGCGTCGTTCGATCAGTCAATGGGCAGGCGTCGTTCGCCTGCTCCTCACCCAGAACTAGCGCAACTCGTTCCGAGCGAGGCGCGCTCTGTCGACAGGACCGATGATGACGGATTTTGCGACCCTGAAGTACGAGACGTCCGGTGGTAAAGCGTATATCACGCTCAACCGTCCCGATCGGCTCAACGCGATCGACGACCGGATGCCGTCGGACATTCGAAACGCGGTGGCAGCAGCCAATGACGACGACGAGGTCCGTGTGATCGTCTTGCAAGGTGCGGGCAAGGCGTTTTGTGCCGGGTACGACCTCAAGAAGTTTGCCGAAGGCGACCTTGACGGAAAGTGGAACCAGGGCCCGGTCTGGGACCCCATCAAGGACTTTCGCGGGATGAAGCAGAACACCGACGACTTCTTCACGCTCTGGCGATCGCTCAAGCCGACGATCTGCAAGGTTCAGGGATATGCGATTGCCGGTGGGAGTGACATCGCGCTGTCCTGCGACATGCTGATCATGGCCGACGACGCTCGCATCGGATACCCGCCTGCGCGTGTGTGGGGTTGCCCGACGACGGCGATGTGGGTGTACCGGCTCGGCGCCCAGCGTGCCAAGCGAATGCTGTTGACGGGAGACACCATTGACGGTGTCACTGCGGCTGACTGGGGATTGGCGCTCGAAGCGGTGCCGGCCGACGAATTGGACTCGGCGGTGGAAGCGTTGGCGGATCGCATCGCCGGTGTTCCGCTCAATCAGTTGGCCATGCAGAAGATGATGATCAACCAGGCGTACGACAACATGGGATTGCAAGGCACCCAGGTACTGGCAACCCTGTTCGACGGAATTACGCGTCACTCCCCGGAGGGGCGCTGGTTCAAGGATTTTGCCGAGCGCGACGGATTCCATGCCGCGGTTCAGTACCGCGATTCCGGACGCAAGATTCCAGACGGAGGCGGGCCGCTCCCCGCGTCCGACACCCCTCCTCGATAGAAAGTGGATGTGAGATGAGCAGTGTTCTCGAAACGTCGTACTTCCCCGCTGACGTGTCTGACCCGATAGAGGAGCAAACGGTGGGTGGGCTGCTGCGAGAGTGCGCCGCGGACTCGCCGAATCTGATTGCAATCAGAGAAGTGGTTCCGACGCAATCGCATTCGCTTTCCGGGGCGGCTGAAACCGATCGCACGTGGACCTTCGCGGAGCTTCTCGACGAAGCAGAGGGGTGTGCGCACTACCTCTTGTCTCAGTTCGACTGCGGAGATCGGATCACTGTCTGGGCTCCGAACGTTCCGGAATGGATGATTCTGCAATACGGCGCCGCGCTCGCCGGGATGGTTCTGGTGACCGCCAATCCGGCGTTGGGTGCGGAGGAGCTGGCGTACGTCTTGTCGCAGTCCCAGTCTCGGGGGCTCTTCCACACCGGAAAGTTTCGCGGTGGCGATATGGCAGCGGTTGCATCCGAGGCGATTTCGATTTCGGGAGAAGAAGTTCTCGCAGTCAACTTCGAGGAGTGGGATCGCCAGGTTCGAGGTTGGGCGGGCGAACGGGGCGCTCTGCCGGAAGTCTCGCCTGACGACAATGCGCAGATCCAGTACACGTCGGGAACCACCGGAGTTCCCAAAGGTGCTCTGTTGCATCACCGCGGATTGGTCAACAATGCCGATTTTGTGAGTCGGAGAGGCCGATTCCCTGAGCGGGGTTCGGTTGTGTCGGCCATGCCGCTGTTCCACACCGCCGGGTGCGGCATCCTGGTTCTCGGCGCCGCGCAGCGAAGAATGTCGATCGGCCTGATCCAGTACTTCGATCCGACTGCGGTTCTCGATGCGGCGGAACGCTTTCACGCTGACGTGGTCAGTGGAGTGCCGACGATGCTGATCGCGATGATCAACGACGCCAGCTTCGCGAGTCGCGACTTTTCGGCCTGTTCGGTGGTCGTATCCGGCGGGTCGTCGGTCCCGCCCGAACTCGTCAGCACGGTGGAGTCGGCCTTCGGGGCGGGGTTCAGCATCGTCTACGGACAAACCGAGGCCAGCCCCGTCATCACACAGACCAGCCCGGCCGACACCCCCGAGGACAAGTCGGAGACGGTCGGACTCGCGTTGCCGCAGGTCGAAGTGAAGATCTCCGACGTCGTGACCGGGGACAGCGTGCCGCTCGGCGAACAAGGCGAGATCTGCGCGCGCGGGTACCTCGTCATGACCGAGTACTTCCGTAATCCGGAGGCTTCGGCCGACACTGTGGACAAGGACGGTTGGTTGCATACCGGCGATTTGGGGACGATGGACGAACGTGGATACGTCCGGGTTACCGGCCGCCTCAAGGACATGATCATCCGCGGCGGTGAGAACATCTATCCGCGTGAGGTCGAGTCCGTGATCTTCACACATCCGAAGATTCTCGACGTGGCGGTCGTGGGTGTGCCCGACGAGGTGTGGGGTGAGCGAGTTGTCGCCGTCATCCGCTGGAAGGACGAGTCCGACCAACCGACCGCCGCCGAGCTGGTCGAGTTCTGCACCGAGCGACTGGCGCGCCACAAGGCGCCCAAGGAGTGGTTCAGCGCGGAGGCGTTCCCACTGACAGGGTCGGGCAAGATCCAGAAATATCGAATTGCGAGCCTGGTCGGCGAAGGCGTGTACGGCGTCGTCAACTGATCGGTGCTCATAGCACGTCGGAGCGATTCTGTCTGGGTTATCCCCGTAAATCGCTTCGACGTGCCCTGTTTATCCTGGTGCCGTGAGTTCAACCTTCGGTGAGACCGGACACAACGCCACCTCCAACCGCATTCGCGCCACAGCGTTTGCGTCGAAGGTGATGTCCGCGTCCGACGCCGTGAAGTTCATCAACCCGGGCGACACCGTCGCGATCAGCGGTTTCGCAAGCGCCGGTACACCCAAGGTTGTCATTCCGGCCCTGGCCGAGCGCATTCACCGGACCCGCGGCAACGGATCGAACTTCACGATCAATCTCCTGACCGGCGCTTCTGTGTCCACCGAGACCGAAAGGCTGCTCGCGGAGGTCGACGGAATCGCGCTGCGCATGCCGTATCAGTCCGAGGCCACCGCACGTCGCCGGATCAACGACGGTCGTATGGACTACGTGGACATCCATCTCTCCCACGTGGCTCAGCAGGTGTGGGAGGGCTACTACGGCAACGTAGACGTCGCGGTGGTCGAGGTCGCCGGTATCACCGAATCAGGGGAACTGATTCCCTCCGCGTCGATTGGCAACAACAAGACCTGGCTGGACGTCGCCGACAGGGTCATCCTCGAAGTCAACTCGTGGGTGCCCGAGGCGATGGAAGGTATTCACGACGTCTATTACGGCACCGCGCTGCCGCCGCATCGCAAGCCGCTCGAGATCATTCGTGTCGAGGACCGGATCGGCCAGACCACGTTCCGAGTGGATCCCACGAAGGTTGTGGCCGTTGTCGAGACCAACTGCCGTGACAGCGCGAGCCCTCTCACTGCACCCGATGCCGTCAGTGAGGCGATCGCCGGCCACGTCCTGGAATTCTTCGACTTCGAGGTGCGCGCCGGACGGATGCCGGCCGATACGTTGCTTCCGCTGCAGGCGGGCATCGGCAATGTCGCCAACGCGGTGCTCGGAGGGCTCGATCGGGGGCCGTATCGCGGCCTGACCTGCTACTCCGAGGTCATCCAGGACGGGATGCTGAAGCTGATCAAGGACGGAACCGTCGCGCATGCGTCGTCGACGGCTTTGGCGCTCACCGAAGAGGGCATCGAAGAACTGACCGCGAACATCGACTTCTACCGCCACCACATCACGCTCCGTCCGCAGGAGATCAGCAACCACCCGGAGGTGGTGCGCAGACTCGGAATCATCGCCATGAACGGCATGCTCGAGGCCGACATCTACGGCAACGTGAACTCGACGCACGTCATGGGGACGAAGATCATGAACGGAATCGGCGGCTCGGGGGACTTCGCCCGCAACGGCTACGTGTCCATGTTCCTGAGCCCGTCGACGGCCCGCGGCGGTGAGATCTCGGCGATCGTGCCGATGGTTCCGCACGTCGACCACACCGAGCACGACACTCAGGTGTTGGTGACCGAGCAGGGGTTGGCGGATCTGCGCGGTCTGTCGCCGCGGCGACGCGCGCGCCTGATCGTCGACAAGTGTGCTCACCCGGAGTTCCGGCCACTGCTCCACGATTACATCGCTCGCGCCGACGCTCAACCGGGTGCGGGGCAGACGCCGCACATCCTGGGCGAGGCATTCTCGTTCCATCAGCGGTACATCGACACGGGTTCGATGCGCCTTTCGTGACGCCAGGCAATGCTGCCGGCAGTGAGAGAATGCGAGGGTGAGCCGAACCGGGGTACCTGACGACGCCATACGCCGGGTTGCCGCGGCGGGGGCCGATGACGCCGGTGGCCTACCCGTCGAACTGCTGGGTGATTTCCTCGACGTGCTCAGTGTCGCCGTATGCGAGGGGAAGCCGCTGCAGCGTCGTCAGCTGCACCGCTTCCGCGCTCGCGGGGAAGAAGCAGCGCAGCAGGGGGTCGCCCTGCGAGCCCTGCTCGATCTGTATCTCTCCTCGGCCTGGCGTCTGTGGCGTGAACTGCCTGCTGTTATTGCGGCACAATCGGATCCGAACGCCGTCGTCGCGGCCGGCGAAGTGATGCTGCGTGCCGTCGACGATGCCGTCGCCGAACTGGCCGAAGGGTTTCAGTTGGCCAGACGTTCTCTGGTCCGCTCGCAGGTATCGGCACGCCGCGAGTTCGTCGACGACTTGTTGACCGGCGGCGCTGACGTCGTCGGATTGTTGGATCGCGCTTCAGGATTCGGTCTCCACCTCAGTGGTCCGCATGCCGTGGCGGTAGTGACCGCCGCCCGTGAGTTCACCGACGACAACCCTTTGGTGCGCGCCGTCGAACGTGCCGTTCTGGGTAGCAAGGGTGACGCCGATGCGTTGGTCGCCAGCAAGAGCGGCAAACTGGTGGTCGTTTTCGCGGCGCCGGATCGCGATGCCGTCGACCACGTGCTGGCAGGGATTCGGTCGGCTCTCGGGCCGGGGACCGATGACGACGGGCGAGTGCAGTTGCAGCGGCGTCCTTTGGACGGCACGTGGCAGATCGCTGTCGGGCGCCCTCGAACCACCGCTTCGGGCGTGGTGGCGTCGTACCGGGAGGCGCTGGACGCACTGGACCTGGCGCAGCGCCTGTCGTTGACCGCACCGATCATCGATGCTCGTGACCTGCTGGTCTACCGGGTTCTGGTCAACGACAGACCGGCGGTCACCGACCTGATCCACACCCTTCTCACACCGCTGCTCGAGGCGCGTGGTGGCGCTGGACCGATGATCGACACACTGCTCGCGTACTTTTCCGCCGGCGGCAATACGGCTAAAACCGCCCGAGACCTGCATTTGTCCGTCCGCGCCGTGACGTACCGGTTGGACCGCATCCGTGAACTCACCGGTCAGAACGTCAACGATCCCAACGACAGCTTCGCGCTCCACGCTGCCGTACTGGGTGCGAAGCTGCTCGACTGGCCGGCCACCGAGCTGACCTGATCAGCTTGCGCGGGCGCGTTCTTCGTAGGCAGCACGTGCCGCGGTGTCGACGTCGCCGAGAAACTGCGTCTCGACGCCGAACAGTCGGCTCAATGCCTCGTACGGCCGCCGGGGGAAGAAGCCCTGTGCCTGCACGAGCAGCCCGGACACCCGCGTAATGCGTACGCGTGGGCGCGGTTTGGTGATCAAGCCGACGACGGCTTCGGCGATTTCCTCCGGCTGAACCTCTCGGAATCCCTTCATTCCCGAAGTGCCCGAGGTGAGTTGGGTGTTGGTGAGCGTCGGCAGCACGGACGAGATGTGAACTCCGGTGCCACGAACTTCCTTGCGGACAGAATCGGTGAAGCCCAACACCGCATGCTTGGCGCCGCAGTACGTCGACAAACCGGGGCACGGGAGTTCGCCTGCAAGCGAAGCGATGTTGATGACGTGTCCACGTCCGCGCGGAAGCATCCGTCGCAATGCGAGCTTGGTTCCCGTGATCACGCCGAGGACGTCGATCTCGATGATGCGTCTGGTCACGGAGTCGTCCTCGTCGACGATCCGTCCGACCGGCATGATGCCCGCATTGTTGACCAGCACGTCGATCGGGCCGAGTTCACCTTCGACGGTGTCGAGGAAGTCGAAGAACGAGGCGGGGTCGGTGACGTCGAGGCGCCCGAACGTGCGGATGCCCAAATCCTTGGCTGCTCGCGCGAGAGTGGCTTCGTCGATGTCGCCGATCGCGACCGTCGCACCCAGGCTGATCAGCCGCTTCGCGGTGGCGTATCCGATGCCCCGGGCGCCGCCGGTGATGACCACTACCTGACCGTCGAAAGGTTTGTTCATTTACTCCAGCGTCTCCAAAGATAGGGGTTGGTTGCAGTGAGATGAATCTGCAGGGATGTGATTGTGGACCAGTCGAAACCGGGTTGCTAGGGCTTCTTGGCCGAAGTGAGACGATAGATTTGTGACTAAGTCACAATCAGGGTGACAAGTCGGGGAGGCGCCATGGACACATCGGAGTTGGACGGCTGGATTGCAAATCTCGCGCCCATCTATCTCCAGCCGGAGGTGATCGACGGTTTCGTTCAACGCATCGACGACGCCATTGCGGTGGCCAATCCTGAAGTGGCGGGTGATCGGGAGCTACGACGCGATGTGGATGCGAGCACTGCGGCGCAGCTTCGAGTCATCGTGGCCGCGATCGCGGGCGGTTCCCAGGAGGTCACGCCGCCGCCGGAGTCGGTTGCGCTTGCACTCACCGTTGCCAGGCGCGGTATGGATCTTCGAGTCCTGCTCAAGATCTACGGTGCCGGACGGCTCGCGATGCTGGGCTTCGTCGACGAGTCGATAGAAGCACTCCCGATCGGTCCGGAACTCAAGCGCGCACTTCTGGTCCGAGTGTGGGGTTCGGCGATGAGATGGCTGGAAGTGACCACCGAATTGTTGGTGGCAACGTATGCGAAGGAGCGTGAGAGCTTGGCGCGCGGCGCTTTTGCGCGTCGGTCCGAGACGGTGCACGCGATTGTCGCAGGCGAAGCACTTCACTCCGATGAGGTGTCGCAGATTCTCGACTACCCGATGCGGCGCCACCACACTGCGTTTGTTCTCTGGACGGACGACACCGATCCGGCCGCCGACGTATTGGCCCGATTGGACTCGTATGCGCGTTCCTTTGTGGACGAGTCGAATGCCGAGCGCGTGCTGACGCTGCCTTCGGGGGCGCGCGAGGTGTGGTCGTGGGTCGCGCATTTCGACGACCATGAGTGGGCGGCGCTCGATCGTGCTCGGAATTCGGACCTCCGTGTCGCGGTGGGGGCCAGCGGTTACGGAATGGAAGGATTCGCGCGCAGTCACCGCGAGGCTCTCGCCGCGCAGCGCATCGCGGTCCGTTCGACGGGTTCGCCGGGGGTCACCGTCTACGAAGATGTTCAGGTTCCCTGTCTGCTCACCGAAGATCTGGACGAACTGCGTGCGTTGGTGGCCCGGGAATTGAAAGGACTCGCCGGCGCGGACGGTGTCACGACGCGTATCCGTGACACCGTTCGGGTCTATTACGAGAACAATTGCACTGCAGCCGCTACCGCCGTGGCGCTCGGTCTGCACAAGAACACCGTGCGGTATCGACTCGATCAGGCCGAAAAGCTGTTAGACCGCAGCGTGGACCAGCGTCGGCTGCCAACAGAGTTGGCGCTCATCGCGCTGGAGAGCTACGGAGCCGCCCTCCTGGCGAACCCGTGACTCGCTACTGCATGTCGTCGAGCCCGGGGAGCGAATAGCCGGAGCTGTCATCCCAATCGGCGGGGGTGTCGTCGAGTGAAACGTCCCAGTCTGCGTCGGGCACCGCTCGCCGGAGTTCGGTCAGAGCGTTGAACCAGTAGACGAGCGAAGGGATTACCTCGGTCGGGTCGCTCGAGATCTTTGTCGAACCGTTGAGCAGAGTGTTGGGGATATCCGACGGATAGAGGTCCAGGACCTCGTAGTCGAACGGAAATTCGTCGTTGTGGACGGCGATGAGTCGGTCGACTTCGGCCTTCTCGTCGTCGGTCAGCGGTGTGGTGCGGACGGCGGAGTAGTACAACGAGGTGCTCATGCTTGCCAGGCTAGAACAAGATGCCGTCCAGCGGCGGTTTCGGACCCAACACCCTCAGATTGCATGGTTTCGGCAACTTCAGGTGTGAAAGTCGTCGATATTTCGACCGGGATGGATAGAAGTCGGCAAGGAACACTGGAGAAGACGGCGAGACGGCCGTCCGAACCCAGTGAAGGAGCTCCCCGTGACCGCAGTCATCAGTGCCATTCGGGTAGGTGGTCAGCGATGAACGTTCCCATGTGGGCGTGGGCCGCGTTCGCCGCAGTCATCGTCGTCATGTTGCTCATCGACCTGCTCGCCCACCGCGGCGCGCACGTCATCGGCTTCAAGGAAGCGGCCTGGTGGAGTGCACTCTGGGTCGGTTTGTCTCTCGTATTCGCGGTGGTCGTCACCCTGACCTTGGGGGTGAACTCGGGCGTCGAATTCACCACGGCCTGGCTGTTGGAGAAGAGCCTCTCCGTCGACAACCTCTTCGTGTTCGCCCTGATCTTCGGTTACTTCAAGGTGCCCCGTGAATACCAGCACCGCGTGTTGTTCTTCGGTGTCATCGGCGCCCTGATCTTCCGCGGTATCTTCCTCGCCGCCGGCGTTGCCGTGGTCAGCAAGTTCACGGCCGTTCTGTTCGTCTTCGCCGCCATCCTGCTCTACAGCGCCTACAAGCTGCTCAAGGACGACGACGAGAACTTCGATCCGGGAACCTCGCTGGCGGTTCGCTTGCTGCGCAAGATCATGCCGGTCCGTGAGGAATACGCAGGAACCAAGTTCTTCGTCAAGGAAGCCGGAAAGCGCGTCGCAACACCACTGTTCGCCGTCGTCGTCGCCATCGAAGCTGCCGACCTCGTGTTCGCAGTCGACAGCGTCCCGGCAGTGCTGGCAGTGAGTGACGATCCATTCATCGTCTACTCCAGCAACGCGTTTGCGATCTTGGGTCTGCGTGCCCTGTACTTCCTGCTCTCGGGCCTGCTCGAGAAGTTCCACTACCTGTCCAAGGGTCTGTCGATCATCCTCGCCTTCATCGGCGTGAAGCTGATCATGCAGGCCAGCCACAAGGTGATCAGCACGTCGATCCCCGAGATTCCCTCACTGGTCAGCCTCGCGGTGATCATCGTGGTGTTGGCAGGCTCGATCATCCTGAGTCTCAAGAAGCCGCTACCGGAAGAGCCTGAGGCCGAAGAGGTTGCGACCGGTGATGCACCGATCGACCTCGAGAAGTCAGGTCCTGACGGCAGCATCGAGAAATCCGGCGTCCAGCTCGCAACCGGCGAGCGCGACGACGATGACGACAAGGTAGATGCTCGGCCCAGAGGCTGACGCCTGATCGGCTGAACGAATCGAAAAGGGAGACCACACAACGACGTGTGGTCTCCCTTTGTCAAATCATCACCAACTGCTTCCCCCGGTTGTGCCCCGAAAGCTGCCCGATCAAGGCCGCTGGGGCATTTTCGATGCCCTCGGTGACATCGTTGCGGTAGCGCAGTCCACCTTCGGCGATTCGAGCGGACACCCACGCCCGGTACTCCGGGTACCGGTCGTAGTGGTCGTAGCAGACGAACCCTTCGATGCGTAGACGTTTGCGTAGTACAGGGCGTAGGGGAGGCCCGACTTCGCTTTCATCCTGGTTGTATTCGCTGATCATTCCGCACACGACGACCCTTCCGAAATCGGCCATGCGATCGAAAACCGCTCGCGTGATCGAGCCTCCGACGTTGTCGAAATAGACGTCGACGCCCTTCGGACACAATTCGTCCAACTGCTCGCCGATGTTCGCCGTCTTCCTATCTATGCAGGCGTCGAACCCCAATTCCTCCACAACGTATTCGGTCTTCTCACCCCCGGCGATTCCGATCACCCGGGCGCCCGCCAGCTTCGCGATTTGGCCTGCAACCATGCCGACTGCTCCGCCGGCCGCCGAAACCACGACTGTGTCTCGCTCTCGGACGTCGGCGACCAACCGCATTCCGCAGTGTGCGACAAATCCTGGCTGTCCTAGAATTCCGAGTTCATCTCCTAGGGAAGCTCGATTCTCCCTCGGTATGCGGTCCAGGGCAGCGCCTTTGATTGTGTGATAAACCTGCCAGTGCGTGCCGCCTCGAACCAAATCACCTGCCGCAAAGTCAGGATGCCGCGAAGAAATCACTTCGCCGACTGCGATGCCGTCCAAACCGGAGTGCGCAGGCACCACTCCAGCCAAGACGACGTCGCCGATACCGGCAACAGCTCCCAACGGCCCGGGGGCAGAGCTGGTGGACGGTAGGCGTCTTCGTATCGCCGGATCGATCGAAAGATAGTGGGCGCGGAACAGAACTTCGCCGTCCGCGGGCGGCCGGATCGGAACCTCGTCGATCCGAAAATCTTCTACGACAGGCAAGCCGCGGGGAGCTCGAACGACTCGCACAGCGCGGTTCACATATTCGGTCATGCGCAATTTCCAATCTGCTTCGACACCGGTTCGCATCACTTCTCGGGACGATTGCCCGGAATTGATCTCGCCGCCTTACTGATTCACGGCGAAGACGTCTGGGAATTCTGTCCTCGAGCAGCAAGGAGCGCACCTTCCCGCCCGCTCAGTGAGAATGTGGCAACCCGACGTCCGGAGCGCGACTTCATTTCCCATACAGCGGGCGGTTTGTTGGTTGCCTCGTAGTCCGACTGTGAAGCTCTGCGCAGTTCAGTTCAGCGCAGCGCTGACGCTCGTCACCAGTGGTATTCGGCTGTGGATTTTTACGAGGGCGTCAATGATCTGCCAGATCTTGTGTGAGTGATTTTGTCGAGGACGAGAGGTTGACTATGACTTCGCCGGTGGGTTCGGAGCGTGCGGTTCATGACACAACGGATTGGCTCAGAACGGGATTGGTCGATCCAACGGAGCCAGGCTTCCTGTCCGATCCGTACGCGCGGTACGCGATTGCGCGAGAAGTTGCTCCGGTACAACAGCATTCGAATGGCGTATACATGCTTTTCGCCTACGACGACGTGAAACGCGCACTGGCGGACAAGTCGCTGAGTTCGTCGGAACAGTATGCACTCGAGGCACCGCGCAATATGCGGATCAAGGCGGCCGGTGGCAGCGACGCCTACTTGTTGCGCCCATCGTTGTCGAAGCTGGATCCGCCGGACCATCTGGCATTGCGCAAGCTACTGGCGCGCCCGTTCACGCCCAGGGCAATCAAGCGTTACGACGCGCGGGCGAAGGAAATCGTCGACGAGTTGCTTGCCGATCATGGACGGGGCTCCGAGATCGAGCTGGTGACGGAAGTTGCTCATCCGCTACCGATTCGCCTTGTCTGCGAAATTTTCGGTATCCCCGTACCTGCCGACACCGATACGATGTTCGAGTGGACCCGTAAGGGACTCAACCTACTCGATCCGTTTCTGACTGCCGAGCAGACCAGCGACTACATTTCCGCTCAGCGTGATTTCTCGGCACACCTTCAGGACGTTATCGCTTGGAAGCGCAACAATCTTGGCGACGACATCCTGTCGGACTTCATCTCCGCCGGCGACGAAGGCGAGATAATCGGGCCGGATCAAGTTGCCGCTACCGTGCAGACTTTGGTCATCGCCGGACTGGACACCACAGTCAATCAGGTCGGTCTCACCATGAATGCACTTATGGGCCATCGTGATCAGTGGGAACGACTCGTCGACGACAGGGCACTGCTCGATCACGCGGTAGAAGAAGTCCTGCGCTATGAGCCGACGGCGCAGTTGATGATTCGCATTGCTCCCGAGGATTACGCGGTGGGAGATGCGGTGATTCCGGCCGGAAATCACATTGTGACGTGGCTGGCGTCGGCAAACCGCGATGAAACTCGATTCGGTCCGAACGCGGACAGATTGGACTGGTCGAGGTCAAATGTCCGGGACCACATCACGTTCGGTCACGGTGCGCACGCTTGCCTCGGTGCGTGGTTGGCCCGGCTGGAGATCAAGACCATCCTGAATGCGTTGATCGACAAAGCGCCGAAGACCGAGCTCGTCGACGGTGGAGTGACGTGGGGTGGCACGGCCTTTATCCGCGGTGTCTCCGAACTGCGATTGAACCTTTTCTGATTGCACGAGTTCGTGAACAGACCACTCGGTGGGCAAGTCGGTGTCAGATGGTCGACGTCTTGTTAGTCTGGGCCGGTGCCTGATCCCGCAACTGCGTGTTACCCGGCATTGCCCGCGACAAGTTGGGCAGTGCTGGGAATGCTCACATTCGGAGAAGAACTCAGTGGCAGCGATCTGAAAAGCTGGGCCGACTGGAGCATCGGGTTCTATTACTGGAGCCCGTCGGTGAGCCAGGTCTATACCGAGCTCAAAAAGCTGGAAACGCTGGGATTCGTCAGTTCGCGGGAGGTTTCGGAATCGGGTGGGCGTCGTCGACGAGTGTTCACGATAACCGAATCCGGTATCGAGGCTCTCAGATCATGGTCACGCCGATCGGAGATCGAAACCCCCGTTCTCAAACATGGAGTGATGTTGAGACTGTGGGTCGGCCACCTCAACGACCCCGATCAGCTCAAGTCGATAGTGCTCGATCACATCGACAACCTCGAGGCAAAGAAGCTCAAGGCAATCGAACACGCCGATAACTCGGAGAATGAACCCGCCTGGGCATTTACCGAGATGAGTCTGCGATGGATAGGCCGCCATTTTCAGATGGAGATCGACCTCGCCGCTCAGTTGCTCGATGACATCGATGAGGCCGCCGCTCGATTCGCGCAAGGCGACGCCAACTCTCTCGGCTTGCCGCAGCCCGTCAATGCCGGTAGTTGGAAGTTGATCTGAGCGTGCGGAGGTACAACTCTCCAGATTCTGCCCCACGCCAATAGAATTGTGCTGTCGAGGTTTTCGTGCCCAGTCTTCGTGCTTAGTCTTCGTGCCTACTGAGCTCGCATGCTTTCGGTGGTCCGGACGCCCGCATTTCGCCACAGGGAAGCGGCTGTTTCCCGAAGAAGCCCGGTGAGAGGCGAGTTCCGCTCGTCGAGCGGCATTTGTCGGAGCGGTCCGCAGATCGACAGCGCGGAGGTCGCGACGCCGATCGGGCCGATCGGAGTGGCGATCGTGCCGAATCCGTCGATCGGCGTGTCACGGCCGTATCCCACGCCGGTTTTTCGGACCTCGTCGGCCGCCTCTCCTCGCTCGTTGTTGAAGGTGTGGAGGACCCTGCCGACGAGAGTTCCGTCTGCGCGCGTGCTGAAACCGATCCGATTCGGAATCATGCTGGCGAAACGACCTGCCATGTGGGCGCGGCACACCACATTTGAGCCGTCGAGAATCGTCATCTCGACGATCAGTCCGGTACGCCGGTGCAATTCGTACAGGTGCGGATGCGCAGCTGAGTGAAGTCTGTCCTGGTACACGGCCAACGAGCCGAGTTCCACGAGCCGCAACCCGAGCGTGTAATCGCGGCCGCTGCGGTGCAGCCACCGAAGTTGGACCAGATGGTCGAGTATGCGGTGGGCTGAAGACCTTGGAAGCCCGGTTCGTCGGACAATCTCGGCGAGGGTGAGACGATCTCGACCGCCGAACGCATCCAGTAGCAGAGAGACTCGGTCGAGGAAGGCGTTCGGCGTTGCGGGATCGACCTCGAGCTGGAGCGACATGTGTTCCCTCTGCTATCCCGTAGTCAAGTTGGACAACTGCCCTGGACAAGGCTATTTCGATTAGGAATGATGACATGTTTTTTCTGCTTTGTGAAGAAGGCCACCCTGTGGATCGGACGCCTCCGGTGCTCGTCGGCGGAAACGGACCACTGATCGGGAGAGCGGGTTCCTTGCTTGGTGGTGGGCGATCTACGTTGACGTGATCACACGCCAAGTGGACAAACGCGGATGCCGGCGCAGACGTAGCGCCACCCGCCGGGCTGAGAGACCAGGAGACGATATGACGATTCAAGCGGAAGTCGCCACGATGCTTGCAACCCTCAACGCTGGATTCCCGGATGTCACCAGTGTCCCGCCGTCGGAGCTACGAACTCTGATTCGGAACCGACGTGCGCCGCTGACGGGTCTTCCCGACATGCTTTCAGTCGAGAATCACGTAATCGACGGTCCCGGTGGAGATCTGGCAATTCGCGTCTTTCGTCCGCATGGAACCTCGAACGACGTTCCTCTCGTGGTCTTCGCTCACGGGGGCGGTTTCGTGTTCTGTGATCTGGACAGTCACGACGAATTCTGTCGATCGATGGCGCAGGGAGTCGGCGCAGTAGTGGTTGCCGTCGACTATCGGTTGGCGCCGGAGCATCCGGCACCGGCAGCCCACGACGACGTCTACGCCGCGGTGGCGTGGGCCAGCGAGCATGCTGCCGAATACGGTTCCGGCGCAGGTAAAATCGCACTTGTGGGCGACAGTGCGGGAGGGAACCTCGCGGCGACCGTGGCTATTGCCGCTCGGGATCGGGGTGGTCCGGAAATCGCCCTTCAGGTTCTCATCTACCCCGTGATCGACGACGACTTCGAAACCGAGTCGTATCGGCTCTACGGCACGGGTCACTACAACACCACCGCAGCGATGGAATGGTACTGGCAGCAGTACGCGCCTGAAGGTCGCGACGACGCCCGTGTGATTCCTACGCGTGCGGAGACGCTCGCCGGTCTTCCGTCTGCTGTCGTCGTGACAGCCGAACTCGATCCGCCATGTTCGTCAGGTGACGCGTATGCGCAGATGCTCGCGACGGCTGGCGTTTCGGTGCGCCATCATCGCTTCGAAGGATTGTTCCACGGCTTCCTCACTATCCCGTCTTTGTCACTGACCGAGCCTGCGCGACAGAAGCTTTGGGCGATGACGCGCGAGGCGCTCGGTAGCGAGTAGGCAGATCACTTCACTGTCAGGAGTCTCTCGGTGAGATTGCCGAACGTGTGACAGATTCTGTCGTGGACCACGGCCTCGGGACATTCGGGGTCGAACCACCGGTCCACCACTGCCCAGTGAATCGGATGATCGAGGTACTGGGTCTGCAGTGAGCCGAGGTCGGTGAACTCCTGCTCCCAGACATGAGTCCATGGTGTGTGCCCGATCGCTGCGTCGACTCGGCTGAGACGCCAGGCGCAGATCGACGAGATATGGGTAGGCATCCTGAGCAGATCCCGTTCGAATTCCTCGAGTACGTCCTGGGGTGTGCTGGGGGATACCCGGATGAACAGCGCTCGGTACACCTGACCGGCGGCTTCGGCGCCGGAACGTCCCGTGGTCCCGGACGAGTACTCGGCACCGTGGAAGTGGTCGACGGCGGCGCAGCGCAGGCTGTCGTCGACCGCATCTCGGGCTGTCTGCCAAGCCATCTCGTCTTCGAACTGAAGATGGACGATCAGATCTCCGCCGTTGATGACGCCGGGAAGTGTCGTACAGACGAGACGACGCAGCGCGTTCGACGATTCGGCAACTGCGGCAATGTTCTTCACTGCAGCGGTCCACTCGTCGGCGCCCGCCCCGTTGGCGGCGTGCACGACTCTTGTCACGTTATACATTGCTCAGTCCTTCGATGTCCTTTGCTGCGGCGGCCATGGAGCGACTCCGTTCGATTATGAGCGGAGCCATTGCATCCCACCACTGCCTGAGGGTGGAGTCTCTGCGGCCCTGGCGCGTCATCGACCACCAGCCGGCCGTGCCGTCGACCGTCCAGGTGACGGTCAAGGTGTTCGGGTCTTGATCGCACCACAACGGAGGGCTGACGAGTACGTCGGCGAGTGTCATGCCGCGACGCTGTGCACTCGGCAAATACTGGTCGAGTAGCGCGTCGACGAACTGTCGACCGCATCCCGGTTTCGTGACTATCCGATCGATCACGTAGAGCGTTTCATCTGCCATTGGTGAAGATTACTTTCCCCTAACCCGTTGTGATGCTTTCGATCTCACACAGCGGGAGATAGCGGATTTGGTCATGTGCCCGGCCTTTCGACACCTCCCGTCAGGCGGGAATCGTTGCTGTGCAACAGAATCGGATGATGCAACATGGCGGTCAACGATTGCGTGAAATGCAGTCGAACTCAGGTCGAACACATACGTCATGTGTTCGATGTCGTGAAGTGGAAGAGCCTTGGAGGAGCAGTTGAATCACTCGCTGGTAGGGAAGACCGCGCTGGTGAGCGGGAGCAGTCGAGGCATCGGCAGGGCGATCGCCAGGCGACTGGCGGCAGAGGGGGCAACCGTGGTCGTCACCGCACGGTCGACTCGGCCTACCGCGGCAGTCCGTGCCGACAGTAATGTCGTCATCGGCGGTACGTTGTCCGAGACCGTCGAGATGATCGAGTCGCAACACGGTCGTGCACTTGCCATTCCGGCCGATCTCGAGGATTCCGAGGCTCGCGACGGATTGATCGAGAAGGTCGTCTCGCGGACCGGAGGTATCGACATCCTCGTGAACAATGCCGGGTTTGCCGACTACGCGCCGATCGAGAAGATGTCGCTGGCGACGTTCGATCGGACCCTCGACCACTACATTCGCGCGCCGTTCGCCCTGTCGAAGGCAGCCATCCCCTACATGCGAGAGCGCGGCGCAGGCTGGATCGTGAACATCGGTTCCTCGACGGGACTGAATCCGATCAGGCCCTTCCGCGACTACAACAAGACGTCGGGTGACGTGATTTACGCGTCGATGAAGGCAGCACTGCACAGGTTCACACAGGGCCTCGCCGCGGAGGTGCTGGACGACAATATCGCGGTCAACTCGGTGGGGCCTTCCACTGCGATCTCGACTCCCGGCGCCGACGCACTCATTCCGGATGGATACGAAACCGAGCCCGTCGAGTATCTTGCCGAGACGGTACTGGCCATGTGTTCTCTTCCCGCGGCCGAGCGGACCGGCCTTGTAGCCTTCAGTCTTCATTTTCCCTGGTATCAGGATCTGGTCGTGAAGGCGCTCGACGGGCAAGGGCTGATGCCCAGACGTGAGCCACCGACGTGGTGCAATCCCAACATTCTGCCCGAAGGAATCTGAAGTCTTTGTCGAGCAATAGTTTCGGCGACACAACCCGAGGAGTGGAGATGTCCCACGCTGAACGCCGGTTCGGTACCGGCACGGCCGTCGTGACCGGTGCGGGGGCCGGTATCGGTGCAGGGTTCGCCCGTCACCTTGCGCGGCTGGGAATGACGGTGGTCGTTGCCGACATCGACGAGGAGCGTGCGTCGCTCGTCGCCGAGGACATTCGCGCGGCCGGTGGGAGAGCTGACGTCCATGGGGTGGACGTAGCGGATGCCGATGCCGTGAAGAGGATGGCGGACAATGTGTTCGATCGTCACGGCAGCGTCGAGTTGCTGGTCAACAATGCCGGAGTGGAGACGGCCGGGTTGCTGTGGGAAGTCAGTGGTGCGCGGTGGAGACGGTTGATGGAGATCAACGTCGACGGCGTCTTCTATTGCCTTCGTGCTTTCGTGCCATTGATGTTGAAGGTGGGTAAGCCGGCGTGTGTGGCCAATCTGTCTTCTGTCGGCGGGATCAACAGCGCCGCGGTGCAAGGACCGTACATCGTCAGTAAGTTCGCGGTGCTGGCGATGACCGAGAGCTTGCACCAAGATCTGTCGTTGGTCGACTCTCCGATTCAGGTCAGTGCTGTTGTTCCACACTCGATCCGGAGTGAGATCTTTCGTGCGGCCCAGCGTGACGCGCCGACTACGAACGTCACGGCAAACGCTGTCTTCGATGCAATGCAACAGGCGAACGTCGAATCCGGACTCGACCCGCTCGATGCCGCCGAGCACATGACCGAAGCAATAGCGCGTGGGGACTTCTGGGTGTTCTCCGACGACGACGCGTGTCGGCAGTTCACCGACCGCCGAGCCGCTCAGCTTCGAGACCTGTTACCTCCCGCCGATCCTCGCACAATGCTCACACACATGGGCATCTCGTGAATGCGGAGCTGTTCGGAGCAGGCCTGTTCACGCGCTGCCGTTGACAGACGTCGACGCACTCTTGGGGAGGCCTGACCAACCCACCAGGCCGACCAGAGCGAAAGCTACGGCGGCAGTGACGAAGGTGACGGTGAAGGCGGATTCGCTGGGCAGAGCGGATACGCCCTCTGGCAGGTTCGCGATGGTCATCGAGGCGAGAATCGTAGTCACCACTGCACTGCCCATGGCGCTGCCGGTGGAACGGGAGATCGAGTTGATGCCGTTGGCTATTCCACTCTGGTGTCGCGGAACGCTCGACATGATGATCGCGGGCATGGCCGCGTAGCCCAGGCTCACGGCGGCGCCGATCACGATGCCGGCACCGATGACCGACGCGGTGTGCGTGTGGTCGTACGCGAGCCAGGCGAACGGCACCGCACCACAGATGGCGGTGAGTCCCAGGACGAAGCGTGGCCCACGCACTCTGATGAGCCGCCCACCGATCGGTGCTGCGATCAGCGAGGCAATCGCACCCGGCAGCAGGAATTCCACCGACGCACGCAGAATGCTGGCGTCGAATCCGTATCCCGTGAGGGCGTGGGGAAGCTGCACGAGATAGGAGATGCCCAGGAAGTTGGCGAACATTCCGAAGCCCAGCATGACCCCCGCCAGATTCGCCATCATCACGGGCCGGTGGACGAACATTCGCATGTCGACCAGTGGTTCGTCGACGATCTTCTCGATCCAGACCCAGACTGCGAACATCACGATCGAGCCCAGGAAAACACCGATGGTCACGGGTGAGAACCAACCCCATTGGTGGCCTTGCGAAATCGACAACAGGAGCAGAAGGAGTGCAGCGCCCAGGCTCAGCGCGCCGATGACGTCGACGCGCCCGCCGCTCTTGTGCTTGGTTGCCGGAACCAGCGTGACGACGGCGACGAGGGCAAGCAACGCGAACCCGGTGGCCATCCAGAAGGCGTTGCGGTAGTCGGCATCCGGAGCCGATGTGAGAAGTCCGGTGGCTACGAGGGCGAGCCCGCTGCCGAATGCGAGAGTTCCGCTGACCAATGCCATCGCGCCGGGAAGCTTGTGTGGGCGGACCTCTTCGCGCAGGACCGACAGAGCCAGCGGGAAGATGGCGGTGGCGGTCCCCTGGAGGACGCGTCCGAGGATGAGAAGTGGCAGATTGTGTGCCAGTGCGGCGACGATCGAACCGATGACCATGACGACCAGAACGCCGACCAGCGTGCGCTTCTTGCCGTGCTGATCGCCGTAGCGGCCCAACAGGGGAGTGAAAACGGCGGCCGACAGCAACGTCGCCGTCGTCACCCAACTGATGCCGGCCGCGGATGCGCCCAGATCGGACTGAATACGCCCCAAAATCGGGACGGGCAGTGTCTGCATCATCGAGACGATCATCGCGGCCAGGCTGAGCGCCCCGATGATGACGGCCTCGCGGCGCGGCGATGTTACGACGGATACATCCGGGGTGTCGTGGACCGTTGGCTGCGCAGCGCTGTCGGTCGTCACTGAATTCGTCAAGTGGGTCCTTCTCGGGAATTACAAGAGAAATTGCTTAATGTGCCGAAGTAATTTTCTCTGGATGGTAAGTCCGCGAGATCGATCCCGTCAATGCTGGTCAGTGAGCCCCTGGGGCCAGCTCGGTGTATTCAGGACCAACTCGGCGTGTTCCGGACTAGAAGGGGTAGACCGGGAGTGCGCTCTGCGCAGTCACCCACTGCGTTTCGGTGAAGGCGTCGAGGTTTGCGCCGATACCGCCGACGCGGCCACCGTTACCCGAAGACGCCATACCGCCGAACGGGATGACTGCTTCGTCGCCGACGGTCTGATCGTTGATGTGTACGAGGCCGGTGGGGATTTGTTGGGCGAGCTCGAGCCCGCGCATGGCGTCGGAGGTCAGAATGCCCAGTGACAGTCCGTACTCGGAATCGTTGGCCATGGCGACGGCCTGTTCGACGGTGGCGAAGGAGGTGACCGGTGCGACTGGCCCGAAGACTTCGTCGGCGAATGCCGGCGCGGTGAGTGGGGTGTCGGCCAGCACGGTGGGTCGGTAGAAGAGATCCTCGTAGGTGCCGCCGGCCGCCAGTTTTGCTCCGGCCGCGATACTTCCGGTGACCAGGGAGTGGATGTGGTCGCGTTGTTTGGCGTCGATGATGGGTCCGAGTGCGACCTGACCGGTGAACGGGTCGCCTACCGGAAGCTTGTCGGCGTGTTCGGCAAGGAGTGCGGTGTAGTCGGCGGCGATGCTTTCGTGGACGAGCTGGCGGCCGGTGGTCATGCAGATCTGCCCCTGGTGCATGAAGGATCCGAAAGCGCCTACAGATGCGGCCTTTTCGAGGTCGACGTCGTCCATGACGATCAGTGCGTTGTTTCCCCCGAGTTCGAGGTGTGCTCGTTTGAGATGGCGGCCCGCCAGTTCACCGACAGCGCGTCCTGCCCGGGTCGACCCGGTGAATGCGATGACGCGAACGCTCGGATGAACCACGATTGCCTCACCGGCGTCAGCGCCACCCGGCAGCATGCCGAACACTCCGGCAGGCAAACCGGCTTCTTCGAAGATGCGGGCAAGAACCACACCGCCACAGATCGCCGTGCGCGGATCAGGCTTGAGGATCACCGAATTGCCCAGTGCCAGTGCGGGAGCGACTGCACGGATCGACAGAATGATCGGGAAGTTGAACGGTGCGATGACGCCGACGGTGCCGACGGGGACGCGACGAGAGAAGCTCAGCCGCGGTTGCTCCGAGCGCAGCACCTCGCCGATGGGGTGTGCGGCCAAAGCTGCTGCGTTGTAGCACTCTTCGGCAGCGGTGTGGGTTTCCAGTCCGGCTTTGGCGGGAATGCTGCCGGCCTCGCGGATTACCCATTCGCCGATTTCGTCGGCGTACTGCTCGAACAGTTGACCGGCGCGGCGTAGAACGGCGGCTCGTTCGGTGTACGGCCTTGCTGCCCAATCCTTCTGAGCGGCAGTAGCTTTTGTTGCAGCGGCTGCCACGTCGTCTGGTGTTGCCATGCCGACCGTCGTCAACTGCTTGCCGGTGGCCGGCTCGACGACAATACGATCGTCGGCGCTACCGCGAACCCATTCGCCGTCGAAGATCTTCGATTCCCACACAGGTTCGCTCAGCAAACGCGTCATGGCCGCTCCTCGGTAAAGGGATGCAACCGCGCGCCGCATCACATGGTTGTGCACCACGTTGCTCCGTGAGGGGAGTCGATCGCCATCGCACTTTCACTCAGTGAAAGACGGATTCATGGCGTCCTTGAGCGCTTGGATCAGATCGGCGAACTCGGTCGAGTGGGTGGCGCCGCTGCGGGTCACTCCCGAGACGGGAATTCGCAAGCGGCCGTGCGATTCTCGCATGAAGCTGATGCCGGCGCGCGGAGATTCGCCTGCGGTGATCGAATACAGGAGGGTCCAGGCGCGCGGGTTGGTGATCACGTCCAGCGTGGCTGTGTGATCGCTCGGAATTGCAGGGCCCAGTTGGACGCGTCGATCTATCTCGCGGAACGCGTCCTCGACCACCTTGTGAATGAGCACCTGGCTTTGGCGCGGCGGCAGGAGCAGGGGGTATGCGGCCAGATCATTGAGGTCGACGCTTTGCTGGCCGGCCAGGGGGTGCCGGCTCGACATTACGACCAGCAGATCTTCGACGCCGAGGTCCAAGGGTTCGAGTCCGGGGCGGTCGACGCCGCCGCGAATCAGCGCGATGTCGGCGTCACCGGAGGCCACGGCGTCCATGCGGTGGGCAAAACTCTTGATGACGAACTCGACGTCCAGGTCCGGATGAAGTTCGCGCACGTGTGCGATGGCGTCCAGCGTCTGAGCGGCGAAGCTCATGTTTCCGGTGATCCGGATCCGGGCTCGTGGGTCGCGTGCGACGGAGTAGGCCATCGTTTCGAGGCTGAGGACTTGCTGCGCGATGGGCACGAGTCGCGATCCTGCCGGGGCAAGGCGAACCGCTCGGGTCGAGCGTTCGAAGAGTGTCGCGCCAAGCTCCTTCTCCAGTCGGGCGACCTGATGGCTGATCGCCGACTGCGAGATGAAGCAGCGCTCGGCAGCGCGACTGAAGCTCAGTTCCTCGCTCACGACGAGGAAGTACTTGAGTTGGCGGAAGTCCATGAGGACAGCTTACTTATGAGCAATCGAGATAACAGTCTTGCGAATACTCCAGCTAGCTGGACCCGACCCATGATCAGTCCATACCGTAATAGTCATACTTTCAATTTGGTTGAGGAGATTTGTTGTGGATAGAACAGCTGCGGGTCGCGCTGACATCGACGCGACTGGACACGAGCAGACTCAGGTAGTCATCGTCGGTTCGGGATTCGGAGCCCTCGCCGCGGCCAAGACCCTCGCGAAGTCCAAGACGCCGTTCGTCCTCATCTCCGCCACCACCGAGCACCTCTTCCAGCCGCTGCTCTACCAGGTGGCGACGGGCGTTCTGTCGGCAGGCGAAGTTGCTCCGCCCATCCGCACGATCCTGCAGAAGTACCCCAACGCCGACGTGCGTCTCGGTCGCGTCGTCGAGGTCAACGCCGAAGAGAACACCGTCGTCTACGAGGCTTCGGGCACCCGCCACACTCTCGGATACCGCTCGCTCATCGCAGCCACCGGTGCCACCCAGGCGTACTTCGGTCATGACGAGTTCGAAAAGGTCACCTACAAGCTCAAGACCGTCGAGGATGCCGAGGTCCTGCGTAAGCAGATCCTGCGTTGCTTCGAAGAGGCTCACACCACCAACGACGCGCTGGTTCGCCGCAACCTGCTCAGCTTCGTTGTCGTCGGTGCAGGCGCGACCGGCGTCGAGCTCGCCGGACAGATCAAGGAACTGGCGCGTCGCTACTTCGCCAAGTCCATCAACAACATCAGCGCCGACGAGGTCACGGTCACCATGGTCGAGGGCGCGGGCGTTGCGCTTCCGGCCTTCGGCGGCAAGCTCAGTGAGTACACACAGGCCTCGCTCGAGAAGTCGGGTGTCGAGGTTGTTCTCAACACTATGGTCACCGCCATCGACGAGCACGGTGTCACCGTCTCTTCGGCAAAGACCAAGGAAGAGAAGCGCATCGACGCCGAGACCGTCATCTGGTCGGCCGGTGTTCGCGCCAACGACTTCGCAGCAGTGCTCGGCGAGGCGACCGGTTGTGAGAGTGACCGTGCAGGTCGTCTGCTCATCAATCCGGACTTGACCGTCGGCGGGTTTGCCAACGTCTTTGCCATCGGCGACATGACTTCGCTGAACGGTCTGCCTGGTCAGTCGCCCGTTGCAATGCAGGGTGGACGTCACGCAGCGAAGACTGTGAACGGAAAGGTCAAGGCCGGAACGCCTTTCAAATACTTCGACAAGGGCAGCATGTCGATCATCAGCCGATTCAGCGCTGTGTGTCGCGTCCGCAAGGTCGAGTTCAAGGGCACGATCGCCTGGTTCATGTGGCTGGCCGTGCACGTGATGTATCTGGTGGGCTTCCGCAACCGGTATGTCGCTGTGATGTCGTGGTTCGGTTCGTTCATCGGTCACCGTCGTCCGCACTTCCACTACGCGCAGGAGCCGATGAAGATCGAGGCCACGCCGCCGGTGACCGAACGCGAACCGGAATTGGCGCACTCCGCGTAGCTCCGCACCGCCTGAACACGTTTCGCCTGATGTCAGTCACACTGTGTGAATGGCATCAGGCGAGCGTTCGTTGATCGGCCGGGCATTTATCGTGCTCGGTGCCTTCGACGCGAAATCGCCGCGGTTGACGCAGTCGGAGATCAGTCGTCGCAGCGGTTTGCCTCTGCCCACCGTCCATAGACTGTGTGGGCAGTTGGTGGCTGAGGGCGCACTCGAGCGTCGGAGTGACGGCAAGTACCAGGTCGGAGTCCGGTTGTGGGAGATCGGCGCTCTCGCTCCCGGCGCTCACGGCCTACGGCAGGTGGCGTTGCCGTTCCTCGAGGACCTGTACGAGGTCACCCGAGAGAACGTGCAGTTGGTCGTTCGTGAGGGCACCGAGGCTCTGTACCTCGAGCGCTTGTCCTCGCGTAGCGCCGTCACCGTGGTCGGCCGTGCCGGCGGAAGATTGCCGTTGCACGCGTCCAGCGGTGGATTGATTCTCCTCGCGCACGGCGGAACCGAGCTTCTCGACGACGTCCTTCGCGCCGGCCTCGAGTCGTTCACTCCCAAAACCATTACTTCCGAGCGGATTTTGCGAGCAACTCTCGACGAGATCAGGCGCGCCGGATTCGTGGTCTGTCGCGAGTATCTGAACGTCGGAACCCTTGCCGTCGCCGCTCCTGTCCGCGAAGCCGGGGGCAGTGTCGTGGCAGCGGTCTCGACAGTTGTTCCGGTGGAGCAGGATCCGGCTCCTTTACTGCCGGCGTTGGTCGCGGCCGCCCGTGGAATATCACGCGGGCTTGGTAGCGGTGGGTTTCGATAGCTCGTTTCGGTCTTTCACTGAGTGAAATTGCAGCTGTTCAGAGGAGTGATCGTGGTCGAGGGTGGTCTCAATCGTCACTCACCTCAGGAGCTCTCTGTATGTCTTCTTCACGCACCCAGGTCGGAATCGTCGGTGGTGGTCCCGCCGGGTTGATGCTCTCGCATCTGTTGCATCTGAAGGGAATCGATTCGGTTGTCCTGGAATGCCGCACCCGCGAAGAGGTAGAAGGCACCATTCGTGCCGGCGTGCTCGAACAGAACACGGTTGATCTCATGGTCGAGACCGGACTCGGTGATCGACTGAAGCGGGAGGGCCTCGAACATCACGGAATCGAGTTGCGATTCGGTGGACGAGGGCACCGAATCGCGTTCGACGAACTGACCGACGGGCGAGCAGTCACGGTGTATCCGCAACACGAGGTGCTCAAGGATCTGATCGCGCGGCGTCTCGCTGACGGCGGGGACATTCGATTCGGAGTGTCCGACGCGCAAGTACACGATCACGAATCGGATCGCCCGAGTATCACTTTTGTCGACTCGGACGGAAATGATCAGAAGCTCGAGTGCGCCCTGGTGGCCGGTTGCGACGGTTCACGCACCGGAACGCGAAAGCTGATTCCCGAACCGTCGATCCGAACGGATCATTTCCGCCAGTATCCCTTCGCGTGGTTCGGCATCCTGGCCGAGGCGCCGCCGTCGTCCGAAGAACTGATTTATGCCAACCATGAGCGCGGGTTTGCACTGATCAGCACACGGACGCCCGAGGTACAGCGTCATTACCTTCAGGTCGATCCGGACGACTCCGTGGACAACTGGTCCGACGATCGAATCTGGGACGAGCTGCACATGCGCGTCGACGGTGAGGGGGCGGAGATCAAGGACGGCAGGATCTTTCAGAAGTCGATCCTCCAGTTCCGCAGCTTCGTGTGTGAGCCGATGCAGCACGGCAACCTGTTTCTTGCAGGGGATGCGGCGCACACCGTGCCGCCGACCGGCGCGAAGGGAATGAATCTCGCGATCGCCGACGTCTACGCACTGGCGAAGGCAATGGACGGTTTCTTCACCTCGTCCGACCGAAAGATGCTGGACGGGTACACCGAAACGGTGTTGCCGCGTGTGTGGCGGACGCAGCACTTCTCGTGGTGGATGTCGTCGATGCTCCATCGCTTGCCAGACGACAGCGGTTTCGGGCATCGCCGACAGTTGGCCGAGTTGGACATGGTCACGCGTTCGGTGGCGGGACGAACGCTGATCGCCGAGAACTACGTCGGAACTCCCTTGCATCAGTAGGCCGATTCGCAGGTTGCACGGTGCGAAATCAGGGGGAGTGGGGTGCCAGGTGTCACCAGGACCCCGAAGTTCTTGGTATGTGTCCGCCTGGCGGGAAGCCGCCGAGCCGAAGTAGCGGGAGCTTTGTAACCTCGAACACGTCCTTGTCCAACCGAGGGTGGCTGATGCTTCGACCGCACTGCGGGGGAGTTGTCGTATGACTGAGCGTTGCAAGAAGTGACTGTTCAGGATCCACTGTCTCCCAAGCCGATCGGTGCGAACCGACTTCGAGTCATCGAGGCACTTCAGTCGCTCCGGCCAACTGAACAGAGGGATCTTCCGATGAAGTTCAGCCTCGCCGTGGCTATGATTCCCCTCTCTCAACTCGTTGCACTTGCGAAAGTGGCCGAAGAATGCGGCTTTTCTTCGATCACGATGCCCGACTCACTGTTCTTTCCCGAGCGGGGCGCTACCGGGTATCCGTATACCGCTGACGGTGTGCGGATGTGGGACGCGAAGACACCATTTGTAGACCCCATGATTGCCGCGGCCTTCATGGGACCCGGAACGTCGAAGATTCGCTTTTATCCGCAGGTGCTCGAGCTCAGCTCACGCAATCCTCTGCTGCTGGCAAGCCAGGTGGGGTCGGTCGCGAATCTGACAGGAGGCCGCTTCGGTCTCGGGGTCGGTGTGGGCTGGGCGCCAGAGGAATTCGAGTGGTGCGGCGCTTCCCCCAAGGATCGAGGCCCGCGAGTCGACGAGATGCTCGAGGTACTGCGACTGGTTCTAGGCGGCGGTATGGTCGAACATCACGGCAAGTTCTTCGACTTCGACAGGCTGCAGATGAGCCCGGCGCCGGTCGATCCCGTCCCCATCTACATCGGAGGACATTCCGCGGCCGCATTGCGCCGTGCAGCGCGAGTGGGTGACGGTTGGACCTCGGCTACAGTCTCTTTCGCTGATCTGCAAGCTCTCATCGCGAGGATCGGCGTCCTGCGGGTCGAGTACGGGCGCGCCGAGTCCCCGTTCGAAATTCAGGCCGTCTGCGCCGATCGCTTCGGTCTCGACGGCTCCCTGGAACTGGCCGATAGCGGAGTGACGGAATCGATCGTCATTCCTTGGGCCATGTACGGCCTCGGGTTCGACTGCGACCTGGAAGCGAAGAAAGATTCGGTACGCAGGTTCTCCGAGGAAGTCATCTGCAAATTCTGAATTCACGTAGCGCACCCGTGCTGCAATGACCCGTGTGCGGGGATCAATCCGTATGCGGGCGTTGCGGCTCCAACATCCGTTCGCGCAGACTGTCGTAGATAGGTGCCGACCCTGCCGACGTGGTGACGAATACCGCTGCCGCAGTGGCAGCGAGCATCGGGACCAGCGTCGACGTCACCGCGGTCATTTCGACCACGATCACGATGCCGGTGAACGGTGCGCGTACTACGGCGCCGAAGAAGGCCGCCATACCGACGGTGGCCATAGTGACCGTGAGCCCGGCGTCCACTCCGGGCACGAAGCTCGACAGTCCGGTGAAGATCGACCCCCAGAGCGCGCCGAGAGCGAGTAAGGGAGCGAACAGTCCGCCGGGAGTTCCAGCGGCATACGAGAGCGGGCCGGTGAAGAACCGAACCACCAAGTACAGCAGCAGGATCGGCAGTACGAAGGTCCTTCCGCCGACGATCATCTGTGCAAGAACGTCGCCGCCCCCACTGGCCAACGGGTCGAGGAACAGCGTCAGGCCGATGACGGCGCCGATCGTTGCGCCGATGACAGTCGGTGGGATCTTGTCGAGCCGTGCCACGATGTCGAGTAGTCCTAGAATCAGGCGGTTGTACGCAATACCCAGTAGCCCCGTGAGGATTCCGAAGACGACGAACAGTGGCAAGAATGCGAGTTGCGGTGTCGGGACGGTGCCGACCTCGAAATCGGGTTGATCACCGATGACGATCCGTGCACAGCCCACCGCCACTGAAACACCGAAAAGCGTTGGCAGCACGGTGCGCAGCCGGAACGAGTGCGTCACCTCCTCGCAGACGAACAGTGCCCCCGCGATCGGCGCGTTGAATGCGACAGCGAGACCTGCTCCGGCCGCGGATGTTTGCAGCATGGCGACGTCGGGTTCGGTGAGGCGGGCTCGCCGTCCCGCTTCTGCTCCGATCGCCGCACCCATGTGTACGGTGGGGCCTTCACGGCCGAGAACCAGACCGGAGCCGATCGCCAAGAGGCCGCCGATGAATCTGGCGGGCACGAGATTGATTCCCGGCGGTTTCGCTTCACCGCGGGACACCGCCTCGACGTGCTGGATGCCGCTTCCCTTTGCGAGGGGCACTCGTCTGACGATCAGTACGGCAAGTACGGTGCACAGGGCCACCAGGAGGACCGGCACGAGCCACCCGACGTACGGAACGTGATGCGCCCAGTTCACGATCGCCTGACGAAGTTCGTCGGCCCTGATCAGACACCAACGGAACGCGCCGCCGACAAATCCGACCCCGACGCCGGCGACCGCAGCGAGTAGACACAGCAAACCCAGTCCGCGGTCGGAGTCACGCGGTTCGGTGCCGCCATCGTCCTCGGTCATCGTGATCAGCCCTACCTGATGGTCACAACTCGCGACAGGTGAATTGAGCTTCCTCACCTTGGACGGTAACCCATCGCGCTACCCGCAGGGTCGGATCGAGGTTGTGCAGCCTGGTCACAATTCGACAAGCAGGCTGATTCCGAGAACTGCCATCATCACGGCGATCAGAGCATCGAGAACCCGCCACGCGTTGGGTTTCGCAAAAAGCGGCGTCAGCAGACGTGCGCCGTAACCGAGGGCGCCGAACCAGACCACACTTGCCGTGATGGCACCGGCGGCAAACCACCAACGTCCGATCTCGCCGCGACCGTTGGCGATAGAACCCATGAGCACCACGGTGTCGAGGTACACGTGTGGATTGAGCCAGGTGAGAGCCAATGCCATCGTGACGGCGGCAAGCCTCGACCCGTTGCCATGTCGATCCGGCGCCAACGTCTGGGGGTGAAGTGCCCGCTTGGCGGCGAAGAGCGCATAGCTGAGGAGGAAAACGGCGCCGGCGATACGAACGAACGTGATCATCGACGGTGCGTGTTCGAGGAGGGTCCCGATTCCGCTGACGCCCGCGAGGATGAGAATTGCGTCTGACAACGCGCACACTGCGACGATCGGGAGTACGTGTGATCGCGTCAGGCCTTGACGAAGAACAAACGCGTTCTGGGCGCCGATTGCGACGATCAAAGACAGTCCGACCCCGAAACCGACGAGGGCCGACGCAGGGTCGTTGGTGCTGAGCATGTCGTCGAGCCTGCCGCTCGGATTTCAGTCAGTCCAGCTAATGATTCTTAGGATGCATCAGAGTAGCTTCAGATTATGTTGGATTTCGAGCAACTGAGGGCATTGCACGCCGCGGTCGACGAGGGAACCTTCGAGGCGGCGGCGCGGAAGTTACACATCACGCCTTCGGCGGTCAGCCAACGAATCAAAGGTCTCGAGACCTCGGTTGGCCGGATCCTGGTGCAGCGCACCAAGCCCATCCGGGTCACCGATTCGGGGAGAGAAGTCCTGCGTCTTGCACGTCAGATAGACGCTTTGTCGCGTGACACCGTGCGAGAGCTCGGCCTTGAAAATGGTTCAGGGATGTTTGCACGTGTCTCGATCGCGGTCAATGCCGATTCGCTGTCCACCTGGGTTCTCGGGGCCCTCGCGGAGTTCACGCAAGAAGTCGGTTTCGATTTTCATCTCGACGATCAAGACCACACCACTGAACTACTGCGCGACGGTTCGGTCATGGCTGCCGTCACCTCTGTTGCGTCACCGATTCAAGGGTGTACCTCCAGCCGTTTGGGCATCATGCGGTATCGGCCGATGGCGAGTGCGGAGTTCTGCCGTCGTTGGTTCGCAGACGGTGTCACGGCCGAATCCCTTTCGGAGGCGCCGCTGGTTGTGTTCAATCGCAAGGATCTACTGCAGGATCGCTACCTCGATCAAAAGGTCGGCCACCCCGCCGATCCGCCCCGTCATCTTGTTCCTTCATCGGCAGACTTCGCGGACGCCGTCAGGCGGGGATACGGCTGGGGATTGATACCGGACCTGCAGCGCGGCGACGACGATCGCTCCGGCGTGCTGATCGGATTCGATCCGGACTTCGTGGACGACGTTCCGCTGTACTGGCAGCAGTGGAAACTGTCGTCACCTGTCTTGCGCCGGATCTCCGAGGTGGTGACCAGACGCGCCCTCGAGGTGTTGCATCAGCCGTCGAACTGATGCATACCGTACGTGTGGTGTTGTGCTCAGGGAACAAAGAACCTGGACAAGTTGATCCCCTGGGACCGTTTCTTCGGCCGCAGGACGCCGATAGTGTTTTGAGTCACACACGAATGAAAGGTGCTGACTCTCGTGGCGAACATCGGATATCTGGCTTGGGATCTTGCAGAGAAGTACGGGCAGAAGCCGTGCTTGCGGGACGACCACGTCGAACTCACGTATGAAGAGTTCGCAGATCGCACGGAAGCTGTTGCCGCGCAATTGGCTGGACTCGGAATCGGCCTCGGTGACGTGGTGGCGATCATGCTGCCCAATCGCGTCGAGTTGCTGATCGCGATCATGGCTGCCTGGCGCATCGGTGCTGCCGCTACACCCATCAATCCGATGTTCACCGCGAACGAAGCGGACTACCAGATCGCGGACTCCGGGGCCGAGTTGGTCATCACCGCCACTGCCGACGCACCCTCGGGCGGCCGCGCAGTGTTGGCCGTCGAGGATCTGGCGACAGTGCCGCCGACCGATCCCCGACCCGGAATCGATGTTGCAGCAGACGATCTGGCGTTGCTCATCTACACCAGCGGCTCCACCGGACGGCCCAAGGGAGTGATGCTGACTCATGCCAACCTGCAGTTCATGGCTTCGTCGATGGGCAAGAACATCGGTGTTACCGGCGCGGATCACTGCCTGCTGATTCTGCCGCTGTTCCATGTCAACGCGATCTGCGTCAGCGTCTTGACGCCCTTACTTGTCGGCGGACAGGTGAGTGTCACCGGGAAGTTCTCGGTTTCGAGATTCTTCGACGACGTCGCGCGGCTTCGCCCCACGTATTTCTCGGCGGTGCCGGCAATCTACGCGATGCTGACCTCACAGCCGGAAGACCCTTCGATCGACACGTCGTCCTTGAGGTTTGCCGTGTGCGGTGCGGCGCCGATCAGCAAGGAACTCCTCGAACGCGCTGAGCAGCGTTTCGGTTTCGTGATCGTGGAAGGTTACGGACTCACCGAGGGGACCTGTGCGTCGGCCTGCAATCCTGTGGACGGCGTGCGCAAACTCGGTACGGTCGGCCCGGCGTTGCCCGGCCAGCAGATTGCCATTCTTGCCGAGGACGGAACCTTTGCGCCCGCCGGGACTGCCGGAGAGGTGGTCATCAAGGGTGGCAACGTGATGCGTGGCTATCTGGGGAAGCCGGAGGAGACTGCGAAGACCGTCAAGGATGGTTGGTTGCATACCGGTGACGTCGGAGTCCTCGACGAGGACGGCTACCTGACCCTGGTCGATCGCATCAAGGACATGATCATCCGTGGGGGAGAGAACATCTACCCCAAGGAGATCGAAAACTCGCTCGCTACACACCCTTCCGTGCTCGAGGCAGCCGTCATCGGCGCTCCGCACCAGGTCTACGGAGAGGTGCCAGTTGCCTATGTTGTCGCCTACCCCGATGCGCCCGTCACCGAAGACGAACTGCTCGAACATGTCACGGCCTTGCTCACCCGAGTAAAGGTGCCAGTGGCGATCTACGTCGTCGATGCGCTTCCCCGAAACCCGGTGGGCAAGATCGACAAACCTGGAATGAGACGAGCTCTGAGCGCAACTCCCGCTCACTAGTCACTTCCCCGTAGTACCAGCACAACTCGACGACGTCCGTCGAGTTGATCCGTCATGCCCACATTCCGTATTTCAGGAGCAAATCATGGGATTCAAAGAAGGAAACTTCCCTCCCGTCGATCCGGCAACGTTCATGGACAAGCCGTTTCTCGAGCGTCTGCGTGACATGTCCACGCACTGGGTGGATTACGGCTTCGGTACGCCGAAGATGGTCCACACCGTCTACATCATGAAACTGTTGTTCCTCTACCTGGCAGCTGGAACAGCCGTTGCCACTTTGACTTCCGGCCTCTCGTGGTTCGACATCGGATCGTGGTGGAACCAGCCGATCGTCTACCAGAAACTCATCATCTGGACGATGATGCTCGAGATGCTGGGCTTGGCAGGATCCTGGGGACCGCTCGCCGGCCACTTCAAGCCGATGACCGGTGGAGTTCTCTACTGGCTCCGCCCCGGCACGATTCGTCTGCCACCGTGGCCGGGCAAAGTGCCGCTCACCTCGGGTGACACCCGCACGGTGTTCGACGTCTTCATCTATGCCGCCGCAGTCGCCAATCTCCTTGCTGCCGCTGTTCTCCCCGGTGTTCACACCACAGGAATCGACTCGGCAATCGCTGACAATGCCGGACTGGTGCGTCCGACGGTCTTGTACTCCTTCCTGGTACTCATGGTGATTCTCGGGTTGCGGGACAAGGTGCCCTTCATCGCTGCCCGTAGTGAGCAGTACCTGCCGGCGATCTTCTTCTTCACATTCCTGCCGTTCGTCGACATGATCCTGGCGCTCAAACTGCTGATCGTCATGGTGTGGATCGGTGCCGGTGTCTCGAAGTTCGGTCGCCATTTCTCGCTGGTGGTTCCTCCGATGCTCAGCAATACCCCGTGGATCCCGTCGAAGAAGATCAAGCGCGCCCACTACCGGAATTTCCCGGAGGATCTGCGGCCTTCACACCTGGGCGGCGGCGTCGCACACGTGGCCGGAACGATGGTCGAAATCGTCACCCCGTTGATACTGCTGTTCTCGACGGACAAGACCCTCACGATCCTCGCCGTGATCCTCATGGTCGGATTCCATCTGTTCATCGCGTCGACCTTCCCGCTTGCCGTCCCACTCGAATGGAATCTTCTGTTCGCCTATGCCTCGGTCTTCCTGTTCCTGGGATTCCCGGCATGGGACGGCTACGGACTCGGCGCCATGTCCTCACCGTGGATCACCGCGGGAATTGTTGCAGCCCTTGCCTTCTTCCCCATTCTCGGAAACCTTCGACCGGATCTGGTGTCCTTCCTGCCGTCGATGCGTCAGTACGCCGGCAACTGGGCATCCGCGACGTGGGCATTCGCGCCGGGCGCTGAAGCCAAGATCGACCAGTTCATCAAGCGTCCGTCGCCGGATACGCGCAATCAGTTGATGACGATGTACCCCGAAGATGTGTCCGATGTCGTTCTGCATCAGCTGTTGGGCTGGCGTTCCATGCACAGCCAGGGGCGTGCGCTGTTCTCTCTGATGATCAGGCACCTCGGCGACGACATCAACACGTACTCACTGCGGGAAGCAGAGTTCATGTGCAACTCCATCGTCGCCTTCAACTTCGGTGACGGGCACCTGCACGACGCGAAGTTGATCGCAGCCATTCAGCGTCGCTGCAATTTCGCACCCGGTGAGTTCCTGGTGACCTGGATCGAATCGCAGCCCATCCACAAGGGAACGCAGGAGTACCAGGTGATCGATGCCGCTCTCGGTGTCATCGAACGAGGTACTTTCAAGGTCGCCGACGCAGTCGCCGAACAGCCGTGGTTGCCGAACGGGCCCATTCCGTTCGACGTTCAGTGGACACTGGACGTACGGGCCGACCGCGCGGCAACGGATCCGCAGGTTGTCTCCGAACCGAAGATGCGTACGAGGGTCAGCGGTAGCGAGCAAGAGGTGAGTAAGTGACAAAGGCCGTAGTCGTCGGCAGCGGGCCCAATGGGCTCGCTGCCGCGGTACACCTCGCACGTAGCGGTGTGGACGTGCAGGTGCTCGAGGCTGCCGACCAGATCGGCGGAGGCACCCGCTCCGGTCCGATCGACGTGCCGGGGTTGATCCATGATCACTGCTCGGCGTTTCACCCGATGGGTATCGGCTCGCCGTACCTGTCCAAGCTGGACCTCGAGCGATACGGGCTGATCTGGAGATGGGCAGACGTGGACTGCGCGCATCCGCTCGACAACGGGGACGCCGGGGTTCTGTACCGCTCGCTGGAGCAGACGGCTGCGGGACTCGGCGCTGACGGGCCTCGATGGCAACGCATGTTCGGTGACTTGTCGACTGGGTTCGATGCGCTGGCGTCCGATCTGATGCGCCCGATCGTTAATGTTCCGCACCATCCGCTGCGGCTCGCAGCTTTCGGTCCGCGAGCGCTGCTTCCGGCAACGGTGACCGCCAAACTGTGGAAGACGGACAAGGGGAAGGCGCTGTTCGGCGGGGTTGCCGCACACGCCTTCTATCCACTCAACCGTCCGGCCACCTCGGCGGTGGGATTGATGATCACTGCTGCTGGTCACCGCTACGGTTGGCCGGTTGCAGAGGGAGGTTCGCGGTCGATCACCGACGCGATGGCTGCGATGCTCCTCGATCACGGCGGCAAGATCGACACCGGCGTTCGGGTTCGTACGGCCTCCGAGATTCCGGACGCCGATGTTGTTCTGCTGGATGTCAATCCGGGGGGTGCGCTCGAAATTCTGGGCGATCGACTCCCTGGCCGAGTGGCGAGGGCCTATCGAAAGTTCAAGCAGGCTCCCGGAGCATTCAAGGTCGATTTTGCGATCGAAGGTCATGTGCCGTGGACCAATCCGGACTGTGCTCGGGCCGGAACTGTCCATCTGGCAGGTGGTTTCGACGAAATCGTGGCCGCTGAGCGTGAGACGAATTCAGGCCGTATGCCGGACCGGCCGTTCGTGCTCCTAGGTCAGCAATACCTGGCTGATCCCACCCGATCTGCCGGGAACGTTCATCCGCTGTATGCCTATGCGCACGTGCCTCACGGTTACGCCGGCGACGCTACGGAGGCGATCATCCGTCAGATCGAGAGGTTTGCGCCAGGATTCCGGGAGCAGATTGTCGCGACGTCGAGCAGTGGTACAGCTGACCTGGCAGAGGACAATCCGAATCAGGTAGGCGGCGACATCATCGGAGGTGCCAACACCGAACTGCAGGTTGTCTTGCGTCCGCGCGTCGCAGTCGATCCGTACAGCACGGGGATCGCGGGCACTTACCTGTGCTCGGCCTCGACCCCGCCGGGTGCCGGAGCACATGGAATGTGCGGGTACAACGCAGCCGAATCGGCTCTGAAGTACCTGCGACGAAAGGGTGCGGAAGTTCTGTGAGTAGTCCATCGCACAAGGAGCGAGGCGCCGGTGCGATACGGCGCCTCGCCCGAGTGCCTGCAGCCGCGGAGCCGGAAGTGCTTGCGGTGGTTGCCGAGTTGGCACGACGACTCGACGAGCGCAGCGCCGACATCGCGCGCGAGATGGCCTTCATGATGGCTCACGAAATCGACCAATTGGATGCAGACGCCAAATTGCTCGAAATGCTCGAGGCCAGCGTGCAGGGAAACATCACGACGATCATCCACGTATTGGCCAACGACATTCCGATCGATCATCTCCAACCCACCACTGCTGCAGTGGAATACGCTCTGCGTCTGGCGCAGCGGGATGTCCCGTCCAACTCCCTTGTCCGGGCCTATCACATGGGCCAAGGCGATCTGATGCGGATCTGTCACGACGAGATCAGCACACTGGATATTCCGGCGCGACTCACTTTGGCTGTCCTGAAACACACTTCGGACGTGGTCTACAGCTACATCGACTGGATCACGCTCTACGTCTTCGACGCGTACGAGCGGGAACGCAGTCGATGGATGGCAGCGCAGGGAAACCTCCATTCGGCCGCAATCCACGCCCTCCTGTCCGGCGCCAACGCAGATACCGCTGCTTTCGAAGCGGAGACCGGGTACCGCCTCGGTCAGAACCACGTCGCCCTGGTGGTCTGGTCGACGTGGGATGCCGACGTCATGGGCATCAATACGCTGGACCGACTCGTACGTGATCTCGGCGCAGCGGCGGGAGCGGACAAGCCGCCGATCATCACCGCCATCGATCGGCGCACGGTGTGGGCGTGGCTGCCGTTCGGTCGCCGGGTGCCTGCGCCGGATCCGGAGGTTCTCGCGGCGGCAGTGCCGTTGGACGGCGGGGCGCGGGTGGCAATCGGACTGCCGGGGTCAGGGGTCGACGGTTTCAAACGGTCCCACGAACAGGCAACCGCCGCCTATTCGGTTGCTGCCGTCCCGGATACACCGCAGCGACCTGTGGTGAGCTTCGGAGACCGCGGCGTCGCTGTGGTTTCACTTCTGTCCGAGAACATCGATTCGACGAAGTCATGGGTCTGGGAGGTGCTTGGCCCGTTGGCGGAAGATACGCCCTCTGCTGCATCCTTGCGGACGACGTTGAGTGTGTACTTTGCACATGGTGAAAGTCATCTGCACACTGCCAATCACATGAATCTGCACCGGAATACGGTGAAGTATCGCATCAACAAGGCGCTCGGCGATCCAGTTGCTGCCGGCCGAGACAAGTTGGATCTTGCTCTGGCCCTGCAGGTTTGTGAGTTGTTGGGTAGATCGGTCTTGCGCCCGGCCAAATCGTCGTGAGTTGTGGACGCGCCACGGCCTGTGGGCTCCGTATCGGGTTTTGATGTCCGATGCGGAGCCTGGCCGTGTTCTGTTGTCGCCAAAGAGGTTTGACCCCTCAGGTTTTGAAGGTGGTGTTCGCCGGCCTGGGTTGCTGTCCGGGGTCGATCGAGGGCGGCGGGACGAACCAGGGTTTGTTGTCGGCGCCGATTCGGATTTCCCATTTGCCGACGAACCCGGATTTCCGGTGCATCAGTCGGTGATGTGAACGGCACAGCAGGACCAGGTTGTTCATCACCGTCGGGCCGCCGTTCGCCCAGTGCCGGATATGGTGCGCATCCGTCCAGGCCGGTACACATGTGCAGCCCGGGAACGCGCAGCCCCTGTCTCGGGCGATCAACGCCACTCGCTGTTCGGGGGTGACCAATCGTTTTCCGGGTTTCGCATCGAGCGGTGCGCCGTGATCGTCGAGCAGGACGGTGGAGAGGAAGCAGTCGCAGCCGAGGAGTCTGGTCTGTGACACGGACAGTGGTCCGAGCCAGGGCATGTGCCCGACATCAAGATCCGACAGAGACTCTTCACCATCAGCAGTGGAGGGTGTTGCGGCGCAGTCCCGATGCTCCGCCAGATCCCGAGCATTGATGTGCACATTCACATGCGGACGCTGACCACCATCGGTACCGGTTTTCGCGCAGTCCAGGTAACGCCGGATCAGTTCGGTGAACCCGTCCGCGGTGCGTTTCGCCGCCGACCGGGCATCCGGCGTCCCATCCGGTGCTGGGGTCGGCATCGTCAGATTCGACAACGCCGACAGCAACATTTCACCGGTGAGGGCATCGAAATCACCACGCACCACCACTCGACCGTTCAAGGTCGACGCGATCCGGAGCTCGTTGAGATCGACATCTTCGGCGGGCGGGATCTCATCCGACTCGAACAACCGCTCCAAGGTCGCGATTACGTTCCGCACCTTCGTGGTCGTCGCCTCCACCCCCGATGCCGCAGCCAACAACAAATCGATGCACTTCGGTAATGCCTCCTCCGGCATGCCTTTCGGCGGTGACTCGCAGAACGCCACGATCAACACGGCATGCTCGAACGAGCAGTCCCCGCCATCGAAGCCTGCCGCCACCGCCGGAAATGGCCGCAAAGCTGCACCCAGGGCGGCGATCTTCTTCCCGTCCCGAACCTGCAGCATCGTGTTCGCCGCCAACCACGCACCCACACCGCGGCTGGCAATCACCTGATCATCGGAACGCAACGAAAGTTCGTCGACCACCGCCACTCGAACGGCTTCGAGGCGCAGAATCTCGGCACTCGCTTCGACAGCAGCAGCGCGTAACTCAGCAGCAGTCAACCGCCACAACCGTCCGCGTAACCCCACCGCAGAACCAGACACCACATCCGACAACAAGACAGTCATTGAATCCCCCGATCCCCTCCCCAAATCATATTCGAATATGTGTTCGAGTCAAGGGGTTATTCACCAACGAATCGGCCTGACTCTGTGATGTCAGCGGGTTGTCATACTGTGGTCGAGTGACTTCGCCGTGGACAGCTGGGCAGGTGGCGTCGGTAGCTCCCGACGCCGCATCGCTGGCCGCTGCGCGCAAGTTGGCTGGTTCGTGGAGCCATGCCGGCAACAGGGGTCTCGCGCTCTGGGGGCTGTGTCAGGGCAGCGGCTCGAAGCCGTATCAAGCAGTGGTCGACCTGAGGGGCCCTGCATACAAGTGCTCGTGCCCCAGTCGAAAGTTTCCGTGCAAACATGCTCTGGGGCTGCTGGTGGAATGGTCGGAAGGGCGTGTGCCGTCGGCGGACGAGCCCGCCGACTTCGCGGCAGAGTGGTTGTTGCGCCGCGAGGAGAAGGCCGAGACCCGCGGCGAAAGGGCTGAGACCGGCGACGAGGCTCCCAAGAGGGCTCCCGACCCGGCGACAGCGCAGAAGCGCGCCGACCGCGTTGCGAGCGGTCTCGTCGAATTGGACCTGTGGATCACCGATCAGATTCGCAGTGGTCTGGCAGCGATGGACACATCCTGGGCGGGCTTCGACGCAGTAGCTGCTCGAATGGTGGATGCTCAGGCGCCTGGTGTCGCAGGCACACTTCGAGCCTTGGCGGGCACCGTTGCGTCTACCGAGAACTGGCCCGAGACAGTCCTCGACGAGTTGGCTCGGTTGCACCTGCTGGTTGCTGCGCATCAGAAGCTGTCCGAGTTGCCGGAAGATCTTGCCTATTCGGTGAAAGCACACGTCGGCTATCCGGTCTCAACCGAGAGTGTGATGGAATCGATTCCGGTGAAAGAGAACTGGATGATTCTCGGTTCCGGGATCACCGAGGAGAAGCGACTGTTCACCCGAACGGTGTGGATGCTCGGCAGGAATTCGAAGCGGTGGGCCATGCTGCTCGACTTCTCCCACGGGTCGGCCAATTTTGCCACCGAAACGCCGCCAGTCGGGTTTCTGCTCAACGCCGATGTTCATTTCTATCCTGGTGCCGCGGCATTGCGGGCGCGGATAGGGGTCACGCACGGAGAACCGGAGCCCTTCACAACCATGCCGTTCGGAAGCATCGACACTGCGTTGCAGCAGTTTACCGATGCCCTCGCCGCGGATCCATGGTTGCGCTCGTGGCCGGCAGTGATCAGTTCGGTGGTCCCGTCGTTCGTCGACGGATCATGGTTTGTCGTCGACGAATCGGGCACAGCGCTTCGGGCAGAGGGTGATTCGGATCTTCTGTGGAAGTTGCTCGGCATTTCCGGCGGTTACCCGGTCACAGTCTGCGGAACGTGGAACGCGCTGGCTCTTACTCCGATCTCGGTTTTCACGGGAGGGCAGGTGATCGTGCTGTGAGTACATTGATCTCAGCGGCGCTCCTTGGGACAGCCAGAACAGCAACAACATTCGAGGAGCTGCCGGCTGAAGTGCGTGGCTACGCTCGCGAACTCGACGGCGATCCTGCCGAGATGCTTCTCGCAGGAGCAGCGTTGGAGAGGGCGTACCGCCGTGGCGGTGCGGGCTCCACCACGGCGGCGGTGCCGACACCTGCGCCAGACGATGTTCGATTCACGCTGCCGGAATCCTCATCGGCGCATCTGCTGTCGATGCTCGCGGCCAAGGCGACCTTGCTCGACGAATGGTTCGCAGTCGCGTTGGAGTACAATTACCGTGCGCCTGATCATCTGGTCGCCGAGTTGCTTTCTTTTGCACGTGCAAGTGAAGCTCACCGGGAGAGCATCCTGCAGATTGTCGGCGAGCGTGGTCGATGGCTTGCCGCGCAAAACCCCGAGTGGAGCAAACTCGTCCGAACCAGGGATGCCAACCCGGACGTGTGGCGTCACGGAAGTTCGTCGCAGCGCACACAGTGGCTGATAGACACTCGTCGAACAGATCCCGCGCTGGCGCTGGCCGAACTCCGAAAGTCCTGGGGCACCGAGCGGGGCGAACAGAAGGCTGCCTTCGTCGCGGCGCTGGCAAACGGACTGAGTGCGGATGATCAACCATTGTTGGAGGAAGCCCTCGACGACCGTCGCAAGGACGTGCGACGCGCGGCAGTGGAAGTACTCGGACAACTCCCCGAATCGGAGTTCGGGGAGAGAATGGCTGCTCGGGTTCGGAAATGGGTGCGGGTGGAACGGAAACTCGTTCGGTCCACGCTCGTCATCGTCCCGCCTGAGGAAGTCGATTCAGCGGCGAGGCGAGACGGCATCGAAGACCGGCCGAATCCACACACCGACTATCGTGCGGAGTATGTGCGTCAGGCGATCAGTTCTGCGCCGTTGTCTCTGTGGAACAACATGATCGGTGGACCAGGCAAGGTCTTGGGGATGAGCGTTGACGAAGGCTGGGAGCCGATCCTTCACGACGCGTGGTCCACCGCCGCAGTCGCGCAGAACAATACGGAATGGGCGCTGGAACTCTTTCGTATGCGCGGCACGGCCACCGATCGACGCGTGCTCCCGTTGGTGCCGGCCAAGGCGCTGGCTGATCTGTTGAGGTCCGGAAACGGCGACGCCAATGTTCTGCACCCGGGCCGGGCAGCGATCTACGACGCTCTGCGAGGTCCATGGCCCGAGGACATCACCCGGGCAGTGGTGGCCCAGTGGGAACGAGTTGCGGCTAGACGTGCCGACGGAGGCGCCAAGGCCGGCGAATTCTCACGCTACAAGTACGTCGCATCGCTGCGCCTGGCCGAGACTCGATTTCCTTACAGCGCAGTAACTTTGCTGGAGCGTGCGGCGGAGCGTGCTCGTGACCCCGACTGGCGGCAGACCTTCGCCAGAACTGCCAGCGCCATCACCCACCGCAAGACCCTGCTCGAGGAGCTCACATGACTGACAGCGTAACCGTGCCCACCACGGAACCGGAAAAGCTCGCGCAACCGGCAAAGCTGATGCGGCCCCACGCAGAGCAGGAGTACGCGCTCGAACTCGAAGCACTGGCCGCGCAGGATGCTCGTCCGCGTCCACCGTCGTGGAACTTGTCGCCCTGGGCCGTCGTGACGTATCTGTTGGGTGGCACTCTCGACGACGGAACCGTCATTTCGCCGAAGTACGTCGGTCCACGGCGGTTGATGGAAGTGGCCGTCGCAACTCTTGCCACCGACCGGGCGCTACTGCTGTTGGGGGTTCCCGGTACGGCCAAGACCTGGGTCTCCGAACACCTTTCGGCCGCAATCTCGGGTGCGTCGACGCTCCTGGTTCAAGGCACGTCGGGTACGCCCGAGGAAGCTATCCGCTACGGCTGGAACTACGCACGTCTTCTCTCCGAGGGGCCGACCGCCGGTGCACTGGTGCCTTCTCCCGTGATGACGGCGATGGAAACCGGGAAGATCGCCCGCGTCGAAGAGTTGACGCGTATCCCGGCCGACGTGCAGGACGCTCTCATCACCATTCTCTCCGAGAAGACGTTGCCGGTGCCGGAACTGGGCATCGAGGTGCAGGCAGCCAAGGGCTTCAATCTGATCGCTACCGCCAACGATCGCGATCGCGGTGTCAACGATCTGTCGTCCGCACTGCGTCGACGGTTCAATACCGTAGTCCTCCCTTTGCCGGCCAGCGAGGAAGACGAGGTGGCCATCGTGGCACGTCGAGTCGAACAGCTTGGCGCAGCACTGGAATTGCCGACAACCCCCGCAGCAGCCGAGGAAATTCGCCGGGTCGTCACCGTGTTCCGGGAACTGCGATCAGGCGCGACCACCGACGGCCGCACCAAGTTGAAGTCCCCGTCCGGAACTCTGTCGACGGCGGAGGCGATCTCGGTGGTCACCAACGGTTTGGCGTTGTCTGCGCATTTCGGGGACGGCGTACTGCGGGCATCCGACGTCGCTGCCGGAATCCTGGGTTCGGTGATCAAGGATCCGGTCGCAGACAAGGTGGTGTGGAACGAGTACCTCGAGGCAGTAGTGCGTGAACGCGGCGAGTGGTCCGACTTCTACCGGGCGTGCCGCGAGGTCACCGGGTGACCATCGTGATTCCGGACCTGCGTGTCCGGGTCTTCGGTATCCGTCACCACGGCCCGGGATCTGCTCGTTCGGTTCGGCAGGGTCTGGAAGAGTTCTCGCCTGACGTCGTCCTGATCGAAGGGCCTTCGGACGCAGACCCGTTGGTGATGCTGGCGGCGTCGGAATCGATGAAACCGCCGATTGCGTTGCTCGCGTACGCCACTGGCGAGCCGTCGAAGGCGGCCTTCTGGCCGTTTGCGGTGTTCTCACCCGAATGGCAAGCGCTGCAGTGGGCTGCGAAGAACGGTGTGCAGGCACGGTTCTGCGATCTGCCCGCCTTCAACGTGTTGGCGGATCAGGGGATTCGTACTGTCCGCGAGGGCGATCCTCTGTCGGAACTGGCCGCGGCCGCGGGTTTCGACGACACCGAGCGCTGGTGGGATTCGGTGATCGAATCGAGCTCGGGCGCAGATTCTTTCGATGCGATCACCGAGGCGATGGAGGCGCTGCGTGAGACAGTGCCGATCGACGAGGAGACAGCGCATCGCGAAGCGTACATGCGTCAGGTGCTGCGAAAGACGTTGAAAGATGGCGCTGAGCGGGTAGCGGTCGTCTGCGGAGCCTGGCACGCGCCGGCGTTGGTCGGAGCCTTGGGGCCGGCGGCACCCGATGCTCGCATCCTCAAAGGAATGTCCAAGGTCAAGACCTCGCTGACCTGGGTTCCCTGGACACATTCACGCCTGGCGTCGGCATCGGGTTACGGCGCCGGAATCACCTCGCCGGGCTGGTATCACCACCTGTTCACCGCGAACGACAAGACGATCACGCGGTGGCTCACCAAAGTTGCGCGGGTGCTCAGGGACGAGGACCTTCCGATCTCGAGTGCTCACGTCATCGAAGCTGTCCGGTTGGCAGATACGTTGGCGGCACTGCGTTCTCGACCCTTGGCGGGATTGTCGGAGGTCACCGAGGCAACGAGGTCGGTGATGTGCGACGGGAACGACGTTCTTCTGGATCTGATCACGCGAAGATTGGTTGTGGGCGAAGCGCTGGGCGCGGTGCCCGAGGAAACGCCGACAGTCCCACTCGAAGCAGACCTGCGCGCACGCTCGAAGACCTTGCGGCTCAGACAACAAGCGGGAGCAAAGACTCTCGATCTGGACCTGCGACGCGACATCGACGTCGAGCGTTCCCAGTTCCTGCACCGACTGGGGATCCTCGAGATCGATTGGGGAACCCCGGCCGACAGTGAGGTCCGTTCCACCGGAACGTTCCGGGAGACTTGGGCGCTGCAATGGAAGCCCGAATTCTCGGTCTCGGTGATCGAGGCGTCGCTGTGGGGCACGACGGTGGTTGCAGCGGCAACATCATGTGTCGTCTCGAAGATCAACGAGCCGGACATCTCTCTCGCGTCACTGATCGGACTACTGGAGAACTCGCTCCTGGCGAACCTGCCGGCAGCGTTGTCCGCTGTGCTGGAAAGTGTGAAAACGGTTGCGGCACTGGATCATGACGTGTCGCACCTGATGGCGGCGCTGCCCACGCTGACGCGAACGCTGCGGTACGGCGATGTGCGCGGAACCGACGTGTCGGCATTGGTCGACGTCGCCGACAGCCTGTTGATCCGCATTTGCACTGGCCTCGCAGTCGCCGTCACGGGCCTGGACGATCCCAGTGCCGAGGAGTTTCGCGAACACCTCGACAAGGTTCACTCGGCAGTCATGGTTCGTGACGATCGCGATGCGAGCGCACGGTGGCTGCAGGCCATGGCCGGCGTGATCGACCGTGACGACGTCAACGGATTACTCGTCGGCCGGATGGTGCGGCTACTGCGCGACAGCGGTTCGATCACGGAAACCGCTGCAGCCCAGCGCTTGTCTCGGGCCCTGTCCGTGGGAAGCACGCCGACCGCCAAAGCCGGGTGGGTCGACGGGTTTCTCGGTGGAGGAGGGCTTGTGCTCGTTCACGATCGAGCGTTGCTCACGCTGATCGACACGTGGGTTCGCCAACTTCGTGAGCAGGACTTCATCGACACGCTTCCACTGCTTCGACGTACGTTCGGAGCGTTCGAGGCGGGGGAGCGTCGAGCGATCGGTCAGGCGGTCAGAGGTGGACGACGCGTCGAAACGACAGTGGAGACCGATGCTCGACGCGGCAGAGCGGCAATGGCGGTCGTTGCGGACATCTTGGGGGTGGGCGCATGAGCGACGACGATCAGCGCCTTCGACGCTGGAGACTGATGCTCGGGGAATCCGCCGAAGAATCGACGGGTGGGCTGGGCCAGCCGGGCGAGCGTCGAATGGATGCAGCTCTTGCCGCACTCTACGATTCGTCCGGCCCGACCAAGGGGCGACGCCGCTCAGCCGGATTGGGGGCGTCGGCTCCGTCCGTCGCCAGATGGCTCGGCGATATCCGGACGTACTTTCCCAGCACGGTGGTGCAGGTGATGCAGAAGGACGCGATCGACCGACTGGGTTTGGCGCAGTTGCTGCTCGAACCGGAACTGCTCGATGCCGTCGAGCCCGATGTGCATCTGGTCGGGACGCTGCTGAGCCTCAACCAGGTCATGCCGGAGGCCAGCAAGGCCACTGCTCGAATGGTCGTCGGCAAGGTGGTTCGGGAAGTCGAAGAGCGAATCGCGCAGAAAACGAAGGCCGCGGTGACCGGGGCTCTCAATCGTTCGGCCAGAACGTCGAATCCGAAGTTGCGTGACATCGACTGGGACCGAACCATCCGAGCAAATCTGTCGCACTACCTTCCGGAGTATCGAACCGTCGTCCCCGAGCGGCTCGTCGGATATGGCCGCAAGTCGAAATCCGTGCAGCGCGACGTAGTCCTGGCGATCGACCAATCGGGTTCGATGGCGTCCAGCGTCGTCTACGCATCCGTGTTCGGCGCGGTGTTGGCGTCGATGCAGGCGCTGAAGACTTCGCTCGTGGTTTTCGACACTGCCGTCGTCGACCTGACGGACAAACTGTCCGATCCAGTCGACGTCCTTTTCGGGACCCAACTTGGTGGGGGCACGGACATCAACCGCGCAATCGCGTACAGCCAGTCACTGATCTCGCGTCCTGCCGAGTCGATGTTCGTTCTGATCTCGGACCTCTACGAGGGCGGTATTCGCAACGAGATGTTGCGCCGGATGGCCGCCATGAAGAACTCCGGCGTTCAAGTCGTGGTTCTACTGGCACTCTCGGACGACGGGGCACCGTCGTTCGATCACGACAATGCAGCGTCGCTGAGTGCCCTCGGGATTCCCGCGTTTGCGTGCACGCCGGACAAGTTTCCGGAACTGCTGGCGGTGGCTCTGGAACGCGGGGACGTGTCGGCTTGGGCGGATCAGCTCAGCCTCGAACAGCACTGACCGGTCTGCTTCGAGGACCTGAACACCGGGTACACCCGCACGATGGGTGACGGACAGGTTGCTGGTTCGACGACGCAAGCGGGTTCAGGACTGGTTCTCACGGTGTTGGCATCCAGCCAATTCCTGATGACCTTGGACAGTTCGGTCATGAACGTTTCGATGGCAACCGTCGCCGAGGACGTCGGCACGAGCATCACCGGTATTCAAACCGCGATCACGCTGTACACCCTGGTCATGGCGACGCTGATGATCACGGGCAGCAAGCTGGGGTCGATGATGGGTCGTCGCCGGGCCTTCGCGCTCGGCTTGATCATCTACGGCGCAGGTTCTCTGACAACGGCGCTCGCTCCCAATCTTGCGGTCCTGCTGATCGGATGGTCGTTCCTCGAAGGCGTCGGTGCGGCACTCATCATGCCCGCGATCGTCGCGCTCGTCGCCACCAACTTTCCGGCGCAGAAGCGCCCGGCTGCCTACGGTCTGGTCGCTGCCGCCGGCGCGATGGCCGTGGCGGTCGGGCCGCTGATCGGCGGCGCCGCGACGACATTTGCGTCATGGCGTTACGTGTTCGTCGGCGAAGTCGTGATCGTTGTCCTGATCTTGCTGGTGCTGAGCAAGGTGGTCGACGTCCCACCGTCGAAGTCGCGCCTCGACTACGTCGGATCGATCTTGTCCGTGGTCGGGCTGGGCATGATCGTCTTCGGCGTACTGCGCTCGAGCGAGTGGGGTTGGGTGCAGGCCAAACCCGACGGACCGCAGTTGGTCGGGCTTTCCCCGGTGGTGTGGCTGCTGATCGCCGGGCTCCTGGTCGTGTACGGATTCCTGCGCTGGGAGGGACGCCTGGCCGCTGCGGGGAAGGAGCCGTTGCTTGATCCGGCGATGCTGCGAAACCGCGAGCTCAGTGGCGGGCTGTCGATGTTCTTCGCGCAGTTTCTGGTCCAGGCGGGCGTGTTCTTCGCGGTCCCGTTGTTCTTGTCCGTAGTTCTGGAGCTCAGTGCCCTGGAGACGGGAGTTCGCATCCTGCCGTTGTCGGCGGCGCTCGTCGTGGCGGCGATCGGTATTCCGAAGCTACGGCCTACCGCGAACCCGCGACGCGTGGTCCGAGTCGGATTGTTGGTCATGGTCGTCGGCATTCTGATGCTCGTTGCAGGCATGGACCCCGGCGCCAATGCGGCGATCGTGATGATTCCCATGCTGTTCATGGGTTTCGGCTTGGGGTGCCTGTCTTCGCAGCTCGGAGCCGTCACGGTGTCCTCGGTCCCGGACGAGCGCAGCACCGAGGTCGGCGGGTTGCAGAACACCGCCACCAACCTCGGCGCTTCCTTGGGAACTGCCCTGATCGGATCGGTTCTCATTGCCACTCTCACGACGTCGGCGATCGCCGGAATCGAAGACAATCCGGCGGTTCCGACATCGGTGCAGCAGCAAGCGAGCACCGACATGGCCTCGGGCGTGCCGTTCCTGTCGACGACGCAACTCCGATCCGCTCTCGATGACGCCGGCGTCGCCGAGTCCACGGCGGATGCGATCGTGGACGTGAACGAAGAAGCCAGGCTGGACGCGTTGCGTGTCGCTTTTGCCGTGGCAGCGCTGCTCGCCATCGCCGCGTTGTTCCCGACCGCTCGAATCCCCCGCGTCGCGGTCGGCGACAAACGTGGTTCGAGCTAAGAATCAGCAATCGCGGATCGACCTGGACGATCGACGGAACGACCTCTGGATATAGTGATCTGCGCACAATCGATTCGTCAGATGGCTACCGTTGTGAAGGAAACAAGCAGCGAGTCTGAAACACTGACGTTTCACCGGATAAGGGTTCGGTGGGGAGCCAGGGGAGGTTCGGATGGCCAGGCGAGCGGATTCGACGCCCGCTGATGGCGCCTGCGCAGATGTCGGGATGCCTCGCTGATGAGCCGTCCGAGTCGATTGGGCAGGCAAGATCCTGCTTCGGAGGCCGACTGCAACAGCCTGTTTCGCCGTCAGATAGACGAAGCTGCAGCCGTCGCGCCGTTCGCCAATCTTGCGTACATGGCGAGTTTGGTCGTGATTCTGACCTACACCGTCCCGCCCGGACGTCAGACGCTCAGGTGGTTGGGTGGCGCCCTCATCTTTCTCGTCCTCGCGAATTCGATCCGAGTATGGATTCCCCTTCGCTGGCGGCCGTCGAAGCACACCCCGCGCTACGACTACGTGGGTCTGCTCGTCGAGGTGATCGTTGTCGCGACCCTCGACGTCACACTTTTCGCTCTGCTGTTTCACGACATGGACGTCTTCCGCGACTTGGTTCTGATCGCGACGATGGCCGGAATCATGGGCGCCGGGACCGTGACGTTCTCGGGTCTGAGGTCGGTGAGCCTGACCTGGATCTACATTCACGGCCTCGGCGTCTTCACTGTTCTCGTCGTCCACGCCGAACCCCACTTTCGAATACTTGCGATTCAGTTGTGCATCTACATGTTTGCGCTCTCCGTAGGGGCGGTCTATCTGTCGGCCTCTTTCCAGAGACGTTGTCTCGCAGAGTTTCAGGCGGAATCAGAGCGTCAGACTGTGGCGTTGTTGCTCGACGGTTTCGAGGGCGGTTCCCGCGACTGGCTGTGGGAGTGCGACACCAACGGCCGGTTCTCCCACACCTCGGCACGTCTCGCCGAGGTCGCAGGTATGACGGTGGACGAGTTGCAGCAACTCACCTTCGGACAACTCCTCACCAGACTCCAGATCGCATCGAGTCCGGAGGGGCGTGCGGCCGCGGCCCAGATGATCGACAAACTCGAATCGAGTGCTCCCTTCCGGGACACTGTCGTGCCGGTGCATGTCGACGGTAGGCGACGCTGGTGGTCTCTTTCCGGCAATCCACGGGTCCTCGAATCCGGCGCGATTCTGGGTTGGCGCGGTGTCGGTTCCGACATCACGGAGAGGTATGTCCACGAGCAGGAGATCCTTCGCCTTGCGGCCACCGACTCGTTGACCGGGTTGCCGAACCGTCGTGCGTTCGGAGTGGCGCTCGAGGAAGCGATCGATTCCCGCGTGCCGGAGAAGCAGGTTCTCGTCGGGATTCTCGACCTCGACAACTTCAAATCGGTGAACGACACCCTTGGCCATCCGATCGGGGACCAATTACTTCTCGAAGTCACGAAACGCCTTCGCGACGTGATCGGTTCGGACATGTGCTCGCGGATGGGCGGTGACGAATTCGGGCTGATCGTCTGTACGTCTTCGCGCGACGATCCCGGTGTGATCTTCGATCGGTACCTGGAAGTGCTGCACGAACCATTCTTCGTCGAAGGCAATCGGATCGAAGTGCGGGCTACGATCGGCTACTCGAGCGCGCCCGAGGATTCGACGGACGCCGACGGATTGGTGATGCTGGCGGATCTGGCTCTGTACGAGGCGAAGTCGACGGGACGCAATCGAGTGGGTAAGTTCTCACCGCTGCTGCGGGCGAGGGCATCGGCGCGGGCGACGGCGTTGCACGAGCTGGACAGAGGGATCGAGGAAGGGCAGTTCGATCTCCATTACCAGCCTCAGGTCGACACTCAGACCGGTGAAGTGGTGGCCTTCGAGGCTCTTCTTCGGTGGAACCATCCCAGCCGCGGCCTCATCGGGCCCAGCCAGTTCATCTCGGTGGCGGAGGAAACCGGAATGATCATTCCCCTCGGCGCGCAGGCAATGGCGATGGCGACCGCCGCTGCTGCGGGGTGGCCGACCGGAATTGGCGTCTCGGTCAACGTTTCACCAGTGCAGTTGGTGTCGCGAGAGTTCGGTGCGATGGTGAAGAAAGCGCTGACGGATTCGGGCTTGCCTCCGCAACTGCTGCAGCTCGAAATCACCGAGACAGGTGTTGTGGACGATCGCGCGATCCGGGATCTCTACAAGCTGCGTGAGCTCGGGGTCACCGTCGCACTCGACGATTTCGGCACCGGCTATTCGTCCTTTGCCACGCTCCAGAGACTTCCAATCGACGTTCTCAAGATCGATCGCATGCTGGTCACCGACTCGGACGATCCGAAGATGTCCGTGGTGAAGTCCATTGTCGAATTGGCCGCGGCCCTCGGTATGAAATCGTTGGCCGAGGGCGTGGAGACCATCGAGCAGTTCCGCCGCGTCCAGTGGGTCGGGTGTGACCTGGTCCAGGGTTACCACATCAGCAAGGCTCTGACCGCTGAGCGCGTCGATGTGTATCTTGCCGCGACGGACACGGAAACTGGGCGCAGCGTCCACCCACTTACGTGGCTGTGAATCAGATCTGAGCCGAGCGGATCGTATTACCGCCTGCCGCTTTCGCTTGATACATCATCGAATCCGCGACATTTGTCGCCGCCAGGATTGCGGAAGCACCGCCGCTCCACGCCTTCGATTCGGCGGTCATCATCACCGCTCCGACGCTCACCGTTGTGGGGATCGCGTCGGAACAATCCGACAGCGCCGCGTTTATCCCTTCGATCAACAGGGTTGTCGATTCGGGATCGCCGGCGATGACGGCCAGGTATTCTTCCCCGCCGGTTCGAGCGATGACTCCGCGTTCGCCGAGATGTGTGCTCAATCGGTTCGCGGTTCTCCTGATGACATGATCGCCTTCGGCATGACCGTGAAGATCATTCACTGTTTTGAATTTGTCGATATCGACGACGATGAAGGCGAGAGATGAAGAATCGTCTCGGGCGCTATCGAAGAGATCGCCGACTGCCCCTTCCAGTCCCCGACGGTTGAACAGTCCAGTGAGGGGATCCCGGTCCGAATACTGGGCATCGCGGTAGAGAGTGCGCCAAGTCAGGTGCGCAAAAATGGGAACGAGTGTGACAGCTCCGAAAAGAACGGTGCCGCGGGCCAGAAGCGTCGTGATATCGACGTCGCCTTCCAGATATGCAAGAACGAAAACGGTGGTCGTGACGGTCGTCGACCAAACGACATGAGCGACAAGCCACTTTGCGCTGACAAAAAGCGTCGCAAAGGTTCCGGTGACCGCGAAGACGATGCAACCGAACGTCCCGGACGAGCGATCCGGCACCAGGAGGACGGCAGCCGCGATCCCGAGATCTGCGAATATTCCGAATGCAAGCAACCCCCGGCGTCCGGGAAACGGTTGTGTGAACCAGCATGCGGCGATTCCCACACACGTACAGATCATGAAAATCGAAAGAGCTTTGCCGGGGGTGGTCGGCGGCGTATCCGGACCGATCAATTTGTAGAAAGCGGACAGTCCGAAGATGATCGTCATCATTCCGAGCAAGGTTCGGAAGATCGGAATGATTGCCCGGCCGGATCTCTGGTGCTTTATCCACTCGTAGTCGTGTGGTTCGTTCAACCATTCGTGAAGTGTTCGCCAAGAACTGTGCCCCTCGGAGGTGATGACAGGGCTCGGCATGCTGTCCATTTTGCCTTGAATTTAGGTAAAGAGAAAATCTATGTTCGACCGCTTCCATCGGATCGGCTCTTTTCGGGGAAGAGGTTCAATTATCGAGTCGAGCGCTTACTCGATGCTTGTTTCAAGCCTTCTTCGAACTGCTGTGTGCGTTGTTCGAGGCGGTCGCGAACGATCCGACTTTTCGCGTACGAGACTTTCTCACGCCGTAAGCGGCGAGGATGACCCCCAGCGCGACCAGGCTTTGGACGAATTCCGCGCGCGTGGGTTCGTTGAGACCCATTCCCACCAGGATCACGAGAATCAGACCAGTGACCACTATCGGCAGGCCGGGATACAACCAGACACGGAATTTCAGAATCTCGGGGCTTTCGCGTTCCCATCGGCGTCGGAGGCGTAGTTCGGATACACAGATCAGGATGTAAACGAACAAGCAGATTGCGCCCGACGAATTCACGAGGAACAAGAAAATCGTATCCGGCCAGATGTAGCCGGCCGCGATACAGAAGTACCCGGCCACAGTGCAGGCGAGTACGCCCTTCACCGGCACGCCGCGGCTGTTGGTCCGTGTCATCCAGGCCGGCGCGTCGTTGTAGACGGAGAGTGCGAAGAGCATCCGTGACGCCGTGTACAGGCCGGAATTGAGGCAGGACAGCACCGCGACCAGAACCACGAGATTGAGAATGTCGGCGGCGCCGGGAATTCCGAGCAGGTCGAGTGCGGAGATGAACGGAGAATCGCCGACGACGAACGAATCCCACGGCAGCATCGTCACGAGGAGGAAGGTGGCGACAACGAAGAAGGCGAGAATGCGGAAGACGACCGTGTTCGTGGCCCGCCTGATCGCTCCGGCAGGTTCGGCGGATTCCGCTGCGGCGATCGTGACCAGCTCGGCTCCGGTCATGGAGAAGATCACGGCGACAACGCCCACCAGTACGGGGGTGAAGCCGTTCGGCAGAAATCCTCCGTGGCCGGTCAGATTGCTGAAATCGACTTCACTGCCGGGCCAGATGCCGAAGACGAACAGACTGCCGAGCACGATGAAGCCGATGATGACGGCGACCTTGATACCCGCAAACCAGTATTCAGCCTCGCCGAAGTTGCTGACGGAGAGAAGATTGACCCCGGTCATCACCAACAGGAGTACCGCTGACATGAGCCAGAGCGGGACACCATGGATCCACCGGGAGAGCAAGGTTGCTCCGACGACGGATTCGATGCCGACGACGATCACCCAGAAATACCAGTAGAGCCAGCCAGTGGTGAAACCCGCCCAGTCGCCCAACGCCATGCGGGCGTATTCGGTGAACGATCCCGTACACGGCTTGGCCACGGCCATTTCGCCGAGCATGCGCATCACCAGGAACACGATGATGCCGCAGATCGCGCACGTGATGACTGCGCCGGGGCCGGCCTGGTTGATGATTCCGCTCAGCCCGACGAAGAAACCGGCGCCGATGACGCCGCCCATGGAAAGCATGGTCAGGTGGCGCTTCTTCAAGCCTGTTTTGAGTGTCGAATGAACGCTGGCGGCTTCGGCTGTTTCGGTGCTGCTGTCGGGCATCTGGGCTCAGCTCCTATTGCATGACGCGATCAGTTCTTTCGGAGAGACGCTAAGCTCATCGTGTGATCCAGAACATGGACTTGATGTACAAATCTGAACTGGAAACTGTCAGTTCTGTCCACTGCCCATTTATCCACTGCCTTTCTGTTCAATGTCTTCGGAGGTTCCGGTAATGCCGATGACTGTCCGGCGCCTGGCGGCCACCACCTCGCTCGGCCTCACGATCGTTGCCGGTCACGACGACGTGGATCTGTCGATCAGCTGGGCGCACGCAATCGAATTGCAGGATCCGACCCGTTGGCTCGCCGGTGGAGAGCTTGTCATGACGACGGGGCTGCACCTTCCGCGTTCGGCGACAAAGCAATACGAGTACGTCGAGCGCATCGCGCAGACCGGTGCGGTGGCACTGGCGTTCGACACCGGCACCGTGCACGAGAGGGTGCCGGACGCGATCATCAGGGCCGGCGACGAACTGGGTTTTGCCGTGCTTTCCGTCGCCAAGGAGACGCCGTTCATCGCCATTTCGCGGGCCGTGATCGACGAACTGACCGCCGACCAGATACGAACGGTGCAGGCGGTGGTCGACGCGCAGGAGAAGTTGGCGCGTGCCCTGCTCGACGGGGTGCCGGCTCTGATCACTGCCCTGGGTCGAGCCGTTCACGCAGCAGTCTGTGTTCTCGATCGGGACGGCGCGGTGCTGGCTCTGACGGAAGGTGCGAGTTCGTCTCTGCCCGAACGCATCAGGGAGCGATCAGGTAAGGAGCGCAGCCGGATCGTGGTGGACGACGACGGCCACCTGGCCATTCACCGCCTTGCTGTGAGCGGCACGCTGGCCGTGGCGTCCGAGGCCGCCTTGGATCAGTCCGAGCGATTGTTGGTGGGCCACACGGTGTCGCTGTTGACCATCGAGCTTGCCAAGCCGTTGCGGGTTGTCGATGCCGAACAGCGGCTGAGGTTGGCCGTTACGACGATGGTGCGCCAGGCCGGCGGTGACGTCGACGAAAGTCTGTTGCGGTACTTCGGATTCGAATCCGAAACCACGGTGGTGGCAACCGCCTTGACCGATGTCGGACCTTTGCTTGCGGCCACCGACATCACTTCAGCGGCCCTGGAAGAAGAGTCGGTGCCGTACCTGTTGGCCCCGCTGACTGACGGAACCGGTGTGTGGTTCGTCGTGAAAAGTGAAGTTGCGGAGAAGGTCACGCGCAGTGTGTATGCGAGAGTACGGGAGAATTCACGCCGGAGTATCAACGGTGGAATCGGTGGCGTCCGGCCGATTAGCGGTGTTGCGGCCAGTCTGCGCGAGGCCGTCTCTGCTGCCAAAGTGGGGCAGGTCGAAGGACACACACTCGTTCCGTTCTCGGAACTCGGGACTTTCAGTCTCTTGTTGAGTGTGCAGTCGAGCGAAGTTCTGCAGTCGATCGCGGCCGGCGGTCTCGGTGTGCTGGAAGGCTACGACGCCGAGAACGGTTCCCGTCTGGTGGACTCGATCGAAGCGTTCCTGCACCACAATGGTCAATGGGAATCCGCTGCAGCGCAATTGGGTGTTCACCGGCACACGCTGCGTAACCGCATGGACAAGGCTGCCGAGTTGATCGGGAGAGATCTCGATTCCGCCCACACCCGGTCCGAGTTGTGGATCGCACTCAAAGCTCGTGAACTGCTGCAGGCGGAATCGAATTCAGATCACGCTCGGCCGCCCCTGAGATAGACGGTGGTGGTGTGAGTGAAGAACTCTCGCGCCGCGTCGCCTTGTTCCTTGGGTCCGTATCCACTCCTCTTCGCGCCGCCGAAAGGTACGTGGGGATCAGCGCCCGCCGATTCCGAATTCACGTGCAGGATCCCCACGTCCAGATCGTCGATACCGGCCAGTGCACTGGTCAGGTCTTGCGTGAACAATGCTGCGGACAAACCGAATTCGCCCTCGTTCGCCAAGCGGAATGCGTCTGCGGTTGTTGCTGCCCGCTGCACCGCCAGTACCGGGCCGAAGAGTTCCTCGAACCACAGTTCGGTGCTCGACGGTAGTTCCAGCACTGTCGGTTGGACGTAGTAGCCCGACTGCGGCGCTTCGGCGGTGGCCACAACCCTGGCGCCGCCGTCGACGGCTCGATTGATCCCCTCGATGATCGACTGCTGCGCGTATGCGCTGACCACGGGACCTGTCGTGACGTCGGGATCGAGTGGATCTCCGACTCTCAGTTGCTTGACTTCAACGGTCAGCCTGGCCAGGAATTCCTCGGCGATGGATTCATGGAGCACCAGACGTGAAGTGGCCGTGCATTTCTGGCCGGTTGACCGAAATGCGCCCAGCATCACCTGCTCGACCGCAAGCTCGAGATCTGCGTCGGCAAGTACGACGGCTGCGTTCTTTCCACCCATTTCCGCCTGTACCGGAACTCCGCGCGCCGCAGCAGATCCCGCGATCTTTCGGCCGACGCCGGTGGAACCGGTGAAGGTGACGGCGTCGAGGTCCGGGTGATCGACCAGCGCTTCACCGGCCGCGCTGTCGGCGAGGATCATGTTCAGGACTCCGTCGGGTAGGCCCGCTTCGCTCAGTGCCTGCGCGAGACGGAAGGCCAGAAGGGGCACCGCGGCAGCCGGTTTCCAGACGACGGTGTTTCCGTACACCAAGGCAGGCGCAATCTTCCATGCCGGGATCGCGATCGGGAAGTTGAACGGCGTGACGACGCCTACCACGCCGAGAGGTTTGCGAGTGACGAGAATCTGCTCGCTGCTACGTGGGGAGGAATACACCGTTCCGGTCTCGCGGTCGGCGGCGTTGCCGTAGTAACGCAGAATCTGCGCTGCGCGGCGCACCTCTCCGATACCCTCGGCCAGCGTTTTCCCTTCTTCGCGGGTGAGTTCTTCGCCCCAGGCCTCAGCGTTGGATTCGATGATTTCCGCTGCGCGAGTGAGGTATGCGCCGCGTGCGGACATCGGCAGGCGGGCCCAGTCATTCGCGGCGATGCGGGCGACGCGAACACCGGTCGCCATTTCGGAGGCACCGGCGCGGCCTCCGGTGGCGACAACCTCGTCGGGACGGGCCGGGTTGGTGTCCGTCAGTGTGCCGTCGCTGCCCGTGACCCAAGCTCCGCCGATCAAGCTGCGCACTGCGACGCTCATCGGACTGCGGCCACAGCGTCGCGAAGAATACCGAGTCCTTCGGTCAGCAACTCGTCGGAGATGCTCAGCGGCGGGAGGAAACGGACGACGTTTCCATAGGTGCCGGCGGTGAGCAGAAGGAGACCGTGCGCGTGGGCGTAGCTGACGATCTGGGCGACGGCCTCGCGATTCGGAGCCTTGTCCTCGTCGTGGACGAGTTCGATTGCAATCATGGCGCCGCGTCCACGAATGTCGCCGATTATGTCTGTGTCCGAAGCGATTTCGGACAAACCTGTGGTCAGAATGTCGCCGATGTCCTTGGCGCGGTCGAGGAGCCCTTCCATCTCGATCGTCTCGAAAACTGCCAGGGCGGCCTCGCAGGCAACGGGATTGCCGCTGTACGTACCGCCGATACCACCGGGATGCGCGGCGTCCATGACGTCGGCACGGCCGGTCACGGCGGCGAGTGGCATTCCGCCGGCGAGACCTTTTGCGGTTGTGATGATGTCGGGGACGAAGTCCTCACTCTCGCTGGCGAACCAGGCCCCGGTTCGTGCGATACCGGTCTGGACCTCGTCCGCGACGACGAGAATGCCGCGCTCACGGCAGAATTCCGAGATTCGCTTCAGGAATCCCGGAGCGGGAACGATGAAACCGCCCTCACCCTGAATCGGTTCCACGACCACAGCGGCTACCGATTCGGCGCCGATCTGAGTGTCGATCGCAAGACGGAACTGGGCGAATGCTTCGTCGGCCGCGTTTTCGGGGCCGCTCGGCCAACGGTAGGGGTATGCCATCGGAACCCGGTAGACCTCTGGTGCGAACGGGCCGAATGTGGCCTTGTACGGCTGGTTCTTGGCTGTCATCGTCATGGTCATCAACGTGCGACCGTGGAATGCGTGGTCGAAGACGACAACTGCCGGGCGACCGGTGGCGGCACGTGCGTATTTCACGGCGTTCTCGAGCGCTTCGCTGCCGGTGTTGAACAGCGCTGTTCGCTTCTCGTGATCTCCCGGGGTCAGGCGGTTGAGCGCTTCGCAGACCTCGAGGTACCCCTCGTAGGGGTTTGCGAGGAAACACGTATGGGTGAACTGACCGAGCTGGCGCGTGGTGCGTTCGACCACGCGCGGCGCACTGTTTCCGACGGTGGTCACGGCGATGCCGCTGCCGAAGTCGATGAACGAGTTGTCGTCGACGTCGACGACAACTCCTCCGCCCGCTGCGGCAACGTAAATGCTGGATCCGCTGGTCAGCCCGGCCGGCAGTGCGGCGCTCCGGCGCTTTGCCAAAGCGCGCGAGTTGGGGCCGGGCACTTCGGTGACGAGGCGTCGTATCTGGGGAAGGGTCGGTCCACCGATGCACGTTTCCGTGCCGTGCTCGAGAATGGTCATCGCAGTGCCTCCAGTCGTTTTCCGAACTGTAGGACGGCGATGAATGATCCGGACATGGCCGGATTGTCGAGTGGCTTCTATCTCATAGGACGCCGCGTCCAGCAGGTTGTCCAGCAGGTTACTGTGCGAAACTGCCGAGGAATCGTTGCAACAGTGGGTTGTACACCTCAGGGGCTTCCCAGAACGCTGCATGCCCCACACCGGGAATCACGTGATACGTGCCCTCCCAGAGATTCGCGAAGGTCAACGACGCGACATACGACGTGTTCACGAACGGGTCCTCGGCGCCGTCGATCACCGCGAGAAGCACAGACGCCGTTGCAACCAGAGCCTTCTGATCCGATTCGCGGCCGGCGCCGAATGCGTCGAACATGATCTTGCGAGCGCGTCCGTCCGTGCGTATCGCGGCGTCGAGGGCAGCCTGCTCGAAGGGAACGGCGGTCATTCGTGCGTAGAGTTCGGCTTCTTGCGCGGTGATGACCTCGGTGCCGCCGATGGACAATCCGTCGCCGGCATTGAAGGCGTCGCCGAGCGTCTCGGGATTTGCCGGCGGCGTACCGGTGATGACGATTCCGGTGAGCCCGGGGAATTTCGCGGTCAACTCGAGAGCGATGTGTCCGCCGAGCGACCAGCCGACGACAACGGCTCTTTCGACGCCGAGTTCGGTCAGAACATCGACGATGGCGTCGGCGTAACCGTTCTGCGTGTATGCGGTTTCGGGATCGCTCGCGTCCTCGGAGTCGCCGTGGCCGAGTAGGTCCAGAGTGATCATGCGGTAGTCGCCGGCCCAGTCGGCGTCGACCTGATGACGGAAGATGGAGCGGCTGGCCGAGTTCCCGTGGATGAAGACAACCGGAAATCCGTCGGTGGCACTGTCGTCGACTGCCATGACGCCATGCCGGGTTTCGATCTTGGTGGTTGTCATCGGAATCCTCATCGTTCGAAGTGCACGGTCAGCGGGTATCCACGCTACCGGGCATATGCGGCATAGAGTTCACCCGTGGACTTCGCATTGCGCTCGTGCAGTTGGCACGGTCACGAGACCTACGCTCCGGACGAACCTGAACTGCGGGATCGACTACATGTGGATACTGCGGTGGGTCAGGCGTGGCGGTGCCTACGTTGCGGCAACTTCGTCCCGGGAGCGCCCCGAGCATCGGGACCGGCGGACGCCGCCCCCGAGGTTCCGCGGGGACGGCTGCTTCGCGACCGGTTGATCATGCGACTTCTCGCCACCGAGAGAATGTTCCGCGCTCTGGGGTTGGTTCTTCTGGCGATCGGTGTGTTCGAACTGAGATCGTCGAAGGGTCGCGCCGAGGACGCCTTCGAGAACGAATTGCCGTTGATCAGGCCACTTGCCCGTCAATTGGGCTGGAACATCGACGATTCCAAACTGGTCCATCACATCGAGCAGGCGTTTTCGTTGTCCGCTACGACGCTCACCTGGATCGCAGTCGGGCTGTTGGTCTACGCCGGCCTTCAAGTGATCGAGGCAGTCGGCCTGTGGATGGTCGAACGCTGGGGCGAGTACTTCGCGGTGGTGGCGACCAGCTTGTTCCTGCCCCTCGAAATCTACGAATTGACCGAGAAGATCACGTGGTTGAGGGCCGGGTTGCTGCTGGTGAACATCGCTGCCGTCGTGTGGCTGATCTGGAGCAAGCGACTCTTCGGTGTCCGCGGCGGCGGCGCGGCGTATCACGCCGAACATTCGGAGGAGAGCTTGCTGACGGTGGAGAGGGCCGCGGTCAAGCAGGCTTCGTGAGACCAGCTTTCGACGTGGCAGCACCCGCCAGCGTTGCTGCACCGATCGTGATCATGGCGGCGAGGAGGATGGCTGCGGGTTCACCGTCGCCCATCACCCCCAATTGAGTGCCCACCGTAACTGCGGCAACCGGTACTCCCAGTTGTGCGGCGGACAGCACGCCGAGAGGGAGCGGGAGACCGAGGGCGCGTATCGCGGCGTGAACCACGAGAGTTGCTCCGCCCAAGACCAATCCGAGCCAGATGGCGGACGGATGGGTGACGAGGTCGCGCAGATTGATCGCCGCTCCCAACCAGACGAAGAAGAGGGGAGCGAAGAAGCCGTCGGTGATGGCGAAGAGCTGTTTGGCGAGGCGGCGGGGTTCACCGATCGCGGCAAGAACGAGCCCGAAGGCGAAGCCCGCGAGCATGATCGACACGTGAGTGCTCGACGCCAGCGCTGCCAGAGAAAAGAGGATCACCAGATTGATCCGGAGTTCGAGTGCAAACTTTCGTTTCTCCGAGAATTTGTGGAGCCTTCGCCAATGGCCGGACCGGTGGAAGGCTCGCAGTACGAAGAACAAGGCAACCGCACACGCCGCCACAGCCAGTGCGCCGACACCGGCACGAGGGGCATTGTCCGGATCGATCACCAAAGGCAGCGCAACAATGCAGACGGTGTCCGCGATCGCGACCTGGGCAGTCATCTGCAGAACCGAGGTTCCACCGAGCCCCAGCGAATCGACGATGGGGAGAATCAACGCCGCGGACGACGACGCGATCAGGACCGCGTACAGCGCGGCATGACCGGTGCCGAATGCCGTCGCCGCACCGTAGCCGGCAACAACCGACAGAAGTCCGACGACAACCGAGCGAACGGCACCCTTGCCGATTGCCGCACGGACTGCCGGATCGCGAACCGGGACGTGTGAGCCGGCCACCATCATCGTGAGCGCGAATCCGATATCGGCCAGGAACGTGAAAGTCTGGTCCGAAGAGTCGAGCAGCCCGAAACCGGTGACACCGAAGACGACGCCCGCGGCAAGTTCGCCGACCACCACGGGGACATGCCAGCTGACGCGAGCGCCGAGCAGCGGGCCGAGAATGCCGGCCAGCGCGACGAGGGCAAGGATGCCGAAGGTCATCGACGACCTACGAGTTAACTGTCGAGGGTGCGATCTTCGCGGGGATGGCGGTGTTCTCGTCCACGTGGTAGCTCGCACAGACACGGTGGTAGCCGTCGGCGATCTGCGCCGGTACTCCGGCGCGGAAGTCTCCCTGCACCAGCAGGATCGGCGACAGCGCGATCCCCTTGCGGATCTTCAACAGGTCGGCAGCCACGTGTGGGTTGTCGACCGGAAGCAGAGGGAGCCCAGCAGCCCGCAGGATGTCTTTGGCCTTCTTCGAGACCAGCGTCGCCGTCTTGAGGGCGTACACGAGAGCTTGGACCTGAACCGGCGTCGCGCCCAACTGGAGGTAATCGCGGGCCGCCGGGTAGTCGTGCTCGTCCGGCAGGTCCTTCCAGAGAACGGCGGGAGCCTTCTCGGCTACCTTCGGCTCTGCTGTCTTGGGAGCCTTCGGCTGCGCTGCCTTCGACGCCTTCGGCTGGGCTGCCTTCGACGTTTTGCTCTTGGCCATCTGTGCTGTTTCCTTCAGTGTCGGTCCGCGAGTGGAGCTGGTGCAGAAATCGTGCACTATCAGCGCCGCAGGCACCACATCGGAGCTGTTTGGCCCCTTAGGCGGCGGGTAATCAGCAGACTGCGGGGGAACGAGCAGGAGGCGAAGCAATGAAGCGGATTCTCGCAGTGCTCGCAGCGCTGATCCTGGCGGTGTTCGCACTGACCGCGTGCAGTGACAACAACGATTCGTCGGACAACGATTCGGCCGATCACGACGGCATGGCGATGACCAGTATGCCGATGACCAGCATGCCGACCAGTATGTCGATGCCGAGCATGCCTCTGGGTATGTCGACGCCGGGAGCGTCGTCGATGGGAATCGTGATCAGCGGTTTCGAATACTCGACGCCGGAGTCGGTGATGCCCGGACAGGTACTGACCATTCAGAACAACGACACCGTCGAGCACTCGGTCACGTCCGATACCGCGGGGTTGTTCAACGAGGACATCGAAGCGGGTGAGACGGAAACCATCACGGTGCCGAACGAGCCTGGAACGTACACGTTCCACTGCACCTACCACCCGAGCATGCACGGCACCTTGACGGTCAAGTAGAGGTCGGCCCGGTCTGGCGTGACTTTCGCGAGAAAACGTTGGCGGCACGCGCCGGATTGAGCTGGTGGAGAACAGATCCGGGTGTACGGTTTTCAGGTGCGCCGGAGAATTGCGATCAGTGTCGTCACGCTCGTGGTTTGCGCCCTCGGCTTTTCGCCGCCGGCGCTCGCGGATTCACCGAACGGCTCGTATTCGTCACAGCTGCTGTACTTCTCGGTCGATGTCGGGCCTGAACTCTCGACGCCGTGCACCGTCGTCGGTGAACTCTTTGTTCCCGATGGTGTCGACGCTGACAACCCAGCTCCCGCGATCCTGACCACCAACGGGTTCGGCGGTTCGTACAAGGACCAGATTCCTGCCCTGCAGAACTTCGCCGAGAACGGGTATGTCGGACTGACGTATTCGGGATTGGGTTTCGGCGGCACGAGTTGCAAGATCACACTCGACTCTCCCGCATACGACGGTGTCGCCGCTTCCCAGTTGGTCAGCTTCCTCGGCGGCCAAGAAGGGATTGCCTTCACGGATCAGGCTCTGACGCAGCCCTATCCGGCGCTCACCACGGTCGTTCAGGACTCCGTCGATCACACCGGTGCACCGTCGACGAACGACCCGCGGGTCGGAATGACGGGTGGCTCTTACGGCGGCGGCATTCAATTCGCCGCCGCGAGTGTCGATCCCCGCATCGACACCATCATCCCCATGATCACCTGGAACGATCTCTCGTATTCTCTGGCGCCCAACAGCACCGGGACCATCTCCGGAGTGTCGACTGCGGAGCCGGGAGCAGCGAAGGTGCTCTTTGCATCGCTGCTCTTCGGCGCGGGCATCGCGAATCCCGGTGTGGACGGTTACATCGCAGATCCCGCACGGCTACCCGGCTGCCCGAACTACGTCCCTTACATGTGCAACGCGATCGCCGAGGCAGTGGTGACCGGCGATATCGGACCGCAAGTAGTGAGTGAGCTCCGAGCGTCGTCGGTCTCGTCGTTCGTCGACCGGATCAACATTCCGGTACTGCTTGCTCAGGGGCAACAGGACACCCTGTTCGATCTGAACGAGGCAACCGCGACTTACGACGCGCTGAAGGATCGTGGCGTCGATGCCAAGATGATTTGGCATTCGTGGGGGCACAGCCACTTGGCCGCTGCGCCGGGCGAGTTCAGCTTCTCCGCACCCGACGAGGATACCCAGTACGAGACCGGTCGCTTCATGGACTGGTTCGATCACTACCTCAAGGACGAGAACACGGAGACCGGCCCGGAATTCGCGTATTTCCGCAACTGGATCGACTACGAGGGAAACGCGGCACCGGCCTACGCGACGTCCGACACCGTCGATGTCGGGACCGCTCGCGCCTTCCATCTGTCCGCTGACGGGGGACTGCTACCGGACGGCACGCCGATGATACCGGGTTCGAAGACGATCGTCACCGCACCGGCTGGGCTGCCGACGGGCGTAGAGCCACTCAATATCAATCCGGCCGGAAACATTCCGAATGCACAGATTCCGGGAACCGAGGCGCTCTGGACCACTGCGCCGATGACCGAGGCGATGGACGTGGTGGGAGCCCCCACTGTGACGCTGCGTGTTGCGGCGCCCGGACAGCCGGTGGTGTTCGCGAAACTCTACGACGTGGCTCCGGACGGAACTTCCTCGCTGATCAACGGACTCATCGCACCCATACGCATCAGTGATCCGTCGCAGCCGGTGCCGGTGACGATGCCGGCGATAGTGCATCGATTCGAGCCAGGGCATTCCGTGCGTCTCGCGATCACCGGTGGCGACATCAGTTTCCGTGGGGGACTGCAAGGTGTGCCGGTGACGATCTTTGCCGACGGTTCCGGCCCCCTCGAACTTCCCGTCGTGGGCTGATACACCGTGGGCTGATACACCGTGGGCTGAATTTCAGCGGGTGATGGTTCGACTGTCGCCGCGGAACTCGGCCACGACGGCGTCGCCATTGCGAACGGTCACGTCGTAGATCCCACTTCGGCCGCCTCGAGCCTTCTCGGTGGCGACCGCGGTCAAGGTGTCGCCCAGACGGGTCGGACGCAGAAATCTGATGTCCGCGCGCGCTGCAACGGCTGAATCCTCGTAGCCGTTGCAGGCGAGCGCAAACGCGGTGTCCGCGAGCAGGAAAACATAACCGCCGTGTGTGATTCCGTGACCGTTCACCATGGTTTCGCCCACGGTGACGGTCACGGTTGCGCTACCGGGCGCCAGCTCGGAAATCTCGATACCGAGTGCCTGCGATGCCTGGTCCGCGTCGAACATCTCTCTGGCGGTGATGCTTCCTGTACTCACGAGACAACTCCTGTGTGATCGGGAAATTGCAGGGGTCTAGAGGACCGAGACAACTTCCTGGACATACATGTCGACCGTGCCGGTGGCAAAGTTTGCGACATCTTTTCCAGCGGCGCCCATCTCCGGGGACTTCAGGCCGCTCTGCATAGTCTCGAGATCGGGAAACTCGAGGTTGGCGACGGCATAGAAGACTGGATCGGAGCCGTCCAGCGTCGAGCACTTGCTGAACGTGAAGTCCGAGAGCCCTGGCACTGCGCTGGCGAGCGGGACGTGGATCTCGTTGTAGTACTTGTCGAAAGCCTCCGGATCGGTGGGGCGTCCGTAACACACTGCTACTCGATAGGTCATGTGCTTTCAATTCCCTTCGGGGCGAGTCTTGGCTACCAGAGTCAGGACGTCGTATGTCGCGACCGGATCGTTGTCCTGGTTCGTCACCACGGCGTCCCAACGAACCTCACCGTAGTCTGCGCTGCTGCGAGGTGTGATGGTCTTGGCTGTGAGGGTGACCGTCAGGCTGTCTTCGGCTTTGACCGGAGTCAGGAACCTGAGGCTGTCCACGCCGAAGTTCGCGAGAACCGGGCCGGGAGCCGGGTCGACGAACAGGCCCGCAGCGAGTGAGACAACAAGATAGCCGTGCGCGACGATGCCGCCGAAGAGTGGATTCGCCGCAGCGGCCACCGGATCGGTGTGAGCGTAGAAGGTGTCACCGGTGAACTCTGCAAAATGATCGATGTCTGCGAGTGTGACCTGGCGCGGACCGCCGACAACAGTGTCACCGATCTTCAACTCGGCGAGACTCTTTCGGAATGGATGTTCGGATCCGGTCGTGCGCTGCGATCCGGTGAACCAGCGCTCGCCGACTGCGGTGAGGACGTCGGGTGTGCCCTGTACGGCGGTCCGCTGCATGTGGTGCAGAACTCCGCGGATGCCACCCAGCTCCTCACCGCCGCCGGCACGGCCGGGACCGCCGTGTACGAGGACTGGAAGGGGAGAGCCGTGGCCGGTGGATTCCTTGGCGTCGTCGCGGTTCAGCACGAGCACTCTGCCGTGAAAAGCTGCGAGACCCAGCACCAGTCGACGTGCGATGTCGGTGTCGGCAGTGACCACCGAGGCGACGAGGCTTCCCTCGCCACGGGCCGCGAGTTCGATCGCATGATCGATGCCGTCGTATCCGATGACGGTGCTGACGGGTCCGAAGGCCTCCAGTTCGTGTACCTCGTGCGCATTCTCTTCCGCCCGGAGAAGGACTGGGGAAAGGAAGGCTCCTGACTGGCCGTCGGCACCGACCACGTCCACCTTGTCAGGGTCTCCGAATACGATGGTTGCCGACTTCGTCAGACCGCGAATGGATTTCAAGACCTCGTCACGCTGTTCGATGCTGGCGAGAGCTCCCATAGTGACGCCATCAGCATCGGGGTGTCCCACGACAACTTTGTTCAGTCGCTCGGATGCGGCATCGACAACGGCGTCGACCAGCGAGAGCGGGACCAGGGCGCGCCGGATCGCCGTGCACTTCTGGCCCGCCTTGACCGTCATCTCGGTGACGAGTTGTTTGACGTACAAATCGAATTCGGGCGTTCCTGGTACGGCGTCCTCGCCGAGGATCGACGCGTTGAGTGAATCGGCTTCGGCATTGAAATGGACGCCCTTGCCGACGACGTTCGGGTGAGCACGCAGCGTTGCTGCGGTGTCGGCGGATCCGGTGAATGCCACTGAGTCCTGCCCGCCGAGGTGATCGAGGAGGCCGCGTGCACTACCGGAGAGCAGTTGGACGGAACCCTCTGGGAGCAAGCCTGACTCGATGATGCGCCGGAAGACGAGTTCGGTGAGATATGCCGTGGAACTGGCAGGTTTGACGATGGACGGCACCCCCGCGATGAATGCCGGTGCCAGCTTCTCCAGGAACCCCCACACCGGGAAATTGAAGGCGTTGATCTGCACGGCGACGCCGCGACGTGATGTATAGATGTGTTGCCCGAGGAAGGTTCCGCCCTTGCCGAGAGGCTCGACGTTTCCGTCCAGAAAGACTGTGCTGTCGGGCAATTCGCGCCGAGCCTTGCTCGCGTAGCTCAGCAGGGTCCCGAATCCGCCGTCGATGTCCACCCCGGAATCTCGCGTCGTCGCACCGGTGGCAGTGGAGAGTGTGTAGAACTCGGCTTTTCCTGCCATCAACGTGAGGGCGAGAGCCTTGAGCGCGCCGGCACGTTCGTGGAAGGTCATCGCGGACAGTGCAGGCCCGCCGACCTCGCGGGCGTACGTAACCATCTCGGCGAGGTCGATGCCGGTTGCGGAGATCCGGGCCACCTCCGATCCGTCCACTGCGCTCGGCAACGGGGTACCTGCGTCCGGTGCGGCGTACCACTGACCGGCCACATAGCTTTCCAACAGTCTGCTCACGACAACTCCATCTCACCGTACGTTCGGTCGGTAATTACGATCGCCCGGTAACGCCGCGTTGTCAAGGATTCGGCAGAACTGCCTGGAGTCAGGCCTTGCGAAGTCCGTCGAAAGTGACGGCGACGACCGCGTCGGCGATGTCGGAGACGGACTCACCCGCTCGGGGTTTGTACCACTCGATCAGTGAGTTGACGGTGCCGAACATCAGCTTGCTGGCGAGGGCTGGTTCGATGTCCGGGCGCAAGTCTCCCTCCGCTGCGGCGGACGCGACGAGACCTCCGACGAAGTTGTCGAATTCGCGTCGACGAGCTAGCGCGGCGCGCTCGACCGTCGTGTTGCCGCGGACGCGCAGGAGCAGGGTGACGTATGGAAGCTCTGCGACCAGCACCTCTACGCTGCGCCGGACCAGGTATTCGAGCCGGTCGATGTACGGACCGGTGGTGGCGCCCTCTTCGGTCGTGACCGCAAACAGGGCGTTGAGTGCACGCGAAAGGGCGAGTTCGAGAAGTTCTGACTTTCCGGACACATGGTGGTAGATCGAGGACTTCGTGATGCCGAGTTTCTTGGCGAGCACCTCCATGCTGGCGCCGTCGTAGCCCTTGTCGTTGAACACCTTCACGGCCACGGCCAGGAGCGAATCGAGGTCGTAGCCGGGACGTCCGGGGAGGCCGGTGCGTCGAGTGGGGCGTGCCGTAGTCATGTCCCCATCTTCTCAGTTCGGGCAAAGCTGTGCACCATCCTCGTTCTCGTCCTTGCCAAACGACCGAATGTTCGGTTACTAATGGAGAAGAGCGAGAAGGAGCGAATGTGAACACCCTGCACGTGGACGAGCGCGAGGATCGCGTCGTGGTCACCCTCGACAGGCCCGCGCAACGCAATGCGATCAACGCGGAAATGATCGACGAACTGCATCAGGTTTGTGGACGCCTCGAACGGGATCCGAAGCTGCTCCTGCTTGCGGGGCGCGGCGACCACTTCGCAGGCGGCGCTGACATCGCGGAGCTCCGAGAGCGCGGACGAGAGGAAGCGTTCGCGGGTATCAACCGCACGCTGTTCGACCGAATCGGAAAGCTCCCGCTTCCCACCGTGGCCGCCGTGAGCGGCTACGCGCTCGGCGGTGGGGCAGAGTTGACCTACGCCTGCGACATTCGCATCGCGACAACGACGGCGGTCTTCGGGAATCCGGAGCCCAATCTCGGCATAATGGCAGCCGCCGGCGCCAGCTATCGATTGCCGAAGCTCGTCGGCGTCTCGATCGCGAAGCAGGTGCTCCTCGGTGCCAGGAACCTCGACGCCGAGCAGGCGCTACGAGCGGGCCTGGTTGTCGAGGTAACCGAACCGAACTGCCACGTCGACGCAGCGCATCGGCTGCTCGACCGCATTTCCCGACTGTCCCCGCTGGCACTGCGATTGACCAAGATCATCGTCGATGCGCCGGGATCGCATCCGTTTGCCGACGACATCGCCCAGGCCGTCCTGTTCGAGAGTTCGGACAAGCGCGATCGCATGACGGCCTTCCTGGAGAAGAAATCATGACTGAAGCAGTTGCACCGAAGACCGTCGGAGTCATCGGCGGTGGACGCATGGGTGCGGGTATCGCCCAGGTGTTCGCCAGTCTCGGCGGGGCGGTCACCATCGCGGAGAGTGGCGACACCGCGGCCGCGTTGCAGCGTGTTTCCGCCGGCCTCGACAGAGCTCACGAGCGAGGGAAACTCGACGACCAGGACCCCGCGACGGTGCTGGCGCGCGTGAGCACCGTGGACGCAGTGACCTCGTTGCCACCGTCGCTCGACCTGATCGTCGAGGCGGTCCCGGAAATTGCGGCCCTCAAGGTCGAGGTGCTCGCCGCTGCGGAAACCGTTGCCGGAGAAAGCACCGTGATCGCCAGCAACACCAGTTCCATGTCGATCGCCGAACTCGGCGCAGCGCTGACGGATCCGGGCCGGTTCATCGGTATGCACTTCTTCAATCCAGTCCCGGCGTCGCTGTTGGTCGAGATCGTCCGGGCGCCTCAGACCCGCCCCGAGGTTGTCGACTCGGTACGAGCATGGGTGTCGATGCTCGGCAAAGCCGAGGTGCTCGTCAACGACTCACCTGGTTTTGCAACCAGCCGGCTTGGTGTCGGTCTCGGGCTCGAAGCCATCCGCATGCTCGAAGAGGGTGTGGCGGACGCGGAATCGATCGACCGAGCAATGGAATTGGGGTATCGGCATCCGATGGGCCCGCTGCGTTCGACAGATCTGGTCGGGTTGGATGTGCGCCTGGCGATCGCCGAACACCTCGCGAGCACGCTCGGTGATCGATTTGCACCTCCAGCAATGCTGCGAGAGAAGGTGGCTCGCGGCGAGTTGGGGCGCAAGACGGGACAGGGTTTTCACACATGGAGCTGACCCGAACTGCCTGCGAAAGGAACATCGATGACTGACGTGATTCGCTTGGAGATCGAGCGAGGTTTGGCGACAATCACTCTCGACCGACCCAAGGCCGCCAATGCCGTCAACGGCGAAATGAAGTCTCAGCTGCTCGAAGCGTTGCTGCAGGTCCACGCGGACGCAGAGGTTCGAGCGGTGTTGATTCTCGCCGAAGGCAAGAACTTCTGCGTCGGTCAGGATCTGGGCGAGCACGCCGCAGCGTTGGATGCTGATCCGGCGCACGCGATGGATACCGTCGAGGCGCACTACAACCCCATCGTCACGGCACTGTCGACGCTCTCTGTCCCGGTGGTGGTGGGTATCGGCGGAGCCTGCGTCGGGGCCGGGTTGGGAATCGCGTTGGCCGGAGACATCCGTGTCGTGGGGGCTCGCGCGAGCTTTGCGACGGCATTCACCGGCATCGGTCTGGCCAGTGACTCCGGGCTCAGTCATGCGCTCGTGCACGCGCTCGGACCTAGCCGCGCCAGTGGCCTGATGTTGCTCGGCGACAAGTTCGACGCGCAGAGCGCGCTGGAGTGGGGCTTGGTTCATCGCGTGGTGGCCGACGAGGACGTCGCAGCTGAGGCTCGGGTACTCGCGCGTCGGCTTGCCGACGGACCCACCGCGGCCTTCGCCCACGTGAAATCGCTGATCCGTGCCGTTGCTCCTGGGCTTTCCCAGACGCTGGCGGCCGAGGCGAACGCACAGGTGGAGCTGGGTTCCACGGCAGATCATCGAGGCGCAGTCACGGCTTTCCTGTCGAAGCAGAAGCCGGTTTTCGAGGGCCGCTGATTTCTGGTGCGGCGAAAGATTCTCTTGTGTGCTGGGACACCTCGGTGCATACTAGTTACCAACCGATCATTCGGTAATAAAAGGTAGGTACGATGACCAACGTGGAAGCTCCACAAGACCTGCAGAACCTGTTCGACGAGACGATCGCGGCAGACCAGCGCATCGAGCCTCGCGACTGGATGCCGGACGGCTACCGCAAGACTCTGATCCGTCAGGTTGCCCAGCATGCGCACTCCGAAATCATCGGAATGCAGCCAGAGGGAAACTGGCTCACCCGTGCGCCTTCGTTGCGACGCAAGGCGATCCTGATGGCGAAGGTCCAGGACGAAGCCGGGCACGGTCTGTATCTCTACTCCGCGGCCGAGACGCTCGGTGCCGATCGTGGCGATCTGACCACCAAACTGATCGAGGGAAAGCAGAAGTACTCCTCGATCTTCAACTATCCGACGCTGACATACGCCGACGTGGGTGTGATCGGCTGGCTGGTCGACGGAGCTGCTATCTGCAATCAGGTTCCGCTGTGCCGCAGCTCCTTCGGGCCGTATGCGCGCGCGATGATCCGTGTGTGCAAGGAGGAATCGTTCCATCAGCGGCAAGGCTTCGAGCTGTTGGCGACGATGATGCGCGGCACGGACGCTCAACGGGCAATGGTGCAGGAAGCCGTCGACCGATGGTGGTGGCCCGCTCTGATGATGTTCGGACCGCCGGACGACGAATCGCCGAACACCGAGCAGTCGATGAAGTGGCGCATCAAGCGGCACACGAACGACGAACTGCGGCAACGATTCGTGGACATGTCGATACCGCAGGCCGAGATACTCGGTGTGACCTTCCCTGATCCCGACCTGCGCTGGAACCCCGAGCGTGGCGCACACGATTTCGGCGAGCCGGACTGGAGCGAATTCATGGACGTGGTCCGCGGCAACGGAGCGGCGAGCGTCGAGCGGATCACCAATCGGAAAGCCGCACAAGACAACGGGGCCTGGGTTCGCGACGCCGCGTACGCCTTTGCACAGCGCGAGAGACTCGCGCACGATCGCACGACTGGGGAAACATCATGAGCGAGAACGATCAGGTACAGCGCGATCAGGTGCGGGGCGAATGGCCTTTGTACGAGGTATTTCTGAGGGGAAAGCGCGGACTGAACCACGTGCATGTCGGATCCCTGCGCGCGGCAGACGATCAGATGGCCCTACGCCACGCGCGCGACGTCTACACCAGACGTAACGAAGGCGTGAGCATCTGGGTCGTGCCGTCAGCGAACATCGTGGCTTCGAGTCCGGCAGAAAAGGATCCGTTCTTCGCGCCGAGCGGCGACAAGGTCTACCGGCACCCGACTTTCTACGACATCCCGGACTCCGTTCCGCACATGTGAGAATCACTTCGACTTCGAGGACCAACAGATGAACGATCACGACAGTGCCTACGACGGCCTGGTCGACGGCGACGGCCACGGTCAGTGGGCGTTCGGAACCAGCTTCGACGACCCCCTCGCCGGAGTCGACACCACGGTGCCGGATGACGTCGATCTCGGTGCGCTGGCGCGCTACTGCCTCATGTTCGGCGACGACGCGCTCGTCAGTTCGCAGCGCCTCGCCGAATGGTCGACGCGGGCACCGGAACTCGAAGAAGAGGTAGCTCTCGCCAACGTCGGCCTGGACTTGATCGGGCAGGCCAGGCTGCTGCTGGCTCGCGCGGCAGCAGCCGATTCCACTGTGGTTCCGTTCATCTCCGATACGTCACCGGTGCCGGCCGAAGATGCGCTCGCCTTCTTTCGTGATCAGTTCGGTTTCCGCAACGTGAGACTGGTGGAACTCGCCAACGGCGACTTCGCGCACACGGTCGTTCGGCTACTCGTGTTCTCGACCTGGCGGCTGGCGCTGTTCGATCGGCTGCGCATGTCGCGCGATCCGGTTCTCGCAGCTGTGGCGAACAAAGGTGTCAAGGAACTGACCTATCACCGCGACTACGCGGCAAGATGGGTCGTCACCTTGGGCGCCGGCACGGCAGAATCCAAGCGTCGGACGGCCGACGCCTTGCTCGAGATCTTCCCGTTCGTGGACGAACTCTTTGTTCCCACTCAGGACGAACTCGTCTTGGCAGAAGTTGGCGTCGGAGTGGATCCGCGTACTGTTCTGCCGGAGTTCGACGCTGTTCTTGCCCAGGTACTCCATGCAGCCGAAATGGAAGAGCCCCCTTCGCGTTTCTCCGGTTTCGTCGGCGGCCGCGGCGGGCGTGCCGGACTGCACACCGGGGCACTGGGGCTACTTCTCGCCGAAATGCAGAGCGTTGCACGAGAGCATCCGGAAGGGGTGTGGTGACCGTGACTGCCGCTACCGTCTCTTCCGCTACTGTCTCTTCGGCGCAGGAGATCGTCGCCTCGGTGATGGATCCGGAGATGCCACTGTTGACCTTGGCCGATCTCGGCGTCATCCGATCGGTCGACGTCGAAGCGAACTTGGTCTGTGTGACAATCACTCCCACCTATTCCGGGTGTCCGGCGATGGCGACGATGCGAGACGACATCGAGCACAAGCTGACCGACGCGGGGTACGGCAGCGTCCAGATCAAGACTCAACTGTCGCCGCCTTGGAGTTCGGATTGGATCAGCGAAGAGGGGCTCGCGAAACTTCGGACGGCCGGGTACTCGGTGCCGGGGGCCGCGCCGCGTCGCACCTCCGGCCCGATCGCCTTGACCTTGACGGCCAAGCCGCGCGACATCCTGTGCCCCCAGTGCGGTTCGGCAAACACCAGACTGAGTTCGGAATTCGGTGCGACCCTGTGCAAAGCGCTCTATCGCTGCCTCGACTGCCTCGAGCCGTTCGATCACGTGAAGGAGATCTGAACAGATGAGTACCGCAACGACGAACCGGAACAAACCATTTCACCCGTTGACGGTCGCCGGTGTCGAATCACTGTGCGACGACGCAGTTGCCGTCACCTTCGACGTGCCTGCCGATATCGCCGATCAATTCGACTTCGGCGCCGGGCAGTCACTGACACTGCGGCGGATGATCGACGGCGTCGAACACCGTCGCTCCTACTCGATCTGTGCACCGGTAGGGGCGTCTCCACGGGTGGGGGTTCGCGAAGTGGCAGACGGACTCTTCTCCTCCTGGTTGGTGCGAGACGTCAAGGCCGGGGATCGAATCGACGTCCAGGGCCCATCTGGCAATTTTGTCGCCGATCCGGCATTGGGTGGACGGCACGTTCTGATCGCGGCGGGCTCCGGAATCACGCCCATGTTGTCCATCGCTGCAACACTGCTGGTGAACCCCGAGGCCGATGTCACCCTGCTGTACGGGAACAGGCGCACCCGTTCGGTCATGTTTGCCGAAGAAATCGCCGACCTGAAGGACCGGTACGGTGCACGCCTGGACGTTATTCATGTTCTCTCTCGCGAGCCGCGCGAGGTCGAGTTGTTCTCGGGCCGTCTCGACGCCGACCGGTTGCGTGAGATCTTCACCTCTCTCGTTCCGTGCGACCAGGTCGACGGCTTCTGGTTGTGTGGTCCGTTCGGGATGGTCAACGACGCCCAGGAAGTACTGGCCGGCTTGGGAATTGCCAAGGATCGCATCCATCACGAGCTGTTCTACGTCGACGACGTCGCTCCGCCGGTTGCAGTGCATCGTGAGCGCGGAATTGTCGGACCGAGCAGCGAGGTGACTATTACTCTCGACGGTCGATCGACCACCGCGACACTTCCGCGAGACCAGTCGATTCTCGACGCAGCGGAACAGTACCGATCGGATCTGCCCTTCGCGTGCAAGGGCGGGGTCTGTGGAACGTGTCGCGCCAAGGTCACCTGCGGTGACGTCGAGATGCGCAGGAACTACGCACTCGAAGACTACGAAGTCGACGCGGGTTTCGTACTGACCTGCCAGACCTTCCCTGTCGGTGAACAGATAACAGTCGATTTCGACGCCTGACCGCCCGCACAGCGCCCTCACTGAGCCCACCGGAGACAATCATGACCGAACTCGTCACTGCTACTTCGCAAGAAATCGAATTTGCCAGTCGGGACCGCATTTCGACGCTCCAACTCGAGCGGATGCAATGGTCCCTGATGCACGCGTACACCAATGTTCCGCACTACCGCAAAGCTTTCGACGACGCCGGCGTCCACCCGAGCGACTTGAAGGATCTGAGCGATCTCGCGAAGTTTCCCTTCACCACCAAAGCGGATCTACGTGAGAACTATCCGTTCAAGATGTTTGCGGTGCCCCAGGACCGGGTCTCGCGAATTCACGCGTCTTCGGGGACCACCGGTCGCCCGACGGTGGTGGGGTACACGAGCAACGACCTGAACAACTGGGCCGATCTCATCGCGCGCAGTCTCTCGGCCGGCGGCGTGCGGTCTTCGGACAAGGTTCACGTGGCTTACGGGTACGGTCTGTTCACCGGTGGATTGGGAGCACACTACGGTGCGGAGCGCTTGGGCTGCACGGTCATTCCCATGTCCGGTGGCATGACCGAGCGGCAGATTCAACTGATCGAGGACTTCGAGCCCGACGCCATCATGGTGACTCCGTCGTACATGTTGACCATCGTGGATGCGATGATCAAGAAAGGCATCGATCCCTCGAAGACCTCACTGAGGGTGGGAGTTTTCGGAGCGGAGCCGTGGACCGAACAGATGCGTACCGAGCTGGAACAGCAACTCGACATGCATGCGGTCGACATCTACGGACTCTCCGAGATCATGGGCCCGGGTGTGGCAATGGAATGTGTGGAAACCAAAGACGGGCTCCATATCTGGGAAGACCACTTCTACCCGGAGATCATCGATCCGGTCACGGGCGAAGTGCTGCCGGACGGTGAAGAAGGTGAGCTGGTTTTCACCTCTCTCACCAAGGAAGCGCTGCCCATCATTCGCTACCGAACCAGGGACCTGACCCGTCTGTTGCCCGGTACGGCGCGCTCGATGCGTCGGATGCAGAAGGTCACCGGCCGGACCGACGACATGATCATCCTGCGTGGGGTCAATCTGTTCCCCACACAGATCGAAGAGCTGATCCTGACCGTCCCCGCCCTGGCACCCCAATTCCAGTGTGTGCTGGAGCGTCCGGGCCGGATGGATACTCTGACAGTGCGCGTCGAGGCTCGCCCTGACGCGGCAATTTCCGATCATGCGGCAGCGTCTTCGGCGTTGCAGAAGCTGGTGAAGAACAAGATCGGTGTCACGGTCGAGGTGAGCGTTCTCGAACCCGGCGGACTCGAACGCTCGATCGGCAAAGCGCGTCGTCTGATCGACCAACGTCCGAAGGACTGAAACTACTCCAGGGCCATGCGGGTGGCGAAGATTCCGAGAATGCCACCAGCTAGCCATTTCTGAGCCCGCATCCACACCGGACGCGCCATGAGGAAGGTCGACACGGCTGCCGCACAGCACACGATCAACGCGTTGACGGTGACTGCGACCAGGATCTGCACGCCGCCGAGTACGAGTGCCTGTTGCCAGACCGGACCCGCAGTGGGATCGACGAACTGGGGGATCAGGGCCGCGTACATCAGCGCAATCTTGGGATTGAGCAGATTGGTGGTCAACCCCATCCCGAACAGACGGCCGCTACCGTGGCGGTCGACCTCGCCCACCTCGAAAGCGGACTTCCCACCTGGTCGGAGTGTCGACCAGGCGAGATAGGCCAGGTACAGGGCACCACCGATTTTCACCGCGGTGAACACCGTTGGTACGGCGAAGAGAACCGCCGTCAGCCCTGCACACGTGGCGGCGAGGTAGACCAGGAAACCGGTTGCGACTCCGCCGAGCGAGATCAAACCCGCCCGGCGGCCCTGGCTGATGCTGCGGGACACCAGATAGATCATGTTGGGGCCCGGTGTCAGAACCATCGCCAGGGCGATCAGCGCGACTCCCGTCATCGACGCTGACGTGATCATGTCGGTCTCCCACTACTCGATGCGTATGTTTCGTCGAGTACACAAGGGTTTGCAGTCGCGCGCCAAGGTCCAGTTCGCAGGCAGTGGTCCGCTCAGGTGTTGGCCCAGCTGTCGGGCCCGAAGACCTCGTAGTGGATATTCTGTGCCGGGACGTCCCTTTCGAGCAACGATGCGCGCATCGCCAACATGAACGGCATCGGCCCGCAAAGGAAGGCTTGGGTATCGGGCTCCACTGCAATACCTTGCAAATCCGCCCGTCCTTCGTGAACCGATCCGAACGCAACGTGCGTGCCGAGATCCTCGTACCAACGGTGCAGGGTTGCGGCGGGGATCTGGTCGACGAGTGTGCTGAGTTCTGCGCGGTGCGCGTGATCCGCAATGGATCGATCCGCATGGATGACAGATACCGAACGGTCAGCGCCGGTGTCCACGAGATGATTGAGCATCCCGATCATCGGTGTGCAACCGATTCCGGCCGACGCGAGCAGGAGCGGTGAGTTGTCGTCCGGCATGGTGAGATCGCCGAAAGGTGTGGTGACGGAGAGTTCTTGACCTTCGAATACGTTGTTGTAGAGGAAGTTCGACACTTCGCCATCGGGAGTTCCGGAGATTCGCTTGACGCTGATCCGCCAGTCTGCGCTGCTCGGTATCGAACACAGGCTGTATTGACGGATCTGGCGGGCGCCGTCGGGCAGCGTAACCCCGACCGAAAGGTACTGTCCGGGAGCGAAGGTGGGGAGTGCGCTACCGTCGAGCGACGTGAGTGTCAGTGAGACGGTGTCGGCGGACTGAAGAACTCGTTCACCGATCCTGACTGTGCGCCAGACGTCACCGGCGTCCACGCCGGCGAGTTGGTAGAGGCCACGCTCCATCGTGATGAGGGTTTCCGCCATCAGCCAGTAGACCTCGTCCCAGGCTGCTGCGACGTCGGGAGTGACTGCATCGCCGAGTATTTCGACGATCGCGGCAAAGAGGTGTTCGTGCACGATTGCGTACTGGTCGGGTGTGATTCCCAGCGACGCATGCTTGTGGGCGATACGTGAAAGTATGAGATCGACCTTGGCGCTGTCCGGCTCGAGCTGAAGCGTCGCGAATGCCGCGATGGCGCCGGCGAGAGCCTTCTGCTGTTCGCCCTGCTTCTGATTGCCGCGATTGAACAAATCACGTTCGAGTTCAGGATGTGCGTCGAACATCTTGCGGTAGAACAGGGTTGTGATATCGCCGATGGCAGCGCCGACCACGGGAAGGGTGGCGCGAATGACCTCGGTTGACTGTGGGGAAAGCATGAGCTGCTCCGTTCGGTCGAAATTCGATTGATCAGCCTGCTTCGTCGCTCCGGGTGGTGAGGCGTAGCAGGACAGTTTTGGACGGCTGCCGGATGACGTCTTCGATCGTGACCGCGTCGAGTGAAACGAAAAACGCTTCCTGTGCTTCGCGCAACGCACTTCGAAGGAGGCAACCTCCGCGCAATGGGCACGGTTTGTCGCCTTCGCAGTCGACGACTTCACCCGGGCCTTCGAGGCGTCTGGCCAGCCAGCCGATGGTGGCGGTGCGGCCGAGTTCGGTGATGGAAAGCCCACCGCCGCGGCCGCGCCTGGTTGTCACGATGCCGAGCTCTCCGAGCCGTGTAACCACCTTGGTGGCATGGGAGTACGACACGTTGAGCTGCTGCGCAACATCCCGGGTACTGGGGGAGGCATCCGCGTCGAGTACGGCCAACCGCATGACGACGCGCAATCCCAGATCGGTGAACTGCGTCAGTTGCATGATCTGAACCTACATAATTCGCATCTAAGATGACTATTTATGTGAGGGGGATCTCGAGGTGCCCCAACCAGGGCGAACGGTACGTTCGGCACCTCCAGTGCGCTGAACGTGCCGTTCGCTCAGAGACGAGCGGCCGAACCCCCGGCAACGACGCCGAGAAAGTGTGGTGCTCGCCAACCTCGCGCCGCAAAGTCGCGGCTCACCGATGCGATGACCTCCGCTCCGCTTCCTTCCGGAACCAGCGCGATGGCTGAGCCTCCGAATCCGCCGCCGGTCATCCGCGCACCGATCGCGCCGCCGCGTCGTGCTGCGGCAACGGCGACGTCGAGTTCATCGCACGAGACCTCGAAGTCGTCGCGCAACGAGGCGTGCGAGTTGTCGAACAGCTCGCCGACGTCACTGAATCTGCTGCTGCGCAGAAGTTCTGCGGTCTTCCGCGTCCTCTCGATCTCGGTCACGACGTGCCGTGCCCGCGCCCGGAGGATCGGGTCTCGCACTGTCTCGGCCTGGTCTGCTGTAGCCTCTCGCAAGCTGCCGACGCCGAGAGCTGCTGCTGCAGCGACGCATTGAGAGCGCCGCATTCCGTACTGTCCGTCTGCGAGCGAGTGTTTGACCCGGGTGTCGATGACGATCAGTTCGTACCCTGCACCGTGGAGTTCGAAAGGTATGGGTTCGGTGGATCCGTCCAGACAGTCCAGCAGGAGCGCAGTCGAGGGCTGAGCAAAGAGGGCAATGGTTTGATCCATTCCTCCGGTCGGTGCGCCGACGCCGTCGTTCTCCGCCTGGATGCACACCTGTACCAGCTCATCGCGGGGGAAGGGTGAATCATGAAGTTCATTGACGGCCAACGCAACCGAACAGGTGAGGGCGGCGGAACTCGACAGTCCGGCCCCGACCGGTACCGACGAGTCGACGGCAAGATCGATTCCTCCGATCGGGAGGCCTCTGCGCGCAAGAGACCACAGAACGGCTGTGGGGTAGGCGGCCCACCCTGTGGCGATGTCGTCGACGGGCCCGGTGTACGTCTCGGCGGATTGCCGACTGTGCACGCGGACGACCCCGTCGCTGCGCAGTGCGACGGCAACCAGTGTTCGCTGCTCGAGAGCGACCGGTAGGCACAATCCACCGTTGTAGTCCGTGTGTTCACCGATCAGGTTGACTCGACCGGGTGCCGCCCACACTCCGGTTGCCGGATAGCCGTAGGTGGCGTGAAACTGTTGGAGCACAGAATTGTTCGAGACCGTATCCACTATTTCAACTCCCGTAGGCGGGCCGCGACTGCCTCGGGAACGGTGTCGTTCACCCAGGCGCCCATGGCGGACTCGGACCCGGCGAGGTATTTGAGTTTGCCCGGTGCGCGCAAGATCGAGAACAGCTGAAGATGCAGTCGGCCCAGAGGTCGGTTGATGCGGACGGGAGCTTGGTGCCAGGCCGCGATGTACGGTACCCGGTCGACGCCCGGATAGAAGCGATCGATACGGCGTAGGAGATCTTGGTAGACGACCGCAAGCTCTTCGCGCTCTTGGTCGTTCAGCGAGGGGAGGTCCGGGACGTCTCGGTGCGGTGCCAGGTGAATCTCGATGGGCCATCGTGCGGCGGTCGGGACGTAGGCGCTCCAGTGATCGCCGTCGTAGATCAACCGGGCCTTGTCCTCGCGCTCGAACGCCAGAACATCGGCGAGTAGCGAGCGACCGGTGCGCTCGAAGTGTTTGTGCGCCTGCGTCAGCATCGATCGGGTGCGTGGCGTGACATACGGGTATGCGTAGATCTGTCCGTGTGGATGGGTGAGTGTCACCCCGATTTCTTCGCCGCGGTTCTCGAAGCAGAACACTTGTTCCACAAGCGGATCCGCCGACAACTCTTCGGTCCGAGAAATCCAGGCACCCACAATCGTGCGCATGCGTTCGAGTGGAAGCTCGGCGACGGACGCCGTGTGATCGCTCGAGAAGCACATCACTTCGCAGTGACCGGCCGCTGGGCGATCGCCCGCACCGTCTCCGGGACTGTCAATGGCTTCCTCGGGCGCCGCGGCAAAGCTCGGAAACCGATTCTCGAACACCGCGACGTCGTAGTCTCCGTCGGGTATCTCTGTGGGCGTGCGTGTTTCGTCGGTCGGGCACAATGGACATTCGGCGGCGGAGGGGAGATGTGTCCGTGTCATGCGATGCGAAGCCATGGTGATCCACTCCCCGGTGAGAACGTCGAATCTCATCCGAGACGAGTGGTCGAGAGCCGGCAATTCGCGGGAATCTCGCGCAGAGTGGGTGCGGGTACTGCCGGCATCGTCGAAGTAGAAGATCTGACGCCCGTCGGCGAGGGTGCGACGGGTCGGATCCTGCTTGGGTGTCATGCGTCGACTTCCCATTCCAGAACACCCTTGCTGACAACGGGTTTCCACACTCCGATCGTTGATCCTGTTTCCAGCGCTACGGCATGGGCGGCCAGCATTACCGAGATGGACGCCCAGATCGGACCGCCGTTGTCAGTGGCGTCCGACGCATACTCGGTCACACAATGGTGGAGTGCGCCGCTGCGGGTGTCCACGAAGTAGTGGTACTCGTCCAGTCCGGCGAAGGGAACGAACGAGGGGATGAACATGGTTGCGGCAGTGCCTGCGTCGCGTTGATCGTGTCGATCCATCTCGTCCTCGGCGTAGAGGTCTGGATTCTCGTAGATCGTCTCATCCCACGTTTCGAGCAGAGTGAGACGAACTTCTGTTGCGACGTCGATGGGGTAGAAGAATTTGTCCGGGAGCACGCTGCCGAGAAAGAGGCCGGTCCGGTCGTCGTGGGTCAGGCTGCCGTTGTGGACCCGATACAGGTCGCGAAGTTCCTGGGGCCACGTGACGCCGGTCGAGGCTTCGAATTCCTCGATAACGGCGTCACCAAGTCCTGGTTGAAACGCTGCAGCCGTCACCGGTGCGTGTGTACGGCACCACGCTTCGATTCGGCTCCATTCGTTTGCAACGCTCATGGGCTTTACGATACGTCCGAGTCAGGACCCGTGAATCAGGTACTGCAGTGTGTCCACGAGCTTTCGGTCCGAAGCCTCGGACTTTCGGCCGGTGATTCCCGATCGGAGAATTGCGGAACCCTCGAGCAGGCTCACGATGGTCTGCGCTGTCGCGCCAAGTTCCGCCGCATCCAGCTCCGGTTGTGCACACGCGACTGCGCGCTCTACGTGTGCGATGTACTGGGCGTAGAAGTCTCGAAGCACGACCGCGACTTCTTGGTCCGCCGCTGCAATGGCCCATACTTCGACGTACAGACGCACCGTGGCCTGGTCGTCCTGTTCTCCGAGCAGGACTCCGATGAAGTGTTCGGATTCCTCGCGGGAAAGGCTCTGATCCGTATCGGGGACGACGGCAAGGCGATCCAGTGAGCGGGTCAATGCACGTGACATCACTGCGCGTATCAGATCTGCACGGGTGGGGTAGTAGTGCTGCAGATGTCCTACCCGCACTCCGGCCGCGGCTGCGAAATCGCGCATTGCCGAGTTGGCATTGCCCTGAGTAGTGAGGACCTGTTCTGCTGCGTCGAGAAGTGCTGCCGCACGGGCGGCGCCCTTGGAGAGGGTCATGGTCGCAATACTGCCACCCCGAAGCTCTCCAACTCGGAGACGGTGCGGCGCGGGTTCGGAAGCGATTCGGGGAAAGTGACTCCAGGCTGGGCATCGTCGGCCAAGGCTCGTCTGACGGCCAGCGCGCCGCCCACCGCGGTGAGGTGAGCCTGGCCCTGCCGGTCGACGATTGTCGCGCTTGTCGTGCCGCTCGGGCCGGTGACATCGATGCGTACTTGCGCGCTCCCGCCCTTGCCCGGCGAGTACAGGAGTCCGCGTCGTAGCGGTGTGAAGCGGTCGCCGCGACCCCAACGGAACAGACCCACCTTCTTGGCGGCGAGCAGCGCAGTTGTGGATGCATTCGAACTGAAACCTATTCGAGTGCTGGCAGTTTCGGCGCCCAAGGTCATGGGGAACGTGAATTGTTCCGGAGTGTCGATTCTTCCGACCTTGGTGCGCGATCCGGGGAAGTCGACCCAGCGTGTATCCGTCAACGGGCTGACGGTGATCGGGTTTCCTTGCTGCATCACCTCGAAATCCTGCCCGAGCCGATCGATGAAGTCGACGGAGTCCAGCCCGGCAATGTCGTTGACGTCGTAGCGAATCGAGACGTCGATCGTGCTCGCGCCACCCAGTTCCTCGGCCAGCGCTGCGGCGACGATATTGGTGACTCCGCCCATCCATCCGGACGACAGGTACACCGGTGCGCTCGGCGACTTCTGACCCGCCAGAGTGGCGGCGCGAGCGACGCGGGTTGTCCAGCGGGTGATGTCCACGTACGGAATGCCGGCCTCGACGGCGGCGGACAGGACACGATCGTGGGGATCGTTGACCGTCGACACGACCGCGCGTACGGACGCGTCGAAGGGTGTCGGGTCGAGGAGGTCCCAGCGGCGGACGGAAGCGCCGTGACGGCCGGCCAGTTCGTCGCCTCGCTCGGGGGTGCGTCCGGTGAGGAGTAGTGGGAAGTCGGGGGCGAGCAACGCAGTCAGGGCGCTGCCCACGGTTCCGTATCCGCCGGCCACGAGGATCGGGCCGTCGGCTGAATACTGCAATGAATCGGTCATGCACCTAACTCTAGGTCAAATGACCTAAAACGTCGAATGGGGTTCTTTCCGCTGCTCAGTCCCGGTGTCGCACGATGTTGACGACGTTGCCATCGGGTGCCCGGACGAGGAATCGGCGAACACCCCACTCTTCGGTCGTTATGGGGTGCACGATTTCGTAGCCGAGCCTGCGGGCCTCTTCGTAGGCGCCGTCGATGTCGTCCGTGTGGACTGAGATGACCGAGTCCTCGGCCGCAGTGGCGTCGTGCGTGACGAGCTGTACGTTCGCGCCGGTGTCGGGAGAGGTGTAGCGAGCGACCCACCCCATGTTGAACTCTTCGGTGCTCAGGCCGAGAAAGTCGGAGTAGAAGCTCTTGGCGGTTCCGACATCGGCGACTTTGAGATTGGCGGTGATGCGTCGAGCGCGCATGTGGTTCTCCTACCTTCGGCAACAGATGCGCTCGATGATCGTCCGAAAGCGGATCCATGTCGACTGTGCCGTCCGAAGATGCAGGCCGCCTGGTTGATTCGATCTGTCACTGCGGATCGAACGAGCTCACAGTTCCCCACCGTGAGAAGGGAAGGACGATCAATTGAACCTTGCCGATGACATTGTCGATCGGCACCGTTCCACTGTGTTCGTCATCGAGATGGAAACGTGAATCCTTCGAATGGGCGCGGTTGTCGCCCATCACCCACAGGTTCCCGTCGGGAACCGTGACCGGCCCGAAATACCTTCCTTGACAAGAGGTATCGTTGCCCGGAATGCGCTTGTCGATGTACGGCTCGGTCAGCGGCTTGCCGTTCACCCGAAGCCCCTCTTCCTCGGACAGACACTGTACGGTTTGGCCACCGACCGCGACTACCCGCTTCACGAGGTCGTTTTCGTCCGGCGGGACCAAGCCGACGATGGACCCGAGTCCCTGAAACGCGCGAACAATCGAATTGTCGGATCGAATGGATTTGTACTCGTCGTTCCAGGACTCGGGTCCCTTGAACACGACCACATCCCCAGGTTGCGGATCCCCGAATCGATAGCTGATTCTGTCGACGAGGATCTTGTCTCCCGTGCAGCCGGTGCATCCGTGAAGTGTCGGTTCCATGGACTCCGACGGGATCAGAAAGATGCGTCCGACGAAGTTCTGAATGACAACACTCAGGACAAGTGCGACGACAACGAGGATCAGAATCTCACGCCACAGTGGACGTTTCCTCGGGTGATCGGCCACTGCCGATTCAGTGGAGTCGGTCGAGTCCTCGTGGGCGTCGGATTCCGTCACACTCCCGACAATAGATGGCGCAACCAGTCGTCGGCCCGATACGAATCTTCTCGGTTCGTGGGTCTGTCTGTCAGCTGACATGCTTCGGAATTGGATCACATCACGCGCGAAGATCCGGTCGAGATCGGCAATCCGCGCAGTCCTGACCCAAACATCGTGCCGACGAATACCTTTCGCAGAAGCAGGTTGAACAACTCTCCGAGATTCAAGCGTGCAGCACGCCGGCGCCTCTGTTGATCGATTGGCACAATCTTTTGCGAGAGATGGGCATTCTCCCACTGAAGCGTCGGTGCGAGACAGCGCCTCGTAAGGACGACTGTACTTCCGGGCAATTTCTCTCGAACTTGGATTGACCGCACGAAAACCTGATGTTTGGGGGACAATCATCTGGGGCGATCACCTGGGGCGACAAGTCGAGGAGATGCAAATGTCCGAGGCCAAATCCGAAAGCACTGAGTCTTTTTCTGAGACGACACCGCCGGCGGAGCCGTCGAAACAATCAGTGCTCAGGCGGTACTACCCGGCTGCGGTGCCCGTCGTCCTCGGCTTGATCATCTATTTCATGCCTGTTCCGGACGGTGTGGATCCCAAGGGCATGCACATGCTCGGAATCTTCGTCGGCACCATCGTGGCGTTGATCTTGCAGCCGCTGCCGACGGGTTCTGTGGCGCTGGTAGGCCTATCGATCGCCATGATCACCCAGACCGAGACGCCGACGAAAGCGTTGTCCGGCTTCAGTAACACCACGATCTGGCTGATTGTCGCATCGTTCTTCATTGCCGAGGGCTTTCTGGTCACTGGACTCGGCAAACGGGTTGCGCTCATGTTCGTGACCAAACTCGGCAAGTCGAGTCTCGGATTGTCCTACGGAATGGCGTTGACGGACTTGATACTTGCTCCGGCGACGCCGTCGAACACCGCCCGTGCGGGTGGCGTCGTCTATCCGATCATCGTCTCGCTGAGCAAGTTGGAGGACTCCAATCCCGAGCCCGAGGACTCTCGCAAGAAGCTCGGAGCATATCTGCTGCTCACGTCGCTGCAAGTCAACGTCGTGACCTCCGCGATGTTCATCACCGCCATGGCGGGTAACCCTGTGGCCGTCGATGCGGCTGCCAAGATCGGCATCGACATCTCGTGGGGCAAATGGGCGCTGGCAGCATCGGTTCCGGGAATTGCGAGTCTGATCGCGATCCCGTGGGTGATGTCGAAGATCTTCCCGCCCACGATGTTGAAGACTCCGAAAGCACCCGAGCAAGCCAGGGAGGAACTGCGCAAGGCAGGTCCGATCAGCCGCAACGAGAAGATCATGGCCGCCACCTTCGTTCTGCTGCTGGTGCTCTGGTGCCTGGGCTCGCAGCTCAACGTCAATGCCACTACAACAGCATTCGTCGGAATCGGCATCCTGTTGGTGACCAAGGTGCTGACGTGGAACAACCTGGTCCACGACACCGGGGCGTGGCAGACGCTCGTGTTCTTTGCCGTTCTGGTCGGTATGGCAAGCCATCTCGAAGAACTCGGCGTGATCTCGTGGATCGGAACCCAGGTCTCCTCGAGCGTCGACGGTTTGCCGTGGATCTGGGCTTTTGCGATCCTGACCTTGGTGTACTTCTACGCGCACTATCTGTTTGCGTCGAACACCGCGCAGATCGTCGCCATGTACGCGGTGTTTCTCGGCGCGGCGGTGGCAACCGGTGCGCCGCCGCTGTTCTCGGCCCTGGTATTCGGCTTCATCGGCAGCCTGTTCGGCGGTATCTCGCACTACGCGTCCGGTCCGGCCGGAGTGATCTACGGTTCCGGATACATCAAGACCTCGGAGTGGTTCCGAATCGGTTTCGTGATGAGCGTCGTGATCATCCTGATCTGGACGATCATCGGCGGCGCGTGGATGAAGCTGATCGGCGCCTGGTGACGATCAGTTGTCCTTGCGCCGCAATCCGAATCGCATCGATTCCTTGTTGACAGCGGCAATCGCGGTCAGCGGTATCTCCGCGGGACACACCTGCGCACATTCACCGTAGGTCGAGCACGGCCCGAAATCGGCCTCCATCTGGTGCGACATCGCTCGGGCCCGCTTGCCACGTTCGTTGCGGCCCTGCGTGACGAGAGACAGGTGGGTCAGTTTGGACCCGGTGAAGAGGTGCGCGGCACCGTTCGGGCAGGCTGCCACGCAAGCGCCACAGCCGATGCACGCGGCGAAGTCCAGTGCAGCTTCGGCACTTTGATGCGAGAGCGGCTGACTGTCTGCGTCCGGCGCGGTTCCTGCATTGACCGAAACGTATCCACCGGCTTCGAGCACCCGGTCGAGCGCAGAGCGATCGACGACGAGGTCTCGGACCACGGGAAAGGCCGCGGAGCGGAACGGCTCCAGTTTGATTCGGTCACCGTCGGAGAAGCTGCGCAGGTGCTGACGGCACGTGGGAGTGTTCGCAACCGGCCCATGGGGAACGTCGTCGACGGTGATGCCACAGGACCCGCAGATCCCTTCTCGGCAGTCGGAATCGAAGGCGATGGGTTCGTTGCCGCTCTCCACGAGTTGGTCGTTGAGTCGGTCGAGGAGCTCCAGCAGCGACATCTCCACCGTCGCGTCGTCTATTTGGTAGGTGTCGAATGCGCCGGACGACTCAGGTCCGGATTGGCGCCACACGTCCACGGTGATTTTCATACGTAGTTCCTCGTCTGCAGTGGAACAGCGGTGAAGGACAACGGCTCGTCGTGTCGAACGTGTCTGCCGTCCTGGGCGGTTTCCCACGCGGAGACGAAGCACCAGTCCTGATCGTTTCGCTGCGCTTCGCCGTCGGGAGTCTGATGTTCGGCACGAAAGTGCGCTCCACAGGACTCGTCACGATCGAGAGCATCGACGCACATCAGTTCGGCGAGCTCGAGGAAATCGGCTACCCTGCCGGCCCTTTCCAACTCCTGGTTGAACTGGTTTCCGCTGCCGGCAACTCGCAGGTTCGACCAGAAATCGGTTCGCAGTGCGCGGATTTCGGCGATCGCCTTGGTCAAGCCCTCGGCCGTTCGGGTGACACCGCAACCCGCATAGAGGATCTCGCCCAGTTGTCGATGGAACCTGTCGGGGCCGTGTGTTCCGCCGACCGAGAGCAGCAGGTCCACCCGACCCCTCACGTCAGTGAGCGTCGACGTCACAGCGGGATCGGACAGTTCGAGTGGAGTGGATCCGAGTAGCGGTGCAAGATAATTCGGAATCGCGTACGGGAGGGTGAACCAGCCGTCGACGCATGCCGAGAGCAACGAATTGGCGCCGAGGCGGTTGGCCCCGTGGTATCCCCAGCCTGCCTCACCACCGACGAACAAGCCGGGGATGGAGGTCATCTGGTCGTAGTCGTTCCACAGTCCTCCCATGGTGAAGTGGGCTCCGGGGGCGATGCGCATCGGCACCGTATAGGGGTCTTCGCTGGTGGCGTCGCGATACATCGAGAACAGATTTCCGTATCGCTCCTCGATGGTCTTGCGGCCGAGCCGTGCCAACGCATCGCGGAAATCCAGGTACACACTGTTTTTCAGAGGGCCGACGCCGTGACCGGAGTCGATTTGCTCGCGGGCGGCCCGTGAAGAGACGTCGCGGGGAGAGAGGTTCCCGAACGCAGGATATTTGCGCTCGAGGTAGTAGTCGCGTTCGTTTTCGGGAATGTCGCCGGGCTCACGATCGTCTCCGGGCTTGGCCGGTACCCAGATCCGGCCGTCGTTGCGCAGGGATTCGCTCATCAGAATGGTTTTCGACTGCCACTCGGAGTTGACGGGAAGCGCCGTCGGATGGAATTGGATGAACGAGGGTGAAGCCATCAACGCACCGCGTCGGTGCGCTCGCCACGCGGCCGTGGCGTTGGAATTCTTCGCAAGTGTGGACTTGTGGAATACGGTTCCGTAGCCGCCGGATGCCAGTACGACGGCATGGCCTGTGGTGGCGCCGATCTCACCGGTCACGAGATCGCGTGTGACTATCCCTTGTGCTCGCCCGTCCGAAACGATGAGATCGAGCATCTCGGTTCGGGTGTGTAGGTTGACCGTTCCGGCTGCGATCTGACGTTGCAGTGCCTGCGACGACGCTATCTGCAACTGCTGGCCTGTCTGCCCGCGCGTGTAGTACGTGCGCGACACCTGAACGCCGCCGAAGGATCGGGTGGCCAGAGTGCCGCCGTACTCGCGAGCAAACGGTGCCCCGATGGCATTCATGTGATCGATGACGCGTACGGATTCTTCGGCGAGACGGAAACAGTCGGCCTCACGGCCCCGGAAATCACCGCCCTTGACGGTGTCCTTCACGAAGCGGGCGAGACTGTCGTTGTCCACTTTTCGAGCGCGAGCAGCGTTGATGCCTCCTTGCGCGGCGACACTGTGTGCACGGCGGGGTGCATCGTGGAAGGTGAAGGACTCGACGTGGTAGCCCAGTTCACCGAGGGAGGCGGCGCAGGCCGCGCCGGCGAGGCCGGTACCGACGACGATGACCGTGAACTTGCGCCGGTTGAGTGGGCTGACGAGCTTGTAGTCGAGTTTGCGAGTGGGCCAGGCCGTCGCCGGATCGCCGGCCGGGACCTTACCGTCCACCGGTGTCCCGATGCTGCGCAGATCGTCGAGTTCGAAGCTGTTCACTTATGACGCTCCTGTCTTCGAGATGGCGCCGGTCATGACCGCGATGGGGATCGACATGTTTCCGACCATCACGACGAGCGCAAAGATTCCGGAGAGTGCAACGCCAATCTGGCGCAGTCGTTGGCCGGTCACGCCGAGATCGTTGACCGCGCTCCAGAGTCCGTGTGCGAGGTGCATTGCCAGCAGAGCCATCGCGACGATGTAGAACGCTGCCACCAGCGGACGCTCGAAGCTGGCAATCAGATTGTCGTATGCGTAACTCTGTGTGCGCGTGGCCGCTTCGTACTCGCTGCTGCCGATGGGTCGGGTTCCGGTCGTGAGGTCGAGTATGTGGAAAATGACGAATAGCAGCAGCACAGCTCCGGTGACGGGCATCGTGCGCGCTGTAAAGGACTTGATTCCCAGACCTTTACGTCGAAATTTTCCTCGAGCTCGGCGTCCGCGGACGGTGAGCAGCCAGGCACACCAGACGTGTGCGACCAATGACGCGAGCAAGACGATGCGAAGAATCCACAGAAGTCCCTCGTAGGGCAGGAAGGGTTCGAACACCGTTCGTAGCCAGTGTGCGTAGTCGTCGAAGTGATCGGCACCGGTGTAGACCTTCAGGTTTCCGATCATGTGGACGAGAACGAAAGCGGCGAAGATCAGTCCTGTCACGGCCATCAGAATCTTGCACGTGATGTTGGACGGCCGCGGTCGAGCTTGGAGTGAATCGCCGGTAGCTCGCGATACACGGGTCGGAGCACTCACAGACAAACCTCCCACGCCAGACTTGCCGGACAGGTGCCGTCAGCCTAAGCCCGATCGGGGTTTTCGGCCAACGGATGGGTGCCCGACTTGTCTGTTAATGCAGGTGAATGGGAGTGTAGGGGTGCTCATTACCCGAAAGTAAGGAACTCGTGAACGATGTTTGACTCGACGTGGCGACGGTGGTCATGGCGCGCCGGAACGGCATCGGCCCTGGCAGTGGCCTTGTTTGCGGTGGGGTCGCCGGCTGGTGCGCAGGAGACCGTCGACCTGGCCGACGTGTTCAATCCGTTGGTCGTGAAGGCACTCCAAGGCGCTGACATTTCCACCGAATTGACTCCACTCGGGCTCTCGTCCGATGATCCGTGGTTCGACGAACCCGAAATCGAGCCGGGTACCGCCCCCGGCACACTTCTCAAAGCGCGTCCGGTCAGCGTGCAGGTCTACCAGGTCCGCCCCGACGTGGTCTCGGCTCATCAACTGATGTACACCACCACTGATCACTTCGGTCGGCAGGTGATCAGCACCGGAATTCTGATGATTCCCGAGGACGGAACTGCGCCAGGTGATCGCAAGATCATCGGATACGCCGAGGCGAACGACAGCCTCGGCGCGAACTGCGCACCAAGTCACCAGTGGACCGGCGGCAATCAGAGCGACCCGGCGATGTTCTCGGCGCTCGGCCCGGTGGCTCAGATGTTCGGCCACGGCTGGGCAGTGATGATGAGCGACGTCGGCAACGACGGCGACACTGCTCCCCATCCGTTCTCGATCGGACAGTTCTCAGGGAAGGCAACGCTCGACGGCGTTCGGGCAGCACTCGCGCTTCCGGAAGGCGGCCTCGAATCAGACACCCCTGTCGGCATCTACGGTGTCGCCGGAGGCGGTGTCGCAGCGGGCTTTGCCGCGGAACAGGCCCATGAATATGCGCCGGAACTGAACGTCCAGGCCAGTGCCATTCAGGCGATGATGATCGACCCGGCAACGTTCGAGGAAACAGCGGCCGGTGGGATCGGTTCCGGATTCGTCTTCTCGAGCATTCTCGGATTCGACGCGGGCTACCCCGACGTTCGGCTCGACGACCATCTGACTCCGATCGGTCACAACGTCGCCGCAGCCTTCCGCGCGTCCTGCCAGGCGCTCTACCTCGGACTCCCATTCGTTCCGTTCGACGTCCTACTCACCAACCCTTCGCCCCGAACGATCCCTGCGCTGGCCGCGGCGTACGCGGACAACACGTTGGGAAAGCAGGCGCCGGCTTCCAAGCTTCTGATTTCTTCCTGTGAGGACGACTTTCTCGTTCCCTTCAGTGAGGCAGAGCACTTGGCGCAGACATATCGAGCAGACGGCGGCAACGTGGACCTGCTCCCGTCGCATTGCGGGCCGCTCGATTACGTGACCAACCTGTACAAGACGGTGACCGATCAGCTGGGTATGCAGGACATCGCCTGGCTGGCAAAGACGTTCGACGAAGCCGAGGGACGATGAGCTTGCGGAAGTCTCTGACGCGCAGGGATTTTGCGCGCACGGTTCTCGTTGCTTCGGCAGGTATCGGCGGTGCCGTCGTACTGGGAGGCAGGGCGTCCGCGGGTGCTGGTGAGCTCGACAGGTACCTCGACCTGGAAGCAGTGAACGCAAACGCCGAAGCCACGGGCGGCCTGCATCCTTCTCTGCCATCGGATTCCGCGACGCTGCGGTCTTTGGTGGATACCGCCCGAGCCTCGGGAGTGGATCCGCATCGCTATCAGACACTGCTCAAGCAGTACTGGCTCGCGGTCGGGACGGAGTCGGCAGGTATCGATCTCGCTTCGTGGACTCCGTTCGACGGTGTGCACGCGAATCTCGGAAACCTCACCAACACTTTCCAGTTCTACGAGCGACTCCAGCTCGAGCATCGAGAGCTGCAGTGGGCAGGTATGGGAGGAATGGTCGGGCCCGCTTTCGCCGGTGGACTCCTCGACTTGGACTACGGGCGGGTTGTGCTGGAAGTCCAAGCGATCAGCGAGGCGATGGCACTGGTCTGGCGAGAGATCGACCGCATCGGGTCGCCGGTTGCATCGTCGATGGGAGCACCCGAGGACATTGCGGCACTTCTCGAGGTCGGCCACGAGATTCGCCCCGAGGACGTGATGTGGTTCCAGGGGAAAGTGATTGCGATGAGCAAACACATCTTCTCGGACCTGATTCCCATGCACATGGCGTGGGTTCACGACGGTGTCGACGGCATCGCCGAACTCGATCGCGCAGGGCTGCTCGACGAGAACGCCCGTATCGCGTGGAACAACATTGCTTCGGGGACACCGGAATCGGTCTTCGACGGCAATGTGCGTCTGCTGCGAAGGGAGCAGTACCAGTCGGTGGGTGATCAGTGGGACGAGGCGAAGGCCTACCGCGGCAGCGTTGGTCGCTCGTTGACTTACTTGACCACCTTCGCCGCATCACCGTCGATGCCTGGCGTCGTGCCGCCACGCGAGTCGAACCCGCTCTCGTTCGCGGTGGGCAATGCTGTTGTGCAAACGCCGCTTCCGGACTTCAACTGGGCGGACCGGGATGGTCGTTGGACCTACATCAACGATCAGTTGCTCCCGGTCTACAACAACCTGATGAAGAATCAACCGGAACTGTGGCGAGCGACGCTGGCCGCGCCCGTCTCCGTTCGGATAACCGAGCAGCGAATGATCGCTCGCTTGCCGGACATGTTGCGGTCCATGTTGTCGACTCTGGCGATTACGGTCAACTGAACTCGGCGGTGGCGGGGCCTCAGGGTCCCGCCACCGCCCGTGAACTTGTCGGTCAGGCCTGGCTCAGCTCTGCTTGCATGCGCGCGGAGTCCTTGCCGACAGTGCGGGTAGCCAGGTAGATGAATACCGCGGTGAGTGCCAACATGATCGGCACGAGATACATGGCCGAGTTCAACCCGTCGCCGGCGTACTGAGCCAACTTCCCGGTACCGGCATCTGCAAGTGCACGCTTGGCGAACCAGTCCGAGATCGCTCCAACGGCAACCGGTCCGGAGAATCCGCCGAGAAGGTACATGGCAGCGAAGAACAGCGCCGTCGCAGTGCCGCGGAGCCTGGGAACCACGACGTCGTGAATGGCAGGGTAGACGCTGATGTAGAAGCCGTAGGCCAGAAGCCACCCGGCCGAGAACAAGAGCGTGAACATCACGACGTTTCCGCCGTGTTGCAACAGTGCCAGCGCCGTCAAAGGTGCCGCCAATGCCGAGGTTCCGACACCGATCATCAACCGTGCGCGTGGTGAGCGTGCGCTGGCCTTGTCAGCGTAGCGAGCGCCGAGAAGCAATCCGATCAGGCCCGTGATTCCGACGATGATGCCGGTGACCGATGCCGCCGCAGTCAGTTTCAGGTGGTACTGGCGCATGAGCAGCGGGACGACAAACGAATTCACTGCGTAGGCGGCGAAGTTGAACGTCAGCCCGGCAAGGATGAGCCAACGAAGCGTGGGAATTGCGAGCAGACGACGGATCGGGCGGGTGATCGGTGCCTGTGAAACAGCGGCTGCGCGGGCCTCCGGACTTTCGGAACCACCACGAACCGGATCTGCCATGCGGTAGAGCACGACTGCAAGCAGGACACCGGGAATCGCCGCGAGGAAGAACGGTGCACGCCAGCTGTCGAATGCCTCGGCGATCTTGCCGACGGTGAAGTAGGCGAGCATGAGGCCAATTGGCAAACCGAGCATGAAGACACCAAGTGCGCGTGAGCGTCGTTCTGCCGGGTAGATATCACCGATCATCGAGTTGGCTGCAGGTGTGAAGGTCGCTTCGCCCACACCGACGCCGAGACGCGCGAGGATGAACAGCACATAGCTGCCGGCGGCACCGGTTGCTGCCGTCAGTCCGCTCCACACCAGGAGTCCGATCCCGATGATCTTGGGACGGTTCTTCGTGTCGGCCAACCGGCCCAGAGGCAGTCCTGCGACTGCGTAGACGAGGGTGAATGCAGAGGTGATCAATCCCAATTGCAAGTCGCTGAGCGAAAACTCGTTCTTGATCGGCTCGGCAACGACTGAGGGGATCGCCCGGTCGAAGAAGTTGAGCATGTTCGCGAGAAACAGGGCGACGAGTGTGCCGCCGAGAAGTTTGTCACGTGTTCCGACAGGGGCGCCGTCGACGGACGGCAGCGGCGGAGCGTCTCGTTGAATTGACATGATTGTTCCACCCTTTTCGCGAGTGCTGAATGAATTGTGCTGGGGGAGAAGCTCAGGACAGAGCGTCGGCGACCGTTTTCCCGATCGCCTGCATCCCGGCCGCAGTGGGATGCAGTGGAACCGCCGGCTGGGTAGGGACGATTCCCGTGTAGTAAGCAGTGGCAGGGTCCGTGCAGATGTCATGCCCGGCAGTGGTTTCGGTGATGTCGATGTACTCGACGCCGTAACGGGCCGCAGTTGCTGCCATGACCGTGTTGCCGTAGTCGATCACACTCTGGAGATAGTCGGCGTCGCGCGGCCAGAACGGCTGAGTGCCGGGGCAGCCGCCACTACGGATGTATGTTCCGTATCCGACCACGACGATGCGCGCCGACGGTGCTCGATCCTGCGCGACTTCGATCATGGAACTCCAACCTGTGGACGCATTTTCGATCATCTGTCGCTGTTGATCGACGCCACCGGAGGTGAACTTGTCACGGCAGGACGTTCCGGTGGGTTCGGGGAGTGGATTGACGCAGCTCAGAACTGTCGGGAACAACGAGATGTCGTTGGCACCGATGGTGATGGTGACGAGGTCGGTATCAGGCCCCAATGCTGTTGCCTGCGGTGATACTTGACCGGAGAACGTCGATTGTGCGGTGTCCGTGACGTTGGCGGATCGCGCCGACGAGCAGGTCATATCCGTGAGTTGAGCGCCGAGTTCTCGCGCCACCACGGACGGGTAGTTGTCGAGTGATCGTAGACAGCCCGGTGACGACGAGTCCTGCGCGGTGACCAGTGGGCCGGCCGCCGCGGAATCGCCGAGCGCGACGTACTGGATAGTGCTGACCGCTGTCTCGGCACTCGACACACCGGTCCCGAGAGCCGCGATCGAACCGGCAGCCACGACGCCTGCCAGAATGGCTGCGCTGCGCGTTTTCCACGTCACTCGAGGCTCCTCTTGGTCGAAGGTGGGACTTCCAGTTACGCCGCTGATTGTGAATTCGTGAGTGGCGTGGGTTACATAGTGATAGGAAAAAGGCAGGTCGGCCTTGTGGTGGCAATTCAATTCTGTGGAGGGTTTTGTGTCAGGAAACAAAGATCTGCCGTTCGAGCCGATCCTGGTTGGTGGCAGATCTCTGGCCGACCGACTGGCGCAACGCACCCATCCACTGGTCATTGAGACAGTCGATCTGGTCCACCGCGACGTCACCTTCTACCGGTTGCTCCCTGACGAGGCATTGCGTAACGACGTCACCACCATCGTGAGGCGCAATCTGGAACTGTTCATTTCGATGCTGCGGACCGGCGCCGATCTGGCGCCCGAGTTGCTCGCCGACATCAGCGAATCGGCTCGCCAACGGGCTCAGGAATTGGTTCCGCTCGGTGAGGTGCTGCGGGCATATCACTTGGCAGCCGGGCTGTGGTGGGAGACCATCAGCGAATGGGCGGTCCCGGAAGACGGTGTCGCACTTGCCCGCACCGGACGACTCTTGAATGCATACACCGCGGCTTCCGCGTCGGCGGTTCTTGCCGGCTACGGTTCCGACCATGTCACCCAGACGGACGAGGATTCTGCGCGAAGGTCATTGTTCGTAGCACTTTCGACGGGTGTCGATGTTGATCGGGTCTCCGACGATGTGGGCATCAGGTTGGCGCGCCTGTACTGGGTGGTGGCGCTGCACGTCGAACGGAATGACGACGAGTCCTCGACCGAGGTGGACACTGCCGTCGCCGAGCGGAGAAAGGTGCGCCACCTGCAACGAGAGCTTGATCAGGTGGGGCGTGACAAAGCGCTCGGGGTGCTCGGGAGCAGTGGCGGAGCCGTACTGATTCCTATTGTGGAATCGGAACCCGCTGAGGGGAACTGGGCGTCGAGTCCGCAGTATCTTTCATTGTGTCGACGATTGGGTGATCTCGAGAAGGTCATCGGTGCATCGACGGTTGCCGCCGTACATGTCGCGGCACCGCCCGCAATTCCCGCAGCGGTGTCGCAGGCGCGCGAGGTGCTGAACGTTGCCCGAAAGTACGGCCGTACAAGTGGGGTCGTGCGTCTCGAGGATCTTGCAGTCGAGTATCAACTGACCCGCCCGAGCGCTGCGCTGCCGATCCTCGCAGATGTGTTGTCGCCGTTGGAGTCCGATCCTGCCGTGCTCGAGACGCTCGAATCTTTCATCGACTCCGGATTCGATCGAGCTACCACCGCTCGGCAGTTGCACGTACACCCGAACACGGTCGTGTACCGCCTGCGTAAAGCGAGTTCCCTGACGGGACTTGACCTGTCGTCACCGAAAGATCTTGTACAGGTCACCATGGCGCTGGGAGCGCGTCGCGCGCTCGGAATGGAGGCGGACTCTTCCCAAACGTGATGCGGCTGTGGTTCTCTGTGAACGTGTCTGATTTTCGGATTGGCAATCCGGCCGGGAGACATGGCCAGACTGGGTCAGCTGATGGTGCAACGAGGCGCGTGGCGTGATCAGACGTTGATCGACTCCGCCTACCTCGACGAGTTGTCCGCGCCCTCTCCGTCCAATGGGGGGTACGGCTTCTTGACCTGGGTGAACGCGGGCGAGGACTTCTACTCCGTGAATGCGCCGGTGAGCAAAGTATGTTTCGCATCCGGTGTGGCAGAACGCGCCTCGGGATCTCTATCTCCAGGAGTTCTTGCGGCTTGTCGTCGCTTCGATCGTGGACGTTCCACCGCCGCCGTACGTCGGGCCTCCCGTGCATGGGTCGGGTGGTCCGCTCATCGACGATCCGTCAGCTCGTCGGCTTCGCGAACCCCGAATTGATCTTCGACACGATGGTCGGGACGGGGCGAGCAGGAACACCCGGATGCAACATCGTGATCTGCAACAACGAATTGTTGCCGTTCAGTGTCGCCGACCTGCTCGGGGATGCTGCAGCTCAGATCGGTAACGCGGCAGGCGCGTCGATTCGAGATGCTGGTAGATGACGGTTTCGAAGCCAAATCGTTGTGAAACCTTCATGTTTAGTCTGTGTGACGGTAAGTCAACAGTAAAAGTCGCTTAAATCACACAATTCAGACAAAACGTTCGTTACCGTGTGCTGGACAACCGACAACTCTTGGGGGTTCGGCTACATGGCAAATGTTCGTAGGTCTCTGACGAAGGGATTGATTGCTGCTTCGGTAATCGCCGCAGCCGGAGTGGGATTGTCGCCGGCGACAGCGAGTGCCGACATCACTCCGACGACGGTCGTCAACGGCATCCTGTCGACGGTGGGCGGCTGCCAAACACCGGTGCGGTCTCTCATTCTTGCGTGCACGAGTGCTGAGACGCTGACACGCCAGTCGCCCGTGCTGCTCGACCTCAACCCCGTGGGCACGAACATCGTCGTCTTGGGTGCCGGCCTCTTCGACGACGGCACGATGCGTCCGATGTTGGTCGACCGGCTTCAGGCGGCGCTCCAGCTGGCCCGTCAGTACCCGCAGTCTCCGATCATCACAAGCGGTGGGGCTCCGAAGGCCGGAGTAACGGAAGCCAGGGCGATGCGCGAATGGCTCGTTGCCAACGGCGTCAACCCGGGCCGGATCACCGAAGAGGGAACTTCGTGGTCGACAGTCGAGAATGCGATCAACTCTGCGCGGATTCTCGCCGATCGAGGCGCGACCGGCGTGGTTGTGGTCTCGAGCGCCAATCACGTGGAGCGCGCGATGGTGGACTTCCGCGTTGCAGTTCTCGGCCGGATCCCGGTCGCAGGCGTAATCGCTGCAACCTGACGTCAGTGATTGTGGGAGTTGGACTTTCGCCAGTTCAACGGCGAGGCGTCGAATCGTCGACGGAAGGCGCGGCTGAACGCGGCATCGGATTCGTAGCCGACGGTTATCGCAATGGTTCCGACCGGCTCGGTGGTTTGCACGAGTAGTTCGGCGGCACGGTCGAGTCGGCGCTCGGTGATGTAAGCGCCGGGCGTCTGGCCGACCAGTCGCGAGAAGCGCTCCGCAAAAGACGATCTCGACAGGGTGGACAGCGTCGCCAGTTCGTCGATGGTCCAGTTGCGTGACGGGTCGTTGTGGACGGCCTCGAGGGCCTGCCCGATTCGTGGATCCATTGCTGCGGTCAACCATCCGCCGTTCGATCCGTCCGCTCGAGCCCACGCTCTGAGGATCTGGACGAAGAGAAGGTCGAGAATCCGGGAAACCATCACGGAGGAACCAGGTTTCGGATCGTCCACCTCGGCGCCCAACAGTCGGCTGCTCACCTCGAGCCACTCGACCGGGGTTCCTTGTGTCGCGCGCAGTTCGACGAAGTCCGGCAGAACGGACAGCAGTCGCTGCGCTGCGACGTCGTCGAGTGTGAAAGTACCGAAAAGCCAACATGTTTCGTTTTTCGGGTGCATCGGCATCGCATTCTCGATCGTATGAGCATGCCCATGGGGTAACAGTACGAGTTCCCCGGGGCCGAGTTCGATCGGGGCTTTGCCCTGCGTTCTGATCACGATGTCACCGTGCTCGGCAATGTGAAGTGCTCGCACCCCAGTGGGTACCTCCACGGTGAAGTTCTCGCCGTGGACGCAGCGATGAATCTGATCACCGCGAAGGTGGACGACTTCGAGAACGTGCGAGAGGGTGTCCCGGGTTCGAGTCTCGTCGGTGGTGGGTACGTACCGCTGTGATGATGTTGTCCTCATGGATCGATCACTCCGATGGTCTCGAGCATTCGGCGTTTCTGCACAAAAACTTGGCAATCTGGTCATGGTTATTGATCCAGGATCCCCTTAACGTGGGTAACAGGCAAGGTCTGGGTTTCGAAGGCTTGCCGATCGTCGGATTATTCGTCGCACTGCGTATCTGGAGGAGTTGGTCATGGCAGAGAAGGTAAACATCGTTCTGGTGCATGGAGCCTGGGGAGACGGTTCTCATTGGCGTCACGTCATACCCACCCTGCACAACGCCGGGCATCGAGTGGTTGCGGTCCAGAATCCACTTACTTCGCTCGCCGACGACGTGGACCGGACCAGGAAGTTGGCCGAATCGATGGACGGCCCGACCTTGCTGGTCGGACACTCGTACGGCGGCGCGGTGATCACAGGCGCGGGTCATGCGGAAAACGTTGTGGGACTGGTATATATCGCTGCCTTTGCGCCGGACGAGGGTGACAGCCTGGGAAGTATCTTCGCCCGCACGGATCAGCCGGCGGGCGCGGCGAACATCGCGCCGGACGCCGAGGGCTTCTTGTGGATCGCCCCGGACAAGTTTCAGGAGAGTTTCAGTCAGGATCTCGACGACACGGAAGCATTGGTCATGGCGCTGACGCAGAAACCCATTGCGGGTCAGTGTTTCTCGGACCCGTCAGGGCCGCCGGCATGGCGTGGGAAGCCCAGTTGGTATCAGGTTTCAGGGCAGGACCGAATGATTCCGCCGGAAACCGAGCGATGGATGGCAGAGCGTATCGGTGCCCGCGAGATCGAGGAACTCGACGCAGGCCATGCATCCTTGGCGTCCCACCCGCACGAGGTCACCCAGTTGATCCTGCGTGCTGCTGCAGAATTGTCGTGACGGCGTAAATCGTCCGGCTGTTCGAGTGGGCTGCCCATCACGACTAATTTGTCGTCAGTCCTCGGAACTGCCCAGTCGGTGAAGCAGCGCTGTCAGCGTGGTGATGTCGTCCGTATCCCATTTCGCGAGTCGGGCGCGCCAGCGATCTATCTGGTGATTGCGGATGGTCGTGAGCTTCGTTCGCGCCTCAGGGGTCAGAGCTACCAACTTGGCGCGAGCGTCGTCGGGATCGGGGATTCGTTCCACCAGGCCGAGTCGAGCTGCGGCGTCGATTTGCCTGGTCAAGGTGGACTTCTCGATATCGAGGGTGCAGATCAGGTCGGACATCCGCACCGCATCCGAACGGTTCAGGATGACCAGAACCGGGTAGAGCGCCGGATCGAGTTTGGGATGAATTGCGCGCGCATAGGTGCGCGCCTGGGCGCGTCCTCGTTGCCACATGTCGGCAAGTTCCATCTCCAGGCCCGTGATCGGATCTGAAACCACTGTCGTTTCCCCTTTGGTGCGATTCGTTCGGTGTTCATCAAACCAGAAGGGGGGCCGAAGTGATTTGGGTGAAGTCACGCTGAGCGAAAGGTACGTTCGGCGTACTGAAGGCGCCGGGCGTACCTTTCGCTCGCAAGGTGGGTGGGTCAAGCCACCGCATACGCCCGCACGCACGTGTTCAGGTCGCGGGTGAGATCGGCCGCGGTACTGGTCGGAGAACCGAATTTCACGACGGACCCGTCGCTCCCGTGGAACAACAGCGTCGGAAACGAAGTGGCGCCGAGCCTGCGTGCTCGGACGAAATCAGCGCGGGCGGCATCCTTCGAGGCGGCGGTGAACAGGGAAGACACCGCGGCAGATGGGTCGAGTTGGAGGGATTCCGCGATGGATCGGTACGTCTCGGGATCGGAAAGGCTGCGACCGTCTCGGTAGAACGCGATCTGCATGGCCTCCGCGATGTCGAGGGCGCGTGTCGGATCTTGCGCGCGCAGTGCGGCGAGTCCGATCGCTGCATCCGTCGAATCCATGACGAACCGCCCATCAGTCACCAGTTGTGAATATCCGTCACCGAAGACAGCGCCGGTCTGGGCGGCGATGGTGGCGTTGGCTGATTTCAGGTACGGAGCCGAAGACATGGGCGCGACGCGCTCACCGGTGAACAGTCCGCCGCTGACCACGGACAAGTCGATGGAATCGGCATTTTGACGGACGAACTCCGTCAACGCAGGGCCGAAGCCGAAACACCACCCGCAATAGGCGTCGAAGACGTAGGTGAGTTGCGTCTTGCCTGCTGTTTCCGAGCGTGATGTCTGCACTGGAAGATTCCTATCCGAGCGTGAACTGATTGATACCCTGACGGTATGTCGCATTCGGGTATTCGGTCACGGTGAAGATGAGTCCCGAACTAGTGAAAAACAGACAAGTACCCGTCCGGGACGTCGGGTACGCATCGTCGGTGGCTGACGCGACCGAGATCGAAGTACTCAGCCTGGACACCATTCGCATCAACGGGGGAAGCGCAGAGTTCGTCGGCCCCCAACGTCCGCAATTTCACTTGCTCGCGCTGGTGACCGAGGGCTCGGCGCTACACACCATCGACTTCGTGAACTACGCGGTGAGCCCGGGGACCGTGTTCTGGGTCAGACCGGGGCAGGTGCAACAGTGGGGGCGAATCCAGGACTTCGAGGCGACGGTTGTTCTGTTCACACCCTCGTCGCTCGATGCCGTCAGCCAGCAGTTGTTGGACGGGAACGCTCGCAGTCGGCAGGCAGCGTGGCAGTTGTCCGGCGAGAACCTCGAGACCATCAGCACGGGTATGAAACACCTGAACCTGAACTACGGCTGCCCGGATACTTCCGCGCCGGTCGTTCGCGCGGCCATTCTGCGGCACACGCTGACAGCAATTCTGTTGAAACTGACCCATCTCGGTGGACAGGAACAGAGTTCCGTGCTGGCGCACAATGACGTGTTCGAAAGGTTTCATGCCGTTGTCGAACGTGACTTCGCCACGGTCCGTTCGGTTTCGGAGTACGCCAACAAGATCGGGTACTCCGAGAAGACTGTGCTGCGGGCCACCCGAGCCGCTGCCGGGATGACGGCAAAGCAGTACATCGATCAGCGTGTGGTTCTCGAAGCGAAACGTCTGCTGTCTTTCGGCACGGACACGGTCACCCAGGTGGCGTCGAAGTTGGGGTTCGACGATTCTGCGAACTTCACGAAGTTCTTCGCCACCCGGGTGGGTGTTTCTCCGCTGACCTTCCGTCAGGACGTCAGAGCGCGCTGAATGCCGCCCATCGCGCGTCGGCGCTGTCGAGGGTTCCGATACTGTTCTGCCCCTTGCCATGTGCGATGCCGTCCAGATCCTGGATGATCCAGTAGATGGCAAAAGGATGGCTGCCGAACCAGAGATCACCGCTGACGTCCAGAGCGTGCGCCGGATCGGGTGTCAGGTTGTCGAACAGTGGAGTGTTTCGCACGATGGATGCGTCGTACTGCTGCCCGGAAAGTACGGCGACGGTCTGCGCCGCATGCTCGGGTAGGAGTTCCGGCGAGACGGGGGAAATCGTGCCGGTGTCTTGATTGTTGGTCGCGTTGACTTCCGATGCCGGCCTGGTGAATCCGGCCTCGGTGACCAGTGTGGAGATGGGAGTGGTCGGTGGCACGGTGAACAGGTTTCCGCTGTAGCCGAGAAGGATCGCAAGGCTCTGGCCGGCAGCCGCGGACTTGACGCCTTCGAGGCCGGATTCCAGCTTTCCGATCATGGCGGTAGCTTCGCTGCCTCGATCGAGCTGTGCCCCAGCTTGTTCGAGCACATCACGCCACGGCGCCGAGTACGGGAGGACCAAGGTTGGCGCCACGGAATTGATCTGCGCGAACAGGCTCGGTAGTGGACCGGCATTGCTCATCAAGATCTCGTCGGGTTCGACGGACGCGATCTCCTCGACGGCGGGGTTGGCGAAGAAAGTCGGCTTGTCGAGAACTTCGACGCCCTGCTCGCGCAGAATCGACTTGGCGACGTCCGATCGCAGGGTGCTGTAGACGACGGTGGGCTTCACGCCGAGTGCGAGTGCACTCAACCCCGCGTACTCGTCGAGCGCGAGAATGCGCTGCGGTGAGGCCGGAACTTCGACGGTGCCGAGTTCGTGGGTGACGGAGCGAGTTGCAGAGGCGGTGTCGGACTCGGCGGAGCTGCTGCACGCGCTTGCGCCGGCGACGGTCAGGAGAAGCGCCGAGACGATGCCGAATGCGGTTCGGGTGGTGAACATCTGAGGTCAACGATCCATTCGTGGGAAGAAGAAGGACAGGAGGGTACCGGCCAGCAGTAGGCCGGAGCAGACGAAGAGGGCTTGGGAGTATCCGGAAACCAGTGCTTCGGTCGGCGCGCTGTCCGAACGTGCCGTCGAGGAAGCGGCGACGCTCACGAGAACGGCTAGTCCGAGTGAACCGCCGATCTGACGCGATGTACTCAGTAGCCCGGATGCCATGCCGACTTCTTCGGGGGGAGCGTCGGCGGTGGCGACGTTACTGAGCGGCATGAACGACAGACCGATGCCGATGCTCGCCAGAAGCGAAGGCACCAGGATGACGGCCCAGAAGGGACTGTCGAGGTTCATGGTCGAAAACATGAAAGTTCCGATTGCGGCGACTGCTGTCCCGACTACGAGCAGCGGTCGAACTCCGTAGCGCGGAAGGAGTTTGGTGGACGCGAGGATGCCGATCACCAGGCCGAAGCAGAAGGGCAGGAAAGCCAGACCGGTGGTGGTCGGTGAATAGCCCAGCCCGCGTTGCAGGAAGAGTGAGACGAAGAAGAACGCGCTGAACTGTGCCGCGCACACCAGGCACATGATGGCGTTGGCCAGTCCGATTCGGGGTCGAAGCAGGGTGGACAGTCGTACCAGTGGTGTGGCACAGCGGCTTTCGACCACAACGAACGCAGTGAGCAGCGCGATCGTGAGCGCGAATCCACCCAGCACGTAGCCCGAAGTCCAGGAATGTGATTCCGTGGCGATCACTGTGCCGACAAGGGCGGTGATTCCGGCCGTCGCCAAGATGGCTCCGGGGAGATCGAGGGAGCCGCCTCTGGCGGCTTGGCCGGCCGGCAGGCCACGGGCACCGGCAACTGCGGCGATCAGGGCCACTGGTGCGCCGGCGAACATCACCCATCGCCAACTGAGCCCTTCGGTCAAAATGCCGCTCAGGACGACACCGAGTGCGCCGCCCAGTGCTGACGACATTGCGCCGATGCCGAATGCCTTGGCCCTGGCGCGTCCGGTGGGAAAGGCCTGACTGAGTGCGGCGAGCCCGGCCGGCGCGATCAGTGCAGCGCCGACGCCTTGAAGTGCCCGAGCTCCGACAAGCATTTCGGCGGACACGGAGAAGGTGCCGACGATGCTGACGAGGGCGAACAGCAGAAGCCCGGAAACCAGAACTCGACGAGTGCCCATCACGTCGCACAGACGACCGCCGAGAAGCAGCAGTCCGCCGAAGGCGAGGGCGTACGCGTTGACGACCCAGGACAACCCGGCGTCGGAAAAGTTCAGCGATTCCTGGATGTCGGGCAGTGCGACGTTGATGACCGACATGTCGAAGGCCACCAGGAACTGCGCTGCCGCGGCGGCTGTGAGGACCAGAGCCGGTGCGGCTACCGCTCGAGTTGTTGTTGTCATTGCAGGTACCTAATTTGTATACGCGTTCTCATAAGTAGTTAGGTTTACCTTGCTGGCGACTGAGATGCAAGGGGTTCCCCGGGCGAGAGCGTCGTAGCAGGGGCGCGCACAATCGACGGATGGCCGAAAAGATGGAACCGAGATCACCGCGGCTCGGACGTCCCCCGACGATCACGTCGGAGCAGATAGTCGACGAGGCGAAACGGCAGCTTCAGACCGGCGGCGCCGACGCGTTGAGCATGCGCGCGTTGGCGAAGTCGCTCGGCACCACGCCGATGGCGCTGTACCGGCACGTGGGCGACAAGGAACAGCTGATCAGCGCGGTGCTCGATGTGTACTCACAAGATCTCGGCGCGCTGGTCCTGCCGCAGGATCAGGTCGAACGGCTTCGCACGATCTTCACCGCGATCTTCGAAAAGCTGGCGTCGGAGCGCTGGATCATCGAGTTGCTTCAGCGCGGTGGCCGTGGTGGGAGCGGCGCTGTGGTCTTGGTCGATCGGGCGATGGCCGCGTGTGTCGAACTCGGTATGTCACCTCGTCGCGCACTGTTGATCTATCGAGCGCTGTGGAACTACACACTCGGCGCATTGCTCAACATCTACGACACCACTACGCGACCGGAAGGCAGCGTGTCACCTCTCGCGGTCAAGATCCGAGAAATCGGGCCCGAGGAACTGCCGGTGCTCAGTGAGGTGCTCGAGGACTGGCCGGGAGGGACGACGACTGAGAGCTACTTGGAAGGACTGGAAGTCTTGATCAGCGGATATATGAACTCCGACTGAGTGTGTTCACAGCAGTCCGTGCCGCGGTGGGATTGTCCCGGACAGTGTCCACCGGCCGATGTGCTGGACCTTCCACCTCGTCGGATCGTGCAGGGTGTGCGTGCGCGCGTCACGCCAGAACCGCGAGAGGTTCGCCGATTCGCCTGCGCTTCTGGTGCCACCGATCTCGAACAGCGTGCTCGTGGCCGCCAATGACGCCCTGGCACCGACCACTTTGGCAGTTGCAGCGTCGATGGATGCTCGGGCCGTGGAGTCCTCGGTGGGATCACGACGCGCCACGTCGATCGATCGCGCTGCTTCCGCCAAGAGGGATCTGGCAGCGCGAACCTCGATTGCCGCTTCGCCGGCGAGTTGAACGAGCAGTGGATCCTCCACCGCTGTATCGACTTTCGCCTCGAAGAAGGGACGCGCCTTTGCCGCGAGTTTCACGGATTCACGCAGTGCAGCCGACGCGATGCCGGTGTCGATCGCGGCGTGCAGGATCTGGGCCTGTGCTCCGTAGGTGGTCGGGTGAGTGAAGAGCGACGTGAAGGGTACGACATTGAACTGCGGTACCGAAACGGATTCCAGGGTCACGGTTCCGCTTGCAGTTGTCTTCTGTCCCATGCCGTCCCAGTCGTCGACGATCGACAGTCCGGGAGTATTCAGGGGTAGGTAGACCGCGGATTTCACCTGTGCGCCGGTCTCGGTGAATTGATCCGCATTGGCGGCACGCACCACGATCCAATCTGCGAAAAGCGCTCCGGTGCAATAGAATTTTCGACCTTCGAGCACAAAGTCTTCCCCGTCGGGGGTGAGAGTGGTGCCGTCGATGTCGATGGTCTTGTTGCCGCGCTCGCTCTGGGCGTTGGCGAACTGCTTGCCCGACAATGCTTCGGCGTAGAAGAACTGCTTCTGCTCGTTAGACCCCTGGTACCGGAGCGCTTCCAGGAAAGTGAAGTGGCTGTGCGGAATCTGCGCGATGCTGGGATCGCCCTCGGCGAGTAGGCGGAAGACCTCGGCCAACGTCTCGGTGCTTGCGTCGATGCCACCGAACTCCTTCGGCACCGAGAGTCCGAGCAAGCCGGACCGCGCCAGGGTGCGAACCTCGTCGTGGGGAAGGAGGCGCTGCGCATCGCGGACTCCGGCACCTGCCGCGAACTCGTCGGACAGCTGTGACGCCACCGAGAGCGCCTCGTCCTCGCTGGTGATGCGGTGCGCGATCTCCTGAATGTCCACAGCAGTCATGCTGCCACCGTTTCACAGTCGCAGCACCCACCCAACACTTACAACCTGTGTGATCGCTACCCTGGAAACCACTGGGAACTGCATGTTTGCTGGGTTTCATGTCTACTGAACGTATCGCCGACGAGATCAAGTTCGCCTACTGGGTGCCCAATGTCAGTGGTGGTCTGGTCACCTCCGACATCGAGCAGCGGACCAGCTGGGACTACGAGTACAACAAGAAGCTGGCACAGACCGCCGAGAACAACGGCTTCGAGTACGCCCTGAGCCAGGTACGTTACGAGGCGAGCTACGGGGCCGAATTCCAGCACGAATCCACGAGCTTCAGCCTTGCGCTTCTCCTGGCCACCGAGAAGCTCAAGGTGATCGCCGCGGTGCATCCGGGACTCTGGCAGCCGGCCGTGTTGGCGAAACTGGGCGCTACCGCCGATCACTTGTCGAACGGTCGATTTGCCGTCAACGTCGTCAGTGGTTGGTTCAAGGACGAGTTCACACATCTAGGCGAGCCGTGGCTCGAGCACGACGAGCGTTATCGGCGTAGCGCCGAGTTCCTTCAGGTTCTTCGGAAGATCTGGACGGAGGACGACGTCGATTTCCGCGGCGACTTCTACCGCATCCACGACTTCACGTTGAAGCCGAAGCCTCTCAACACTCCGGAGCGCCCCAATCCCGAACTGTTCCAAGGTGGTAACTCGGCGGCAGCCCGTGAGAACGCGGGCCGGTATTCGGATTGGTACTTCAGTAACGGCAAGGACTACGACGGCGTCACCGAACAGTTGGTCGACGTTCGCCGTGTTGCTCGTGAGAACGATCGGGAGGTCAAGTTCGGGCTCAACGGATTCATCATCGCCCGCGACACCGAGGCGGAAGCAAAGGACACACTGCGCGAGATCATCGCCAAGGCCAACCGCCCTGCGGTCGAGGGATTCAAGAATGCAGTCCAACAGGCCGGCGCATCGACCGCGTCCAAGGACGGGATGTGGGCGGATTCGACGTTCGAGGACTTGGTTCAGTACAACGACGGTTTCCGCTCGCAACTGATCGGCACGCCGGAACAAATCGCGCATCGGATCGTCGAATATCGCCGTCGCGGTGTCGATCTGATTCTCGGCGGATTCCTGCATTTCCAGGAGGAGATCGAATACTTCGGGGCCAAGGTGCTTCCGCTGGTTCGTGAACTCGAAGCAGCCGACAGCGACGAGCAGGTGCTCGTCACCGCCGGCTGATCGCCTGATCTCTCAGGACTTCGCGTGGCGTTTCGCCAGCATCCAACGTGAGATCTTCATGTCCCTGGCTTTTCGCTCGATGGTCAGCAGGTCCAGCGGAGCGTTGAACTTCTGAACGGCCAGTGATTTCACACTGCTGAACTCACGCAGCCCATCGGCTCCGTGGATACGGCCGAATCCGGAATCGCCGACCCCGCCGAACGGCAGGGCGGCGATTCCGGCGAATCCGAGAACCGAATTGACCGTGACGACACCGCATTCGAGCTTTTCGGCAATCGCTCGGCCCTTCGACGAACTCTTGGTGAACACCGAGGCGCCCAAGCCGTACTTCGATGCATTGGCGCGCTCGATCCCCTCGTTCATGTCGGCGACCTTGTTCACCACGACGCTCGGGCCGAACGTCTCCTCGGTGATCGCCGTGGAATCCTCCGGAACATCCGTCAGGATGATCGGATCGATGAACGGACCGTTGAACGAATCAAGTCCGCCGAGTACAGCTTTCGCGCCGCGACTGAGAGCGTCTTCGATCTGGCCCCGGACTATCCCAGTCTGCTTTCCCAGCGTCATCGGCCCGTAGGTCGAGCTGTCGGTGGCGCCGGCGTGGGCGTCTCGTAGCGCGGCGGTGAGCTTGGACAGGAAGGCGTCGTACACGGGCGCTGCGACGTAGATTCGTTCGACGCCGGCACAGGTTTGTCCGCCGTTGCCCACTGCCCCGAATGCCGCGAAGCTCACGGCCGCATCGAGGTTGGCGTCGGAGTCCACCAGCATGGCGTCCTTGCCGCCGCATTCGGCGACCAGGGGGGTGAGGGTGTCCGCGCAGGCGGCCATTACGCGCTTTGCGGTAGCGGTCGAACCGGTGAATGCGATCTTGTCGACACCGGACGAACACAGAAGTGCACCGGTTTTTCCGTCACCGGTAATGGTCTGCAGGACAGGGTGTCCGGGTGCGGCGATGTTCCACAGCCGGGCCAATTCGACGCCGACGCCTGGTGAGAGTTCGCTCGGTTTGAAGACTACGGCGTTGCCGGCGGCCAGTGCGTAGCCGATCGACCCCATCGGTGTGTACAGCGGATAGTTCCAGGGGCCGATCACGCCGACGACGCCCATCGGTCGGTAGCCGACGGATGCAGACTGGTTGGCGCTGATCAGTCCTGCACCGACGCGTCTGCGGCGCAACACTTTCTGTGCGTTGCGTGCCGCCCAGTCGAGATGTTCGACGGCCAGCATGACTTCGAGTAGTGCGTCGTCGCTGGGTTTTCCGGTCTCGGCGGAAATGATCGCCGCCATCGATTCGGCGTGAGTGGCGATCGCGGCGCGGAAATTGCCGAGCACCTTCCGGCGGCCTTGGAATCCGAGTTGATCCCACCACTTCGACGCCGTGCGTGCTGCGGCGACCGCTTTCTCGATCTCCTGCTGGTCTGCAATGGGGTGCTGCGCGACCACGGAATCATTGCGAGGGTCGAGGCTCGCGAAAGTGTGATCGTCCGATCTCGGATCTGTCGACGTGGACGTGCTCTGGCGGCCGAGCTGTTCTGTCATGTTCTTCAGATCCTCCACATGTCGGTGCATCACATATATGTGATGTGATTTACTGTGCTGGTAGTCACAGTATGCGTCGGACCGAGCTCCGACAAGCCTCCAGCCTCATCTCACTCGGGAGTTTTCGATGTACATGGATTTCACGCAGGAGCAGTCTGATTTCGCCAAGTCGGTAGCGTCGTTCTGCAAGAAGGAAAGTGGTACCCGTGAGCAGCGAGACCTGCTGACCGATCATGGCGCCCATAACCACAACCAGGCGTTCTACGAGAAGATGGCGGAATTGGGATGGCTCGGGCTGACTGTCCCGGAGGAATACGGCGGATCCGCCGGAAGCACGGTCGACCTGTGCATCTTTCTGGAGGAAGCCGCCAAGGGCATGGCGCCGATCGGTGGACTCGGCCCGACCGTCATCACCGGGGCTGCATACGAGAAGTTCGGCAGTCCGGCCCAGAAGGAGGCAGTGCTCGGCGGGATCGTCCGTGGCGCGTCTCAGTCGATCTCGATGTCCGAACCCGAAGCGGGCTCCGACGTGGGAAATCTGAGTTGCCGCGCCGAGAAGGTCGACGGTGGGTGGCTGATCAACGGCCAGAAGACGTGGTGTTCCAACGCGCACTTCGCCGAGAACATCCTTCTGGTGGCTCGCACATCCCGAGGTGAAGGCAAGCATGAGGGCCTGACGATGTTCCATGTCCCGGCCGACATCTCCGGATTGAAGATCAGTGGAATCGACACCATGGGCGGCAAGGAGGTCAACGATCTCTACTTCACCGACACATTCCTGCCCGAGGACGCGGTGGTTGGGGAAGTAGGCAACGGCTGGCGTCAACTCATGGCCGGACTCAACATAGAACGCCTCATCCTCGCGGCGATGATGCTCGGGACCGCGCAGCGCGCTTTCGACGACACCCTCGAATTCGTAACCACGCGTAAGCAGTTCGGCCGTCCGGTCGGATCGTTTCAGGCGCTTCGCCATCGGATCGCGGATCTCGCCACGGAGATCGAATGCGGCCGTCTGCTGGTCTACAGCGTGGCCAGGATGGTCGACGCCAACCCGACCAAGATGTTCCCGCGGGAAGCGTCGATGGCCAAGCTCAAGCTGACCGAGACCGCCAAGAAGGTCGCGCTCGAGGGGATGCAGATGATGGGTGGGTACGGTTACGCGACTGAGTTCGACATGGAGCACCATGTGCGAAAGACTCTTGTGTCCTCCATTTATGGTGGTACCAACGAGATTCAGCGAGACATCATCGGCAAAACGTACGGACTGTGAGGATCGGTTGTGGCAACGTCTGCACGCACTCGGAGAGCGACATCTGAGCTGAGGAGACGGCCACAGTTGTCGGAGGACGTGGCCAACCACGTTCGCAACCTGATCATGTCCGGCTCGGTCCGTCCGGGCGAGTTCGTCAGGCTGGACGAAACCGCGGCCGACCTCGGGGTCAGCGTCACGCCGGTGCGAGAAGCCCTCGTCGCATTACGCGGCGAGGGGATGGTCGAGTTGGTTCCGCATCGCGGCTATCTCGTCTCGCCCCTCAGTCGCCAGGACATCGAAGACATCTTCTGGTTGCAGGGGCAGATCGCGGTCAAGCTGGCGTTGCGGGCGATGGACAGCATCACCGCTGATCAACTCGCGGAACTCGCGGAACTCAATGCCGATTTGCGAGCGGCGGTCGACGCTTCGGATGCAGCTGCGATCGAGCAGTGCGAATTCGAGTTCCATCGCCTGATCAATCGCGCTGCGGGTGGTGCGAAGTTGGCATGGTTCCTGTTCGGCGCGATTCGGTACACCCCTGCTCGTCTCTACGCGACGGATCCAGGTTGGGGTGAGCTTGCGGTATCGAGCCACGATGCTTTGATCGCGGCGTTCGAGAAGCACGATCGAGAACAGGTGGACGCGCAGATGAGTCTGCAGTTCTCCGACGGCGCTGCTCGACTTCTCGCTCACCTCGACAACATCGGGATCTGGGACTGAATGCAGGAGCTCAAGACGGCGGCAGGGCGGGTGCGAGCAGGATCGCCGCACATTCGGCGACCAGTTCTTCTTCCGTCACGTCGATGTACCCGTCGAGCCATGCACTGAGGGTCTGCGCCAGGCCGCCGACCAGGAACGTGGCCGTCAGGGTCAGATGACCGCTGTCGTTCAATCGGTAGAAGGTCTTCGCGTTGGCGGCCAGGAGACCGATGAATATCGTCGTCGACGCTTGGCGTTTCTCGGCCAGGACAGGGCTCGTCAGGGCGCTGGAGAACAGTAGACGTCCGCGACGGGGATCGTTCGCGATAGTGCGGACGATATTCGCGATTCCAGCGAGCGCCTTGCCGCGTTCGGTCTCGGCGGCGTCCACTGCAGCCTGGGTTGAAACGGCGATGTCCGTGATGACGGTGTCGTAGACGGCCGACATCAGAGCATCACGATCGGTGAAGCTCTCGTAGAAGTACCGCGCCGCGACACCGGCCTTCTTGCACACTCCGCGGACCGTCAGTTCGGGCTCGGCGGAGCCCATGAGTTCCAGACCGGCCTCGATCAGCGCACCCCGTCGTTGGGCTACGCGGAGCGCGCCGTCGACGCCACCGTACGAACGCGGTTGGTCATTCATGAAGACCATCTTTGCATCCCGAGATTGCTTGACATCTCGGCATTTCAGCGTTTCACTCATCTGAGAACATGCGTTCGCAGATATGACTTCGAAGGGGTTCTGCCATGACGGTGAGTAGGGATTCGACGGGCGGGCGCGAGGAAGCGGTGGCAGGCGGCATCGGAGCGGTCGGCGTCCAGGCGGTCGACATCGACGCCGAGGTTGAAAAGGCGATGTCCGGGCTCGGACTGTTGGCCGCAGGCGCCAACGTCATCATGCAGTTGGCGCGCCCGGCGGTGGGGTACGGCGTGTATGAGAGCAAGGTCGAGACGGGTCGGTTGGATCGGCATCCGGTGAAGCGAACCCGGACGACGCTGACGTATCTCGCCGTCGCAAGCCTGGCGACGGACGAAGAAAAGAAGCTGTACCGACGCGCAGTCAACGGCTCTCACAAGCACGTTCGCTCCGATGAGAACAGCGCGGTCGAATACAACGCGTTCGATCCCGAACTGCAGTTGTGGGTAGCCGCCTGCCTGTACCGAGGCTTCGAGGACGTCTACAAAATCTTGTACGGGGATCTCGATCCGGTAACCCGGGATGCGTTCTATCAGCGCAGCGCCACGTTCGGTACAACCCTTCAGATGCGACGCGACATGTGGCCGGCGGACCGGGACGCGTTCGAGGTCTACTGGAACGAGAACCTCGACAAGGTGGCGATCGACGAGACGATTCGTGAGCATCTCTACGGGATCGCGTCGGCGACCTTCACGCCGAAGTTGTTGCATCCCGTGGTCGGTCCGCTCAACCGATTTGTCACCACAGGGTTCCTGCCCCAAGCCTTTCGTGACGAAATGCGGCTCCCGTGGTCAGTGCGTCAGCAGCGTAACTTCGACCGATCCATGCGCGTCGCCGCGCTGGTCAATCGGTTCAGTCCGAAGATTCTGCGGATGTTTCCCTACAACTTCTATCTCTGGGATCTGCGTCGGCGCATCGCCAAGGGAATCCCGTTGGTCTGAGCCGACTCTGGCACTTGAAGTGATTGACACCACAGGTGAATCGGACACATACTCGACATAGTTGAAGTTGACGTCAAGTTTCATCATTCCTGTGGAGGCTGTCAGTGGCGAACATCGAAGGCGTATGTGACCAGCGATTCTCTGGCTTGAAGGAGGCGCTGGCACGCAATCTCGATTCCGGCGAGGACGTCGGGGCAGCGATCGCACTGACGATCGACGGCGAATCCGTCGTCGACATGTGGGGCGGTTGGGTCGACGTCGAGCACACTGCTCCTTGGTCTCGCGACACCGTTACCAATGTCTGGTCCTGCAGCAAGACCGTGACCGCACTGGCCGCGCTCATGCTCGTCGACCGCGGGTTGCTTGATCTCGACGCCCCGGTCGCGCAGTACTGGCCGGAATTCGCAGCAGCGGGCAAGGACCGAATTCGGGTCCGGCAACTGTTGTCGCACACCTCGGGTGTGTCGGGGTGGGATCAACCGTTCACCCTCGAGAACATTTGCGACGACGAATATGCCACCGCCCGGTTGGCGACGCAGGCTCCGTGGTGGGAACCGGGTACGGCATCCGGATACCACGCCCTCAACTACGGCCACCTGATCGGCGAGGTCGTCAGGCGCATCGACGGACGAACCCTCGGCCGCTTCATCGACGAGGAAATCGCCGGCCCACTCGATGCTGATTTCCGCCTGGGCTTGCCGAAGTCGGAATACGGGCGAGTCTCGAATGTGATTGCGCCACCGCCGTTGCCGATCGACATCGCGGCACTCGGGATGGACAACATCATGGTGAAGACATTCACCGCGCCGCCCGCTGACGCTACAGGTTCGTGGACCGACGGGTGGCGCGCCGCCGAGATCGGTGCGGCCAACGGTCATTCGAATGCGAGGGCACTCGCAAGGATCCAATCGGTGATCGCGTGCGGTGGCAAGGTCGGTGACGTTCGCTTGCTGTCGGAGGAAACGATCGACAAGATCTTCGAGGAGCAGTCGTACGGGGTCGACCTCGTCCTCGGCGTGCCGGTCCGCTTCGGCGTCGGATTCGGATTGCCGACGCCCGAGTCCGTCCCGTTCATTCCGGAGGGGCGAATCTGCTTCTGGGGAGGTTGGGGTGGCTCGCAGATCATCATCGACACCGAGAAGCGCATGACGTTCTCGTACGTGATGAACAAGATGGGGCCGGGTCTGCTCGGTTCCGAGAGATCGGCGCAGTACGTATCGGCGGCCTACGACGCTTTGAGTTGATCGACCGATTCAAATCCGGCAGAACGGTTTTTGTCTGTCGCCGCTGACTATGCTGCCGGATATGCCAGTGTGCTCCGGGGGGAAATCAGCGAGTCCGTTTCGTCGAAGTACGCCCAAAAGTTGCGGAGCTGCATCGGCTGATCGGCGATGAACGGTTTGGTCGACGTCGTCATGCGCTGGTGGCAGTTGCCGGACCAGTTCCACAGTTTCAGCAGGTACCTCCAGGACCGCGGGTTCTTGACTTCCTGCCGGGCGCTGGTCGGCGGAACAGCATTCTGGATGGGGCTGGTGTTGCTGTCGGCGCGATTCAGTGACGTCGGTCCGCAAGGTACGTTCTGGCGAGCGGTCAATCTGGCGGTCATCGCGCTGTGCCTCGGCGCGGCCCTGATCTGGTGGCTGTTTCCGCCTACGCCGCTGTGGTCGTACACCTTTGTCGTGGGTTCCGACGTCGCGATTGCGGCGGCGGCCGCAACCGACTCGGAACCGCTGGGACGACTCATCGCGTGCGTCGTTTTCGCGTCGATCGGCGGCTACATCGCGTTCTTCCACAATCCGAAACTCCAAGTCGGTCACTTGGTCTTCGCCTCGACCGTCACGGTGCTTTCGGGGTGGACTTTGTTGTTCGGGCCAGCAGCGGACGTCGGCTTGGGACTGGCGAAGATCTCGGTTGTGCTGGCTACGATCATCGTGATTCCTGTTGTGTCACAGATTGTTCTGGCGGTCCTGGGTTCGGATGCCACTACCTCCGACATCGACCCGTTGACCGGACTGCTCAACCGTCGCGGATTGGCGCGTCGGGTGAACGACTTGATGGGCGCTCCGGTCACCGAAGCGGATGCACTGCTCGTAGTGGTGATCGACCTCGATCGCTTCAAGACGATCAACGACGTTCACGGCCATGACGTAGGAGACAGCACGATCATGCGAACTGCACTGCGCATCCGTTTGTGGACAACCCAGTCCGCCTTGACTGCTCGTATGGGCGGTGACGAGTTCGTCGTGGTCGAACGGGTACCGGTCAGCGTGATCTCCAGGCTGGAAGGACAGATCCGCTCCGCGATGGACGGAGCGAACGATGACCCTCCGACGAGCGCGAGCATCGGAATGGCGGTCCGCACCGCGCCCCGGAATCCGGGTGAGTCAGTCGACGCTGCTTTTGCCGAACTCTTCCGCGTCGCGGACTCGGTGATGTACGAAGCGAAGCGCGAAGGTGGCAACCAGGTGCGGGCGAGCCTGGTCTGATGTGAGAGCTCAGTCGGCGAAGCTCAGACCACGTTCGGCGAGTGCTTCGCGCAGAATCCTCAAGGCCTTCGGTCCCATCCCGTGCAAAGCGCCGAGTTCCTTCTCGGACACGGACGTCAGCTGCGCGAGATGGGTGTAACCCGCTGCGATCAGCGCGCGCTGTGCGGGAGCTCCCGTCTTCGGGAAGTCGGTTTCCACTGTGCCCGGATCCGGTTCTGTCACTGGCCAACTCCTCCGTGTGGGTTTCTCACAGTTTAGCGAGCGTCGTGAACGATTTCGGGGCTGCCGATTTTGTCGGGCGTTCGCGGAAGTGCGCGAGCTGCCACGGCAATGCCGACGATCGAGACAGCGGCGAAGGTGAAGAGAAGCAATTGCGCAGAACGAAGCGTCGACGGTTCGCCGATGTTGACCAGCACTCCGGCCAGGGCTGCACCGAAGGCATTGGCGATCAGCTGAACGGTGTTGATGGCAGCCGAGGCACGCGCACCTTCTCCGGGATCGGTGACCGAGGTCATCGCCCCGACTGCAAGATGAGGCCAGGCGATGCCGATTCCGACGCCGGCGAACAGCAGTCCGATCACCCACGCGACCACCGCACCGGCGCCGGCGTGTTCGGTGAGAAATGCTGCCATGATGCCCAACCCGATCGCGACGAGGATCGGACCGCTGACAACGATTCGTCGCACGATACGAGGGGCTGTTGCCGAGGCGCTCGGGATTTCGCCGAGAGTCCAGCCGAGAGCGAGTGCGGCCCCGAGGAATCCGGCCGCGAGAGGCGCCAGGCCGGCAAGTCGTTGCCCGAAGAGTGGAATGAACGTCTCGACGGTCGACGCGACAGCGAGGACGACGATGGTCAGGTACACCCATTTGAGGGACGACGCGTTGAACGTCGACGGCGGTAGTACGCCGTGGCGCGAGCGACGGTCTGCGGCGACAAAAGCGATCAGTAGCAGCACAGCGGCGAGAACCATTGCGGCGGTCACGGCGAGGTTGGACAGAATTCCGGCAACGCTGACCAGCAAAGCTGCCGCAGTCAGCAATGCCAGCGAGAGGACCGGCACCGGGCTACTGGTGGTGCTGCCCGGTTCATGTGCCGGTAGCGCGCTGGGGACGAGAGCGGCGACTGCGATCGTCGCGATGACCAGGACGCCGAAAGCCCATCGCCAGGCTCCGAACTGAGCAAAGACACCGCCGATTGCAGGGCCGGCGAAGGTGCCGACTCCCCACATCGCCGAAACCAGCGCGGCCCCGCGAGTCCACAGATGTCTGGGGAGCGCGGCATTGATGACGGCGTAACCGAGACCGGCCAGCAGGCCACCGCCCGAACCCTGGATCGTGCGGCCGACCAACAGCAATTCCATCGTCGGGCTGACCGCACAGACAACGGTGCCGAGCGCGAAGATCGCGAGGCCGATCAGGTAGGCCCCGCGCGGTCCCCTGGCGGCGAGGACGTTGGTGACCAACATCGAAGAGATGACGGAAGCAATGAGGAAGACCGTCGCGGTCCAGGCGTAGTACTGCTGACCGCCGATGTCGTCGATGGCAGTCGGAAGCAGGCTGGTCGTCAGGTAGACGTTGGTCGCGTAGAGCGCAACGCCGCCTGCGAGGACGGTAGCGGTGCCGAGGTATCGACCGCTCAGGAGTTGCCGCCAGGTTCCGGCGGGAGCATCGGTGGGGGAGTGCATGTTGTCGAAGGTAGAATCTCGAGTGCGCTTCAGGTCAATGTCGCGCAGCCATTGGGAGGCAGAATGATCCGTAAGAGTGACGAACTTCTCTCGATCGGCGAGGTATCGGAGCGCACTGGCGTCGCCGTGTCGGCTGTGCGCTACTACGAAACACTCGGTCTGGTTCCTGCGGAGCGGACGGCAGGAAATATGAGGAAGTTCCCGCGGCATTCGATCCGGCGGGTGTCGCTGATCCAGTTGGCAGTCAGATTCGGGATACCCCTGGCCGAAGTTGCCGAAGTATTCGGATCGTTGCCGCAGGGGCGAACTCCGACGAAGAAGGACTGGCGTAAGATTTCCACGGAGTGGAATCAGCGCCTCGAGGATCGCAAGCAGGCCATCAACCGGATGCAGGACGAACTGACGGGCTGTATCGGCTGCGGGTGTCTGTCACTGAAAACATGCAACCTGCTCAACCCTGGAGACGAACTGGGCCGGGAGGGACCCGGCGCCAGACGTCTCTGAAACTACTGTCGGTCACACTCTTTCGCGTGGCCGCGACTGAGCATTCCACCGACCACCACGACGCTCGATCTCGATGGGATGCGAGAAGCACTCGCTGATGTTCTGGGTGGTGATCACATCCTCGGCGAGGCCGCTGGCGGTCACGACGCCGTCCTTGATCAGAAGAGCATGTGTGGTGGTGCTGGGGATCTCCTCGATGTGGTGCGTCACGAGGATGCTGGCAAGTGACGGGTTCTGATTGCGGAGGTCGTCCAGTGCCGTCAAGAGTTGTTCGCGTGCAGCAAGATCGAGCCCGGTCGCCGGTTCGTCGAGCAGAAGCAGGCGCGGTTCGACCATGAGTGCGCGGGCGATCAGGGCTCGTCCCCGTTCGCCTTGGGACAAGTTGGGCCACAGTGCGTCCGAACGCGGACTCATTCCGAGTAGATCGATCAGTGCGTCGGCGTGAGCCTCTTGCTCCGGCGTCGGTGACCAGCGCGGCATCACCTCGGTGGTGTTGGTGAGGCCGGTGATCACGACGTTGCGGACGGTGATCGGAATTCCGATCGTGTGACGAGGGTTCACGTGCCCGATGTCCATCCGCAGTTCCCTCATGTCGACGCGGCCCAACTTGTGGCCGAGGACGTAAACGGAACCGCGAGTCGGGTGGGCGGTTGCTCCGAGCAGGCTCAGAAGCGTGCTCTTGCCCGCGCCGTTCGCGCCGAGGAGGACCCAGTGTTGTCCGGGTTCGATCGAAATGTTGATGTCTTTCAACAAGTATCGGCCGTCGCGGACGAGATCCACGTGTTCGGTCGACAGAACTGTGCCGGTGGGGTGTTGCACGAGAACTAACCTCTCTTAGGCGTCGAGCACACGCAGTCGTCGTAGGACGGTGTCGATGTTTGCTCGAGTTGCCGCTACCGCGGCTTCTGGGTCGGCGTCTTGAAGGGCCTCGACCAACTGATCATGGGCATGTGAGGTGTCGGGGACGCCGGCCTCGTGGGCCATCATCTCGACGAGGGATTCACGAAGGAGTGGACGCACCGACGTGAAAAGCGAGAGCAGAACTGCGTTTCCTGACAGTCGAACGACTTCGGTGTGGAAGTCGAGGTCGACGTCGACGAACTTCTCGACATCACCCTCGAAATGACTGTGTCGCATGGTCAGTCGCCGCCGCAGGCCGTCGAGGTCCTCGGGTTGTACCCGCTCCGCGGCCAGTCTGGCGGCCTCGATCTCGAGTGCGCGACGGACTTCGAAGACCTCGAGGATCCTCGAGCGTCGAAGAAGTTTGGTGAATTCGTCGACGTGCTCGAGTTCGGACGCGGCAGCCACGAAGGTTCCGACGCCGTGTCGGACTTCGAGTAGTCCGTCGCGAGCGAGGAGGCGGATTGCCTCGCGAATCGAGGAACGCCCGACGCCGAGTTCGACGGCGAGGGCCGCCTCGCTCGGTATGCGCTCGGACGGCGCCCACGTTCCATGCATGATTCGCCCGCGCAGCAACTGTTCGAGTTGCGGTACCAGCGGACCACTGCGAAGTGTGAATCCTGTGTGGTCGTCGGACACGGCTCGCCTCTCGGGTGGGTACCGAAAGAGTAACAACTCATCAGACGTCTGAGGACTCGGGTGGCCGGTGTGTCGCCGTAGTGTTCACGCGGTCGAAGCGTGTCAGTTGCGGGTGACGCCGAGGAGCAGTGCGATCAGGTCGAGGGCCGTCTCGATCTCGGCCTTTTCTCGGCCGAGCAGGGGGGCGTAGAGGTGTACGTCGCAGATGCGAACGAGGGCTTCGCCCAGCACTTGCGGCGAGAGCGTGATCGTCAGTTGGCCGGCGTCGACCTGGGACTGCAAGATTTCGGCGGTGATGGAGGCGGAGATCGATTCGATGGAGCCGGGCATCATCGCGAGTTTGATGAACACCATCGGTTCGCGTTTGGTCAGCGCGCGCAGTTCTGTTGACGATTCCACCGATCGCATAACGCGGCCGAAGACGTCGAGAATGTACTCCGGACCTTGCCCCGACGCCTGTGACATCGCCTTTCGGTATGTCCGTTCGGTGGCCTCGGCCAGCACTGTTCCGAGCAGCTCGTCGCGGTTGCCGACCCAGCGGTACAGCGTCGCGCGGCCTACGCCGAGACGTTCGGCGAGCAGTGACATGTCGAGTGGTTCCTCCGCGAGGTACATGCTCGCGGCGGTGTCGATCGCGCGTCGGCGTTCGAGGTCGGTAGGCATCGGGACATTCTCTCCGGTTGTCCGGTACTGCACAATTTCGGCCGTTGAAAAATGGTGAGCCTCGGGGGATCGAGCCTATTGACGAAGCTGGCCACGTGAGACACACTAGCTCATTGTCTCATGTTAGTGATGGCGATCACAGTCAGGGGTTCGATCGATGAGTTCAGTACAAACCGTTCGTGGGCCGGTGGATACAGCCGATCTGGGAAAGGTGTTGATGCACGAGCATGTCTTCGTTCTGGGTGAGGAGTTGCGCCAGAACTACCCCGACTACCCCGAACCCTGGGACGAGGAAGTGCGGGTAGCGGACGCAGTAGCAAAGCTGACCGAGGTGAAGTCCCGCGGAATCAGCACGATCGTCGATCCCACAGTGATCGGCCTCGGCCGGTACATTCCGCGAATCGTCCGGATCAACGAGCAGGTCGATCTCAACATCATCGTTGCTACCGGCATCTACACCTACAACGACATTCCCTTCCAATTCCATTACACCGGACCGGGATTGCTGTTCGACGGCCCCGAGCCGATGGTCGAACTGTTCGTCAAGGACATCAGGGAAGGAATCGCCGGAACCGGTGTCCGAGCCTCCTTCCTGAAGTGCGCCATCGAGGAGCCGGGCCTTACCCCCGGCGTCGAGCGGGTCATGCGCGCGGTCGGACAGTCGCAGGTGGAAACGGGAGTGCCGATCACCGTGCACACCAACCCGCACACTGAATCCGGGCTGGTCGCGCAGAAGGTTCTGGCCGAAGAGGGTGCGGATCTGACCAAGGTGGTCATCGGTCACTCCGGCGACACCACCGATCTCGATTACCTGTGTGCGCTGGCCGATGCCGGTTCGCTACTGGGGATGGACCGTTTTGGTCTCGAACCGTTCCTGTCGTTCGAGGATCGTGTCAACACCGTGGTGGAGATGGCCCGTCGCGGTTACGCGGAGAAGATGGTTCTGGCACATGACGCGTCGTGTTTCATCGACTACTTCCCCAGCGCGGCAAGAGAAGTGGCACTTCCGAACTGGAACTACACCCATATCAGTGATGATGTCATTCCGGCGCTGCTCGAACGTGGTGTCACCGAAGACCAGGTCAAGGCGATGCTGGTGGACAACCCACGTCGGTACTTCGAGAGCTGAGATATGACCAACGTGTACGAGAGCAAGCCCTGGCTCGCCAATTACGACGCCGACACTCCGCCGAACGTGGACATCGAGCATGCCAACGCCCTCGCGATGTTCCGTGCTTCGCTGGAGCGCGATCGCACCGCCCCGATCATCAGGTACTTCGACAGGACCGTCAGCTTTGCTGAACTCGACGAGATGTCGGACGCGCTTGCGGTAGCCCTCGCCGTGGACGGAATCGGGTTCGGCGACAGAGTTTCCTTTGTCCTGCAGAATGTTCCGCAGTTCGTGATCGCGACAGTCGCGGTCTGGAAGCTCGGTGCCGTCGTCGTTCCGGTCAATCCAATGTACCGCGACCGTGAGCTGTCCACCGTACTGGCCGACAGCGGAGCGGTAGCAGTCATCTGTCTCGAGTCCTCGGCCGAGACCGTGGCGACTGCGTCCGAGGGCACCGAAGTGCGACGGGTCATCACTACGTCGGAACGGGATTTTCAGTCGCGCGACGATGAACGGATCTTCGGTTCGGCGTCCAGGATTCGTCATGATGGATTTCCGGACCTACTGGAACTGATCGAGGCTCATCGAGGACAGAAGCCCGAGAAGGTCGATCTGTCTCCGGAAGACCTTGCCTACCTTCCTTATACGTCGGGGACGACCGGCCCGCCGAAGGGGTCGATGAACACGCACTCAAATGTCGTGTTCGCAGCGCAGATCTATCGGGACTGGCTGGGGTTGCGCCCCGGCGGCGCGATGTTCGCGGTGGCGCCACTGTTCCATATCACCGGGTTGATCGGGCACGTCGCGGCTCCACTCCTGGCCGGCGCGCCCACGATTCTGACCTGCCGATTCCATCCCATCGTTGCAGCGGAGTCAATTTCGGAGCATCGGGCTACCGCGATCATCGGAGCGATCACGGTATTCATCGCGTGGACGGACAGCGCCGCAGTCTCGAAGGAATCTTTGAGCTCTCTCGAGTCGGTGTATTCAGGTGGCGCGCCGATCCCGCACGCGGCGTTGGAAGCGTTCCGGTCGAAGTTCGGTCACTACATTCACAACGGCTACGGGCTGACCGAGACGAACAGCCCGGCAATCGTGGTGCCGAATTCGCGTGAAGCGCCGGTAGATCCGGCGTCGGGGGCCGTTGCTGTCGGCGTACCGGTATCGAATACGTACGCCGAGGTGGTGGACGAGAACGACAAGCCGGTACAGGTCGGGGAGTACGGCGAGATCGTGGTCTCCGGGCCTCAGGTTGCACTCGGTTACTGGAACAAGCCAGCCGAAACCGCGCATGCCATGCCGGACGGGCGTTTTCACACCGGCGACATCGGATTCATGGACGGCGACGGTTGGTTCTACATCGTCGACCGGATGAAGGATCAGATCAATGCGTCGGGCTTCAAAGTGTGGCCACGCGAAGTGGAAGATGTTCTCTACGAACACCCCGCCGTACGAGAAGCTGCCGTCGTCGGTGTCATGGATCCGTATCGGGGCGAAACCGTGAAGGCCTTCGTGTCTTTCAAGGATGGTTTCGAGGCGACCACCGAGGATCTGGTCGAGTTCTGCAAGGAAAGGCTTGCAGCATACAAGTATCCACGCATCGTCGAGGTAATGAACGACCTGCCGAAAACAGTGAGCGGCAAGATTCTTCGTCGTGAACTGCGGGTACCGAACTAGATCTACCTGACAAACGAATTGCCGGCCGCCGACAAGGTGAGCCGGCCATTCGTCGTGGTGGCTGACGAGCATCGGTAGGGGATTTAGTCCCCTATGCGGCAATGCATTTCAGTGATTGACATCACTCTTTTTGTATCGCAGACTGATCGCAACGCCACAGAGTTGAAGTTGGTGTCAGTTTCTACTTCTGGCCCGGTTCCGCTTCTCAACTCCCGGCGCGACGAGCGTCCGACCCATCGAGGAGTAACCCATGACGAGATCGGCAGTGGATTCGAACACGCAGGCAGGGGGTCTGTCCGATCAGGAACGGAAGAAGAAGAAAGCGCACCGCAAACTTCTCGGCGCGGGACTGCTCGGCAGTTCCATCGAGTGGTACGACTTCTTCTTGTACGGAACGGCTGCGGCACTGGTCTTTCCGCATGTGTTCTTCCCCGATTCATCCGCACTGATGGGCACATTGCTCTCGTTCAGTACGTTCTGGGCCGGCTTCGTTGCCCGCCCCATCGGCGGTTTGGTCGCCGGACACTTCGGCGACAAGTATGGGCGTAAGCCCGCTGTCGTCACCTGCCTGTTGCTGATGGCCGTCGCGACGTTCCTGATCGGCGCGATCCCGAGTGCGTCGGCAATCGGCGTCGTCGCTCCGATTCTTCTGGTGACACTGCGATTCATCCAAGGTCTCGCCTGCGGTGGCCAGTGGGGCGGAATCGTCCTTCTCCTCACCGAATCCGCGAGTCCCAAGAAGCGCGGATTCTCAGGCACTTTCGGTCAGATGGGTGTCTCGTTCGGTGTAGTGCTGGGCAACCTGGTCTTCCTCGTCGCGACCGCGACCATTTCCAATGATGCATTCCTGAGCTGGGGTTGGCGAGTTCCGTTCTTCGCCAGCGCGCTGCTCTTCCCCGTGGTTCTGTACATCCAGACGAAGGTCGAGGACACGCCGGAATTCCTCGAGTTGCAGGAAGACGCCAAGAAGAACCAAAAGGACGTCGTCGTTCAGGCTCCACTGGCGCAGGCGCTCAAGGATCACTGGCGCAAGATTCTGCTCGGTTGCGGACTTCTGGCCGCCACCAATGCACTGTTCTACATCAGCATCGCCGGCGTGCTCAGCTACGGCACAACCGAACTGGGGTTGAAGCGGAACTCACTGCTCATCATCTCGCTCCTGAGTGCGTTGCTGACAGTCGGCGTGGTGCTGTGGTCCGGGAAGATGTCCGACAAGATCGGTCGTCGTCCGATGATCCTGATCGGCGCCGCGGCGATCGTGGTCTGGGCATTCCCGTACTTCTGGTTGATCAACACCAAGTCCCTGCCGCTGTTCTTCATCGCGGTGACAGTCGGCAGCGTGTTCCAGTCGATGACCTACGGGCCGATCGCTGCGTACATGGGTGAGCTGTTCGCGCCCAACGTGCGTTACTCGGCAGCATCGTTGGCGTACCAGCTGGCGGCGATCACGGTCAGCGGTGGTACTCCGTTCATCATGACGGCACTCATCGCGAAGACCGGGACCACTACATGGGTTGCCGTGTTCGTAGCCCTCATGGGTCTGGTGACCTTCTTCAGTGCCTGGGTGCTGAAAGAGACCAACCCGAAGGAAGTTCGGGATGATCCGAACGCAATTCCGGGCGCGCACCTGTACGCCAAGTAACTCTTTCGGTTTCGAGCAGACGCCCGCTATCGGTCACCGGTAGCGGGCGTCTGACGTATAACTGGAGCATGGCTGCAGCACGCACAGGCTCCGAAGATGCTTCGTCGACAGCGTCACGGGAACTCCCCTCCACTCAGCGTGGTTTGCGTACGCGTCGAGCGTTGATCGATGCGGCCCGCACCGTTTTCGAACGGTCCGGCTATCTGGACTCGCGGCTGATCGACATCACTGTGGAGGCGCAGTGCTCGGCCGGTACCTTCTACACCTACTTCGCGAGCAAAGAAGAGATCTTCGCGGCAGTGATGGAGTTGGCACGCGAAGACATGATGCATCCGGGTATGCCGCACTCTCCGAAAGGCGCGGATCCTGCTGAGGTCATCGCGGCGAGTAACCGCGCGTACCTCGAGGCGTACCGACGGAACGCGAAGCTGATGGGACTGCTCGAGCAGGTAGCAAGCATCGATCCGGAGTTCCGGGTTCTCCGCCTCGAGCGTGCTGACGCGTTTGTTCGACGCAACGCGCGCAGTATCGAGAAGCTGCAGAAAGCCGGACTGGCGGACGCGAATCTGGATCCGCTACTGACGTCTCGGGCACTCTCCGGGATGATCAGTCGACTTGCGTTCGGGTACTTCGTATCCCGCGGCGGCGAGGACGGCGCCGCCGGAGTGACCTTCGACGGTCTGCTCGATACGGTCAACCGGTTGTGGATCAACACTTTACAATTCTCGCTGCGCCAAAACTGATGTTGACGCCGGGTTCATGTTTGGTGTCTGATGGAGCAATGACACCTACGCGTACGGCAGTGCTCGTCGATTTCGGTGGAGTTCTCACCTCCAGTGTTCTTCAGGCCTTCGAAGACTTCGGGGCCTCGCTTGGGGGCGACCCACGACTTCCGTTGACCCTGCTCTCCCGCGACGACGTCTCGAAGAGACTGCTCTCCGATCACGAATCCGGAAAGATCGACCAGGAGGCCTTCGAAGCAGGATTCGGGGAACGGCTACGAGCGCACGGCGCAGTCGTCGACAGCGTTGGATTGGTCGACCGTATGCAAGCCGGGCTGATTCGAGACGAGGAGATGGTGCGTCTGCTCGCGGACGTGCGGGCGGCGGGTCACCCTGTTGCGCTCGTGTCCAATGCTTTCGGGCGTGATTGCTACGCGGGTTTTGTGCTCGAGGACCTCGCCGACGAAGTGGTGATCTCCTCGGAAGTCGGGATTCGTAAGCCCTCTCGTCAGATCTACACCATCGCGTGCGAGCGGCTGGGTGTTGCGCCCGAAGGCGCCGTGATGATCGACGACCTGCAACAGAACCTCGACGGCGCGGCACGATTGGGGATCGCCGGCATTCTCCACACCGATGCGGAAAGCACTCGCAGTCAGTTGGAATCGACGTTCGGACTACTGCCCATGCAGTGAAACTGTAGGTTCTCGGTAACACTCGAATACTGCTGGAACACTTTTGGAGGAATGAATGATTGCTGTCATCGCGGATATCACCGTCAAAGACGGAAGCGGCGAACAGTTCGAAGCCGTAGTCGCCGAACTTGCCGAGAAGGTGCGCACGGAAGAGCCCGGAACGGTTCTGTATCAACTGATCCGCTCGAAGACGGATACGAATTCCTACAAGTTCATGGAGCTGTATCAAGACGGTGCTGCGATCAAGGCCCATGGATCGTCCGAGCATTTCCAGGCCGCGGGAAAGGCGATGGCGCCCTTCCTCGCAGGCGCCCCGCAGATCGAGTACTTCGACGCACTCTGAGCGTATGGACAGGGCACTCTGAGCGCATGGACAGGTGAACCCCGGCGAAATCTCGCCGGGGTTCACCTGTGTTTTCAGTTCTGCTTCTGGGCGAGGAGTTCGGTGCGGTCGATCGATCGCTTGAGGATCTTTCCCGTCGAACCCTTCGGGAGCGCGTCGATGAACTGGACCACCCGCGGAATCTTGTAGGCGGACAGACGTTCCCGAGCCCACGAGGTGACGTCATCTGCTTCGAGGTCGGAGCCTGGGCGAACGGCCACCACCGCCGCAACCTCCTCGCCGTAGTAGTCGTCGGGTATACCGATCACCGCGGCCTCGATGATGTCGGGGTGCTGGTAGAGCACCTCTTCGACCTCGCCTGGATAGACGTTGTATCCACCGCGGATGATGAGGTCCTTGACGCGGTCGACGATGCGAAGGTCACCGTCGGCGTCGGTCTCGCCGAGGTCTCCGGTGCGGAACCATCCGTCGTCGGACAGGACGGCGGCCGTGTCGGCCGGGCGCTTCCAGTAGCCCTTCATGACCGTCGGTCCTTTGATGAATACCTCGCCCACTGTGCCTGCCTGGCAGACATTTCCGTCGTGATCACGGACCTCGACCTCGGTGCGCGGTACGGCGCGGCCGGTGTATCCGATCTTTGCGACGCGGTCGATGCTGTTGAAAGTTCCGAATGCGCTCGTCTCGGTCAGGCCGTAGCCCTCGAGGATTGTGCAGTTGAACCGTGCTTCGAAGGCGCGAGCGACTTCACCGGGAAGTGATGCGCCACCGGAGATTGCGATCCGCAGTTGTTCGAAGTCGGAGCTGTCCACGTCGGCTGCGGCGTGCAGCATGGCATTCCACATGGTGGGGACGCCGGCCATGATGGTGAGCTTGTCCCGACGCACCAGATCGAGCATGGCGGCCGGGTCGAACCGGGCGAGCAGGGATAGTGATCCGCCGCCGGTGAAGGTTGCCATCATGACCGAACCCTGGCCGAAGATGTGAAAGAGCGGCAGTCCGGTACCGGTGCGGTCCGAGGGATTTCCGCGGCTGCTCTCGGCGCCGATCTCACCGGCAGACAACAGATTCCCGACCGTCAGCTGAGCGCCCTTCGGACGTCCGGTGGTACCGGAGGTGTAGAGAATCGCCGTGGTGTCCGCTGTGTCGCGGTCGACCACCGTTGCCGGTGGATGGTCGGCCTTCGCCGATTCTTCGGTGAGCGTCCACACCGGGACGCCGCGCGCACTCCCTGCATCCTGAACTGCGGGACCGAGCTGGTGCCAGGCGATCGCCAGCGAAATCTCGGCGTCGTCCAGTACGTACTCGACTTCGGGTTGCGCCGACATCGTGTTGATGGGCACCACGACACAACCTGCAGCCTGAATCCCCATGTACGCCACGATGAATTCAGGCACCGACGGCGCCGCGAGCAGAACCCGGTCGCCGATGCTCAACCCTTCGTCGCGAATGCGGCCGGCAAACGCCAGAGACGCGTCGTGGAGCTGTCGGTATGTCCAATGATTATCCGTGCCGCGAATTGCAATATTTTCCGGAGTGGCTTCCGCGTGACGGGTCACCGGGTCGAGAACGCTAACCATGGTTCTGCCTTTCGGGAGGAATCGACCGATTGTGTGTCCTGGGTCTCACCAGAGCGTACACTTGAATCCGGCGTCAACATCGAGTCTGCTGGGATTGTCCCGAAAATGATGTTGATCGGAAGGATGAGGAGCGCACCGTGCTCGACGACGAATCGCGAATTGCCGCCTTACCGGTGGCTCCGCCCGCGCTGCTCCGGGATCGACCGACCACCGAGCGGGGGACACGCACGCGTGCGGCATTGGTTGCTGCTGCCCGTAAGGTTTTCGAGCGCAGTGGCTATCTCGATGCACGTTTGATCGACATCGCAAAAGAAGCCGGTTGCGCGACGGGATCGTTCTACACGTACTTCGCGAACAAGGAAGAGGTGTTCGCCGCCGTCCTCGAGGTCGCGCGAGACGACATGATGCACCCGGGCATGGGACGCGTTGCGAGCGCGGACGATCCGTACGCCGTGCTCGAGGCAAGTAATCGAGCGTATCTGGCCGCGTATCAACGCAATGCGAAGTTGATGGGGCTCATGGAGCAGGTAGCTCACATCGACCCGGAGTTCCGGAAGTTCCGCAGCGAGCGTGCCAATGCGTTCATACGCCGTAATGCCCGCGGGATTGCAGATCTGCAGTCCCGCGGCATCGCGGACACGACGCTGGATCCGATGACGGCGTCGATTGCTCTGTCCGGCATGGTGAGTCGACTCGCCTACAGTCTGTTCACCCTTCGTGAGGGTGAGGTGGACGGGCGTTCACCGGAGTTCGATCAGATTGTCGCCACTGTGACCGATCTGTGGGCGAACGCTCTGAAGTTCCCCGACCGTCTCTGACGAGGTGGGCCGCCCCGGCTGCATCGATGTTCGAGCGGCCGGGCGTCCCAGTCTCGGTTCAGCTCTTTTCGGTTCAGCTCTTTTCGACGACGCGAGCGACGGATTCGGCGACCACGACGGGCTTGTCGGAACCCTCGCGCTCGACCACCTGGCTCATCTTCACTTGGATTCCGCCGGGCAACTGCTCCGCGGACACGACGGTTGCGCGCATGCGGACCCGGGATCCCACGGGAACGGGAGCGGGGAAGCGAACCTTGTCGTAGCCGTAATTGAGGCTGTGGGCGAAGCCGTCGAAGTGGATGAGTTGGTAGGAGAACTGGGGTCCCAGTGAGAGGCTGAAGAGTCCGTGCGCGATCGTGCTGCCGAGCGGGCTCGATGCGGCTCGTTCCGGGTCGACATGAATCCACTGATGATCGTTTGTGGCTTCGGCGAACGCGTTGATGCGCTCCTGGGTGATGTCGTACCACTCCGTCGGGCCAAGTTCCTGGCCGATGAGCTTCTCGAGCTCGGCGAAGGTGGACGGGCGGACGGGCAATTGGTTTTCAGTCATCGTTATCCCTTTACTCGCAGTTCAGGAGGACGGAACGGGCCGTTCGGGTGACCGTCGCGATTCGACGGTTGAAACTGACGCCGGATTCAACTATACATGAGGGGAGACGTGGATCACTGTCAGCGCGTAGGTATGACGCAAGCGAGAGGAATCGCTCATGAAGGTTGCCCAGAAGGTAGCAATTGTCACCGGTGGCGGCGGGGGAATCGGCGGTGCACTGGCCGAGCGACTGGCTGCCGAGGGTGCTCGCGTCGTAGTGGCTGACCTGGACGGGGCAGCAGCTTCGGCAGTAGCGGAGGCGATCAACGCGGAGCGTCCCGGAGCGGCCGTGTCTGCCGGTGGCGACGTCTCCGACGAGACGGTCATTGCGGGCCTGATCGCGCAGGCGGAAAAGGAATTCGGCCCGGTCGACCTCTACTTCGCCAATGCCGGCGTTACCGGTGGCATGGGCCTCGACATCAGTGAAGACGTCTGGGACACGACGATCGACGTCAACGTTCGCGCCCACATTCGCGCTGCCAGGCTCCTCGTCCCCGGCTGGACGGAGCGCGGGGAGGGCTACTTCATCAGCACGGCCTCTGCGGCCGGCTTGCTCAGTCAGGTCGGGTCCGCCGCGTACTCGGTGACCAAACATGCCGCGGTCGCGTTTGCCGAGTGGCTCTCGATCACCTACGGAGATCAGGGTGTTCGCGTCAGTTGCCTGTGCCCGATGGGCGTCAACACCAAGCTTCTCTACGAAGGTGAGAATTCCGGCGATCCGGTCGGCAAGGCCGCAACCGGAGCCGTGCTTGCGGCAGGCAATGTTCTCGAGCCTGCCGAATGCGCCGAAATCGTTCTTGCGGCAGTGGATGCCGAAGAGTTTCTCATCCTTCCGCACAAGAACGTGCTGGACATGTACCGGCAGAAGGGCGCCGACTACGACCGTTGGCTGCGCGGGATGCGCCGGTACCAGGCGTCGCTCCTCGCGGGAACACGATGACCGAGGAACTCGTCCTCTCCGAGCAGAGAGGAGCGGTGCTGGTTCTGACATTCAATCGGCCCCGCGTTCTCAACGCGTGGACCAACGAGCTCGAAGATCAGTACTACGACTTTCTGGCCGTGGCAGACGAAGATCCCAGTGTCCGAGCAATTGTTGTCACCGGCTCCGGCCGAGGATTCTGCTCGGGGGCTGACCTCGGCAATTTGAAGAACGTCGGCGAAGTCTCCGAAAGTGATCTTGTCCGGCCGCGAGACCGTCATTTCCCGACCACCATCCGCAAGCCGCTGATCGCCGCCGTCAACGGCGTCGCTGCCGGGCTCGGAATGGTCGAGGCTCTGTACTGCGACGTTCGTTTCGGTTCGAGCGCAACACGATTCACTACCGCGTTCGCGCGTCGAGGCCTGATTGCGGAGTACGGCATCTCCTGGATGTTGCCCCGCTTGGTCGGGCACAGTCGAGCAGTCGATCTTCTGCTTTCCAGCCGGATGGTGGACGCCGACGAGGCGTACCGCATCGGTCTGATCGACCACCTGGTCACCGGCGGTGACGTTCTGGATGCGGCGATTGCTTACGCCGAGGACATCGCGGCGAACTGCTCGCCGACGTCCCTCTCCGTCATCAAATCTCAGATGAGTGCCGACGCGCACTCGACCTTCACTGATTCCGCCAGGCATGCGGAATCGCTGATGCTGAACGCATTTCACGGCCCGGATGTCGTCGAGGGTGTCAACAGCCATCTCGAACATCGAGCCCCCAATTTTCCTTCCCTCTCTGTCAGGAGTTCACATGTCAGTGTTTGAGTTCTCGGATCGCACCAAGAAGTACCAGGCCGAACTGCTCGATTTCATGGACAAGCACGTTTACCCGGCCGAAGCGGTCTACGAAGAGCAGATGCGTGAGTCCGGTAACCCGCACTTTCAGCCGCCGATCATCGACGACTTGAAGAAGGAAGCCAAGGCCCGCGGGCTGTGGAACCTCTTCCATCCCCATCCCGAATGGGGCCCCGGCCTGACCAACCTGGAATACGCACCGCTCGCGGAGATCATGGGCCGCAGCCACCTGGCCTCCGAGGCCACCAACTGCGCCGCTCCGGACACGGGAAACATGGAGGTGCTCACGCTCTTCGGCACCGACGAGCACAAGGAGAAGTACCTCAAGCCGCTTCTCGAAGGCGAAATTCGTTCCGCTTTCGCGATGACCGAGCCCGAGGTTGCCAGCTCCGACGCCACCAACATCCAGCTCCGTATGGACCGTGACGGCGACGAGTACGTGCTGAACGGCCGTAAGTGGTTCGCTTCCAACGCCTTGCACCAGAACTGCAAGGTTCTGATCGTCATGGGTAAGACCGACTTCAATGCCGCCACCCACCGTCAGCAGTCGATGATGGTCGTGCCGATCGATGCTCCCGGCGTCACGATCCTGCGCAACCTGCCGGTTTTCGGCTACCAGGACCGCGAAGGACACGGCGAGATCACTTTCGAGGACGTGCGCGTCCCGGCCAAGGACATTCTCGCCGGTGAGGGTGAAGGATTCGCGATCAGCCAGGCCCGCCTCGGCCCCGGCCGCATCCACCACTGCATGCGTGCAATCGGAATGGCCGAGCGCGCACTGGAACTGATGTGCAAGCGCGCATCCACCCGCATCACCTTCGGGAAGCCCGTCAGTGACAACGCGAATATCCAGGACTGGATCGCCGAGGCTCGTATCGACATCGAGATGGTTCGACTCCTCACGCTCAAGGCCGCACACATGATGGACACGGTGGGCAACAAGGAAGCGCGCACCGAGATCGCAGCCATCAAGGTTGCGGCACCGAACATCGCGCTCAAGATCATCGACCGCGCCATCCAGGTTCACGGCGGTGGCGGCGTCACCGACGACTTCCCGCTCGCGATGGCTTACGCCCACATGCGCACCCTTCGCCTGGCCGACGGCCCGGACGAGGTGCACAAGCGCGCCATCGCCAAGCAGGAACTGCGCAAGTACCGCGAAGTCAAGGCGAACTGACATGGCAGGACTGGATCTCACAGGTAAGACGGCAATCGTCACAGGCGCATCGCGGGGCATCGGCCTCGCGACCGCGCAGGCGATTGCGGCGGCGGGCGGAAACGTCGTACTGACTTCGCGCTCACAGGAATCCGCAGATGCGGCTGCCGCGCAGGTGAACGGCAACGCGATCGGCGTCGGCGCTCACGCGACGGACGAGGATGCTGCACGCAAGTGCGTCGAGCAGACGATCGAGCGTTTCGGCAGTCTCGACATCTTGGTGAACAACGCGGGCACCAACCCGTCGTTCGGGCCGATCATCAACCAGGATCACTCGCGCTTCGCCAAGACTTTCGACGTCAACGTGTGGGCTCCAGTCCTGTGGACCGGCCTCGCAGCGCGGGCCTGGATGGGCGAGCACGGTGGTTCCGTGGTCAACACCGCTTCGATCGGCGGCATGGCGTTCGAGGCGGGAATCGGTACGTACAACGCGTCGAAGGCTGCTCTGATCCACATCACCAAGCAGTTGGCGCTCGAGTTGTCACCGAAGATTCGTGTCAACGCCGTTGCGCCGGGAGTGGTGAGAACCAAACTCGCCGAAGCTCTGTGGAAAGAACACGAAGAAGCGGTGTCCGCGTCGACTGCTCTCGGACGCATCGGTGAACCCGAGGACGTGGCCGCTGCCATTGCCTTCCTGGTTTCGGATGCAGCCCAGTGGATCACCGGCGAGATCATGACCATCGACGGTGGCCAGTTGTTGGGTGACGCACTCCCGTTCCGGCAGGGAGCGTCCGTCGGTGGCTAGCGTCGGAGTAGTGGGACTCGATACCGAAGCGGTCACCGGGTGGATCGCAGGCCTGGGGATCGACTTTTCCGGGCCGTTGTCCTTCGATCGAATCGGCTTGGGGCAGTCGAATCTCACGTACCTGGTTCGCGATCAGGACGGCAATCGCTGGGTGCTACGACGCCCACCGCTGGGGCATCTGCTGGCCTCGGCTCACGACGTGGCGCGTGAGGCTCGAATCCTGAGCGCTCTCGAATCCACCGACGTGCCTTCGCCGCGAGTATTCGGGTTGACCGAGGATCCTGCCGTCACCGAAGTTCCGCTGCTCCTCATGGAATTCGTGGACGGCGAAGTGGTGGACCGAATGCCTCTTGCGGAGGCGTTGTCGGAAGATCGTCGTCGGGCAATCGGCATCTCGCTGGCTCAGACGTTGGCGAAGATACACGCCGTGGATCTGAAGAAGGCCGGCCTCGACGACCTGGCGAGCCACAAGCCCTACGCTGCACGGCAGTTGAAGCGTTGGGGAGGTCAATGGGAACAGTCGAAGACGCGGGAATGCCCTGATCTCGACGATCTCACCCGACGCCTGATTGCAGCCCAGCCGGATCACACTGAAACCACGTTGGTGCACGGCGACTTTCACCTACGCAATGTGATCACCTCGGCGAGCAACGGCGAAGTTGTCGCGGCCCTCGACTGGGAACTGTGCACACTCGGTGATCCGTTGGCGGACGTCGGAAGCTTGTTGGCGTACTGGCCGGCGGCTGGTGAGAATACCGGCGGCGATTTCCCGGCGTCGGCACTCCCGGGATTCCCCTCGCGAGAGGAGATCTCCCGGATCTATCTCGAGGCCACCGGACGGGACCCTGCTGCGCTGAAGTTCTGGCACACGTTGGGACTGTGGAAGATTGCCGTGATCGCCGAGGGCGTGATGCGTCGCGCCCGCGACGAACCGCAGAATGCCGCCGAGAGCGGAACTCCCACCGTGGAACGTATTGACGCCTTGGTCGCCAAAGCCAGGGAAATTGCAGATCAGGCCGGGATCTGACGAGATCGTCCGGTGTCCGTCGAATCACGAAAGTATGGAGGGCCAGTGAGCCAGGAACGTAGAACCGCAATTGTCACGGGTGCAGCACGCGGAATCGGTGCGGCAGTAGCGAAGCGACTGTCGGAAGACGGTTTTGCCGTCGCCGTGCTCGACCTCGACGAAGCGGCGTGTGCCGGAACCGTCGACGCGATCAAGGCCGCAGGCGGACAGGCACTGGCCGTCGGCGCTGACGTCTCCGACGAGGCTTCGGTCGCTGCAGCAGTGGATCGTGTTGCCGCAGAACTGGGTGCACCTACCGTGCTGATCAACAATGCCGGCATCACTCGCGACAACCTTCTGTTCAAGATGAGCGTTGCCGAGTGGGATTCGGTGATGAACGTCCACCTGCGCGGAGCGTTCCTCATGTCGCGTGCGGTGCAGAAGTACATGGTGGAAGCGAAGTTCGGCCGCATCGTGAACCTCTCGAGCACGTCGGCTCTCGGCAACCGCGGACAGGTCAACTACTCCGCGGCGAAGGCCGGAATGCAGGGCTTCACCAAGACATTGGCCTTCGAGCTGGGCAAGTTCGGCGTGACCGCGAACGCTATTGCCCCCGGATTCATCGAAACCGAGATGACCGCCGCAACGGCCGAGCGCATGGGCGTCGGCTTCGAGGACTTCAAGACCGCTGCCGCTTCGCAGATTCCGGTCAATCGCGTCGGACAGCCCGAGGACATCGCGCACACCGCGTCGTTCTTTGTCAGCGAAGGCGCAGGCTTTGTTTCCGGTCAGGTCGTCTACGTCGCCGGTGGACCGAAGGACTGACCGTCCGCTCACCGCTCGAACCGAAGGAATGGGCATGGCTTTCGACGAAGAGGCAGTATCGCGTGATCTCACCGAAAAGGTGAACACGCTTCTCGCGGAGAATGATCCGAACAGCGTGTCGGTATCGGACTTCCTCGGCGCACGATTCGACGCCGGACTGGCGTGGGTTCATTTCCCCGAAGGTCATGGGGGACTCGGTGTACCGCAGAGCTTTCAGCGTCAGGTGAACGCTCAGCTGGAGGCCGCCGGTGCACCGGGCCCGGCCACCGGCAAGAACGGGATCGGACTGGGCATGGCGGCACCGACCATCGCTGCCTTCGGCACCGAGGAGCAGAAGCAGAAGTTCCTGCGCCCGTTGTGGACTGCGGAGACGGTCTACTGCCAGCTGTTCAGTGAACCGGGCGCAGGTTCGGACCTCGCGGCCGTCGCTACCCGCGCCGTCCGCGACGGCGACGACTGGATAGTCAACGGGCAGAAGGTATGGACGTCGGGCGCGCAGAATGCGCAGCTGGCGATTCTCGTGGCCAGGACCGATCCGTCACGTTCCAAGCATGCGGGTCTGAGCTACTTCATCTGCGACATGACCGATCCGGGCGTCGATGTCCGGCCGCTGCGTCAGATCACCGGCGAGGCCGAATTCAACGAGGTATTCCTCACGGACGTCAGGATTCCGGACGCCAATCGCCTCGGAGCCGAAGGCCAGGGGTGGAAGGTTGCGACCACCACCCTGAACAACGAGCGTGTTGCCATCGGTTCGGGCGCACCGCGTGAGGGAGGCATGATCGGAAAGGTCGCTCAGGCCTGGCGTGACGAGCCCGAGCTGCGTAACCCGGCGATGCACGACGAGTTGATGCGACTCTGGACCGAATCCGAAGTTGCGCGTCTGACCGGTGAGCGACTGCGCCAGCAGCTCGCCGCCGGCCAGCCCGGCCCCGAAGGCTCGGGAATGAAGCTCGCGTTTGCCGGTTTGGCTCAGCAGATTTCGGGTTTCGACCTCGAGCTGCACGGCGAAGCCGGTCTGCGCTACGACGACTGGACGCTGCGTCGACCGGATTCCGTCGACTTCACCGGGCGTGAACCCGGATACCGGTACCTGCGAGCCAAGGGCAATTCGATCGAGGGCGGAACGTCGGAGATCCTGCGCAACGTCATCGCAGAACGTGTACTCGGGTTGCCGCCCGAGCATCGCGTCGACAAGGACATCGCCTGGAAGGACTTACCCCGATGAGCGCCGATCTGTTGTACTCCGAGACCGAACAAGATCTGCGAGCCAGCGTCAGACGACTGCTGAGCGAGCGTGCCGGTGCCGACACCGTGGTCACGGCGTACGACGACGTGTCCGCCGACTTCACCGGGCTGTGGAAGTCGCTGGCGTCGGAACTCGGTTTGGCGGGACTGCTGGTACCCGAGGAGTTGGGCGGGGCAGGTGCGTCGACGCGTGAGGCGGCGGTCGTGATGGAGGAGATCGGACGTGCGGTCGCTCCCGTTCCGTTCTTCACCAGCGCGGTGCTGGCGACGACGGCGTTGCTGAAGGCCGGCGAGACCGAGGTGCTCGGTCAATTGGCAGCGGGGGATTCGACGGCTGCTCTGGTCGTCCCGTTGTCCACTGCACCAGGAACTTTCACACCTACTGTCAAGGCAACGGCGAGTGGACTCGTCGGCAGCGTCACGACGGTTGCCGGCGTCGCCGAGTCCGATGTTCTTGTTGTTCCGGTTGCCGGTGAGAGCGGCCTGGAGCTGCACACCGTTCGGATCGCCGACGCTACCGTCACGCCGGTTCTGTCCCTGGACATGACGCGCCGATTGGCGGACGTCGAGTTCTCGGGTTCGTCGTCGGTCCGTGTCGACAGCGGCAATGCGGCGCAAGCGGTTGAGGAAGCGTTGCTCTGCGGAAGCGCACTTCTGGCGTCCGAACAGTTCGCTGTAGCTCAGTGGTGCCTCGAAACGACTCTCGCGTATGTGAAGGAGCGCAAGCAGTTCGGCCGGGCGATCGGTTCGTACCAGGCGATCAAGCACCGCCTCGCCGATCTCTGGCTCGAAGTCAGCTCTTCGGGCGCGGCAGCACGCTATGCGGCGGACACCTATTCACGCGGCGACGCCGATGCGGCGATCGCAGCGACGGTGGCCCAGGCATTCTGCAGCGGCGTCGCGGTTCATGCTGCGGAGGAGTGCGTCCAACTTCATGGTGGTATCGGAATGACGTGGGAGTATCCGGCGCACCTGTACCTCAAACGGGCGAAGAGCGATCAGCTGTCGCTGGGAACCGCGTATCAGCATCGGGCACGCCTCGCCGAGTTGGTCGACCTCCCGATCTCGTCCTGAAACTCACCCACTATCTGTCTGGAGAATTGCTGTGAAGGCTTGGCGCGTCAACGAACTCGGTCAACCCCGCGATGTGCTCGCGTTGGAGGAGACCGCGGATCCCACCCCGAATGCGACGGAGATGTTGGTCAAGGTGCTGGCGGCTCCGGCCAACTTCCCCGACGTCCTCATGTGCCGGGGTGAGTACCAGATCAAGCCGCCGCTGCCCTTCACACCCGGTGTCGAACTGTGTGGTGAAGTGGTCTCGGTCGGTGAATCGGTGACCAAATTCGCAGTGGGGGACCGGGTGATCGGTAATCCGAGTCTGCCGTCCGGCGGATTCGCCGAGTACTCGGTACTGGATCAGAACAACACGTTCCCGGCGCCGTCGGCTCTCGACGACGCGGAAGCATCCGCTCTGAGCATCGGCTATCAGACAGCGTGGTTCGCTCTGCATCGCCGCACCCAACTGCTCGAGGGTGAGACGTTGTTGGTCCACGCTGCTGCGGGTGGTGTCGGTAGTGCGGCAGTGCAACTCGGCAAGGCGGCGGGCGCCAAGGTGATCGGTGTCGTCGGCGGTCCGGACAAGGCCGAGTACGCGCGCAAGCTCGGCGCAGACCTCGTCGTAGACCGTCACAGTGAGGACTTCGTGGCAGCGGTCAAGGAGTTCACCGGCGGCAAGGGCGCCGACGTGGTCTTCGATCCGGTCGGCGGCGACGCATACGCGAAGTCCACCAAGTGCATCGCCTTCGAGGGACGGATCGTCATCATCGGCTTCGCCGGTGGCACGATCCCGCAGCCGGCACTCAATCACGCTCTCATCAAGAACTATTCGATCATCGGACTGCACTGGGGGCTGTACAAGGCCTACAACCAGCAGGCCATCGACGACTGCCACGTCGAGCTCACCAGGCTCGCCGATGCCGGCTTGGTCAAACCACTGATCAGTGAGCGGCTGTCGTTGACGGACGTTGCCGACGGTATCGGTCGCCTCGGCGACGGCACCACGGTCGGTCGCGTCGTGTTCCAGCCCTGATTCTTGCTGTGCGCCTTTATTAACCTCCGGCGGTTAATAAAGGCGCACAGCACTTCGTGTTCGACGAAAGGTTTCCCCGATGAGGCAAGCTGTCATCGTTTCCACCGCCCGTACCCCGATCGGTAAGGCGTACCGCGGCGCGTTCAACAACACTCAGGCTCAAGAGCTTGCTGCACATGCCATTTCGAATGCAGTTCAGCGCGCGGGCCTCGAGGGCGGCGAGGTCGAGGACGTCATCCTCGGCGCTGCGCTGCAGCAGGGATCTTCCGGCGGCAACGTCGCACGGCAAGCGGTGCTGCGGGCCGGGCTTCCGGACTCGGTTTCCGGAATGACGATCGATCGTCAGTGCTCGTCCGGGCTCATGGCCATCGCGACCGCAGCAAAGCAGATCGTGGACGACGGAATGCAGATCGCGGTCGGCGGCGGAGTCGAATCGATCTCGTTGGTCCAGAACGATCACATGAACAACTTCCGCGCGGCTGATCCGTGGCTTAAGGAAAACAAGCCGTCGATCTACATGCCGATGCTGCACACGGCCGAGATCGTCGCCGAGCGCTACGGAGTCACCCGCGAGCAGCAGGACGAGTTCGCGCTCGTCTCCCAGCAGCGGACCGCAGCGGCCCAGGACGCAGGTCGGTTCGATCTCGAGATCGTCCCGCTGCCCTCGATCAAGCAGGTGCAGGACAAGGAGACGGGTGAGATCCGCAGCGAGTCCGTGACGCTGACCCGCGACGAAGGCAACCGCGCTTCCACCACGTTGGAAGGGCTGTCGAGTCTGCGACCGGTTCTGGCCGACGGGACTGTCAGTGCTCATTCGTCCATCACTGCGGGCAACTCGTCTCAGCTCTCCGACGGCGCTTCGGCGTCGGTGCTGATGGAGGCAGGCGAGGCGGAACGCCGCGGGTTGGCGCCTCTCGGTATCTACCGTGGCATGGCTGTCGCGGGTTGCGCTCCCGACGAGATGGGCATCGGACCGGTGTTCGCGATTCCGCGTCTGCTGGATCTTCACGGCCTGAAGGTCGACGACATCGATCTCTGGGAACTCAACGAGGCCTTCGCCTCTCAGGCCCTGTACTGCCGCGACAAGCTCGGGATCGATCCCGAGAAGTACAACGTCGACGGTGGCGGTATCTCCGTCGGCCATCCGTACGGAATGACGGGGGCTCGTCTGGTCGGCCATGCTCTTCTTGAAGGAAAACGGCGCGGAGCCAAGCTCGTGGTGGTGACCATGTGCATCGGCGGCGGTATGGGTGCTGCCGGGCTTTTCGAGGTCGCATGAGCTTGATCGAGGGACTGTTCGACGTCAGTAGCAAGACCGTTGTGGTCACCGGTGGATCACGCGGCATCGGATACATGATCGCTCGCGGGTTTGTCGAAGGCGGAGCGACGGTCGTCATTTCGGCCCGAAAGGCCGAAGCCTGTGACGAAGCCGCGCGAGAGCTTTCGGAGTTCGGCACCTGCATTTCGCATCCGGCCGATCTGTCCACGGACGAGGGGGTCGAGAGCCTCGCTGCGAAGGTCGCTGAGATTTCGCCGACGCTCGACGTACTGGTCAACAACGCCGGTGCCACGTGGGGAGCTCCCGTCGACTATTTTCCGGCCGCAGGCTTCGACAAGATTTTCGACATCAATGTCAAGGCAATCTTCCTCCTGACGCAGAAGCTGTTGCCGCAGTTGCGGTCTGCAGCCACGGCGGAAGATCCCGTGCGCGTGATCAATATCGGATCGATCGACGGACTCGTGGTGTCGGGTTCGGAGAACTTCTCGTACGGAGCCAGTAAGGCTGCGGTGCACATGTTGACGCGCAAGCTCGCGGCAACGCTTGCGGGGGAACAGATCACGGTCAATGCCATTGCGCCGGGCCCGTTCCCGTCGAAGATGATGGCATTCCTCCTCGAGGACGAACAGAGTGCAAAGGCTGTGGCGGACTCGGTCCCGTTGGGCCGGGTCGGAACTCCCCAGGATGCCGCAGGTCTTGCCATCTTCCTGGCTTCACGTGCCGGGGCTTATCTGACCGGCGCGGTGATTCCACTCGACGGCGGTGCGAGCGGAGCGCGCTGACCTACTGACTGATCTTCTCTGTCCGAAAAGGCCTGAAAGTCTGAACTACTATGACTTTCAGGCCTTTTCGCGTCTTTGTCTGATTGGGTTATCTGTGACTGCAGTTGCTAGATTGTCCGAGGTTCGGGGGGAACGACGACGACAACACCAAAAATCCCGGCCATGGGGGAGTCATGTTTCGCGCGGGGAGATCGTTGGGGGTGTTCGGGGTAGTTGCTGCTCTGGCAGCTGCTGCCGTCACGGCGGTGGCTTCGCCGGCGATGGCTGCGCCGGGCTGCGTCGGAGTCAGTGGCGTTGGTAGTAGCGGTGGTCCGGCCAATGCGGCGCCGTGGCTCAACGGCAACACCGGAGGGTTGCCAGGTCTATCCGGTCGTACTACCGCGATCGAAAAGGTCACCGGCACATACAGTCCCAACAAGACCGTTGATCGCTTCAATGTCCTGGGTACCGACCTGGGCATCATGTGGGACAACGGTGCGGGGCAGATTCTGACCGCTTTCGGCGATACCACCGGGCTCAGTCGTAACCCCGGCTGCGACGGTTTGGTGGGCGAGTGGCGAAGCAATGTACTCTTCCGCAGCTCGGATCGGGTACTGGCCGACGGTATGCGCATCGACAGCGCGCCGATGGACGGCACAGCTCAGGCGCGTGAGATCATTTCCGGTCTGAAGATTCCGGGTGTCGAGGCCTCCAGCATCCCCACGAGCGGCATCGCAGTGAACGGTGTGCAGTATCTGAGCTACATGTCGGTGCGTAACTGGGGCGAGGCCGGGCAGTGGAGCACGAACTACTCGCAGATTGCCACCTCCTCGGACAACGGCGAAACGTGGACCACTCGTCCGGAAACTCTGCGCCCCAACATCGGTGGGGTTCTTCCCGCGGGTGTCGCCCCCGTCGCCGGTAGCGAGAACTTCCAGATGAGCTCGATGGTGAAGGACGGCGGGTTCGTCTACAACTACGGAACCCCCGCGGGACGATCCGGCGAGGTTCGACTTTCTCGCGTGCCCGAGGGGGCGATCCCCGATCTTTCCGCCTACGAGTACTGGAACGGAAACGGCTGGATCCTTGCCGATCCCGCTGCGGCCGTACCCGTCATGGACGGCCGCAGCGGTGAGGTCTCCGTTCAGTACAACGAGTTCCTCGGCAAGTTCGTGGCGATGTACGCCGACGCGTTCAGTTCGATCGTGATGCGAACCGCTCCCAGTCCGGTCGGTCCGTGGACGGCACCGGAGACACTGGTCAATCTGGTCGAGGTTCCCGGTATCTACGCCGCATACATCCACCCGTGGTCCAGTGGTTCGGATCTGTACTTCCTTGCCACCACGTGGGCCGACTACAACGTCATGTTGATGCGTACGACGCTCGTTCGCTGATCCGGCTCACGCTTGCGTTTGCTGGAGGTACACGATCTCCTCGGTGATCGGCGCGTCGTCATCGGCGTCGGTCGGCGGTTCTTGTCGGCGGCGCCACCAGATGGTGAACAGGACGGCTCCGATCACCAAGGCAGCCAGAGCGATTACCGCCACCCAGAATTTCGGGCCGTAGTATCCGACAAGGACCATGCGCATGGCGTTGCGCGCCCACGTGAGTGGCATCAGAGCGTGCAGCCACTGCAGAACCGTCGGCATCTGTTCGATGGGGTATACCGCGCCGAAGGCGAAGATCTGAATCATCAAGGCGCCCAAAGCGATGAAGGTTCCGTTGACGGCACCGAACACAACGGTGAAGAGCCTGCCCGAGCTGACCGCGGCGGCACCCACCAGGATCATCACTGCGATCATCGCCAGAACACTAGGTGGTTCGACGTTTGCCACGGTCAGTGACACCACCGACAACACGAGCGCCGCGACCAAGGTGACCAGGGCGGGAATGCGGTAGCGGCGCAGCCCCTCACGTACCACGCTGGTGTGCGAGTTCAGTGAACGTCCGCGTCGTGGGCGGACGACGAACCACGTGAGAATTCCGCACAGGAACAGTGCCACCGAGATCACGGCAGGTACGGCTCCCGGCCCGAAACCGGCTGCGGGATAGTTGTTCCGCGCGTCGACGGCAACCGGGGAAGAGAGGAGATTGGCCGTGGTGGCGCGCTCGTCGTCCGTGAACTGCGGTACCTGGGCGGCACCGTCGGACAAACCGGTGGCGAGTTCCGCGCTGCCCGCGTCGAGCTCGCCGACGCCGGCCGATAGCTGCCCGAGACCGTCACGGAGCGCAATACTTCCAGTGTCCAACTGCCCCAGCCCGGTGGAGAGTTCCTGTGCACCGGTAGCGAGTTGGCCTGCGCCGTCGGACAGTTGGCCCAGGCCGGTGTTGAGTTCACCTGCACCGGCCGCGGCGGCAAGGAGCCCACCACGGTAGTCGCTGCTCGGATCAGTGAGCTGCCGCGAGATTTCCCGCGCGCCGTCGCGAAGCTGACCGAGCTGACCGATCACGTCGTCGTCCGAGGGTTGTGCAGTCAGGGAAGCCCGCAGTCCACCCAGGGCTTCGACGAGTCCGGCGGAGACCGGATCGGCCGAGTTTCGAAGCATCGACGTGAGGGCGTCGATCTGACCGACGACGGCGTCCGAGGACCCCGCGAGGTCGAGTACCGGGGTGGTGACCATGTCGACCACTTCGCTGATCTGACGGGCGCCTGCGCCGAGTTCGTCGGTTCCCCCGACCAACTGGTTGAGTCCGCTGCTCAGCTCGCCCGAGCCTGCAGCAGCTTCGCCAGCTCCGGCAGCCAGCTCGCCGGCTCCGGCGGCCAGCTCCTTGCCGCCCTGATTTGCTTCGCCCATGCCGGTGGCGAGTTCCTTGCTTCCAGCGTAGAGCTCGTTGGTTCCGGCAAGCGCTTCGGAGGATCCGTCGGACAGCTGTTGCGCTCCTGCTGCTGCTTCACCGAATCCTGTTCCGAGTTCACCCAACCCGACCAGCACCTGGTCGATGGACTGCTCGCCGATCGACTCGGAGACCGCCGAGCGCACTTGAGCGATGATGCTTTCACCGACCGGGCCGGCGACCAGACTGTTGTAGTCGTTGTACAAGACGTCGAGTTCGGCCTTGCTGCCCGAACCCGATGCGGCACTGGCCACATCCGCGCTGAAAGTTTTCGGAATGACGACCGAGAAGTAATAGGTGCCGTCGTTGACGCCGTCGGCGGCTTCCTGTTCCGAGACGACCTTCCATGCAACGTCTCCGCTCTCGACGAGCGCGGCAACAACTTCATCGCCGGCTTGCAGACGTGTTCCGTCGAGTTCTGTGCCCGCATCGGCGTTGACGATGGCGACGGGCAAGCGGTTGACCGTGTCGCCCGGATCCCACAGTGCCCACATGTAGAACGCCGCAATCGACAGCGGTGCGATGACGAGGACAGCGAGAACTGTCCGGATGATGTGCGTTCGTCGCGTCGTGGCCGCGTTGTCGACTACGGGTTGTGGCGCCATGTGGAGCTCTCTTCTCGTGGACCGAAGCAGGTGTGGCACGAAAGGAAGCCACCAAAACTGCTGGACATACGTCCAGCTCGGTCACGATACAAAGCTAACGGCCATCCTGTGACCGTTTTCGAAGAATTGGGCGTTATCGGCCGCCGTGCTCTGCCTCGATCTTTGCCCACTCCCACCCTCGGAAGTTGGCCAGACGAAGCTCCTCTGCTTCGTCGAAGGTGTACCACTCGGTGCTCGGCGCATCAGGGAGAGTGCCGCGCAAGTATTCGCCCAGGTAGTGAAGTGGGCCTTCCCAGCCGGTTCCGACGCCGTAGCAGCCGGTGTCCGGGTCGTTCCGGAAGACATCGGCGACGGAGGCGTGCTCCAACTCGAGCCAGGTGGCGTCGGGGCCGTCTGCAGTCAGCCGGATCTCGACCTGATCGCTGTATCCGCGATCGCCGGGCGGTGTCCACTGCAGTCGCAGCAGGTGTGGGGCGTCGCAGGCCAGGATCTCGCCACTTGCCTGGCCTTCGAAGGCGTACGAGCCGCCCACCTGGAAGTCTCCGCTCACCGGAAGGAAGAAACGGTTGATGCGGTCAGGGGTCGTGATGGCGTCCCAGACGTCGTCGACCGACGCGTTGTAGCGGCGCTTGAGTACGGCTGTTCGAGCCGAACCTTCGGCGATCTCGCGGTTGCCCATGCTCCGCTCTACCGCGGTGAGGCTGGTGTCCTGGTTCGCGATCTCGGTCATTGTGAGTCTCCTTCGTCGGAAGAATTCGGTTGTGAAGATCTGCTCCGCTTCGAGCCGCGTCGTTTCCCGCGTGCGAGTTCTGTGGCCAATGCGTCGAGAGGACCGCTCCAGAACTGCCGGAATCCGTCGAGCCATTGGTCCACTTCTTGCAATGGCGCGGGCTCGACGGCATAGAGACGCCTGGTGCCTTCGCTGCGGACGGTGGCGAATCCGTTTTCTCGGAGCACTCGCAGGTGCCCGGACGCGGTCGGTTGCGAGATTCCGAACTCCGCTGCCACGACTTCGGCGATCTGACCCGCCGAGCGCTCGCCGCTGGACAGGAGTTCCATGATTCTTCGCCGAACTGGGTCTCCGAGAACGTCGAACGCATGCACCAGTCATTTATATCGGCAATGGCCAATATAGGCAAGCGCCGAAACTTGTATTCGGGCGTCGGTCAGTCCGAGAGCGCGAACTCGTCGGCGTCGAAGAGTTCACCGATCAGCCCGCCGAGATGGCGTCGATGTTCGGCCGACAGTGTCGCTGCCGCCTCGGCATCGTGGTCTGCGCACAGCTCGATCAGCTTGTTGTGATGGTCGACGGAGTCCTGGCTGCCGAGAAGGCTCGAGAACTTGCGGTAGTAGATGCGGTGAATTTGTGGGTGAACCTGGTGAATCAGCTTCTTCAACAGCGGATTTGCCGCAGCGTCGATGATGACGCTGTGTAGGCGATCGTCTGCGGTCAGGGCTCGGCCTATGTCGTTTCGTTTGACGGCGGCAGCGAAGTCCTTGTTGGCCGAACGCATCGCCCCGATCATCTCGTCGGTGAGATTCGGTACAGCGGTGACGACGGCCAGTTGGTCGAGAGCTTCGATGACTGCGAGTGTTGTCTCGACGTCGCCGCGGTCGAGGGTGGTGATGCGCGTGTACGCACCAGGTTTCGCTTCCACGAGTCCGGTGTCGACCAGCCTTGCGAGCGCTTCGCGGACCGGAGTTCTGCTCAAGCCCAGATACTCGGCGAGTTCGCTGTCCTTGATCTTCGAGCCCGGCGCCAGTTCACCGGTGACGATCGCTTCGCGAATGCGTTCGAGAGCGATGTCGCTCATTCGTGCTCGCTCAACCGGTTTACCGCCACGCAACATACTGGATATCGTACTCTGCAGCCTCCCTGCTGCAGGTCAGCCCGAAACGACCATCGAAGGGTGTCTCCGGGCATCCGCAACCCGCCGGAGCAGAGCGCGGGCGAGAATTGTTGCCGGATCGATGATCTGACAGGTTGTGGCGTCGGCGGGCAGTCCGAGCGGAATCTCGGTGCACCCGGCCACGACGACCTGCGCGCCCGATTCGACGAGAAGATCAGCGGCCCTGACGAGCTTGTCGGTGGTCTCGTCTCCGACGTTGCCGCTCTTGATTGCTCGGATCGCCGGCATCACCAGTTCGTCCTGGATCGCAGGTCCGGGCACCAGGACGTCGATCGAGTATTCCGACAGCCATTGTTGATACAACCCGGTGCGGACCGTCCCCGTGGTGGCCAATAGTCCGACGGATGTGACGGCGGGTGAGAGCGTCCGGATGTGCCGAGCGACTTCGTCGATCATGTGGACGACGGGAAGTCCCAGTTGGGACGAGATGGCGGGCAGGAAGGCGTGGGCGGTATTGCATGGGATGGCGAGCGTCGTCGCGCCCGACTCTCGGAGAACGCGCGCACCGCGGATCAGCCACGGAGTGGGGTCAGGGCCGTTCTCGGTGAGTGCCAATGTCCGGTCGGGAACGGTGGGATCGGCCCAGATGACAACTTTGGGGTGCTCCTGATCCGTCGAACCTGGTGTCAGCGCAACGAGTTTGGAGTAAAAGTCGGCAGTAGCGGCGGGCCCCATGCCTCCGAGTATTCCGATGACGGGGTCGCTCATGGACGCCGGAGAGCTGGCGCTCTGCCGTATTCGTGGCACCTTCATGCTGCAATCCAACCTTTCGCATCCAATATATTGGATACTCGTAATGTTGACTACAGTGAAGGAGGTCGGAGGTAGTTGTCAAGTAAGGCGCAGTGTTCCCGGAATTGCGAAGTTCGAGAACTCAGCCGATCAGCAGGGGTTCGGTTCGCCGATCTTCACGGCCGAGAGCACGGCTTCGATTTCCCCGAAAGGACTTCCGGCAGAGGGTGTCTGATCGACGACAATCCAGTTGGAATCGACCAGTTGGCGTCGACCCGCGCCGGTTGCGTCAGCACTTCTGGAGAAGAAGACTCCGGCCGACTGAATGGTGTCCTGTGCGTCTTGAAGATTCATGCACACGACGTTGGGCATGACCGCGGGAGCTGCAGCGGGCGTCACTTCCGCGGCGACTGGGGTCGTGGCCAGTGGAGAATTCGTCGTACCGATCACCGAGGTGGTCAATGGAGCCTGAGTCGTCGTGGGTTGAGTTGTCGAGGTTGCAGTGGTGGTCGCGGTGGATGTTGATTCGGCCTCGCTGTCGGTGCTTGTTCCTGAGCACGCGGCAAGTGACGCCAAGGCGAATGCGCTGAGTCCGATGCGAACGGCAGTTGAGGGCGGGCGAATCGATGTCGAAAAGTGGTGTGGTGCGCGCACAGACGTTCCTTGTCGGTAAAGGGGCGATGAAAGCGGAGATTCGAGCGCAGAGCACATCCGACGCCGTCGATGTGCCTTATGTCGAATAGAACCATAGGCTTTCGGCACCGGATTCGAGAGGAATTGCCTACATGCATTTTCTGGAACTACGACACGCGCAGTGTGAACCCCCAGCGGCGTATTCGCCTGTCCTGGAGAGCTACGGAGACGTGCAGACTGTTCTTCTGGGCACCGACCCGCTTCCGGCACATCGACGGTTCGACGCCGTGATCGTGATGGGCGGGCCGATGGGCGTCGGCGATCAGGGCGAGGTCGAGTGGTTGGCATCCGAGATCGAATACATTCGCGATCTGGTCGAGAGCGACGTCCCGGTGTGGGGAGTGTGTCTGGGTTCGCAGTTGCTCGCCGCGGCGCTGGGTGCTCGCGTCTACACGGGCGCTGTGCCTGAAGTCGGAGTTGAGGAGATCACCTTGACTGTCGAGGGCCGGCAAGATCCCGTGTGGGGAGATCTGCCCTCCACATTTCCTGCAATGCAATGGCATTCGGATACCTTCGACATTCCGAACGGCGCGGTGCGGCTCGCTGGTTCAGCCAAGTATCCGAATCAACTCTTCCGATACAAGCAGAGTTACGCCGTTCAGTTTCACCTCGAAGCGTCCTCCGCGGTGGCGCGCGAGTGGATGGAACTGGCCGAGTACCGCGATTCGCTGCATGCTTCGCTGGGAGCGGACGGTCCGCGCATCTTCATGCAGCAGTTGAGTGCAGCCGAGTCGCAGGGGCTCGAGATTGCCGCAGCCGTGATGGAGAAATGGTTGAAATCCATCTCCACCGAATAAGCCCGTTTTGTCCTGATTGACCGATTTACCTGTTACCTTGTGTTCTCGTGGGTGGATGAACCGATCCGGTCGAGCAACACACCTCGTAGAGTCCGGATCTCCCCCGCGAAAGGGGAGCGATGCGCCGGATGCGGAAGATATCGACAGCAGCAGTGACGTGTGTACTCGCGTCGACCGCGGTCTTGGGGGCGACCCAGGCCAATGCATCCCCGTGGGATTGCAATGTCACCGGGAGCTTGGATCAATCAGGTGGGCCGACCAATCCGATTCCCTGGCTCAACGGCACGGATGGCAAACTGCCGGAATTGCAAGGCCGCACCTCGGCGGTCGAGTACATCACGGGCGCGCTGAGCCCCAACCAAACCGTCGAGCGGTTCAACGTTCTCGGCACGGATCTGGGCATCATGTGGGACAACGGCGCAGGTCAGGTCCTGACAGCTTTCGGTGACACCGTCGGTATCGGATCTGACCCTCTGTGCTCCGGGGTGGTCGGCGACTGGCGCAGCAACGTCCTGTTCCGTAGCTCGGACGGAAATCTGTCCGACGGCATGAACATCGACTCCTCACCGACCGACCGACCGAATCACTCGCGCGAGATCATCGGAAGTCTGAAAGTCACCGGCGTCGAAACCAGCAGTATTCCGACGACGGGTATCTCCGTGGGCGGCGTTCAGTACGTCAACTACATGTCGATACGTTCGTGGGGAGGGTCGGGCGAGTGGGTCACCAACTTCTCGCAGATCGCGTCCTCGCACGACAACGGTGAGACCTGGCAGATCGAACCGGCCTCGTCCCGGCCCAATCTGCCGTTGACAGGTAACGACAACTTCCAGATGGGGTCCTTCGTCAAAGACGGTGGTTACGTCTACAACTTCGGCACCCCCGCCGGACGCTTTGGCGAGGGGCGTCTCTCGCGAGTCAAGGAAGCCTCCATCGCGGACGTCGCGGCGTACGAATACTGGGACGGAAAGGCATGGGTCCCCAACAATCCTGCTGCCGCTGCAGTAGTTCTCGACGGGGATGTCAGCGAACTGTCGGTGCAGTACAACAACTATCTCGGAAAGTTCGTCGCGATGTACTCCAACGAGTGGGGAGCGCTGGTGCTGCGGACGGCCTCGGACCTGACCGGCCCGTGGAGCGCACCGGACGTCGTGATCGGCACCGACGAGGTTCCGGGACTCTACGGCGCGTACATGCACCCCTGGTCGCAGGGGCAGGACCTCTACTTTCTCGCCACCACGTGGTCCGACTACAACGTGATGCTCATGAAGACCACGCTGCACCAGTGAACCGGATGGTTATCGTTGAACAGTGAGCACCACCGACAATGCGCTACTGATCACCGCCCTTCGAGACGTGTTGGTGGGACCACTTCCCGAAATCGGCCGACGATTTTCGACGCTGATCGCGGACATGGCGCCGCACACCTCTCTGGTGATCTTCACCCGTGAGTGCACCGGTAGGCCGCGCAAGGTTGCCGGGGATCCAGCCGTCGTCGATCGTGTGACCATCGCCGAACTCGACCGTATCCGTACGGATCTCACTGTCGGACAGATATTTCGGGGAAAGTGCGCTATCGCCGGCCGAGACCGTGAAGTGCTCGCGATGCTCGATCGAACAGACACCCTACTCATGCTGACGCCGCACCCCGTACCGGTGAAGACAGCATCCCTCGAATTGATCCAGGCACTGTTCGCAGTGACTTCAACCGGAATTCAGCTCCAGGTCCGGAACGCGAGCCCGGCATATCTCGCCGAGTCGCGGGCAGCGTCGTCCGAGCGTGCACGCACCGTGGCAGAGATGACGGAGGTGCATGCGGCCACCCTCGAGACGATGCTGGCGACGCTGCGCTCGGCGGATCTCGACGACACACGTGCGCGAACCTCGGCCAGGGAGACTGCGGCCTCGGCTCTGATCGGCCTGCGTTCAGCCGTCGACGTGCACCGCGAGTTGGCCGAAGAGTCGACCACCACCGCTTTTGCGCGGATGCGTGGGGAATTGCGTTCGCTGCTCAAGCATCGGGAAATCGCGTTGGAGTTGGTGGAGCCACCCGTCGACGGGCGTGGGTTACCCGGTGAAGTGGCGCACGGCGCCCGCGCGGTCGTCCGCGGCGCGGTCTTGGCCTTGTCGGATCAGCAGACGCTCTCGCGAATCCGGGTGGCCTGGACCCTTGACGCGGCTTCGCTCTCGATCGACATCCGCGACGACGGTGGTGGTGAAGCCGACGTGATCGACGTGGAACGCCAATTACGTTCGAGGGTAGAGACTTTGGGTGGAACCGTCGAATCCGAGTCGACGCCCGGGTGGGGGAACCGGATCAGCGCAACCATCCCGCTCGACGCGCCCGTCGCCCTACCGAACCGCGACGTCCTGACGGAACTGGCTCCGCGGGAGTTCGAGGTACTCGAGCATCTGGTGGCCGGACGGCGCAACAAGGCAATCTCGGAGCGACTCGGCGTCAGTGAGAGCACAGTCAAGTTTCATGTTGCCGGGGTCCTGCGAAAATTGGGCGTCGAGAGTCGGGGTGCGGCGGCCGCCGCGGGCGCCGAGGCCGGCGTGAAGCCTGCACCCTAGTCCTTTCGGCCAGGTCGGTCAGTCAGTTCGACCAGGGTTGCGGGCACCTACTTCGGGCTAACCTTTCAACGAGTGCACATATCGCAATGTGAAAACACGGCGCCATGTGACGACACGTCCTCAATCGCACGAAGCCAGGAGCAAAGCCATGCCACAGCAGGTACGCGGCGTCATCGCCCGATCCAAGGGTGCCCCCGTCGAAATCGTCCCCATCACGATCCCCGATCCCGGCGCCAACGAGGTAGTGGTCGCCATTGCAGCGTGCGGTGTGTGCCACACCGACCTGACCTACCGCGACGGCGGAATCAACGACGAGTACCCGTTCCTGCTCGGGCACGAGGCGTCGGGCATCGTCGAGAGCGTCGGCCCCGGTGTCACTCACGTCGAGGTGGGCGACTTCGTCGTCCTCAACTGGCGTGCAGTATGCGGGCAGTGTCGTGCGTGTAAGCGTGGCCGCCCGCAGTACTGCTTCGACACGTTCAACGCCGAGCAGAAGATGACGCTCGAAGACGGCACCGAACTGACGCCGGCACTCGGCATCGGCGCATTCGCAGACAAGACGCTCGTTCACGAAGGCCAGTGCACCAAGGTCGACGCCTCGGCCGATCCGGCTGTCGTCGGACTGCTCGGTTGCGGCGTCATGGCCGGCATGGGTGCCGCGATGAACACCGGCAACGTCGGACGCGGTGATTCGGTGGCTGTGATCGGGTGTGGCGGCGTCGGCGACGCAGCGATCATGGGTTCACGCCTGGCCGGTGCCAATACCATCATCGCCATCGACCGGGATCCACGAAAGCTGGAGTGGGCCACGGAACTTGGTGCCACGCACACGATCAATGCGACCGAGGTCGACGACGTCGTCGAAGCAGTTCAGGAGCTGACCGGAGGTTTCGGCGCCGACGTGGTTGTCGACGCAGTCGGCCGTCCCGAGACCTGGAAGCAGGCGTTCTACGCCCGCGACCTCGCGGGAACCGTAGTGCTGGTGGGAGTTCCGACGCCGGACATGAAGCTGGAAATGCCGCTGGTGGACTTCTTCTCGCGCGGCGGAGCCCTCAAGTCGTCGTGGTACGGCGATTGCCTGCCCGAGCGTGACTTCCCCGTTCTGGTCGACCTGTACCAGCAGGGGCGTCTGCCGCTCGAGAAGTTCGTCAGCGAGCGCATCAAGCTCGACGAGGTCGAGAAGGCATTCGAGACGATGCACCGCGGCGAGGTTCTCCGTTCGGTGGTGGTCCTGTGACATTGCGAGTCGATCGCGTCGTCACCTCGGGCACGTTCAGCCTCGACGGCGGAACATGGGACGTCGACAACAACATCTGGCTGATCGGTGACGACAACGAAGTGGTGATCGTCGACGCAGCTCACACCGCGCAGCCGATCATCGACGCTGTCGGTGGACGCAAGGTGATCGGAATCGTCTGCACCCACGGCCACAACGACCACGTCACCGTTGCGCCGGAGCTGGCCGAGAAACTCGACGCTCCGATCTACCTGAACCCGGCCGACGATGTCCTCTGGGAGATGACTCACCCCGGGGTGAAGCATCTGAGCTTGGAAGATGATCAGCGTATTGCTGTGGCGGGTACGGACATTCTGGCCATCCACACACCGGGCCATTCCCCGGGGTCGACCTGCCTCTACCTGCCCGAGGCGGGGGAACTGTTCAGCGGCGACACCTTGTTCTCCGGTGGACCCGGCGCAACGGGGCGGTCGTACTCAGACTTCCCGACCATCATCGGGTCCATTCGCGACAAGCTGTTCGCGCTCCCCTCCGAGACCAAGGTTCACACCGGTCACGGCGACGGCACGACGATCGGTACCGAGGCGCCGCATCTCGAAGAATGGATCCGCGCCGGATCCTGATGTGATCGGAAGCGAAGTGGGGACGCCGGTACCGGCGTCCCCACTTTTGTCACAACGCTGATGCCCAACCGGCGGTGTCGTTCTCACCCGGGATTGCCATCAGGCCGTGCCACAGTTCGAGGATCTCGAACCATTCTGTCTCGGATCGGCTGAGGGGACGGACGGATTCGTAGCCGGCGCGCAGGCTCTGCCGTACCGCGATCGGTGTCGGTCGCCAATCGGTGAACAGGGTGCCCAGATAGACGCTTGCCTTGGCCAGGTCGCTCACCCGGTGGTCGATCACCACGTCGTCGAAGTCGAGTACTCCGGTGGTCCGAGAGTTTCGAGTCAAGATGTTGGCTGCACGGAAGTCGTTGTGTACCAGTTGAGTTTGGTCATCGAGCTCGGACGCACGCGCCAGGAGGCCCACGAGCCTACGCGTTGCCTCAGGCGCGAACCCGCGGTCGAAATTCTCGAGCCAACCACCGATGCGCTCCTTCAACCCGGTGCTGCGCGACGAGAAAACCGATCCGTCGACATGGGTGGCGCCGAGCGTTCGGTGTATTTCTGCCAGACATGCTCCTGCCGAACGGACCGCCACGCGGTCCTGCACGTCCAACCAATCTCCCGCCAACTCCGGCAGTACGGTGAATGACACTGCGCACGAAGGCCCTTCCAGTGTTTCCCGGTCCAGCAGTGTTTCCCGGTCCAATCCGTTCAGGGACGTGATTGGTGACGGAACGGGCACGCCCTGCGCGGCGAGTGCGCTCAGCAGGCGCGTCGACGCCTCCAGGTTCGCGAAGCGCTCTGTGTCGCGCGACCACTTCACCACCAGCCCACCTCGGTCGCTCGCAACCCACACAATCGCGTTCTGGTCACTGATCGCCATTCGCGAGCACTCGAGGGCCGTCAATCCCCAAGTCTGCTCGAGTACCGCCGAGACCCAATGGGTGGCTGCGCCGAAGCTGTTGAATCCGAATCGCTGCTTCAGAGCGGCTTCCGACTCCACCGACTCCCAGAGCATGGACAACCCGAGTGGCAACATGCCGTTCGACTCTAGTGGGGGAAGTTCGAATCGAGGTGTCGATCTCGGAAGCACCCGAAGACGCCTTAGCGACAGCTGCAGTTCAGCCGCCTTGACTCAGTTCGCTGAAGATCAGGTTGGTCTGGGTATTGGCGATGGCCGGATCGTTGAGGTGCGCGCTGACGAAATCGCGAAGCCGAGTGGGGGATTCACACGACACGTGTACCAGGAGATCACGGTCCCCACTCATCAGGAACACTCGCTGAACGGAATCCAATCCGCTCAGGTGCTCGGCAATTTCCGTCATCCGGCTCCTGGCGTGGGAGTGAATCAGAATCGACACCATCGCCGAGATCTCGAGGCCGAGTAGCTCGAGGTCTATGTCTGCGTGAAACCCCTTGATGACGCCCGATTCGCGTAGCGCACGCATCCGCGCCAGAGCGGTCGACGGCGCTATCCCGACCTTCTCGGCGAGTGCGTTGTTGGGGATGCGTGCATCCCGGACGAGTTCGCGGAGAATCGCTGTATCGACGTCGTCGAGCCGAACATGATTCGGCCGAGCTGCGGCAGCTGCCCGTTCGATCGCATTTATCATCCGATTTCTCCCTGCCGTCGCGAAAATATTCAGCATCTATTGACCGCGCCCGTCGATGATCCTAGCTTTTGCCAAACACATCGAATTATCAAACGGTCGAGATCGACACAGTCGACTGTTGCGACGAAGGGGTCTGGATGTTTCCGAGGATCGGCCGCCACACGGGCGACTGGAGGGCGCGGTTGATCGACATCAGCCCGCCGATCTCCGAATCGACGCCCGTGTGGCCAGGCGATACCGCCTTCACCCGCGCTGTCACGTCCGACCTCGGCGGCAGTGACGCCGTCACCATCAACCGAATCACCACCACTCCGCATATCGGTGCTCACGCCGATGCGCCGGCGCACACTCGCATCGACGGCGCGACCATTGGTTCCGTTCCCCTCGAGCCCTATCTCGGCGAAGCACTGGTGGTCGACATGACGGGGGTCGACGGTGCCGCCTGCATCAGGCCCGTCGAAGAGACGGTGGAGCGACTCGGCGGACATCTGCCGCAACGGCTGATTCTGAGGACGTACCCGAAGTACCCACGCAAGTGGGACAACGACTTCGCCGGTGTATCTCCGGAGCTGACCCACTGGTTCGCCGACCGCGGTGGAGTTCTGATCGGAATCGACGGCGCCTCGTTCGATCCGATGGACAGCAAGACCATGGACGGGCACCACGCGGCAAGCGATCGTAGCGTCGCGATCCTCGAAGGACTTTGCCTCGACGACGTCGACGAAGGCTACTACGAGTTGATCGCACTGCCGCTGAAGTTCCTCGACCTCGATGCCAGCCCGGTACGCGCCGTGCTCCGGACTCTGCCTTCATCACCCTCAACGCCGACACATGCAGGAGAAGAATCGTCATGACATCGACAACCACACTTTCGTTGGAAGACTGCGTCAAGGCCGACGCAGTGGATCCCCTGAGGGAGTTCCGCCGCGAGTTCGCGATTCCGGAGGGCGTTCTCTACTTCGACGGAAACTCGCTCGGCGCGCGTCCCATTGCCGCGCAGGAATGCGCCGCGAGAGTGATCGGCGACGAGTGGGGCAACGGCTTGGTTCGCAGTTGGAACGAGGCTGGATGGTTCGACCTCCCGGTCCGCCTCGGTGACAAACTTGCCCCGTTGCTGGGAGCAGGTGAAGGCGAAGTGGTAGTAACGGATTCGACGTCGATCAACCTGTTCAAGGCATTGGCCTCCGCGCTGTCCATCGCGGCTGCACAGGATCCCAGCCGGAAGGTGATCGTCTCCGAGCGCGACAATTTCCCCACTGACCTCTACATTGCGGAGGGCATCATCTCGCTGCTCGATCAGGGATACGAACTACGCCTGATCGACCAACCGGGCGACCTCACCGAAGCAGTAGGACCGGACACCGCCGTAGTGATGTTGTCGCACGTCAACTACCGCACCGGAAACCTGTATGCGATGACGGAAGTCACTGCAGCAGTGCAGGAACGTGGCGCCCTCATGATCTGGGATCTCGCACACTCGGCCGGCGCCGTCACTGTCGATCTGAGCGGTGCCGACGCCGACTTCGCGGTGGGGTGTACGTACAAGTACCTCAACGGTGGTCCGGGTTCACCTGCATTCATCTGGGTCAACCGTCGCCATCAGAACACCGGAATCCAGCCGCTGTCCGGGTGGTGGGGGCACGCGCGACCATTTGCGATGGAGTCGGCCTACGAACCCGGCGCAGGAATACGACGGTTTCTGAGTGGTACTCAACCCATCACGTCGTTGTCACTCGTCGAGTGTGGTCTCGACGTCATGCTCAAAGCTGACATGGCCGACATCCGCAGCAAGTCGCTCGCGCTGGCCGATCTCTTCATCAGCCTCGTCGAGGAGCGTTGCGCTGCTTACGGTTTGGAGTTGATCACGCCGCGCGAACACGAGAGTCGTGGATCGCACGTGAGTTTTGTTCATCCCGAGGGCTATTCCATCATGAAGGCTCTCATCGCGCGGGGCGTCATCGGCGACTACCGCGAACCAGGAGTGCTGAGGTTCGGTATCACTCCGCTCTATCTCGGATACGCCGACGTGTGGAACGCCGTCGACGTGTTGCGAGACATCCTCGAGAACAAGTCCTGGGATCGCCCCGAATTCCGCGAGCGCGACGCAGTCACCTGATTCTTCCAAGTTTCCGCGGACCGGGAGGTACCGCCTTTCGCAAGGAGCTTTCATGAGTGATTTCAAAAACATTCAGCAGCGAGAATCAGGTCTCAAACGCGAACTCGGCCCCAAGCAGATGAGCATGATCGCGCTCGGCGGTGCAATCGGCACCGGACTCTTCCTCGGCAGTAAGTTCGCCATCGGCTTTGCCGGCCCGAGCGTCATCATCAGTTACGCGATCGGCGGGTTGATCGCCCTCCTGCTGATGGGTGCCCTCGCCGAAATGACTGTTGCACATGCGACATCAGGTTCGTTCGGTGCGTACGCAGAGTTCTACGTCGGACCGTTGATCGGCTTCCTCGTTCGCTATCTCTACTGGTCGTGCATCGTCCTCGCGGTCGGTACCGAGGTCACCGCAATCGGTGAGTATATGCAGTTCTGGTTCGCCGACGTACCGTCATGGCTGTGGATCGTGTTGTTCTCCGGAGTGCTGATCGGCGTGAACATGTTCAACGTCAAGGCCTTCGGAACGATGGAGTACTGGTTCTCGACGATCAAGGTCTTCGCGATCGTGGCGTTCATCGTGATGGCAGCGTACGTAGTGTTCGGTAGCGGGAACCCGGACTACGGATTTCACAACTACACGGCCGGTGGCGGATTCTTCCCGAATGGTTTGTCCGGCATGTGGTTTGCCGTGATCGTATCGATCTTCAGCTACTTGAGCATCGAGATGATCGCCATTGCAGCCGGTGAGGCGGAAAACCCCGCGGTGGCGGTGAAGAAGGCGTTCCGTGTGACGATCGTCCGACTGTTCGTCTTCTACATCGCAACGCTTGCCCTGATTCTGGCAATCGCTCCGATGGACAAGATCTTGAGCGGCGGAAGTCCCTTCGTCACGGTGATGCAGGTCGTGAAGATCCCGGGCGCAGACAGTGTGCTGAACTTCGTGGTGATCATTGCCGCACTGTCCGCGATGAACAGTCAGCTGTACGTGTCTTCGCGAATGATGTTCTCGCTCTCACGTGCTGGTGACGCGCCGGCCATTCTCGGCAAGGTCAGGGCCAACGGCTCACCGGTCAATGCCTTGCTGCTGTCGACGTCGGGTATCGCCGTCGCGACCATCGTCTACGTGCTCTTTCCCGAGCAGGCATTCACCTTGATGATCTCGCTGTCGATGTTCGGGGCGATGGCGACGTGGCTGCTGATCTTCGTGACGCACTGGTTCTTTCGCAAACGGATGGCGAGCGAAGGACGGACACTTTCCTTCACGATTCCGTTCTTCCCGGTGGGGACGATACTGGGAGGTGTCCTCATGGTCGCGATCCTCGTCACGACGTTGTGGGTCGAGGATTTCAAGATGACCTTGGTGTTCGGAGTACCGTTTGTCCTCGCCGTGATCGGCATCTACTACTTCACCCGCTCACGTCGGGCACAGAGTCGAGCGGTGACGGCTGAGCAGGTTCAGGACGAGATCACCGGCACGGTGGTCAAGCGGGTGCCCTGACTCGCGCTGGCAATCACAGGGTTTCGTTGAAGAACTCCATAGTGCGGGTCCACGCGAGGGCAGCAGAGTTCGGGGCGTAGTGGCTGGCCGAAGTGTCGTTGTTGAACGCGTGGCCGGCGTCGGAATAACGGTACACCCGAGCGAGATCGCAGGCGGTTGCGCGCAATTGCTCGACGCTCTCGGGTGGGATACTCGGATCCAAGTCGCCGTAGTGACCGAGCCACGGGACCTGCAGTTGCGCTGCAAGTTCGGTGCCTGCGGCAATCCCATCCCATCGGGCTTCTGCAACGCCGCCACCGTAGTACGTGACAGCGGAATCGACGAGGGGTACGGCGGCACACCACAGGGATGCGGTGCCGCCCATGCAGAATCCGAGGGAGCCGACTTTGTCTGCTCCCTCGGATCGGCTGTAGTCGACGGCGGCACGTACGTCGTGGCCGATGCTTGTGCTGTCGAGTGCCATGAGCGCATCCTTCGCGGACGGGAAGTCGGTGAAGGAGGTCTGTGCGCCGCGGTGGTAGAGATGCGGGGCGACGGCAAGGTAGCCGGCATCGGCGAGGCGTTCGAGGATGCTCTCGATGTGTTGGTTCACGCCCCACGCTTCTTGGAGAACTACTACCGCATGTCTCGGTTCACTCGGCGAATCCGGTCGGCTGACGGTCAGCGGTACATCACGTGTGGTCGTCGTGAAAGTTCCCATGTCCCGACTGTATGCGAGCCCAGCCTGTAGGTGCACGGTCGAACTAGACTCGTCAAATGTTGAGTTCCGCCGTTCCGCCGATCAGCTTGGGCAGTTGGCCGACGCCCGTCGAACCTCTGGCGCGTTGCGCGCAGGCACTCGGATTGGGGCCGGAAGATCTGTGGATCAAACGTGACGACGTCACCGGCCTGGGCGGCGGCGGCAACAAGATCCGAAAGCTGCAGTACACCTGCGCTCAGGCTTTGGCCGTCGGCGCGACGACTCTGATCACTACCGGTGCACCGCAAAGCAATCACGCTCGCTTGACTGCGTCGGCAGCAGCCCGTTTGGGATTGCGTTGTGTGCTGGTGCTCGGTGGTGCCGAGCCGGAATCCGCGCAGGGAAATCTCGTTCTGGATGCACTCGCGGGCGCTGAGATCGTCTGGGCCGGTGGGGACACGGCATCCGCGCTCGACGCCGCGGTGCAGGCCGTCGCGGACTCGGGCGGTGTACCTTTTGTCATTCCCTTCGGTGGTACCAGCGCGGTGGCTGCGCAGGGATACGTGGACTGCGCACGCGAGATCGAACAGCAACTCGCCGGCGTCGATCGCGTCGTGGTTGCACTCGGATCGGGTGGAACGATGGCAGGCCTTGTCGCGCATCTGGGCGTCGACAGAGTTGTGGGCGTCGACGTCGGGGCTGTTGCCGACCCGGTGTCGACTGTCGCTGGGTTGTTGGACGAGATGCCTGGTCCGACCGCGCGAGCCGCAGATCTTCAGATCCTGCGAAACCAAGTTGGACAAGGATATTCGACGCTCACGGAAGCATCAGCCGGCGCGATCCTATGTTTGGCTCGTACTGAGGGCATCTTCCTCGACCCGACGTACACCGGCCGAGCCTTTGCGGGATTGATCCAACTCGTGAAGGACGAAGCCATCACGGCGGGATCAAAAACGGTCTTCCTGCACACCGGTGGGTTGCCTGGCCTGTTCGGACATCCCGAACTGTCGACGCTGCGGTGAGCGAGCAGATCGACTACCCGCTCAGCAGTCCGCTCGACGAACTGTCCGAGTGGCAACGCGTCGTTCGACCGCTGCGCGTCAGTGCCGACGGGTACTTGCGGTTGGCGACCAATCGGCTGGCCGTCGATTCCGACTACACCTGGGAGATGCACCGCCACAGCGATCACGAATTGCTGTGGGCGATCGACGGTGTTCTCGAGGTCCGTACTCCGGAGACTGTGTACACGGTGCCGAGCGGAGTCAGTCTGTGGATCCCGTCCTTTGTTCCCCACGAGGTGACAGCGCGCAGCGGCACAGAATTGTCGTGCACGTGGTTGGTGGCATCCGATGTGACCGGGTTGGATCGTGTGGTGGCCTTGTCCACCCCTCCGCTGCTCGAACAAGTACTCGATCACCTCACCCGAGACGACTTGACCGACGCGGCTCGTCGACGAGCCGAGGCGTTTGCCATCGACCTCGTCGAACCCGTTCCGCGACTGATTTTCGATGTGCCGCTGCCGACGACGCCGTGGCTTCGGCAGATCGCAGATCAGTTGGTTGCCAGCCCGGCCGACACCCGATCGGTCGAGGAGTGGGCCACCGACGCGAAGGTCAGTACGAGGACTCTCACACGACGGTTTCCGGCCGAAACCGGATTGACCTTCTCGGAATGGCGTATGCGACTGCGGGCTCATCATGCGATGCAACTTCTGGCACTCGGTCGAAGCATCTCGTTTGTGGCGCGGAAGACGGGTTTTCGTTCCGAAAGCGCGTTCGGTGCGGCTTTTCGTCGAACGATGGGCGTGACGCCGGGGGAGTTTGCAAGCCTGATCGATCATCCGCGCGCGCCAATGACCGATTGGCTACAGGACTAGTCCGAACAGCGACTCTAAGTGCCTCGATCGGACTTGTGCCGTGCCGCAGAATGAACTTAGGGTTGGCTAAACAATCACCCTGTAGGAGTTCTGCGTGCGCGCAATTCGATCATTTTCTTTCGGTTCCAGAGTCATCGCAGCGGCGGCGGTTGCCGTCGTAGGTGCGATGGTGGTGACCGGCTGTTCCTCGTCGTCGGCCGACTCCGAGCAGACGGACGTCCGGACCGTCGCGTCGGCGTACGGGGACATCGAGGTGCCGGTTTCACCTGAGCGCGTCGTCGCCGCGTCGTACGACACTCCTTGGCAGCTCATGTCTCTCGGAGTGAAACCGGCTGCTGTGCAGGACTACGGCAAGTGGATCAGTGAATTCACGCCGGAGCAGCAGGCCTTCGTCGACGGGCTCCCGACCATCGGGCCTTTCGGGGAAATGAACTTCGAAGCGATCGCTGCGGCGGATCCCGACATCATTGTCGGCGACGCCGACGAGGTGGACCAAGCGGCGTTCGACCGTCTGTCCGGCATTGCACCCACCGTCATCGTCAAGGGAGAGAGCCGAGGCGACTGGAAGAAGATCACCACCGAGCTTGCTGAGGCAATTGGCAAAACCGACGTGCTCGAGTCGACGCGGACTGCTTACGAAGAGAATCTCGAACGTGTCCGTGGCGAGTACGCCGACGTGATCGCGACCAACAAGTGGATTCACATTTCACTCGGAGACGCGCCCGGCGCTTTCTCGGTTCAGCAGCCCACCGGTGCGATCGGCAATTTGGTGGTCAACGAACTCGGATTGGCGTACGGGCCCGGTGTTCCGACCAATTACACCGATGCCGGATACGCGTCCTATCCGATGGAGCAGTTGGCCGACATCCTGAACGGCGTGACGGTCGTGCTGTATCCGCTGAACGCGGACGGGTCGACCAGTGCGGCGGTTCAGGCGGTCCTCGACGACAACCTCTTCACGAGGCTGCCGGCGGCGCAGGCCGGGCACGTCTTCGGATTGCAGTCGAGCGTCACAGACTTCGTGACTGCGAACGGTTGGCTGAACGAAGTGAAAACGAAGGTGTTTGCAACACTCTGACGCTTGCTCACCTTTTCACTGCGTGCCCGCAACTGACCAGTTGAGGGCGCGCAGTCTTTTTGGTCGCCACTACGAGCGGAAATCCTGTCCTCTGCTTATGATTTCTGTCACTGCCGGTTACCGTTACTTCGACGAGGGCGACGCGGTTCGACCTTGCCCTGGCAGGGATCATCGATCCTCGGCGACGTGCGGAGGTGGTCGCCATCCCCGCAGATCCGTGGGGTATTTTGTCCGTATCTACTGTCGGGGTGAGCAGTGATGTGCGGGGGAGTTTTTGGTGAGTACAAGCGCTCGTGCCGTCTTTCGAGCAGGGCGCTCTGGATTTCGGGACCATACCCGTCCGGACATTAGTTCTGGTTTGCTGAGCGTGAACGGTGCGTGGGGCGAATCGTTCGAGGGGACGAAAGGCGAGATCGGCGAATGACAGCGACTTCCGACGCACGGCGTACCGAATCGAACGCTGTCCAGAACACCGACTCGCCGTCCGGCGAAAATCCGCGCTGGCGCGACCGCAAGAGGTACCTGTGGCCGCTCGGATTGCTGATTCCACTCAGCCCGTTCCTCTCCTGGATTCTCGTCGACAACCTTCGTCTCGGATTGTTCTGGGCGACCGGCGCGTGGCTACTGGTCATCGTCATCCCGATCATCGACATGCTGGCCGGTGAAGACGGCGAAAGTCCGCCGGACGATGCGATCCCACGACTGCAGAAGGACCGCTACTACCGCTGGTGCACTTACGCGTTCCTCCCCTTGCAATACGCCGGTCTGGTCTTCGCCTGCTGGTGCTGGATCAACGCTCCGATGGGAATCGCGGAGAAGATCGCGATGTCGTTCACGGTGGGCGTCGTCGCCGGCGTCGGTATCAACGCGGCCCACGAGCTCGGCCACAAGAGCGAGAAGATCGAACAGTGGCTCGCGAAAGTGGCGCTTGCGCAATCTCTCTACGGGCACTTCTACGTGGAACATAATTTCGGCCACCATGTGCGTGTAGCGACTCCGCAGGACCCGGCCAGCTCGCGGTTCGGTGAGAGCTTCTGGAGGTTCTTGCCACGAAGTGTGTTCGGCGGCCTGCGTTCTGCCTGGCGGATCGAGAGCGCTCGACTCCAGCGGAAAGGCAAACGAACCTGGAGCTTCGAGAACAATATTCTCAACGCTTGGGCGATGAGCGTTGTCCTTTTCGCGACGCTGATCGGTATCTTCGGTTGGGAGGTCGCGCCCTGGCTCCTGCTGCAGGCAGTTGCCGGATTCACCTTCCTCGAAGCCGCGAACTACCTCGAGCATTACGGCCTGCTGCGTGGCAAGCGTGCCGACGGCTCGTACGTTCGCTGCAGCCCCGCTGACAGTTGGAACAGCGATCACGTCGTGAGCAATCTGTTTCTCTACCAACTGCAGCGGCACAGCGATCACCACGCCAACCCGAAGCTGCGGTACCAAAGTCTGCGTAGCGCGGCCGAAGCGCCGCAACTTCCGGCCGGCTACGCAGTGATGATCGTGATCGCGTGGATTCCACCGCTGTGGCGCCGGGTGATGGATCAGAGATTGTTGGACTACTACGACGGCGACACAGAACGAATCAACGTCGGCTGATCCGCATCCCTCTCTGAACTGTTCGGAGTTGTCGTCTCAGCGACCGTCGTCCCACACGGTGTTGCCGCTTGCAGTCGTCGACGGGTAGTCCTGGACGGCGTCCCAATGCTCGACGATTTTGCCGTTCTCGTCGAATCGGAAGATGTCCATCGAGCCGCTGCCGGCCGTTCCCTCACCGGACGAAGCGAAGGTCTGAACAAAGACGAAGTCGCCCTCGGCTACCGTCCGTGGAAACTTGGTGGCCTTGTCTTCGGTAACGGGTTCGATCCCGGCCAGTGCGGTGACAAATGCGTCCTTGCCGTCAGCGAACGAGGGGTTGTGCTGCGTGTAGGTCGGACCGACCAGCTGGTCGGCAGCCTCGGCGGCTTTGCCTTCGTTGAAGGCGAGCTGCAGGAACGTCAACGCGTTGGCCGTGTTGCGCTCCAAGACTTCTGACGACTTGGACGGCGACGAGGTGGGTCCGTCGAACATCGTGTTCGGATTCGCGGACGTTTCCGGCACGTCTTGAATGGCATCCCAGTGTTCGACGATCTTGCCGTTGTCGACGCGGAAGATGTCGAATACCGCCTGGCCGCGGTCGCCGGGTGCAGACGTGGTGTGGGACTGGAGGGCAACCAGATCGCCCTCGGCGAAAACGCGAGTGATCTCGGCATGCAATCCGGGTGTGGCCTCGACGTAACCGCCTATGCCGCTGACAAATCCGGCTGCCCCATCGGCGGCGGTGGGGTTGTGCTGGATGTAGACGTCGCCAAGGTACCGGTCGGCGGCTTGCTGAACCTGACGGCCGTTGAACGCCAGTTCGTAGAAGTCCGTGACGACGGTCTTGTTGGATTCGAGTTGATCGCCCTGTTCGGCAACAACGCTCGTGGACGTCGTAGAACTGCTGGGCGTTGCGGATTCCGCGTCGTTGGAGCACGCGGTGAGCAGGAGTGCGGCGGCAGCGGGAACAGTCATCCAGGCTGCGCGCCTACGAAGGTTGCTCATATTCAGTGTGCGACGGTGAAACGCTGGCGACGGTGGGCCGGAGTCTCGATCTCGTCGACAAAAGCGTGTGCGTAGTCTTCTCCCGCGATGGCGGAGTTGCCCTCGGCGTCCGTCAGGAGGATGTCGCCACCCACCTGGAAGGATCCCTTCGGAGCGATGCCGGCATGGGCGCCGAATGCCGCGGCCGGGCTCACGTAGAACCAGTCGACATTGCTGTCGGTCGCGCGGAGCGCATCGAGGACGTCGGCGTGAGCGAGTGCCTCACCCTTGTATGCGTCCGGGAAGTCGGGGGTGTCGACGACGCGTGGCCCACCCTCGGAGACCAACAGGCTGCCGGCGCCACCGACTACGGCAATGCGAGCACCGTTGCGTGCGGCGGCATCTGCGAGGGGAGTGACGGCGTCGAGCAGGCGCTTGCCGTCGATCTCGCGAGCGGGGATGGCAACGACAACGACGTCGTTGTCTGCCGTGATCTGCTCCACGATCGTGTTGTCGTGAACAGAACCCTGCACGACATTCGTGTCGGTTCCGGACTGCGCGCTGCGAGCGACGACGGTTACCTCGTGGCCGCGTGAAGCGGCTTCTTTCGCGATTGCGCTTCCTGCAAAACCGTTTCCACCGAATACTGCGATCTTCGACATGGGGTGTGCCTTTCCTTGATGTCGTCGTTGTGCTTGTAGTAGTAAATTTATTCACAGCGAGGTGCATTGTCTCGGTCAGATGCGGGCATTCCTTGGTGAAAAACAGACATCATGATGACGATGGGCCGACTGCTTCGGGTCGACGTTGCGAACCGTAGGGTTGGTACATGACTCTCACCGCCGACAACAATGCAGGTCCAGTGGCAATCGAGCGCTCGGACGTCGAAGCTGCGCGGACTCGTATCGCAGGACTGGCGCGGCGTACTCCGATCTTTCGCTCTGCGCTACCGACGCCACAGGGTGAGGTACCGGTTCTGTTCAAGCTCGAGTACCTCCAGCACGGCGGTTCCTTCAAAGTGCGCGGCAGTCTCAATGCAGTGGAACGAGCGGTCGCCGACGGCACCATGCCCGATGCCGGCGTGGTGATCGCGTCTGGCGGCAACGCTGCAATCGGGGCCGCGTGGGCAGCGCGGCGACGAGGACTCACCTGCACAGTGGTGGTGCCGGAGACAGCGCCTGATGCCAAGGTGAAGGCTCTCGGAGAGTTGGGTGCAACCGTTCACAAGGTAGGCGACCGGTATGCACTCGCTGCTGCCGCTGCGGCGGACATCGCACGCACCAGCGGTGCGCTCGAACTGCACGCCTACGACCTGCCGGACATCGTCAGTGGGGCCGGCACCATCGCTCTCGAGATCGAAGACGACGCATCCGGACCGATCACGTATTGCGTTGCAGTCGGCGGCGGCGGATTGGTCTCTGGAATCGTCGCGGCGGCTCGTCCCGAAGATCACGTGGTAGCCGTCGAGCCGACCGGGGCTGCCACCTTGCGCACCTCGCTCGATGCGGGGCGTCCGGTGGATATCGAAGTGAACAGCATCGCCGGAGACTCGTTGGGGGCTACACGAATTGGCGTCATTGCCTGGGAGACACTGCATGAGAGTTCGGTAGACAGTGTTGTGGTCGAAGATGATTCGATCCGGCAAGCGCGGGCATTCCTGTGGCGGGAGTTCCGGATTCTGGTGGAGTTGGGAACCGCAGCAGCATTGGCTCCGGTTCTGAACGGAACGGTGTCGCCGCCGTCCGACGGTGAACTGTGCGTGGTTCTATGCGGAGCCAACACACATCCGACCGACCTGTAATTTCAGCGTATTTGTTTGCCTGCGTGTGAGAAAGTCGCAGGTGGGTACCTCTCGCAGTATGAGTACCAGCAGCATTATCTGGATAATTGTTGCCGTGGTCGTGGTGATAGCGATCGTGGCCGCACTCCTGTGGGTGGCGCGAAACAGGCGTGACGAGCGTCGTCACATCGAGGCAGAACAGATCCGCGAAGACGTCGCAGACAAGTCACTGCAAGTAGGCGAGCGCGAGGCGCGGGCAGAAGAGACAGCAGCCAAAGCGCGCATGGTGCAGGCAGAGGCCGACGCCAAAGCGGCGGAAGCGTCTGCGCTGCAACATCATGCAGCGCAGCATCGGAAAGAGGCGACGAGTTCTCGCGAGGAACTGAACCAGCAACGAGATCATGCAGACACGATCGACCCCAAGGTTCCCAACCCCGAAGAACCGCGGTCGACGCCGGATCAGAACCCTCGAAACCCTTGATCTCGAAACACTTGATGCAGGCGTTCGAGGGAAGCGTCTGCCCGTATATGGTTCGACGATCATGATGAATAAAGAATCGTCACCGCACGACCAGAAGAGCGTCGCGTCCACGGCGGCTGACGTCGCACAGAACAATGTCTTCGAGCGCTTTGCCCGTGCCGGATTCGTCGTCAGCGGTGTGGTTCATCTGCTGATCGGATATATCGCGATCCGCCTTGCTCTCGGTGGATCCGGGTCTGCGGACCAATCGGGTGCGATGGCCGAGTTGGCAGGAAAGCCAGGGGGTGTCTTCGCTCTGTGGGTCGGCGTCGTGGCCTTCCTTGCCATGGCGTTGTGGAGATTGGCCGAAGCTGCGTTGGGAAGCTCGTCGTCGCCGTCCTCTGACGACAAGAAGAAAGAGTTCTTCAACCGCGCAAAGGCTCTGGGCATTTCGCTCGTCTATTTCGGTTTTGCGTTCACTGCATTCGGATTCGCCCGCGGTAGCGGGAAGTCCAGCAGCGGTCAGAGTGCGGGGATCACGGCGCGTTTGATGGAGAACACGCTTGGAACTATCGCATTGGTGATCGGCGGGATCGCGATCATCGCCGTTGGTGTGTACCACGTGTACAAGGGCGCGAGCCAGAACTTCCTCGATGATCTGAAAGGCACACCCAGCAACTTCGTGCGCCGACTCGGAACCGTCGGGTACGTCGCCAAGGGCTTGGCCATCGCTGCAGTCGGCATTCTGGTTCTTCTTGCGGTCAACAGTTCCGAACCCGGCAAGTCCTCCGGACTCGACGGAGCGTTCAAGACGCTGGGCGCGCAGCCGTACGGAGTGGCGCTGCTGATCCTTGCCGGATTGGGCATCATCACCTACGGGCTCTACTGCTTCGTGATGGCACGCTCGACGAAGATGTAGCGCCCGTAGGTAAGTGGGTCTATCCGAATGACCCGGTCTGGAAGCCGACGTCGCTGCCCGACGAACTTCCCGTCGAGCTACCGAATATCGGTCGTCTCGGAACCAGATCATGCATCAGGTTCACGGCTGCAGGGTCGATCATCGCCGCATTTCCACCGTTCGCCAGAATCGTGATCGACCAGCCGCTGTCGGGAACCAGCAGGGTGATGCAGTTGGATCCCGAGCTGTCTCCGTTTTTCTTGGCGAACCGTTGTGGGAAGTTCGGCGTCGGGGGTTGGAGCTGCCACGCCATTCCCATTCCGAATGCAGGATTCTCCGGAGCTTGCGTGTCGATCTGCTCGAGCATCGAGGTCAGGACTGGTTTGAGCGGGTTGTTTCCGTAGCCGAGAGTTGTTGCAGCCCAGATCGACATGTCCTCGGCGGTGCTGACCAGCCCACCCCCGCCTGCGATCGCACCCGTGTTGTTCCACAGAGGCGCTCGTGTGCCGTCGAGGTAGTACGGAACGGCAAGGTCGGTTGCTTTGGTCTCGATCACGGTACCCATCATCCCGAGCGGGTCGGTGATTTCGCGGGCGACTGCCGCCGCGAATGGTGGCTTCTCTTGTCCCGGAATGATTTTGTCGGCCATGAGTGTGCCGAGCAGTCCGAACCCGAAGTCCGAGTACAGCCAGTGGCTACCGGGGGCGAACTCCAAGGCGCCGGCGTCTTGGAGTCCTTTCCAGAGCATATTTCTGGTGTACTTCGCCTTCTCGTCCGTGCACGATCGTGTGGGATCGGCACACCCCGCCGAAAGATTGGGCGGGTCGTCGCTCAGGCCGGAACGGTGGGTGACCAGTTGGCGAAGCGTGATCTCCTCGCCGCCGATGCCTTTCGGCAGCGGGTTGCCATCCGAATACTTGCTCGCCAGGTCGTCCAATCCGACTTCTCCCCGAGAGATCAGTTTCGCCAGTAGTGCAGCGGTGAAGGTCTTGGTCTCCGAGGCGATCTCGAATTGCGTTCGTGGAGTGACTCTCACGCCGTTTTCGACGTCGGCCTGGCCGTAGTGGTACGTAGTGGTGACACTCGCCTTGCGGTTCTTCTCATCCGGTTTGACGATAGCGAAGGCAAGGCCGGGAACGCCGCTGTTCAGCAGTGTCTCTGCGACGCGTTGCACCGCTTGGGCTTCAGCAGGATCGCCGACCCGCGAACCTGGATTGGGTGCCGTGGGGCCGGCGGCGCCGGCGGTCGAGGAGGTCGCGAGGGTTATGACCGCGGTTGCCGCCAGCCCTGCAACGCTGATGAACTGTCGTCGTGACGTCCGGGCGGACCCTCGATCCTGGTTATCCATTGTTTGCACATTACAACCAAAGTCGACTGGTTTGACTGTTTTGTCGGAATTGCCAAGGTGTGGTCCTTAGGCGATGGTTTCGCTAGATCACGCCGCCGTTGACGTAGATGACCTGGCCATTGACCCAACGAGCTGGGCCGGCGAGAAATGCGACAGCCTCCGCGATGTCCATCGGTGTGCCGAGGCGTTCCAGGGGAGCCAGCTTGGACAGGTTCTCCACTGTAGCTTCGTCTTTCCCGTCAAGGAACAGATCGGTGGCCGTGGGGCCTGGGGCTACGGCGTTGACCGTGATATCGCGTCCCCGTAGCTCTTTCGCGAGAACCAGAGTGATCGCGTCGACAGCACCTTTGGTGGCGGCGTACGCGGCATAAGTCGGAAAAGCCAGCTTCTTCACGGAGGTGGAGAAATTGATGATCGCACCACCGCGCCGGACACGTCTGGCTGCCTGCTGGTCGACCACGAAGGTCCCTCGGACGTTGGTCCGATGCATCCGATCGAAATCGTCGAAGTTCAGTTCTGCGACGGTGGAGAGAATCATGATTCCGGCTGCATGGACGACGACGTCGATGCCCCCGAACTCCTCCTCGACCGTATCGAACAGTGTGGCGACTTCACCTTCGTCGGCGACGTCCGCATGCACCGCTATGGCGCGACCGCCCGCAGCGACGATGGCGTCAGCTGTTTCCTGGGCGCGTTGAATGTTTCCTGAATAGTGCACGGCGACAGCCATTCCGTCGGCGGCGAGCTTCTCTGCAGTCGCTCGCCCGATGCCGCCGGAAGCTCCGGTGACGATGGCGACGCGGGTGGTGGTGTCAGTCATGATGTAACTCCTGAACTGGTTTCAGTTGCATCGGACAGCTTGCGAAGCCACTCTCGTAGTAGGCCGACTTCGTTGGCGGAGAGAGAAGTTGAATCTGCGGCGGCCAGTTGGGCGTCGAGAGTAGATGCAACTCTGTTGAGTGAGGTTTCCGGGTGGGCGTCGGATTCGTCGATGATGGACGCGAAGATTCCGTCGCGAACTCGCTGTGACAGCGTCGGATCGGGGTACTGTTCCGGCCTGACGACGAGCATCAGAGCGACGCCCGCATTGGCGGACATCACCATCTGCGTAGCCACGTCGACCGATACGGTCAGAACACCTGCCGCAGCGCATCGTTCGAGAACGGATCGAAGTAGCGCCTGGGCCTGCAGAGCGGTGTCGGCGCTCTGGGCGGAAGGTGAGTGCATCAAGCGGTAGTGAGCGGGATGCGCGAGCGCGAAGGCGGTGTGCGCATCCCAGCCGGCCCGTAGATCGGCAACGGGGTCATCGGAAGGTGTCGCAGCCCGTTTGCCTTCGAGGTATTCGAAGAAGCCCGCCTCGACGACGGCTGCGAGCAGTCCGTCCTTGTCGCCGAACTGACGGTAGAGCGCGGGGGCGCCGACGCCGGCCATCTCGCACACGGCGCGGGTGGATATGTCGCCGTTGGGGGAGGTGTTGAGCAGCTCGGTTGCCGCGGCCAGAATCTTTGCTCTCGAGCTCATAAAAACAACGCTAACAGAATTATGTGATCATCGCTACCGGGGGTGAAGAGGCGCTTTGGTGTGTCGGTGTCCGTTGGATGGACTACAGATACCTAGTCCCAAGTCGTGTTAAAACTCTCTGAGTTCGCCCTGTCGATGGCATGTCCCTGCTCAGGAGCGAAAATTCAGGAGGTTCTACCGGTGAAATACCCTTCGGCTCGGTCAGTCATAGTCTTCGTGTTGGCGATGCTGTGCTTCCCGCTGCTCTCGTGTGGTTCGTCCGACACTCCCGTGACAACAGCTGCGCCCGTGACTGCAACTGTCGAGGCCTCGGCAAGTGATGGGCCCGTCGAGGCTGAAGTTGGCGAGGACGGTGTATCGGTCAGTGGGAAGATCGGTCAGCTCGGTGTCACTGCAACAGCGCCCGCGGGAGTCGCGGATATCGGGACCACGCTCACGCTATCGAGTGGCGTCGGGACGAACCGTAAAGTCTTTCCGGCAGAGTTGGTCTCGACAATCCCGGCGCAGCTCACTCTCGAAGACGGACTGCAGCCCAGGAAGCCGATCACGTTGACCTTCGACTTGTCCGGACAACCCGAGATCGTCCGACAGATCAGCGATTCCGTTCGACCGATCGTCGCGGTCAACTCCGATGATCCTGTCAGTAGTGACCTGCTTCCTGCCGAATGGAACGCGGTGTCGAAATCCGTGACGACTACAACCACTCACCTCAGCAGCTTCCAAGTCCTCCTTACCGACGTCGGGCAAGTGCTCACCGACTCTTTCACTCAGGTATGGGTGGCGAGTGCAGGAGGATCCGATGAATTATGCTCTGAGAAAAGCGAACTCGACCTTGCAGGCATGAAATACACGCTCACTGCCTCTAAATCGGGGGTAGTTGCTGCTTGCCTCCGCGCTGCCGAGGAAGGGATCGCCGTCGACTTTGCCACGAAATCCGCACAATATTACGAAGTCAATTCCCAACCGCCCGGCCAATTCGTGAATCAAGGGCCGTTGCAAGGGACTGATCAACTTGCAGTATTGCTTCGATCCAGTTTAAGTGGCGGGAATTCGGGACTATTGACCCCGAAAGGCGCTGGCACACTAGTGTTACCTGCCGGCACGGCCACGGGAGTCGTCCGCCTCGATGTCGATGCCGCCGCACTACAATTGGAGACGATTCTTACCGGTCTCGACATGTACGGGATCCAAGGAGACGAACTGGTCGATGCATTTCAGGCGACCAAATCTGCCTACGACTGTTTGGTGACGGTATACGAGAGTTTGACTGACCCGAGTAAGGCCAGCGTCGGCGAATTCACCAAGGTGCTCGGCGATCTCGCTCAATGTGGACTTGCCGGGGCGACAGGCGCAGTAGGCGACAGTCAAGGTCGGATTCTGCACAAGATGAGTGTCGTCACGTCCCTGTTCACCGCGCTCCCGAGTCAGTTGATGGCCAATATCACGGGAATCGCCGGCGAAATGAATGGTGACAATCACCTCGAATACACCCTGGAAAGTAGGGGACCTGTCCGCGCGACCTCGACTGCGCCGTCGCCGAACAATACTGGCGCCACTCTCGAACTGATCACGAAGATCACCCCAAACGGATTCGGGTTCACTCGTGGGCCAGATCATTACGAGATTTCGGACGTTCACAAGAACAACGGTCGTTTCTACGTGGACGTCAATTACCACTGGAAGCTGAACCGACCAGAAGGCAGCGACCTCGGATACTGCAGAGCTCACGCGCGAATTACCAACAGTGAGGGAACAGAAATCGCGCGCTACGACGACACCGGATTCAACATCTGCCAAGGGGGCGGAGCCTTCGGTACCAACACCCCTATCTACGATCCTGGCACCTACACTGTCACTGTCGACGTCGAAACTGAGCGCGGTGCAGCTCTGAGCATCGCTCGGGACTTCACCGTCGATCAATGACCGGACGTGTAGATCAGAGCGCGGTGGGCTGGAGTGGTTCTATGTCGGAGGTGCGAGGTCCGAACAGGCCCATAGCCCGGGTGCGAATGGACGGTAGTGCTTCGTGGATGCTCCCGCCGAGACGGTGGAGAGAGTTGAACGAGCGTGATTCCCAAACCGGAAACTCTCCGTCGGTGTCGCGTGATGCTGTGTCCCACAGGAGGGCGTCACCGTTTTCGCTCCATCCGAAAACCTGCAGCGAGTCGGGGAGTGACCAATCGCCGTCGGGTTCGATCATCCAATCGAACTCGTCATCCTGTCCTTCTCTGTAGACCGAATGAAGATGGGCGGTGAGGTTGCGGGCGCGCCCTTGCCAGCCGTCCGCAAATCCGGGAAGGACGGGCGGATAGATGAGCCAGAGTCCGAAGGTCCGCGCCCAACCTGCGTGCCTGATGAATGCGCGATATGAATCGGGGAAGCCCTGCCGGTCGGGAAATCGATAGGAATCCATAAGGGCAAAATCGATATGCGCGAGCGTCGGTCGGCCGTCTACCGTCAGCGCGTTGGTTCCCTGTGCAAACACACGCTCAACGCTAGCAATAGGGGACACCGTGCCGCCCTTTCCGGCTATCGAAGCACGCCGGAATGGGTCACCGAGGCGTTTGCTCGGTGACCTCCGGGTTCAGAGTCGTGTGGTGGAGCGGCGGGGTTTCCGGTCGGGGTCGATGCCCGGTGGTGGGATGAACCAGGGCAGGTGATCGGTGCCCATTCGGATTTCCCATTTGCCGGTGAATCCGGGTTTTCGGTGCATCAGGGTGTGGTGGGTTCGGCAGAGTAGGACCAGGTTGTCCATGACGGTTGGTCCTCCTTTGGCCCAGTGTTTGATGTGGTGGGCGTCGGTCCAGGCGGGGACGCAGTCGCAGCCGGGGAAGGCGCATCCTTTGTCTCGGGCGATCAGTGCGGTTCGTTGTGCTGCGGTGACAAGCCTTTTGAGTGGGGTGACGTCGAGTGGGGCACCGTTTCCGTCGAGGAGGACGCTGGAGAGCATGCAGTCGCAGGCGATCATGCGGGTGCGGCCGACGCTCAGTGGTCCCATCCAGGGCATGTGGCCGACATCGAGATCTTGTTTGTCGAGATCGTGAAAGTCGAGATCGAGCATGCCGGGATCGTCGTCCTCGGACGGGGCAGGTGTTGAGCCATCACTCGTTGTGGCGCATTCACGGTGGTAGGCCAGGTCTTTGGCGTTGATGTGCACGTTCAGGTGTGGGCGTTGGCCGCCGTCGATGCCGGTGGCAGCGTTGTCGAGGTAGCGTCGGATGAGTTCTGCCATGGCGTCTGCGTTGCGTGTGGCGGCGGGTCGTTTGTCGGGTGTGCCGTCTTCGGCGGGGGTGGGCATGGAGAGGTTGGAGAGGGCGGAGAGAAGCATTTCGCCGGTCATTCCGTCGAAATCGCCTCGGACGGCGACTCTTCCGTTGAGGGTGGGGGAGATGCGCAGTTCGTTGCGGTCGGTGTCTTCGCTTGGTGGTGGGTCGTCGGATTCGAACATGTGCTCGAGGACGCTGATGGCGTAGCGCAGTTTGACGGTGGTTGCTTCGGTTCCGGATGCTGCGGCGAGGAGTGTGTCGCGGCAGTACGGTAGTGCGGCGTCGGGCATTGCCTTGGGTGGGGATTCGCAGAACGCCACGATCAGTGCTGCGTGCTCGAAAGTGAGGTCACCGGCATCGAATTGGTCTTCGATCTCGGGAAACGACCGTAGCGCTTTGCCCAGGGCTGCGATTCTTCTGCCGGTGGAGATCTGCAGCATGGTGTGGTTTGCGAGCCATTGTCCGGTGCCGCGGTAGCAGAGTACTTGTTCGTCCGGGTTCAACGTCAGGGTGTCGACAGCGGCCACTCGAATGGCTTCCAGGCGAAGGATTTCCGCTGACGCGGTGATGGCGATCTCGCGGACGTCGCTGGGGTGAAGCCGCCACAATCGTCCGCGCACACCCACGGCGGAGTTGTTGACCACGTCGGTGACAGTATCTTCGTCGGTGATGTTGATCGTCATGAGAACCCCCCGTTCCACCTTCCATCATACTCGAACATACTTTCGAGTCAAGGGCTTATTCGAGAAGGTGAGGTGGGCCCGGCCGTCGTGATTCTGTTGTTCGAGGACAGGTTCCGTCGTTACTCGACTCGTTGGAGGAAGGGGCGAGGCCAGGCGCCGAGTGCGAGAACGGCGAGGATCGTCTGGACTAGTCCGGTGGTGAAGAAGATGCCCTGCAGCGGCGACCAGGCGAGAACGATGGCGATCTCGACGAAGATCCAGATCATCATGGTCAGGCCGGCGGCCGCGTGCAGGCCCCACGTCAGACGGAACCTGTTGTGCTGAGCGAAGAGCGCGGCGGCCTGGATGCCTCCGACGACAACGCCGAGGAGGATTCCGGGCCAGAAATATGAAGGGAAGACGGTTCCCTCGATCCACTCAGGAGGCAGGCCCATCCCGCCGCCGATCGTCAGGCCCGCCATTCCTACGAGCGCAGAGAGCAGGTTTAGCCACGCGATGGCGGACAGACCGATCCGGAGACCCCGTGGAGGGAGCGATGTGGACGTCATGCCTGACAACGATAGAGAGGGTCAGTCGAGCCCGTCCATGTTCCTGCGCGTTGCCGCGCTGGCAGCGTCGGCATCACCCGCGACGATGGCTTCCACTAGATCTCGGTGGGCAGCGGCTTCGTCGTCAATCGATTCGGGGTCTCGCGCCGCGACGTCGGTGATCACGTCCAGGGCCGAGTTGCGGAGCGTTTCGATGAATGAATCGAACACCATCGACAGCACGCTGTTGTGCGCAGCATTCACCACGGCGCGATGTAGTTCCATGTCAGCGTCGACAAATTCTGTTGGTGTCGAGGCATTTTCACGGGCTTCGAGTGCTGCCTGTAACAGATCGACGTCGGCCGAAGTTCGGCGCATGGCAGCCAGGCGGCCCGCTTCCACTTCCAGGAGTCTGCGTACTTCGTAGACTTCGCGGCGGTCCGAGCGTTTGAGTTCTCGCTCGAGTTCTGTGACCGGTGTCGAGGACATGACGTAGGTGCCGGACCCTTGATGCGAGTAGAGCTGGCCCGACGCGATCAGTGCGCGAACTGCCTCTCTGCCGGTCGAACGCCCGACTCCGAGGAGTGTGCTCAGATCCTGCTCGTTCGGGATTTTGGTCCCGACCGGCCACTCGCCGTCGCCGATGAGGCGCGCAAGTTCGTCCGCGGCTTTCTGTACCAGCGACTGCTGCTTGATCTGGCGCACTGCCATGTGACTGCTCCTGACTGACTCGGTGAACCGCAATGGAGCGGCTCACCGAGTAATACTTCATGTCCTCCGATGAATCTTCAGACTACGGGGCCGTCTTTCGGTTTATCGAAGGGCGATGACGCCCAGTTCGCGCTCCGTCTCGTCTTCCGGGTCGAGTCGTCGATCGCGCAAGGTGAATGCGATGACGGCGCCGACGAACAGCACTGCAGTTGTCGCCCCGATCGCCATGCGCGGTCCGAAGTGATCTGCCAGGTAGCCGAACAGCGGAGATGCGATGCCTCCCACGGACATCGCGAGTCCGAGCGTCACCCCACTTGCTGTGCCGGGGCGATTCGGTAGGTAGTCCTGCGCCAATGTCACCTGTGGCGCGAAGGGCAGGAACATAGCAAATCCGAGACAGACGATTCCCAATTCGGCAACTGCGACGTGCGGGGCGGCAGCGAGCAGTGCCAGTGAAGGTACCGCAAGCAGGTAGCCGAGTCGGATGGATGCGCGTCGACCACGACGGTCCGCGAGGACTCCTCCCAGTAGCGTTCCGGCCGCTCCTGCCAATGTGAAGGAGGACAACACGATTGCAGCGCTCGAGGACGATCCGTTCAGTGCGTTGAGCACGAACGGTGAGACCAACGACAGTGTGGTCACGTACGGAATTGACCAACAGACCGTTACCAGCACGAGTCGTGTGAACGAGCGCCAATCGTCTGACACGGGACCGTTCGCTGCCAGTTGCGCACTCAACGACTGGGCTGACTCGGCCGCACCCGTGTTGGCCGATCGCGACTGGGCGACCATCCACCAAATAGCCGCCACCACTGCAGGAACTGCGAGTAGATAGCCGCCGGACAAACCGAGTGAGCCAACCACGAGCGTGACAAGCGGTGGCGCCAGCGAGGCGCCCAACGTACCGCCCACGGAGAACACGCTCATGGCTTTCTGTGAATGACCTCCAGCCGCGCGTGCCAAATTTGTGGCGGGAGGATGGTATGCGGCGATGCCGATGCCGGCCACGGCAATTGCCAGCCAAGTGACGATGTAGGTGGTGCTCATCGCTGCCACGACAATGCCTGCTGCGGCCGTCACAAAACCTGTGGGTACCAGCCAGTTTCGGCTCTTTCGATCGACCAGCATGCCGAATGCAGGTTGCACGACACTGGATAGTCCGGTCGCGGCGAGCGTGATTCCGGCGACCGCGGAATAGGAATATCCGCGTTCGAGCATCATGAACGGCAACAGCGCAGGCACAGCCCCCTGGTACAGATCGTTCACGACGTGTGTGCCGGTGAGAAATGCAACTTGCCCCTTCTTCATCTCCTTGGGCATCCCTTCGTTCAGGTCTTCAAGTCCTCAGGTCCTCTGAGGACTTGAAAGCTATCACGAACCCGCGGGCGCACGGTTGCGTTGGAGACCTGGATCTCATTCGAGACGACTGACTAACTCTCAGCAGTCGCGGCGTTGCGGGCGGCGAGTTGCGCGAAAGCGTGGGTAAGTTCTGCCGGGCCGACGACATCGATGTCGGTGTCGAATCGGTTGAAGGAGGCTGCCAGCGCCGTCCAAGACCATGATCCGGCTTCGAGACTGCACTGCTCGGGGCCAAGATCTTCGACGATGCCGTCCCCGACAAAGGGAAGAACATAACTGGCTGGTCGATGGAGAACGACCTTGCCGTGGCACGGCCAATTGTTGATATGTTCCGATCCTTTGAAGCGCGCGGAAACGTATTCGCTGACGTCGCCGCCGGGGATTTCCTTCGGCGTGAACCGGGGACCGTTCGGGGTGCGTGGGGTGATGCGATCGGCGCGGAAGATTCGCCAGTCGTCTCGCGCGAGATCCCACGCGACGAGATACCAGCGACGCTTGGAGGTCACCAGATGATGCGGCTCCACTCGGCGCGGGGGTGTTATTTCGCTGTTGTCGGTTGAGTGGTCGTTCGAGTAATCGAAGCGGAACACCTCGCGAGCGCGGACTGCAGCGGAAATCGCTACGAGCACCTCTGGGGACACGGAGTCTGCGTCGCCGGAACCGGCCGAAATCGTGGTGAAACTGAGCGCGTCGAGGCGATGGCGCAGACGCGACGGCATCACTTGCCGCACAGTGGTCAACGCTCGAACCGCATCCTCTTCGATACCGACGCCGGTCAGCGTCGCCGCCTGCAGCGCAACTGCCAGTGCGATGACCTGATCGTCGTCGAACAGCAGGGGTGGCAGCTCGCTGCCGGCGTCGAGTCGGTATCCGCCGTCCGGGCCCATGGTCGCCGCAATGCTGTACCCCATCTCCCGGAGCCGGTCGATGTCGCGGCGGACCGTGCGATGGCTGATGTCGAGCCGCTCGGCGAGTAGAGCGCCCGGCCAGTCGCGTCTCGTCTGCAAGAGGGACAGCAGATTCAAGAGTCGAGTGGTGGTCGCCATGCGGTGAGACTACGACGAGTCTAGGACGAAAACAGTCCTATACGGCTGTGAGAGTCGACGTTGTCAGGGAAAACCCGAGCGACGTTCGTACCAGGAGCAGACATGAGCATCAAGACAACGACCCACCTCAACTTCCGCGGAGACGCCCGCGCGGCTCTGGAGTTCTACCAGTCCGTCTTCGGTGGCCAGGTCACGATCGCAACCTACGGCGACTTCGGGATGCCCAAGGAGGTGCCCGGCGCTGAGAACGTCGTGTTCGGCCAGGTGGAGACAGAGGACGGCTTCTGTGTGATGGCATACGACATCCCTGGACAGTCGGGCGGCTCGGCCGGCAACGCAGGCTCGACACACCGCGAGAACGGCACCACGATCACCGACCAACCGTTCTTCGTCTCGGTTCGCGGTGAAACCCTCGAAGAGGTGCAGAACTACTGGGCCAAACTCTCTGCTGGTGCATCGATCATCGAGGGTCTTGCCGCCGCGGCGTGGAGCCACGGTTTCGGCATGCTCACCGATGCGTTCGGGGTGACGTGGATCCTCGACGTCGCTGCCGGCGAAAACCCGGCCTGATCATTCAGACGACGAAGCCGCTGGCACCGAAAGGTGTCCAGCGGCTCCAGCGCGTCGGTGCCCGTCTTGCGCCTCTCGGCAAGTGGCCACTCGAAGTGGCAATTCTGGGGTGGTACCCGGGGCAAAGAACCGAACACCGACACCATCTCCAACGAACCTCCACACGGAGTTATTCCATGCTGACTTGTGCCGCGGTCAATCGTGGTCCTGCTCATCGCTCAGCTCCAGCAGAGCTGGCGACAACGGCTTCGATTCTCTGAGATGCGCGTCGTAGCACCTCGAGGATTGCCTGGGTATGAGATTCCCTGGTCAGTAGGCGAAGCACGAGAACGGCTCAGGCCCTCATCTCGGTGTGAGATAGGGGCCTGAGGTGAGGATCTGAATCAGCCGGTGACACCGGTCAATTCGTTGGGGGCGTGATCGAGAGTGGTCTCGGTCAGGATGCTGCCGTCCTCGAGGTCGACTGCGATCAGCTTCTTCGACGCTGGGTCGGTGACGTAAGCGGTGTGATCTTCTACGAAGAGCGCGGGCCTGGGCTCTTGCCATTTGGTGGGCTCGGTCCATGCGTCTATGACGGCGATCTTCTTGGTGACGACGCCGGTGTTCGGGTCGATGACGTGGATGGCGCCGTCGGTGCCGAGCACCAGTGCCTCTCCGTGTGGTCCGCGGCCGAGTGAGCGGAAGGTGTAGCTGGTGCCGAGGTCGACGAGCTTGAGTTCGGACGTCGTCGTGTTGGTCAGCGAGACCCGTTGCGGACGTTCGAGTTCGGCGTCCTTGTCGGTCTTGTAATCACCCAGCACGATGTCCGACTCCTCCGAGCCTGCCTGATTTCCGATGCGGCCGTATGCATCCGGACTCTGGACCTTGGTGATCGCTCCGTTCTTGTACACGAGCAACCCGTCCTGGCAGCCCAGCACGATGGCTTCGCCGGCAGCGACTGCTTCGCCGTGGACACCGGGGCACTGTTCGTTGCGCAGGATTTCCTTGCGGTCGGCATCGAGGATGGCAATGCCGTTGCGGGACTCCGAATTTCCGATGGTCGTCAACAGGCTGCCGTCGGCAAGTGCGACCGCAACGCCGTGATGGGGTTCTGGCGTGGTGTACGTCTCGACGCGGGGTTGGCGTTTTGCCAACTGCGCCGGATCGAAGATCTCGACGAGTCCCGAGCCGTCGTTGAAGAGAACGGTTTTTCCGGCATGGCGTACGACGTGTCCGGGCTCGTTGGCTGCGAACTCGACCTCGGACATCGCGGGATCGGCTGTGTAGTAATGAGAATGATCACCGTGAGCCGAAGACCACGTGCCGGTGTCGAGCACCTTGAATGCTTCGCCGGCAGAGATCATGACGTGGCGACCGTCGCCGGCCGGGTTGAGTCGGGTGAAGCCGTCGATCTCGGTCTCGCCGACCACGTCGAGGGAAGTTGCATCCAGCACCAGGACGCCGCCGTCGTACGACACGGCGAGACGTGGTGTTGCCGAGGCCTGTTCGGTTGGTGCGGCCGACGTCGTGGTCGTGGTTTCGGACTGGGCGGAGTCCTTGTTGTCGGACGAGCAACCCGTAACGAGGGCGAGTGAGAGGCCTACTGATGTGGCAAGGGTGAGGCGCCGCGACATGCGGGTGTTGAGGTGCATGGGTATAGATCTACTGCTTAATGTAAATGATTGTCAAAGTCGAGTATGCGAATATTCGCATGTCAGGTGTAGTCGGCTCGTTCGAGCATGCGCGAGGCGATGACCCCGAAGACGAGTCCCCAGAAAGCGGCTCCGATATTGAGTAGTTCGATGTCGGAGATCGTCACGAGGAACGCGATCAAAGCGCCGAAGGTGAATTTCCCGCCGAATGCGGTCACGAAGGCTCCCTGTAAGGCCTTGAGCATGGCCAGACCACCCAGAGTGACGATGAATGCCGTCGGAGTTCCCAACATCATCGCGACGAAAGTCGGGGCGAACAGTCCGAAGACGACGGCGAGTAAGCCGCAGAAGATTCCGGCGGTGTATTGGCGTGTCCGCTCTCCCGACGCCGTGAGCAATGCGTTCGTCGGCCCGGTAAGGCACGTCGAGACACAACCCACCGCCGCGTTCACGAGAGAGAACACACCGCAGGCAACCGTTGCTGCCCCGATCGGCGGTTGATGACCCGCTGCGCGGAGGACTGCGATTCCTTGGCCGTTCTGCACGACGACGACTGTGATCGCCAGCGGTACAACCAGTTCGATCATCGCCTGCCAAGACCAGGTTGGCGTGGTCAGCATCGGATGCGCCAGCCACTCGTGCGCGTCGCCGGCGGAGTTGAATCTTCCGGCCGCGAGTATCACGACCACGCCGACGATCAACGCGCCGAGAACGGGCGGAACGAATCTTCCCAGCTTGGCGAACACGCTCAGAGCGACAAAGGTGGCGATCATCGGCAGGGCGATCACCGCGTCGTGGGCGGGCGCTTCGACCAAATCCGTTCCGAAATGAAGGAAAACGCCTGCCACCATTGCCATTACGATGGGCAAGGGTAATGCGGCCATGATCGGTGTGACCCACCCTGTCAATCCCAACAGCAAGATCAGGGCGCCGGTCGCGAAGAACGCTCCGAGCACTTGCTCCCACGGCAGATGCTCCAACGACGCTCCGACGACAACGGTTCCGGGAATCGTCCAGAAGAAGGCCAGCGGCTGCCGGTACAGCCAGGAAGCCGTGATGGTGAGAATGCCGTTGACGAAGAAGGCACCGAAAAGCCAAGAGGCCAATTGGGCTTGACTCAGTCCACCCGCCAACCCCGCAGCGAGAATGACCGCCACCGGCCCGGTGGCCGAGAAGACGATGCCGATGATTCCGTTGGCAATGGACGTTCCGCCGAAGTCGCGCAAGACCCGCTTCGGGCCGTAGAGCGGTTGCGGGAGTGGCTCGGTGACGACGCGAACGGGCGCGGTCGTCGAAGTGTCCGGCATGTTCTCAGTTCTCCTGATGCGGATCCGAAAGCCCTCGGTCGCGGAACAAAGCCGCGAGTTCGCTCCGTGATCGCAGTCCGAGTTTCGCGTACGCGCGCGTGAGGTGATATTGAATGGTCTTGACGGAGAGGAACAATTCGCCGGCAGCTTCCTTGTTGGACTTGCCCGCTGCAACAAGGTCGGCGACGGCTCGTTCTTGCGGGGTCAGGTCGGTGATTCCCTTCTCCGTCCGCGAGAGGTTCAACCCGCCCGCGCGGAGTTCGCGCTCGCAGCGCTCGACGTAAGTAGCGGCGCCCAACGAGTGATACAGCTCGCGGGCGGCGCGGAGGACGACGTCGGCCTCCGCGCGTTTCCCGGCCCGGCGGAGAGTTTGGCCGTAGGCAAAATTGATTCGGGCTCGGTCGTAGGGGAGCGGCAGCGTCTCGATGCCGAGTAGTGCAGCATCGAAACTTTCTCTTGCCGAGTCGAGTTCGCCCCGTGCGCCGTGGATCCGGCCGCGAACGTAGCCGAGACGTGCCGCAGCTGAGCGGTGCTCCCGACGTCGTGCGGTCTGCTCGTGTGGTTGCAGAAAGGCGTCGGCATCATCAGCTCGCCCGACCATGACCAATGCATTGGCGTAGAGATCGACCCACGGCCAGAAGCCCGGCTCGTCGAGCCATTGTTGCGCCTTGCTCGAGGTGAGCGGAGCCAGCGCCACCAGAACTTCGGCGTAGTCGGCGGCGGCCTCGGCAACCTGGGCCCTGGCGAGAAGTGCAGGAACATACATGATTTCGTAGGCGTGAATGCCGGCGTACGCACGTCGCACATGGTCACGGGCCAGTTCCCAGTTGCCGCGCAGAGCGTGAATCTGTGCTCCCGACCAGTGGACCAACGGCCGGATGATCTCGATCTCGAACCGATCCACCTCGGCACCGGCGCCCTCGACGGTCGAGAGCGCTTCGTCCCAGGCGCCGAGAGCGAATTGAGTGCGGGCGAGCCAGGCCTGTGCCCACAGTGAGATTCTTGCCGAACCACTGGAAAACTCTGTGGACACCGCACTTTCGAGGTCGCGTCTGGCGGACTCCGGGTGGTCCAACGCAAGCTCGAGCCATCCGCGTCCCATCTGGAAGCGCTGTGCTTGGGCTCCGGGGCGGACACGATCGGAGAGTTCGGCGTATGCCGCGAGCGCATTCTCGGTTCTTCCGGTAGCACCGAGCCCGAGACCCTTGATCGCTTCGGACTCCACTGCTGCGGGATCAGAAGGGCCCACCAATTCGACTGCACGGTCAACCCACTCGACGAGCGCCGTGCCATCGAGCCGAGCCAGAGAATGCAGGACCATTCGTTGGGCGATCATCGCAGCGATGCCTGGCTCACGATCCACGCTGCAGCTGTCCCACGCTCTGGTCAGAAGATCGGCGGCCTCGGTCGGTCGCCCTCTATGGATGGCGAGGTAGCCGAGGACGGCGTCGCGGAGAGGCCCGCGCGAAATACTCTCGATCTCCGGCACGAAGACCATGGCGCGGGGGATGTCACCCGATCCGGTCAGCGCGTCGACTCCGCGGAGCAGTCGGTCCTCGTGTTCGGTTCGGGCCGTCGTGAGACGGCTTGCCGTGACCATGGCGTCGGCGACTTCCGACCACGCGCCGTCGGATGCTCGTAGTGATGCGTACGCAACGAGTTCGGCGGCGAGGTCCTCGTCATGGGTGGTGCTGGCAGCGGCAAGGTGGAAAAGCCGTTCACCTTCTCCCCAAGCGATCTCGGCTGCGCGTGTGTGCAGCAGATGCAAGTGCGCGGGTCCCAACGCCCCGCGCACTGCGGCCGTGACCATCGTGCTGCTCAGTGACACCTCGGTGCTGCCGCGCTGCTCGTGGACAGAAAGGAGGCCGCTGGCGAAGGCGCTGTCCAAGGCGCCGACCACGTCGTCGATTTCGGCTAGCTGAGCAAGATGCGACAACGTCGTGCTGCGCCCGACAACTGCTGCGGCTTCGATCAACGTTCGTGCTCCCGCCGAACACGTAGCGAGGGCGGCGGCGATCGATACTGCACGATGGCGAGGGACGGGCAAAGTTCGGTGCCACTGGGTCCAATAGGTAGGTGGCAGCTCGTCGAGAAGCGAGACGATGTCGAGTGTGTTGCCCGCGGTGAAGTCCTGAAGGGCAAGCGCGACGCCGGAGCTGAGGTCGATTCCGCTTCGCATGCGCGCGATGTCGATGATGACGGGTGCGTCGATCGGGCTGATGTGCAATCGCGTCGACCAGTGCAGGTCGAGAATCTGCCTGACATCCTCGCGCAGGAACGGCGTTTCCTCGGCGACGAGGACGAACAGCAGTGGTGCCGTTCGGCCTCGATGGAGGGCGGAGGTGATTGCCTGAAGCGAGCTGACATCGCTGTGATGGGCATCGTCGACGACGATCAGGGTCAGTTGCTCCGCTGCGTCGACGATCTCGTGTGCAACGGCGACCGGGTCCGAGTTGGAAACCGGACGTTCGAGTAGTTGTTCGATCACTCCGAAGGCAGTGTTCGATTCCCACTCCAGCCCACGAGCGCGGCGGAGCGTATGAGCGGAAGAGATTTCGGCGAACCGGTCGACGAGAGTGGACTTACCGCTACCGGCATCGCCCTCGACCAGCACGAGAGTCGGCACTCCTGTCTCTGCCGCGGCCAAGGCTCGGCCGAGAACGGCGAGCTCGCGTTCTCGGCCGAGCAACAGGTCACGAAGTGTCACCCGACTACCGTAACGCCGGGCTCACCACGGGTTTCCTTTTCGGCACGGTCTCCATCGGATCGAAGTGCAGTGGCACCCAGGTCGGGTGCTTGCTTCGGCACGAAGAAGGTGACGATGGCGCCAAGCACCGCGATGCCGGCGAAGACGTAGAACGCCGATTCGGAACTGATTCCGGCGCTGATCAAACTTCCGCCGATCAGTGGCCCGAATATCCCGCCCAGACGTCCGAATCCGGCGCACCACGCGACACCTGCGGCCCGAGCGGCCGTCGAATAGTAGTTGGACACGAATCCGTAGATCAGAACCTGAGTACCGATGGTTCCGACACCCGCGATGGCAACGGAGGCGAGGAGTACGGGAAGCGGGAACCCGAATGTGAACAGGAGCAGGGCGAGTGCGGCCAGGCCGAAGGTGGTTGCGACAACCCGCTGTGGACCGGTTACGTCTGCGATCTTGGAGGCGAGAAGTCCACCGATGATGGCACCGCCGTTGAGTACCAACAGGAACGAGAGCGAACCCTTCGCGTTGTATCCCGCGTTTTCCATGATCTTGGGCAGCCAGGTGTTCAGTCCGTAGGTCAGGAGGAGGCCGGCGAAGCTCATGAGGCCGAGAAGCGCGGTGCCCCAGACATATTGTCTGCTCGCCAACGCTCGGAAGCCGACCTTCTCGGCTACGGCGTCGTTGGGTCGATCTGTACCGACAGGCAATGGAATTCCGGTTTTCGAGGAAATGGCGCGAGCTTCCTCGACACGTCCGCGAGCAATCAGCCACGCGGGAGACTCGGGCAGTTTGAACCAGGCGAGTGGGAACAGGAACACCAATGGCAGGGCGCCGATGAGGAACAGTCCGCGCCATCCGATGGAATCACGGAGAACGATCGCCAGGACGGAAGCCATGACGCCACCGGCCGGGACACCGCTGTAGACGATGGCGTTGAACAGATTGCGGCGTCCCGGCGGCGCGAACTCGGCAATCATGGCTCCGGCGGTGGCGACAAGCCCACCGACACCGATGCCGGTGAAGAACCGCAGCAGACCGAAAGTGGTGATGCTGGTGGCGAACGCTGCCAGTGCCATTCCGACCGAGAACCAGATGATGTTGACCAGCATCATCTTTCGGCGACCGAAGTGATCGCCGATCGCTCCACACGTCAGTGCGCCGACCATCACTCCGACGAGTGCATACGAACCCAACGCGCCGGCCTGAGATGCGGTCAAGGTGCCGATATGGCTGGGGTCGTCCATGAGTACGGGCAGGATCGTGCCGTACACGACCAGGTCGTATCCGTCGAACAGAATGGCAATGGCGGCGATGGTGACCACCCACAACACTGACGAGCGATGGCGGGCACTGGCCCAGGAACCACGTTCGATCGAGGACATGGCGAATCTCCGTTCGAGAGATCAGGAATCGGGGGAGGCTGGATTCAGCCGAGGTCGCCACCGGCGACGGGCAGAACCGTTCCGGTGACATACGAAGCCTCTTCGGAGGCAAGGAAAGTGATAGCAGCAGCCTGTTCGTCCAGGGTGCCGTAACGCTTGAGTAGCGACGAGTCGACGGTCTGGTCGACGATCTGCTGGTACCAGGCTTTCTCCTCGTCGGTCTCGGCACCCGGCCCGCGTGCCACGACGCGTGGTGGCGCCTCGGTTCCGCCGGGAGCGGTTGCCACGACGCGTATTCCGTACTGCGCGACTTCCATCGCCAGTGCAGCGGTGATCGCGCTGACCCCGCCCTTGGCCGCCGCGTAAGGAACACGGTTGACACCGCGGGTGGCGACCGAGGAGACGTTGACGATGGTGCCGCTCGCCTGCTCGATCAGATGGGGCAGTACGGCGCGACACGTCCAGAGCGTGGGGAACAGTGATCGTGTGACCTCGGCTTGTATCTGCTGCGGCGTGTAGTGCTCGTAGGGTTTGGCCCAGATGGTCCCACCGACGTTGTTGATCAGGACGTCGATGCGTCCGAAGCGCTCCAATGCGGAATCTATTGCATTCTGGGCACCTTCGAACGTCTCGAGGTCCGCGGTCACCGAATGGGAACGCTCCAGCGGTGTCGCGATGTCGTGAACCAGTTCAGCTCGATCCACAAGCGCGACGGAACCACCTTCTGCGGAAACTCTTTCGGCAACGCTGCGCCCGATCCCCTGAGCCGCTCCGGTGACGACCACGACCCGGTCGTCGAACCGGCCGGCGAAGAATCTCGTGCTCACGACGCCACACTTTCCCGAGCGTCAGTGATGGCGCGGTGCATCGTCGACTTGGCGTGTTCGCTGTGCTGGACGATCAGATCACGGGCCGCGGCGCGATCATTCTGCTCGAATGCACTCACGATACGTGAGTGATCCTCCGCGACATGTTCGTCCACCCAATCGGCGGTGCGGAGCACTCGGTTCATCAGTTGTGTGACCTCGAGACGGTGGTATGCCTGCAGCAGCACTTCGTTTCCGGTGCAGCGGAAGAGGAAGTCGTGGAACAGGGCATTGGTTTCGGTGAATGCCGCTGCGTCCGTGAAGTGATCGCGGTCGATGGAAGCAGCCGAGTTCTCCGCCAGAATGCGGTACTCCGTCAACTGTGCTGGAGTGAGGCGGCCGATCGTGAGTTCCATTGCTCCGAGTTCGAGTGCCATCCGAGCGTCGAACTGTGCGTCCGACTCCGCGACCGGCAGATGTTCTTCACCGATCTCGTACGGGCCGGCAGCTGATTCTTCGGCCGAGGCTGCCGGTGAATCAGCCGGTGCTGCCGCATTGTTGAACTTTTCGAAGTAGAAGTTCGTGGGTGTGATCGATACGTCCTTGAAGTGCAGACGTACGGCTTCGACCATCGGCGGCGGGCCGCACAGGTAGACGTCTACGTTGCCGTCGTCGAGGTGATCGGGCTCGATCAAGCCCGTGACATAGCCCTTGTTCGGTGCTGTGCTGTCGGGATCGGATACGCAGTAGTCGAAGGTGAACTGGGGTAGAGACTCCGCGTAGTCGTGCAGTTTGTCGAGTTCGACGAGATCGGTGTCGGAGCTGACGCCGTAGACCAGATGGACGGGCCGAGTGGAGCTTTCGGTACGCATCTTCTCCAGTATGGAGAGCAGCGGGGCCAAGCCGGTTCCGCCGGCAAGCAGTAGGGCTCTCCGTTGACCTGACCGGAGGAAGAAGCTACCCATCGGTCCGGTCAATTCGAGAGTGTCGCCTACCTGCGCGCGCTGACTGAGATACTCGGACATCAGACCACCCGGGGTGATCTTGACCAGGAACGACGCCGACTCGACCTCAGGGCCGGAGCTGAACGAGTACGACCGCGTCGCTTCGGTTCCGGGAACGAGGATGTTCACGTACTGACCGGGGAGGAAGACCAGATCTGCGCGGTTGTCGACTGCGACGGTGAAACCCACCGTGGAATCCGAATGGCGAATGATCTCGGTGATGGTGGACGTGTACGAACCGGCAGTGGTCTTGGCGACCGCCGACGTGGTGGGAATCTGCAGCACGAGATCAGATTCCGGCACCATCTGGCACGGAAGGCAGTATCCCTGCTCGGCCTCGTCGTCCGTCAGGGCCTCCTCGATGTAGTCGCCGGCGTCGAAAGTACCTGACTCACAGAGTGATTTGCAGGTGCCACATGCTCCGTCGCGGCAGTCGAGCGGAATGTTGATTCGTGCGCGGTACGACGCGTCCGCGACGGTCTCGTCGGTGTTGCATTCGACGAAGCGGGTGATGCCGTCTTCGAAACTCAGGGCTACTTGAAAGGTCGGCGCAGCTTGAATGCTCATGGGAAACAGCTCGATTCGAAGGGAAGTCGTGTCAGAAGTGGTAGATGTCGACCACGTGATGGATGTAGTCGTTCTTGAGGACTACCTTCTTCTTCATGATCAACGGCTGCTCGCCCGCGAAGTCGATCGTGTAGTGCGAGGTGCCGAAGTAGGTATCGACTGTGTTGTAGCGGAAGTACAGCGTGAACCAATTGAAGCGGACGTCGACGACGAAGCCGCGTTCTTCGATCACTTCCACGTTGGTGATGTTGTGACCGGTGCGGGGCTCGGGAAGGCTTGTCGCGCTGGAACGGTCAGTCCTGATTCGGAACACGCGGTCCTCGATACCGCCGCGATTCGGGTAGTAGATCAGGGAGATCTCTGCGGCCGGGTCCGTGGTCAGCTCGCCGTCGTCCGCCCATGCGGGCATCCAGTACTCGGAATCGGGGTGGTAGCACTCGATCCACTTCTCGAACTCGCGATCGTCCAGATAGCGAGCCTCACGGTAGAGAAACTGCTGCACTGTTTCGAGGGCGACGGCATTGGTGGTGGTGACAGTCATGATGATGGTCCTCAGATGGTCCGGTTGGAAGCGGCTTGCTCGGCATCTACGGCCGCAAGCATGGCGTCGCGCCAGTACCCGTGCTGAATGGGATACAAGCCTTCGTCCTCGGTCTTGGCTCCGCTCGAGAGCACACGATTCATGCCGAGATCCTTCGCGACGTCGTTCGGACCGGGAATCTGGTGTGTGACGCCACGGCTGAGGTCGTTCCACGGGGCGCCGGCTGCCTGGTAGGTCTTCTGGCAGGAACGGAACTCTTCGAGATCGTCCGGGGTGGCCATACCGCTGGCATTGAAGAAGTCCTCGTACTGACGGATGCGGTTGCTGCGCGCTTCGGCGCTCTCTCCCTTGGGCGCGATGCAGTAGATGGTGACTTCGGTCTGGTCCACGGAGATCGGACGGAAGTGCCGGATCTGGCTGCTGAACTGATCCATGAGGTAGACGTTCGGATACAGGCAGAGGTTTCTCGACGCACCGACCATGAATTCGGCCTTCTTGGAACCGAACTGAGCCTCCAGTTCTGCTTTGCGTTCGAACAGGGGTCGGTCCTCGGGATTGCCCCACCACATCCAGAGCAGGAGGTGGCCGTAGTCGTAGGAGAAGTATCCACCGCCCTGCTTCCCCCAGGTGCCGGCGTCCATGGCTTTGGTCTCGTTGGACGATTCACCGGCGGTGCGGCGAGCGGTGGTAGCGGCGTAGTTCCAGTGCGTCGAAGACACGTGGTAGCCGTCGGCACCGTTCTCGGTCTGCAACTTCCAGTTGCCGTCGTAGGTGTAGGTGGATGCACCGCGCAGAACTTCGAGTCCGTCAGGTGACTGATCGACGATCATGTCGATGACCTTCGTGGTGTCACCGAGGTGCTCTTCGAGTGGCAGCACGTCGGGGTTGAGGCTGCCGAAGAGGAAGCCGCGATAGTTCTCGAACCGCGCCACCCTGGTCAGGTCGTGTGAGCCGTCTTTGTTGAACTGCTCCGGATAGCCACCGGTGCGAGCGTCCTTGGCCTTGAGGAGTTTTCCGCTGTTGTTGAAGGTCCAGCCGTGGAACGGGCAGGTGAAGGTGGTTCGGTTGTCGGTCTTACGGCGACAGAGCATCGCACCGCGGTGGCTGCATGCGTTGATCAGCGCACCCAATTCGCCGTCCTTGTTGCGGGTGATCACGATGGGCTGACGGCCCATGTAGGTGGTGAAGTAGTCGCCGACGTTCGGGATCTGGCTCTCGTGCGCGAGGTAGATCCAATTGCCTTCGAAGATGTGCGTCATCTCGAGTTCGAACAGTTGCTCGTCCGTGAAGACGCTGCGCCGCACCTGGTAGCGGCCGGTCTCCGGGTCCTCGACGAGCGCGTCGTCGAGGGCGGCGCGAATGTTCGCGAACTGGTCGGTGCCGCGGGCAGCATCCAACATATCCGTCATGGGTGTCCTCCAGATAAGAGTGGGCGCCTACCGAGAAAGCCGAGGGCTGTCGGACCAAATCGGTGGGACCCGCTTTCCGGACGGGGCTGCGTCCGGTACTGAATTCACCTTGACATCGTGTGTCTCGGGTCACACTAGGCAATTGCCTAGTCCTGACCAAGGGTGCAGTGTTCGTCGAATTCTGCTGATGGGCCATGCCTGCTGAAGACGACGAGCAGGGCGGACTCGACATCGCGAGTCCGCCCTACCTGCCGAGGGGATTACCGGTTCTTGAAGAACGAGACGTCGTCGTTGCCGATGAGGTCAGGGACCGTCCAGCCGTCGAGGTCGTATTCACTCAAGCACTGCTCGGCCAGTCCCTTCATGGAACTTGCGTGTCCACGATTCTGGGCTGCGAACAGCAGTTCGGCTTTGACGTTCTCGTGATTGCCGGAGTAGTTGCGCTCGTAGAGTTCGTGTCGGCCGCCGAACTCGGTCCCGATCGAATCCCACAGCGCCTTCATGACTTTCACGCGGTCGACGGCGGTGATGCCGTCGGAACCGCGAACGTACTTGTCGAGGTACGGACGCACGTCCGGGCTCTTGAAGTCGAGTGAACTCGAAGGCAGGTAGATCAAGCCCGACGCGACGTCCTGTTCGATGATCTCCTTGATCCGCGGGTACCCCTGAATCATGAACATTCGATAGGTGAGGCCGTACTCGAGCTTCGGGATCACCGAATCGCCGACCCACTGTTCGGGATCGCGTGCCATCGATTCGGTCAACGACCAGAAGAGGTTTCGCCACCCGATCACCTCACCGACACGGGTCTGGACTCCGCGGAAGCCGCCGGCGCCGGTGGCTTCGAGTGCCTTCATCAACAGTCCGGCGATGAAGTCGAGCTTGACGGCCAGGCGAGTGCAGCCCTGAAAGGTGAAGCGCGGCAGGAAGCCCGATTGAGGGAAGAATGCGTTGATCCGGTCGACGTCGCCGTACATGAAGACGTTTTCCCACGGAACCAACACCTTGTCGAAGACGAAGATGGTGTCGTTCTCGTCCATGCGACTCGACAGCGGATAATCGAACGGACTGCCCATCACCGCAGCATGTTCGGTGTACGAGGTGCGGCAGATCAGCTTCACACCCGGCGCGTCCATCGGTACCGTGCAGATCAGGGCGAACTGCTTCTTCTTGATCGGCAGACCGTAGTGAGCGATGAAGTTGTAGTTCGTGATCGCCGATCCGGTGGCGACCACTTTGGCGCCGCTGACGATCAAACCTGCGTCGGTTTCCTTCTCCACCTTCATGAAGACGTCACCGACCTCGTCCGGTGGAAGTTGGCGATCCACCGGGGGATTGATGATCGCGTGGTTCCAGTACAGAACCTTCTCCTGCGATTCGCGGTACCAGCGTTCGGCGTTGTCCTGGAACGGTGCGTACAACTCCTTGTTGGCGTGGAGGGTGCCCAGGAAACTCGCCTTGTAGTCGGGGGAACGGCCCATCCAGCCGTAGGTCATACGAGCCCACGTCGCTATGGCATCGCGTTCCTTGAGCAGATCGGCCGAGGACGTCGGAGTGCGGAAGAACGGCATGGTGACACCGCCGTTGCCCGTGTCCGTCGGAACGGTCAAGGCGTCCACGTGCTCGCCCGTATGCAGAGCGTCGTACAGCCTCGCGGTCATGCGGATCGGATTCCGGAACGCGGGGTGTGTCGTGACGTCCTTGACGCGATCACCGTGAAGCCAGATCTCGCGACCGTCCTGCAGGCTCGAGATGTACTCGTCACCGGTCATCGGTCGGGTGGCGAAGTTCTTCGTGCGGTTGGCTTCGCAATCGGCGGCCGGATTGACCTGTGGCGCTCCGGAATCTGCGGGATCGACGCCGGTGGGAGGAATTTCGGTGGTCGTCATGGCAAAGCCTTTCAGATCGTTTGGGGTGCGGGCTGAAGATGAATCGGGGTGAACGAAGTGGTGGCGTCGAACCAGCCGCTGTGGGGGTCGTCCTGACTTCCGTTCCAGACTGTGGTCGACGAGGTAGCGCCTAGATCGTGAAAAGTGCTTCGGTAGAACAGAAGCGGATCCTTGCCACTCGACTGAGCGTCGACGATCTCGCCGATGAAGATGATGTGGTCACCGCCGTCGTACTCCCTCCACGGGACGCACGAGATGGTTGCTGCGGCGCCGTCGAGCAGGGGAGCGGTCGGTCCGTCGATCCACCTCGGTTCGGTGCGCTGCGGTCGGCCGGCAAAATGCATGGCCGTGTCCACTTGGTCGGAGGCAAGGATGTTGACCGCAAACGGCGCGTTGCCGAGGTAGCCGCACGCCTTGGACTTGCGAGTCATCGTGATCTGGCACAGCCGTGGTTCCAGGGAAATGGCCGTGAATGCGGTGACCGTGGCTCCGTGTGGTTGACCGTCGGCATTGGTACAGGTGATGACGGTGACGCCGCTCGCGAATTGACCGAAGATTCCTCGAAGCTGATTTTGTTCCATGACCGGACCTCCTTGTCGGATGGCGGTTGAGTGAGAGTGCCGCGAAGTGCGGGAGGGAAGTAGTGGGCGACTCGCGCCGGGAGTGAAGACGAACGTACGGCGGGCGCAGGCTTCGGTCGATCCGTACAGCGCGGTGGCTATCCGGATTGCGCACCCGATCGCGGCCCGTACCCGTTTTCTCTTGGAAGTGACCGGGGACACAGTGTTCAATGATGTTCAGCGCCCTTGCTCGGCAATGTGGCTGGTCACGGGTTTGGAAGGTGAAGAAGGACGATGGTCGACTCCATGATCGGTACTGCTCCCAGCGACTGGGACGAGGCGTGTCATGCGGTTTCGGACGCCTATTTTCCGCACACGCTGACGCCGTTGTCTCGGCATGCGGCCAGTGGAGTCGGGGTGTGCACCACCGAGTTGGGACCGCTGAGGATCGCTCATATTCGGTGGGGAGCTGACGTCGCCGTCGAATCCGATCATCCCGGTGCCTATGGGGTGAACATCCCGCTCTCGGGCGAGCTCGAGTCGGTGTTCGCGGGCTCGCACGTGCTCTCGACGCAGGGTGTTGCGACGGTATGTCCACCCGACATCACGACGAGAATCACGCGGTGGAGTGCGGACTGCGAGATCGTCGGAGTCCGGATGGACCGTCAGTACCTCGACCGTGAGATGGAAAAGGTTCTCGGTCGACCCGGAATGCACTTGCCTGATCAGGTGGATCTTCGGGGCGACGACGGAGCCAGATGGCTGAAATTTGTTCGCTCACTGTCGGATCAGATACTCGGCCCGGTCGGCGTGCTGCACAACGAACTGGTGGCAGGTCAGCTCTCCGGCGCCGTGGTCACGGCATTCGTCCTTGCCGCAATGCCCGAAAGCGAGGACGCGGTGCGACACGCCAGGCCACGTATCGTCAAGCGGGTGCTCGACGAGATGCACGACGACCCGGCCCGCGTGTGGACCGCAGCCGAGATGGCGGAGGTGGCGGGCGTCAGCGTACGGAGATTGCAGGAGGGATTTCGGCAGTACGTGGGCCGGAGTCCGTCGGAATGCCTGCTCGACATCCGTCTCGAGCGGGTCCATGCAGATCTGGTGGATGCCGACGACTCGACGACGGTCACCGATGTCGCTGTGAGATGGGGTTTCACGCATACCGGACGGTTCGCGTCGTCCTTTCGGCGTAAGTACGGATTGCTGCCTTCCGAGGTGTTGAGGCGCTAGCTCCGGTACCCCATGTCCGCGCTGAGCTGATTCGCCTTCTCGACAAGGAACGGCGCGACGTCGGCGCGGAAAGCTTCCGGGGATGTTCGTCCGGCCGAGGTCGAACACGCTGTCACTCCGACGACGCTTCCACCGGCGTCGCGGACGGGAGCAGCGAGGGAAATCAGGCCGTCTTCCAGTTCCTCCGATGTGAGCGCGTATCCCTGCTCGCGCACCACCCGGAGGGCGGTATGGAATGCGCCTTCGTCGGTGATCGTGGTGGGTGTGAGGGCGTCGAACGTGGAGTTCGCGATGACGTTGTCGACGATTTCGGTTGGCGCCCAAGCTAGCAGGGCTCGACCCATGGAGGTGGCATATGCAGGCACTCTGGTGCCGACGCTGACGTTGATGCTCATGATCCGCCGGACGGGTACACGCGCGGCGTAGACCACGTCGACACCGTCGAGCACCCCGAGCGACGCCGACTCGTGGGTGTGTTCTGCGATCTCCAACAGACGAGGGAGCGCCGCCTCCGTCAAGGCATGTGATGCCGAGAAGTGCTGCCCGATGCTCAGAACGCGTGGGGTGAGCGACCACCGACTGTTGTTGCCGGTGACGTATCCGAGCTTCTGCAGCGTGAGGAGGATGCGCCGGACCGCTGGGCGGGAGAGACCCGTTTCGGCGGCAAGATCGGCGAGCGACGGGTTGGGGTTCTTCTCGTCGAAGGCCGTCAGCACAGCAAATCCACGCTCGATGCTCTGGATGTAATCGCGATCGTTCTCGCTCACGGAATGGCCTTTCATCTGCGGGTATGCCCGATCGGCGCCTTCGAAGGTTGACAAACCTTGTGACTGGGCGCACAGTACAAGCGTACGCACAGCGTAACCGATGTACGCAGAGCGTACAACCCAAACTTGGGGAGCCGACGCAGCCCAGCAGTACGGCACCCACCCGGTAACAGCCACATACGGCCCCGAGGAGGACCACATGACCACTTCCGAGAGCCCCACCGCAGTAGGTTCGGGTACTGCCGCCACCGACAAGTTCCTCCAGGAACGAGTCAGCGCGGACACCCCGCCCGAACGCGTCTCGGCCATCGCCAAGGACGTGCTCGAGGCACTCGCAGGCGTCATCGACAAGCACGGCATCACCTACCCCGAGTACCGCGTCCTCAAGCAGTGGCTCATCGACATCGGCCAGTTCGGCGAGTGGCCCCTGTGGCTGGACGTCTTCCTCGAGCACAACGTCGAGGAGGTCGCGTACCGCGGCCAGCACGGCACCAAGGGAAGCATCGAGGGCCCGTACTACGTTGCCGATGCCAAGACGTTGCCTGCCAAGTGTGAACTTCCGATGCGTGACAACGAGGTTGGATCGAAGCTGGTCTTCGAGGGCCAGGTTCGCGATCTCGACGGCAAGGGGTTGGGCGGTGCAACCGTCGAACTCTGGCACGCGGACGACGAGGGCTACTACTCCCATTTCGCGCCGCACATCCCCGACGGCAACCTCCGCGGAACGATCGTCGCCGACGACGAGGGACGCTTCGAGATCACCACGATTCAGCCTGCGCCGTACCAGATCCCGACCGACGGCCCCACCGGCTGGTTCATCGAGAAGGCCGGCTGGCACCCGTGGCGTCCGGCTCACCTGCACCTCATGGTGAAGGCTCCCGGTAAGCGCACCATCACCACCCAGCTCTATTTCAAGGATGGAGAGTGGATCGAGAACGACGTGGCAACGGCGACGAAGCCCGAACTGATTCTCGATCCGAAGCCAGGTGCCGACGGAACCAACCGGGTCACATACGACTTCGTGCTCGATCCGGCCTGATCCACAACTGCTCTGAAGAAAGTGATTTGATGACAGACCTGTCGATCGTCTCCATCGAGACGACCATCCTCGACGTTCCGCTGGTTCGCCCCCACAAGTTCGCCACCACGTCGATGACGGCGCAGCCGTTGTTGCTGGTCGCGATTCGCACCTCCGACGGGGTGATCGGATACGGCGAAGGAGTCGTTCCGGGCGGGCCGTGGTGGGGTGGCGAATCGGTGGAGACGATGCAGGTCATCATCGAGAAGTACATCGCGCCGGTGGTGGTCGGCAGGCGCGTGGATCACATCACCGCGATCATGGCCGACATCGAAAAAGTTGTTGCCAATGCACGATTCGCGAAGGCCGCAGTCGACGTGGCGTTGCACGACGCCTGGGCGCGTAGCCTGGGAGTCCCCGTGCACACGCTCCTCGGCGGGGCTTTCCGCGAGAGTGTCGACGTCACGTGGGCACTGGGTGCTGCGCCGGCGGACGAGATCATCGAGGAAGCTCACGAAAAGCTCGAATCCCGGCTCAATTTCAGCTTCAAACTCAAGATGGGAGCACTCGATCCAGCAGTCGACGTTGCGCGCATCGTCAACATCGCGCAGGCGCTGGACGGCCACGCCGGAGTCCGTGTCGACGTCAACGCACGGTGGGATCGCTTCACTGCCCTGCGGTACTTGCCGCAACTCGCCGAGGGTGGAGTCGAACTGATCGAACAACCCACTCCGGCAGACCAAATCGAGGTCCTCGCCGAACTCAGTAGGCTTCTACCGATTCCGATCATGGCCGACGAGAGTGTGCAGACCCCACACGACGCTCTGGAAATCGCCCGCCGGAGCGCCGCCGATGTCATCGCCCTCAAGACCACCAAATGTGGTGGCCTCCAGCGCAGCCGCGACATCGTCGCGATTGCCAAGGCCGCCGGTATCGCGTGCCACGGTGCGACGTCCATCGAAGGCCCGATCGGCACCGCCGCTTCGTTGCACTTCGCGTGCGCCGAGCCCGGAATCAACTTCGGAACAGAGCTTTTCGGCCCACTGCTCTTCAGCGAAGAGTTGCTTCAGGAACCCCTGAAGTATTCCGAGGGTCAGTTGCACCTCCCCGCCGGACCTGGCCTGGGAGTCGAACTGAACATGGACGCCGTCAAGACCTGGACCAGGAACTAGAGGATAGAAGAACATGGCACTCTTTCACGTTCGGATGGACGTCGATATTCCGCGCGACCTGGATCCGGAAATACGCGCCGATACCGTCGCAACGGAGAAGGCGTACTCGCAAGACCTTCAGCGACAGGGAAAGTGGGTACATCTGTGGCGAATTGTGGGACAGTTCAGCAACATCAGCATCTTCGATGTCGAGTCGGCTGACGAACTCCATGAGATTCTCTGGAACCTGCCCCTGTTCCCATACATGACCATCGAGGTCATGCCGTTGACGCAGCACGGATCTTCGATCAAGTAGCCCGCCATGTCTGCCGTGTCTGCCACGCCTGCGAGCCTGCCGGAATCTGTGCAGCAGTGGCACTGCGAGATGTCGGAGACCTTCGGTGGCCTGTGCCCCGAGAGTTCCGTCGATGCCGCGCCTGTCGGTACGGTCAGCGGCGTAAGTCTCGGGGACGTAGGCGCTTTCGACATCTCCGGTTCACCGCAGATACTGCGGCGGAGCGCACGCGCAGCAAAGCGACACGGTAGTGATCTGCTCAAGATCTGCACGGTCCGAACCGGGAGCGCGATACTGCGCCAATCGGACCGCGAGTTGACGGCCCCGCCCGGCGCGATGATTCTCTACGACGTCGAGCATTCGTACGCGCTGCGTTTCGACGGTCACTGGTCGTGCACCGTCATGACCCTACCGCGCAGTGCGGTGAGTCTGACCGAGCGAGAACTGAATTGCGCGCTCGAGCGCACCCACGACGGTCGGCGTGGGTCCGGTGCATTGCTGGAAAATTTCCTCTCGGGCGCTGTTGCATCCCAGGTCGACGGCAGCGCAGCCGGGCTTCTCGGAGATGCTGGAGTCAATCTCGCTTCGGCAGTTCTGATGCAAGGATCTGCGCCCGCGACACCCGGACGTTCGACGCGAGAGGAGATCTTGCGATATGCGCTTCGGAATCTCGACTCACCAGACCTCTCGGTCGCGTCGATCGCCGGTGCGTTGCACCTGTCGCCGCGAACCGTTCAGCGTCACTTCGGTGACGGGGATCTGACCCTCAGTGCGCTGATTCGCCGCGAACGGTTGATCCGCGTACGCCGCGATCTCACCGACGTCTCACTGCGGGGTCATTCGATCTCCATCCTGGCCGCACGATGGTGTTTCCATGACGCACCAGCGTTTTCGCGTGCGTTCAAAGCGGAATTCGGTGCGGCGCCGTCGGAAGTACGTAACTCGCCTGATCCGAACGCCCGCGAACGTCACTGATCTGTCGCATCCGAACAACAAACGTGTCCGATCACGACAACTGGGAGCCCGAATACCGGGGCAGAGTGTGTTTCAGATCGCTTTTTCAGGCTCGCGAAGAGCTCAGGTCCACGAACAGCGAGGACCGCAGCGAAAGCTACGAATCGAGGAACGCATGACGAATCTGCTCGCTCATCAGCAATGGCACGGAAAGATTTTCGACGGCCAATGGATCGACGGAGGCGGTGACACCGTCGAGTCGCTCGAACCGGCTACCGGCGAGGTGCTCGGGGTGATCGGCACGGCGACTGCTGCGGATATCGATCGAGCGGCACACATCGCGTCGGCCGCGCAGCCGGCGTGGGCGGCGACGATCGGGCAGGCTCGCGCTTCGGTGATCCGTAAGGCAGCGCAGATTTTGGAAGCCGAGCGAGCCGAGGTGGAGCGCTGGTTGATCCGTGAAGGTGGTTCCGTACCAGGGAAAGCCGCATTCGAAGTTGATCTTGTCATCTCCGAACTGTGGGAAGCCTCGGCGCTGCCGACACAGCCGTTCGGGCACCTTCTGCCCGCCAGCCAGGAGGGGCGCACGAGCATCGGTCGCCGGGTGCCCCTGGGTGTGGTCGGCGTGATCAGCCCGTGGAATTTCCCGCTTCTCCTCGCCATGCGCGCTGTCGCCCCCGCCTTGGCGCTCGGAAATGGCGTCGTTCTCAAGCCGGATGTTCAAACCGCGATCAGCGGGGGTGCGGTCATCGCGGAATTGTTCACGTCCGCAGGTCTTCCCGAAGGCCTCCTGCATGTGCTCGCCGGTGACGCGGAACCTGGTCAGGCATTGTGCGAGAGCCCGAGCATCGCGATGGTGTCCTTCACGGGTTCGACCGCCGTCGGCCGTCAGGTCGGGGCAACTGCCGGTCGCACGCTCAAGCGTGTCTCGCTGGAACTGGGTGGGAACAATGCGCTGATTGTCCTCGACGACGCAGACCTGGATGCCGCGAGCTCGGCGGGCGCGTGGGGTTCGTTCCTGCATCAGGGGCAGGTCTGCATGACCGCAGGCCGCCACATCGTGTTGGAATCGGTCGCCGATCAGTACCTGGACCTGCTGGCCAAGCGCGCAGCGGTCCTGCCGGTCGGGGATCCCAATACGGGCGACGTCGCTCTCGGACCGCTCATCAACGCGCGGCAGATTGCGAACGTCGATCGAATCGTCCAGGGCACCAAGGCGGCCGGCGCCGAAATCCGCGCCGGTGGAACATACGAAGGGCTCTTCTATCAGCCGACCGTCCTGGCCGGAGTCACCTCGGACATGCCCGCGTTCCGTGAAGAAATCTTCGGGCCCGTGGCGCCCGTCGTGATCGTCAAGGACGAAGACGAGGCAGTCAGGTCGGCCAATGACAGCGAATACGGTCTGGTTGCTGCCATTCAAACAGGATCGGTTGAACGCGGCGAGCGGATCGCGGACCGACTGCGTACCGGCATCGTGCACATCAACGATCAGACTTTGAACAACGATGCCTATGCACCATTCGGTGGCACGGGTGCCTCCGGAAACGGCGCGAGATTCGGAACTCAAAGCAGTTGGGACGAATTCACCACCTGGCAGTGGCGAACCAGCCGGCCAGCGGCGCAGACCTTCCCCTTCTGAAGTCGAAAGGTACTCCTATGCGCACCATCTCGGCTCACGATCTTCCCATCGTGTTGCAGGACGGCGAATTCGAATTGCGGATGCGAGAAGAAGGCGACATGATCGTCAACTTCGTCAAAATTCCTGCTGGTGCAGACTTCGCCGAACCGTTCGCACAATTGGAAGGCGGGCGCTGTCAATGTCCGCACTACGGATACGTCTTGAAAGGAAGGATCTACACAGATTCCGAAGCAGGTCGGCAAACCTACGATGCCGGCGACGTGTTCTACTGGGCACCCGGTCACGTTCCCGGAGCGATCGACGACTCGGAGTATGTCGACTTTGCTCCCAAGGCTGAATTCCTCGAACTGATCGACGGAGTGCGTAAGGCGATGGGCGGCTGAGCTGTTCGGCTGCCACCGAGGTCAGCGTATTCCGTCGCGACGTAGTGCGACGGACACTGCGGCAGAGCGGTTATCGACACCGAGTTTGGCGTAGATGTGCCCGAGGTGTGTTTTCACCGTCGCTTCGCTGATGAAGAGTGCTTTACCCAGCTCGCGGTTGGTCATCCCCTCGGCGAGCAGACTGAGCAGTTCGGACTCACGCGCGGTGAGCGCTTCCTGCGGGCGCTGCATCTGCTGGACAAGACGAGAGGCCACGGTAGGAGAGAGAACGCTGCGCCCGGCTACCGCGCCGCGCACCGCGCCGAAGATCTCGTCGGGCGTCGAGTCCTTGAGTAGGTAGCCGATGGCACCGGCGTCCACGGCCCGCACGACGTCGGCGTCGGTGTCATACGTCGTGAAAACCAGTACGGGAACATCGACACCGTCGCTTCGCAGGCGTTTGATCGCTTCTGCACCGTGCATACCGGTGCCCATGTCCAGATCCATCATCACCAGATCCGGTGAGGCCGACGGTATCGCCGTGGCCGCCTCCTCGCCGGACGATGCTTCGCCTACTACTTCGACGTCCGGCTGAGTGTTCAGCAGCGCTCTCAGCCCGGCTCGCACGACCAGATGATCGTCGACGAGGAACACGCGAATGGTGGTGGTCACCGGATCCTCCGTTCGAGAGGGAACTGGGCCGCGACGACGGTGCCGTCTCCCGGTGCACTTTCCACGGTGAACGATCCGCCGAGCTGTGCGACGCGGCTTCGCATCGCACGCAGGCCGTATCCACCGTACCGAGAATGGTCGGCGAGCTTTCCCGGATCGAAGCCGACGCCGTCGTCGAAGATGTCTACGGAGACGGAGTGGTCGAGATACGTGATCGTCACGCCCGCCGTTTCGGCGCGAGCGTGGCGGGCGATGTTGGAGGACGCGCTCGAGACCACTCGCACGACGGCATGAGCTACGTCCGAGGGCAAGATGACGGCTTCACCGACGGTGCGGATCCGAACGGCCGGGACGAACTGGCGGGCGGCGGCCACGACCAAGGCGTCGAAGTCGCCCGTGCCGCCCTTGGTCGGCGCCAGATCGTGGACGAGGTCGCGACTCTGCATCAAGCTGGTTCGGATGTTCTCTGCTGCGGCATCGACATCGGCTCGAGACGGCGAACCCGTTGTATTCCACGTTTGTTCGGCTGCCTCGAGCCGTAGAAGGGCGCTCGCCAGTCCCTGGGTAACGGTGTCGTGGATTTCGCGCGCGAGGCGCTCTCGCTCAGCGGCAACGCCGGCAGCGCGTTCGGTATCTGCCAATGCAGATTGCGCTTCTGCTATCTGACGCAGAAGCCGAAGGCGTTCTCGGGCATCTCGTTCCATCTGCCCGTACGCGGCCGCGACCAGTGCCGCGGTGCACAGCGGCCCGAGAAGTGTCACCAATTCGGCACGACCGGTGACCCGGTAGAACGCGATACCGGCGAGGACGCCCAGGATCCCGACGAGGGGGTAGGCGATCTTGCTCGGATACAGACGAATGCAGAGGAAGAGAACGGGAAACGCACACCACGCGAAACTCGGGGCAAGCCAGACCAGCGCTGCCCATGCGCTCAGTACCGGCCACATCCACAGCCGTTGGCGAACCACATCTCGCGAGGACACCGTGGCCATGACGGCGTAGAGCAGGGCGAGGACCACGGCCAGGACGAGTACCACCCCGAACCGACCGCTGGTCCCGTGGACTGTGACGTACCGAACTCCCGATGTAGACAGCAGTACGAAGAACGACGCGTGGATCGCATACGCCAACGGGCCGCGTAGGCCGCGTTCGGCGTCGGCGTTCATGGCTCCGTTACTCATCCCTCGAATGTTACGGAGGGCACCAGGCCGTCGTATCAACCATTCGGATGATATCCGGGTAGCCGTAGGGGGCACGGTTCGTCACCCGAGCGCCCGATGTGCGCACCCGCACCCGGACGCGACGCTGTAGTGGACGGTTTCGAACCATTCGATTGAAAGTGTGCCCGACATGAACCACCGCATTTACACACGACTTCCCCGTACGCTCGCTGTCGCCGTTCCGGTTGTCGCAATCCTTGCCAGCGCCGCATGCTCGACCACCGACACACCGGTGGCGAACGCATCGAGCACGACGTCGATTTCTGCCACGCAGCAGCCTGCCGCGACCGGTGATTCGGCGATTGTCACTCAGAATCGACTCAGTGCCGACGCAGCAGTGAAGGCTGCTGGTGCGGCCCTGGCGAAATGCCGCGCCGACGGTCTCGGCTTCGTCACCGTCTCCGTCGTAGACCGCGCGGGAAATGTCATCGCCATGGTGCGCGGCGACAACGCAGCCCAGCACACGGTGGAAGCCTCACGCGAGAAGGCATACACCTCTGCAGCTTTCGGAGCCGACACCAGTGACCTCTCGCAGCGTACCAAAGGCGAAGGATCAACCATCGCCGACCTTCCCGGCACTCTCTTCCTTGCAGGTGGAGTCACATTGAAGGCTGGAGCCGGGTCGATCGCCGGTATCGGTGTCGGTGGCGCTCCAGACGGAATGCAGGACCAAGCGTGTGCTGCCGCAGGTCGTGATGCGATCGCTTCGTCACTCGGCTGAGTGAGCGCATTCAGCGTGCTTCGTGAATTGTGCTTTTCGCCACCTGGATTCGCTCGGCACGACAGTTGTCCGATTGTTGCGATGACCTCGACTTTGTAACACCGGAGCCCCAGGAAAGGGACAAACACGTCGACAGTGGAACCGACGATGCACTTACCGAAGCGAGTTTCTTGATGCGCAGTTTCGGGGAAAGACACAACCTTGCAGAGAATCAGATTCACGTTGCCCGAACGCAATACACGGCGGGTGCGGGTGCTCGTAGCGGCGTTGTTGTCGATATTCCTGCTCGGCGGTATGTTCGGTCCGACCGCTGCGAGTGCTACTCCGGCGCGCTCGGCGCCATGGGGTGGGTACGACGAGTTGTGGGTCCCGTCTTCGATGGGAAACATCAAGGTTCAGGTGCAGTGGGCCGCGCGCGGTGGCAACGCCGCGTTGTACCTGCTCGACGGTCTTCGCGCGCAAAACGACAGAAATGCTTGGAGTTTCGAAACGAACGCACTCGATCAGTACCGCAATGACAACATCACGTTGGTGATGCCGGTCGGCGGTGAGTCGAGTTTCTACACGGATTGGTACGCGCCGTCCAATTTCAACGCTCAGCCGATAACGTACAGGTGGGAAACGTTCCTCACCCGCGAGCTTCCGGACTTCCTTGCAGGGTATGGCGTTTCACCAACCAACAATGCGATCATCGGGTTGTCGATGGGCGGCAGTGCCGCGTTGAACCTGGCGGGGCATCATCGGGATCAGTTCAAGTTCGCCGGCTCGCTGTCCGGCTACATCAATATCTCGGGTCCGGGTATGCGTGAAGCGATCCGCGTAGCCATGTTCGACGCCGGCCGGTACAACGTCGATTCGATGTGGGGCCCGCCGTGGTCATCCGGATGGCTTCGCAACGACCCGTTCGTCAACGCGGAATCGCTTCGCGGACTGTCGATGTACATTTCGTCGTCCAACGGCATCCCGGGACCGTACGATCATCCCTCTGCGCCGATCGATTACTTCCACACGGCGACGGGCATGGGGCTCGAGGCGCTCTCGTGGGTGCACGCGCGTGCATTCGAAATTCGCCTGAAATCCTTGGGAATCCCAGCGACGTACAGCTTTCCGCCCGCCGGAATTCACTCGTGGCCGTATTGGTCTGCTGAATTGTGGATGGCCAGAGGACAAATCCTCGACACCATGAACGCCTGGTGAAGCTGTAGTTAGGATCTCTCCGGACTTGCTCTCGATCGAAAGTCCGGAGAGAACTCGCTCAGAAGGCGATGATTCCACGGAGGTTGCGACCGGCATGCATGTCGGCGAAACCGTCGTTGATCTGGTCGAGGGTGTATCGGTTGGTGATCAGTCCGTCGAGTTCGAGCTTGCCGCTGGTGTAGAGATCGATCATCCAGGGAATGTCGGCGGTGGGATTGGATGCACCGAACAGGGATCCCTGAATTCTCTTCTGGTACAGCGTGAGTTCCATCAGGCTCACGGGAATTCCGACGTCCGTCATCTTCCCGAGGCCGGTGACGACGCAGGTTCCTGCCTTGCGGATCGACGAGAATGCCTGCGCGACATGTTCTCCGGTGGTGACACCGACGGTGACGATGGCCGAATCCGCGCCCTGGCCGTTGGTGAACGAGCGCGCTATGTCGGTGGCTTCCTCCATGGTGGCCACGGCATGGGTGGCGCCCAACTTCAATGCACTGTCGCGCTTGAACGCAACCGGGTCCACCGCGATCACGTGGGCGGCGCCGGCATGCGAGGCGCCCTGCACCGCGTTGATTCCGATTCCGCCGACGCCCATGACGATGACCGTCTGCCCGGGATACACCTGAGCGGAGTTGACCGCGGCGCCCCAACCGGTTCCGACGCCGCAGCCGAGCAGACACAAAGCGTCGAGTGGCAGGTGCTTGTCGACTTTCACAGCCGAGAGAGTGCTGACCGTGGTGTATTCACTGAAGGTGGACAGGCCGCAGGTTTGTGCGACGGGCTGACCGTCGAGAGACATTCTGTAACTCGAGGTTTCGCCGGGTCTGCTGCCAGTCATGATGGCGGCGCCGTTGTCGCAGAGGTTCTGGATTCCGCTTGCACACCAACGGCAACGGCCGCAGGCGGCGAGGAACGAGAACACGACATGATCGCTCTCGGACCATCCTTCCGTGTTCGGCCCGACCTCGACGACGATTCCGGCGCCTTCGTGTCCGCCGCAGATGGGGTAGCGGCCGACTCCGTGGTCGCCGCTGGCGATGTGATCGTCCGAGTGGCACAGGCCTGAGGCGACCATTTTGACAGTGAGTTCGCCGCGGCGGGGTGAATCGAGTTCGAGATCGACCACCTCGTATGTGCCTGGTGCTTGGCGAATGACGGCTCCACGAGTGCGCAAGGTATCTCCTGAGGTCAGAGTTGTTCTTCGGCTTCCTCAGTTGTCTACTCGAGAGTTCAGGACGGGCTCGAGGCCTATCTCACTGATCGGACGTTTCGTATCTTTCAGACTCGTCCGGGGTGCGTCCCAAGATGGCGAGTTGCAGTTCGGTGAGCAGTCGCGTATCCGGCTCGTCCAACGAAATGCCCATGATCTGTTCAGCGCGCCGAATGCGGTAGCGCAGCGTGTTCGGATGTACTTTCAGAGACGAGGCGGCCTTCTTCACATCCCCGAAAGCTGTCAGGTAGGCCGTGAGCGTGAACTGCATGTCAGAGGTGTTCTTGTCGTCGTAGGAGACGAGTCTGTCGATACGAGGGTCCCGCAATCGCTCGTGATCAGCAACGAGGTCGAGTATCTCGCCCAGCAACACCGCGGTGCGTGACGCCGCGAGTGTGGTGACCTTCGAGGTTTCGTGATCATCGGTGGTATCGAGCACGCGGTCCACTTCTCGACGCGCCTCGGGTACGCCGTGCAATCGCGCGATCGGGACCGCGACGGCGGCGCGCACGCTGATGCCCGCACGGGCCTCGACTACTCCCACGGTGTCGTAAGCCCAGTCGCTGATCGCGACCTCGTGTTCGGCCTGAGGAAACAGCACGTAGATCCGGTTGTCGATGATCGTTGTGACCGCGTCGCTGCGGAATGCGCTGGCGCGCAGGCGCAAGGCGTTGGTGATTCGATCGAGATTCGATCCGGGCGCGAGTGATGTCGCAAATCCGATGACCGCAGACGGTCCGTCGGTGTTGATGCCGAAGGAGCCGGCCAGCGAGTGCATGTCGACTCCGCCGGAGCGAACGCCGAACAGCCTTTGCAATTGGGCATTCTCGCGGCTGGAGGCGTCCAAGGTTCGCATGAGAATGCGTGCGGCGACTGCCGCTGCACCCCGCAATACCGCTTGGGCGTCGTCGGAAAGAGGTTCAGAGGCGCGCTGCACCCAGATGCTGCCGAGATTGTGTTGGTGTGCAACAGAACCCGTCGGCGCTGACAGGTCCGGGCGGGTGATGCTCACAGCCAACCTGTGCGCGGCTCCGATGCTCGGCTCGGAGGGCAGACTGATGACCTCGTCCGATCGCCTGAGATGCTCGAACACGCCTCTGCGCTCTATCCATTCGGTGTATTCGATCGGCCACTCCCGGCCCAGTATGGAGAGCTGACGGAGTTCGTCTTCACCTTCGTGAGCAGCTGAATATGCGATGACATGGAGTGCCGTGTCGTCGATCGTCACGAGTCCGCCGGTCAATTCGGCGATCGTCTCCGAGAGCGCGAACAGATCCGAATCGCCACCGGCCACAGCTCCTGAGACGGCCCGCGAACGGTACATGCTCTGTGTCAGAAGTCGTTGTACGAGTGAATAGACGTGTCCGGAACTAGCCTGCGGATGTACCGCGGCCACTGCGATTCCGATGTTGCGTGCGGCGGTGAGAAGCGTCGTCGCCTCGCGCGCATTCTTGACGAGCAAGAGCTTCGGACGACGCCTCGCCGGCCTGCCTTCGAACTTTCGCAACCACTGCGTCAACGTCGATTCGGGAACCCCCACGGGGAGGTAGATGTCGGAGATCGCACCACGGCTGTCGGTGCCGTCGATATCGGAGGACTCGACGAGGGCGATCGAACGGATTTCGACATCGAGTCCGTCCGGGCTTTCCAGAAGCTCGATCACGGACTTGTCCGTGGAATGCATGAGGGCGCCGAGGGTGGTGCCGACACTCGGCCCGTTATTCCTCGGACCTGTCGACGCTTGCGGGAGGGCTACAGAAAGTGGCTGCACATTTGCTCCTCGGCCGGTGGGTCATTACAGGCTAACCCCGACAGACGCAATGCAGAATAAGGAAATAGGGGACAAATCTATTCGTCAGGCATGGTGATGCCGAGTTCCTGTACCTTTTCGGCGACTGCCTCTGGAAAAACGTTCTTGAACAGATAAAGGTCTTGTCCGATCACCCAACCAGGTGCCAACGCTGTCGCATATCGCTCGAAGTATCCGAGTTGTTTACCGAAAAGAACCAATTCCTCGGGACTCGCAACACCCCACTGCTTGCCCAACTGAATCAGTGCCATGATCAATTCACTGAGCTTGAGTTCACCGAGGTCACGGCCGAGAATCGGGGCCAGAGCCGTTGCGACCTGCATACCGAGCTGATCGTCGTCGACTTCGTAGTCGGTTGCATATCCCAAGGATCGAATTCCGCGGGCGACACGGGCGAAATCACCGTCGATGAGGGTGGCTCGGAACATATCGGAAAGAATGGATCTCCAGGTCTCGGGAAGGACGCCGACGATGCCGAAGTCGAGCATCGCTATCCGGCCGTCGTCGAGGACCCACAAATTTCCCGCGTGTACATCTCCGTGGAACGGACCGTGAACGATGACTGATTCGAGCCAGACCTTCACTCCGCGCCGGATCAGCATGCGGGCTTCGTCGATGCCGTCCGGACCTGCGACGAACCGATCCAGTGGAACGCCGCGCATGCGTTCCATACAGATGACTCGGGGACCACAGTAGTCCCAGTACACCTCCGGTGTCGTGACTCCTTTGTTGTCGCCGAACGCACTGATGTTGTTCCGGAAAGTGGTTTGCCGGTCGGCCTCGACCGCGCTGTTCAATTCCGTCATCGTGGCGTTGTGCAGATCGCGAATGATGGCGGTGGCATTGGCAATTCGAAGGAACTCGACAAATTTCTCGAGGATGTTCGCGCCCCAGTACGCCGCCCGCAGGTCGATCAGCATCCGCGCATAGATGTCCGGACGCTGGATCTTGATGACCGCCTCTCGGCCGTCGTGCAGAACGCACGCGTGTACCTGCGCTACCGATGCGGCCGCGAGAGGTACGTCGTCGAATTTCGCGAACAGGTCGTCCACGGAGTAACCGAGGTCCTTCTGCACGACGCTTCTGGCCTGCTCGGCCGGGAAAGACGGAACATCGTCGAGGCAGCGTAGGCATGCATTGGCGACGGGGGCCGGGAACAGGCCGGACGACGACGCGACCAGTTGGCCGAGCTTGACGAAGGTGGGCCCCAGCGCGATGAAGCCGTCGACCATCCCGTCGGAAGCAGCGTCTGCCCAGGTGCGGCCACGCTTGCGGAAAGGCCACACGATCAGTGCCAGCATGATCGACGTGGACAACACGACGGCGATGATCGCGGAACGCCACAACTGGGCGAGGCCGAAGCGTTCGAGGTCCGGCATGTGGACTTCGAGGGCAGTGGCGGGCACTCCTGACGAGTACGGCCCGACAGGTCGCGTTGGATCCAGCACAGCTCTCCCTCGTTCAACGAGCGCATCCAGCATTTTGCCGTGAGATCACTTACGCGACCCCTTCCGTTAGTCAGTATGCCAAGTCACACATAACTGCCGGAACCGCCTACGCGTTCAGCCTACGATCGGTGAATGCGTGAGCACTTGATCCCGATCGGCGAGGTTGCAAAATCGTTCGGAATTGCGGCGTCGACCTTGCGTTATTACGAGGACGAAGGACTGCTGTCCGCGCGGTCGCGAACTGGCGGCAAACGCTGGTACGGGCAGCGTGAGCTGCGCCGGCTGGCATTGATCCGGATGTACACCGAGACGGGAATGTCCTTGGAACAGGTGCGGTCCTTCATCGAAACCGACACCACGTCCGACCAGTTCTCGACGGTTCTCGCAGATCACGTGTCGACACTCGAGGCACAGATCGCCGCTGCTACGCGAGCGAAGCTGATCCTCGAGCATCACCTGACGTGTCGGCAAGAGCGTCCGATGCAGTGCCCGTGGTTGCTCGAGCAGCTCGACATTCGTGTCGAAGCGGCGCTTGACTTCAAGTTGACTTGAACCTTCATAGTTAGGGCGCACTTACCGCCCTATCTGGAGGTTGACCATGTCGGCACGACGATGGCTGCCGCTCATCGCCGCATGCATCGGAACTTTCCTGTTACTGACGTACGCCACGATCACAACGATCGCGGTGCCGGCCATCGCAGTCGGTTTGGACGGCAGTACGGGCGCGATGTCATGGGTCGTCGACGCCTACACGCTGGCTCTTGCCGCGCTTCTGGTGGGCATGGGCGCACTCGGCGATGCGTGGGGACGCAAACGCCTCTACATCTGTGGACTGGTCGTGTTCCTGGTTGCAACGGCCGTGTGCGCGATTGCTCCGGACATCACGGTTCTGGTCGTTGCTCGCGGCGCGCAAGGAATTGCCGGTGCGGCGATGTTCGCGACACTCCTGCCTCTGCTTGGCGACGCTTATTCGGGCCGCGATCGGCACGTGGCTTTTGCCGCGTGGGGTGCCGTCGCTGGATTGGCGGCGGGAATCGGCAACGTTGCAGGAGGGCTGCTGACGCAGTTCTTCGACTGGCGTGCGGTCTTCTATTTCGGAATCCCCGTGGCCGCAGTGGCGCTCGCAATGGCTGTGTTCTGTTTCGCCGACAGTGAGCGCGGCGACGACAACATCGACTGGGCCGGAATCGTTTTGTTCACCCTCGCTGCCGTTGCCGCGGTTCTCGGCGTGACGTGGGGCGGCGACATCGGGTGGGCTTCGTCGTCGACAGCTCTTGCCTTCCTGATCGCAATCGGTGCGCTGACGGCGTTTGTGTGCTGGCAGCGTCGAGGCAGCAGTCCGATGCTCGATCCGGCATTGTTCCGATCCCTGAAATTCGACGGCGTCCTCGTCGCTGCTTTCGGGTACTACCTCGCGGCCTACGGCCCGCTCGTAGTCCTTTCACTGTGGCTGCAGAACGGGCTGGAACTGTCGGCATCGGCGGCCGCACTCGTGCTCTCGATTCAACCGCTCGCTTTTGTCTTCGTATCGGCCTTGTGTGGATCACGGCTTCAGCGCGTCGACCTTCGACTGTCGCTCGGATTCGGGACGATCCTTTGCGGAATCGGTTGCGTGGCCATGCTGTACGTTCTCGCCGAGCCGGTCTGGCCCGCACTGATCGCCGGGCTGATTCTGACCGGTGTCGGTTCGGCGATGGTGTCGCCGGTGCTGCCGGGTGCCGCGATGTCGGACGCCCCGGCAGAGCGCGCCGGGACGGCTTCGGCAACAGCCAACTCGTCGCGTCAATTCGGGCTTGCCGTCGGAATTGCGTTGTGCGGCTCGCTCTTCGTCGGTCCGGACGAGTTCGCCTTGCTGTGGCCGTTGGTCTTCTGTGCCGGCGTCGGAATGCTCACGGGTTTGGTGTCGATCCTTCTCTTTTCTCGTTCGTCAACTCCTGAAACAGTTCAACCAATCGCCGAAAGGGCACACACATGACCACGCTGTTCACTCCACGACCGCACCGGCGTATCGAGATGGACTGGAATCGCCGCAGGTTCCTCGGCGCTGCAGCAGGATTGGCTGCTGCGCTGGCAGCGGCCGGTTGCTCGCGTTCGGACGCAGACGCCGGGGGCGAAGGCGACGCAGGCTGGTCCTTCACCGATGATCGCGACAATCTGATCGAATTGGATTCACCACCAAGGACATTTGTCACCTACACCGGTATCGCGGGTGCTCTGTGGGATTACGGACTGGTGCCTGTCGGAGTTTTCGGGGCACTGACACGATCGCCGGGATCAACGGACACCAGCATCTCCGGCAATTTGGATTTCGCGAAGACCGACATGGTCGGGCAGCTCTGGGGACAAGTGGAACTCGAGAAGATCGCTTCGCTGGAGCCGGACGTCGTCATAGTCCCTCAGCTGCGTGGTTCGGCACTACTCGACGAGGCGAACTTGGATGCGGTGAAAGGCTTGTCGACAGTACTGTTCGTGGAAACGGCAGCAGGAACCATCGACCGAACCGTGCAAGAGATCGTGGAACTCGCCGTGGAACTCGGGGCGGACCAGGATATGGAGGCTCAGCGAAAAGAATACGACGCTGCGCGTGCACGGATCTCCGAAGTTGCTTCTTCGCTGAATAATTCACAGGTTTTGTTCGCGTCCGCAGATCCGGACACGATTCGTGTCAGTCGTTCGGGATTCCCGATCCTTGCAGATCTGGCGGGATTGGGCCTTGCCGTCGTCGATCCGGCCGCGGGATCGTCGGTCTACGTCGAGAAACTGGCTTGGGAGATGGCGGACCACTATCCGGCCGACATGATCTTCCTCGACGATCGCCCGTCCAGTTTGCAACTGGATACGCTCGGAACCAATCCTGCGTGGTCCAACTTGCCCGCGGTGAAGGCGGGGAAGATCGGGACCTGGAATCCGGAACCCGTGCTCAGTTATGCCGGGATCGCCCGTACGTACAACGATCTGGCTGACCAGCTGCTGGCATTCTCACATTCCTGACCGCCGCGTCGTCTACGACGTATGGACCTCTTCACCGCTCTGTCTGCTCGTGTTGAATCCCTCGATTGGCCTGCGCTGATCGAGGGAATCGACTCCAGTGGGTGTGCCCAGACGACGCCGATACTCGACGAGTCGGAATGTCGCGAAATTGCTTCCTGGTACTCGGAGGTCGACCGGTTCCGGAGCACCGTCGACATGGCTCGATACCGTTTCGGCCAAGGGGAGTACCGGTACTTCGGTGATCCCGTACCGGAGCCGATCACGGCTATGCGATCCGCCTTCTACCGACACCTCCTGCCCGTGGCGCGGGAGTGGGCGTTCAAGCTGGGCGAGGGTGCACCGTGGCCGGATTCTTTCGAAGAATGGATCGATCAGTGTCACGACGCCGGTCAGAATCGCCCTACCCCGATCCTTCTGTCCTACGGACCTGGTGACTGGAATGCATTGCATCGGGACTTGTACGGAGAGTTGCTGTTTCCCTTGCAAGTCGTGATCGGGCTCGACAGACCTCGCATCGACCACGTCGGCGGCGAGTTCTTGCTCGTGGAACAGCGGCCGCGCGCCCAGTCGAAAGGGACGGTGACAGTTCTCGGGCAAGGTCACGCTTTGATCTTCACCACGCGGGATCGACCGGTGCAGAGTTCTCGTGGGTGGTCGAGAGCCCCTGTGCGACATGGTGTCAGCGTGGTGCACTCGGGTACGCGTCGAACATTGGGATTGGTGCTTCACGATGCCGAGTAAGACGTACATTCTCCGCGACGCTCGCAACAAACCCTACGAGAGTTCGACGCCCGGTGTGCTTGGCGGGCACCGGAAAACGAAGATCTACGGGCGACTCGACTGTCGAGGGGCCGCGCAGGCAATCGCGCGTGGCGGGTATGTCGCCAGTCGGGTGTTCTTCGCGGACGAGCCGACCGCGATTGCGGCCGGCTATCGCCCCTGTGCCGTCTGCATGCCCGAAGGTTACGCAGCCTGGAAGGCAGTTGCTACGCGCCGAAGCGGTCGCGGTACTCCTTCGGAATGAGCGGCTTGTCGCCGCGGACCTTCAGCTGCTGGACAGCCCAGGTATTGCCGTCCGGGTCGGCGAATCCGAAGAAGGTGCCCCCGTCACGCTCGTCGAAGACGGTGACCTCACTGGCATCGACGCCGCGGCCGATGAGCTCTTGGCGAGCCGCTGCAGCGTCGGCCACGACCAACTGCAATCCCTTCAACGAACCAGGGGTCATCTCGGTCTGCGACGGCAGGTTCCCGATGACGATCGAGCAGCCCGAACCACGCGGAGTGAGCTGGGCGACCGTCATGTGTTCGTTGACGGTGTGGTGGTCGAGATCGAAACCGACCTTGTCACGGTAGAACTCGATGGAGCGGTCGAGGTCACTGACGGGAACGATGACTACTTCGAGGGTCCAGTCCATGAAACTGCCTTTCGCTGAGGAGGTTCGGGCAAACAGGTGGTCAGAGTTGCGCGACGATCTTGTCCAGGCGTTCGTAACCTTCGGTGACGCCGAGCTCCATATTGCTCTCGATCATTCCGTCTCGCGCTTCGAGGCTCGGATATACGGAATGGCCGGAGAGGCGGGTGCGTCCGTTGCCCAGATCCTCGAACGTGATCGATTCGATGCTGACGACGTCGGGAAATCCCTCGTATTCGAAGGTCTGGATGGCAAAGTCGTTCTCGCGAACGACGTGAAATACACCGTTGAACCGGAACTCTTCGCCCTCGGGGTTGCGATGGACGTACTTGTATCGACCGCCGCTCACGAACTCGTATTCGTCGATCTCCATCTCGTATCCGTTGGGGCCGAGCCACTGCTTGACCAGATCGGGATTCGAATGAGCTGCGAAGACGGCACTGACGGGTGCGTCGAATTCGCGGGTGATGTCGATGTACGGCACGCCCTCAGGAGCCGTGATGGTGACGGGATTGGTGGTAGCCATGGCTAAGTCTCCTTCTGTGTGGTGCTGAGTAGGTGATCGAGCTTGCGGAACTGTTGTTCGTGGATCAGTCGATAGCGGTCGATCCAGGCGGTCAAAGCCTCGAGAGTTGCGGCGTTGAGATGTACCGGCCGCCTCTGGGCTTCGCGGCTGCGAGTGACCAAACCCGCGGCTTCGAGTACCTGAATATGTTTGGAGATGGCCTGTTTCGTGATCTCGAACGGCTCGGCCAACTCGTTGACCGTTTGGGGGCCGGTGCTCAGGCGGGCGATGATCCGCCGTCGTACCGGGTCGGCAAGCGCCATGAACGCTTTGTCGAGACGCTCGTCTGCCCCTGGATCCACGATCACTTGTCAACCATCTCCTTTATCAACCAACCTGTTGATTACGGTACGAGCCCATGCCGAGGGTGTCAATGCTTCGAAACCGATTAGCGTGGAAACCATGAACGCTCTGATTCCTCGGCCACGATTGGAAGTGGCGCCGGGGGCGATCCTCGTTCCGGATTGGCTCAGCGTCGAACAGCAACGCTTCTTGGTGGCCGAGTGCCGACGGTGGGCGACCGCACCCGTACCGATGCGCTCCGCTGTTGTCCCTGGTGGGCACAAGATGTCGGTGCAAACAGTCTGTCTCGGTTGGCATTGGCAGCCGTACAAGTACACGCGCACCGCCGACGACGTGAACGGTGCGCCTGTCGCAGCGGTGCCTGACTGGCTCGTCGACCTCGGCCGGGCCGCAGTTGCCGCTGCCTATGATGATCCGACTGCGGGGGAGCGGTACACGCCGGACACCGCGCTGATCAATTTCTACGACGAGGGCGCTCGGATGGGCATGCACCAGGACAAGGACGAGCGCTGCGACGCTCCCGTCGTCTCACTGAGCGTCGGGCAGAGTTGTGTCTTTCGATTCGGGAATTCCGAGAACCGGAACAAGCCGTACACCGACGTCGAACTCCATTCGGGTGATCTCTTCGTCTTCGGTGGAGAGTCTCGGTTCGCATATCACGGAGTGCCGAAAGTTATTGCGGGAAGTGCAAGTCCCGACATAGGTCTGCCGTCCGGGCGGCTGAACATCACCCTGCGGGATACCGGAATGTCGTGACTGTCTCACCCCTGCTGTGCCACTGGTGCAGCAGGGTCGAAGTCTGCGCTCGAAGGTCCGTCCCCGACCATCTCGATCAACTCGGTCGACGGTGGAGTTGGCAGCGTGCGCCAGCGCTCTCGTTCGAGGTTGTGGGGTTGTGTCTCGTTCAAGCCCTCATTATCGACTTCCGGCTCCGATCCACCAGTCGGGGATGGGCCGGGTGCAATTCGGTAGGCCGTTGAGCGCCCCGCTGTCTCGTCGACATCCTCGGACCTCAGCACGTCGACGACAGTTCGGGTCGCGGCACGGGTCTGGGGAGGTTGGTGGGTGGATTCGAGGCGACCGTGGTTCGCTTATCCCAGTGTCTTGTTGCGGCCGGCGAGGGAGCCGAAGACGAGTTGCACGGCCAGCAGCACCAGCAACGCGATCAGCGGAGTCGTCCAGGAATCGACGGCGTCGTGCAGTGCACCGAAAACGAGAGGACCGGTGGCGGCCAGAAGGTATCCGACGGACTGTGCCATACCCGAGAGTGCCGCTGCTTGACCGTGATTGACAGTGCGTATTGCGAAGAAGGACAAGGCAATGACAATCGATCCGCCGATGCCGATGCCGAGGAATGCATTCCACAGCAGGGCCCAGGAGGGGAGGAGGAGTTGGCCGAGAACTGCCACTGCGGCGACCGACACCAGCCCGAGGACGGCTCCTCTCTGATCCTTGGGCAGTTTGTGCAGGAGCACTGCTGTGAGGAGGCTGCCGACGATCGAGAATATTTGCATGATGCCTTGATGCAGTCCGGCGGTAGCCGCGGTAGTGCCGTGTGATTCTTCAATGGTGGGCCACCATGTCAGAACGGTGTAGAAGAAGAGAGATTGGACGCCCATGAATATTGTGATCTGCCACCCGAGTGCTGAGCGCCAGGGGGAGCGATGGCCGCCTGGATGGGAATCCAAAGCCGCAGCATGATCGTGTTTCGGAAGCGTGCGTCGGCGAAGTTGGGGAAGGAACACCCCAAATCCTATGAGAGCCATAGCAGCCCAGATTCCGAATGCGATCCGCCAACCGTGATCGGTGAGACCGGCGATCGGCACGGCAAGTCCGGATGCGGTTGCGGCGACGGCTGCAGAGACCGCCGAGAAGATGCCGGTCAAACGGCCGGCTTCGGTCGGGAAGTCTCGTTTGAGGAGCGCCGGCAGTAGAACGTTCATTGTTGCGATGGACATGCCGAGCGATACGGTACCGATCCACAGCGCAGGCATCCACGGAACAGAGCGGATCACGATCGCTAAGGCGAGCATGCCGAGTGCTGCTGCGAGTGTCCGTTCCATTCCCCACCGAGCTGCGATGACCGGGGCAACGGGGGAGAACACTGCGAAGCACAGCAGTGGAAGGCTGATCAGCGCTGATGCTGTTGTCGACGAGATATCGAGATCGGTGCGTACCTCACCGAGTAGCGGGCCGACGACTGTGATTGAGGCTCGAAGATTGGCTGCGATGAGAAGAATGCCAGCGATAACGAGTCCTCGGCGCATTATCGGTATCGCGCTCGGGGCAGACGCCACGTTTTCGGTGTCGGAGGTGACGTTAGCCATAGGTGTGCCCTTCTGAGATTGTCTGTGCGCTGAACCTCTTGTGTGTCAGCTACTTCGGCATGTTTTGCAGAAAGAGGGATCGGCTGTGGTCCATCAGTCGGACCACTGCGGTGGCTGCGCCGTCCGGATCGCGGTCACCGATGGCCGCAAGCAGCTGCCGGTGTGGGTCGTCGTCGGTCCAAGGTCCGATGAACAGCTGTCGAGTCTCCTTGTCGGACTTACCTTGTGGGATGCTCATGGTGTCAGAGCGATCGAGACTGCGGTAGATGTCCGTGATCAGTTGGTTCCCGCTCGCTGCGAACATCTCCAGGTGGAAGTCGAGGTCGTACTCGACGGATTTGGCGACGTCGGGCTCAGCGTCTCGGCCATCCAAAGCCCGAGTCATTCGGTCGATGTCTTCGGGCAGGGCTCGTTCGGCTGCGAGTCGGGCGGCGTAGAGCTCCAAAGCTTCACGGGCTTCGAAGATTTCGAGCACGTTCTCCGCCGCTGCACGTCTTTGAAGTGCAATTTCGAGTTCTGAGCTCGCGCAGACGTAGGTTCCGTCTCCCGGGCGTGCTTCGAGGAGGCCGGCATGGACGAGGCCGCGAATGGCCTCCCGGACCGTATTGCGGCTCGCGCCGGTCATTTCGACAAGTTGATGCTCGCCGGGGATCTTCTCCCCTAATTCCCAGTTGCCAGAAGTGATCTGGGACCGCAGTTGTTCCGCGATCTGCACTGAAAGTGGGATGTTGCGTGCGGTGGGTGCGATACGGGAATCCGGCATGAGTCAAATGTAGGACATTTGGCGATTTGTGGATAGGTTTACCTTTGTGATCTAGGGCACTCGGGTTCGGATCGGCCTGGGCGGGGTACCGCCCTTCCGCATGTCTGCGTGCACGTGAGTGCTCCTGCCGACCGCGCACGGGGCAGTTGACTCGACTCGAAGGGCAACTGCGATCGATTCCTCACGGAACCTCATGCCTAGCAGACCCTCACGTGCGGGTCATTGCTGCGATTCCAGCGTCCATGCGGGCTGGTCGGTCACTTCCGGGCCGTCGTGCAGCACCCAAGCACACGGCTCGGAAATGTAGGTGGCAGCATCGGTGAACCAGTATGTTTCGTCGGGTGCCCAGCCCGCGATGACGCTCGCCGTCTCGGTATCGACCTCGATCGCGGTTCCTGCTGCCGCGAGGTATCCCGTCACGGTAAGGTGCACTCCCTCAAATCTTTCCGCGACCTGCACCCAGTCGGGGATGACCCACCCGCCTGATCGGCCGGTAGTCCGATACCAAACCTGCCGCGTTTCTGCGGTGACCTCGAGCGGGAACCGTCTGCACAGCTCCGACCAGGCTTGCGCGCTGTCGATCTCGTAGATGCGTGCGCCAGTCGGTGGCCGCAATGCTCGGACGACGACCCGTTCCCATCCCATGCTGTCTTCGACGAACCACAAGCCCGCCGGAGTCCCGTCGAACAGCGCCCTCGTCGAACCCTGAGTGGGTGGATTCGACCACCAATAACCTGACCAGTTCGCCGCGGGGTCCACCGGGCGGTCACGTTCAGCTCTCGCTTCCGATTCCAGGGTGCTCGTGCGCCACTCGCTGAGGAGTTGTTGCGCAGCAGGCACTTCGTCTGTGTCCGGAGATTCCTCACCTCTGCTCAGAATCGACCATTGGTCGGATGAGGCGAGCGAGGTTGACCACCACCGCGCGCATTCGGAGCCGGCGATGTGCTCGGCGACGCGTCGAAGCTCATCTCGCATAACTTCGGTGGCGACGAGGACGTCTTCTCCGTCGGGATCCTGCCAGTAACGCGCCGCATCGACCGCTTCTGCGAGGGCGGAGCGTAGATCGACGGCGGTGACGTCGGGGAGCGATATTTCCGTGAGGCTGCGCGCCACGCCCTCCGCGGTGACTATGGTCTGCCGGGCCTCTTCGGCGCCCGGGCCGAACAACACTTGGGAGGTTCCTTGTCCGATGTCGAGGTGATACGCCGCCCGGTGAGCGTTGATGCGGAACATGTCGTCGCCTGGCTCGGGACGCAGGGCGCGTTCGGCGTCGATCGCATACGCGAGCAGCATCCGGCGTCCGCGCGGGCCCGACAGCAAAATATCCGCAGTGAGCATCTGTTCTCCCGTTTTCTGGTTCAGATGACGGTAGCCGAGGTCGTTGAGACGGAGAACTTTCTCCCTTGATGTCGGAAATCCCGACGGTCCCGTCGCGCACGACATGATCGCCACACACTGCATTCGGCGGCGAAGGCGGACGGAAGGGAGCCCCAGGCTGCTGCCAGTCGCGTGAACGCCGCTTCTTTGGTGTGCGCGATCACTGCCGTCTTTGTGTAGCCGTGGTTTTCGTCGATCAGAGCTCTCTGTTTGCCTGTAGTGACTGCGAAATAGGTCGTATTGATCGCTGAGGCTGAACAATGGAGAGGGCTGAAAAGGTTGGGAGACAGGTGTTTTGGCGAGAGTGATCCGTGTGCCATCAGTACAGTCTCGACCGGAACCAGTGATCGAGGCTGATCATGTCGATCTGGTGCATGTCGAGACTCAGCTGGGCAGCAGCTTTCACCGCGTCGGCGCGGGGGATAGAGTTCTGGGGCAGAGTCCAGTTGGTCTCCCGCGCATGTTGCTCGAGAAGGTCGATGACTGTCCGCGGGACAGGCTCGTTGACGTGAAGTGTTGAGCCGTAGCGAAATTGCTGTTCTATCGACAACTCGTAGATGGATCGGGCGAGTAGGTCTACGTCGACTACCGACAGGACAGCGCTACCGCCGTCGATGATCGAGTCGAGGCGAGAGACAATTCGCGTCAGTGTCGGAAGAAACCATCTGTCGCCGGGTCCGTACACGAGATGCGGCCGGACGACCAGGCCTCCGGCGTCGCGCACGAACTTCTCGGCGAGAGCGCGCGTGCGACTGGCAGGTGAGAAGGGGCTGAGAGGTGCGCCGTTGACCGGCAAGTCTCGAAACGGTCCCGGCCCGTACACGGCCGCGGTACTGACGTAGAGCAAGCGTTCGACGCCGACGGTGGCGGCCATCGACGCAACGTTCTGTACGCCGTGTTGGTTGACGTGAACGCACCGTTGTTCGTCGTCGCCCACGTACGACACGCAACAGATGACGGTCGACGCCTGACTCATTGCAACTCGTAGAGAAGCACTTTCGTTGATGTCGCCGATCACGGTGGCGATTCCTTCACGGCCGAACTGTTTGGCTGCGGTGGCCGTGCGAACGAAACCGATTGCAGCGTTTCCGTGGCGGGAAACCAGCTGTTTCATCACTGCCGAGCCGATGAAACCAGTGGCCCCGAGTACCAGAGTCGTCACGGTGTGTCCGTGTCGAGAGCGTTGCTGCGGGCTCTTTCGACGTATCGTTGAGATTCATTCCGTCGGCAACGAGAGCTGGGTAGATCATGCAGGAGCGTGCTGTCCTGACGCGCCAGGCCGTCATTTTGGGTGCTGCGAAGAGCTTCGAGAAGTTCGGGTACTCCGCCAGTTTGGGCACGATCTTGCAGCACGGGGGTGTGTCGAAGGGGGCGATGTATTTTCATTTCGCGTCCAAGGAGGAGCTTGCGCACGCGGTCATCGCAGCGCAGCACGGTATGGCGATGGAGGGTACCCGGCGGGTTGCTGCGCACTCCGACATCGCGGTCGAAACCCTGGTGCTCGTTTCGCAGGAGATGGCTCGGCAGCTTGTGACCGAGCCCATCGCGCGAGGTGGCATGCGGTTGACGATGGAGATCGGCAGTATTCAAGGCCCCATCGAACAGCCGTACCTCGATTGGATCGAGGCTATCAAGCAGGTGGCAACCCAAGCGGCCGAAGCCGGCGATATCGTCCCGGGCACCGATATAGACGCGTTGGCTCGATTTGTGGTGGGGTCGTTCACCGGAGTGCAGATTCTCTCGGAAATGCTGACGGGCAGAACCGATCTGTACGAGCGGTTGAGTCAGATGTGGAACCTGGTGCTGCCAACGATCGTCCGCGAGGACAAGTTGGCGCACGTCATGCAACTGGCGGCGCTTGCACCGAGAGAGTGGGAAGCACCGAGCGCTTGACGTGGTAGACGCGACGAGAAGAACGTGTTCGTTCCCTCTCATGATTGGTCCGCAACTGTAATTTCGAGTTCCGCGGTGGTTTCCAGTTCTTGAGTGAACCGAACTCGGTGCACATGGCCCGACGCGTCAAGGGGGATCGTTGACACCTCGCACGGCGTTTCCCATTCAGTGAACCTCGGAAAGACCGCCGAGAGTGAGGCGATCTTTGTTGCTGGGTTGCCGATGTGAAATCGGAGCGCTTGTCGGGCGGCCTCGAAAAGAATCATTCCTGGGATGTGGTCGACGGGGTGGTCGAAAAGGGAGTGGTTGCGCGGATCGGGAGCGCAGAACATCGCGTGCCGAGCAGGATCAGTGCTGATGAGCACATCTCCATCGGTTAGGCGTCCGACTCGCTCCGATCCGACCACCGCGGCTCCGGAAGGAAGGATGCGTCGGCTCGGGCGGTGGTCTTCTCGTCCTTGCCGAATTCGACGGTATCCCTCGGGGCTGACTCCTCGCGCAACAGCGTTGCATCTGGCGACGTGCCGGTTGCCCTCGCTGAGGATCCCCGACACTTCGACCCCCGAAACCGCTCCGTCGCGATGAGTGAGGTTGTCCACTGTCATCGAGAAACTCAACGGCTCCGCGACTGATTGCACGTCGAGCGCGTCCAGCATCTCGAAGCTGAACGTTTCCATGACGAACTTGTAGTGCAGTGGAATCTCGTATCGGGTGTGGCACAGAAGCACCACTGCCTGTCGAAATGCTTCTGCCACCCCGAGCGGATCGTGTTGCTCGCTCGATACGTCGAATATCCGGTGCGAGACCGGGAGTTGCACAGCAACCTGGTACGCCGAGTCCGATTCGATCCGGTAGTCCGTCAAGAAAACCTCGGCAACAGCATGTCTGTGGACGAGATGCCGCGGCACTGTGCGTGTGTATTCCATTGATTGAATGCACCTTTCGATGTTCACTCGTGTCTTCGGTGTCGTGTAGGACCTAATATTCGACGTCCGGGCGCGTCATCGAATCGTCAAAATTGACGATCTTTTCGAAGGTCGAGTTCGATCAGGGGCGGCACCCCATCTCGGCGAGTGTGTCTGGGGCACTTCCTGCTAGAAGCGTCCGATCCGAAGTTCCAGTGGGTGTCTGCGTGCGTCGTGACCAGAGCGGCGGAGCATCGCGCATGCCTCCAGCTGGGAATGCACCCCCAGTTTTTGCAGGATGCTTCGGATGTGGGCGCGAACCGTGGTCGGTGCGATGTGGGCGGTTCGAGCAATCGAGTCGACATTCGAGCCTCCGTAGAGAAGGCCCACGATCTCGAACTCGCGATCGGTGAGACTGCTGATTCGTGCGAATTCTTCGGTGCGCAACCGGATGCGTTGTACGAGCGAGGACTTGTCGTGTGCAGACCGAGCGGAGTTGGGGTTGATCGCGGCCTGCAGCTCATCGAGCAGGGATGTGAATGGCAGTTGAGAGTTGAGCACGGCGTGGGCGCCCGCTGCGAGCCCCCGAATCATGGAGTTGCCGCTACTGAGATCGCCGACCAGGACCGATCCCTCGAGCGCGGAGAGCTCCTTCACCTGCCAATCGACGCCCCCGAGTGGTAGGAGAACGAGCGCTCTACCGTGATCGCTGGTGTGATGCCTTAACAGGCTCATGTCTGCGGTTTGTGGCTCGGAATAAGCCCTGGCGCTGATTCCGGCAGCGATTGCATTGGCGAACCCTCGATTGCTATGAGTGGTGTACACGGTGACTGTGCTGGAGAGTGTCATAGCGACTACATCTCCGGTGGAGGTCCGCTCCGCCCGCTCTCTTCGCTGCGAAACCAAAACCGTTGCTTTCAGCGTGGTTTCGTCAGCAGGTTAGCTATCGCAGTGACCTTTCCGCTGATGCGCACGAAGGTTACGGCGATATCGCAGTTGCCCGTCTTCCCATGGAAACTCGCGCGTTCGTCACCTGATCATGGACCTTCGAATTATGCTGGGGCGCTGAATATTTGGGCGATGAGCATCCCGTGTAGACGAGTCATTGGGCGTTCCGTCGACGACGTGAACAACTCTCCGGTGTCTCGAGGCATTCAGGCGTCTCGATCGAGTTCCGCGAGGCCGGTGCGTCGCGCCTCAATGTTCCGTGCGCGGCCGGGTCGAGATATTGACTGTTACCGTCAGTTGCACATACCCTGTTCATTGGCGCTGACCTTAGGGAACCCGGCCTGAACCGGCCGATCGTTCTCGGTCACTGCCGACGCCAGAAGTAGCTTCGCGACGACCGACGAAACGAGTTTCCTCATGACACAGCATGTCGACGTACTGATCATCGGCGCTGGCTTGTCCGGAATCGGCGCGGCTTGCCACCTCATTCGTGAGCAGACCGGAAGCACTTACGCGATCCTCGAACGCCGCGAGAACATCGGTGGCACCTGGGACCTGTTCAAGTATCCCGGCATCCGTTCGGATTCCGACATGCTCACCTTCGGATTCGGTTTCCGTCCGTGGATCGGAACCAAAGTGCTCGCAGACGGCGCCAGTATCCGTGACTACGTCGAGGAAACCGCCAAGGAATACGGCGTCACCGACCACATCAACTTCGGCCGCAAGGTCGTGGCAATGGACTTCGATCGCGCGACTGCACAGTGGTCCGTGACCGTCCTGGTCGAGGCGACGGGGGAGACCGAGACGTGGACCGCGAACGTCCTCGTCGGCGCCTGTGGTTATTACAACTACGACAAGGGATACCGCCCCGCCTTCCCCGGTGAGGACGACTTCCGCGGTCAGATCGTGCACCCGCAGCACTGGCCGGAGGATCTCGATTACACCGGAAAGAAGGTAGTGGTCATCGGTTCCGGTGCCACCGCGATCACGCTGATCCCATCGATGGCCCCCACTGCCGGTCACGTCACCATGCTGCAGCGCTCGCCCACGTGGATCCAGGCGCTACCGTCCGAGGACCCTGTGGCCAAGGGTCTCAAGCTTGCACGCGTTCCCGATCAGATCGCTTACAAGATCGGTCGAGCCCGCAATATCGCACTGCAACGCGCCAGCTTTCAGCTCTCACGCACCAATCCGAAGCTGGCGAAGAAGCTGTTCCTCACCCAGATCCGCTTGCAACTCGGCAAGAACGTGGACCTGCGTCACTTCACCCCCAACTACAACCCGTGGGATCAGCGCCTGTGCGTGGTTCCCAACGGGGACCTGTTCAAGGTGCTCAAGAGTGGCAAGGCCGACATCGTCACCGACCGTATCGCCACGTTCACCGAGAAGGGCATCGTGACCGAGTCGGGCCGCGAAATCGAGGCCGACGTCATCGTCACGGCGACCGGCTTGAACGTACAGATCCTGGGCGGGGCGACCATGAGCATCGACGGCGAGCCCGTCAAGCTCAACGAGACGGTCGCCTACAAGAGCGTGCTCTACTCCGACATTCCGAACTTCCTGATGATCCTCGGCTACACCAACGCATCCTGGACGCTCAAGGCCGACCTGGCCGCGTCCTATCTGTGTCGCGTACTCAAGATCATGCGTAAGCGCGACTACACGACTTTCGAGGTTCACGCCGAACCTGAGGACTTCGCGGAAGAATCTCTCATGGGCGGAGCCCTGACCTCGGGCTACATCCAGCGCGGCGACGGAGAAATGCCGCGTCAGGGTGCCCGCGGCGCGTGGAAAGTGGTCAACAATTACTACCGCGACCGCAAGCTGATGCACGACGCCGAGATCGAAGACGGTGTGCTGCAGTTCAGCAAGGTAGACATTCCTGTCGTGCCTGATAGCAAGGTCGCCAGCGCCTGAGCCGGCTCCACTCGAATGAACGGGGTTGCGCCCCCTTGCCTGAATCCGTGATCTTTTCGTTTTGTCGGAGAGTCGAGGTTCGCGTTCGTGGCGTTTCGAAAGTTGCTGCAGGAAGAGCGAGTCCAGACTTCGGTCTGCCATCTGGGCGGCTGGGCATGCTTGCCGCGGTCCGAAGCTCGATTGAGACGACCACCGCTCGCTGACAATATCCAGGCGTTTGCCGGCTGACGGCAATCAACGGCGGCGCGAACGCGTCGCGACCTGCCTAACCGTGCCGTCATCGACACGAAATGCTTTTGGCTGCAGCAATTTTGGCGCGAGTCGAAGGTTTGGCAGATCGGGGAGAACGTCCTGATGGTTCGGTTATTGTCGGTCGCGCATCGCTTGTCGATTCAGCACGTCTACTTCGCAGCCCGGCGCGGCTGGATCGAAACCATGCTCGACCAGCCAGCGCACGCCTCTCAAGCTGCGCAACGACCACCACGCCTGGATGACCTCGAGGTCGACGTCAGTGCCGTAGCCCTCAACCACGTCATCGAGATGTTCCGGGTGGCCGAGGGTCAGTGTTGCGAGGTCGTACAAGGGATCGCCCTGAGCGGCTTCGGACCAGTCGATGACGCCGGCAACTTCGTCATCGGTCACGAACACATGGGAGGCTTGGAGATCGCCGTGCGTGAATACCGGTGTCCACGACCTGAGCGCAATCTCGGCAATCCGACGGTTGGATGTAATCACTCCGGTGGCAACCACCCCGCTCCTGGTCAGCCATGCACATTCGCGGTCCAGTTCTGAGGCGATGTCGTCGAGACTACGGCCGGGCCAGGGCGGCAACGGTGCGTCGTGCAGCGTTCGAACGGCGGCACCCGCTGCGGCCCACGCCGCTGAAGACGTGGTCGACGGTCTGCCTAGGCGACCGAGCGCGTGTCCCGGCAGAGCGGCGAGCGCGAGCACGGGCGGTGTGCGCCACAGAATCTGCGCTGTCGGGATTGGGGCCCGGAGCATTGCTTCGACCTCGACGTCGGTATTCGACTGATCGGCGTCGATCTTGAGGAACACCTCACCGACGCGCAGAGTCGCGCGCTCGGTATGGGCGACGACGACCTCGACTTCTGTCACGTCGGTCAGTATGGCTGGGATGCGCCTTGGCGTCGCCGGGTTTCTCGCGTGCGGTCATTCGCGATCGGAGCGCGGTATGGTCCGCTGACCTCCCGCACCTCAAACTTTCTCAACAAACTGCCTTACTGCTCCCTTGTTTGCTGCGTGACATCATCAAGGTCCGCCAAGTCAGTCTCACTGAGATCAATTCGCGAAGCAGCAATGTTGGCTTGTAGATGAGCGATGCTCGTGGTGCCGGGCAGGGGAATGACGGTGGCCGCGACCCCGCGCCCGCGCTGATGGACCCACGCAAGAGCGACCTGGCCAGCCGTCGCTCCGACACGAGAAGCGATGCTGGCAAGGGACCGAGCGACAAGATTGCCGGTGGAATGGTTGAGGTCGCCGTGCCCCATCGGCGAATGTGCGACCAGTGTGATCCCGAGGTCGGCGAGCGTTGGGAGGAACAGTTCAACATCTCGCCGTATAAGGGACCATTGCTCTTGCACGGCAGTGATCGGGTGTACGGCATGAGCTCGTCGGATGTCATCGAGCGTGACATTGGACAGCCCCAGAGCCCGGATCTTCCCTGCCTGGCGGAGCTCGGCCATAGCGTTGACGGTCTCCTCGATTGGTGTGTCCTCGCTGCGGTGATGCAGGTAGTAAAGATCGAGGTGATCGACGTCGAGGCGCCTGAGTGAGCCGTCGATGGCCGCGCGCACCGTTGCAGAGTCCGCCCGAACATTCCAGTCATCAGGACGACCGGACGGCCCGCGGTAGACACCGAATTTACTGCACAACGTGATGTGTTCACGGTTGGTGCCAATTGCCCGACCAACCAGCTCTTCGTTTCCATACATCTCGGCTGTGTCGAGCATGGGCACCCCGGAGTCGATCGCGGCGCGAACCAGTGCGGCGGGGTCGCGGTCAGCATCACCCCACCCGCTGTCGGTCAATCGCATCAGGCCCAGGCCCTGGATGGGCCCGTCATCGAATGTTTTCGGCGCGACAGTCATGAATGAGTACATTATCGGGGCCGCTGATCAGAACCAGGTCGCCAAAGAGGCCGATTCCGGCGACTTCGACATCTCGCTGCATCGCCCGTTCAGCGCTTGACGCGGTGCAGCTGTCGATCGCTGTTTGGAAGTGGGCGTACACAGCTGAATATCACGCTGCGAAATGTCGAGTGTCCTGACGTGCTCAGGATGATTCTGTCCGCTTGACCCGCGCGTTATGCACAACCATCGGGACAGTTATTGCCAGGACCATCGCTATCACGAACACCGATATGAAGACCCAGGGGCGCGCTGCTTCGGATGCTCGGACGGTCAACACAGCTCCACTCGTAAGCAGGGGCATCCCTGCTGCCGCGAGTAGATCGACGTGCCGCGGGGCGACGGGAGGTCCGGCGAAGTATGGAACTCGAACCCCTGAGTTCTCCCGAAGCATCCGTCGCTCCGACATCGCGTAAGTGGTCGCGCCGACTACGAAAATGGCCAGTCCGAGTACGACAAGACCAATTCCCGTTCGGGTGGTGAGCGCGGCAAACATGAACACCGATGTCACTGCCGGATAGAGCACCACCATCTTCCAGAGTGGAGTCTTGGACCGCGTGTCGACTGCAACACTGACCGGGCGCATCGGTTCGAGAGGCTCCATCAGCTCAGCGTGCCATGCGCCGCTCGGGAAACAAACTGCCTGTGCCGTTTCTGGCAGACTCCGGCTGCCTGGCCTGGATGTCGGGACCCCTCACTACGATTCTCATCGTGACCGATTACGACGATCTCGACATGTTCGGTGGCCTCGACGCCTCCTCCCTGCCGCTCCGCCAGCAGCAGATTCTGATGACCATCCGGGATCTCGTGGCTGCCAACGGGTGCACGCCGAGCACACGGCAGATCGGAGACGCGGTTGGTCTGCGCTCGACGTCGACGGTGTCCAAGCACCTCAAGAGTCTCGAAGAGAAGGGCTTCCTCCGTAGGGGAGCGGCCATGGCTCGGCAGTTGGACGTGCGGCCGTTCCTCGTAGGCGCGAAGGAACAGTCGTCGTCGAATACGGTGACGGTTCCGGTCGTCGGTGACATCGCGGCCGGCGCGCCGATCCTCGCGGAGGAGCACGCCGACGAGGTGCTTGCGCTTCCTCGCGAGCTCGTCGGCTCTGGCACGGTGTTCGGACTTCGGGTGCGTGGTGAGTCGATGGTCGACGCAGCGATCTGTGACGGTGACGTCGTCGTGGTGCGCCGCCAGGACGAAGCTCATTCCGGTGAGATCGTCGCCGCGATGATCGACGGCGAGGCCACGGTGAAGGTGCTCCGGCGTCGCGACGGTCACGTGTACCTCGAGCCTCGTAATCCCGCATACAGCGTCATCGACGGCGATCGCGCGGTCATCCTGGGCAAAGTTGTTTCCGTGATGCGACGTATCTGAGAGGTGTCCGGTCTCAGCGATGGTTGGCGCGGGGACCGCCGTATTCCTCATCGGTGACTTTGTCGCCCCATGTAGTTTCGGTGCCTCCGTCGCCGGGTCCTTCCCACAGTGCGAGGTGGCTCATGAAACGGTCGGGTGCCGCGCCGTGCCAGTGTTCCTCTCCCGCTGGGGTGTAGACGGTCTCACCCGGGTGGACTTCGACGATCTCGCCGCCGCGAGCTTGAACCAGCGCGGTCCCGGAGACGATGTGGAGGGTCTGTCCGACTGCATGGGAGTGCCAGTCGGTTCGCGCGCACGGTGCAAAGCGAACCATGTTGGCGCGCATCCTCGACGGCTCCTGTCCGGCGTAGATGACGTCCCACCAGACGTCGCCGGTGAACCAGTCGCTGGGTGCTTTGCTGGTGGGCTGGGGCTTCAAGATTTCCATGAGGTCTCCTCGGAATCGAAAGGGGCGGTTCAGTTCTGCGTCAGCGGAACAAGTCGAATGGTGTTGGGTGCGGCGGCGCGGCCGGTGACGGAGCCGACGATCTGCGGGCCGTAGCGGTCGTACTTGGTGTGATAGGCGGAGTCGATCGACGAGTGGGCATCCGGTGCGGCGGACTCGAACGCCACGTCCCGCTCGATTCCTCCTGCTCGGATTCGGCCCGTTCCACTTGCCGTTGCTCGGACGAACCACGGGTTGTCGGTTCCGTAGGCCGAGCGAACGTACAGTTGGTTGTCGGTACGGACAACCCAAATCGTGACGTACGGCCTTGCGGTTCCGTCTCGGCGGTACGAGGAGACCTGCAACTCCTCGGCGTCGCCGATCTTGGTCAGTTCAGCCTCGGTCCACGAGTGCGACATCTCGGCTTCCTTTCTCCTGGTCGAATTGCTTTGCGGTACTTCGCGTTCTCGTAGCCGGGACGATCAGTGCGAGGACGATGACGAGACAAGCGGCGAGCAGGGCGGTGCCTGCGGTGAGAGCCGTTGATACGTGATCGGTGAGTGCCGTTGTAGCGTCGTCGGCAGAGGATCCGGCGCCCGCGGAGACTGCGACGAGGATGCCGAGTCCGAGGGCACTGCCCAGTTGATGTGCAGTGTTGACCAATCCTGATGCGGCACCGGCATCTTCGGCCTGTACCCCGGAGATGCCAGCAGAAGTCAGTGGGGCGAAAGCCAACCCCTGTCCGGCGCCGATCAAGATCATCGGAAGTGCTATCGCAGTGAGGTACGTGCTGCCGGGATGGACCAGACTGAGCCACGCCATCCCGGCTAGGGTGACGGCAATGCCAACCGACAGAATTGCGGAATTTCCGAATCGCGGTGTCAGTCGCGGAATAAGCATCGCCACAGCAAAATTGACGATCGTCATCGGGAAGAAGGCGATGCCTGCTTGGAACGCGCTGAAGCCCATGACGCCTTGGAGTAGCTGAGTCGTGAAGTAGAAGAATCCGATCATGGCACCCAGATAGAGCATTCGGGCGGCGTACGCCCCGGATCGCTCCCGGCTACGGAACAACCTCAGTGGCATGATCGGCTGCTCCGCTCTCGCTTCGTTGAGGAAGAGCAAGGTCAGTAGTATCGCCCCGGCCGCCAGTGTCGCAACGGTGATCGGTGAGGTCCACCCCGCTTCGGCCGAGTTGACGGTGCCGAAGACGAGTGCGGTCATGCCGAGTGTGGCGAGAACAGCGCCGGCCACATCGAAACGTCCGGAGTTGGGCTCGGTTTCCGGAATGAACCGGGGAGCGAGAGCGATCATCGCGATACCGATCGGAACGTTGATGAAAAAGCCTGCGCGCCAAGACACCCAGTCGGCAAGGGCGCCGCCGATCACGAGTCCGAGGCTGGCGCCTATTCCCGCAGCAGCGCCGTACCAGGCAACAGCGCGCGTTCGCTCCGGGCCGGGCGGGAAACTGGCGGTCAGCAGTGACAGCGACGCCGGGGCGACCACTGCTGCTCCGACGCCTTGGAGAGCGCGCGCTGCGATGAGCCACCAACCGTTCGGCGCGACCCCGACGAGAAACGACGCAATCGCGAAAATCGCGAGACCGGCCACGAATACGCGACGACGGCCGAAGATGTCCCCGAGACGAGCACCCAGCAGGAGAAGCCCGCCGAACACCAGGGTGTAGGCGTCCTGGACCCAGGACAGCCCGGTTGCCGAGTAACCCATGCTGCTTTGGATGCTGGGTAGCCCGGTGAAGATGATCGAATTGTCGAGCAGGATTATGAAATAGCTGATCAGAATGATCGCCAGGATCGCGGTGGGATTGATGCGACCGGCAACAGGACGGGTGGCAATGTGGGTCACGCGCATCTTCTTCGCAAGTGGTGGACTTTCGCAAGTGGTGGACTACGGGCGGACGAGGACCTTCAACGATTCACGGGAGTCCATGGCTCGGTAGCCTTCCGCTACGTCGTCGAGTCCGACGGTGTGGTCGAAGACCTTGCCCGGCTCGATCTTTCCATCGAGCACATCCGGCATCAGCTCTTCGATGTACGCGCGCACCGGGGCCGGTCCACCGGTGAGTGTGATGTTGGGTCCGAAGAGTGTCCCGAATCCGATTGGAGCTTCTTCGTATTGGGGTACCCCGACTCGGCTGATGACGCCGCCCGGTCGGACAACTCCGAGCGACTGCTCGTAGGCAGGCATGTGACCTACCGCTTCGAGGACGACATGAGTGCCGTCGCCTCCGGTCAGTTCGCGGACTTTCTCGATGCCCTCATCTCCACGTTCGGCAACCACGTCGGTGGCTCCGAACTCGAGACCGAGATCCGTGCGGGTCTTGTGGCGCCCCATGAGGATGATGCGCTCGGCGCCGAGGCGTTTGGCGGAGAGCACTGCCATCAGCCCCACGGCTCCATCGCCGATGACCGTGACCGTCGTGCGTTGGTTGACGCCACCCTTGACCGCCGCGTGATAGCCGGTGCCGAAGACGTCGGAGAGTGTGAGCAGTGACGGTAGGAGTTCGGAATCCTCACCGACCGGCGCCTTGACCAGGGTGCCGTCTGCCAACGGCACTCGGATGGCCTCTGCCTGACCGCCTCCGATCCCGTTTCCGGCCCAGAATCCACCGTGTCGGCAAGACGCCTGCAAGCCTTCGCGGCAGAAGTCGCACGTCCCGTCGGACCAGGCGAAGGGGGCGATGACGAAGTCGCCCTTCTTCAACGTGGACACCTCGCGACCGGTCTCTTCGACCACTCCGACAAATTCGTGGCCCATCGGGGAACCACCGGGCGTGGCCGGCATGTTGTGGTAAGGGTGCAGGTCAGAGCCGCAAACGCACGCCCTGACGACCCGCACGATCGCGTCCGTCGGCTGCTGCAGTGCCGGATCGGGCACGGTCTCGACTCGAACGTCTCCGGCGCCGTACATGATGGTTGCTCGCATGGTGTCCCCTCTTGCTTCTGGTGTCGCGTGCTTCGAAGTCGACGTTTCGGCGTGGACCGGTCGACTGCAATCAGTCAACGCCGCGCCTCGCGGGCGCGGGAGTGTCTGTTGTTCCAGGTAACGGCAGTACCTCCCTCGGTCTTCTCCGCTCGAGTAACGTGAACTGCATGGACAACCGAGCCGAGATCCGCGAATTCCTCAGCTCCCGTCGTGCTCGCATCACACCCGAGCAGGCAGGGCTGCCGGCCTACGGCGGGAACCGTCGCGTCAAGGGGTTGCGCCGTGAGGAAGTCGCTCTGCTCGCCGGTGTGAGCATCGACTACTACGTGCGCATGGAACGCGGAAATCTGGCGGGAGCGTCGGACTCGGTGCTCGAAAGCCTTTCCCGAGCACTGCAACTCGACGAAGCCGAAACTGCCCATTTGTACGACCTCGCGAAGGCCGCCAGTGCAGGCGCACCGAGTAGAAAGCGGCCCGCCCCCAAGGGCGTGAGCCCGGTGATTCAGCAGATACTCGACGCCATCACCGACGCGCCGGCGTGGGTACGTAATGCCAGGCACGACATGCTGGCGGCCAATCGTATGGCGCGCGCGTTGTATTCGCCGGTGTTGGCCGATCCACGTAGGCCGGCGAACAACGCCCGGTTCGTGTACCTGGACCCGGCATCGCAGGACTTCTTCGTGGATTGGGAGCGCGCGGCAGACGACATCGCCGCGATGCTCCGCTCGGAAGCGGGGCGCAATCCTCATGACAAGGCGTTGACCGAGCTCATCGGTGAACTTGCCACTCGCAGTGAGGTATTCCGCACCCGGTGGGCGAAACACAATGTGCGCTTTCATCGGACGGGATTCAAGAAGGTTCGTCACCCCGTCGTCGGAGACCTGGAGCTGAACTTCGAGGCGATGGAACTGCCGTCCAATCCCGGGCTGACACTGCTGGTCTACACCGCGGCGCCGGGGACGCCCACGGCTGACGCACTCAAACTCTTGGCGAGTTGGGCGGCAACCCAGGATCAGCTGGATCCGGCGAACGACAGCGAAGCGGCGCTCTGAATTCGATCGGCAGGTAGTCGTGCCGATTCAGCTCAGATGCGTTACTGCCCAAGCTACCTGGTCTCCACCTCGTCGTTTCGCCCGATACATCGCGTTGTCGGCATCGGCAAGAATCCGATCGATGGTTCCCGAAGCGTCCGGGATTGTCGAGGACAGCCACACGCTGGCTCCGACGCTCACGGAAATCGACTGCCGGCCGGCGGGCCGCGATATCGAATTGTGAATGTCCACCACGGTTTGTTCGATGCGACGTGGCTCCACGGGCATGAGAATCACGAACTCGTCGCCGCCAGTCCGCGCAACCAGCCCGACCTCTCCGACCACCGAGTTCAGGCGCCGGCCGACTGTCACCAGCATCCGATCGCCTTCCGCGTGACCCAGTTTGTCGTTGACGCTCTTGAACGAATCGACATCGATCACCACCGCAAGGACTACGTGTCCTTGGAGTTCGCCGACACCGAACAACTGTTGCCAGACATTGTGCAGCCCACGTCGATTCAGGGCAGCGGTGAGTGGATCGCGCCAAGAGTGTCGTGCGTCGTCGGTCAAATACAGGACGAGGAAATGCACGGTCATCGAAGCTGAAGCGATAACACACCCGATGACGAATCCAGTGGACACCGACAGCGAAGAGTCGGTATCCGGATCGGTTACAGCTCGAATTGTCAGTAGCGCAACGACGAACAGCGCGCCGGTGATCTGTGCTGTGACTATTCGAGGGCTGTGGAATACCGACGAATAGTTCGCGACGACCACGAACAGAACGGTGCCGGTCAATGCCAGGAAGCTCGAATGGATTCCGGCGAGAAGTATCAAGGACAAGCAGATATTGGTGAGCGAAACGAAACGAACGGATTGATGGTGACTCGGCCAAGACCGTCCGAGTGACCAGCGAATCATGCAGTAGAGCGCGATCATGCATGCTGCGCCCGCCGCGAGCCGTTCAGGGAGCTCGGTTGCGCCACCCTTCACGAATTGAGCCAGTACGGCGAGTGCCACGAACACAGCACACCAAAAGGTGACGACCACCCTGGCTGTCCCCAACATCGATCGAGCAGCCAGGAACCTCGGGAACCATTCGCCGTCGTACGCAAGAGACCACCAGCGACTCAACAGTCCAGTTGTTTGACGAATGTTCTGCCCCAACCCCGCAGCGCCACTGACTCCCATGAAACCCCCTCCGAGATCTTGCGAAAATTCCCGGAAGATTCTTCGTCAAGATTTGATCCCCGAACAAGGTACCCGATAGTTGAACGATGGATTGCCGTCTCGTGGGGTGTGGGCTGCTCTAGGGTGTGATCGGTGTGATCAGGATCTTTCTGAGTGCCGGAAGGTCCAGGGTTGCAGCAAGATCTGCAATAGTGACCCCCGACAGCGATGCGCGCCAGGCTTTTTCGGCGTCGGCCATGACCTTGGCGATTCCGCAGGCGGAACGGCACTGTTCCGGTGGGGCGGCGAGGATTCCTTGCTGTCGAATCTCCGTGCACCGGAACGCAGGTTCGGTGCCGTCAACGGCCTGTACGACGTCGAGAACGGTGATCTTCTCGGGAGCCCGGGTGAGAACGTACCCGCCGTCTCGGCCCTCGGTCGGATTGACCAGACCGGCGTGCGCGAGCGCTCGCAGATGCTTCGCCAGGTATGTCTTCGACACCCCGTGAAGTTCGGCGAGTCTGGCTGTGGGTACCGGCCCCTCGGACTGGCTCAGAACCACGCAGCAGTGGAGTGACCACTCCACGCCTCCGGAAAGCTTCATGATTGGACTCTATCGACGCCGCGGAAAGCGGTGAGGGCCGGACGTCGCTCGAGTTGTCGACGTCAGGCCTTCTCGGCAAGCCACGCGTCGTATGTTGTCGGCGCGATCCATGCATCTGCACCGGGTGTCGGGGTCAGTGCCGAGTTGTCGAGTTTCGCGCCGAAGTAGCCGGCTTCGGGATCGGAGATCACCGAACGCTTGTCGCCGGTGACGAGGAACAAGCGCCGGACCAGTTCGTCGATGCCCAGCGGTTCGGGTCCGGCAATCTCGACCGTGCCGTTTCGCGGCGCGGCGGTCACTACCTCGGCGACGTGGGACACGACGTCTCGAGACGCGATGGGTTGCAGATGTCCCGGCGTTGCGTGGACGGCGCCGTCGGTGGTTCCCGCGTCGGCGATTCCGGCGACGAACTCGAAGAATTGGGTCGATCGGACGATCGTGTAGGGGGTCGGGCCCGCTTTGACCAGGTCTTCCTGGGCGACCTTGGCTCGCATGTACCCGGAATCGGGCAGTCGATCGGCACCCACGATGGACAGTATGACGTGGTGCCCGACGCCTGCCTTCTCCTCCGCGGCGAGGATGTGGCCGGTTCCGTCGCGGAAGAAGGCCAAGACGTTGTCGTCCGACCACGAAGGGGAATTGGTCAGATCCACGACGACGTCGGCACCCTCGACTGCCTCGGCGATACCTGCGCCGGTGGTGATGTCGATCCCGTCGCCGCGACCGAGCGCCTTCACGTCGTGCCCGGCGTCAGCGAGCTTGGCGGCGACCTGGCTTCCGATGAGTCCGCTTCCGAAAATGACGATCTTCATGTTTTTCTCCTTTACTCGGATAAGTAGTGTCCAAGTATGCTCGGACACTACTTATCCAAGTCAAGGGTTGCCCGGTCAGTCGAAGAGTTCGGCGGCCAGTGCTTCGTAGGTCGCGATCGGATCACCTTCGGCGGGAAGTGCTTGGATCGCAACGTGATCGGCACCCGCCGCGACATGCTCCCGAAGTCGATCCGCGATGGACTTCGCGGTACCCCGCGCAACCAGGGCGTCGATGACGCGATCGTTCCCCTCGTTGGCCAACTCTTCGGGCGCAAAACCGAGGCGCTCGAGATTGCTCGTGTAGTTGCGCAGATACAGATACGGGTTGGCGACGGCGGGGCGACCGATTGCTCTGGCCTTCTCCGGATCGGTTTCCAGGACCACCTTGTGCTCGGGGGCCAGGATCTTCGAAGGGCCGAGGATTTCGCGAGCTTCGGCCGTGTGTTCGGGGGTGGTCAGGTACGGATGCGCGCCGGCGGCGCGAGCGGCGGACAGTTTCAACACCTTCGGCCCCAGTGCGGCGAGGACGCGCCGCGCTTCCGGGACCTGGGCCGCGTCGAGTTCGTCGAGGTACGACACGAGTGAGGCGTACGGCTTGGTGTAGTCGCCGGTAGCCTCCGGATGTCCGACGCCTACGCCGAGCAGGAATCGACCTGGGTGCGCGGCTTCGAGTCGGTGATAGGACTCCGCCACCTCAGCCGCAGGTGAGGACCAGATGTTGACGATTCCGGTTGCCACGGTGATGTGCTCGGTCGCGTCGAGAAGTTTCTCGGCGATCCGTAGATCGGCGCGTGGGGAGCCGCCGATCCAGATGGTGCCGAAACCGAGTTTCTCGATCGCAGTTCCCAGCTCGGGCGGCAAACCAGCCGCTCCTCGCCAGATTCCGTAGGTGCCCAGGTCAGGTGTTTTCGTAGTCTCCGTCACAGCGGGTGCAACTCGGCTGCTGCCGGGATCTATTCCTTCCGTCGTCATTTGCCCGGCGCGCGGTAGTCGGTCGGTCGCTTGACTGCCTCGTCGATCTGCTCCGGCGTGAGCAGTGTGATCGACTCCGAGCGTGCTGCACCTGCCGCAGCCGTGCGAATGCTCAATGCGGCTGCCGCGACGTCGTCCGGCAGGTTGCCGATCACGAACATGTCGTGACCGCCCAGTGCGAAGTGGCAGGATTCGACAGTGCCACCGATGCTTTCGACCATTCGCGTTATCGCGTCGCGCCGCGCAGTGCCTCCCTCCTGCTGCAGACCGGCGGCGCCGGAGGGTGAGTACGTCACTTGCCAGAGGTATTTCGGCATTTCCACTCCTAGCTCGGGATGGGTACTTCGATCGTGTACCCGTAGGGCGCTCGGTGGCAATGGGTAGGGGACAATCACGGCATGGTTGGAACTCCGGTGATCGTGACTATCGTGTCCGTGTGTGTAGGTTTTGTGATCTTCATGCTCGCTGCCAGTGGTGCACGCGGAAAGTGGGACCGTCGCCTCGTGATCGCGTTGTTCATCGGTGCGGTGGTGTGCCTGACCGTCGTACCGGTATCCGTCGCGCTCAGCGCCGGAGTTTGAAACACGGAGTGCCAAAACGCTCGAGTGCCGCTTAGTCTGAATCGATGGCAGATATTCGGGTAGGTATCTCCGGGTGGACGTATCCCGCGTGGCGCGGAGATTTCTATCCGAAAGGTCTTGCTCACCGCAAAGAATTGTCTTATGCCGCAGAGAGATTGACGTCGATTGAGATCAACGGCTCGTTCTACGCGCTGCAGAAGCCGGAAAGCTACACCAAATGGCGCAGCGAAACTCCCGAAGATTTTGTGTTCGCGATCAAGGGCGGCCGGTACATCACACACATGAAACGGCTGCTCGACGCCCGTGACGGACTCGCCAACTTCTTTGCCGCCGGAACGCTCGCCCTCGGCCCCAAGCTCGGGCCGATTCTGTGGCAACTACCTCCGACGCTGCAGTTCGAATCGCAGCGATTGGCCGACTTCTTCGACGGTCTTCCCCGTACCACGCAGGCTGCAGCCGATCTGGCAGCACAGCACGACGACAAACTCACCGAAGACCGAGTGTTCGCCCAGACCGAGAGGGACGTGCCGATTCGCTACGCGGTGGAAGCGCGGCACGCCAGCTTCGAGACCGACGAAGCCGTGGACCTGATGCGCGAGCACTCCATCGGTTTTGTCGTCGCAGACACAGCCGGCAGGTATCCCCGCATCACCACTCCTACTACCGATTTTGTCTATGTGCGGATGCACGGGGACAAGGAACTGTATGCGAGTGGGTACACCGACGAAGCTCTGGACAAGTGGTCCAAGCGCTTTCGGGATTGGATGGACGAGGGCCTCGACGTGTACGTCTACTTCGACAACGACATGAAAGGCTTTGCGCCGCACAACGCAATGTCCTTGTTGGAGCGGCTGCGCTGACGGATCGCCTGGCCTGTCGGTGGGATGTGGAAGGCTTCCGCATGAACACGAGGACCGAGGAGATACCACGATGACGCCAGAACAGCGGACGCCAGAACAGAGCTGGCCGACGCATTGGCCGAAGGTCGCCCGTGACATCGCCGATGCCACGGCCGACGCACTCGCCGCGGTGCGGGCGGCAAATCGTGACGGACTACTCGTGGCTGTCGAGGAACTGCGCGGGCTCTCTTTCGAGCAGGTCAGCTCGGTTCACGCGGCGATCGTGCGCGAATTGCTCGAGGACACGCATCCGGACGGCTTGTCCAGCGAGGACGTGCAGGATGCGCTCACCGCCTGCGCCAAGTCCACGATCGTGTGGCTGCCGGATCTGGACGTGCAGGCGCTCGCTGCGGTCTACACCGGGGCGCTCGGGATCTCGGATCTGGAAGACGATTCGTTCCGTATCGGGCACGGCGCGTACCTGCGTTCGGCGGTTCTGGTCATCGGGAGTTTGTCGACCGGAGTGAAGAAAGCTCAGAGCGCGTACATCATTCGTGCAATCGGCGAAATCGCACGTGCTCAGACCATCGAGATGCCCTGAGCGTCAGTTCGTAAATCGAATTAGGCTGAGGTCATGTCCAAGATCGCCAGCGCAGATCGTGTGTCGTTTGCCGAGCTCCTCGAATTCGTCAGGCCGCGCCATCGGGCCACGTTCGTCACGGTGAAGAAATCCGGCGAGTTGCAGATCTCTCCGGTGACGTGCGGGGTCGACGACGAGGGTCGGATCGTCATCTCCACGTACCCGGAACGGGCCAAGGCCGCGAATGTCCGCCGCACCCCGGCGGTGTCTCTGTGTATCCACTCCGACGAGTGGAACGGCCCGTACGTCCAGGTGAACGGAACCGCGGAGTTGATCGACCTCCCGGACTCGGTGGAACCGTTGGTCGACTACTACCGATCCATCGCCGGTGATCATCCCGACTGGGACGAGTACCGCGAAGCCATGCGCAAGCAGGGTAAGAGCCTGATCCGCGTCACCGTCGACTCCTGGGGTCCGATCGCAACAGGCGGGTTTCCGCCCGGACGCTGACGCTATCGAGCAGGCGGCGAGAGTTCGACTACATGCGCGTCTTTGGCGGCCAGCGGCTCTTTGCAGTGCGCGCACACAACTTGGGCGTGCAGGATCTCACCGCAACGGTGTTCGACGACGGTTGGCGGTGGACCCGTCGTCGCAAAGGCGTCCCCCCATTCCATGAGCGCCATCAGAATGGGATAGAGCGCCTTCCCTGATTCGGTGGCGACGTATTCGTAGCGCGGTGGATGGTCTTCGTAGCGTCGCTTCGCGAGGACGTCGGCGTCGACAAGGGTGCGTAGACGCGCGGCGAGGATGTCGCGGCTCGCACCCGTGCCCGCGGCGATCTCGTCGAACCGTCGTTGCCCGAGGGCGATTTCTCTGAGCACCAACAGTGACCACTTCTCGCCGACGACCTCCAAGGCGTTGGCGATGGAGCAGTTGCGTCCTTTTGTCGCCGTCATCTCTGGGCCCCTGTTAGTTGGAAATGTTAGTTGGGAATTCCAACTTAGCACTTGACGGCATGTATTCGAGGGCGGAAGGTAGGTCGAGAAATCCAACGGAGCAGATGAGGGGTCGTCATGACGGAATTGAATCTCGAGGCAGCAAGCGGATTTGTCAGCGCTGCCGGATTGCAACTGGACGAGGTGTCCGGCACGAAGGTTGTCGGGCACATCGATCTGTCCGAGGAGCATCACACGCCGTGGGGCGTAGTCCACGGCGGTGTCTACACGACCGCCGTCGAGTCCGCCGCGAGCATCGGGGCCAGCACTGCAGTGGCGGACCGTGGCGAATTTGCCGTCGGAGTGCACAACGGAACGGATTTCCTGCGGGCGCGTACGGGTGGGCGCGTGGACGTCGTGGCTGTGCCGATACAGCAGGGCCGGGTTCAGCAGTTGTGGTCGGTGGTCATCACCGATCCGGAATCGGGCAAAGAGGTGGCGCGCGGTCAGGTGCGTTTGCAGAACGTACCGCTGCCGAAGTAGGTCAGTCCCAGATCCCCGAGTCGATGTTGAGTGAGATGCGTTTGAGCAGTGCCGTCAGTTGGGCACGTTCGTCCTCGTCGAGTCCGGTGAGTACTTGACGGTCGCGCTCGACGCGTCGGGGAAACTCTGCCTCGACCAATGCGCGACCGGCATCGGTGAGTTGAAGCAGAACCACCCGCCCGTCGTGTTCGAAACGTTGACGCTCGACAAAGCCCAGCTTGGCCAGGCGGTCTGCGTGTTTTGTGGTGGCGGCGCCGCTGACCATCGTGACGGCGGTGACCTCGCTCGCCCGCAGGGGACGGTCACTGCGAGCGAGTGCACTCATCACGTCGAATTCGGCGCGAGAGACCCCGCTGGACGCCAGTGCGCGGTCGAGCTGGTGAAGAGACTGCGCGTTGATGCGGGCGATCCGGCCCATCACCTCGACGGGAGCAGTGTCGAACTCGGGGTAGGCGCGCTTCCATTCGCGACGGACTTTGTCGATGAAGTCGTCTTCGGATCTGTTCGCCGCGCCCATGTCCCTATCTTAGCGACAGAATTCACATTACTTCACAAGTAATTTACTAGTGAAATAAATGTATGCTGATTGGGTGAGCCGAACCGAAACCGCAGCCAGGACGCCCAGCCGTCTCACTCATTCGAGTGAGGCCATTGCACATACCGTCTCCGGGGCGACGTGGCGAGCGGCTTTTCGCGTCGGATCTGCCGACGCGACCATCGCCCCCGCGATCAGGGTCGGGCTCGCCACCGCCGTAGTCCTCGTGGTCGGCGGACTGCTCGGGCATCGGGAATTGGCCGGCTTCGCGGCCTTGGGCGCGCTGTGTGCCGCGTTCGGCAGGTACGAGCCGTATCCACGGTTGGCCGGCAAGCTGGCAATGGTGGGTGCTGCACTGGTGGTTTCGATTGCCTTCGGCGGCGCCATGGGTGTCGCGGGCGTTCCGATGTGGTTGCAGATCGGCATCCTCTCTTTGCTTGCGGGTGCGTCGTACTGCTTCATGTCAGGCTTCCGGATCACCGGGCCAGGGCCCGTCATCCTCGTCTTCGCGGCGACCGGTGCAGCCGGATATGCCTCCAGCGTCAATGATTTGGCGCGGTTGGTCACTGCCGGTGCGCTCGGAGTTCTGGTCGGTTGGGCGGCCGCGATGCTCCCAGCGCTCGTACTGCCGATGGGACCTGCCCGCCTGGCAGTTGCCCGTGCAGTTTCTGCGGTGGGGCGTCTCGAACAGTCCGGCGCAGACGGAGTGGAACCGGCGCTCGGATCGATTGCCAACGCCCGCTTGGTTATTGCGTCGAGTGGCCGGATCAAGTCGACCGTCGATCACGGACGCGAACTGGTGGCGGTGCTCGACGAAGCAGAAGCGGCAGTTCAGGAGTGGCAGTTGCACGGCGACGCCACCCTGATTCGCAGCATCGCTCGGCACGAGAAGGAGCTTCGGAAGCTCAAGCGTTCCAGCATGATCGAACACGATCTCGCACCGGCAAAGAACCTGGCCGCGCCCGAAGGCTATTTTCTCGAAGGATTGAATCGGCTGTATTCGCGCCCGGTGCGGATGAATGCTCTCCGCATCGTGGCAGCGTCGGCTCTGGCCGGTTGGCTCGCGGCGGGAGCCGGGTTGGAGCATCCGCTCTGGGCGTCGATGGGTGCCATCGCCGCGATGCAGGGGCTGAACTACAAGCAGACCGTCCAGCGTGGGATTCAGCGGTTGGTGGGAAATGTCGGTGGCGCCGTCGTCGCTGCTGCTCTCATCGCATTGACGCTCGGCTACTGGCAAGCGGTTGCCGTGGTCGTGATTCTGCAGACTGCTGCTGAGCTGCTCGTGATCAAGAACTATGCACTGACATCACTGGCCGTCACCCCGATGGCACTGCTCCTCATCGGTTTCAGTGCTCCGATCGGGACCGAAGCGGCAGTGGCTCGCGTCGCGGACACTCTCATCGGCGTGGTGATCGGTGTTGTCGTCGCCGCTGTGACGATCAGTCGATCGGATCGCCACCACGTCACCGTGTAACCGGTACTGCCGTGTTTCCGGTACTGCTGTGTTTCCGGTACTGCGTAGGCTCCTGCAGGTGGAGGACAGCACGCCGGTCGACGGCCGGAAACTGCGTTACCAGCATCGCCGTGCCGAATTGCTCGAGCAGGTAACCGCGTACGTCACGGCGAACGGCGTCGGTGAACTGTCCATGCGGCCATTGGCCAAGGATCTGGGGATCAGTCATGCGACACTCATCCATCATTTCGGTTCGAAGGAACAACTGCTCACTGAAGTGGTTGCCACCCTGCGAGACAGCTCTTCTCTCGACATCTCTTCCGGGACCGACATCGTCGAGATGTTGACGAGTTACTGGAATGGGCGCACATCAGCGGAATCGTTGCCGAACTTTCGCTTGATGTTCGAGATCTACGGACAGGCGTTGTTGCATCCGGAGCGGTATCGCGAGTTTCTCGACCATGTGGTGGGGGACTGGTTGGGTGGTTTGGCGGAAGCTGCGCTCGCGCACGGATGTCCACCCGATCGCGCTGATCGCTACGCGACGATCGTGTTGGCGCAGATTCGCGGGTTGACGCTCGATCTGGTGACCACCGGTGACCGCGTCAGAATCGACGCGGCGTTCGCCGAATTCGCGGCTGCGATGGGCGCTCTGGCCAGCTCCTGGAAGGCGATCTGACGCTCCGAATGCCGTGACGCTTCAGGCGATCTGCTCGAACAGGGACACGATGATCCCTTCAGGCCCCCGGACGTAGGCCATGCGCACGCTGTTCTCGTACTCGCCGATCCCGCCGATGAGTCCGTAACCGTCCGCAGCCACCGCGTCGACCGCAGCCTGGAGATCGCCCACCTCGAAAGACACGTTGCGTATCCCGATCTCGTTGGCCATCGGAGCAGGCGATCCGGGTACGTGCTCGGGCGTGACGAAGGACGAGAGCTCGAGCCGTGATCCTTCGCCCGGCGGGCGCAGCATGGCGATTTCGCACTTGGCTCCAGGGATACCGCAGACGGTTTCCACGAACTCACCCTCCACGGATCCGGTGCCCTCCACCTCGAGACCCAGACCGACGAAGAATGCCGTCGCTGATTCGAGGTCCGCGACGGTGATGCCGATGTGGTCGAAACGCCGTACGTGTGCCATGGACACATCCTCCTACTGTTTTTCGTGCGGTTCGATGCTAGGTCGGAGTTGGGGCCGGAATCTCGACATATACGTTTCACGAAGCTGCAAGATTTTGCTTGACCGATCGGTTAAACAAAATCTACGATAACGTCCAACGAGGTCGCCCACCGCACGAACCGGAGTCGTCAGACGTGAAATTCCAGTCGAAGTCGTTTGCCCGCATATCCATCGCAGCCCTCTGTGCTGCAACGATCGGCTCCGCCGTTGCTGCGCCCATCGCGTCCGCACAGGCACCGAGCGCGTCGCAAGCCACCGGCACTGTGGTGTCGAGTGAGCCGCTACCGAAAGATCTGTGGATTCCGGGTACCGCCGACGCCAAGCGATTCACGTACTGGACCATCGGTTCCAACGGCGGGCCTGCGCTGAGCAGTGGCGCGTACTACGTCCCGGACGGTCCGGCACCGGAAGGTGGTTGGCCCGTCATTGCGTGGGCGCACGGCACCACGGGACTCGACGATTCCTGTGCCCCTTCGCTGGTCGGTCCTGGCCTGCCCGAGCGCGACTACCCCTACCTGGGGCGTTGGCTCTCCGAGGGCTACGCCGTAGTCGCCACCGACTACGTCGGTCTGGGAACGCCGGGGCTGATGCCGTATCTCGACGGAAAGGTGGAGGCGCACAGCGTAGTCGACTCGGTCAAGGCGGCACGGGTCATCGACTCCTCGATCTCGAATCGTTGGGCAGTGGTCGGGCAGTCGCAGGGCGGCGGTGCGGCCATCACGACGGCCCGCTACGCAACCGAGTATGGAGGGGATTCGCTCGACTACCGCGGTGGCGTGGGTACCGGAGTGCCGGCCAACATCGAGTTGACCCTCCTGCCTGCCGGTCCGGGCTTCCCTCCCATCGCCCTCGGCGGCGGGTTGACGTCGTACGCGCTCTACATCCTCGCGGGCTTGCGGGAAGCGCACCCCGAGATCGACTTGAATTCCTACCTGAACGACTTGGGAAGGGAAAAGGTCGACTCGGCCGAAAAGCTCTGCGCCGCAGACCTGGACGAGGCATCCAAGGATCTGGTCCTCGGTGACATCTTCTCCCGCCCGCTCAGTCAGATCCCGAACTTCCAGGGTCTGCTGAACGATTACATGGGTGTACCGACCAGTGGATACGATCGCCCCATCTTCATCGGCCAGGGCTTGCTCGACGTGGATGTCCCTGCACCGTCTGCGCTTTCGCTGGTTGCAGCGTTGGTGGCCAACGGTGAACCGGTCACGTTCAAGACATACAACACCGACCACAGCGGCGCTTTGGTCGAATCACAGGCTGACACGATTCCGTTCGTCGCGAACCTGTTCCGTTAGACATATCGAGAATCCAACTCATCCGAGGGTCGCTGTCGCACAACTGCGACAGCGACCCTCGGTCATTTCTGTGACTCCTTGATTGCGTTCAGCCGCGCCTCGAGGCCGTCGAGGACACGGTCGAGTGTGTAGCGATAGTGTTCTGCCCGTGTTGCTTCCGCAGCATCCGGTGGACCGGCGAACTTCCCGATCAGTGTCTCCATCGATGAACGAGGATCTGAGGGTCCGTCGTTACTCAGTCGTTCCAGCATCGCGCTGTGATCGGGTGAAGGCTGTCCGCTGGGAATGCGCCTGGCGTCGTTCATGGCGATCAGTGTGATTGTCGAGGTGAAGGCGACGGTGTAAGCCTGAGCGGCTTCTTCCCCGAACCCGGCGTCGATCAGCGATGCCAATCCGGCCTCCATGAGTTCCCGGCTGCGCTGGGTGGCAACTCCGTTCATCAGCAGCCACTGTGCCGCGCCTGGACACTCGATCAAGGCCTCTCGCATCTGCAAGAGCAGATGCGTCAGCCATTGACGCCAATCTTCTTGTGCGGATGGCACGTTGACGGCCGACACCGCACTGTCGACCACCGCAGCCGAGAGTGCGTCCCGATCTCCGACGAGTCGATAGACGACGGAGAACGACGTATCGAGTTCGCCGAGCAGCTGCCGCAGCGACCAGCCCTCGACTCCGTGCTCGCGACTGAGCCCGAACGCCACGGTCAGCACCGCGTCCGCAGTGATCCCGGTGTTGTAACTCCGGCGGCGCTGTGATTTCGCGGCGGACTTCTTGTCAGGTGATGGCGCAGTCATGGTCCGACCGAGCTTAGTGGCGTCGGATCGCGTCGCGTAGTCGACGCAACCGATTGACGGATGAACTTAGGTGAGGTTTACTTGCCAAATCCGAGCAGTGCTCCGATTTGTATCGAACCCCCGATTTTTCGAAGCTGAAGGACATTATGAAGTTGAAAACGCGACCCGGTTACCTATCGAGGCTGGGAGCTTCGCTGCTGGTCAGTGTCGTTGCCCTGACTGCGGCCGCCTGTAGCTCGAGTGAGGCGGGACCGACGACGGAACCTGCCGAGGGAACGCGTGTTGTGTCCCACGAATTCGGTGAGACGTCGGTTCCGGGCGACCTCGGGCGAGTTGTTTCCCTCGACGAATACGCCGCACTCGGTCTCCTTGCCGTCGGCATCACCCCTGATGTGGTCTTCACGTCGTGGGGATCGGAGATCGGCCAGGACATCTTGGCGTCAGCTGGTACCGAGGTGGTCACGGTGCCGCCGCTCGGTGCACCCCCGATCGAGCAGGTCCTCGCCCAGGATCCCGGACTGGTCATCTTCACGTCGATGGGCGATCGGAGCTACTACGACTCCCTTGCGTCGACCGTCCCCACAGTGCCGGTCCCGGCCGTCACCACTCCGTGGCGTGAGAATCTTGCCTTCTTCGGACGCGCTTTTGATCGTCAGTCGGTTGCCGACAAGCTGACTGTCGCTTTGGAGGGCAAGATCGCTGACGTCTCTGCTCGGTCCGGTGGTGAAGTGAACACCGTGTCGGTGCTGATGAGCAGTTCTGGAATCCTTGCCACCACCACCGAGCAGGCGCCGCCGTCGTTGCTGTTGGCGGAGAGCGGCTTCGGGCGTCCGGAATCCCAGCGAGCGAATGCCGCTGGAGGACTGCCGTATGCGCCCCTGTCCGACGAGGCGATCCCGGCGCAGGATGCTCGGATCGTAGCCGTGTTCGACGAGGGCGTGTACGAGTTCGGCAAGGTTGCCGGTGTTCCCGGGTTCTCGAGTCTTTCAGCGGTGCAGGAGAACCGAGTGGCCAAGGTCAACGGAGACATGTGGCTTGCCACTCATCCCTTCGCCACCTTCTGGATGATCGAGGACATGGATGCCATGGCTGCCGGCAATCTGACCGGCACCGGAACCGAAGCTGTTGCCGCGAAGCGCTATCAGGAATTCACGGCGCTGACGGCATGAGTTCGAGTGCGTTGAGTCGGCGCCTGGCTCTGCGATGGGGAGCGGTGACGCTCGGCTCTGCGGCTGTGGGTTCTGCGGCTTTGGGTTCTGTGGCATTGAGTGCGTGCAGCCGTGGCTCGGCGAACGAAACCAGTTCTGAGATTTCACCGTTCGACGACGAAGTTCGTGCTGCCGAACAGGCGAGATTTCATAGCGGGCGCACAGTCGAACGGAATCTGACAGCTGCACCGGCTCGGGTGAGTCTGGGCGCCAGAGAGGTCGACACATGGTCGTACGGTGCGGAAGCAGTTGGCCCGGAGCTTCGAATCTCCAAGGGAGACCGGCTCAACGTTCGGTTGCAGAACGACCTTCCGACGGAGACCTCAGTGCACTGGCACGGCATTGCGATCCGCAACGACATGGACGGCGTCCCGCCGGTCACCCAGGAACGAATCCGACCAGGTGCCGAGTTCACCTACGACTTCGTGGCCCCGGATCACGGAACATATTGGTACCACTCCCATTCAGGATTGCAGGCCGATCGAGGGCTATTCGGTGCACTCGTGGTCGAGGACCCGAACGACCGGACCGGAGCCGACGAGGACGTCGTCATCGTGATCGACGACTGGCTCGACGGGCTGGGAACAACCCCGGATGCAGTGCTTCGCGCATTGTCACCGGACGTGCAGGGAGGACACCACGGGCACGGCGGCACTCCACCGGAAGTCGATGGTGCAGAGATTGATTCTGCCGCAGAACTTCTCGGCAGTGGTCACGGAAATTCCAGGGCGCTCGGTGGAACGGCAACGCACATCACGTATCCACTGCACCTGATCAACGGATGGCCTGTGGAAGATCCCTTCGTAGTCAGTGCGACGGCCGGAACTCGGCTTCGATTGCGGGTGATCAATGCCGGGGCGGAGACTCCGTACCGTTTCTCGGTCGCCGGGCACGAGATGACCGTTGTCAGTGCTGACGGGCAGGACGTTGCCTACACAGCCGGAGACGAGATTCTGATCGCACCCGCGCAGCGATACGACGTATTGGTGACGGTGCAGTCCGGCTCGTGGCCCATCGCCGCGAAGGTGGAAGGGAAGTCAGGTGGCGTCGCGTGCCTGCTTCGGACGCCGGATTCGGTAGCGGTCGTCGACCTGACTTCGCCTGCAGTGCTGTCAGGTTCCGGCGGTCGGCTCGTTCTGGAATCGGAGCTTCGCCCGTCAGGAGCGCTGGAGCAGAGGGCACCGGATCGTGCGTATTCGGTGGATCTCATTCAGGCCGGCGATCGATACCTCTGGGGAATGGCGGGCGCCGATGCAGGTCGGTTGAGAATGAAGCAGGGCGAGCGAATACGAATCGTCATGAACAACGACACCGACATGTGGCACCCGATGCACACCCATGGGCACACCTTCTCGGTTCCCTCCTACGGCGGGCTTCGCCGAGACACCGTGATCGTACTTCCGCGTACACAAATGGCGATCGACTTCGACGCCGACAATCCAGGACGGTGGATGTTTCACTGTCACAACGCGTACCACTTCGAGGCCGGGATGACTGCCGACCTCCACTACGTTCGATGAGGAGAGCAGAATGTCATTTCGCACCGGATTGACCACATTGATCGCTGTTGCAGCGGTATTCACACTGACGTCGTGCGGCAACGATTCGACGGGATCTACCGAGCAAGCGCCGGTCGAGATCTCGGTGAAAAACCTTGCGTACACACCGAACTCTGTCACCGTGCACACAGGACAGACCGTCACGTGGATTTTCGAGGACCAGGGAATGCCGCACGATGTCGTGTTCGCCGAGTTGGGGATCAAGAGCGATCTCCAAGGAAGCGGAACCTACAGTCAGACCTTCGACAAAGCCGGAACGTTCACCTACACGTGCACACCACATCCGAACATGACCGGCACGATCATCGTCGAAGAGTGAGTGCGGCAATGAAAGTGAACGAGTCCGCAGCCCCGGAAGACTCGCCTGGACTCGTCGACCGAGACGCTTTGGGCAGGATGATCGCGCCGGTCAGAAATCAACTCCTCCTAGGGGCGGGTCTGTCGGCACTGTCGGTGCCGTTGCGATTCCTGCCCTACGTTGCGGTGGTCGAGATCGCGCGGGTGCTCCTGACCGGCTCGTCGTTGAACCTGGTCTGGATGTGGGCCGCAATCGGTGCAGCGGGCACAATTCTCGGTTTTGTCGTCTACAACGCAGCACTGACCGTCTGTCACACCGCCGACGCGCATTTCAAATACTCGATCCGCTCGCGTATCGCTCGGCATCTGTCCCGAGTTCCTCTGGGGTGGTTTGCAAATGGTGGCACCGGTGAAGTGAAGCAGGCGATGACGGACGACGTGAAGCGGATGCATCTTCTCGTCGCTCACCTTCCCGCCGACGTGGTGCCCGCGATCCTGTCGCCGATAGTGGCCCTGATCTATCTGGTGGCGATGGACTGGAAGTTCAGCCTGGTCCTGGTCGGCTACATCGGAGTGTGTCTCGCTCTCGCCGCGCCGTCGATGCGCAGAGCCTATCGAACGAACGTCGACTCCTGGAATCTTGCAATGTCGACATTGACCTCTGCGACAGTAGAACTGGGCGACGGTATCGAGGTTGTCAAGACGTACGGGAGTGGGAGTCGCGCATTCGCGCGCTACTCGAGCGCTGTCGATTCGATGGTTGCGGTGTGCGTGCGATGGATGTCGGGGATGGGAAGGCCGGTGGTCGCGATGTCGATCCTCCTCTCACCGGCGGCACTCATCGTGGTCATCACGGCGACGGGAACTGCAATGTTGTCCGGGGGTTGGATTACCCCGGTAGCTCTTGTTGCCTTTCTAGTCGTCGGAATCGGTGTTCCGTCGTCGGTTCTGCACATGGGAACGATGGCCAATCTCTACCGCGAAGGCCAACTGGGAGCGACTCACGTCGAGAGCATTCTCGGCGAAGAAGAGCTGGCTGAACCCCGGGAGCCGGTCTCGGCTCGCGGTACCTTGGTTGAATTCGATTGCGTCGGATTTGAATACACCACTGGACAGCGCGTCCTCGAGAACATCTCCTTCGAGATGCAACCGGGCACCGTCACCGCGATAGTCGGACCGTCCGGCTCCGGAAAGACCACGTTGGCGCGTCTACTTCCGCGGTTCTGGGACGTGACGGATGGATCTATTCGCCTCGGTGGAAGCGATTTACGAGATCAGTCCAGTCGTGAAGTCTTGAAATCGATGGCGATCGTCTTCCAGGATGTCGTGCTCTTGCGGGACACCGTGCGCGAGAACATTCGGCTCGGCAGACCAGATGCAACGGATATGGAAGTGGAGACAGCGGCGAAGCGGGCGCAAATTCATGACGTGATCGTGCGACTGCCAGACGGGTACGACACCGAGATCGGTGGTGGTTCGGGCGGTGAGCTGTCGGGTGGGGAGAAGCAACGCCTGACGATCGCCCGCGCCATCCTTCAGAACCCGCCGATCGTCATCCTGGACGAGGCGACTTCGCAGGCCGATCCCCACAGTGAATCGGCCGTTCAACGCGCACTGGGTGAGATCAGTGCGGACGGCGGCACCCTGATGGTGATCGCTCATCGACTGCACACCGTCCGATATGCAGATCAGATACTCGTTCTCGACGCCGGACGGATCGTGGAAAAGGGTACGCACGAACAGTTGTCGGCGCTCGGCGGAACCTACGCGCGGATGTGGGCGCTCCAGAACCCCCTCGTCGAAGACATATCTCCGCGAAAGGCGCTGCAATGATTCGAGACCTGGACGAAATCCTCGGGCGCGGCAATGGGATGCGAGGTCAGATAGCAGGTTTCACGCTCGCTGGGATACTCGAGGGTGTCGTCTTTGCACTGATGATTCCGATCCTGAAAGCGGTGGTTCGCGGCGATTACGACGCCGCAGTGCCGTGGGTTGTCACGGCTGCTCTCGTGGCGGTGGCCTGTGGCGCCGTACGGTGGATCGCCGAGAATCGGGCGTACCGCATCGGAATCGAGGGTTTTGCCGGTGGAATCATGCATCGCCTCGGTGAGCACTTGGTGCAGGTTCCGCTCGGGTGGTTCAGCAAGGCAAACCGTGGAGCGTTCACTCGCCTGGTCACCGAGGGCACGGCTATCTTGATGAGCATCCCGGGAATGATCATCGCGCAACTCGTCACCGTCACGGTGACTCCAGCGACAGTGGCGATCGCTGTGTTGTTTGTGGACTGGCGACTGTCTCTCGCGATGGTCGTCTTCGTTCCACTGGGGATTCGGGCTTACCGCAACGTGCAGCGTGCGGTTGTTCCCGAATACGAGGCGATCGGCAAGAGCGAATCCGAGTTGGCATCGCGCGTCGTCGAATATGCACAGGCGCAGCAAGTTCTACGTTCGGCCGGTAAGAGCGGCGAAGGCTGGACTCGGTTGGACGAAGCTCTTGTGTCCAACCGGGACGCACACCTGCAGGAAATCGGATCGGTCGACAAGTATCTGCTGCGCTTCATGATCGTCGTTCAGGTTGCCTTTCTCACCGTCCTGGTTCTGGCGGCACTGCTGGTCACCACCGGGTTCATCGACACAGCAAGTGTGATCGTTGTTCTCGTGTTGGCCGTGAGGTTCGTGGAGCCGATGCAGATGCTCGCAGGATTCGGTGAAGGTATCTCACTGGCCCGGGTGTCGCTCGGATCTGTCCGAGAGATGATCGATGTACCGGTGCTGGCGGAACCTGAGGTGCCGAAAGAGCCTACTTCGTATGATATTCGGTTCGATTCGGTCTCCTTCGGCTACGGCCCGGATCGCGTGATTCGTAACGTGAGCCTCGAATTCCCGGATTGCTCGGTCACTGCTCTGGTCGGTCCTTCCGGTTCCGGAAAGACAACTCTGGTTCGGCTGATCTCCAGATTCTGGGACGTCGACGAAGGTGCGGTATCCATCGGGGGAGCCGATGTTCGCGACATCGGAACGAGAGCATTGATGTCTCGGATATCGACTGTCTCACAGCAGGTTTACCTGTTCGACGGAACCATCCTGGAGAACGTTCGGTTGGCGAGACCGGATGCCACCGAGTCGGAGGTCCGTCAAGCAGTGGTGGATTCCAGGCTAGGCGAAGTGATCGACCGTTTGCCGAGCGGTGAGGAGACCAGGGTAGGTGAAGGCGGATCACTGCTGTCCGGCGGTGAACGTCAGCGGGTCTCGATTGCGCGGGCATTCCTCAAGGACACTCCGATTGTTCTTCTCGATGAAGCGACTTCAGCCCTCGACGGAGAGAACGAAGTCGCCATCACCGAGGCAATTCACCGATTGGCCCGTGGTCGAACGGTGGTGATCATCGCTCATCGCCTGTCGACTATTGAGGGAGCAGATCGCATCGTCTACCTCGAAGACGGTGGGGTGGAGGAGGTCGGTTCCCACGAAGACCTGATCGCGCGAGGTGGAAAGTACTCGGATCTGTGGGCCGAGCGCAGTGGCGCGGAGGGATGGAGGATCGACCGAGCGCTCGAGCCATGAGCAAACCGTGTGGTTTGATCGACGAATGGACGAAGCTGCTGCAGATCCAGTGAAACCGCCGCGCAAGCGCCGGTGGCCTCGTTGGGTCGCAGGCATTGCGGTGCTCGGAGCAGTTGTCTATGCGGGCTCGATCGTGTGGATTTCCGTGGCGTCGGCCGGCCATACGTCGGACGCCGTCGATGCTCCCGATGCTCCGGTAGTGATCGTGCTGGGCGCGCAGATCAAGGACGGTAAGCCGATGGCTTTCCTGAAAGGGCGGCTGGACGCAGCAGTCGAACTGGTGGAAGCGGGAAAGGCTAAAGCGGTCCTCGTCTCCGGCGACGCGAACGGCGGCTCGGGTGACGAGATCGCGGCGATGACGAACTACCTGTTGGAGCAGGGAATAGATGAGCGTCGCATCGTGGGGGATCCGTACGGCCTCGACACCTATGACACCTGCTTCCGGGCCATACATACGTATGGGGTGACCAAGGCGTTGATCGTCACTCAGGGGTATCACGTGCCCCGCGCTGTGGCGCTGTGCCGAGACGTCGGCATCGACGCAGACGGGGTGAACAGCGATTGCGGGTGCGCAACTCCGACGCTGATCAAGAACGCCGCCCGGGAGTGGGTTCTTGCCAAGCCCAAGGCAGCGCTGGACATGCTGTGGAGTCGGGACGCAAAGGTGACGTCGCCGTCGGAGGACTCGGTCCAGGTGGCGCTGTCGATTCCCTGACACGGGGTGAGTGTGCACGGTTTCTGTCGAGTGAACACACGCTCCGGAGAGTCGGAGCGTGTGTTCACTCGAGGTGAAGGGTGCTCGGTCGAGAGTCAGATCAGTGCTGCGGCGGCGAATGCTCCCAGTGCGATCAATGCCGCGCCGGTGACGCTCTGCACGCGACGGTCCACGACGCACATGATCGAGAGGAATCCCGGCATCGAGCCACCACGCTTGGTGTGCACGATTGCCGCGAGGCTGGGCATGCAGCGGCCAAGGGATACGACCGTGAACAGCGCCGCCCCGAGAGCCGGTGAACCCGAAGCCATGACGCCGAGTGCCATGAGGTAGTACGCACTCGAGCGGATGAAGATCAGAAATCCCGGACCGATGATCGCGCCGAAGATCAGCGAGACCTTCCAGGGCGCCATCGTGCGGCGCAGATGGCGCGGAAGCTGTTGGCGCCGCATCGGAGTCGGCATGCTCACCGCACCCAACTCGTGCAGCCCGTATGCAACCGCGACGACGGCCCAGACGCCCAGCGCCCAGCCGATCGGCACGTACCCGGACATCGCCGCACCGAGAGCGCCGATCAATGCCCCGGTGACGGCTCCCGTCGTGACCGAACCCAGAGCGTGCCAGCCGAGTCGGCGGACGGGAGTCGAGGATCCCTTCCGATCGACTTGCTTCGGCGCGGCAACAACTCCGGCGACGGACATTCCGCAGGTCGACCAGTTCGCGGCCAGCGACGTAACCAGCCCGGCGCCGATAACAGCTGTGGTCAAAGCTGTTGTCGCAGATGGCGTGGCCACGAGTGCGAGGCCGGCACCCGCAGCGGCGCCCGCCGCGACGAGGCTGACACGGGTCGCGGTGCCGACCGATCCTTGAAGGGTCGGCCGGATGTCAGGGACGTCGGTCTGCAGTGGGCCGTGTGAGAGAACAGTAGTCATCAGATCCTCCGAAGTGTTTGTGGTTCAGGAAAAGTGTCGAGCCGAAGTCGCAGCGAAAAGTGATGAGCCAGAGTTCACAGCACTGTGATGACTCCGATCATGTACGGGTGGACGGAGCACGAATATTCGTAGACGCCGACGCTCTCGAACGTGTGCCGGAACGTTCCGTCTCCGGTGATACCGCTGTCGAACAGGCCGGGTGATTCCACGTGATGCAGGAGTCCGCCGTCGTCGAAGCGCCACTCGACGGTGCCGCCGTGCTCCACGGTGACGTCCATCGGACTGAACTGAACATTGCTGATCTCGACCACCACGTCGGGGACGGGATCTTCTGTGCCGCAAGCTGGGACACACGTCGCCGCGACGGCGAGGCCGAAGCCGGCGATCCACCTCCTCACTATTGAACGATCACGGTGCCCACCATCATCGGGTGGGGCGTGCAGTGGTAGGTGAAGGTTCCGGCGTCGTCGAACGTGTACGAGAAGGTTCCCTCGGTGAGCAACTCGCTCTTCAGTTTCCCGTCGAGATCACCGTTGCCGACCACGTCGTGGGGGAGTCCGCTGTCGTCGAACTTCCATTCGACGGTCTGTCCCTTCTCGATGGTGACCGATGCCGGTGTGTACGCCATGTTCTTCACCTCGATCACGACTGCAGGTTCGTCCGACGACGCACCGGCATCACTACTGCAGGCGGTGAGGCTCAGGGCAGCGCACGCGGCCAGGAAAGCGGGAACGAGTTTCTTCATGAGGTGTTCTCTCCATTCTTCGACTTGTCAGCGGACGTAACGCAGATTTGCCGTCATGCCGGCCTCGAAGTGGTAGGCGTTGTGGCAGTGGAACATCCACTCGCCGGGATTGTCGGCGTCGAACTCGATGGCAAGCTCGGTGCCGGGTAGGACGTTGACGGTGTCGCGGCGAAGTCCGCCGTAATCCGGTACCGCAAACGTGTGGCCGTGGGTGTGCATGGGGTGCCACATCGTGGACGCGTTCTTCATCGTGATCCGGACCCGTTCGCCCTGTTTCATGACGAGCTTGCCTGCATCGGCCCCCGCCATTCCCCAGACGTACCGATCGCCGGCCTGGATCAACTCGATGCGGTAGTCGCGATCAGGCGATTTCGTCTCGAGCCGTGCGGATTCCGTGGGCCGGAGTTCGCTTTCGGTGACCAGTCGGCCGGCCAGTTCCGAGAGGTTTCCGCCGACATCCGGGTTCGCCAGCGCCAACGCGTCGGTGCTGCGTAGGACGGTCGACGCATAACCATCTCGGCCCTCGACCTTCGCCACCACCGGCCATGTTCCCGACTTCACCGTCACCAGCACGTCGTAGCGCTGCGCCATTCCGACGATGATGGTGTCGGCGGGAGTTGGTTCCACGTCGTAGCCATCGGTAGCGACAATTGTCATCTCGTGACCGGCCACAGCAAACCGGTACGGAGTTTCGGCCGCTGCGTTGATGATTCGCAGTCGCAGGGTCGAACCGGGCGCTGCAGTGACGACAGCAGGATCGTTGGGTGGCCGCCCGTTGATCAAGTGCAGTGGATACGCGATGTGTTGAGTCATCCCGCCGAGTGGTTCGGAAGAACCGTGTCCGCCGCTCACCAACTGTTGCGCGACGGACATGTCGGCTTCCGAGTGTTCCGCCGGAGTTGTTGCCCCACCGCCGTGTCCGCCGTGCCCGCCCGAAATTGCCGGGTTCAGGGCCATCAGGACGGAATCCGGTGTGGTACCCAATCCGTCGAGCCAGTCGTCGAGCACCAGAACGGCATCGATGTCGGCCCCGGTGATGTCGTTCGGGTTCTCGACGATCATGGCGCCGAAGAGCCCCCGATCGGCTTGTAATCCGCTGTGCGAGTGGTACCAGTACGTTCCCGGATCCGGTGCGATGAAGTTGTACTCGAAACTCGAACCGGCGCCGATGGGTGCCTGCGTGGTGGGTGCCGCGCCGTCCATGTCGTTGCGGATTCGAATTCCGTGCCAGTGCAGTGTTGTTTCGGCGTCGAGGCCGTTCTGGACGCTGACGTTCACCCGGTCACCGGACTTCAGGCGAAGTTCCGGAGCCACCGCAGCGCCTCCGTACGTCCACGTGTCCACGAGGCGTCCGCCAAGATCTACCGTCGAGAATCCGGCGGCAAGGGCAAACGCAGCGGTGGTCCCGTTCCAGGCTCGCGCCGATTCTGCGGCGGCAACTTCCGGGTCGGTGGGCAGGATGTAGTCGAGATCGGTCGTCGGCGTCGGAGATGCTGCAGTGGAACTGCATCCGGCAATCGTCCCCATTGCGCCGAGCCCGAGTGCTCCGGCGCCGAGTGCTCCCAAACTCAGGAAGCGGCGCCGGCCCATCACCACACCGGATCCGGGACGACTCATCGGAGTACTTCTGGTGTGATCAACCCGCTGACATCCCCGACGTTGCCCGAGACATCGACGGAACTGACCTGCTCGCCGGTGCTCGCGTTGTAACCCACGATCTTCTGCGGAGCGGAGCCTTCGACCTCAGGTCCGGTACCGAGCACGTAGAACGTGGCGCCGTCGACGGAAAAGGTCATGCTCTTGATGTCTGTCAAGCCGAGGTCTGCAAGCGTCAAGCTCTTCACCGGGGCGAAGGTCGTTGCATCGGACAAGTCGATCTTGACCAGTGAGCCTCCCCGAGCAGAGTCCGGATGAATAGCCGTGTCCGTGTACGCGATTGCGAGCCGGGTTGCGTCGGCGTTGATGACGTTCTCCGAGAATCGACCGGAGTCCTGCCCGGCGTTTCCGATCGGCTTGACACCTTCCTGAGGTAGTCCGTTGGAGAAGTCGAAGACGTACACATCGCCGTTCTCACTGACCAGCAAGGCTTTATTCGCTTTCGATGCCCACGTGACCTTGCGGGTGGAGACAAAATCCTCGGGTAGGACCTTGCTTCGGGCGGTTTCCTTCGGAACACCGTCGTCACCGATCGTGACGTGCAGCAGTTCCCGGGTGTCCTCGCAGACGCTGTACAGCTCGTGATCGACCATCCACGTGAACGGACCGCAGCCGACTATCTGGAGTGCACCGGTCGCTTCCTTCTTCTCGAGGTCGACCACTCTGATGCCGTACAAACCGTCGTCCCACGTGACGAAGAACTTGCCGTCGGAGGTCACGGCGTTCGAGCCGGGACGGGAATGTACGCGTGCGACGTCCGGAAGCATGACCTCGGCTGGTTCCAGTAGGTTCCCGGAGTAGGTGCTGACCGTGAAATCTGCCGCGCCGCGGGAACCTCGGGGCCGCCACACCTCGGCAGCGAGCACCGCAGGATCCTCGGCGGAATCCCCGACGAATCCGTGAATGACCGGATCCCAGATACCCGGGCCGACGGTGATCCGGCTCTCGGCCACACCGGTTTTCGGATCGATGACGTTGACGCTGAGCTCGAGTTGGCCGAATCCACCTTCGACGCCCAGCAAGCGGTCAGCTGCGATCGGGGTGATCGAACCGACGTGCAACGGCTCGGGAATGGTGTCGCCGATTTCCTGGTCGTCGTGACCGAGGGAGATTCCCTCGCCCGGTGCAGTGAACGGAACTGTCGGATAGGTGACATCACCTGCGCTGGAGGGTTCGTCGTTGTCGGACGAACTGCAACCGGCCAGCGCGAGTACGACGGTGAGTGGGATGACGGCAACGGCGGGTCGCGCCAGTTTTCGGGTTCGCGGACTGCTCATGATCCGGCACCGACCTTGGGGCGCTCGGCCGGTCGAGTCTGGCAGTCCTCACCGATGATGGGCGCCATCGTGCAGGTGTATGCCTGGGACTCGTCGGAGACACACCAGATGATTTCCTGGTCGTAGCTTCCGGAGACCGGGTTGTACATCACGGCCTGCATGTCCGGTTCGCCGCAGAATGCGTTGGAACACGAAGGCGCACCGCAGCAGTCGTAGTAGGCGATCAGATAGGTCTTGCCGGTATCAGGGTTGGTGCAGCATCCGACCCAGAACTCTGCGCCGGGCTTGCTGCCGGGGGCACAGGTGGTGACACCGCCGCCGTTGCATGCGGCACAGGACGTTCCGTCCATGTTGCACCAGCGCCAGTACTCGCACTCGGCCGGATCTTTACCGTCGTAGACAGGGACAAGAGGTTCGGGGCCAGGTGCCGGCGCAGGAACCTCGGGCTCTTGGGCGAAGGCACTACGTGTCACGGGAAGTGTGCTGATCAGTGCCACTCCTGACACACCCATGGTCCACTTGCCGATCCGGCTGATCATGGATCGCCGCGAAACTCGTTCGGAGAGTTTACGTCCGGTTCGGCTGGTAAGCGAACCGCCCTGGCCCGCCATCCATTCGGCCTGGGCCTGAACTGTCGCCTCGTCGACGGGATATCGATTCTCCGTCATGTTGTGCTGCGGGAATTCATTGTCGTCCAACGATTTTCTCCTGATTCGTGAAGAGGATCGAACTGTGCAGGAAGATCAGGCCGCGCTGCCGGATTTCGCCTGGGCATGAAGGTGCTGGAGTGAGGGGGTGCCGGATTCGAGCGCATTGAGGAGGCTTTCCACCTGAGCCATGTGATTGCACAGGCCCTTTCCTCGGATCTTGCCGTGCTCGTCGAGAATCACGCCGTACGGAGTGGTGCCCACCTGGTATGCGATACCGACGTCTCGAGCGTCGATGTAACTGAGCTCGGAACCGATCCCGCTGCCGGCCAGGAACTCGCGATGCTCTTCGGGTGTTCCGTCGGAGATGATGATCACGTCGAGATCCGATTCGGCTCGGGCCATTGCCCTTACGCCGGGAAGAAGGCTCTTGCACGTCGAGCAACTCGGTGCTGTGAACAGCAGGAGTTGAGGTTTGTCGCGGTGACCACCGACTCCGACGGTCCGTCCTTCCTGATCGATGAGACCGGCAAACGATGGGCCGGCCTGTTCGACCTTGGGCCCGGTATCCATCATCCGGGCACCGAGAGGTCCGAGACGTACTTGTACGCGGCCGATTTCACGAGCCAGAGCAAGAACCATCAAGAACAGTACGGCTACGGCGATCACCAGGATCACTGTCGCGACAAGGAGGAAAGTGGTCATCGTGGTAGTCCTGCCTTCGAGTTTTCAGTGGTGGGGATGTAAGTTCACGAGCCGTACCGGGACGCGGTTTCGGCGGTTCGGAGGCGGATGGAGGCGCTCGACAGGTAGTCGTCGACCGGGCGTCGTCCGAGGTGGACCACCGAACGAATCTGTGCGAGCGCAACTCCCGCCAGAACGAGGAGGAATCCGAAGGTCGTCGCCACGACCTGGACGCCGATCTCAGCCTGTCCGGCGGTGACCGACAGTGCCACAGCGATCACCGCGAGTGTTCCGGCGCGAACGGCGTGGAACCATCCGATACGCGGAATCTCGCCGACTCCGAATGCAAAACATCCACAGTCCAGATCGCGTCGCCCACGCAGGAGGTTGATCGTGAGGCCCGTGAAGAACGACGCGAACATGACGGCAGCAACCAAGGCGGCGAGGCGATGGGCCACGCCGAGAACCAGAAGGATGCCTACGACGGTTTCCGCGACGGGAAGGATGCGAGCGATCGGTACTTCGAGTCGCACCGGCAACACTTTGTATCCGCGCACCGAACGAAGGACCCCGTCGTGGTCGTTCAGCTTGGGAATGCCGGCGAGCAGGAGAACAAATCCGATGATCGCCGAAGTGGTGGCGCTGACCAAGTGCATGCTTCCTCCGTTCTTCTCGGGTAGTGCCGGTGGTGTGTGGGACACATCCTGTACGGGCGATGCTGCGAACCCGCGTCGACCGCGCTACGCCTGGACGAGGTGCAACTGAGAGAGCAGTTGTCGTGTGAGAATCGGAGAACTCGCAGGTCAAGGTGCTCCTGGAGGGGCCGGATACCGTCGGCCGCCCTTGATCCGGCATGACGCTGGGTGGGAAACAGAGTCGGATTCTCACTTGAAAGTTCTGTGCGCGCCATCGTGGAAACTGCGCGGAAACATAAGCGGACTAACTTGACCGAATTCTGACAATTCGCTCGTAGGTTCGGGCCTGGACGCGACGGACGGTGACACATGGCCGTGAGTGCGGCACTGCGTGCGGCGATCACGCGAGCGCAGAATGCGGATCAACACAGTGAGCCCGTGTTCTCCCCGCTCCGTGGTCTCGGACGAGGACGTCTGACCCCGATCGACCTGTTGGGGCAATCACTTTCCACGATCGCTCCGGCAACGGGAATGGTGTTCATCGCCCTGTGGATGATCACCTACAGTCCCGGCTACGTCGGGTTGGCTGCGATTGCTGCGACAACTTCGGCGGTGTTTCTCGTTGCGTTCTGCATCACTCAGTTCACGCGGAGACTGGCAGCAGCAGGATCGTTGTACAGCTTCGTCTTCCAAGGCTCCGGTATCCGGGCGACACTGACGGCGGGTGCCGCACTGGTACTCGGGTATCTCGGAATCTCGGTTTCGGTTTTCTCGCAGGCAGTTCCGAGTCTGCTCGATACCATCGCCATTGTCGGCCCCGACGTGCGAGGGCCTGCCGCGACGGTGATCACGACGGTGGCGATTGCCCTGGCCGTCGCGTGGATTGCAGTGCGAGGCGTCCGGTTCGCCACCCGAGCGATCCTGGTCGTCGAAGCGTGCTCGTTGATTCTCATCGTCGTGGTCATGCTGGCGACGCACAGTGACACGACAACTGCTGTTGCCCTGCCGAATCCGTCGCTGAGTGCAGTTCCGTTTCTCGCGATGCTGACGGTGCTCAGCATGGCGGGCTTCGAAAGCTCGGCCTTCTTCGGCCCGGAAGCGAAACGACCACTCATCAGCGTCACACGCACGGTTCTCATTTCGCCGATCATCTGCGGGGTCCTCTTCGTTTTTGCGGCCTGGGCGGCGATGACCGGCCACGGCGCAACGATCGTCGGAGCGTACTTCGAAGGAACGGCATCCGGAGCCAGCGCGGAAGTGGTTCTGGCAGTCAAGATCGGAATGACGTGTTCCTGGTTCGCATCCACTCTCGGTTGTGCGCAGGCGGGTTCGCGGTTGTTGTACTCGATGGGGATCGAACGGGTACTGCCTGCGCCGCTCGCTCGCGTACACAGACGGTTCCGCACCCCGTACGTTGCGGTACTTGCGTTCGTCGCGGTAAGTGCGGCGGGCGTATTCATCTATTCGGATACGGTTCGCGACGATTCGGGATCCTTCGACGGCGTGGTGGAGACCGCGTTGGTCTGCGCTTACACGCTGGTGGCCTTTGCTTCGTGGAAGTTCTTGCGCCGAATCGGGGAACACACGTCGCTGACCCGGATATGCACCCTGTCCGTGAGTACCGCCGGTGCTGGTCTACTGGTCTACATCGTTCTCGACGGTGCGGTTCACGGGATGTGGGCACTGCCGATCGCTGCTCTTGCTGTTGCGGTGTCGGGGACAGTGTGGAGTGCATTGCTCCGTAGAGCCAGACCGGAAAGCCTTCTGATGGTTGGCGCTTTCGACAGCGTCGAGACGGCGGACCTGTTGCCCGGTGCTGGCACTCTGCTGATCGACGGTGACGGGCGAAGGCGACTCGTTCCGGATCGTGGGACCGCCGAGGGTGACTCGCCGGAGCATGGGCGGTGACCGCGGACCGTGCAACCGCTGGTCCACGATCAGGCAAACAGATCGGCGAAGAGACCCACTTCAGTGGACAACAACCGCGTGCGGTTCAGAAGGCGCTGGGGATGCTCGAGGCGGTGGCTCATCTGGGACCGGGAACAACCGCGAAGGAGATCGCCACTTTTGCAGGCGTTCCATCGGCCACGGCGTACCGGATGCTGAATCTGCTGGTGGCGGAGGGCTTTCTCGTGCGGGTGCCGGACCTGTCAGGGTTCGCGTTGGGGCGTCGGACTGCCGAGCTCTCGCATGCGGCGTCGTCGAGTGGTCCGGCGCCCACGCTGCACGAGCGCGTCGAGGACATGCGGACACACACGAGGTTCGGATTGCACGTCGCGTCATTCGCCGGTGGGCGCTTGAGGTTCGTCGACAAGGATCCGGACCACGAGATCATCGGAATAGCGGCACTGCCGAAGAACCTTCACGCGAATGCGCTGGGGAAGGTGTTGTTGGCGCACGACGAGCGGTTGCTGCCGGGCTTGGACCTACGCCGGGTCACGGAGTTCACGATCGGTGACTTCGATATTTTGTCTGAACAGCTGAGGTCTGTTCGCCGGCAGGGATTTGCGTTCGAGGATCAGGAGTGTCGCCTGGGTCGATCCGCGGTCGCAGTACCGGTTCGGGATCACGCGGACCAGGTGGCCGGCGGGTTGTGCGTCCAGGGCGCGAGCGGACGAGTGACTGAAGGCGATCGAGAGTTGGTCGGCTTTCTATTCGATTGTGCGCGCCAGCTCACCGGATTGCTCTGACGTCACCCGCGCAGGTGCTGGGGGAGTCCGGCGGTCATCAGAACCACCGACTCGGATGCAGCGGCGACGCGGCTGTTCAGCAGACCGAGCAGATCACGGAACAGTCTCCCGGACTTCGTGTCCGGGACCACACCGCTTCCGACCTCGTTGGTAACGGCGACAATCGGTACCGGACAGGCGGCCCAGGCGTCGGCCAAGACGTCGATATCTGCGTGGACGGCGCTGAGATCTTCTGTGGTCCATGCCTGATGTCGGTCCAGGCGCGCGGTCAACCACGTGCCGAGGCAGTCGATCAGGATCGGTGTTGTTGCGCCTGAAAGAATTTCGGCCACCTCGGAGGTCTCTACCGTCGTCCACGTCGACGGCCTCCGCGCGCGATGCGACGCAATTCGTTCGATCCAGTCGGGATCGTCGTCCTGCGGATCCCCGGTGGCGATGTACGTGACGTTCCGGTAGCCGGCAAGCAGGCCCTCCGCGTAAGTGGACTTGCCCGAGCGGGCGCCACCGGTGACCAGAGTTCGATGGCTCTGTCCTACCCCGATCTCGAGCACAGCTCCATCCGGAACCGCTCGCGCCCCGGACACGCGAAGTGCTTCCGCGAGTTCGTTTTCGACCGGGTTGTGGTGCCCGAGGTGTACGGCGACCACATCGGTTCGATCGGCGATCGCGTCGCAGTTGCGTAGTCGGCTCACCGTCTCCGCGAAACTCGGCAGATCATGGTGCCCGGTGCCGTGGTCAGTTTTGTAGCCGAAGGTCTCTTCGAGAAAGACGGCGTCGAAACGCGCGTCGGCAAGTGCGTCGACAGTTGATTCGGGCAAAGGCCCGGTGTCGGTGGCCCAGAAGATTCGGGTTCCGGATGCGTCGGTGATGTCGTAGAGAAGGGTGGGTACTTCGTGCGCGGCCTCGAGTGCGCGAACACGATAGGTGCCCAACATGATCGACTGGTCGGTCTCGAGCGGTGTGAAGGTCACCGGATCGTCCGGGCCTACCCAGTCTCGGCAGAGATCGAGCGCGTCGGGTGGTCCGAGAACCTGTAGTGGTTCGGAGCGCGAGGCCCAGGACCGGAACAGCAATGCCATCGGGCCGAGGTGATCGGGATGAGAATGCGTCAACAGGATGTGTTCGACGTGTGCCAGCGTGCGACCGAATCGCGACGCGGCACGCGGTACTTCGGGTCCACAGTCCAACAGGATTCTGTTGTCCACCAGGGCGGCAGTGTGCCCGCGGATGGTTTCACTCGACAGGGCGGCCAGGCAGGAAGGGCAGGTACAGAACGGGTTCGGCCAACCGTCGGCAGCACCGGTGCCGAGCATCACCAATTCCATCAGCGGGTGCCTTCCTGCCGAATCGGAACAACTATGGGACCGCTGGGCCGGTCCAGGATTTCGACCCGAGCGCCGTACACGCGGCCGAGGAGGTCTGCCTCCAGCACCGATGAGGGAGTGCCGTCGGCAACGACGCTGCCCTTGTCCAGCAACACGATTCGTCGACCGTACTGACCCGCGAGAGTGAGGTCGTGCATCGCGGCGATGACCGTGATGTTGTCGGCTTCACGCAGTTCCTCCACCAAGTCGAGAACCTGCTGCTGGTGACCGATGTCGAGCGCGCTGGTGGGTTCGTCCAGGAGCAGTACCTGCGGTTCTTGGGCCAGTGCCCGAGCCAGGACCACGCGCTGCAATTCGCCGCCGGAAAGTTCGGTGGCTCGTCGATCTGCGAACTCGGTGAGGTCGAGCCTCTCGATCACCGAAGAGATCACCGAACGGTCAGTAGCGGTTTCGGTTCCGAAGCGTCGTAGATAGGGAGTGCGGCCGAGCGCAACCAGTTCCTTGACCGTTGAGCCCTCGGGTACTACCGGACGCTGAGGCATCAACGCGACGACGGCGGACATCGCCTTGCGGCTGGAATTGCGAGGACTCAGTCCCCCGACCGAGAGCTCACCGGTAGACGGAATCAATCCAGCGAGGGCATGCATCAAGGTTGTCTTGCCGGCGCCGTTCGGCCCGACCACGGCAACCCAATCGCCTGGTGTCACATCGAGATCGATGCCGTCGACGACGTCCTTGCCGCCGAGGTTGACTCGGAGGTCGCGGCACCGCACTGCGCTGTCGGTCATGCCGAGACCCGGCTGCGGCGCAGAACCAGAAGGAAGAACGGAGCGCCGATCATCGCGGTCACAACTCCGATGGGGAGTTCGGCCGGTGCCATGACCGTGCGGGCGGCAACGTCGGTGAGGACGAGAAACGCCGCTCCGAGCATGAGTGACAGGGGGAGAAGCAGCCGATGAGACGGGCCGACGACCAGTCGAACCGCATGGGGAACAACGATTCCGACAAAGCCGATGAGTCCACTTGCACTCACGACCGCGGCCGTTCCCAGAGTTGCGGCGAGCACCAGCACCAGGCGTGATCTGGCCGGGTCGACGCCGAGGCTGGCGGCTTCGACGTCACCGACGGCCATCACGTCGAGTACACGCCGGTGTACCAGGATGACGGCTGAGGCCAGCGCAACGTACGGCAGGACAACCAGAACTTCCGACCAACCGTCGGTGGACAGTCCGCCGAGTAGCCAGGAATAGACCTCGCGCAGTGAATCGTCGAACCGCTGCTGAACAAAAGTCTGCGCTGCATTCGTGAACGCTGCGACTGCGACACCGGCGAGGATGATGACTACCGCGTTCTGCGGCCCGCCAATGCTTCGACCGAGCGAATAAGTTGCGAACACTGCCAGCACACCACCGACGAAGGCGGCCATGGGAATTCCGAACATGCCCAGCGCTCCGCCCGAAACGATGGCGAGGGTTGCGCCCAGTCCGGCTCCGCTGGAAACTCCGAGGAGATACGGATCTGCCAAGGGATTTCGAAACACGCCCTGGTAGGCGGCGCCGGCTACGGCCAACATTGCTCCGACCAACGCGCCCAGGACTACTCGCGGAAGCCGGATCTGCCAGAGAATGGCCTGCTGTGTTGCGGTGAGGCCGGAATCCATATGGATGCCGGGTATTCCGTCCAGAAGTTCGAGAATGGTCCGATCAAGCGTCAAACCGGCCGGCCCCACCAGAACACCGATCAGCAAGGCGGCGCACAGAATCAGCGCGGCGCCGAGCAGAACGGCGGTCCGATGTTGGGAGATACCGGCTTTGATCATCGAGTGCTCAGGCCGCGGGAACTTGGGCAACGATGGCAGCGACGGCCTTCACCTGGTCGGCGACACGAGGTCCCCAGCGGCTGGAGAGGTCTTCGTCGAGCACATGGATCTGGTTACCGGTGACAGCTTTCATGCCGCTCCACCCGGGTCGAGCGGCGACGGATTCTGCTGTCACTCCGCAGCATTGGGAGTCTGCGAGAAAGATGAGATCAGGATTGGCCTGTACCACGAATTCGGCGGACAACTGCGGATAGTCGCCCTGCCCCGCGGCGTCGGCGATGCTCTTCATTCCGAACAGCGAGTAGATCTGCCCGACGAAGCTCGAACTCGTGACGGTGTAGAGCGAGGAGTCGAGTTCGTGGAAGTACGTCAGCGGCTGTTGGCGCACAGGAACACTGGCGACAGCGGCGTCGATGTCCGAGCGCATGGTGTCGACAGCTTCGGTGCCCTTGTCCTCGTGGCCGGTGGCCTTCGCGACGCGCTCGATCTGGGCGTAGACGTCGTCGATGCTTGTGGCTGCCGGTAGTAGGAGGGTCGGCACCTTCGCCTTTTGCAGCCCGGAGACAAGATCGTTCATGTCATCCGATGCGATCACCAGATCCGGTGCGTAGCCGAGGATGGCTTCGACGTTCGGTTGAAAGCCCGAGAGATCGGTGACCGGGATACCGGCCGGGTAGTCGGACTGATTGTCGACGGCCTTCACCTGATCGCCCGCGCCGACTGCCCACAGGGTCTCGGTGGCGCTGGGACTGAGTGACACGATCGACTGAGGGCGTGACTCGATGGTGATGTCCGTGCCGGAATCCGTGGGACCGGAAACAACAGTCACCGGGAACGAGCCGTCCGAGGCGGCTGTGGTTGCGGGTGCATCGGGCGTCGAGCTACTGCAGGCACCGGCAAGCAGTGCGGTGCTCACCGTCAGTGCTGCAAGTACAGATCTGAATTTACGTGTCGGCCGAGTACTCACAGCCACCCCTCCGCTAGTGGTGAAGGGTCGCGAGCAGCGCGGCCGCGAGGCGAAGCGCCACGAGCGGTCCTTCGTCCGAGAACCATCGTGTCGCCACGAGGCCGGTGACCTGACTCGTTCGCCTCGAGTAGTGACGGGCGAATTCACAGTTGCGTCGACAGTGCCGGGGTTTCACCGAACTTCACACGAGCAGCGTGGCACCCCGGTGAACCGGGGCATCTGCACTTTACAGGGGTCGTCTGGCTTGACCCGGGAGGTCAAGGCAGGGTAAATATCTATTCCACTAATGAACTAGTGAAAGGGTTCGGATGATCGACTTCCGTATCGACCGCCGATCCGGCATTCCCACTTACGTGCAATTGGTCCTTCAGGTGAAGCAGGCGCTCAGGCTCGGTGATCTCCAAGTCGGGGATCGGCTGCCCACAGCCAAGGACGTCGTGGGAGCGCTCGCGATCAACCCGAACACAGTCCTGAAGGCCTACAAGGAACTCGAGCGCGACGGACTTGTTGCTCCGCGGCCTGGATTGGGCACGTTCGTCGTCAAGTCCCTGGCCAAGCCCGGTATGGCGGAAAGCTCTGCGCTACGGCGCGAGTTGGCGCGTTGGGTGGCAGATGCCGTGGCCGCTGGACTCGAGCGCACGGACATCGAAGCACTGGTGAGTTTGGAACTCGAGAAGACGTTCATCGAAACGGATCCGTCCGGAACGCAGGGGGAGACATCATGACTGCGCAAGAATCGGCACTGACAATGCAGGACGTGGACAAGCGCTTCGGCAAGAAGAAGGTGCTCGACGCCTGCACATTCGAGATCGCAACAGGAAGCATCTCTGCCCTGGTCGGGGTGAACGGCGCCGGTAAGTCCACGCTGATGTCCTTGGCGGTCGGGTTGACGATGCCTGACCATGGTTCGATCTCCGTCCTGGGCAGCACGCCGGATCAGGACGGCATCTGCCCAGGCCTGTCGTACCTCGCTCAGCACAAGCCGCTGTATCCCAAATTCACTGTTGCAGAACTTCTTCGATTCGGCGCATATACCAACGACGAGTGGGATGCGAAGTACGCTCTGGATCTGGTGGAGCGCGCTGGAATTGCTCTAGATGCGAAGGCGAAAGCCCTGTCGCCAGGTCAACGAACCAGGGTTGCACTGGCTTTGGCACTCGGGCGCAGGCCGCAGTTGCTTCTACTCGACGAGCCTCTGGCAGATCTCGATCCGGTGGCACGGCGGTCTGTCGCGACCACTCTGCTCGAAGACGTTGCCGAGTACGGCACCACGGTTCTGTTGTCTTCACACATCGTCTCCGAATTGGCAGACGTCTCGGATCGACTTCTTCTGCTGGGCGGCGGAAACGCGAGATTGTCCGGTCCGTTGGATGAATTGATCGCTGCCCATTACGTATTGATCGGGGACGGCGATCCCTCGGACGTGGTCGGCGCCGGTGCGGTCATTCATACCGAGAAGGGGGTGCGGTCGAATTCTCACGTGGTGGAGGGAATCCGTCCGAGCCCTCGGGCCGGCTGGGTGATCGACGACGCAACTCTCGACGACGTGGTGCTCGGGCACCTGAGCGCAGAAACGATGGTGGCGGCATGATCTGGGTTACGTGGCGGCACCACCGGACATCGCTCGTTGTGTCGTTGGGATTCCTCGCGGCATTAGCAGTCATTGTCTTGTCGAGTGGTGCGATCATCAAGAGTGGCGGACAAGCCCAACTCTTCGGATCGCCTCTCAGTTGCTTCGATGACATCACCGCTATCTGCACGGCAGAGACTGCTCTCACACTGACGACAGTGGTTGCTACTGCTCTGCCGGTGTTCCTCGGCGTGTTGATCGGTGTCACCGTGTTTTCGCGGGATGTCGAACAAGGAACACACGTATTGGGGCTTACTCAATCGGTCAGTCGGACTCGTTGGTTCTGGACCCGGGTGTTAATCGTCTTCCTGCCGATTTCTGTGGCTTCGTCATTGCTCGGATTTGCACTGCAATGGGCTCGATCTCTCCCGGACAACTCCCGGTATGCATTTGTTGCCGGGCGTTCGACTTTCGTCGAGATATCGAACCTGTCGTATCCGCTCTTTCAATCCAGCGGACTGGTCTTGGGTGCATACACATTCATGGCACTCATGCTCGGAGCAGCACTGGCTTTGCTGGTGCGTAGTTCGATCGGCGCAATGGCGATCACGATGGTCGGTGTTGTTGCGATCCTGGCAGCATTTCAGTTGGTTGCACGACCCGATTACGCCGAGCCGAGTGTCCGAACGTCACCCGTCGCCGGATTCAGTTCCTACTATTCGAGCGATACCAGTATCCCCGCGGTCAATTGGGAACTCGCGCAGGGATATGTCGACCTCCGAGGTAACTGGGTCGACGTCAAATACGACGAGTGCACGTGGGGTGGATCAGGCGATGAGGACCCGTACGACCAGCGCCCGGAGGAGACCGGCGCCGAGTACAACCTCCGCATGGATGTGCTCTCAGCGCAGCAGAACAGAGAGATGGAGATCTGTTTGCGGGAACACGGCGTCGACCACTACGAAGTTCGCTACCACTCAGCTGATCGGTTCTGGCGTTTCCAGTTCACGGAAGCTGCACTCGTCCTGTTCCTTTCGGGATTGTTCCTCCTGCCGGCGCTCTGGGGTCTACGACGCCTCAAGCCGTGACTCAGCGGGCGACCGGCGCGACCGTCAGCTGGTTGATGTTCGCGCCGGTCATCGAGCAACCCTTGGTGGGGTAGGCGAGGAAGACCGAGTCGTAGCTGTTGGGTGGGTAAACCCTCAGTCCCGCAACGTCGGTCACGCCGCACTGATCTGCCGGGTAGTTCTCGACGTTCGTAGCTCGCACCAAAGACGTTGCGGCAGAGCCAGGGGCAAGGGAGACGAGTGAACCGGATCCGGAGCGGCCGGCTGCAGCACCCACTTCGCTTCCGGACGCTCCCGTGACATACGAGACGCCGGGGAAACCGTCGAGTGTGCACGTGCGGCCGCCCGTGTTGGTGAAGACCACCGGAAGCTCCACAGAACCGGCGGCGCCACTCGACTCGCCGAGGGTGACGTTCAGTTCCCCGATCGTGCAACCCTCGGGATTGGGTGCCGTCGAGGTTGTCGTTTGGGTGTGGTCGGTATGGGTCGTCGAAGGTGAAGCGGTGCCGGTCTGGGTCGTCGGCGCAGAGGCGGTCGTTGTTGAGGCGGGTGCCGGTGAACTCTCGGCCGTTCCCGTTTCATCCGAGCCGCAACCGCTGAGAAGGGCGAGAGCAGCAAGTGGAGCCGCCAACAAGCCGACGTTGCGCATGCGGTTCGAATTCATCGCTCTGTACTCCTCAGGCTGGTCGACAACTGTTTCCGAACATCCGTGTCCGGTATATCCGAATCCGAGGCCGGATGTGCAGAAACGAATCAGGCTCGCCGGTGATCAGGACCTACTTCCCGGATGGATTGCCGCTGCGGATCTAGCATGAGAAATGACCTGTCCGGATCGCGACCACCGGGAGTAGCGCATGTTCACCTTCACCAGCGACGACGGAGTGGTCATTCATGTCCACGAATGGCCCACCGAGCAGGAACCTCGAGGGGTTGTTCAACTCGCGCACGGTATGGGTGAGCACGCAAAACGCTACGCACACGTTGCCGAAGCCCTGAATGCTCGCGGTTTCCACGTCTACGCGGCGGACCACCGCGGCCACGGTGAGAGCATGCACGCCGGCCCAGGCAACATCGGCGACGACGGCTGGAACCGCTTGGTGGCAGACATGGTGACCCTCACGGGCATCATCCGCGACAAACACCCCGGCCTGCCCGTCGTACTGCTCAGCCACAGCCTCGGTTCGTTCGCTTCGCAGCAGTACATCCTCGATCATTCGCACCTGATCGACGCCGTCGCACTGTCGGGGACCACCGCGGTCGATCAACTGATCGAGAGCCTCGTCAACGACGGCCCGGACGTCCTCGCCCAGTTCAATGCGGAATTCGAACCGGCCCGTACTCCGCACGACTGGCTCAGCCGTGACGAAGCGCAGGTGGATTTGTACATCAACGATCCGCTGTGCGGTTTCAGCCTGGACGACGCCGGCATGGGTGGACTTATCGCAGCGGGACCGAGGTTCGTCGACGTCGAGGGCGTGCGACAAGACCTTCCGATCCTGGTCTTCGTCGGCACCTCGGATCCTCTCAACGCCGCACTGAGCCGTACCGACGTCGCAGTCGAACGGTACAACTCGGCGGGGATCGAAGACGTCACCTACTACACCTATCCGGGTGCCAGACACGAGATCTTCAACGAGACCAACCGCGACGACGTCATCAACGATCTGACGACGTGGATGGACCGCGTACTCGAAGCGTGACCGCCTCACCGGAAAGGGGAACACGATGTCCACAGTTCCGGCCGCACGACCCGATCCAGACCCGCGAGATGTCAAGCGCTGGAGACGATACCTCGCCGACGAACAAGCCGAGGCCGCCGTCTACCGAGACCTCGCGAGTAGGCGCAGCGGCGAGGAGCGCGAAATCCTTCTCGCACTGGCCGACGCGGAGGGGCGACACGAGGCGCACTGGCGAGCGCTACTCGGCGATCACGTCGGCAAACCACTTCGCGGCGATATCCGCACTCGGATACTGGGCTTTCTGGCCAGGCGCTTCGGCTCCGTCTTCGTGCTCGCTCTTGCGCAGCGCGCGGAGACGCGATCCCCGTATCCCAACGACGCCGACGCGACCGCATCGATGGGCGCGGACGAGAAGATCCACGAAGAAGTGGTGCGGGCCTTGGCCACTCGGGGTCGGAACAGACTTTCGGGGATGTTTCGTGCCGCCGTCTTCGGAGCCAACGACGGCCTCGTCAGCAATCTCGCTCTCGTGCTCGGCATCAGCGGTAGCGGCGTCTCCAATCAGATCGTTCTGATCACCGGCATGGCCGGGCTTCTGGCCGGCGCCCTGTCGATGGGCGCCGGCGAGTACGTTTCAGTCCGCTCGCAGCGAGAGTTGTTGGAAGCGTCCAATCCTGGTCCGGCTGCCAGCGAAGCTGTCGGACTGCTCGACGTCGACGCGAACGAATTGGCCCTGGTCTACCGGGCCCGCGGCATGTCCGCCGAGGAAGCGGATCAGCGCGCCGCCGAGGTCCTCGCGAACAGCACCTTCGGCGCCGCCGACGTTGTCGACGACCATGAAGCTGTCGGAACCGGGTTGGGCGCAGCGGCGGCAAGTTTCTGCTTCTTCGCCTCGGGCGCAATCATTCCGGTGCTGCCGTATCTGTTCGGCCTGGAAGGCATGACGGCTCTGATCGTCGCATCTGTTCTCGTGGGGATCGCGTTGCTGACGACGGGCGTTGTGGTCGGGTTGCTCTCGGGCGGGCCGCCATTCAAGCGGGCGCTACGCCAACTTGCGATCGGCTACGGCGCTGCCGGCGCGACGTATCTGCTCGGCATGTTGTTCGGGACTTCGCTCTGAGCGTCGGCTTACGCGCGTAGGGCGGGATCGCGGTGAGCCGGATCGATCCGAACCGGAATCTGGCACACCACGGCCTCGGTGTGTTTGCGCAGTGCATGAGCGATCTCATCGGTCCGTTGGCTCGGGAGGAACCGGTGCCATCTGGTCGCCGGGTCGATGGTGGCGACGACAACAAAGGTCTCTCGGTGGGGGAAGTGTGTGCGGATGTAGCGGGCGAGGGTGTTCCCCACGGAATTCTCGGTGTCCTCGATGACGATCAAACGCGAATTCGGGTGTCGGGCTTGCCATCGGCGTGTGAAGTCCGTCGTCGATTCGTGGGCCAGGCAGACTCGAATTGCGATGGGCTGTGACGACATCGCCGTTGCCGCGGCCATCGCGCGGGTGGAGAGCGACGTAATTTCGGACACCGGTACTAGGACCGCTGGTTTGTATCCGATAGACAGAGAATCGTTCTCACCCTGAACGGTTAACCGCGTACCGATATGTGTGTACGCACCGCGGATGCGTTCCATACCGAGGACGAGCGCAGGGAGGGCGAGAGCGATCAGCCAGGCTCCCTCGGTGAACTTCATGGCGGTGGTCACCACTGCTGCGATCGAGGTCAACACTGCGCCGAAACCGTTGAGCGCTAGGCGCCACTTCCAGCCCGGCGTCTGTTCGGCGAGCCAGTGGCGCACCATGCCGAACTGCGCGAGCGTGAATCCGATGAACACACCGATGGCGAACAGCGGCACCAAGGTGTTCATGTTTCCGCCGGATCCGATGAGCAGGAGAGCACCGACGCCACCGAGCGACAAGACGCCGTAAGTGAAGACGTCGCGCGTCGACTTCCGGCTGAAGCGGTGCGGGAGCACGTTGTCGTCGGCGAGGATTCGCATCAGGTTCGGAAGTCCGCCGTACGAGGTATTCGCGGCCAACGCCAATAGAATCACAGTGGAGAATTGGACGACGTAGTAGCCCACACCATTTCCGAGGGCAGCGGAAGTGAGTTGCGACAGGACCGTTGTTCCAGGGACTGGGGCCAGTGAGAACTTCTCGATCAACACGGCAAGGCCGATCAACATGGTGCCCAACAGGATTCCCAGAGCTACTTCGGCACGCTGAGCGCTACGCACGCGAGGCTTCTTGAAACTGGGTACCGCGTTGGCGATGGCTTCGACACCGGTCAATGCGGCGCAACCACTCGAAAATGCCTTGAGCAGAAGGAGAATGCCGATCGTGTGTGCGTTGTCGACGACGAAGGGAGCCGTTGCGGCAGCAGGGTTTTCCCGAAGCAGTCCGGCACCGATCACCGTGAAGATGCTGACGACAAAAACCACGGTGGGCAACATGAATACCCGCGCGGAATCTGCGATGCCCCGCAGATTCAGTGCCGTGATGCCGCCGAGTATCGCCAGTGCGATCCAGACCGTGTAGGGAAGAAGCGCAGGGAAGGCGGAGGTCAGAGCCGCGACACCGGCTGCGATCGATACCGCGACGTTGAGGGTGTAGTCGACGATCAACGATGCGGCGGCAGTCAGGCTTGCGCGAGGACTCAGATGCTTCTTCGCGACGGCATATGCGCCACCGCCTTCGGGAAATGCGGCGATCACCTGGCGATACGACGCCACCAGGACCACAAGCAGCACGGCGATGGCGATCGTCACCGGCACGGTGAACCCGATCCCCGCGCCGCCGGCGAGGGCCAACACCAACACGATGGCTTCTGGCCCGTACGACACCGAGGCCATCGCGTCGAGCGAAAGCCCTGCCAGTCCGGTTGCGACGGAGAGCTTCTGATTCTCTGGCCCACGGGCCGGGCGGGTCGTCGACGATATGACTCCACGGTGTCCGAGTATCACTGCATGTCTCACCGAGTCAGTATCGTCATTTCCCGTAGCTCTGAGACTGATCTTGACGATGCTTTGACGCGATGGCCCGCAAATCTGTACGGGTTCACAACGGGGGTTCGAGTCGCGGGAAGCCTTGTGACAGCTGATCAATCCAGCGAGCGCGCTTGGCGAGAATATCGCGGTTCCGAGACTCCGATTGGGCGGCGACGTGCGAAAGTAGGTCGCGAAGTCGGCCCAGAACGAGTGGCGAGTTCGATGCCGAGGCTATGACGTCGTCCAGTCCGGTTCTGACGAAGCTCGTGAAGTCGGGCAGTGGAATCACCACACGCAGATCACCACGCTCGTCGACGGCCCGGATCGAATCTGCGCGTACGGAGGCCACCAGAGAGAGGAGGTCCTCGATCTCGTCCAGAGCCTGCACGGCCGTCGCAGGATCGTTGATAGCGGGTGAGAGCGCTCTGAGCGCGATGTCAGCCAACAACCGAATCGCGAGTAGGGGGTCCTGGGTGAAGGTCCGCTCACTCCCACTGACCAAGGCGTCAAGGATCGTGTTGGCGGGCATGGGTCCGCCGTAGACGTCGGCGAGCGGCAATCCGTCTCGCAGCGTGCTACCCGGCGACACTCGGAGGACCACCATGGATCGGCAGTTCCGAGCGTTCTGCAGCAGATCTTCGACGAGGATCTGCTGCAGAACGGCCGGCGGTCGATGCCACTCGATTGTCGTGATCACCGGAAGTGTTGGTAGAGGCGGCAACTCCAGATCGGTGGTGGGGTACACGGCGGCGAAGACTGCTCGGCCACGACTCGAGATCGTGGTCAGTACAGGAGCCAACTGGATGGCCGAGAATGCGCGCAGCTGGAGCAGTCTGATCAGCGTCAGCGTGGCCAAGAGTGCCAGCACTGCGAGACTTGGCACAACCACGGACACATCCGTTTCGTTGCTGATGGCGAGCGCCGCCGTGATGTCGAAAACCGACTGGCCTATCGCGAAGGCAAACGTCCGCCACACGATGGGGTCGTCGCGGAACAACAACAAGCGAGGAGTGAAGGTGGTCGCGGCCCACTGGACTACAAGGAACAGCAGCGAGAAGATCACTGCCACTACACCCAATAACCCCAGTCCGAGGGCAACGAGCATCTCGCTGACCTGACGGGCGGGAATCATCGGGCCGCTCCGGACATACGGCATCCCCAGTCCGGCAGCCAGTCCCACGACGACGCACAGGATCTGGGTCAGGCCGGCACGTACACGGCGCCGGGGGACGAGGAAGGCATGCCCGATCGGGGTGGGAGCGAAACGTCCGGGCTGATCCACACTTCAAGCCTCCACGCTGCGGCAATGGTGCGCCTTCACCCGAAACGGATGATGTCGACGTCGTCGTGATCCTGAAACGCTTGAAAGAGCCATGTGAGAGACAGAAGGCGAGACGTCATGACGGATCCGACAGACCAGAGCCGCGCCGTACTACCGATTCCGGATCGACAACATCTTGGTCTGGTGACGTACGACGCGAAGGATCCGGACACCGAGTTTCCGCCGATCACTCCGCTACTACCGCCGGCCGGCGCACCCAACGTTCTGGTGGTCCTGTTGGACGACGTGGGATATGGCGCGAGCAGTGCCTTCGGCGGACCAGCGGACACACCGACTGCTGAGCGATTGCAAAGTAATGGGCTCACGTACACGCGGTTTCACACGACGGCACTGTGTGCTCCGACCCGCGCCGCTCTTCTGAGCGGGCGCAACCATCATTCGGTCGGCATGGGATCGATCACCGAAACCGCTACCTCGGCTCCTGGTCTTTCCGGCCTGCGGCCGAATACCAAAGCCGCACTGCCGATGACGTTGAAACTCAACGGATACTCGACGGCGCAGTTCGGCAAGTGTCACGAGGTTCCGCCGTGGCAAACATCCCCGGTGGGACCGTTCACGTCGTGGCCGACGGGAGAAGGCGGATTCGAGCACTTCTACGGATTCATCGGCGGGGAGAACAACCAGTATTACCCGGCGCTGTACGAGGGCGTCGCGCCTGTCGAGCCGGACAAGACACCGGAGGAGGGTTACCACCTCACTGAGGACCTTGCCGATCACGCGATCGACTGGGTTCGGATGCAGAAGTCATTGGCTCCGGACAAGCCGTTCTTCGTCTACTTTGCACCCGGCGCCACACATGCACCGCACCATGTTCCGAAGCAGTGGGCCGACAAGTACGAGGGCCGGTTCGCAGGAGGTTGGGACGCTCAACGCGAATCGATTCTCGAGCAGCAGAAGCAGCGGGGGGTCGTTCCCGCGGATGCGGTCCTCACCCCGCGTCCCGAGGCCATCCCGGCGTGGGAGGACATGAGTGAGGAGATGAAGCCCGTCCTCGAACGCCAAATGGAAGTCTATGCAGGATTTCTCGAACACACCGATTTCCATGTCGGCCGGCTTGTCGATGCGATCGAAGAACTCGGAGCTCTCGACAACACTCTCGTGTACTACATCATCGGAGACAACGGAGCATCCGCAGAGGGGACGATCAACGGCGCTTTCAACGAGATGGCCAACTTCAACGGACTCGCCGCCATCGAAACACCCGAGTTCATGGCGGAAGTGAAAGACAAATTCGGTACCAAGGACGCATACAACCACTATTCCGTGGGGTGGGCGTGGGCAATGTGTACGCCGTATCAGTGGACGAAACAGGTTGCGTCACACTGGGGTGGCACCCGTAACGGGACGATCGTGCACTGGCCTGCAGGGATTCGGACCAAGGGGGAGACGCGGTCGCAGTTCACCCACGTCATCGACGTTGCACCGACGATCCTCGAAGTCGCGAAACTACCGGAACCGACCTTTGTCAACGGCGTCCAGCAATCACCCATCGAGGGGACCAGCATGGTCTACACCTTCGACGACGCCGAAGTCGCCGAACGTCACGATCTGCAGTACTTCGAGATGGCCGGCAACCGTGGAATCTATTACAAGGGTTGGAGTGCGGTCACCAGGCACAGCACTCCGTGGCTTTTCGCGGAGGCACTCCCCGCTCTCGACGACGACGTGTGGGAGCTCTACGACGGGTCTCAGGATTGGACGCAGTCCAAAGATTTGGCGGCCGAGTTGCCGGAGAAACTCGCTGCACTGCAACGCTTGTGGTTGATCGAAGCAGTCAAGTACAACGTGCTTCCGATCGACGACCGAAGATTCGAGAGGTTCAACCCTCACATCGCGGGGCGTCCGCAGTTGGTGTCCGGGAATCGACAGGTTCTGTTTCCCGGAATGAAACGGCTGAGCGAGCACAGCGTGCTGAGTATCAAGAACCGATCATTCAGTGTCACAGCAGCAGTCGACGTCGCGGATGGCATTACTGCCAACGGTGTGATGATCGCGCAGGGAGGCAGATTTGGTGGCTGGGCACTTTACGCGCGGGAAGGCCGCGCCAAATTCGTCTACAACCTATTGGGCATGACCGAGTTCGTCATCGGTTCCGACGTTGACATTCCGGCAGGATCACACCAGATCAGAGCTGAGTTCACCTACGACGGAGGTGGTCTCGCGAGAGGCGGTGGGGTCACGATCTATCACGACGGTCGCGAAGTGGGCTCAGGTCGCGTCGAGCAGACGCAACCGATGGTCTTCTCCGCGGACGAGACCACCGACATCGGGGATGACTACGGCATGCCTGTCAGTGTTGATTACAGTGGCGCAACCACATTCAACGCACGTATCGACGTCGTGCAGATCGATGTCGGTGACGACGACCATACCCACCTCATCGATCCGGAGGAGGTGGCGCGAGTGGCGGTGTCCAGACAGTGATTCCACAGGCAAGAGCAGCAGTCACAATCTCCTGAGGGAGGGTCGCAATGCCGACCGTCATCCGTACTGTTCACGATCTGGTCCGCCACGCGCGCGGGCCGACGCACCATCACCACCATCAATCCGTGCACGAGGCGCGGCGAATGCGTGCCCACCACATTCTGGTCACGCATTCGCTCGCCTGATTTCGGGGCTACAGGTCGCGCGCCAATGCTCGTCCGGCTGCGCGGCCCGAGAAGATGCAGCCGCCGAGGAAGGTCCCCTCGAGTGCGCTGTAACCGTGGACTCCGCCGCCGCCGAAGCCCGCGACTTCACCGGCTGCGTACAGGCCGTCGAAGACACTGCCGTCGGCCTTGATGACCTGCGAATCCAGGTTGGTTTCCAAGCCGCCGAGAGTCTTGCGTGTGAGCAGGTGCAACCGGACCGCGATCAGTGGGCCGTTCTTGGGGTCCAGGATCTTGTGCGGTGCAACGACGCGCACGATCTTGTCTGCCAACAGATTACGGGCACCGTGGATGGCGGTGACCTGGAAGTCCTTGCTGTACTTGTTATCGACTTCGCGGTCGCGGGCGATCATCTCGCGTTCGATGTCCTCGTAGTCGAGGAGCGGTTCGTCGGTGAGGGCGTTCATGCCGTCGACCAGATCACGAAGGTTGTTGCGCACCACGAAGTCCGCGCCCTTCTGCTTGAACGCCTCGACCGGTCCCGGCGCGCCCTTCTTGATTCGTTCGAGGAGGAGCTTGAAGTCGCGGTTGGTGAAGTCAGGGTTCTGTTCCGATCCCGAGAGTGCGAACTCCTTCTCGATGATCTTCTGGTCGAGGATGAACCACGTGTACTCGTGGCCGCTGTCGAGGATGTACTTGAAAGTTCCCATCGTGTCGAAGCCGGGGAAGTTGGGGACCGGCAGACGCTTGCCGGTGGCGTCGAACCACATCGAGGACGGTCCGGGGATGATTCGGATTCCGTGGTTGGGCCAGATGGGATTCCAGTTCTGGATGCCTTCGGTGTAGTGCCACATGCGGTCGCGGTTGACGATGTTTCCGCCCGCGGATTCGGTGATTTCGAGCATGCGCCCGTCGACGTGCGCCGGTACTCCCGTCAGCATGTGCTTCGGAGCCGTGCCGAGTCGCTCCGGCCAATTCTTCTTCACCAGTTCGTAGTTGCCGCCGATTCCACCGGAGGTGACCACGACGGCCTGTGCGGCGAACTCGAATTCGCCGATGGAGGTGCGCGAGCTCTTCACGCCGCGCAGATCACTGGAAGGTTCGAGGACGGTTCCGCGTACACCAGTGACCGCACCATCGGTGACGACGAGTTGATCGACTTGGTGGCGGTGCTTGAACGTGACCAGTCCACGCTTCTGAGCGGCGATCACTTTGGTCAGAAAGACATCGACGACGCCAGGTCCGGTGCCCCAGGTGAGGTGGAAGCGCGGTACCGAATTGCCGTGTCCAAGAGCCATTCCGCGGCCACGTTCGGCCCAGCCGACATTCGGCATCAGGCGAAGCCCCAGATCGTGCAGGTACTGACGCTTGTCGCCGGCCGCGAACTCGACGTACGCCTTGGCCCACTGACGCGGCCAGTGATCTTCGCGGTCGCGGTCGAATCCCGCTGTGCCCATCCAGTCCTGCATCGCCAACTCGAGGGAGTCCTTGATGCCGAGTCGGCGTTGTTCGGGGCTGTTCACGAGGAAGAGTCCGCCGAGAGACCAAAATGCCTGCGCGCCGAGGTTGGCAGCGTTCTCCTGTTCCACGACAAGGACTTTGCGGCCCGCGCGCGTCAGTTCGTAGGTGGCGACCAGTCCCGCCAGCCCTGCCCCGACAACGATGACGTCAGCTTGTTCGCTCACGACAACTCCTCTTCCGATTGGTTGTTCTGGATTATTTCGCTGTAGGACAGCAGAATTCGAGTGAAGATATCGCGGCGCAGTGCAAAGGCGGCGTTGGTGTCGGTATCGACGAGGCACTGCACGCTGGTGCCGTCGTGCACTGCAACCAATGCCCGTCCCAACGCCGTCGGGTCGCCGACGATTGTTCGCCCGACATCGCTGAGTGCGGACTCCACGATGGGCAACAGGGTGCGAAGGATCGCGTCTTCACGGTCGGCAAGGGCTTTGCGAAGTGCCGGGTTACGGAGCGCGTGGGCTGTGAATTCCGCGTTGATCCGGTACCACTGCGGGTCGACCGGAACCACCGCCACGATCCGGGCGACAGCGGCATGGATGTCGACGATGTTACCGGCGGTGATCGACTCCGTCGCCAGCCGTAGATCGGCGAGCATTGATGCAGATCGCTGCTCCCACATCGCGAAGAACAATTCGTCGAGTGAATCGAAGTTGGAGTAGAACGCGCCTCGGGAGTATCCGGCGCGTTCGCAGATCTGCTCGACCGTGGCGTGCCCGAACCCGGATTCGGAGAAGACATCTGCAGCCGCGTCGAGCAGACGCTGCCGGGTCTGACCACGGCGTTTGGTGACACGCTTGGCCGGCGAGTTGTCCGTTCCAGTCGTCATCGGCGCCTCCGTCAGGGTGGGACCCCAAACGATACACCGATGTATCCGATGCGCAGGCGTATCTCGATCTGTTCTTCTTCGCAGGTATTTCTATACATATCTAGTAAATGTGCAAGAGAGGTGAATATTCAGATGTGATCGCTACAGATGCAGATCACGCTTCCTGATCGCCGCAGTGGCGACGACGCTGATCGCCGAGGTGGCCACCAGATATCCACAGGCCAGCCACGGTGAACCGCCGGTGGCGCCGATCAGTGCAGTAAGGATCAGAGGTGTGACGCCGGAGGCGTAGATACCAGAGAACTGATAGACGACCGACAACCCGGTGTACCGGATTTCTGTGGGGTAGAGGCTCGCATACAGCGTTCCCTGGGCGCCGTAGAGCAAGGCATGAATCACTCCGAAGACCACGACCATCGCGACTCCGAAGAGCAGGAGATTCTCGGTACCGAACAGTGCGAAGGCGGGGAAGATCGCGAGGCCGTACGCGGCGATGCCCACGATGTAGACCCGTTGCGGGCCGAACCGATCAGCGAGTGAACCGGAAAACGGCAGCAAGATCGCCATCACTACTGCGGCCACGGTGACCACAAGAAGTACCGGAACCTTTTCGAAATGCAGAGTCTTGGTTGCATACGTGATTGCAAAGACGCCCCAGGTGTTGAACGCGGCGCCCTCGCCCCAGCGAGACAGCATGCCCAGTACGGTGTTTCGCGCGACTCTTCCTTGAAAGACTTCCCTGAGCGGGGCGGATGAGCGCTGTTCGAGGTCGCGAACGGCCTGAAATGCCGGCGTCTCGTCGACCTTCAAACGGACCACCAACCCCACGATCACGAGTACCAAGCTCAGAACAAAGGCTATGCGCCAGCCGAAACGGAGAAACTGTTCGTCGTCGAAGACCGTTTGAAGTAGTGCGAACATTCCTGTGCCCAAAGCCAAGCCGAGAGCCAGTCCGATCTGCGGGATGCTGCCGAACAGCCCGCGCTTCTTCTCCGGACTGTGTTCGACCGCCAGAAGAACGGCTCCGGCCCACTCACCACCGAGAGCAAATCCCTGCAGGATACGAAGCAGCAGAAGCAGAATCGGTGCAACGACCCCGATTTGAGCTGCGGTCGGAAGGACACCCATGAGCGCCGTCGCGATACCCATGATGAACATCGTGAGGGCAAGCGTTTTCTTGCGCCCGATGCGATCGCCGATGTGACCGAACACCACTCCGCCGATGGGGCGAACGAGAAAGCCGACCGCGAAGGTCGCAAAAGAAAGCATGGTCCCGACAAAGGAACTCTGGTTGGGGAAGAACAGTTGATTGAAGACGAGGCTCGCGGCCGTCGCATAGAGGAAGAAGTCGTACCACTCGACCGTCGTGCCGAGCAGGCTCGCGGCGACGACGGTTCTCAGTCTGGATCGCCGCTCGTCGTCGGTCTCGTTCGAGAACGGTGAATTGTGCTCGACTTCGGCAAACGTGGTCATCGGAGCCCCCGGGTCGCGGTGCAAATTCACGAAGGTATCGCCGGAGCCGAAAGTGGGCACCCGTAGCGATCAGGGTGATTTCAACCCTGTTCTTCGAGGTGGACTGTGGTTGTAATGACAGAAGAGTTCTGCCTGTTCGTCGACGAAAGGAATCACCGTGTCACTGCGCTTCCACTGGTTCTTGCCTACTTACGGTGATTCCCGGAATCTGATGGCGGGTGGGCACGGCAGCTCGATGTCCGGTGATCGTCCGGCGACGCTGAAATACCTCAATCAGATCGGCGCGGCCGCCGAGACGAACGGCTTCGAGGCCGTCCTCACGCCGACCGGCGCGTGGTGCGAAGACGCATGGCTGACGACAGCGATGATGCTCGAGACCACCGAGACGCTCAAGTTTCTGGTTGCTCTGCGACCGGGATTGCTCAGCCCGACGCTGGCCGCCCAGATGGCCGCAACCTTCCAATGGCAGTCGGGCGGTCGTCTGCTGCTCAACGTCGTGACCGGCGGGGAGGACCACGAGCAGCGCACGTTCGGTGACTTCCTCGACAAGAACCAACGGTACGCACGATGCGGCGAGTTCCTCGACGTGATCCGCCAGTTGTGGTCCGGTAACGGTCCGGTTGATTTCTCCGGCGAGTACGTCAACGTGGAAAAGGCTACGCTGCAGCGTATTCCGGATCCGGTACCGCCCATCTTCTTCGGCGGATCGTCGCCGGCGGCCGGAACCGTCGCATCGCGTTACGCGGATACGTATCTCACCTGGGGTGAGACGCCGTCCGCTGTTGCCGCCAAGATCGCCTGGATCCGCGACCTCGCGGAAGTCCAAGGTCGTCACCTCGACTACGGAATCCGTCTGCATGTCATCAGCCGGGACACCTCGGAACAGGCATGGGCAGAAGCGGATCGGCTGCTCAGTGCGCTCGATCCGGCGACCGTCGAGCAGGCTCAGGCGAGTCTTGCGCGATCCGGCTCCGAAGGTCAGCGTCGAATGCTCGAATTGCACGGCGGCGGTTCGGCTTACAAGGAGGGCGTCGGAGCGAGGTCGCTGGAGATTGCGCCGAACCTGTGGACCGGCGTCGGATTGGTGCGAGGGGGTGCAGGCACCGCATTGGTAGGTTCGCACCAAGAAGTGGCTGATCGGATTGCCGAGTACGCGGCGATCGGCCTGGATCACTTTGTATTGTCGGGCTATCCCCATCTCGAAGAGGCGTATCAGTTCGGTGAGGGTGTGCGTCCGATCCTCGAAAAGCGTGGATTGGTAGCACCGCACGGTTCGGTCGGCGGACCGGTGCGAACGCCCTTCGTCTCCAGTGGGAACTGAGTCGAAAAGCAAGCTCTTCGAGAAGGGGACGTTTGTCCCGATCTTTCGGGCACGGCCTCCCTCCGGGACTATTCACGCAATTCGGTCAGTAGATCCGTTCTAGGCTGCGCACTGTTGCCGAACTCAAGGCGCAGTACGAAAGGATCCTCGATGAAGCTGGGCACGAGTGGAGTACGTCGCGTCGTGGGAACCGTGGCAGTCGCCGCTGCAACCGCGGCAGGCGTCGCGATGGTCAATCCTGCAACTGCGTCGGCCGAGGTGGTCCCGCCGGTCGTCTCGTACAAGGTGACCGGAAACGATCTGGCGCTGACGATCACGAACAACAACACGGGCATTGCCCCGTTGTGCCAGGCGTTTGTCGTCAACGCTGCGGATTCTGCTGCCGTGCTTGATGATCCGCTCAAGCTGCTCGATCCGAACCTTGTGGTGTACCCCAAGATCACCGACCCGTCCTCACTGTTCGCCGTCGGTAAGGGCCAGACGGTCACCAACACCGTGACCGATGTTCCGGACGGAACCTACGCCGTGCTCGGTGCGTGCTCCGATCTTCTCGATCTGGAGACGTTGGGTAAGCCTGTTCCTGGCGTGCCGAGCCTCGTTGTCATCGGTGGACCGTTCAGCGGCATCAATACCGGAAGCCTGAGCGACCTGTTCGGCAGCGGCAGCCTCGAAGGACTTTTCGGGTAGCTCACCGTCTGTCTCCCCAATTTTCCGACTGAGCGGTCTATTCTTCAGGCATCTGGTGATCTGACCGACTTGCCTGGAGGTTCGGAAATGCGAAGTCGTGGATTCAAACGCGTTCTCGGAAGCATTGTCGCGGCGTCGGCCGCCGTCGTGGGACTTGTTGTCATGACTCCGGCGACGGCGTCGGCAGCACCGGCGATTCTCCCGCCTCCGATGTCGGTGAGCGCAGCGGACAATGCGATCACCTTCACCATCACCAACCCGAACCCGCGGTTCAGCTTCATCAACTGCACAGTGGCGATCCTCAACGCCAGAGATGTCCCCGACGTGATTCGTGATCCGGCAAAGCTGCTCCAGCCCGGCGTGTTGGTGTATCCGACCGTCAGCAACATCCTCGATCTGTTTGCTGTTTCGCCTGGGCAGACGATCACGCGGACCGTCGGCAATCTGCCGGCCGGGGTGTACGCCGTTGCGGGAGCGTGCGTTCGACTGCTCGATCCGACCAACCCCACTATCGCGATTCCGCAGGCCGTTGTGGTCGGCGGCTGGTTCGAGGGCGCCGGAACCGGAAGTCTCTCAGGTTCTTTGGAGGACCTGGGATATAACACGGTCCAGGACTTGATCGACGCGTGGAATCGAATCAGCTCGGGAAGCAGCGGCGGCAGCTTCCAGTTCGACTACCAAGGTGGTTCGGATTTCGAGGTAGTGGGTCCCACGTCGTAGTCGGTCCGGCTCACTTGCGCGCGCGGTGGCGTCGCACCGCGTCGCGATTCGCACACGTGGGGGAGCAGTACCGCTGATTGCCGTTGCGTGAGGTGTCCGCGTAGATGTTGGTGCACTCGTCCAGGGTGCACCGACCTAATCTGTGCATTCCGCGGCCGACGAGGTGCAGCGCCGTGCCTACCGAGAAGAGGGCCTTGAGGACCTCGGCGAGCGACTGTTGCGGATCGCGGTAGTGCAGATGCCACCCGTCGTTTGCATGGTTGGTCATGCGCGGATACGCCGACGCTTGCTCGAGCATGACGTTCACCAACTCGGCGCGGGCTGCCTCCTCCGTGACGTCGACGATTTTCGACCACTCGATCAGAAGGTCGAGGGTCTCGTCGAGGTCCTTCTCGGCGATGGGGAAATCGAGAATGATGCCTGCGTCGACGCAGCGTTCGACGAGTTCGGCCAAGGTCTCGGGATTTCGATTGGCCAGGTCGGCGGCCAGCGTCACCGCATATTCGCCGTAAGGGTTGAGATGCACAATGCCATTACATCATGCTCGTCGTATGAAAAAAACAGATTTCGCGCCGATAAGTTGCATCCACCGCTGGGAGATCGAATCTCGGCATCGGACCAGCGAGGGGACGGTCACCTACCTGCGCTGCCATTGCGGGTCGTGGCAGACCTTGCTCGCCGAATGGGTGTCGGGCGGTGCGGGCTCGGCCGTCGCTGCGCCGATCAAGGTCAGGTCCAGGTAATGGTCAGCTAATCGCTCCGTTTTGCCTCGGGTGACATGGAACGTGTTCTAGATTCAGGGTTGTATGCCTCGGTATCGCGGCGCAGACTCTGAAAGGGAAGACGATGCAGTTCAACCTCGCTGATGTATTCGAAACCGTCGCCAGCTCGGTGCCTGATCGCGTCGCCTTGACTTACGAGGGAGAGAACTTCTCCTACGCTGAGCTGGACGCGGAAGCCAACCGAACGGCCAACCTGCTCGCGCAAGCCGGCATCTCGCGCGGCGATCATGTAGCCCTGTTCCTGAAGAACAGCGTCGAACATGTCACGTCGATCCTCGGGTTGATCAAGATCCGTGCGGTCCCGATCAACGTGAACTACCGGTACACACCCGCCGAGCTCGAGTACATCTTCACCAACTCCGACTCGGTCGCAGTGGTCGTGGAACTCCCCGAGCATCAGCGTGTCCTTGCTTCCCTTTTCGGTGCATGCCCGAAGGTGAAGACGGTGATCGTGATCGGCGAGGTCGAGGCCGACCTGGTCGCCGCAGCGAAAGCGCATGAAGTTTCCGTGGTTTCCTTCGACGACGCTCGCGAGATGTCACCGGTAGGGGAGTTCGATTCTCGTTCGGGCGACGACGTGTACCTGCTCTACACCGGCGGGACCACCGGATACCCGAAGGGCGTCATATGGCGTCACGACGACTTCTTTCGTAAGCCGCTCTCCGGCGGAAATCCGTACGGCGAGGAAGCTCGACAGGACCTCGCCGAGATAGCCAGCGCTGCAAAGGAATTTCCGGAACTCTCGTTCCTCATTGCCGCCCCCCTCATGCACGGCGCAGCGTTGTATTCGCTGTTCACGTTCCTCACCCTCGGCGCGCGCGTGGTTCTACGACGAGAATTCGTTGCGGAGAAGGTCGTCGAAGCGATCGAGAAGGATTCGGTACAGGTGATCTTGATCGTCGGTGACGGCATGGGACTGCCGTTGGTCGACGAGATGGAACGACGCAAAGACGAGGTCGATTTCAGCACCCTGTTCTCGATCACCTCGGGTGGTGCGATCTGGTCCACCAGCGTTCGGGATCGCATGCTGGCGGTGAAGCCGGACCTGCTGCTGCGGGACAACTTCGGAGCCTCCGAGTCCGGTAACGACGGCGCCTTCTCCATCGACGAGGCGGGGAATCTGCGAATGCCGCCCTCGCCGAACATGATCCTGGTCGACGAGCGGCTCGAAGAGATCCCCGCCGGCTCCGACGACGTGGGCTACATCGCGCGTATCGGAAACGTCCCGCTCGGGTACTACAAGGACGAAGAGAAGACCGCCCGCACGTTCCCGACCCGCGCTGACGGCACCCGTCTTTCGGTGCTCGGCGACATGGGCAAGGTCGAAGCGGACGGCACGATTGTCTTCCTGGGTCGTGGCTCGCAGTGCATCAACACCGGTGGTGAGAAGGTCTTCGCCGAAGAGGTCGAGGCCGCCCTTCACGCGCATCCGGCAATATCGGACGCACTCGTTGTCCCCGCGCCCGACCCGCGCATGGGGCAGCAGGTCGCAGCGGTGATCGCGACCTACCCCGGATCCGACGAGCTGACTCTCGAAGCGGTTCAGGAACATTGCCGTAAGACGTTGGCCGGTTACAAGGTGCCGCGCACGATCGTGCTGGTCGATGAAGTCAAGAGGACCCCGGCCGGTAAGGCGGACTACCGCTGGGCGACGACACTGGCGTCGTCCTAGCAGTGTGGAGTGGGTGGCGACAACCTTTCACACGGATTTCACCACGACATAAGAGACATACCGGAAAGATGGCGCAGAGTAAGTCGTTCGCGCCTTGCGTCGTCACTCCACGAAAGGGTCTCAGCTCATGCTCATCATCGGAATACTCCTGTTCGGGATCGTCATCGGAGCGGGAGCCCAGCTGATTCTGGGGAAAACGACCGCACGAGTGGACTGGACCTTCGCGTTCATCGCGGGAATCGGTGGTTCGCTGGTCGGCGGATTGCTCGTGAGTTTGATTGCAGGCGACGGATTATCATTGCGCCCGAGCGGCATCCTCGGGTCCCTTGCCGGCGCTGTCATCATCACCGCGGGGTGGCAGTGGTACCGCGGGAGGAACGCAACTACAACTACGCGTCCGTCTGATCGCTGATTTCCACAGTTCCGTCATGGGACGGAGAGCGTCGACATATGACCGAACTACTCGATGAAGTCCTCACCGCACATGGCGGAGTCGAACGTTGGCAGTCTGTTTCAGCGATCACGGCACGGGGACGTTTGGGCGGTCTGCTGCCTCAGCGCTTCCCCGGCAACAAGCTGGCGAAGTTCACGGTCGAGGTTGAAGTCGCCGAGCAACGCACTGTCCTCCAAGACTTTCCGCGTGTCGGCGAGTGCGCTGTGTTCGACAAGGGCGTCGTGCGGATCGAAACTCGTGACGGCGAAGAACTCGGGAGTCGAACCGACCCACGTCCAGAGTTTTTCGGGTTGAGTGGAGTCCGGCGCAACCTCCACTGGGACGCGCTCGACACCGCTTACTTTGCCGGCTACGCCTTTTGGAACTATCTGAACGCACCGCTGCTGCTCGCCCGCGACGACATCACTGTCACCGAAGCCGAACCTTGGCAGGAATCCGGGCAGCAATGGCGACGACTACAAGCAACATTTGCGCCAGAAATCGACACCCATTGCCGGCAGCAGACCTTCTATGTCGACAACGGTGGCCTCATCCGCCGTCACGACTTCGTCGCCGAACCGGTAGGCAGCTGGGCGAAAGCTGCTCTCTACTGTGACCATCACCGTCAGTTCGACGGTCTCACCTTTCCCACTCGACGGCGCGTTCTCCCGCGGGGCCCAGGCAGTCGCGTTCTCTCGCGGCCGACCCTCCTGGCGCTCGACTTCGACGACATCGAGATCAAGCGATGAAAATCAGTTCTCGGTTACCTGTTGTCGAGTGTGAACAAACGGAACACGGTCCGCATGCACAGAACGACGCCGACGAAGCCCAGTACCGCACTCGCGAGTGCATAGCCCGACAGCTGAGGTGTGAGTTGTGGTCCGCCAGGTACGAACAGCAGGATCGCCGCGACGATCAGCGCGGTCACTCCCGCCGCCATACCCAGGGCGTTGTTCGCCGACCGTCGTAGCCATCGCCTGTCGTCGGGGTGTGCAACCGAGCGAGTGCGAAGTGTGAAGCTTCCCGACGCGATCGAGGTCGCGATCTGATCGAGCTGACCAGGCAGGCGCCTGACCACCGCGGTTGTGACCGCCGTCGTCGACAGGATTGCCTGCGCGGCTGCAGTCGGGCTGGCGACATGGGTCAACAGTCGGGGTACTTCGGCCCGAACAGCAGCGACGAGGTCGATCTGCGGATCCAGGAGCCGCAGGGCGCGCTCCAAGGACGCGAGCGAACGGAAAGCGGCGGCGACGTCTCCCGGCACTCCGATTCGGTGTTCTCGAAGCACGGTGAACATTCGCGCGAACGATGCCATGGAAACATTGGGTTGGACACTGAGCAGGGTGATCTCTCGGCCCACCTGGTGACGTAGTGCTCCGCGATCAACTTCGGGCGGCACGTCGAATGCCATCAGCATCGCGTCGACTGTCGCCACCGGATCACCTGCGAGGGCAGCGTTGAGGAGCACGGCGAACAAGATCCGTGTCTCGCCGTCCAGAACCCCTACTGCGCCGAAGTCGAGGAGCCCGACCCGGCCGTCATCGAGGATCATGATGTTGCCGGGGTGCAGGTCCGCGTGAAACACGCCGTGGACAAAGATCCCGTCGAGCAACGACGCAAGAAGTTCGTTGGCGATGCTGCTGCGGGTGTCGCGGTCGAGGCCGGTGAGCGCCGACTCACCGTCGGAGAGCGGTGTGCCGTGAAGACGTTCCATCACGAGCACCCGTCCGCTACTGAGGTTGGGGTAGATGTGCGGAACGACGATATCCGGGCGGTTCGACATGGTGGAAGCAATCGCGCCGGTATTCGCTGCTTCGGTGCGGTAGTCGAGTTCCTCGAGCAGTGACGTGACGAGGCCCCCGGCGAGTCGGTGAACGCCGATATCGCGTGCCCAGGGAAAACGGGTCTCCGCGCGGGATGACACGCGAAGGAAGATATCGCAATCCACGCTCACTTGTGCGCTCGCCTCGGGCCGTTGAACCTTCACCACAACGTCGACGCCTTCAACGGTGCGCGCGGAATGTACCTGTGCGACAGAGGCGGCGGCGAACGGCTCCACATCGAACCATGCGAACACCGACTCTGGTGCGTCGCCGAGTTCCGATGCCAGTAGCTCCGCAATGCGGACTGGATCAGCCGGTCGTGCCGAACTTTGCAGAGACGAGAGAGTGCGAGCCAACTCGGGTGGTATGAGGTCGTCTCGCGTGCCGAGGATCTGTCCCAGCTTGACGAAAGTGACACCGCACCGGTTGATTACTTCCACCAGCGCGTCCCCGAACTGAGGCGCTGATGGCCCAGCACGGAGAGCGGGCCCGCCTCCCGCTCGCACGACGATGCCCATGATCTGGACGTATCGCTTGGTTCGTCGCCACGATTTGCGGCTGCGCTGCAATGCTTCTGGCGGTCCGGGGATGGACCCTGTTGGAAGGACAACTTCGAGGAAAACCAATGCGGCCAGGCATGCTGCGAACACCCAGAGCGCGACAACTCCGAAGAATATGAGCGCTGTTCCTACGCTCACCAGAAGTTGATCGTCCTGGCTGGCAATTCCTGCAAGCGTTGCGACGTATCCCGACAGTGGAACCCCCACCGAGAGTGCTATCACCGCGACCGCAAGGGTTCGCGGCCATCCGACTCTCGTCCCCAGCGTTCGTCGCATCACGCCCGCCAGTGCTGCTGCAAGAAATGGCGTCGTGACGATCCAGACCATCAAGTCCATTGCGATAGCGTAGGGGTTCGCAATCTGCGATACATCCAGGAAAACCCCGAGCCCACCCCGACTGCCGGGTAACAAGCCCGACAGTGCCCAAGCGTCGAACATGCTTGGGCACTTCGGTGTTCATTCGCTCCGATGTCGACTCGTCCTGATCGACTGTCCAAAAGAAGATAATGACACGGCAGCAATGAAACAATCACAGCGCACGGTGCACTCAACCCTCGACCGCAGTGGAAGATCGTCGAGGCGTTGCACCATCTGCAGCCCTGAAATCGAACCAGGCGGGCGACCGTTGCGGTACACGATCCGGTTTCGCTGGTACCGTCGATGTCATGACTTTGCAGAAAGGCGCGTGAGCGCCCACCTCGGGCGTAGGTTCCTGCGCCCTCGATATGTCTTCTTCGCCGCTGCTCACCTGTGGGTGGTTGACGAGCGTCAACCCGTTGCGGCACTGATTGATCCGCATACAGAATCGTTGGTGGGGTTGGTGGCGTGGACCGATCTTCCTCCCGCACCACCGGGGTCCGGCCCAGTGCAGATCGCGGCGGACGAGTCGGGATTGTGGATACAGAATCACCGCGACGGCCCGTTGGTTCACCTCGGTATCGACGGCATCGATCGGTCCGAATATACCGAAGGGCGCCATCTGGTCGCCGCGGGAAGCGCCGGCGCCTGGTGCATGATGACTACACGTCGGCACGATGACATTGCACCCTCGCCGGACATTCCGCCACGGACGCTGCGGCGCAAACCGGCGCTGCTGGTGAGCAAGCCGGGTGGCGGGATGCGTCATGTCGAAGTAGGTGCCGCAGCGATCATATCGGCCGAGTTCGACGAATCCTCGCTCTATCTCGGTGTCGAACACGATCCGTGGGAACGGGTGCCGCGCGTAGACAGCACCGGAGGAAAGCGGGCCGGGTTCGAGTTGCGTTACAGCTCATCGGTATTGCAGATATCTTTGCATGATCCGGACCCGCTGCGCATCGACCGCGACACCTACCTCTGCGCGGAAGACCGGCAGGTCGCGTGCACCAGCGAGTACGCCGATGTGTCGTACAACGAAAAGCGCCGTCGCAAGCGGGCGTTCGACGGCGACGTGCGCTGGTACTGGGGCAAAGACCCCAGTACGCGAGGCGCCACGATCGTACGGGCCTTGCGGGGTGAGGATCCGTCGCCGGTGACGACCTTGATGCTGTCTGGGATGGATGTCGCACACGGGGTAGCAGGGGTCGGGAGGCTGTGGTTGGTCGCGAGGGCCGCCACCCGTCCTGCCGTCGGCCGGTCGGTACTTTCCACCGGGGTCGATGGCGGGATCCATTCGCTGATCACAGGCCGCATCGACATCACCGATCGGTGCTGGCCTGTCGGGCCCGAGCCACTCGACCATCACAGGTACGTGCAGTACTGCCTGCGCGGTCTCGACCGTATTCGTTTCTCGGACAAAGTTGATCAGGTGAGCGCCAGGTACGTCGGCCACTGGCCGAGCGGCCGGATCCACGTCCGATTCCAGCATCGCGACTACCCAGGACTGTTGTTGACAGCTCGCCTCAATCTGTACGACGAGCAAGGAATCCGACTCGACAATCTCCTGTCTTACGCCTCAGCAGAGTTGAGAGAACAAGCCGACACCCGCGCCTACCCGCCGGCTTCCGAAGCCATCGCGGGAGTCCTGCATGTCTGAGCTGAGCAGCGGAGGCGATCGAGCCGGAAAGCTCACCGAAACGGTCGGTGGGAGACGCGTTGACCTGGGCCGAAGGCGCCCGACACCGGAATATGTATTGGAGGCAGTGATGACCGAATGGGTGCAGATGTTGGTGACGATGGCCGACGGCCCCCGGCAACCTATCCACGGGGTCGTGGTCCCGTACCGCAATTCCGACGAACCGTTTCACTATTACTTCGGCAGCTACGGTGAAGAACCTGTGTTTCTTCCCGTTCACCTCCCCGGCGTGCATCTGTATCGGTGGGGACGCCGATCGAGGATCGAGTCAGTCGACGGGCAGGTGATGTTCGTCAGCGACGGCACCACCGCCTGGGACTTCACCGCCGACCCAGACCAACCGCGCCGCACCGAACTCCATCACGTGCACTCGCCCGGCGCGGGCCGATACCTTGCGATCACCCCGCGCGTTGAGCATTGGGTCGGCAACCATCATTCACGCCCGACAGGGCAGGTGACAGAGGTCGAGTTCCTCGGCCGTCGATGCTGGTCGGTGGATCTCGCCCCCCGCGAGAGCCGGAATCTGCCGAAGCCGTCGCTGCGGCTTGTCGTCGACGCGGAAACCGGTGCAGTACTTGCCCAACACTCCGGCGATGGTATCGACGGCGCCGCATACACCGACCTCAGAGTGGGTGAGCACCTCGAACTCTCCCTGTTCACCTGGGACGGTCCGGTCACCACCGATGCAGAATCGAGGAGCCTCACCGGTCGCGGCGGGCCACCAGTAACGCCGGCGCAGGAGTCGATGAGCTGGTTTCACGAGGAGATCACCGCCGAACCCATCACGGTGCCCATGCTGACGGACCTGACCCCACGCTTCGTCCACTCAATCGAACCCGAAACCGGCACATTCGCAGCCGAACTCGGTGAAAAAGCGGGATGGATCGCCCGGAGGCCACGATCGAACCAGCCGTGGAAAACCAAGACCTACGAGTATCAGATCGCCTGGTCTACAGAAGATTTCGACTGGGTCTGCCAGATTCACCACGGAACACTCGACACCGCCGGGATCGAGTCCCTACAGCAGCAACTACACCCCGGCCTATCGGTAGTGGGCACGCCTGAACTGGTATTCGGCGGTTCGAACGGCGACTGAGACTGAGGGCGATAGGCACTCTTCAAGGAGAACGGGCATCTGGCAGCGTCATCGAACATGGCCGGAAACTTGCTGCACTGCCCACCGCGGCGACGAACGCACCTCCGCCGGTCCCGGTGTTCGACAACGATTCGGTGTGGATCGGCCCTGATTCAGTGTGAATTGTGATGGTGCCGAACGGTATACCCTTGATCGCTGCGCGAACGATTGCCGATTCACCATTGGTGGTCAACTTGCAGCCAATCTGCGCGCACTGTTTGTCAGCGGTTGCCGCCAGTGACAGTTTGATTGCGGGTGCCGCATCGGAGCTTTGCAAAGTCTCGACTGCCGTCAAAAATGCCGGGGATAGCGACCCCAGCTTGCTCGAGCCGATCGCCGGGTGGGCGTAAACCCAGCCACTTTTCGACCACTGCGTGTGGCTCTGCCGCCGGTTTCCCTCTCGTTCCCCGATGTTGCCTGACTGGCGAGACAATGAGAGCCTATACGTACTTGGGGGAGTCGGATCCAGGAGTATCGTATGCAGATCCACGCTTTGCTTCCCGCCATGATCCCGCCGGACGATGGCCGTTTCGTCGAACTATCCGATGTCCACGTGCGCGCTTCTGCTGCAATGAGAGTCCTGCGTGATTCGATTCCATGGGACGGATACGCATTGACGGCATGGGATGCGGGTTCAGGAAGTCACAGGCACGTCACGTTGGCGAGCGAAGGCTACACGCGGGAGCTCGACGAACATATGAACGACGCGTTCGTCGACGGGAATCCGGGCTTTCATTTGTTGCATACCCAGGTTCCGCACGCCCTCCGTTGGCTGGACTTGCAGAGGGATTGGCACATCCCGTTCGCGCAGACTCAGTCCGCCGAGGGATTCTTGATTCCCGCTGGGTTCAAGGAGGGCGCGACCATGTGTCTGAGGTTGCCTGGTGGGCGATATACCGGTGCTCTGCACGTGAGTTGGGCGCGCCCCAAAGACGCCAGTAACGAGGCTCTTAGCGTGATCGAGAGGTTCCGTCCTGTACTCGCTGACGTCTGTGATCTCTTCCGGAGCGCTCATGGTGCCGTGCAACGGGCTGGGGTGGCAGCGCACGCCGTCATAGTCACCGATACAGGCGCAATTTCGGAGCTGCCAGGTCATACGGCGGGTCCGGTTCTTGGGGAGTCTGCGCGCAGGTGGTTGGCGTCAGCGATCCGGGATTGGGCTGGCCGACCGGCGCAGTATTTGTGGGCCGAGTCGGATGGTTCGTGCCATCGAATCGAGTTGTCGGCGGGTCCCGGAACGTCCCTCGTGGTCGTTGAACGTCGGATTCCGTGGCCGTTCGGGTTGAGCTGCCGGGAAGTGCAAATTCTTCATTGGGTCACCCGAGGCTGTTCCAATCCCCAGATCGCGAAGAAGCTGTTCATCAGTCCTAGAACCGTTTCGACCCACGTCGAGCATCTTCTCGTCAAACTCGGGAGCCAATCTCGTGTGCAGCTCGCCGCGCTTGCTGTGGAAGCAGGACTGTTGCTCGCGAGCGAGATGTGAGTACCCGGAGTGCGACCGTCGTCAGGGTGACCGCAACGACCAGCGAGTCGGGGGAGTCGGAACGGGCGTAAACCAAAGCCCTACGGTAGCGCCAAAGGCGCTGTGAGGGGAGATGTATCTCCGTTGATGATGCAGCAGCCGCGTCTTTAGTGGCGGATTCTCACCCGTTCAGTTCCGGTTATGAAATTCTCGATGCCCCAGTACATTTCGCCCGTTCGGTTTGTCGTGTCCGCATGTGATGTCCGACCGGAGGTATGCGGAAAATACGTCAACTGACCGATGGTCGAGGAATGTGATTGTTCATACGCTTTTCATCTGGCTATACGCCGCCCAGCCGGCCCTGTTGACGGCCTGCAGAGACGAAAAGAGTATCAATGAAACGCACTGGCTTATTCAGTCGTTCCCCAGCGAGGAACATCGCCTTCGGCGCACTATTCGCGCTGATCAATATGATCGCGCTCTGGCCACCTTTGTACATCGCAATGTCCCACCAGCACGGTCTGGTCATCGGCGTACCGATTTCGGTCTGGTACCTGATACTCGTGTCCGCAGCTGCGATCGCAGCAGTCACCGGTCTCTGGGTCACCGAGTGTCGTCAGGGAGCGGTGGACTGATGATCGTCACTTTTGGCGCCTTAGGCGTCTTCTTCGTCGTCATCGTTGTTGTCCTTCACATCTCCAAGAACCGGCAAAGCGTCGCGACGTTCAGCAACTACGCCGTCGGCGAGCGCTCGTTTTCGAGCTGGTTCGTGTCGATGGCGTACACGAATTCGTGGTGGCCCGGTTCGACTTTTACCGCGGTTTTCGGTCTGACCGTTGCTAGTGGCGTGATCGGGTTGTACTTTCTCGTCTACTCCGTCCTTGGTGTTCTCGCGATGTATTTCATCGCCCGGCCAGTATGGAAGTGGGGTAAGAAGTTCGACCTGCGGACCCAGGCGGATCTACTGGACCTGCGGTACAACAGCCGCGGCCTGAAGTTGATCGGAAGCGCCATCAGTGTCGTCGCCCTCGTGCCCTGGCTCGTTCTCGGGCTCATTGCAATGGGCGCGGTAGTTCAGTGGGCATCGCTGGGTAAACTCTCTGACGCCGACTCCATCCTGATCGGGATTGCAGTATTGGTCGTGCGTCAGTTCTGGACCGTCCAGATGGGTATGAGGGGTCTCATCCTCACCGATATGGTCCAGGGGATTGTTGCCTACATCGGATCGGCCATTTTGTGCCTGGGCCTGTTGTTCTTCTACTTCGGTGGCATCTCGAACATGAGCAAGCTTACCGACGCTCAACTGAGCCTGCCCGGCTTCGGATCCGATGAAGGCGGACTCTACTACTTCGGCATCGTTGCCGCCGGAATCATTGGAAGTCTTTGCTGGCCTATGATATTCACGCGAATCTACACTGCGGCCAGCGTGCGTGAAGTGAAAAAGGGCTCGCTGCAAACAATGGCGATCGGCTTCGTGTTCTGCGTTCTACTCATGTTTGTCGCGCTGTGCGCGGCGCCGATCCCTTTCGCCGCTGCCAATCCAGTATCGTCGTTCTTCGCGATCGCGCAGGACGCCGGTGGTACCTGGTTGTTGGCGATCGCGCTTGTCATAGTTTTCGCGGCGGGAATGGGCTTCGTCGACGGCGTCACCCAAGCGATCGGCACTCAAGTTGCGAACGACATCGTTGCTGTCGTTCACCCACTGCGGGACAAGCAGGAGCTCTACCTCGCCAAGGCTGCGATGGCAGTTACCGCAATAGTTGCCGCGATCATCGCGTACCGCATCTACGATTCACCCAACTTGGCCGGCGTCACGCAGTTGGCGTATCAAGCCATCATCCAACTTGCCGTACCGATCTTCGGCGGACTCATGTGGCGCAAAGGTAACAGGGACGGCGCAATCGCCGGGCTGCTCGTCGGTGCGGTAATCGCTCTGGCGCTGACGGTTCCGTACATGGACCAAGGCGGGGCAGTGCCGTGGCTTGAGGGGTTAGGTTCCGGACTGGTCGGCCTCGTAGCCAATCTTGTCGTCTTCGTCGCGGTCAGCCTCCTTCGAGCCAGTGACCGGGAAGAGTTGGAACGAGTTGATCAGCTCTTCGAGTCGGCCCGAGAGCCGTCCCGCAGCCCAGGCCAGACAACACCCATACCGAGTGCCGGCCAGATAGCGCCCGCACCTTTACCGTGACCCGATCTCGGGACTGCCCCACAAAGAAGAGGAATTGAGTTCATGAGCACGTTCGATCAAACCATCACCATCCCCCACCTCGGCGGCTCGGTCATAGGGGCCACGTTCGGGCGACCTTACAACCCCGAATTGCCGACCCTGGTCATGATCAACTCGTACACCACCTCTGCGGAGTTGTACCGCGACCAGTTCGCGGATACTGCGCTGACCGACAGGGCCAACCTACTGGCCCTCGAGCCGTACGGTCATGGCCGAACCCGTTCGACATACAAGCATTTCACCTACTGGGACAGCGCAGTTGCGAACCTGCAGGCTCTTGCGGCACTGGACATTCCGAACGCATTCGTCTTGGGGACTTCGCAAGGGGGGTGGATTGCCACCCGAATGGGCTTGCTGGCACCAGAGGTAGTCAAAGGCCTGATTCCGTTGGGTACCTCGCTGGACGTCGAGAGTCAACGCAGCCGCGACCTCGGGTGCTGGGACGGGCCGGGATTCTGCACCCCCTACATCGAGGCCTTCGGCGAGCCGGTCGACGACGACTGGGTTGTTCCCGATGATTTCGTCGATGCCACCTTCGACGCTGCGCTGGGAGGCTTGAGCCCGGAAGACCGAGTGAGGTGGCTCGAGATCTACCGCACGAACTACTCCGGCGACGCGGGCCGGCACCGACTGCGGCTCGCCACGATCAATCTCCGTGATCGCGACGGGTTGTTCGGGCGATTGGACGAAGTGACGCAGCCGGTTCTGTGGCTCCACGGCACGGCAGACCAGGTTTATTCAGTGGCCAACGCCGAGGACGAAATCAAACTGTTCACCCGTGCGGCCGAAGTGCGCCTCGAGACGATCCCGAACGGGCATCACTTCCTGAGTGCGTCCAAACCCGCTGAAGTCAATGCTGCTGTGATCGATTTCCTCGGTCGGTGGGCATGACCGACACACAGCTCGAGCAAAAGGCAGATTCTATGCAAGACCTATTGTCGGACAGGCGAATTCATGCAAATATGGTCGCAGTGAATGCGATGCTGCAAGCAGACCCCGTCTTGATCGATGTCACCCCGGCACTCGATGCGCTGCCCGGCATGACCCGCCACACCATCCTCACCTCGGGAGCCCCGTTGCCCTGGCCTGCATACGAAGGAGGCCAGCGCCGAGCGATACTGGGAGCAGCACTCTTCGAGGGGCTCGCGAACTCGGTGGAAGAGGCCGACGCTCTCCTGCATGCGGGAGACATCCTCGTCCGGCCGTGCCATGACTACGGGTGCGTAGGCTCGCTGACCGGGGTGACGACGGCGTCGATGCCTGTCCTCGTTGTCGAAGATTCGATGTCGGGTTCGCGCGGACACTGCGTTCTCTACGAGGGAAGTGCCCGCGAACGCCTCACCTACGGGGTATGGAACGAGGCTGTACACCAACAATTGACCTGGATCAAGGACGTGCTCGGACCAGCCCTCTCAGCGGCACTACGACACAACGGCGGTCTACACACCAGTCCCATCATTCGGCGTGCCCTCGGCATGGGCGATGACTTGCACAGCCGTAATACAGCGGCAACAGCGGTGTTCTTCGAGCAGATCTACGAGTCTGTTCTCGAGGCCAACGGCTTCACCGCAGCAACCCGCGACGTTCTGAACTTCCTCAGTCAGAACGATCTGTTCTTTCTCCATGTCGCGATGGCGACGGGTAAGAGCATCGCGACAACCGCCAGCAATACACCGCACAGCAGCATCGTCACCGCTATGGCGTTGAGCGGGAAGGAGTTCGCGATTCGTACAGCTGGCACCGGCCAGCGATGGTTTCGCGCGCCGATTCCCACGTTGCAGGCGAAATATTTCGACGGGATCACCGCTGAGGATACTGCGTACATGGGCGGGGAGAGCCTGATCACCGAGACGGTGGGACTCGGCGGCCTTTCGGCGGCGGCTGCTTTTTCGCTTCAGGATTACAGCGGCGGATCGGCTCAGAACATGGTCGAAACGACGGAGGCAATGTACGGCATTACTCACACTGAGCACCCCCAGTGGAAGATTCCGTATCTAGAGTTTCGTGGCGTTCCGTTCGGAATCGACGCGGCACGTGTGGTTTCCACCGCGATCACTCCACGTATCCACATGGGTGCCGCCCTGCGTGAGGGCGGACACGCGGGCGCCGGTCTGCTCATCGCCCCGATCGAACCCTTCCGCGAGGCCATCGCGGCGCTCACCGTGTCGGCGGCATGACGGAGAATCCCCCTTCGGCCGTCCACGTATCCGCAACTGGCGGCTACTTCAGCCGAAGAACCATCACGGACCTGGCTGCGGACCTTCGGGCACGTCGGGTCACGTCAGCGGACTTGATCGGGATTGCCATCGAGGAGGCCGAGAGCTCGCAATCGACAATCAACGCGTTCGTCACCATCGACGTGGCCGGAGCTCGTGCCGCCGCAGCCGCCGCCGATCGAGAATTGGCCGCAGGTGCTGACCGGGGTCCGCTGCACGGGGTGCCGATAGCGGTGAAGGACATGATCGATGTACGAGGTCTGCCGACGACCGCTAGTTCGCGCCATTTCGTGAATCGGATCGCCACTCGCGATGCAGATTGCGTCGAGCGGCTCAGACGAGCAGGTGCGATAGTGATCGGGAAGACGACGACGCATGAATTCGCGAACGGTCCGACGGGGGATCGTGCTGCTACTGGACCCACTCGTAACCCACATGCATTAGGGCACATGTCCGGAGGGTCTAGTAGCGGTTCGGCGGCCGCCGTCGCTGCCGGCATCGTTCCAGTCGCACTCGGCACCGATACCGGTGGTTCCGTGCGAATCCCCGCAGCATGCTGCGGCGTCGTCGGCATTCGCCCCACACAAGGGGCGATCAGCACGCACGGAGTACTTCCTCTGGCCAGTTCGATGGACACCGTGGGTGTTCTGGCTCGCTGTGCGGCTGATGCACACGTCGTACTGTCAGCGTTGATCGACGATTTCTCACCACCGGCCGAGTGCACTTCCGTCGCCGGTGTGCGCGTTCGCTGGATATCGCCGAGATCAATTCATGCCACTCAACCATCGATTGCCCGTTCTGCCCGCGATCTGGTCGCACCGTTCCTCACCGACGAAATAGATATCCACGGCGCGGAGGCACTTCGCTTCTCCTATCGTGTCATCCAAGGGCGTGAAGCTCACGCGGTCCACGCCGAAAGGCTCAGTCTCGCACCCGATCTCTACGACCCAGAGGTGCGTGAGCGTCTCGAGATGGGCGGCACGTACACCGATTCGCAGTTCTTGCAGGCGATCGCGATTCGTGAACAGTTCCGTGTAGGTGTTGCTCAGCTACTGAGTGCGGTCGATTTCATTGCGCTGCCTACGATTCCCTTTTCGACACCGCCGCTGTTCAGCCGTCGGGTGAGTGTCGAGGATCAGCCGGTCGACGTTCCAAGTGGTCTGCTCTCACTCACCGCGCCGTGGAGTCTCATCGGACTGCCCGCAGTGTCCATTCCAGCAGCCGACGTCGACGGTCTACCTGTCGGTGTACAGCTCGTCGGACGCCCACACACCGAGGCTGGTCTTCTCTCGTTCGCAGCGAAGCTCGAGGCGCGGAAGCTGTTCGAGAGTTGACCGGGCCAGATCACGCTGCTCGCGCACCGATCAGCTGACCTCGCTGATTCGTAGTCCCAGTCTGCCGCCGCATGCAGGTAACCGATGTCACGCAAGGTGATCGGGGTTCTTCACGGACAATGTGATGAACAATGCTGACGCAATCAGCACGACTCCGAAAACCGAAAACACCGCCATGGCACCCCCGGCTCCGAACATCGCACCGCCTGCTGCGGCACCTGCAGCGATTCCGGACTGGACACCGACCACCACGATCCCGCCTGCACTTTCCGCCTTGTCGGGCACGGTCCTGGTCGCCCACGTCGACCACGCCACCGAAACTCCGCCGAATGCCAAGCCCCACAACACCACCAAGGCTGCGCTTACGCTCTGAGTTGCAGGCACCAGTGCCAGACCTAGAGCAGCTGTCCCGATCAGTAAGGGCATCAGCGCCAATGTCAGACGCAGGCTGAGTTGGAGGAGCCATCCGGCGACAAGTGTGCCTGCCAAGTTCGCCACTCCGAAGGCAAACAATAGAACAGTCAAGGTGGAGGCGCCGACATCGACCATGGTTTCGAGCGCCGGCCGAATGTAGGTGAACAGTGCATAGTGCCCGATATGGACGAGCAACATGCCGACGATGCCGATCCCGAAGCGTGGATGTACCAACACCGACCACAAAGTTCTCAACCGTGCCTCGTGCCGCGGTGCCATCGGGGGCAACGCGAACAGTTGGAAGGCAAGCGTCACGACCCCGAGGGCTGCGGTGACCCAAAAGGCACTGCGCCAACCGGACAGTTCACCGAGGTAACTACCGAGCGGCACGGCCACGATGGTTGCTACGGCGATACCGCTGAAAATGATTGATACAGCGCGAGGTACCGACGATTCCGGTACCAGACGCATCGCCGTGGCAGCCGCCATGCTCCAGAAACCACCTAACGCAATGCCGAGCAGGATCCGCATCGCCAACAGCACCACCATGTTCGGGGCCAGGGCCACGAGCGAGTTCGACGCGATCATCAGCACAGTGAAGCTGAGCAGAACAATCCGCCGGTCCATCCGTCGTGTCAGGCTTGCCGTCAGTAGTCCAGAGAGGATTGCTGCTCCAGCCGTGACGGTGACTGCTTGGCCCACCAGTGCTTCCGGCACACCCAAATCATCGGCAATCGGAGTCAACAGACTGGCCGGAAGATACTCGGCCGTAAGCAGTCCGAATACGCCCAGAGCCAGTGACATCACCGCCATCCACTTCGGTGTTACCGGCAGCGGTGGCGGGTCGACAACTGCGGCTGCTCGGACGGGTCGGGTATCGGGCGCGGTGCTGCATACATCACTGGACAACGGTTGTACTTCTCCTGGATCGCATGAAAGGCTTTGAGTCAACACTAGATACGACTTTCAGGATGATCTATGACTGAGGATCCGGCCGTTTTGATCAAGAGTCCGGCCGAGTCGGCTGCCGGGACGTTCGCCTCGTCCTCCGACCTCATCAGCGAACTGTTGACGAGTATGCGGTTGCGTGGAGTGCAGTACCGTCGCGTTCATGCCGGTCCGCGATTCGGCATCGGCTTCGATGCGAAACCGGGCCGTGCCTATTTCCACTTTCTCGCAGTCGGTCACGCGTTCCTGCGTGCCGAGAACGGCACCGTCCACGAACTGTCAGCGGGTAACGCTGTGTTCATCCCGCACGGTCGACCCCATCAGTGGCTGTCCGGGCCGGGCGTAGTGGTTCAGGGCATCGACAGCTACGACTCCGAACCCCTCGGTGATGCGGTGGGGGACGTGAATGTCGGCCTCGCCGCCGACCTGTCTCCCAGCGCCGTATTGTTCACCGGTTACATGGAATTCGATCTTGGCGGGATGCAAGGCCTGAGTCGTATCATGCCCGAGATCATGATCGCCGACGCCCAGGGGGAGCGATATCCCGGACTTTTACCGATCCTTGCTGCGATGAGGCGTGAGACCTGTTCGGCGCGTGTCGGTTTTGCTGGTGTTTCAGCGCGTCTCGCTGAAGTCGTGGCTGCGATGATCGTGCGAGGGTGGGTTGAATGTGGCTGCGACAATGCCTCTGGACTGGTGGCTGCGCTGCGCGATCCGCGACTGGCGGGAGCCATCTTGGCTGTCCACCGGGATCCCGGACATCATTGGACGGTAGCGGAGTTGGCATCGCAGTGCCATGTGTCCCGATCGGTGTTCGCGGAGCGCTTCCATGCGATGATCGGCGTACCGCCTCTGCGGTACGCGACGGAACTGAGAATGCTTCTTGCCAGCCAGTGGCTGGCCCAGGACACGATGTCGGTGGAAGCCATGGCTCGAAGTCTTGGTTACACCTCTCAAGCTGCGTTCAGCCGCGCTTTCAAACGCGTTACCGGGCAGCCTCCCAGCGCACGCAGAGCTACCTCGCCCATACAGTTCGTTGCGTGATGCCTCCGACAGCGATCGCCCCGAGAAGGTAAAAGGGGAAGGGGTTTCGAGTGCTTCTATGCCCAACCCACTACGAGTCTCGCGGATTGTTCAGGAATCGTGGGGTCCAAACCGGTGAGTTTTGCAAATCGATGAAGGCGATTGGACACGGTGTTGCGGTGACAGAACAGCTCGTTTGCCGATTCCCCGATACTGCCTGTTTTCATATAGCTGCGCACGCATTCTTCGAGACGGGCCCGCTCCGCGTCTCCGCAGGTCACCAAGGCGTCATCTACGTCGGTGAGTAGCCCGTTTCCTGATTCTTGTAGGCCTAGTTTGGCCAGTCTCGCCCACCCTCGGTCCCAGGTGAGAGCCGCGTGGTCTTCGCTGGTGATTGTTCGTGTGAGAGCTCGTGCGGTATTGGCCGCCGCGCGAAGGGCTGACAGACCGGTGTCGGCGTTGACAATTCCGACTCGAAGCTTGAGGAGGTTCCGGCCGACATCGGTGACTTGCGGTCCGTCGAGGTCGAATCTGCGTGTGAAGGCAATCAGGACGTCGCCGAGGTAGTGGGTGTACACCGTTCGTCCGGAGCGCTCGGTTTCGGAGATGAACACTCGTAGCGCCGGGATGTCGTCACCGGCAGCTCCGATGACCAGAAGGGGGGCGCGTTGTGGGATTCGGAGTTCGGTTGCAATGGCATCCAGTTGATCTGTGTCTGTGGATCGGGGATCTTGGAACAGGTTTGCGATGCGTCCTTGCAGCGCAGACGATTCCTCTCTCAGCATGCGTTCTCGTTCGGCCATGTAGGCCCCTTGTGTCTGTGCGGCGTACTCGTCGACGGTGCGGAGCACGATCCACGTGTGTCGGACCAACAGTTCGGCATCCGTCGCTGACGACGCGGAGGTGAGGGCCTCCCACAGCACGTTGTAGTCCAATCGGATCGCGGTCATCAATGAGGTGATGGGGATCCCTGCCCGTGCACGCGAGATGCCGACATCGTTCGCGACGGGGACGAAATCGGGCAGACCTCCCGCGCGCAGACCTTGGAGCATGGCGGAGAAGGCCATCCGGCCTGTGCGTTCGATCTCGGACGTCGGTAGCGGCGACGAGTCGTAGCCGGCGATCGAGGCGACACGTTTGACGAAGGTGTCGGTCAGTTCGGCGACGTCGAGGCTGTCGAGCAGCTCTTGCCATCTTCCTGAGTCGCGGGCGTCCGGCTCGTTGCCCGGTCGTGAGGGGGCGAAGTGGTTCACCAAGTCAGAATAGGGCATATGCACAAATTCGTGGCCGTAATCGGCGGGGAATGCCTAGGGACAGTGAGCGAATAACCTGAAATGCTTGCAACAGGCCGAAATCCCCTGGGGACAGAAGCAGACCTAATCCCTCATCCCTGATGGAGAGTTATGACGTACACACAATCGACGTCGATCGAATTCGGAGCCGTTCATGAGCTCGACAAGAAGAGCGCAAACAAGGTCGCACTCGGCGCTCTGGTCGGTTCCGTGCTCGAGTACTACGACTTCTTCCTGTTCAGTGCCGCGGCCGCTCTCGTGTTCAATGTTCAGTACTTCACCAGCGGCAACGCAACCTTGGCCGCACTTGCCTCGTTCGCCACTTTCGGAGTAGGGGTGGCGGCCCGACCGATCGGTGGCATTGTCTTCGGTGCAATGGGCGATCGGATCGGCCGCCGAAAGACGCTGATGATCACCATCGTCGGTATCGGCATCATTACCGCGTTGATCGGCATACTGCCCACCTACGCAGCGATCGGCATCGCGGCGCCGGTGCTGCTCGTGCTGCTGAGAATCGTGCAGGGCCTTTTCGTAGGAGGGGAATGGTCAGGTGCCTTGACCCTGGTGGTGGAGAACGCGCCACTGCATATGCGGGCGCGATACGCAGTGATTCCCCTCATCGGATCTCCGATCGGAACAATTCTGTCGTCTGGTGGGTTTTTTCTGGTCACCATTGCAATTTCGCAGCAGAACTTCGAATCCTGGGGTTGGCGCATTCCCTTCCTCCTCTCGTTACCGTTACTTCTTGTCGCGGTTTATATTCGGCGCAAACTCGAAGAATCCCCTGTCTTCCGTCAGCTCGAGGAAGCTGGGGAGTTGGCGACCAATCCCGTGAGCACAGCCTTCAAACACAGCTGGCGTCAGATTTTGATCGGAATGGCGGCTTCACTTCTCGGAATGGGCGGGTTCTACCTCGTCACGACATTCTGTGTGTGGTACGGAGTGAACGTACTCGGATACAGCCGATCGTTGATGCTGCTCGGAACTATCGTCGCGGCCGTAGTCGAGATCTTCGTGATCTTGTTGAGCGGGCGGTTGGGCGCGCGGTTCGGTTCGAGTCGGGTGATCTTGTGGGGCGGGATCGCCTCTGCCGTAGTCGCTTTGCCGGCCTTTCTGCTACTGACTTCGGGCGTTCCCGTGCTCATCGTTCTGTCGATGACGTTGGCAGTGGCGACGTTGTCGTTTCCCTACGCAGGTACAGGAGCTGTTCTGACCGGACTCTTTCCGGCGCGAACCCGATTCACAGGTGTTGCCGTCGCGAACAACACCGCCGCGATGATTGCGGGATTCGTTCCACTTCTGGTTACCAGCCTCGTAGCTGCAGCTCATGATCACTGGTGGCCAGCTGCGTTGGTTCTCGCGCTGATCTCGTTGATCACCGCATCGGCAGGAGCGATCGCGCCGAAATTCAGCGTGGACCTCCCCGGCTTCAAGCACTGAGAAACGTAGCGCGGCTGGTGTTCGAAACATCGCACTTCGTACCGCTGGATCAGACGCGGCTCGATTACTGGACAAGGACATTTCTCTTATGCAACTCGATCTCATTGTGCGGGCGCGCGAAATCATCACTATGGATCCTGATCGGCCGATCGCTTCGGTTGTCGGGGTAATCGGTGACCGTATTGTCGGGTTCGACGACGAGGTCGCCGGTATCGAGGCGATACGAACCCTGGACTTCGCAGACGCCTGTGTGACGCCCGGTCTGATCGACGCTCATTGTCACACCGTCTGGTGGGGACTTGGATTGGCGTCGATAGACCTCAGCCGCGCCGCCAGTCTCGAGGATCTCTACAGGCTGATCGAGGCCGAAGTAGAGCGTATCGGTGATGACGCCGATGCCTGGGTCCACGGCACAGGTTTCAACCAGGGGCACTATGGCGGCGAATTCCCTGCTATCGATCGGCTCGACGCCGTGACGGGAGACCGGCCACTGTACTTACGGCACACCTCTGGTCACGCTGCGATTGCGAACACCGCTACGTTGCGTCTCATCGGTGCGCTTGACGACGGGTTCGAAGTTCCCGTCGGAGGTGTCGTCGTGCGGGATGACGAGGGCCGCCCTACCGGTGTAGTCGAAGAGTCGGCGCAAGGGTTGGTGCAGGCGTTGCTCTTGCCCTACTCCACCGAGCGGCTCGCCGAGGCAATCGACGAGGCAACCAAACGCTTTGCTGCACAGGGGATAACAAGCTTCACAGAAGCTGGTGTCGGTGGCGGTTGGATCGGCCACAGCTCCATCGAAATCGCGGCCTATCAATTGGCCGCAGATCGCGATCATCTGCACGCTCGTGCACAGTTGATGCCGGCAATCGACGCTCTTCATCCCCTTGCTGCGAACGCTTCGGACTTCTGCGGCGAGGGGACAGGAGTGGGCTTGGACCTCGGGATTCGTTACGGCTTCGGCGATTCCCACGTTCAGTTGGGGCACGTCAAGGTCTTTCTCGACGGTTCTTTGCTCGGGGCGACCGCCGCTGTGACAGAGGACTTCTGTGGCCATGAACATAATCGGGGATACCTCCTCGACACGCCGGAACTGTATCGAGAGCGTGCACTCGCGGCATATCGATCGGGGTGGCCGCTTGCGCTGCATGCGATTGGAGACGCAGCAATAGACCTGGCCCTGGATCTGATCGAGGAGGCGCAGAAGAGTTACGGCCGCCACACAGCTCCGTGCCGTATCGAACATTTCGGCATCGCTCGACCGGATCAAGTGCGGCGTGCCGGCGATCTTGCCATTGCTGTGACCCCCCAGGCAGGTTTCATAGGGCCGCTCGGCGATCAGATTGTCGATCTTGTCGGGACCGACCGTGAACCGTGGCTTTACCGTGGGCGATCGGTCATCGATGCGGGAGCAATACTCGCAGGCTCATCAGACCTTCCTGTCGCCGACAACAATCTTCGTAGAGGTATGCAGTCGGCCGTCGATCGTCGTACCGACACCGGATTCGTCCTGGGCTCGAACGAGGCGATCACACCGGAGGAAGCCCTTCGAACGCACACGGAATGGGCTGCGCGCGCGACCGGTCAGATCGACGACAAAGGCACCCTCGAACGGGGAAAACTTGCGGACTTTGCCGTGTTCTCGTCGTCGCCGCTCACGGCGCCGAACATATCGGAGATCGACGTCGTCGCAACAATACTCGGAGGAAACCTCACCCATGATGCCCGACCGACTCGCTGAAGAATTACTCGTAATCTTGTGAAGGAGAATGCCGTGAACGTGATGCGAGAGCCGGCTGACGAACTCGCCGTCGATCTCGGCTACGTGAAAGCCGGACAAATGCACTTCGACCGGACGTTGCGCGAACTCGGTGACGACGAACTGCGTGGACCCTCGTTGCTTCCAGGATGGACTCGCGCGCACGTGGTCGCGCACGTCGGTTTCAACGCCCGCGCCCTCGGCCGCCTGGTGGATTGGGCGACGACAGGCATCGAGAAACCGATGTACGAGTCTGCCCATGCGCGGAGCCGGGAAATCGACAGTGCAGCACCACTGTCGAAAGTCGAACTCCGTGAACTCGGCGACAGGGAGGCGAGAGCGCTCGAAATCGCCTGGAGCGCAGTCCCCGACAATCGTTGGTCTACCGAGGTAAACAACGCTCAAGGTGTGCGGATACCGGTCGTCGATACAGTGTGGATGCGATCTCGCGAATTGTGGTTACACGCAATCGATCTCAACTATTCGGCGAGTGCAGCGGACATACCGCCGGCGGTGCAGCGACGAATAATTCACAATGTCCTGGATACATGGGCCACCCGAGACGACTATCGCGTGCACATGACAGTTGCGGACACCGGTGAAGAGTTCGAACCGGCTTCGAGTCACATCACCACCGCCGATTCGACCACGGCACGCACGGCTGTGTCCGGGTCGCTTCCGAATCTGCTGATGTGGGTGACCGGCCGCAGAAACATCGCAGTGTCCGCGGTCGACACGTCGGGCCGCGAGATCGGCACAGCCCCGACAGCTCCGCGCTGGCTCTGACGCTCACTATCGACAACACGAAAATGAGGAACGAATTGTCAGTCTCGTCAGTAACAGGCGGCCCACTGGTGTCGCAACACAGAGAACTCGTAACCGCAATTCCAGGACCGCAATCGCAGGTGCTCATGCGTCGAAAAGAGGCGGCCGTTGCGGCCGGTGTAGGGCACGTTGTACCCATATCGATCGTCGCAGCCGGAGGCGGCATCTTGATCGATGCCGACGGCAATTCTCTGATCGATCTCGGTTCGGGCATTGCCGTCACCGGCGTCGGCAATTCAGCTCCAGCCGTTGTCGAAGCCATAACTCGCCAAGCGAAACTGTTCACTCACACCTGCTTCACCGTCACCCCATACGACGGCTACGTTGCGGTCGCTGAGAAACTCAACTCGATCACCCCCGGTGACCACGAGAAGCGCACAGCACTGTTCAACACCGGTTCCGAAGCCGTCGAGAACGCGATCAAGATCGCACGCTCCTTCACCAACAAACATGCGGTTGTGGTCTTCGATCACGCGTTCCACGGCAGAACCAACCTCACCTTGGGCATGACTGCGAAGAACACCCCTTACAAAAACGGCTTCGGTCCGTTCACGCCCGAGATCTACCGTGTTCCAACCTCGTACCCATATCGCGATGGGCTGAGCGGAGTGGCGGCGGCAGAAATTGCGCTCCTGCAGATCGAAAGACAGGTCGGCGCTTCCAATCTCGCAGCAATCGTCATCGAGCCCATCCAGGGCGAGGGTGGATTCATCGAACCCGCGACCGGTTTTCTGCCTGCTCTATCCGAATGGGCAACTGCCAACGGCGTCGTATTCATCCTCGACGAAGTCCAAACCGGGTTCGCCCGTACCGGTGATCTCTTCGCTGCGAACCACGAGCGAGTCGTACCTGATCTCATCGCAACAGGAAAAGGTATCGCGGGTGGATTGCCACTGGCCGCGGTCACTGGCCGCGCAGAGATCATGGACTCGCCACAATCCGGCGCTCTCGGGGGCACCTACGCCGGAAACCCAATCTCCTGCGCCGCGGCGCTCGCCACAATCGAAACGTACGAAAAGAACGACCTGGTTGTTCGTGCACGTGAAATCGCGGCGATCATCGATGAGGTCTTCACCGAACTGGGCGCCTCGGACGACCGTATTGGTGACATCCGCGGCCGCGGCGCGATGAAGGCCATCGAAGTAGTACACCCCGACAGCACAGATCCGAACCCGGCGCTGACCGCTTCCGTCGCAAAATTCGCCGCGGATCATGGCGTAGTGGTTCTTACGTGCGGCACCTACGGAAACGTCATCCGATTTCTCCCTCCGCTCGCAATTTCGGACGAACTGCTACGCGAAGGTCTACGCGTCGTGGCCGACGGATTCCGTGCGCACCCCCCGACCTCAGCCACAAAGGAAAGCCAGTCATGACATTGAAGCCACATGAACAGGACCTACTCAACCGTGTCGAGACCGGTATCGGCGTCGGCGGAACATGGGCGACGTCGAGTTCGGGTGCGACCTTCACCGTCGAAGACCCCGCAACCGGGCTTGTGATCAAGACGATTGCCGACGCAACGGTCGACGACGCCATTCGCGCCCTCGATTTAGCCGTTGCAGCACAACAAGAGTGGGCCGAAACACCTAGCCGCCTACGTTCGGACATCCTCCGCAGAGCATTCGACTTGCTGATGGATCGCAAAGAAGAGTTTGCTCTGCTCATCGCCCTGGAAATGGGGAAGCCGATCGCCGAAGCGCGCGGTGAGGTCGTTTACGGTGGAGAGTTCCTTCGGTGGTACTCCGAGGAAGCCGTACGCGTCAGCGGAGACTATCGCCGAAACCCCGAAGGGACAGGCAACATCACAGTGTCGCACCTCCCTGTGGGGCCCTGCTACTTCATCACACCGTGGAACTTCCCACTCGCGATGGCAACCCGCAAGATTGCTCCGGCACTCGCCGCCGGTTGCACCACCATCATCAAGCCGGCGGAACTCACTCCGCTGACCACGATCTACCTGGTGCAGCTGCTGGAAGAGGCAGGACTTCCGCCGGGTGTGGTGAACGTAGTACCCACGTCGAATCCCAGCGCTCAGTCCAGTGCCCTGCTATCGGATCCACGCCTTCGCAAGCTGAGCTTCACAGGCTCGACGGCGGTTGGCGTCAAACTCCTCGAAGCTGCTGCGCAGAACGTATTACGTACTTCGATGGAGCTCGGCGGCAACGCACCCTTCGTGGTTTTCGAGGATGCAGATATCGACCGAGCGGTTGATGGCGTGATGCTCGCGAAATTCCGCAACATCGGTCAGGCATGTACCGCCGCAAACCGCATATTGGTACACGATTCCGTGGCCGACGAATTCGTTCGTCGAGTAAGTGAAAGGGTTGCTGCGTTGAAAATTGGTCGTGGGGCCGACGAAGGTTACGACATCGGTGCACTGGTCGACAAGAAAGCCATTGCGAAGACAGAAGGTCTCGTCGCTGACGCGGTGGACACCGGCGCGGAGATTGTCACCGGCGGTCAGGCTATCGTCGGCCCGGGCAACTTCTTTCAACCGACTGTGATCGACAAGATCGGGCCTGAAGCTCGGATGGTGAACGAGGAGATCTTCGGACCAGTGCTGGCTATAACTCGCTTTTCGTCCGAGGACGAGGCCGTGCACATTGCCAACAACACCGAGTACGGGTTGGTCAGCTATGTCTACACAGAGAACGTCGGCCGAAGCCAGCGAATGATAGAAAAACTTCAAACCGGGATGATGGGCCTCAACACCGGTCTCGTCTCGAATGCAGCAGCGCCTTTCGGCGGCATCAAGCATTCGGGGATCGGAAGAGAAGGTGGCTTCGAAGGAATTCGCGAGTTTTTGTCCACGAAGTACACGTTGACACCCCGATGACACTTGAATCGACCGCGCGAAAAGCGTCAGTAGGCGTCAGGACTCGTACCGCACGTGGTCGTCGTTGAGTTGCAGTCAGGCACTGTCTTTTGCTCGTAATCTACTACTAGAGAGTAATTTTCGTGACTGAGAACGCACGGCCCGCTACGTCGAACTTTCGGGTAATCGCCGAATACCGGCTGGACGAGGAAACCGCGAACGAGGTGCTCGGCCATCTGGCCCAACTCGCTGAGGCAAGCCGGAACGAGCCCGCCAATCTCGGCTACGAGTACTTCCGCAACGTCGAGAATCCGCTACACGTAACCATCCTCGAGATGTACATCGACGAAGCCGGCTTCGAAGCGCACCGAACTTCGCCGCACTTTGCATCTATCGGCACGGACAAGATCCTTCCACTTCTCACCGATCGCATTGTGCGCACGTACTCAGACGAGAGTGGTCGCTGATGGCCTAAGGCCACCGAGCCGCGTCCCAGCATTCTTAGAGTGATCGGCCTGGCTGGTGGCATGATGGAGGACCGAATTTTCTCGCCAAGAGATCCCGACGAGTAGACGTGTCCTCCGACGACGCTCACGCGATGTTCGGCAAGAGCATTGCTGCAGCCGACTGGCACTCGAACCGGCGGAAGGCGTCGGGTTCAACGGAGCCGAAATCAGACGAGTCACGTACGTTCCGAACGAAAAGTTCGCCGCTGGCGCAAGCTTCGTCGGCAGTTTGCCGACACGCGTTCCACCACTAACCAGATGCAGGGTGGCCTCCGATACGGTTCGACGGCAATGCTTCTCAGGTTCGCTGCCGTGCCCGTGGTGTTCGGAACCGGCAGCCTGTTTGCAGGATCGCCCAGGATCGTCACTGGGTGTAGATGACGGGCGCTGGGTACAACGCGCAACAGTGCTCGCCCGCCACGTGGGACGGACCTACGGGCTCGCCGAGATGGCCGATGACGGTGGGTGGTCCTCTTTCGTCGGACGCGGTGACTATCCGATCTCAAGCTGGATATCGTCTGCAGCCTTGCAAGGCCTTGGCGATGCTGTACGTCGATGTCTTTCGGCGTCACGGCTTCGGGTTCACGAAGTGGTGTTTTCTGTGGCAGTCCGTGCATCCGTGTCGGTCCGTCGGGAGGTGCAGGATCGGCGGATGTTCCATGCAAATCCGAGGTCGGCATTCGTGTTGCGTGCCGGCAGTTCAAGAGTGGGTGCCCGGTCGCCGTATCCAGCAGTGCTACCACGGGATTGCATTTGAACTACGTTGCACAACTGCTGAAATGGAGGATGGAACCGATGCGAGCAGTCGTTGTGTGTATTGGTGATTTGGTGCGTCGAGCACGGCCTCTGTCTCGCCGGCTTCTACGATTTCACCCCGGTAGAGAACCACTGTTCGATCGGTCATCTGCCTCACGACTGCTAAGTCGTGAGTGATGAAGAGCATGCTCATCCCGTTTTCCGCTCTGATAGAGCGAAGCAGCTCGAGAATTTGGGCCTGCACGGACACGTCCAGGGCGGCAACAGGTTCGTCGCAGATGAGCAGCCTGGGTCGAACGGCAATTGCCCGGGCAATCACGGCGCGCTGACGTTCGCCACCCGAGAGCGCAGCCGGACGGAGAGCGGCGTAGCTGCCTGGTAGTCCCACCTTGCCGAGTAACTCCGAGACTTCCGAGGCTACGGAATCGCTATCGCGTTTGTCCGCTCCGGTTCGTACGGCTATAGCTTCTCGCAAGGCTGCACCGATGGTTCGGGATGGATTGAGCGCTGCGTACGGATCCTGAAACACTACTTGGATCTCCCGGGCCAACTCGACTCTGGTTTTTCGCGCAGTGGATCCAGTGGGCGCGAGCTCTCTGCCGAATGCCGATATCCGGCCGGAGGTGACGTGCTCCAGACCTAGGAGAGCACGAGCGATAGTTGTCTTCCCTGAGCCGGATTCACCTACCAGTCCCACTGATTCGCCGGCGCGGATCGAGAAAGTCACGCCGCGGAGGGCGTGCGAGTCCTTGGGCTTGCCGAACATCGCTTTGGCGCGATATACCTTGTGTACGTTCGCAACCTCGACTATCGGTGGGCCGATGGTGTCGAAAGATCGTGACTCGGATTGTTGAGGTAGAGGTGGTTCGAACTCGGAACCGCGGGGAAACTCGTCGTGAATCCGATCGATCCGGATGCAAGCCGAAGCGTGTTCGATCGTGATGGGAGTAAGAGCTGGTCGGGCTGAAAAGCATTCGCCGACAGACCATTCGCATCGGTCAGCGAATGCGCAGATCGCCTCGACGGCTGCGGCTCTGGGCACACTGCCGGGAATCGACGTCAACCGTTCGACTCGACGATCGACAGGGGGACTGGCCGACATCAGCCCACGTGTGTAGGGATGCGTCGGGGTGCGGGCAAGATCGGCGACCGTAGCCTCCTCCACCACGCGTCCGGCGTACATGACCTGGATCCGATCGCAGACGTCCATCGCCACGTGCAGATCATGAGTGATCAAGATGAGCGCCATGTTTCGTGACTTCTGTAGACCGGCGAGAAGTCGGAGGACTTCGTCCTGGGTGGTCACGTCCAGTGCAGTTGTCGGTTCGTCGGCGATCAGCAACTCCGGATCGCCGGCAAGCGCGGCCGCCATGGCAACTCGTTGCCGCATCCCCCCGGAGAGCTGAAAGGGGTACTTTTGTGCGACGGCGGGATCCAAGCCAACCTCCGCGAGACGCGCAGCAACTTCGGCCCGAACTTGTTGGCGTCCGCCTTTTCTGACATTTGGCGGGAGTGTCTCCCGCACGTGCTCGCCTACCGTGTGGATGGGGTTGAGCATGCTGAACGGGTCCTGCATCAAAAGACTGATTCGGGAGCCCCGTAACGATCGCAGTTCACGTTCGCGTGTGCCGATCAACGGGATTCCGTCGAAATCTGCTGCTCCTCGTGCATAGATTCCCGGCGGTAGCAAACCGACAAGCGAACGAACTGCCATCGATTTTCCACTGCCAGACTCGCCGACTATCCCGAGAGTCTCGCCTCGGGGGACCGTGATGTTGACATCGCTGACGAGCACCTGCGACCTGTTCGCGTACACCGATAGCCCGGAAACTTTCAGGAGGGGGCCATTCGCATCGGCCGTTTCCGATTGTACTGTCACATCTTCCACAGTCATCTACTTCCGTTCTCCTGAGTCTGACAGCCGTTTGAAGAACCAGTCGCCGAAGATAGTTGCGGCGCTGCCGGTCAGGATGAGACAGGCTGCGGGGGCAACTGCGACCCAGGGGTTCTCGGAGATCATCGATTGCCCCTGGGAGAGCATCGATCCCCAATCTGCAGCCCCGGGGGCGATACCGATACCGAGAAATGACAACGACGAGAAGGCGACCAACGCTCCGACGAAATCCAGCAGGAAGACGGCGAGCACGGTGGGCGCGATGTTGGGCAGCACATGGCGGATCATGATCCGTGAGTCGGTCAATCCGAGGGTCTTCGCAGAGTCGATGTACGGCAGACGAACCTGGACGCGCGTCACACTGCCGACTATTCTGATGGCGCTCGGTACTGACAGGAAAACCAGAATCGCCACAGTCAGCCAGTAGCTCCCGCCGAGAATCCCCAGGAGCACGATGGCGACGAGGAGCGCGGGCAGGGCATACACGAGGTCTGCGAATCGGTTGAGGACGTTGTCGAGTGCACCGCCGTTATATCCGGCGACCAGCCCCGCGGATGCGCCGGCTATCACTGTTCCCATCGCTACGCACAGCGGTCCGAGCACGGAGCGGCCGGTACCGTCGATCAAACGGGAGAGGACATCGCGTCCCATATCGTCGGTGCCCAACCAGTGTGTGCGATCGGAACCGGTCACACCGCGGAGAAGATCCTGAGTGTAAGGGTCGTAAGGGCTTATGAGCCGACCGGCGACAGCCGCGAATACCATCACACCGAGGATCACCAGTGCAATCACAACGGTGATGGGAATTCGCGATCCCTGCCTGCTCTTTTCGCGATCGGTGAGTGCAGTCATGTCATCCCTTTCCTGCGTACCGCATGCGCGGGTCGACGAGGAGAGCTACCACGTCCACCGCCAGGTTGACGACAATCACGAAGGCGCCGAGACACACGGCCAACCCTTGTACGACGGGTAGGTCCTTTTCGGTGACCGACTGCACCATCAGCGAACCGACTCCCGGTACGGAGAACACGGTCTCGACGAGTACGGCGCCGGACAGCGCAGCGATCAGTATCAGACCGGCCGCAGTCACCACCGGCATTGCGGAGTTCCGTAACGCATATCGGAAGAAGACCCGTGAGGGGTCGAGACCACGAGCTTTCGCGAATGTCATGTAGTCCTGCCGGAGCACGTTGAGCGCTCCGGCGCGTGTCTGCCGGATCAGCAGTGCGATGAGCGCGATGCCGAGTGCTGTTGCTGGCAGGGTGAGGTGCACCAAGCGATCGAAGAATCCATTGCCCACGCCGTAAACGGGGAACAGTCCGAGCTCGAGTCCGAATACGAAAATCAGCAACATTCCGACTGCGAAACCTGGTGCACTCATACCTATTACGGAAGCCATCGAGATACCTCTGTCCACCCATTTATCGCGCTGATACGCCGCTGACATTCCGCAGGGGACCCCGATCCCGACCACCAAAACAAGTGTGTACACCGCCAGTTGGATCGAGACCGGTAGGTGATCGGTGATGATGCCGGTCACCGGCGCACCTGATCTGGTCGACGTCCCGAAATCGAGCTGCAGTGCATCGACCAACCAGTGCCAATACTGAACAAGGAAAGGATCGTTGAGGTGATGTCGTGCCTCCAGGGCCGCGATCAGTTCGGGTGTGCTCGGACGAGAGCCGACAAGGACGGCAATTGCAGAGCCTGGCGTCACCGACAGCAGACTGAACACCAGAAAACTGATTACCAGAAGCAGCGCGGCCGACACCACGAGTCGCTTGCCGATGAACGCCGCTACTGCCATCTCAATCGAACCTCGTTGTGTGGGAGAGATAGTCGTTCACGACGTTGCCTTCACCGCGGTAACCCACGAACCGTTGACGAAGTCGTAGAAGGACATGTCGCGATCGAAGGCGAACCCGTCGGCAATTGCGTAGACCAGATTCGGATTGAACAGCGGGACGTACGGAAGTTGTTCGTGGATGCCGGTCAAGATGGTCTGGGCGGCAGTCCATCGGTCCAGGGGTGAGGTCGATCCGTTCAGGACGGGCAGCGCCTGTTCGACGGAATCGGTAGACCAATTCGAGGCGTTGAATTTCGGTGCGACAGCGTTCTCCTTTCCGACGACGGAGCCGATCAATTTGGGGTCGGGCGTCGATGCGGTAATCGACAGGAATCCGATTCCGGGAACCTTGTGGGCGTACAGGTCGGAAATCCATTGGGTCTGGGTGATGGGCTTTGGAACAACGGTCACACCGAGTGGCGCCAGGTTTTGTTGCAGGTTGAGTACCGTCAGTTCCGTCCAGTTCACGTTGTCGGTGTAGGGGACCTCCACCGTGAATCCCTGGGGGTGCGACGAGGCGGCAAGTTCTTGCGCCGCAAGGTTACTGTCGAACTCGATTCCGCCGATTCCGTCCAGGAAGGATTGCGCGTTCCCAGGGGAACCGGCGACACCGGTCAACATTTCCGGAGTTGCCAAACCCTTCAATATCGCGGAGTCGTTGCCGAATGCCGCCTCTGCGATTCCTTTTCGATCGATCGAGTGCGCGACGGCCTTCCGCACGTGGACATCGTCGAACGGACTCGTACTGGTATCGAACGTCAAATACGTGAGCTTGGTCAGAGGGACCTCGATCGTGTCGATTCCACCGATCTGCTTCCACTGTGACTGCTTCTTGATGTCGGCCACATTCGCAGCTTGGATGTCGCCGGATCGCATTGCCAACTGAGCGGTGTTGCCGTCCGGAATCACGTCGAACTTCAGCGTTTCCGGTGCAGGTTGCTCCGACCAGTAGTCATTGTTACGGACAAGTTGCACACCGGAACTTGAATATTCTTGGACCCGGTACGGGCCAGTGCCCACCGGAACCGCTTGCGCAGTACCCAATTCGGCAGCATGTTCTTCAGCGAACCTTGCCTGTTGGATCAGTCCGAATAGCGCGATGCTCTGCCTGGCAACCGGATCGGGATGCGACAACTTCACAGTCACCCGCATCGGTCCGGTTTGTTCGATGCTTTCGAGACTTTCCAGCTCGCCGGCAGTTTGCGCCCCGGCTGCGGAATCAGAGACGTGCCGAAGGCTCCAGATCACGTCCTCCGGGGTCAGTAGAGTTCCGTCGGAGAATCGCACGTCGGACCGGATGACGTAGTCGATGGTCGTCGGGTCAGGAACCGATACGGCTTCGGCGAGATGAGGTCGCAACTCTCCTTCACCGGAAAGCCGTTCCAGCGGTTCGGTGAACAGGGTCTGAACCTGCATGGAAGGACCGAAATCCTTAGTGATATCTAAGGAGATCGGAGCCGCTGCAAGAGCGAAGGTGAAGGCGGGTATCGGATCGTCGGTGATCGTTCGAGTCTGTGTGGCGCCCGGTGCGGAGCCACACGCGGAAACCACGAGGACGAGTGCTGTTGCCGATACCGCGTACGTGGCGGTTCGCGTGTAAGCGCGCATCGCGCGATGTAGAACTGGCTTCTTCAAGCGTCAACTCCCTGTTCACGAAAACCCAACCGGATATGACGGGTAACGCTACGGAGATGTAGGTCACATATCGTTAGACGATTGTCGAATCCAGCGCGGATATTTTTCGACGATCGGAAGAGTGCTTTGGAAAGTCCCGAGATACAGAGTCAGAGCAAAGATTGCACGCCAACGCGTTCAGACGGAAGCCGGGATTTCAGTATCGGTGTTCTGGGGGTGATGCGACCTGAAGTCGGGATCGGTTGTTGGAGGGCTTCTTTAGGGCCTCGGCCACGACTGGGCGTTCACCAGTGCGACCCGTCGCCAATGTCGACAGCCTCAAAGCATCAGCGCGCGGATGACCTCGGGTTACCTGATCGGCGACTTGGCGACAAGACTGGGCGGGCTTTACGCCCGGTCTGGCGGGCCTGTCGGTGCCCACGGGCGGTTGTTGTTCTCTTTTGGGAACTGTTGCGTGTACTCCGATGACTGGTGACCGCAGGTTCACCGCGTGGGGAGTGGCTCGAGTTTAGGGTGCTCGGCGTGCAGTGCTCGTCCATACCTTCGAACGGGCGGTCGCTCTCGCCGCCGAGCGGGAACAGGCCTAGTCCTCCATTAACCGCCGAAGTCCTCGCATCCAAATCGAGTGGATCCAGGTTGCGGCTCGCAGATATGGTCCACTGGTGACGCATCCGAATGGTCGAAACGACAGCCCGATCCTGGTGATTGGTGCCGGTGTCGTCGGCGCGTCGATCGCGTATCACCTGGCGCGCGTTGGTCTCCGAGTCACCGTGCTCGAGCGGGGCTCGGTGGCGGGAGGGGTGACCGGCAACTCGTTTGCCTGGGTCGGCCTCTCGAAGAGTGCAGCAGAAACCTACTCCGATCCGTTCCGACATGGCGCCGCACTCGAGCTCGACCGACTGGAGCGCGAACTCGTCGAGCCATTCGGTCTGCGCCGCAGAGGCGCGATCACGTGGGAGACGACGGAAGCGGAGACTCGAAAGTTCGTCGACGCGCATCGAGCACTCGGCCATCCCGTCGACCTCATCGGTAATGAGGAAATCCTTGCTCGTGAGCCGGGATTGCGGACGGCCCCCTCGGTCGCAGCGTACGCGCCTGATGACGGTGGCGTTGACCCGGTTGCGTTCGCTCGATCGCTCCTGCGAGGTGCCGAAGCATACGGTGCCACAGTGTATTCCGGTGTCAGTGCGCTCGGGGTGTTCGCGGAGGGCATGAGCGTGTGCGGAGTAATGACTGCCGACGGTCCCGTCTATGGGTCGGCCACCGTGCTCGCTGCGGGTACCGCGATTCCTGGACTCGCGGCGTCGGCGGGAGTCGACGTCGAGGTCGACGCCTCCCCGTGTTGCCTCATCAGATTCTCGACACCCCACCCATTGGTGAACGGAATACTCTCCTCTCCGGATTTCGAGATCCGGCAATTGGACGACACGACACTGATTGCGGCTGAAGATGTTCCGGTCGGGTTCTCCGGAGATGCTCGTGAGCTTGCGGGGCCGACGCTGCACGCGATCCGCAGTCAGCTCGAGGACGGTGACCAAGTGGAACTGATCGAGGCGGTAGTCGCTGACCGTCCCATCCCGCGTGGTGGCCGCCCGCTGCTGGGCTTCGCCGAAGGCGTGTCGGGGCTCTATCTGGCCGCGACGCATCCGGCGATCATTCTGGCCGGAGCAATTGGAGCCCACGTGGCCGGGGACTTCGCCCGAGCGTCAACCCTGGACGGTTAGACGACGACGCCGGAGCCCGGTTCGACAAGGTTCGAGCCGATATTGCGGTTCCTAGTTCTCTCTAGGACACGCGCTAGAGAGCGGGATATTCGTCTACTCGGCTTGTACCGTCGATGGGCATGGACCCCGTGCGCAATCCGTATGCCCCCGGTGCCGGTCAACGCCCGCCGGAACTCGCCGGGCGCGACAAGCAGATCGACGCCTTCGACGTCGTTCTCGAGCGAATTGCGCGTGGCCGCCCGGAACGAAGTGTTGTACTCACCGGATTGCGTGGCGTCGGCAAGACCGTCCTGCTCAATCAGTTGCGTTCGGCCGCGATCTCCCGAAGCTGGGGGACAGGCAAGATCGAGGCGCGCCCCGATCAGGATTTACGACGCCCACTCTCGTCGGCGCTGCACATGGCAGTCCGAGAGATCGCGGTCTCCCATCGCGATCCGGAGCGGGTCGAGCAGTTCCTCGGAGTCCTCAAATCGTTTGCCCTACGCGCCACTGCGGACAAGGGAATGCGCGAGCGCTGGCAGCCAGGCATCGATGCACCCGCGATCAAAGGTCGGGCAGACAGCGGCGACATCGAGATCGACCTCGTCGAGTTGCTGCTCGATGCGTCGTCGCTGGCCAGGGATGTCGGCGTCGGGATCGCCATCTTCATCGACGAGATGCAGGACCTCGGAGCAGCGGATGTCTCGGCGATCTGCGGGGCCTGCCACGAGTTGAGTCAGGACGCGGCACCGCTGATCGTCGTCGGGGCGGGGCTTCCGCATCTGCCTGCTGTGCTGTCGGCGTCGAAAAGCTACTCGGAGCGCCTGTTCAGCTACCACCGGATCGATCGCCTCGAGCGTGAAGCTGCAGATCAGGCGCTGATTGCACCTGCCGAGCGTGAGGACGTCGAGTTCACCGAATCCGCGCTCGACGCTCTGTACGAAGCGGCTGACGGGTACCCGTACTTCGTTCAGGCCTACGGAAAAGCCACGTGGGATGTGGCGGCGTCGAGTCCTATCACGGCAGAAGACGTGCGCGTCGGCGCGCCGACGGCTGAGGAAGAACTCGCTGTCGGTTTCTTCGGATCGCGATACGAGCGAGCAACGCCCGCGGAGCGTGAGTACATGCGCGCCATGGCCGATCTCGCCGGTGACGACGGACCCGTCGCAACCGCGAAGATCGCCGTCGAGTTGGGGCGCAAACCGGCTTCCCTGTCGCCGGCACGCGATGGACTGATCAAGAAGGGACTGATCTATTCGGCAGAACGTGGATCCATCGGATTCACGGTCCCGCACTTCGGCCGATACCTGCGCGGACAAGCGGAGTGAACGCGCTCGAAACCGCGTGGGATCGGGTGGCGGCGCTCAGTCCCAATCCACCGGCGTGGGTAGTTCAACTGGCCGCGTTGATCGCCGTGATCATTGTTCTCGAACCACACCTGTGGCGGATCGCCCGTAACGTTGTCACCATCGCACACGAGGGTGCTCACCTGATCGTCGCCGTCCTGGTCGGTCGACGGTTGAAAGGTCTTCGCCTGCATTCGGATACGTCGGGTGTCGCGATTTCGTCGGGCAAACCGACCGGCTTCGGCGTCATTCTGATGACGTTCGCGGGGTACGTCGGACCGTCGATTCTCGGACTCGGCGCGGCCGGGTTGTTGGGCGCGCAGCGTGCGGTCTCGGTGCTGTGGATCGGCGTATTCGTCATCGCGGTGATGATGGTCCTGATCCGAAACCTCTACGGAGTCTTCTCACTTGCCGTGGTGGGAGCCGTGTTGTTCGGGCTCGTCTGGTGGGGGACCCAGGAGCAGCAAGTGGCCGCAGCGTACTTCCTGACGCTCTTCCTCCTCTTTGCCGGACCACGCCCGGTCGTGGAACTTCAACGGCAGCGAATGCGACGAGGCGGGGCACCGGACTCGGACGCCGACCAATTGGCCAGGCTCTCACCGATACCCGCGATCGTCTGGGTCGGGTTGTTCCTGCTCGTGAACGTCGCGGTGCTCGTGCTCGGCGGATGGTGGATTCTGCGCCCGGTGGGTGGCTGACCGGATTGATCCGTTGTCCCGTCAGGACAACGGACCAACGATTGTTGATGCTCTGCGGACGTAGTCATCGCATGAAGGCGCTCATATCGTGGAAGTCGACGAGTGGTCGTGTGGGGACTTCACGCGGCCACACCCGCAACGACGAAGACCGTCGACGATGACAAGGATTCGTTTTGGACGACAAGAACTTCCGCGGACGAACCGCGATCATGTCCGGGGGAAGCCGTGGCATCGGACTTGCCATCGCCCGTGCGATAGCGCGCCGCGGCGGAAACATCGTGTTGCTCGCCAAGACCGATACGCCGGATCCCAGGCTGCCCGGAACTGTCCACACGGCTGTGGACGAGTTGAACGAGCTCGAGGGTCATGCCGTTCCGGTCGTCGGCGACGTGAGGAACGACGACGACATCGCGCGGGCCGTGGCTGCAGCGGTAGAGCACTTCGGTGGCATCGACATCGTGGTCAACAACGCGAGCGTCCTCGACATCTCGAAAACCGAAGATCTCGCGATGAAGCGATTCGATCTGATGCAGCAGGTCAACGTCCGTGGCACCTTCGCGCTCACCCGCGCGTGCCTTCCGTACCTTCGGGTTTCGGCCAATGCGCACGTGTTGACGCTGTCGCCGCCGCTCAACTTTTCGCCGCACTGGTTGGGTGCTCATCCGGGCTACATGTTGGCCAAATACGGAATGACATTGGCGGCCTTGGGCATCGCCGCAGAGTGTTCAGGTGCACCGATTTCGAGTAATTGCCTGTGGCCGGAGACCATGATCGCCACGGCCGCTGTCGGAAACCTGCTCGGGGGAGACGACAGTATCGAGCACTCGCGTTCACCCGAGATCATGGCCGATGCGGCTGTCGAGATTCTCGGGCGTCCCGCCGGCACGGATACCGGTCGTACAGTGCTCGACGTCGAGATCTTGCGCGAGGCGGGGATCTCGGATTTCTCGCAGTACGGCGGTCGGTCACCGTTGGCGATCGACATCTTCGTCGACGCTCCAATTTCGTGATCTCGGGCGATCTACAGGTATCTAGCCAAATCGCTAGATACCTGTAGATCTTCCTCACGCCACTTCGTGCTCGCCGCCCGGGGCAACCTTCTGAAGTCCGCGATATGCGTCGCTGGCACTTTGGCGACCGCCGATGACGGCCTCGACCTCCGCGGCAATCGGCATGTCGACGCCGTATTCACGGGCCAGATCCATGACAGTGGGGGCGGTCTTGACGCCCTCGGCGACCTGACCGAGCTTGGCGACCGCCTCCTCGACGGTCAATCCCTGCGCCAGAGCTTCGCCGACGCGACGGTTCCGAGAAGTCGGAGCCATGCAGGTGGCAATCAGATCGCCGACGCCCGTCAAGCCGGCAAAGGTGCGCGGGTTGGCGCCCATCGCTTCACCGAGTCGAGTCATCTCGGCGAGGCCGCGTGCGAGCACCATCGCACGAGTGTTGTCACCGACTCCCAGGCCGTCGGCCATGCCCGAGGCGATGGCAACGATGTTCTTGAGGATGCCGCCGAGTTCGCAGCCGAGCACGTCGGTGTTGCGGTAGACGCGGAAGACCGACGACGCGAACAGGGGTTGCAGCGCGGCGGCGACACGATCGTCCTGGGTGGCCACGACCGATGCCGCGGCCATGCCGTCGACGATCTCCTTGGCGATGTTGGGGCCCGCGAGCAGTCCGACGGGATGGCCGGGCAGGCACTCGGCGATCACTTCGGTGGGGCGCTGCCGGGTGCCGGGCTCGAGGCCCTTGGACAGTGACAACACCGGGACCCACGCCCGAACCTCGTTGGCGATCTCGGCGAGGGTGGAGCGAACGGCGTGCGATGGCACCCCGCATACGAGTACGTCCGCTTCGCGGGCGGCTTCGACCAGATCCGAGGTTGCCTTGAGCCCCTTGGGAAGTTTGCGCTCACCAAGGTATTTGGAGTTGGTCCGTTGCGAATTGATCTCGTCGGCTGCTTCGGAATTGCGTGCCCACAACAGGGTCGGGGTGTTGCGGGCGGCGAGGCCGGCCACCGTGGTTCCCCACGATCCGGCACCGAGGACGACGACGCGTACCGGGCGGGCCATCAGAGTGCGCTGTTCTGGGTAGCGAGTGCTGTCATGGCGCCAAGCGTTCCACTTGCGGAGCAGTTGCGGGCCAATTCCGCCGAGTCTGTGGCTCGACTTACAGATGAGGCGGCGGTTCGGGGCTTTCGCGCATTGTTTCGACCGCTTCTGCGGATTCCGCGACGATCGAGCGCATGGCGGCTTCCGCGGCGTCGGCGTCCCCGGCCTGAATAGCAGATGCGACCACTCCGTGCAGGTGAATCGCTTCGGGGTCGGCCTCGTGGGGCATCAACGAGTGGCGGGTGCGGCCTTCGAGTATCTCGACGACGATCTGCGACATCGCCCGCAGCATCGGGTTACCGGAGGCGGCGAGCAGGGTGCGGTGGAAGTCGGAATCATGGCCGAGATATGCGTCGGTATCGGCAGCGCGCGAGGTAGCTGACATGCCGATGACGGCTGCAGTGAGAGCGCCGCACTGCTCAGGTGTGGCGCGAGTTGCGGCCAGTCGCGCAGCCAGAGGTTCGATGCCGGAACGGAGTTCACTGAGGATCGAAAGTTGCTCGAACCGATCAGGACCGGCCAGTTGCCAGCGGATGACATTGGGGTCGAGCGAGTTCCAGTGTTCGGAGCCCAGGATGGTGATTCCGACGCGTCGACGAACTGAAGCCAATCCGAGAGATTCGAGAACGCGGACAACTTCGCGGATGACGGTTCGCGACACGTCGTAGCGCGTTGCCACCTCGTCGGCGGAGATCGTGGTTCCCGGGGGGAGCACACCACCGACTATGTCTTGGCCGAGCTGTTCCAGCATCGAGTCGTGTAACTGCTGAAACGGGACAGAAGGCATACATAGATCGTCCCATGCGTATGGAGTAAGCCCGGTGGAAGCCAAATAAATACTACAAATTAGTGTCTGATCTTGAAATTGTAGGTTAATTAAGGAACAGTGACCTCAATCACTCATCGGACTGGGAGTCCCTATGAACACCACAGCATTGCTGGCGGCCGAGGTCGTCCCCGCTGGTAGCGACGCACGATTGATCATCGCTGCAGTCGCCGGCGTCGCGGTCATCATCGCGCTGATCACCTGGCTCGACCTGCATCCCTTCCTCGCGCTGTCCATCGGCGCGGTGGGCGTCGGTCTGGCGGCCGGCCTCGGATCGGCCGAGTCGGTCGCGGCATTCGCGACAGGCTTCGGGTCGACCATGGGAAGCGTTGGAATCCTGATCGGTTTCGGCGCGATGTTCGGCAAACTCCTCGCCGATTCCGGCGGTGCCGACCGAGTGGTCGACACGCTGGTCGGCCGTTCCAGCACCAAGGCGCTTCCGTGGACCATGGCTCTGGTCGGCGCAGTGATCGGTCTGCCGATGTTCTTCGAAATCGGTCTCGTCCTGTTGATGCCGGTCATCATCCTCGTCGCGCGGCGTTCCGGCTTGTCCCTGATGCGCATCGCGATCCCCACCCTCGCCGGCCTCTCGGCCATGCACGGTTTGGTTCCGCCGCACCCCGGGCCACTGGTTGCCGTCTCGGCTTTGAACGCAAACCTCGGCCTCACCCTCGCTCTCGGTGTCCTCGTCGCGATCCCCACGGTTGTTCTCGCCGGACCGGTCTTCAGTAAGTACGCCGCGCGGTGGGTCGACGTGAAGGTCCCGGATCTTTTTGTCACAGGCGAAGATCGAGGCGAGGAAGAGAAGAAGCAGCGTCCCTCGTTCGCGGCTACCCTCGCAGCGATCCTCCTGCCGGTTGTTCTCATGCTGGGCAAGGCATTTGCAGACGTGATCGCACCCGATTCCGAGGCACTCCCCAAGTCCGTCCTCGACTTCCTCGGAACACCCGTTGTGGCTTTGGGTCTCGCGGTTCTGGTCGGTATGGTGCTGCTGGGTCGTGGCGGCGGAATGGACCGCAAGGCCATCTCGAAGTCACTCGAGAGTTCCCTACCTCCCATCGCAGGCATCTTGTTGATCGTCGGCGCCGGTGGTGGTTTCAAGCAGGTCCTGATCGACACCGGTATCGCCGGAGTGATCGCCGACGCGATCAAGGGCAGCAGCCTCCCCGTGCTGTTCCTGGCCTGGCTGGTAGCGGTATTGATCCGCGTCGCAACAGGTTCGGCAACGGTGGCAACGGTGACGGCGTCGGGCATCCTCGCTCCGGTTGCGGCAGACCTCTCGTCCGCACATGTCTCGCTGATGGTCTTGGCGATCGGTGCGGGCTCGCTCTTCCTCTCGCACGTCAACGACGCCGGATTCTGGTTGGTGAAGGAGTATCTGGGCGTCAGCGTGGTACAGAACCTCAAGACCTGGACCGTGATGGAATGCATCATCTCGGTATCGGGCCTGGCCGGAGTGCTCGTGTTGAGCGCATTCATCTAGGTAGGCGAGCACATGAACACCGAAGCGGCACAGCAGAAGCAGTATCCCGTGCTCGTCCTGATGGGTGTCTCGGGTTCGGGAAAGTCGACGGTCGGCGGCATGCTCGCCGGAGCGATGGGTTGGGACCTTCAAGAAGGCGACGATCTCCACCCGCAGGCGAACATCGACAAGATGGCGACCGGGCATCCGTTGAACGACGAAGACCGCTGGCCCTGGCTCGACAAGATCGCCGTCTGGATCAAGAGCCATACCGACGCCGGTCAGCCGGGCATCGTCACGTGTTCGGCACTCAAGCGCAGCTACCGCGACGTGCTTCGCGGTGAGCACGTCGTGTTCGTGCACCTCGCCGGTTCGCGGGATCAGATCGGCCAGCGATTGACCGCTCGCCTCGATCACTACATGCCCGCCTCGCTGCTCGACTCCCAGATCTCGACACTCGAGGCCGTCGACCCGGACGAACAGGCCATCGTCGTCGACGTGGGCGGGAGTCCCGCCAAGATCGCGGAGGAGATCCTGCGACGCGTGGAGACATTCGAATACTGAGCAAGCCCGGCGTGTAAGCACCCGAGGTTCGGGTTACGGTGCTTGGGTGACTGCTGCTGAAGAAGGCCACGACGTCGATCAATTGCGTGTCGATGCCCAAGCGCGTCTGGAAGTCGCGGTGGGTGAGGGGCGTTTGACCCTCGAGGAGTACTCGGACAAGGCGGCAGTGGTGTGGTCGCCCACCGCAGATCGAGGGCAGCTCGAGCAGATCGTGCCGTTCAGTGCGGCACCACCTGCTGTGGTGTCGCCGCCGCAAGCAACGATCGTCGGTGTCTTCGGTGACACGAAGCGCTCCGGCCGTTGGTCTTTGGCGAAAAAGACACTCGCTCTGCTGTTGTTCGGGGACGTCAAGTTCGATCTGCGATCGGCAACCATCACAGCGTCCTCCTCGACGATCACCATCGTGTCGATCTTCGGGGACACGAGGCTGCGGGTTCCGGAGGGTGTTTCAGTCGAGTTGGGTGGCTTCGACCTTTTCGGAGATCGGGAATTCGACGGGGGTCGACAGGATCCCGGCCCAGGTGCACCGGTTATTCGTGTCGTCGCGTATTCGTTGTTCGGCGATCTCACCGTGCGTACCGGCTAGCTCGGACGCCGTGACCGACTTCGACTTCCACAGCGTCTGGACGCTTCCTGCCTCTGCTGACCGCGTCTACGAGGTTCTCGCGGATGCCGAACGGTATTCGCAGTGGTGGCCTCAGATACGCCGAGTCGGGACGATCGACGAGCATTCAGGCTCCATGTCCATCCGCAGCGCTGTCCCTCTGACGCTGCTGGTCTTCGGGCGACGCGAGGTGGAAGACTCAGTTGACCGCTTTCTGAAAGTGCGTCTCACCGGCGCAATGACCGGGTGGAGTAGCTGGGCGGTGCGCCCCGCTGGATCTGGTTGCACAGCCGAATTTCGGCAACAGGTAGCGGTGTCCGGAGCGCTTGGTCTGGCCGCGAAGGTCGCGAAGCCGCTGTTCGAGTGGAATCATGAAGCGATGATGCGTGGAGGGCACCGCGGACTGTGCGCATATCTCTCCCGGCCGTGATCGCGACCAGAACTTGCACACGCTCGAGCAATTGATCCATACCCGTCGTGTCATTTTGACGCAGCGTCAGTTATCGTTCACATCAGCAGCCGACAAGTATGTGTAACTCAAATGCACAAAACGGCTTGACCTGGGAGGACGCTATGCGGACGCGAGATTCGACGGTATGGCATTGGAACGTGAGTCCGCGAGCGCGGGTTATCTTCTGCCTGACCAGGACGTTCGTGAAGCCGATGTTCACCCTCTGGCCGACCACCGAACGTGGTATCCGCCAACTCGAGCGACTCGATGCGATGGCGGACAAACTGCCGAAGCCGAAGAACCTCGATATCGAGCCTTTCACGCTGGGGGGTGTGCCCAGCGAGAAGGTGCAGCATCCACGCAAAGCGCAGGGCGAGTTGGCCGGCGCCACGATCCTCTACTTCCACGGAGGGGGATTCGTCTTCTGCGGTCTGGCAACGCACCGGGCACTGTGCGGTTTGCTCTCTGCGAAGGCCGGAGTACCGGTGATCTCCGTGCGCTACCGCCAGCTGCCGGAAGGTTCCATCGGCACCTCCGTCAAGGACGCAATGGCCGCGTACACCGCGTTGCTCGAGACAGCCGAAGACCCGAACAAGATTGTGGTTGCCGGTGACTCGGCGGGCGGATACCTGGCCATGAAGGTCGCCGAAATTGCCGCACTGCGCGGAATCACGCGGCCCGCTGCCGTGGTGGGATATTCCCCTCTTCTCAACGTGAACCTCGAGGACCATGATCCCGATTTCATGAAACGTGATGCCTACCTACCGATGTCACAGGTGGAAAAGCTCAAGGACCGGTGGCTCGAGGGGCCGGACGAGATTCCTGGTGCGCAGTCGCCGATCAACGCCGACGCCAGTCTGATTCCGCCGTCGTTCCTGGTGTCCGCCGAATACGAACTGATGCGTCCGGACGTCGAGATCATGACCGAAAACTTGATCAAGGCAGGACAAGCCGTCGAAACGCACATCTGGAGTGGGCAGATCCATGCTTTCCCGGTGATCGGGAAAGCTCTTCGGGAGGGGAAGGCGATCGTCGATCTCACGATCAAGTTCCTCGAGCGAACGATGGTCTCGCAGAACCAGATCAGCGCCTGACGCTGCTTTTCAGCCGATCGATGTGAGTGTTGCGTAGTCGTCGTTGTCGAGAACGCCGTCGACGACTGCGCGAACTTCCGAGGCATGCAACGTGATCGAACCGCCGTGATTGTCGAGGAAGGCTGTGTCTGCGGCATCTCGGCCGGTCGAGATGCGCACAAGATTGCTGCGCGGCGCCAATTGCGTTGCATCGACCACGCGCCAGACGTGGTCGATATTGGCTTCGACTACGGCGTGAAAATCCATCGGATCGCAGCCCGGCGCGTAGACGGCCACCAGTCGAGCGGGAATCCCCACGGCGCGCAGCAGTGAGATGGTCAGGTGCGAGTAGTCGCGGCACACTCCGGCGCCGGCGAGCAAGGTGTCGACCGCACTGTCGGTGCCGCGACTGGTGCCGGGAACATAACTCAAATGTGTACTCACCCAGCGAGTGACTTCGAGGAGGAGTTCGGCCGGGGGAGTGGCGAGATCGAATTGCCCGGCGACAAAACCGAAGAACTTGTCGGCCTCGGCATACCGGCTGGGGCGCAGATATTTCGACACGTCGTAGTCGCTGACCGACGCCGGTTCTGCGCGGCCGATGACGGTTGCGTCGTAGCTGACGATCAGTTTGCCTGGGGCACAGTCGAGTAGGTGGATCCGGGTACCGTGTTCGGCGGTGATCTCGCGGGGTTCGAGCGGATTGCCGTCATGGACGAACGACATCGTTTCCAGCAGTTCGACACCCGGCGCGCGCGTCACCGCGATCTTGAACTCCAGGTTGGTCGCCTCGTCGATCTCGATGTCGAGCAGGGCGGCGACTGTACGTTTCATCGGGCCATCTTTACACCGAATACGGACACCCACCACCTGGGAGGATTGTGACGTGCGATCAGGCTTCGGGGTAGTCGACGTCGACGCCGCTGCTGAGGTCGCTGCACTCCACCAACTCGACCCCGTGTTCGCGTAGGTAGGTGTTGGCGCCGCCGTCCCCGGTGAGTGACTTTGCAAGCGTCGGCCAGTGGTCGCGTCCGATCAGGACGGGATGGCCGGGACGGCCGTGAAAGACAGCTCTTCGCAGTATGTTTCGTGATGGGGAAATCTGACCCACGATCCGCGTCACGGTGTCGGCGTTGAGGTCCGGGACGTCGACCAGAGAGATCGCTGCCGCATCTGCGTCGTCGATTCGCATGGCGGCCTCGAGTCCGCAGCGCAGTGACGCGCTCATTCCGTGTTGCCAATCCGATATCACCACAATGACATCGGTGGTGGGCAGTAGTTCGAGGGCGTCCTCTGCCTGCGCGCCGAGGACCACGATGACCGGTGAGAGGCCTGCGGACTGCAGTGTCGTCACCCCGTGGTGGAGCCAAGACTGACCCTCGGCGTTTGTGACGAGCGCTTTGGGCTTGCCCATGCGGGATCCGGCCCCGGCCGCCAGCAGGATCCCGCACGTAGACATGACTATGCTCCGGTGACCCGCGGACGCAGCCACTCGATCAGATCGTTCAGAACTTCTTCCTGCTCAGGCTCGTTGAAGATCTCGTGGTACAGGCCGTCGTACACCTTCAAGGTGACATCCGAAGAGCCGGCCAGATCTGCGACGAGCTTGCTGCCGGCCGGGTCCGTCAAACGGTCGTCCGAGCCGTGTTGAAGCAGTACGGGAATGGTGAGCGAGGGCAGGCGCGCCGGGAAGCCTTCCGCGGCGGTGATCATGCCGCGCGCGATGCCGGCGGGAACCTTGCCGTGGTGAACCAGCGGGTCGGCGTTGTACTTGTCGACGACCTTCTGATCACGCGATACGGCAGCAGCTTCCAGGTTCTCGACGGGCACGTCCGGGAGGTATTTGCCGACGATCTTGCCCAGCTGCATCACGATCTTCGGAGTGCCGGTTGCGATGATCACCGCAGGTCCGGACAGGGCGAGGGCTTTGAGATCGGCCTGATGGTCGAGGGCGTAGGAAAGGGCGATCGCGCCGCCCATGCTGTGCCCGAGCAGGAACTTGTCCTTGCCGGGATGTGCCGCCGTCACGATCGAAAACAACGTGTGGACGTCGTCGGTGAAGTCGGAGAATTCCTTGAGGTGAACCCGCTTGCCGCCAGAGCGTCCGTGCCCGCGATGGTCGGGTGCGTACACGATGAGCCCGAGTTCCCCGAGCCGCGCAGCAACATGGTCGTAGCGCCTCGCGTGTTCGCCGAGTCCGTGGCACAGGACGAGAACCCCGGTGGGTTCGCGGTCCGGTGTCCACACGTCGTAGACGATCTTGGTGCCGGCCACTCCGGTGAACGACGACTCTTCGTGCTGCATTGTTGCGCCCTCTCTGCGACCGGTTCCGGTACGCGGATTCTCACATGCTATTCGCCGCGTGCGCAGGGCGCGGGTGTTCAGGGTGTGAGGTCGTCGAGGAAAATTCGACACTTGTTTGTTACGTCTGGTTACATTAACTTAGGGGCGTGACCGGACAAACCGTTGATCGTTCCGACCCTGTTCCCGCCACCCGCTCGCGCCGATTGTGGCGACCCGCGGTTCGGGCCTTGCTGGACGGCGCGCTACCGCTGATCGACAAGCGAATGGCGGAATCGGTACGCCCGTTCGATCGGCCCGACATGATGCGTCCGCACCTGGCTTCGCGGAAGTTCGCGTGGACGCACTACGGGATCTTCGTTCCCCGGCTGCCAGGGCCTTTCCGTTACCTCAATACCATGACGTTGATCGGTGCAACCGGGACGGTGGTGTTCGACAACGACTATCTCGCTGCACCAGACGCGCGAAACACCGCAACCGTGCTGAGTTCCACCGCAGCGCCGGGCCATCACTTCTACCGGGCGTACGACGCTGCCGATGAGTGTGCGTTCGAAGAAGATGGTTCGCGAATCGCCTTCGGTGACAACCTGATCATCGAGAACAGCTATCCGAACTTCCGTGTCACCGGGCGATACGACTCATTCGACGTCGATCTCGAGATCGTGGCAACGGACCAAGCGTCGTGGTTCGTGCGTAATCCCGTCTACGACCACGTCAGTCTGCTGGCACAGTGCTCCGGAACAATTGCGAGTCCGGATGGACCGGTGAGTATTTCGGCTCCGTGCACCGTCGAGTACGCGCGGTGCATGACACCGCAATCGTTGACTCGCCGCGCGCTTCCCGAGTCGTGGAAGCTCCCGGCCGACTTTTTCACCTACCAGATCGTTCAACTGGACGACCGGCATCAGTTGTTGCTCACCGATGTTCGAGCGTCAGGGGTTACGGCGTGCAAGCTCGCCTACATTCGGACTGTCGACGGTAGTGCGAAGGTCTTCGACGACGTCGAGTTCGACGTGCTCGAGTACGCCGACGCATTGCACGTCGACCCACAGGGTCGCGAGATGCGTGTGCCGCGCGTACTGCGTTGGCAGGTACGCGATCACGGCAGGACGGTCGTGGAGTTCGAGGCCGAGATCGACTCGGAGTGGCGCTACGGTCACGGCAAGGGATACGTCGGCGCGTATACCTACCGGGGAAGCTTCGACGGTGCGTCGATCAACGGCACCGGTTACATCGAATGGGTGGACTGCGAAGTGTAAGGCCCCTAGGGTGTATCGGTGCCTTTCGTAGACCCCGCCGCGCTGACGATTCGTCCGCAGAAGATCCTTGTCGCGGGGACTTCCGGTGCCGGAAAGACGACTCTCGCCGGTCGAATCGGGCGGCTTCTCGAGATCGAACACACTGAGCTGGACTCGCTGTTCCACGGGCCCGACTGGATTCCGCTCGACAGTTTCGAAACCGAAGTACGACGCTTTTCCAGCGAGCCGGCCTGGGTGACCGAGTGGCAGTACGGTGCGGTGCGTCGACTTCTGGCCGAGCGTGCGGACCTGATGCTGTGGTTGGATCTGCCTCGGCGGACGGTGATGCGCCAGGTGATCACACGAACCGTGCGTCGGCGATTGCAGCGAGAGGTGTTGTGGAATCGCAACATGGAGCCGCCACTGCACACCATTCTGTTCGATCCGGATCACGTGGTGCGCTGGGCCTGGCGAACCGACGGACGCAACGAGGAGCGAATGGCCACGGTCCTTGTCGATGTGCCGTCGTTGCCGATAGTTAGGCTTCGCAGTCGAGAAGAGATCGAGGCTGTGCTCGAAGTCCTCGGCCGTCTGCCCTCAGATCGTCTGAGCTAGGCGAAATCCCAAGTCGTCGATAGCAAACGTCGGGTGGCTTCGCCTCCTTACGGTAGCGCCGCAACCGCGCTCACTTTCGGCCCAACTGCCGCCGCGGAAGATCCGGTACGTGCCGTAAACCTCGGGGTCGTAGAGATCCCAGCACCATTCCCAGACATTGCCGATCATGTCGTACAGGCCCCAGTTGTTGGGTGTCTTGGTTCCGACGGGATGCGCTCTACCCTCTGAATTGTCGCTGTACCAGGAAATCTCGTCGATCTCGCCGTAGCGGTAGCCGGAGGTGCCGGCCTTGCATGCGTACTGCCACTCGGCCTCGGTGGCGAGCCGGTAGCCAGTTGCGCCCCGGTCCCACTGCGGAGAATCGGTGTCGACGTCTCGATATGCGGGTGTCAGACCGTCCGCGACCGAAAGTGTGTTGCAGGTTGCGATGGCGTCCTTCCATGAAAGGTCGACCGCTGGTTTGCTCGAATCGTCCGACGAATCTCCGTGAAGCAGCGCCCTGGTGGTGAGATGGCGTGCGAGGCGGAAGGATTCGACTTTCGAGGTCCACGCAGTACCTTTGCGGTCGTCCCGAAGGTGCACCTCGCCGGCAGGGATCTCGATCATCAACTCCGCTGCTCCGGTCATTCGTTCATCATCGCAGAGGTTGTCGCTCACCCGGGGAGACGCTCGAACGCTGCTTGTGGATCAAGGCCGGTGCGCATGCGCCATGCGGTCAGCGCAAGCCCGAGGCAGACCACCTGTGCCGGATCGTCGAGGGAAACACCCATCAGCTTCTCGATACGCGTGAGCCGTGCATAAAGCGACTGACGCCGAATGCCGAGGAAATCCGCGGTTCTCGCCTTGCCGCCCCGATGTGCGAGGTACGCGTCGAGCGTTCGGACGAGGTCGGCGGAATGTGCTGTGTCGTATGCGATCAGCGAACCGAGTTGCTCGGTTACGAACACGGACAGCGAAGCGGGTGTCGTTCCGGCGGCGAGCAGTCGTTGGACGCCGACGTCCCTCGCGAGGATCACTCCGGTCCGGGTGCCGAAGCGCCGCGCGATCTGGACGACTTCGCGAGCTTGCGCGACCGCAGCCCCGACGCCCGACAGATCCGCGACCGGCGTCGCCACTCCGAGCGTGCGTACCGCGGAACCGCCCGGCCCGCGGCGTAGCAGCTCGTCGGCTTCGGTGAACGCAGTCCGCACTCGAGCGGGGGATGCGGACGCCCACCCATGCGCGAGCACGATGACGTGATTGGCCGCAGTCCCGACGACACAGGAGCCGAGCACGGCCCGCACGGCGTTGCGTACTTGGTCAGCGAGCTCTCGAACCGGGGTTTGCCGATCGATGTCGACAGCGGCGACGAGGACGTGGTGCCCCTCCGACAACGGCGTCCACCCGGCCGCTGTCAGTCGCTCGGACAAGTCGCCGTGCGATGTGAGCACACCGCCCACCACGTCGGTGATCACCGATTGGGCGAGTGACTGTCTTGGGCCGAGATCGCCGTGACGGCCGAGTTCCAGAGCTACCGCGACGGCGGCGCAGTTTGCGACGGCGGTTCGGCGTGTGGTTGCCGGCCCGCACAGGACAAGTCGACCGAGTGAGTTCGTCGGGCCGCGTACGTCGTGGATAGTGCGTTCGGTCTCGGATCGCTCTGCGCCGGTTGTGCTGCGCTCGACGGTTCTGCCATCCGCGTCGAGCAGATCGACGCCGCACCCCGCGAGTCGTGACACTTTGTCGAGCAGCGCAGTCATGCCCTGGCCTGCAACCACGAGACTCAGAAGTTCTTGCCAGACAGGCTCGCCCGCTTGCGCCGAACCGAGAGTGCGGCGGAGCATGAGGTCGTGAAAGTCTTCGACCATCCGCTCGAAGGGCACTACTGCGTGCAGGGCCAAGAACGCGAGTCCCCGTCGGCGCGAAGCTTCGACGAGTTCGGGAGGGGCCGTGAGGAACGAGCGCCCGACTTCCATCGCGAGTGCGACGCATCCCGCGTCCGCCAATTGGTCGATGTAGGCGGTGAGCTGCTCGGGAGATCGCCCGTGCAGACCGAGGCCCGTGGTCAGAAGGACCTCACCTCCGGACAGCAGCCCACCCATCTCGTACACCTCGGACGAATGGACCCAGCGGACCACCGCGGTATCGACGTCGCCCGCGAGCACCTCGATTGCGGCGGCCTTGAACGAGGGCATCGCAAGAACTTGTCGCAGAGTCGGGAGCATTTCTATATCGTCCGCCGAGGGGGCACTTCGTCATAGAGCTAGTTCCGCCGAACTGACAGGTTGTCCCTTGTCGGGCTGTTACCACCGTGGTCGGATTGTGACACGAGCCACAATCGACGATTTTGGTCAGACTCCAGGAGCGCACATGAATCATCCGGCACACACCGATGAGTATTTTCTCGGACTTGCGATCGAACAGGCGAAGATCGGTTGGGAGGAGGGCGGCGTGCCGATCGGCGCGGCGCTGATTCACCGGGGCGAGGTTCTCGCAGTCGGACGTAACCGTCGGGTCCAGATGAACAGCGCCATCCGTCATGGAGAGACCGACTGCATCGAGCGCGCCGGACGACTGCCGGCCTCGGTGTATCGCGAGTGTGTCCTCTACACGACTTTGTCGCCGTGCTTCATGTGCGCCGGAACGGCTCGCCTGTACGAGATCCCTCGAATCGTGGTCGGCGAAAATCGTTCCTTCGAGGCATCGGAGGAATGGTTGCGCAGCAGCGGAATTCAGGTCGACGTCGTCGACGACGCGGAGTGTGTGGCACTGATGGACCGCATGCTGGCCGAGCGCCCGAGCCTGTGGCTCGAAGACATCGGCGAAGTTGTATGAGCAGCGCCGTCGAACCTGCCACGGTCGCAGGCGATTCGGAGAGCGCAGGCCACCCGATCGATCCAGACTATCCCGTCACTCCGGTTCCGCTTCATGCACGTAAGCCGTTCTTCTCGCTCGCGGTGGTGTTGCTGGGGTTCACCATCTTCACACCGACGATGTTGGCCGGAGCAGCGCTCGGTACCGCGTTCTCGTTCTGGAAACTGATGGTGGTGATCGCCGCCGGATCCGCCATCTTGGGGGTCTACGTCGCCATGATGGGGTTCGTCGGAGCCCGAACCGGACTGACTACAGTTGTGATGGCGCGCTACAGTTTCGGCACTCGCGGGTCCAAGCTTGCTTCGATCCTGCTGGGCGGTACTCAGATCGGCTGGTACGGCGTCATCATCGGCACGATCGGCGATCTCACCGCCCAGGCGCTGGGCTGGGATTCCTACCTCGCCAGGGCGTCGGTGATGATCGCGGCGAGCATCTTGATGTGCGTCACCGCCTGCTACGGCTACCGCGGAATGTACTGGGTTTCGCTCGTCTCGACGCCCTTGATCCTGGCGTTGGCCTGCTGGGTCGTATTCCGGTCCCTCGAAGAGGTCGGTGGATTCTCCGGCCTGGTCTCGGTTCAACCGCAGACGACCATGACGATCGCGCTCGCAATCACCACTGTCGTCGGCACGTTCGTATCGGCGGGAACGCAAGCGCCCAACTGGACCAGGTTTGCCCGTTCCGGATCACAAGCGGTGTGGGCCTGCGTTATCGGGTTCCTCCTCGGAAACGGATTGATGATCCTGTTCGGCGCCATCGGAGCCATCACGTTCCACGAGGGTGACTTCGTGTTGATCCTCTACAACCTCGGGCTTGTCGGCTGGGGCCTGGTCTTGCTGTTCGGAAACCTCTGGAAGAGCAACGCAGACACCGCATACGCATTCGGAGTGGCCGGTGCCGAACTGTTCAGAAAGCCCCGCAAGACCCCGTTCGTCATCGGTGGATGTGTGATCGGCACGGCGCTCGCTCTGACCGGTGTGCACAACCATCTGGTCGACTACCTGAGCCTGCTCGGAACTTTCATCCCGCCATTGGGCGGCGTGATCATCGCTGACTTCCTGTGCCGGTGGCGGCGAGGCATACCCGAGGGGTACACCCCGCAGCCGGTCCACTGGCGAAACCTGGCCGTCTATGCCGTCGCAGCGTTCCTCGCTTGGCTTTCCGGTGAGTTCGAGGTGGGAATCCCGCCGCTGATCGGAATCGTGGTAGCCATTGCACTGACGATGTTCCTGCACCGGGTGTTTGGCAACAGTTCGGCAGATCGGGAGGTCTCGACTTCCACCGTCTGAATCATGCTTCAGGCACCAGCGAGCCCCCGGCGGTATCGACCGCGCCGGGGGCTCGCGTACTTGATGGAAAGGGCAGACGCTTCCGTCTCAACCGTCATCGCAGAACAGGCAGGTACGGTGCCTCGATTCCCTGCTCTTCGAACGCAGTCAGCGCCGAGCGCGCAAATGCGCGCTGGACTGCCCATTGGCGCCCAGGCTTGACCTGCGCCGTCACTCGAATGGTAATTGCCTCGGCAGTAACCGAATTGACTCCCAGCATCTCCGGCTTGTCGATCATGTCCGCCCTGATCGGTTCGGACTCTGCCGCCTCGAGGACAGCTCGCGTCGCCACCTCACACGCTTTGTGCACGTTCGCGTTGTGGGCGATGGGGAGATCGAGCACTGCAGTGGCGTAACCCTGACTCATGTTGCCCACTCGCAGGATTTCGCCGTTGCGGCAGTACCACAAGGTGCCGTTCACATCTCGAATCGTGGTGACGCGCAGGCCCACTGTTTCGACGGTGCCGACCGCGTCGCCGAGATCGACGACGTCGCCGACACCGTACTGATCCTCGAGCAACATGAAGATGCCGGAGAGGAAGTCACGCACCAGGTTTTGTGCACCGAAACCTATGGCTAGACCGATGACTCCGGCGGATGCGATGAACGGCGCGACGTTGATCCCGAGGATGCCGAGAATCTGCAGCACACACCAGACCAGGATGACGATGGACACCGTCGATTTGAGTACCGAACCGATGGTCCGGGCTCGCTGCGATCTGCGCTCGTTCACCTTGGCGTTCGGAGACTTGCGAGGCTTCGACATTCGATCGATCCCGCGGTGCAGTGCGAAGCGCAGAACGACTGCGAGCGCCACGTAGATCGCGACCTCGACGGGTCGGTGAATCAACCAGTCTCGGTTGGTATCGGTCAGTTCCCATGCTTGTATTTCGGAAATCATCCCCATGCAGTCTACGGATTCGGGCCGATCCGGGCATCGGTGCAGGGCAGACGGTCCAAAGCCGAACAGGCAGCTAGGCTTACGCCATGGCTGCGTTCACTGGCATACCCGTTGCTGCACTCGACTTCTACGAAGACTTGGAGGCCGACAACAGCAAGACCTGGTGGGCAGCGCACAAGGAGACGTACGACGAAGTGGTTCGTCGTCCGATGGCGTCGTTGACCGCGGCGTTGGAGGACGAATTCGGCACAGCCAAGCTCTTTCGGCCGTATCGTGACGTTCGATTCTCGAAGGACAAGATCCCGTACAAGACGCACCAGGGCGCGTTCGTCGGTCTCGCCGAGAGCTGTGGCTACTACGTGCAGATCGACGCGGCAGGATTGATGGTGGCCGGTGGTTTCTACGCCAGCAGTTCGGAGACCATCGCGCGTTATCGTGCGGCTGTCGACGACGACGTTCGAGGGCCGGAGCTCGAGAAGATCCTGGCCTCCGTCGAGAAGGCCGGATTCACGATCGGCGGCGACAAGCTCAAGACGGCGCCTCGCGGATACACGGTCGATCACCCGCGGATCGAATTGCTGCGTCACAAGTCGCTGACTGCTGGTCGTAGTTACCCAAGCCCGTCGTGGCTGGACAGCGCCAGGACATTGAAGGAAGTTCGCACAGCGTGGCGCGCACTGACGCCTTTGGTCGAATGGTCCGGACAGGTGCTCGGACCGAACTGACCGTCCGACAGAAAAGTGTGACGTAGCCGTAGGAGAGTTCACCTCGAGTTCATCAAAACTCGAGACGCCTGGGGCTAGCGTGGTGTGTGTAACCGAAAGTTTCGGCCCCGCTTCGAGTCGCAGCGCCGCAGTTCGAAGCCATTTTCTCTCGATCGACATCGTGAACAACCCGTGTCAGTGGAGACCATCATGGCTATGTTTCTCGCTCTCGTCCTGATCATCTCGGTCCTCGGAATCGTCGGCACCTACCTCGCGTTCAGTGCGGTCTACTTCGTCGAGATGCGCAAACTCGACAAGTAAGGGGTGCGAATTGGCCTGATTCGACTATTTCTGGGCCGATCGCGACGATCCTCCCTGCGTACGCTGTTAGGGCATCCTTATCCGCTCGCAACAGTGGATGATTCATTTCTTTTGGAGGTTCGACACGCATGCCCGCTCAATCCACGCTCTTGCTCCCCGAGGGCTACTCCGACAACCGCCTCGTTTCGGACCTCACACGTCGGCAGTTCGGCTTCGGTGCCGGAATCGCCGGGCTGGGCGCGTTCCTGGCGGCCTGCGGTGACAGCGGGAGCAGTTCGGGTGAAACCGAAATGCGTTCTGTGACGACACCTCTCGGAACGTACGACATTCCTGTCAATCCGAAGAGGGTTGTCGCGATCGACTCGCGGCTCGATCTGGAACCTGCTGTAGCTCTGGAACTTCCGCTCGTCGGCTACACGTACGCCCAGGCGACACCGTGGGTGCCTATCGATTCGTCGGTACCGTTCCTGTCGGAGATCCCCAACCGCGAGCAGATCTTGGCGCTCGAGCCCGACCTGATCGTGTGCCTGAACTACGAGAGCGAGTGGTGGCCGGTGGCCGAGATGTCCACCATCGCACCGGTTCTGACGACAGAGTTCACCGACGACTGGCGCACAAACCTCTCGCGGTTGTCGGGCTGGCTCGGTCGAACGGCCACACTCGATCGATTGACGCTCGACTACGACAATCTGATTTCCGACATCCGCAGTCGTCATGCCGAGAAGATTGCGTCCAAGACCGTCGCCAGTGTCTCGTTCATGCCGGACACGAACACGCTGTACGTCACGAGCATCCGTACCTCCGAGAAGGGCGACAAGCCCAGCGACATGACGCTCGGCGACATCGGTGGCAAAACCGCCACCTCGGAGGGGCTCGATCCCGAGGGCGGCGTCAGCCTCGAAGGCCTCGACGTGCTGGCCGGCGTCGACGGCTTCATGATCACCGAGAACGAGGACAGTGCGGCGTACCAGGCATTGGTGGCGAGCAAGCTGTGGCAGCGACTCCCGGCAGTGCAGGCGGGCAACGTCACCAGTCTGGGTGGCTCTACGTTCTACGGTTCGATCTACACGATTTCGTACGTGGCACAGGGTTGGGATGCCCTGTACAACAAGATCAGCTGAAGCCTCTGCCGACCGGACCGATGAGTTTAGGTAACGCGGGCGGTCTAATCAGGTAGGCATTGACCAGACCTGAGGAGATCGACGTGCAAACAGAGCAATCCCCAGCGGTAGTGCAATCCCGTGACGGTACGACCATCGCATACGAACGCTCCGGTGCCGGACCAGCAGTGGTCCTGGTCGCCGGAGCGTTCTGCGACCGCGGTTGGTTCGATTCCCTGGCTGCAGAGTTGGCGGCGGACTTCACGGTGTACTCGTACGACAGGCGCGGACGCGGGGACAGCGGTGACAGTCGCGCGTTCTCGATCGACGCCGAGGTGGAGGACTTGCGGGCGGTCGTCGCTGCCACCGGTGAAACACCGCTCGTTTACGGATTGTCGTCGGGTGCCGCGCTGGCTTTGGAGGCCGCTGCGCAGGCCGTTCCGATGCGTAAGCTCGCCGTCTACGAGGCGCCGTACATGGACGACGACCAGCGTGACGAGACTGCCCAAAGTGACCTGGAGCGATTGATTGCGGGCGGCGACAGGGAAGGTGCTGTGACGCGTTTTCTGGATCTGACCGGCGCGTCTCCGGAGATGGTCGACGAGATCAAGCGGAGTGCCGATTGGCCCGACATGTGCGCCATCGCGCACACCTTGCCTTACGACGTCGCTGTGTGTGATCACGGCTGTCAGTCGCTCGACTGGCTTGCCTCCATTACCGTCCCCACGTTGGTCATGTACGGCGGTGACAGTGGTCAATGGGCACCTGCCTCGGCGACGAGAATCGCTGCAAAAGTCTCGGGGACAAAGACTTTGGAGATCCCCGGTCAGGGCCACGGCGTCGCCGACGACGCTATTGTCCCGGCTCTGCGTGAATTCTTTTCCGGCTGAGCACTGGGCGGCGAAGACGATCGTCAACCTAGGGTTGACGCTTTCGATTGCGTCAACCTATGGTTGACGCATGAGCAAACCAGTGGAAATGACCAACAAGGTTCGACTCGACGACCTCATCGACGCGATCAAGAAGGTGCACACCGATGCTCTCGACCAACTCTCCGACGCCGTGATTGCCGCTGATCATCTCGGTGAAGTTGCAGATCACCTGATCGGTCACTTCGTCGACCAGGCGCGCCGGTCGGGAGCGTCGTGGACGGAGATCGGCGCGAGCATGGGTGTCTCGAAGCAGGCTGCGCAGAAGCGTTTTGTTCCCAAGGCGCCGAGTGATCAGAAGCCGATGGATCCGAACGAAGGGTTCAACCGGTTCACTCCCCGGGCGAAGAACGTCGTCATGGCCTCGCAGAACGAAGCCCGCGCCGCCGGTAACGCAGAGATCCGGCCGGAGCACCTGCTCCTGGGGCTCGTCGAGGAGCCTGCCGGGTTGGCTGCGAAGGCGATAGTGGCGCAGGGCGTGGAGCTCGGATCCGTCCGAGCTGCAGTGGCCGGTGTACTACCGGCTCCGACTTCCGAACTACCAGAACTCATTCCGTACGACGCTCGTGCGCGCAAGGTCCTGGAACTGACGTTCCGTGAGGCTCTTCGCCTGGGCCACAACTACATCGGAACCGAGCACATCCTGCTCGCACTGCTCGAACTCGAAGACGGATCAGGTGTTCTGGCTGATCTCGGAATCTCGAAGTCGGTGGCGGAGTCGAACATCGTTGGAGCGTTGGCCGTCATTCAGGATCAGTGATTCAGAGGTGAATCCGATGCAGAAGAGGGCCGCACCCTTGCGGGTGCGGCCCTCTTCTTGTGTCACTGATCAGACAGCGCGCACATTGGTGGCCTGAGGACCCTTCTGGCCCTGGCCAACCTCGAACTCCACACGCTGGTTCTCGTCGAGCGACTTGTAGCCGTTGCCCGAGATTTCAGAGTAATGAACGAACACGTCCGGTGTTCCGTCGTCGGGAGCGATGAAACCAAAGCCCTTTTCGCCGTTGAACCACTTCACGATGCCCTGTGCCATACCGATACTCCCTACAAACTCGATCCGGGCCCTCACATCGAAGTCCCGATCTCGATATGTCTATCCTCCCACGCCGCGCAAGTCGAACGGTGGGCGACGTGCAGAAAGCGAGTTGTCAGGACTATCGGAGGTGGCTGCGCTACTGATCCTCGACGCTGGTTCTGACCAATTCACGGAAAGCGAGGACCAGTGGTTCGCGTGCCCGTCCGCGGCGATAGATCAGGGAGAACGGTGCCTGATATCCGAAGGAGGCGGGCAAGAGTGGGCGCAATCGTTGCTGGTCGACCCAGTATCCGGCGTAGTGCTCGGGCAAATATCCGATGTATCCGCCCGAGAGGATCAGAATGAGTTGCGCCTCCATGTTCTCGACGGTGGCCGATCTCTCGGTGAATCCTTGGCGAGCCAACTCGGCTTCGCTCCAATAACCCCTGGTGACCATTCGTTGACGGGTGATGACGTCCGGGTGCACCCGCTTGCTCGAGAAGAGCGGATGTTTGTCGCTGCAGTAGAGCCAGTGCTGCTCGCGGTGTAGAGCCTGCGCTGTCAGGCCGTTCATGGGCGAGGCGAACGCTCCGATCGCCACGTCGATGCGGTCGTCGAGAACGCCTACCTGAAGCTCGTGCGGAGTTTGGATTTTGAGGTCGAGATAGACACCGGGGTGTGTTCGGCTGAATTCACCGATGACGTCGGCGAGCGGGAGCGTCGAATCCGTGACAGTCGAATCCAGTACCCCGACGGTCATCGTTCCCCGAAGTTCGCCTTGGAGTGCGGTGGCATACCGCTCGAACCCCTCCAGCTCGCCGAGGATGCGGACGCATTCCTGGTGGTAGAGCTCGCCCTTGCTGGTCAGGCTGAACCCACTGCGACCGCGGTGGCACAGGACGATGCCGAGTTGGCGTTCGAGTTGGCTCATGTAGGTGCTGATCGCCGAGGCGGACAGTCCTAGATCCTGCTGTGCCGGCGCGAAGCCCTGATGGCGCACCACGGAGGTGAAGATCCGAAGCAGTTTCAGATCGGGAAGTGTGCTGCGCATCGGGTACCTCGGCAGAGTCGAGAACAGATACATCAGAAATTTCTGAAGTGATTATTTGTATCAAGTGATTTATTTCACGTCAATCGTCTTCTACGGTTTCCTCAGGCGGTCTGACGAGACCGGCGTCTGCTCTCGGACCTGCTGGTACTTCACGAAGGAATCGTCACCATGGACATAGCCATAATCCTGACCTACCTGGCCGCAATGCTGGCTTTCGGTTGGTGGGGCAAACGCCGCGCGAGCAACTCCAGTGAGTACCTCGTCGCCGGTCGAAGGCTCGGTGGAGTTCTCTACACGAGCACGATGGCCGCCGTCGTCATCGGCGGAGCGTCGACGGTCGGCGGTGTCGGCCTCGGCTACAAATACGGAATCTCCGGTATGTGGTTGGTTGTCTCCATCGCCGCTGGTGTGCTCCTGCTGAGTTTGTTGTTCGCCTCCCGGATTCAGCGTCTGAAGGTGTACACGGTTTCGGGAATGCTGAAGTTGCGCTACGGAATCGACGCAACCGGCGCGTCCGGCATCGTGATGATGGCCTACACGTTGATGCTCACCGTCACGTCCACCATCGCCTACGCCACTATCTTCAACGTGCTCTTCGGTTTCGACCGGACGCTCTCCGTAGTCCTCGGTGGATTGATCGTCGTCGCGTACTCCGCGATGGGGGGCATGTGGTCGATCACGCTGACCGACGTTGTTCAGTTCGTCATCAAGACGATCGGAATCTTCTTCCTCCTGCTCCCGTTCACCTGGTCGAAAGCGGGTGGGTACGACGGGATCAAGGAGCGTGTGGGCGACGCAGCGTTCTCACTCGGCACTATCGGCACTGGCACGATCATCACCTTCTTCGTCGTGTACACGCTCGGAATCCTTATCGGGCAGGACATCTGGCAGCGCGTGTTCACGGCCAAGTCGCCCGAAGTTGCGCGCTGGGGCGGCGTCGCTGCGGGCGTTTACTGCCTGCTTTACGGTGTGGTAGGTGCGCTGATCGGTCTGGCGGCTTCGGCTCTGATGCCCGACATCGGTTCGTCCGACGACGTCTACGCCGACGTCGCCGTTCACGTTCTCCCGATCGGTCTCAGCGGAATTGTGCTGGCAGCCGCCGTCGCAGCGATGATGTCGACCGCTTCCGGCGCACTGATCGCCACTGCCACAGTGGCTCGGCAAGACGTCTTGCCTCTCGTCTCGAAGATCTTCGGGCGTACACAGCCTGGCCTGGATACGTCCGATCCGGAAGCAGATGTGCGCGGAAACCGCCTGTACGTCATCGTGATCGGCCTCGTCAGTATCGTTCTCGCTGCTCTGATCAACGACATCGTCGCGGCGCTCACGATTGCGTACGACATCCTCGTGGGTGGCCTGCTCGTCCCCATCCTCGGTGGTCTGGTGTGGAAGAGGGCCACCGGAACCGCGGCAATGGCTTCGATGGCGGTGGGAACGGCGGCGACTCTGATCACGATGTTCGTCGTCGGCGACGTGCTGGCCAACGAACCGGTGTACGTCGGTCTGGAGAGTGCACTCGTTGTCTTCGTTGCGCTGAGTCTGACCACGGCGCCGACTCCGCCCGCGGTGATGAAGATCTGGAACGAGCGAGTTTCCGGAAAGGACACGGAGACGGCCGAACCGGAAGTTGCCCCGATAGCCTGAAGGTCGGTGCGTGCAGGAGTGCACGCCACAAGGAGGTAGATCGTGCCCAAGGTCGTTGATCACGACGAGCGACGGTTGGTGCTGGCCGACGCTGTTCTCAGCCTGATTGCCCGCGAGGGTATCTCGGCGGTGACCACCAGGGCGGTTGCCGAGGAGAGTGGATGGTCGACCGGAGTGTTGAACCACTACTTCAATTCTCGGCACGAACTTCTCCTTGCCGCACTGCGCCGGGCCGCGGACATCCAAGGTGATCAGTATCAGGTCATCCTGGATCAGGCAGACAACTCGGCGCTCGAAAAGTTGCGGGGAATCACCGCCAGTGTCTTGCCGCTCGACGATCGACGCCTGGCGATGACGCGCGTGTTCCTCTTCTTCTACGCCGAAGGCGCACAGGAAGAGAAGGCTCGCAGTGAGATCGCGGGCTTTCTCGCTCGGTGGCGCCGGATCGTTCGCGAGACGGTTCTGGAGGCGCAACAGGAGGGATCGGTGCCGGCAGATGTCGACCCCGACCTCGTGACGATCAGATTGGTCGGACTCACCGACGGCCTTGCCATGCAGTCGATTCTTGATCCCTTCATGATGGACGCCATTCGGGCTCCCGGCGCGGTGGCCCGAGGCGTCGACGCAGTCTTGCAAGCGATATCCGCGGAGGCTCGGACGTGACGGATCGAATCGTGGTGCTCGACGATTTCATCGACCTCGGCACTCTGCGAGAAACTCTCGGCGCCGCCGGGATCGACGTCGGCGTCGAGTTCAGTTCCGAGATCCCGAGCGGCGCAGGCATAATCGCGCTACTGGTGGGGCCGGAGACTGTAGGGCTCGACGCAGATCATCTCGACTCCTTGCCGGATCTGCGTCTCCTCGCGGCCACCTCGGCCGGGTTCGATCACCTGCCGGTGGGCGCGGCGCATGATCGGGGCGTCACCGTCACTCGCGCGGTCGACTACTGCACCGAGGAGGTGGCCGATCATGCGCTGGCGTCGATCCTGTCCTTGCTGCGCTCCATCGGTCCGCTTGATGCCGCAGTGCACCAAGGTCGTTGGAGTGTCGTGGAGTATCCGCCACGTCGGATTGCAGGAACAGTTCTGGGCCTCTATGGATTCGGACTGATCGCTCAGGCACTTGCCAGCCGAGCAGCAGCGCTGGGGATGACGGTCTTGGCAGCGGGGCGTTCGCTCTCGGCCGGAGCGCCCGGCGTCGAGGTCGTGGAGTGGGACGAGCTTCTGCGTCGATCGGACGTGTTGAGCGTGCATGTTCCGTTGACTGCGGAGACTGCGGGCATCGTGGACGCTCAGGCTTTGGCGTCGATGAAGCCGGGATCGTTCCTGGTCAACGTCTCGCGCGGAGGCCTCGTCGATCACGAAGCGCTCGGAAGTGCTTTGCGTAGCGGCAGATTGGCCGGCGCTGCGGTCGACGTGCTACCGGCAGAACCGCCGACTGCTGATGATCCGATACTGCAGATTCCGAACCTGACGATCACTCCTCATGCCGCCTGGTATTCGTCGGCGGTCTCGGGGACCCTGGCCAGGCAGTCCGCACTCAACGTCGTTGCGGTGCTGACGGGAAAGTCCCCGGTGGGCGTTGTAGCCGCACCGGGGTTCTGAGGGGCGCTCGCCTCAGTTCTTGTATTCCGGATCGATTCGATCGAGAAGGCGAAGTAGTGCAGCCCAGGCTAATTCGTAAGCCTGGTCGTCACTGAACTCGTCTTTCACCTCGCCCGCGAATTGTCTGGCGGTGTACTCCGCCAGTTCAGGGGAGGGTAGGCGCAGACTGCCGGAAGCCTGTGCGGCGATCTGGATGTCGCATGCTTTCTCCAGGTAGAACATTCGCAGAAATGCTTCCGACGCAGTCACGCCGACAGTCAGCAGGCCGTGATTGCGGAGAATCAGCGCGGGGTGAGTGCCGAGATCCTTCACCAACCGCTCACGCTCGACGGTGTTGAGAGCAATGCCCTCGTAGTCGTGGTAGCCGACCCGATTGTAGAACTCCATCGAGATCTGGTTGAGCGGCAGCAGACCGTCTTCCTGTGCTGCGACGGCGCAGCCGGCCTTGGTGTGGGTATGAAGGACGCACTGTGCGTCTGACCGCGCGGAGTGCACTGCCCCATGGATCACGAATCCTGCTGGGTTGACCTGATATTCGGACGGCTCGACGAGATTCCCATCGAGATCGATCTTGACCAGGTTGGATGCTGTGATCTCTTCGAAGAGTAGGCCGTACGGATTGATGAGGAAGTGATGTTCGGGTCCCGGTAGGCGCACCGAGACGTGCGTGAAGATGAGGTCCGTCATCTTGAAGTGGGCGAGCAACCGGTAGACGGCGGCGAGTTCGCGGCGAAGTTCCAGTTCGGACTTGGCAATTGTTGGTTGGATGGTGGCCGGCGCGCTCATGCGGTCTCCGTTTCGATGGGCAGTACAACTTTCGTTTAAATATATCAATCGATATATTTAAACGTCAATGGTTGCCGTGCACTAAAACGTAGGAGCCCCATGCGTGCTCAGGGTGGGCTAATCTCGCATTCGCTGTGCCCTCGGTGTGCGCAGCAGACGCCGAGAAGGAGAGTGCACACGTGTACGGAACGATTCGCGAATCACCGACGACCGCTGAACTTGTGGACCAGCTCAGCCGCCGTGGGTTCTTCGGGGTCGGCGCAGTGGCAGCGGCCGCCATCCTTGCGGGGTGTTCGACTACATCAGATGCTTCTGATGCCGGCGAACAACGTGAGGTGATCAATGCGCTCGGAACCACCACGATCTCGGGAAAGCCGGAAAGGATCGTTGTTGCCAGCGACTTCACGGATCTGGAATTCCTGCTCTCGCTCGGTGTTCACCCAGTCGCTTACGGCAATACGGGTGCGTGGGACCGCGGTGCACTGCCTTGGCAAAGCACCGCTGGAATAGCCGACCTCGAAAGCTTCGGCACCACAGGCGAAATCAACCCGGAAATCATCGCGCGCTACTCGCCGGACCTCATCATCGGAATGAAGACTTATCTCGAACCGGCAGCCGAGAGGCTCAGTCAGATCGCGCCGGTCGTCGCGCTGGACTGGACCACGTCGTGGCGTGACGGCGTTGCCACGGTCGGGCAGGCCGCTTTTGTCGACGAGGCTGCTGCTGCAGCGATCGCCCGGACCGACGCTCTGATCTCCGACACCGCAGCTTCCCTGAACGGCTTGGGTGGCAAGACGATCATGATCGGCTCGATGTACGGCGATCAGTTGTATGTGCAGGGGGATGCCAGTGCGCCCGGGGTTCTGCTGCGCGAACTCGGACTCGACTATCGCGGATACAACGCCGAGCAGATGACTGCGCTGTCGATGGAGCAGGCGGAGGTACTCGCACCCGCAGACATTTTGCTCAGCCTCGCTTCTGATCAGGAAGCGACGACGAGGTTGGAGAACTTCGCAGTTTTCCAGAACCTCCCCGCGGTGAAGGCGCGAGCCTATGCGCCGGTCGAACTTCTGCTCTCGAATGCCTTTGTCGACAATTTCGGTCCACTGAGCGCACCGTACGCCTTGCCGCAGCTCGCCGAGGTCTTGACCGGGCTTGCAGCGGGCCAGGGAAAACAGCTCCCCTGACCTCGCTTCCGAGCCTATTGACGCCGCGTCGGCCTAGCATCGAGACATGGTGGACATAGATCTGACGGGCCGCGCCGCAGTAGTCGGCGGATCACAACCGCTGCGAGCGATACTCGAAACCCCCACTACCCCCGGCCCGTGGCCGGGGGTAGTGATGATTCACGAGGCCTTCGGGCTCGAGGAGGTGATGCAGCGGCAAGCCAAGCGGCTGGCCGCTGCGGGGTTTTTGACGCTTGCTGTCGACCTCTACAGCGCGGGCGGGGCGAAGCGGTGCCTAGTGCCCACCATGACGTCGATGCTTCGAGGACACGGCAAGGCGTTCACCGACATCGAAGTCGCTCGCAGTTGGCTGGTGGAATCCCGGGACTGCACCGGAAAGATCGGTGTCATCGGATTCTGCATGGGCGGCGGCTTCGCGATGGTCAGCGCCGGAGATTTCGACGCTGCCTCGGTCAATTACGGTCAGCTTCCACGCAAACTCGATGAGGCCGTGGTGGATGCGTGCCCGATCGTCGGGAGTTTCGGAGGCAAGGACTTTTCGCTCCGGGGTGCTGCAGCGAAGCTGGAGACGGCGCTCAGCAATGCCGGTATCGAGAACGACGTCAAGGAGTACCCCACCGCCGGCCACGCGTTCCTCAACGACGCGGAGGCCGGACCCAAGGTGCTTCGTCCTTTGGAGCGCATCCTCGGAATCGGTCCCGATCCTGTTGCAGCGCAGGATGCCTGGAAGCGAATCGACTCGTTCTTCGAGCGCCACCTGGCGTGATCAGCGACTGGTTCTCTCGCCGCCGTTGACTGCCAATACCTGACCGGTGATCTGCCGGGCACCCGGTGAGGCCAAGAAATGGACGGCTGATGCGATGTCGTCCGGGGTTCCGGCGCGCTTGGTGCTGGTGGATTCGATCAGCATCGCGCGACGCTCGTCCGTCAGAAAGTCCCGGAAGAACTCGGTGTCGGCGATGTAACCGGGGGAGACGATGTTCGCCGTGATGCCTTCTGGGCCCAGTTCGGCGGCCAGATCGACATTCCACGTCGCAACTGCTGCTTTGGCAGCGCCGTACGCTCCAGCTCCCTTGTCGGCGGCAATCGATCCGATGGTGATGACGGCACCGCCACTGGGGATTCGATCTCGAACTGCTGCTGTGGTCAACACTGCCGAGATCAGATTGGAGTCCAGATTGGCCCGCCACCCGGCGGCCAGGGATTCCAGATCTGACGGCGCTTCGCGATCGAAGTCCGTGTTACCGCCGGCGCAGTGCACCACGACGTCGATGGTTCCCGGAAGTGAATCCTGCAGCCGCTTTAGGTCTTTCGGGTCGGAGTTGTCACAAGTCAAGGCGTGAACATTATCGCCCAACTCCTCCGCGGTCTTTTCGAGTGGTTCCGTGCGTCGGCCGGTGACAAAAACGGTGTCTCCGTCTCGGGCGAACGCCGCTGCAACTGCGCGTCCGATCCCTGTTCCGCCGCCGGTTACCAGAACTGTGCGTGTCATGCCTACCTCCGTGAGCTACGTTTAGACCTATACGAAGAACGTATCATTTAGAGCTAAACGAGGTGTGCAGTGGTGGGCGACTACAACCCGGACGACGCGGTGGACGCGGTTGCCTTGGCATGGCTTCGCGAAAGGCCGGGCACGCCCGTGGAGGGTATCGGCATCGTCACCAGGCTGTGGATGTGCGCCAAGCTGCTCGGTGAGGATCGCCGACGGGTACTCGCCTCGGCCGGTGCGGACACAGCCACGCTGGACCTGCTCAGTGTCCTGCGGCGATCCGGCGAGCCGTATCAGTTGACGACTCGCCAGATCACCGAGCAGACCGGAGTCACAGCCGGTGCAATCTCGCAGCGACTCGCGCGCGCGGAGAACGCGGGTCTGGTGGAGAGGTCTTCCGCCGCGGAAGGGTCACGAATAGTGCTCGTGACCCTCACTGCCGCCGGTCACGAACTGGTGGAGCAATTGGTGGACCGAGTCCTCGGCCGTGAAGCCGAACTGACGTCGATTCTCACCGAGCAGCAGCAGGCCGAACTCACCGACCTGCTGCGTGTCTTTCTCGACGGCCTACGCGGCGAACTTGGTGACTCCGGCGTCCCGCACGTCGGGGCTTGATCAGGACAGGCGCTCGAAGACCGCAGCCAGGCCCTGCCCGCCGCCGATGCACATCGTCTCGAGGCCGTAACGCGCTTCGCGACGGTCCATCTCGCGCAACAGGGTGGCCAGGATTCGTCCACCCGTGGCACCGACCGGATGTCCGAGGGAGATGCCGGAGCCGTTGGGGTTGATGCGTGGGTCGTCGGCCTCGAGATTCCAGCTCTGCAGGACTGCAAGTGCTTGTGCCGCAAAGGCTTCGTTGAGTTCGATGACGTCCATGTCCGCCAGGGTCAATCCGAGGCGGCCGAGTGCCTTCTCCGACGCCGGTACGGGGCCGATGCCCATGGTGCGCGGCGGAACGCCCGCAACGCTCCAACTCGCGAGGCGTGCGAGCGGTCGCAGTCCGAGGGTACGAGCTTTGTCGGCGGTGGTGACGATCGCCAGTGCTGCGCCGTCGTTCTGCCCGCTGGCATTACCTGCAGTCACGGTGGAGTCCGGGTCGATCTTTGCGCGCATGGGACGAAGGCGCGCAAGCGATTCCATCGAGGTGTCGGCGCGTGGATGCTCGTCGGTGTCGACGAGCAGGGCCTCGCCCTTGCGCTGCGGAACGGATACCGGAACGATTTCCTCGGCGAAGACGCCGTTCTTCTGTGCTGCGACTGCACGCTGATGGGACTGAACCGCGAGTGCATCCTGATCCTCGCGGCTGATGGAGAACTCGGCGCGCAGGTTCTCTGCCGTTTCGATCATTCCGCCGGGAACCGGGAAGTCACGTCCGCCGGCTGTGACGCGGGCGCGCGCGAGACGATCGCTGAGCGCAACTCCTTCACCCTTGACGCCCCAACGCATTCCGGTTGCGTAGAACTCGGCCTGGCTCATCGACTCGGCACCGCCGGCGAGGACCAGGTCACTGCCACCGGACTGAACCTGCATGACGGCCTGGATGACTGCCTGTAATCCCGACCCGCACCGGCGATCCACCTGCATGCCGGGAACATCGATGCCCAGACCCGCGTTGAGCGCCGCGATGCGTCCGATCGCCGGAGCCTCACCGTTCGGCGAAGCCTGGCCGAGAATGACGTCGTCGATCTCCGCGCCGGAAATGCCGGTACGCGTGACGAGTTCGGTGATCAGCGTCGAGGCGAGATCTTCCGGGGCTACGTCACGGAAGACACCGCCGAAGCGGCCGACAGGGGTACGGAGCGGTTCACAGATGACAACGTCAGGCATTGGTTCTTCCTTGGGTCTGCTCGGTCAGCGGGTGGCAGCCGAGTGATTGTTGGACGACTGAGTACGTCCGAGATCGACGGAGATGGCGTCCGCGGTGGCGACTGCGGCCGGAACCAGTTCACCGCGAACAGCTTCGGCGCTGTAGCGGGCGGCTTGGGTGGAGATGTTGACGGCCGCGACCACGTCACCGGTCGCGTCCCGGATGGGTGCGGCGAGCGAGCGCAGACCCTCTTCGAGTTCCTGATCGACAATCGCGAACCCGTCGGCGCGAATCTTCTCGAGTTCGGCACGCAGTCCGTCGGCGGTGGAGATGGTCTTGCCGGTCAGGCGGGCGAAGGACACTCGGGCGAGGTAGGCGTCCAGTGCGTCGTCGGGCAAGCCGGCGAGCAGAACTCGACCCATGGATGTGGCGTACGCGGGAAAGCGCGTGCCGATGGTGATGGACACCGTCATGATGCGGCTGACCGGAACACGAGCCACGTACACGACGTCGTCACCGTCGAGGATCGACACGGACGTGGATTCACGGACCTTGGCGGACAAGGCTTCCAGATGCGGCCCGGCGATCTCGGGAAGGGACAGACTGGAGAGGTAGCTGTAGCCGAGTTCGAGGACACGGGGCGTCAACCAGAACACCGAACCGTCAGTACGTACGTATTCGAGTTCGACGAGCGTGAGTAGGAAGCGGCGAGCAGTCGCACGCGTGAGATCGGTGTGCCGGGCAACCTCGCTGAGGGTGCGACGCGGGTGCTCACCGTCGAAAGCCTTGATGACGGAAAGCCCACGGGCCAGCGACTGCACGTAGTCCGGGGACGGTCCCGGCGCCTGCTCGCTGCTGTTCTCACTCATGTTGTCTCGTTCTCCTCAGGTTCGGCCGAGAGGTCCGCGAGTGCTTGCTTTCCCAGCGCAAAAGCCAAGTTGCTGTTCGGCACACCCGCATAGACCGCGGTATGGAGAAATACTTCCACGAGTTCGTCGGGATCGATCCCGGCACGCAGCGCAGCGCGAATGTGCATGTCGAGTTCGTGTTCGTTGCCGACGGCAGTGAGGATCGCGAGAGTGAGGAGCCTGCGGGTGTGGTGATCGAGGCCGGGGCGCGACCAGATGTCACCCCACGCCGTGCGAGTGATGAAGTCCTGGAAAGGGGCGGTGAACTCGGTGGCACCGGCAATGGAACGGTCGACGTGGGCGTCGCCGAGCACCTGGCGTCGTACGGTCATGCCGGCCGACACCGCGGCGCTACGTTGGGCGAGCGCAGATGTGTGCGAGGCAATATGCGTTGCAAGTAGTTTGGTGACGCGCCCGGCTTGTTCGACGTTGGCCAGGTGTGCGCCCGGATCGACCACGTGCAGTACCGCATCGGCGATGCCGTCGGCGATCGCACCCAACGTCGACGGAGGCGTCGCCGGATCCTGCTCGCCCGCGACGAGGAGCGTCGGAGCGACGATGCGGGCCAGGTCGTTGCGGCCGTCCCACGTCGAAAGCGCCTCGCAGCAGGCGGCATAGCCCTCGTCGGGTGTGGCTTCGACCATCGCGACGTGACGGGCGACAAGCTCCGGATCGTTCTCGGCCAGTCCCGGCGTGAACCAGCGTCCGACGACGGCGGCCGCGATGGATGCAATACCGTCCGCACGGACAGCCCGAGCACGATCGATCCACGGTTGAGCCGGGGCGAACTGCGAGGACGTGCACATCAATGTCAACGTCTCGACGCGAGTGGGGTGGTGCGCGGCGATCCATTGGCTGACAGCGCCGCCGAGGGAGAGCCCGACGAGATGTACGGACTCGAGTTCGAGCGAATCGAGGAGAGCGATGACATCGCCGGCGAGATCGGCAATTGAGTAGGGGCCCGTAGGCACCGGTGACTTGCCGTGGCCGCGATGGTCGACGGCGATGACGCGGTAGCGATTCGACAGCGCGTGAATCTGCGGCTGCCACATGGACAGATCGGATCCGAGTGAACCCAGGAGAACCACTGCCGGGGCATCGAGATTGCCGGTCTGTTGAAAGTTGAGCGCGACGCTCATCGAGATCCTCCTGTGGGGCGTTCGGCGAGGGCGCGGTCGACCAGATCGGTGGCGTGGCCCAGATAGTGTGCGGGGGCGAGTAGTTCGGCGATCTCGGTTTCGCTCAGGTGCTCTGCGATGGCGGGATCACGATCCAATCTGGTTCCGGAAGTGGCTGCCGCGGTGACGATGTCGCGCGCTCGATCAGTGTGTGCGGACAGGGCCTTGGTGACACGCTCGGCGAGAATCAGGCCACCGGTGATGTCGAGATTGCGAGCCATCGACTCGGTGTGTACTTGCAGGCCGGTGAGGCTCACGGACAGTTGGTGCGCCGCTCCGCCTGCCAGACGCAGGAGATCGGTGACGGTTTCCCACTCGGCGTGCCAGGGGCCTGCAGCGCGGGCGAATTCGTGATCCATGTTCGACAGGGCTGTGGCGACCAGTGCGGGAGCACGTCGCGCTGCTGCGCGGGCGGTGATGGCCGCGACGGGATTCTGCTTGTGCGGCATGGCCGATGAGCCGCCCGGAGCGCTTTCGGCGACCTCGGAGAGTTCGGTGGACGCCATGACGGTGATGTCGGTGGCGGGCTTGGAAACAGCGCCGGCGACGATACCGAGCGTGGTCGCGAGTTCTGCGATGGTCACGCGGTCGGTGTGCCAGGGAGTGACCTGCCTGGCCAGGCCGAGTTCGTCTGCCAGTGCATCGGCGATCCTGAGCCCATCGGGATACAACGCAGCGAGTGTGCCTGCGGCGCCGCCGAATTGAACCGGCAACGTGGACAGCACGATCTCGAGGCGAATCGCTGCGGCGTCGAGTGCGGTGAACCAACTCGATGCCAGTAGCCCGAAGGTGGTCGGAAGTGCTTGTTGTCCCAGGGTTCTCGCGACCATCGGAGTAGAGCGATGGAGGCGGGCGAGGTGGGCGGCGGAATCGGCGGCGCGGGCCAGGTCGGCCAGAACCACCGCGCCCGCGCGTCGCGTCAACAGCATCAGCGCACAGTCCATGATGTCCTGACTGGTGGCGCCCGGGTGCACCACGGAGGCAGGCACACCTTCCTGTCCGACCCTTTCGCGCAGCATCTTCACCAGCGGAATGACGGGATTTCCGCCGGCGGCCGACGCGCGGCCGAGCGCCACGATGTCCAGACCGCCCGGTTGTGAGAGTTCGGCCGCGGCAGCAGCCACCGCGGCGCAATGTTCCCCGTCCGCCAACCCGACTGTGGCCATCGCACAACTCAGTGCGGCCTCCACGTCGAGCAACGCGGTGACCCACGCCTGGTCGGACAGGTGCTCCGATACGCGGGTGGCCCCGAACACCGGGTCGAACAGTGCGCCGCGAGTGGGCATGTGTACTCCTCTTACAGCTCGAAGAAGGGCGTCTCGACGCCGTTCGCGTCCTCGTCCTGAACATAGACCGTCCAGGAGTACCCACCGTCGACCTTGGTTGCAACCAGCTTCGCGCGTTCGGTTTCGCTCAGTGAGGACAGCACCGGATCTGTTGCGTGTGCGTCGGCGTCTTCGGGGAAGTACAAGCGGGTGACCAGGCGGTCGAGCATGCCGCGAGCGAAGACCGACACGTTCACGTGTGGGGCCTCGTCCGCATCCGTTTCAGTGGGCTGCGCACCGGGCTTGACAGTGTGGACCAATGCAGTGCCCGTGGGATCCGCTGCGCTGCGGGCGAATCCGCGAAAACCAGCCGGAGTGAGCTCCACTGCGCCACGGGGATCGTCCGGATGGTTGAAGCGTCCGAGCGTATCGGCCTGCCATGTTTCGATCATCGCGTCGGCGACGGGTGTACGGGCGCCGTCGATCACCGTGATGGCCAGCGTGATTCGTCCGGGGGCATCGGCGGGAGCGGCGTCGGGGCCGTCCGTCCAGGGGAGGCCGATGTGCCAGTACGGCCCGACGGTCTGAGAGGGCGTGACACCGAAGGGGGCGGTGGTGAAGTCGCCGGGGACTACCGGATAAGTGGGTGCGGGCTTCGCGGTGTGATCAGTCATCGTGGTCTTCCTCGTTCTCGAATACGGAGGCGTTACGGCCGCGCAGGACGATGTCGAAGCGGAACCCGAGAGCCCAGTTGGGGACTGTGGCGTCGTAGTCGAAGACGCTGACCATGCGGTGACGTGCTGCTTCGGGTACCGCGTTGTAGATCGGGTCCTGGAAGAACATCGGATCGTCGGGGAAGTACATCTGCGTCACGAGGCGCTGCGTGAATGCCGTGCCGAACAGCGAGAAATGGATGTGTGCCGGTCGCCAGGCGTTGTCGTGGTTCATCCACGGGTAGGCGCCCGGCTTGATCGTGGTGAAGCTGTAGCGGCCGTTCGCGTCGGTGACGCAGCGACCCAGGCCGTTGAAGAACGGATCCAGCGGCGCGGGCCAGTTGTCGCCGGTGTGGCGGTAGCGTCCACCGGCGTTGGCCTGCCACACCTCGAGCAGTGTGTGGGGGACGGGTTTTCCGTCGCCGTCGAGTACGCGGCCGTGAACGACGATGCGCTGTCCCTGTGCTTCGCCGCCGTTGGCAATGGTCAGGTCGTTTTCGCCGGCGCCGACGCGATCCTCGCCGAATACCGGCCCGGTGAGCTCCGTGAGCCGTTGGGGGAGCAGCTTCAGCGGCTGCTTCGGGTGGCGAAGGGAAGTCGTCTTGTAGTCCGCGAAATCGGCCGGGGCGTTGACGCCAGTCGGCCGCTGGTACCTCGGCGGTAGATGCAGCATAGGGAACCTCGTCGTTCGGTTACGTGAAGTTGTTCGCAATGTGTACATGTGTTGCGCTCTGCGAACAGAATAGTTCGTAGATGTGACCCAGGCAATGCCGGGGGCGAAAAATGTTCGTTATGCGGACGGGGGTTCACAATACGTACGGGTCGCGCTACTGTGATCGACATGATGGACAAAGTCATTCCCACTGCTGCCGAGGCCGTCGCCGACGTGCCGGACGGCGTCACGATCGCTGTCGGAGGTTTCGGGCTCGTCGGAGTGCCGGAAATCCTCATCGATGCGCTCCTCGAGCAGGGCGCGACATCACTCGAAACGGTGAGCAACAACTGCGGCACCGACGGGTTCGGGCTCGGAGTGCTTCTGGAGAAGGGGCGTATCCGTCGTACTGTCAGCTCGTACGTCGGCTCCAACAAGGAGTTCGCGCGTCAGTACCTTTCCGGTGAGCTGGAAGTCGAACTCACGCCGCAGGGCACGCTCGCCGAGCGCATGCGCGCCGGGGGAGCGGGCATCCCCGCGTTCTTCACCCCGGCCGGCGTCGGCACCCAGGTCGCCGACGGCGGCCTGCCACTGCGTTACGACGGCAGCGGCGGCATCGCAGTTGCCAGTCCGCCCAAGGAAACTCGTGACTTCGACGGCGTCACCTACGTGATGGAGCGCGGCATCGTCGCCGACTATGCACTGGTCCATGCCTGGAAAGGTGACCGGCATGGCAACCTCGTCTACCGCGCGAGTACCCAGAACTTCAATCCGGCTGCAGCAACGTCGGGGCGCATCACCATTGCGCAGGTCGAGCACCTCGTAGAGCCGGGTGAGCTCGACCCCGCCGAGATCCACACGCCGGGCATTCACGTTCAGCGTGTTGTCCACGTCGGCCCCGTGACGGTCGGCATCGAGAATCGGACGGTACGAGCATGACTTCTGTACTACCCACCAAACTCACCCGCGAAGAGATGGCGGCCCGCGTCGCGCGCGAACTCGAGGACGGGCAGTACGTGAACCTCGGCATCGGTATGCCGACGCTGGTTCCGAACTACCTCCCGACCGATATCACCGTTGTATTGCACTCGGAGAACGGCGTTCTGGGCGTGGGGCCGTACCCGACCGAGGACGAACTCGATCCCGAGCTGATCAATGCGGGCAAGGAGACCATCACCGTTCTGCCCGGTGCGTCGTTCTTCGACTCCTCAGCGTCGTTCGGCATGATCCGCGGCGGCCAGGTCGACGTTGCCGTGCTCGGTGCCATGCAGGTCAGTGCCACCGGAGACCTCGCGAACTGGATGATCCCGGGCCACATGGTCAAAGGCATGGGTGGCGCGATGGATCTGGTCCACGGCGCAAAGCGCGTCATCGTGATGATGGAGCACGTCTCGAAGAAGGGTGAGCACAAGATTGTCGAGGAGTGCTCGCTTCCGCTGACCGGTAAGGGCTGCGTCCAGCGAATCATCACCGACATGGCCGTGATCGACGTGACTGACGACGGTCTCCGCCTGGTGGAGACGGCGCCGGGCATCAGTGTCGAGGACGTGGTTGCTGCTACCGGGGCGAAACTGATTCTTTGACAGTCTGTTTCATCTGATGGCTCAGCCGCCGGGTCGTGACTTCCATCCGACCTGGCGGCTGTTTTACGCCCCGACGTCGCTCAGCTCGCTCTCGACCGGAATCCAGAGCTCGAACCGTGCGACGGCGAAATCGTCGTTGTATTCGGTACGCATGATCTCGGGACCAGGTACGGAGCGAAAAGGGTTGGCAGGGAACCATTCCGTGTAGATATCTCGCCACAAATACTGCACAGATTCGATTTCCGACCCGTCGGCGGTGAAGACGGCCCACGTGTGTGCGTCGACCGTCAGCGCATCGAAACCCGTGGGTGAAGGTTTGCCGGTGACCACTCCCAGGTAGTAATCCAGTTCTGTGCCTTCGGTTCTGGGATGCGCCAAATTGTCGACGACACTGACGATTCCCGCCGGGTCCTGATCGGAGAGCTCGCGCAACCCTCGCAACGCAACCTTGTCCACGGAGCGGGTGAAATCTTCGATCGCAGAATTGGGGCCTTCGTGAACCAATGGAACCCGGGTCTTGAACCCGACTACCGTCAGGGCAGGTTTGTCCACAAGCATGTAGTCCATCGGTGTGGCTCCTTCCAGTGTCACGTGAATGACAAGTTTCTGTTGGGATTTGAGAACGGCGGGAGCGCGTGTGACCGCGCCGGGGCTCACGCCGTGAAATGCGGTGAACGCTCGTGTGAAGGCCTCCGCGGACGAGTAGCCGTACTTCACGGCGGTCTCCAACACTCCTGATCTGCTGACGGACAACTCGGCACCGGCCAGGGTGAGTCGACGTCGACGGATGTATTCGGATACGGGAATGCCGGCCAGGGCCGAGAACATCCTCCGAAAGTGATACTCCGAGGTGGTTGCCAGCCTTGCCATCTCGGCTGTCTCGATCTCGCCGCTCAGATTGCTTTCGATGTAGTCGAGCGCGCGGTTCAGTCCGTCGATCATCGTGTCTTCCTGTTCACGGGTTTCACGCTACGCAGATCACTTGGGCCGTACCCGACTATCCGTGCCCGAAAAAGTAGGGCAGGAAATGCATCTGGACAACTCAGTTAATCATCATTATCTTGAATCGAACATCGATGGCTGACCAGGAGGCACAGTGAGCACCCGTTTTCCGCAGGCTGAATTGACCGAGGTGCCCGAGGACATCGCCGCCAAGATTCTCGAGATCCAGGAGAAGTCGGGGTTCGTGCCCAACGTCTTCCTGATGTTCGCTCGGCGCCCAGCCGAGTTCCGGGCATTCTTCGCATACCACGACGCGATCATGCTCAAGGAAGATTCCGCACTCACCAAGGGTGATCGAGAAATGATCGTCACCACGATCTCTGCGGCCAACAAATGTACGTACTGCGTTGTCGCGCACGGCGCAATTCTGCGTATCTACGAGAAGAAGCCGCTGGTTGCCGACCAGGTTGCGGTCAACTATCGCACCGCAGAAATCTCCGATCGTCAGCGCGCGATGCTCGACTTCGCCACCAAGGTGAACTCCGCCTCGCACGAAATCGCCGACGCCGACTTCGACGCCCTTCGTGTGCACGGCTTCGGCGACGAGGACGCGTGGGACATCGCCGCGATCACTGCATTCTTCGGGCTCAGCAATCGCATGGCGAGTTTCTCCGGCATGCTGCCCAATCCGGAGTTCTACCTGATGGGGCGCGTTCCGCGGTCCTGATTCTTGCGGGTAGAGCAGCAGCTCTCAATTTTTCGGACCGACCGGTCGTAACGTCTGGAAGTCAGCCGACGAAGTAAAGGCTGTCCACGCCGGAATTGCCGTCTTCGTAAAGAAGGCCGAAAGGTTGAGCGCTATGTCGGAGAAGTCCATCGCCCATTCTCGGAGGGTCCGCTCTGCGGCCGCCGGTGCCGTACTAGCTCTCGGATTGGCGGTGGGCGGCACGGGAATTGCATCGGCAGAGCCGGAAACCGTGTGTACCCCGAGCGCTGATCCGCTGGTGACCTGCGCCGAGGAAGAGGCAGCTGCCACCACCGACGCCGACGCGGCGACGAGCACCGAGAACACGCCGGAGAAGGTTGAAGCCGGGGTCGCCGGCACGGGCAGTGCCGAAACCGCTGGTACGGACGCTGCAGCACTGGCGGAAGCCGAAGCAAAAGCCAAGGCAGCTGCCGACGCGGCAGCGAAGGCCGCCGAAGCAGCCGCGACGGCAGGGGTCGACTCGTCCGCAGCGACAGACACTTCGGTGAAGGCGACCGAGGCAATGACCCAGGCGAGCGTCGAGGCAACCAAGGCGGCGGTCGAATCGACCAAGGCCAAGGCGGAGGCAGGGGCCGCGGAACAGTCTGCCAAGGAAGCCGAAGAGGCGGCCAAGGTTGCGGAGTCCGCGGCGGCCGATGCCAAGGAGGTAGCAAAAACAGCTCAGGCAGAAGCCGACGCGGCCGCAGCCAAGGCTGCGGAACTCGAGGAGGCTGCGAAGGCCGCCGGTTCGGGGCCCAAGACCGAAGAGGCAGCAAAGGCGCGCGCCGAGGCTAATGCTCTGCAGGCCAAGGCCGATGAGGCGAAGGCTGCCGCGGATGCAAACGCCAAGCTGGTTGCGGACAAGAACAAGGAAGCCGAGGAAGCCTTCAAGAACTGGGATTTCGCGAAGGCAGCCGTCGCTAAGGCTCAGGCGCTGGCCGCGGCTTGGAACGCCAAGCAGCTCGCGATCACCGTCAAGGAAACTCAGAAGGTGGCCACCGCCGCTGAAACCACGGCCAAGGCAGCCGAGTCCGCAGCTGCCACCGAGGTAGAAGCTGCTACCGCCGCCCGTAAGGCCGCAGATGAAGCGGCGGCTACTGCGGCTTCCGCGCAGAAGGATGCCGACGCTGCGCAGAAGGCCGCGGAGACGGCCCAGGCCGAAGCCGATGCTGCGGGCGAGGCTGCCACCGACAAGCGAGCCATCGCCGACGAAAAGGCTGCCGAAGCCGCCAAGAAGGCCGAAGCTGCCGAAGCGGCGAGCAAGAAGGCGCAGGATCTCTACCTGGCCGCCGAAGACGCGAAGGCCGCAGCCGACGCCGCGGCAGCAAAGGCCAAGGAAGCTCAGGCCGCTGCAGCCGCCGCAAAGGCCGAAGCGGATGCAACGCAGAAGATCGTCGACGAGCTCAAGGCAAAGGGCGAGAAGGAGATCGACAACGGAACAGGCGTCGGCGGTGAAGTGATCATCGGTGAGCACACTGACGACGGCTCCGGGGTCACGAAGGTCGACGAGACCACCGCTGTAGTGAACAAGACCGGCGTCAAGCTGGTCGGCTACTACAACAACAAGGGAGCCTTCGACGTCGTCGACTACTACGTAACCGATGCCGACGGCGATCCGGCGCTCGCCGGAAGCCTGCCCCCGGTCGACCTTGCTCTCGGTGACACCGCAAGCAGCAGCACCAGCGGTAGCAGCAACTCCAACCTGCCGGCTGTATTGATCGGCGTCGGAGTCGTGGGCGCTGCCGCCGCAGCAGCTACGACGGTGGTTGTTCGTCGCAAGCGTCATGACGGCCCGGGCAACACGTCTGCGTAGCGCCGGCCTCTCGGCGGTAGCGATCCTGGCCCTCCTCGCATCCGGATGTTCGGGCGAGAACGCGGGATCGCTACCAGACCGCTCGCCGGTGCAGTCGCATATCGCGGCTGCACCGGCTTCGGTGACCGTCGATCCGGCAGAACCCGAGCGGATCGAGTTGAGGTCTGCGTCCGGGGTTACGTACCTGAGCAGTCCGTTGCACTCGGAGAAGCTGATGCGCGGCGGCGAGAGTGGGCAGCAACTGAATCCCGTCGACGAACTGCCGGTGTGGTGGGGTGAAAGCGGAATGCCGGGAACGTCGACCACACAAACAGTTGTCGTGGTCGGCCACAACTACACCACTCGCGAAGCACCGTTCCGGGCGCTCCGGGTAGTGGAGCCGGGCGATCGAATTCTCCTGGGTACACCGAACGGCACACTCGAGTACGACGTCGAAACAGTCGGGCCGCTGCACAAAGGTTCGCTGCTGGGCGCTCACGAGTTGCGCGAATCGGTTCCGGGACGGCTGATCCTCGCCAATTGTGATGTCGTCGAAGGAGAGTCGACCGACGACAATTACGTTGTCATCGCCCAGCTGGCAGCGCACTGAATCCGTGGCAGTGCAAGAATAGGTACATGGATTCCCTCGGACTTCTCTCGGAACTGGTAGCTCTCGACACGGTCTCGGGGGAGTCCGCTCCTCAACAGCGGGCGATGGATTCGATTGTCTCGTTGGTTCTCTCACGTGCGCCACAGGCGAAGGTGGAGTCAGACCTGACCGGCAATCATCCCTGGGCCTTGATCACCAACGAAGCTGCACCCTCGGCAGCCAGACTCCTGTTCGCCTGCCACGTGGACACGGTGCCGGTGGGCACTGTCTCCGACTGGGAGTTCGATCCGTATGCCGCACAGGTCGACGGCGAATTGTTCCTCGGCAGAGGGACATCGGATATGAAGGCCGGCCTTGTTGCCGCTACTGCCGCGGTTGTCGACGCTTTCGAACGTGGAGTCCCGGTCGCGCTGTTGCTGACGAGCGACGAGGAAATCGGATCGCTCGGGGCTGTTCGTTCGGCCGACGCCGTTGCGAATCTCGAGGTCGGGGCTGTCATCGTTCCCGAGGCGACCGGCAATCGCATCAACCTGGGGCACCGCGGCGCACTGTGGCTCGAAGTGTCCGTCAAAGGAAAAGCCGCGCACGGGAGTACACCGCAGCGAGGAACCAACGCCGTCCTCAAACTGCTTGACGTCGTCGACCGAGCCCGGCGTGAGCTTCCGCTGTCGTCCGACGCGTTTCTGGGTGCCGAAACCTGGAACCTCGGCTTGGTCGGCGGGGGTTCGGCTCCGAACATCGTGCCGGACAGTGCACGTGCGGTGATCGATCACCGCACGGTGGGAGACGGCGCCGACCTGCTCGCGTGGTGGCGAGCCCAACCAGAAGTCGACTCGGTGGAGACGTCGATTCATCTGGGAGGTGTGCGTACCGACGCGTCGGACCCGTGGTTGGCCACCCTGCCTATCCCTGTTGCAACCGAACCGGTTTCGTACTTCACCGACGCTTCGGTACTGGCCGCCGCCGCCCCTGGTGCTCCCGTCGTGATCTGGGGCCCTGGCACTCCCTCGCTGATGCATGCGGCCAACGAAAGCGTCAAGGTCTCCGAACTGGACGATGCGATCGCTGCTTACGGTGCGGTTGCCGCCGCTTGGCCGACGGTGGACTGACGGACAATCAGTTCAGGAGCAAGCGCGATGTGGGCTGTCGACTCGGAAGAGTTGTTCATCGCCTGATCCAGAAGTCGCACAGCTTCTTCCGCGATTCTTTCCTGCGGCTGCCCGACGGTGGTCAACGGCGGGTTGCACAATTCGGAGAATGGGATGTTGTCGAAACCGGTGACCAGAACGTCGCCGGGAACGTCGATGCCCAATGTGTGACAGGTCTGCAACACGCCAAGTGCGATCAAGTCGTCGGCGCAGACCAGGGCGTCGGGGCGAGTTTTGCCGGTCAGGATGATGTTGGATGCCGTGCGCCCCCACTCGATCGAGTACTCGCCGAGTTGTGTCCACTCGTCACGAGTTTCGATGCCCATTCGATCCGCGTGGCGGAAGAAGCCGGCCCGGCGAAGTTCTGTTGACGAATTGGTCAGCTCGGAACTGATGAAGGCGGCTGATTGCGCGCCACGCTCGGACAGATGCTCCATCACCAGGGATTGAGCGGCGTCGTCGTCGACGCCGACCCAGTCCGTCTGGGTATCCATTGCAAACCGGTCCAGTTGAACGACCGGAAGCGTTGCCGCGCTGGCTCGGACGGCTTCGGCACTCAGTTCGCCGTGGCACGGGCTGATGATGATTCCGTCCACTTGCCGGGAGACGAGCGACTTGAGCCGCTGCGCTTCCACGTCGGGATCGGAACGAGAATCGCACAGGAACAGTTGTAGGCCGCGCCGAGCGAGGACGTGTTCGACGTTGACCACCAGCGAAGTGAAGAAGGGGTTCGCGATACTCGGAACCACCATTCCGACAGTGTCCGTCCGATTGCGACGCAGTGAGCTGGCGATGATGTTTCCCGAGTATCCGAGAGAATCCGCGGCTCGTTTGATCGTCGCTGCAAGCTCGTCCGAGACAGGGCGGGAGCCGGACAGTGCCCGCGACACGGTGGCCGTCGACACCCCGGCCAGTTCCGCGACATCGCGAATGGTCGCCTTGCGCATGCGTCCCCCGTTTTCTGCTCGATTCGGGTCCGAGGTTATCGAACCGCACGGTCCAGTGTCCCGCATGTAACGCGATTGAGGCAATCGTTTACAAATTCGAATTGTGAAATCCTTGACACAACCCGGTGTTGATCGCATAACCTGCTAATTCATCAAGGCAATCGATTACATCGTGTGCAGATCTTGTGCATGGACATACAGCGCAAATCTTGCGCATGGAATGGGGTAGCTGAAGTGACCGCATCACCGCTCGGAGTCTTTCCGCCCAAGCCCTCGGCGCTGGCAGAGATGTTCACCGGCACGCCATCTCTCATCGGGGCCATTCACCTCCCGGCCCTGCCGGGCAGCCCGCACTACACCGGGCAGCCGGTTTCGGAAATTGCTCGCTTCGCCGTCGAGGAAGCACACGCGTATGTCGACAACGGTTTCGACGGGGTGATCGTCGAAAATCACTGGGACATACCGTTCCTCAAGCCCGGCGAACACGGATACGAAACCGCCGCGAGCATGGGAGTCATCACGGCAGCGGTGGTCGGCGAGTTCGGCAAGGCCGTCGGCGTCAGCATCCTGTCCAACGCCGGCGAGTGCGGAGTGGCCGCAGCGTGGGCGGCAGGCGCGAGTTTTGTGCGCGTCAATCAGTGGGCCAATGCCTACATTGCCAATGAGGGCTTCATCGAGGGTCAGGCCGCCAAGACGACGCGCTTCCGCCATCGCATCGGCGCCGACCCGGTCCGGATCTTCGCTGACGTGCACGTCAAACACGGTGCGCATGCCATTGTCGCGGACCGCACTGTCGCGGAACAGACCGAAGACGCCGAGTTCTTCGACGCAGATGTTCTGATCGCGACGGGTTCGCGCACCGGTGACGCCGCTTCGGTCGACGAGGTTTCCGTGATCCGAGACAACACCGTTCTTCCGGTGATCATCGGATCCGGCATCACGGCTGCCAATGTCGCAGCGCTGATGAAGGAATGCGACGGCGCCATAGTTGCATCCTCGGTGAAGGACAATGGACGCTGGTGGGGACGGGTCGCAGGCGAGAAGGTCCGCGAACTGTCCCGGGCCGCAGGAAAGTAACCATGATTGTATTTTGTGGATACGCCAACAACGATGTGACGGTACATGTCCCACACGTGCCGGTACTCGGTGAGCGCGTTCAGGCAACGGCCATCAGTCAGATCGACGGTGGAATGAATGCAAATGCTGCGGTATCCGCGGCCAGAATGGGCGCGCAAGTGATCTTTGCCGGTGCCGTGGGCCCGGACGCGCGGTCCACCGAGTTTCTCGAATCCCTCGAGGCAGACGGCGTCGACACCAGTTGGTCGCCGCGAGATGCGTTCCTGTCGACGGCAGTTGTTCTCATCGCGCAGGACGGCGATCGCTCCATCATCAGCCAGGACGACCCGAACGATGCCGAACGCATCGGAGTTGTCGTCACCCGATTGGCCGCTGCCGGCGGTGGACGACTGTTCCTCGACGGATACCGTGCGGTCTTCCTGCCGGATGAATTGCCGGGAAGCGTAAGTCTGGTAATCGATCTGGACGGTTGTGAAAACAAAGCCGCGGCACTGCGCGCGTTCGCTCTGGCTGACCACGTCGTCGTAGGGCGTGCCCTGTGGGAAGGCGAGTTCGGGATCGGATTCGACCAGTGGCAGACTCTGGCCGCCGAGCACCACACCCACCTGCTGGTGACCGACGGCTCGCGAGGTTGGACACTGGCCACACCGGACGGCGAGGTGACGAGCGAACCGGCAGTAGTGGTCGACGTCGTCGATGCAGTCGGGGCCGGTGATTGCTTCGGCGGTACGTACATCGCTTTTGTCGACGCCGGGCGCTCACCGGTGGACGCCGCACGACTCGCCGGGGCATCGGCTGCATTGGCTTGCGCCACCGCAGGCCCCCGCGGATGCCCCACCCGAGATGAATTGGACAGCTTCACAGCAACATTGACCCCTCACACCCTTTTGGAGACTCGATGATGAAACGTGCATTGCCTCTGGCGCTGGGAGCTGCAGTCGCGCTCACGCTCACCGCTTGTGACTCGGCTTCGTCGAGTGACTCGAAGGACGCATCGGGGGGCTCGTCCATCCCGCAGCCGACCCGGGTCGCCGAAAGCTGTAACGGGACGAACGGCAAGCTCAAGGTCGGTCTGGTGACCATCAACCTCCAGGCGCTGTACTTCAACCAGATCAACAATGCCGCGAAGAACGTCGCGGACAAGGCAGGCGTCGACCTGCAGATCATCAGCGGCAACGACGATTCCGTCGCGCAGGCCAACGCCTTCGACAATCTGATCGCCGCCGGAGTCGACGCGATCATCGTCGATGCAATCGACACGGACGGAATCAAGCCGTCGGTGGTCAAGGCCAAGAACGCGGGCATCCCCGTCGTCGCGGTGGACGCGACCATCGACGATCCGGCACTGTCGACTCAGGTCGGTACGGCCAACGCCGAGGGTGGTGCCAAGATCGGAAACACCTTGGCCGACGTCGCGAACAACACCGGAACGGTCGGTATCGTCGGCGCGCTCAACAGCACTGTTCAGTTGGAGCGGCAGAAGGGCTTCACGGAGACCGTGACCGGCCGCGGAATGACCGTCGGCACCGTCGTGGACGGACGTAACATTCAGGAGAACGCACAGACCGCGGCGGAGAACCTGCTGACCGGCGGTGGCGACATGAAGTACGTCTACGCAACCGGTGAGCCGGCACTGATCGGTCTCGTCGCGGCGGTCAACAGTCAGAAGGCGCAGGATCGCATCGAAGCAGTCGGTTGGGATCTTTCGGATCAGGCGGTAGGCGGACTCAAAGCCGGTTGGCTTAAAGGCGTGGTCCAGCAGAACACCTTCGAATTCGGCCATGAGGCAATGAATTCGGCAATCGACCTGGCTTGCGGACGCGGCGCTCCGGCAAACATCCCGGTTCCCACCCAGATCGTGACCCCGGAGAACGTGGCCGACTACATGTACTACTTGGAGAAGTAATCATGGCACCTCCACTGATCGAACTCTCGGGCATCACCAAGTCGTACGGACCGGTGAAGTCCCTTCAAGGAGTGGACCTTCGGCTGGCGAAGGGTGAAGTACTCGGAGTGGTCGGCGACAACGGCGCCGGTAAGTCCACTCTGATGAAGATTCTCGCCGGTGCGGTTCAGCACGACGGCGGCGAAATGCGCGTCAACGGTGAACCAGTGCGCTTTTCGACGCCTCTCGACGCCCAGCAGAAAAAGATCGGAATCGTCTACCAGGATCTGGCTCTGTGCGACACGCTGGATGTCGCCAGCAACCTGTTCCTCGGCAGAGAACCGCGAAAAGGCCCCTTCCTCGACCGGCATGCCATGCACGAGAAGGCGGCTCACATTCTTGCCGACCTGCATGTCAAGGTGAAGTCGACCTACCAGGAGATCGGGCAACTGTCCGGCGGACAGCGGCAAACCGTCGCGATCGCCCGCGCAGTCTCCTTCCGCCCAGACGTACTGATCCTCGACGAGCCCACCGCAGCGCTTGCCGTCGCCGAGGTCGAGTCGGTGCTCAAGCTGATCACGGACGTCGCAGCGGCCGGCGTGGGCGTCATTCTCGTGACACACCGCCTGCAGGACCTGTTCCGCGTGTGTGACCGAATCACGGTCATGTACGAGGGGCAGAGTGTCGACGACGTTCCGATCGGCGACCTCAACATCGAGTCCCTCGTCGGACTCATCACTCGAACTCCGGTGCCGCAACGGACATCGGCAGCAACACAGGGAGCCACGGCATGACCACTCTCGAGAAGACCCAGGCGCCGATCGAGCGCAAGCTCGCCGCGAAACCCTCCTTGTGGGACAGCGTCAACAAGCCCACCCTCGCGATGCTGGCGGTGACAGTTGCTGTCGCAGCCGTCTTCTCGGCGACCACGTCGTCGTTCCTGACATTCACGAACCTGTCGAACCTGGCAACCCAGATCGCTCCGGTTCTGATCATCGCGGTGGCGATGACTTTCGTGATCACGGCAGGTCAGATCGACCTGTCCGTCGGTGCGATCGTCGCGTTCGTCGCGGCGATGAGTGCCGAGCTTATCCAGGCCGGCGTCGATTCGTCCCTGGTCTTCGTCGCCGCCCCGGTGATGGGTGCGGCCTGGGGACTGGTCAACGGATGGCTCGCTGCCTATCAGGGCATTCCGCCGTTCATCGTGACTCTGGCGACGATGTCCGTCATTCGCGGTATCGCGCTGTATCGGACCGAAGGATTCTCCGTTCCGGTTCCGGCCGACACTTACTTCGCGAAGCTCGGAACTGCTGAGTTCCTCGGGTTCTCCGCCAGCGCCTGGATTGCTCTCGTCGTCGTGGTCATCGGAGCAATTGCGCTCAACCGCATGCGCTTCGGGCGCTACGTCACCGGTATCGGATCCAACGTCGAATCCGTGCGACGGTCCGGCGTCAACACGCGTCGTGTGCTCATGATGACGCTCGTCTTCACCGGCCTGGCTGCCGGTATCGCGGGCCTGCTGATCGCGGCTCGACTGGGCTCGGGTTCGGCCAACTCCGCAACGGGATTCGAGCTCACGGTGATCACCGCGGTGGTTCTCGGTGGCACCAACCTCTTCGGCGGTCGCGGCACCGTGATCGGTACCGTCATCGGCGCCGTCCTGACCGGAATCATCGCCAACGGACTGACCCTGCTCGGCGTGAGCCCGTTCTTGACACCGATCATCACCGGTGTCGTTCTGCTACTGGCCATCTGGATCAACATGCGGGGACACACCCTGAGCGCGCTGTGGCGACACCTGCAGTCCGCACCCTCGGGGCCTGCACGCTCATGAGCAAGGTTCGTACTGTCACGGGAACTGTGGACAGCTCGGAACTCGGACTGGTTCTCCCACACGAACATCTGCACAACGACGTCACCGGTGCGTACACCGAGGCCCCGGATCCGGTTGTGGCACAGCGGTTGGCCGGTCCGGTACGCGCCGAGGATGCCTGGCTTCTTCACGACAATCCGTATTACAGTCTCGACAATTGTCGAGTCGACGACGGATCGGCCGTGGTGGAAGACCTTGCGGACTTCGCCCGCCTCGGTGGTCGGACGATCGTCGATCTGACACCGCCGGGACTGGGCCGGGCACCGGAGAAGCTGGCGGAGTTCTCGCGAAAGTCAGACGTGCGAGTGATCATGGGTTCAGGGTGGTACCTCGAGACGACCCATCCGGTCGAGGTCCACGAACTCGGTGTCGACGATCTGGCAGGTTCGCTCGTCGAGGAGTTCGATCCGGCAAAGGAATTGGCTCCTGGCGTGATCGGGGAGATCGGAGTCTCCCCGCTCTTCACTCAGAACGAGGCGAAAGCGTTGCGGGCGGCATGCATCGCCCAGCGCGAGGTGGACGTGCCCCTGTTCGTCCACCTTCCGGGCTGGCAGCGCGTGGGACATCACGTCGTCGACATCGTGGTCGACGAGATGGGCGTCGATCCGCAAGCAGCGGTCCTGTGCCACATGGACCCGTCCGGACACGACGCCGACTACCAACGATCGCTCGCCGACCGCGGTGTCTTTCTCGAGTTCGACATGATCGGGATGCCTTTCGATTTCCCCGGCGAGGGTCTTTCTCCGCATCCGGCGGAAACAGCCACTGCGGTAGCCGGATTGGTCACCTCCGGTCACGCATCTCAGCTCCTGCTCAGTCACGACCTCTTCCTCAAATCAATGCTCAGAAAGCACGGCGGAAACGGATTCTCCTACGTACCACTCGCCTTCGCCGCCCGATTGGTGCGCGCAGGCGTAGATCCCCAGCAAGTGTCCGCATTGATGCGAGACAACCCGAGGTCGCTCTTCGAGCAGGCCGCGAAAGGAAACAGAAGCAGTCATGGGTAAACGAGTACTGATCGCCGGCGAGAGCTGGATGACGACGTCGACGCACGTCAAGGGCGTCGACGAGTTCAGTGTCCATTCCTACGTCGAGGGAGTCGGCCCGCTTCGGGATGCGCTCACCTCACGTGGCCACGACGTGACACACATGCCCGCACACCTGGTGCCGACGCAGTTCCCCGGTACCGCAGAAGCACTGTCGCAGTTCGACGTCGTCGTTCTCTCCGACATCGGAGCGAACTCGCTGCAGCTGGCTCCCGGCGTGTTCGACCAGTTCCGCGCCGGCGAGGATCGGCTTGTCGCGCTTCGTGACTGGGTGAACGCCGGCGGCTCACTGATGATGATCGGTGGTTACCTCTCGTTCTCCGGATTCCAGGCGCGAGCAGCTTTCCGCCAGACCGCGATCGCCGAGGTACTGCCCGTGACGATGCTGGCCGAGGACGATCGCGTCGAGACACCGGCTGGGATCGTTCCCACCGTCGTCGATGCTGCTCACCCGGCTCTCGGTAATGCCGGCGATTCCTGGCCCGCGCTCCTGGGATACAACCGCGTCGTCGCGAAGGACGGTGCCGTGGTTCCCGCCACCATCAACGGCGATCCGCTTGTCGCTGCCGGTGAATACGGCGCCGGACGGTCGATCGTCTTCACCTCGGACTGCTCGCCGCACTGGGCTCCGCCGGAGTTCTGTGAGCAGTGGCCCGGATACACCGACCTGTTCGACGGCTTGATCAGTTGGGTCGCCGGCGAATGAGTCGCTCCTCAGACCTGCTCGCGCGGCAGCAGAGTAATCTCGCTGCCGCGCGGGCGGTTCCATTCATCGAGGACACCATCGGCGGGACGTTGAGTGATGAGGGATTCCGCCGGTACCTCGTGATCGAAGAGGCATTCGTACTGACGGCCGTCAAGGTGTTGGGGTTGGTGGTCGCCGAATCCCCGACGCTCGACGACGCGCTCGACCACGTGACGTCGATGTCGAACCTGGTGGGCGAGCAGCGCGAGTATTTCGCGCAGTTGCGTTCCCGCTTCCCGTACGAGGGTGACGCAGCGGCGCTGGTCGAGGAGTCGGCCGTGCTGTCGACGCACGCCTTGACTCTCGCTCGCGAAGAGGGCAGGGCGGCGGCGCTGGTGGGCATGTACGCCGCGGAAACCCTGTATCTGTCGTGGTGCCGGGAGGCGGCGGCAGTGAAGGTAGATCGCGAACCAGCGTTGCAGGACTGGGTGGACATGCATGTCGCTCCGCCGTTCGTGTCTCAGGTGGCGGTGCTGGCGTGCGAGGTGGACGCCATGCCCGAGTCCGTCACCGACGAGGACCTGGATCGGTGGTTCTCCGGCATGCTGGTCGCAGAGATCGATTTTCACAACGTGGTGGTGTGAACCACTGCTGTGCGCCTTTATTAACCCCCGGCGGTTAATAAAGGCGCACAGCAAAAGGCCCGTAGGTCGCTTTCGCAACCTACGGGCCTCTTCTTTGTAGCGGGGACAGGATTTGAACCTGCGACCTCTGGGTTATGAGCCCAGCGAGCTACCGAGCTGCTCCACCCCGCGTCGGTGTGAAACCAACAGTACACGACTTCTGGAGGCGCAATTACCACCCCCTGTCACCGGCTGGAGTGCGCGCTTTCCGAGTAGTAACCGCGGATGTGTCCGACTATGCGCTGACGTGCGAGTTCGCCGTCACCCGCGTTGACCGCATCCACCAATCCTCGGTGTTCGTCACGCAGTCGCATGCAGGTGCTCGGCCAGCTGTCGATCTGGACGCCCGCGAGAACGTAGGCCTCGATGGACTCGCGCAGGCCGGTCATCATGGCTGCGATCACCTGATTGCCCGCCGCGTCGGCGAGCGCCACGTGGAACTGTGCGTCGAGTAGCAAGAATTCCTCGGCCGAGAGAGCTGCGTCCTCCATCGAGTCGAGCAGTTCGACGGCCGCGCGAAGGTCGGGCGTCGGAGTCCGCGATGCCAGGGATTGCATCACCTCGGATTCGAGAACGAGTCGTGTCTTCACCACATCCGAGACCGGAAAGCCCTGTGCTGCAACCTGCATCCGCATCAGCATGGTCATGCCGCCGGTCGGTTTGGCGACGATCATCGCGCCGGACGTCGGGCCGGATCCAGTCTGCGCCTTGAGGAGGCCGAGTGCTTCCATGACCCGCAACGCTTCTCGGACCGATGACCGTCCGACGCCCAACTCTGCTGCCAGAATTCTCTCTCCCGGCAGGCGCTGGCCAGGAGACACCTCGCCTGAAACGAGCCGACGTTCGAGGTGGCTCAGTACTTGTTCCCACGCTCGCGGGCTCGGCTCGGTCGGCATGAGGCAAGAGCATAACCGGGAGGACGCCGTTTATGGGGTGGCCTGTCCGGGGATGTATTACTGTGGTCAGACCACACCGACAGATTGCGGGGAACCACATGCGAGTAGCGCTGTTCGCCACCTGCATCGGGGACACGATGTTTCCCGACGCCGTCAAGGCCACCGCCCTCCTGCTCACCCGTCTCGGGCACGACGTCGTGTTTCCGTCCGGGCAGACTTGCTGCGGGCAGATGCACGTCAATACCGGCTATCAGCCGGGCGCACTACCGCTGGTCGCGAACTACGCCGATACCTTCGGTGATGCGTCGATCGACGCGGTTGTCGCACCATCGGGGTCGTGCGTCGGCTCGGTCCGTCATCAACACGAGATCGTCGCCGAGCGCTACGGCACCGCGTCGCTGTGTGGACAGGTGCAGACCGTGAAGGCAAAGACGTACGAGCTTTCCGAATTCCTCGTGGACGTTCTCGGGGTCACCGATGTGGGCGCGTACTTCCCGCACCGGGTCACCTATCACCCGACCTGTCACTCACTGCGCATGTTGAGGGTGGGGGACAAGCCACTTCAGTTGCTGCGCAACGTCCGCGACATCGATCTGGTCGAACTCCCCGAAGCAGATTCCTGCTGTGGATTCGGCGGCACCTTCGCCATCAAGAATGCGGAGACTTCGACGGCCATGCTGGCGGACAAGATTCGCCACGTTGCGGACACCGGCGCCGAATTCTGCAGCGCCGGAGACTCGTCCTGCCTCATGCACATCGGCGGCGGTATGTCGCGACTGCAGATGGGCGCCAAGACCATCCACCTCGCGGAGATTCTGGCGTCGGTGGAAAGCCGGGTGCACGCATGAGCGCTGTGACGCTGGGTCTGCCAAGCTTCCCGCCGAGGTCGCCCGAGGGTGCAGGGTTCCTGCGAGGTACTGAGAAATTCCCCGTCGCAGCACATCACGAGCTGGTCAACGCGCAACTGCGACGCAATATCGGCAAGGCGACGCACACCATCCGTGCCAAGCGCATCAACGTGACTGGAGAGCTTCCCGATTGGGAAGACCTGCGTGATGCGGGTTCGGCGATCAAGGCCGACGTCATGGCGCGGTTGCCGGAACTGCTCGAACAGTTCGAAGCTGCAGTCATCGCGCGCGGTGGGCAGGTGCATTGGGCGGCGGATGCCAACGAGGCCAACGCCATTGTGACCGAACTCGTCAAAGCCACCGGCTCCGACGAGGTCATCAAGGTCAAGTCGATGGCCACGCAGGAGATCGGTCTCAATGAGCATCTCGAAGCCCACGGAATCACCGCCTACGAGACCGATCTCGCGGAATTGATCGTCCAACTCGGCCATGACAAACCGTCGCACATCCTGGTTCCCGCGATCCATCGCAACAGGTCCGAGATTCGGGAGATATTCCTTCGTGAGATGCCAGATGTCGATCCGAACCTCGGGGAGAACCCGGCCGAACTTGCCGCTGCTGCACGAAAGTTTCTGCGCCACAAGTTCATGACGACGCCGGTCGCCGTCTCCGGCGCCAATTTCGGCATCGCGGACACGGGCACTCTGACCGTCGTGGAGTCGGAGGGCAACGGGCGAATGTGCCTGACGCTGCCGAAAACACTGATCACCGTGATGGGCATCGAGAAGATTCTGCCGACGTATCAGGATCTGGAGGTCTTCCTGCAACTGCTGCCGCGGTCCTCGACGGGGGAGCGGATGAACCCGTACACCTCCATGTGGACCGGCGTCACGCCCGACGACGGTCCACAGGAGTTCCACCTGGTCCTCCTCGACAACGGTCGGACTGCCGCGCTTGCCGACAAGATCGGGAGGGAAGCCCTGAGCTGCATACGGTGCTCGGCGTGTCTGAACGTGTGCCCGGTCTACGAGCGCACCGGCGGTCACGCCTACGGATCGACCTATCCGGGACCGATCGGCGCGGTGCTGACTCCGCAGCTCGCGGGCATGCATGGCAAAGACGATCCCAACTCGACGCTTCCCTTTGCCTCGAGTCTGTGCGGTGCGTGCTTCGACGCCTGCCCGGTCAAGATCGACATACCCTCGCTGCTCGTCGAATTGCGGCACCAGAAGGTCGAGCAATCCGGTATCACGGCAGAGTCTTTGGCGATGAAAGCCGCCTCTCTGGCGATGTCGACCGAGGGCCGGTGGACGTTGGCTCAGAAAGCTGCCGGGCTCGGACGCGTCGTGGCCGGCAGGAAAGGGAAGATCTCTACGTTGCCACCTCCATTGAACGGTTGGACAGCTGCCAGAGACATTCCCGCACCGCCCAAGCAGACCTTCCGATCCTGGTGGGACTCCGACGAAGGCCGCGCGGCATTGGACGAGGCTCGTCGTGACGGGAAGGCGGACAGATGAATTCACGTGAAGTGGTGCTCGGACGCATTCGTGATGCCATCACCTTGGCGCCCGCCCGCGAAGGCGAGATACCGCGAAACTACCGGACTGGCAGAACCATGTCCGACGAGGAACTCATCGATTTGTTCGTCGACCGTCTGGTGGACTACAAGGCGCACGTTCACCATTGCGCTGCAACAGAAATCGCCGAGGCCGTCGCCGGAATACTGAAAGGGCGCGGACTACACACTCTGGGGATCCCCGCCGGCCTCGACCGATCATGGGTAGCCGGATTCGACGGAACGCTGGTGGTGGACAGCCCGGACGTACCGGCTCCTGAACTCGAGAACCTCGACGCCGTTGTCACCGGCTCGAAGGTATCGTGCGCCGAAACCGGCACCATCTTCCTCGACGCCGGTCCATCACAGGGACGCCGTGCGTTGACACTGGTACCGGACACACACATCTGCGTCGTGTATCGCAGCAGTGTGGAAGTGGGAGTGCCGGAGGCGATTGCGAATCTGACACCGGAGCGCCCCACCACCATGATCAGCGGCCCATCGGCGACCTCCGACATCGAACTCGAACGCGTCGAAGGTGTCCATGGTCCGAGGAATCTTCACGTCGTCATCGTCGACGGTTGATTCCCGTCGAGCGGGAACTCGGAGGCAGCGGGCCACATCAGCGTCTAACGTCCCGGCCATGACACAACTGTTGGCAGGCAAGGTCGTTTTCATCACCGGTGCAGCGCGGGGTCAGGGACGCAATCACGCGATTCGACTCGCGCAGGAAGGTGCAGACGTCATCGCTGTCGACGTGTGCGCGTCGGTGTCCGAAGACGTGGGTTACGCGGCCGCGACTGAAGCCGACCTCGAAGAAACGGCTCGTCTCGTGCGAGCGGAGGGGCGCGAGATCGTCACCGCTGTAGCGGACGTCCGTGACCTCGAGGCACTGCGTGCGGCGGTGGCGTCGGGCGTCGACAAGTTCGGTCGCCTCGACGTCGTGATTGCCAATGCGGGCATCGCTACGTGGAACCGTTTCTGGGAGATGCCTGAAGAGCAGTGGTCGACGCTGGTGGACATCAATCTCAATGGTGTCTGGCGCACGATGACAGCTGCGGTTCCTGCAATGATCGAAGCCGGCAACGGTGGTTCCATCGTGATTGTGAGCAGTGCTGCCGGCGTCGCCGAAGCGCCCGGCTGCGCGCACTACTCGGCGGCCAAGCACGGCCTCGTGGGTTTGGCTCGCACTGCTGCAACGGAATTGGGAAGCTTCGACATTCGAGTCAACACCATCCACCCTGGCGCGGTGGAGACCGAGATGGGCAACGATCCCAACGTCGGTAAGGTACTCACTACTCATCCGGAGTACATGAACTCGTACAAGTGGCCGCTCACGTCCGTCCCGCGCACCACCGTCGAGGACATCTCCAACGCTGTTGTCTACCTCGCGACGGACCTCTCCCGCGCGGTCACCGGGACGAAGATCGTCATCGACATGGGTCAGACGATGGCGTAGTTGCGCTCAGAGGAGATTGAACTGCGCGACCTCGATGGTGTTCTCGACTGCCTCCGAGAGTGCGCGAATACGTTCGTCGGCGCCTGGCGCGGTCAAAATCGCCAGGCGATCGGCGTCACCCATCGGAATGCTCCTGGCGAGGGCATACAGCCGAGAACCCAGCGGATCCAAGGGATCCGGTGGGACGGGCATTCGCGGAGTCTGTTCGCCGGCCCGAAGTGCGAGCTTTCCCAACATTCCGTACATGAACTCGATGCGCTCGAGGAGCGAGTCGTATTCGTAAGCAGTGACTGGTGTTCCGTTGTTCTCGTCAGGCCACAATTCGACCTCGGCGAGTGGGTAGGGATCGTCCGGCAGCCATCGATTGACCCGGATGCGGTCTTCGGTCCGGCAATACAACTGATACCGCCCGGCACCCATGGCGACATGAGACTCGATCCGAGCCAGAGTGCCGACGTCGTGACGTGATTCGCCGCCACCGACCTCGTGGCCACGAGCGATGAGCACTACTCCGAACAGTGGGCCGTCGGCAGCTTCGAGAACGTTCTCGACCAGTGCGCGATACCGAGGTTCGAAGATGTTCAGGGGCAACACCTCACCCGGTAGCAAAGCGGAGCCGAGCGGAAACATGGGGAAGATGGGCATCAGGGGATTCTCAACCTCGGAATCGGAGGGGCGGGGAAATCGCCGGGGCGATCGATTTCGGCGAGCAGGTGCTCGGACCACGTCAGTAGACCGGGGATATCGAGGCCGTGCGGACTCTCGACCTCGTAGTGCCTGATGCGGTCGTGACCCTGGCCGAGGAGTGAGACGGCGCCGGTGTTGTTGCCCCGAAGCAGATGGGTGAGCCCGACGGCCAACTGAGCCAGTCCCTGCCACAGGTCACGTTCCTCGGGCGGCGCGCTTTTCCACGTTCCTTCGAGAATCTCGTGTGCGTGGAAAGGCATGCCGTGGTCGAGGAGGCGCTGCGCCTCGGTGATCGACTCGTCTGGTGGCAGGCGTACATCGTCCGGAATGCGCGGGACACCGCCCGCTGCGTCGCGTGGCAGTGGACGTCCGAGTCCGTCACGGGGCCGCGAATTGAGGGGTTTCCCAGCGGCGTCCCGGTCGCGTTCGGTCATACACTCAGCCTAACGGCAGCGCCTCGGACGAACTCGCCAAAAGTTTTTTCGAGTCGCCTGTCGATTCCGGGGAGAACCGTTCGTCGTCATGTTGTAAGGCAAGAAAGCCGGAAGAGAAACAACAGACCAAGGAGTCAGTCATGAAGTACATGTTGCTCATCTACACCGCACCCGGCGGAGACACCGAACCCCAGTGCACGTTCGAGGACTGGCAGCAATACGACAAGGAAATGAAGGATGCCGGGATCTGGGTGTCCGGCGATGCCCTCGCCGACCTGACGACTACGACGACGGTTCGGGTCTCGCAGTCCGGAGAAAAGACCGTCACCGACGGACCCTTCGCAGAAACCCGTGAAATCCTCGGCGGCTACGACGTCATCGACGTTCCCGATCTGGATGCGGCGCTTTCATGGGCCGCGCGGTGCCCCGGCGCGCGCGACGGCGGCAGCGTCGAGGTGCGTCCACTGGCCGGGTTCGGGGACTGATTCACCGTGGACGAGCAGGCCGAGAACTCCATCGAGTCAGTGTTCCGGGAGGAACGCGGACGACTCTTGGCCTCGCTCGTCCGCCGCTTCGGTGATCTGGATCTGGCCGAGGAAGTCACCTCCGAAGCCGTCGAGGCCGCGTTGGTGCACTGGCCCGTGGACGGAGTGCCGGCTAAACCCGGCGCCTGGCTGCTGACCACGGCGCGTCGTAAAGCCGTCGACAGGCTTCGTCGTGATCAGGCCTATGCGGCGCGATTGGCGGTGATGCAGGTGGACGCCGATCGTGCCGACCCGGCGCCGCCCACGGTCGACGGAGAACTTCCCGACGAGCGGTTGCAGCTGTTCTTCACCTGCTCGCACCCAGCGCTGGCCGAGGACGACCGAATCGCACTCACCTTGCGTTGCCTCGGCGGGTTGACGACGCCCGAAGTCGCTCGGGCCTTCCTCGTTCCTTCGGCGACGATGGCGCAGCGGATCGTGCGCGCGAAGAAGAAAATCCGTCAGGCTCGGATTCCCTTCCGCACTCCCAGCGCCGAAGAACTCCCGGAACGTTTGCCCGGTGTTCTGCAGGTGATCTACTCGGTGTTCACCGAGGGGTACGCAGCGAGTTCGGGTCCGGATCTGCAACGCGTCGACCTGGCGGTGGAGGCGATCAGGCTGGCGAGGATCTTGCGCGCATTGCTTCCCGATGAGCGCGAGATCGCCGGGTTGCTTGCATTGATGCTTCTCGTCCACGCGCGTCGGGATGCCCGTACCGACGCCGCCGGCGGGATCGTGCTCCTCGAAGACCAGGATCGCGGGTTTTGGGACCAGCCGATGATCGAGGAAGGCAGCGACCTCGTCGTAGTCGCGTTGACCGGGGGAGCGCCGGGGCCGTACGGGGTGCAGGCCGCCATCGCCGCATTGCATGACGAGGCCGCAGATGTGGAGAGCACCGACTGGCCACAGATCTGCGCGCTCTACGGAGTGCTCCTCACGCTGACTCCGTCGCCGGTCGTGGCCGTCAATCGGGCAGTAGCGTTGGCGATGCGCGACGGCGAGGAAGTCGGGCTGACTGCGCTGGAGGAACTGGCAGCGGAGCCCAAACTTGCCGACTACCATCCGTATCACCTTGCACGAGCCGAACTACTTGCTCGGTTGGGGCGCACCGACGCAGCGGCATCCGCGTACCGACAAGCTCTGAAACTCGTTGGTACGGAACCGGAGCGGGCCTACCTGGAGCGTCGGTTGGGTGAGATCTCCGATTGATCGGCTCCTATCGAGGGACGTCGAGATCGAAGTACAGGGTCTCGGACCAGTAACCGAGGCCGAGCTCGCGTAGCGGTTCCTCGACGCTCTCCTGAGTCGGCGTGAACAGTCGCTCCCAGAAGCTTGGCTTGACGGGTGCGAGCGTGGCCAGCGCCGCCTCCATCTCGGCGTCGATGTCCGCCAGACCGGTCATCAGGGCCGTGCCCTGTTCGGCGAACGGTTCGTCGTCCATGTCGAAGATCTCGCCGCACTCGAGGACGAAGTAGTGGTCGGGCTCGGTGTGGCTGCGCAGGAAACGCAGCGCATCGCCGGCCATCGTGCCGAGTTCGGGGTGATCGATTCGGCCGAGGAAGTCTTCGAGCCGGGCGATACCAGGACCACAGGGCGCGGTGACCGCGATCAGGTCGGGGGTGTCGTCCCAGATGATCGACTGTTGGGCGAAGGGATTCACGGACACAAGGATCCTCGGGACCAGCGGTATCGCGTACGACCACTCGGAGATACCGGTGAGACCTCGGGCGCGAGCGGCAGCCGGATTCTCATGCGGGGCAACAGGGGTCGAGTAGAGATAGGTGCGGTTGGCCACTGGCCGAGTCCTTTCTGCGGTCGGTGTCACCTGATTCGGGCGGCGCCCACCATCCTCAATGCCAGGTCTCCGTACAGTTTTCCGATGTCTTCCGGATTCGTGTAATTGCCGGCCGGGAACCAGCGGCACACGTCGACGCACAGGGACATCAAGGCGAGGGTGACGCCTTCGGCATCGGGGATCGTGAAGTCGCCTGACTGCACGCCGGCATCGACAACCTCCCGGACCACCCGCGTCGTGCTGCGGCGAAGCGCGACGACGGTTCGGTAGTGCTCTGGTGTGAGGGCAGTGAGTTCGTACTGGACAACGCGAGCGAGTGAATGGTGCCCCGCCTGCCAACTGGCGAAGGTGCTGATCAGTTCCTGCAAACGAACGGACGGTTCTTCACCCGGTCGGTCGGCGCCCTCGACCACCTTCAACGCTTCGGTGTGGCCTTCGTAGCTGATCGCGAAAAGCAACTCTTCTTTCGAGCGGTAGTGCGGGTACATGGCGGCGGGACTCATGTCGAGTCGCGCGGCGATGTCACGGGTGGTGGTGCCGCCGTAGCCGGCAGAGGCAAAAGCGTCCACGGCTGCCGCGCGGATACGGGCCGCAGCTTTGGAGGGGCTGATCACCACGTCAGGTGAATCGCTCACGGTTTCCTCCAGGTGTGACGGATTTCGATGTTGACAATATCCCGCTCTCGATTCACTATAAGCAGGTGCTTAGATTCTAAGCGAATGCTTAGGAACATCGTTACGTGTGGCTTTGCCACGCCGAAAGGAAGCAACTCGTCATGCGTCGCACTCTGTACGGACCCGATCACGAGGCATTTCGCGAATCTGCTCGCGAATTCGTCAACCGGAACATCCTTCCGGTCGCAGAGAAGCTGATCGACCAGCGCTTCATCGATCGTGAAATCTGGCTCGAAGCGGGACGCAACGGCTTCCTCGGACTCGAGGTTCCGGAGGCGTACGGCGGAAGCGAAGCCGGCGACTACCGCTTCAACGCGGTTCTGGCCGAAGAGCTCTCGCGCGCCAGTGCAGCTGTTGCTTCGAGCTTCGGCATTCACGCCGACGTCGTTGCTCCCTACCTCGTTCAGCTCACCACCGAAGAGCAGAAGCAGCGTTGGCTGCCCAAGTTCTGCACCGGTGAGATGCTGACGGCCATCGGCATGACCGAGCCTTCCGGTGGATCCGACCTCGCCTCGCTCAAGACCACTGCGGTCAAGGACGGCGACGACTGGATCATCAACGGCTCCAAGACCTTCATCACCAACGGCTACAACGCCGACCTCGTGATCGTGGCGGCTCGGACCAGTCCCGAGAAGAAGTCCAAGGGCATCACCCTCTTTGCCGTCGAGACCGGCATGGAAGGCTTCGAGCGCGGACGCAAGCTCGACAAGGTCGGCCAGCACGAGTCCGATACCGCCGAACTGTTCTTCGAGAACGTTCGCGTGCCGTCCACCAACATCATCGGTGAGATCGACCGCGGCTTCATCCACATGATGGAAATGCTGCCGCAGGAGCGCGTCGGCGCTGCGGTGTCCAACATCGCGCACGCCGCTCCGATCCTCGAAGAGACGCTGCAATATGCCAAGGACCGCAAGGCTTTCGGTCAGCCGATCGGCTCGCTGCAGTGGAACAAATTCCTTCTCGCGGATCTCGTCACCCGCATCGAGGTCACCCAGGCCTACGTCGACAACTGCGTCGCGGCACACGCTGCCGGCGAGCTGACCGCCATCGACGCCGCCAAGGCTAAATGGTGGACCGCGCAGGTGCAGAACGAGGTCCTCGATCACTGCGTTCAGTTGCACGGTGGCTACGGCTTCATGACCGAGTACCGCGCCGCTCGCGCGTGGATGGACGCCCGCGTCACCAAGATCTGGGCCGGATCCAACGAGATCATGAAGGAACTCATCGGCCGCGATCTCGGCCTGTAATTTCGCAACTGCAGTCGATACGTCACTGCAACCGCCACTTCCCGAACCCGACGACACAGGAGCATCACCGCGCATGTCTGTTCTCGACAAGTTCTCTCTGACCGATCGAGTGGTCATCGTGACCGGTGCGTCGTCGGGCCTCGGGGTGGCGTTTGCGAAAGCCGCAGCAGAGGCCGGCGCGGACGTCGTCCTCGCTGCTCGCCGCGTCGACAAGCTCGAAGACACGGCCAAGCTCGTGCGTGACGCAGGCCGCGAAGCATTGTGCGTGGCCACCGACATCGTCGATCCGGCTCAGGCTCAGAACATGGTCGACGCCGCGATGGAGAAGTTCGGCCGCGTGGACGTGCTGGTCAACAACGCCGGCGTCGGAACTGCCGTTCCGGCGACCCGCGAGACCCCGGACCAGTTCCGCGCCGTCATCGACATCAACCTCAATGGGTCCTACTGGGCAGCGCAGGCCTGCGGCCGCGTCATGCTCCCAGGCAGCTCCATCGTCAACATCTCGAGCATTCTCGGATTGACGACCGCCGGACTCCCGCAGGCCGCCTATGCGGCGAGCAAGGCAGGCGTCGTCGGATTGACCCGCGACCTCGCACAGCAGTGGGGAACGCGCAAGGGCATTCGCGTCAACGCGATCGCGCCCGGCTTCTTCAAGTCGGAAATGACAGACCAATACAACGACGGTTACTTGGACGCGATGGCTCCGCGCCTGATCCTCGGCCGCATGGGCGATCCGGAAGAGCTCGCGGCCACCATGGTGTGGCTCGCGTCCGAGGCCGGCGGATACGTCACCGGTCAGACCATCGCCGTCGACGGAGGAATCACCATCACCTGACGCCGATGCCGAGATGTCGCCGGCTTTGCCGTATAAGTAGCTGGTGACCTCTCGCGCCGAACCTCAGGAGAACTGGGAAGACCGTCCGCCACCATCCATGGCTGCGACGGAGCTTCTGCGTGACCTGCCGGTGACTGCCCGCGGCGTCCGGACCAGGGCTTCTCTGGTCGCAGCGGCTCGAACGGTGTTCGAGCGCGCAGGGTATCTCGACGCCCGTCTCACGGACATCACCAAGGAAGCGAACTGCTCCACCGGCACGTTCTACACCTACTTCGACAACAAAGAGCAGATCTTCGCCGCAGTTCTCGACGTCGCGCAGGAAGACATGCTGCACCCCGGCATGGGACGGGTCCGCGACGTCGACAATCCGTATGCGGTCCTCGAATCGAGCAACCGTGCCTACCTGACGGCTTTTCGCCGCAACGCCAAACTCATGGGCCTACTCGAGCAGGTATCGCATATCGACCCGGCCTTCGCGAAACTGCGTCGGGACCGCGCCGAAACCTTCATTTCTCGCAATGCCCGAGCCATCGAACGCTTGCAAGCAGCTGGCAAGGCAGACGCCTCGTTGGACCCGCTGTTGGCTTCCCGAGCACTGTCGGCGATGGTGAGCCGCCTTGCCTACAGTTCATTCGTCTCCGAGGAACCTGGCGCCGACGGCAACCCCGTCCCGTTCGAGGACGTCGTCAAGACGGCTACTCAGGTGTGGGCCAACGCGCTGGGACTCGAAGGCGACCGCGGGTAGTTTCAGCCTTCGCCGCGGGCCGCGAACTGCTCCTCGAGGCTGTGGCGCAGTGTTTCCTCGCTGTTCTTGACAGCGTTTTCGACGAACGGTCCGATCAATCGGCCGAGTGCCTTGCCGGCAATGCCGCCGGGCAGTTTGTAGGCGAAGTCGACGGAAAGCTCGGTCTTGGAATCGTCGATCGCGGCGAACTCCCACGTGGACGAGTTGGATACACCGCCGAGCGAGGACAGCTTGATGATCCGATTCTTCTCCCACTCGGTGACCTCGAGTTTGGAGCGCAACGTGCTCGGCCCGATCTGCATGGCCGCGTCGAACGTGGCGCCGAGTCCCTGATCGAACTCTCCGAACGGGGTGAACTCGGAAACACCGAACATCCACGTCGGGACATTGCGGTAGTTGTCGATGTAGTCGAAGGCGACATCAACCGGCACGGCAGCAACCGCGGTGTGGCGAACATGGATCATGACTGGTCCCTGTCTTTCGGTGAACACCGACTCTAACCAATGGCTCCGACGTGTTCGGCGGCGGCGCAAGAGCGATCTACGGTATCGGTATGACGAACGAGCTTCCGGTACGCGGGTCCTGGCGCGATTACGAAGACCTGGGACTACCGAAACCGCTCGCTGCGGCGCTGGAGGCGTTCGTCGAGCAGGGCTATCACGGGACTTCGATCCGTGACGTCGCGTCGCGGTCCGGGCTGTCGGTGCCGGGGCTCTACCACCACTACCCGTCCAAGCAGGCTCTGCTGATCGGTCTGGCGACCGTGGTGATGACGGAGTTGTTGGAGCGAAGCCGCGCCGCCGAACTCGATGCCGGGGACGATCCCTCCGATCGCTTCGACGCGGTGATCGAATCTCTGTTGCGGTTCCACATGTTTCGACGCGAGCAGTCGTTCGTCGCCTCCTCGGAGATTCGCAGCATGGAGCCCGACAGCCGGGCTGGTTACATCGCCCAGCGCGACGAACAGCAGAAGCAGGTGGACCGGATCGTCCTCGACGGCGTCGCTTCGGGAGTGTTCGAAGCCGACCATCCCGAGGACGCCAGCCGAGCCGTGGTGACGATGTGCGTCGCCGTCGCGGTCTGGTACCGACCGGACGGTGAGTTGTCTCCGGACGAGTTGGTGGAGAGGTATTTGGAGATAGCGAGGCGCATGGTGGGGGCGAAGCGGGTGGGGGAGTGACTGTGGGGGCGAAGCGGGTGGGGGAGTGACTGTGCGGGCGAAGCGGGTGGGGGAGTAACTGCTGTGTGCAGTGTCGCGGAAGGCGGTCGCCAGCGTTTGGTGTCGGCCACGACGCGTTCAACCTCGCTTTTGTTTGCCTGGGAAATCGCGTAGGTCGGTCGCATTGACCAGCGCGCGGACACGGTTTGTTGCGTTGCGAAGGCGTTCTCCAGCTATCGGATTCCGGACGGCCGCGGCGGCCAACGACTTTGCAACAGTGGCGACTTCATCGCCGCCGGGGATCAGTAGGCGGTCAGCGCCGGCCAGGAGGCTTGCGAGTGCGGTCTCGCGGGTGACCGTCCACGCGTCGTTGCAAAACAGTGCAGGCTCGCTGTAGCTACTTTTACACCGGCACGAGGCTCACCTTCGGGCACACGGCTCGGTCGATCAATTACCAGTGCGCTGATTCTTGCCCTATTGACTCTTCCACGTGCGGTGATACGTTTAACCGCACGAGAATGGTGAATGTTATCCCCCGGTGTCGTTACGCGCAATGATGCAGTGCGCAGTGTCGACCTGGCGGGCGTGCGGCTGCGGGGACTGTTTGGCCTAGGATGTGCGCGATATGTGCATATTTATGGTGAATTAGTTCTCGCACTGCGCATCGTTGTTGTGATGGCGACTCCGTAACGTGATTTGGACAACGCTGATTGCAGTACATGACGTGCCTCGCAACCCTATTGAGGGGCACGCGTGTGCAGATTGAGGACTCACAATGACTACGAACATTTCGGAAGACCGGCCGGCGCTGAGCCTCCAGCGAATTCGGCTTGCCCGGGTTGCGACATTCTTCGGATTCGCGCAATTGGGAGCGGTCATGCTCACGTGGTCGACGAACACCACTGCGCTCCGTGCTCACCTGGGGTGGTCGGGGGAGGGCGGAGACTCGAATTTCGGGCTGGTGGCACTGGCGATCGGCGTCGGCGCTGCAGTCGGCTGCTTCCTCATCGGGCCGTTCGTCGACAGGTACGGTCCGCGAGCCACCTGTATGCCGACGATGATCATCTACCCGTTGATGTATATCCCGTTCGCGTTCTTGCAGGGTATTGCCAGCGCAATGTTCCTCGGCGTGATGATCGGCCTGTTGAGAGGTGCCTTCGATACCGCCTTCAACACACACGGTGTGCAGGTGGAGCGTTACTACGGCAGGCCCATCATGTCTGCGTTCCACGCGGCCTATCCGGCAGGCGGATTCGTCATCGGCCTGGTGGCCAGTGCAATCGCCCGTCACTATGTCGAGAGCCCCGCCGTGGCCTACATCTCGATCGGTGTCACGATGTCGGTTCTCGGAGCTGTGTTCGGTCGCTGGCTGTTGACTCGCGATGAGCTGCTTCCCCCGGCTGCCGCAGTCGCGATCGAGAAGCAATCGACAACCGAGAGATCGGCGTCGACGACGACTTTGCTGATCATGGCCGGATTCGGCCTCTTGATGCTGGCATCGATGCTCAGCGAAGGCGCAATTCTGGACTGGGGACAGGAGTTCGTCCGGCGCCATGCCGATACCAGCGCAGGTATGGCTGCGACAGCTGTGACCTTCTACTCCGGTGCACAGTTCGTGGGGCGCCTCTTCGGCGACCGGCTCGCCGAGTACTTCGGTGCGCGCGTCATCGTGGCCGTCAGTGGTGTGATCGGATTCGTCGGTGCCTTGCTCGCGATCGGGGGTGCGTCAGCTCCGTTCGCCCTGGTGGGATTCGTTCTCCTGGGGCTCGGGCTGGCATGCATGGCTCCGCTGATGCTCTCTGCTGCCGGCCGTCGTGACCCCGAGAACGCCGGAAGAAACATCGGAATTGTCAATGCGATCGGCTACGTCGGCATGCTCGCCGGGCCGGCTGCGATCACGCTCATCGTCGACGGATTCGGAATCGGCTGGATGCCGGCGCTGCCGGCAATCTTGCTCCTGCTCATCGCCGTCGGCGGTCCTGTTTTGATGAAAACCGTTCCGCGATACTCGGAAACTGAACGTACGGGAAATGCTCCGAAGCCGGAGCATCACACGGTCTCCCGCTGAGGTCGAACAAGCAGTGGCCCACGTGCGAGTACATCGAAATCCGGTGTACTCGCACTGGTGTCACCGAACGGAAGGAAATTCTGTTCGGGATTTGAGGAAGAAACATGAGCACCGGCGGACCTTCGGAGTCGATCAGACGTTCTGCGCGAGCGCTGATCGTGGATCATTCGTATCGAATACTGTTGTGCAAGTTTCGATCTAGATCCGATGAAACCTATTGGATCACGCCCGGTGGCCGTTGTGAGGAACGTGAGACCCCACGCGGCAAACTCGAGCGAGAGCTTCGAGAAGAGGTAGGGCTCGAACTACGCACGACGCAGCCGCTCGTCTGGCGCCAAACGATCATCGATCCAGAGCACTTTCCCGGATTCAGCGGCGTCGACAACTTCTATTTCCTGGTTCGAGTTCATGAATTCGAACCACGAGGGGCACTGACCGACGCAGAATTGCGCGATGAGCACCTACACGGTTTCAGATGGTGGAGTCTGGAAGAGATCGAGAACTATTCGGGTTCGGCCCTTTTCGCGCCTCACGATATCGCCGAGAGGCTCGATCTCACCCTTCGTCGCGGCTCGCCGTGCCCGGTAGTGTGTTTCGGCTCGGATTGATCCAGGTTGCTACTCGTACAGAATCGGGCCGCGCGATCGCTGGCGACACCGACGCCACGTACATGACAAGACACCGACGCTCTGTACAGGAGAATATGCCGCAACTGGGCAGCGACCCGTCGTAGACAACCCCGTGGACGACTCGTGATGCCAATGCCGTTCGAGGTCGACGGGGTTATGTTCGGCGCACCAGGACTGTGCCGTTGGTCGCAGAGTTGGTTCCAGACACGTGAAACATTGCGTGCGCCCAAGGGCGGTCCGCGTTCAGCAACGAATTCTCTTCGATCATCCTGTCGTCGTGATAGCCCTGTGGATCCTCGCCGAGCTCGACCAATCGTTGTCGCGCTGTCTCCGGTGCGGTGTCGACCCACACTGTCGCGTCGTACAACATCCGCAATGAACGGCGGATCGACCCGGCACCTTCCACGAGAAGCAACGTCGTCTGGTCAGGGACAGCGATATCGCGAGGCTTGTCGTGGTTCGGCTGGAAGGTGAATGGAAGCCCATTTCGCCGGATAGGTTCCAGTAATTCCTTGGCGAGCAAGGTATCCCAGCCAAAAAATGTTCGACTGCACGCGATGTCATCTGTGTGCACGATGACCGTCCCTGTACAGTTTGCCGATAGCAGTGCGGCCAGCGTCGACTTGCCGGAACCACCCCTCCCATCGATCCCTACGATTGCCGGGCCGCGCCCAACTGAACCGGCCCGCAGAAGTTCCACGAATTGTGGGATCGCGAATCTATTCCAATCCGTATTTTCGTCACGCTCAGTGGGACGTTTCATGAACCTCTACCTTGGATCGAACCAGCTCCGAGTGTGAATTGTGAACGGCTACTGTCCACAGAAGTCGACTGGGACCCGGTTACCCGTCCTGGCCGACTCGAGTATCGAGATGCTCACTGCCAGTGCGTTGGTCGCGTCGAGTCCGTCGACGACTGGTCGGCCGTCACCGCGCGTGGCACGGGTGAAGTGTTCCAGCGTGATGTCGTACGTGTGCCGGCGGTCTTCGACATCGATCTCGTGCGATCCCCGGCGATCGTGCAGAACGACCGACCCGATGGGTTCCGGAGTCATGACGTCGGCTGCATGAAGGCTGCCGGCTGTCCCGTGCACCTCCACATACGTGGGTGCGAATGGCGTAGTGAAAGTGTCGTGGAATCGTACAAGGACGTTGTTCTCGTAGAGAATCGACGAGGAGGCTGCATCTTCGGCTTCGGTCACCCAATCTCCTTGGGCCACAGTGATCGCGCTCGCCGTCAGTGCTCTTGTGCCGAGTAGCGGATTCACGACGGAGGCGTTGTGGCAGGAAAGATCCATGACGGCGCCTGATCCCGGCGTGCTACCGAGTCGCCACCCTCGCAAACGTTCGGGTAGGAGCGACGTGTGGCGAACACTGACCGACAGAATCCGGCCTATGTCGCCGCGCGCCACTGTGCGTCGAATGGCCTGGTGCGTACCTGCTGCGGGCAGGTGGTGGTTGACGCCTAGGACTACGCCGGCGGATTCGCAAGCGGCGGTCATCTTCCGCGCATTGTCGATGCTCGTCGACAGCGGCTTCTCACAGAGAACGTGTTTTCCGGCTGCTGCCGCCGCGCACACCTGCTCGAGGTGGCGATCATTTGCACTGGAGATGTAGACCGCATCGATGAGGGGATCGCTGAGCAGATCGTTCAGCTTGTTCGTTCCGTTCGATATCTCGTTCCGACGTGCGTACTGCTCGGCATGGTCCGCATTTCCGCTGTACACGGAACTGATGTGGTGGCCGGTCCTTCGCAGTGCGGGAATCATTCTCGTTTCGGCGATATCACTCGCACCGACGATTCCCCAGACGAGATGCGGTTGTTCGCTCATCGAAGTATTCCTTCTCGGGCATCGACGATGTCGAATAGACAGCGACGGCTCCGGGTATCGGCCGACTCGACGTCAGGAGTTCGGCGCGGACGAAATCTGGTAGGCCAACCCTACGAAGTGGCGATAGATATCGACAGCGCCAAAACGTGCAAGCGTGAGCCGCTGATCGACCACTGTGAGCAGGCGCGAGCGCTGCACCTGCTCTGACCGTGAGCTTTCGAACGACCGGCATATCATGCACGGATTGGGCAGAATTTGGCAGAAGTGGTTCCCCCTATGTGTCTGTCCGCTGGATCACTTCGCAGGAAAGCTAGGGCTATCAGTTTGATTTCATGCCTCACCTCGAAGGAGTAACCCGCCAATGTCGTTCGTTCTCAAAGCCGCAGTCGGCGAACCAGCGCAGCGTGCCAGCAATCCGGCGGTGGTCGACACTGTCGCGGGTGTGATCGCAGACATTCGTGCCAACGGTGACGACGCGGTCCGCAAGTACTCTGACCGTTTCGACCGGTGGTCACCGGATTCGTTCAGGCTCGACGAAGATCAGATCCGCGAGATCGTCAAGTCCGTCCCGACAACGGTCCTCGAGGACCTGCAGTTCGCGCAGCGTCAGATTCGCGACTTCGCCCAGGCGCAGCGCGACACCATCACAGACCTCGAGGTCGAGACTCTGCCCGGCGTGTTCTTGGGGCACCGGAACATTCCGATCGACGCGGCTGCAGCTTACGTTCCGGGTGGCAGGTACCCGCTGACAGCGTCGGCGCACATGACGGTGCTGACCGCGAAGGTCGCAGGCGTCGAACGCGTCGCGGCTACGACGCCCCCGAATGACGGGCTTCCGCCCCAGATCAGCATCACCGCAATGCATCTCGCCGGGGCCGACGAGATTTTCGTGCTCGGTGGCGTACAGGCGATTGCAGCGCTGGCTCTCGGTACCGAGACGATCGATCCTGTCTCGATCCTCACGGGGCCGGGCAACGCATACGTGGCAGAGGCAAAGCGTCAACTCTTCGGTGAGGTCGGAATCGATCTCTTTGCAGGTCCCACCGAAACACTGATCGTTGCCGACGAGTGCGCCGACCCGTTCACCATCGCAGTGGATCTACTCAGCCAGGCTGAACACGGTCCGGATTCACCGTGTGTGTTGATCACGACGTCCGAGGCTGTGGGCAACGAGGTGATCAAACACATCGACGCATTGCTACCCGGTCTGGAGACGAACGCGATCGCCGGGCCCGCTTGGCGCGACCACGGACAGATCCACGTTGTCGAGACTCTCTCCGAAGCATATGAACTCGCGGACAAGTTTGCCTCCGAGCACGTACAGATCCTGACGCAGAATCCGCGTGAAGCGCTCGACAGCATGAGCAACTACGGTGCCCTTTTTCTGGGGGAAGGAACGTGTGTTCCATACGGCGACAAAGTGATCGGGACCAACCACGTACTTCCTACTCTTGGCGCTGCGCGCTACACCGGAGGGCTCTGGGTAGGGAAGTTCCTCAAAACCCTCACTTTCCAGGAGGTGCGCGATCCGGCGGCGAGCGCCAGGATCGGCGAGATCGCTGCGCGACTGTCCCGACTGGAACGCTTCGAAGGCCACGCCCGTTCAGGTGACCTGCGTGCGGCGAAGTTCGGTGGAGCCGAACTACCGTGGGGCGAGATCCCGGTGGCGGCAAACCTCAAATGACGATGCGCATCGAGCACGACCTGCTCGGTGATCGCGAAGTGCCTGCGGAGGCCTACTACGGCATCCACACGCTGAGAGCACTGGAGAACTTCCCGATCACCGGTATTCCTCTCTCGGTCCACCCGGACATGGTATCGGCGTTGGCTGCGGTCAAGCAGGCCGCTGCTCGGGCGAACGCCGACCTCGGAATCCTCTCGCCCGAGCATGCAGCGGCGATCGAGCAAGCTTGCAAGGAGATTCGTGCGGGCAGGTTCACCGACCAGTTCGTCGTCGACGTCATTCAGGGTGGTGCCGGCACGTCATCGAACATGAACGCCAACGAAGTGGTCGCGAACCGCGCGCTCGAAATTCTCGGCGGCGAACGGGGGCAGTACCAATTCCTCCATCCGCTCGAACACGTCAACATGAGTCAGAGCACCAACGACGTCTACCCCACCGCGATCAAAATCGGCTTGCAAGGTGCCGTCACCAGGCTTCGAGGTGCGATGGACGAACTTGCAGGCGCATTCGCGGAGAAAGCAGCCGAGTTCTCCCACGTGCTCAAGGTCGGGCGGACTCAGTTGCAAGACGCGGTCCCGATGACTCTCGGTCAAGAGATTGTCACGTTCGCCGTGATGATCAAGGAGGACTCTCAGAGACTGGAAGAGGCCGCTCGGTTGATCTCGGAGATCAACCTGGGAGGGACGGCGATAGGTACCGGTCTCAATGCGCACCCGGAGTACGCCAGACGTGTGCGTGAGCATCTGGTGTCGATCACCGGTCTCGACATCTCGACGGCATCGGATCTCATCGAAGCAACCCAGGACGTCGGGGCCTTCGTTCAGCTGTCGGGAGTGCTCAAGCGTACCGCGGTCAAACTGTCCAAGATCTGCAACGATCTGAGATTGCTGTCCTCAGGCCCACGAGCAGGTCTGGGTGAGATCAATTTACCTGCGGTGCAGGCAGGTTCGTCGATCATGCCCGGAAAGGTCAATCCGGTCATTCCGGAAGTGGTCAATCAGATTGCCTACCGGGTGGTGGGAAACGATCTGACCATCACCATGGCTGCCGAGGCGGGTCAACTGCAGCTCAACGCATTCGAACCGGTCATTGCACACAGCTTGTTCGAGACTGCAGAACTCCTCACGCGGGGCTGCACTGTGTTGCGCGAGCGATGCGTGATCGGCATTACCGCCAACGTCGAGCATCTCGAACGAACGGTCGCGGCTTCGATCGGTGTCGTGACCGCGCTCAATCCCTACATCGGCTACACAGCCGCGACGGAATTGGCGGCGGACGCGCTTGCTTCCGGTCGTACCGTCGTGGAGTTGGTGCTCGAACGCGGGTTGTTGGGCAAGGAGGATTTGGACGCGATCATGGAGCCTGCGAATTTGGCACGAACTGCGATCGTGTCGGCTCCCGATTTCGATCCACTCGTCCCGTCGACCTGACCAGGTCTTCAGGGCGGTTGACACCGCACATGTGGGCGGTATCGTTTAGTGATACGTATAACTACTTGCAGTCCTGTTGTGTCAGGATTGACAGAAGCTGAGTCGGCACGGTTCAAGGACGTACCGCGCCAAGCCAGCCAGGAGACGGAAACCATGTTCGAAAAGACACGAATGGACAGTCATCCCCCCTGTAAGAGCAACTACGACGTCATCGTCGTGGGAAGCGGAATGGGGGGTGGAACGATGGCATACGCTCTCAAGGATTCCGGCCTCGATGTGCTCTTGATCGAGAGGGGAGACTTCCTTCCACAGGAACGTCAGAATTGGGACCCCCGAGCGGTGTTCGAGAAAGATCGGTACAAGAACGCCGAAAAATGGGTCGACACCGAAGGGCGGGAGTTCGCCCCCGGCACCTACTATTACGTCGGCGGAAACACCAAATTCTACGGTGGCTCGTTGGTCAGGTTCAGGAGAGAGGATTTTCAGTCCTCACGGCATCAGGACGGTGAATCGCCGGCATGGCCGTTCTCGTATGACGATCTCGAACCCTACTACGCACGTGCCGAGCAGGTGTACAAGGTTCACGGCGACCACACCGACGACCCGACGTTGCCACGCGACCAACCATTTCCGTACCCTCCCGTAGGGCACGAGCCAGCGATACAGCAGGTCGCCGACGACATGCGTAAGGCGGGTTTCACCCCTTCCAATCTCCCTCTCGGGGTCGACCTTCGGCAGGGTGGGTCATGTATTCGATGCAAGACATGCGACGGGTTCCCCTGCCGTACCTTGGCGAAATCGGATGCCGACGTCTGTTGCGTGCGACCCGCACTCGATTCGGGCAACGTCGAAATCGTCACGAACGGGTACGTGGAGAAGGTGTTGACCGACGATTCCGGACGTCGAGCATCAGGCGTCGAATTGACCCATCGCGGCGTCACCTCCACAGTACGTGCGGATACGGTCGTAATCTCCTGTGGTGCGGTCAATTCTGCAGCGCTGCTGCTACGTTCGGCCACATCTGTCCATCCTGACGGGCTCGCAAATTCCTCCGGAATGGTCGGTCGTAACTACATGGTGCACATGAACTCGATCATGGTGGCCATCGACCCACTCAAGAAGAACAAGTCCGAATTTCAAAAGACGTTGTACTTCAACGACTTCTACCTGCGTGGCACTGACGATCATCCGTATCCGCTAGGCCACGTGCAACTGATCGGGAAGCTCCAAGCGGAGATGATCAAGGGGCAACGGCCCCACATCCCCAAATGGGCGTTGAGCCTTGCCACGAACCGTAGTACCGATTGGTGGCTGTTCACGGAGGATCTGCCCAACCCTGAAAATCGTGTCACGCTGACTCCCGGAGGGCGTATCCAGATCGCATGGAAACCGAATAACGTCCGGGCACACGAGGTTCTGGTTCGCGAGACGCGAAAAATGCTTCGCAAGATCGGATTTCCGGTGGTCATCAGTGAAGGAACAGGGATAGAGGTCAACTCGCATCAGGCCGGAACCGTTCGGCTCGGTACCGACCCGGCTACATCGGTCCTCGATCCGAGTTGCCAGGCACACGATGTCGACAACCTGTATGTCGTCGACTCCTCCTTCTTTCCGTCGCTCCCGGTGATGAATCCGGCGCTGTCGATCGCGGCGAACGCGTTGCGTGTTGCAGATTCGATCATCGCTCGAAGTGGCGACTCCACGGCGGGTGCATCGCACGGCTCGTCGATCTCTGCATAAATTGCTCACCCCCAATTCTTTTCGATTCGAAAGTGAAGAACATGACTGTGCAAAAGCTCACCGGTGGCCAGATGGTGGTCGACATACTGATCCGTGAAGGAGTTGAAAAGGTATTCGCTATTCCGGGACACGGCAATACGGCGTTACTTGATGCGTTCGTCGACCGGGCCGACGAAATCGAGTTGGTTCCCGCCATCCACGAGCAGGGCGCCGCACACATGGCCGACGGCTACTACCGCGCATCGGGCAAGATCGCGGCCGTCTGTACTTCCATCGGACCGGGAGCGACAAACACCGTAACCGGAATCGCGACTGCGTTCGCGGACTCGCAGCCGATGATTCTGATCACCGGCGCCGTTCACACGTATATGGAGAACCGCGGCGTCCTCCAGGAGATCGATCGGCCGCACGGGAACAATTTCCCACGGATGGTCGAGCCGGTCGTCAAGCGCTGGTGGCAGCCCGGTCGACTCGAGCAGCTACCTTCCGCGATGGCTCAGGCGTTCAACACGATGCTCGAAGGTCGCAGAGGGCCTGTCCTGGTGGATATCCCGCAGGACCTGCAAGCTGAGTACGGCGACTATGTTCCAGAGTTGTACTCGCGCCGAGCTCAGACCCGGGCGACTGGTGATCCCGTCGCCATTGCCGAGGCAGCCAAGCTACTGGCGGGTGCTAAGCGTCCCGTGATCCTCGCTGGCGGAGGCGTCATCGCAGCCGAGGCCGGTGCGGAACTCCTCACACTGGCGGAACGTCTCGGCGCTCCCGTGACGCACTCCTTCCAGGGCAAAGGCGCATTCCCTGCAGACCACGATCTGTACGCGTGGCCGTGCGGCGACATGGGATCGATTCCGGGTAACGGAGTCACCAAGACCGCCGACGTCATTCTTGCAGTGGGTTGCCGGTTCAGCGATCGCATCACGTCCTCGTATCGCCCAGGAGTCACATTCGACATCCCTAACACGAAACTCGTTCACATAGACATCGACGGATTCGAGATCGGCCGCAACTACCCGGTCGAGGTCGGGATCGTCGGCGACGCCAAGACCTCGCTCTCGTCTCTGATCGACGAACTCGGCGCACCGGCAGCGGATTACGACTTCCGGGCAACCGACTACTACGCCGAACTTCAGGACTTGAAGGCACGGTGGGACGAGCACCTGCGCCCTATGCGTGAGACCGACTACTTGCCGATGACCAACTCGCGGGCAATGGTCGAGATCCGAAAGGTCCTTCCGCGTAACGGAATTCTGGTCACCGATTCCAGCAACCCGGCAAACCAGGCGTTCAACGAATTCCCGATCTACGAGCCGAAGAGCAACATCGTTGCCGGCGGATTCTCCGGAATCGGATTCGGTGTACCTGCCGCGATCGGCGCCGCGATCGGCGCACCGGACAAGCCGGTTCTCGCGCTCGTCGGCGATGGCGCGTTCCTACAGACCGGCACGGAGATCGCAGCTGCCGCCATGAGCGGCGTCAATGTCGTCTTCGTCGTTCTGAACAACGGTGGCTGGGAAGCAATCAAGGACCTCCAGATCAATCTCTTCGGCGCGGAACGGGAAATCATCTCAGGCTGGAAGTTGCCGGATGGATCCCCGTACTTCGCCGATATCACTGCGTTCGCGCAGTCCCTCGGATGCAAGTCCGAGCGAGTCGAGGATCCCGCAAAGCTCGGCGCCGCTGTTCAGCGCGCATTCGAGACCGAGGGCCCCGTAGTCATCGAGGCGATCAGTGCTCGCGAGCTGCCCTGGACCGAGATGCATGCAATGGGTTGGTGGGATATCACCGTACCGGCCTACCACGGCGAAGTTCGAGACGACTACGTGAACCAGCGCGGCTTCTGACCCACCCCTCACCGGAAAGTAGTTGTAAGTCATGGGCAACATCAAACTCGGACTTAATCTGGAGTTCGCGCGATACGAGAACGGCTCTTTCGATTGGGCCATGGACCAAGCTGCCGAGATCGGCTACAAGTACGTCGAGCCGATGGTGCACTGGGGTCGTGAACTGCTCAGTGCAGCAGGATATTTCCACAGCCGTTCCATGCTCGACGATCCGTTGATCCTGCGGAATGCGGCCGAAGATCGCGGTCTCAGCATCTCGTCGCTGTCGAGCCACGCGCCACTCGCCAAGCCGGAGGTGGCAGTGGAGTACTTCCGCCAGGCCATCCGCTACGCCGCGGAGGTGGGTTCTCCGATGATCATGGTCGACGATGGACCCACCCCGTCCTGGACCACGGAGGAAGAGAACTACACGCTCATGCGGTACACCCTGAAGGAGGCAGCGCTGGTCGCGGAGCCCCGGGGTATCAAGATCGCAATCGAGACCCACGGGCCGTACACCGCGACTCCGGAGCGCCTCGACAAGATCATGAATTTGGTCGACAGTCCTGCCCTGACGATCAACCTCGATACCGGAAACAGCTACCTGAGTGAGAACGATCCGCACGAGTGGCTCGAAGCCATCATCGGTCAGGTCACGCACTTGCACGCCAAGGACATTGCGGTGGACGACGCGAAACGTCTACGCGGAAAAGTGAGAGGCATGCTGGGATGCGCCTGCGGTGAAGGTGTCATCGACTGGAAGCGCATCGTCGACACGCTCGCCGCGGCCGACCACGACGTCGTCTTGTCGGTGGAGTGCGGCACGCTCGACGCCGCGAAGAAGAGCTACACCCACCTCAGCGCATTGATCGAAGCAGTCGGTCAGTAGCCGTGTTCGGTTTGGAGACGCATCCGGGAAACATGAATACAGTCGTGATCATGAACCCGTCCGTGATGAAGCAGAGGATTCCGAACGGTGAAGTACCGACCGTCGAGGAGTTCGTGACAGCCCCGCCTGCCTTACGCGCACTGCCGATCCCGCGGATCGAAGCCGTCGATGGCCGAGTACAGATCAACTAACCGAACACCGAAAGTGCTCGGGCCCAACCTCATCAGGTTGGGCCCGAGCACTTTTCGTCTCGGCGGCTGTAGTTCTGCCTCGTCTGGGGCGGTGGGGGCCAGAGGGGTGACGGAAAGGGTCTCGGATGTCCGACGCCGACGCCGACGCCGACGGTGACGGTGACGGTGACGGTGAGTATCGGATCCGCGACACGAACAGGCCCGTCGAAAGTCGTGGTGACTTCAGACGGGCCTGTACGTCGATCTGCCTGCAGCTACAGCTGCTTACGTGACGGCCTCTGCAGGTCGAGCGCCGGTGATCATCGAGACGATCTCGTCGGCGGTGGTTTCCTTGGTGTTTCGGCACCCGACGACCTGGCCTCGCCGGAAAACGTACACCCGGTCGGTCAGTTCCAGCACCTGTTGCATGTTGTGGCTGACGATGATGACCGCGACTCCGCGTTGTTTGAGGCGTTTGATGATGTCGTGGACGTGGGCGGTCTCCTGCAGGCCCAGTGCCGCTGTGGGTTCGTCCATGATGATGAGCTTCGATCCCCAACCGGATGCGCGGGCGATGGCGATACCCTGGCGCTGGCCACCGGAAAGACCCCGAACGGTCCGGTGTACCTCGGGCACGTTCACTCCGATCTCCGTGAGCAATTCGGTTGCACGCTTGGCCATCTTGCGTCTGTTGAGCACGCTCAAGCCGCCCAAGTTGATCAGCTTCTCTTCACGCCCGAGGAACAGGTTGGTCAGGACGTCGAGGTCGTCTGCGAGTGAAAGATCCTGATAGACGGTTTCGATCCCGGCTTCGCGTGCATCGATCGGGCTTTGGAACTCACAGTCCGCACCGTCGAATCGGATGGTGCCATCACTCGACGGTTGCGCGCCGGAAAGGATCTTGACGAAGGTGGACTTGCCTGCGCCGTTGTCGCCCATGATGGCGATGTGCTCACCGTGTCCGACGCTGATGGAGGCGCCTTGCAAAGCTTTGACGCCGCCGTAGAACTTGGAGAGGTTCGTAGTCTGGAGAAGAGGCTCGGTGGTGTTGGTGATAGTACTCATTGAGGTGGTTCCGATCTGGGGGGGTCGTCTCGAATCAGTACGCTGCGGGAGAGTCGGCGACATTGGCGGATGTTACGGGCGGGATCGGGACGAAGATCTTGGGTTGCACCGTGCCACCGTCCAGCAGGGTCAGCATGGCGGCGACAGCTTCTCGCGCCATCTCCTTGGGATCACCGTTGATGGTTCCGTACGTGTCTCCCGCGAGGATGCTCTCGCGCATCTCTTCCGGATAGTCGTTGCCGACGAAGACGATTTCGCTTCGGCCCATAGACTTGGCCAGGCGGGCGCCCGCAGCCAATTCAGGTCCTTGCGCGACCACGGCGTTGATCTGCCCCGCCGGATACTTCGCGAGCCAGTCCTGGGTCAGGCTGATGGTCTTGTCGTTCGCCCAGTTGTTCGGCTGCTCTTCTACGAGCTTGACGTCGGGGAAGTTCTCCTGCAGTTCGGCACGGAATCCTTCCGACCGACCGATCTGCGGCCCACTGCCGAGGATGCCGGTCATCAAGGCGACGTTGCCCCGATTGCCTATTGCTCCTGCGACCATCTTCGCCTGCTCGCGTCCGACCTGAACGTCGTCGGTCCCTACGAACGAGGAGACCGGGGCGTCTTCGGACAGCGCCAGGGAGAATGCGATGACCGGGATTCCTGCTGCTTCGGCTCGTTTGATAGACGGAGTCATGCTGTCCTGGTCGCTGGGGGCGAGGAGAATGGCGTCGACCTTCTGCGTGACCAGCTGGTCCATTCCGCTACTCATCTGAGCGATGTCGTTGTGCCCGTTGACAACACTGAGCTTGTATCCCGCAGCTTCAGCTTCTTCTTGCACAGTCGAGATGGCTACGTTCATCCATGGGTCGACGCCGACGTCGTACACCACGAAGCCCAATGTCTTGTTCGCACCCGAGGAAGGTGCGGTTCCGCAGGCCGTGAGTGCGACGGCGACGAACGCAGCCAGGCAAAGGGCAAATGCGGTTTGGATCGTTCGAGAAGTTCTTCTTACGGTCATGTGTTTTCACTCCTGGAATGTGGTTGGCTGCGAGGGGAATCGGATGTATCAGCGTTTGCGGGCGCTGCGGAACGCTTCGAAGCCGACTGCGAGCAGAACGGCCGTACCCGTCAGCGCCGGCTGCCAGTAAGCGGACACGCTGTACAGGTTCAACGCGTTTGTCAGGACGGTGAGCGACAGGATGCCGATCACCGCGGAGCTGATGCCGCCGACTCCGCCGGTGAGTGGTGTGCCGCCGATGATGACGGCGGCGATGGCGAGAAGTGCCCACTGTGTACCTGTTGCCGGACTCCCGATTCCGGAGATCGAGACAAGAAGAATTCCTGCGATGGCGGCGCACAGCCCGCCGATGGCATAGACGGCAATCAGAACCCGATCGACATGGATTCCGGCGCGGCGCGACCCTTCCTTGTTGCTCCCGACGGCGTAGATGTGCTGGCCGAAGAGCGTGCATCGTAAGACGAACAGCAGAATCAGGATGACCACGACGAATGTAAGACTGGCAAAGGAGATTCCGGCGATGTTCTTCAAGCCCAGATCGGTCCATCCGGAAGGAAGAGGAGCGATCGGGGTGGCGCCGGTTGCGGCGTACAGCAGTCCGGTGACGACGGCTTGTGTACCGAACGTGGCCACGAATGGGTTGATGCCGATCTTGGCTACGAGGATGCCGTTCACGAAGCCGGCGAGTAGACCGGCGACCAATCCGACGAGAATTCCGATGGCTATACCGTGCTGGAGACTGACGTACGCTGCAGCGCATCCGGCTGCCGCTGCCACGATTCCGACCGAGAGATCGAAGCCACCCGAGATAATCATCAGCTGCATACCGCCGGCAATGATTCCGACCATCGCCGCCTGTTGCAGCACGTTGAGCAGGTTGTCCGACTGCCGGAAGATCGGGTTGGCGATGCCCAGAATCACCACCGATGCGACCAGTACAGTCAGCATCACCCGCTGAACGACCTGCGAAGGTGTGCTCGGCAGAATGCGTTTGAGCAGAGCCGGTAGCCATTCCTGCGAGGATGCGTGGAGCGGCTGAGGTGCCGCGGAACGAGTGGAACGGCCGACGTCATCGACAGAGATTCCCGCGCTTGGCGGCCGTTTCTGCTGGTCTTCGGTCAGGGGCATTGAGGACTCCTCGAAAGGGTGTTTCGGTGTTCGGTCGAAAGAGCGAAATCAGGTCACCCGGTCGCACGGCGTTGTGCGTGTCGAGATTCGGATCGGTGCCCTGCAGTTCGCGTTCGGTTCGAGAATCGGTAGCGATTACTCGGACGGTGGGCCGGCAGTACAGGGGCGCTGAAACAAATCTTCGGACAGGTAGGAAGCGGGTTCGCCATGTGTCTCAACTCTGTTTGGCGACCCCCGGCGAAGCCCTGGGGTTGTAGAAATACTGTCCTGTGACTGCATTCACAGCTAGACGCAAGCCGGGAAAGATGTCTCGGCTGGACGACACGTTTTGTGTAGTGTCTTTGACATGTCTTTCACGGTTGCGGACGCTCTGGAACTCTCACTGATCCGCGCGGCCGGTCCTCACGTACTCACCAGCGGAACGGATCTGGATCAACGCGAAGTCCGATGGGTTCACTCGTCCGAGATCCCCGATATCGCACGATTTCTCAGCGGCGGCGAATTGTTGCTGACGGCGGGCCTCGGTATAGGGGAAACAGAAGCCGAGCAGCGTGCTTACGTGAAGGCGGTTTCTCGAGCCGGTGCGGCAGCTCTGGTGATCGAAGAATCCGGTCGCATGTTCGATCGAGTTCCTCAAGCTGTTGTGCAGGAAGCCCAACAAATGCTGCTTCCGGTGATCGCGCTGACCCACGAAGTGTCGTTCGCCGGAGTCTCCGCCCAGGTGCACGAAATTCTGACCGAAATGCGACTTCGGAGCCTGACTCGTGAACGTGAGGTCGAAGCAACATTCTCGGGATTGCTGCTCGACGGCGCAGACCATCTCGGAATAGTGGAGACTCTGGCGGCGCTCACCGACAGCACGGTGGTTCTGGAAAACATCGCTCACCGGGTGACGGTCTATTTCTCAGTGGACGGTGTCGAATTCGACGACGACGAGTGGAATCGTCACGCCAGAGTATCGCACGACAATGAAACTGATTGTGTCCGAAGGCCCGTCGTCATGCGTGGTCAACCGTGGGGGTGGATCCACGTGCTCCAAGGACAATCGCCGACCGCGCCGTTCTCGGCTGAATTCGCGGCGGAGCGGGCAGCAGCAGCGATCGCGATCTCGCTTCTCACCGATCGTAGCCGCGAGGCGCGTGACGATCAGCGCAGTACCGCTTTGATGACACACTTGCTGCTGGGAGAAATTTCCGGCGATGAGTTCGTGAAGCAGGCCAGTCGTCTGGGGTATCGGCTCGGATCTGGCCTGATGCGAGTGTTCGTGGCCAACAAGAATACTCGTGACGATTCTGCTGGAATCCGGCCCAAGCGCAGGAGCAGTCCCAATGCGATCAGTGCCGACATGGGTGATTACATCGTCACGGTGGCGCCGGAAGTGAGTGGCCGTCCGCCGGAGATCGAGGATCTTGTCGGTTTCGTCGGTGCGGGTGTCGGTGTGAGCCGCGCTATTTCACGTGACATGGTTGCTGTCGCGCTCACTCAAGCGCGCAGTGCTGCCGCGGTCGCCCGAGCTTCTGGTGGTGTCCTTCACTTCGACGAACTGGGGGTCGAGCGGATTTTGGTGACCCTGGCGCAGGGCCCGGAACTGGCGAGCTTCGTCGAAGACGAATTAGGTCCGTTGTTGACGAAGGATGCGCACTCGGCCAGTCCGCTACTGCCGACACTGCGCGCATTTCTCAGCGTCGACGGTCGCAAGACTGAAGCGGCGGACAAGCTCTACGTGCAGCGCAGAACTCTGTACAACAGGTTGGAGCGGATCTCGACGATTCTCGGGAAATCCCTTGATGCCCCGGAAACGCGGCAGCGCTTGCTGTTGGCAGTCAAAGGTCTCGAGCTGCTGGAGGGGTCGGCGATCAGTTCGTCGCGACGTTCCGGAAGGAACTAGCATTCCGACTTCGATGAGGGGGACGGCGGTGCGGGCTGCGCGCGCGGCAGTGAGACGGCCTGTTGCCGGCAATCCGCACAGGGAACCACCGGGCAGTCCCAAGATGACGAAACCGAATCCGCTGGTGGTGAGCTCGAGTGCATTCTTGACGTCGGGTGTCCCTGTCGCCCAAGAGGCTTGGCAAGCTCCGTGAAGTGCGAAAGATGACAAGCAATGCCCATTTCGTGCGGTCGAGCACGAACGGCGACTTCGGCTAGAGGATTTCGTTGATTCCCTTCATAGAAGAGATGAGTGAATCGTATCACTAGGTGATACGATTCACTCATGTCGGTGGTGGTAAAACAAGGTGAAGGTTGAGATGTGGCGTGACAGGCGAAAGTATCGCAAACCACGGTGTCGCGCCTACCTTCTCCCGAAGTGTTCAGTCGGGGCAATCGCCGCTGTCGACGGTACGTCTCACGGACGTCGTCGTGTGTACATGTGCGGGACCTTCAGTGCAGAAACATCTTTCAGGCTACCGAGCTACGGCAGGAGTGGGGCGACGAACATGGCTGGTCACCGTATGGAGGAAGAAGTGGGGTACGTCTGTGTCACGTGTCGCCATATCGGTTCGTCGTTGCCTATGCCCAAGCCGTCTGTGCCGCTCGCCGTGCGAGCTCGATGCAACCTCTGTGGCGAGATCGACACGGCGATGTCGGGGCGGAAAGACGATGTGCCATACCGTGTCGAGCTCTTCGGGGGCTTTCGTAGAGCTTGGACGCATGCAGTCCGGTGTGGGCGAATGTGTGAACACCATCTACTGTGACGACAGGTCAACCGAAGCCGACACTCGGTTGAAACGAGACCACGATAGAATTCGTGAGATCGTCAAGGGTTACGGCGGATGATTCGTCCGGAGCAAGGGGAGTCGCTTCAGTGGTTACGATGAAGGACGTGGCGCGGGCAGCAGGCGTCTCCCAAGCCGCTGTCTCATACGCGTTCAGTAACTCTCCGAAAGTTTCTGCATCGCAGCGTGATCACATCTACGCAGTCGCTCAGTCTTTGTCCTACGCCGGGCCGAACATCGTCGGCAGTAGCCTGCGCTCCGGCCGAGTCGGAGCGGTTGGCATCATGGTGATGGAGTCGTTGGGGCACGCACTGGAAGACCCGTCGACCATGCTGTTGATGAAGGGGGTAGTCGAAGTCAACGAACTCGCCGACGTTGCCCTGACTTTGTTGCCGTTGGTCTCCAGTAGGGAAGAAGGATTCAATTCTCCCGCGGTCAGAGGTTTGGTCGACGGAGTCGTCCTGCACAATGTGACTCCTACCCACCCGATCATTGCGGCCCTGATTCACTCCGGAACGCCGGCAGTTGCGATCGATTCACCCGCGGACTGCGGCTTGCCGTTCATCGGAATCGATGATCGCGCTGCAGGATTCAAGCAGATGGCCCATCTCTTGGATCTCGGGCACCGAAGAATCGGTGTGGTCTGCGAACGTTTGAACATCGGTGGCACCGACGGGTCGATCTCCAAGACAGTTGTCGAACATTCTTCCGAGCGGGTCCAGCGAGATCGGATCCTCGGGTACTTCGATGCTGCAACTGCGCGGGGAGATGCCGGTGTCTCGATCGAGGTTTACGAGGCTTCAGGTATCGATCGTGACAGCGGCGTCCGTGCTGTCCGCTCGATGGTCGAGAAACTGAATCCGACCGCAATAGCCACGACGTCAGATGTCTTTGCCGTCGCTGCCTTGAGCGTGCTCCGTAGCATGAATATCCCAGTACCTGAGGTTGTTTCGGTTGTCGGATTCGACGATGCCCCCATCGCCGAACTCATGGATCTGACCACTGTGCGTCAACCGCTGGTGGAGAAGGGCCGCGCCGCAGCCTCCATGCTGCTCGACAATATCGACGGCGCGAAGCGAAGGCAGAAGATCTTCAAAACCAAGCTGATCGTCCGAAACTCGACAGGCCCGGTCAGCACAGTCTGAACGAGACCATGCTGACCGGGCCGGAGTGGTCAGGATCGATAGACTTTCCGGTACAGTTCGGCGATTTCCTGTGCGCTGGGCACCACCGGGTTGTTCGACGGAGAACCCGACGCCAACGCCTGGTCCGCCATCAGTGGAATGAGCTCCTCCCAGCGAGTCTCGTCGATGCCGAATGTGCGCGGACTGGGTACCTCTACGTCGACGCACAAAGTATCGATGAAGTCGACCAGCTTGTGCGAGGCCGCCTCGTCTGAGTCGCCGCGATCTGCCGCGCCCAGCTGCCTGGCGCAATCGGCGTATCGATCACGCGCCCCGGGTATGGAGAACGCGGTGATCGCCGGAAGCAGCATTGCATTGGAAAGTCCATGCGCCACATGGAAATGTGCGCCGATCGGACGACTCATCCCATGTACCAGGCACACGCTCGCATTGGAGAACGCCATACCCGCCTGAGTAGAAGCATGCATCATCTGTTCGCGCGCCTCCCGATCTGAGCCGTCACGGTACGCGCGCAAGAGGTACTCCCCGATTGTCTTCATCGCCGACAGTGCGAGCCCGTCCGAGATGGGGTTTGCCTTCTTACTGACGTAGGCCTCGATCGCGTGTGTAAGTGCGTCGACACCTGTGTCGGCCGTCAGTCTCGGCGGCATCGACATCGTGAGGTCGGAATCGACGATCGAGGCGATCGGAAGAAATGAAAGTCCAGGGCACAGCATCTTCTCGTCGGTGGCGACATCCGTGATGATCGTGAATTGTGTTGCTTCCGAGCCACTTCCTGCCGTCGTCGGGATGGCGATGATCGGAAGCGCCGGCCCCGCGTACACCCGAGGGGCTTTGAAATCGCGCATGACGCCGCCCTGCTTGAACAAGACGGCAAGTGCTTTTGCCGTGTCCATCGGGCTGCCACCGCCGAAGCCGATGATCGAGTCGGCATCGTGGGCGGTCAGAGCGTCGAGACCAGCCTGTAGAGAATCGGTAGTGGGGTCGGGAACCGTCTCGGAGAAGAGTGCGGCCTTCTTTCCTGCTGCTGCAACGATCTTCAGCAATCGATCGGCTGAACCATTGGTGACCATGAATGCGTCGGTGACGAGAAGCGGACGCTCGATGTTCAGATCCGTCAGCACTTCGCCGAGACTCTCGACGGACCCAGGACCAAGTTTCAAGAACCGGGGAAATGAAATGTTGGCAACCATGCCGATCCCTTCGAATGTTGTGAATGTATTTCCCAGCCCGTGGTATTCGGACGGGACAGGGACTCAGTTGTTTTCGGGGAAGCCGAGGTTGATGCCGCCGTGGCTGGGATCGAGCCAGCGGGTAGTGACGACCTTCCCGCGGGTGAAGAAGTGGACACCCTCGGTACCGTGAGCGTGCGTGTCGCCGAACAGGCTGTTCTTCCAACCACCGAAGCTGTAATAGGCCATGGGGACTGGAATAGGGACGTTGATCCCGACCATACCAACCTCGATCTCGTTCTGGAAGCGACGTGCTGCGCCACCGTCATTGGTGAAGATCGCGGTGCCATTCCCGAATGCACTCGAATTCACCAGGTCGAGTGCTTCGTCGTAGGAGTTCACCCGCACGACCGAGAGCACAGGGCCGAAGATTTCGTCTGTGTAGATGCTCATGTCGGTGGTGACGTGGTCGATCAGGGTCGGGCCGAGCCAGAATCCGCCCTCACCACCGTTCGCCTGCACTTGCCTGCCATCGACGACGAGTGTCGCGCCGGCGGCCTCACCGGCGTCGACGTAGGAGGCGACCTTGTCGCGGTGGGCCTTGGTCACCAGAGGGCCCATGTCTGAGTTCTTCGTGCCGTCACCGGTTTTCAGGGTGCGGGTCCGCTCGGCGATCTTGCCGACGAGTTCGTCGGCGATGTCGCCGACGACGACCAGTGCCGAGATCGCCATGCAGCGCTCGCCGGCCGAGCCGAATCCGGCGTTGACCATTGCGTCGGCGGCCAGATCGAGGTCTGCGTCAGGCAAGACGATCGCGTGGTTCTTCGCTCCTCCGAGAGCCTGAACGCGCTTTCCATGGCTGGTGCCGGTGCTGTACACGTACTGGGCGATGGGGGTTGAACCGACAAACGAAACGGCCTTGATCGCAGGGTTGGTCAGAAGTTCGTCGACAGCTGTCTTGTCGCCTTGCAGGACGTTGAACACGCCTGCTGGAAGTCCTGCCTCGGCCCAGAGTGCCGCGATCCACAGCGAAGCAGATGGAACTTTTTCGGACGGCTTGAGTACTACCGTGTTTCCGGTGGCGATCGCGATGGGGAAGAACCACATCGGGACCATCGCGGGGAAATTGAACGGCGAGATTATCGCGACCGGGCCGAGTGGTTGACGGATCGAGGTGACGTCGACGTTCGTCGAGGCATTCTCGGTCATACCGCCCTTGAGCAGGTGCGCGATGCCACAAGCGAATTCGACGACTTCCTGGCCTCTTGACACCTCGCCGAGTGCGTCGGAGAGGACTTTGCCGTGCTCGGCGGTGATTATCTCGGCGAGTTCGTGCTTGCGGGCATTGAGCAGTTCGCGGAACGCGAAGAGGATTGCGGTTCGCTTGGCGAGCGAACTGTCGCGCCAATCGGGAAACGCAGCAGCAGCTGCGTCGATAACGGCGCGTGCGTCTTGCACGCTGGCGAGCGCGACACTGCCAGTGACGGCGCCGGTCGCAGGGTTCGTGACCGGAGCGGAGTTTCCGCTCGAACCGGGGGCGATCGTGTTGTCGATCCAATGTGCGATGACAGTCATGACTATTCACTCCTGAGGCTGGGGTTGATTCGAGTCTGTGCCGCAGAATTGCCGTCGTCAACAAGTAAGATCGCAGTACTCAATGCAAAATTGCAGCCAAGAACGGGAATGGCGATGTTTACTTCTGACAACCTGCGCTTTCTGCTGGAACTGTCACGCACGGGGCGCATTTCGGATACGTCGAAGCGGCTGGGGGTCGATCAGACCACTGTCTCCAGGAGAATCTCTAGGCTTGAAAAAGACATGGGAGCAAGGCTTTTCGATCGCGGCGTCTCGGGCTGGCAGCTGACCGAGGCGGGCAGGCGATTGGTTCCCTACGCGGAGAGTATCGAGTCGACGCTACTTTCTGCGCTCGGTGAGACGACCGCCTCGGCGTCGCCGAGCCTCAACGGGACGGTCCGGATCCTGACCCCAGACGGCTTCGGTGCCTTCGTCTTGGTTCCGGGCCTGCGCTCTGTCCGTGTCCGGCACCCGGATTTGTACACCGAAGTGCTGACTTCGACTACCCACGATGTGTTGACCGGGCGTGACTTCGACGTCGCCGTCACGTTGGAGCGTCCCTCTCCCCGATCTGTGGTCGTCAGCAAACTTGCGGACTACAACTTGCGGCTTTACGCCTCGCGTCGGTATCTGGAGACGCACGAGTCGATCTCGTCGGTGGACGACCTACGTCATCACACGCTCGTCTGGTATGTGGACGCGTTCTTGGATGTCGAACCTCTGCGTATCCTCGACCGGATACTGCCTACCGGGCGGGCGCAGATCCAGACCAATAACATCGCTGGTCACTACGAGGCGGTCAGGCACGGTGTGGGAATCGCGCCCTTGCCGACATACATCGGCGCGACCGACGATGACCTCGTGCCGGTGCTGCGTGACGAGTTCGTAATTCGGAGGTCGTATTGGCTCGTTGTCCCGCGCGAGCTGATCAGATTGGCCCGCGTACGGGCGATAAGCGATGCCTTGCATGAGATTGTCGACAGGAATCCCGACCTCCATGCGCGGTGATGTGCGTTTCCTGTATTCCCCGGGTTGGGCGATGGTTGACGGTCAGTTTGTAGCGCCTGAGGAATGATCGCGATGTCAGGTGTGGACGCTGTCGAAGGGTCTTGTGGAATGTGCGAAGAGGGGTGGGTTACCCTGAGGTCTTCAACAATTCGAGGGCTGCGTTCCGGCCGGCACCGAAGGGGTCGGTGCCGATACCGATCCCGTCTGCGACGAGGGCGCCTTCGTGAAGCAGCATGATTGCCTCGACGAGACGTTCGTCGGCTAGTCCGTCCGTCGCCAGAATGCGCCGGAAAAGGTCTGACATCTCCCGCTTTTGTTCGGCGATGACAGCGAACACCGGATGTGAGTGATCGCTGAACTCGGCGTGCGCGTTGATCATGCTGCACCCTTTGCCTCCGCTCGCCTTGGACCAGGAGGCGGAAGCGTCGAATACCGCACTCAACTGTTCGGCGCGGCTAGCTCCGGCTGATGCGAGCTTCTCGTCGCGAAAGATTCGCCACCGCCGATCTCGAGCCCTCAGGTATTCAACGACGAGACCGTCTTTCGAGCCGAACCGTTCGTACAAAGTCTTCTTCGTGACCCCGGCGTCCAGTGCGACGGTATCCACGCCTACGGCATGAATCCCCTTTTCGTAGAACAGCTTCGACGCAGACTCCAGAATGCGACGCGCTTTCGGAGTCAATTCGGGTGTGGATTCCTCTGCCATGGACAAAAGTATACCGATCTGTATAGTCGGGCTCATGAGTAAACAGATCGGTATACCTCGGATCGTGACCTCGAGATCTGCTGTGACGGCTACCTTGTCGGTCCTGTTCGTCGCGTGCTGGAGTTCGGGATTCATCGGAGCCAAACTAGGCGCCGGCAGTGCCGAGGTCCCCACACTGCTGATGTGGCGTTTTCTCCCGCTCGCGGTGGTACTGCTCCCGATTGTCTGGCTATCCGCCCGGCGCCGGAACACGATGCCCACACCGCGGGCTCTCGGCAGGCAGGTGGTGATCGGGATGCTCTCCCAGAGTGGCTACCTGTTGTCGGTGTACTGGGCAGTCGATCTCGGCGTGAACACCGGAACCACAGCGCTGATCGACGGTATTCAGCCGCTGGTGGCTGCCGCGCTGCTCGGTCCGGTCCTCGGTGTCGCAGTCCCGCGTATGCAGTGGATCGGGTTGGCGATCGGAATGGGCGGCGTCGCGATGGTCACGGCAGCCGATGCCGGGGCCGGTAAATCGGCGCCGTGGTGGGCGTACGCGATTCCGTTCCTGGGGATGCTCAGCCTGGTTGCATCCACCTTCGTCCAACAACGCGCTCACACGTCCACGCCACCTCTGCAGGCTCTGGCCATCCACTGCTCTACCAGCGCAATAGTTTTCACGACACTGGCGGTGGCCTCAGGTGTCGCCGTACCACCAAGCGTCAACACATTCTGGATCGCATTGCTCTGGTTAGTCGTGCTGTCCACGTTCGGTGCTTACGGGCTGTACTGGTTTCTGCTCCGTCGCATCGGCATCACGTCCGTCAACACCTTGATGTTCTTGATCGCCCCCGTCACCGCGGTCTGGGGCGCGTTGATGTTCGGAGAATCGTTCACTGCGTTCACCGCGCTCGGCTTGGCGGTGGGCATCGTCGCCGTCGTCGTGGTCACCCGGGTGGGCAATCGCCCGAAGAAGCAGGACGAGGGCACGGATTCCTGCCCGCCGAGAGCTTCGATCACGTCGCGCTGATGAAGGCCGATCGGGATGTGAACCGCTCGCGGAGCGCGGTGAGTTGCTCTGCGGTGAGCTTCAGTCCGTTGATTGCGTAGTCCTCGACGGTGCCGAAGTGCGTGCGCATTTCGTCGAGAGCTGCGTCGAAATAGCTGTCACGGACTCCGAGGAGGGGTCGTAGCACTTCTGCGTCAACGCCTTTGCTCGCGGCGAAGTCGAGGATCGGTTCTGTCATGGGAGCCAGATCGGTGTTCGTCTCCAGGTAGTCGGCGCGTACATCGGCTTCGTCGGCCCCGAGAAGGAGTAGGAAAGAGGTCGCGGCCCACCCGGTTCGATCCTTGCCGGTGGTGCAGTGGAAAAGTGCTGCCCCGGTGCGTTTTTCGTCGATGAGGTCGAGGTAGAACGTGCGATAGGCGTCGAGAGCGGACGGCAGGCTGACGAAGTTGCGGTTGGCTTCCTCCATCTGTGCGATCCCACGTCCGTCGCTGATGGTCTCGGCGTATGCGACCGGGTCCGTCATGAGTAGTCCAGTGGCCGCGGCGTTTTGGGCATTGTCGGCAAGTACGTCGAGCCAGACTGTGCGCGTCGAGTCAGGGAGATTGTCGAGTGCGCCGTCGCGCTCGGCGGCGGTCCTCAGGTCGTATACCGTCCGCACGTCCAAGTCGGCGACCGCGGCAAGGTCGTCGCCGTCGAGTTTCGCCAGAGTCGCCGAACGATAGAGCGCGCCCGCGCGGACGGTGCCGTCCGCAACAGGAATGCCACCGAGGTCCCGGAAGTTCGGAGCGGTCTTCAGGAGAACGCGGCGATCGAGCGGGTGAGTTGGCATGGCTGACTCCTTGTGGGTTCCGTTTCCGAACTGATCATTCATGCCTTCTGCACACTGCGCACGAGCTTTTCGGCATTGCGTCTCTTGATCCACTTGTCGATGACGAGAGCCATGAAGATCCACCCTCCCAATGCCGTGATCACCCACACGATGATCGGGGCGAGGATCCAGGACCCGACGCCGCTGATCTCGATACCGTCGGGGACCAGGGTCGCAACCCAGAGCGCGAGCAGTGTGGCGACCAAGCCGACACCACCCGCGAGCGGAGCCGCGTAGTGCAGTGCCACGCTGAGCACGAATGGGCCGAGGATCATGTGTGCGAGGGTGAATACACCGATAGCGGCCAAGAAGCCGTTCACGCTCAGGCTGACCCCGGGAAGAGCAAAATGCACGACGATCAGTGCGATCGCGCCGAGAACACATTGCGAAATGAGCTGAAATAACAGACGCATGGCTTGTACCTCCGTGATCAGGTCGAGTCACCCGAGAGTGGTGTGTGCGTGGGGAACGCTTTGCTGCAGGGCTTCGGGACGAGGCGCCGTCCAGGTGCCGTCGAGCACGGAGGGACGGGGGCGGTACAGGCGCAGTACGTAGTTCCACCCGGGCATGATGGGCAGTGCGTTCGCGACGCCGTCGAGATGGACCCCGAAGCGAATGGTGGTGCTGCCGTCGGAGTCTGGGGTGGCCGTGAGGCTGTTGATGCTGTTGACGCCCAGAGCGTTCTCTTCGAAGTATCCGGCCGCGTTGTACAGCGAGACCGACCAGAACGCATCCACGGGAACATCGTTCAGGCGGAGACGGTATTCCCCGACCGGGAGACGTTCGTCGAAGTTGACGTAGGTGGCCTCGTACTCGGGAAGGCCACCCCAGCCGGATGCGGTACCGAGCAGGTGCCTGATCGGATCGACTTCCGCAGCGGTACCGAATGAATGGTCGTACGTGGTGATGCCACGCGCGAGTGCGAGGAGTGCGTCGCGGGTCTCGGTCTGCGATTGCTCGTCGTAGTCGGGCAACGGGAACTCTCCCGTTCCGCCGCCGTCGATGTTGAGGGCGTCTTGCAACCGGTTCACCTCGGCGACGTCTTCGGGGCTGTTCGGATCGACGAGGATGCGCACGATCAGTGCGGCGTAGTCGGTCCCGACCAATTCACGCGTGAGCAGGTGCTCTCCCGGGTCGCGCAGGATGACGGGACCGTAATGATCTTGACTGACCACCCACACGGAGATGTAGCGCTTGCCGGTATCGGGCACCGTGATCGTGACGTTCTCGCGCACGTCGATGATCGCGCTGCTGTACAGAGTGTCGCGGTTCTGGCGGATGATCGGCTGGTTGTCGAGTGACCCGAGATCACGAGTGTGGTTCCACGTGCCCAGGCCGACGCCCGCGGCCAGGCGAGCGAACATGAGATCGGATTCTGCCCGATTGAAGTTCAGGACGTTGACGGCGATCGTGGACATAGTGGGTTCCAATCGGTGTCGGGGTACGGAAGCGGGCGCGGTAATCCATGGCCCGTCGGGGTGAATCAGCCCAGCAGTCGTGCTTTCGCGGCTTGGAACTCGGCGTCACTCAGCAGGCCTTGTGATTTGAGGTCGCCGAGTTTCTGCAACTCGGCGACGAGATCGACCGGGGCCGCGGGTGCGGGTGTGGGCATCGGGAGTGCGGCATGCTGCTGGGCGAATTCGTACTGCGCCTGCTCGTAGTCGGCCTGAGCTCTCCTTTGCCGGCGGGTGGCCATACCGTCGCTGACGGCGGTCGCGGTACCGGTGACGACCGCGGTGCGGGCGGCGAGGCCCAGCAGTCCGGGGCGGCCTCGTCTCGGGATGTACGGCATGTCAGACCTCCAATTTCGGGATGATCGTGTCCATGAGGGCATTGACGACGGGTGCGGGTATCCGCTCGTAACCCAGTAGCACCGCGCCTGACGCAGCGGTGCGGGCGGCGAGTTCGCGCTGATAGACCAGCTCGAGCGCGACCAGCAGCGCTGCAGCGCCGGTGGGAATGGCTGCCGCGAGTTCGGTGATGTCCTCATGCCCGAGCAGACCGGACGCGCCGAGCATCTCGACGTTGATCTCGAAGCCGTTCGGCAACTCCTCGACTTCGATGAGGGTGAGTTCATCGTCCTCGGACTTGGAGATGACGATCAGATCGAGCAGCCGCACCAGGCCGGTATCCGTAAGGTCGGTCAGTGCGGAGAGCGCGGCCGGGTCGAGGCTCTGCCCAGGCAGGCCGAGAAGGTAGAAGTCGACGGGGCCGAAACGCGCGGCACTCACGAGAGGACCTTCAGCTTGAGTGCGGCGAACTCGTCCTCGCTGATCGCTCCGGCTTCGAGCAGTGCTGCGGCTGCGGCGATCTCCTCGCTGGGGCTCTTCCCCGCGACCTCGCGGATATACGATTCGGCGGCCTTCTCGGCGTCGCGTGCGGCCTTGTTGCTGCGTTCCGTCATCCCTTCGCCGCGGGCGACGAGATAGACGAGCGCGGTGAGGATGGGCAGGAAGAGTAGGAAGAACACCCAGACGGCCTTCAACCAACCGCTGAGCTTGTGGTCGCGGAACAGGTCGGCGATGATCGCGAACAGCGCGAAGAGATATCCGATGAAGACGGTTGCCCACAGCATCCAGCCGAGGCTTTCCCAGAAGCTCATGTGTCTTATCCGTTTCGTGTCAGGCCTGCGCACCGGGATTCCGCCGACTAGCGCATTTCGGTTGATTCCGGCAATTCTCACTGGTTTCCGCAGGCTTCGATCGCGGTCTCATCCGAAGCGGATGAGACCGGATTTCCACGGACATCGAACGTCTCGAGTATCTTCGACACATGATCGAAGCCGTGCGTGACGCACTCGCCTCTGGTGAGGCGGAGCAGGCTCGACGAGTCCTGCGGAAAAACTGGCTTCGTTTGATTCTCGAATCTCACACCAGGGAACTCGAGCAGCTCTGCCTTGCTCATCCCGATCCCCACGATCCGCACATCCTGCTGATACGGGCGTGCTGCCGCGATCTCAGCGGTGATCCGTACGGCGCTGAGTTTCTCCGCGGGCAGGGTCTGCGGGTGGCGTCCGACGATTTTGTCGTCTGCTTCACCGACCTGCTGCTCGCTCCGGACACCTCGACCAAGGCCGTCATCGCCGATCGCGCGCGTCACGCGCTCGCCCAGTGCGAGCCCGAGGACGATTACCCGTCCGCGCTTTTCCTCCTCGGATGGACCGAGGTCAGGCTTCGTCGTGACCTTCCTCGTGCCATCGCGCTACTTCGCTCCGCCAGCGACGAGGCGCAGTTGCAGTCGCGCACGGAGACATTGCGTCTTGCACAGTCCAACTTGGCCTTTGCGCTGACCCACGCGGGAGCATTCACCGAAGCCGAACAGATCCTCGACGGCCTTCCTGCGCGAGATGTGGCGTCCGATTGGGAACGCTTCGAAGGTGGTCTCCCACAGTCGAATCGGGGGTGCATCGCTTACTGGCGTGGCGACTTCGAGGAGGCGATCGCTCAGTTCGACTCGATCATCGAGGAGGGCAGCCCTGGAACCAATTTCGAGGCGCTCGCCCGTCTGTACCTGGTGATGAGCCTGATCGCTCTGAACCGGGAAGACCGGTACCACAACGCCGCTCGTCTGCTGCGAGGCGTGAGCACTGCGGACAAGCACGGCATTCCTTGGGATACGCTGCGGCGCGTCACCACGGCCTGGCTCGCCCACGCTCAAGGACAGGACGAGCAAGCTCGCCGCATCGCAATGCCCACGCTGACCAGAACAGGTGCTGCGGTCGCTCACGCGCTTCTCGCGGAGCTCTACCGAGTCATGGGGGATCCGGAACCGTCGGCTCAAGCGCTTCGCTTGGCAACCTCGGCCGCGCTGCCGCGATATGCGCTGGTGAGCACCCTTGTCACGTCTGCCGCCCTGAGCTCCGTCGCCGGGCGTGGACCGCAGGCGCACGAGCAGTTGGATCGTGCGCTGGCGGAAGCAATCCCCGAGCGGATTCTCGCCCCATTTCTGAGCGGCGATCCGGTAATCGTCGATCTGTTGAACGCGCACGCAACACAGGGGTCGAGACACCAGGAGCTCCTGCGCACGATTCTGGAAAAACGGGGCCAGCTCTCTGCCAAACTCGCCGGAGTCCTGACGGAACGTGAGAAAGAGATCCTCACTTTTCTGCGAACTACGATGACTGCAGACGAGATCGCTGCGCACCTCGGCATCGCCTATCCCACTGTGAAGACTCACATTCGCTCGATCTACCGCAAACTAGGCGTGACCAAACGGCGTGCCGCTGTTCAAGCAGCCGACAACCTAGACCGCGGGATCGGGGGCGATTCCGCGGCGGAGGCTGCGAACCGTCAGATCCAAGGCTTGTAGGCGCGTCCCGGAACCGCGGTTCACGTAGTCCATCGACGTGTAGAGCAGTGACCACAGCAGGTTCTGCACCCAGTCCGAACCCATGTCGGGGTCGATGGAACCGTCGGAGTGTCCGCGCTCGATGGCATCGGTGACTGAGTCGTCGTTCGACGCGGACTCGGCAAACGAATCTTCTTGATACACACCGGGAGTGAAGAACAGGACCGTCAAGAGGTCGGCCAGTTCGAAGTATTCATGGCACAGGCGAACCAGTGCTTCGGCTCCGGTACCCTCGCCGAGTCGAGCTGCTGCTGCTGCCTCTCCGACGGCGCGGGTGGCCTCGGCCGCGACTGCGTCGACCAGGTCTGACCGTTCGGGAAAGTAGCGGTGCAAAGTGGTCCGGCCGACCTTTGCGGCCGAAGCGATCTCGCTGAGGGTCGCAGCAGGCTTGGATGCGAACACCGAAACGGCAGCATCGAGGATGGCCTTCCGTGTGCGCTCGCGGGTCGCGCTTTGTTCTGGTGCGCTGTGGATCGTTGTCACGAATCCGAAGCGTAGCCGTGTCCGGTTTCGGTATCCAGTGTTTCCGAATCGGAATTTCTCTTGCCCTTTATGGAACATTCGTGTTCCATAAATTCATGCTTGAATCCGACGCTTCTCAGCCCGCACCGAAATGGAGCAATCTCCGCGTCCTCTCGGAGTTCGCTCGACCGCATCTGCCGTCGCTCCTTCTCGGATTGGTACTGGCGCTGTGCGGCTCCGCGGCGACGCTGGCAACGCCCATGGTCACCAAGTGGGTTCTCGACACCCTCGATACCGGTGCGTCGCTGAAAGGACCTATCCTCACGCTCGTCGTCCTTCTGATCGTCGGTGCCGTGCTCGGTTGTGCTCAGTGGATCGTTCTCGGAACCGCCGCCGAGAAGGTTGTCTTCGACGCCAGGTCGTCGCTGGTGAAGCGATTCCTGGCGGCGACCGTACCTTCGCTGCAATCGCGATCCGTGGGTGAATTGGTCACCCGGGTCACGTCTGACACCTTGTTGCTGCGGGAGGCTGCGTCGTCGGCCGCGGTGAATATTCTGAACGCAGCCGCGTTGACCATCGGAACGATTGTTCTGATGGGCGTACTGGATCTGCCGTTGTTGGGCGTCACCATGGTTGCAATCGTGTTCGCCTCCATACTCTTTGCGGTTCTGATGCCTCGGATTTCCGCAGCGGAAGCGCGAACCCAGGAATCGCTCGGTCAGCTCGGCGGCGTTCTCGAGGGTGGCTTGCGTGCGATCCGGACGGTCAAGGTTTCCCTCGCCGAGGATCGCGTCGGGGCTCTGGTGACGAACAATGCGTCCGATGCGAAAAAGCATGCGATCACGGCGGTGCGAGTGTCGGCAACCGCGTGGACTGTCGCGTGGACCGCCATTCAAGGATCGATCATTGCCATCCTGGGCTTCGGTGCCTGGCGAGTCGCCGACGGCGAAATGGCAGTCTCGACGCTCATCGCGTTTCTGCTCTACGCCTTCACCCTGATGGGGCCGGTGTCGGAGCTTGCGCAGAACGTGACCTCCGTTCAGTCGGGAATCGCGGCAGCTATCCGGATTCGCGAGATGCAGTCGTTGCCCACCGAGCAGTACGACGAGGTCGTGGACGTGGTCGCGAAAACGAGCGCTGCCGCGCCGCTGATCGAGTTGCGCGACGTCACCGTGAGCTACCACGGATCGAACCAGCCGGCGTTGCGCGATGTCTCGCTGGTCATTCCGACGCGTGGGCACATGGCCATCGTCGGCCCGTCGGGTGCAGGAAAGACGACCTTGCTCTCGACCGTGCTGCGATTTGTCGAACCTCGATCGGGTGAGGTTCTCCTGCATGGAGTCGGTTACGACGCGCTCGATCACCGCGCTGTGCGCGAGAGTCTCGCGTACGTGGAGCAGGAGACACCGGTGGTGCCCGGAACGATTCGGGAGAACGTCGTCTTCAGCCATCCCGATGCGACGGACGAAGAAGTCCAGGCCGTTCTGCGCTTGCTCCGGCTCGACGACGCGATCGAGGCCCTGCCCAACGGACTCGACACCGCTCTGACGGCCACTTCGCTGTCGGGCGGCCAACGTCAGCGGATCGCGATGGCGCGCGCAGTTCTGCGGCCGAGTGCTTTGCTTCTGCTCGACGAAGCCACTGCCCAGGTCGACACGCTCACCGAAGCCGCGATTGTCGACGCGATCAACGAACGTGCGCGCACCGGGGCCGTGGTGACTATCGCTCACCGGCTCTCGACGGTGCGTGACGCCGACTGGATCGTGGTCATGGAAGACGGTCGGATCCGCAACATCGGCAACCATGACGAGCTCATGGACAAGGACGATCTGTACCGCGACATGGTGGTTGCCGGCCGGCTCGATCAGGGCGAGGCAATGCTCGAGGATTGTTGACCCGACGCGTCGGCGTGTGCGAGAGTGCTGATACCGAGCGATCGCTCGGTCGGGATGTTCTTTCGGAGGTGGCTGGTGGCAATCGATCTGACGTACGCGCCCGAGGTGGTGGCGCTGATCGAGAAGACGCGCGACTTCACGCGCAACGTAGTGCTCCCCATCGAAGACGAACACGCCGGTGACATCGCTGTAGCGGGTGGCGATGCAATCCGCATCGAGATGCAGTCGGCAGCAAAAGAAGCCGGTGTCTTCGCCCCGCATGCGCCGATCGAGTACGGCGGACACGGACTCAACATGAGTGATCGCGCGCCGGTCTTCGAGGAAGCCGGCTACTCCCTCTTCGGGCCGACGGCGCTCAACATCGCGGCGCCGGACGAGGGCAACGTTCACATGCTGGCCCACGTGGCGAACGAAGCACAGAAGCAGCAGTTCCTCGCGCCGCTCGCAAGCGGGGACATGCGGTCGGCATTCGCCATGACCGAACCCGCGCCCGGAGCGGGATCCGATCCCTCGGCTTTGAACACCCGCGCCGAAAAAGTCCCCGGTGGCTGGAAGATCAACGGTAAGAAATGGTTCATCACCGGCGCCGACGGCGCCGGGTTCTTCATCATCATGGCGCGCACGTCCGGCGAGCCCGGGCAGCGCGGCGGAGCGACCATGTTCTTGGCGCCGACGGACACTCCCGGCCTGGTAGTGGGTCGACACATCGACACCCTCGACAAGGCCATGATCGGTGGGCACTGCGAGGTCACGTTCGAGGATCTCTTCGTACCCGACGAGGCCGTTCTCGGTGAGGTCGATCAAGGTTTCGCCTACGCGCAGGTTCGCCTCGGTCCCGCCCGCATGACGCACGTGATGCGCTGGCTCGGTGCAGCGCGCCGCGGCCACGACGTCGCCGTGGCCAGAGTTGCCGAACGAGAAGGCTTCGGCTCGAAACTCGGTGATCTCGGAATGATCCAGAAGATGGTCGCCGACAACGAGATCGACATCGCAGCCAGCCGCGCACTTCTGGTGCAGGCCTGCTTCGAACTCGATCAGGGCGGGCACGCGAGCAACGCGACGTCCATCGCCAAGACCTACGCTGCCGAGGCGATCTTCCGGATCGTGGACCGCTCCATTCAGATGTGTGGCGGAATGGGCGTGTCCGGCGATCTGCCGCTGGCACGCTTGTCCCGCGAAGTGCGTCCCTTCCGCGTCTACGACGGCCCGTCCGAGGTTCATCGCTGGGCAATTGCGAAACGTGTTGTCGGAGCTGCGAAGCGCGCTGCTCGCGAGGAGTCGAAGTGACGGACTTTCCAGGACTCGATCTCGCGGCGCTCCACAAGTATCTGCAAGCCGCTGGCGTCGAGGTGAGCGGTGAGTTGCGAGCCGAACTGATTTCAGGCGGCAAATCCAATCTCACCTACGGTATCTTCGACGACAACTCGAAGTGGATTCTCCGTCGTCCACCCACGGCCGGCCTCACGCCGTCGGCGCACGATGTTGCGCGCGAGTTCCGAATCACCTCGGCGTTGCAGAACACCGCCGTGCCGGTCGCGCCGACCGTCGTGCTGTGCGAGGACGCCTCGGTGATGGGTGCGTCGTTCACGGTGGTCGAGTTCGTCACCGGTCAAGTGATCCGAACCAAAACCGAGTTGGAAGCTGTTCCGGCAGCGCAGGTCACGCAGTGCACCGACGAGTTGGTGCGTGTTCTCGCTGCACTGCACGACGTCGACTACACCGCAGTGGGTCTCGGCGAACTCGGCAGACCCGACGGTTACGTAGCCCGCCAGGTGAAGTTGTGGGCCGGTCAATGGTCACGCGTCAAGACCGAGGACTCGGCCGACGTGGACAGGTTGGCGTCGAGCCTCGCGGAATTGATTCCGGCGGAATCAGCCTCGTCGATCGTGCACGGCGACTACCGGATCGACAACACGATTCTCGCGGCGAACGACGTCACCAAGGTTGCCGCAGTGGTGGACTGGGAACTGTCGACGCTGGGAGATCCGCTGGCGGACATCGCGATGATGTGCGTCTATCGGCATCCCGCGCTGGATCTGGTTCTGGGTGAGCCTGCTGCGTGGACGAGCCCGTCGCTACCGTCCGTTGTCGATCTGGCGCAACGGTATTCGTCCGTTTCGGGTCGTGAACTGGCGCATTGGAACTTCTACATGGCGCTCGGGTTCTTCAAACTCGCCGTCGTGGCGCAGGGCATCGATCACCGATTCCGAGCAGGAGCCACCGTCGGCGGGGGATTCGACAAGGCTGGATCTTCTGTGCCGGAACTGATCTCGGCCGGACTCAACGCACTGCAAGGGAAATTCGAATGACTCGATCAGCACTGGTCACCGGCGCCTCCAAGGGAATCGGGCTCGGCATCGCAACACGCTTGGCTTCGCAAGGGTACGGGCTGACCATCACGGCGCGTGATACCGAGCGGCTCGCCGTTGTCGCCGAAGAACTTACCCGCGCCGGATCGCCGGACGTCGTCGTCTCGGCCGGCGACATGGCGGACGAGAACTTCGCCGCAGCACTCGTCGCCACACACAATGAGCGATTCGGCTCCATGAGGGCTCTCGTCCTCAACGCCGGAGTGGGAACCAGTGGGCGAGTAGCGGATTACCCGATGCGACGTTTCGACAAGACCGTTGCCGTCAATCTCCGAACACCGTTTGCACTATTGCAAGCGTCGCTGCCGCTCCTGCGTACAGCGGCGGACGCGGACCTTGCCGGCGGAGCGAAGGTGATCGCTCTCGCCTCGATGGCCGGTGTGTATGCCGAGAGCGGTCTGGCCGTCTACGGAGCCACCAAAGCTGCACTCATTTCGATGGTCGAAGCACTCAACGCCGAGGAATCCGGAAACGGCGTCAGTGCGACGGCCATCGCTCCCGGTTACGTCGATACCGACATGTCGGCGTGGACGCACGATCGGATCACACCGGACACCATGATCAAGGTCGACGACATCGTGGAGTTGGTGGACGGTCTGCTCAAGCTCTCGTCTCGAGCGGTAGTTCCGAAGGTCGTCATGACGCGTGCTGGGACCAACGGCTACTCCGCCTGAAATTTCAATCCAGCTTGGCTTCGCCCCGCTTGCGAAAGAAGTGAAAGCCGGGCACTCCGACGATCGCCTGCCGCAGGTCCTTGACCACTCCGAGGAGTTCGTGGATCTCGGGTGAGACGGAGTCGAGGGTTCCGAGGATGGGCAGCACCGCGGCCACCCGGTCGGTGAGCTCCGGTAGTTGGTCGATCAGCTTGATCGCGGCGCTGACCTCTGCCTCGGAAAGGTCGTCGGCGAACCTGGCAGCCAGCGGCGCGAGCTGTAGGGCGATGGGCTCGTAGATCTCGAGGAGTTGTCCCGCGATGTCCGAGGTCTGCTCGACGGCCTCGACCAGTGTCTCAGCGCGAACGGTCACGGCGGCGGCTCCGATGACGACGCGGTCGGCGTTGTCGGCGATCTGGTTGATGCGTGCCACCAACCTCTCGACCGAGAAGAGGAGCGCCTCGAGTCGAGTGGGCAGGGTGACCGCAAAAGCGACCGTGGACAGGGACCAGTGCACCACGTCGCCGACGGAGCGGACGACGGTGGAGCTGCCGGGCAAAACTAGAGCCATCCCTCGATACTGCCTGATGTGACGTCAAAGTACAGGTAAATCTCACATTCACGAGGCCAGCGGCGTCTTCGAGGTGTCGGTGCCGGCGCGGACAATCAATTCACTCGCTGCCTGCTGCACCGCGCAACCTGGAAGGATCGAGACATGACGGCTATCCGTACGCACACCGTGATCGACTCGCCGATCGGGGAGTTGACGCTGGTAGCAGCAGGTGACGACCTCTGCGGGCTGTACATGGCGGAGCATCGCCACAAGCCGGACGAGTCCACGTTCGGTGATCGTTCCGCGGCGGTCTTCGGTGAAGTCGAATCGCAGCTCACCGAGTACTTCGAGGGTGATCGCACGGAGTTCTCCGTTCCGCTGGCGCCCGTGGGCACCGAGTTCCAGAAGCGGGTGTGGGACACCTTGCGAACGATCCCGTACGGCGAAACCTGGACCTACATGGAGCTCGCGCAAACTTTGGGTAACCCGCTTGCGATCCGTGCTGCCGCCGCGGCAAACGGCAAGAATCCGATCAGCATCATCGTTCCCTGTCATCGCGTGGTCGGTAGCGACGGAAGTCTGACCGGTTTCGCCGGCGGCCTCGAACGTAAGCGGTTCCTGCTCGACCGCGAGCACGGCGGCGAATCGGATGTCCTCTTCTGATGCGCTCGGCTCACAATTCGGTGATCGGGAACGTCTACCGGTCGTGACACTCAAACCGTTCGAAGACGTCGTGACCGAATACGGTGCAGTGGTCCTCCGTGTCTGCCGCGCGGTGGTCGGGCCCGTCGACGCCGAGGACGCGTGGTCCGAGACGTTCATCGCGGCGATGCGGGCATACCCGGATCTGAACCCGGACGCGAACATCGAAGCCTGGCTGGTCACCATCGCGCACCGCAAGGCGATCGACATCACCCGAGTGCGTGCCCGCGTGGCCGTGCCGACAGACGACGTTCCGGAGTTGCCGACGCGAATCGGCGTGCCGGGCACGTGGGATCACGAACTCTGGGACGCACTCGAACAACTACCACTCAAACAACGTGCGGCGGTCGCCTATCACTTTCTGGGTGGGCTGCCGTACGCAGAGATCGCGGACATCCTCGGCAACACGCCGGCAGCCGCCAGACGCGCGGGTGCCGACGGTATCGCCACCCTACGAAGAACCTACTTGTCCGCTACCGCTGCGGAAGGGAGTCACTCATGAGTAACGATGTGTTCGAGGCACTTCCAGCCGTTGACGCCGACGCCATGATCCGCCTACGGGCGCGCCTGGCTGCGCAGGCGTCCGAAGCCGAATTGATCGACGTGGCATATCGAACCGTCGATTCGCCGGTCGGAAAGCTGCTGCTGGCGGCAACTGATGTCGGCCTGGTGCGGGTTGCCTTTGCCGTCGAAGGGCACGACCTCGTTCTGGAACGATTGGCGGACACCGTCAGCCCTCGTGTGCTTCATTACCCGCGCAGGCTGGACACTGTCGCTCGCGAGTTGGACGAGTACTTTGCCGGTGCGCGTCGAGAATTCGATCTGCGCTTGGATTTCCAACTCGCGAAAGGGTTTCGACGCGAAGTGTTGCGTCATCTTCCCGAGATCGAATACGGCCACACTGCAAGCTATTCGGTGGTCGCGGCAGCGTCGGGAAGCCCACGTGCGGTGCGTGCCGTAGGGACCGCATGTGCAAAGAACCCGCTGCCGTTGGTGGTCCCGTGTCACCGGGTGGTGCGCAGCGACGGCAGCCTCGGGCAGTACGCGGGTGGCCCCGAACTGAAAGCGATTCTGCTGGATCTGGAAGCCGGCCGGTGAGCGCAGTGACGCTGCGCTTTCAGGCGCCCTATGCAGTCGAACCGCTCACCGGTGCCCTGCGGGCTCACTGCGTCGCAGGCCTCGAGCGTCACGACGACGGTGTTCACACCAGAGTCGTACCGTTGCCTTCCGGACCCGTTGTCGTGTCGGTGTCGTGGACCGACGACGGTGTCGTCGTGGATTCCGATGTGCCGGTAACGGATTCCGCAGTGCTGGAGGTGATCGTGCGCCGTTGGCTCGACCTCGACGCCGATCACACTGCTGTCGAAGCGGCGTTCGGTAGCGATGAGTTGTTGGCCCCACTCGTTGCCGCCCGTCCAGGATTGCGGGTGCTCGGCTCGGTGGACGGTTTCGAGACCGCAGTGCTCACCGTTCTGGGGCAACAGGTTTCGCTCGCCGCAGCGAGGACGTTCGGTGGTCGTTTTGTCAGCGCATTCGGGGTACCGGTGCAAGGGGATTTTCTTGCCTTCCCTGATCCGGACGTGGTTGCAGCGCAATCAACCGAGGGCATACAGAAAGCCGTCGGATTGACCACAGCGCGCGCAAGGACAGTGCACACGCTGGCAACTGCGGCAGCGAACGGCCTCGATCTCTCCTGGAATGCGGATCCTGTCCAATTTCGGCGAGAGCTGTTGACGCTAAAGGGAATCGGACCGTGGACCGCTGACTATCTCACTGTTCGAATTCTCGGTGATCGCGACGCATTCGTACCCGACGATCTGGTGTTGAAGCGAGCGTTGGGGGTTTCGTCGGGCAAAGAAGCCGCAGCGTTGTCCGAGCGCTGGCGACCCTGGCGAGCGTACGCACTCTTTCATCTGTGGACAAAGGAAGCGTTTCTGTAGTCGGTCAGTCTTTCGCGCGGGCCAGTTCGGACGGCCACCAAATACGTTTCCCGATGTCGTGAGAGAGCGCAGGCACCAGGACACTGCGCACGATGATCGTATCGAGCAACACACCGAAGGCCACGGCAAATCCGATCTCGGCGAGGAAGACCAGCGGCAGGATGCCCAGTACGGCAAATGTTGCGGCCAAGACGATTCCGGCTGAGGTGATCACACCCCCGGTCACCGCAAGACCGCGCAGGACACCTGCACGGGTACCGAATTCTCCGGTCTCCTCCCGGACTCTGGTCATCAGGAAGATGTTGTAGTCGATACCCAGTGCGACGAGGAAGACGAAGGCGAACAGCGGGAACGATTGATCCGCCCCGGCGAACCCGAATACGTGTGTGAAGAAGAATCCGCTCACACCGAGGGTCGCCGCGAAGGAAAGCACCACGGTGACAATGAGAATCACCGGGATCAGCAGAGCGCGGAGCAAAGCGGCCAGAACCAGGAAGATCACCACCAACACGATCGGGATGATCAGGTTTCTGTCGCGGACCGAGGCCGCCTGGACATCAAGGGTGGTGGCCGTGCTGCCGCCGACGAGCGCGTCGGCGCCGGGCACGTCGTGGACGGCAGTCCGCAGTCGCTTGACAGTTTCGAGTGCCTGCGGCGAATCGTAAGAGTCGGCGAGGGTTGCATTGATCATGGTTCGGCCGTCGATCGGTGCAACGGTGAAAGCCGCAGGGGCGCAACCCGCAGCGGCGGCTTGTGCGACGGCAGCGGGGTTGGTCTTGATCAACTCGCTGACCTTTGCGACGTCCACCTGGGTGCAGACGGCGCCGGGATCCTGCGAGATACCTTCGACGCCGCTGGCTGCTTTGATGACGGCGTCGGCCTGGTCGGCGTTTGCGGTGATCACGGCCGGTGCGCCGGCTCCGGGATCGAACTTCGAGTCGTAGAGTTCTTGTCCGACAACTGCGTCGGGACGATTGGTGAAGCTTTCGGTGGATGTCAGGCCATCGGTTTTGAGACTGCCGATCCCGGCCGCGAACAGGATGATCAACAACACTGTGGCGCCGATCCACAGTGGGCGGTCCTTGCTACCGACGGCCTCGGCGATCTTGCCCCACATCCCGTGCGTCGTAAGGTCTGCGGCGTGATCGACCTTGGGCTTGCGCGGCCAGAAGACCCACCGTCCGGTGGCGGCCAGAGCGACCGGCATGAACGTCATCATCACCAGATAGGTGCAGGCGATCCCGATGGCGGCGACGGGTCCGAGGCTCTTGTTGGAGTTGAGTTGAGAGAACGTCAGGCAAAGCAGACCGAGAATCACGGTGACAGCCGAAGCGGTGATGGCCGGCGCAGACTCGCGCCAGGCCTTGATCATCGCGTCGAAGCGGTTGGGATACGTGTGCAATTCTTCGCGATAGCGAGAGATCAAGAGTAGGGCGTAGTCGGTACCGGCACCGATCACCAACACGAAAAGGATGCCTTGAGACTGTCCGGTCAGAGTGAGTAATTCGGCTTTCGCGAGAAAATAGATCACCATCGACGACAAACCGATGGCGAGGAGCGCGGAGAACAGCGGGAAGAACCACAACACCGGCGATCGGTACACGACAAGCAGGATGAGGATCACGACCAGGAGTGCCGCGCCAAGGAGCGCTCCGTCCAGACCGGCAAAGGCGTCGATGAACGCAACGAGTAGCCCACCTGGCCCGGCTGGGAGTACCTCGACATCACCAGCTGCTTGTTTTGCGGCGTCGATGACGTTCTGCTCGGTGGTCGCCAGGACATCACCTGCCACGGCGGTGTCACCGTCTTTGGCCACGAGTGGCACGAAGATCGACGCAGTTGTGCCGTCGGCGGAGTACTGAGTGGGCTGCATACCGTCGGCGTCTACTCCGGAGATGCCGGCAATGGCGCCGTAGGCCGAGTTGATTGCAGATTTGTCCGCCTCGGTGAGGGCCGAATCTCGATGGAACAGAACAAATCCAGGGATCGTCTCGACTGCGAGGAAGTTCGCGGATTGGTTGCTGACGATTGTCGATTCGGCGGAACTCGGGAGGTACGAGGCGTTGTCGTTCTTTTGAACCTCGGCGAGTTTGCCCTGGAAAGAACCGCCGAATCCGCCTGCGAAGAAGGCGAAGATCGCAAGGGCGATCACGGTGAAGATCGGCACGCGAAGGCGCTTCACGGCTCCGCGCTCGTTCCGTTCTGCGTCAGTTGTGTCCAGCTTGGTCATGGTTCTCCTCGAACGCAGTCGACCAGCACCAACAAAGCAACATTTTCCAGTAGAACACGCAATACGGGCGCGGTGGAACCACTTGGCGTGGAATTGACGACGCTACGAAGTGCCTTTGCCGTATGTCTCGCGGGCTGCGACGTCCATGGGAAAACGGACGACTGTGTCGCCGAACAACAATCGAGTTGCCGAAGCAGCGGCGGCCAGCACGTGCGCGGTACCGGTTTCGGGGTTGCGGGTATGCACGACTACCTCGTCGTGCTGGAAGAAGACCAACTCGCCGTCCGGATCTTCGGCGAGGCGGCGCCTGAGGTCGGCCAGGAGGCACAGCGCCCACTCGGACGCAGTCGCCTGCACGACGAAGTTGCGCGTGAAACGACCGCGGGCGTGAGCGTTGCCGTGGGAGTAGAAGTCGGGAGACGGTGGGGGACAGGCCCGGCCGAGCAGTGACTTCACCACCTCGCCGCGCTCACCTGCCTTGGCAGCTTGCTCGACGTACTCGACGGCGACCGGGAATCGCTTCCGCAACAAGACGAGCAGTGCTTTGGCTTCACCCGCCGTCGCCCCGTACAGGACTCCGAGGATTGCGACCTTGGCTTTTGCGCGATCACCGCCGAAGGCTTCGGCACCGACAAGTGCGTACAGGTCGTCGTCCCCGGCGGCGGCCATCATGCGGCGGTCGCCGGACATGGCGGCCAGAATTCGGGGCTCGAGCTGACCGGCGTCGGCGACGACGAACACGTGGCCCGGATCGGCGACGACGCTCGAGCGCATGGTCTTCGGAATCTGGAGGGCCCCGCCGCCTCGACTCGCCCACCTGCCGGACACGACACCACCAGGAACGTAGATCGGACGGAATCGATCTCCCCGCACCCAACTGTCCATCCACTGCCAACCGTTGGTGCTGTACAGCTTGGCGAGTTCGCGATGACGAAGGAGTAGCGGCACAGCCGGATGATCGATCTCCTGCAGAAACCACTTGCGCGTCGACGGAAGTTCGATGCCCTGACGACCGAACGCCTCGGTGATCTCCACCGAAGACGAAGGATTGACGGTGCGCCCGAAGACCTCACTGATCTGTGCGGCAAGTTCCTGCATACGAGCGGGGAGGTCGTATCCCGTCGGCCGCGACCCCAGCCGTTCTTCGAGGAGTTCGCGATGCTTCTGCGTCGAGAACGGAAGGCCCGTGTGCGTCATCTCGGCGGCGCTGAGAGCGCCGGCCGATTCTGCTGCGATCAACAAGTCCAGTCGAGCGTCCGCGCCGATGGTTGCGCGCTGCTCGGCGAATTCGGTGACGACGGCGAGGGGATCGAGAACGGGTGCAGTGTCGAAGAGTCCGAGTCGATCGTCGTCGAACTCCTCGGCGGGCGGTGACGGTTTGCCGGCGCGCATTCCGAGTATCGCGCGGGTCAGGGAGATGTCGTGGCACCGTTGAACCCGTACGCCTGCCCGCAGTAGAGGTGGGTACACGGTCGCCGTACTCGGCCACACCCACCGCGGGTGCTCGGCTTCCTCGATGGTGCGTACCGCTGCGATCAGGTCGGGGTATTCGACGGGATCGGCGAGCGGCGTTCCAGCGGGATCGGTCCGTAGGACAGTTGCCGTCACAGCTCCCGTGGACGTCGTACTACCGGGGACCAGGACAACTCGCACGACATCAGTGTGACGGCTGGGTCCGACACGCCATCGCTCGGCGTGCTCAGGCCCCGACGAACTGGATGTGCTGACCCGGGCGGGCTTGGCCGAGTCGGTCGATATCTGCGTCCGCGACCACTCCCACCACCGGATAGCCGCCGGTGATGGGGTGATCGGCGAGGAACACGACAGGTTGGCCGCTGGGTGGGACCTGGATCGATCCGAGTGCCACGCCTTCGGTGGGCAGTTCGGTGTCGTCTGTTCTTCGAAGTAGTTCGTCGGCGCCGACGCGATCGACGCGTGCGCCGATTCGGTCCGAGTCGGTCGAGATCGCCCATCGGCCCTGGAGGAGTGTTTCGGGGTTGGTGAATCGATCTGCGCGAGGACCGAACACCACTCGAATGGCGAGAGTCTCGTTTGCCATCGGCGGCACCGGTGCGAGGTCGACGGCTGAGAACGTGGTCGGCGATGGCCCGATCGGGAGAAAAACACCAGGCTCGAGAGGCGCCGAACCGATCCCGGACATCGTGTCGGTGCTGCGCGATCCCAGGATCTCGGGAACCACAATGCCGCCTCGGACGGTCAGATACGTCCGCAGTCCACTCGGTGCGTAGTCCAGGCGGACGGTCTGCCCAGCCCGCAGATCGATCACGCTCGAATGCCCGACCGGAATGCCGTCGCGGTAGGCCTGTGCAGGCGCACCGGTGAACGCGATCGTTGTCGGTTGCTGCGCCCGAAGACTCAGCCCACCCAGGAGGACCTCGACACCGGCTGCGCCCTCGTTGTTGCCGACGAGCCGATTGCCAAGCCTGAGAGATCGCCTGTCTGCCGCACCGGAAACCCCGACACCCGAGCGAAGATGACCTATCCGTCCGAGGTCCTGGATCAGGCTCAGCGGCCCGGTGTCGAGTATCTCGAGGCCGTTCATCGTTGTTCCTCGTTCACGAAGCGCACGCGTCTGCCGGGCTGAACGGTGGCCGGTGGTGTGGCGTTCAGATCCCACATCACGGCATCGGTGCTCCCGATGATCTGCCAGCCACCCGGTGATGCACGCGGGTAGACCGCGCTGTATCCAGCGGCCAGGGCGACGGAACCGGCAGGCACAGCGGTTCGTGATTGCGTTCGACGCGGAACGTCGAGCCGAGTGTCGCCTGAAGTCAGGTAGGCGAAGCCGGGTGCGAATCCGATGAAGGCGCAACGCCACATTGCCCCGGTGTGGGCCGCAACCACCTCGGATCGGCTCATACCAAGTGACTGTGCGACGTCGTCGAGGTCGGGCCCGTCGTACCTGACGGCGATGGTGAGTGCATCCGTCTCGGAATGCTCGTCTGTGGTCGCGGCAGAATCGGTCTGCTCGAGATCGTTCAAGCGCTTCCGGACGTACGTGAGATCTGCCGCCGGGGTGCACGTGACCAGGACCGTGCGAGCTGCGGGGAGGAAGTCTTCGACCCCGACCGGGGTGTTACGCGTCAGTGCTTCGGTGAACGCGAGAACGCCAGCTTCGGAATCGAAGTCCACGAGCAATGCGCGTTCTCCCGCGGGAAGTATGCGAGTCACAGGGAGGGCTCCCTATCGACTCGAGTCCGCTCCACGTCCGCTCGCATCGCGGCGATGAAACTCGCGATGGTGGCTCGCTCTGTGGCGGTGTAATTCCCGACGGTGCTCGCAGCGCGTGAAATGAGGGGGCCGAAGTAACTCTCGCCCAGAGTGACCGCCGATGGTGTGACCTGCAAGAGCACCCGTCGACGGTCTGCTGAGTCTCGCTCCCGAGCTACGTGGCCCGCTTTGACCATCCGGTCGACGAGCGCGGTCACCGACGCCGAGTTGATACCCAGCTGTGCGCCGAGCCAGCCTGGTGTCGCCGGTGTGTCCGAGCGCTCGGCATCGAGAAGGCAGATCAACGCGCGCACGTCGGTGGAGTGCATTTTGTACTTGTTCGCAAAGCCGGAAACCGCCACGTTCAAGTCGACGGTAAGTGCGCGAAGCGAGTGGACGATCGCCATCGCTTCGTCTTCTGCATCGCCGACGCTCAAGGATGCCTCCAGCCCTGGTGTGTTGTCTCTTGATTGTCTACTATCTCGATAATCGAGAGAAATGGGGGTGGGGGATGGACTTCAATCGCGCATACGACGCTGTACTGACCAAATGGCCGCAGAAACCGCTGGGTGTGGATCTCGCGGGGCGGTTCGGTAACACGCATGTGAACGTCTGTGGGCATGCAGACTCGCGGCCGTTGATCCTTCTGTCCGGGGGAGGTGCCACTTCGACGGTGTGGTTCGACAATGTTGCGACGCTGTCGAAATCCCGGCGTGTCTTTGCTGTCGACACCATGGGCGATGCCGGGCGGAGCGTTCCGAATGGTGATCCGATGAAGTCCGTCGACGATCTGATCGAGTGGATGGACTCGATAGTCGATTGCACCGGGGCCGGCACCGTTGATGTGATCGGACATTCCTATGGCGCAATGATTGCGTTGGCCTTTGCGCTGCATCGACCGAATCGTGTCGGGAAACTTGTTCTGCTCGATCCTAATTCGAGTTTCTCCGGCATGAAGGCGGGCTACCTTCTGCGTGCGCTTCCGCTGTTGCTCTCCCCGTCGCGAGCACGCCGACGGCGACTGTTGGATTGGGAGACAGGTGAGTTGAGTATCGACTCCGACTGGCTGTCTCTTGTGGAAGTGGGCACTTCGGATCTACCGCGACCCGATCTCGTAGTGCCTCGACGTCCGTCGAAGGAGGACTTGAGCGCACTGGATGTCGAGTTGCTGGTGGTCCTCGCGCAGGACGGACGGGTGCATGATGCGGAAACGGTGTCGAAGTCAGTGCGGCAGAGGGTACCTGCAGCACGCGTCGAGGTGCTGAAAGATGCTTCACATCACAGCATTCCGATGGTTCCCGCCGATGAAGTCAACCGGGTGCTCGTCGACTTCTTGGAGGGCTAGCGGATCAGGGTGCGACGACGCACCCCGGACCGATCGGGGTGGCCGGATTGACCATGACCGTTGCGACCGGCCCGCCCGCGGACGTCTGGTAGGCCATCAGGGAGTGCTCACCGGGTGCGGTCGGAGTCCACAGCGTGACTGCGTGGCCGAGCACCACCGGCAAGGTGAAGTAAGGATTGACGGTGTCCCAGATCAATTCCTGCGGGAACATGGTCGACGCCCGGTTCATGTCGACAATCGAGACGTTCGGCTCGTTCAACGCTGCTGTCCTGGCAACCACCAGATATGTGCAGCCCGCTCCGTACGGCGTCGTCGGTCCGCTGCTGAGACCCGGAAGGATCGTGACGTCGACTACGTCCGCGGAAGCTGACGTCGCGGAACAGATGGCTGCGCCCGCGCAGAGGGCGGCGGCGATCACGGAAGTGCGAGCGATACGTGAAAGTGTCATACCAGCAGGTCGGTTTTATCTGGGTGGGCGTTACAGGCAGACTGACCGGATGCGCGCACTTCACGTTCTGCTGGCCGGCTTCGGCTTCCTGCTGGGGTTCCTGATTATTGTTGTCTCCGGCCTGATCGAGTGGGCGTCCTTCGCCTCCCGAACCGATTTCGCCTTCGTCGGTGACTCCGCCGTGTCGGTTGGTGTTTCCAGCGAGGCGATCTACACCGCCGTCGCTGCTCCACTGGTGGGTGCGCTGATGGGCTGGCTGTCAGCTGTCATCGCGACGAGGTTCGGGTGGAGCCTCACTCGTGGGAGTGTCACTCTGGCAAGCGAGTGACCAGGCAGCGGACCCGCTTGCTGGTCCGTGGGTTATGAGGAAAGGCCCCGACCTCCATCGAGGTCAGGGCCTTCCTTTGCGCCGAGCTACTTCTGTGTCGAACTACTTCTGTGTCGAACTACTTCTTCGAGACGCGGAGCAGCTTCTTGTTGACGAACTCGTCCATTCCCCACGGACCCAGCTCGCGGCCGACTCCGGAGCGCTTGACTCCGCCGAAGGGCAGACCGGGCAACGTCGTTCCGTGCTCGTTGACGAACGCCATTCCCACGTCGAGATCTGCAGCGACCGACCGGGCGGAATCGAGATCGCTGCTCCAGACGGATCCGCTCAGACCGTAGACCGACGAATTGGCAAGTTCCACAGCCTCGCTGGCCGACTTGACCTTGTAGACGACTCCGGCAGGTCCGAACAGTTCTTCGCTGTAGGCCCGCATGTCCGGTGTCACGTCTGCGAGCAATGTCGGTTGAACGTAGGCGCCCGGGCCGTCGATCTTCTTTCCACCGGTCAGCAGCGTGGCACCCTTGGACACAGCGTCGTCGATCTGCTCGATCAGAGTGTCTGCCGCGCCCTGCGAAGAGAGCGGACCCAAGACTGTGGATTCGTCCAACGGGTCACCGGCAGTGACGGATTCGAAGGACGTCGCCAACTTGTCGGTGAAGTCGTCGTAGAAATCTTCGGTGACGATGAAACGCTTGGCCGCGTTGCAGGCCTGGCCGGCATTGGACAGACGTGCCTTGGTTGCGGACTTGACGGTGGCATCCATGTCGTCGGAATCGAGGACGATGAACACGTCTGATCCGCCGAGTTCGAGGACGACCTTCTTGAGATTGCGTCCGGCAGTTTCGGCGACGCTGGTTCCGGCGCGTTCGCTGCCGGTCAGTGACACACCTTGAACTCGGGGATCGGCGATCATGTCCGCGATCTGCTCGTTGGTCGCGAAGACGTTGACGTAGGCGTCGTCCGGCAATCCGGCTTGTCGCAGAATCTCTTCCATCAGCAGCGCCGACTGCGGACAGTTCGATGCGTGCTTGAGAATGATCGTGTTACCGAGCATCAGATTCGGTGCCGCGAAGCGGGCGACCTGGTAGTACGGGAAGTTCCACGGCATGACGCCGATGAGAGCGCCGATCGGTCGCCGGTACACAACCGACTCCTCGGCCCCGGGAACGTCGAGTCGTTCTTCCTCGAGCAGTGCCGGACCGTGGTCTGCATACCACTGATAGATCGCGGCCGAGAGTTGTACTTCGCCCTTGGCCTCGCGGACCGGCTTACCCATCTCCAAGGAGATCATTCGGGCCAGTTCGTCTGCGCGCTCTGTGTACAGTTCGGCGGTCTTGCTCAGGACTGCCGCACGCTGCTGTGGCGCACTGTTGCGCCAGGTCAAGTAGCCGCGATGCGTGTTCGCAAGTGCGGCTTCAACTCCGGCGTCATCCAAAGTATCGAATTCCCTGACGGTTTCACCTGTCGCGGGATTGACTGTTTTGTAATTAGCCATAGTTGTACAACGTGCGGAAGGGGCTCGAAGATTCCCGAAACGCGCAATCACATTGAATCGGCTCAACAGGTTTCGATCAAATCCCGGCTGGGTACCATGTCACGCCACCTTGCGGCGATGGGTGCGCTCGTAGCCCTTGCGGTCGTAGAAACGGGTGGTCACGATGCCGAGTACGACGCCGATCAGTAGACCCACCAACGTCATCCAGACGGCATGCAGCAGGCCTGCCTCACCGCGTGCGCCGAAGAACAGGATCGATCGCGTGCCCATGTAGATCTGGTGCATCGGCTCGAATTGCGCCAGCCAGGCATACAACCTGGGGCTGGCTTCGAGGGGGATGGTGCCACCGGACGAGGGCAGCGCGAGAATGACGAACACGAACAGGTTGATCAACATGCCCAACGAGCCGAACGCGGCCATCACCGACATCGCCGTGATGCCCACCGCTGTGATGACCAGCGCGCCGTACTCCCACAATGCAAGCCCGTGAGTGACCGGCATTCCGAGGGCGCGACTGATCCACTGGAACAACGCGGAGACTATGCCGGACAACACGATCATGAATGCCCATTTGACGAGCAGCGTTCGAAACCTGTTGATACCCACAACGTCGTTCTGAACGAAGAGTGGACCGAATTCGGTAGGCGCGTATCCGAGCATGCCGTCCACCAAGGAATTGACCACGGTTGCTCCGGTGAATCCCGCAAGGACCAACAGCAGCGCGAAATAGAATGCCACCAAACCGAATCCGGTTCCGTCGGGAAGCGGATCGTGGGCAACCGTGAGTACGTTCACCGGGTTTTCGAGCAGCAGGCGGCTCGCTCCGGAGATCTGGGTTCCGGTGCTTCCCGCTTCCAACTGCGCGGTGACAAGGGCGGTGAGTTGCTCGCCCATGTTCTTGTTGACCGAGGCGAGGGCTGTGGTTCCGATCGACTGGACCAGCGATGCCGAGACGGAACCGGCGCGAGGATTGGTGTAGATCGTGATGATCGGTTGCTCTACTTCACCGGCGACGACGCTGGCCTCCGCCAGGATGATCGTCCTCTTCGTGAAATCACTGGGAATCACGATCGCGCCGTACAGCGTGCCGGAGTTCAACCGCGATTGGGCTTCGGCGATACCGATCTGCTGCAGGTCGATCTTCTGGTGGTCGATTCCGCTTTCGAGGCCGGCGACGATGTCGTTTCCGAAGTTCTTGCGGTCGGCGGGGTCGCCACCGGGGAGGGTGTCGCCCTCGTCCTGGTTGACCAGGGCGATCGGGAACTGGTCCAGGTGTTTCTTGGGGTCGAGTATTCCGCCCATGTACAACGCTGCCAGCGCAGACATCAACAGGGTGACCACTATCAATGGTGTCAACCAGAATCGTGGTGTGTGCATGACGGTGCGGGCAGACGGCTCCGTGTTCTTGCTCATCGTCAGTCGACCGGCTTTCGTTCGCGCGGAGTTCCTCGGGCTGAGCGTAAACGCAAAGGTGCGCCGGGGCAGTCTTTCGATCTGCCCGCGGCGCTGGAGACCTGTCCGGTCGGCGACAGGCCGGATTGCCGGCAGTCTCATCCGAAAAGGCTGAGAACGGATCGGTAGGGTATGGCCCGCGGCAACCCTGCCGAGACGATTTCGGAGAAACCGTTGACCAACGTGCTGATAGTTGTCCTGATACTCGTAGTGATCGCTGCCGTCGTGTTTGTGGTCCTGCGTGGACGCCAGGGTAAGCCGAATGCTCGCGTCGACCCGCTCGCCGACTATCCCGAGGTGTACGACCCCCACAAGATCGGGGTCGGCGACATCATCACGTACGCGGGTATCGACCATGTTGTTCGAGGGACCATCACGCTCGACGAAGAGGGGTACATCTGGCGTGAGCACCTTCTCGACGGTTCGACCGGTCGTCGTTGGTTGACGGTCGAGGACGACGAGGGCGAATTGGAGATGACTCTCTGGATGCGTCGAGAAGGAACCAACCTGGTCCCGAACGGCGACGTCATTCTCGACGACAAGGTTCACCGCAAGATCGAAAGTGGAACGGCGAAGTTCACGGCCGAGGGTACGACGGGTACGGCCCCTTCCGGCTCGATGGAATACGCGGACTATGCGACCGCAGACAAGACCGGCCTGATTGCATTCGAGAAGTGGGCGCGCGGACAGTCGTGGGAGGTTTCCACGGGACGGGCGGTCACTCGCAGCGAACTCACTGTCATCCACTCGGGCCCCCCGGAATGAGCCTGTATCTACTCGACGTGGAGCCGACCGACGTGGATGCCTCGGCACTGGGGTTGGTACTGGGAGCTCCTGCGCCACCGACCCTCGCCGAGTTGGTGATCGGAACTTCCGACGCGACGCTGACACTCGGAGTGCTCGGGGCTTCGCACGTGGTGACGGCCTGGGCGTCGGGAAAGGAACTGACCGAGCAGGTTTCGTGCGATGCTCTTGCCGCCGGCGGTGAACCCTTGCCGGCAGTGGAGTCCACGGAAAACTACCGGTTCGAGTCTTCCTCGCTGATCCTGGACCGAGTCGAATTCGATTCGGAAGCTGCATCGTTGAGAGAGTCCGCCGGCCAGGACGGTTGGATCTGCGGATCCTTTCCCGGCGACGACACAGCGTTGACCGCGTTGTGTGGCGTGCGAGACCGCCAGGGGTGGAGTTGGCAGAGTTGGCATTTGTACCCGGGGGAGGGGACAGGAGTGATCGTGAAGACGCGCAGTAGGTGGCGCCCGTGAGGGGGCGGACGTGGTTTGCTCCGGTGATGCTGGCGGCCGCAATTATGTTGTCGGCGTGCGGTGGTGGAGCCAAAGACTTCATCGCGGACAACTATTCCAAGACGTCCCAGGATGGCGACGTCGTGTTGTACTCGTCGAAAGATCCAGTGGGCACGACCGTCTCACGGATTGTCGACGCGGACGAACCAGCGGCGCGAAGTGCTGACGGCGGCAACGAATACCTGCGCTACGACGACGACATCGTCACTGTCAGTTCGGCTTCGGGCGGTGGCAGCACCATCAAGGTAGAGGACATCGACGGCACGTATCGCAGCGGCGGATACGCGTACCTGGGACCGGGCTTCAACCCGGGATCCCCGGCGGGTGGAAGCAGTGGCAGCGGCGGCTCGGGTAGTGCCAAATGACGGTAATGCTCAATGAGAAGGAGAACGGCGTGACGAACATCTTTGCATCCACTTCCGTCGAGATCGGAACGGTGGATCCGGCATTGCTCGTCGGGGGCGTTCTCGGCACCCTCGCCTACTTCGTCGTCGGTGCAGCGGTTCTGGCGACGGGATTCCTGGTCCTCGACCTCATGACACCCGGAAATCTCCGCCACCAGGTTTACGTCGACAAGAACCCGAACGCTGCGATTCTGTTGGCCTCCAATCATCTTGCGCTGGCGATCATCGTGGTGACGGCAATCCTGACCAGTTCGGACGGCTTTGCTCAGGGACTCGCCGACTCCGCGGTGTACGGACTGTTCGCGATCGTGTTGCAAGCGATCGCGCTGCGATTGATGAACGCATTCCTTCCCGGCAAGTTGGTTGCGCTGGTGCAGGATCCGAAGATGTGTGGCGCCGCGTGGGCTGTGGGTGTGAGCTTGCTGTCCATCGGTTTGGTGAACGCCGCAGCGCTCACCTGATGGTTGCCGCTGATCCCGATGTGACAGTTGACGAGCGTTCGACGATGCTCGGCCCGCGCGCACGCGTCCTTCTCCTTGCGGCTGTTGCGGCGTGCGCTGCGTGTGGCCTGATCTACGAGCTGGCCCTGTTGACACTCAGCGTGAGTCTGACCGGCGGCGGCATCACCCAGACGTCGTTGATCGTCGCGGGATTTGTTGCGGCTCTGGGTATCGGAGCGCTGGCCGCCAAACCTCTGCTGGGACACGCTGCCGTTTCGTTCGTGACGGTCGAGATACTGCTCGGGCTGATCGGCGGATTCAGTGCCGTCACGCTGTACGTGACCTTCACGTTCTTCGGTTCCAGCGCAGCAGTTCTGGTGGCGGCGACCGCGCTGATCGGCATCCTCGTCGGTGCCGAAGTGCCTCTGCTGATGACGCTCTTGCAGTCCGGTCGCAGCGACAACGACGCACAGAGCACCGGAAAGGTACTGGCCAACCTCAATGCCGCCGACTACCTCGGCGCATTGATCGGTGGTCTGCTGTGGCCGTTCGTACTGTTGCCGTGGGCGGGAATGATTCGCGGTGCCGCACTCACCGGCATGATCAATCTCGTGGCTGCGGCAGTGGTCGCGCTGATACTCCTTCGGTGGCAGCTCAGCCTGCGCGCACGATCGATCGCCGTCGTCGCAATGCTGTTGGCAGCAAGTTTGATCGGATGGTTGCTGATCGCAGCGTCGGACATCGAGACCACGTCGAGGCAGCGGCTCTACACCGATCCCGTGGTGGCCGCCGAGCGATCGGTGTACCAGGAAATCGTCGTCACCGAGCGGGGGAACGACGTGCGCCTGTTCCTCGACGGAGACCTGCAGTTCTCCAGTGTCGACGAGCATCGGTACACGGAGTCGCTGGTGTATCCGGCCCTGGTGAACGACCCCCGGCGCGTGCTGATTCTGGGCGGCGGTGACGGCCTCGCTGCACGGGAAGTGCTGCGAATGAGCAGCGTCGAGCAGATCGTTCAAGTGGAACTTGATCCGGCAGTCTTGGAGTTGGCCAACACGCGTCTTCGTGATCTGAACGAGGGAGCGCTCGAGGATCCACGGGTGGACGTCGTACTCGACGACGCGTTTCGGTGGCTGCGAGAGCGTCCGGAACCGGGTTTCGATGCGGTGATCGTCGACCTCCCGGATCCTGACACCCCCGCACTTGGCCGCTTGTATTCGATGGAGTTCTACGGACTTGCCGCTGCCGCGATGAATCCGGGCGGGCTGATGGTCGTCCAGTCCGGCAGCCCGTACTCGACACCGGATGCGTACTGGAGAACGGTGTCGACGGTATCGGCTGTCGGACTGAGCGTCTCGCCCTATCACGTTTTCGTGCCGAGCTTCGGTGACTGGGGATATGTGCTCGCGCAAAGAGGTTCCACGCCGCCCGAGCTTCGTCTGCCCGCTGATGTGCCGGAACTACGGTTCCTCGACGAGCCGACGCTGGCGTCGGCCTCGGTGTTTCCTCGCGATCGCCCGAGGCGGGAGTTGGAACCCTCGACGCTCGACCGGCCACGCATCGTCGACGATATGCGCAAGGGCTATGAACGCTGAACTCCCGACCGAGTAGCTTGAATCGAGACTCTCGGCCACGACGGAGGTACGGATGACTGTTCGGATCGAGGAGCACGCACCGGGAGTTCGGTTGCTCACGATGAAGCGCAGGAAGCATTCGCAGCTTTTCATGAAGAAGAGGTGATCGAAATGAACGGTGCACAGTCGCTCATCCAAAGCCTGGTCGACTCGGGCGTCGAGGTGTGCTTCGGCAATCCAGGAACGTCCGAGATGCATTTTGTCGCCGCACTCGATTCCGTTCCGCAGATGCGGGCGGTACTCGGCTTGTTCGAGGGCGCCGTGACCGGTGCCGCGGACGGCTACGCACGGATCGCCGGAAAGCCTGCCGCGACGCTGCTCCATCTGGGCCCCGGTATGGCGAACGGACTGGCGAACCTTCACAACGCGCGCCGCGCCCACACACCGATCGTGAACATCGTCGGGGACCACGCGACCTACCACCACGGTTTCGACGCTCCTCTCGAATCGAACATCGATGCGCTGACCGAATGGTTGGAGGGGTGGAGTCGACGTTCCGAATCCACCGCGACCGTCGGTAGCGACGCGGCCGACGCCGTTGCCGCCTCGTTGAATCCGCCCGGACGCATTGCCACACTTGTCCTCCCTGCCGACGTCTCGTGGGGCGAAGGTGGAGTTCTTGCGGGTCCTCGGGACATACCGGGGCGGGCGGAAGTTTCTGCAACACAGATCGACTCGGTGGTGGGCGCGCTCAATGCCGAGGGTCGCGCCACGCTACTGCTGGGCGGCGCAGCCTGTTCCGAAGCTGGGCTGCGCGCCGCTTCCCGAATTGCGGTCGCGACCGGTGCCCAGATTCTGATCGAGACTTTTCCAGCCAGGCTTCAACGAGGTGCGGGGCTACCGTCATTCGAGCGCTTGGGATACTTCGCCGAGCACGCCACCGAACAACTTCGCGGAACAACTCAGCTGGTTCTGGCCGGAGCGGTTTCGCCGGTCTCGTTCTTTGCGTATCCCGGAAAACCGAGCGATCTGGCACCGGAGGGTGCTGCGGTGACAACGCTGGCAAGCGTCGGCGACGATGTTGCCGGTGCACTGGAGGCAGTGGCCGAACTCGTGGCACCGGGAGTCGAACCTGTTTTGCAGGAAGCGAATCGGCCGGCGCTGCCGAGCGGGCCTCTGGACGTTCGAAATTGGGCCGACGTGATCGGCGCCCTGCTGCCAGGCGACGCCATCATCTCCGACGAGGCGGCGACTTCCGGTTGGGCGATCCCGATTGCCCTTGCCGGAGCGCCGCGCCACGACGTGCTCACGCTCACCGGAGGTGCCATCGGCCAGGGCATCCCGGTGGCGACGGGCGCCGCTGTGGCAGCGCCGGAGCGACCGGTGATCAATCTCGAAGCCGACGGAAGCGCGATGTACACCATCACGGCGTTGTGGACGCAGGCGCGAGAGATGTTGAACGTCACGACGATTCTGCTCAACAATCGCGCGTACGCCATCCTGCGTGGCGAACTGCAACGAGTCGGCGCAGAAGGTGGCGGCGTCGTCGCACAGTCGATGCTGGATCTGTCATCTCCGAACATGGACTACGTCAAGATCTCCGAGGGGTTGGGAGTGCCCGCGTCGCGGGCGAACACAGCGGAGGAGTTGGCCCAACAGTTTGCCGCAGCGCTGGCGGAACCCGGCCCGCATCTCATCGAGGTCATGCTGCCTCCGACGTCGTGATTTCGACCTCGAATCGATCGTCGATCGTGCATTCAACTGGAGGTTTTCGGTGCTAGCTGCGATCGGTCTGTCTCTTCCGATTGCCCTCGGCCTGCTTTTCGTCTCGATGCCCATGGCGGTGATCGTGCTCGTCATGATCACCGCTGGAGCACATCGAGGGGCGGCATCTTTTCTACTCGGGTGGGTCCTCGGAATCTCGGCAGTCGTCGCGGTGACCATCGTGATCGCGGACTATTCGTTTGCGGAGTCGGAGTCGTCGCGGACTTCCGTGTGGTCGAGCGTCGTACGAATCGTGTTGGGTCTGGTCCTGTTCGGCTTGGCATACAAGCAGTGGCGCGCGCGTCCGCGAAACGGGAGTGAGCCGACAGTTCCGAAGTGGATGAAGAGCGTCGACGGGTTGACTCCGCGGAAGGCGTTCGGGTTGGCGTTCTTGTCCGCGGCGGTCAATCCCAAGAATGCAGCGCTGGCGGTATCCGGTGCGGCCACTATCGCGGTCGCCACGAATGTCGTTGCCCAACAGATTGTTGCCGCGGTGATCTTCACGGTCATCGCGAGCGTCGGCATCGCGTTGCCGATCCTGGTGAAGGTGTTCTCCGGCAAGCGTGCCGACGAGATCCTCGCGTCCGCGAAGGCATGGATGACCGCCAACAACGCGGTGATGATGACGGTCATCCTGACGATCCTCGGTGCGACCGTGCTGGGCGAGGGGCTCAGTGGGCTGCAATAGGTCGCCTACCATTGGCGGGTGACTGATTTCGACGACGACGCTGCCGGTTCCATTACCTCCGCTGCTTTGGCTGTTCTGCGCGAGCAAGGCCCGCTGAGTCTCGAAGAGTGGGCGACCCATCTCGAGGAGTACGGAACTGCGACCGAGTTGGCCGATGTACTCGAGTACCTGTCCGAACCGATGCTCGGGTACCTGCCCAACGGAAAGTACGTCGCTCTCGACACGGTCCTCGAAGGGCTCGTGTTCACTCACCGGCTCAGCGAAGTCGAAATTGCGTCGGACATCCTTGACGCGAGCCCCGACCTGGAACCGATCTTGGCATTCGGCGACGACGACGGGGCGATCCGGGTGGCCCTGGCGGAAGAAGCAGCCTCCGAACGCGGAGCTGCTCCGTTCCGGAGTCGACGAGTTGTGGTACTTCCGGCCGGAACCCTCGGCGAGTGCGCCGACGGTGATCTCGTCGGCTTGGCTGTCGAAGACGGAACACTTGCGTTTCGTCTGGTCGAGATCGAGGACGAACCCGATCTTGCTCCGGCGCTCGGCGAACTCTTCGAGGAGGACGGAGTCGAGGCCCTGGATTCTGTGTGCTGGCAACTCCTGATCGAGGATCCGTCACTCTTCACGGTTCCTGTTGCGCCGCTGGGTGAGATCTTCGAGGTGGCAGGTTACGAGCACGAGCGTGAGCTACTGGCTCGGCGGGGATTCGACTTCGACGCCTACGACCTGCAGATTCGGACAGCCTTGGTGGCCGGTACCTACGACCTGACCCACGACGAGGCAGTCTCTGCCGTTGCGTTTGTCGATCTGGCGGACCGCGGATACACCGACGCGGTCATCGCCGACTTCGATATCGCGGACTGGGCCCACCGTCATGTGAGCGCTGCTCCGGACTCTTTTGTCTCACTGGCAGATCCGGGTGCTGCAGTGGCCGTGTTCGATCTCGGATTTCGGAATCAGGACCCGGTGACCGACGCAATCCTCGAAGCGCTTGCCTCCGAACTGGCCGAGCGAGGGCCACGGTCGGTGCGGGCGGCGGCTCATTGGCTCGCCGGTAAGGCCGTCGATCGGCTGGGGCGCGTCCTCGAAGCGGAGGCGCACTACGAGAAAGCGCTCTTTGCCGAATCCGGTTGGGGTCCGGCCTTGTTCGAGCTGGCTCAGTTTGCGTCGGACCGCGGCGATGCGACCCGGGCGCTGTCACTGCTCGGGCGGATCGACGGCGGAAGTGAAGAGAATCTCTACGCCGTACTGCAGGACTTCGTGCCATCCGATCACCCGGAACTCGGTCGAAACGACAAGTGTTGGTGCGGTTCCGGCCGCAAGTACAAGGTCTGCCACCTCGGAAAGGCCGATGAATCCGTCAAGGCGGACGGTCGGTGGCTGTACAAGAAGGCATGCCTGTTTGCGTTTGCCTCCGAATTCGTCGACATCGTGACCGGGCTCGACGATCTCGAAAACGAAAATCTCTCCGAGGACGAACTGATCGCGGCCACGATCTTCGACGGCTCGGCACTGGACGTCGCTCTGTTCGAGGGTGGAATCTTTGCCGAATTCTTGGCCAGACGCAGCGAACTACTTCCGGAGGCGGAAGTTGTGACAGCCGCACAGTGGCTCGGAATCCGGAGGTCGGTGTACGAGGTGATCGAAACGTCCGACACCGGCGTCGTGCTGCTCGATCGTGGGTCCAAGGAGACCGTCACGGTTGCTCACTCGGTCGAAGGCAAGCCAGGTGATGTGATCAGTGCTCGGGTCCTGACGGCCCCCACTGGCGCGTTTGCGGTGGGTGTTGTGGTCATGGCAACGGAATCGCAGGCTGCGAGGGTGCTCGAGGTTCTCGCTTCCGAAGATCTCGTGGCCGAAGAACTGGTGCGCGAGTTGCGTGGAGGCGCCGATCACTCGACCGATGACCGGTGACGATGTATCGAGTCGACCCCGTTAAAGTTGGATAGGTGAACGAACCGATGGATGCCAATGACTTGATCGCCGAAGCCGCGATGGAGTTGTTGCGTGAGCACGGCCCGCAGACAGCGGCGGACTGGGGCACCCTGTTGGCTGACGCCGGGCACGGTACAGCCGAGGACATGGCCGAATTTGTCGAGTACGTCGAGGACCCGTTGCTCGGATACTTGAGTGAGGAACGGTACGCCGCCCTCGACACATTGTTCGAGCATCGAGTGTTGACCCATCGGCTCACCGAAGCGGAAATCAGGTCCGGCGTTCTCGACGCGAACCCCGATCTGATGATGCTGCGGGTTTTCCTCGATCGTGACGACGACGAAATCCACGGCATCAGCGTCGTGCACCGCGGGACCGACGACGATCTATTGGCTGATCGTGGGATCGAAGATCCGGAGTTCCCACACGACGAAGGCTTTCTGCTCGACACCGACACCCTTGCCGAGTGCTCGGAAGGTGACTTGATCGGATTGTTCGTCGCTGACCGTGAGCTGACGCTCTGCACCATCCCCGAGGTACTGGATCCCGCACCCGGATTCGGCGAGCACCTGGCGACGGTCCTTGCCGACATCGGTGCTGACACCCTCGATGCCATTGTCTGGCAGTTGATGCTCGACGAGCCGTCGCTGTTCCGTCAGCCGACCGCCCCGCTGGGCGAGATGCTCGAGGCGTCAGGTTACGTCCGCGACGGTGACTACGTTGCGGTCGACGGATTCGATTTCGAGGCATACCACCTGGCGAACCGGGCCCGCATGCTCGAGGTCCGCGAGAATCTGCACCCCGAAGAAGCCGCGTCGGTGATCGCGTTCGTCGATGTGGTCATGGCCGCGAAAGCCGAAGGCGTCGACGATGTCTCGGACTGGGCGCGCAAGCAGATCAAGGAGGATCCGCAGGCCTTCGCAGGCCTCGCCGAGCCGCCCGCGGCTGCGGCAGCGTTGGAGCTGTTGTCCGAACTCGACGATCATGATTCCGTATTGCATTCTGTTGCAACTGCTCTCGCCGAAAAAGGGTCGCGTCGTGTCAAGCCGGCAGCGCACTGGCTGGCGGGCAAGGCTTCGGATCGTCTCGGCAAGATCCTGGCCGCTGAGGCGTCGTACGAATCAGCGCACGATCTCGATCCCGACTGGACTCCCGCGATCTTCGATCTGGCGCTACTGGCCGCCGATCGAAGCGATGTGACGCGCGCGCTGGCTTTGCTGGGCCGAATCGAGGGTGGCGAGTCCGAGGTTCTGCACGAGGTTCTTCAGCGCTACGCCCCGGCCGAGCACCCCGAACTCGGACGAAATGACAAGTGCTGGTGCGGTTCCGGTCGAAAGTTCAAGGTTTGCCATCTCGGTAAGTCCGAGGTGACGTTCGACGACCGGGCCAGCTGGCTCTACGTCAAGGCTCAGTTGTTCTCGCGCACGCCGGAGTACTTCGACGCCGTGTTCGATCTTGCGCTCATCCGTGCCGAGCAGTTCAACAGCGAAGAAGCACTGACGCTGGCCGTCGAAGGTGGTTTGGCCGTCGACGCTGCCTTGTTCGATGCGGGTATTTTCGCAGCTTTTGTCGAGCGCCGCGGAGAACTGCTGCCTGCCGACGAACGCGAACTGGCCGATCAGTGGTTGTCGATTCCGCGCTCGGTGTACAAGGTCGCCTCGACGGAGCCTGGACAGTTGGTGACCCTCAGCGACGTCCGCAACGGCCATCTGGTGAAGGTCACGGACGAGTGGGGCTCGCTGAACCTCGAGCCAGGCACACTCGTGTGTGCTCGTGTTCTTCCGGCCGGGTCCACGATGCGCACGTTCGGTGGCATCGAACCGCTTGCGGTAGAAGACAAGAAGGAGTTGATCCAACTGATCGAGTCGGTGGATACCGAACCGGGTCAGCTGGTGGAGTTCCTCAGCCGCGGCCTTGCCGGTGCGCCTTTCCGGTAGCGCGAACTACCAAAAAGGCGCACGGGGCCGGAGGCCCTAGGGCGTTACCTGAGCCAACATCATCTGCTCGAAACCCTCACCGTACGGCGGGAGCATTCCCCACTCGCCGCGTGGGTCATGCTGCGCTGCTTCGAATACCGTTCGGGCGTGACTGAACTCGAGGAAACCCTCGCGGCCGTGGTAGTGCCCGATACCCGAAGCCCCGACGCCGCCGAAGGGTGCGTCGCTCAGCCCGGGGTGAGACATTGCGTCGTTGATGGTGACGCCGCCCGAGACGGTGCGTTCGAGTACGGATTCCTTCTCGTCCAGATCGGTTCCGAAGTAGTACAGCGCCAACGGTTTCGGTCGTGAATTGATGTCGGCGACGACGTTGTCGAGTTGGTCGTACGGCAAGACGACGACGGCCGGCCCGAAGATCTCCTCCTTCATGATCTGCGCGTCGGTCGGAGGGTCGACCACGATTCGCAGTGGGCGACGACGAGTGTCTGCGGAGAGTTCTTCGTCGGGAACGGTGATGATTCGTGCCCCACGTTCTTCGGCGTCCGCGATGTACCCCTCGATGCGTGCGAGGTGACGATCGCTGACTATCGAGACCATGTCTTTGTTGTCGGCGATCGTGGGAAACAGTCCCGTGAACTGGTCGGTGAACGCGTCGATGAATGCTTCCGTGTTCTCGCGCGGAACGTAGATCAGATCGGGAGAGACACAGAGTTGACCGGCGTTGGTGGACTTCGCGATAGCCAAACGCGAAGCAGCAGAGCTGATATCGGCACTGCGGCTCAAGACGCTCGGTGACTTGCCGCCGAGTTCGAGGGTGACCGGCACCAGGTTCTTCGCAGCATTGGCCATGACCAGCTTTCCGACGGTCGTGCTGCCGGTGAAGACGAGGTGGTCGAAAGGCAGCGACGTCAGCCGATCAGCGACCTCCGGGCTGCCGGTCACCACCGCGACCTCCACGGGGTCGAGAGTTCGACGCGCCGCCTCGGCCAGGACGGTCGCAGTATTGGGCACGATCTCCGACGGTTTGAGAACGGCGCGATTTCCTGCTCCGAGGGCGCAGGCGAGCGGGCTCAGGAGAGTGAACAGGGGAGCATTCCAGGTTCCGATGATGCCGATCGAACCCTTCGGCTGGTACGACACGTACGCCGTGGCACCCAACTGGTCCTGCATCGCTCCGGTAGCTCTCGGTGAGCGAATCATCCACTCTTCGAGCGAATCACGAACGTGCTTGAGTGAAACCATCGACCCGAGAACGTCATTCATCACCGAGTAGGCCGGGATTCGGCCGCCGAAGTCTTCGTTGATCGCCTCGGTCAGATCCTTGTGGTTTGCCACCAGGAGATCGACGACGCGTTGAATGCGCTCGCGTCGTGTCTGCGCTGACGGAAGACCAGCGGCTCGAGTTGCTTCCTGCTGAGCGCGCAGAATCTCTTCGAGATCAGTGGTGACGGCGGCATCGGTGCTCATGGGCACTCCTCGTAGTGGCGAAGTATTGACCGGACCGTATCGACGCGGTGCGAGTGGATGTCCTTTTCGTCTCGTTGACCGGGACGGATTCGATTGGTAGAGAGAACACATGTCGCAGACACAGGTAGAAGACACTGCAGTGAAGATTTCCGTCGAGGAATCGGTGGGACTCGGTTTCCTGACGCTCGATCGGCCGGCGCGGCGCAATCCGCTCTCGGCGGAGACCATGCGTGAGGTGACGGCTGCCCTTGTCGAATTGTCTGTAGACGAGCGCGTGCGGGTCGTGATCGTGCGCGCCGAAGGCCCGGTGTTCTCCGCCGGACACGATCTGACGGAGATGATCGGGAGAACCCTCGAGGACGAGCGGGCGATCTTCGACGGCTGTACCGAGATGATGGAGACCGTACAGCGGATTCCGCAGCCGGTGATTGCCGCAGTACAGGGCCCGGCTATCGCGGCGGGCTGCCAACTGGCCGCGTCGTGTGATCTGGTTGTTGCTGCGTCGAATGCTGTCTTCGGCACGCCGGGCGTCAAGATCGGACTGTTCTGCTCGACGCCCATGGTGGCGCTGAGCAGGGCAGTAGGGCGCAAGCGCTCGATGCAGATGTTGCTCACCGGGCAGACGATCGACGCCGACACCGCTGCGGACTGGGGTCTGGTGAACTTCGTCGTCGCGCCCGAAGACCTGGACCGAGAGGTGCGCGAACTGGCCGCCAAGATCACGACGGCCAGCCCCTTGACGGTGAAGATCGGTAAGCAGGCGTTCTATCGCCAGATCGATCTGCCGCAAGCGCAGGCGTACGAGGCGATGGCGGAAACTATGGCAACCAACGCCGTGACCTGCGACGCTCAGGAAGGTATGCAGGCCTTTGTGGACAAGCGAAAGCCCGAATGGCGCAATAAGTAACGATCGCTCTTCCGGTTTAGTTGGACGTCCTATAACCTGAGGCGCATGAGCCTGGATCCACGCACCAACACTGTCGACGGAGTGCTTCGGCGCTCGGCAGCCAAGTACCCCGACCGTGTAGCCGTCGTCTTCGAAGATCGCACTCGCACCTACCGCGAACTCGACGACGCGGTGACGCGGGTCGCCGCCTACTTGCTCGGTCTGGGGCTCGAACAAGGCGACCGCGTCGCGGCATACGGAACCAACTCCGACGCCTATGCAATCGGATTTCTTGCCTGTGCACGAGCAGGTTTGGTGCATGTTCCCGTCAATTACGCACTGAAGGGGGAGGAACTCCGGTACCTCGTGGCGCAGTCAGGCGCCCGCGCGGTGTTGGTGGATCCGGCATTGGCGCCGACACTCGACTCGGTACGCTCCGACCTCGATCTCGATCACGTGATCGCACTGCGGGACGCGGAACTGTCCGTCGTCACGATCGGTGAGGCAGGCGAGGTGCCGGTCTTCGAACCGCGTGCGACGTCGACCGATCTGGCGCAACTCCTGTACACCTCGGGCACCACCTCGAAGCCCAAGGGCGCCATGATGTCTCACGGTGCACTGGTTCACGAGTACGTGTCCTCGGTGATCGCGCTCGGCCTCGACAAGAACGACAACCCGCTGATCTGCATGCCGATGTACCACTCCGCGGGCATGCACGTCTTCATGCTGCCGTACCTGTCCGTCGGCGCGACGGTCAGTCTGATGCAGGCGCCGGACATCCCGGAAATCCTGCGCCGTGTCGAAGCCGAAAAGATCGGATCGCTGTTCCTGGCGCCGACCGTGTGGGTACCGCTGGCCAACCATCCGGACCTCGAGACCCGCGATCTGTCGTCGCTGAAGAAGGCGCAGTACGGCGCCTCGATCATGCCGGTCACCGTGCTCAATCGTCTGCGCGAGCGCTACCCGGACATCGGTTTCTACAACTGCTTCGGCCAGTCCGAAATCGGCCCACTGGCAACAGTTCTCCAGCCCAGCGAGCATGCTGATCGCCCGTCTTCCTGTGGTCGCGCGGTGTTCTTCGTCGAAACCCGCGTCGTCGACGCCGACGGAAACGATGTCGCCGACGGTGAGTCCGGCGAGGTTCTCTACCGCTCACCGCAGCTGTGCAACGGCTACTGGGAGAATCCGGAAGCCACCGCCGAGGCCTTCCGTGACGGCTGGTTCCATTCGGGCGATCTGGTCGTGCGGGACGAAGAAGGTTTCATCACGGTCGTCGACCGGATCAAGGACGTCATCAACACCGGCGGCATCCTGGTGGCGTCACGCGAGGTCGAAGATGCGGTCTACACGCACCCCGCCGTGGCAGAAGTTGCCGTGATCGGTACGCCCGACGAGAAGTGGATCGAGGCCGTCACCGCGATCGTCGTGCTCAAGGACGGCAACGACGAGTTGACGCCCGAGGCGTTGATTGCCCACGTCAAGGAGCGAATCGCTCCGTTCAAGGTGCCCAAGCATGTCCGTTTCGTGGCCGAGCTTCCGCGCAACCAGAGCGGCAAGCTACTGAAGCGGGAACTGCGCACCGTCTGAAGCTTGCTATAGGTTCTGCCTTACCTTCGGTTCGTTTTCAGGTCTTTGACTCCGATTGCCTCACGGTATTGACTTCGGGGGACGGCATGGACTTCGGAAACAGCAAGGTGAGTGGTGGGAATGCAGGTCGACGCAGATGACTTCGCAGATATCTTGGCGACTGCGCGGGAGTTCATCCGTAAGGAAGTAGTTCCGCGTGAGCAGGAGATAGCCGACACCGACGCCATTCCTGCGGACATACGCAAGAAGGCCGCAGCTATCGGGCTCTTCGGTTACGCGATCCCTCAGGAATGGGGTGGGCTCGGACTCGATCTCACCCAAGACGTCGAACTGGCAATGGAATTCGGCTACACGTCTCTGGCGCTGCGTTCGATGTTCGGTACCAACAACGGAATTGCCGGGCAGGTGCTGGTCGGCTTCGGTACCGACGAGCAGAAGGCTCAGTGGCTCGAGCGCATCGCCTCCGGTGATGTCGTGGCTTCCTTTGCTCTCACCGAACCGGGCGCGGGCTCCAACCCGGCCGGCCTTCGGACCAAGGCAGTGCTGGACGGATCCGACTGGGTGATCGACGGCAACAAGCGGTTCATCACCAATGCTCCACTGGCGCAGCTGTTCGTGGTGTTCGCGCGCACTCGCCCGGCGGATTCCGATGGTCCGGGAATTGCAGTGTTCCTGGTTCCGGCTGACACGCCAGGTGTCACGGTCGGTCCCAAGGACAAGAAGATGGGTCAGGAAGGTGCTTGGACCTCCGAGGTCACCTTCGACAACGTCCGGGTTCCCGAGTCGGCCCTCGTCGGTGGCGACCAGGACACCGGATACCGCGCAGCGATGACGTCTCTCGCGCGCGGACGAGTCCATATCGCGGCGCTTTCGGTGGGAGCAGCACAGCGAGCGCTCGACGAATCTGTCGCGTTCTCCGTGGTCACGGAACAGGGCGGCACCGCGATCGGTGACTTCCAGCTGGTTCAAGCGATGTTGGCAGACCAGCAAGCCGGTGTGATGGCAGGGCGTGCGATGGTGCGCGAGGTGGCCGCGCGGTACGTCAGCGGTGAGGATCGCCGTCTCGGGCCTTCGGCGGCAAAGCTTTTCTGCACCGAGATGGTGGGCAAGGTCGCAGATCTCGCCGTGCAGATCCACGGGGGCAACGGGTACATGCGCGGTGTTCCGGTCGAACGTATCTACCGTGAAGTTCGCCTGTTGCGCCTGTACGAGGGAACCAGCGAGATCCAGCGTCTGATTCTCGGTGGTGGGCTCGTGGCGCAAGCGAAAAAGCAAAACCAGCGCTGACACATTTTCCAGACGAGCTTTAACCTCACGAACGGAGTGGACATGGGATTGTTGGACGGCAAGGTTGCGGTAGTGACCGGCGGAGCCCAGGGCATCGGGCTCGAAATTGCGCGCACCTTCATCAAGGAAGGCGCGACCGTCGTTCTCGGCGACATCAACGAAACCGTGGGAACGGCTGCGGTCGCCGAACTCGGTGGAGAGTCGGTCGCCCGTTTCGCTTCCTGCGACGTGCGTGACTCCGGACAGGTCGAGGCCATGCTCGATCTGGCCGAAAGCGCTTTCGGTCCAGTCGATGTCATGGTCAACAACGCCGGCATGACGCGCGACGCCACGATGCGGAAGATGACCGAGCAGGACTTCGACGACGTGATCGCCGTTCACCTCAAGGGCGCCTGGAACGGAACACGCGCTGCCGCCGCCCGCATGCGCGAGCGTGAGACGGGCGCGATCGTGAACATCTCGTCGATCTCCGGCAAGGTGGGCATGCTCGGGCAGACCAACTACTCGGCCGCGAAGGCCGGGATCGTCGGTCTGACGAAGGCCGCGGCAAAAGAGGTCGCGTTCAAGAACGTTCGCGTCAACGCCGTTCAGCCCGGACTGGTCCGCACGGCGATGACCGAGGCGATGCCCGAACGGATCTGGAACGAGAAGCTTGCCGAGATTCCGATGGGGCGCGCAGCCGAGCCTTCGGAAGTTGCCTCGGTTGTGCTGTTCCTCGCGAGCGACCTCTCGAGCTACATGACCGGCACGGTTCTCGAGATCACCGGCGGCCGCCACATCTGATCCGTCCTGTTCGAGTGCAAGAATTCAGAGTGTGAGAATTCTGGGTGTAAAACTTCTGGGGTGACTACTGACATGGGACAGCCGAACTCGGATCTTCCGCTCGACGGAATCACCGTAGTTGCACTCGAACAGGCGGTGGCGGCACCGCTCGCCACCAGACATCTCGCGGACATGGGTGCGCGGGTGATCAAGATAGAACGCGTCGGCGAGGGTGACTTCGCGCGTCACTACGACCAGGCGGTTCACGGTCAGGCATCACACTTCGTGTGGCTCAACCGTTCCAAGGAATCGATCGCCGTCGATGTGAAGTCGGAAGCCGGCCGGCAGATCCTTCTCGATCTGGTCGCGCGAGCCGATGTGTTCCTGCAGAACCTGGCTCCCGACGCAGCCGCGAGACTGGGGTTCGGCGCGGAGGAACTGCGCGATAAATACCCACGGCTCATCGTGATCGACATGTCCGGCTACGGCAGTGCCGGCCCGCGGCGCGAGCGCAAGGCCTACGACATGTTGGTCCAAGCCGAGACCGGAATGATCTCCGTGACAGGCACACCGGAGACGGCCACCAAGACCGGCATCCCGGTCTCCGACATCGCGGCAGGAATGTACGCGCTGACTTCGATTCTGAGCGCCCTGTTCCGTAGAGAGCGAACGGGCAAGGGAGCGCTCGTCGAGGTCTCGATGTTCGATTCCACCGTCGAGTGGCTGGGCCATCCGATGTACATGAAAATGTATGCGGACAGGCAGATTCCACGTGTCGGACTCGGCCATGCCGCGATCGTTCCCTACGATTCGTATCCCACGGCCGACGGCGAAATCCTGATCGGCGTCCAGAACGATCGTGGATGGCGAGCGCTGATGGTGGACGTGTTCGAGCGAGAGGATCTGGTCGATCATCCGCGTTACCGCACCAACATCGTGCGCGTCGAAAACCGTGGCGAGGTGGACGAATTGGTGGGCTCTCTGACGCGTCTGTACTCGACGACAGATCTGGATCAGCGTCTGGCCGCCGCTGGTGTTCCGGCCGCGGCACTCAACGACATGGCCGGTCTGCTGGAACATCCGCAGCTGGAGAAGCGTGCCAGGTGGCGGTCCGTGGGCACCGAGAACGGTCCGATCGATGCCGTGCTGCCTCCGATGACGTATTCGGATGTCGAAATGCGCATGGGTGACGTTCCGGCACTCGGCCAGCAGACGGATTCTCTGCTGGCCGAGTTGGGACTTACGGGCGACCGGATCGCGGAACTTCGCCGCGACGGATCGATCGGTTAACGCTTCTAGCGTCGCAGGTTCTCGAACACCGCGGCAATCCCTTGTCCGCCACCGATACACATGGTCTCGATCCCGTACCGTGCCTGGCGCCGGTCGAGTTCGCGCAGCAGATTGGCGAGGATCCGCCCACCGGTAGCGCCGACAGGATGTCCGAGCGAGATTCCGGAACCGTTGACGTTGAAGCGTTCTTCGATGTCCCGCGCGCTCAATCCCCAGGCTTTGGCGCACGCGAGAACCTGTGCGGCGAAGGCCTCGTTGACTTCGATGAGGTCGATGTCGTCCAGCGACAGATCGACACGGGAGAGAGCCTTCGCCACGGCAGGCACCGGTCCGATGCCCATCCGGTTCGGCTCCACACCGGCCACACCCCAGCTGACCAGTTTCGCGAACGGCCGCAGGCCCAGCCGTTCGGCGTTGGCCGCAGTGGTGACGATGGCCGCGGCTCCGGCGTCGTTCTGGCCGCAGGCGTTTCCGGCGGTGACTGTTGCTTCGGGGTCGACGCGACCTCGAATGGGGCGCAGTGCAGCAAGATCGGACAGTTGTATCCCTCGGCGCGGATGCTCGTCTTGGGTGACGACTGTCTGCTCACCACGGCGTCCGGGCACCGAAACGGGAATGGTCTCGTCGTCGAAATACCCGCTGTCCTGGGCGTGAACGGCCCGTTCGTGCGATCGCACCGCGTATCGGTCCTGCTCGTCGCGGGTGATCGAGTACTCCCGGCGCAAGTTCTCGGCGGTCTCGATCATGCCGCCTTCCACCGGAAAGTTGACTCCGCCGGAGTTCGTGCGCGGTTTGGCCAATCGGTCGTGGAACTCGACGGAAGGGCGCTTTGTGCCCCAACGCATGTCGGTGGAGTAGAACTCGGTTCCGCTCATGCTTTCGGCGCCGCCGGCGATGACCAGATCACTCATCCCGGTCTGTACCTGCATCGCGGCGTAGATGATCGCCTGCAATCCCGAACCGCAACGGCGATCGAGTTGTATTCCGGGAACGGACACGTCCAGACCGGCGTCGAGTGCCGCGATTCGTCCGATGGCCGCGGCCTCTCCGTTGGCGTACCCCTGACCGAAGATGACGTCGTCGACATCGGTGGACGCAATGCCGGTTCGTTCGACGAGGCCACGCACAACAGTGCCGGCGAGTGTGGTGACGGGAACGTCCTTGAAGACTCCGCCGAATCCGCCCACCGGGGTGCGAACGGGTTCACAGATGACTGCGTCGTGCATGGAATGCGCCTGTCTCGAGGAGAGTGGGGAATGCGTCGCGTGAACGGGCCGATCGAAGGGCCCACCGCGACCTGGCCTCTCGAATATCCAGCACACGTGGCGCGGTTGTCAACAGCAGGAACGACCTGTTCGGACATAGTTTCCGCCATACGGTTCGTATGCGAAATCGACTTTGACACATATACCGTTCGGGGATTGAATGGATGCAGCGTCTCTGCCGCACACACGTCGCGGTGGGATGAAAGTTCCTGGAGTCGAATCAATTTCGTCGACCGGGAGGGCACGAAGTACCGACTGACAGGTGGAACAGTGACTCGTTTGGCGCAGACGGCGGGATTGACCGAAACCCAGACCGATATCGTCGGGGCGGTACGCGAGTTCGTCGATCGTGTGGTCATCCCCGCGGCGCAGGAACTCGAACACTCGGATACGTACCCGACCGACATCGTCAAGCAGATGAAGGACATGGGTCTGTTCGGACTGACCATCGACCCCGAGTACGGGGGTATCGGCGAATCATTGCTCACCTACGCGCTGTGCGTCGAAGAATTGGCCCGTGGATGGATGAGCGTGTCCGGTGTCATCAACACGCATTTCATCGTGGCTCACATGATTTCGGCGCACGGGACGCCGGAACAGAAGGCGAAGTACCTGCCGCGTCTGGCGTCCGGGGAACTCACCGGTGCATTTTCCATGTCGGAGCCTGCTCTCGGTTCCGATGTTGCTGCCATATCGACCAAGGCGAAGCGGACGGACTCCGGCGATTACGTGATCACCGGCCAGAAGATGTGGCTGACCAACGGAGGTTCCTCGACCTTGGTGGCAGTCCTGGTCAAGACGGACGAGGGCGCGGAGAAGCCGCACAACAATCTGACGACGATATTGATCGAGAAGCCCGCAGGTTTCGGCGAGGTACTCCCGGGCCTGACCATTCCGGGCAAGCTCGAGAAGATGGGGTACAAGGGAATCGACACCACGGAGATGATCTTCGACGGTTTCGAGATCGGAGCCGAGGAGGTTCTCGGTGGCACCCCTGGCTCGGGATTCCGGCACATGATGGACGGCGTCGAGGTCGGCCGGGTCAACGTCGCCGCGCGTGCCTGCGGAATTGCCCAGCGCGCTTTCGAACTGGCTGTCACCTACGCCAAGCAACGCGAGACTTTCGGCAAGCCGATCGCCGAGCATCAGGCCATCGCGTTCCGGATCGCCGAGATGGGCACCAAAGTCGAAGCGGCGCATCTGATGATGGTCAACGCTGCCAGGCTCAAGGACTCGGGTGAGCGCAACGATGTCGCAGCGGGTATGGCGAAGTATCTGGCGAGTGAATTCTGCTCGGAGGTCACCCAGGACAGCTTCCGTATCCACGGCGGATACGGCTATTCCAAGGAATACGAGATCGAGCGGTTGATGCGTGAGGCGCCGTTCCTTCTGATCGGTGAAGGCACCAGCGACATCCAGAAGCAGATCATCAGCAAGGGCCTGCTTCGCACGTACAACTGAGCCGAGAAGCGGCACCGCGAATATGCGCGGTGCCGCTTTGTCGTGTCGGGTCAGCGGGTGAAGGCCAGGGTTGTCACCGGTGACCGGTTGCCGTATGCGTCAACGGCTTCGACGCGGGCTTCGTATGCGGTGCCCGCTGCGGCATCGGGAATCGGAATGTCGAGGCTGTTCGGCCGCGGCATGAAGTAGAAGTCCGAGAGCACCTTCGACGAGACCACCTTCGCTCCGGTGGCTGTGTCCGTGACCTCGACGGCGTAGTGGTGCACCATCTGATCGTCCTTGGCCTGCGCGATCCTCAGTGCGGTCGCACCGTTTTCGCCGGTCGTCACCGAGAGCGGAGTGCTCGAGGTGAACTCCGGCGCGTGCGTGTTCCGTGCGCCCGAGGTGTAGCGGAAGTTGTCCTTGATCTGCTGGTTGGTCGACCCGTCGAGTTCGACCGTCCACCCCGAACCGCTCAGCGTGCCCGCGCTCGAGTACGGCGGCTGCCAGTTGGCTGACCACGCGCCACCGGCGTAGATGTCGTGCTTGTCTGCCGCCATGTTGATTCGGTTGATTTCCGTGCGGTCCTGGTAGACCTCGACGAAGAGCGCTTGGGCAGTGGGTGATTCGAAACGGTTCGCGAGACCGGACTCGGTCACCATCTGGTAGCCGTGATCGATTTCGATGTACGACATCGAGCCGTCGTTGACCGACGTGAAGTCACGCTGATGGATCGACCGGTCGTCGTTGTTGTTCAGATGTGAGTGCCCGGAGAAGAAGATTGCCTGAGGGAAGGCACTCAGGTCTTCGGTCAATCGAGGGTTCGACGCCTGCTGCCCGTCCATGGCTGTGTTGCTTGCCGGCCGGTGTCCCTGGACCAGGATCGGCTTGGTCAGGTTCCCGGACTCCGCGGTGATTTCGGTCAGGCGGGACTTCAGCCAATTGCGTTGCGCTGAATCATTGTTGTAGGTTTCGGTGTTGACCGTGAAGAGATGGACACCATTGACGTCGGATTCGTAGTATCCGCCACCGGAATCCGGGAACCACTCCGCCGGATATCCGGCTCTGATCGCCGCGAGACTTGCATCGTGATTGCCGTTGGAGATCAGGAGTTGTGTGTCGTTCATGCCCTTCCGGGCGAGGTTTGCCTGGAAGATTTCTGCGACGATCTTGTGGTCGGGCCCCTTGCCGTCTCCGTTGTCGTTGATCATGTCCCCGTTGGAGAGGATAGCGTCGGGTTTCGGGAAGATGGAACCGATTGTGTCGAAGAAGCTTTCGTACTTCTTGTCGTTGTTCGCGTGATCGCCGACGTGGACGTCGGACATCACGACGACCTGAGCCAGCGGCTTTTCCGAGGTCTTGATCAGGTAGCCGAACGAGACGGCCGCGCTCGCGTGATCGCCTCGGAAAGCTGCGACAGTGACGTTGGTGTCCTGTGCGATGTGCAGCGGACGTCCCGGCGTGGCAGCTTGGCTGTCGGTGGTGGGTGTCGTTCCGTCCAGGGTGTAGCGGACGGTGGCGCCGCGCTCGGCGGTGAAGGTCAGGTCGACGGGGTGCTCGTACCGTCCGCCGGGGACGCTGACGCCGGGCGCTGCGGGCGGCGTGTTGTTCTCGCCCGAAGAGCTGCCCCATTCGAAGGACGAACTGCCCCAGCCGGGTTCGGCGTGGGATTCGGCGGGGGCGATGCCGGGAACGGCGAGAGCCGCGGTCACGGCTGCTATCGCGATGGTCGTACGTCTCACGAGGATTCCTTGTCTTCGACGCGGTGGTTCAGACCTATCCGTAATTGGTCTGGACCAATTACGGTAGGTGGCGCCGGGTAGAAGAAGGTGTGTCCTGAATGTCCGATTAATGAAGCGTGTGTGAACACCCTGCAGTGCTTGGTACCGGTATACCTGTCTGCGTTTATGGCAAAGTCGATGGAGTGGACCTACGTCAGATCGAGTACTTCCTTGCCGTTGCCGGTGGTGAGTCCTTGTCGACGGCTGCGCAGAATCTGTCGGTCACCAAGCCGTCGCTGTCGCAGGGTATTCGTGGCCTCGAGCGCGAACTCGGAGTCGAACTGTTTCACCGTGTCGGTCGCGGTTTGGTGCTGACGGCAGCAGGTCGGGCGTTGGTAGGGCCGGCGAGGCAGATGACTCGCAGCAGCGCGGCCGCGTTCGACGTCGCGATCGGTACGGCCGACGAGCCTCGTGGCCGGCTCGACATCTGCTCCGCGGCACATGGTCTCGAAGGTCCGATCGCACGCATCGTGGCGGACTTTCGTGAGCGGTGGCCTGCTGTGACCGTTCGGGTCGGTGAGTTGCCGCAGGGTGCAACGTCTGAGCAGGTGTTGGCAGACGGCGCGTGCGAGGTGGTCTTCAGTTACTGGCCACCCGACATGTCGGCGCTGTCCACCAAAGTGTTGGGGGTGAACGAGTACTGGCTGGCAGTGCCGTCGGGGGTTCATCCCGACGTCTGGCCGAATGGTGTGAAACCCGCTGCGGGAGAGCCGGTGTCATTGACGGCATTGCCCGATCTCCCCGTGGTGGGTGTGCTCAAACACTCGCGGGCTCGCCTTGCCATCGAGTCGTCTCTGCAGGCCGCCGGGGCCCGGACTCGGATGTCGACGGAGTTGGCGCAGCGGGAGACCGTCGGCGCGTTCGTCTTTGCTGGTTTGGGCATGGCATTCATGGAGCGTTCGTTGGCCGAGAGATCGGTCGCGTCCGGCGCGGAGATATTTCCGGTGGAGCCGCCGATCTCACTGAATTACGGCGTCGAGTTCGATCCGGAGACGCTCTCGCCGTTGGGCAGGCTGTTCGTGGAGGGCTTGTGACGTGGGGAGATGTTCTCGATGTACGCAGACCCGGCCGGTGAGAGCGGGCCGTCGCGGTAGACCAAGATCGTCTGCCGGGTGATCGGTGGGAAAAGCGAGCGAACCTCAGATGCCGGTGAGTCTTGTTCGGCGATCGATCTGGGCAGCAGCGCGGCGCCTACACCTTGCCCGACCATTTCCCGGACAGCAAGGCGATCTGGCACTTCCACGACGACGTCGGTGAGTTCCAGATCGTCGTCGATCGAGTGCCCGCGCCGAACTGCGGATGCCTCGACCACCATTGGCAGGCGCGCGACCACGGTGCGCGGAACCGGATCGGGGAGGTCTGTGGCCAGGCGAATGGGGATCGACAAGACCGTTTCCTGGGTGCTCACGGCAATTTCTCGAAGCCCGTCGGAGACTTCGGTACCCGGGTGGGTCTCGAGAAACCCGAGTTCACACGTACCTGCTCTGACGAGCGCGCGCACGTCCTGTGCGTTGGCGGAGGCGTTCGTGGAGAACCGAATTCCGGGTGCCGTCAGATGGAGGCGTCCGGCGACCTCTGCAACAGGGTCGATGGCGAGATCGGACTGAACTGCTATGGCGAGTTCCCCGGCGCGCAAAGCGGTTACCGCAGCCACCGCGGCCTCGGCCCGAGCAACGTCGGCGAGCAACGTACGGGCAGAATCGGCAACTGCCAGTCCGACCGTGGTGGGAGCCAGACCGCGAGTGGTGCGCTCGAAGAGTGTGGCTCCGAGAGCTCGTTCGAGGTTGCGCACGGCCTGCGAGAGGGACGGTTGCGAGATACGCAGGACGTCCGCGGCGGCAGTGACGCTGCCGTGATCGACGACCGCGACGAGATACTGCGCGCTGCGTATGTCCATGCCGGGTGCCTGCATCTGACGAATTCTCCCAGATGACGGAGCCTTGGCGGCGGTGACTTGCTGCGACCTGCGGACATAGGTCTGAGCTATGGCTCTGTGCGCCTTCTCGTCTTTGTGGCGCAGGCCATAGCGATGGTCGACTGTTCCAGTACCACCGACCGCGGTTCGTGCTCGGTGAGTACCTGGAACACAGGAGCGTGATGTGAGCGAGCTTCACCTACCCAACCGGATACGCCACTCGGCGTCGACACGGCCGTCCGATCCGGCAATCACGTGCGGCGACCGAACGCTGACTTGGGCTGAGCTGGATGGCGAGACCAGCACCTTGGCGAGTGCGCTGGCAGAAGTGACCACAACGGGTGCTCGTGTCGGTGCGCTACTGCGTATGGGGCTCGAAGGTGCGGAAACCTTCATCGCATGTGCGAAGGCAGGCGCTGTGTTCATACCGTTGAACTGGCGGCTCAACCCACTCGAACTCGTCGACATCGCCGAGGACGCGGAGCTCGACGTCTTGATCGTCGATGACGAGTTCGCCGCGGGGGCGGCGGCGATGTCCGCAGCGTTGCCGGACATCGAGGTCATAACCGTGGGAGCTGCAGGGGTCCTGCCGGATTCGCGAACCTGGGCGGAGTTCGTGGCATCAGGGACCGGTGTCGACCCCGGACACGGGCACGATCCGGACGCAGCAGTTCTGCAGCTGTACACGTCCGGGACAACCGGCCGGCCCAAGGGCGTCGTGGCCACGCACCGGAATCTGTACAACGAGCCCGAGGGGTTCGATGTCTACGAATTCGGTTCGAATGCAGTCGCACTCGATGCACTTCCCCTCTTTCACATCGCCGGTGCCGGCTGGATGAGTACATGCTTGTCGGCCGGAGTGCCTTTGGTGCTGCTCGGAGACATGGCGCCTGCTCGGGTCGCTGATGCCATCGCGACCCACCGCGTCACCCACGCATTTCTGGTGCCTGCAGTCATTCAGACGCTGGTAGATCTGCCGACTCTCGACAGTTTCGATCTGACCAGCCTGGAGGTGGTCGCCTATGGGGCGTCACCGATCACTCCGGCGCTCCTCGCCCACGCGATGACTGTCTTGAACTGCAAATTCGTTCAGCGATACGGGATGACCGAGACGACGGGTTCGGTATCCGTCCTTCGTGCTTACGACCATCATGTGAGCGGGCCGCGTTCGGAGTTGCTTCGCTCTGCGGGCAAGCCGATGATCGGCGTCGAGATCTCGATTCGAGACGTCACCACTGGTGAGGAATTGCCGCCCAATAGTTCCGGTGAGATCGTCGCGCGCAGTAGAAACAACACTCGCGGATACTGGCGACGTGACCGTGAGACCGCCGAATTGTTCACCCACGACGGTTTCCTCCGAACGGGGGACGCCGGCCATCTGGACGACGAGGGGTATCTGTTCGTCACCGATCGACTCAAGGACATGATCATCACCGGCGGAGAGAACGTCTATCCGATCGAGGTGGAATCCATTCTGGCCGAGCACCCCTCGGTCGCCGAGGTCGCGGTGGTCGGGGTTCCCGACAAGCGCTGGGGTGAATCCGTGACCGCAGTGGTCAAACTGGTCGACGGTGCCGACTTGCCGAGCGTCGACGAGTTGATCGCTTTCAGCACAGCGAAGTTGGCGTCGTACAAGAAACCTCGCCAGATCCATTTCGTGGACTCCCTACCTCGCAACGCGAGCGGAAAACTGCTCAAGTCGAGCCTGCGGACCATGCTGAACGCGAGCGGAGAAGCATCATGATCGTGACCGAAGACGTCGGTGTCGCACAACGTGAGGCATGGGCGAACAAAGTCCTTCCACCGGTCGAACAGGTGCGGGACGGATTGTGGTCGATCCCTGTTCCCATGCCGGACAACCCTTTGCGCTACGTACTCGTCTACGCACTCGCGCTCGACGACGGACTTGCCCTCATCGACGTCGGTTGGGATCACGAACAGTCCTGGCAGGCTCTCGTCGACGGCATAGCATCGATCGGATACCACGTTTCCGAAGTGCGCTATGCGGCAATCACGCACCTGCATCCCGATCACTTCGGCCTGGCGCCGCGTCTTCGGCAGGTCAGCGGCGCAACGCTTGCGATGCACGTGGCCGACGCGACGCTCCTCGGGTACCACGGGCCCGAACAGACCCGCGACGACATCAGTGGCTGGAACCTGCAGTTGTCCGAACTCGGCGCACCGGCCGAAGTGCTCGACGCGTCTCGGGTCGACCTGGTGCGGTTCGCCGAGCACGAAACCATCGACATTATTCTGGGAGAAGGGGATTCACTCGACCTACCCGGTTGGAATCTCCGCGCCCAATGGACACCGGGGCACACTCCCGGACATCTCTGTTTCGTGGAAGAGGACAGAGGCTTGTTGTTCAGCGGCGATCACATGCTGCCGAGGATCAGCCCGAACATCTCCACGATTCCCGGTGAACTCGAGAACCCACTTCATCGTTATCTTCTCTCGCTCGAGGCGACGACAACACTGGGCGAGTGCGAAGTGCTTCCGGCACATGAATATCGATTCCGTGGGATCGCCGATCGTGCACGTCAATTGATGGGGCACCACGAGGAGCGATTGGCGGAGATCGTGGCTGCGGTGCAGGATGAGCCTGAATCCACGGCCTGGGAACTCTCACGCACGATCTCCTGGTCTCGCCCGTTCGAACAGATGTCGCCGCGACTACTTCGCTTGGCAGTCCGCGAAACCCATGCTCATCTTGTTGTTTTGGCCAAGCGGGAGATCGTGACACCGTCCGGCGGCACACCCGTGCGCTGGAGCATTCGCGCGCAGTGACCTTTCAAGAATCTCATCACGGAAGTAGGAACCGAACATGAGCGTCGTGCTCACCGACTTCGCCGACGGCGTTGCCGTCATCACCCTCAATCGTCCCGAGGCCAAGAACGCGGTCAATCTCGAACTTGCCGAAGCCTTGGCTGCGGCCATCGACGAGTTCGAGGAACGGGCCGATCTCACCATCGGCATTCTGACCGGATCTGGTGGAACCTTCTGCGCCGGTATGGATCTGAAGGGATTTGCGCGCGGAGAGCGGCCATCGCTACCGGGTCGTGGTTTTGCCGGTCTGACCGAGGCACCGCCGTCGAAGCCGCTGATCGCAGCCGTCGAAGGTTGGGCACTCGCCGGCGGTTGCGAACTGGCCTTGGCGGCCGACTTGATCGTGGCGTCCACGGACGCGAAATTCGGCCTGCCCGAAGTGAAGCGGGGACTTGCCGCGGCCGCCGGCGGACTCCTACGTCTGCCGAAAATTCTTCCGTATCAGTTGGCCATGGAAATCGCGATCACGGGGGATCCACTCAGTGCCACCGTGGCGCATCATCACGGCTTGGTCAATCGGCTCGCCGAACCGGGACACGCGCTGACCGTCGCACGCGAGCTTGCGGCCCGAGTAGCGGCTAACGGTCCACTGGCTGTTCGCGCGACCAAGCAGGTACTGGCAATGTCCGCCAAGTACACCGATCCGGATGCCTTTGTCGCGCAACGCGAATTCATCGATCCGGTCTTCACCTCTCGTGATGCCAAGGAGGGCGCCACGGCATTTGCCGAGAAGCGCTCTCCCGTGTGGAGTGGTTCATGAGTGCCGAGACGATCGAGCGTGCGGCCGTAAGCATCGAACGAGACGGTGCTGTCGCGACGATTGTTCTCTGTCGGCCGCACCGCCGCAACGCTCTCGATCTCGACGCCTGGATCGCTCTACGTGAAGCAGTCCTCGAACTTCAAGAGGACGCGCAGATTCGCTCGGTGATCCTGACCGGCGCGGATGGGACCTTCTGCGCGGGCTCCGATCTGGACAAGCGTGGCTCGTCGCACCCGCTCGATCGCATGCGTGTCATCAACGCAACGGCAATCGCACTGAGTGAGTTTCCCAAACCTCTGGTGGCGAAGGTCGACGGGTTTGCCGTCGGAGCCGGATGGAACATGGCGTTGCTCTGCGACTTCGTCGTGGCGGCCAAGGGTGCGAAGTTCAGCCAGATCTTTGCCAAACGGGGGTTGTCTGTCGACTTCGGTGGTTCGTGGATCCTGCCGAGACTGGTCGGCCTCCAACAAGCCAAGCGACTGGTGATGCTTGCCGAGACGATCGACGCACAGGAAGCCTACGAGCTCGGGTTGGTGACTTATCTGGTCGAACCGGCCGAGCTGGACGAACACACGTCAACACTGGCGCAGCGGCTCGCCGCCGGCCCGCCGGCCGCACTGAGTCAGTCTGCCGCCATGCTCGAACGTCACACCTCCCTCTCGTTGCGGGAGGCCTTGGACAACGAGGCGAGGGCGCAAGCGGTCAATTTTGCGACGGATGCCACCGACGCGGTTCGTGCCTTCGTGGAAAAGCGGGAGCCGATCTTCACCGGAGAGTGGGCCGTACCAGGGGCAACTCGGGTGGAGTGAGCGACGGATCGCTGGTCGTATGATGGATGAGTGGATCTGCACTTCGTCACCTACTTCGTCGCTGTTGTCGACCACGGTGGGATAACGAAGGCCGCTCAGGCTCTCTACATTTCGCAGCCCTCGCTGTCACAGGCAATTCGTACGCTCGAGCGTCGACTCGGCGCCACGCTGTTCGACCGGACGGGCAGGCGGTTGGTTCTTACCGACGCGGGCCGCACGTTCGATCTCGCGGCCAGGAGAATCCTTGCCGACGTCGAGCGCGCGAAGGCGAAAGTGACCGCCGTTCGCGAACTCGAGTTCGGTCGTGTCGACGTCGTCTCGTACTCGGCGTTCTCGATCGATCCGATGGTCGAGTTGGTCCGGCGATTCCGGGCCAACTTCCCGAAGATCGTCGTGCGTGTTCTCGACACGTACGGCCCGGCCGGGGTCGACAATGCGTTGCGGCGAGGGTCGGCCGAGGTCGGCGTCACCGATCTGAGTATCGGGTACGAAGGTTTGGTCACGGCTCCGATTGCCACTCAGGAGTTGGTGCTCGCCACCCATGCGTCGTTGTCCGGCCGACTTGCAACGCCGTTGGCGGATCCGGTTCCGCGAGCGCTCTTGCACAGTTTGCCGCTTGTGGTCGATCTCGGTGATCAATCGAATCAGTTCCGGGGTCTACTGAGCGAAGGCGCCGAGAACGTAGTCGTGGACTGTGTCCACCCTGTGACCACGTGGGAACTGGTTCGCCGCGGAATCGGCGCCACTGTAGTGCCGAGAAGGGTTGCACAACAGCAGATGACAGACGTCTGCGCCTTCTCCTTCGATCCGCCGCTGACACGCGACGTCGGTATCGTCTATCGCTCGGGCGAGCAATCCCCGGCGGCCGCTGCATTCATCGCGACGGCTGCGGAAATGGCCACCTCCGCCGTTCCGTCCACGGAAGAGGAGTGAACTGTGGAGTTCCGGCAGATGGAGTACTTCCTCGCAGTGGTCGAGAACAAGGGGATCAACGGCGCCGCAGCGGCTCTCGGCGTTGCTCAGCCGACCGTGTCACAAGCGTTGCGCGGGCTCGAACGTGAACTGGGAGTGAGGCTGTTCCATCGCATCGGGCGCGGCATGGTGCTCAGTGCTGCCGGTCGCAGTCTGGTCGGCCCGAGTCGACAGGTTTTGCGAGACGTAGCTGCGGCGGCTGAACAGTTGACGGCATCCGATGGCGCCATCGTCGGTCGCCTCGACATCATGGCTTTCCCTGCACTGACCTCGGGGACGATCGTCGATCTGATTGCGGAGTTCTGTCGACGGTATCCGCAAGCACGAGTCAGATTCTCGGAACTCGAGCGTGAGGACAATCTGGAAAGTCTCATCCGGGACGGCCACTGCGAATTCGCGGTGGCTCATCTGCCGCTCGAGGCGGGCGAAGGGCTCGAAATCGTCGAATTGGGGGAGCAGGAATACCGCCTGGTCTACCCGGCGGGAACGGAACTACCCGAGGGGCCGGTACGCCTTTCGGAAATGCCGGACATTCCCATGGTATTCGTTCCTCGCGGGGCAGCGATGGGTGACGCGATCGAAGACTCGATCCGAAAGGCCGGTACCAGAACGGAACTCGCGGTGGTGACCGAGCAACGGGAGTCGCGGCTCCCGATGGTCATCGCCGGACTCGGCGGTTCGTTGGTCGAGCGCTCGGTGGCGAAATCGATGCCTGGTCAGGTGGTGGAACGGGCCTGCGAGCCGAGATTTCTGCGTGCGTACGGTCTCGCCTTCGACCCCTCGACGTTGTCGCCGGTGGGACAGGTATTCGTGAACCTGATCCACGAGTACCTGTCCGACGAACGCCGGTCACAGCACTAGAGTCGGCAGATACGTTCTCGCGCGGCAGAGTACTCGGCGGCGAGACGTTCTACTACTGCATGCGTCGGAAGGACTGCATCGATCGCTCCGATGCCCTGTCCGGCGCCCCAGATGTCTCGCCACGCCTTGGTATCGGTGTCGTTGGTCGCGAAACTCATTGCGGATGGATCGGATTCGGCCAGGTTGTCGGGGTCCAAGCCGGCGGCAACGATGCTGCCCCGCAGGTAGTTTCCGTGTACTCCGGTGAACAGGTTGGAATAGACGATGTCGGAGGCCCCTGAACCCACGATCATCTCCTTGTACGCAGGATCCGCGTTAGCCTCTTCGGTTGCGATGAAAGCTGATCCGACGTATGCCAAATCGGCCCCGGCCGCGAGCGCAGCGAGAATCGAATCACCATGAGCGATGGCACCTGACAACAGCAGTGGACCGGCGAACCACTCACGAATCTCCCGAATCAGGGCAAACGGCGACTGCCTACCGGCATGACCACCGGCCCCGGCAGCTACCGCGATCAGTCCGTCGGCGCCCTTCTCGATCGCCTTGCGTGCAAAGCGATTGTCGATGACGTCATGGAGAACGATTCCGCCGTATGCGTGGACTGCGTCGTTGATGTCGGTGCGAGCGCCGAGGGACGTGATGACGATCGGAACCTCGAACTCGGCGATGGTCGCCAGATCCTCTTCCAGGCGGTTGTTGGACCGGTGGACGATGAGGTTGACGGCAAATGGCGCCGACGGATTCTCCGGGTGCTCACGATCATGTTCCTCACGAGCCACGGTGATCAGTTTGAGCCAATCCCGAAGTGCCGACTGCGGACGAGCATTCAGTGCCGGGAAGGACCCGATGATGCCAGAGGTGCACTGCGCGATGACGAGGTCAGGAGTCGAGATGATGAACATCGGTGAAGCGAGAACCGGGACACGCAGTTGCGACGTCAGGTCTGCGAAGGTCGTCACCTGGAACCGCCTTTCTGATCGACGGATTCGAGAAGTCTCGAGCGGAGGTCGGTCTTGAGGACCTTACCGGCAGCCGATGTCGGAAGGAGTTCTACCTCGACGACTTCGCGAATCTTCTTGTACGGCAGCACCTGCTCGGCGACAAACGCCTTGATCTGCTCGGCGTCGAACTCGGCGCCCGGAATCATCACGACGAAGGCTACGGGTTCCTGGCCGTTGCTCCCCACTTCGCGGCCGACGACCGCGGCAGTCGAGATCGCCGGGTGCGAGACCAGAATCTCTTCCAGTTCACGCGGATAGACGTTGTATCCCTTGTAGATGAGCATGTCCTTGGCCCGGTCACAGATGAAGAGGTATCCGTCCGAGTCCAGGTACGCGATGTCTCCCGTATCCAACCAGCCGTCGACGAACTGTTCTGCGGTGGTTTCCGGGTGTCCGAGATAGCCGTCGGTGACCTGAGGTCCATGCACCCAGAGTTCGCCGCGTTCGTTCTCGCCCAGAACGGTCTTCCGGTCGAGCTGATCGCGAATCTGGATTTCGGTGTCGAAGATCGGGAGGCCGACGCTGCTCTGCCGATATTCCGAGCCGTTGATCAGCGGAGCGGCCGTGACCACACAGGTGGCCTCGGTCAGCCCGTACCCTTCGACGACGAGCGCTTTGGGAAATGCCCGGCGGAGTGCGGCGAGCGTGACACTGTCGATCGGGGCGGCACCCGAAGACACGACGCACACGCTGTCGGTGTTGCGCACCGTAGCGTCGGGATGAACCGACAGTGCGTGCCACATGGCGGGAGACCCGGTGAGATAGGTGGCCTCGTGCTTTTCGATCAGCTCGAGCATCCGGCCGGGTTCGAACCGACCGGCAAACACCTGGGTGAGACCGGAAATCAACAGGAACGACGTGTTGAGCAACGAATGTGCGTGGAAGAGAGGGGAGACAACGATGGTCGCCCCGGTCCCGGGCGTCGGACCGAGAACGTCGAGGCCGTCGATGCGTCGAGGCGTGACGAGACCGTCAGGACCTGCTTCCAACTCGTGACCGGTTCTCCACCCACACATCTGCGTGATGTTGCCGACGACGTTGCGGTGAAGAACACGAACACCTTTGGAGACTCCGGTGGTTCCGCCGGTGAACGCGATGTGTGCGATGTCGTCGCTACGAACCGAGGCAGGGGTGAATTCGGTGGGTAGATCGGCGATGAAGGAGTCGAACGCGACGACCGACTCCGGTGTGTCGAGCGCGCCCTCGGTGTCCTGGACCATCACGATCGTACGCACGGAGGTTCCTGAAGCGGCCGCGAGCAGTACGTGCAGCTGCGAACTCTGAGTCACTGCAGCAACGGCGGACGTCTCCTCGATCTGCTTGCGCAGGCCGAGCTCTGGCTGCAGTGGGTTGACCAATGTGACTGTCGCCCCGGCCTGTAGGCATCCGTAGTAAGCCTGGAGGAACTCGACGCAGTTCCCGAGGTGCATCAACACCACGTCGCCGACGCCCACCCCGGCTTGCCGCAGTGCGCCGGCGAATTGCGCACTGCGCTGGCCGAGTTCGCGGAAGGTGCACGTACGCTCGCCGTCCACGACGGCGAGGCGGTCACCGTAGAGCGCCGCCATGCTGGGCGCCCAGTACGCCATGGTGGTATCCGGGTATTGCATGTTGTGCCGCAGTTGTGGATTGGCGATCACGCTGGTGCCCGTCACCGGGGAGCCATTCGGATAGCGCCGTCGAGTCTGATGGTCTCGCCGTTGAGGTAGCCGTTCTCGAGCATCGAGACGGCGAGCTGGCCGAACTCGTCCGGACGACCCAGTCGTGAGGGATTGGGAACAGAGGCTTCGAGGGCCGTGCGCACGTCTTCGCGTAGGCGCGCCAGCAGGGGAGTGTCCATGATGCCGGGAGCAATGGTGTTGACGCGGATTCCGCGGCTGGCGAGATCGCGGGCAGCGGTGACCGTCATACCGACGATGCCGGCTTTGGACGCTGTGTAGTTGATCTGACCGATCTGACCTTCGAATGCTGCGACCGACGCCGTCATGACGATGGCACCTCGCTCACCGTCCACGGCGTCGAGTTCCGCCATCCGCTCGGCGCCGAGACGGAGTGCGTTGAACGAACCGACAAGATTCAGCTTGACGACGAACTCGAAATCTTCGACCGATCCGGCTTTTCCGTCCTTGTCGAGAATGCGCATACGACGCCCGGCGCCCGCGCAGTGGACGACGCCGCGGAGGCCGCCGCGCTCGTGCGCCGCGTCGAGTGCTTCGGCGAATTGTTCGCTGTCGGTGACGTCGGCCGGGGCGAATTGTGCGGCAGCACCGAGATCGGCCGCCACCTGCTTACCGTCGGACGAAGGCAGATCGATCAACGTGACCTGCGCTCCGGAGTCGAGCAGCCGTCGAGCGGTTGCCAGGCCGAGGCCTGAAGCGCCGCCGGTGATCGCGGTGGAAAGTCCCTCGAGTTTCATGAATCAATTCTTCTTTCCTGCTGGATGACGTGTCGGCCCGAAAGCGTTGTCGGGTCAGATCAATTCGAGAATGGTCGCATTGGCCATGCCGCCGGCCTCGCACATCGACTGGAGACCGTAGCGAATTCCGTTGTCGCGCATGTGATGTGCCAGGCGAGTCATCAAGATCGCACCTGATCCGCCGAGTGGGTGGCCGACCGCGATAGCGCCGCCGAGCGGATTCACACGATCGATGGCTGCGCCGGTTTCAGCCTGCCAGGCAAGCGGGACGGGGGCGAATGCCTCGTTGATCTCGAAGGCGCCGATGTCGTCGATGGACAATCCGGAGCGATCCAATGCCTTTGCGGTGGCGGCAATCGGACCGGTGAGCATGATGACCGGGTCGTCGGCTGCGACCACTGCGGTGTGAATACGAACGAGCGGCTTCCACCCGCGTGCCCGGGCGTGCTCGCTGGTCGTGACGAGTGTGGCGCCCGCCCCGTCGGAGATCTGAGAAGAGTTGCCGGCGTGGATGGCACCGTCGGCGTCGAAGGCCGGGGGCAACTTCGCGAGCGACTCCACACTTCCGCCTCGCCGAATGCCTTCGTCCTGGGACAAGCCCGCGATCGGAGTGATCTGCCCGGTGAATGCCCCTTCATCGGTGGCACGGGCCGCGAATTCGTGTGAGCGGAGGGAGTATTCGTCCAGAGCTGTTCGTGTGAGTGCCCATTTGCGGGCCATCATCTCGGCGCCGGTCCCCTGGCTGAAACCGTCCACCCCGTAGCGTTCGAGTACCGAAGCCGGAAAATGCTCACCGTTCTTGCTGGCGGTACCCATCGGTACTCGTGACATCGATTCGACGCCTCCGGCTACGACCACGTCGTTCTGACCGGAGATGACGGTGGCCGCAGCAAAGGAAACTGCCTGCTGGCTCGATCCGCAGGCCCGGGTCAGTGTGACGCCGGGAACGCTGTCGGGCCAGCCGGCAGCGAGTGCCGCTGTGCGGGCGATGCTTCCGGCCTGCTCGCCGACCTGACTGACGCAACCCCAGATCACGTCGTCGACCGTCGCCGCGTCGAGTCCGGTCCGTTCAGCGAGCGCACGCAGTACATGGGCGGACAACTCGACCGGATGGATCTCCGAGAGGGCGCGGCCACGACGGCCGATCGGTGTACGTACTGCGTCGACGATGACGGCATCTCGCATGTATCTCTCCTGCTGTTCGTGCCCGGTTCTGCGACTGTGCGGTCGGGGCGTGTCTCGAGTCGATCACGAGCGGGTCGACCCGGCAATGTCTTTCGGTGAATGGCTTTGTTAGCGAATGGCTATACGTGGAGTACTCAGCCTCGGATGAGCTTGCGATCGCGCTCGGGATTGGCGAAGACGAGGACCAGAACCGCGGCGATCACTCCGATGACGCCGATTGCCTGGAAGGACTGGGCGTAACCGTCGGCCGGGGTTGCAGCGTTGTCCACGATGACTCCCGTTGCGTAAGGAGCAATCAGGCCACCGATCGACATGATGGCGAGGAAGAATCCCATCGTTCCGGCAGTCTGCTGCGGCGGGCACAGCTCCGAGATCGCAGCGTTGATGAGCGGGAAGGTGATTGCCGAGAACCCGTAGCCGATCGAGACCATGGCGACAGCGACGATGGGGGTGGAGATCTGTGGCAGGAACAGGAGAATCGATCCGCAGATCAGAACGCCGACACAGGGAACGATGACGCGAACCGTACGAGAGGTGAAGCCGCGGCCGATCAACTTGTCCGTGACGGAACCGGAGGTGATCATGAGGACGAGACCGACGATCGAGGGCAGCGCGAACATCGAACCGGCTTGCATCGCACTGTATCCGAGGCCGACCTCGAAGTACGACGGCAACCAGGTGAGAACGACGGTGGTCAGCGCGTAGATGGTCGCGATGAGGAAGCAGCAGCTGACGAAGGTGCGGGAGAGCAGGATCTTGCGCCACGGAACGTTGGGCTCGGTGACCGCCTTCGTGGCTGTCCCGGCTGCCTCGGTTGCTTCTGTATCTGCAGTCTTGGTCGCCTTGACGGCCTTGCTCGTGTACGGGCCCTCGGACCAACCGGCCAGCCAGCAACCCATCCACACGAGACCGAGAACGGAGAGCGAGAGAACCGCTGCGCGCCAGCCGTAATGAACGGCGATGAAGGTCAGTACCGGCGCGAGAGCGATCTTTGCGACAGAGGCGGATCCGGCGAGCATTGCGCCGGGAAGGCCGCGCTTGGCCGGCGGGTGCCACGAGTACGCCGCGGTGTGCATCAGCGCAGAACTGGGGCCTTCGGCAAATCCGAGGAGCATGCGCGAGACGATCAACATCGCGAGGCTGGCGCCGAGAACGAGGGGGAGCATGACCACGGACCAGATTGCGGCCAGGATCAACAGCGCCCAACGCAGGGTCAGGTACTTGTTGAGCGGTCCGGCGAGGAATCCACCGATGCAGAACATCAGGAAGAAGAGCGAGCCGACCATGCCGATTTGCGAAGACTTCAGTCCGAGCTCACGAGCGAGGGGCTGAGCGATGATTCCGAGGACTGCCTTGTCCGCGTAGTTGACGATGTAGAGGAAAACGACGAGCCCGGTCATCGTCCACGCACGCTTGCGGGTACCGAAGACGGGAACTGCTGACGAATCTGGCGTTGCTGTTGCTTCGGGCTGGACGTCGTTACGCTGTGGCGCGATGGGGGTCACGTGGCGTCCCTTCGAGACTGGTGGGCGGATGCGATCGTGCTCGAAGCGCGGCCTCGAAGCGATCGATGGTGGTGTGTTTGCCGGCTGACTCATTCAACGTGTTCTGGATCACTTTGAGCAATGTCGCGTCGATGATCGGAACGATAGCGGTTGCCTATGTATCCCAGGTCAGGCCATATTGGTACGCCCTATCGGACGCATAGCCGATGAGTGTTGGATCGAATGCGGAACATTGAGGCAAGGTGAGATCAGGATCACCCTGTCCCCTTGACCGACTGGAGTTCATACATGCAGCGCACCGTGTTCAACGAGGATCACGAGGCATTCCGGGCAACCGTTCGCGATTTCATCGCGAAGGAAGTAACCCCGGTCCACGAGAAGTGGGAAGAGGACGGTCACCCGCCCCGTGACTTCTACCGACGACTCGGAGAGCTGGGCGTACTCGGAATTCAGGTGCCGGAAGAATACGGCGGAGGCGGCGAGAAGTCGCTCAAGTTCAACGTCGTCGTCGCCGAGGAAGTTGCTGCCGCCGGGGCGTCATTCGGCTCGCAGTCGGTGCATACGAACCTGATCCTGCCCTACCTGCTCGAGTACGCGAACGAAGAACAGAAGAGCCGCTGGTTGCCGGGCTTCGCTTCCGGAGATCTGATGTTCGCGATTGCGATGACCGAACCGGGAACAGGATCGGATCTGGCGAACATCGCGACCACGGCCAAGCTGTCGGAGGACGGTACGCACTACGTGGTCAATGGTTCCAAGACGTTCATCACCGGTGGAGTACTTGCCGACCGCGTCCTGGTGGTGTGCCGTACCGCGCCCAGCACAGCGGAGAACCGGCGCACGGGGTTGTCGATTCTGGTGATCGATACGTCGTCGCCCGGATACTCGGTGGGGCGCAAGATCAACAAGATCGGGCTCAAGACCTCCGACACTGCGGAGCTTTCGTTTGTCGACGTCAAGGTGCCCGTCGAGGACCGACTCGGAGAAGAGGGCGACGGCTTCAGCTATCTGACCCACAACCTGGCTCAGGAGCGGTTGACCATCGCGTTCGGAGCGGCCGCCACTGCCAGTGCAGCGCTTCGCTTTGCCATCGACTACGTCAAGGACCGCAAGGTGTTCGGCAAGCCGGTCGCGGCCTTCCAGAACACCAAATTCGTTCTGGCCGAATGCGCTACCGAGGTTGATGCCATCCAGCTGGTGTCCGACAACGCACTCGAATGTCATGACCGCGGCACTCTGACGATTCCCGACGCAGCGAAGGCGAAACTGTTCTGCACCGAGGCGGCAGGTCGAGTGATCGACAAGTGCCTCCAATTGCACGGCGGGTACGGCTACATCACCGAGTATCCCATCGCGCGTCTTTACGCAGACACGCGTGTCACACGAATCTACGGTGGCACAAGTGAAGTCATGAAGACCATCATCGCGAAGGATCTTGGTCTCTGACGCACTCTCGACATGTTGTCGGCCTCGGAACAAGTGTTCCGAGGCCGAAAACATCTTCCGGGTAGGTCAGTTCGCCGGAACCCCGACCACGCCGTCCGCGATCAGCGTCGAGGCGTGATCGGCGTTGGTTCCGAGGATGTCGGCGAGCACCGCGATCGAATCGCCGCCGACCTCGGAGGCGGGTCCGGTACCCAGGTGTGCGCCGTCGAACGAGGCAGGATTGGCGGCAGCCAGGTAGCTTCCGATTCGAGGTTGATCGAGTGCGGAGAACATCGGGTTGTTCTCCAGTTCGCCAGATTTCACCACTTCCTCGAAACTGCGGTACCTCTCGAACAGAACCGACGATGTGTCCAGCGCTGCAGCGATCTCGGCGCCGCTGTGTTCCCGGAACCAATGTGAGAACAGAGCAGTGAGTACCTCTCGATGACGGTAGCGATCCGCTTCGGTGGAGAAGTCGGCTCCGAGCGCAGCTTCGACAGCGTCGACAGCCGCCGTGGTGCCGGTGACCGACGCAAGGTCGCGGAAATGGCGGGTAGTGAGTGCAACGATCATGAACCGTTCGTTGTCGCTGGAGACGAAATCGATTCCGTACGTGCCGTAGACGGCGTTTCCGCCGGACTCGCGACTGCGACCGTTCACTTGTACCTCGGTGAGGTAACCGAGGGTTCCCGCGGTGGCCAATGCGACGTCTTCGAGTGGGAGCGTGATCCGAGATCCATGTCCGGTCGAGTCACGTTGGCGCACTGCGGCAGTGATCGACAGGGCGGCGTAGAGCCCGCATGCGACGTCCCAGGCGGGCAGTGCGTGGTTGACAACTCCGGCGTAGTCGGCGGGGCCGGTGATCTGTGGAAATCCCAAGGCGGCGTTGACCGTGTAGTCGACTCCGGGGCTGCCGTCGCGGCGTCCGAGGATCTCGAGGGTGATGACGTCGCTACGCAACTGGGCCAGGGAGTCGTGGCTCATCCACTTACGGCCGCCGGCGTTGGTGACCAGGATTCCGCCGCCAGGTCCCGGCGCCGTGACCAGTCGGCGAATCAGTTCTTGGCCGCGTTCGGCGCGCATGTCCACTGACAGTGACCGTTTGCCTTTGTTGAGTCCGGTCCAGTAGATGCTCTCGCCCTTGTCTGTGACGGGCCAGCGATTGTAATCGGAGGCACCTCCGATCGGGTCGATCCGGATCACCTCGGCGCCGAGTTGGGAGAGCGTCAGTCCGCACAGCGGCGCGGCGACAAAGCTCGAGACCTCGACGATGCGAAGCCCGGACAGCGGGCCTGGGCTCTGAGTCATGTGTGGTCCTCCGTGATAGAAGAGTGTGTGCTCATGCCATCAACACGGTGAAACGCCAGTCGAGAACCGGAGTTTGTGTTGCAGAAGCATTGTGGGAGAACACGAGCGAACGCAGTTGCACTGCGGTTCCGTGTTCGAGGGGCGACGAGTTTTCGACGTGCAGTTCGCTCGTGAGGGTATCGCCCTCGTGAACGGGTCCGGTGTGATCGCACGAGTGCCACCCGAGAACCGTCACCACGTTGGGCAGAGCGCGAGTCGCCTGGGCGAGTGCGATCCCGATGGTGTGGCCGCCGTAGACGAGGCGACCGTGGGCGCCGACGCGATCGTCGTGGTGCGTCGCTGCGATGTTCAAGCTCAGCCGGGCAAGTTCGGGTGCGCTGGAGACGACGTCGCCGCTGCTGTGGAAGACGGAGCCCACCAAATCGGAATCGAAGTGCCTGCCGGGTACCCGCTCTCGATACGTGTCGAGGTCCCAACCGTCAGGTGATACGTACGGAGCCGGTTCGGACGGACTGATCGCCCCGAGGTCGTCGGCGTGGCGAGTTCTCGCCTCGATCGGGTCGGGGCTCAGGGGGAGCATGGCGCAGCGGTAGAAGTCGAGGACCGTGTTGCCGTTCTGATCAGCAGACGTCATCCGTAGCGCGGCAAGTCCGGTGGCGCCGCGTCCCGGCTTGGCCGAGTTCTCGCGTAGACCGACAACCTCGGTGCGCGTGTACAGGGTGTCGCCGAGTACCGGGAAACGGTGGAATCGCAGTCCACGGTAGAAGAGGTTCGCCTTGACGTGGTGTGTGACCACGGTTGACTGGCCGATGGCGATGTCGGTGACCAGTCCTGGATTTGCCACTGGTGCACCGGAACCCGTGACGCTCGACGACAAGTGTGCGTCGAGAGGCAGGCGCATGCGGTCACCGAGGATCGCCTGATGGGAGGCGGCGAGTCCACTGGTCAACGTCACCGCGGGGGCTTCGTCGAAGATCTGACCATGGGTGAGCTCGTCGAAGTACGGGCCTCCCACGTAGTGCTCGCTCATACGGTGACTCCTTCGGCTCGGGCAAGCGTACGACGCGCTGCCACGGCCACAGCTTCGTCGAGCATCTGGCCGTCGAGTTGGGCGGCACCCGAACCCAGGGTTTCGGCTTCTTCGAGTGCGGTCAGTACCCGTCGGGCGTCATTGACGGCGTCGTCCGAAGGAGTGAATGCGGTAGTGGCCGAGTCGATCTGCGCCGGGTGGATGACCCATTTGCCGTCGAACCCGAGAGCGCTGGTCCAGTGCGCGGCGCGGCGGAAAGCGTCGTCGTCGGTGATGCCGAGAAAGGGCCCGTCGATGGCTGCGACGCCGGCTGCGCGGCAGGCGATCAGAATTCTGTCCTGGACGGCAAGCCAGTGTTCAGGCAGTGCCGAGCGTGAACGGCCGAGCGCTGCACCGAGATCGGCGTATCCGATGATCGCGGCTTGGAGACGAGGAGTCGCGCGGGCGATGGAGTCGGCATTCTGGACGCCGAGCGGAGTTTCGATCAGGGCTTGCAGGGTGGTGTGGTGCCCACCGGCAGTGAAGAGGATGTGCTCGGCCTCGAGTAGTTCGTCGGCGGACTCGACCTTCGGGACGATCACGCTCGTCAGCGATTCTCCGAGGGCGCCGCAGGCGATCAGGTCGTCGCGGGCCCATGGTGTGGTCAGGCCGTTGATTCGGACCGAGATGGTGCGCGCCCTACCGAACTCGTGCACCAAGGTGCTCACGAGGGTTCGCGCCAGGTTCTTGTTCGCCGAAGTGACGGCATCTTCGAGGTCGAGAATCACCTCGTCTGCGTTCGAGAAGAGTGCTTTGCGTGCCTTGCGCTCGTCTGAACCCGGCGCGACCAGGGACGCGCGACGTCTGGTGGCGCGGTAGTGGTTCTCGTCCATAGTGTGTCGATTACCTCGATCTGGAAATCAAATGTACGGCCAGTTGTGAAGTGGATGAGCTGCCGTGAACGGCGTTGATGTGCACGGAACTGCCTCGATGCTGGCAGTTGCTGCGTATCGATGTCAAGGCGCGGTATTGACATTGCGCGAACAATATCGAAATATGGCCGTACAAACTTATTTCAAGTCGAGGCGGATTCATGCTCAAGCTCAACGACGAAGAGACATTCCTGATCGAAACCGTGCGCCGGTTCGTCGACCGAGAGGTCAAGCCCACGGTCCAGGAGGTGGAGCACGCGAACGAGTATCCCGAGAAGTGGATCGATCAGATGAAGCAGATCGGGATCTACGGGCTCGCGATTCCCGAGGAGTACGGCGGATCGCCGGTGTCCATGCCCTGTTATGCGCAGGTGACGCAGGAACTGTCACGCGGATGGATGTCCCTGGCGGGGGCGATGGGCGGTCACACGGTGGTCGCGAAACTCATCTCGCTGTTCGGTACCGAAGAGCAGAAGGTGAAGTACCTGCCGCGAATGGCAACCGGCGAGATCCGGGCAACGATGGCCCTCACCGAGCCCGGCGGAGGTTCCGATCTGCAGGCCATGACAACCAACGCCAAGAGCGACGGCACAGATCTGGTCGTCAACGGCGCCAAGACATGGATCACCAATGCCCGCCGATCCGGCGTGATCGCCTTGCTGTGCAAGACCGATCCAAGCGCAAGCCCTCGTCATGCGGGCATCTCGATCGTTCTCGTCGAGCACGGCGAAGGGCTGACCGTCTCCCGCGACCTCCCGAAGCTCGGATACAAGGGCGTCGAGAGTTGTGAACTGTCCTTCGACAATTACCGCATCTCCGAGTCGGCCATTCTGGGCGGTACTCCCGGAAAGGGCTTCGGGCAGATGATGAAGGGACTCGAGACCGGCCGTATCCAGGTGGCTTGCCGCGCACTGGGCGTCGCCACGGCCGCACTCGAGGATTCACTTGCCTACGCGCAGCAGCGCGAGAGCTTCGGCCAGCCGATCTGGAAGCACCAGTCGATCGGCAATTACCTCGCCGACATGGCAACGAAGCTGACGGCCGCACGGCAGCTGACGTGGCACGCGGCGCAGATGTACGACAGCGGCGAGCGGTGCGACATGGAGGCAGGCATGGCCAAGCTGTACGCCTCCGAGGTGGCGATGGAAATCGCTTTGTCCGCCGTCCGCATCCACGGCGGTTACGGCTATTCGACGGAGTACGACGTCGAGCGGTATTTCCGTGATGCACCACTGATGATCGTCGGGGAGGGAACCAACGAAATTCAGCGCAACGTGATCGTTTCGCAGCTGGTTGCCCGCGGCGGTCTGTGACGGATCGGTGAGCAAGTAGGATCATGTCGCTATGAGCGGTAAGGAAAGAGAGACGGAGCCGGCGTACCAACGCCTCTCTCGTGAGCTTCGTCAGCAGATCTCTGCCGGTACCTACCGCGACGGCATTCAACTGCCCACCGAATCCGAACTGGCGCAGCATCACGGCGTGAGTCGGCAGACGGTCCGCCGAGCCTTTCACGATCTGGTTGCCGAGGGCATCGTGTACCGAGTACCCGGGCGCGGAACGTTCGTGACCGAGAACAGCGGCCGCTATCTCCGTCATCTCGGATCCATCGAAGATCTCATGAACCTTTCGCGGGACACGACGATGGAAGTTGTGTCACCGCTGCACCGGCGCGTGGACATCGAGGCGGCCAGTCGGCTTCGGCTCGACACCGACGTCGTGTACACCGTGGTCTTCCGGCGGATACACGAGGGAGTTCCGTTCGTGCAGACGACGGCGCATCTGCCGGAGGCGATCGCGCGGCAGATCATCGACCTGCCCGCCATGGCGGCCGGTGCGGTGAGCGCCAATACGGTGATCGGCTTGCTGGAACCGCTGATCGACAGTCCGATTGTCGAAGCAGCACAATCGATCACGGTGTCCCCGGCCACGGCGGACGTTGCCAGGGACGTCGATTGCGAAATCGGCCACGCCATGTTGCGGGTGGACCGTTTGTACTCCAACGCGCAGGGCGTTGCCAACGAGTTGTCGGTGAGCTATTTCTTGCCGGAGCAGTACACGTATCGGGTCACGCTGCGCCGCGGCGCACATTGACGCTGCGCCGCGGCGCACATTAGCGCTGCACTTTTCTTTGCTGTTCAACACCTTTCAGGAGAGAACTATGCGAATTTTCAACGGAATCGACGAAGTAGAGACGGCTGTCGGTGAGCACTTGGGCTACAGCGCGTGGTTCCCGGTCACACAGGATCGGATCGACAAGTTCGCCGACGCCACCGAGGATCACCAGTGGATTCACGTGGATCCCGAGCGCGCAGCGCAGGGTCCGTACGGCGGCACCATCGCCCACGGCTATCTGACTCTTTCGTTGTTGCCGGTGCTCGGCGCTCAGGTGATGCGTGTCGACGGAATCTCCATGACCGTGAACTACGGAAGCAACAAGGTGCGATTCCCCGAACCGGTCAAGGTCGGTTCTTCGGTGCGGGCAGGTGCGGAGATTCTTTCCTTCGAGCGCACCGCGAAGGGCGCGACGATAGTCGTGCGGTACACGATCGAAATCGAAGGAGCGGGTAAACCTGCGCTGGTAGCGGATACCGTGCGCCTGTTGGTCTCCTGAATCCTTTTCCATTCTTCCAGAACGAGATTCGAGGTCAGTTGTGAAACGAGCAGCATTGGTCGCGCCGGTCAGAACCGCGGTGGGCCGTTTCGGAGGGGCACTTCGTGACGTGCCTGCGGAAAGTCTGGCTGCCACCGTCGTCAAGGAGACCGTGCGTCGTAGCGGAATCGATCCGTCCCGCATCGACGACGTCGCGATGGGGCAGTCGTATGCCAATTCGGAGGCACCGTGCATCGGAAGGTGGGCGGCGCTCGAGGCCGGGTTGCCGATTTCGGTAGCCGGCTTCCAGACGGATCGCCGATGTGGAACGGGTCTGCAGGCCATCGTTTCCGCGGCCATGATGGTCCAGACGGGTGCGGCCGACGTGGTTCTCGCGGGTGGCGTCGAATCGATGAGCGGGATCGAGCACTACACCACCGGAGCGCGGTGGGGCACCAGATCCGGTGGGCTGCAACTGTTCGACCGCCTCGATCGTGGCCGCGAGCGCTCGCACCCCGAGTGGCGATTCGGTCGGATCAGCGGAATGATCGAAACGGCCGAGAACGTCGCGACACGCTGCGGGATCACGCGGGAAGAGTCGGACACCTTCGCCGTCGACAGCCACCGAAAGGCAACACTGGCAAGAGAATCCGGCCGCTTCGATGCCGAAATCGTCGCCGTCGAACTGACGGATCGAAAAGGGAACGTCACACAGTTTCGTGCTGACGAGGGGATTCGTCCGGATACCTCACTCGAAACCCTGGCACGGCTGCGTGCGGTGACCGAGGGAGGCGTCGTGACCGCCGGTAACGCCAGCCAGCAGAACGACGCTGCGGCAGCGATGTTGGTTGTCGCCGAGGATCGTCTGGACGAGCTGGGGCTGGAACCCATCGGGTTCCTCGACAGTTGGGCCGCGGCCGGTTGTGAACCGGCGCTGATGGGCCTCGGGCCGGTTGCCGCCGTCTCGAAACTGTTTGCTCGCACCGGGGCACGCTTTGCCGATTTCGATCTGGTCGAGCTGAACGAGGCGTTTGCGTGCCAGGTTCTCGGCGTCGTGAAGGAATGGGGATTCGAGGACCTCGATCGCCTGAACGTCAACGGTTCCGGCATCTCGCTCGGGCACCCCGTGGGAGCGACGGGTGCGCGTATGGCAACAACCGCGCTTCACGAACTCGGCCGACGCGGCGGCGGAAAAGCGCTGTTGACCATGTGTATCGGCGGTGGCCAGGGTATGGCGGCCGTGGTGGAGTCTGCCTGACGAGGTTCGCTTCTGGGTACACTTGCGGCGGGGGATCGGAAGTTCTACGGAGGCAGTCGGTTGACGAATGCAGGCGCAGCAGACACCAGTGGCGCGCTGAGCGTCGAGGATGTTCGTCGCGCCAGGGCCGCACTCGAGGGGCTCGATGTCACCAGTTGGTCCGGTCGCTTCGAGCTTCTCTCCGACACCAACCGTCTGCGTCTGTTGCTCTGCCTTCATCACGCACCGGGTATCTGCGTCACGGATTTGTCCGTGGCGCTGGGGATGAGCGGCACAGCCGTCTCACATGCGCTGCGGCTACTGCGTAGCCAGGGGTGGGTGAGCGCGACCCGCGACGGCCGATCGATGCGATACCAACTGGCGGACGACACCGTTCACCAGCTGCTGCATTCGATCGGCGCCACACATTTTCACGACGAGACGCCCACCCCCGGGCACACGCACAGCTGAGCGCTACTCAAGGAGTCGCGAAGAACTTCTCGACGGCCGGCGCAGCGTTCGGGTTTCCGTTGGTGATTCCTGCGCCGACTCCGGCAACCGTGCCGATGACTCCACCGACGATGCAGCCGGCGATGAAGTTCGGGAAGATCGACAGGCAGCCGATTCCGACGCCGAGGTTGGCTCCGATCAGGGTCGACTGCAGACCACCGTTGTTCCAGCCGATATTGACCTCGTTGGCCATCGTGTCGAACGCGGCCTGCTTCGGATCGTTACCGGGGAAGAGCATCAACGCCGCCTGGCTGTTCGACTCTGCGGTCGGTGTCAGTAGGGGTTGGGACGGATCGAAGCCCGCATTCGGGGGCGCTGCGACCGCGGTGCCGGCTCCGGCGCCGACTGCGGCGACGACGAGTACGGACATGGTGAGAGTTCGGGACAGTTTCATGGGGACGGCCAATCTGTCTGTGTGGAACCAGTCGTGAATGGTGGCGGTGCAGTTCGTTAACCAGAACTCCACCGTCTGGATCGATCGTGCGGACCTCCTCGGGCACAACGGGACCCGTCGTCTCCGCGCGACGGGCCGTGTTTGGTGGCTACCCGACTCCGAGTGCCCTGAAACCGCCTAGTCTCATTCGTTTTTCGACAACCGCGCACGCAATTCTTCGACCTCGGCAGTAAGCCGATCTACCTCGGCTTGCAGGGGTTGGCGTGCCAGAGCGAGGGATTCGTCCATGCGCTCCTTGTCGAAGCGTGGCGTGATGTTTCGACTGCAGTTCCAGTCGAACGCTTCGACGTCGATGACGATGGAACGCTGGGCTTTTGCCGTCATGGTGCCGCCGGGGACTTGCAAGAGCTGTTGCAGTAGTGCAGGGTCCTCGTCCGCTTCGATCACCTGCGCGCGCCCGTAGATCTTCAATCTCGTTCGCGTCGGGTAATCGATGACGAACAGCGAGATGCGATTGTTCTCTTCCAGATTGCCGAGCGTCACGAATTGCTGATTGCCGGGGAGATCGGCGAATCCGATTCGATTCGGGCCCAACACATGCAGGAATCCGCGCGGGCCGCCGCGATGTTGGACGTACGGCCAACCGTCGGGCGTCACCGTGGACATGAAGAAGGAATCCACGGATTTCACGAATCCCTGCGCGCGGAAATCGAATTCCATCGGGCCCTCGTCGGGCTGATCGAGTTTCGAACCGTACACGGTGAAACTTCCGGTCGACCGCTGACGCTCCACCGCAGCGGGGGAGAAGGCGATGTGTGCGTATCGGGTCGACATTTTCCAACTCCTGATGCTCAGTGCCAACGGTGGTCGGCAACGGCAGTTCGCGGACCGAACTTGGGTTTGACGGCTTGCCCGCTGACCTGCAGAAGCCTCACGGCGCGGTATCGATGCGGTTGAAGGGGAGCGAGGTACTGCACCATCTGGGCGTCGTCGATCGGTTCACCCAGCAGTGACCACCCGACGACGGCAGAAAGGTGGTAGTCGCCGACCGAGAGTGCATCGGAATCGCCGAATGCACGCTGAGCCACTTCGGCGGCAGTCCAGATCCCGACGCCGGGTACCGCTCGCAACCGTTTGGTCGCCTCGGTCCTGGGGAACGTGGATGCCTGCTCGAGGCGGTCGGCGACGCGAGCGCACTGAACGATCGTCTTGGACCTCGCGGGATCGACGTTCGCGCGATGGAATTCCCATGACGGCATTCGACGCCATTGGTCCGCGGTGAGTGGAACCCGCATTCCGTCGGGCGCGGGGCCGGGTGGGCGCTCCCCGAACTTGGTCAGCAGGCGGCGCCACGCGGCGAATGCGTCGATGCCGTGGACTCGTTGCTCGAGGATCGCGGGAACGAGAGCTTCCATGACGCGGCCGGTGCGGCCGATGCGCAGATGAGGGAAGCGTCGATGAGCTTCGGCGAGCTTGGGATGTTCGGGGGCAAAATCTTCGGCTTCGTCGTCGAGACCGAGCAGCGCTTCGGCGCCGGTCAGGAATTCCGTGGCGCCGGGACCCCAGGCCTGTACCCGGACCGTGTGGCGATCCGACTGGGTGATGCGGTAGGTCACAGGACCCGAAAGTTGGCGGGAAACTCGCCAGATCGCTCCGTCGGCTGACCGTCGATGTGCGGGGTCGCCGGGTCCGCGCTGATGCGGGCTGAGCGTCAGCGCGGCATCGAGCGGTCGCTGAGAAGTCACCGTGACTTCGTCGACCGGAGATAGCGGCGTCATCGAGGTCAGCGTATCGCCACCGTCCATCCTCCGTTAAGGCGTGTGTCGGTGGCGCAACGTATTGTCCGAGCCATGATCATCGTGAGCACCGACGGATCCTGTCTGCGAAACCCCGGTGGGGCTATCGGCTGGGCGTGGGTCAATCACGAGGGTCCGAGCATGTCCGGCGGAGAAGCGTCCGGCACCAACCAGATTGCAGAGTTGCGTGCTCTGTTCGAGGCCGTCGTCGCCCATCCCGGTGCTGATCCTCTACTCATCGAATCCGACTCGCAGTACGCCATCAAGTGCGCTTCCGAATGGTTGCCCAGTTGGAAGCGCAAGGGCTGGAAGACCGCGAGCGGCGGGGCGGTCAAGAACCTCGAACTGGTGCAGAGTATCGATCGAGCCATCACCGATCGAGTCGGTCCGGTGCGCTTTCGCTGGGTGCGCGGGCACATCGGCAACCACTACAACGAAATGGCAGACAAGCTGGCCGGCGAAGCCGCACGCGCCATCGTCTCGGGGGACATCGCATCGGTCCCGCTTGCTGCCCCGGTGAAGAAAGAACCGACCGCCGTGAACTCTCCTTACAAGGAGAAGTCCACGACGGTCGAAGAACCGGCAGATCTGTTCACACTATTCTGAGCGGTTCAGAATCCGTCGGCAACCTGAACCAGCGCCCGGCCGGTGTACTTGCCTTCGCGGACCTGATCGATCACCGAGACGACGTCGCGGACGGCAACGAGGTTCGTGATCTCCTTCAGATGACGTGGGGCCAAGTCGGAGCCCAGACGGGCCCACAGCGCGCGACGGGGTTCGATCGGCATCAATACCGAGTCCATGCCCAGCAGTGAGACTCCGCGGAGAATGAACGGCAGCACGGTCGTAGGCAGCGCGGCGCCGCCGGTCAATCCGCTGGCGGCCACAACACCGCCGTAATTGATCGTGCTCAGAACGTGAGCGAGGGTCTTTCCACCGACGCAGTCGACGGCCGCCGCCCACTGAGATTTTCCGAGCGGGCGAGGCTTGGCGTCGGGATCCTCGGGAAGCCTGCCGATCACCGAAGACGCACCGAGTGACGTCAGAAGGTCTGCCGCGCCGGGCTTGCCGCTGGAGGCGATCACGTCGAAGCCCGCGCTTGCCAGAAGGTCGACGCTGACGGTGCCGACTCCGCCGCTCGCGCCCGTCACCAGGACGGGACCGTCGGCGGGCTTCACTCCGCTGGCCAGAATGGCTTGGACGCTCATGGCTGCGGTGAATCCTGCCGTGCCGATCGCGGCAGCGTCGGCGGTGGAAATGCCGTCGAGCTTCACGACCCACTCGGCAGGCAAACGGGCGATCTCGGCGTAGCCGCCGTTGCGGGCGGTCCCGATCTCGTAGCCATGTGCGACGACCTTGTCGCCCGGGGCGAATGCGTCGGACTCGGAGGCGATGACCTCGCCGGCGACGTCGATACCGGGGACGATCGGGTAATCGCGAACCACCCCGCCTTTCGGCGTGACCGCGAGCGCGTCCTTGTAGTTGACGCTCGAATACTCGACGCGAATGGTGACCTCACCTGCCGGGAGGAAGGATTCGTCGACGGTTTCGGGGGCGAAGTCGATGGTGCCGTCGCTGTCGCGGGCGACCCAGGCGTTGAAAGTAGTCATGGGTCGAACATAAAGGCCTTCGGCCCTGTGCGCCTTTTTGGTAGTGCGAACTACCGGAAAGGCGCACAGGGGCGGAGCCCCTAGATCAAGCTGCCCTCATGCACCGCTCGATCGAACGCCGGTAGCGGGCCACCGGCGCGCAGGGTAGTTGCCAATGCAGGATCGGCGAGATGGAGACGGCCGATCGCGATCAGATCGAACTCTCCGCTGCCGATGCGCTCCTCGAGCTGTGGGATGTTGTCGACTACAGGTGCGACGCCTTCGATGCGGCTGTCCCGCAGCGACTTTCCGATACCGACGCTGCCGACGGCCATCGTGACGGCGCCGGTCAGCTTCTTCGCCCAACCCGCCAACGAGAGATCGCTGCCTTCGAAGGCCGGCACGTCGAAACGCCTGATGCTGGCGTCGAGAACGTCGACTCCGGCGTCGACCAGCGCGCCCAGGATGACGCCCAACTCTTCGGGGGTTTCGGCGATCTTCGCGGTGAAATCTTGCTGCTTGTGCTGTGAGAAACGGTAGATGATCGGCAGATCCGGTCCGATGGCCGCGCGGATCGCGGCGACGACGGCGGCCGGGAACCTGGTACGACGCTCCAGGTCGCCTCCCCACGCGTCGTCGCGCTGGTTGGTGCCCTCCCAGAAGAAGGAATCGAGGAGGTAGCCGTGACCGCCGTGGATCGCGATGCCGTCGAAGCCGAGTTCGACGGCGTGCTTCGCGCTACGGACGTACGCGTCGATGACGTCCTGGATGTCCTGCTCGGTCATCGCTTCGGTGCTCGCCTGTGCGCGTTCGACGTAGGCAGCGGAGTACGAGGTGACGCCGAGCGGGCCCCACTCGCCTGAGGGGCGCATCGGCTTGAGTGAGGGGTCCATCTGCGTCATCGCGCCCCACAAAGGTCCGACGTGCCAGAGCTGAGGCACGATCTTGCCGCCCGCAGCGTGCACGTCGTCGACTACCTTCCGCCATCCGGCCTGAGCAGCGGGAGTGTGGAGGTTGGGGACGTTGGCGTGGTCGACAGCAGTCTCGTGATCGATCGCGACGCCTTCGGTGACGATCAGTCCGGTGCCGCCCTCAGCTCGTCGGCGGTAGTAGTCGGCAACGTCGCGGCCGGGCACACCTTCGATGGAGTACGTGCGCGTCATCGGCGACATGACTATGCGGTTGGACAGTTCGAGCGAACGGATGCGGAGCGGTTGGAACAGCGGGTTGGTCACTTCGTCACAGCGCTTTCATGAATCGGAAGAATCCGGGGTCCTGGTCGACACGGAGCCGGGTGAGGGTTCGGTAGCTGATCAGCCACTTGCCGTCTTCTTTGCGGTATTTCTCGTGGTAGTGGCCGTAGCCGTGTAGGTGCAGTTCTTTCTCGCCGTCGTTCCACCACAGCATGTCCTCCATCGCCCAGATGCCGGTTGCGGTGGTGGGCGAGGTCAGCACGATTTCGGGAGTGTGTGCGTGGTGCGTCGTGGTGAGGGGGATGTCGCCGTCGAGCATGTTCCGAATTGCCGCGGTGAGTTTGTCGATGCCCACTACCTGGTTCGAGGTGTCGCCGGTCTTGGGTTGCTTGTCTGTCGGGAGTCCGCCCCACGTCTCGCTGACGACGTCTGCGGTGTGCAGGGTTGGGTAGACGTGCCACTGCTTGGTGTCCATGCAGCGTAGGCGCGCGGCGAACACACGCTTGATTTCCTCGATTGCGAGCAGTTCCTCCACGGCACTGATCGACCCCACTTCGGACTCGGCCTGAGACATTCAACCTCCAACGGTGATCGGCAAGATGGGTTCACATTCGGGTGCTCCGGGCGGGCCGTCAACGACCTGTCCCGGTGAGCGCGACGGCACTCGGTATGGTCGAGCGAACGAAAGGGGTGTCAGACGTGTGTACCGAAGAGGTCCCATCGACTGGACCGGAGGAGATCGCCGAGGTTCGGGCTTTTTGGCGCGAGTTGGGTGTTCCTGGCGTGATCGACGTCCATACCCATTTCATGCCGAAGAGCGTCATGGACAAGGTGTGGGGCTACTTCGATTCGGCGGGACCGATGATCGGTCGACCTTGGCCGATCGCGTACCGACTTGCCGAGGAGGAGCGGGTACACCGTCTCCGCGAGTTCGGTGTCCGGGCTTTCACGTCGATGATCTACCCGCACAAGCACGCGATGGCCGAGTGGCTCAATCAGTGGGCCGTCGAATTTGCCGCGCAAACGCCCGATTGCCTGCACACGGCCACGTTCTATCCCGAGGAGTCGGCGGCGTCGTACGTCGGCAAGGCATTGGAGTCGGGCGCGCGAATCTTCAAGTCCCACATTCAGGTCGGAAACTACGATCCGAACGACCCTCTGCTCGACAAGGTCTGGGGGCAACTCGAGGACTCCGAGACGCCCATCGTGATCCACTGTGGTTCGGGACCGGCGCCGGGGGAGTACACGGGACCTGATCGCATTGCTTCGCTGCTCGCACGGTACCCGCGCCTGTCGTTGATCGTCGCCCACATGGGGATGCCCGAGTACAGCGAATTCCTCGATCTGGCAGAGGCTTACGGCAACGTCCGCCTGGATACGACCATGGCGTTCACCGATTTCACGGAAGAGCAGTGTGCCTTCCCGAAGGCGGACGTTTCACGGCTCGTCGACATGCAGGACCGGATTCTGTTCGGTAGCGACTTCCCGAACATTCCGTACCCGTATCTCACGGCTTTGCAAGCGGTTACGCGTTTCGATCTCGGAGACGAATGGTTGCGAGCCGTCGTGCACGACAACGCTGCGAAACTCTTCTCGGTGAGCTGAGCCCACCGAGAAGTATTTCGCTCAGCGCAATTTGATGCTGCCGCCGTCGGCCATCAACGTCTGTCCGGTCATGTACTTGGAATCCTCGCTCGCCAGGAATACCACGACGGGAGCGATGTCGGTTTCGGGATCACCGATGCGTCCGAGAGGTACCTTGGCAACCGATGCGGCTGCGCGCTCGGGGAAGGCTTCCTGCCACTTGACGACGCCTTCGGTGGCGGCGAACGGGCAGACCACGTTGACCCGAATGCCTTCCGGCGCCCACTCGTTGGCGACGACGCGCGTCAGGCCTCGCACAGCTTCCTTGGCCGCAGCGTAGGACGTCTGGGTGGGCATTCCGTCCAAACCTGAACCCGATGCGAAGTTGACGACCGAACCCTTGGTCTTCGCGAGTTCGTCGTGGCACGCCTGCATGAGGTGGACAACGGGGTAGAAACCGGTGTTGAAGGACAGGTCGAACATGTCCTGCGTGGTTTCGAGCAACGGAGCCTGACGGGACGCGTGAGCGTTGTTCACCAGGATGTCGAGCTTGCCGAAAGCCTCGAGCGCGGCGTCACGGATCTGCTCGGCCGAACCGGCGGCAGCAAGGTCGACGTTCAGGAACTTGCCGGAGCCGGCCAGTTCTTGTTCGAGGGCGTGGCCCTGCTCGTCGTTGATGTCGACGAACAGGACCTTCGCGCCTTCACGGGCGAAGACTCGGGTGACAGCGCGACCGATTCCACCGGCGCCGCCGGTGACGATCGCTACCTTGCCGTTCAACCTCATGAAACGCTCCTCTTCGTAAGTGCTGCTCAAACTGTTGCGGTCTCGTCGACTGCAAGTGCAATCTTTTCGAGGCCGGCGATGCTGTAGGCGGCGTAGGTCTCGTACGGCCCACGGCCGGAGAAGTAAGACGAGAGCTGGCCACCGAGCTCTTCGACGGTGAACGCGGATCCGGCTGCGTCGAAACGGTTCTCGACCTTGGGTGCTTCCATCAACGCCACCATCTTGCCGTAGACGACGAAGACCTGTCCGTTGATCTCGTCGGAATCGGGGGATGCGAGGTAGCTGACCAGGGTCGCGACGCGCTCGGGTGCAAGCGGATCGAGGCCGACGACGCCGGTGTTGTTCTCGCCGAAGGCTTCTGCCGTCATGGCGGTGCGGGCACGGGGGCAGATCGCGTTGGTGCGGACGCCGTAGCGGGAGAGACCTGCTGCGCTCGAGAGCGTCAGAGCGGTGATGCCGGCCTTGGCTGCCGAGTAGTTGGGCTGTCCGGCGCTGCCGAAGAGGAAGGCCTCGGAAGAGGTGTTGATGATGCGGCCGTAGACCGGTGCGTCGGCTGCCTTGCTGGCTGCGCGCCAGTGGACTGCGGCTGCGTGCGAGGTGGCGGCGTGGCCCTTGAGGTGCACACGGATGACGTCGTCCCAATCGGATTCGGTCAGGTTGAAGATCATCTTGTCGCGCAGGATGCCTGCATTGTTGACGAGGATGTCGAAGGATCCGAAGTTCTTGACAGCCTCTTCGATGATGCGCCCGCCGAGCGACCAGTCGGAGACGTCGCCGGTGACGGCGAGTGCCTGTCCACCTGCGGCCTTGATCTCGTCGACCACGTCGTTGGCCGCTGCACCCATGTCGTTGACGATGACGGCTGCACCGGCAGCCGCGAGTCCGAGTGCTTCGGCGCGACCCAGGCCGGCGCCGGCGCCGGTGACGGCGGCAACTTTGCCTTCCAAGCTCAGTGATTGCGTCATGTCGTGCTCCTTCGATCCGGGCGGTCGGGTACGTCTTGCAGAATTAGTATTCATTCTAATTTGAAGTCGAGAGTTCGGTAGTCGTTCCGAAAAAATCATTCGAGCGAAATCAGAATTAGTTCTAGTTTTGAACAGAAGTTTGGCCGACTGAGGAGGAGTCTCACTCAGCGGGAGCGGTGATCTGGGTCACGAGCGCTGCATGCCACCTTGGGGCGACGCGGCGATCCCACCGCGTACGCGTTTGCGTCACCACCGATCCGCTCAGTTCTCGGCCGCATTCGTCGGCTCCAGGGTCGGATAGTTCCCACCGAAAACGCAGTACGGTCGGCCCCGAATTCACCGGGCCGGACATCAAGGAAGGCACCAGCAGTGTCACTGAATTTGGCAGATCTGTACGAGGGCATCTCGGATCTGATTCCGGACCGCACGGCGCTCGTGTGCGATGGTCGTCGTCGCACCTACGTCGAGCTGGACGAGGGCTCGAATCGCATCGCCCGCCACCTGGCGAGCGTCGGTGTCGGGCCCGGCGATCACGTTGCTCTGCACATGCGCAACAGCATCGAGTTCGTCGAGAGTTTGCTCGGCTGCCTCAAGATTCGTGCGGTCCCGATCAACGTCAACTATCGCTACGTCGACGCCGAACTGACCTATCTGTACAACGATTCGCAGTCGGTAGCACTGATCGTGGACGAGGAGTTCGTTTCCGTCGTGGAGACGGTTCTCCCGGCCGCGCCCGGCATCAAACACGTCGTTGTCGTCGGCAAGTCCGTGGTCCGCGATATCGAAGGTGTCGACGTCGTTGGATACGCCGACGCTGCCGCGGAGCAGCCCGCTACTCGTGACTTCGCGCCCCGCAGCAACGACGACCTCTTCGTCATCTACACCGGCGGCACGACGGGGATGCCCAAGGGTGTCATGTGGCGTCATGAAGACTTCTACTTCGCGGCGCTCACCGGCGGAAATCCGTTCGGTCCGCCGCACACGACCGCTGAGGCTCTGTTCGCCGCGGTGCCGAACGTCCCCGCGATGAACATGCTCAGTACCGCACCCCTGATGCACGGTGCGGCGTCGTACTCGCTGTTCACCGGATTCTTCATGGGCGCCAACGCAATTCTCATGGCGCGGTTCGACGCGAAGACGACGCTGCAGCTCGCCGGAAGTGAGAAGGCCGTCTCCATCACCGTCGTCGGAGACGCGATGGCACGTCCGCTCGCAGACGAATTGGCAGCAAACGCAGCAGATTACGACCTCAGCACGGTCGGAATGGTCTCGTCCGGCGGAGCCTTGTTCTCGCTCTCACTGCGGGAGCAGCTCAAGTCGATGCTTCCGAACCTGGTGATCCGCGACGGATTCGGCTCCTCGGAGTCGGGCGTCGACGGCAATCTGGAGATCGGCGAAGACGGCCTGATGCGCATCGCCGCTCGCGACGAGACCCGCGTCGTGGACGAAAGGATGCGGCCGCTGGAGCCGGGATCGCCCGAGACCGGCTACATCGCTCGCAGCGGTCACGTGCCGGTCGGCTACTTCAATGATCCGGTCAAGACCGCGGCTACGTTCCCGGTGATCGACGGGGTGCGGATGTCGGTGCTCGGCGACGTCGGACGCGTGGAAGCCGACGGCTCGATCGTCTTGCTGGGACGTGGTTCTCAGTGCATCAACACCGGCGGGGAGAAGGTGTATCCGGAAGAGGTCGAGCAGGCGCTCAAGAGTCACCCGGCGGTGCTCGACGCTTTGGTCGCGGGAATTCCGGATGCGAAGTTCGGTGAGCGCGTCGCTGCGGTCATCACGACCCGCGAAGGCTTCGACGTCCCGGACGCTGCCGAGATCGGTGAGCATTGCGCGTCGCAGGTCGCTCGGTACAAAGTGCCGCGCACCGTCATGAATGTTCCGTCGATCAGGCGTTCTCCCAGCGGAAAGGCCGACTATCGCTGGGCCAAGGCCACTCTCGCCGAGCAAGTCTCCTAGTCCGGCCGGAGCCGTCCAGCGCGTTTGTGAGGGACGCGTTGGGTGGCTCCGGTGCTCTAGCCTGTCACCGTCAGAACCAGCAGAGCGACGTTGAGTGCAACGATCAAGCCCGCCGCAATCCACGCCGCGACGGTCGTGAGCGGGGCATTGCGAGCGTCGCCCATGAGTTCGGGGTCCGAGGTCATTCGCACCAGTGGGATGATCGCGAAGGGGATGCACAGGCTCAAGACCACTTGGCTGAGCACGAGCGCCAGCGTCGGGTCGACGCCGAGTCCGAGCACGATCAGCGCCGGGATGAGCGTGACGATCCGGCGTGTGATCACCGGAATCCGAATGGCCAGAAGACCATGCATGATCTCGGCGCCGGCCGCGCATCCCACGGAGGTCGACGCGAGTCCGGAGGCGAGGAGGCCGATCGCGAACACCACGGCTACGCCCGGGCCGAGCGAATTCTCGATCGCGGCATGCGCGCCGTCGATGGTGTCGGTGCCGGGTACTCCGCGCAGCGCCGAAGCGGCCAGAAGCAGCATGCCGATGTTCACGCCACCGGCGATGATCAACGCGACGACGACATCCCAACGGGTGACTTTGAGTAGTCGCTGCAACCGTGGGCCGGGTTTGATGTGGCCGTGGCGATCACGTGCCAATGCGGAGTGAAGGTAGATCGCGTGCGGCATGACCGTTGCTCCGAGCATGCTGGCGGCGAGCAGTACGGTCTCGGTTCCTTCGAAGCGGGGGACCAGTCCGGCGACGGCCTCGCTGCCGGAGACGTCGGTGAAGGCGAGCCCGGTCAGGAAGCCGATGGTGATGATGGCCAGCAATCCCATGACCACGAACTCGAAAGTGCGCTGTCCGCGCCGACTTTGGATCGTCAGGATGACCATCGACACGCATCCGGTGATCAGTCCGCCGAGGAAGAGCGGGATGTTGAAGAGCAGGTTGAGTGCGATGGCGCCGCCGATGACTTCGGCGACGTCGGTCGCGATCGCCATCGTCTCGGCCTGGAGCCAGAAGGCGCGGCGGTTGTTCTTACGCAGGCGCTGACCCAGCATTTCGGGCAGGGATCTGCCGGAGACGAGACCGAGTTTCGCGGACAGATACTGCACGAGGACGGCCATCGCGTTGGCGAGTACGAGTACCCAGATGAGGAGGTAGCCGTACTTGGCGCCGGCGGTGAGGTTGGCGGCGACGTTGCCCGGATCGACGTACGCGATTGCCGCGACGAACGCCGGACCGAGCAGGGCGATGGATCTCCCCGTGGGTCGTCGGCGCGGAGTCGTCGGCTCTTGCGTACTGGTGCTCATCGGTCTCCTGGTCACACGTACTCGGACCTGTTGGTTCGAATAAGTGAACTATAGAGTTCGGGGAGCCGAACTTTCAACAGCTGTGCGCGGTCAGCGACCGCAGAGGGTCCCTAACCGCGCACAGGCCGGTTAGGCCGTCACGCCGGCAGCCAGGAGAGCGCGAGCCTCGGGTCGGCCGTCGAGGAGGGCGTTGGTACGCAGTTCGACCTTCCACTCGCCGTCCGTCTTGATCAGTTCCCAGCGGTTTGCGGTGATGCGGAGGACCTTGAATCCCGTCGGGTTCTCGGGGTCTTTGATGACCAACTGCGAATGGCAGGTCGCGACGGCCTTGTTGCCGTCGATGCGGATGTGGGCGGGTGTCATCATGTGAGCCGCGCCGTTCATGATCCAGTTCTGGTGTGAGGCGCTGTGAACCATCGCGCGCAGTTCGCCGCGGCCGTGCATCGCACCGGTATCGACGTCGTAGACGCCGTCCTCGAGCCACAGGTTCGCGACCTCGTCGGCTGATCCGCTGTCGACGGCAGGGCTGTATGTGGTCAGCAGTTCGGTGATCGCGAGCTTGTCCTCGAGCAATTCCACTCGGGCGAGCAGGGATTCGATCAGGGCGGTCGAGTCGGTCATCGGTACGTCCTTTGCATTGAATTGTCGGGGAATCAGGAAGTGGTGAAAGAAAAGCCCTCGGCGAGGGCGATTCGGTGAAGTTCTTCGAGTTGTTCGCAGTAGTGCTCGACGCTTCGAGCGCCGACCGAGCAGCTGGCGATGGTCGCCCCGGCGTCACGGACGCGAGTCAAGGCGCGAAGGGTGGATTCGCGATTGCCGAGAGGATCGAGCGGCGCACCGGCGGGAAGCACCACGTCGAATCCGTCGGGGAGCGTCGTGGCGTCGAGCATTTCCTTCAGTTCGGAGAATCGCAGCCCGAACGGCACCCACCCGTCGCCGTGTGTGGTGGCCCGGCGCAGCGATCTCTTGGTCCGGCCGCCGATCCACAGCGGCACCCGTTTCTGGACGGCGTGGGGTTCGACGACAAATCCGGAGTAGTCGTAGAACTCGCCGTGATACTCCGGAGTCGGCGTCGACAGTGATGCCCGAAGTGCGGCCAAGGCATCGTCAGCGCGCGCTCCTCGGTCGGCAAATGGAGCATTTATGAGATCGAATTCTTGTTTCAGAGTCCCCACCCCGAGGCCGAGTATCAGGCGTCCATTGCTGACGCGATCAAGCGTTCCGTAACGCTTGGCGATCTCGAGGGGGTGGTGGTAGCCCAACACCAGCACCTGGGTCGCCAGCAGGATTCTTGATGTACGCGCGGCGAGAAAACCAAGGGTGGCGAGCGGATCCCAGTAGGTTCCGCCGCGCTCGGCGGCAATCCCCTCGGGGACCGCCACGTGTTCACTGCAGGTCAGATGATGGAAACCGAGTCGATCCGCCGTGGCGGCCACTGTGGCGATCTCGCCGATGTCAGCACTTGCCTCCCACTCCGAGCGCGTGCTCGGGTGCTGAATCAGGACCGGTGTGACGATTCCCAGGTGCATCGGGCGTTTATAGCGTCCCCACTCGCCCGGTGGCAGGTGAATTACCGCTGATCGGGATCGAAAAGATCGATTCACTTTCCAGAAACTGTGACCTGGGTTATAGTCGGTAGAATCAATTCCAGTTTTCGGGAGGCGTCCATGACCATTGTTGACATGAACGACACACTGTCCACCGTCCAGACTGCCGGTGGGCAACCCAAGAAGGATCTGCCGCCGTCGATGGTCGAGCGGATGACACTGATTCTCGACGCCTTCGACGGCCGCGCCGCGCGGCTGACGCTGGAAGAGGTCGCGTGCCGTACTCAGTTGCCGCGCTCCACGGTCCACCGCATTCTCGATCAGCTGGTCAAGCTGGACTGGGTCGATCACGCATCGTTCGGCTACTGCCTCGGGCGTCGCGCGCTCGGCCTCGGTGGTGGCGACGGCGGCCACAGCCAGATCCGCGAAGCCGCTGCACCGCTTCTGCACGAACTGCACCTGCAGACCGGCATGGTCGTTCACCTGTCGGTGCTCGACGGACGCGAGAGCGTCTATCTCGACAAGGTCGGCGGACGATTCGCCGCGGCGCTCCCGTCCCGCGTCGGCGGCAGAGTGCTCGCTCATTCGACGGCTGGTGGCAAGGCGATGCTGGCGTGGATCGACCCTGAGCGCGTCGACGCTCTGTTCGGGGCTTCTCTTCCCCGCTGTACCGAGAACACGATCACCGACGTCGCTGTGCTCCACCAGGAACTGAACCGCATCCGTCAGCGTCGGGGACTGGCCTTCGAACGCGGGGAGTCGGCGCGTGGAGTCGCTTGTGTGGCTTCGGCAATTCGCGGACACGAGGGTCCCGTCGGCAGCATCGCGTTGTGTGGTGACATGCGGACCGCTCAGCTCGAGCGAGTTGCTCCGCTGGTCGTCGACGCGGCTCGCGAGGTCTCGCGGACGCTGTACCCCGAACTGGGTGCTCCTCGCCGCGGCCGCAAAACGCCTCCCGTTCCGACCAATACGTTCTCGGCGGAGACGATGGATCGCCTGCTGGCAGCGTCGTCCGACCACTGGATCTGACGTATTTTGATCGACTTGTCTCGCTGATCGGGACGAGTCATAGCAGCTCAGCGGTACTGATGGCACCGTTCGGACCATGACGACTGAACTGAGCTACGAGGGAACTCTGAAGGAACTGCAGACCGATCTCGGTGTGCTCCGGTACCACGAAGCCGGCGACGGCCCGCCGCTCCTGCTGCTGCACGGATCGGGCCCCGGCGTCACCGGTTGGCGTAACTACCGCGGCGTTCTCGCGGACTTCGCGAAGCACTTCCACTGCTACGTTCTCGAGTTTCCCGGATTCGGCGTCAGCGATCCCGGCCCCGACCATCCGATGATGATGGCGCAGGCGTCGGTCGGGATGTTCCTCGACGGCCTTGGCCTCGGCCCGGTCCACATGATCGGTAACTCCATGGGCGGCATCGTCGCCACCAAGGTCGCGATCGACGAGCCGCACCGGGTGAGCAAGCTCGTCACCATCGGCGGCATGGGAAAGAACACCTTCTCGCCGGGCCCCGGTGAAGGCATCAAACTCCTCATGGAGTTCACCGACAACCCCACCCGCGAAGCTCTGGTCCGCTGGTTGCATTCGATGGTCTTCGACCGTGCCGTCGTCACCGAGCAGCTCATCGAAGAGCGTTGGGCCCTGGCCACCGAGCCGACGACGCTCGAGATCGCCCGTCGTATGTACAGCAGCAAGGCCATGGCCGCCATGGGCGCGGCTGCCGCTGCGTCGACCGCCGTGCCGTACTGGGCACAGCTGAACAAGATCAAGGCGCCGACGCTGTTGACCTGGGGACGCGATGACCGCGTCAGCCCCGTGGACATGGCGATTCTGCCGATGCGCGACATCCCCAACGGCGAAGTTCACATCTTCCCCAACTGCGGACACTGGACGATGATCGAAGCTCGCGACGCCTGGGTCGCGTCCGTTCTGGCATTTCTGACGCGTCCAGAAGGCAAGTAAGGCCCGTGCGCCTTTTTGGTAGCCCCCACTACCAAAAAGGCGCACAGGGGTGCTCCCACTCACCGGGAAGCGTTTCTGCACTTCGGTGGGCTACCTGCCACCGTTTCACCAACAGATTTTCATTCTGCCCAGGCACTCGCCGGGTAGCGAAACCAGAAAGCCGGAAAAATCATGGGTCAGGTTCTGGACAACATCTCACAGTTCGCCGACGAGATCCGCGCCGACGGGGTCGAGGGCGACAAGCTGATGCGCTTGACGGACGGCAGCGCGAAGCGCTTGCGCGACTCCGGCGTCATCCGGATGTTCCAGCCGAAGGAGTTCGGAGGCCTCGAGGCGCATCCGCGTGAATTCGCCGAGACGGCAATGGCTATCGGCGCGATGGACGGTGCCACGGGCTGGGTCAGCGGCATCGTCGGTGTGCATCCGTGGGAGCTTGCGTTCTTCGACCGCAAGGCTCAGGAAGAGGTGTGGGGAACCGATCCCGATACGTGGATGGCGTCACCGTATGCGCCGATGGGCGTGGCGAGGCCGGTCGAGGGTGGGTACATCCTCAACGGTCGTTGGTCGTTCTCGTCCGGCACCGATCACTGTGACTGGATCATGATCGGCGCGATGGTCGGTGACGAGTCCGGCAAGCCGTTGATGCCGCCGAAGCACCTGCACGTACTGCTGCCGCGCTCCGATTACGACATCGACCAGGACAGCTGGAATGTCGTGGGCCTGCGCGGAACCGGGTCGAAGGACCTGATCGTCAAGGACGCGTTCCTGCCCACCTACCGCACGATCGACGCCGGAAAGGTGTACGACGGGACGGCGTGGAAGGAAGCGGGTCGTACGGAGACGTTGTACAAGTTCCCGTTCTCGTGCATTTTCCCGTTGGGGATCACCTCGTCGTTGATCGGTATCGCCGAGGGTGCGTTGGCGTGCAACATGGCGGCGCAGCGTGAGCGTGTGACGGTCAGTGGTGTTCCGATCAAGGAAGATCCGTACGTGCTGTTCGCGATCGGTGAGGCTGCGGCCGAGATCGCTGCTTCTCGGGCTGCGATCTTGGAGACGGTGGATCGTTTCTGGGACATGACGGAGAAGGGGCAGGAAGTTTCGTTCGAGCTTCGTGCGATCGGTCGGCGTACGCAGACTGCTGCTGCGTGGCGGGCGGTGCGTGCGGTGGACGAGATCTTTGCTCGTTCCGGTGGTGGGGCTTTGCAGTTGAACACGCCGATGCAGCGGTTCTGGCGTGACGCTCATGCCGGTCTCGCGCACGCGATCCATGTACCTGGCTCCATCTTCCATGCGTCGACGCTCTCGCAGCTCGGCGGCGAACCGCAGGGTATCCACCGCTCGATGATCTAGTCCCACAAATACTTTCGAAGCAAGGACGGTTAGGCATGACTGAAATTCGGGGCCTGGGGTATCTCAGGATCCAAACGCAGGACGTGGCTCGCTGGCGCGAGCTCGTGGTCGACGGACTCGGCCTCGCGGTCGGTAGTGGCCCGGAAGCCGACGGCCTCTACTTGCGCCTGGACGAGCGTCGTGCGCGACTGATCGTCCTGCCCGGTGAGACGGACAAGGCTCTCGCAGTGGGCTGGGAAGTGCGAGATCAGTTCGCGCTCCAGCGTGTTCGTGAAGCAGTGGAGAAGGCCGGAGTCGAGGTCGAGGTTCTTTCCGAGGTCGACGCCAGCTACCGCGATGCCGAGCAGGTCATCGCATTCGACGATCCCAACGGTAACCGAGTCGAGGTCTTCTTCGGACCGGTACTCGACCACAGCCCGTTGGTCACCCCGCACGGCGGCCGTTTCGTCACCGGCGATCAGGGCCTCGGCCATGTGGTGCTTCCGGTTACGCGTTTCGACGAGGCATACACCTTCTACACCGAGGTGCTCGGATTCCTCCCGCGCGGTTCCATCCGTCTCGGCGGTATCGATGCGCCGCCGCCGGCTCGCCGCGTTCGCTTCATGGGTGTCAACCAGCGCCACCACAGCCTGGCGTTGTGCCCGGCGCCGCCGGTTGACGAGCCCGGTCTCGTGCACCTGATGATGGAAGCCGAGACTCTCGACGCCGTCGGTCAGGCTCTCGATCGTGTTGCCAAGCTCGGCTTCTCGATCTCCTCGACGTTGGGTCGCCACACGAACGACAAGATGGTGTCGTTCTACGTGCGCGCACCGGGTGGATGGGATCTGGAGTTCGGTTGCGAAGGCATGCTTGTCGACGAAGCCTTCTACACCGCTGAGGAAATCACGGCCGACAGCTACTGGGGCCATGACTGGTCCGAGAGTGAACCGCTGGCCGCGTTCACTCCCAAGAGCTAGCTCTTACGCAACGAAAAAGCTCGGTCCCAATGCATATCGGGGCCGAGCTTTTTCGTGCGATAGATCAGGAAGCTGCTGCGGCCAAACCGGTTTCGAGGTCGGCGAGAATGTCGTCGATCCCTTCGATGCCGACCGCGAGGCGGACGAGCCCCGGCGTGACGCCCGAAGCGAGCTGCTCCTCGGGGGTGAGCTGCGAGTGCGTCGTCGACGCGGGGTGGATGACGAGTGAGCGAACGTCACCGATGTTGGCGACGTGGCTGTGCAACGTCAGAGCGTTGACGAACTTCTTGCCTGCGTCGACTCCACCGGCGAGCTCGAACGCGACGATGGCGCCGGTTCCCTTGGGCGCCAGCTGCTTTCCGCGCTCGTGCCAGGGCGAGGATTCCAGTCCGGCGTACGCGACCGACGTGACCTCGGCGCGGCCCTCGAGGAATTCCGCGACCTTCTGGGCGTTGGACACGTGGCGCTCGATGCGCAGGCTCAGTGTCTCGATACCCTGCGAGATGAGGAAGGCGTTGAACGGTGCGATGGCCGAGCCGAGGTCGCGCAGAAGCTGAACGCGTGCCTTGAGGGCGTAGGCGGGTGCACCGAGATCGGCAAAGGTGACGCCGTGGTAGCTGGGGTCGGGGGTCGTGAAGTTGGTGTGGCGTCCCTGGGTCCAGTCGAAGGTGCCACCGTCGACGATGACGCCGGCGATCGCGGTGCCGTGTCCGCCAAGGTATTTGGTGGCGGAGTGGACGACGATGTCGGCGCCGTGCTTCAGCGGCTGAATGAGATACGGAGTTGCGACCGTGTTGTCCACGATCAGTGGGATGCCGTGCTCATGGGCGACTGCGCTGATGCCGGGGATGTCGAACACGTCGTTCTTGGGGTTGGAGATGGTTTCGCCGTAGAACGCCTTGGTGTTCGGACGGATTGCCTCACGCCAGTGATCGAGGTTGTCCGGGTCCTCGACGAAGTCGACGGTGATACCGAGCTTGGGCAGCGTGTAGTGGAAGAGGTTGTACGTGCCGCCGTACAGGCGAGGGCTTGAGACGATGTGGTCCCCGGCCTCGGCGAGGTTGAGGATCGCGAAGGATTCGGCAGCCTGACCGGACGCAACCAGCAGAGCCGCGACTCCGCCTTCGAGGGCGGCGATGCGCTGCTCGACGGCGTCCTGCGTCGGGTTCATGATGCGGGTGTAGATGTTGCCCGGCTCGGCGAGGCCGAAGAGCGCCGCCGCATGGTCGGTGTTGTCGAAGACGTAGCTGGTGGTCTGGTAGATCGGAAGCGCCCGAGCGTTGGTAGCGCTGTCCGGGCCCTGTCCGGCGTGGACCTGCTTGGTTTCGAACGACCAATCGGCGGTCGGATCGGTATCGACGGGGGTGTTCTCGCTCATGAATTCATACTCCGTGGTGAAGGTGGGTTAGTGCGGGTCAGGCGGTTTCGACGACTGTATGCACTGGGACGGGATTGCGGGTGAGATCGAGTACGGGGCAGTGGGCGTCGACCGTTTCCTGCAGTTCCAGGTAGCGCTCGCGGGGTTCGGGGCCGGTCAGGGTGACGACCACGCGGACCTCGGAGAATCCCGGGCGAACGGCGTCGTCGAAGCCGAAGAATCCACGAACGTCGAGGTCACCTTCGGCCCTGGCCGAGATGTCGTCGAGAGCGATACCGAGTTTGTCCGCCCAGACGCGGTAGGTGACCACCTGGCAGGAGAGCAGGGAAGCAAGGTAGTACTCGACAGGATTGGCTGCGGTGTTCTCGCCGCCGAGGGCCGGTGGCTCGTCGACCTCGACGCTGTACTTACCGAGAGAAATGGTGCTGGCAACGGCGTCGTGCGCCTGGGCGGAAGCCTTGAATACGACGTGTGCTTTGCTCGCGTCTTTGTCGATGGCGTCGGCGTTGGCTGCTACGACGGAACTCAGGTGTGAGATGGAGGCGGTGGTCATGACAGAAATGTCCCCTGATCTGGGTGTACATACGAGTATCGACGTGAGCGGCGCTCACGTCGTAGGTCCGATCAGTAGATCGGACACCCGGATGTACAGACATGCGCAAAGTCGACATGGCGCCGCCGCGTCAGCAGCGTGCCCGTCTCGTATGCGCCGATTCCCGTCACAGGAGAGACTGTAACCGGTTCATACCCTTTCCGACCAGACGTATAGGAAATCTGTCTCGGATTGTGGTCTGTCATGCGGGCGGCAGTCCGCTCCATCGGGGTGTCCGACGAGTGGCGAAAGCGTCGAGTCCTTCGGCGATGTCCGGAGAGCGCAACACTGCGTCCTTGGCGTCGTCGGTGACCTTCCATCCGTCGGCGTCGGCGTCGGCGTAGAGAGCCTCGATGGCCTTCAGACTCAGACTCACGGAAGTGGGGGAGGACTCGCAGATCTCCGCTGCCATCACCAGTGCCTCGTCGAGTGCCTTACCAGGGGCAGTGACTGCATTGACGACGCCGAGGTCCTTTGCCCGTTCGGGATCGAGTGTGCGGCCGGTGATCAAGAGTTCACGGGCGACGTTGATCGGAAGCGCGCGAGGAGCCCGAAAGAGTGCGCCGGACGTCGCAACCAGACCGCGTTTGGTTTCGGGAAGGCCGAATTGCGCTGTGGCAGAGGCGACGATCAGATCGCAGGCCAGTGCGATTTCGAAACCGCCACCAAGCGCGTAGCCCTCGACTGCAGCGATCAGGGGCTTGTTCCGCCGGCGCCGAATGACGCCGTACTCACCGCCGCGAGGCATGCGAAGGTCGGCCCGCTCTCGGATATCGGTTCCGGCGCAAAAGATGTTGGGGGTTCCGGTGATGATGCCGACCCACAGATCAGGGTCGTCGTCGAGAAGATTCAGCGCGGCTTCGATTCCCTCGGCAGTCTCACGGTTGATCGCGTTACGGCGTTCTTCGCGTTCGATCCTGACGATGAGAACGCGGTCATGGCGTTCGGTGGAAACAGTCGACATAATTGGACTGTAGTCCACCTATCGGAGGCGGAGGTGCGTCACCTGACGGGACGGACATTGGACACATTCCGGACTGTGGCGAAGACTGTGTTCTGAGGCGGAGAAGGGCAGGTCGACGTGATTTCCAAACGAGAACAGAACAAGCGCGACACCAACGACAGGTTGCTCTCGGCTGCTCGAATTCTGTTCTCGGCGCAGGGTTTCGCCAGCACGACCGTCGACGACATCGCCGAGCGAGCCGAGGTGTCGCGAGCCACCTTCTTCAATTACTTCCAGGGCAAGGACTCGGTTCTCGAGGCGTTGCACAGTGATCATCTCGATCAGCTTGCGGCACTGGTGGATCAGCTCATGGAATCGCCGATGCCGACTTCTGATCGGATCTCCCGGATTTTTCAGGACTTTGCGCAGCAAGCGATCATGCACCCGCGCTATCTGCGCATGGTGACTGCAGAACTCGAGCGCGACTTCGCCTCCTCCGGAGCGGGGGCGGCCCACGATCATCGGTTCCACGTGGAACTTCTGCGGATCGTCACTGCCGGTATCGAAGCCGGCGAAGTGAGATCGGACTACCCGCCGCTCTTTCTCGCACAGATGATCGGTGGTACGTACGGAGCGTTGGTCCGCTTCTGGCGGCAAGACGCCGATTACGACGTGGTCGGAGAATTCGATCGCGGAGCCAGGTACGTCGCGGAAGGCATCGCTGCTCGCTGATCAGGGAGTGGGCACTACCAGAGGCAGCATCTGCTGGACGCTCTCCGAAAGATAGTTTGCGGCAGTCTGATCGCCGGACAGATGGCGCAGCAGGCTCTGCTGGAACAGGCCGTCGAAGATTGCGTACATCGCCGCCGAGGTGACCGATGCCTCTACGTCGAGAAGCTCGGCGTAGCGAGAAACGATGCGCCAGATCATGTTTTCGAGACTCTCATCGATCGCGGCGACGTCGGCTCGGAACGACTCCTCGAACATCGACTGCGCGCGCAGGTCGTACCAGAGGCGGTGCATCGTGGGTTCTTCGATCATGGTCTCGGCGAGCAGTGCGCCGAAACCGGTTTTCAGTTCCTCCGGTGTCTTCGCGGTGGCGACGATGCCGTCGTAGCGGGTGACGCAGCGTGCCTTGTAGTGGCGCACGCAGTGGGTGATGAGATCGACCTTGTCGCTGAAGTAGTAGTGCAGGACGCCGTGGGAGAACTCCGAATTCTGGGCGATTTCGCGCAGGCTCGTGCGTGCGTAGCCCAATTCGGCCAGGGTTTGCAGTGCGGCCTCGGCGAGTTGATCACGTCGCTCGGAGAATTTGTCGACCTGGCGACGCGACACCTTGTCTGCGTTGGACCGCTTGGCGGAGTCGGACCGCTTCGAGGAGTCGGACTGCTGGCCCGGTGAGCTAGGTGCAGCCTTTTTCCCTGCCTCACTAGGCTTCTCGACTGTCGTGGTCACGATGGCACGTCCTGTTCCCTGCGGTTTCCACAGCGGCACGATCACCGCGTCCGAATCAGTGTAACCCCTGGCCTTTGACGAGCGTGTAACAAAATCTTGACAGTCGTCAAGATTTCTCTTGACACTCGTCCAAAGTTGAATACTCTGTGACTCACACCACTTGGCAGCGTCGCTGTGAACGGTGGCATCGCGAGAGTCGTTTCAGTCATGGAGGCAGTCGAAAATGAGCGTGTTTGATCTCGAGGGACGAAAAGCACTGGTCACAGGTGGTGCCAAGGGGCTCGGAGCCGGAATGGCTGAGGCGTTGGCGAAGGCGGGGGCGTCAGTGATGATCGGCGACGTTCTCGAAGACGAGGGTCGTGCCACCGCAGAGGCTGTTGGTTCGGGCGGAGTCAAAACCGGCTTCGTAAAGCTGGACGTCACCGACGACGCCAACTGGGAAGAGGCAGTCGCCGCCACCGCGGAGACTCTCGGCGGCTTCGACATCCTCGTCAACAACGCAGGCATCGAGATTTCCTCGCTGGTGGTCGACCTCGATCCGAACGACATCCGCCGTATGTGTGAGGTCAACATCCTCGGAACAGCGCTCGGAACCAAACACGGACTGCGCAGCATGCGTCCGGGTGGCGTAGCCGGAACCGGCGGTTCCGTCATCAACATCTCTTCAGTGGCCGCAACCATTCCGTTTCCCGGGATCAGTGGATACTCCGCGACCAAGTCCGCGGTCGATCGCTTCACCAGAGTTGCCGCCGCCGAGTCGGGCAAGCTCGGCTACGGAGTCCGCGTCAACTGCATCTACCCGGGTCTTGTCGCCACGGAGATGGGTCTCGGACTCGCGGCGGACATGGAGAAGCTCGGTCTCTGGCCCAGCGCCGAAGCAGCAGTCGGAGACGTCATCGGCCTCACCCCGCTCGGCCGCCTCGGTGAAGTGAACGACATGGCTGACGCCGTTGTGTTCTTGTCCTCCGACGCCGCGCGATTCATCACCGGAATCGGCCTACCGGTCGACGGTGGCATGGGCATGTAACTCGCCCTTCATTCGTACGTACACCCTTCTCACGTCTTCGAAAGGTTCCACGAACATGTCCGAAAAGAAGCCCGTCATCGTTTACGGCGTCTCCGGGTACACCGGCCGTCTGGTGTGTGAATACCTGCGCGAGTTCAACATCCCGTTCATCGCAGCCGGCCGCGACGCCGCTCGCATCCAAGAGGTCCTCGATAAGATCCCCGGATTAGACACCGTCGATCACGAGGTCGTCGAGGTCGAGCACACCGTCGAGGCGCTCACCGAACTGTTCACCGGTGCACAGGTTGTCAGTAATATGGTCGGCCCGTTCATCAAGCTCGGCGGCACCGTCGTCGAGGCCGCGTTGAATGCCGGTTGCCACTACATGGACACAACCGGTGAGCAGGACTGGGTACTCGACGTCCAGGAGAAGTTCAGCGACAAGTACCAGGAGAAGGGCCTGCTTCTCTCGCCCGGTATCGCGCAGATGTACACCACCGGTGAGATCGCGGCCAATATCGCACTGGAAACGCCGGGCCTCGATACGCTCGACATCCTCGTGCTGTGGAAGGGATTTCCCACCTACGCGTCCACTCAGACGATCTTCACCATCCTCAAGGCGAACTGGTACTACCTCGAGCAGAACAAGTACGTGCAGTGGGCGCCCGGCCAGACTTTCGACGTCGTCGTTCCGGGCCAGCACGAAACTGCGCTTGCATTGCCGTGGGGCGGAACATGCCACCCGGTGTGGTTCAAGAACGATCCGCGAGTTTCCAACGTCAAGGCTGCGGGCGGAGTGTTCGACCGCACCGTGATGGAAGGCGTTGTCGCGACGCAGAAGATCGTGGAGGAGCAGATCAAGACCCTGCCCGCCGACGAGCAGGAAGCCGCCTTGGCCGAGATCGCCGGATCGGTTCAGGCCGGTATGCCCCCTCGTGAAAATCCGCGCATCAACACCTCACTCGACTCCGTCTACGCGTCGGGCCCGCTGGGTCGCTCGCACGTCGTGATCCACGGAAACTGCAACTACAAGCAGACGGGCCTCCTGCACGCCTATGCAGCGCATTCTCTGCTCCAGCAGGCGCCGAAGCGGACCGGGCTTGCCTCGGCTTGCCAGGCGTTCGGCCATCGCGAACTGCTCGGCGCGCTACGTAGTTTCGGGCTGGCTCTGGAGCCGGAAGTAACCATCAACGCCTAACTCGTCGCCCTCGTCATCATGTTCACGGCTCCCGGCGTGTAGCGCGCCGGGAGCCCCGCCCTGGAGGCTCCCCATGCGTTTGACCGACTATCTCGACAAGGGAGCCTCTCTTGGTTCCACCGCACCGTGTTTGACGATGGGGGAGCGCACTCTCTCCTACGGCGAGGTGCAACAGTTCAGCCGACGCTTCGCAGCTTCGCTCGCGGCTTCGGGCATCGCGCCGGGCGAAAAGGTCGCGATTCTGTCCGGCAATGATCCGATCTCGTTCTCGTGCGTATTCGGAATAAGCCGGGCCGGCGGCGTCTGGTGCCCGATCAACCCTCGCAACGAAGCTGCGGAAAACCGAGACCTGTTGGATTTGTTCGATTGTCGCGCTCTGTTCTTCCAGAAGTCCTATGCGCCGCTAGTCGACCAGATCAAGGATGCGCTTCCCCAGTTGGTGACGCTCGTCTGCATCGACGGCGAATGGGACTCGGCACAGTCCCTCGAAAGCTGGCTCGGGGAAGAAGAACTCGACGCCGCGGCGCCCGACGACGTCACCATGCTGGTCGGCACCGGTGGTACAACTGGACGGCCAAAGGGAGTGATGTTGACCGGGCACAACATCGAGACGATGACCGCAATCACTTTGATGAGTTATCCGTTCGAGGGGCGCCCGGTGTATCTGGCGCTGGCACCGTTGACTCACGCCGCCGGTGTTCTGTGCTTCCCGATCATGGCCCTCGGCGGCGAAGTAGTGATCATGCCGAAGCCCGACCTCGGGTACTTCCTCGCGAACATTCAGAAGCACAAGGTGACTCACACATTCCTGCCGCCGACGCTCATCTACATGCTGCTCGAGCACGAGGCCCTGTCGGCCACGGATCTCAGCTCGCTGCAATGCTTCTGGTACGGAGCGGCGCCGATCTCCCCGACCAGACTCGCGGAGGCGATCGACAAGATCGGCCCGGTCATGGCTCAGCTGTTCGGGCAGAGTGAAGCCCCCATGATGATCTCGACGATGTCACCGAAGGAGCACTTCGGCTCGGACGGCACTGTCGCAACGTCACGACTTTCGTCGGCGGGTCGACCGTCGCCGCTGGTGACCGTGGGGATCATGGACGACAAAGGCGCGCTGCTCGGACGTGGCGAGCGTGGTGAGGTGGTGATTCGCAGTTCGTTGGTGATGGCGGGTTATTACAAGAACCCCGACGCAACCGCGGAAGCGTCAGCCCACGGCTGGCATCACACCGGCGATATCGGGTACCTGGACGAGGACAATTTCCTGTTCATCGTCGACCGTGCGAAGGACATGATCATCACCGGCGGTTTCAACGTCTATTCGGTCGAGGTGGAGCAGGCACTCATGGCGTATCCGGGGATTCAGGACTGCGGAGTGATCGGGTTGCCGGACGACAAGTGGGGCGAACGCGTTGTGGCAGTGGTGCAACCGCACCTCGGCGCCGACATCGACGGCGCCGAGGTGATGGCTTTCGTGAAGGCTCGCATCGGAAGTGTGAAGACTCCGAAGCAAGTCATCGTCTGGGACGATCTACCTCGCTCCAAGGTCGGCAAAGTTCTCAAGAACGAGATCAAGAGCGAGCTGACTGGCTGAATACCCTCGGGACGCCTATGTTTCACCGCACGGAGTGCCTGTCGAAACCGACAGGCACTCCGCTTTCTTGTCACCCCGGCTGGTCGATTGCTCACGAATCGAGTACCGATCATCGGGAATCGTGTCTGTGAAGTTCGAATCGCGACCCGCATCGTCTCTGTGTCAGCCATCACAATGATGTGTTCGAATGAGTACGAGGTGAATCATGCGTCACGAAAGAACAGTCACCGAGCAACTTCCCCTTCCGGCCAGGACCGTCCGGAAGGTCATGCTCCGCTTCATGCCGGTCATCGGATTGGCATACATCGTCCTGTATCTCGACCGATTGAACATCGGCGTTGCAGCATTGACGATGAACAAAGAACTCGGAATATCGGCCTCGATGTTCGGGTTTGCGGCCGGAATCTATTTCTGGAGTTACACGATCTGCGAACCCCCGAGCAACTACATCCTCACAAAGGTCGGTGCGCGGCGCTGGATCACACGAATCATGATCACGTGGGGCGTGGTCACCATCGGAACCGCGTTCGTTCAGGGTGCCAGCGGATTGGTGGCAGCACGATTCCTGTTGGGTATTGCCGAAGCCGGCTTTTCGCCCGGCATGCTGTTCTTCGTCTCGAAGTGGTTCCCGAATCGGGATCGAGGCAAAGCAATGGCGTGGATCGTGACCTTCATCTGTATCTCCGGCCTGGGTACTCCGATCACCACACACCTGATGGCTATCGACGGCTTTCTCGGGCTTTCCGGATGGCGATGGGTTTTCATTCTCACCGGCGTCCCCGCTGTGGTCATGGCGTTTGTGATCTACAAGGTTCTGCGGGACAAGCCTTCGGAGGCGGAGTTCCTCTCCGAGGAAGAACGCGGTTGGCTCACCGATACGCTCGAGTCCGAGGCGCAAGAGCGCGAAGCGGTCGTCGGTAAGCACAGCTTCCTCCAGGGACTCGTGCACCCACGAGTACTGGTATTGATCTCCGTGTTCATTTGTTTCACCTTCAGCCTCAACGGTTTCCAGATTTGGATGCCGCAGATTTACGCGCAATTCGGGATGAGCACCAATCAGATCGGATGGGTTGCCGCACTACCTGCACTGATTGCGATCGGACCGATGATCTGGTGGACGCGCCATTCGGACCGCGCCGGAGAGCGCCCCGTGCACTTCGCCATCGCCGCATCGGTCGCAGCACTCGGATTTGCTATTGCTGCGCTGTTCTTCACCACACCGGTTGTCGCTATCTTCGGATTCTGCATCGCCGGGATCGGTCTCTACAGTTCGATGAGCATCTTCATCACCATGCCTTCGAGCTTCCTTACCGGCGCTGCCTTGGCGGCAGGTTTCGGTGTCATCAACGGAATGGGTAACCTCGGAGGCTATTTCGGTCCACAGGTCACCGGCTGGATCAAGGACGCGACCAACAGTTTCACACCGGCAATCGGGGTGTACTCCGCGGTGCTGGCGACGGCAGCATTGATCGTGCTGCTGCTCAAGGTGATCACCAGAAAGGCCGACAAGGCCAACGACCAACTGACACTGGATTACCGGGCGGAGCGCGACGCCGGAACCTTAGTTGCACCTGAACAGGCTTGAGCCGAGTCTCGGCCCCGGAAGATTCCCGATCAACGGGAATTCTTCATTCTTCAGGCGAGCATGCGCAGGACATCATCACTTATCAGGATCACAGTCGTCGACCGTGGTTTCGTCGGCAACGAACAAACGAGGACTTCGTGAGTAGATACTTCGGGCCTTTGCGCCAATTGGGTTTTGTGGTCAACGACATCGACAGCGCGCTGAAGCATTGGATCGACGTTGTCGGCGTTGGCCCCTTCTTCTTCGTGGAGGACCAACCGTTGAACGACTTCGTCTTCCGTGGCAAGTCGAGTGCGCCTCGATTCAGTGTGGCGCTCGCGCACAGCGGAAGCGCGCAGATCGAGCTGATTCAACAACACAACGATGAGCCGTCGGCATTTCGCGAGTTCGCCGATCGAGGGCTCGAAGGACTTCAACATGTTGCCTACTGGACAACGGATTTCGATCGATATGTGGAGGAATCCAAGAACCGAGGGCTCGTCGAATTGCAGAGTGGTAGATCCGGTAGTGGCGCACCGGATGAGCGATTCGTTTACTACGAGGACGGCCCGTATCCGGGAACAGTCATCGAAGTCTCGGAGGTCAGCGGAAGGAAGGGCGATCTGTTTCGCGCAGTCGAGGCTGCATCGAAGGAGTGGGACGGGTCGAATCCCATTCGCGACATGAGGAAGGTGCTGTAGTCGTGAGTAGGAAGGTAGCGATCGTCACTGGTGGCGCATCCGGGATCGGCCTGGCAACGTGCAAACGATTCGCCGACTTGGGTTGGCATGTCATCTCTGCCGACCTGTCGCATACATCCGGAGACACTGCGCCAGAACCAGATACACGGACGGTCGGCGTTCGAGTGGATGTCACCGATGAGGGAGACATCCGACGGCTTCGCGACGTCGCCGAAGAGCTGTTCGGTCGTGTCGACACGGTTGTGACCTCGGCGGGAACCGCGGACAACGCGCCGATCCGGCACACCACACCCGATCGATTCAGGCGAACCCTCGAGCTGAACCTCGTTTCCACGTTTGCGGTGGTCAGGGAGTTCGTGGATCTGCTCGCCGCAGATGGCGGCGGATCCGTGGTGACAATTGCCTCGGTTTCCGGCCTACGCGGCAGCGTAGACCGTGCTGCGTATTCCGCATCGAAAGGTGGCGTGGTCGCGTTGACCACACAACTCGCGATCGAGCTCGCCGGCGAGGGGATCCGAGTCAATTGTGTTGCACCGGGTTCGACGCGGACACCGCTTGCAAGTCGGGCCCAGAGCCCTGAAATGCAGAGCGCCATCTTGCAATCGATCCCGTTGAGCCGTTACGCGGAGCCGGCTGAGATTGCCGAAGTCGTGACCTTTGTCGCTGGTCCCGGCGCCGGTTTCGTGACGGGTCAGACGTGGACAGTCGACGGAGGTCAGTCGATGACAGCCGGTTGGAATCTTCCGAAGGAGCGACATGACTCTTGAGGCAACGTCCAGTACAACGGAGAAACCGGTAATCATCGGAGTGCACGTCAACGAGAACACCATGCGCGCACCCAATCCCCACATTCCGTGGACGCCCAGCGAAATAGCCGACACTGCCCTCGCTTGTGAGGGTGCGGGGGCGTCGTTGATGCATTTTCACGGTCGAGCCGTGGACGGCGGCGTGGATCACTCGGCGGCGACCTACGGAGAGATCGTCGAGCGGGTTCGGGCGGTATCGAATCTGCTGCTTGCGCCGTCGATGGCCAATGTTCCCGGCTACACGATAGACGAGCGGCTGTCGAATCTTGCCCCGAACCAAAGTGATCCGAAACGACGTTCGGACTTCTTGGTCGTCGACATGGGCTGTGCGGCGATGGACTTGATCGATGCGACGACAGGCTTGTTCGCAACCGATTCCAGGGTCTTCGTCAACGACACTCGAACACAGATCGAATTACTCTCGCGCGCTAGTGAATTGGGTCTGGTGCCGTATCAGACGTCATTCAACGTGAGTTGGACGCGCGCGATCTTCGCCCACGCAAGGGTGCGGAATCCGTCGTCACCATTGGTGATCGCTTTCATTCTCGGTGGTGACGAGTTTCCGGCTGCACATCCGGCGACAGCAGCAGGGCTACGTGCGCAACTGGACCTCCTGCCGGCTGATCTTTCAGTGGAGTGGATCGTCTCGGCCTACCGAGGCAATGTTCTTGCAGCAGCGGAGGAGTCGATCAAGCGCGGGGGCCATGTAGCAATCGGTGCCGGTGACTACCACTACGAAGAACTGGGATACCCCTCCACACCTGATCTGGTCGCCGAAGTTGTTTCGATCGCTCGGCGGTACGGGCGTGAACCCGCAACTCCTGATCAGGCACGTCGAATTCTAGGGGTGGATGTCCATGCGAGTAGTTGAAACCGAAGGTGCCGAACCTACTTTGGTTCATTCCTCTAACGGAACGAGAGTGTGGATCATGGATTCGATTGCGTTTGCTTCCTCGGCTCAGGCCGGTGATGTGATCGTGACCGGATCACACGGAGGGACGAGTGCTGGAGAGTACGCCGTCGGGTTCGGGGTTCGTGTTGTGGTGTGCAATGACGCCGGCATAGGGAAGAACAAGGCCGGAATCGCAGGTTTGGCTGCGATCGACGCCCAGAAGATCGTCGGCATTGCAGTCGGACACGAGAGTTCGCGTATTGGAGATGGCAACGACGTGTGGGAGTGCGGCATCGTGACGTATGCCAATCCGACTGCAGTCGCAGCGGGTGTGCGTGTGGGCAGCCGCGTTTCCGAAGAAGTGCTGGCACTGATAGAGAGGAGCGTCGACTGATGTTTCGGAACATTGTCGGTGTGGAGAACGGTAGACAGATTGTCGTCATGGACAGTATGTCGCAGATCGAACGGTCGGACCGCGACCGCATCGTCGTTGCGGCATCCAACGGCGGTCAAGAGTCAGGGCGGATGGCGATTGCGACGGGCTGTGCGTTGGCGGTGCTGAACGATGCCGGAATCGGCAAGGACAACGCGGGGATCATCGGAATCGTCCGCATGGGAGATTCGGGACTTGCCGGCGTAGCGGTCAGTCACGACTCTGCCGAGATCAGCAATGGAATGGATATGTGGCACAACGGAACTGTTTCGTATGTCAACGAGCCTGCAGCGGAGGCTGGGATACGGGTCGGTGACAACGTTCGCACGTGTGTGAGTGCGTTTGCGGTTCGCTTCCCTGTCGGCCCAATGTCGGCGTCCGAGAGTTCGTCATGATCGGCCATGTGGTCAACCGGCCCGAGGATGTAGTCCGCGAAGCGCTCGAAGGACTTCAGATCCTGCACCCGGAAATGCTCTCCTACCACCGAGATCCGTTGTTTGTGACTCGCGCGGGTGTCGCCCGAGACAAAGTTGTGTTGGTCTCAGGTGGCGGGGCCGGGCATGAGCCGTTACACGCGGAGTTCGTCGGATCCGGCATGTTGGACGCCGCAGTTCCTGGGTCGGTCTTCGCCAGTCCCACAGCCTTTCAGATCCGCGCTGCGGTCAATGCTGTCGAGACCGGACGGGGTGCACTTCTCATCGTGAAGAACTACACCGGAGACAAACTGAATTTCTCGATCGCGGCCGAGTTACTCGGAACTGAGCGGCAAGTGGAGATCGTGATGGTCGACGACGACCTCGCGACGACGACTGCAGACGAGGGTGGACCTGGACGTCGTGGTACCGCTGCGGTAATTGCCGTGGAGAAGATTTGTGGGGCGGCCGCGGAACGGCACTGGGCGCTTTCCGAGATCGCTGACCTGGGGCGCCGGGTGGTGGCGGCGTCGGCGACGTTGGGTGCAGCTTTCCGCTCGTGCACGGCTCCCGGACAGGATCGTCCGTCCTTCGAACTGGCGCCGGGGGAGATGGAGTTCGGCATCGGAATCCATGGCGAGCGTGGACGTGAGACGCGTCCGACGGTTCCTGCCGCCGAACTCGTGGCGCAGTTGTCGGAGCCGATCCTCGATGCTGTCGGGGTTGAGCGCGGGGACGGTGTGATAGCGATAGTGAATGGGCTAGGGGCAACCCATGGACTCGAATTATCCATTGCCACTGCAGAATTAAAGTCTTTCCTCGAGGATGCCGGTATCGGTTTGGATCGTGTGATTGCAGGTTCTTTCGTCACTGCATTGGATATGCACGGGCTCTCTATCACCCTTCTCCGTTCGACCGAGGAGTTTCTGGATCTCTGGGATGCAACGGTACGCACTCCCGCACTCGCTTGGTAACTCGAATATGCACTACTGAAAAGAGTTTCATGATGACAATGTTGAGCGTCGGGGACACTCGGGCGTGGATCGATCGATTTGCCGATGCCGCCGAAGATCAATTCGATTCCCTCACAGATTTGGACCGGCTTGTCGGAGACGGCGATTTCGGAATGAATCTGCGGACGGGCCTGCGAAGTGCGGTGCAACGACTTCGTTCCGACCCGCCGACCAGTCCTGGTGAAGTGTTCGCCCGTACGTCGGATGCGTTTCTCGACATCGGTGGGACAAGCGGACCACTTCTCGGTCTGTGGTTCGGCCGGATCGGAGCAGTCTCTGGAGTTGAAGTGACCGCAACAGACTTGGCTTCTGCCCTGGGTACGGCGACAGCTGCGGTGCAGCGTCTCGGCAATGCCCAGGTGGGTCACAAGACCATGGTCGACGCCATGGTCCCCGCAACCAGCGCATTGACCGAGGCGGCAGTCAGCGGGGCAACCTTGTCCGCTGCCTTGAACTCTGCGGCCACGGCTGCGAGGCTCGGCGCCGAATCGACTCGCGCGATGCTCGCCCGCCGCGGACGCGCGACCTACGTGGGAGAACACGCCAGGGGCGTCGAGGACCCGGGGGCATCGGCGATTGCCATGTTCTTCGCCGCATCCAGCTACAGGAGCGTTCCGGCATGAGCGATCTGCGAGACAAGGTCATCGTCACAGTTGCCCCGACGGGTGGCTTCCTCACTGTTGCCGACAATCCGTTCATTCCGACTCAGCCTGAGCAGATTGCGGCGGATGTGGCACGCTGCCACAGCGCTGGAGCCAGCGTGGCAGCACTTCATGCTCGACGACCGGACGATCAAGCGACCTGTGATGCCGCAATCTATCGGCAGATGAATACGCTTGTCCGCCAAAGCTGCGACATCGTGATCAACAACTCGACCGGCGGCGGAGTCAACGGTGACATGGTGAGTGTTCGCAGTGACGGTGCGCGCATCGTGGACTGGGACGCGAGGCTCCAGGGCCTGCATGGCGGCGCAGACACATGCACGCTCGATGCCATCACGGCCTATGTGACCTCACCGGTCGGTGAGGTACTGATGGACACGCCGCCCAGTCGTGCCGCCGAACTGGCAGCGTCAATGCGCAAACTAGGAATCAAACCTGAGTGGGAGGCCTTCAGCCCGTCACATCTGCTCCAGGAGATACGTACGTTGACCGAAGGGCAGCCTGGCCCGCACCTCGTCAACCTTGTACTGGGACTTGATCGAACTTTTCAGAATGCGATGCCGTACTCCCCGCAGATCTTGCAGCAGATGGTGGAACACCTACCGGAGGAATCGGTCTTCTCCGTGAGCATCAGCGGGCCAGATCAACTGCGTGGTCTGACTCATGCACTCCTGCTCGGAGGGCACGTGCGTGTGGGAATCGAAGACTATCCGTTTCTCGCGAATGGAGAGCCGGCCGAGAACGTTCGTTTGGTGGAGAACATCATCGACATCGTCCAGCGACTCGGAATGCAGCCTGCAACACCTGGGGAGGCAAGGGCAATCCTTGGTTTGGAGGGTTCGGATGAGTAGAACACCGACGAGTAGAACACTTCGCTCGCAGGATTGGTTCGGAGGCAATGATCTCAATGCATTCATCCACCGCTCGTGGATGAAGAACCAGGGTATCCCTGATCGGATGTTCGACGGCCGACCGGTTATCGGTATCTGTAACACGTATTCCGAGCTCGCGCCGTGCAACGCTCACTTCAGAGATCTGGCCGAGCAGGTGCGACTGGGAGTCATCGAAGCAGGCGGATTTCCAGTTGAGTTTCCGGTGATGTCATTGGGTGAGACGATCATCCGCCCCACCACGATGCTCTATCGGAACCTCGTCAGCATGGATGTGGAGGAGTCGATTCGAGCCAATCCGATCGACGGCGTCGTACTGCTCTGCGGCTGCGACAAAACCACCCCGGCGCTGGTGATGGGCGCAGCCAGTTGTGACCTTCCCACCATTGTCGTATCCGGTGGGCCCATGTTGAACGGCCGCCATCAAGGTAAGACTGTCGGATCTGGAACCTCGGTGTTCGAGATGAGTGAAGCAGTGCGAGCCGGATGCATGAGTGAATGTGAGTTCAGAGCAGCGGAATCGGCTATGTCTCGATCGCCCGGTCACTGCAACACTATGGGCACCGCGTCGACGATGGCGTCGCTTGTCGAGACTTTGGGCCTCACGCTCCCCGGTAACGCTGCGATCCCGGCAGTGGATTCACGGCGACGTGTACTTGCACGCGACAGCGGCGTGAGAATCGTGGAGATGGTGGCCGAGAACCTGACGATGTCTTCGGTCGTCGACCGAAATTCATTCGAGAATGCGATCAAGGTGAACACGGCTATCGGTGGGTCCACCAACGCTGTGGTGCACTTGCTTGCCATCGCCGGGAGGCTGGAAATTCCCCTCGAGCTCAGCGATTTCGGGGAGCAGAGTCGTGACGTTCCCCTGCTGGTCAACCTCATGCCTTCGGGTACCTATTTGATGGAGGATTTCTTCTACGCAGGCGGACTGCCTGCGGTGATCGCCGAGCTCGGAGACATCCTCCATCTGGATGCCGCCACGGTTACCGGAAAGACTCTCGGTGAGAACAACTCCGGCGAAACAATTTGGGACGACGACGTAATTCGTAGCACGGCGGCACCGTTGCTGGAGCAAGCCGGCATAGCGGTATTGACCGGCAATCTCGCGCCGAACGGTGCAGTGATCAAGCCATCTGCGGCGTCGCCGGAGTTGCTCAGCCACGTGGGCCGTGCGGTCGTGTTTCACGGAATGGACGACTTCACGGCGCGCGTCGACTCGCCGGATCTCGACATCGAGGCCGACGACGTCATCGTCCTCACCGGCGCTGGACCGAAGGGGTTTCCGGGTATGCCAGAAGTAGGTAATCTGCCACTCCCTCGAAGGCTGCTCGAGCGGGGTGTACGAGACATGGTCAGGATCTCTGATGCGCGAATGAGCGGAACAGCCTTCGGCACAGTCGTTTTGCACGTTGCGCCCGAAGCGGATGCCGGTGGGCCTCTCGGCGCGGTCAGGGATGGTGATTTGATCGAGTTGGATGTTGCTCGTGGGGTCTTGCGTGTACTCGTCGACGACGACGAGCTGGCCAGGCGTCTCGAGGCGTTGCCGCCACGCGTACAAAAGAGTACGAGTGGGTATCAACGACTGTTCGTGGATCATGTGATGCAGGCCGACCGCGGAGTCGATTTCGATTTCCTGGTGGGCAGGCGTGGAACGGAGGTACACGGTGACAATCACTGAGCGTGTCGGCCGAGTCGTGGTCGTGACCGGTGCAGGGTCGGGACTCGGCCGCGCAATGGCCAGAGGTCTACTCGATGCAGGACACCACGTTGTATTGGCTGGTCGAAACAGCGTGAGCTTGGAAGCGACAGGTGGGGGTCACGAGCGCGCAGTGGTAATTCCCGCTGATGTGTCCTCGCCCGAATCGGTTCACCGGTTGTTCACATCCGTGACTGAGTGTTTCGGCAGACTCGATGTGCTTGTCAACAACGCAGGGACATTCGGGCCGTCGGGGAGTGTGGACGAGATCGATCCTGAAGCGTGGAACGCGACAGTCGCAGCCAATCTCACCGGCGTATTCCTTTGTGCGCGTGAAGCGATTCGTATCATGAAAACACAGGATCCGAGAGGAGGCCGGATCATCAACAACGGGTCGCTCTCCGCTCACACGCCCCGGCCCGACAGTGCCGCCTACACGGCGACCAAACACGGTGTGTCAGGTTTGACGAAGTCGATCTCTCTCGACGGCCGAGAGTTCGACATCTGTTGCAGTCAAATCGACATCGGCAATGCGGCAACTGACATGACAGCCGGAATCGGCCACTCGGCAAGACAAGCTGACGGCACCACCAGGCCCGAGCCGACATTCGATCCTCGTCATGTCGCGAACACCGTTGTGCAACTGATAGATCTACCACTCGACGTGAATGTCCCGACTCTGACGATCATGGCAAACCGGATGCCGTACGTCGGGCGCGGTTGACGGCATCAGCGTCGTTGTAGGACAGGGCGGACGACGGACTGGGCACTCGAGAGATCACGTGAGATGGCGATTGCCGTCGTCCGCACCGCCGCGTCGATACGGGTCAGATTTATTCGGCCTGCCATACCGGAAATGGAGATTGCGCCGAGGACGCCTTCGTCCGGGCCGAATATTGGTGCTGCGGCGCCGACGATCCGGGGAAATGCTTCCTGGCGGTCGAAGGCGACACCACGCTTGCGAACACGATCCAGTTCTCGGTGGAAGAGTTCGGGATCGGTGATGGTGTTCTCGGTGTGTGCTTCGAGGACAGTGGGCCTCGTGAAATCCCCAGAGTTGGTGAACGCCAATACTGCTTTGCCGGAACAACTTGCGTGTGCAGGCCACCGACCACCGATTTGCTGCGGAAGGCGTGGTCCGTCGTCGCCACGGAAGACATCAAGGTAAACCACGTCGAAACCGTCCAATACAGCGAGTCCCACGTTGTGTCCCGTTGCTTCACGCAAGGCCGAAAGGTGGCGCCGCGCTGCTTCGCGGAGGTTTCGCTGCCGTGGAACAGATTCGCCGATCTCGAACAGGAGGAGACCCAAGCGGTAGTTGGTTCCTTGCCGTTCGAGCAACCCGACTCGGACGAGATCGTCGACCATTCGATACACCGTTGTTTTGGCCATGCCTGTCCGTCGAACAAGCGCTGCTGCGCTGAGAACGCCTGAGCTGTCACGAAAAGTCTTCAGTATCTCGGTGGAACGACCAATTGCGGAAACCTCGCCATCGGCCCGATGAATGGGACTCACCGAACTATTCTGTCTGCCGGATGCGAGATTGTCGAGGGGCAATCGCGCATCAGATCACGCAGGTCTTCCGGTGATGGGATCGCCGGAAATCGTCACGACTCGCACACCACGTCTTCTGCCGGCAGTGAGCCGTCGAGCAGGTACGAGTTGACGGCGGCGTTCGCGCAAGTATTCGCGTAGCCGGGGAACACCGCATGAGTGCGGCCTGGAACTGTCACGAGCCGTGAGCCTTTCATCGCTTCATGCATGCCGAGGCCTTCGTCGTACGTCGTGCGGGTGTCACCGGTTGCCTGGATCTGCAAGGTCGGAACGTTGTTGTCGATGTCGATCCGCGTAGGGGCCTCACTGCGCCAGAACGCGCACGGCATGATCGTGTTGTGTGTGCCGGCAAAGATCGGCTGATCATCACGGTGCTCCTCCAACTTGTTGCGGTACCACTGGGGATCGCTCGGCATCGATACGTCTCCGCAGACGATGGCGATTGTCCCGGCATAGTCAGGACCGGTTCCCAGTTCGGTCTGGAACCATGCCTGCATCAATCCCGTCAGCTGGGGATGGATGTTCTCGACGGTCTTGCCTGCGGCGAGATCGCGCAACTGAACCAATACCTGTGCGAATGCCTCACTTTCCTTCTCGGTGTCGCCGGTTCCGTTGACGTACATCAGGAATGGAAGGACGTGATCGTCGACGGCATGGTCACCGATCTGTATCGGAGTGGTGGCCGCGTCCGAGATCAGCTTCTCGATGAGGGCGCGAACTTCGGCGGGCGTCGATCCGAGTGCATAGGTGGAGTTGTGTTCTGCTGCCCACTGCGAGAATCCGTCGATCGCTTTCTCGTTGGCCGGGCCCATGTCCTGGAACATCTCGTATCCGTATTTCTTCGGATCCGGTGCACTGTCGAGAACCACACGGTCGATCCTGTCCGGGAACATTTGAGCATAGGTTGCACCGAGGTATGTACCGTACGACCACCCGAAGTACGACGCCTTCTCCTGGTCGAGGGCGCCACGAATCACGTCGAGGTCTCGGGCGATGTTTTGAGTATTGATGTGCGGCAGATAGTCCGGGTACTTGTCCCAGCATGTGTCAGCGGCCTCGCGTGCGAGCGCAACACTCTCGTTCCATCCCTCGTCCGTGGTGCCCGGCGACCGCATCCATGTCATCTGTTCGACGCCGCAGTCGATCGGTGTGCTCTTGCCGAGTCCTCGGGTGTCCATGCCGATGACGTCGTATGCCGCTGCGACTTCCGGTGTCATGCCCGCATTCAGAATCTCGGGCAATCCCAGTCCTCGGCCACCCGGGCCACCAGGGTTGGTGAGCAGGATCCCTCGTCGCTGTGCGGGGTCGGTGGATGCGACCCGCGAGATCGCCACTTCGATCGTTTTGCCGTCAGGGACGGAATAGTCCAAAGGTACTGTGACCATGGCGCATTCACTTGCGGTCGACGTTCCGGTGTCTGTGGCGCATGGCCCCCACTCGAGATCCTGTTCGTAGAACGCGCTGAGATTCGATTGTGGATCTTCCTGCGGAGTAGCAGGATCCGAGCACGCCGCCAATGCAGGTACGGCGAGCGCGGCAGCGGCGATTGTGGTAGCCAGCCACCTTCGTGATCGAGGCATGCGTGATCTGGGCATGGTGAATCCAGTCATTGTCGTGTCCTTGCGTTGAGCCCATTTTCGGGCAGTGTTGGTCACCCCACTTCGAATGTGGGGGTTGATCAGGGTTTTTCAGAGGCGGGATTGACGGGCGGCGAACTCCGCGGCCACAGCCTTCGCGAATCTTTCCTGGGTGACGGTTCGTCGATCCGCTTGGTGTTCGCGCAGTACCGCTACCAGCCGGGTGGGGGAAGCGTCCTCCGGTGCAGCCTGTTCGGGTAGCACGCTCTCGGTGAAGTCGCAGAACTGAATGGCAAGGGCCGCAATCGTGTCCGCGTCAGCCGGTGCGTCGGCGAGGGCATACATGCGAGTTATCAATTCGATGGCCTGCTCGCGGTTCGGCTCGGCCAATACCCGGCGATGGGCGGACAGGAGTGAATCGCAGACCTCGGGATCGCCCCCGGAGACCGTGAGTGCGAGGATCAGAAGTTCACGCTCGTTGTCGATCCATGCTGTCGGCGCACCGGCAACGACGTACTGTGCGAGCACTTCCGAAAACGCGTCGGGTAGTTCAGGATCGGCATTGCGGCGTAGCGACTCGATGTGCGCACGCTGAACAGCGATCTGTTCGGCCTTCGTCGCCAATTCCTTGTCGAGGGCATCGAGTGCGGACCGAGTGTCGTGAGCGTCGCCGTCGAGTAGTTCGGCGATCTTGGCAACAGGAATCCCCAGATCGCGCAGGCGGCGGATGCGACTCAGTCGTGCCAGGTCCACCGCCCGGTACATGCGGTAGCCGTTGGGTTGGCGTTGTGGTTCTTCGAGAAGGCCGTTCGAGTGGTAGTAGCGCACGGATCTGACGGTGGTGCCGGCCAATTTGGCCAGCTCGCCGATGGTCATCATCGCCCTGCCCTCCCGTGATCGAATCGGATTCCGTCTGTGAAAACCATTCTCCAACCTTGACGCGGCGTCAGGGTCAAGATTCGCGCCGGAGAACGTGACCGTTGACACTTTAAGGAGGCGGACTTAATCTGACTTTTGTCCTTTACGACATCGTCGATTTCGAGGAAGTGCCCTGATGGCTACCCTTTTTCCTGCGGCAACAATCTTTCCGATCCCCACCGACCCGCTTGCTGCGTACGGTCCACTCGTTGCTCGCCGGAATCCCGAGTCGGTAGTTCCGGCACCGTACGAACACCTTGCGGTCAAGGCGGTCGCGCCGACGATCGGAGCGGAAATCTCCGGTATTCGACTCGGCGGGGGTCTGTCTGATGCCGTGATTGCGGAACTCCGCCGAGCTCTCCTCGAATGGAAAGTCCTCTTCTTCCGCGATCAGGACCTCGACCGAGCGGAACATCGAGCTTTTGCCGAGCGTTGGGGCGATCTCGAACAGCATCCGTTCTTCAAGTACACGCAGCCCGGGCAGACGGACGTCGATGTCACGACACTGGCGAAGGATGCGATGGTCGGCGGAGTCGAGAACAACTGGCACAACGACGTTACGTGGCACGAGTTTCCTTCGTTCGCAGCAGTTCTTCGTGCGGTGGAGGTGCCGGAGGTGGGTGGTGACACTTTGTGGGCCGATACTGCAGCTGCCTACGATCTGCTTCCTGAAGACATCAAGAAGCGTATCGACCCGCTTGTTGCAGAACATGATTGGATCAACTCGTTCGGCAGGTCGATGCCGGTGGATGCGGTCGAGATGTTGCGTCCGAAGTTCCCCGCTGTGCAGCATCCGGTGGTTCGGATCATTCCGGAAAGTGGCAGGCGGGTGTTGTTCGTCAACATGACCTTCACGCAACGGATCTTGGGTGTGTCAGAAGAAGAATCGAACGAACTTCTCACGATGCTGTATCGCCACGTCAATCGTCCGGAATTTCAGGTCCGTTTGAAGTGGGAGCCGAATACTGTTGCCTTCTGGGACAATCGGACCTGCCAGCACTACGCGGCCAGTGACTACTTCCCGGCTCGTCGTGTGATGGATCGAATCTCGATTGTCGGGGATCGACCGGTGGGCGTCGGGGGCTGATACGACGCTCAGTGCCTCGAGTGTCTACTACGGGAAGTAGTAACGCACCTCACATAGCTTTTCGACGCCTTGTCGATATGATTTCGACAAGGCGTCGATAAAAGTCGGCGTGACTCGTATCGACGACTTTGGAGCTTCCCGAATGTTCCTCGCCCTGCGTGAACTGTGGTTTGCGCGAAATCGATTCCTCTTGATGGGTGCCGTGGTTGCCCTCATCTCGATCCTGATGGTGATTCTGTCCGGCCTCTCGTCCGGACTGGTAAATGACGGTGTCTCCGCTTTGCAGCGGACGCCGATTCAGGCGTTTGCCTTCGCACCGGACACCAAAGCCGACTCAGCGTTTTCGCGCTCGGTCGTCACCGAGGAGCAGGCGCAGGCATGGCGTATGCAACCCGATGTCCAAGACGCCGAGCTCTTCGGCAACATGATCGTCAATGCAAAAACTCGCAGTGGCACGCCTGTCGATCTCACGCTCTTCGGCATCGAACCTGGCTCCTTCCTCGAGCCCGTCTCCGCCGACGGGAGGGGGCTGCATGCCGACACGGACATCATCGTCAGCTCTACCTTCCGTGACGACGGTGTTGCGATCGGTGACACCGTGATACTCGATCGACTCGGTACGGAGCTGACAGTTGTCGGATTCACCGAAGACAAGCGCACTTTCGGTCACGTCGACGTCGCCTACCTGCCCCTGCGTACTTGGCAGGAGGTTCACGCCGGTGCCAAGATCGGCGAAACCGCCAATGCCAGTGCCTATTCCGAAGCAAGTGTTGTTGCGATTCGGGGCATTGGTGGCGCGTTACCGGATCTCGTGTCGGGCGATGCGGCGGCGGGAACGTCCGCAAAGACGCTCGAGGAATCTTTCGACTCCTCACCAGGGTTCTCCGCGGAAATGATGACAATGTCGATGATCAAGGCGTTTCTGTACGCGATTTCGGCCCTGGTGGTCGGTGCATTCTTCAGTATCTGGACGGTTCAGCGCGGTCGTGAACTCGCAGTGTTGCGCGCGATGGGAGCCTCTACCGGCTTCCTGCTTCGTGACGGCATGGCGCAGGCACTGGTAGTGCTGCTTGGTTCCATCGGCCTCGGTGTGTTGCTGGGCTTGGGGCTCGGTTCGGGGCTCGAAGGCGGGGGGATGCCGTTCGCCCTCGAGTCCGGCCCAGTCGTCAACGGCGCAGTGCTCTTGGCGGTACTCGGGCTGGTCGGCGCAGCCGTTGCCATCGTCCGTGTTACCCGTGTCAACCCGCTCACCGCATTGGGAGAAAACCGATGACCACAGTCGAAAAGACCACAACCGGATTGGTATTGACCGCTGTCAGTCTTCGATTCGGTGACGGTGACTCCACCGTGCTCGCCCTCGACAACGTGAACCTGGAGGTCTCGTGCGGCGAACTTGTCGCGATCGTCGGACCGTCAGGCGCTGGAAAGTCGAGCTTGCTCGCTGTGGCAGGCGGACTCGGTCGGCCGTCGAGTGGAACGATTGTCATCGACGGCGTGGACGTGTCGGCGATGCCGGCCCGTGCTCTCGCCAAACTTCGACGAGACAAGGTCGGCTTCGTCTTTCAGTCCGGCAACCTGATTCCAGCGCTGACGGCGCGCGATCAGCTTCGGCTGATTCCCAAGCTCACGGGGCGGCCGGGTCGCGATCCCGAGGAGTTGCTCGACTCGGTCGGTATGAGTCACCGTGCAGATCGTCGACCCGGTCAACTCTCCGGCGGTGAACGCCAGCGCGTCGGTATCGCTCGGGCATTGATGAGCAATCCCTCGCTACTGCTCGTCGACGAGCCGACGGCTGCTCTCGACCGCAAACGCAGCCATGAGGTGGTCGAACTGCTCTCGCGCGAAACTCACGAGGCAGGCGTCGCTACGATCATGGTGACCCACGATCACGACGTGCTCGGGCACTGCGACCGCATCCTCGAAATGGTTGACGGTCGGTTGCGTCAGAGCGAGTAAGCCCGCGAGGGGACTGGAGGAGATTCGGTGCCGAGGATCGATGCGCCCACTGTGGTCGAGCATCGTGCTGCTCAGCGCCGTGCCCTCCTCGACGCTGCACACGCTCTTCTGTCCGAGGCCCCGGACCGGCCCCCGGGGCTCGGTGAGGTGGCAGCGAAGGCCGGGCTCGCCAGGTCGAGTGCCTACCACTACTTCCGGTCCCGGGAAGATCTCCTCAGTGCCGTCGTCGAAGACATGTTCCCGCGCTGGAACGACAAGATCGTCGAGGCGATGGCAGGCGCAGACGATCCGGTATGGGCGTACGTCGAGGCAAACCTCCAACTGGTTGCCGACGGGGAGCATGCGATAGTCGGAGCGCTGGCGACGCTGACCCCACAAACGTTTCGAGATTCGCGGATCATGGAAATGCACGACAGTCTTGTGCTTCCGCTGGTCGAGGCCCTCCGCCTCCGTGGCGTGTCGGACCCGAAGCTCACCGCCAAGTTGATCAACTCGCTGGTGCATACGGGTACCGAACTGATCGAATCCGGTTGCAGCATGGAGGAAGTCAGGTCCGCCGTGCGTGAGGTCCTCGCGTGACGGGCACCCTCAGGCCGTAATCAGATCCATCCGAAGGTACTCGGTGATGCGGAGCAGCCTCGGGGGTTGGGACACGTCTGAGGAAAGTGCTTGAAATGCTTCGTCTTTCGCGACGAGGCGTGGGGTGCCGAGGCTCACCTCCGTCTCGTCGACCGACAGTCGAGCGCTTCCCGCTCTCAAGACGTTCTGCACCCAGTCCGAGCCTGATCCGTACACCAGAATGAAGACGTAGCCACCCTCGACCGGATAGGCGTCGAGGGGCGTCCGGTAGGTCGTGCCGGATGTGCGTCCGACGTGAGTCAGTACCGGCCATTTACCGCTCGAAATTGCACGCGGGTTGAACACTCGTTTGTTGACATGTCCCCACCATCTAGGCATCGGCATTGTGATTTCCTCTCTCGATCGCCTTACGAGCGTAAGGCGGGCTTACACCTGTAAGGGTGACTTACGTATGTAAGGTTGTCAACGTATTCGTTCCGCCGAGGGGAGTCTGTGTGTCACGGCAACCGCGACAGTCGCTGAACAGGACTCGCGTAATCGAGGGTGCGATCCGCGTTGCCGACGCGGGTGGTGTCGAAGCCGTCACGATGCGACGGGTGGCCCAGGAGCTGGGCATCGAGGCGATGTCGCTCTACCACCACGTGCCCAACAAAGATGCGATTCTCGACGGCCTCGTCGATGCGGTCTTCGAGGCGATCGACCTGCCCGACAGTGAGTGTGCGGATTGGCGAGATGCAATCCGTGGACGCGCCTTTTCTGCTCGCACAGTCCTGTCGCAGCACCGTTGGGCTCTCGGTCTGCTGGATTCGCGACGCAGCCCTGGCTCGGCGACCCTGCGTCATCTCGACGCTGTGCTCGGAGTGCTCCGGAAGGCCGGGTTCACACTCCCGATGGCCGCCCACGGAGCCTCGCTGATCGACAGCTACATCGGCGGATATGTTCTCCAGGAGGCGAATCTGCCGATCAGCGGGCCCGTCGACGTCGAAGAAGTTGCGAGTGACATCCTCGAGCGCCTTCCGGCTGAAGAGTTGCCCTTCCTTCACGAGATGATCGTCGATCACGGTCTGAGTCCGGCTTACGACCACACGAGTGAGTTCGCCTACGGTCTCGATCTCATCCTCGATGCGCTCGAGGCGCGTCGCGCATCGGCGGCACCGGTCCTCGAATAGCGACGATTCGTGTCCAGTTGCTCACCCTTACTGAGGTGACGCAAGGTTGTGTGCACGCGGGTGAGCTGCAGTGTCCCTATTGACAGGTGGCTGTATATACAGGACTATACATTCATCAAAAGTGACACAAGGCACATTGCGTAGATGATGTGATGCACGCCCGCGGTGGCCGAGTCCTTCGATCGATGGAGTTCTGATGACTGAACGTCTTCCTGGAGAAGACCGGACGGAAGACGACAATGTCCTGCTCGACGGGAAAGGGTTGTCGGTTCACCGGGTGAACGAAATCGCGCGAGAGCCGGCCGTGATTCGACCTGCCGACGCGGCTCTCGAGCTCACACGGCGGTCATGGGAGACCGCGGTTCGGGTTTCCTCCCGTCAAGCGGTGTACGGGCGCACTACCGGGGTAGGCGGGAATCGCGAAACATCCGTCTCCGACGGTGTGCAGCAGGATCTGAGGCTTCTGAGAAGTCACGCAACGGGATCGGGCCCCAGGCTCCCTGACCGGTTGGTGCGCGCCGCGATCGTCATCCGCACCAACCAGATCCTCAACGGCGGCTCAGGTATGCATCCCGACATCATCGACGGTCTGGTTGCTGCTGTTGCTTCACAGAACCTGCCGACAGTGCACGCACGCGGTGCGATCGGAACGGGTGACCTGAGTGCGTTCTCCGAAATCGCCATGGGGCTGATCGGCGAGAGCCCGCTTCGCGACGGACGCACCGGAATCGGTTGGACTCCGCACCACGGTGATGCACTTCCGTTCATTTCCACCAATGCGATGACGGTGGCGATCGCCGGCGACACCAGTATCGAAGTCGCGGGGTGGCTTCAGCACTGCTTGGTTGTCAGTGTTCTTTCCGTGCTTGCGTCGCGTAGTTCTGTCGAACCGTTTGCTGCACAAGTACAGTCGGCAAGAATGCACTTCGGTCAAGCGGAAGTCGCAGAGCGGGTTCGCGATCTGCTGGCACCACACGACATCACACCCGTGAGAGTTCAGGACTCGTTCGGGTTTCGCGCCCTACCGCCAATCTTGGGTGCCACCTGGCAAGCGGTGCATCGACTGCAGAACACGCTGAGTATCGAGATGAATTCGTCTTCGGAGAATCCGCTGGTGTCGGTCGAAGACGACATGGTGTTCCACAACGGAAATTTCCACGCAATGCCAATAGCCCTTGCAGTCGACGAGGCGAAGTTGGCGGTCGCCAGTGCTGCCCTGCTCTCGCAATGTCGGCTCGCCAACCTCTCCGACCCCGCAGTCACCGGCCTTCGTGCGTTCCTTGCAGACGGTCCCGACGGCAGCAGCGGAACCATGCTTCTCGAATACACGACTTCTGCTGCCATTGCCGAGATCCGCTCGTCGGCGGCACCGGGGTCGTTGGGCCACACGGTAATTTCGCGCGGCACCGAGGATCACGCAAGTTTCGCATCCCAAGCTGCAACTCAATTGGCGGACATTCTTGCCCAATCTCGATTGGTGCTGGCGTGTGAACTGATCTCGGCAGTTCGCGCACTCTCGCAACAACAGCGTGAGCTGGATCCGGCGACCGAGCTCGGCGCGTACCTCGCGCGTGCGCGTTTGGTGCTGGACACGAGGACCGAAGACCGGCCACTCAGTGCAGATCTGAGTGCCGCCGTGAACTTTCTTTCTCAACCGCTCGACCAGTAAGCAGGTGGACCGAATCACAAGTAGGTGTGTGCTCGAACGGAACTCGACCATTTCTCCTGGGTGCGTCCGGACTCAGGTCGACACGAAAGTAGTTCGTAGATGATCAAATTCGACAAGGTCACCAAGGCGTATCCAGACGGAACCATTGCCGTCGATGCTCTCGATCTGGAGTGCCCGACGGGAAAGATCACCGCGTTGGTGGGTCCTTCCGGCTGCGGCAAGACGACCTCACTCCGCATGATCAACAGGCTGATCGAACCGACGTCAGGCACGATTTCGCTCGACGGCGAGTCCACGGCGGGAATGGATCCGGCCCTTCTGCGTCGACGCATCGGGTACGTGATCCAGCACGCGGGTCTCTTTCCCCATCGCACCATCGTCGACAACATAGCGACCATGCCTCGATTGCTCGGTGCGAGTAAAAAGGAATCTCGCACTCGCGCTATGGAATTGCTCGAAACGGTTGGTCTGACGACCAACTTCGCCGACCGCTATCCGTGGCAGCTCTCCGGAGGGCAGCAGCAACGAGTCGGTGTTGCGCGAGCATTGGCTGCGGATCCGTCATTCATGCTGATGGACGAACCGTTCAGCGCCGTTGATCCGGTTGTTCGCGGCCAGCTGCAAGACGAGTTTCTCCGTCTGCAGAAGGAAATCGGAAAAACGATCATCATCGTCACCCACGACATCGACGAAGCGCTGAAACTCGGGGATCAAGTGGTGGTTCTGCGTACCGGCGGCATCCTTGCGCAGGCGGCGACGCCCCTCGAATTGCTGACTCAACCTGCCGACGAATTTGTTGCCGACTTCGTCGGACGTGACCGTGGGTACCGATCGTTGGGGTTCACGACATTGGACGGCGACCTACCGACGGTGTCAGAACCCGTTGCGCATCTGGGCGATTCCGCTGCGGCGGCCCGCGCACTCACCGGCGATACGTGGCTGTTGGTAGTGGATCCCGCGAACAAGCCGCTCGGATGGGTGAGGCCGGACGCGCTCACGGATTGTATCCGCCCGGATGACTTGAATCTCAGTGGAACACTTGCTGATTCCACCGGGACGATGCGCGCTCTGCTGGATGCGGCGCTGTCAGCGCCGAGCAAGCGGGGCGTTGTCGTGGACGACGCCGGACGCCTGGTGGGAACCGTCACTGCGCATGCTGCAGTGGAAGCCATCGAGGCTGCCGATCTGGCTGACGCGGGGAGGGCGCTTCGATGAACTTCGAATGGCTCGGACGTCAGTCCGACCGGATCATGGACTTGGTGGGATGGCATGTTCTGCTGTCGTTGATTCCCTTGGTGATCGGCTTGGTGGTCGCGTTGCCGATCGGCTGGGTCGCCTATCGCAGTCGTCGGTTGCATCCCTACGTGGTGGGGACGGCCGGATTGCTCTACACGATCCCTTCGCTCGCGCTCTTCGTGCTCCTGCCTCCAATTCTGGGTACCAAGATTCTGGATCCGATGAACATCATCGTGGCGCTCACCGTGTACACCGTTGCTCTGCTCGTGCGGGTAGTGGCCGACGCGCTCGATTCGGTTCCGCCGGAGACGGTTCTGGCAGCGACGGCGATGGGTTACCGGCCGTATCAGACGCTGTTGAAAGTACAGTTGCCAGTAGGAGTTCCGGTGATCTGTGCAGGTTTGCGCGTCGCAGTCGTCTCGAACGTCAGTCTTGTCTCACTCGGCGCACTCCTGGGTATTCCGCAGATAGGTTCCTTGTTCACCCAGGGATTTCAGTTGCGTTTCTACACGCCCATCATCGCGGGTATCGCTCTGTGTCTGGTGCTGGCGTTGATCCTTGATCTCCTCATCATGTTGGCGAATCGGCTGTTGACGCCGTGGACCCCGAAAGTGACTACATCATGATCAGCTTCCTTCTCGACGGATCCCACTGGACCGGGCCGGACGGCATCCCCACCCTTCTCGTTCAGCATTTGATGTACACATTCGCCGCGCTGGCGGTGGCTGCGGTTATCGCGATCCCGCTCGGTCTCTACATCGGACATACGGGCCGTGGCTCCGTTGTTGTTGCTGGACTGGCCAACTCGCTACGAGCGCTGCCGACCATCGGTCTGCTGATCCTACTGGTTCTCATCATCGCGCCGTCATTCCCGAACAAACTCGCGTATCTGATCCCCAGCCTCATCGTCCTGGTGCTTCTCGCGATCCCTCCCATTCTCACCAACACGTACGCCGGAGTTCGAGCGGTCGATCAGGCTGCAGTCGACGCCGCGCGGGGGATGGGATTTCGGTCGATGCGGATCTTGACCGAGGTCGAGATTCCATGTGCCCTACCACTCATGTTGTCCGGCATCAGAAGTGCCGTGCTTCAGATCGTCTCCACTGCGACTGTCGCCGCTTACATTTCTTTGGGCGGACTCGGCCGGTTGTTGATCGACGGAAAAGCTCAGAGCGATTACGGCCAGATGGCGGCCGGAGCCGTACTGGTATCGCTGATTGCCCTGGTTTTCGATCTCGGAATCGGAGCACTGACTGCGCGGGTCGTTTCGCCTGGCCTGACCAGGCGCGATCGGAAGAAGAAGACCGAGAAGACCGCTGCCCCCTCACAGCGCACCGCTGTGCCTGAGCCCGCACCGATCTGAGGACGTTCGACATGAAGAAGGTATTGATCGCCGCGTTGGTCGGCGTGACAGCGGTTGCGTTGTCCAGCTGCGGAATCGGCAAGGACCCCTTGGCTACGGACGGCGGCGGTAGTGCTGAGGGCGCCATCGTGATCGGTTCCGCCGATTTTCCCGAGAGCCAACTGATTGCGACCATTTACGCCGAAGCGCTTCGTGCCAACGGTATCGACGTTACCGAGAAGTTGAACATCGGTAGCCGAGAACTCTATGTACCGGCACTGCGCGACGGTTCCATCGATCTGATCCCCGAGTATTCCGGCGCCTTGTTGCAATATCTGGACAGCAAGACAACGGCGACGGCTTCAGATGAAGTATCCGCTGAAATCGATGCGAAATTGCCCAAGGGTCTGGTGGCTCTCGAGCCCTCGCCCGCAGAGGACAAGGATGTACTTGCCGTCAAACAGGAGACGGCGGAAAAGTATTCGCTGGAGACCGTCGAGGATCTGGTGCAGCATGCCGACGAGTTGACTCTCGGCGGACCGCCGGAATGGAAGACGCGCGAAAACGGCGTCGCCGGCTTGAAGACCAAATACGGCCTGACATTCCGGGAGTTCCTGGCACTCGATGCAGGTGGACCCCTCACGCTCAATGCGCTTCTGAGCGGGCAGATACAGGTTGCCGATGTCTTCAGTACCGATCCTGCGATGCGCTCGGAGAACTTGGTTGCACTCGAGGATACGAAGCACCTCTTCCTCGCGGAGAACATCACGCCGATCATCAACGAGTTGAAGGCTCGCGATGACGTCCGATCCGTGCTCGCGGGGGTTTCGGCGGCGCTGACCACCGAAGATCTCATCGAGATGAACCAGCGCGTTGCCGATCTCGACGACATGAGTGACATCGCTCAGGACTGGTTGCAGGAGAACTCCCTGGTGCCATGATCGAAGGCCGGGGTGGCGTCCTTGTCGTCGGTCGAACAGACGATATCGATACGACCCCGCTCGGGGTAACGTCGCGAAGTCAGGCATGCCTCGACCTCGCGGCGAGCCGTTCCGACCAAGGATGCCGACATGCCGAGAAGCCGACCGCGCACACCCATTGGACGAGTTCGGAACGGCGCAGCCACTACAACCACGGTTGTAGTGGCCGGCGTGTGTCTGGCATCAGGCTGGAACGCCCATGCAGTTTCCGAGTTGCGCTGTAGTTCCGTTCACGACGCCTGGTGGCACCGGACGGGCAATTCTCACCAGCGAGGGCGTCACCGTCATCGAATCACCGCCGGGAACGCTGACCGACCGCGGCGTCGGTGACGGCTCACCGTGGCTCAAATCGAATCGGCCTACGGCAACGATCATTCGACACGGACGATTCAGACTGAGTCAGGCCAATCGATCTTCGTCACCACCGGTGATCCGGGGCAAATCGGCAATGGCGACCCCGGAGGGTTGATCGGCTTTTCGATTCACGACGGTACGGTCGGGCCTCCTGTGATCGGTGGTGTCCCCGGCTTCGAGTACTGCTCGGGCAATTCGTCGACTTCGACTTCGACTTCACGACTGCCGACGGCATCCACATCCGAGGGGTGCGGAACGATCACGTACCCCGAGACAGGCGTTGTCGCCGCCATCGGCAATCTGCAAGGCGGCATCACTTGTGAGGTGGCAAAGGACATAGTTTAAAGTGCTCGAACAGAACTCGTGGAATCAGTTTTCAGGCAGTCCCGTAGATCTGCTGGAGGCGCGCCGAGGCTAGCGCTGAACCGGCACGTGCTTCGTGACTATCCGGTGGAGCAGACGAGCAGCCGTTCGGGCAGTGCGATTGTCGACGTCGAGGCTCGGGTTCAGTTCGGCGACATCGAGAACCGCGAGCTTTCCGCTGGACGTGACTCGATCACATACGTATTGGATGGTTTCCAGGCTGACACCGTAGGCCGCAGGTGCGCTGACGCCCGGCGCCACAGCTGCAGGCAGGACATCGAGGTCGATGGTCAGGTAGACCAGATCGACGTCGTCGAGGAAGTCTGCGAGGAACTGATCCACGACGCCTCGGCCGATCGCTCCGCATTCTTCGTCGAGCAGATAGCGAACACCGAGGCGGTGAGCCGTGTCGAACAGTGCCGTGGTGTTGCTCGGTTGGCTGATTCCGATCACGCTGTACTGATGCGAGGTGCCTGCCGCGGCTTCGTCCTCGGCGATCTGACGAAAGGGTGTGCCGGAGCTGGGTATCGGATCGCCCCGCAGGTCGAAGTGCGCATCCAAGTTGAGGATTCCGAGTTTGGCTCCAGCGGTTCGCAACTCGGAGCCCGCGACGCCGAGATACGTGCCGTAGGCGATTTCGTGTCCTCCCCCGAGAACCACGGGGAAGTGTCCCGAATCAAGCGCAGCGCTGACGGCGTTCCCGAGTGCGGCTTGACCGGCCTCGAGTTCTTCACCCGACACGGCAACGGTTCCGGCGTCCTGAATCTGCAGTGGTTCGGCCAGCGCCATGGAAGCCAACCCGGCTCGCAACGCGTCCGGGCCATCCGCGGCGCCGCGGCGGCCCTTGTTGCGGCGGACTCCTTCGTCGCTGGAGAATCCGATCAGAACACAGTCGCCGGGAGCTGTTTCGGCTGAATACGGTTGCACGGCATGATGCCACCGCAGATGCTCGGCAGTGGTGCCGTCGGAGCGCCCGGTCCACGGCTTGGGTTCGATGTCGACTGCGATCTGATGAGCCACGACGGCCTCCCGGTGAGTGTATTTCAGTAGCTTGTGGCGAGTGCGCCGTTTTTCCAGACCTCGCGCACCAGAGGGACGCCCGGGCGGTAGGCGAGGTGGAGGTACGACGGTGCATCGAGCGCGATGGCGTCGGCACGTGTTCCGAGAGAAAGGGTTCCGACGTCGGTGCGCTGCAGCGCCCGGGCGCCTCCTGCAGTGGCTGCCCAGACTGCCTCGGCGGGTGTCATGTGCATGTCTCGCACCGCAATTGCTATGCAGAACGGGAGGCTGGTGGTGTAGCAGGTGCCGGGATTGCAGTCGGCGCCGAGAGCTACGGTGACGCCGGCGTCCAGCAGTGCGCGGGCGTCGGGGTACTTGTTGCGGGTGGAGAAGTCGGCACCCGGCAACAGTGTTGCGACGGTGGAACTCTGAGCCAGGGCGTCGATGTCCTCGGCGGTGACGTAGGTGACGTGATCGACGGATGCGGCTCCCATCTCGACGGCGAGTTGAACTCCTGGCCCTTCGCCGAGTTGATTGCCGTGGACGCGGGGGATCAGTCCAGCGGCGACGCCTGCGCTCAGGACTGCATGTGCCTGTTCGCGGTTGAACGCGCCTCGCTCGCAGAAGACATCGATCCACTTCGCGTGTGGCGCACAGGCAGGGATCATCTCGTCGCACGCCATGGCGACGTAGTCATCGACGCGACCGGCATATTCGGGTGGTGGAACGTGGGCGGCCAGCAGTGTGACCTCGTCGGTGAACTGTCCGGCGATCAGTGCGCTGCGTAGTTCGCTCTCGGTGTTCTGCCCGTATCCGGTCTTGCATTCGACGGTTGTGCTGCCCGAGCGCAGGGATTCGTCGAGTAGGCGTCGAACATTGGCCTGCAATTGTTCGTCGGTGGCCGAGCGCGTCGCTTCGATGGTGTTGCGAATGCCGCCGGCGGCGTACTTCTCGCCCGCCATGCGAGCTGCGAATTCCTCGGCCCGCTCGCCACCGAACACCAGGTGCGAGTGACTCTCCACGAAACCGGGGAGCAGGGCCCGACCGCCGATATCCTGACCGATATCGGCAGCCGGGGCGTCGGCGGAATCACCGACCCAAGCAACAACGCCGTCGTCGAAAACGATTGCCGCGTCGTGTCGTACGCCGAGCTTGCCCTCACCCAGAGTCGGGTCATTGGTGACGAGGGTTCCGATGTTGGTCAGAACGGTGGTTCGAGAACCATTCGTGGTCAATGTAATTCCTAACTCAGGGTGAGGTGGTGGAGCTGTTTCAGTTCTCGGTCATCGGGATGCGGACGCCGCGGGTGACTGCCGTGTCGATGGCGTGGTCGTATCCTGCATCCGCATGCCGGATGACGCCCATCCCGGGATCGTTGGTGAGAACTGCTTCGAGCTTCTTGGCTGCGAGTTCGGTGCCGTCGGCGATGCACACCTGTCCCGCGTGGATGGAGCGCCCCATCCCGACGCCGCCGCCTTGGTGGAGTGAAACCCACGAAGCGCCGGACGCGGTGTTGACCAGGGCGTTGAGCAGCGGCCAGTCGGCGATCGCGTCGGACCCGTCGATCATCGATTCGGTTTCGCGGTACGGCGAGGCGACCGATCCGGAGTCGAGGTGATCGCGGCCGATGGCGATCGGTGCGGAGAGCTCGCCCGAGGCCACCATCTCGTTGAACTTGAGGCCGGCGAGGTGGCGCTCACCGTATCCGAGCCAGCAGATGCGAGCCGGAAGGCCTTCGAAGGCAACCTTTTCGCCGGCCATGGTGATCCAGCGGCGCAGGTGCTCGTTCTCGGGGAAGAGTTCGAGGATGGCCTTGTCGGTGGCCTCGATGTCCTTGGGATCACCCGAGAGCGCCGCCCAGCGGAAGGGGCCGAGGCCTTCTTCGAAGAGCGGACGGATGTAGGCGGGAACGAATCCGGGGAAGTCGAATGCACGGTCGTAGCCGGCCTTGCGGGCCTCGTCGCGGATGGAGTTGCCGTAGTCGAATACCTCGGCGCCGGCGTCCATGAATCCGACCATGGCCTTGACGTGTGCGGCCATCGCGTTGCGGGAATCTTCGGTGAACTTCTGCGGATCCTTCTCCGACATGGTCTTCATGTCGCCGAAGTCAATGCCGATCGGCAGGTAGGCGAGGGGATCGTGCGCCGAGGTCTGGTCGGTCACGATGTCGATGGGGGCCTTCATCTCCAGCAGCGCCGGGAAGATCTCTGCCGCATTGCCTTCGAGGCCGATGGAGAGCGGCTTCTTGGCATCGCGTGCCGCGGTCGCCAGTTCGAGCGCGTGCTCGATGCTGTCTGCCTTGGTGTCGAGGTACTTGTGGGCGATACGACGGTCGATGCGGGTGATGTCGCAGTCGACGCAGATCGCGACGCCGTCGTTCATAGTGACGGCGAGAGGCTGAGCGCCGCCCATGCCGCCGAGACCCGCAGTGAGGGTGATCGTTCCGGCGAGTGAGCCGTTGTAGCGCTTCTTCGCGATGGCGCCGAAGGTCTCGTACGTACCCTGCAGGATTCCCTGGGTGCCGATGTAAATCCAGGAGCCTGCGGTCATCTGGCCGTACATGGTCAGGCCGAGGTCTTCGAGACGGCGGAACTCTTCCCAGTTCGCCCAGTCACCGACCAGGTTGGAGTTGGCGATCAGCACTCGCGGTGCCCACTCGTTGGTGCGGAAGACACCGACCGGCTTGCCGGACTGCACCAGCATGGTCTCGTCGTTCTTCAGCGTCTTCAGCGTGGCGACCATGGCGTCGAAGGCAGCCCAACTACGCGCTGCGCGACCGGTTCCGCCGTAGACGACGAGGCTGTCCGGGTGCTCGGCAACATCGGGGTCGAGGTTGTTCATGAGCATGCGCAGGGCACCCTCCTGCTGCCAACCGAGCGTCGTGAGCTCGGGGCCGCGGGGAGCACGGACGGGGCGCGGCTCGTGGCCGGGGGTGCTGATTTCCATTGTGTTCTCCTAGCTTGCTGAAGTTCGAAAGACGTTGGGGGATCAGACGCGAGAGTCGGTCATCGCGGTGTGATCGGGGTAGATCATCGACGAAGGGGGATTGCTCGTGCGCTTGGCGAGTGGGTAATAGATCAGCCCGGTGAACACGATGCCGACCAGCCACGAGATGTCGGCGCCGCCGAGCATGTCCGTGACGGGGCCGGTGTACATCTTCTGGGCGAGGAACGGGATCTGGGCGAGAACGCCGGCGGCGTAGCAAGCCAATGCGGTGAAGTTCCATGCTCCGTATCGACCGTTGACGTCGTACAGCGCCGGAATGTCGATGCGTTCCTTGGAGATCAGGTAGTAGTCGATCAGATTGATCGCACTCCACGGCGTGAACACCATCAGCAACACCAGGACGAAGTTCTTGAAGTTGTCCAGGAAGTCGGCGCTGGCGGCGATGGCGATCAAGACCGAGACCGCAGTGAAACCGAGGATGTAGAGGGTGCGCGCGGTGCTCGAGATTCGCGACTGTCCGTTGAAGGCGGTGACGGTGGTCAGGATCGACATGAATCCGCCGTAGGCGTTGAGCACGTTCACCGTCAGCTTGCCGACCAGGATGACGAAGTAGATCAGGAAGGCGATGGCAGCGGGTCCGGCCAGATCTCCCATGAAGCCGACCTGGTTACCCAGGAACGCGTCGCCGGCGCAGGCCGCGACGAGAGCGCCGAAGGTCATGGACCACTGCGATCCGATGACACTACCGAGGAACGTCGACCAGAACGTGGTGCTCTCGGAAGTGCTGCGCGGCAGGTAACGCGAGTAGTCGGCGACGTACGGGCCGAAGGTGAGCTGCCAACCGGCACCCAGCGAGATCGCGAGCAGGAAGGTGACTATGTCGAAGCCCTTGATGCCGACGTACGAGGCGACGTCGTACTCGAGGAACAGTCGAACGGCCAGGTAGGAGAATCCGACGATGCCCACGACGGTGGCGATCCTGCCGACGATGTGGATCAGCTTGTAGCCGGTGACCGCGACGAATGCGGTGAGGAGACCGAAGACGACGATGCCGACGGTGGGGCTGTCGATGTGCAGGATCTTGTTGACGGCCTGTCCGGCCAACACGGTGCCGGTGGCAGCGAAGCCGAGGTACATCAGGATGACGAGAACAAGCGGTACGACTGCTCCCTTGACGCCGAACTGGGCGCGACTCGAGATCATCTGGGGGAGACCCATACGCGGGCCCTGTGCGGAGTGAAGCGCCATGACAGCGCCACCGAAGATGTTGCCGATCAGAAGTCCGACGATCGCCCAGATGGCGTCCGCGCCGAATACGACGGCGAGAGCGCCGTCGACGATTGCAGTGATCTGCATGTTGGCGCCGAACCAGAGAGTGAACTGGCTGCGCGGGGTGCCGTGTCGTTCTGCATCCGGGACGACGTCGATAGTGCGTCGTTCCGGAGTGAGGATGACCTCGGCCGGTCCATCGTGAGTCATAGGCCTGTCTTTCTGCTGCGAGCCCGTCGAGCGACGGAATCGACGTCGGGGTATTGCCCACCTTCTTCGTGCTTGGTGCTTTGCGCCTTGTGCTTTGTGCGCTGGGTCACTGTCACTGCGGATAAATGTATATGCCTGTATATACAGGCGTCAATACCCGGGACCCGTTTTCGCGTAAATGCTGTGTAACACCGCGCGAGAAATCAGAAACCCTTACCCGGGTTGAGGATTCCGAGCGGGTCGAAGGCAGCCTTGATCGATCGGTGCAGTTGCATGCTGTCCTCGCCGAGCTCGAGAGAGAGCCAGCGACGCTTCAGAACGCCGACGCCGTGCTCTCCGGTCAGAGTTCCGCCGAGTTCGAGAGCACGCCGGAAGACCTCGTCCGCGGCGGTCCACACGGCTTCGGGGACCGAGCCGTCGGCAGTGCGGTCGAAGACGAAGGTCGGATGGACGTTGCCGTCACCAGCATGCGCGACAGTCATGATCTTGACCATGTACTCGGCGGCCGCTCGGTCGATACTCTCGAGCATGTCGGGCAGTTTCGACCGCGGGACCCCGACGTCTTCCACGAGACATTGCCCGAGTCGTTCGGAAGCCGGATAGGCGAGTCGGCGAATCTCGAGTAGCTGTGCGGCTTCTGCCGCGTCCTGCGAGACGGCGACAAAATCGGCGCCCGCCCTCTCGAAGTGTTTCTGCATCGCCGCGGCTGCTGCGTCGGCATCGACCCCGTCGGCCTGTGCGATCAGCATCGCGGCGGTGTTGTCTTCCAACCCGATTCGTTTCCAGTCGTCGACGGCGCGCAGCGTTGCTCGATCGATCAGCTCCAGCAGGCTCGGCCCGATTCCGTCGCGAACGACCGCGGCAACCGCGTCCGCTGCGGAGCGGAGAGAATCGAAACTGCCGACGACGGTGACCGGTGCTCTCTTGGGCTTGGGCTGCAACTTCAGCGTGGCACTCGTGACGACTCCGAGTGTTCCTTCCGAACCGACAAGAAGACTGGTCAAGTCGTATCCCGCAACACCTTTGACGGTCCTTCGGCCTGTCCGCACGATCCGACCGTCGGCGAGCACAACCTCGAGACCCAGGACTGAATCGCGGGTGACGCCGTACTTCACGCAACGCAGTCCACCGGCGTTGGTGGCGATGTTTCCGCCGATCGTGGAGATCTCGAAACTGCTCGGATCAGGGGCGTACATCAGCCCGTACTCGTCTGCTGCTCGGCTGATGTCAGCGTTGATCACCCCGGCTTCCACGACAGCGAGCTGATCGTCCGGATTGACCTCGAGAATCGAGCGCATGCGAGTGGTCGAGATGACCAGGCAGCCCTCGACGGCTACCCCGCCGCCCGCCAAACCGGTTCCCGCACCGCGGGTTACCACCGGGACACGGTGAGCAGTAGCCCATTTCAGAGCCTCGGAAATGTCGGCCGCAGTTTCGGCGAGCATGACGGCTACCGGATGGCCGGGTTCGGCGAGATGGGCCTCGTCACGGCGGTACGAGTCCATTACCGCAGGGTCGGTGATCAGGCGACTCGAACCGATCGACCGAGCAAGTTCGTGGACGGACATTCTTTTCTCCAGTCGGTCAAAGGTTGTGTGCGAGTGCATCCACAGCGGCGATCACGGCGTCTTCTGCTGCCCGCTCACCTACGGTCACCCGCACTCCCTCGCCGGGGAACATCCGGACCGAGACACCCTGCGCGACGCAGGCCGCTTCGAGTGCAGAAGCTCTCTTGCCGAGAGGGATCCACACGAAGTTGGCACCGCTCGGGACCGTCTCGACGCCGCGCAGAGCCAATTGCTCACGTAGGTGAGAACGACCCGCGGTCACCGTTTCGACTATCGAATCGGTGTGTGCCGGATCGGTCAGGGCCGCGCAGGCCGCGGCCTCGGCAACGGCGCTGAGCCCGAAGGGCGGTGCAGCGCTGCGAAGATCCGCTGCGATCGCCGAGTTGGTGACGGCATAGCCGGCACGAAGTCCGGCCAATCCGTAAGCCTTGGAGAAGGTTCGGAAGACGACGATGTTGGGAAAGGCTCGAAGCAGGTCGACGCCGTCGACGTCGCTGGTCGCGAACTCCCGGTAAGCCTCGTCCAGAAGGATGAGGACGTCGCTCGGGATCGAGCGGGCGAACGAGACGAACTCCGCGGTCGAGAACTCGCTTCCGGTCGGATTGTTGGGGTTGCAGACGAGTACTGCGCGGGTCTGCGGCGTCACGGCTGCCGCCATTGCACTCAGATCATGCCGATGTTCGGAATCGAGTGCGACGGGTACACCGCTCGCCCCGGCGATTCCGATCAGTATCGGGTACGCCTCGTAGCTGCGCCACGGGTAGACGACTTCGGTGCCAGGGCCCGTGTATGCGGTCAATACCTGCTGGAGCAGTGCCAACGACCCGGCGCCGACCAGTACCTGGTCGTCGCCCACGCCCAGACGGTCGCTCAACCGGGCTATCAGTGTGTCGCCGAACAGCGACGGATACAAGTGTGAGTGTGAGGCCGCGAGATTGACGGCCTCGAGAATGGCCGCCGAGGGTGCAACAGTCGACTCGTTGCTCGACGCCCGCCACCGAACCTGCTCGAGGCCGGCGGCTTTGGAGTATCGAGGAAGCGCTTCGATTTCGGGTCGGGGGCGAGGCCTCAGCGCACCGGGCGCGCTCATGCCAGGGCGCCGATCGCGTTCTCTGCAGCCGCAACAAGTGCACCCGATGCCGCCAAGTCCACCGCGGCCTCGATCTCGGGGGACAGGAAGCGATCGGTACCCGGCCCCTGCACCTTCTCGCGCAGGGTCCGAAGGACGGCTCCGGTGGCGGGGGAGGGCTCGAGTGGGGAGCGCAAATCGATTCCTCTTGCTGCAGTCAGTATCTCGATCGCGAGAACTCGGGTGAGACCGTCGATGGACCGGCGGAGTTTGCGTGCACCCGACCATCCCATGGAGACGTGATCTTCCTGCATGGCCGAGGAGGGAATCGAATCGACACTGGCCGGGCTCGCGAGTCGCTTGAGTTCGGACACGATGGCAGCTTGTGTGTACTGCGCGATCATCAGTCCGCTGTCGACACCGGGGTCGTCGGCGAGGAAGGGGGTCAGACCGTGATTGCGTGCTACGTCGAGGAAACGGTCGGTGCGGCGTTCGCTGATCCCCGCGACATCCGCGGTCACGATGGCGAGAAAGTCCAAGACGTAGGCCACGGGAGCTCCGTGGAAGTTACCGTTCGACCGAACCCTTCCGTCGAGAGTGACGACGGGATTGTCGACAGCACTGGCCAATTCGCGCCCGGCAACCAGTCGGGCGTGATCGACGGTGTCGCGTGCGCCGCCGGCAACCTGCGGTGCGCACCGCAGTGAGTACGCGTCCTGAACTCTGGTGCAGTCAGGGCCCGCATGGCTGGCGACGATCGGGGAGTCGGCAAGCAAGCGCACCATGTTCGAGGCGGCCGCGCCCTGTCCGGGGTGGGGGCGAAGCGCCTGAAGATCGGCGGCGAACACTTGATCGGTGCCGAGCAAGCCCTCGACGCTCATAGCGGCAGCGATGTCGGCCAACTTGAGCAGATGATCGAGATCGGTGATCGCAAGGGCCAGTTGACCGAGCATCCCGTCGGTACCGTTGATCAGTGCGAGGCCTTCCTTCTCGGCCAGAACCACCGGTTCGAGACCATGGGCAGCCAATGCCGTTGCCGCATCGGTGAGTTCACCGTCGGCGGTGCGGACGGAACCTTCACCGATGATTGCCATCGCCACATGCGCCAGTGGTGCCAGATCTCCCGAGCATCCGAGGCTGCCGTATTCGTGCACCACCGGGGTGATGCCTGCGGTGAGTAGGTCGGCGTACGCCTGTGCGACTACAGGGCGCACTCCGGTTCGCCCGGTGGCGAGCGTCGACAGACGCAGAAGCATCAAGGCCCGGATCACTTCGCGTTCGACTTCCGGTCCCGAACCTGCCGCATGTGAGCGGATCAGGCTGCGCTGCAACTGTGTCCGCAGATGCGCCGGAATGTGCCGGGTGGCAAGTGCGCCGAATCCGGTGGAAACTCCGTAGACCGGTGTGGGGTCTGCGGCCAGCGCTTCGATGCGTGCACGACTTTCGGCGATCGCGGCCAGTGATTCCGCGGTCAATGCAACGCCGTATCCGTTGCGCGCGACGTCGACGACGTCGGCGATGGTGACAGAGCCGATTCCGACCTCGATGGTTCGGGTGGCTGTCTGGGTGGCAGGGGTGGCGTTCATGGGACTCCAATGATGATGCGTGGCTATCTAACAAAGTCTTGTATACGAGACTCTAGTCTTGAATATGAGACGAAAACAAGGCCCACAGAGTGCGAAACGGAGAATTTTGTTACATGTCTGCGGTCGGGGTCTCCACCATTCGATCTCCGAGATCGGCGGAGAACTCGGCGCTGACGGTGCGCACTCGGTCGGCGATCAGGGCACTCTCCTCGGCCGATTTGGAGCCGGAGAGGAAGGTGACGCCGAGAGCTGCGACCGGACGACCGTCCCGTGTGATCACGGGGCTGGCGATGCAATTGATCCCGGATGTCGTCGCATTCTCTTCGACCGCGTACCCGCTATCACGTGCTGCGGCGAGCAGTTCTCGCAGTTCGGCGAGCGTCGACGGTCCCGTTCCGGTCCGCGTCGGCCAGGTGTATCCCTCGTAGAGCGCGCTGATCTGTTCCACGTCCAGACGGCTCAGAATCGCGCGCCCGACTGCGGTGAGATGCGCCGGAAGGCGAGTCCCGATTTCGGTCACCAATCGCACGCCCGGCTTCAGTGGTTCACGTTTGTCGAGGTAGATGACGTCAGACCCCTGTAGTACCGCGAGATGAGACGTCTCATCCGTCGACTGAGTGAGTGCCAGCATGAATCGTTGGCCCTCACGGTGAAGTGGGCCGGAGCGCATGTACGACGCACCGACTTCGAACGCCGAGACACCCAGGGTCCAGGCGCGTTGATCAGCCCAGTACGAGACGAACCGTCGATCCCGCATGACATTGAGGAGGTGATGCGTCGTACTCTTCGGCAGCTCGAGGGCGCTGGAGATTTCTGCCGTCGCCAGCGGCACACCCCGGCGGGCCAGGAGATCGAGCACGTCGAGCACGCGCTCAGCAGATTTCACGCGGCTCGTCGTCATGTGGGGTGTGTCCTTACGGGTAGGGCTGAGGTGGGAGCGGGGAACCACATTGTCTCGGATACGAGACTGAATCGCCAAGTGCTCGGATACGAGACTGAATCGCCAAGTGCTCGGATACGAGACTGAATCGCCAAGCGCTCGGGGTGGTCAGGGAGTCTGGCTACCGAGTTCCGCGGACAACCGGGCGCAGTGCTCCACCAAGACACGACCGTGGCTGGCGCAGACCTCGTCCGTCAGACGGAATGTCGGGCCCACGACGCTGAGCGCTCCGGCTATCTGACCGACCGCGTTGTAGATCGGCGCGGCAACTCCGGTCGAGTGATCCTCGATGGTGTCGTGCGCAATGGCGTACCCGCTCTCGCCTACCTTGCCGCTCAACGCTGCGCCGACGGCGGTGCCGTCCAGGGGAACGCTCTGGCCCACCCACCCCATGTGGCGGATCGCGTGCGTGCCCTCGATCTGATCGAGATACAGCGCAGTGTCTTTCGGTCCCTTCGTCGACAGGTAGGTCGACTCTCTCGTGGTTTCGGCGATGGCCTTCATCGCGGGCCGCGCTCTCGGCAACAGTTGATTGTCACCGAGTGCGCGAGCCCCGATCTGTAGTAGCCGCGGGCCGACGCGATAGACGTTGTCCTCGCCGCGGACGACGAACTCGGTTTGTTCGAGGCTTCTGATCAGGCGAAGCGCGGTACTGGTTGCCAGATCGGTTGCCTTGGCGGCGTCGCCGAGCGTCAACCCGCCGTGCTCGACGATCGCACCGAGAAGTTCGAACGTGCGATTCGCGCTGCGGGTCACGTCGCCGGGGGCCATGTCCTACTCCAAGTGCCGAGGGATGTCTGCGCTGAATCTATCGCGAGCCCGGCAGTACCTCACCGTGGTGCTCGTCCAGCAGGGGACTGCGGCGGACATCGGGGCGTCGGCTATCACCGAACACGACGGGTTGTCGTACGTAGGAGATTTTTCCTGCTACCGGGTGCTCGAACGATTCGACGACTCCGCGATACTCGGCCTGCGCGGAGGTGAGTGCCTGCTGGACGTCCCAGATTTCCGAGCCGGCGAGGCCCGCGTCGCCGAGAATATCGACCACGTCGGCGACGGTCTTTCCGGCAGCCCAGTTTTCGATCTCCTTGCGCAGTGCCGGTTCGTTCTCGGTCCGGGCGGTGTCGTCGGCAAATCGAGGATCTGCGATCAGGTCGACGCGATTCATCGTCTGCGCCAGCTTCTCGAAACCCGACTGGCTCGCAACCGCGAGGACGAAGAGTCCGTCGTCGGCCTTGTAGGTGTCGAACGGTGTTGACACCGGATGACGGTTGCCGACGCGTGGGGGCGTGAGCCCGGTGGATTGCAGTTGGCTGTGTGCTGTCGGCAGCATGGCGAGCATGCTGTCGAACATCGCGACGTCAAGGTGCTGCCCGAGTCCGCTCGCCCGTGCACTCAGCAGGGCGGTACTGATTCCCCAGGCGGCGAACAGCCCGGCGACCAGGTCTCCGAACGACTCACCCAACCGTGTCGGCCCGGATTCCTCCGAACCGGTGATGCTCATGATGCCCGAAAGAGCCTGGACTACAAGGTCGTAGGCGGCGGCTCCGGACATGGGCCCGTCCTGTCCGAAACCGGAGATGGACGCGTACACGATCCGCGGATTGCGAGCCCGCGCAGCCTCGTAGTCGATTCCCAGGCGCTTGGTGACGCCGGGGCGAAAGTTTTCGACGACGACGTCGGCGGTCTCGATGAGCGTCAGCAGCGCCTCACGGTCCTCGTCGTTCTTGAGGTTGAGTGCCACCGAACGCTTGCCACGATTGAGCACGTTGAAGTAGATGCTCTCGCCGTCGCGGAACGGGCCGAGGTGCCGAGAGTCTTCACCGTGTTCGGATTCGATCTTGACGACGTCCGCACCGGCGTCGGAAAGCAGTGCGGTGCAGTAGGGTCCGGCAAGGACGCGCGAGAGGTCGATGACCCGGATGCCGTCGAGTGGGGGAAGTGCAGTCATGTCCGCGCCTTTCAGAACTCGGTGGAACGCGGCGACGGAGCATTGCCGGCAATGGTGAGCAACTGGATCTGCGAGGTGCCCTCGAAGATGCGGAGAATGCGGCAATCGCGGTACAGGCGTTCGATTTCCGATTCGCGCATGAAACCTGCGCCACCGTGGATCTGTACGGTTTGATCGACGATCGAGAAGCAGGCTTCGGTGGCGACGTACTTCGAAATCGATGCGGCGCGGCGGATGTCCTGACCGGCGTCCTTGACGTCGGCGGCCCAGTCTGCGGTGACGCGTGATGCGACAAGTTGCGCGTCGCAGCCACCGAGGAGTAGCTGGATTGCCTGGAAGTCGAAGATCGGCGTGCCGAACTGCTTTCGCTCCGTTGCGTACTCGCGTCCCAGTTCCCAAGCGCGCAGAGCGATGCCGTTTGCCATTGCCGCTACGTCGATGCGTGCTCGGTTCAGGGCGGTCAAGGCAATGTTGCCGCCGCGACCTTCGGTGCCGATCACGGAGTCGAGCGGCAGAACGACGTCGTCGAGGTAGACGGTGTACGTCGGGGCCGAACGAATTCCCATCTTGTCCTGCGGCTCCGAGTAGCTGATTCCCGGAGTTCCCTTGGGGACGACGAAGGCGGTGATGCCTCGGAATCCTGCGCTCGGGTCCGTCTTGGCGAAGAGCACGACCAGGTCGGCTTCCTTGGCGTTGGAGATGTACGTCTTCGATCCGGAGAGATGCCAGCCGTCGTCCTCGCGTCGGGCGACGGTACGCATCGAGGCGATGTCGGAGCCGGCATCGGGTTCTGTGAGTGCAAAGCCGGCCAGTAGTTCGCCCGACGCGAGCTGGGGCAACCAGCGATGCTTCTGCTCTTCGGAGCCGCCGACGAGAATCGGCTCGAGGCCCAGGTAGTGGGCGGTGTAGATCGATGCCAGCGCGGCGTCGGTGCGTGCAACTTCTTCGATGGCGACCAGTTGGGTTCGTGTCGACAGACCCAGCCCGCCGAATTCCTCGGGCACGGAAATGCCCATGAGGTCCTGCTGCCCGAGGCGCTTGACCAGCTGCGCCGGGAACTCCTTGGACTCGTCGCGTGCGGCTGCTCCTGGGTGGATCTCGGCGTTGGCGAAGGCTCGGACAGTGCTGCGGAACTCTGCGAGATCGACGCTGTCGGTGTCGGGCGCGGTCTGGGTAGTCACGGGGGCTCCTTCGAGGCGGAATAGTTACGAATTTCATCTAATGAAATCTAATTGCCACTAGTTGGCATGGACTGACTATGACCGAGGGTGGCGAATTTGTCCAGGGGTGAAGTTGTTGTGTCGCGGCTCACGTTCTGCAATGATCAACTTGTCTAAGCCTGTATAGACAAGTTGATTGCGGATCGAACCCACTACAAGTCGGAAGCAGCGTGGCTTTCGACGGAAGGTGCTGACATGAGCCTCGTTTCAGTCGACACGACACCGGACTCCGAGAATGTGAGGAGGGTGTCCAGTACGTATTTCGAGGGCTTGTCGGCGGACCGATACGCTGCGCTCGCCGAAGACCGCAAGCTGGCGATTGTCGCCGCGCACATGGACCTTTCGCGTCGACGAGGACACAACTCGTCGATCTCGCGACTCGCGCCGGCCGGGGAGTTAGGGGATAGCCCCGCGATTCAATACGTCGGCGACGACATGCCGCAGCTCGTCGAAGCGGTCTTGGCGACACTTGCCCGTGCCCGCGTGGAACCTGAATTCGTGGTGCACCCCGTGCTTCGCACAGCCGTACAACCGGCGCACAGCACCGAAGACGCCCGGGCCGGGGAGCGCACCGAATCATGGATCCACATAGGACTACCCGCACACTGTTCGGACGCGCAGGCGCAGGTGATCGCGGACGACGTCGCCGGAATCCTCGACCGTATCGCGCGTGCCTTCCGCGATTCCGTGCCCCTGCGGGACCTCGTCGACGAGGCGCGCGAGCAACTGGACTCGAACGGCTACGCCGAAGAAGCTGACTTTCTCCGGTGGTGCAGCGCCGGAAACTTCAGTGTCATCGGTGGTGCGCGAACTGTCGACAGTGACGAGCCGTACGCCATCGGCGTGCTCCCCGATCCAACCGGCTCTTCGGATTCGAAAGCGGCGCCCCTCGCGATTGCAGTGGTGTACCTCCGGCAAGGGTTCGGTGGATCCGAATACGCCACCGAGATCGACGTGTCCGTCGGCGACCGTGCGTACCGATTCGTCGGGTTCTTCACCGCGACCGGTATCGTCGCCGACGTCAGGCGAACCCCGCTCGTGCGAGGACGCGTCGCAGACATCTTCGAGGCCTCAGGATCCACCGTCGATTCGTTTGTCGGACAATCGATGCTGGCAGTGATTCAGTCGATTCCGGTCACAGTGCTCCTGGCGGCCGAGCCGGCCCGAATCGCGGACGCGCTGGACGAACTCACTTCCGTGGACGGCCGCACATCGATCCATCTGTTCTTGCAACCGGTGGGAAGTTCCCCGGCGACAGGGCGAGATCAAGAGTTGTCGGCTTTGCTCTTCGTTCCGCGCGAGAAATTCAGTACGACGATCAGAACAATGGCCGAGTCGGTACTCGCCGACGCACTCGGTGCCCACAATATCGAGTTCTCCAGTCGAGTCTCGGAATCCCCCTTGGCCGTCGTACATTTCACGGCCACAGTCGGCGGCGACGCGAACTTCGCGTCGGCGCGACAAGCACGGGAGATTCGGGACCTCGTCGTCGACGCGTGCCTGACGTGGGACGAACGATTCGTTCTGGATGCTTCGCACTACGACGAGCGGCGCAGGCGTGCTCGGTTCGCCGAGCGCGTTCCGGTGGCATACAAGCAGGATTTCGACGCTGTCCGAGCCGCCGAGGACATGGCGGTGTTCGAGGGCCTCGCGCCCGGAGAAGTAAGTCCACGGTTGGCCCGATCTGTCGACGGACCGGGTACTCACCGTCTCGGGCTGTACGTCTCGGGTGATCCGCTCTCGCTGGGCGAGGTGCTGCCCGTATTGCAGAGCCTGGGCGTCGAAGTGGTCGACGAGCGCCCGTACGAGATCGCACCGGTGGGAACCGAACAGTCCAGGATCTACGAGTTCACGCTCGACTATCCGAGTGCTCCGGTCGAAGGCTTCGACAACTTTGCCGCGCGATTCGCGGCGACGTTTGCCGCGGTTCGAAACGGTGACGCCGAGCCGGACTCGTTCAACGAATTGGTCGCGATCGCGGGACTCGGCTGGAAACAGGTAGTGGTGCTGCGGGCATACGCGGAGTTCTTGCAGCAAGCGGGATTTCCTTACAGCACCGGTCGCGTCGCCGAGGTACTTGCCGATCATCCCGAGATCGCCGGCAGATTGTGCGAATTGTTCGAGAGCCGTTTCGATCCTGACGTCGTCGACGGAGATCGAGGTGCACGTGCAGCAGCGGACGTGGAAACGGCCGTGGCGCAGGTGCAAGGACTCGACGCCGATCGGATCCTGCGCGCGTTGTCCGAACTGGTCCGTAACACGTTGCGTACCAACTATTTCGTGTATCCCACTGAATCGCTCGGCGCGCTCTCGTTGAAGTTCGATTCGGAGAAGCTGTCCGTATTGCCTTTCCCTCGACCGAAGTTCGAAATATTCGTGTACTCACCCGATGTAGCAGGTGTGCACCTTCGTTTCGGTACGGTGGCTCGCGGCGGCTTGCGCTGGTCGGATCGGAAAGAGGACTTTCGCACCGAGGTACTGGGATTGGTGAAGGCGCAGGCAGTCAAGAACGCAGTCATCGTGCCTGTCGGAGCGAAGGGCGGATTTGTCGTCAAACGCCCACCGGTTCCAGGGCTGGGCGCAGACGCAGACCGAGAAGCTGCGTTGGCGGCCGGGATCGATTGCTACCGATCCTTCATTCGCGGACTACTCGATCTGACCGACAACGTCGACAAGCAGAGCGGGGCCGTTGTCGCGGCGCGGCGGGTCGTTCGCCACGACGGAGACGACACGTATCTTGTTGTCGCCGCGGACAAGGGAACTGCGAAGTTCTCCGACATCGCGAACGAGGTTGCCGCGGAGTACGGATTCTGGCTCGGCGACGCCTTCGCGTCCGGCGGGTCGGTCGGCTACGACCACAAAGCCATGGGTATCACGGCGAAGGGCGCCTGGGAAAGTGTCAAGCGGCACTTCCGTGAGCTCGGCGTCGATACCCAGCACGATGACTTCACCGCGGTGGGGATCGGAGACATGAGTGGCGACGTCTTCGGCAACGGTATGTTGTGCAGCAGACACATTCGCCTGATCGCGGCGTTCGATCATCGGCACGTGTTCGTCGATCCGAACCCGTCGCCTGAGCGCTCGTACGACGAGCGATCACGTCTCTTTGCGCTCCCACGATCCTCGTGGGCCGACTACGACCCGACCTTGATCAGTGCCGGCGGCGGAGTGTGGGAACGCTCGGCGAAGCGCGTTCCGATCAGTGACGAGATACGAGAGGCACTGGGCCTCGAGGACGACGTCACCGAACTGACTCCACCACAACTGGTTCGGGCGATTCTGCGGTCCCCGGCAGATCTGTTGTGGAACGGCGGCATCGGAACGTACGTCAAGGCCTCCGGTGAGTCCGACCTCGAAGTCGGCGACAAGAGCAACGACGCCGTTCGGGTGAACGGCAACGAAGTGCGTGCCCGAGTGATCGGTGAAGGAGGCAATCTCGGCCTCACCCAGGCCGGACGGATCGAATACGCACGCGGCGGTGGACGGATCAACACAGACGCCCTCGACAATTCGGCCGGAGTCGATTGTTCCGACCACGAGGTGAACATCAAGATCCTTCTCGACTCTCTGATCAGCTCAGGCGTCGTCACGGACTCACGTCGTGACGCACTACTCGAATCGCTGACCGACCAGGTCGCAAAACTCGTTCTCGCAGACAACCGTTCGCAGAACGAACTGATGGGTACCACGCGGGCGGATGCGGGGGCGATGATCGGTGTGCACGGCAGAGTGATTTCCAACCTCGAATCGCGCGGGATCGTCGACCGTGTCATCGAAGGGTTTCCGACCAAGAAGCAGTTCGCCGCGGCCGAGAAGTCGGGAACGGGGCTGACGTCGCCGGAACTCGCCACACTGATGGCCCACGTCAAGCTCGATCTGAAATCCACGCTGTTGGCGGGAAGCTCGATCGACAACCAGATCTACCGCCAGGTGCTGGCGAACTATTTTCCGGAGGGCGTTCGAGTTGCAGGGGGTGACGCCCTCGACCGGCACCCACTTCGTCGCGAGATCGTCGCGACAGTGCTGACGAACAACGTCATCGATCGAGGCGGCATCACCTATGCGTATCGGCTCGGTGAAGAAGTCGGCGCTGATCCGGAAGACGCAGTACGTGCCTTCACTGTGGTCTCCGAGGTGTTCGGACTGTGGGGGTTGTGGCACGACATCAGCGAAGCCTCGATCTCGACCGCAGTGTCCGACGAGTTGATCCTGCTCACCAGGCGACTGCTCGACCGGGCGTCACGGTGGATGCTGACACGTCGTCCGCAACCGCTGGCCGTCGGGGCCGAGATCAGCAGATTCGGTGATCGCATCGCGGAGGCGTCGGCAGAGCTCGATGGCTGGCTGGTAGGCGCAGATCAGCGGAACCTGGCTGCGCGAACGGTCCTCATCACGGACAAAGGCGCGCCGGAGAACCTGGTCAGGCGAGTGGAGATATTGCTCGATCAGTTCGGACTGCTCGACGTGGTGGAGATCGCGGACCTCGCCGATCGGACGATCTCGGAGACCGGCGAACTCTATTTCCGGCTCGGTGAGCATGTTGGGCTCGTCCCGATGCTCAATCGAGTGTCGGCGTTGAGCAAGGACGGAAAATGGAACGCGTTGGCGAGGTTGTCGTTGCGGGACGAGTTGTACTCGACGGTGCGGGCCCTGACCCTCGACGTCTTGGCCGACGCGGAAGCGGGTGACACGACAGCGGAAAAACTCTCGAGGTGGGAAGAAAGGAATGCGTCGAGAATCGAGAGGTCCACTCTCGCGCTCGCAGAGATCGAGGCATCCGGGCAACACGATCTTGCTGCGCTTTCGGTTGCGACGAGCCAATTGCGGCGCATGGTGGGTTAGGTCCGGCGCGGACGCTCTCGGATGGATCGGAAAGGTGCACGAGGCGGATAGACTTCGGAGGCCGAACGGGAGAACCGACTCGGTGGTTTTCGACGAACGGGTGGTGGCGATGGCGATTGCCGAAGTGGACGCAGAACTCGCCGTGCTGTTCAACGAGGCAGGCGGCGAGTCCGCCCCTGCCTACGAACGGGTCAAGAACCTCGTGGTCTCGCAGATCAACTCGGGTCGGTGGACCGAAGGCGATCAGCTGCCTTCGGAGAATCAACTGGTCAGTGCACTGGGGTTGTCACGAATGACGATCAATCGAGCGCTTCGCGAACTCACCAGCGACGGTCTGATCGTGCGGATGATGGGGGTCGGTACTTTTGTCGCCGCCACGAAGACCGCGTCCCCGCTGTTCGAAGTCAAGAACATCGCCGACGAGATTCAGCGCCGCGGCCACCGTCATCGAACCGAGGTCGTCTTCGTTCGTGAGGAAGAAACCGACCACGGGCAGACGTTCCTTCGTGAATCGGTGGGCAAACGGGTGTTCCATTCGCTGATGGTGCACTTCGAGGACGAAACTCCGATTCAGGTGGAAGACCGATTCGTGAATCCGAACGAGGCGCCAGACTATCTGCGCCAGGACTTCACCGCGATCACCCCCAACAACTACTTGAGTGACGTTGCGCCTCTGGTTCGCGGCGAGCATGTCGTGGAAGCGGTGTTGGGTAGCCCGGACGAATGCGAGCTGTTACGCATCGATCGCGGGGAACCGTGCCTGCTGATTCGCCGCCGCACGTGGTCGGCTAACGGATTGGTCAGCGCGGCGCGCTTGATCCATCCGGGTTCACGCAATCGCTTGGAAGGAACCTTCGAGCGCTGATCGTTTCGAATGGCGAATCCTGAACACTCGCTCGTCGGATTGCACCATTTTCGGGGTCGACTTCGGTGCAATCGACCAGGACGTGACTGCGAGCACACTGAGATCATGGGTGGACGGTTATTGCTTCCGCAACCTCACTTCCCGACGAGTGAGACCTGAGCGGATCCCAGCAACGCCGTCTACGCCGCTCGCTTCCATGATCGAAGGAGTTCGACCTGTGACCGACTTGCCCAAGGACCTACTTGTCGCCCCGAAGTGGCAGGAACGCCTCGACGAACTGGCAGCCAAGCATTCGGTACCGGGCGCGCAGGTCGGTGTGATCGCGCTGGGCGAAGACGGCGCGGCGGACATCCGTGTCATCACCACCGGAGTGACGAGCCTGAACACGCGCGTCGACGTCGACGCAGACACCCTGTTCCAGTACGGATCCGCGAGCAAGATCTGGACGACGACGCTGATCATGCAGCTCGTCGACGAGGGCAAGCTGACGCTGGACACCCTGGTGGTGGAGGTGCTTCCGGAGTTCACGATCGCGGATCCTTCCAACACGAAGGAAATCACGATCCGCCAGTTGCTCACGCACACAAGCGGTATCGACGGAGACCTGTTCAACGACACCGGTGACGGTGACGACTGCGTCGAGAAGTACGTCGACGAACTCGCGACCGCGATCAGCGTCACCGAGCCCGGCGGGCATCTGAGTTACAGCAACGCGGGTTTTGCCGTTGCCGGCCGCATCGTCGAGGTCCTTCGTGAGATGACGTGGGACGAGGCGTTGGTCGAATATCTCTGGAAGCCACTCGGATTGACGCACATCATCACCAAGGCCAAGGACGCGCCGCTGTTCCGCACGGCCGTCGGCCACGTGGCCAACCCGGATCGGACGTCGCCGGACAAGGTGATTCCGACCAAGCAGTGGCTGCTTCCGCGCGGTATCGGTCCGGCCGGGATCATCACCGGATCGGTCAGCTCGCTCCTGACCTTCGGTGCTGCACACATGCGTGACGGACTCGCATTGACGGGTGAACGCATTCTGTCCGAAGAATCCGCGCGCCTGATGCGCACTCCGCAATTCGACCTGACCGCGGTCTCGAGCGTCGATCAGGCCTGGGGCCTCGGCTGGATCCTGTCCGACTGGGGCGGCGTGACGTCCGCGCAGCACGGTGGTGCGACGATCGGCCAGATCACTCGTTTTCACACCTTCCCCGAGCTCGGTCTCGCCATGGCCGTGGTGACCAACTCGCGTGGCGGCGGCGCCCTGGCCCACGACATCGAGAAGGAGATCGCCCAGGAGCTCGATCTCGTTCTGCCGGAACCGAAGTCCGAGCCGAATGCGGAAGACATCGACCTGTCGCACATTCTCGGAACCTATGAATCGACAACCGTGCGAATCGAACTCACGCGCGGCGAGGACGGCGGATTCCAGGTGCAGAACTTCGCCAAGGTCGAGATCGACGGCGAGCCGCCGGCTCCGCCCACCAAGGTCGTGCCTCTGTCCGCCTCCCGGTTCTCGATCAGTAACGAGAGCGCTTCGGGTGAGATGGCTCATCTCACGATCGATGGCGAGCAATATCTCTACATGACAAGGCTTTTCAAGAAGATTTCCGACTAGTCGCGGCGAGATGATTCTCTCCGCTGAATGAAATCTCGGGCAGGTCGAAGGCGATGAGGGCCCTCGACCTGCCCGCACTACTTTTCGAGGAAAACTCATGATGAAACCTCTCGCTCCTTTTCCGGACGTGAATCACCCCGCGGCACTGGATGCTTACGGCCTTGCGCCGGTCATCGACGGTCACAACGATCTGGCCTGGACGGCTCGCGAAACTGCCGCATACTCGGTGGAGAATCTCGAGAAGGATTCCATCTTCCAAACCGACATCGACAAACTCGGTCGCGGCGGCGTCGGTGCGCAGTTCTGGTCGGTTTACACCCCGTGTGACCGGACGGAGCCAGAGGCGGTTCAGTACACACTCGAACAGATCGACTACGTGTACCGGATGATCGAGCGATATCCGGATACTTTCGAATTCGCGCGTACAGGTGACGACGTGCGTCGCATCTGGAGCGAGGGCAAGGTCGCGTCCTTGTTGGGCGCGGAGGGCGGTCACAGCATCGGCAGCTCGCTCGGTGTCCTGAGAATGATGGCGCGCCTTGGTCTTCGGTACATGACGCTGACGCACAACGACAACACCGGGTGGGCGGACTCCGCGACGGACACTCGAGTACACGGCGGGCTGACCGACTTCGGTCGCGAGATCGTGCGCGAAATGAATCGGCTCGGCGTACTCGTCGACCTGTCGCACGTCTCGGTGGAAACGATGAGAGATGCCATCGAGACGTCTTCGGCGCCGGTGATTTTCAGCCATTCGTCGTGCTCTCAGCTGTGCGGTCACCCCCGTAATGTTCCCGACGACGTCATGCGACTGCTCGCGGACAACGGCGGGGTCATCATGATCGCCTTTGTACCCATGTTCCTTTCTGCCGAGTACAACGAGTGGTTCAAAGGCGGGCGAGTCGGCCCACGACCGGCGATGACAGTGGACCATCTCGCCGACCACGTCGAGCATGCCCGAGACGTCGCGGGCATCGACCACATCGGTTTGGGCAGTGACTACGATGGGTTCGACGACTTTCCGGACGGTATGCAGGACGTATCCGGTTTCGCGGTGTTGATAGACCGTCTGGCGGAACGCGGTTGGTCCGCGGAGGACTTGGCAAAGCTGATGGGCAACAACGTGTTGCGTGTGCTCGACGAGACCAGTGCGGCCTCGATGTCGAGCCTTTCCTAGCCGTATCGACGCCCGAGAAGATGAGGATGAGAATGAAGAAGATTCGTACCGTTGCACTGAAGCTGGTTGCTTCGGTGTCCGTAGTTCTGGTTGTGCTGGTATCGATAGCGCTCGTATTCAATGTCGGCTCCAGCAAAGCGAGCGTTCCGGCCGGGGAGACGGGCAACCAGTTCGTGTCCGTCGACGGAAAGAACATGAGCTACTCGATCCGCGGCAACGGCGATCAGACCATAGTGCTGTTACCCGGGTTCGGAACGTCCGCACCGATTCTCGACTTCACACCGCTTGTCAACGAGCTCGCACCTGACTACCGCGTCGTCACGATCGAGCCCTTCGGTTACGGCTACAGTGATGGAACGGACAAGGACCGCACGACTTCGAACATCGTCGAAGAGATTCATACGGCAGTACAGTCGCTGGGAATTGACGAATACATCCTCATGGGGCACTCGATCACTGGTCTCTATGCGCTGGACTACACCGCGAAGTACCGTGACGAGGTCACCGCATTCGTGGGTATCGACAGCAGTGTTCCAGGGCAGCCGAACATGGATACCAAATTCCCGATCGACGCACTCCGAGTTGGAAGGCAATTGGGCTTGGCGGAATTGCTGTCCAAGGTCGTCGGTGGTGAAGCCTCGGACGAGTACCTCGATCCCGCCGCAAAGGACGAGATGCGACAGTTGACTGCGAAGAACAACTTCAGCGATACCTATCTCAACGAGATGGATCATCTTTCGAGTAACTTTGCTGAAGCAATCGGCAAGACGTTCCCAGCCGATCTTCCGATTCTGTTGTTCGCCGTGAACAATTCAGAAGTTCAGGGCTGGACAGAGCTGCACGAGGGGCAGGCAGCCTCCGTCGATCACGGAGAGGTGATCTTGCTGGACGGAGACCACTACCTGCACCACACCAGGTCGAAGGAAATCGCCGAGAACCTCGGAAGGTTCTTGGGTGAGCTGAACTGAATCCGGAAGGACGTTAAAGTTGGAGGCGGGGCCATCGAGTCGAGATGGTCCCGCTTCTTTCTTCTCCACTGATCGTTCGGAGGCATTGTGGCGCAGACCTGGTCACGCGAAGAACTAGTGAGCGAGCTGGACTCGGCGTATTCGAAACTCGAAGCGTTACTCGACGGCGTCGCCGAGGCCGATGCGTTCGACGCCGTTGCCGTCGATGCGTGGACGGTGCACGACGTACTCGCTGTGCGTGTCTGGTGGGCAGAGGCCGTCGCAGAGTGGATAGGTGCCGGGCTGCGAGACGAGGCTCCGCAGACGCCGGCGGCGGGTTACAAGTGGACGCAAACACCCGCACTGAACCAGTCGGTTGTCGACGCGAGCATCGACATTCCGGCTCAGGAGCTTCGTGACCGCTTGGGAGCTGCTGTTGCGATGTTGCGCAACTACATCGAGACCCTTGACGATGATCAACTGCTGTCGGTCGGGGTTTTCTCGTGGACCCGGACGTGGCCGGTCTCGAGGTGGATCGCCGTCAACACGATCACCCAATACGCGTCGTTGTCGAAAATGATTCGGCGAGTGCTGAAGTCGAACAATCAGCTCTGAAGTCGATGCATCCGCCATACGTCCGGTCCGTCGGGGAGCGAGGTCTGGCCGACGATCGTGAAACCGAACCGTTGGTACAGCGGTAGATTTCGTTCGGTCGACGTATCGAGCCAGCAATTCTGTTCGGTTCGATCCAGTTCCGCCAAAGCATGTTTCAGTAGCGCAGAACCCAATCCGGTTCCGCGTGAGCGCGGCGTCGTACCGATCGTTGCCAACGACCACGCGTTGTCGGGGACGGGAAGCGCAGACAGTTGTTCGTCAGCCTGAAGAACGCGCTCGAACCGATCTCCGTGCAGTTCGACGATCTTCTCGACGGTCGCTTCATCAGGCTCTGGAGCGTCCGGCGGCAGGACTGCGATGACGCCGTTGCCGGAATCGTCTATGTAGGAACGCCCGAACGGTAGTGCCAGGTGTTCGAGGTAGATCCGTTGCAGAGTCGCGACGCGTTCCACGTGGGAGTCTTCGGCGACGCACCAGTTCGTCCAGGGGTAGTCGGCAAACGCCTCGCCGAGAACCTCGGCGGCACGGTCGAGGTCGTCGATGGACAGCGGTCGAACAGAATTCTGCATAGTGCCACTTCAGCACAGTGAGGTCTTCCGTCGCCACTCGATTTCGGCGGTGTAGCAGGTGCGCGGGCCGTGGTCACGTACTTGTGAGTTCATTCAAGAAAGTTGGACGAGGCTGTCGATCCTGCGTTGACTGGTAGTGATCGGGCAATCGCCGAGCTGTCAACTCCGGGCACGTGAGATCCGGGTATGGCGATTCTCCGCGAAAGGAACAGATATGAACAGGCTCGAAGGCAAGAATGTAGTGATCACAGGCGCCGCCAGTGGAATCGGGCGTGCAGCAGCACAACTCATGGCGGCAGAGGGCGCCAAGGTGTTGGTCGCCGACCTCGATCCTGCGCGTGCAGAGGAATCGGCGGTGGCGATTCGCGAGACGGGTGGCAATGCAGTGGGTTTCGGTGTCGATGTCATGAACGAGGACTCTCTGGCAGCGATGATCGAAAAGGCGGTCACCGAATTCGGCGGCATCAACGTCCTGTGTAATCACGTGGGCGGTAGTAACCCGCGCAAGGATCTCGACCTGCTCCGGATGGACTTGGACGAGTGGGATCGCGTGATGTCGCTCAACGTCCGCAGCACTGTCGTCGCTTCACGACTTGCCATTCCGCACATGAACAGTGCCGGTGGAGGATCGATCGTCAACACGGCCTCGGTAGGTGGATTGATCGGGGATTCCCTGCAGTCTGCCTACGGATCCGCCAAAGCGGCAGTCATTCGTCTGACGCAGTACATCGCAGTCCAGTACGGAGCAAACGGTGTTCGGTGCAATGCCGTAGCGCCGGGCGCGATCATGACACCCGCTCTCGTGGACAACATCCCCGCTGATGTCATCGACGGCATGAAGCAGGCAAACGCCCTGCCTTACCTCGGCGAACCCGAAGACATCGCGCATGCCATGGTCTACCTGGCTTCGGACGAATCTCGCTACATGACGGGGCAGACCCTGGTGGTCGACGGCGGACTCACCAGCAAGAGTCCGCTCGCGACCGGCCGTTCGTCGATGTTGAGCTGAATCAGCTCCGCCAACCGCTGGGGCCGGCGCCCAGAACCTCGATGGATCCCTGACTGGCGTGTGAATGCTTGGTGCGGTGCGTCATTCGCCACTTTCCGTCGATCCGCGCCCATGAGTCGTGGTAGTCGCCGAGGGTGAAGAAGTTCAGGTGAGCCTTGCTCCCGGTGCCCACATGCATGTCGCTGACATAGGAGCGGCTGGTGGCGAGATCGCCGACCACCTCGACCAGCACGTTACCGATCAGATGTTGGGTGGGACCGCACTCGTCGAGGAACGAGCGGATGGACGCCACTACCTCGGCGGGTCCGCACAGAGTTCCGGTGCCCAATTCTGCCGTAGCGTCCGGCGTCATGATCCGGTGGAGTTCATCCCACTCTCGCGCATCCATGGCTCGGGCGAACTCGAAGATGGAGCGGGTGATCTCGCGTTCGTCGAGAAGAGTGGTGATGTCGATGCTCATGCTGTGCGCCTTTCTTAACGTCGGGGGGTTAATAAAGGCGCACAGCAGATGTCAGCGGTTGAGCAGCTTGCGCATCGCTTCGGCAGCGCCCTTGACCATCTTGTCTCGGGGGAAGCCACTGCGCTTCTTGGCGCCTTCGTAGTTTCCTGCAGCCACCCAGATCGGGCCGTCGGCAAGGTGTTCGAGACCTTCACGTGCAACATCTTCGGGCTCTGCGACGTTCATGCCCGGGATGTCGAAGTTCAGTCCCGCGCGAATCATAGCGGGTGTGCGAGTGACACCGAGAATGAACTCGACGACGTGAACGCCGTACGGCTGGAGTTCGAGCCACAGGCTTTCGGCGAAGATGCGCCCGAATGCCTTGGACGCCGCGTAGATGCTCTGGTGCTCGGAGCCCATGAATCCGGCCAGCGAACCGAGCAGCATGATGCCGCCGCGTCCGCGATCCTTCATCAATCCGCCGAAGTGGTGCGAGAGTTCGAGCTGCTTGTTGATGTTCAGCTCGATGACTCCGGCAAATCCCGTCAGATCTCCGGTGACGAACTCGTGGCCGTAGCTGTTGGCGCCGGCGTTGAAAATGAGGAGACCAACCTCGACGTCGTCGGTGACAGCCTTGATCTGATCGAGCGCGTCCGGAACGAGCAGATCCAATGCGAGAGTGCGTACTTCGACGCCGTTGGCGCGTGCCTTGGCCGCGGTCTCCTCGAGCGGGCCCGGCTTGCGGGCGATGAGAACGAGGTTGATGCCGATCTTGCTGAGCTCGTCGGCGAACCCTGCGCCGACACCTTCTGAACCGCCGGCGATGACTGCCCACGGGCCGTAGTACTGAGGATCGATCATTACTACCTTCTTCGAAAGATGTTGGCTTGACTAGTGAAACGGAGCGGGTACGGGTTCGCTGTCGTCGACGATCGGCTGAGGCACCGGCTCGTCGTTGAGGATCTCGAGTTCGCCCGCTGTTGCAGCGTTCACGATGGACGCGATCAAGGCGCCGCACTGCTTGCGAGGGGCACCGGGTCGTCCCTCTCGCTGCCCGAATTCACGGTCGTCGGCGATTTCGAGGCACTGGGCGCGGGCCTGGTCACTCCACTGAACGGTGGTGTGTTCCCAACTGTTCTTCTGGACCAGGACCTGAGCCTTGCACTCAGCGCACTGAAGAGGCTGCATCTTCGTCTGCCTTCTTTGCAGCGAGGTTGTCTTCGACTTCCTTCTGCCAGGCTGCGACGGGTCGCGCGGTGTCGAGTTCGAATTCGAAGCGCTCGGTCATCTCGGGAGCGATGTCCGCGACATCGACGTAGAACTGTTCGTACCAGCGACGGAGCTGGTAGACCGGGCCGTCTTCTTCGCACAGGAGCGGGTTCTCGATGCGAGTCTTGTTCTTCCAGATCTCGACGTCCTGCTCGAAGCCCTTGGCGATGAACGTGCCGAAGTTCGCGGCCATCGCGTCGGCGGCTTCACCCTGGAAGCGATCCGACTTCTTGACGATGATGCCGTACTGGAGCACGAACTTGTCAGCGCTGACCGGGTAGTGGCAGTTGATGAGCACAGAGTCGACGTTGTAGTCCTCGTACTCGTAGGTCAGGTCGTCGACCATGAAGGAGGGGCCGAAGTATGTCGCAACCGAGTTGCTGCCGACCATCTTCGGGGTGCCTGCTGCGTGGGGACGCATATCGGAGCGAGCGACGCCGCGCATGTACTGCGTTGCGGCGTGGCCTTCGAAGACGTTCTTGAAGTACGTCGGGAAGGAGTAGTGCACGTAGAAGAAGTGCGCCATGTCGACGATGTTGTCGACGATTTCACGACAGTTGGTGTCGACGGTCGTGGTGTACCAGACCCAGTCGCTCCACTCGTCGCTGAGCGCGCCTTCGATGCGGGGGATAGCCACGTCGTCGGTCGGCGGGTTGCCCTCGGGGTCGTGCCAGACGAAGAGCATGCCGTCCTGGTCGAGGGTTTGCCAGGCGCGCGTCTTGGCCAGCGGGGGGACGCGGCGTGCGTACGGAATCTTCTGGCACTTGCCGTTGCCGCCCCAGCGCCAATCGTGGAACGGACAGGCAATGGCGTCGCCCTTGATGGTGCCCTGGCTCAAGTCGCCACCCATGTGACGGCAGTACGCGTCGAGGATCTTGACGTTGCCTTCACTGTCGGCGAAGACGACCAGTTTGGTGCCGAACGCCTCGATGGAGTGCGGCTGGCCGTCCTTGAAGGACTCCGTGAGTCCAATGCAGTGCCATCCACGCGCAAAGCGTGTAGGCGCGGTTCCAGCTTGGATCTCGCGAACCTCGTCGTTGTCGGACTGAGTGATCGTCACGATGAGTCCCGTCCTTTCCAGGGGCAGTGTCGACGCCCGACGCTAGGGGAGCGTGAATTGCCTCTGGGGTCTCGTCTCACTGGCCGGGACCAGCGGCGAGCGCGAGGATCCGGCGGCTGATCCCGGCCTCCGGGACTTCCGATCACCGGAACGCGTGACCGACATATCGTGACGGGGCAGCCGTTATGTCTATCTGCCGATCCGCTCCCTCACGGTTCGGTGCGAGGAGTGTCTCCCATGGTCAACAAGGTTCTGAGTTCAGTCCGTGATCTGCTTCCGAAGATCGCGGCCCGCGCTCAGAAGGTCGACGATTCGCGCAAGATCTCCGAACGGACCATCCGGGAGCTGTCCGAAGCCGGCGTCTTCTCCATGCTGGCGCCGAAAAGATACGGAGGTGCCGAGAGCGACCCGGTTCAGTTCTACGAAGTGGTCAGGGCCATCTCGGCTGCCTGCGGCTCGACCGGTTGGGTCGCGTCGGTGGTGGGGGTGCACCCGTGGCATCTTGCACTTTTCGACGACCGAGCGCAGGCCGACGTGTGGGGAGAGGATCAGACGACGCTCATTTCGTCCGCCTATGCGCCGGTCGGTCGACTGACGGCGGTGGACGGAGGCTACGAGCTATCGGGCCAGTGGGGTTTCTCCTCCGGTTGCGACCACGCGAGTTGGGCGTTGCTGGGCGCGATGGTGGTCGGCATGGATGGTCGTCCCGTCGATTTCATGACGGTGTTGGTGCCGCGCACCGATTACGAAATCCGTGACGTGTGGGATGTCGTGGGTATGCGGGGCACCGCGAGCAACGAGATCGTGGTCGACAAGGCCTTCGTTCCCGAGCACCGATTGAAGCGCAACTACGAGACCGCACAACTGCGTGGTCCTGGCCAAGCGGTCAATCCTGGCCCGCTGTACAAACTTCCGTTCGGGAGCATCTTCACCTCGACGGTTGCCGCGCCGTGTGTGGGCATCGTCGCCGGTTGTTACGAGGGGTACCTGGACGTGATGCGTGAGCGCGTCCGTCTGAGTTTGGGTGGTGGACGGTTCAGCGAGGATCAGTTCGCTCAGGTCGCCGTCGCACGTGCGTCGTCGGAGATCGATGCTGCGATTCTGCAGATGGATCGCAATATCCGGGAGATGTACGAACTTGCTGTGGCCGGTCAGGAGCTCCCACTCTCGATGAGGCTGCGTGCGCGTCGTGATCAGGTTCGTGCGACGGAACGCTCGGTGGAAGCGATCGACATGCTTTTCAAGACGGCAGGCGGGAACTCCCTCTCTCGCGGAAACCCGATCGAGCGTGCGTGGCGTGACGTTCATGCGGGCAGCGTTCACGTTGCCAACGAACCCGAGCGCGCGTTGGCGCTCTACGGCCGGGCGGCGTTCGGACTGCCGGTGGAGGACAACCTGATCTGACGGGTTGGCGCGTCACCGGGTGGGGTATTTGCCTTTGGATGAGGGAAGTACCGGCTCTGACCATCGGCTCGATCGTCGACATGGCGGGTGTCGCGCGCGCGAAGGTGATGCCGGCCGGCCGAACCGGTGTCTTCGAGAACGCCGGTGCGGGAGTCTCACCGAGCTGGAACGTCTTCTGTAGCGACGATCGGATTGCCTTCACCGATTCCTTTTCCGTCGTGGGTGATCTCCGGTTGCGTATCGACCGCTCCGACCTCCGTGATCTCGGCGGGGGCGTGTCGTGGGCGCCGGCGACGTTGCACGAGCAAGACGGTGCGACGGCTGCCGTGTGTACTCGGTCCGCACTCACTGCCGTCGTGGCGCGGCTTGCCGCCGACGGACTGGAAGCTCGGGTGGGTCACGAGATCGAGTTCACTCTTTTCGGTGATGCGTGCAACGGAGCGTGGTCGGCGTACGGGTTAGGTGCAGTCCTGCGCCGCGAGGACTTCCTCAAGGACCTTCTGCGCAATGCCGAACGCGCACAACTTCATATCGAGCAAGTTCATGCAGAGTACGGACCGGAACAATTCGAGATCTCCGTCGCTCCGGCAACTCCTGTTCAGGCTGCCGACCTGGTGATACTGGCCCGGATCTTGATCAGCCGCACTGCCAGAGCCCATGGATTGGCGGCCTCGTTTTCACCGATACCTACGATCGGAGGTGCAGGGAACGGTGCACACCAGCACTTTTCGTTGAACTCAGGTGGGCGGCCCGTCTTCTCCGGTGGCGGGCAGGAGTACGGGATGACCGACAAAGGATCATCAGCTTTGGGTGGAATCCTCTCTCACCTCACGGAATTCACGGCCGTCTTTGCGTCCTCACCGCTCTCCGGGGTCAGGCTGCGACCGGACAATTGGTCGGGGGCCTACGTCTGTTGGGGGCTCGAGAACCGGGAAGCGGCACTGAGGTTCTGCGCAGAGTCACCGTCGAATCCACACGGCGCCAACGCCGAAGTGAAAATCGTCGATCCATCGGCCAACCCGTATCTGGCGACCGCTGCGATACTTGGCCTTTCGCATATCGGTATCGGCAATGCCTCGCCATTGCCGCCGGAAATTGTGGTGAACCCGTCGACTCTCACGGAGGCGGAACGTGATGAGCGCGGGGTGACCCGAGTCCCCACCGATCTGCGCGAGATAGTGCAGAAGTTCAACTCCTCCTCGGTGGCGAAGGAAATCTTCGGGGAGTCGATCATCGAAGCGATGGTGTCAGTGAAGGGAGTTGAGCGCGAGACTTTCTCCCAGATGGACGAGGCGACAACCGTCGAGCGGCTTCGATATACCTGGAGCTGAAAGGGTTGACGCGCAAGATGTCGAGTCCTATGTTTAAGCTATTCCTTAATTAAGGAGTTGCTTACATGGACGAGCGAAGTGGCCGACTCGATGCAGTGTTCAGCGCATTGGCCGACCCGACGAGGCGCGAAATGCTCTCTCGCCTCACTGATGGTTCGATGACCGTCGGTGAGTTGGCCGAGCCGTTCGAAATGAGTCGACCCGCCATCTCTCAGCATCTGAAGGTGCTCGAGCGAGCCGGTCTCATCGAACGAACCGCCACCGCGCAATGGCGCACGTGCACCCTTCGCGCAGAGGGTCTCGACGACGCCAGCGCCTGGGTCGACGAACACCGGCGAGGCTGGAACGAACGCTTCGACCTCCTCGACGAGCGTCTACGTGAGCTGAAGCAACCTCGACCGAAGAAGGAGAAGGACAATGAGTGACCAGAACGTCGATGCCACTGCAGAATTCACCATCACCCGGATCTTCGATGCGCCGCGCGACCTTGTCTGGCAGGCGTGGACCGACCCCGACGAGGCGGCGCGCTGGTGGCATCCGAAGGGTGTCAGCAGTCCTCGGGAGTACGTCACGATCGACCCCCGGGTTGGCGGAACGTACCGCTACCTGATGATCAACGACGAGAACGGAGCCGAGTACCCCACCGGCGGAACCTATCTCGAGGTCGACGAGCCGAAGAGGCTGGTCTTCACCTGGGGAAATCCGAGTGATCCAGTGGATGCCGCACCTCGGATAACGGTCACGCTCGCAGAACGGGGTGACAAAACCGAAATGACCTTCCACCTGGTAGGAATTCCGGGATTCAAGGGTGACGGGAATGTGTACGACGGATGGGAATCCGCTTTCGACGTGTTGGACGAAGTTCGCGCCGGCGACTAGTCGGGAATCGGACACCGCGACAGCGGTGCCGGTGATTGAATGGGCTGATAGTCCATTCGTCACCGACGCAGGAGAGCCTGATGGCACCAGAAGTTGCGGTAGTTCTCGAGGGATACACCTACTTCGAATGCCCGCGCTGGCACGAGAACCGGATCTGGGTATCGGACTTCTACACCTACCAGGTGATTTCGGCCTGCGAGGACGGGACAGACATACGCGTCGAGGCGGAGGTTCCAGGGCAGCCGTCCGGGCTGGGGTGGCTTCCGGACGGCAGATTACTGGTCGTCTCCATGCGGGACCAGAAGATTCTGCGGCGAGAATCCGATGGCGAGTTGGTGGTGCACGCAGACTTGTCCGGGTACGTCAGTGCCAACGTCAACGACATGCTGGTCGACGCACAGGGACGAGCGTACGTGGGCAACTTCGGGTTCGATCTGATGAACCTGGCCCCCGTCGAGACGGCAGATCTCCTCCGCGTCGACCCGGACGGATCGGTGCACGTCGTCGCGCGAGATCTCCACTTCCCCAACGGAATGGCTCTGACGTCGACCGGAGATCTGCTCGTGGACGAAACGCTGGGAAATCGAATCAGTGCGTTTGCCGTCCAGGCCGACGGCTCTCTGGGTGAACGCCGCGACTGGGCGTCGTTCGGGCCGGTGCCTGGTGGACCCGAGATGGAGACCACCCTCGCTCAGATCGTCGTTGCGGCGGACGGGTGTTGTATCGACGGAGACGATTCGATGTGGGTGGCCGATGCCCTCGGAAGCCGTGTTCTTCATGTGGGCGCCAGCGGGGAGATAGTCGACGAAATTGCCTTCGGCAGCGGTGTCTTCGCTTGCGGACTCGGCGGTTCCGACGGTCGTACCCTGTTCGTTTGTGCCGCCCCGGATTTCAATGAACACGCTCGCAAGGTGGCTACCGAAGGAAAGCTGCTGTCGATTCGCCTGGAGCCTTTGAGCTGATATGGAATTGGTGACCTCGCTACCTGCCGACACTCCGCTGCGGCAGGTAGCTCAGCACGTCCGACGCATCGAGAACCTTGGTTTCGACACGGTGCACATCTCCGAAACCATTCGTGATCCGTTTGCGGTGGCGGCCCTGGCCGTCGAGCACAGCAGTACTCTCACTGTCCGGACGTCGATGGTTGTCGCGTTTGCGCGCAGTCCCATGGTGACGGCTTTGGCTGCCTGGGATCTTGCGGGTTTCTCGGGTGGACGATTTCAACTGGGGCTTGCGACGCAGGTGCGTGGGAACATCGTCGGGCGGTACTCGATGCCGTGGACGGATCCTGTTGCGCAACTGCGTGATTACGTCAGGGCTGTACGCGAGATCTTCCGAGTGTTTCAGGAGGGCGGTGAACTCGACCATGCCGGAACGCACTACACCTTCGACCGGCTGCAGCCCTACTTCAATCCCGGGCCGCTCGATGTTCCGGCTCCGGAGATCTGGACCGGGGGAGTGAACTCGCGCATGTGCTCACTGGCGGGAGCCGTCGCCGACGGTTTTGTTTCTCACCCCACCAGCTCCCATCCGAAGGTGCTCGCGGAGAGGATCATTCCATCGTTGACGGCAGGAGGAAGGAAGCCGCGACTGATTGCCGTTCCGAAGATGATCACCGGCAAAGATCCTGCCGCGATACTTGCTCAACGAGAAGCGGTGCGCAGTGAACTTGCCTTTCTCTACTCCACTCCGGCGTACCGAGTCGCGCTGGAGGTCCTCGGATTGTCCGAGGTCGGGGAAGAACTGACAGTGATGGCGCGGGCAGGTGATTGGGCTCGACTACCTGCCGTCCTCACCGACGATGTTCTCGACAGGCTGGTCACGCAATGCACCTACGCCGAACTCCCCGAGGTGCTGAGTTCGAAATACGCGAGTCTCTGCGACGGCATTGCACTGGCGGTGCCGGCGAATCCCGCCGACGACCGCGTCTTCGCAGCGATGTGTGAGGAGATTCGAGCCGCCGCAGCGTCTGCCCCGTGACGTCCAGTCGGCGCGAACTACACTCTCGACATGGGGCGCGTCTACGAAGGCATCGATGAAAAGCTCACCACGTGGTTGCAGGCTCAACCGCTGTTCGTCGTTGCCACCGCACCGTTGTCTGCTGACGGGTTGGTCAATTGCTCACCCAAAGGGGGAGTCGGATCGTTTGTGGTGCTGACATCCACCCGGGTGGCGTACCTCGACCTCACCGGCAGCGGTGTGGAAACCATCGCGCACGTGCGCGAGAACTCGCGAATAATACTGATGTTCATGGCGTTTGACGGACCACCGAAGATCGTACGACTGCACGGTCACGGACACGTTCTGCTTGCAGGGTCGGAACCGTTCAACGAGCTTGTCGGTAGGTTCCCTGAGCACCCGGGGCTGCGGTCGATCGTCGTGGTCGATCTGACGCGTATTTCGGATTCGTGCGGATACGCAGTACCGCTGATGGACTACCAATCCGATCGTGACGTGCTCGACCGCGTGGCGGAGAAGAGGGGTCCGGAGCGGCTCATCGCCTATCGCGCCGAGAAGAACGCGAAGAGTGTGGACGGGTTGCCCGGTATCGACCTGGAGTGATACAAAATCGCGTCGCCGTGCGAAAGAGTGTGGGGCAGGTGATTCTGACATTGCCTGCCCCACGTCCTCGTTGTGCTGGTTACTTCGCCATGTCCTGGGCTGCTCGGTACGAGAAGACCATGGCCGTGCCGAGCGGAACGCCAGGACCGGGGTAGAAGCGGCCGCTCAGTGACGCGCTCGTATTGCCGGCGGCGTACAGGCCGTCGATGGCGCTGCCGTCGGCACGCAGGACTCGACCGTTGACGTCGGTGACCAATCCGCCCTTGGTGCCGAGGTCACTGAGGACGATGCGGGCCGCGTAGAACGGACCGTTCTCGATCGCCGTCAGTGCCGCATTCGCGCCGCCGTTGGGTGGGCAGAAGAATGCGTCGTACGGGTCTTCGCCGCGATGGAACTCTTCGTCGACTCCCAGCTTTGCGGCATCGTTGAACTTTTCGACAGTGCTGCGCAATGCGTCGGCCGGCAGTCCGGTCTTGGCGGCGAGTTCTTCGAGAGTGTCGGCGGCGACCCAGGTTCCGGCCTCGAGGTGCTTGGCCGGCGCCGTGTTCGGGATGCAGATGGCAGGTAGTCCGCCACCCTCGCGCGAGTCGAAGATCATGAACGACGGCACTGCAGAACCGTTGTCGTCGTGCGCATCCATGGCCCGGCCGAACTGGTCGTACGGGAGAGACTCGTTGAGGTAACGCTCGCCCGCGTTGTCGACGACGAGTCCGCCGCGAACGCCGACCATGAATGCGGCGCTGCCGTCCGGCTGCTCGACGCCGGGGCAGAACCACGCCTGATCGAGCAAAGCGGTTGCGCCACCGACAGCAATTCCGGCGGAGATCGCGTCACCGGTGTTGGCGCCGAAGGGACCCATACTCCAGATCGCTTTGCCGGGGGTGCCGGCCTGCTCACGCATCTCGGCGTTGCCTTCGATGCCGCCCGCTGCCATCAGCACACCGCGGTTCGCCTTGATTCGCTGGGTTTCGCCGCCGGATTCGACCTCGGCGCCGACAACCCGACCGTCTTCCACGATCAGGGAGGTGAGGATGGATTCGGTACGAAGTTCTGCGTTACCGGTGCTCTGGACTGCGGCCAGCAGTCGGCCGATCAGTGCGCGCCCACCGATCATCGGGCCGGGAGCATGATCCTGACCGGTGCGGTCTTGGTCGAGTTCCGGACGCACCTTGCCGGCGAGGTCACCGATGTCGGCGGGATCGAGATCGAGAGGGTTGATGGAGCGTCCCGTGTCCATCCGGCCTTCGGCCTTGTAGTAGTCGGGGAACGCACGGAACTCGAATTCGATGTGCGGGTTCTGCTCGAGTAGTGCGACGACATCGGGAGCGGTCTCGACGTAGGCATCCTGGCGCTCGGACTCGGCGTCGCCGAGCAATGCGCGCAGATAGGTGCGTGCGTTCTCCGTCGAGTCGGGGAGTCCCGCACGTTCCTGTACTTGGGTTCCCGGCAGCCAGATGGATGCGCCCGAGTACGCGGAAGTTCCGCCGAAGCGATCGGTTTTCTCGAGGACGATCGTCGTCAATCCTCGAGCTGCCGCGGTGTATGCGCCGGTCAGCGCGCCGCCGCCGGAGCCGACTACCAACACGTCGCACTCGGTGGTCCAGTCCTGCATCATTGCGTCCTTACTCCAAGAGGGTGGGGTGTCCACGGAATACCGCACGGGGAGAGAAGGCCATGCCAGGTCCCACTGAGCGGGCAATATGCCGAGATGGGTGGTCGAGATGAGAGAATTGGCGAGGTCGTTCGCGACCGGGACACAGAATCGATGATGGGGGCGACGTTGCCGAGAATTGCCGAGGTCAGGGACGCTGCAGAGCCCAGTTCGGACGAGCAGCGGGCGCGCCATGTGCGGATGCTGGAAGCGGCAGCCGAATTGGGGACCGAGAAGGAACTCTCACGGGTACAGATGCACGAGGTCGCCAAGCGGGCGGGCGTGGCCATCGGCACTCTTTATCGCTATTTCCCCTCGAAGACGCACCTCTTCGTCGCTGTGATGGTCGAGCAGATCGACCAGATCGGTGCCAGCTTTGTCAGGCATCAGGTTCAGTCGGACAATCCGCAGGATGCGGTGTACGAGGTATTGGTTCGCGCGACTCGCGGGTTACTGCGTCGGCCGGCTCTCTCGACTGCGATGCTGCAGTCGTCCAGTACCGCCAACGTCGCGACGGTGCCGGACGTGGGAAAGATCGATCGCGGCTTCCGGCAGATCATTCTCGATGCGGCCGGGATCGAGAACCCCACCGAGGAAGACAACACCGGGTTGCGTCTGCTGATGCAGCTGTGGTTCGGGGTCATCCAATCGTGCCTCAACGGTCGAATCTCCATCCCCGATGCGGAGTACGACATCCGCAAGGGTTGCGACCTGCTTCTGGTGAATCTCTCACGGCACTGACGTGACTTCGCCCCTCTCTGGGGTGGGTTCGTCATGTTCGCAATATTGAAATCAATTCTATTTTTGAATCCGCATCAGTTGAGAGTTGATGTCAATCCGGACATTGCCCTGACATCATTAATAGAATAAATTACAGAAAATTAGACGGTGAGCCAGCTCACCGACCGAAAACTCCACGAAGGAGCGAACATCATGGGTCATGCAGTCATCGTCGAGGCCGCTCGGACACCGATCGGCCGTCGTCGCGGCGCCCTGGCGGGACTGCACCCCGCCGAGATTCTGGGAGCAGCGCAGCTCGGCGTTCTCGAACGGGCAGGCGTCGCACCGGAAGACATCGGACAGATCATCGGCGGCTGTGTCACCCAGGCGGGTGAGCAGTCCAACAACGTCACGCGGCAGGCGTGGCTGCACGCCGGATTGCCGTACAGCACCGCGGCAACCACTATCGACTGCGCCTGTGGATCCGCCCAGCAGGCAGTGCATTTGATTTCCGGCCTGATTTCGTCTGGTCAGATCTCGGCCGGTATCGGCTGCGGCGTCGAGGCTATGAGCCGTGTGTTCCTGGGTCAGGCAAACGCACCCGGAACGGGAAACCCGTACCCGGACGACTGGACCATCGACATGGGTGACCAGTTCACCTCCGCGCAGCGAATTGCCGAGAAGCGTGGGATCACGCGCGCCGACGTCGACGCGTTCGGTCTGGAATCGCAGCGCCGCGCAGCTCAGGCTTGGGCAGAAGGACGCTTCGACCGCGAGATCGTGCCCGTCAAGGCTCCCGTGGTGGACAAGGAAGGCGTGCCTACCGGTGAGATCGCCACTGTCACTCGCGACGGGGGACTGCGTGAGACGACGGCAGAAGCGCTGGCTGGGCTCAAGCCGGTCATCGAAGGCCATATCCACACCGCCGGCAACTCGTCGCAGATCAGTGATGGCGCGGCTGCGGTACTGCTGATGAGCGAAGAGCGCGCACAGGAACTGGGATTGAAGCCCCGCGCGCGGATCGTCGCGTCCGGCATGGTCGGATCCGATCCCTTCTATCACCTGGACGGGCCGATCGAGTCCACCCAGATGGTGCTCGACAAGGCCAAAATGACCTTGGACGACATCGATCTCGTCGAAATCAACGAAGCCTTTGCCTCGGTCGTGCTCTCCTGGGCGCAGGTTCACGGCGCAGACCTGTCCAAGGTCAACGTCAACGGTGGTGCGATCGCGCTCGGACATCCCGTCGGTTCCACGGGCGCTCGTCTGATCACCACTGCGCTGCACGAACTCGAGCGCTCGAACAAGTCGACGGCTCTGGTCACGATGTGCGCCGGTGGCGCTCTCTCGACCGCCACCATTATCGAACGCATCTGACCCGTACTGACACTGTCGAATTGACGAGGTAGACATGACTATTGGATTGAGTGAAGAAGATCGTGACCTCCGCGACTCCGTACGGGGCTGGGCGGCGCGTCACGCAACACCCACCGTCGTCCGTGAAGCCGTCGAGGCGAAGGTCGAAACTCGCCCCCAACTCTGGAACGGGCTTGCCGAGCAGGGGCTTCTCGGACTACACGTAGCCGAGGAATTCGGCGGCGCAGGATACGGATTGGTCGAACTCGCCATCGTCGTCGAGGAACTTGGACGCTCGATGGTTCCCGGACCGTTCCTGCCGACGGTAGTGGTCAGCGCTGTTCTCAGTGATGCCGGAGAAACGGACAGACTGCCGACGCTCGTGGATGGCAGCACGCTCGGAGCTGTTGCACTACAGCCGGGTTCGCTGAAGATCACCCGCGACGGCGACAACACCACCCTCAGCGGAACGTCCAGCCTTATTCTCGGCGGCCATGTCGCTGACCTGTTCCTCCTCGCGACGGACAGCGGATTCGTTCTGCTCGGACGTGACCGCCTCGAGGTTACGGACTTGGCCAGCTACGACGTCGTGCGTCGTAACTCCGAGGTCACCGTCGACGGTTTGGTGCTCACCGATTCCGAGATCCTCACCATCGATACCCAGCGTGTACTGGACATTGCCGCAACACTGTTCGCGGCCGAGGCATCAGGCTTGGCCGACTGGGCAGTCACGACGTCGGCCGACTACGCGAAGGTGCGTCAGCAGTTCGGTCGCCCGATCGGCCAGTTCCAGGGTGTCAAGCACAAGGCTGCACGTATGCTCGCGCTTGCCGAGCAGGCACGCGTCTGCGCTTGGGACGCTGCGCGTGCGCTGACTCCCGCCAACGGCGTCGGTGCCGAAGAGGCTTCTCTCGCAGCAGCCGTCGCCGGAGCCACGGCCCTCGAGGCTGGCTTCTCCGTCACGCGTGACTGCATCCAGGTGCTCGGCGGAATCGGCTACACGTGGGAGCACGACGCGCACCTGTACCTGCGCCGCGCGCAGTCCCTGCGAATTCTGCTGGGTTCCACGGCATCCTGGCGTCGTCGCGTTGCCGAGCTGACCATTGCCGGAACCCGTCGCGTGCTCAGCGTCGAGCTGCCGCCCGAGGCCGAGGCGATCCGAGCCGACGTCCGAGCCGAGCTCGCTCCTGCACTCGAACTCGAAGGCGCCGCCCAGAAAACGTATCTCGCGGAAAAGGGCTACACCGCACCGCACTTCACGGCTCCGTGGGGCAAATCCGCCGATGCCGTCAGCCAGCTGGTCATCGCCGAAGAACTGCGCGCTGCGAAGATCAAGCCGCACGACATGATCATCGGCAACTGGGTCATCCCGACGCTCATCGCGCACGGCAACGAAGAGCAGCTCGCCAAGTTCGTCCCGCCGTCACTGCGCGGCGACATCGTCTGGTGTCAGCTCTTCTCCGAGCCCGGCGCAGGTTCCGACCTCGCCGCGCTGAGTACAAAGGCCACCAAGGTCGACGGTGGCTGGAAGTTGCAGGGCCAGAAGGTGTGGACGTCGATGGCACGCGACGCGCACTGGGGAATCTGCCTCGCGCGCACCGACGCCGACGCCCCCAAGCACAAGGGTCTGTCCTACTTCCTGATCGACATCAAGAACAGCGGCCTCGACATTCGCCCGCTTCGCGAGATCACCGGTGAAGCACTGTTCAACGAAGTCTTCTTCGACGACGTCTTCGTTCCCGACGAGTGCCTGGTCGGCGAGCCAGGCGACGGCTGGAAGCTCGCTCGCACCACGCTGGCCAACGAGCGTGTCTCGCTGTCCAACGACTCGTCGCTCGGATCGGGTGGCGAGGCTCTTCTGAGCCTGGTCGACGGACTGCCCGGTGGCATCGACGACGAGCAGCTGACCGTGCTCGGAAAGGTGCTGTGCGACGCGCAATCCGGTGGTCTGCTCGGTCTGCGCACCACGCTGCGCTCGCTCACCGGCGCGCAGCCGGGTGCCGAATCCTCGGTGGCGAAGCTGATCGGTGTCGAGCACATCCAGCAGGTCTGGGACGTGGCAATGGAGTGGGCCGGACCGAGTTCACTTCTGGGCGAACAGCATCGGATGTCTGCAACCCAGATGTTCTTGAACTCGCAGTGCATGTCCATCGCGGGTGGTACAACCAATGTTCAGCTCAACATCATCGGTGAGCGAATCCTGGGTCTGCCTCGCGACCCTGAACCGGGAAAGTGACCTGCACATGAGCAATCGCACCTTCGTCATCGGCGTCGGCATGACCAAGTTCGAGAAGATCGAGACCCGCGACTGGGAATACCCGGACATGGTGACCGAAGCCGTCTCGAATGCCCTGACCGATGCCGGGATCGGCTACGGCCAGATTCAGCGTGCTGCGGTCGGTTACGTGTTCAACGCGTCGACAGCAGGACAGCGAGCTCTCTACGAGACCGGTCTGACCGGCATTCCGATCTTCAACGTCAACAACAACTGCGCGACCGGCTCGACGGCGCTGATGATGGCGCGCGAGTGGGTCCAGGCCGGACAAGCCGAGTGCGCCTTGGCCGTCGGCTTCGAGAAGATGACCAAAACGGCGTTGACCGGTAACGGTGAGATGCCCAAGGTCACGACCTTGGACTCTCAGCTGAAGATCATGGTCGAGGATTACGGGTTCGCCCGATCGCCGATGACAGCTCAGCTGTTCGGTAACGCTGCCGTCGAGCACATGAAGAAGTACGGCACCACGGTCGAGCAGATCGCAGCGGTGGCGGTCAAGAATCACAAGCATTCGGTGAACAATCCGTACGCACAGTTCCGTGACGAGTACACCCTCGAACAGGTACTCGGCGACAAGATGATTCACGAGCCGCTGACACGTTCGCAGTGCTCGCCGACCTCGGACGGCGCCGGAGCCGCGATCGTCGTGAGCGAGAAGTTCGTGCGTGAGCACGGCCTCGAAGACCGGGCGATCGAAATCGTCGCACAGGCGTTGACCACTGACACCGAGGCAGCGTTCGCCGAGAAGTCGATGATCGACGTGGTCGGCGCGCCGATGACGGCAGCTGCGGCAGAGCAGGTCTTCGCGCAGGCCGGGATCACCATCGATGACGTCGACGTCATCGAACTGCACGACTGCTTCGCGATCAACGAGATCATCACCTACGAGGGCCTGGGGATGTGCGCGGTCGGAGAAGGCGGAAAGCTCGTCGAATCCGGCGCGACCACGTACGGCGGCCAGTGGGTCGTCAACCCGTCGGGTGGTTTGATCTCGAAGGGACACCCGCTGGGCGCGACGGGCTTGGCGCAGTGCGCCGAACTCACGTGGCAGCTCCGGGGGACCGCGGATGCGCGGCAGGTCGAAGGCGCTCGTATTGGCTTGCAACACAACCTCGGACTGGGCGGCGCGTGCGTCGTGACGGTCTACCGAGCCGGAACTTTGGAGAACTGATGGCTATCGATCTCGAGGTGGCGTTGGCCGCCGAACCGACTGTGCGCGAGGCGTCGTGGACCGATCGCGACGTCATGCTCTACCAATTGGGACTCGGGGCAGGGGTGAATGCTCTCGATCCCGCTGAACTGACCTGGGTGTACGAAAAGGGGCTGAAGGTACTCCCGACGTTTGCAATGGTTGCAGGCCAGGGAGTTTCGGCGGGTGTACTGCCCGCACCGTCGATGAGTATGCCGGGAATCGACATCGATCTGCGAAAGATCCTGCACGGTGGGCAGTCGCTGGCACTTCACGCGCCCATCCCGTCGACGGGTGCTGCCCGTATTTCCTCTCGGGTCGCCGATGTCTGGGACAAGGGAAAGGCAGCTGTGATCGTTCTCGAGACGGCGGCCGAGGACCTGGACGGGAATCCGTTATGGACCACCGGAATGCAGATCTGGGCGCGCGGCGAAGGTGGATTCGGCGGCAACACCGGGCCCGAAGTTGTTGCCGGGGTGCCTGATCGAGCGCCCGACAAGGTACTGACGTCGAGCACGAGTCCCTCACAGGCGCTGGTGTACCGACTCAGTGGAGACATGAACCCGCTGCACGCTGATCCCTCCTTCGCGAAGATGGCGGGCTTCGATGCACCGATTCTGCACGGCCTCGCGTCGTACGGCATCGTCTGCAAGGCCGTGGTAGACGGGATTCTCGACGGAGATCCGACGCGGGTAAAGAACTACTCGGTGCGGTTTGCCGGTTCGCTCTTCCCCGGCGAATCCATCACCACCTCGGTATGGCAGGACGGCAACACACTGACGTTGGCGGCGACGTGCCCCGAACGCGAGAACTCCCCGGTTCTCACGCACGCAACAATGGAGATCAACTGATGGACCTCGGTTCGCACCCCACAGCAGCGACACATCCGGGCGGCACGATTCTGACGTCGCCGCCGCAGGACGCCCCGGTCGACCGGGCCACGGCAGCAGCGCGTCGCGTTGTCGACGCGATGCTGCGCACCGACCGCGGAAACGCCAATTTGGACCGGGTTGCGGAGGAGCTCAACAGCATTGCAGAGCATCTCGAACAGCACTCACCCGAGGTGGCCGAGCGGTTGATCGACATGTGGAACGGTGAGGGCGTGACTCGTCACGACCCCGTGACCGGCCCCGAGAACGCCATTGCGCCGCCGCTCGTTCTGGAAGGGCTCGCTGACGGGTCGGTGCAGGGAGTGGTCACGTTGACGCTGCCGTACCAGGGCCCTCCCGGCCATGTGCACGGCGGTGTTTCGGCGCTGCTGCTCGATCACGTTCTCGGCGTCGCGAACGCCTGGGGTGGAAATTCCGGCATGACAGCACAATTGAGCACTCGGTACCATCGCCCGACTCCGCTGTTCGAGCCCCTCACGATCAGCGGCAAATTCCTGTCCAAGGACGGCCGCAAGATTCACACCGTCGGTGAGATCAAAACTGCGGACGGCGAATTGTGTGTGTCGGTAGAGGGACTGTTCATCGACAAGACCGTGCCGCGCCCCAGGTAGGGGCTTCGCCCCCGTGCGCCTTTTTGGTAGTGGGAACTACCAAAAAGGCGCACAGGGGTTCTGACGAAGGAGGGCCCAGTGGGCAAGCTCGACGGACGTGTAGCAGTGGTCACCGGTGCCGGTATGGGCATCGGGCGTGGAGTGGCGGGCGCGTTCGCGCGTGAAGGCGCGTCGGTGTTGGTTGCCGAGATCGACGAGGCAGCGGGCCTCGAAACCACCCAGTGGTTGCGGGACGAATGGGGCGCGGAGGCGGAATTCGTCCGGACCGACGTCACTGACAAAGCTCAGGTTGTTGCCATGGTCGACAAGTCCGTCGAGCGGTTCGGACGCCTCGACATCCTGGTCAACAATGCTTGGCGGACTTTCGGTTTCGCTCGGCTCGAGAAGATGACCGACGAGCAATTGCGCGGCGGTTTCGACATGGCAGTGATGGCGGCATTCTGGGCGATGCAGGCTGCCCTGCCGGAACTGGAGCGTCACGGCACGGGCCGCGTGATCAACATGTGCAGCCTCAACGGCGTGAATGCTCACATGTACTCGGTGCAGTACAACGCGGCGAAGGAAGCATTGCGAACCCTGACTCGCACTGCTGCCCGCGAGTGGGCTCCCAAGCAGGTGAACTGCAACGTCATCTGTCCCGGTGCGCAGAGTGCGGCGTACAAGCGTGTCGCCGAAGCCAATCCGGAGAACGTGGCAGTGATGGCCGCACAGAACCCGATGGGGCGGATCGGCGATCCCCTCGACGACATCGGCCCCGTTGCGGCCTTCCTGGCAAGTGACGACAGCCGTTACGTCACCGGCAACACCCTCTTCGTCGACGGTGGTGGGCACATCAACGGCGTGCAGTGGGCGCCGACCGTCGACTGATCGACGGCGACTCGGCCGGTGTATCCGGCATCTATTTGGCCGTGAACCCGGCGTCGACCGGCAACGCGATACCTGTGACGTATCGAGCCTGATCCGAAACCAGCCAGGCTATCGCGTTGCTGACGTCGGCAGCTTCGATCAACTCGACGTTCAAGAGGTTGCCCACGTCGGCTCCGCTCGATGTCGGGGAGTCCGCAAACAGCTTCGCGACCGCGTCGTTGACGACCATCGGTGTATTCGCGCCAGTCGGGTGCACGGAGTTGACACGAATATTGTGGGGAGCAAGCCAGTGCGACCACGTGCGCCCAAGCCCCACGATGGCGTGTTTACTCGCGCAGTAGCCGTCGGATCCGCCGGTGCCGTCACCTCCACGACCGACAAGTCCCAGAGTTGATCCGGTAAGTACTATTGCGCCACCTGTACCTTGTTCGATCATCGCGGGCGCTGCGGCCTGGACGGTATTCCAGACGCCGAATAGATTGACCTCCATCTGGTCGCGGAAGGCGCGAGCATCGTCGATATCCGGGGACATCATGCCGATACCGGCGTTGGCCAGGACGATGTCGACGCTGCCCAGCTCCGCAATTCCTTCGGATACCGCAGTTCGCAGTGCGGACAGATCGCGAACATCCACTTCTCGCGCGACGATACTTCGTCCCAGGTTCTCGACCGCTGCTGTTGTCTGCCGCAAATCGTCGGCGGTTCCCATCGGGTAGGCCACCGATTCGATCTGACGGCAGATGTCGAGCGCAATGATGTTCGCGCCCTCCTGCGCCAATCGCACGGCGTGGCTCCTGCCCTGACCTCGGGCGGCCCCGGTGATCAGTGCGGTTTTGCCTTCCAACTGTCCGGGCATGCGTGCTCCGTCCGTCGTGAATCATGATTACTCGGTCATGAGTACTGACCCGAGGGGACGGCGAAATTCGTCGCCGGCGACGTAGTCTGAGTTCAGTTACAGCGGGAACTCGCTTCGGAAGAGAAGAGGCTCGGGATGTCCGATTGGGTGAAGAAGGTCGAAGCTGAAGCCAAAGGGCTCCTCGCCGAGGCGGAAGAAGAGCTGACCGTCCTCGAAGGTGTCGACACCATAGATCCGCTTGCCGACGACGATCCGGCACCAGAAGACGGCACCAAGCCGACGTCAGACTGACCCTGCGACCCGTCGGCGCGCCTCGACACCGCTCGGTATCTCAGAACGGTGGCGGGTCGTCCCCGTAGTCGATGGGTTCTCGGCGGGCTCGCGGTGATTTCCGCCGCTTATATTGAACGTGCTCCTCTGCTCGTTTCTGTATCCGTCGGCGCTGGCGATTGCGTTCACTCTGGATACGGGCAGCTTTGTTCTCCGCCTGGGTCCGCCGATTTCGACCGCCCTGGGGCGGTGTCGGTTCGTGCGATCCAGCCATCAATCCTGCGGGTCGCGTTCGGTAACAATGCCCGGTCGGAGACGTCAGCGACATGGTCCGATCCTCGTTCGACGTGAACCGCCACCGGTCGGAATGCTTGAGGCGATGATGGTTGCGGCAGAACGCACTCATATTCGACGCGATCGTTTTACCGCCGCGTTCGGGGTCGCCATGATGGAACGGTTCATTGTGGTCCAGATCGGAATTCCAGGCCGGGACATCACAATGCAGCCATTGGCAGCTGCCCGCGATGATCCGTAACCAGGTATCGAGAACGGCGCCCGGTCGGTAGACGCGCGCCGAAGCAGACACCGGCTCTACGACGTCATCAGCAGGTGCTCGGACGTTTCGAATTGCGGCGTCACGGGCGATATCGCGAGCATGCTCAGCGCTGATCACCCCGTACCCGTCGAGGTGGGCGGGCTCGCCGCCACCGTGCAGAGTGGAATCAGTCATCACGACGTGAACCACGGGCCGACGAACGACAACACCACCGCTACGATCCTGCGGGCAATCAGCTCGGCCACAGTTGCACGGCAAGAATTGTGATCCGTTGGTCAACTCGAAGAGCGCGTCGGCTCGTCGCTGCTCGTACGTTCGTGAGTCGTTTCGGCATACCGACACTGCCAACTCGCGTAGTCGGCCGTCGAATGCCCGAGCCTGCTCTGCCGGAACGCTTCCCAAGATCTTTGCCATCCCGTCCTCGGCAGCGCTGACTCCGACGAACCGATCGGTGAGAGCACGGCGTCGGCGTTCTCGCATACCTTCCGGGTCCACCATCGCCACGATCCGATCGATCGCCGCTGTCAGTCGTCTTCCCGTCAAGCCCGTTCCGCCTGCTACTGGTGGGGCGAGAACCTGCTCGAGCAGTAGTCGTTCCACCTCGTCGATCAATTCGTCTTTCACGTTCGCGGTCGCGGAATCGATCAAACCAACTCGGTACAGATCCAACTCGCCACGCGCCATCGCCGCTCGAGTGCGATGCAGACGAGTCTTTAACGAGAACCCCAATCCGATCAGCTTGCCGGCAGCCGCGCGACCCATCGTCAGTGACGCACCGACTTCCGACTCCGCCAACTCGTGTGCGGTCGACGACCACGCACCACTGGCGACATGCTCCGAGCTTCGCCGCGAAAAGAACTCGGCAATCACAGCGAGCTTGCGTTCGACCAGCATCGCCTCGCATGCATGCAGATCGGTCATGAGATCAACCAGCGCACAATCAGTTTCGGTACCGGTCAGCTGTGCTGAGATACCGAAGAGCTCTGTCGTGGGGTTGACCATGCATCGATCTTATTCGAATATGCGTTCGAATGGCGTCGAATTCTTGAATCAGTCGGAATAGTCGGTTTCCTGAATTTCAGTGCATCTCAAGGGTTAGTCGTAATGCTGTCAGCGGATCCGAGGCATCTCGACGCCCACGCGGACCAGGCCCTTCGGGGTTGACGAAGCGGCCCTCGTCCGAGCGAGTCCACTCGCGTACGGCCCATCTCTCCTTGATCGCCCAACGGCCGTCGCGCCGCTCCATGTGGTCGATGAACCGCGCACCACTGGTGAAGTTGATCATTCCGATGTCTTCGGGCCCGCCCCAGTGTGTGGACATCGAATAGGCCTCGCTGATCGCGTGGGCGCCGTGCAGTTCGACCAGGTGGTTGCCGATGTGGTGCATCGTGCCGCCGATCGCGGAGAGTTTTGTTGTGGCCCAGGCGATGTACTCGTCGATGGTGCCGTCGAATCCGGTGTGATGGTCGATCGCGTCCGGGTGGTAGGCGCTGCGGACGAGATCGAAGTCGAGGCGATCGATGCCGCGGCAGTACGTCAGAACCACCTCACGAATTGCCTGCTTGTCGATGAGATCCTGCAGTGCCCGGTCCATGTCATGCCTCCTTGATGCTGGTCATCCAGTCGAGTAGTTCTGGTAGTTCTTCGGCAGCGCAATCGAATACGGCAGGTCGAAAAACGACGACGGACGCGCCGCGGGCGAACCAGTCCCGGGTCTTGTCTGCGGTTGCCGAGAGGTCGACGGACCCGTTGTCGCGTCGAACCGGCGCCGCAGACACTTGCACGCGCGCCGACTCCGGGTCACGTTGGTGGGCTTCGAACGTGTTGCACAACAGTGCAACACTGTCGGTGAACGTTCCCAGATCGGTCGGGTTCACGGTCCAGCCGTCGGCGACGCGTGCGATGCGGTCGAAGTTCCGCCGGCTTGGTCCGAAACCGAAGAGCACTGGTATTCGGGATTGGATCGGCAGCGGGAGGCTGTGGTAATTCTCGAAAGCGAAGTCGCGTCCCTTGAAGGTGGCCGGTGCATTGGTCCACAGTTCGCGGCAGGCTGCGACGGTCTCTTCCATGCGCCCGAATCGCGCGTCGAAAGGCATGTTGGTGGCGGTGTATTCGGCTTCTTGCCATCCAACGCCGAAACCCATGACGGTTCGACCTTCGGACAATGAGTCGAGAGTGGCAACCTGTTTGGCGAGCAGAGCGGCTGGGCGAACAGTGGCGATCAGAACCGATACTCCGAGGCGAGCGCGTTCGGTCACTGCGGCGATCGAGGAAAGAAGTGAAATCGGTTCGTACCAAGGGTGATCCAACGGGAACAAGAAGTTGTGTTCGGCTGCCCGCTGAGCGTGAGCGTCGGCATTGAACCCGAGATGATCGCCGGTGCAGATCAGATCGATCCCGGCACGGTCAGCACGCGCGGCGAAGTCCAGAACCGGGCGAATCTTGCCGTCGAACAGGGCCTCGAGGCCCAAGATGTTGACGCCGATTTCCACAGTCGTCGTTCCTCTACAGTGCCCGCTTGGCATGCGCGGACATCTCGCCCATGTTGTCCAGACAGAAGAGTCTCGAGCTGAACTGCCACGACCCGTCGACGCAGGTGAAGCGATCGAAGTAGCGCCCCGCCAGAATGGGTTGCAGGGCAAGATCTTCGGTACCTTGGATGACCGTGACGTACGAGAGTGCCGTCGCTGATTCACCGTCGACTGCGATTCGCGTGTTGGTCAGCAGATGTTTGGTTCGTGGAACCGGCGGATCACCGTACATTCGAATGAAGCCGCTGCAGGCTGCGAACACTGCGTCGGCGTCGGACGAAATGAGCGTGGTGGCAACCCCGTCCGGCCCGCACTGCCCGTAGTCGGACGAAGCGAACAATGCAGCGACTTCACGCAATCGGCCCTGATCGATCAGATGCGTGTACTCGCAGAGCAGGTCACGGATCGCCGACTCGGCGACGATCCGTGACAGCTCCGCGGTCATACGGTGATCTCGCGCCGAACCATCTTGCCGGTTGCATTGCGAGGCAGCAGATCGCTGGTGATGCGCCACTTCGACGGCACCTTGAAATAGGACAGTCGCTCGGCAGCGTAATCACGCAGCTCCGCCTCCGTTGTGGCGGCTCCGGGACGCAGGACAACCACGGCGGACACTTCCTGGCCGAGGTCGGGGTGCGGCATGCCGATGACAGCGCACTCGATCACGTCGGGGTGTTCGTCGAGCGTCTGCTCGATCTCGGTGGGGTAGACGTTCTCGCCGCCACGCAGGATCAGGTCGGAACGACGACCGGTGAGACGGAGACGCCCGTTTTCGATTACGCCGAAATCGCCGGTGCGGAGCCAGCGTCCGGGGGCAATTGCCGACTCGGTCGCCTCGTCGTTCTCCCAGTATCCGAGCATGACGAAGGGGCTGCGTACGCACACTTCACCTTCGATGCCGTCCGGCAGCCATTCGCCGAAGGGATCGCGAATCTCCATCGAGACGGTGATGATCGGACGCCCGAGAGTGCCTGGGAACTCTTCGAGTTCGGCGCCGACGGCGACCGCAATGGCGGTGCTGCATTCGGTGAGGCCGTAGCTGTCGACCAGAGCATTGCGTGCGAACGGCACCTGCTCCTTGAGGCGTTCCTTGAACGCGGGCGACGACGGCGCGGATGCCAGCGAGAATGCAGTCAGCGAAGAGACGTCGTACTTGGCGATGTTGCCGTGCTCGAGTAGCCGCGATGCCATCGTGGGGACAGCACCCCAGTTGGTGACACGCTCGCGTTCGACCAACCCGAGCACCTTGTCGACGTCGAAGCCGCCCTCGGTCAGGATGACGGCACTGCCCGTCGCGAGACGGGGAACCACCAGATTGTGAAGGCTGGCGATGTGGAAGAGCGGGGAGGTGAGTAGATAACGCAGTGGGCTCGGCTTGGAAGCGTCGTACTCACGGCCGGTGAATGCGGCGCCGATCGCGTCGCTGTACTTGTGGTAGTCGACGACGGCCATCACGTTGCGGTGCGAATGGAGTGCGCCCTTGGGGCGGCCGCTGGTACCACTGGTGAACAGGATGACGGCGGGGTCGTCCTCGTCGATGTCGGTGCTCGGCACGTCGGAGCCTGCATACTCCGCGATGAGCGCGGGCAGATCCTCTTCCATGGTGAGGACCGTGATGTCTGCCGGCAGTTCGGGGAGGGCGGCGCCGCGCTTGGCATCCACGACCAGAACCTTCGGACGTGAGAGTTCGATCCCGTGAGTGACCTCGCGCGGAACCCACCAACCGTTGAGACCGACTGCGATCGCGCCGAGCGCCTGCGTCGCGAAGAACGTCATGACCCATTCGGGAGTGTTGGCAGCGAGGATGCCCACACGGTCGCCCTTGCGGACTCCGTACTTGTCCCGCAGAGCAGTTGCCAGCGCGGCAACGGAATCGGCATGCTCGGTGAACGAGATTCGACGATCGCTGGTGACGAGATAGTCGCCGTCGCCCCAGGCGCGAGATGCCGAGATGAGTTCACCGATGGCGTGACCGCGGTTCTTCATCACAGGCATGACGGTGCCGAGAACCTCTTCTTCGACGATCTCGAATGGCCCACCTGGACCGGTGAGGCGTGAGACCGCCTGGTCCAGAAGCAACTGCGGATCTGCGGGGGCAGTCATGGAATGGCCTTTCGTATTGTGGCGCTTTTCACGTCACAAAATCTCACGAGAAAATCATATCTGTGGCGGCGGTTACCACTGAGCGAGACTGGGACGGTTCCGGCTCTGAGGCGTCGATACGTTCGAGTCGTATCGCAGTTGGAGTAATCGACATTCCGATATCGACTAGGACACAGGACACGATGACGAACACCGCCACCGAAGCATCTTCGAATGCAGCTCTTGCAGCTCCTCAGCGCGAGGACGTCGCGCAGATGTTGATCGACCGTCTCGGTGATCAGCACCTGGGCCTGCGGACGCGGACGCAGGACTGGAGCTGGGACGAGGTGGTGCGCGAGAGCGCAGCGCGCGGCTCGCTGGCGAAGTCGCTTCGCGCGCCCGGACCGTTTCACATCGGAGTACTTCTCGAGAACGATCCGGAGTTCCTGTTCTGGCTCGGCGGCGCGGCCCTGACCGGGGCCACGATCGTCGGCATCAATCCGACCAGGCGTGGAGCTGAACTCGAGGCTGAGGTCCGGTACGTCGACTGCCAGCTGATCGTCACCGACAAAGCAGGCTACGAGAAGCTTGCCGGCCTGGACCTCGGGCTGACCGAAGATCGTTTCGTCCTCGTCGACGACGCGTCGTACCCGGACAAGATTGCAGCACATCACGTCGAGTCGCCTCAGATCGACCTCGGTGTCGACGCGTCGACGCTGTTCTTGCTTCTCTTCACCTCGGGCACCACCGGAATGTCCAAGGCAGTGCGGTGCAGCCAGGGGCGTCTGACGCGGTTGGCCTACGCGAACTGCGCCAAGTACGACATCGACCGCGACGACGTCTGCTACTGCTGCATGCCGCTCTTCCACGGCAACGCGTTGATGGCTCTGTGGGCGCCGGCCCTTTCGCAGGGAGCTACGGTCTGCCTCGTTCGTAAGTTCACGGCCTCGGGATTCATGCCGGACGTTCGGTTCTACGGCGCAACGTATTTCACCTACGTCGGTAAGGCCTTGGGGTATCTCATGGCGACGCCGGAACTGCCCGACGACATCGAGAACACCCTCACCCACGGCTTCGGGACCGAGGCGTCGCCGGGGGACAAGGCAGAGTTCATCCGTCGTTTCGGTGCACAACTTTTCGAGGGATACGGTTCGAGTGAAGGTGCCGGTTCAGTAGTGCTCGATCCGAACCAACCTGCCGGAGCGCTGGGCCGTCCCGCGAGCGAGAACATCGTCATCGTCGATCCCGATACGCGCGAAGAGCGACCCCGCGCAATTCTCGACGAGCACGGTCACGTGCTGAACCCCGACGAATCCATCGGCGAGATGGTCGACAAGGCCGGATCGAAGAAGTTCGAGGGGTACTACAAGAACGAAGACGCGATCGCCGAGAAGATTCGCCACGGTTGGTACTGGACAGGCGATCTCGGCTACGTCGACGAGGCCGGCTTCATCTATTTCGCGGGACGCAAGGGCGACTGGATCCGCGTCGACGGTGAGAACACCTCGGCTTTGATGATCGAGCACATCCTGCGTCGGCACCCCAAAGTGATTGCCACGGGTGTCTTCGCGGTACCGGATCCGCGTTCGGGTGATCAGGTCATGGCTGCGATCGAGGTCGCCGATCTCGCCGATTTCGATCCGGTCGAGTTCGCCGACTACCTTGCCGCGCAGGCGGATCTGGGTACCAAGGCAGCGCCACGATTTGTTCGCGTTTCGACCGACCTGCCCGTCACGGGCTCCAACAAGGTACTCAAACGTGAACTTCAAGCCGATCGCTGGCGGACCGACGAACCAGTGTTCCACTGGGTGGGCCGAGGCACTCCCGAATACACGTTGATGACCGAAGCTGACGTGGTGAACCTGGAGAAGGAGTTCGAGACGCACGGCCGCACGCGGTTCCTGTGAGTGAAGTTGCGCTGGTGACCGGCGCTTCCCGGGGGATCGGCCGAGAGTGCGCGCTGGCATTCGCGCGCGCCGGATTCGACGTTGCAATCACTGCTCGCACCGTTCGTGAAGGAGAGGGGCGGGCAGCCCCGCGAACGAGGCAAGGCGAGCAAGTGATTCCGGTGCCCGGCAGCCTGGAGACGACGGTTGCCGAGATCGAGTCCTTCGGTGTGCGCGCATTGGCCGTTCCGATGAACCTGCTCGATCTGGCATCCGTCCGCGGCGCCGGTGAACGGGTGCTGGCCGAGTGGGGACGTGTCGACGTGCTGGTGAACAACGCCTATGCGCAGACTGTCGGAAACATGGACCGGGTGCTCGACATCGAGATCGACGACGCTCAGGCGATGGCGATCGGGAATTATCTGCACCAACTCGCTCTGGTCCAGGTGATACTCCCGTCGATGATCAAGAGCGGCAACGGCGTAGTGGTCAATCTGGCATCGGGCTCGGCGACCATGGATCCGCCTGCGCCTCCCGGCGAGGGTGGTTGGGGTCTGTCGTACGCCGCGTCGAAGGCGTCGTTCGGACGTATTGCCGGAGCGATCAACTCCGAGTACCGAGACGCCGGAATCAAAGCGTTCAACCTGAGTCCGGGATTTGTCATCACGGAATCAGGGAAAGTCCGTGGTGGCGCGGACGCAATCGTGGACGCCGGATTTGCGGCCACACCGGCATCCGTACCCGCTGCAGCGGCGGTGTGGCTTGCAACAGATCCCGATGCGGACCGGTACCTCGGTCGCGTCGTGGATGGTCCGAAATTGATGGCGACACTGGAGGAAACGGTATGAAGCTCGGCGTGGTCGTTCCGGTCGAACTGGGTCGAAGCGGAGACCCTGATTGGATTCTGCAATTCGCCCGTGCGGCCGAGTCGCTGGGTTTCGACGAGATCTCGGCAGTGGAGCACTCGGTGGTCATCGCCGACACCGAGAGCGAGTACCCCTATTCTCCGACCGGAAAATCGCATCTTCCCGATGACTGCGACATCCCGGATCCGCTCGAACTGCTTTCGTTCGTGGCGGGTGCCACAACCACTTTGGGCTTGTCCACTGGAGTTCTGGTGCTGCCCAATCACAATCCGGTAGTGCTCGCCAAACGATTGGCGACGCTCGATCGCATTTCCGGTGGGCGATTGCGCATCTGCCTCGGCCTGGGGTGGATGAAGGAAGAGATCGAGGCGTGCGGCGGTGACTTCGAGCGCCGCGGCAAGGTAGCCGATGAGGCCATCGCGGTGATGCGTTCACTCTGGGCGGGCAAGGAAGCAGTCGATTTCGACGGCGATTACTTCTCGTTCAAGGGTGCGTACAGCTGGCCGAAGCCGCACCGCGAATCCGGAGTTCCGCTCTACATCGGTGGACACAGTCTCGCTGCTGCTCGGCGAGCAGGCCGGTTGGGTGATGGTTTCCAGCCGCTGGGACTGGCCGGTGAAGATCTCGACAAGGCTGTAGCGGCGATGAAAGCGGCTGCGGTGAAGGCAGATCGAGATCCTGCCGACGTATCGCTGGTACTCGGTGCGACACTGCCCAGGCTCGACGAAGCGAAACTCGACTGGGCACGCGGGTTGGGAGCCGATCGAATCGTGTTGTCCGCGAGTCGTCGTGGCACGTCGCTGGAACTGATCATCGACGAAATGGCCGAATGCTCGAAGCGGCTGGGGCTGAGTAACTAGGAGTGCGGGCGTGACCGGCAGCCATCGGAGCGGCTGCCGGTCATTGCTGTCGGAACGTCGATCAGTTATTGCTTGGTCAGCAATTTGCTCCGGAGCTTTGCGATCGTGTCGGCGTCAAGTTTCAGCACGTCCTGCGAAAACTTCTCCCACCCACCGAACTGGTCGCGAATCTTGTCGAGTACTGGCTGAATCTGGCTGGGACGCTGCTCCATCAACGGTTTCAACAGATCGACATCGATTCCTTTCGAAGACAGAAACGTGTAGGTCTGTTCGTTCTTGGCTTTGTTGTAGGTGTTCGACAGGACGAAGTCGTCGACGATGGTCTTGTCAGGAACACCCAGAATACCGAGAAGTAGAGCTGTCATCAGTCCAGTGCGGTCTTTGCCTGCCGTGCAGTGGTAAGCGACTGCGGACTCGGAATCGGCGATGGTCCGTAGGGCTTGGGAATACCCAGTCATTCCGTCAGGCTTGGACAGTTGGTCGACGGCGCCGGTGTCGCTGATCCGGACGGCTTCACCGCCCCCGAGCACCTGCTCCACGATTGCAGGGTCACCAGATTTCAGGGCACTCGTAATCGCTGTGGCAAGAGCCTGAGTGCCGGCATCCAGGACTGCCGTGTTGACCACTTTCACGTTCGCGGGAACCTTGTCTGCTCCGTCCTTTGCGATCTCGCTGTCACCTCGGAAATCGACAACGGTCCGGATGCCTGCGTTCTCGATCGTTTGTTGATCGTCAGCAGTCAGATCGCTCAAGCGGTCGCCACGAAAAACCAGGCCCCACTTGACTGATCGGCCGTCGGCTGTCTCGTATCCGCCGACATCACGCACGTTGGCTGCGCCCTGCAGCGTCACGTGGCGGGTTGACGCGATGGTGGAAGTGCCGTCCTCGTCTATGACCTCGAAGTACCAGCGTGACAGTGGGTCGAGGCCGTCGACCTCAGTGGAGAAGCCGTCGACCGTGCCAATTTCCTTTCCTTCTGCGGCTGGGTTTTTCGGGTCGGTGGCGGCGAATACACGCACCTTTTCCGAGCCGCCGTGTTCCCAGACCAGTGAGTAGTGTCCGGCGGACGCTGATGTCACGTCGAGGTCGGTCGGCGTTTTCGCCGACTCGGCCTTGCTGCATGCGCCGAGTACGAGCATGAGTCCTGCCGCCGACAGCGCAAGAACTCGAGTTTTGCAAGTAGCCATGGGTCCTCCGAATCCAATTGGAAATCGGAGGCTACGCACCAGTGATCACTGTGTCGTGACCGTGTCGTGCAGAGCGGGAAAACTGCAGGCTGGAGTGCTTGTCGCCGATGATGATCAGGGATGGGCCAGCCCGTTCAGGAGCATCGCGCCGACAAAGATGGCACTGCTTGCGCGGGCGCTGCAGGACGGGTTGATCGCAATCGACGAACTCTGATCGAAGCGCGAGCGATCGGGTGCGTCGATCCGGGAGTCAGTCGAGGGCGGTGGCGTCGGTTGTCGGCGTCTTGGTGCCGGGAGTCGCTTCGATGTCGAGAACGACCTGGCTGTCGGTGGCTTCTTCGGGGAAGACGTACCGACGCATGGCCCACCAGCGGAAGGCCGTCGCCAGCAGGGTCCCAATGATCGATCCGCTGATGAAGTCCGCGAAGTTTTCCATCAACACCGACACCTCGGGTTGACGCAGATGGAACACGTACCTGGAGGTCCAGAGTGGTACCTGGTTGATGGCCAAACCGATACCCGCGACGATGAAGAACAGAGCGGCCTCGTGATGGCGCTGTCGACCACCGCGCTGAGCAAACGACCATTCGCGGTTGAGGACGTAGGACAGAACCGTCGCGATCAGGACCGCAAGGATGTTGGCCGTCACCGGGTGCTGAGGCAGAACCGTCCACTTGATGCCGAAGAACAGCACCGTGGTGACGATGAAGGCGATGCCGCCGACCACCAGGAACTTGAGCATTTCTGCGTGCGGCAGGACGCGCACGAGAACCCGCTCAGGAAGCCTATTGACCATCTTTTCGACAAACGCCATTGTTCGAGGCTAACCCTGAATACGACCGAGGGCACAAATCGTCGATGCCCGTGTCGGCAAGATCATCAGAATCCGTACCCGAGAATTGCGGGCTTCTGCGCGTTGAAAGCGAAGTCGAAATTCAGGATCTCCTGCGGATCGGACGCGTGGAGTCGGTGCGCCGCCGCGAAGGTCTTGGCCTGGTGCTCGCCCAAGTACAAGCTGCTCAGGACATCAGAGGGCATCGTGATCGCAGGCACCGCGTCAGTGGCCGTACAGGTGGCCTTGCCGCCCTTGACCTGAAGTGCGAAGGTTCCGCCGGCCTTCAGGAACGGATCTTCGACCTTGATGACTGTGTCCAGGTCAGCAGCATATTCACGAGCCTCGAGAGCCGCGGGAACGTCCATGATGCGCAGCCACAGTCGATCGGAGCGCGTCGTCGTCCGGGCAAGGCGGTAGTCCGTGAGCATCAGCCGGAGTGGATCGGCAGGATGCTGGCGTGTCTCGATCCGGGTGACGAGGTCGAGGCCGCAGATCGTGCGCCACAGCGCCGCGTGCGCATCTTCGGTGATCGTCACGAACTCGTCGATCCGGGCGATGCTGTCGCGGCCCTCGCTCGTGTGCCGGTAAGCGATGTATCCGTCCGCGTGTGTCAGAAAGAACAGTCCGGAGGCGCCGTCACGATCCTCGGACGGGTCGGCGAACATATGGTCCCAGAGCGGTTGCGGACGGACCTGAGCGCCGGGTGTCTGCAGCCGCCAGCGGTCGTAGATCTCGGGAAGAAGCGTCGAGGCAGCTTTGATGTCGACGATGGACACGCCACCATTGTCGGGCACCTCGGGGCGGAATCGTGCGAAGCGGCGATCGAGGGTGATGCCTTCGCTGAAGGTGGCCGGGCCGTATCCGAAGCGGTTGTAGATGCCGGCCTCGCTGGCCGTCAGGGCGGCAAGCGGTGCTCCGGTCGACTCGATGTGGGCATGAAGCGCAGTGAACATCGAGCGTAGGACGCCACGACGACGGTGAGTCGGGGCGACGGATACCCAGGTGATTCCGCGCGTGGGGAGTTGGCGTCCGCCGGGCACGGTGAATTCCATGTCGATTTCAATGGCCACGCCGACGGGTAGGTCACCGTCGACGGCGAGGATGATGTCCTCGGGCTTGTAGAGCGCCTTCGTCAGTTCGCTGACCGCGGGAGACGGGTGAAAACCGAACCCCACCGAGTCGAGTAGTTGGAGAGCCGGCCAGTCACTCTCGGTAGCGGTGCGGATGGTGATCTTGTTTTCGGGGCTCACGTGTATCGACTCTGGCATAGATTGCGTGAAGACGCACATGAATATCGGGGCTGACGTTTCCGCACCGGCTCCCAGGGGTACCGCCCGACGGACCAGTCCTGCGGCACGGAGAAAACCGATACGGAGAAACACTGTGGCGATCACCGACATCAAGGAATATGCCCATCTGACCGAGGAAGACGTCGAGGCACTCGGGCGCGAGCTGGATGCCATTCGGCTCGACATCGAGGAGAAGCGCGGCGCGCACGACGCTCGATACATCCAGCGGACGATCGCGTTTCAGCGCTCTCTGATGGTGGCCGGCCGCATCGTCTTGTTCGCCAGCAAGAAGAAGCCTGCCTGGATTCTGGGGACTGCGCTCCTGGGGGTCGGCAAGATCATCGAGAACATGGAACTCGGCCACAACATAATCCACGGCCAGTGGGACTGGATGAACGATCCCGAGATTCACTCGAGCAACTGGGAGTGGGACAACACCTGCCCGTCCTCGGGATGGAAGCACTCGCACAACTTCACCCATCACAAGTTCACCAACATCGTCGGACTGGACAACGACGTGGGCTACGGAATCATGCGCGTCACGCGCGATCAAAAGTGGCACGCCGACTACCTCTTTCAACCGATCACGAATTTTGTGCTCGCGACCCTCTTCGAGTGGGGAGTGGCACTGCATCACCTCGAAACGGACAAACTCCGCAAGGGTGAGGTGAAGTGGTCCGAGAAATCGGAGATGGCCAAGGACGTCGGTAAGAAGATCGCGCGTCAGGTGGCGAAGGATTACATCCTGTTCCCCGCCCTGACCGGCCCCGCGTGGAAGACCACGTTGACGGCGAACGTCGTTGCGAACCTCATCCGAAACTACTGGAGTTACGCCGTCATCTTCTGCGGGCACTTTCCCGACGGTGCCGAGAAGTTCACGCTCGAGGAATTCGAGAACGAATCGCGCGCTCAGTGGTACCTACGACAGATGCTGGGCTCTGCCAACTTTCATGCCGGTCCCGTCATGGCCTTCATGAGCGGCAACCTCTGCTACCAGATCGAGCATCACTGCTTCCCGGATCTGCCGAGCAATCGGTACTCGGAAATCGCGGTGCCGTTGCGCGACCTGTGTGACAAGTACGACCTCCCGTACACGACCGGGCCGCTGTGGAAGCAGTACGGATTGACTCTGCGCACCATCTGGAAGTTGTCGCTGCCCAACAGGTTTCTCTCGGCTTCCCAGGACGACGCTCCGGAGACGCACTCGGAGTTGAAGTTCCGCATCCGAGGCGGAATCAAGGAAGTGTTCGGCGTCGATCCGCAGACGGGTAAGCGGCGCGGACTGCGAACAGCGATCGCGATGGTCTCGAGCTGATCAGTTACCGCTTGTGCGCCATTGAACGAACCACGAGATCGCCGGTCGACTGGATTGCCTGCACCAGCACGATCAAGATCACGACTGCGACGAACAGCACCGGTGTGTTGAATCGTTGGTAGCCGTACTTGATTGCGAAGTCGCCGAGTCCACCGGCGCCGATGGCACCTGCCATGGCCGAGAAGCCGATCAGCATCACCGCCGTCAGGGTTGCTCCTGCTACCAATCCCGGAACGGATTCGGGCAGTAGCACCTTGGTGATGATGTCTTTGTCGGTGGCGCCCATGGACCGCGCTGCCTCGACGCGTCCGGAATCGACTTCACGCAAGGCGTTCTCGACGACGCGCGCAAAGAAGGGCACCGAACCGATGGTCAGCGGGACGATCGCTGCCGTGGCGCCGAGCGCTGTTCCGACGATCGCCCTCGTTGCCGGGATGAGGAGCACCAACAAGATGACGAACGGCAGCGAACGGCCGATGTTCACCACGGTGCCCAGAACCGAATTGAGGACGCGGTTGGGACGGATTCCGTCGGGCGCGCTCGCGTGCAACAGAACACCGAGAGCGATACCGATGATCACGGTGAGCACGAACGAGACACCGACCATGTAGAGCGTGTCGAGTAGGGCTTCCCATGCTTCGCCCAGGGAATCCTGCCAGGACGTCTTGTTCATGAGAACGTCACCTTCACTCCGCGCTGCGAAAGATGTTCTTCGACAGACTTTCTTGTCTCTTCGTTGCTGACGAGTCCCGTGTGCGAGGCGAACTCCACGCGAAGGCGACCGACCTGATGGGATCCGATGTCCTCGATACCGCCGGAGATCACGGTGACGTCGACGTCGAGATCTCGTGAGAGTTGGGAAATCACGGGTGAGGTGGACAGTGAATCGACAAAGGTGAGGAGCGCCGGAATTCCGGTCGTGGACGTTCGTACCGTTCCGGTCGGCAGTAGCGCCTCTCCGAGGGGTGAGTCCGGGTCTGCGACCAGTTCGGTGAGCGTTCCCTCGTCGACGATGCGGCCCTGATCGATCAGCGCAGCGCGATGGCAGATCCGTCGAACCACGTTGAGCTCGTGGGTGATCAGAACAATGGTCACACCGAGTCGTCGATTGAGATCGGCGAGCAGGTCGAGGATCGAATCGGTTGTGTCCGAGTCGAGGGCGCTGGTGGCCTCGTCGCACAGGAGGACGTCGGGTGAAGCCGCCAAGGCTCTCGCGATGCCGACGCGTTGTTTCTGGCCGCCGGACAGTTGCGAGGGGAAGGCGTCACGTCGGTCTTCCAAGCCCACCAACTCGATCAGCTCGTCGACGCGGGCACGTCGATCTGCCCGCGAGTATCCCGCCACTTCGAGAGGGAAGGCGATGTTGGCGGCGACCGAACGGGAATGCAGCAGGTTGAAATGCTGGAACACGACACCGATCCGCTTGCGTGTGTCGCGCAGTTGCGCTGGGCTCAACGCGGTCAGATCGGTGTCGCCCAACAGAATCCGGCCACTGGTCGGGCGTTCGAGCAGGTTGAGGCAGCGCAGCAAAGTCGACTTGCCGGCGCCGCTCTTGCCGATGATGCCGAAGATTTCGCCGTCTTCGATTTTCAGGGATACGGAATCGAGTGCATGCAGAACTTGTGTGCCGCTGCGGTATTCCTTCGAGACCGATTCGATCGAGAAGACCATGACGGGTCTCGATCAGGTAGCGCTGGCCGGAATGACCGAGCCCTGATAGGTCTGCTCGATGAACGTCGCGACGTCGGCGGACGTCAATGCCTCGGCCAACTTCTGTACTCGCGCATCGTTTTCGAGCGAGGTGCGTACGGTCAGGACATTGGCGTACGGGTTGCCCTCGGCCTTCTCGAGCACCAGGGCGTCCTTGGCCGGGTTGAGGCCACCTTCGATTGCGTAGTTGCCGTTGATGATTGCGAGATCGACATTTCCGTCGTCGAGCGTGCGCGGCAGCTGCGGGGGATCGACCTGGGTGAACGTGAGTCCCTTGGGGTTGTCGACGATGTTCTTCTCGCTGATCTGCGTGATGTCGGTGCCGGGGGCGCCCAACTGCTGATCGAGCTTGATCAAACCGGCCTGCTGCAGCAGGTACAGCCCACGGGCGAAGTTCGTCACGTTGTTGGACAAAGCGACCGTTGCGCCCTGGCGCAGGTCGGCCACGTTGGTGACCTTCTTGGAATATGCACCGAGGGGCTCGACGTGGACCTTCGCCACGGCGACCAGGTCGTCGACACCCTTTTCCTTCGACCACGATTCCTGGTACGGCACGTGCTGGAAGAAGTTGGCGTCGGTGTCTCCGGCTTCGAGCACCTCGTTGGCGTCGAGATCGCCGGTGATCTCGCTGACCTCGATCTTGGTGTCACCGAGCAGGCCCTTTTCTTCGACGAACTTCAGGATCTCGGCGTGCGGAACCGAAGAAGCGACGATGCGAAGAGGTGCGTTCTCGTCGGAGGAGTTGTCGCTCGAGCACGCGGCTACGGTTCCGACTGCGACGGCGGCCACTGCGAAGGCAGCGAGGAATCTTCTGGTGCGCGAGCGTGACATGTGAATCTCCAAGACATAGCCGAACGCACGCCGAGATGGCGTGACAGTTGCTGAACGCTAGCCCGGTAAACCTCCCGTGAGGAGATACAGAATCACCGCGATTTTTTCATGTACCTATTGTCCGAGCAGGATGACCGGAACGTCCTCGGCAAAATCGACTACCAGTTCGCGACGCGAGAACAGCCAGGTGCCGTCGATCTTTTCGAAGCTGTCCTGGTAACGAATCTCGATCCGGTTGTCCCGGTGGCCCTCGCCCCGCGGATAGATGTGGTGAGCGGAGCAGTAAGCCTCACCGTGTGCGGTGGTGGGGCCGTCGAGGTCGAGGATCTGCTGCTCGACGATGTGCCGGGTCGAGTGCAGATGTGAGACGGCATCGACCACCGAACTGCTGACGACGGAGTTCCCACGTATCTCCGTCGGCGCACCCGTTCCGTTCAGTGCCGGCGGCAAGACGAATGCCACGTCGTCAGTGAAGAGAGCCGCAAGTGCAGTGGTGTTTCGGCGGTCGACGGCCTGTGCGTACCTGGCGGCCAAGTCGGTGAGAGCGACGCGATCCGAGGAGTCCATGCGCATATCTCACCCTATGTGACGCCGCTCATGTTTCGGCTTCCCGCTCATCGAGACACTCACAGCGCCCACCTGGGCATCTGGTTAGCGTCCAGGCCAAGAGTTGCCAGCCATGAATGCCATAGGAGAAACAGCGATGGATCTGAGGGAATCGCCCGAGCAGCAGGAGCTCCGCAAGGAGTTGCGCGCGTACTTCGCGGCGCTGCTGCCGGAAGAGAAGCGTCGCGCGGCCGGCGAGCAAGGTGTGGGTGGCGAGTACTTCCGCGAGATCGTGAAGTTGCTGGGCAAGGACGGTTGGCTCGGTATCGGCTGGCCCAAGGAATTCGGTGGACAGGGACGCTCCATCGAAGAGCAGTTCGTGTTCTTCGACGAGGTTCAGCGCGCAGGTCTGCCGTTTCCCTTCGTGACGGTCAATACCGTCGGACCGACGTTGATGAAGTACGGCACCGAAGAACAGAAGGAACGTTTCCTGCCCGGCATCCTGGCCGGCGACATCGTCTTCGCAATCGGGTACACCGAGCCGGAGGCCGGAACGGACTTGGCTTCGCTCAAGACCCGCGCAGTCCTCGACGGTGACGAGTGGGTCGTCGACGGCAACAAGATCTTCACCAGTGGCGCCAACACTGCCGACTACGTGTGGCTGGCCTGCCGCACCGACGCGGATGCCCCCAAGCACAAGGGAATCTCGATCCTGATCGTCCCCACCGAGGATGCAGGCTTCGAGTGGTCACCGATCAACACCGTCGGCGGTTTGATGGTGACGTCCACGTACTACTCCGGCATTCGAGTTCCGTCGAAGGACGTTGTCGGCGAGGTCAACGGCGGCTGGCAGCTCATCACGGCTCAGCTCAACCACGAGCGAATCGGCCTGGCGGCCATCGGTGGTCGCACGTACGGTCTGTGGAACCTGGTCCTGGACTGGGCCAAGGAAAACGGTGCCATCGACATCCCGTGGGTGCAACAGGACTTCGCTCGCACACACGCCAAGCTCGAGGCCATGCGACTGCTGAACTGGAAGATGACGGCAGCCGTCGCACAGGACACGCTCTCCGGAGCCGACGCCGGTGCCACCAAGACGTACGGGACCGAGACTCACGTCGACGTCTACCGCACGCTGCTCGGAATTCTCGGCTCCGCCGGTCGCATCCGCCCCGAGTCTCCGGGCGCTCTGCTTGCCGGTCAGATCGAGCAGATCTCGCGTCAGGGTGTCGTGAACACCTTCGGCGGCGGCGTCAACGAAGTTCTGCGTGACATGGTCGGCACCATCGGCTTGGGACTCGTTCGCGAAAAGAGGGTCAAGTGAGCGACATTTCGGCGCAACTCGACGCTTTTGTCGGCCAGACGCTTGTTCCCACCACCTGGGGGCCAGACGAGGTCAACATCCCCATGATCCGGCATTGGGCCGAGACCATGGGCGATACCAACCCCGTCTACCTCGACGACGACGCTGCCCGCGCCACCGGCCGTGACGGCGTCGTCGCTCCCGCTCAGATGCTTCAGGTCTGGATCATGCGGACCTTTACCGACAAGATGGCGGGCAACGACCCGTCGCAGGTGTGGACCGATCTGATCGCCACCCTCGACGCAGCCGGCTACAGCTCTGTCGTGGCCACCGATTCCGATCAGGAGTTCTTCGCCGAACTGCGCCCAGGCGATCGCGTTAACTACACCGAGGTCATCGAGTCGATTTCGCCGGAGAAGAAGACCGGCCTCGGTGTCGGACACTTCGTCACGACGCTCAAGACCTACCGCAACGGTGACGATCAGGTTGTCGGCACCCAGCGGTGGCGGACGCTGCGGTTCAAACCTCAGGAATCTGCTGCGCCCGAAGCTCCTCGTGCACTGCGTCCGCGTCCGGCTCTCAACGCGGACAACGCTTTCTGGTTCGAAGCAGCCAAGGAGCACCGTCTGGTGATCCAGCGCTGCACGTCCTGCAAGACGCTGCGTCATCCCACCGGCCCGATGTGCGGGGAGTGCCGGTCACTCGAGTGGGACACGATCGACGCGTCGGGTCGTGGCACGGTGTACAGCTTCGTGGTCAATCACCACCCCAAGATCGACGCGTTCGACTACCCGCTCATCGTTGCGGTAATCGAACTCGAAGAGGGAACCCGATTGATCGCCAACATGGTGGGTATCGCGCCCGAAGATGTCGTGGTCGACATGCCCGTGGAACTTGACTGGATCGACGCCGACCCGGATCTGACGCTTCCCGCGTTCCGGCCGGCCGTACGCGAGGAGCACTGATGGACTTCAATTTCAGCGAAGAGCAGGAAGCAATTCGCGCACTGGCCGACGAGGTCTTCACCAGCAAGGCAACGATCGAGCGCACCAAGGAGATCGAACTCTCCGCCGAGCGCGTCGACCGTGAACTGTGGCGCGAACTCGCGAGCACCGGCCTGCTCGGTATCGCCCTGCCGGAGGAGTTCGGCGGCGGTGGCCTCGGCTTGTCCGAGCTGTACGCACTGCTCGAACAGCAGGGACGTCACGTTGCGGCCGTGCCGATCTGGGAAACGACCCTTGCAGCTTTGGCTGTCAACGAATTCGGCTCTGATTCCCTTCGCGCCGAACTCCTTCCGGGAGTTGCCGACGGCAGTCGATTCCTGACCGTCGGTCTCGAAGAGTTCGGTCCGTACACGGGCGGCGACCCACTGACCACGGCTGAGCAGGACGCCGACGGCAACTGGACTCTGACGGGTGAGAAGGCAGTAGTGCCGATGACTCACGTCGCGAACCTTGCTCTCGTTTCGGCAACCGCTTCCACTGGTACGGCACTGCTGCTGGTCGACCTGAGTGCCGAGGGAGTGACGCTCGAACAGACGCAGTCCACCAGTTGGGAGATCTGTGCCAACGTCACCTTTGCCGGTGCCCCCGCGCAGCTGATCGGTGCGGCTGACGGCACCACGGTTCCGTGGCTGATCGACCGCGTTCAGCTGGCATTGGCCGCAATCCAATGGGGCGTCGGGTCGGGTGCAGTCGCGCAGGCCGTCACGTACCTGAACGGCCGCAAGCAGTTCGGCCGTCCGCTGGCGACCTTCCAGGCCGTCAATCATCAACTCGCTGACTGCTACATCGATCTCGAAGCGATGCGCGTGACACTGTGGCAGGCCGCCTGGCGCATCTCCGAGGGACTGGATCTCGGCACCTCGGTACTGGTCGCCAAGTGGTGGGCTACCGACGGCGGACAGCGCGTCGTGCATCGCACCACGCATGTTCACGGCGGCATGGGCGTCGACACCGACTACCCGGTTCACCGTCACCTGTTGTGGGGCAAGCAGATTGCTGCCACCCTCGGTGGTTCCAGCTCCGATCTAGCGCGTCTGGGTGCGCAGCTCGCATCCGGTGTGGAGGTGCTCGCATGACCGTACTTGCCGGTCGCAGTTACGCAGACGTCGTTGTCGGAGAGGCATTGCCCGAGTTGGCGATCCCGCTGACCCGCACGTTGATCGTCGCCACGGCAATCGCCACTCGCGATTTTCAGGACGTGCACCACGATCCGAGCCTGGCGCAGGAGCGTGGCTCGAAGGATGTCTTCATGAACATCCTCACGAGCAACGGTCTTGTCGGTCGATACGTCACGGACTGGGCCGGATCTGCATCGACCCTGCGCCGCATCGCCATTCGTCTCGGGGCGCCCAACTACCCGGGTGACACCATGACGATGACCGGTGAGGTCGTGTCCAAGGAAGACGGAGTGGTCGTGGTCAAGGTGCAGGGTGCAAACAGCCTCGGCAACCATGCATCCGGCACCGTCGCAGTCGCTTTCAAGGAAGAGGAGAGGCCCTGATGGCGATCAGCCCACTCTCGGGAGCCGCCGCCATCGTCGGCATCGGATCCACCGAGTTCTCCAAGAACTCCGGCCGCACCGAACTGCAGTTGGCGTGTGAGGCCATCGTCGCGGCACTCGCTGACGCCGGTATCGATCCGTCCGAGGTCGACGGTCTGTCCACCTACACGTCGGAGACGAACGGCGAAGCGATCGTGGCTCGCAACTGCGGCCTCGGTGAGCTCAAGTTCTTCTCGCGCATTCACTACGGTGGCGGCGCTGCGTGTGCCACCGTGCAGCAGGCGGCCATGGCAGTTGCGACGGGTGTTGCCGACGTCGTGGTTTGTTACCGCGCCTTCAACGAGCGCTCCGGTGTGCGCTACGGCCTAGGGCAGCACGATCGCCCCATGGACAGCACCGCGGATCGCGCGGCATATGCGTGGATGACTCCGCAGGGATTGTCGACTCCCGCTCAGTGGGTCGCCATGTTCGCCCGCCGCTACATGCACCAGTACGGTGCGACGAGTGAGGACTTCGGACGAGTTGCAGTGGTGGCGCGCAAGCATGCCGCCAACAACCCGGCTGCTTGGTTCTACGAGCGTCCGATCACGCTCGAGGACCATCAGAACTCGCGCTGGATCGCCGAGCCGCTGCACCTGCTCGACTGCTGCCAGGAAACCGACGGTGGCCAGGCATTGGTCATCGTCTCTGCCGAGCGCGCAAAGGATCTGGCCAACAAGCCCGTCGTCATCAAGGGCGCCGCTCAGGGCAGTAGCAAGGATCAGCACATGATGACCAGCTACTACCGGCCCGACATCTCCGGTATCCCGGAGATGGGCCTGGTTGCTCGTCAGTTGTACGGCCAGAGCGGCCTGACCCCTGATGACATCAACGCCGCGATTCTGTACGACCACTTCACTCCGTTGGTGCTTCCCCAGCTCGAAGAACTGGGCTTCTGCAAGCCAGGCGAAGCAAAGGACTTCATCCGCGAAGGCAACCTCGAGATCGGTGGACGCCTGCCGTCCAACACTCACGGTGGTCAGGTCGGCGAGGCGTACCTGCACGGTGTCAACGGAATTGCCGAAGGTGTGCGACTGGTGCGAGGCACGTCGACCAACCAGCCCGAGGGCGTCGAAAACGTATTGGTCACAGCCGGAACAGCAGTACCCACCAGCGGTCTCGTTCTCGGCGCTGTTTGAGAGAGGAAAAGACAGTGACAACTTCGGAAGCTGCGAAGACCGCCGGCGATTGGCGTGGAGCCGATCTCGGGACCCGCACCGTGTCGTACACCGAGCGCGACGCGATCCTGTACGCACTTGCCGTGGGCGCCAAGGCGACCGAGCTGGACCTCGTCTTCGAGGATCAGCTTCGGGTCCTGCCGACCTTTGCTCTGACGCTGGCGCAGTGGGCTCCCGACGCTCTGGGTTCGGCGGGCGCCTTCGACACCTCGACGGCACTGCACGGCTCGCAAGAGCTGAAAGTGCTTGCTCCGCTTCCGCGTAGCTGTGACGTGACCTTGAAGGCTTCGGTCGGCGAGGTGTGGGACAAGGGCGCAGCGGCCGTGTTCGAAGTGAAGGTGGAGTGCGAATACTTCGTCGCGACCTGGTCACTTTTTGCCCCCGGTGCCGGTGGATTCGGCGGAGAACGTGGACCCTCACGTCCGGCGGAGCCGACCGGCGAGCCTTCGTTGACCGGTGTGTTGACCACAGCGGAGAACCAGACGGCGATGTACCGGCTCCTGGGCGACAAGCACCACATCCACATCGATCCCGAGGCTGCGGCGCGGATCAACCAGCCGCGTCCGATCATGCACGGCCTGTGCACGTTGGCCGCCAGCACACTCGAGCTTGCTCGGGTCGCCGGAGTGCATCCGGCTGATCTTGTCAGTCTCGAGGGTCGATTCGCTGCGGCGATCCATCCGGGTGAAGCGCCGTCCATCGTTGCGTGGGGAACTCCCGACGACCTGGCCTTCCAGGTCACCAAGGGTGATCAGGTAGCGATTTCCGGTGCACGAGTGAGCTTCTCCGCTCGCTAGTCCCTCCAGACTCAACTGCGGGGTGCTTGACCCCTCGTCGCGCCCCGCAGTTGTTCACACGAAGAAGCAGCCCCCGAGCGAATCCGCTCAGGGGCTGCTTCGTATATGTTTCAATCCTGGTGGGTCGCCATGTAGCGAGCCGGGTACTCACCGCCGCCGTGAACGGCGATGTCGGCGCCGTTCACGTACGAGGAGAGCGGGCTCGCCAGGAACAGGCAGGAGTTGGCGATATCGGCCGGCACGGCCATGCGCTCCATCGGAATGGTCCTGGTGACCGCAGCGCCGCCGTCGGCGCCGTAGACCTCGGCGGCAGCCTCGGTACGGATCAGGCCGGTGGTGATGTGGTTGATCCGGACCTTCGGCGCCCATTCGAGGGCCAATGCCTTGGTCAGAACGAGGAGGCCTGCCTTGGCTGCGCTGTACGCCGCGGTTCCGGGCTGCGGGTCGATCGCCGAGACACTGCCGATGTTGATGATGGCACCGCCGTCGTCCTGAGTCTGCATCACTGCATTTGCGGCCTGGGCAACGTTGAAGGGTGCCAACAGGTTCAGGGCCACGATCTTCTCGACGAAGCGGGGTGACACCGTCGCAGCGTCGGCGTCGGGGGAGCCGCCGGCGTTGTTGACCAGGACGTCCAGACGGCCGAAGCGCTCGACGGCATCCTGGACGAGGGCTGCGGCGTCGGCGGGATCGCGGACGTCCGTGGCGCGAAAGGCTGCGCTACGACCGTCGGCGGTGGGTAGGTTTTCGGGCTCGTTACGGCCACAGACCAGCACGTTCGCACCCGCGGCGAGGAAGGTTTCGGCGATGACGTAGCCGATGCCTTTGGTGCCGCCGGTGACGATCACCGAGCGTCCGCTGAAATCGACGGGGTTGGGCAGTGTCACGGTGGAGCCTTCCTGGTGCGGTGCCGAGCTGAATTGCCGCCCAATGTGATTGACGCGACGTGGTCGCACACCTTAGGGTCAAGCAAGTGCTTGGTTGTTTTGTAGGTCGAGTGTAGACGACAAACAGCGGCAGTCACCAGAATTGACCGGTCCCTCCCGCAAAAGGGACCTCTGCGTCGACGGACATTGGAGTGGTCACATGGGCAAGCTCGAAGGCAAAGTCGCACTCATCACCGGTGCGGGTCAGGGAATCGGGCAGGGGATTGCCCTGGCCTTGGCCAAAGAGGGCGCCGTGATCGCCGTTTCCGGCCGCACCGAATCCAAGTTGCACACCACGTGCGGACTACTGGCTGACATCGGTGCGCGCGGTGAGGCGGTGGTCTGCGACGTCAGCAAGAAGGACGACATCACCGACGCCGTGGACCGTACCGTCGAACTGTTCGGCGGAATCGACATCCTGGTCAACAACGCCAACGACTGCAAGCCCGGCCCACTCTCGAGCGTGCTCGACGAAGACTTCGAGCGTTCCTTCGCGACGGGGCCGCTCGCCACCCTGCGCATGATGCAGGCGTCGTACCCCCACATGAACAGTCGTGGCGGTGGCGTCATCATCAACATGGTCACCTCGGCGGCGGTGCGCTGGGATGCCAGTAACTACGGCGCTTACGGTTCCATCAAAGAAGGCATGCGCTCGTTGACCCGCGCTGCCGCCTGCGAATGGGGCAAGGACAACATTCGCGTTCTCAATGTTGCCCCGCACGCCAAGACTCCCGCGTTGCAGTGGTGGATGGAAAAGAATCCCGAAGAGGCAGCGGCATTTGTCGCAGGTATTCCGCTGGGACGCGTCGGAGACCCCGAGACCGACATCGGTCGTGCCGTCGTCTTCCTCGTCAGCGAAGACGCCGGGTACCTCACGGGTGCCACGATCCCGCTCGACGGCGGCCAGTCGCGCTGGGGCTGACCGCCATCGACCCGATCAGGTCATCACGGCGCCGCCGTCGACGGCAATCGTCTGGCCGGTGACGTTGCGAGCCTTGTCACTGAGCAAGAAGGCGACCATCTCGGCGATGTCTCCGGGCGTCTGAGCTCGACCCATCGGAACCATCTGTGCGACAAAAGAATCGAAGACGTCAGCATCGGAAACATCTGTGAGCGAGGGATCGCGTCGACGCAGTTCCTTGATGGTTCGAAGCCACATGTCGGTGAGGATCAGGCCGGGCATGACCGTATTCGAGCGAAGTCCTCGAGTCGCACCGATCCGGGCGACGCTGTGACTCATCTCGATCACGGCGGCCTTCGACGGTCCGTAGTGCGCGAGCATGTCACCGCCCAAGCGGGCACCGATCGACGCGATGTTGACGATCGCTGCCGGACCCTCGGTTCTGCTCACGAATTCGCGGCACATCAGGAAGCTGCCCTTGGTGTTCACCGCAAAGGTGTTGTCCCACTGGTCTTCGGTGATCTCGAGGAACGGAGTGAAGACGCCGATTCCGGCGCCGTTAACGAGTGCAGTCGGGCTTCCGGCCGATGCAGCCACGTCGAAGGCGTTCTTGACGTCACCTTCACGTCGAACATCGCATCGTGCCGTGTGGACTGCTACGCCAAGGCTTTCCAGGCGTGCTGCGGTGTCGGCGAGTGCGGCCTCTTCGATGTCGAGGAGAAGCAGGGTGCCGAAGTCCTCCGCAAGGCGCTCGGCAATAGCGGCGCCCAACCCGGCAGCTGCGCCGGTGACAATGGCTACGGGCGCGCTCACGGCAGGTGCGTTTCGAGCAGTGGGGCAAGCAGTTCGGCTGCGCGCGCCGCCGTGATGACCTCGCTCGGGTCCACCTTGGTCACGACTTTCGAAGCAGAATCTTCGTAGACATGCTCACCGATGAGTCGCCCCTGCTCGTCGTACGGCCAGACAAATGCCAAGGTCCGACGCACGAGATACCAACCGTCGGGGTCGATGTCCGACGACTGTTCGGGGGCTGCGGGGGTGGATCCACCCGATTCGTGCACCGCGCCGAACACCCCGTCTCCCAGAATCGATCCTGGGACGAATTGACTGAAGAGAGTCTCACCCGAGAATCCGCTGTCGGAGACCGCGAAGTCGGACTGTCCGGTCCACATGACAAGGGTGTCCGTCTCGGCGAGTGACTGGTAGAAGTTGGTGACGGCGTCCATGCCGTCGAGGACAATCGACTGCCCGTCTTCGAACAACCGGTAGACGGGTTCTTCGACGGTCATGTCGGGCGAGAGGATTTCCTTGTAACGACCGGAGACCTCGAGCAATGCGTGGCGCCGGTAGTTTCGGAGGATCTTCTGGTGCCGCGGATTGTCGATGGTTTCCAATTGCTTTTCGACGCCATCCATCATGTGGACGAATTCGTGCTCGTACTTGCTCATCACATCTCCTGGTTTCGCGGATTCGGCGGGCTGTCCGGATCTGCGACAACTGTGACCTGACGTGGCATTCGCTGTACATGTAGAACTTCGTTCGACAATTGCCGGTTTGCTTAACTCCGCTGTTCAGATACCGTGATGGTCATCACTTTGCTGGGGAACAGCGGCCTAAGGCAACCGAATGGACGGTAATGAAAAAGGTGAGAAGAGGTGAAGATCTGAATCTGCGGTTGGTGTCCTCGTTGCTCGTCGTCGTGGCGGAAGGGCACTTCGGCCGAGCGGCAGACCGGTTGTTCGTCACGGCGCCTGCTCTCAGTCAGCAGATTCGTCGACTCGAGGAACAGGTGGGTGTCGAGTTGGTTGATCGCAGTTCGCACCCGGTGGTGCTCACCGCCGCGGGTGAGGTGTTCGTCGCGGATGCGCGGCCCGCTCTCGAGTTCGCCGTTCGCGCGATGAACGGGCTCGACGCACTCGAGCGTCGGCGGGCCAGGCGGTTGCGGATCGGATTCATCAACGGGGCGGCCGGAAGTTTGGGACGTGCGGTGATCGATTCGTTGCATGCGGAGGTGGAGCTGGTCCAATTGGACTGGTCCCAACAGGTTTCCGCGGTGGCGAGCGCGACCGTCGACGCGGCCTTCGTGCGCCCTCCACTGCCGGTGCTCGACGGTGTGGTGCTCGAACGGATCGGCGTCGAACCGCGGGTGGTGGCCCTGCCTCGAGGACACCGACTGGCGGGCCGTACGAGTATCGAGATTTCTGAAATAGATGGGACTGTGCAGGTTTCGAGTGACGGTGCGCCACCCGAATGGGTGAAATGGTGGTCGGTGGACCCGCGCCCCAGTGGTGTACCCGTCCGGTACGGTCCCTCTGTCCGCACGATGGACGAAGCGCTCGAGGTTGTCGCCAACGGTCGGGCGGTGGTGATAACGGCAGCAACCATTGCCGAGTACTACACCCGCTCGGATATCAGTTTCGTGCGCATTTCCGACATCGAGCAGTGTTCGATCGATCTGTGTACCCGTGAGGGCGACAGCAGTCCGGCAGTGATCGAGCTACGCAAAGCTGTTTCAGCCCTCGGTGCCGACAGGTGATTGCCGTGTCCTGATGTGATGCGCATGTACTCGGATGAAATACGCATTCTTGCCGTTTTTGTTTTAGTCGCTTAGACTAAAACCATGAAAACGACGCACACTGCACTCGAAACGGTCGAGACGGCAAAGGTTTCGGCTGATGTGTTCGGGGGAGTCCCCAGTGATCTCGACTCCCGCCGCGCTGCAAAGCGTCGTTTTCATCGGCTCGCCTCAGCCATTCATCCGGACCGGGCGAAGCCCGAAGATCGGGTGCGATACTCGGCCGCAACATCTCGATTGAACGAGCTTTACCGCAGTTGGACAGCGGAGTTCGAGCCGGCAGATTCTCGGCCCGTTTATGTCGGCGAGCGGGGCGAGTACATGTTGGGTGGACTGGTAGCGCGCGGCTCGGTCGCTAACCTGTACCGGTCCGATGCCGGTGTCGTACTCAAGATTCCGCGAAACCCTCGGGCGAACTCGATGATCGAGGCCGAACGGAATGTGCTGACGGACATCGAGAATTCGTGCGAAGCCGGTTGGGTAGTCTCGTACTTCCCGCGATTGATCGATCGAATCACCCATGTGGGCAGCGGCACGAGACGTCAGATCGATGTGCTGGACGATCTGACCGAAGGTTTTGTGAGTCTCGCCGACGTCCGTGAGGCGTATCCGGGTGGCCTCGATCCACGGGACTGGGCGTGGATGCACCGACGGCTACTTCGGGCTCTGGCAGCAGCGCATGCGACTGGTTGGGTGCACACCGCGATTACCGCGGAGAACGTGCTGATCGAGCCTGATCGGCACGGGGTGGTGCTGGTCGGCTGGTCCTTTGGCACCCGTACGGGCAGCCGCCCGGTGGCGACGATCGGTTCCGATCGTGATTCGTACCCACCGGAACTCGGCGAAGGAGCGTCTCCGGCCTGGGACGTCTACATGGCTCATCATTTGATGCTCCGAATGCTGGGCGAGCAGACCCACGAACGGATGAAGGCGTTTGCCGACGGCTGCATGCAGGACAACCCGAGATTGCGTCCCGACGCGGTCGACCTACTGGGTGAGTTCGACGAACTCCTCGATCTTCTCTATGGCCAGCGGACATTTCGTCCGTTCGCCGTTCCATCCACGAAAGGGCAGTGATTGTCATGGGCTACGGAAACTGGGACGACAACACCTATTTGGCGGGCAAGACTTTTCGTGCCGCACGCGGTGTCGACGATTTCGGTTACACCGATTCGCTTCGGTCGCGTCCGCGAAGCAGTTGGAAAGCGGACCCGACCCTCGACCCCTTCGGCGTCGACAAGCGTGAATGCCGAGACTCGGCCGGGCACCCCGATTCTCTCCCGATAGCAGTGCTTTTCGATGTCACCGGCTCGATGGGCGCTGTTCCTCGAATCATGCAGGACAAGCTCGGAAAGCTGCACGGGCTGCTGCAACGCAAGGGATACGCGGATGATCCGCAGATTCTGTTCGGTGGTATCGGCGACGCCGATTCCGATCAGGTGCCACTACAAGTCGGCCAGTTCGAGTCGGGTAACGCGATGGACGAGCAGCTTCGGACCATCTTCCTCGAGGGCAACGGTGGTGGACAGAAGTCGGAAAGCTATGAATTGGCAGCATATTTCATGGCGCGCCACACCAGTACGGATGCCTGGGAGAAGCGCGGAAGGAAAGGCTACCTCTTCATCATCGGCGACGAGCTGAACAAGCCGCGGCTCTCGGCTCGTCACATCCGTTCGGTGATCGGCGACAAGGTACGTCAGGACGTATCGGTCTCGTCGATCTACCGTGAACTCGAAGAAAGATGGAATGTCTACTTCGTTCTGCCAGATCAGTCGTCGTACTTCAACGATCCGGAAATCGCGGATCACTGGAAGAAGTTGCTCGGTGAACGCTTCGTCAAACTCGACGACCCCGCTGCGGTGTGCGAACTGATCGCGCTGACGGTCGGAATCGGTGAGGACCGCATCGACCTGCGTGACGGACTGGCGGATCTCCGCGACATCGGTTCAAGAGCTGAAGCCGAGACCGTCGGCAAGGCTCTCGCTGTGATCCCAGGGCGCAGCACCGCGACGGTGGCCGGGTTGCCCCACGATCTCGGAACCGATACGGACGATGTCGATTTCGCATAGAAGGAGAGCATGATGGAGCCGTTCGAAGACCGCGATATCGTCGTCGTAGACCTCGGGTTCGGAGATGCGGGGAAGGGAGCAACCGTCGATTGGCTTTGCTCCGACCAAGCCGATTTGGGTGTGGCCGCAGTGGTCCGGTTCAACGGTGGGGCACAGGCAGCGCACAACGTGACGGTCGGCGAGTACCACCACACGTTTTCGCAGTTCGGTTCGGGAACGCTGTCCGGCGTCCCGACGTTTCTCTCGAGATTCGTGTTGGTCGAGCCCATCGCCCTCGCCCGGGAGGCGCGTGCTCTGGAAGCGCTCGGAGTTCGAAATCCGTTCGATCTGATACGGATCGACGCGCGCGCATTGTTGACGACGCCGATTCACGTGGCCGCCAACAGGGCCCGTGAGGATGCTCGCGGCGGTAACCGACACGGCTCGTGTGGCAAGGGGATCGGTGAGACCGCGGCGTATGCGCTCGAAGTTGCGAATGCGCCTACGGTGGGAGACTGCCGGCGACCTGATTCCTTGCGTCGTAAGTTGTCGGCGTTGGCCACATTCTACGGACCGTTGATCGCGGAGAGTCGCCACGGTTTTCCGCCGATCGACGACATGGTCGACATGTACGCGGAATTCGGTGCCGTCGTGGACATCGCCGACCCGGATGCGCTGGGCGCGTTGGGTGCCCGTGGTCGTCTGGTATTCGAGGGGGCACAAGGTGTCCTTCTCGACGAGTGGCGGGGGTTTCACCCACACACCACGTGGTCGACGGTCGAGCCGTCCAACGCGCGAGCGATGATCGACGAGTTGGGCCGGGACAGTTACGTACTCGGCGTCACCCGCACGTACATGACACGACACGGAGCTGGGCCCTTCCCGACGGAGGATCCGGAGTTGGCGAAGGTGTTGCCCGAGCTGCACAACGGGACGGGTGAGTATCAAGGCGGATTCCGGACGGGCCACTTCGACGAGTTGTTGTTGCACTACGCAATCGAGGTGAGCGGTGGCGTCGACGGTTTGGCGCTTACTCATCTCGATGCGATGGATCGCGCGCGGGCTGCAGGCGTCCCGATCCACGGGGTGCACGCGTACGAAGGATTGCCGTTCGTTCCCGTCGGAGAGTGGAAGGATCTCGATCACCAGCAGGCGCTGACAGATTCCCTGAAAGCCGTAGGGGTCGTGCCGAAGGAACTTCCGGCCGACCCGGAGGATTTCGCCCGGTATCTGAGCGAGGAAATGGGTGCGCCGGTAGTGCTGACCGCGAACGGTGCCGACCGGGTCGATCGTCAGGTGCGCTGCCCAGTGCCTGCATGATGGACGGTGTGGACCAGTCACTTGTCTCGATCGATGTCATCGCGCTCCGGTTCGGCAATCCGGAACCCGGGATGTTGCGATTTGCCGTCACTCCGCGGCAAGCGGAGCCGTACACCGGGCAGTTGGCGCTGCCCGGTGTACTGCTGGGCGCCGGTGAGCGGTTGCAGGACGCCGCCAGGCGAGCCGTGACCACCAAGCTCGGAATTCCCGACGAGAAGATCCTCGTCAGCGGTCAATTGACCGTGTTCGACGAACCCAATCGAGACCCCCGCGGTCCGACGCTCTCGGTGACGATGTGGGCAGTGATCTCGTCGGACGAGGTGCCGGGTTCGGCCGAATGGGTGAGCTGGGACAACCCGGGGGACCTTGCGTTCGACCACAATCGGATAGTCGCCGATACCCGCCCGATCCTTGCTGACACCCTGTTGTGGCGAGATCAGGCATTCACGCGGGCATTACTGGGTCCGTCGTTTCCGGCGTCGTACGCGCTGGCCGTGGCGGAGGAGCTTTCCGGTGTGCGTCCGGACCCGGGCAATTTGAACCGGACGCTCAAAGCGTTGCCAGGGCTGGAACGTACGGACGAACGAGTCCGGGTCAGTGCCACCGGGCGACCCGCGGTGGTCTGGGCGTGGACCGAAAACAGCTGACCTACCTCAGAAGTTGCCCCGCGCGGCCTGCTCACGCTCGATCGCTTCGAACAGGGCTTTGAAGTTTCCCAGTCCGAATCCCAGTGAGCCGTGGCGTTCGATGATCTCGAAGAACACGGTGGGACGATCTCCGATCGGCTTGGTGAAGATCTGAAGAAGATAGCCGTCCTCGTCGCGGTCGACGAGGATGCCTCGCTTCTGCAATTCCTCGATCGGAACTCGAACCTCTCCGATACGCGCGCGCAATTCGGGATCCTCGTAATACGAAGCCGGAGTAGAGAGAAACTCGATTCCTTCGTCGACCAGAGCATCGACTGCTCCGAGGATGTCGTTGGTCGCAAGTGCGAGATGCTGAGCGCCGGGACCTTGGTAGAACTCGAGGTACTCGTCGATCTGTGACCGCTTCTTCGCGATGGCAGGTTCGTTGAGTGGGAACTTGACTCGGTGATTGCCGCTCGAGACGACCTTGCTCATCAGCGCGGAGTAGTCGGTGGCTATGTCGCCGCCCACGAACTCGGCCATGTTGGTGAATCCCATGACCCGGTTGTAGAAGTCGACCCACTGGTCCATCTTGCCGAGTTCGACATTGCCGACGACGTGGTCGAGGGCCTGGAAGATTCGCTTGGGCGCGCCGTCACGCTTGCGGTACGACGACGTCCGTTCGACGTATCCGGGAAGGTAAGGGCCGGTGTAGCGGGAACGGTCGACGAGGGTGTGCCGAGTCTCGCCGTACGTCGCGATGCTGGCCAGGCGAACGGTGCCGTGCTCGTCGGTGACGTCGTGCGGTTCGCTCAACACCGTCGCGCCTTGGGTGATGGCGTGTGCGATGCACTTGTCCACGTCAGGGACGCTGAGCGCGATGTCGCTGATACCGTCGCCGTGACGGCTGTGATGTTCGATCAGCGGACTTGCCGGATCCACAGCGCCCTTGACGACAAACCGCACGGCCCCGCTTTTGAGTACAAACGCGTGGTGGTCGCGGTTTCCCGTCGACGGGCCTGAATAGGCCACCAATTCCATGCCGAATGCGGACTGGAAGAAATGTGAAGTCTGCGTGGCATTTCCGACGACCCATTCGAGGCCGTCCCAACCGCTCACGGGGAAGGGATCGTGATCGCTGTCGTACTCGACCAAGCCGACCAACTGGCGCAATTGCTCCAGATCCAGGCCGGCCAACTGTTCGTCGTCGGTGAGAGTCTGTTCGACGGTCATGATGAGTCCCCTCTGAGTGCGATGTACACAGCGCGGTGCTCGAGTTATGTTCGGCACTGCCAGTACAAACAGATAAGTCCTTCAGAGGTTGGGTAGTCAACGGAGGTAGTTGAAAGTAGACACAGCGCCGGAATGCGAAGATGGTGGCACTGTTTTGTAGGCAATTTGCATAGTTGAACGACGAGTGGAGCAGACGTGAATCTCGACGCAGTGGATCTGGCTCTGTTGGACGCGATGAACAAGCACCCGAGAGCCGGTGCGTTGGAGCTTTCGCGTCAGGTCAAGGTTGCGCGGGCGACAGTGCAGGCGAGATTGAAAAGGATGGAAGATGCGGGCGTCATCGCCGGATACGCGCCGCACGTCAATTTGGCTGCAGCGGGTTTCGGAGTACAGGCATTCGTGACTTTGCAGATCGCCCAGGGGGCGCTCGACACCGTCACAGCGGAACTCGAGGCAATCCCCGGTGTACTCGAAGCCTTTGCCACCACCGGCTCCGGCGACGTGCTGTGCCGGATTGCCGCTGCGTCGCACGAGGATTTGCAAGCGACGCTGCTCGAACTGAATCGGTCGGGGATAGCCACCCGGTCGACCAGCGTCATGGTTCTCTCGGTTGTGGTGCCGCTCCGGTCGATGCCCCTCCTACAGACTCTGCAATCGGAGCAGACGACCAAGGCCCCGGCGTACCGACGAGGCGGTCAGTCTCGCTGACGACCCGGAGCCCAGAATCCCAGAACGATCGCGGATACCCACATGATCGCAGCGAGCGTGAGTGCTCCTTGATCCATGCCTTTGATGAAGGCTTCACGGGCGAATTCGGCCAACTGGGCACCCTGCGGCCCGGCTGCTTCGGCGACGTGGAGAGCGGCGGCCAGAGAACCGGATACCGGCTCCTTGGCCGGTTCGGGTAGCAAGTCGACCGCGGGCTGGACGTGATTTCCGTAGCCGGCGGCGAGGATACTTCCCGCCAGTGCAACGCCGATGGCGGAGCCGATCTCACGGGTTGCGTCGTTGACTGCTGAGGCAACACCCTGTTTGGAGTCCGGTGCGTTGGAGACGATGGCAGCAGTGGCGGGGGTTGTCGACAAACCCAAACCAATAGCGGCCACTACCAAGGGAACACAGACTTCGGCATAGGTCGAACTGGCGTCCAAGCGCGTCAAGAGCGCAATTCCGGTTCCGAGGAAGGCAACCCCGGTGGCGGTGAGGGCGCGAAGGCCGATACGCGGAATCAGTAGGGGAGCAACCACGGACAGCGCCATCACCGGCACGGCGATCGGCATGAGGGCGAGCGCCGATTGCAGGGGGGAGTAGTCGAGCACCAGTTGCAGATACTGCACGATCAGAAAGAACAGGCCGAAGGTTGCCAGAAATTGCAGGGTCAGCGACGCCGCGCCGCTGCCGAATGCACGATTGGCAAACAGTCTGACGTCCAGAAGTGGGTGGCGAGTGCGTAATTCGACCCAGCTGAAGATTGCTGTCATGGCGATTCCGCCGATTAGCAATGCGAGAACCACCGGATCGAGCCAGCCACGGGCGGGCGCCTCGATCATCCCGAGGACGAACAGGCCAATCGAGCCGGCGATCAGCGCTGTACCAGGTAGATCGAGTGGAGTTGCCTCCGTGTCCTTCGACGTCACGATCGTGAACGACACCACGAGGATGAGAACTGAGACGACGGCCAGGCTGACGAAAATCGAATGCCAGGACCATTTTTCGAGGAGTAGCCCGGAGACGACGAGTCCGGCGATTGCACCGGACCCTGCGACGCCGGACCAGACTCCGACGGCGCGGGCACGCTGCGCCGGCGGGAAACCTGCAGTGAGTAGAGACAGCGTCGCCGGCATGACAAATGCGGCGCCGACGCCGGAGATCACGCGGGAGACGATGATCCACGACGGTTCGTCCGCGAAGACCGGAATCGACGAGCCGGCAGCAAAAACGAGTAGTCCGAACATGAGCAGTTCTCGTCGACCGTATCGATCGCCGAGTGCGCCCGCCGGCAACAAGAGACAAGCCAGCGTGAGCGTGTACCCGTCCACGATCCACGTGAGCTGGCTCTGTGTTGCACCGGTATCGCGGGCCAAGTCGGGAAGGGCCGTGTTGAGCGCGGCCATCGCTGCGACGACCAGCGCGACGGCGCAGCACGCGACCGTCAGCATCCAGATCTGTCGGATGGTCCACGTGGACTGTTCGAGCGTCGTATCGCTACTCACGAAACCTCCCGATAGAAACAAGACCATCAGTATCGTTACAAGAACAGCAGTTCCACAACCCCCAAGTGGGTATAACTGAAGTTGTGACGGTGGGAATCGACAAGCAGGGAATCGAACAGCAGGGAAACGACGAGGACCCGCGCAAACAGCGTTCCAGATCCAGGTTGCTCGACGCAGCGACCACGCTGCTGGCAGAAGGCGGCGTCGACGCCGTGACGATCGATGCCGTCACCAAGTTGGCCAACGTCGCGCGTGCGACGCTGTATCGCCATTTCGACAGCGGCACGGAGTTACTCGCCGCGGCATTTGCACGTCTACTGCCGCCGGTGCCGGAGATGTCCGGTGAAGGCGATCTCCGCGCGCAGTTGCTCGAGTTGTTGACCAGTCAGGCCAAGGCCATCGAAAGCGCACCGATCCAGGTGACGGCGATGTGCTGGCTCGGCTTGGGGCCGGAACTGAAGGGTTATTCGAGCGTCGATGCCCTGTCCACGGACAAGCCCGAATTGCGATCGCTGCGCCAGACGGTTTTCGAGCAGTACCGACACGCGTTCGATCGGATCCTGCGCTCGCCGGGCGCGATCGACGCGTTGGGGGAGTACGACTACGACGTCGCACTTGCTCAGTTGGTCGGACCTTTGGTGCTCACCAAGCTGGCCACGCTGACGCCTCTCGGGGAGGCTGCGTGTGAGCAGATCGTGGACGACTTTCTGGCTGCACGCGGAGTGTCGAGCTGAGAGCTCACGGCTCCAGATTGCGGCGTAGCACGTACTGCTCGAGCCTGTCGATGCCGCGCACTCGTCGCGGACGTAGGTGCCGCAGTTTGAAATTGGCGTCCGAGCCGAGTTGGGTGGCCAACTCGGAGTCGATCAGCACGGTGCCGGGACGAGCAGAGCTGGTGAGACGCGCGGCCTTGTTGACCACCGAACCGTAGAGATCTCCGAAGCGAACCAACGTCGGCCCCATGGCCAGACCCACCCGAAGCTGCGGATCGTCGTGATCGGCGAGGACCGCCTGCTGGATCTGCAAAGCGATCTCGGCGGCATGGTGGGGACTTTCAGCGGCAAACATGACCTCGTCACCGACGGTCTTGACCACCCAGCCGTAGTTGCGACCGATGATTTCGGTGGACGCGGACTCGAACCGCTCGAGCAGATCGTTGAGTTCGGCGGAGTCGAGGCCGCGGGTCAGCGAGGTGTACCCGACGATGTCGGCGAAACCCACGATCAGAACACGACTCGCTACTTCTTCGCCCGGGTTTCCCACGTTGCGGCCCGTCGACGACGCGACGTGACGCTTCCATACGTACGTCTGCAGAGATTCGACAGCGGGAATGATCTCGGCGCCGAGGCGCAGAACGATCTTCCGGATCGCTTCGGGCTCGTGATCTGCCGAGTCGGCGAGCTGGTCGATGATGTGTGTGCTGATCAGCGAGACCTGCCACTCAGCCAACCTCGACATCGACTGCCCCAGTGAACGGGCGGCAGCCACCTCACTGCTCTGCGAGATGACTCCTCGATTGACCATGTCGATGATCGTCTTGAGGGCGTTGGCGTCTTGCTGGGTGAACATGACGGCGTCGGGATCCTCGTCGACGGCAAAGCCCATCGCGACCCACAAACGATCGGCACGCTCGCGTGTCACACCGGCGAATTCCGCGATCTGCGATTGCGTGAAGCAGCGCGGTCCGCCGAGGAGGGACTCCTCGATGTCGGCTTGAATCCGGCTGAGCAGATGAGCATCGACGTCGACCGGATCAGCAGTGTGAGGTTCGGCAGCGTGAGATTCAGCAGGGGCGGGTTCGGTGACCTCGTCGATCCACTCTGACTCCGAACTGCTCACCGTGCTCCTTATTGCCGCAACGAATTTCTGTCCACCATCTTCCACGCGGTGCCCCGAGAACAGTACTGAATTGGCCGAACCGTCTACGGATCCTCGGGCTCAGGCGGGCGGTGAGAGTCAACACGTCGGTGGCTTGTGCAAGAGTTGCCCCGAGAAAAGCACTGTCGATACCGAAATGCACGAGATACTTCTGAAAGGACCTGCGCATGCCACCCCGTAGACGTTCCGGCGCTGCCGCATCAACGCCGGATCACCTCACTGCGGACAATCTGGCAGCGCTCGCCACGGCTGTCGCCGAAGGCAAGCGCGCCACCGTCTATCTGCGCGAGGCGACTCCCAGCCTGGGGATCGAAGCCGGTACCTCGGCGAAAGTCGTGTCGGTGGACGGCAACACCGTGATGATCCGCCCCAAAGGCGTCAACGACGAATTGCCTTTCGAGGCAGAGGAATTGCGCATAAACCGCGTCTCCGCGGCACCGGCCAAACCGGCGCCACGGCCCAAACCAGTTGTGGAGTCCGAGCCCCTGATGGAGCCACTCGTAGAGCCTGTTCGACCGAAGCCGCGTGCGCAGCCTGCACCCGCTCCGGTACCGACTGCCACTGCTGCCCCTGCCGCGACACCTCGTCCGGCCGTCAAGCGTGCGAAGAAACTGCCGGCCGGTATCAGCGTCACCATCCATGCCGGCGCGGACAACGACTGGAGCGTGACGGTCACACAGGGCGCCAAGCGTCCGGGCAAAGCAGTTCCGGTCGCACCCGATGCGGTCGAGCGAGCTGTCCGCGAGTTGGGTGAGCCCACCGCAATCGAGGCTGTCGAGTCCATCATCGTCGCTGCACGGGACATGGCTGCAGCGCGAGTCGACGAGTTGAGTCGTCAGCTCGAGGAGGCACGCAAGATGCTCGAAGCGCTCGGAGCTACCGACTAGAAACGCTGCGTAGGTCCGCACTTTCCGGGGTATGCGTTTTTTGCAGCGGGGAGATTACCGGCGGAGAGATTGTGATGTTGCAGCGAATTGTTTCGGCTCTGGCAGCGTTGGTCTTGGCACTCGGACTCGGGTTCATCGTCAGCAGCAATGCGGTTGCTGCACCCACGCCCATGGGTGGTGGTTCGGGCATCATCATCGACAATCAGCTGGTCTGTACGTTGACCACTATCGGTCACGACAACGGCGGCAGACTCGTAGGTATCACCGCAGGTCACTGCGGTGGTCCTGGATCGTTCGTGATCCCGGAAAGCAACGAGGACGCAGGCGTGGTCGGCACGTTCGTCGAGTCGAACCCGGACCTGGACTACGGGGTCATCCAGTTCGATCCGGGCAAGGTCACACCAGTTCGAACGGTGGGCGCGGCAACCATCACCTCGATCGGCGCTCCAGCCAGCTTCCCGGCCACAGCCTGCAAGGAAGGCCGTACGACGGGCACGACCTGCGGCGTCGTCTGGGGAGACCTGAGTGCCGACGCATCCACCTGGACTCAGATCTGCGTCGACCACGGTGATTCGGGAGCCCCGGTCACGGTCGGGACGACGCTGGTCGCGATGGTCAACGCCTACCTCTGGGTGCCGTGCCTGGGGCCGGAACTCGGCACCAACATGACCTCCATCGTGGACACGATCAATGCCCACGGAGGTGTCGGCGCCGGGTACCGGCCCATCTAGCGGCGAGCTGGGATCAGCCGCACACTGCTCCACCCGAGGCTGATCCCACGAGCTTGGAGTACTTGGCCAACACACCACGTGTGTAGCGAGGCGGCAACGGCTCCCAGCCCTTCTTGCGGGCTTCCAATTCGGAGTCGTCGACCAACAATTCGAGTTGTCCGGTACCCACGTCGAGCCGGATCTGATCGCCGTCGCGAACGAACGCGATGGGACCGCCGTCGACGGCCTCGGGCGCAACGTGTCCGACACACAGGCCGGTGGTGCCGCCCGAGAATCGTCCGTCCGTCAGCAGCAGGACGTCCTTGCCGAGACCCGCGCCCTTGATCGCGCCCGTGATGGCCAGCATCTCGCGCATGCCGGGACCACCCTTCGGGCCTTCGTAGCGGATGACGACAACGTCACCGCCGGTGATGGTGCCGTCCTCGAGAGCATCCATCGCGGCGCGCTCGCGTTCGAAAACCCGTGCAGTGCCGACGAATACATCAGACTCGAATCCTGCCGACTTGACCACCGCGCCGCCGGGCGCGAGTGACCCCTTCAAGATCGTGATGCCTCCGGTCGGGTGAATGGGCTTGTTCATCGCCCGCAGGACCTTGCCGTCCGGATCGGGCGGGGTGATGTGCGCGAGATTCTCCGCCACGGTCTTACCGGTGACGGTCAGGCAATCTCCGTGCATGAGTCCCGCGTCGAGCAATGCCTTCATGATCACGGGGACGCCGCCGATACGGTCGACGTCCGTCATGACGTGCTTTCCGAAAGGCTTGACGTCGGCGAGGTGCGGGACCTTCGCGCCGACGCGAGCGAAGTCGTCGAGCGTCAGCGGGACGTACGCTTCGTGCGCGATCGCGAGGAGATGGAGCACCGCATTGGTGGATCCGCCGAATGCCATGACTACTGCAATGGCGTTCTCGAACGCTTCCTTGGTGAGGATGTCCCTCGCGGTGATACCTCGACGCAGGAGTTCGACAACGGCTTTGCCGCTCTCGCGGGCGAAGCCGTCGCGGCGACGATCCGGTGCGGGCGGTGAAGCGCTGCCGGGCAGCGACATTCCCATGGCCTCGGCGGCGCTGGCCATCGTGTTTGCCGTGTACATGCCGCCGCACGCGCCTTCGCCCGGGCAGATCGCCCGTTCGATGGTGTCGACGTCGGCGCGGCTCATCAGCCCACGCGAGCAGGCGCCAACCGCCTCGAACGCGTCGATGACGGTGACTTCCCGCTCACTGCCGTCGGAAAGTTTGGCGACGCCGGGGAGGGTGGAGCCGGCGTAGAGGAACACGCTGGCGAGGTCGAGGCGGGCCGCCGCCATCATCATGCCGGGCAACGACTTGTCGCAGCCGGCGAGAAGGACCGATCCGTCGAGACGCTCGGCCTGCATGACGGTCTCGACGCTGTCCGCGATCACTTCACGGGAGACGAGGGAGAAGTGCATGCCCTCGTGCCCCATCGAAATGCCGTCGGAGACGGAGATAGTGCCGAATTCGAGAGGGAACCCGCCGGCTTCCCGTACGCCCTCCTTGACGGCCTTGGCCAGGCGATCGAGGGACAGGTTGCATGGCGTGATTTCGTTCCAGGACGAGGCGACGCCGATCTGCGACTTGACCCAGTCGTCGTCGCCCATTCCTACTGCACGCAACATGCCGCGCGCTGCGGTCTTTTCGAGTCCGTCGGTGACGTCACGACTTCTGGGCTTGATGTCGGGTTCGGTCATTTTCCAAGCATAGGCGTCAGCGGGGTGTGTTTCCGGCAGACGAGCGACTCGACTTGCCGACAAACGCCGTCCGTCGTGAATAGACTCGTCGCATCGCAGTTGGGGCTGAGTGTGCAGGTGATTGACGTACAGGGGGATTCACGTGGAGTCGGAACTGACTTCGGCTTTCGGATTTGCAGTTCTGGCCGCCTTCTTGACCGGTAGTGGTGTCTTCCTGGTCGTTCTGACGGTTCTGCACGAGATTGCCCGGTGGAAGGGCCGCTTCGTATCGGTGTGGGTGACTTTCTTTGCCGCTCTGCTGATACTGCCCATCCTGTTCGGCGCGTTGATCGCAGGTTATTCCGCGTTTTCCGAGGTCGACGGGTCCGAGGCTCTGCTTCCTCCGGCGTTCTGGATCCTGATCGCGGCCGGGGGTGCACTCGGCGGTTACATCGGAGTCAAGGTCGGTGTGGTTCGAGGCTCGGCCCTCGATTACCGGTTGTGATCGGGATCGACTCGATCAAACTTCCAGAGAAGCGCAGGCGAAGCCTGGGTGAACATCCCGAAGCTCTCTTGAACGCCCGTTCAGGTGCGGGTTCACTCCTAGCGTGCACACGAATGCCTTCGATCGAATATCCAGACGTGGCCTGCTGCAGGGATCGGCGGCCCTTGCCGGCGCAGTAGGTCTCGGTGTCGCTTCGGCGAGCCACGCCGGTGCCGAGGTTCCGGGTGGCAGCCCGGGCTTCGCGCACGGCGTGGCATCCGGTGACCCGTTGCCGGATGCGGTGATCATCTGGACCCGCATCACCCCGACGGCAGACGCGACGCCCGGTTCCGGCGTCGGGCCGGCGGTGACTCTCAACTGGCAGGTCGCGACCGATGAGGGGTTCGCGAGCGTCGTTGCGTCCGGAAGTGTTGCTGCTTCGGCGGATTCCGATCACACCGCGAAGGTCGACGTCACCGGACTCGATTCGTCGACGACGTACTGGTACCGATTCACTGCGGGTTCGGCTGTTTCTCCGGTGGGCCGCACCCGCACGGCTCCGTCGAACTCGGCAGATCTCGATCGTCTCCGCTTCGGCGTGGTGTCCTGCTCCAACTGGGAGGCGGGGTATTTCGGTGCCTATCGTCACCTCGCATTCCGCGAAGACCTCGACGCGATCATCCACCTCGGTGACTACATCTACGAGTACGGGCAGGGGGAGTACGGCGCGAGAAACGGATCCGTTCGCCTTCACGAGCCGGCCCACGAGATCATTTCGCTGGCCGACTACCGAATTCGGCACGCGCAGTACAAGACAGACCCGGATCTGGCAGCTCTGCACCTGAAGCTCCCGTTCATCACCACGTGGGACGATCACGAATCGGCCGACAACGCGTACCGGGACGGCGCCGAAAACCACACTCCCGGTGTCGAAGGTGACTGGGCAGATCGAAAGGCCAACTCGGCCAAGGCATATTTCGAGTGGATGCCCGTCCGCCCGTCGGGTAGTGGTTCGAGCGTTCAGCTGTATCGTCGGTTCCGCTTCGGGAATCTGGCCGAGATCTCGATGCTCGATCTGCGTACTTACCGCGACGAGCAACCGACCATGAAACAGGTCGACGATCCGTCGCGCACCATTACCGGACGCGCACAGATGGATTGGTTGACCAACGGAATCGTCACCTCCCCGACGCAGTGGAAGGTCGTCGGCAATCCGGTCATGATCACGCCCTGCGTGTTCCCGCCGCTGGAACCGGCGACCACCGCGGCGTTGACCGAACTGGTGGGTGTGCCGCAGGCCGGTGTCCCGTACAACACGGATCAGTGGGACGGGTACACCGCCGACCGCACCAGGCTTTTCGACGCGATCACCTCGAACGGTGTGGACAACACCGTCTTCATCACCGGTGACATCCACACGTCGTGGGCCTGCGACCTACCGACCAACGCCGCCAACTATCCGGGTGGGCCGACCGTCGGCGCCGAGTTCGTCGTCCCGTCGGTGACGTCGCCCAATATCGACGACATGCTGAAAGTGCCACCGCGCACGGTAACCGTTGCGGCAGAAGAAGCATTCAAGGCCGTGAACCGACACGTGCGGTACGTCGAACTGGATTCGCACGGCTACGGCGTATTCGAAATCGCCCGCGAAGGTACTCAGATGGACTGGTACTACGTCGACGATCTCACCAATCCGCAGAGCAATGCGCACTACGCCGTGAGCTACCGTCTTCCGGCAGGCGCGGGCAGTAGAGTCTCACCCACCTCGGCCGCCCTCGATCAGGCCTCGTACCGACCAGGAGTCGACCAGTGAGTATCGAAGTTTCGCGTCGTAGCGTTCTGATCGGTGGAAGTGTTGTCGCCGGAACGGCATTGCTCGGAACGCCCGCTCGCGCGAGTGTTCCCACCAGCGCCGGAATCCCAGACCTGGACGTGCATGTCATAGTCGTAGACGGCATGCGGCCGGACGAGCTGCGATCGGAGCTCACCCCGACGCTGACCGGGCTTGCGGCCGGCGGTATCCACTACCCGGACGCCAGTGCCATCACGATCGCAGAGACGCTGCCGAACCACACGGCGATGATGACGGGAGTGCTGCCGGCGCGTTCGGGTGTACCCGCCAACTCCGTCTACGATCCGGCCATCGACAAGAAGCGTGACCTCGATCGGCCTTCCGACCTGCAGGCATCGACGGTTCTGGATCGGGTGCGCACCGAACTCGGATTGACCACTGCGAGTGTGCTGTCGAAGCGCTACCTGCACGGGTTGTTCGGTGACCGCGCCTCATTGGTGTGGGATCCGCAGCCGCTCGTTCCCGGTACCGAGCATGCGCCGGACAACTTCACGATCGACGCCTTGATCCGTATCGTCGGCGGGAACTCGCCGCGGCTCTCGTTCACCAACCTCGGTGACGTCGATCGGGTCGGGCACCTGGATCTGTCCGGTCCGTCCATCCGGATCGCTCGCACGGCTGCACTTCAGAACACCGACAACCAGGTTCGCCGCTTCGTCGACTTCCTTCATGACACGGGTCGCTGGAATCGGAGCATTCTGATCGTGTTGGCCGACCACTCCATGGACTGGTCGGAGCCCGCGCGGCTCATCGGCTTGGATCGACCGCTGAACGCGGACCCGTTGCTGGCAGGCAAGATTCGAATCGCCCAGAACGGTGGCGCAGACCTGATCTACTTCATCGGACCCGATGGCGAACGGGCGGAAGCCGTCAGCCGGATTCAGCAGATCGTGGATGGTGTGGACGGCGTCGAATCCAGCCACCTCCCCGCCGAATTCGATCTCGGCACCAATGCCGGTGACGTCGTTGCGTTTTGCGCTCAGGGCTGGCGGTTCAGTGATCCGACTCCACTGTCCAACCCGATTCCCGGCAACCACGGCCACTTCGTGACACTGCCCATTCCGTTCTTCCTCAGCGGCGGACATCCCGCTCTGGACGGTGGACGGAAGATCGACACGCAGGCTCGCACGATCGACGTCGCGCCGACGGTTGCGGCTCTGCTCGGCCTCGGTGCACCTGCCGGCGGCTGGGACGGCGTCGCCCGCACGACGGGTGTGTCGCTGAACGTCTAACGAGGATCGCGACCGGTCAGGGCAATCAGCTTGTCCTGCAACGACGCATCGTCCGGGAGGTCGACGGGATCGGAGAAGAGTCCGCTCTCGGCGAGCATGTCGCGCTGCCCGTCGAGGTCGGACCAGACGGCCTCGACGAGGTCTGGATCGAGCCGCTCGTCTGCTCCGACCGCTCGCGCAAGGTCCCAGGTGTGGATCGTGACGTCCGAGGTCTGCTGGCGCAGATAGGGTTCCACCTTCACCGTGCCGTACGAGAGGTGAACGTGGGCACTGAGGTCCGTCGATTTCCACGCTTTGATTGCGGCATCGGAGTACTTCTGCCATTCGGTCCACAGGTCGTCCCCGACGGGAACGATGTCCGGTGTCGCCTCGCCGACCGTCAGTCCGGCCAGGAGCGGCGGTACCCACTGCTGCTCCTCGATGACGTGGCGGACGAGGTGTTCGACGTGCCAGTCGGAGTCGGGCGTGGGTGCGTTCCAGTCCTCGACCGCAGCGAGTCGTGAACCGAATTCGCGGTGGGCGGTGAGTACGAGTTCGAGCCAATCGAATGCCATCACTCGAGGGTAACCCGATCAGCGTGACGTTAATCGGTGCGTGAGGCTTCGATTCGGTGAAGACTGTCGGGGTTGTCGCTCAGTCGAATCGAGGAGTTTTCATGACCGTCCCCACCGTCACTCTGGCCGAAGGTCTCACTGTCAGCGCCCAGGGATACGGCGCGATGTCCGTCGCCCCGGTCTACGGCCCGGTGGATCCGGCCGAGGCGCTCGCCACGCTGCACCATGCGGTGGACATCGGGATCACGTTCATCGACACCGCCAACGTGTACGGCGAGGGCTCGAGCGAGCGTGCGGTGGGAGAGCTTCTCAAAGACCGCCGGGACGAAGTGCAGTTGGCGACCAAGTTCGGTCTGGTCGGCAACATCGCCAACGGTCAGCGCGGGATCAACGGAGACCCGGCTTACGTGCCGCGGGCACTCGACGAGTCTCTGGGACGACTCGGCGTCGATCATGTCGACCTCTACTACTTGCACCGGGTCGACCCGAACGTGCCGATCGAAGACACCGTCGGCGCGATCGCGGAGCAGGTGAAGGCGGGCAAGGTCCGCAACATCGGCCTGTCCGAGGCGACCGGCGATGAACTGCGTCGTGCGTACGGGGTGCATCCGATCGCGGCGATCCAGTCGGAATGGAGCATCTGGAGTCGGGACGTCGAGAACAAGGTAGTACCCACCGCCGCGGAACTCGGAGTCGGATTCGTGCCCTTCTCACCTGTGGGCCGAGGCTTCCTGGCGGGATCGTTCGATGCGGAGACGCTCGGTGACAACGACCTGCGCCGACGCTTCCCACGCTTCTCGGACTCCGCGCTCCCTGCTAATCAGAAGGTTCTCGACGTGGTCCGCGCCGTCGGTGAGGAGCTCGGCGCGACGCCTGCACAGGTTTCCCTGGCATGGCTCGATGCCAAGGGCCGTCAGCACGGGTTGCCTTCCGTTTCGATTCCCGGCACGCGGTTCGCTGCACGAGTCACGGAAAACGCCGGAGCGTTGGACATCGTTCTGAGCGAAGACCAGATCGCTCGCCTCGACTCCCTCGCCGCGATTACCGAAGGCTTCCGTTCGGCTGATTTGAATTGGGTCTCTCAGGGCCGCGAATAATCATGTCCTGAGCCTTGCGAAAGACAGGAGTAACATACAGACCCGATGAAAAAAGTGTGGTTGGTCTGGGGTGTCGGTGTTTTTGCCTACGTGATCGCCGTGCTTCACCGCACTTCGTTCGGCGTCTCGGGTCTGTCTGCTGCTGATCGGTTCTCGATCTCGCCCAGCGTTCTGTCGAGCTTCGTCGTGCTGCAGATCGTCGTGTACGCCGGCATGCAGATTCCGGCGGGAGTCCTCCTCGACCGCTACGGTTCGCGGATCATGATCGCAGTCGGTGCGTTCATCATGATGTCCGCGCAGTTGGCTCTCGCCTTCACCGAATCGCTGCCCGTCGCGATCGGTGCACGTATTGCCGTCGGTGCCGGGGATGCACTCACCTTCATCTCGGTGTTGCGGTTGGTACCGCAGTGGTTCCCGCCCCGGCAGGTGCCGTTGGTCTCGCAGTTCACGGGCATCCTCGGTCAGCTGGGCCAGGTGATGTCTGCGCTTCCGTTCATGTTGCTGTTGTCCGGACCGGGCTGGACTTTTGCCTACGGCAGCGCTGCCGCTGTCGGACTGTTGGCGTTTGCGCTGGCGTTGAGTGTCATCCGCGACGCGCCTCCCGGTGCCGACGTGGTCGCCGTGCCGGCCGGCGCCAAGGAGATCGGGCGACAGATCAAGACGGTGTGGATGCGGCCCGGCACCCGACTCGGGTTCTTCAGCCACATGGGGACTCAGTTCTCGATCACGACGTTCGCGCTGCTGTGGGGTGTGCCGTACCTGAAATCGGCTCAAGGCCTCGACTCCACGACGGTCGGCTCGCTGCTGACGCTGTCAGTCATCTCGGCAATCGTGGCCGGCCCGATCCTCGGTATTCTCACCGGTCGCTATCCCATGCGTCGATCGTGGTTGGTTCTCACCATCATGGTGGCCAGCGCGCTCATGTGGACGATCGTGCTTTCACGAAGCGAACCGTCTCCGCTCTGGTTGTTGACGATCCTGGTGGTCGTCATCTCGGTGGGTGGGCCGGGTTCGGTGATCGGCTTCGACTACGCGCGCACATCCAATCCGAGTTCGGCGATGGGCACCGCCCAGGGCATGGTCAACATCGGGGGATTCCTCGCTTCCCTCATCGTGATTCAAGTGATGGGCGTCATCCTCGGGCACATGGGCGGGTACACGTTCGACGGATTCCGTGTCGCCTGGATGGTGCAATATCCAGTTTGGATTCTCGGTATCGTCGGTGTGCTCGTCACCCGAGGCAAAGCCCGGCGAGCCCTCGCAGCAGAAGGCGTACACGTACGGCCGATTCGCGAAGTCATTCGTCGCAACAAATAACTCGATCGCATCGGGTAATTCATCCCCTGCGGGTGAGGTTCCCAAGCGTCCGAGCCACCAGGCTTGATGGATGAACGACGCAATGAACATCGGACCGGTCGAGCTCGTGGTGCTGGCATTCCCAGGTTCAACTGTGGATCCTGAAGCTGTCGCCGCGCTGCAGAACGTGGTGGAACGAGGTTTTGTCACTCTGCTCGACCTCGTGTACATCGCCAAGGACGCGGACGGACAGGTGTCGCAGATCGATGTCGACGAAGATCTCACCGACATCGGACTGGCGATTCTGTCCATCGAAGCCAAGGCATTGATCAGTGACGAGGACCTGGACGTGGTCCGTGAGTCACTCGAACCAGGAACGTCCGCCGCAGTCATCGTCTACGAGCAGACGTGGGCGCGTGAGCTCGCGTCGACGGTTCGCGGTGGCGGCGGCGACGTAGTCCTTCACGTTCAGATACCGCGCGAGGTAGTCGTCGCAGCGGTCGAAGCAGCATTTCAGTAGCGACAATTTCCCAAGGAGTTCGGCATGGTTTTTCGAGGTGGACGCAGAGGGCGGCCGGGGTTGCTCGGCACGGTGGCGCGCACGGCGGTAGTGGCTGGAACCGCAAAGGCGACGTCCAACGCCATGGATCGACGGAGTCAACGAAAGGCCAGCGAGCAGCAGCAGGAATATCAGCAGGAGTACCAGCAGCAACAGCCGCCGCCGCAGCAGCAGGTCGCCCCCGTGCAGTCCGTTCCCCCTTCAGGCGCGGACGATCTGGTCTCCAAGCTGCAGGAGTTGGGACAGCTTCATCAGTCCGGCGTGTTGACCGATGCCGAGTTCGCGGCGGCAAAGGCGCAGTTGCTGAGCTAGCCCTGCTGTTCTCTTCAATTGCGGCAATGCGCATTGCCGCAATTCGGCGTGAAAGGCTGACTTATGATCGACCCACGTGCGGCATCGGCCGCAATCGAAGCCGCGAACGCCCGAGTCGCCGAGACTCTACCGTTCTCCGACGACGCCGACTTCACCGAGGCGAAGCGGGGTTTCGTCGCCGCAATCGATCCGGGGCTGGTTTCCGATTCGGACGGAAAAGTCCTGTGGAACAACGATTCCTACGCGTTCCTTGACGAGGACTGCCCGCCAACGGTCAATCCGAGCTTGTGGCGTCAGTCGAAGTTGGTCGCCAAGCAGGGACTCTTTGCGGTGACGGATTCGATCTATCAGATTCGCGGACTTGATCTGTCGAACATGACGTTGATCGAGGGAGACACCGGAATCATAGTCATCGATCCACTGATCTCCCGGGAAACCGCTGCCGCCGGGCTCGCGCTGTACCGGGAACACCGTGGTGATCGACCAGTAGTCGCGGTGATCTACACGCATTCGCACATCGACCACTTCGGCGGGGTCAAAGGTGTGACCACCGACGACGACGTCGCCGCCGGGCGATGCGTGATCGTCGCACCCACCGGGCTCGTGGAGCACGCGGTCGAGGAAAACGTCTATGCGGGAACGGCAATGGCTCGACGTGCGGCCTACATGTACGGAGCGGCCTTACCCCGAGGTCCCCGAGGTAGCGTCGGAGCCGGGTTGGGGCAGACCACCTCAACCGGCACACCGACGCTCATTTCGCCGACGGTGTCGATCTCGAAGACAGGTCACACGGAGACGATCGACGGCGTTCGGATCGAATTCCAGATGACGCCCGGAACCGAGGCCCCGTCCGAGATGAACTTCTACTTCCCGGATTTGCGCGCACTGTGTATGGCGGAGAACGCAACTCATACTCTCCACAACCTGCTCACGCTTCGCGGTGCCCTGGTACGAGATCCTCACGTCTGGTCTGCGTACCTGACGGAATCGATCAATCGTTACGCCTCACGATCCGACGTTCTGTTTGCGTCCCACCACTGGCCGACGTGGGGGACCGAACGGCTCACCGAGTTCCTGTCATTGCAGCGCGACCTCTACGGGTACCTTCACGATCAGACACTTCGTCGAATCAATCAGGGGTGGACCGGTCTCGAGATCGCCGAATCGATCGAGCTGCCACCTGCATTGGCGCAGGCGTGGCACACGCACGGGTACTACGGTTCCGTCAGTCACAACGTCAAAGCCATCTACCAGCGATACATGGGTTGGTTCGACGGTAACCCTGCGCATCTGTGGGAGCATCCACCCGTCGAATCGGCCAAGCGTCACGTGGAGTTCATGGGCGGATCAGCAGAAGTGTTACGGAAAGCTCGGGAATCGTACGAGCGCGGCGACTTTCGCTGGGTTGCGCAGGTGGTGAACTACGTGGTCTTCGCTGAACCGGACAACGTCGAGGCCAAGAATCTGCAGGCCGATACCTTCGAGCAACTCGGGTACGGCGCCGAGAACGGCACCTGGCGGAACTTCTACCTCACCGGTGCATACGAACTGCGCAACGGCTCAGTGGGGACGCCCACGGTTGCCGCGGCGCCCGACATCACCGCAGCGCTGTCGGTAAGTCAAGTCTTCGATGCAGTATCGCTGCGCGTGGATGGAGTGCGCGCAGCGGGCTCGCACATCGTCGTCGATTGGAACATCACTGACGAAAACATCGTTCACCGAACGGAACTCAGCAACGGAGTTCTGATCCATTTCGACGTGGAAGGTGAGTCTGCAGATGCTGGGTCTGTGGATGCGATGTTCAGTTTGAGTCGTCTCGGCTTGCTCGGTGTGCTGCTCGGTGGTGCGGACTTGGGTGCTGAGATCGCGAATGGAACCATCTCGGTTTCCGGCGACCCGGCGAAGCTCGCAGAACTTGCCGGATACCTCGACGAGCCGGATCCGAACTTTGCGATAGTCACTCCGACCTAGCGCTGTATCAGTCGTGAACGAGCCTGTACTTCAACAGGTTTCGAGTCGCGCACCTTTTTGAAGTTGTCCGTTTCGTCTCTGGTTATCGAAAGTGTGTTCGATTAAACTTTGGGCATGGACAGTCGGGAAGCATGGCAACTGGATAGCGAGGACCTCAAGGGTGAGGTTCTGGATCTGGTGCGCGCCCGACACGAGTTGCAGTCGCGGATGGTGTTGCTGATCGTGGAGATGTTTTCCCGGGACGTTCTCGGTGGGAAGGGTTTTCGGGCGATCGCACAGTGGTTGCATGGTTCGACGAATCTGGAGATCGGTGAGTGCAGTCTGCTGGTCGGGTTGGCGCGGTTGTTGATGCTCGAACCGGTTGTCGGCGATGCGTTTCACCGCGGTGACGTGGATGCGTTGAAAGCCCGTCAGGTGGCGTCGTTTTGTCAGCATCCACCCAAGAACATGACCCTGGCGGATGTGGACAAGGCTCGCGGGATCCTGCTCGGGTTGGCGTCGCAGAACATTGCCGATTGTGATGCGGTGCGGGCGGCGATCCGGCGGATCGAGAAGCAGTACGGCAAACGCGAGGACGGCGTTCCGGTGGGTGAGGATTCGGAGCGTAACGAGTTCTACGCCTCGAAAGGGTTGTACGGACGGGTGACCGTGAAGGGCGATCTGGATGCGATCAACGGGGCCCGTCTGATCACGTTGCTGTCGAGCCTGTCTGCGCCGACGCCGGAGAAGGACGGCGTCAAGGACACCCGTACTCCGGCGCTGCGGCGCGCGGACGGGTTCTGCGAACTACTGCGGCGGTACGAGCGGGCGGGGTTGGGTCCGATCGAAGGCGGGGTGAAACCGCACATCACGGTCACCGCGTCCGCGAAAGACATGACGGACCTCAAAGCCTTGAAGGACCTGTTGCCGTCCACGGAGGAACTCGGGTTTGCGTGGACGGATTGGGTGGGCCCGATCAGCATCGACACCGCACGGATGTTGGCCTGCGACTGCACCGTGACGCGGATTTTGTTGGACGAGAACGGTGTTCCGCTCGACTGCGGCAAAGAAGCGCGAACGGCGACGGTTCCGCAGCGGCGGGCTCTTGCGGTTCGTGATGGTGGGTGTGCGTTTCCGGGGTGCGGGACTCCGTCGGGGTGGTGCGATGCCCATCATATTGTTCACTGGAACGATGGTGGCCCAACAGATCTCGACAACCTGATCTTGTTGTGCGGTCATCACCACCGGACGATGCACCACACCGAATGGCGGGTCGAGATCGGGCCCGACCGGAAAACAGTGTTCTATCCACCGATGTCGATCGACCCGTATCAACAGCCGATCGGCGGGAACAGCCCACCCACAGCAGCCTGAACCGCGACAACTGAAGACGTGAGCACCGGGGCACAACCATGCCCCGGTGCTTGCTCAATCCAGTATCTACTCAAGACAACGTGATGTCGGCAATCAGGCCGTGGTGATCGGATCCCTCGATCTCGATCCGTTCCAAGGATGTCGCCACGGCGCCTTTCGTGATGATGTGGTCGATACCGACCACCGCCGGATACCGCTTGTCGGTCGGATAGGTCGGGATCAGGCCGGAACCCAATTGGTCGGCGGCGCTGGTGTATCCGTTTCTGAGAAGATTCCGGAACTGTTTGTTCGAGTACGACGCGTTGAAGTCGCCGCTCACTATCACGTTGTCCCGTCCGGCGACTTTGTCCATGTAAGACCCAAGCCTTCGCTGCTCGTCCGCCCACACCGAAGGCGGTGAGATGTACGCCGGTGCCGGATGCACGGCGAACAATGTGACTGGCTGCGCCAAGCCGACATTCAGTTCTGCGGACAGCGTTTCGGGTGAGAATCCGTCGAGGCTACGCGGATTGGAGAGTGGAAAGCGACTGTAGATTCCTGCCCCGCCACCACCGTCGGTGTACGGGACGAGGAATTGGTGGCTCAGAACCTCGTCAAGCCCGGCGGCTTTGAGCGCGTCGGCTTCCTGGTACGTCAACTCCTGGACCGTCACCACGTCGACCTCGCGTTCGCGGACCATCGCCACAAGCGACTCCGGATCCGCTGCACCGACCATCAAGTTGGCCTGCATGATTCGAATCGATGGACCGTTCGCAGACGTCGACTCCCCAGTTCCGCCGATGTACAGCGGGCTCACAGACCATCCGAACAACCCAAGGACGAGGATCGAGGCGGCGCACACGATCCACTGACGCCCGATACCCGAGACGACGGCACCGATCAGCGGAGCAATCATCAACAAGGGCGCCACTGACGCCAGAACGATCACGATGTTGTGATCGACGTCCAACTGAGTTGCGATCAAGGCAACCAAACCAGTCACGATGCCGGCCACACCGGCCACGGCCGAAAGGCGGCGAAGAACCAGTCGACGAGGGGTCACGGCATCGGGTTGCATGACGTCCATGGAAGCAGAAGAGCGTCATAGCTCCGGGAAACTGCAGGTGGAGTCGGTGCGCCCTATTGTTTGCGCCCTATTGTTGCGGATACGGAAGGTGGCTGCTGCTGTTCTCACTGACGGAGATCGAGCGGCCGAGTTGGGGGAAGGCGCGTTGAGAGCACGCTGGCCTGTCACAGACTTTGCACCCCGCGCCGATCGGCACGATGGTCGCGGGGTCGTCCGTCTGAATTCCGTGTGAGTAGACCATGCGATCGGCGTAGCCGATGTCGCAACCGAGTCCGACGGCGAAGTTGCGCTCGGGTGCGAGGTACCCGAGTCCGCCGCTGTGGGTAGTGCGCGCCACCCAGAGGTATGTCCGGCCGTCGGGCATCTTCGCGACCTGAGTGAGGATGCGACCTGGGCTCGCGAATGCCTCGTGGATGACCCACAGCGGGCAGCTGCCTCCGACTCTGGAGAAGTGAAAGGCGGTAGCAGACTGACGCTTCGAGATGTTTCCGGCGCGATCGGTTCGGACGAAGAAGAAAGGGATGCCGCGTTGGCCGTGTCGTTGGAGAGTGGACAACCGGTGGCAGACTGTCTCGAAGCCGACCTCGAACTTGAGGCTGAGCAGGTCGATGTCGTACCGCAAGGCCTCAGCGGATTGCAGGAATTGGGTGTACGGGAGTAGCAGTGCGCCGGCAAAGTAGTGTGCGAGTCCGACGCGAGCCAGCGCTGCGGACTCGGCGCTCAATGATTCATCCTCGGCGACAAGGGAATCGATCACGTCGGCCTGCGTGAAGAAGGCCAACTGCATTGCGATCTGGAACGCGCGTTGTCCTGCCGACAGACGACGGGCGAGTGTGAGGACCGACTTGTTCGGATCGTAGTAACGCTTGGGGCCGAGCTTGTCGGGTTCGTCGGTACGGATCGTCACGGTGACGCCGTGCTGATCGCGAAGTAGTCGTGCCAGTTGCAAATCCACTGCGCCCACGGATAATCCGTTGTCCAGAAACATCTGCTCGGCAGCGTCGTCCAGAACGGCGATGTGATTCTTTCGGTCGTAGAAGAAGTCCCGAACTTCCTCGTAGGGCATCGGTACGAGTGACACATCGGATGCTGGTTCGCCGGACAACTGCGTCGAGAACTGGTCCAACTGCTCTGTCGCGGCGTGAAGGCGGCGGTGCAACATCACGAGGGTGCGTCCGACCGCCGGCATGCGGGCCACCAATTCGTCCACCTCGGCCAGAGATACGTCTCCAGATTCCGAAGTTTCGGCCAAGGCGTGATGAACGTCCGCAACCAGGCGTGCGTCGGAATCGGAGGCGAAGAATTGCACGTCGAGATCGAACTCGGCGTTGAGCTTGAGAAGGACGGGCACCGTCAGCGGTCGTTGATCGTTCTCCAGTTGATTGACATAGCTGGGGGAGAGTTCGAGTGCCTTCGCCAGTGCGGACTGTGACAGGTTTCGTTCCTCCCGCAGCCGTCGCAGCCGCGCTCCCGCGTACATCTTCTTCATCGAATCTCCTCGGTGCCGATCGCGTCCACCCTACCGAGAAGCTATTCGCAACATTCGCAACATTGCAGCATTGTCATTGCACAAATAGGCAATTGCGAGGGCCTATCCCGAGGTGAATGAGCTGCGTAGCGTGCAAATAGATACCGAAGAACGTGAGAAGAGGACCGATGAAGACGCATCTCGTACGCACTCACCGCTCTGCCGAAGAGTTCCCCAAGGAAGACCACCTCGCGTGGAAGATCGCGGAAGTTGCGACGGATTCCGTCGACGTCACCGACGCCACATCCGACATGATCGTCAACCGGATCATCGACAACGCGGCAGTTGCCGCAGCTTCCCTGGTGCGCCGTCCCGTGGTGAATGCGCGGGCGCAAGCACAGTCGCATCCGTATACGCCGGGCTCCACCGTGTTCGGTATCCCCGGTACGTTCTCGCCTGAATGGGCCGCCTGGGCCAACGGTGTCGCGGTTCGTGAACTCGATTTCCACGACACGTTCCTCGCCGCCGAGTACTCGCACCCCGGAGACAACATCCCGCCGATCCTCGCCGTCGCTCAGCACACCAGCCGTGACGGTCGAGACCTGATTCGTGGTCTGGCGACCGGCTACGAGATCCAGATCGACCTGGTTCGGGCTATCTGCCTGCACGAGCACAAGATCGACCACGTCGCACACCTCGGCCCCTCGGCTGCGGCAGGTATCGGAACTTTGCTGGGCCTGGGCACCGAGACGGTCTACCAGGCAATCGGCCAGGCGCTGCACCTCACGACGGCGACACGTCAGTCCCGCAAGGGCGAGATATCCAGTTGGAAGGCGTACGCGCCTGCGCTGGCAGGCAAGGTTGCCGTAGAGGCGGTCGACCGCGCGATGCGCGGTGAGGGCGCACCGTCACCGATCTGGGAAGGCGAAGACGGCGTCATCGCCTGGCTACTCGGTGGCCCGGACAAGGAGTACCACGTTCCGCTGCCCGGTTCGGGTGAGGCGAAGCGCGCCATCCTCGACTCGTACACCAAAGAACACTCCGCGGAGTACCAGAGCCAGGCGCCGATCGACCTCGCTCGCCGAATGCGTTCTCGTGTCGGTGATCTCGACCAGATCGCCTCGATCGTCCTGCATACCAGCCACCACACCCACGTCGTCATCGGCACCGGTTCCGGCGATCCGCAGAAGTTCGACCCGACCGCCTCGCGTGAAACCCTCGACCACTCGGTGATGTACATCTTTGCCGTTGCGCTACAGGACGGTACGTGGCACCACGAACATTCCTACGCGTCCGAGCGTGCACAGCGCGCGGACACGATCGAGCTGTGGAACAAGATCTCCACGCGCGAAGATCCCGAATGGACACGCCGTTACCACTCGACGGATCCGGACGAGAAGGCTTTCGGTGCTCGCGCCGAGATCACCTTGAAGAGCGGCGAAGTCATCGTCGACGAGCTTGCGGTGGCCGATGCGCACCCGCTCGGCGCACGTCCGTTCGCTCGCGATCAGTACGTCGCGAAATTCCGCACCCTCGCCGAGGGCGTCATCGAGCCGAGCGAACAGGACCGCTTCCTCGATGCGGCTCAGCGCACCGCCGAATTGAAGGCAGGCGAACTCGATCAGCTGACCTTCACCGTTTCCGAAGACGTTCTCGCTCGGGCTCCCAAGGTCGCCAAGGGACTTTTCTGATGTCGGGCCTCATCGCAGCCGCGACGTCTGCAGCCGACAAGCGGATTGCCTTCCGGGCCGGACTGACGTCCGGAAAGATTCAACGACTCCCGGGTGCGATCAATCCGCTGACAGCCAAGCTCATTGAGGAAATCGGGTTCGAGGGTGTCTACGTTTCAGGTGGTGCGTACTCCGCCGGATTGGCGCTTCCCGACATCGGACTGACCACCTTGACCGAGGTCGCCGGCCACAGCAAGCAGATCGCGCGCGTCACGGACCTCCCGACGCTCGTCGACGCCGACACCGGTTTCGGTGAACCTATGAGCGCGGCCCGCACGGTCACGATCTTCGAGGACGACGGAATAGCCGGTCTGCACCTCGAGGATCAGATCAACCCCAAACGCTGCGGGCACCTCGACGGCAAAGCAATTGTGCCCACCGAAGACATGGTTCGCCGTGTTCGTGCTGCAGTGTCGGCGCGTCGTGACCCGAACTTCGTCATCTGCGCGCGCACCGATGCTGCCGGAATCGACGGTATCGACGCGGCGATCGAGCGAGCAAAGGCCTATGTGGATGCCGGTGCCGATCTGATCTTCACCGAAGCTCTTGCCACCGAGGCCGACTTCGAGAAGTTCCGCGCAGCAGTCGACACTCCGCTCCTCGCCAACATGACCGAGTTCGGGAAGTCGAACCTCATTTCGGCGAAGACATTGGAAGAGATCGGTTTCAACGCCGTCATCTACCCCGTGACCACCCTTCGGCTGGCGATGTTCGCTATCGAAAAGGGTCTGCGCGAGATTTTTGCGGAGGGCACGCAAGAAGGACTGCTCGGCGAAATGCAGCATCGCAGCAGGTTGTACGAGATTCTCGAGTACGAGCGCTACAACGAATTCGACAGTGGCATTTTCAATTTCAGCTTGGAGGGGAGTAGGACATGACCGAACAGATTCCGACGATCTACAAGGGCTTGGCCGGAGTTGTCGTCGATACGACGGCTATCTCCAAGGTAGTGCCCGAGACGAATTCGTTGACGTATCGCGGTTACGCAGTGCAGGACCTTGCCGCGAACTGCAGCTTCGAAGAAGTTGCGCACCTGCTCTGGTACGGCGAACTGCCGACTCCCGAGCAGCTCGAATTACTCTGCCTGCGTGAGCGTGCGGCCCGTCGTGCCGACCGCTCACTGCTCTCGCTTCTGACCAAGATGCCGGACAACTGCCACCCCATGGATGTTGTCCGCACGGCGATCAGCTACCTCGGCGCCGAGGATCCGGCGGAGGACGACAACTCGGAGAAGGCCAATCTGGCCAAGGCGCTGCGGATGACGGCTGTGCTGCCGACCATCGTCGCAGCCGATTTCCGCCGCCGGCGCGGTCAGGATCCCATCGCGCCGCAGTCGGACCTGGGTTTCGCCGAAAACTTCTTGAACATGTGCTTCGGTGCTGTTCCGGAGCCGGCGATCGTGAAGGCCTTCGAGGTCTCGCTGATCCTGTACGCGGAGCACTCCTTCAACGCCTCGACGTTCGCCGCTCGTGTTGTGACGTCCACACTTTCGGACATCTACAGCGCAGTGACCGCTGCTATCGGCACGCTCAAGGGCCCGTTGCACGGCGGTGCAAACGAAGCTGTCATGCACGACATGCTCGAGATCGACGACCCCGACCGCGCCGAAGCCTGGATGTCGGAGAAGTTGGCTGCCAAGGAGAAGGTCATGGGCTTCGGGCACCGCGTCTACAAGAACGGTGATTCGCGTGTTCCGGCCATGAAGCAGGCCCTCCTCGACGTCGCGGCAGCGACCGACGGCGAGAAGTGGGTGCAGATGTACGAGATCCTCGAGAAGACCATGGTCAGTGCCACCGGAATCAAGCCGAATCTCGATTTCCCCACGGGCCCTGCATATTTCCTCATGGGCTTCGACGTCGAGATGTTCACGCCGATCTTCGTGATGAGCCGCATCACCGGATGGACGGCGCACATCATCGAGCAGGGGCAGTCGAATGCACTGATCAGGCCGCTGAGCCAGTATTCGGGCGTGCCACAGCGCACAGTCGTGGCATGACACTTTTTGCTGTCGTGGCATGACGCCCCTTTGACACTGCGTCGGCGAGGTTCGGTTCTGGCATCACCGTCTCCTGGCCTCGTCGACGCTTCTCCGTTCGCACTATCTGCAACTTTGCATCGAGAATTCGCAAAGATATTCAAGTGCAATGTGTTTCGACTTTTCTCTACCGGAAATAACGTGAGTGTCATGACTGAAACGCACGAAGAAATCTTGATCATCCGTCGTGGCGAGACCCTCGACGTCGTGTTCAACCGGCCGGAAAAGCGCAACGCATTGACCCCGCAGATGTACGACGCCATTGCCGGAGCCTGCCGGCGCGCCGACTCCGACCGCGAGATTCGGTTACTCACTCTCCGAGGTGCTGGGGGAGAGGCGTTCTCGGCGGGCTCCGACATTGGCCACTTTCAAACCTTCTCGAGCTTTCAGGACGGGCTCGACTACGAAAGCCGGTTCGTCGGCGTACTGACCGAACTCGAGAAAGTGAGGGTTCCCACCCTCGCGGTCATCGACGGTGTGTGCGCGGGAGCAGGGCTGTTGCTGTCGGCAGCGTGCGATGTGCGGATCGCGACGCAGGGGTCCCGCTTCTGCCTCCCGATCGCGCGCACGCTCGGAAACTCGTTGTCGGTCCATTCCGTGGCGTTGCTGGCGGACAGGATCGGCAGTTCGCGTCTGATGTCGTTGGTGGCTCGGGCGGGGGTCATGTCGAGCGACGAGGCTCTGCGGAACGGCTTCCTCAGCGACTGTGCAACAGAGACCGAGTTCGCGAGCCTGACTGCCCAGGTATCTCGCGATCTACTTGCCGCCGCCCCGATGACCGTCTGGACTATTCGGGAGTCCCTGCGACGCATCAGAACCCGAGTGATTGCCGACAACGATGATCTGATGAGCATGATCTACAGCAGTGACGACTTCAAAGCCGGCGTCGACGGTTTCCTTCGCGGGGAACGACCGGTGTGGGCCGGCGTGTAGTTCGGCGGTAGAACCACAGGCTTGCGTTGGAGCGCGCTCTAACCCCTAGCGTTGCCGACCATGACAACAAAGACCTGGATCATCACCGGAGTTTCTCAGGGTTTCGGCCGTGAACTCGCACTGTCTGCACTTCGATCGGGCGACGCGGTAGTCGCTGCAGTTCGTCGTCCCGAGTCCGTTGCAGATATTGCGTCGGCGAATCCGGATCGGTTCTCGGCGGTGACGTTCGACGTCAGAGACACCGCAGCGGCTCCGGGCGTCGTCGAATATGCGCTCGAGCGCTTCGGTCGCATCGACGTGCTGGTCAACAATGCCGGTCGTGGGATGGTCGGCGCGGCGGAGATGGTGGACGATTCGACCTTGCGGGATCTCATGGAACTGCACCTGATCGGACCCGCCGCGATGGTGCGCGCCGTCCTCCCGTCGATGCGAGTGCAGGGCAGCGGGACGATCGTGCAGATGAGCAGTCAAGGCGGCCGTATGTCGTTTCCCGGTGTCGGGGCGTACTCGGCGTCGAAGTTCGCTCTCGAGGGTTGGTCGGAGGCTCTCGCCGGTGAGGTCGCGCAGTTCGGCGTTCGGGTGATGATCGTCGAGCCCAGCCGATTCCGTACAGCATTCAACACACCTGGCGTTCTGAGCTTCGCCGAATCATCATCGGAATACCGTGATGTGCTCGATCCCGTTCTGCGGGACATGGCGGCCGCAGACGGTGTTCAGGAGGGTGATCCGAAGAAGGCGGCAGAGATCATCACCTCGCTTGTGCACAGCGAGAAAGTGCCACTTCGTCTGCCACTCGGAAAGGAAGCCGTGGAGCGTGTCTCCGCGTCGTATCGGAAGAATCTCGCCGAGGTATACGTCTGGGCCGACCTCGCTCGCAGCGCCGATTTCGCGGATGCTGCCGGACCTGTCCGCCCGTTCTAGGCTGGGAGTCATGGCTACCGAAGACTTGATGCGTAGGGCGCTCGAGGCCCTTGGGGAAGTGGACGGGCCCATGTCGATCGAGGTCATTCACCGGCTCGTCGATGCAGGGGACGTCGAAGATCCGATGTCGATCGCCGAAGTGTCGGACCTACTGGATGTTTCGGCACATACCCTGCGCTATTACGAGAAGATCGGCCTGGTCACGGTCGATCGTGACTCGAGCGGACATCGTGTGTACGGCCCGGAATCTGTTCGCAGGCTGGTGTTTCTGACCCGCATGCGTATTTCAGGCATGGCGATTCGTGACCTGCAGCACTACGTCGAACTGGTCGACGCCGGTGAAGGGACAGTTCCGGAGAGGCTCGACATGCTGCTCGAGCACCGGGACACCGTTCGTCGGCAGATCAAGGAGCTCACGTTGTCTTTGGCTGCGACGGAGTACAAGATTGCGACGTACGGCGGGCGGACCGGAGAGCAGGAGTGATCCGTTCAGTGGATGTGAGTGGCTGTTTTCGTGACTCGCCCTCTTCTGATTCCGATCGAGACGAACGCGCCAATCAGGGAGACGATGGCGCCCACCCACATCGTCGTCTGCAGCCCATACATGAATGCAGTCTCTGTCGCTGATCGCAGTGTGAGGGAAAGAGCCGGGTCAATTTCTGTCACGACTGGTGTGGTGCCCTGGGCGACGGCGCGAACCGCATCTTCCGAGACTCGATCGACTATGAAGTCGGGAATGACGTTGCCCAGTAGTGTTTCGTGGAACTTTGCTGCGGATGCCGCCGCCATCACGGCTCCGAGCACTGAAGTTCCGAGGATACCGCCAACTTGAAGTGAGGTCTGATGGACGCCCGCGGCAGGTCCGGCGTCTGCGACGTTCGCATTCCCTAGGATCGCTTGGACTGACGCAGTCATCACAAACCCGATTCCCAGGCCCAGTACCACAAACGGAATGGCCAGAGAAAGGTAGCTTCCGTGTGGTTCGATGGTGGTGAACAGTAGGAATCCCACTGCGCTGAGCAACATTCCCATAAATAAGGGCGGACGTGCGCCGTACCGTTTGATGATCCAACCGCAACTGCTCGAAGCGATTACATTCGCGATACTCATCGGGAGGATGTGGAGTCCAGCGGCCATGGGGGAGTCACCGTTGATCTGTTGCAAGAACAAGAGAATGAAGAACAGTGAGCCGACAAGCGCAAAGAAGGAGATGATTGTCAGGATGACTCCGAGTGTGATTGACCGGTCAGCGAATAGCCGAAGCGGCACCAAAGGATCCGATGCGCGTCGCTCCGCTTCTACGAAGGCCAAACCAGTGACGGTTCCACCGACCAGCCACCCGATGACATGCCAATCAGTCCAACCACTTTCGGGGGCTTTTATAAGTCCATAGGTTATGGCGAGGAGTGAACTCGTCAGCAAGATCGAACCCAGGACGTCGAACTTTACAGTCCGTACGACCCGGCCCTTGGGGAGCAGAAACAATCCTGTAGCGAGGGAAATCGCCGCAACGGGGACGTTGATCAAGAAGGCCCATCGCCAGCTGGTGTGCTCGATCAGCAATCCGCCGATCAGGGGGCCGGCGGCGGATGAAGCGCCGATCAGCGATGCGAAGACCGCAAGCGCCTTCGGAAGTGCTGCCTCGGAGAAGACGGACCGAAGCAATGCCAGAGCGTTGGTGACGATCAGTGCGCCGAAAATTCCCTGGCCGAGTCTCGAGAAGATCACCATTTCTACACTGTGCGCCAAGGCAATTCCCGCTGATGCCAGCCCGAAACCGACGATCCCAGAAAGGAACACAGATCGTCGTCCGAAGCGATCGCCCAACCTTCCCGCGAGAACGAGCGTTGCCGCCATCGCGAGCAGATAAATGTTGGTAATCCATTGCAAACCAGAGAGACTCGCGCCTAGATCGACGACAAGAACCGGATTGGCCACTGCCGTTATCGTGCCGTCGAGCGAAACGATGAGAACGCCGAGTGCGATCGCAGTCATGGCGACCCAGGGATTGGAGTCTCGGGGTGGATCGGTGACTGGGAGTGCGTGGATTTCAGTACTGCCAGTAGATGTCACTGAGGTCTACTACTTTCTGATCGATCGGAGTTCTTCAGAGGTTGATCATGTGGCCGGCGAGGCCGTGGATCGCTTCCTGCAGTGCCTCACTGAGTGTGGGGTGGGTGTGGACGTTGCGTGCCAACTCGTTGACCGTGAGGTCCCACTTCTGGGCCAAGGTCAGCTCGGGCAGCAGTTCCGAAACGTCCGGTCCGATGAGGTGCCCGCCGAGCAGTTCGCCGTACTTCTTGTCGGCGATCAGCTTGACGAAACCGGTCGGGTCACCGAGACCGTGTGCCTTGCCGTTGGCAGCGAACGGGAAATTCGCGACCTTGACGTCGTAGCCCTCGGCCTTGGCCTGCTCCTCGGTCAAACCGAACGAGGCGACCTGCGGCTGGCAGAACGTCGCACGCGGCATCATCCGGTAGTCACCGAGTGTCTGCGTCTCCGCGCCGCCGATGGTCTCGGCAGCAACGACAGCCTGAGCTTCTGCGACGTGCGCGAGCTGCAGTTTGGCGGTGACGTCACCGATGGCGAAGATGTGCGGGACGTTGGTGCGCATGTAGTCGTCGATCGCGATGGCGCCGCGATCGGTCAACGCGACACCGGTGTTCTCGAGACCGAAGCCCTCCACGCGCGGTGCGAAGCCGACGGACTGCAGAACCTTGTCGACGACCACGGTCTCGATCTCGCCGGACTTGTTGTCCTTGATCGAGACGGTGACCTTGCTGCCGTCGTCGCTGATGGACTGCACAGCGGCACCGGTCTTGATGGTGACGCCGAGCTTCTTGTACTGCTTGGCGATTTCCTTCGAGACGTCGGCGTCCTCGTTGGGCAGTGCCCGATCGAGGAACTCGACGATCGTGACGTCGACGCCGTAGTTCTTGAGGACGTAACCGAACTCCATGCCGATCGCGCCGGCACCGACGATGAGGATCGAACCCGGAAGGTCACGGGTGAGGATCTGCTCTTCGTAGGTCACGACGTTCTCGCTCAGCGAGGTGCCGGGCAGCAACTTGGTGTACGAACCGGTCGCGATGATCGCGTTGTCGAACGTGATCGTCTCGGTGCCACCCTTGCTCAGCTCCACGCTGATGGTGTTGGCGTCGACGAACGTGCCCTTGCCGTCGTACTCCGGGATCTTGTTCTTCTTCATCAAGAAGTGAATGCCCTTGACTCGCCCGTCCGCGACCTTGCGGCTGCGATCGAAAGCGGAGCCGAAATCGAAGGACACGTCTCCGGACATGCCGAACGTCTTCGCTTCTTTCGTGAAGATGTGCGCGAGTTCGGCGTTACGGAGAAGCGCCTTGGACGGAATGCAGCCGACATTCAGGCATACACCGCCCCAGTACTTCTGCTCGATGATGGCGGTGCTCAGGCCCAGTTGTGCCGCGCGGATAGCAGCGACGTACCCACCGGGGCCGGCTCCGAGGACAACGACGTCATAGTGTGAGGTCACGATAATTCTCAGGTAGTCGATTCAGATCAGGTCAGTGCTTCCACAGACTGGGGCTTTCGGCCGTGCGGCATGATGAGAGTCGCGGCGAGTCCGACTATCGCCAGACCTGCTGCAACGAAATAGACTGTCGTGTAGCCAATTCCAGCGTAAATAGGCGTTCCGTCGGCAACCGTTGAAATGTTCAGGGCGAGGATGGCAAAACCAATCTGTACAGCAACAGCACTGCCGACGGATCCCACCACATTGACCGTCGAGGCTGTGACGGCCTGCAGTCGAACCGGCGCGGCGGCGATCACCAGGTTGGGTATTGCCGCACTGATCAGACCGGCCCCGAATGCATATACCAAGTATCCCAACAGTATCGGCCAGAATTCCTTGTGGGAGAGGGCGAGTGATGCGGAGCCGATCGCCATCAAGGCGAAGCCGATCCAGTTCGGCAGGCGTGCGCCCCGACGTTCTGCGATTATGCCGACAAGCAACCCCATTGCGACGGTGGCCACGCCGGCCGGTGTGGTCAACCGCGCCATGTAGCTTGCGCTTTCCCCCAACCCGTAGGTAACGCCGAGGGCGATGGGTGTCTGAACGATGAAGGACAACAAGACGAATTGGAGAACGATGACGGCCTGGCCGGTAAATTGCGCGACCAGTGTCGTCACGACAGCGCGACCACGCAGCACCGCAATGTCGATCAGTGGGTTCTCGATTCGCTTTTCGTATCGAGCCCATCCGATGAAAATTGCCACCGCGGCGATGGCGCAGAGAAGTGTCTTCCACGACGTCCAGCCCCACGTTCCGCCTTCGCCGATGCAGTACAGGAGGAGTGCGATCGAGAGCCCGAGCATGATCCCACCAACCCAGTCGATGGACGTTTTCACTCGGATCGGGGACTCGGGAACAACGAGCATGACCAAGGCACCCAAGAGCACAGGGCAGAGTGCCAATGCGAAGAACACTCCGCGGAATCCGAAATTGTCGATCAAAACTCCGGCAATGACAGGACCGGTGATCGTGGTGACACCAATTCCAGCGGTTGTCATGCTGACCGCCATCGCCAGCATCCGCTTCGGGAAGATGTCGCGCATCAGCGAGTAGGTTATCGGCACGATTGCAAGACCGAGTCCTTCGACGGTACGACCGACTAGTACTACGGAAAAGGTCGGCGCGATTGCGACGATCAGCGAGCCTGTTGCCATGCAGGCGGTTGCGATCAGAAGCCATTTCTTCTTACCGTCTCGATCTGCGAGCTTGCCGATCAACGGTGCGCTGATAGCGCCGGAGAGTGTGAACAGTGTTGACACCCAAGCGATGTTCGAGGTCTCGAATGAACCAGCCATGCTGGGGAGTGCGGGCGTCACCAGATTGAACGCGTATGCGACTTCTTCGGACAGAAGGCAGAGGATCAGGAGGATTCCGACCCAGCCGGCGGTTGATCGATTTCCCACGCCTTCTATCGCGAGAGTGGGGTTTTCGGAGGAAGACTCCGATGGAGTCGAGGAAGGATTATCCGTGGATGGAGCGGTCATCGTGGCTCCTGCATCTTTCTGACGGGAAGACGGGGCAGTGAGCGGGACAGTCGGCGCGGCGAGTGTGCAGACCCACTGAAGCATTTTGTGATGTGAGGCACAGTAAAATGGATCGATTGATTCTGTCAAGTGATCCACTAAATTTTTCCCGAGAAAATTGCAAAAGCGCGCACGGAGACGGCGCGTTCTGTGGATAGTGGATCCGCAACCCTACCTGGGAAGATCCACCCGAAAAGCTAGGTCCGGGTTGGATCCATGAGTGACTCGAGTCCGCCTGCGACAAAATCCGCCAGTGTGTCGAATCGACCGTTGGATAGCGCGCGAGATCCCTCGATGCTTGCGTCCGACCATCGTGCCGCCATCACGATCAGCGTGTTCACGGTGAGTGACCAGTTCAGTTCGATCGCGGTGTCGTCGGCTGCGGGGTAGGCGCGTTCGAGTAGTTTGCGCAGCAACTCTGCTGTGTCGTCCTTGACGGGGAATAGCCGAGGATCGTTGGCGAGGCTGAGTTGTCCACAAATAGTCAGCCACCGAACACCTTTGTCAGGTTCCTGATCGAGGAACTGGCGATACGGCAGTGCCAGGAGATCGACGATCTGCCTCGCTGTCGGAACGGTGTCGGAATCGACCATGTTCTTGGCCAGGCGATGAATGTGTGCGAGTACTTCGGCGCCGGAGTCGAGGAGGACGGCGTCGAGGATCGCGTCCTTGGATCCGAAATGATAGTGCGCGGATGCTGCTCCCAATCCGGCTTCGGCATTGATCGCTCGAATCGAGACGGCCTCGACTCCCTCTGCTGCGAACAGCTTTGCCGCTGAGTCGATCAGAGCACGGCGAGTTGCTGCGCCGTCGCGTGGACTGGATCGTGGCATTTCCGCAACCTTTCGGTTTGTTGACCCCATCATATCGCGATGTCGCGGCCTGATTTCCGGCCTGCTGACCCGGTGATGTCTGAGTAGATCTCAGTCGATTTAGAGAATGCACTTGATTGAATCACTTGATCCACATAGGGTGATGTGACAGCAGCCACACGAATGGCAATCGATGCCGGGTTGTCAAAGGCGCGAACCTCGTACTTGCATGTCGGACTGGTAGAAGGAGATCGGAATGGCCACGCACACAAGCGAACAGCTGACCGAAGTAGTGGAACCGGAGTCACTCGACCCACGGTTGGCGATCGACATTTTCACCGTCATGGCCCGTGCGCGTGCGATCGAGGACGCGGTGCAGATTCACATCCGGGACCACGGATTTGCCGGATTTTGGCATCCGGGCAAAGGGCAGGAAGGTGCTGTCGCTGGAGCGGTGGCAGCGATGCGAGACGACGACTATCTGTTCTATCAGGGAAGAGGAGCCACATGGCCGCTTGCCAAAGGGATGACGATGGGGCCGATCATCGGTGACCTGCTTGGAAAAGTGACAGGTTCTACCGGCGGAAAGGGTGCCGGCGTTCCTCACTGGGCTGATCCGGCGCTGGGAATCATGGGGGAGGGTGCGACGCTGGGTTCGGTGTATCCGGTGGCAGCAGGCGCGGCATTGTCGGCGCAAATGAGAGGCACTGGGCAAGTTGCGCTGGCGGACTTCGGCGACGGGACGGCGGCACGTGGCACCTTCCATGAAACTCTTCTCGAGGCATCGCGGTGGAAACTGCCGCTGGTCTACTTCTGTGAGAACAATGGAATCTCGGTAACCACCCCATTTGAATCTGTGAGTCCGACACGCACTATCGCCGAACGCGCGACTGCATACGGGATTCCCGGCGTTCGCGTCGATGGTCATGACGCCGTCGCTGTCTACCATGCGACAAAGGCTGCGATTGATCGAGCGCGCGATGGTCAGGGGCCGTCGTTGATCGAGGCAGTCGTCACCCGTGTCGGTGGACACTGGGAAGGTGACGCGCAGAAGTATCGCCCGGAAGACTTCCTGTCGACGTACCGAGATCCGTTGGACATCATGCGTTCTCGACTCGATGCTTTGCTGGCCGACCAGATCGTCGCCGCAGCGCGTGCGGAAGTTGCCGAAGCGCTCGCCGAGGCAGAAGCCGCTCCTTTGCCTGACCCCTCCGTTATCATGAAGGACGTTTTTGCATGACTATCACTGACGACACGTCTGTCAACCGCACGGCTCCGGAAACTACGGTGCAAAGCTACGAGGCCGCACAGGGTGCGGCGATTGCCGAAGAGATGCGCCGTGACCCCTCGGTGTTTCTCATGGGGCAGGACATTGCCTCAGGCGGGTTCTTCGGCGGAACCCGAGGCCTGGTAGAGGAATTCGGCCTGGACAGGATCCGAAACACCGGAATCACCGAAGCATTCATGGTGGGTGCAGCTGCCGGGGCGGCCATGACCGGAATGCGTCCGATCGTACAGTTGGGGTTTGCAGACTTCAGTTTGATCGCCGGGGACGAGATCTTTCAGAAACTGGGTAAGTGGCGCCATATGCACGGTGGTCAATTCGAACTTCCCGCTGTGATCATCATGCCGATCGGGCCGAGCGGTGGTGCAGGACCAGAACATTCGGGTTCGATGGAGATGCTACCGATGCATTTTCCGGGACTCAAAGCAGTTGTCCCGTCCAATCCTGCCAACGCGAAAGCCCTACTCAAGGCCGCAATCCGGGACCCAAATCCTGTTCTGTACTACCCGAGCAAGCAGCTCAACTTCAAACGGGGTGAGGTATTCACCGATCCCGAGTACGTAATGCCCTTGGGTAAAGCATCGATTCCACGGCGCGGCGACACAGTAACCGTCATCAGCTATGGATGTATGGTGCCTCGCTCGCTCGAAGCAGCACTCGTGCTGGCTGCGGAGGGTATCGAACTCGAGGTCGTCGACCTGCAGACGCTGGTTCCGCTGGACCACGACACGATCATCGCGTCGGTGATGCGGACCGGGCGGGCGATGATCGTTCACGAGGCGCCGAGAACCGCTGGTCCTGGCGCCGAGATCGCTGCGCTCATCCAGGAGCGTTGCTTCTACTGGCTCCACGCTCCGATCGCGCGTCTCGGTTCTGTGGATGCGCCGATTCCGGCGAGTCGGTTCCTCGAAGATCATTGCTTCCCAAGTGTTTCCGACATCATCGAGACGGCCCGTCACCTGGTTCGCGACTAATTACTCGACTACGAGGACATTCACCATGCTCACACTATTCGACGTCCACATGCCCCACATGGGGTCGGTGGAATTCGCGTTGCTCACCGAATGGCTGCTCAAGCCTGGGGACAGGGTCGCCGAGGGCGATCCGCTTTGTGAGGTGTCGACTGACAAGGTCGACACCGAAGTCGACTCGCCAACTTCGGGAATCCTCATCAGCTACGTTGCCGCAGTGGATCAGGAGGTTCCTGTCGGTGACGTCATTGCTCGATTTGCCTCACTCGACGCCGACCCGGTAGCCGTCGCGCAAGCCATTGCCGGTGAAGATGCAGTCGGTGAAGATGTCGCGCCGGCGGCGCCGACATCGGGTCCGATCGCGGGTCCGTTCCCGATTTCGCCGGATCGGGCTCTCGAGAGCGCGGCCCCGACAGTCGCCGCCGAGGGTTCTCGCCCACCCAACGATTCACTGGTGTTGGCTGCGTCGTGGTTCTCTCCGGTCAATCGTCCGCCCGAAGGAAGTCGACGCCTCCGCCTCGATTCGGGCTCGACTGATATGTCGCTGGAGAGCAAGAGCGAATTCTTGCCGGGAGCCAGGGATCGAGTACCGGAAGATGCTGACACCGTGGCGATTCCCGCCGGATACGAGGCGGTGACCTACACGGCTATCGAACACACTCGCCTGCGTAGGGCAATCGCCAAGAATCTGACAGAATCGTGGAATACGGCTCCTCAATTGACGGCGCAGGTTGATGTCGATTTCACTGCGGTCTCAGTAGCCCGAGCGAAGATCAACCGTGAGAGATCAGCTCGAGGTGAAGGGAAACTCAGTTTCCTTCCCTTTGTCGGTCACGCACTGTGCCGGGCGCTCGCAGACCACCCGGATGCCAATGCCACGTTCACGGACAAGCACCTCGTGCGATGGAACACTGTCAACCTGGGAATTGCCGTGGACACTCCGGACGGACTGATCGTCCCCGTCATACGTGATGCGCAGAATCTCGAACTGGAGGCACTGTCGGACGCAATAGTCGCGACCAGTAGTGCGATACTCTCGGGTTCCGCGCAGCCGGAGGATCTTTCGGGCGGAACAATTACGATCAGCAACTCGGGAAGTGTCGGCGGCGTGGTCTCGACTCCGATCCTGACTCGTCCGCAAGTTGCCTCGATCGGTCTCCCAGCCATCGTGCGTACCCCCGTCGCGCGAAAGAGCGTCGACGGTGAATCCGAGCTCCTCACCATCAGGCCCATTGCACGACTCGGATTGACCTTCGACCACAGGGCATTCGACGGCGCCGAAGCCTTGCGCACGCTGATGTCCGTACAGAAGTATCTCGAACAATGGCCGACAAAATCGTAGGCACTTCTCGACGTGAGGACATCAGATGAGGGCAGCAGTGCTTCGAGGTGGAGACGTCATACTTGCCGACATTCCGGAGCCGTCACCGGGACCGAATCAGCTTCTGGTGGAGCCGATAGCCACCGGGATCTGCGGCAGTGATCTTTCGGCCTGGCAGCACACCGATGATTTCCTGGCTGCGCATCGTGAGGCGGACGTGCCGGGAGCGCTGTTCGATCCGGCGCACGATGTTGTATTCGGACACGAGTTCACTGCAACGGTGACCGAGTTGGGAACCGGAGTGGTCGACTACGCAGTCGGTGACCGTCTGGTGGTTCTGCCGTGGGTCGTTGACGACGATGGATTGACTCATACAGTCGGATACTGCAATTCGAAGCCGGGAGGGCTGGCTGAAAGGGTTGTTATCCAGGCTGGAGGGCACCTGCACATCCCTCCGGACGTGGATCCGGTTACCGCTGCAGTGACCGAACCTCTCGCTACTGGTGTTAACGCCGCGCTGCGTTCACGAATCGTTGCCGGCGCCGCCGCAGTGGTGACCGGTTGCGGGCCTGTGGGACTCGGCGCAGTCATCGAATTGGCGCAACGTGGCGTTCACCCCATCGTCGTATCCGACCCTTCGGAACTTCGACGAACTGTGGCTTTGGCGTACGGGGCCGATGTGGCAGTCGATCCGAGGCACTCGGATCCACTGAGCACAGTTGCAGGAATGATTCCGGCAGATACCGAAGTATTTGTCTTCGAAGCATCCGGAGCGCGGAATCTACTGGGTTCCTTGATGTCTGTCGTTCCACCGTTCACACGCATTGTGATTGTCGGATCGGCAATGGAGCACGAGTCGATTCGACCCGTAATCGGGATTCTCAAGAATGTGAGTTTGGAATTCGTGGGTGGTCCGGGGCGTGGAGAACATACGTACCAAGCGTTTTCCCGAACTTTCGAACATATCGTGGAGCGTCGTTTCGATCCGGGATTGATGGTCACGGGCTTTGCCGGGCTGGATGCGGTGAGTGAGGTGTTCTCTGCGCTGCGCCCGGCCGCGGGTGACGAGATAGAGCACGTGAAGGTTTTGGTTCGGCCCGACCTGCCCGCCGGTGCGGGTGTGGTGCGTTGTGGCGTCGAGTAACGGACTATGGGATGAGGACGTTGTAATGAATGAGGTTGAATCAATAGCGGAGAGCGAGCAGTTCAACGCCGACTTGGTTCGGTCCAGGTTGGTCGAGATGGGCGAGTTGGGTACGGGCGAGGAACTGACTGTGCGACTATTGGCAGGCGGTCGATCCAACCTGACGTTCGAGTTGGCGAGTAAGTCGAGAAGATGGATTCTGCGTCGTCCGCCGATCGGTCACCGTCTGGAGACTGCTCACGACATGGGTCGGGAAGTGACCGTTCAGCGAGCCCTCGCGGAAAGTGCTGTCCCGGTTCCGCGGATCGTGTTCTCCGAGGAGTTCGACGCGACATCGGGTGGAAGTTTCTACGTCATGGACAAGATCGAAGGTCAGGTGTTGCGAACCGATGACGACTTCGCTTCCGTGGACGAGGGCAATCGCTCCGAGTTGGCGCATCGCTACGTCGATTGCCTGGCTGCACTGCACACGCAAGACTTTCGTAGCCTGGGTTTGTCTGGTTTCGGTAGGCCGGAGGGTTACCTCGAGCGCCAGGTACGGCGATGGAGCAAGCAGTTGGCGTCGTCGAAGTCCCGCGATCTTCCGATGTTGGAAAAACTGGGGGCGCGGGTCGCGTCGTCGATTCCGGGGCAGTCTGCAACCTCGATCGTTCACGGCGACTTTCGATTCGACAACATGATTGTTCGGTTAGGTGCCCCGTCGGACATTGTCGGAGTGCTGGATTGGGAGATGTCAACACTGGGTGATCCGTTGACAGACTTGGGTTTAGTCCATCTGTTCTGGTCGGGATGGGCGGGTATCGATAATCCGATTGCCGGGACGCCTTCTGCGCATGAGGGTTTCCCCTCGTTCGACGACCTTGTCGAAAGACATTCCCTAGGTACCGGGTTCGATACCGATGCGCTGCAGTGGTATTCGAGCTTTGCATTCTACAAGATGGCAGTGATTCTGGAAGGCATCCATCTTCGCTTCGTCAATGGGGAAACAGTCGGCGACGGTTTCGAGGACATCGGCTCGATGGTCGTTCCTTTGGCAGAGCGCGGGCTTTCGGCACTTGCGTAGCCGAAAATTGTTGTCAAACAGTAATTTCTGATCTCGGTCGTACTCGGCCCACGAAGGGTGAAGGTGTGTGACATGGACTTCGAATTCGACGCGAAGACTATTGATTTGAAGGAACGCGCGTCGGCATTCATGGACGAGTTCGTTTTTCCCGCAGAGCATTTCTTCCACGACAACCCGGAAGTAGGGGATCGGCAGTGGGAGCGTCCGGCGGTGATGGCGGAACTGAAGGAACACGCGAAGGCACAAGGGTTGTGGAATCTGTTTCTTCCGCACGATCCGCGTGGTGCGGGACTGTCGAATCTGCAGTACGCACCGTTGGCCGAGGTCACGGGTTGGAGTCCGGAGGTTGCGCCCGAAGCGTTCAACTGCAACCCACCCGATACCGGGAACATGGAGTTGCTGACGCTGTTCGGGACTGACGAGCAGAAACATCGGTGGCTCGATCCGTTGTTGAACGGTGACATCAGGTCGGCGTATTGCATGACGGAACCGGACGTGTCGTCGTCTGATCCCGCGAACTTGACCTGCTCAATCACTGATGAGGGTGATTGTTGGAGGATCAATGGACGTAAGTGGTGGTCGACCGGCGCGATGAGCAGCGATTGTGTGTTGTTGATCGTGATGGGGGTGTCAGATCCTGATGCGGATCCGCGGTCGCGCCACAGTTTGGTTCTGATTCCGCGTGAGACTCCTGGCGTGCGTATTGTCCGGGGACTGAAGATGTTCGGCTTCACACACGGTGCCCATGGCGGTCACGCGGAGGTGCATTTCGAGGACGTACTTGTTCCCAAGGACCACATGCTCGGCGAGCGTGGTCGGGGGCAGGCGCTGGCGCAGGCCAGGCTCGGTCCAGGGCGGATTCATCACTGCATGCGCATGATCGGGATGGCGGAGCGTGCGATCGAGTTGATGTGTCGTCGGGCGAACGAGCGTGAGGCCTTCGGTAAGTCGTTGGCGGATCAGGGAATTATTCAGCATTGGATCGCGCAGTCCAGGGTAAAGATCGACCAGTTGCGGTTGTTCGTTCTGCGGACTGCCTGGTTGATCGACACAGTTGGGGCGCGTGAGGCGCGCACGGAAATTTCGGCTATCAAGGTTGCTGCCCCAGACGCTGTGGGTTGGGTGATCGACAAGGCAATTCAGGTGCATGGCGCCGGCGGAATGACGCAGGACTATCCGCTGGCGATGTTGTGGGCGCAGGCTCGGACCATGCGCTTCATCGACGGCGCTGACGAGGTTCATCGGATGGTTGTCGCGTCGCGTGAATTGCGGCTTCATCGATAGCAGTCCGGGTTGCACGAATGACGAATCGATTCCGAATGGGGATAACTGGTGGCAATGCAACTCCCATTCGATATCGGTGAGATTCGACGTCGTCTGATCGACTGTGGCGAGTTGGATCGATACTCGCGATTCAGTGCTAACAAGGTGTCCAGTTCGCCGCCGGGTCAGGCGTACTCCTTGACCAGCGATGAAGGAGCGTGGATCCTGCGCTGTTCGTCGAGCAGTGATGACAGTCTTGGAACACAGGGAATTCGAGCAGAAGCCACTGCGCTGCATATGCTCGAAAAGAGCAGCATTCCAGTACCCCTCCTTGTCTACCGGGACGAAGCCTCTGGATTGGTCGTCTCTCGACGGGTGCATGGGTCATCTCTCCGGACCGATATTCAACTAGCCGACGTCGAGATCGGCGCGAGAAGCCTGGTAGCGAACTCATTTGCCGATACGCTTGCCGGGATTCATTCGCTCGAAGTCGGCCTCGACGGTGTGAGTACCCTCCCCGGGATGTGCGGGGAACTGCACAACTACTTGTCCGAGATCGGGATAAGGCTCGCTCGGCACGAATTGAGTGTGAGGCCGGCGTTGAACGCTCTCCTCGATTCCCTCGCGCGATCGGTGCCGGAACCGCGGAAGCCCTGCTTGCTCCACGGCGAATATCGTCTGGATCGAACGGTTTTCGACCTCGACGACTCCCCACTATTGCGCGCAGTGACAGATTGGCGTCGAGTAGGTTTCGGTGACCCGCTGTTGGACGTCGGTATCGCCTACGTTTTCTGGGCAGGTCTGAGAGGAATTCCCAGCGTTGTATCGGGTTGCCCTTCAGTTCATTTCGGATACCCGGCATTCGAGCAGGTGTTGTCCCGGTATCGAAGGTCAGTTACCTTCCATGTCGATACACGCGTGTTGCCGTGGTTCTACTCGGTGGGGTTTCTCGAGGTTGCTGCACGTGTGCTCGAACTGTGCGATGAGAGAAGCGAATGGCTATCGAGCACAAATAGATTCGGCGATGTGTCGGCCTTGGTAACACCATTGATCACTCGCGCAGTTGCAGCCTTGGAAGGCAGTCACCTTGCCGCATCCTTTGCACTCACGCGAATGGCAGAGACCCGACGAATACTTGGAGGAAAGTCGTGACGCACGACAATCGAACCACCGGGGAGGGGCGCAAGCTGCTCCGTCTCGAGATCCGAAACGCGGAGACGCCCATCGAACGCAAACCCAACTGGATCAAGACCCGAGCAAAGATGGGCCCCGAGTACGCGGAGCTCAAGGGCCTGGTCAAGCGTGAAGGTTTGCACACCGTCTGCGAGGAAGCGGGCTGCCCCAACATCTACGAGTGCTGGGAAGACCGCGAAGCCACGTTCCTGATCGGCGGTGAGCAGTGCACACGCCGCTGCGACTTCTGCCAGATCGACACCGGCAAGCCCGAAGCCCTCGACCGCGACGAGCCCCGTCGCGTCGCGGAAAGCGTTCAGGCCATGGGCCTTCGGTACTCCACGATCACCGGCGTCGCCCGCGACGACCTCCCCGACGGCGGCGCCTGGCTCTACGCCGAGACCGTCCGCAAGATCCACGAACTCAACCCGGGCACCGGCGTCGAGAACCTGGTTCCGGACTTCAACGGCAAGCCCGAACTGCTCGACGAGGTCTTCGCCTCACGCCCCGAGGTACTCGCACACAACCTCGAGACCGTCCCCCGCATCTTCAAGCGGATCCGTCCGGCATTCCGGTACCAGCGCAGCCTCGACGTCATCACCGCAGCACGCGACTACGGACTGGTCACCAAGTCCAACCTGATCCTCGGCATGGGCGAAACCCCTGAAGAGGTCACCGAGGCGATGGCAGATCTCCACGCCGCCGGTTGCGACATCCTCACCATCACCCAGTACCTGCGACCCTCGCCCCGGCACCACCCCGTCGAGCGGTGGGTCAAGCCCGAGGAGTTCGTCGCACACTCCAAGGCTGCAGAAGCGATGGGCTTCGCCGGCGTCATGGCCGGTCCGTTGGTTCGCTCGTCGTACCGCGCCGGCCGCCTGTATGCGCAGGCCATGGCACATCATGGCCGCGAACTTCCCGAGGCGCAGCGTCATCTGACCGAGGGCGGCGACGCTTCCCAGGAAGCCAGCTCACTCATCGCACGCCTCGTCGTCGATATCTAGTGCGCCGACGTCAGTTCGATACAGGAATTGGGCGACTCAGGTACGCGAACGGGCATCGCTCATCCGATCGAGCCCACTTTCCATGGATACTGCCAGTCGCTCGAGTGCGGCAAGGACCTTCCCCCGGTCCCGTCCGAGTTGGGTGAACAATTCACCGTGAGCGGCGAGTTCGCGAGGAAAGACGTCGTCGACGACAGCGTTTCCCTGGACCGTCATCGTGATCAGTGCAGATCGCCTGTCTTCGGGATTGCTTGTGCGGGAGACGAGTCCTCGCTTCTCGAGTCGCGCGAGTGCCTTGCTGACCCCGGCCCGAGACATACCGAGGCGTTCGGCGAGACGAATCGCGGTGACCGGTTCCTCGGCGTATCGCAGTGGCACAAGCAGTTCCACTTCCGACACGGTGAGATCCGCGGTTTGGTATACCGGTTCGACTGCTAGTTCGAGAAGCGCCGTAATCCGTTTGAGTTGCGCGACCACTTCCATGGGCGAGGTGTCGAGGTCGGGATTGTTTTCGGCCCAGAGGTTGCAGGTACGGGAGCGGAGTGTTGGTTCGTTCACGATTCCTCAACTTTGTTAACCGGTAAACAAATTTGCTAGATCGCCAGAATAGCCCACCGTCTCGGGTGGGACGATCTGCGGACTGGGGGAGCACATGAGGTTCGACGTGGTGATTGTCGGTGGCGGTGCGGCGGGGTTGAGTGCCGCGCTTGTTCTGGCTCGGGCTCGGCGGCGAGTGATGATCGTCGATGCAGGTAACCCGCGCAATGGTGTCTCCGAGCACCTGCACGGGTACCTGACGCGGGATGGTGAGAGTCCTACGCAATTACTTGCGGCCGGCCGCAAGGAGGTTCTCGAGTACGGCAGCGAAATGACGACTGGCACCGCAATCCGAATCGAGCGCACGGACGACGGTGGGTTTCTTGTGCAAACCGACGCGACTGCGTCGCTGGAGGCACGGACTGTTCTGGTTGCTACTGGGTTACGTGACGAGCTGCCGAACATCGCTGGGCTGCAAGATCGCTGGGGCGTCGACGTTCTGCATTGTCCCTACTGTCACGGGTACGAGGTTCGAGATTCCCCGATCGGTGTGCTCGGTGGTGGCAATAGGCCGTTCACCATTCATCAGGCGTCGTTGGTGCGTCAATGGTCGGAGGATGTCGTCTTCTTTCCCAACCGTATCGAGCTGACGGGAGCCGAACGGGAGCGGCTGATTGCCAGGGGGATTCGCATTGTCGAAGGCGATGTGGCTGGCGTGTCGGTTGGCGATGGTCGATTGGACGGCGTCGAACTGGCCTCCGGTCAGGTAATTCCGCGAAGCGTAGTGTTTGTCGGCCCACGGTTTGTTCCGGGAGGCGATCTGTTGACTGACCTGGGGTGTGAAGCCGACGAAAATGGTTGGGTGGTAACTGATCCTGCAGGCAGCACAAGTGTGCCTGGAGCCTGGGCCGCGGGGAATGTGTCGGATTCTCCGGCGCAGTTGATCACCGCCGCCGCTGCCGGATCAAAGGCTGCGATTGCACTGAATCACTATCTGCTCGAGCAGGATATCGTGCGAGCGGTTGCGATCGCAGCCGAACTTCAGCCGAGTGAAACCGGAAGCAACCCTCGCGGGGTCTCTTGAGCGATCTGGTTCAGCGCAGACTCCAACGTCGGAAATTGATACTGGAAGCCGCTGTCCGCGAGCACCCCTGGTGAAACCCAGCGACTCTTCGTTACCAGTTCAGCCTCGGTGCGGATGATTCGTGCGCCGAACTCGAGCATCCAGCCCGGCGTCGGAAACCCATATTGTCGGCCAAGTTTCGCTCGTACCATCCGCATCATGTCGGTGTTGGTTACCGGATACGGGGATGCGATATTGACCGGGCCTGAGATCTCCGGATTCTCGTAGACGTGGATGATCGCGCGAATGACGTCGGCGATGTGAATCCAGCTGAACATCTGTCGGCCGTCGCCCATTCGTCCGCCGAAGCCCATTCGGGCGAGGTTGACGAACGGATTGATCGCCCCACCGCCGGCTCCGAGGACGATCGACATCCGAAGTGCCACTTTGCGAACAGGCGTCGGGGCTGAGAACAATTCGTGTTCCCACGCTCGCGCGACCGCTACGGAGAATCCCTTACCCAGCTCTCCGTTCTTCTCGTCCATCGGTCGATCTCGTGCGTCTCGGTAGATCGTGCCGGTACTGGCATTCGCCCAGAGTGAGGGTGGCTGCGGCGTGCGGGTCAGCGCACGACCCAACAGTGCAGTCGTTTCCACTCGGGAGGAGAAGATGTCGTCGGCATTGCGCTTGTTGTAGCGGCAGCTCACGGAGCGGCCGGCGAGGTTGACGAGCAGATCCGTGCCGCTGAGTACATCGGCGACGCCGTGCTCGTCGGACCACGTGGCATCGCTCGTTCCTCCCCGGCCGATCGTCCGAACGTCGACCCCGTTGGATTCGAGCGTTCGAAGAAGGTGTTGGCCTACGTAACCCGACGCACCACAGACAACAACGGTCTTCATGGTTTTGTGTTCCCCTCTGCAGAAACGACTTTTGTCATCAGGGCGGCGACATCGCCGACCAGACCTCGTGCCACTGGCAGCCGGGCGAGGGTGAGCGCTTTCGCGATGATCGGTACCAGGCCGTCGACGAGGGATCGGGTACGAGTTTGCCCCGGAGACGCGTCGGTGACCCAGTGCAGCGTCACGCCCAGATAGCTGAGCCACAAGAGCGTGGGGAGCTGGGTCTCCAATGACGCCGGCGTCTTCTGCTTCGACGCCGCCAGTGCTTCACGCATCAGATCGACGGCCATCGATCTCGCATCGGTCGACTCGGCCGAGAACGGGCTGGACTGTGATGTGGTGGGCAGGGCAACGTGCAGAAACGTGCTGCCGAAGCCGTGATAGGGCCCCATGACATCGAGTCCGGTGTGCAGAACAATCCTGAGATTTTCTGTCAGTGACCCACCTTCGCGAAGGAGTGGAAGCGCCCGCGCGCGGTGATCGCGTTGGATGGCGAGATACAGCTCGTGAACCAGTTCGTCTTTACTGGCGAAGTAGTAGTAGGCGTTCCCGAGCGAGACCTCTGCCTCATTTGCGATCTTGCGCATGGTCGTCGCTGCGAAGCCCTCGTCGCGGAAGAGCCGCAATGCTGTTTCCACCAGCTTTTCCCTGGTCTCGATCCCGCGACTACTCATCGACACTCCTTCTTTGAACATGTTCAAGTGCAGCGTACGCCCTGGAGTTGAACACGTTCAAGAGTGGATCTGTTGCGTGAAATATAATAAGCGCGCATACTAAATGTATGAATGAATGTGCTTTCGGTTCGCCAGGGGGCCGGCGATGAATGCCTGGTTAGGGGTTGTCTCTGCCGAACATGTGCGTCGCGCAGTGGATCTCGGTATCGCACAGATCGGGCACGGAAAGAGAGCTGGTTTGGTACGGATGAAAGCAGGTGACGTGCTTGTCTATTATTCGCCGGTCGAGTCCATGGGCGACCGAGATCCGTTGCGCGAGTTCACAGCTCTCGGTGTGATCGAAGAGGGTGAGATCTGGCAGGCGGACGAGGGGTGTTTCAAGCCGTTTCGGCGTCGAGTGCGATACGAGCAGTTCACGCCCGTTCCACTCGGCGATGTGCGGAGTCGATTGGCGCTGACCTCGGCACCGAATTGGGGGTATCAACTCCGGCGTGGCTTGATTCCGTTGGATGACAACGACGTCGAGGTTCTGCGTTCGACGACGAGCTGACACACTGGCGATGTGGCGAAGAAACTGGAAACCGACTTCGAGGACGCGGACGAGAGTCCCGGTCTGATGTTGTGGCGTGTCACCAATGCTTGGCAAGCCTCGATTCGCGCGGCGCTGCGACCTTTCGACCTGACCCACGTGCAGTTCGTTCTGCTCGCAGCACTGACCTGGCTGGATGCAGAGACGCCGATAACTCAACGCGGTCTTGCCGAGTACGCGCGCACCGACGCGATGATGACGTCACAGGTGATTCGGACCCTCGAATCCAAGGGGTTTGTCGAACGACGTCCACATCCGACCGATGCTCGTGCTCGCTCGCTTGCCGTCACGCCGGTGGGTGCGGCCTTGGCCGGCAGGGCGAACCGCGCGGTGGAATCTTCGGACCGGGAATTCTTCGCCGCTCTGGGGGATCGTCAGGCGGCCTTCGTCGCGATGCTCGGCGCGCTTGATCGACGGTAACAACCCTCAGTTTCGAGGAGGTTGCTCTGTAGTTCTCTGCAGCAGTGCGTATTTGGCTTCCAGTCCGTCCAGTAGGGATTCCAGCGCGAGTTCGAAACTGGCACCGTCGATTTCCGCAGCACGCTCACGCAACAGATGTGCTCGCGTGAGGTGCGGGTAACGCTCGGCGTAGATCGCAGGATCGTCCACGAATCCGCCGGAGAACGTCGCCGTCGCAGCACCCATGACCACGTACTTGACGGAAGCGCCGATCAGCGTTGCCGTGCGCTGCGGCCATCCGGCGCGCACCAGTCCACCATGGATGGCGTTCGCGCGGTCAAGGGCGATGGGCCTGACGCTCGGACCGTAGGCCAAGTAGGGAACGATATTGGGATGCTTGCCCAGGGCGGCGTGGTAGGACCGCGCCCACGTGCGTAGCGCGCCGCGCCAATCGTCGGAGTCGAAGCCGCTCACGTCGACGGACTCCATGATGACGTTCGCGACGTCGTCGAGTAACTCGTCCTTGTTGGCGTAATGGCTGTACAGCGACGGTGCCTGTACGCCGAGAACAGTGGCGAGTTTGCGCATCGAGAAGTCGGTCAAACCGTGCTCGTCCACCAGTTTCAGGGCGGTGTCCCTGATGATCGGCTTGCTCAAGAGTGGAACCCGCGGTCGCGCCATCGCCCAGAACCCTTTCGTCTGAAAGTACTGGACAACCTTACACCGTGAGTTTATTATCGAATTAACCTAACAGTGTTCGGGAACGTGGAGGATCAGATGACACGGGTGTTCGAGAACAAGTCCGATCTCCTGGGGGCAATCGGTGAAACGCTGGGCTCGAGCGAGTGGGTCGAGGTCACCCGCGAGATGGTCCATCAATTTGCCGACGCGACCGGTGACCATCAGTGGATTCACGTCGACGACGAAAGGGCAAAGCGTGAATCACCTTTCGGTGGTCCGATTGCCCACGGGTATCTGACTCTCTCGCTCCTGCCGCTTCTGTCGAAGTCCGTGTACCGCATCGACGGGGCGAAGATGGTCGTCAACTACGGGTCCGACAAGGTTCGATTCCCGAGTCCAGTGCCGGTCGGAGCCAAGGTTCGCAACACTGCAGTGCTCTCCGCGATCGAAGAGTTGCCGAACGGCTCGCTGCAGAGTCAGATCACCAACACCGTCGAGATCGAAGGCGTGGACAAGCCCGCCGTTGTTGCGCAGACCGTCGCACGAATCTTGTTCTGAAACCCTGCCAGAAGAAAGCAGACTCCATATGAATCTCGAATTGACCGGTGAGGAAGTTGCGTTCCGCGAGGAGATGCGAAAGTTCTTCACCACTGAATTCTCGCCCGAACTTCGTGCGCGTGCAGCGGGATTCGGAAAGCTGACGCGTGAAGACATCGTTGCGGGCCAGCAGATTCTGAACGCACACGGACTGGCGGTTCCGCACTGGCCGATCGAATGGGGTGGCAAAAACTGGACTCCGGTACAGCGCCACATCTATTCCGAGGAAATGCAGTTGGCGTCGGTACCCAACCCGTTGCCGTTCAACGTGAGCATGGTTGGGCCCGTCATCGCGGCCTTCGGCTCGCAGGAGCAGAAGGAGCAGTTTCTCCCGGCGACGGCTAACGCCGATATCTGGTGGTGCCAAGGTTTTTCGGAACCAGAAGCCGGTTCGGATCTCGCTTCACTCAAGACGGCCGCTGTCCGTGACGGCGCGGATTACATCGTCAACGGTCAGAAGACGTGGACTACTCTCGCTCAGCACGCCGAGTGGATCTTCTGTCTGGTTCGCACAGATGCCAGTGCCCAGAAGCGGCAGGCCGGAATTTCGTTCTTGCTCATCGATCTGGCAACTCCCGGCATCACGGTTCGCCCCATCAAACTGATCGACGGCAGCGTCGAGGTCAACGAGGTGTTCTTCGACAACGTCCGCGTCCCTGCGGAGAATCTTGTCGGCGAAGAGAACAAAGGCTGGGACTACGCCAAGTTCCTGCTCGGCAACGAACGCACGGGCGTCACGCGGGTCGGGTTCTCCAAAACTCTTGTCGCCACGGCAAAAGAGAAGGCGCGGGAAGTTCGCGTTGGAACCGGCACCCTCCTCGATGATCCGTTGTTCGCGGCTCGGTTGGCTGAGCTGGAAAACGATTTGCTTGCGCTGGATCTGACTCAACTGCGAGTTGTGGCGAGTTCGGCAGACGGCAAGCCGAACCCGGCGTCCTCGCTGCTCAAGCTCCGCGGCTCCGAATTGCAGCAGGCAGCAACGGAATTGCTGATGGATGTTGCGGGTCCGGACTCGTTGCCGGTGAACACGGCCGAGATCGACTCGCCGGAGTGGGCGCAGCAAGCGGCGCCGCGCTACCTGAACTACCGGAAGGTTTCCATCTACAGCGGATCAAGTGAGGTGCAGCGCTCCATCATTGCCTCCTCGATTCTCGGATTGTGAGCATCTGACATGAATTTCGAACTCGACGACGAGCAGACAATGCTTCGCGACACGACGCGTGAATTGCTCAACCGCAGCTACGACGCGGAGAAGCGTAACGCCACCTCGGCCACTGACGAGGGATGGAATGCCTCGGTGTGGAAGCAGTTCGCCGAGCTCGGGTTGCTCGGCCTGCCATTCGCGGAGGCCGACGGCGGGATGGGCGCTGGGCCGGTCGAGACCATGGTCGTGATGACCGAACTGGGCCGCGCGCTTGCACCCGAGCCGTACTTGGGTGGTGTTCTGATCCCCGGCGGTTTGATCGCGGCTGTCGGTTCGGCAGATCAGCGGGCGCGGCTCCTGCCGGCGCTCAGCGACGGGACCACTCTGTCGGCCTTCGCGCATACGGAACCCGGCACGCGCTGGCCGGTCGCCACTGTCACGACCAATGCATCGCAGGAGGGATCGGGGTGGACGATCACCGGCGTCAAGAACCCAGTTCTGCAGGGCGACAGCGCGCACGTCGTGATCGTCAGCGCCACACTTCCAGGCGGCGGCCCCGGGCTCTTCCTGGTGGATGCGGAGGGCCCAGGTGTCACACGGAGCACGTACGCCACCCACGACGGCCGTCGCGGTGCGCAGTTCACGTTCACCGATGCCGCGGCCGAACCACTTGGTGAGGGCGGCGATGTCACGGCCGCGATCGTCGAAGCAGAGGTTCGGGCGCAGGCAGCTCTGTGCGCCGAGGCGATCGGGATCATGACCGAAGCTCTGCGACTGACGACGGAATACCTGAAGCAGCGCAAGCAGTTCGGTGTTCCGCTCGCGAAGTTCCAGACGCTGACTCATCGTGCGGCCGACATGTACGTGGCGCTCGAACTGGCGAGCAGCCTGAGTCTGTACGCCACCATGGCCATCGCCGACGGAGTGATCGATCCGACCATCGCGTCGCGAGCGAAGCTGTCTGTCGGTCGCGCCGCGCATCAGATCGGTCAGGAAGCAATTCAGATGCACGGTGGTATCGGTATGACAGCCGAGTATCCGGTCGGGCACTACGTCTCGCGGCTGGTGGCCATCGAACACACTTTGGGCGCATCTGACGATCACCTCAGGGTGCTGGCCGCCGGCGTCTCGAACTATTCGATGGTGAACGTCACCGAGTAGATCGGTGGTGAAGATAACGGGAGGTCACGCGCAGGTCGCGTGGCCTCCCTTGTCTGTGCGGGGGCCGACCCGCAGTATTCGCGGTCAAGTAAAATTCCTGTGATCAGTCCGAGAAGAGAAAGGGATCGAAGTGACCGCGCATACCGAGCAGCTCGAGTTCCAAGCAGAAACACGTCAGCTGCTGGATCTGATGGTTCATTCAATCTATACGAACAAGGACAGCTTCCTTCGTGAGTTGATCTCCAACGCTTCGGACGCGCTGGACAAGCTCCGCCTCGAGTCGTACCAGGACAAAGACCTCAACGTCGACGTCTCCGATCTGCACATCGAGATCGACATCGACAAGGCAGCCCGCACCCTCACGATCCGCGACAACGGCATCGGCATGTCTCGTGACGAGGTCGTCGACCTGATCGGCACGCTCGCCAAGTCCGGCACCGCCGAGGTACGTCGCAAGCTCAAGGAAGCCAAGGATGCAGCGGCATCGGAAGAACTGATCGGTCAGTTCGGCATCGGTTTCTACTCCACGTTCATGGTCGCGGACAAGGTCACGCTGCTGACCCGCCGTGCCGGTGAAGATCACGCGACGCGCTGGGAGTCGACCGGCGAAGGCACGTACACGCTCGAGCATGTGAACGAGGCGCCGCAGGGTAGCTCCGTGACCTTGCACCTGATGCCCGAGGATTCCGAGAACGGCCTGCACGACTACACGTCGGAATGGAAGATCAAGGAACTGGTCAAGAAGTACTCCGACTTCATCGCGTGGCCCATCCGTATGGATGTCGCTCGTACGTCGACGCCGGCCGAGGGCGAGGAGCCCGAGGTCACCATCGAGACCGAGACGATCAACTCGATGAAGGCGCTGTGGACTCGCGCCAAGGACGAGGTGTCCGAGGACGAGTACAAGGAGTTCTACAAGCACGTCAGCCACGCCTGGGACGAGCCTCTCGAGGTCATCCCGATGAAGGCCGAAGGTACTTTCGAATACCAAGCGCTGCTGTTCATTCCGTCGACGGCGCCGTTCGATCTGTTCATGCGTGAGCGCAAGGCCGGGATCCACCTCTATGTCAAGCGCGTCTTCATCATGGACGACTGCGAAGAGTTGGTGCCCGATTACCTGCGCTTCGTCAAGGGCGTGGTCGACGCACAAGACCTCTCGCTCAACGTCTCTCGTGAAATTCTGCAGCAGGACCGGCAGATCGCTGCCATCCGTCGTCGTCTGACCAAGAAGGTCCTCTCGACCATCAAGGACATGAAGGCGAACGAGCCGGAGAAGTACTCGACTTTCTGGACCGAGTTCGGACGCGCGCTCAAGGAAGGCCTGATGGCCGATGCCGACAACCGCAAGACGCTGCTCGACATCTCGTCCTTCGCCTCGACCAACAGTGAAGAGGGCGTGACCACTCTCGCCGAGTACGTGGAGCGCATGAAGGACGGTCAGGAACAGATCTACTTCATGACCGGCGAATCTCGTCACCTCATCGAAAGCTCGCCGCACATGGAGGCTTTCAAGGCCAAGGGCCTCGAGGTTCTGGTACTTACCGATCCCGTGGACGAGATGTGGGTCGACGCAGTCTCGGACTTCGACGGCAAGACCTTCCAGTCGATCGCCAAGGGCGAGGTCGACCTCGACACCGAGGACGAGAAGAAGGCGGCCGAGGCCGAGCGCGAAGAGAAGGAAAAGGAATTCGGCGCGCTACTGACGTGGCTGACCGAAACCCTGTCCGAAGACATCAAGGAAACGCGTCTCTCGACGCGACTGACCACGTCGGCTGCCTGCATCGTCGGCGACGCGTTCAGCATGTCTCCGACGCTCGAGAAGATGTACAAGGCTTCGGGTCAGCCTGTTCCACACAGCAAGCGCATTCTCGAGCTCAACCCGGAGCATCCGCTTGTCTCGGGTCTGCGGGAGGCGCAGGCCGCCAATGACAATGCAGAGAACCTGACGGAGACGGCTCAGTTGCTCTACGGCATGGCGTTGCTTGCCGAGGGCGGTGAACTGAGCGATCCGGCGCACTTCACGCGCCTGCTGGCCGATCGTTTGGCTCGCACAGTCTGATCTCGTCTAGCTCGCTCGAACTCCCGGCACTCACCTTCATCGGTGGGTGCCGGGAGTTTTTTCTTGATCGTTTTCTAATGAGGACCGTTTCTGTCCGCAATAACTTCTAACGTAGTTCTCACAGGGCACGAACCCACGAGCGAAGGAAAACATCATGAACGCACCGATCACCACCGTCACCGGCGAGCGCGCGGATCTCCTCCAGAGCCTGCGTCGGCATCGTGAATTCCTTCTCTTCACCGTCAAGGACCTCACCGACGAGCAGGCCGCTTCGAGGCCGACCGTGAGTGAACTGTGCCTCGGCGGATTGATCAAGCATGTGGGTCAGGCGGAAAAGGGATGGGTCGACTTCATTCTGGAAGGGCCGGCCGGACTTGGTGGGGACTTCGACCCGACCCAGTGGTCGGAAGAGATGCAACAGGAACGGGCGAACGAATTCGCCATGGTCGAGGGTGAAACCTTGGCAGGCATCGTTTCCGAGTACGAGGGGATCGCGGCCAGGACCGACGAGTTGGTGGCCTCGCTGGACAGCCTCGACATCTCGCATCCACTGCCGTCGGCGCCGTGGTTCGAAGCGGGAGCTCGCTGGTCAGCGCGGCGCGCATTGCTGCACATCATCGCCGAGACGGCCCAGCATGCGGGCCACGCGGACATGCTTCGCGAAGCCATCGACGGTTCCAAGACGATGGGTTGATGGATGGATTGATCCACCGGGATGTTTACACATCACATAAATATGTAACACTAGTGTCTATGAGCACCGAAAAGTCTGCCTTGCAACCGCCGATGCAGTGGGACGCCTGGGGCGATCCGGCCAAGAAGCGTGAACTGTCGGACGCAGTCACATCATTGTTGACCGGATTTCTCGGTGTCTCCGCACCGACTCGATCGCGTCTCGCCATCGAAGACGTCCAGGTGGCTCCGTCCGCTATGGCCCAGTCGCATGTCGAAGCGCTGGCTGGGCTGGTCGGGGCCGAGTACGTCAGTACCAAGGATTCCGATCGAATCCTTCGGGCCGGTGGCAAGAGCACCCCGGATCTGCTTCGCCGTCGTAGCGTCGAGCCGCAGGACGCACCGGACGCAGTCGTCACCCCAGGGACAGACGCAGAGGTCGAGCAGATTCTCCGATACTGCTCTGCCAACCGGATCGCAGTGGTCCCATTCGGCGGCGGCACCAGCGTCGTCGGCGGGCTCGATCCCATTCGTGACGGGTTCGACGCAGTTCTTTCTCTCGATCTGCGCAGGTTCGATCAGCTTGTCGGGTTGGACGAGGAATCGGGCATTGCGACGTTCGGCGGCGGAACTACCGGCCCACGGGCCGAGGAGCTTCTGCGTGAGCACGGTTTCTCGGTCGGGCACTTCCCGCAGAGCTTCCTGTTCGCCACTCTGGGCGGGTTTGCCGCCACCCGGTCTTCGGGGCAGGCGTCGGCTGGATACGGGCGCTTCGAGGACATGGTTCAGGGCCTCACCGTTGTCACCCCGAGTGGAGTGATCGAGACCGGGCGTGCGCCGGCATCCGCTGCAGGCCCCGATCTGGGTGAGCTTTTTGTCGGCTCCGAGGGCACCTTCGGCGTCATCACGCACGTGCGTGTGCGGGTTCACCGTCTGCCCGAGACCACCGTGCGCGAAGGGTGGAGCTTCCCCGACTTCGCCACCGGCGCAGCTGCATTGCGTGAGCTTGTCCAGGAAGGATCGGCTCCGACCGTGCTGCGGTTGTCCGACGAGGCCGAGAGTGGCGTGAATTTGGCGACCACCGACAAGATCGGCGAGAACGCCTTCACCGGTGGTTGCCTCGGCATCACTACCTACGAGGGCACCGCTTCGCACACCGCTGAACGGATGGCGGAGGCCCGAGCAATTCTCACCGCTCACGGCGGCACATCGCTCGGCGAGGAGCCCGGAAATAGCTGGGAACACGGGCGATTCGATGCACCGTATCTGCGTGACGCTCTCCTCGATGTCGGTGCGCTGTGTGAAACCCTCGAGACGGCAACCACCTGGGGTAACCTCGCGAACCTGCGCTCCTCGGTCACCGAGGCGCTGACCAAGGCTCTCGTCGAGCAGGGGACTCAGCCGCTCGTGATGTGCCACATTTCGCACACCTACAAGACCGGTGCTTCGCTGTACTTCACCGTGGTCAGCGCGCAGACCGAGGATCCGATCGCTCAGTGGCACAAGGCGAAAACTGCCGCTGGCGATGCGATCATCGCCGCCGGTGGCACGATCACCCATCACCACGCTGTCGGCGCCGATCACCGCCCATGGATGAAGGACGAGATCGGTGAACTGGGCGCGAACATCCTTCGCGCAGTGAAGAATGCAGTGGACCCTGCCGGCATCCTCAATCCTGGAAAGCTGATTCCGTGACCGAAACCCGCAGTCAGATCGAGAAGGTTACCGTCCTGATCAATCCGATGGCGGGACATGGTCACGCGCCTGCGGCAGGACGCAAAGGTGTTGCGCGACTGCGCGCTCGGGGAGTTGCCGTCACCGAGATCATCGGAACCGACGCCGACGACGCCAAGAAATTGGCCCGTCGTGCGATCGAGGAGGGTACCGACGCGCTGGTGGTGGTCGGCGGTGACGGTGCCATCAGCATCGGATTGCAGGCTGCCGCGTTGACCGATACTCCTATCGGGCTCATCCCGGCGGGCACCGGTAACGATCACGCCCGTGAGTTCGGCATTCCCACAGGCGATCCCGAGGCAGCCGCCGATGTGATCGCCGACGGCGTCGTGCAGCAGTCCGACCTGGCGAAGATCACGCTGGCCGACGGTTCCGTCGTCTGGTCGGGAACGATCATCGCGAGCGGATTCGATTCGCTGGTCAGTGAACGGGCCAATCGGATGTCGTGGCCCAAGGGACCGATGCGCTACAACTTGGCGATGCTCGCCGAGTTGGCGAAGATGAAGCCGCTGCCGTACCGGATCGAACTCGACGACGAGGTCATCACGGTGGACGCGACGCTCGTGGCTGTCGGCAACGGCCGCTCGTACGGTGGCGGCATGCTCATCACTCCGGGCGCGTCGAAGTCTGATGGGTTGCTGGATCTGACCGTCGTCGGGCACGGTTCGAGGTTGCGTCTGGTGCGCCTGTTTCCGCGGGTGTACAAGGGAACTCACGTCTCCTTGGATGCGGTGCAGACGTATCGGTCGAAGAAGGTGCGGTTGGTCTCCGAGGGCATCATCGCCTACGCGGACGGTGATCGGGTGGGGCCGTTGCCCATCACGATCGAGGCAGTTCCCACGGCGCTCAACATCTTGACGCACACTCGGATCTGAGTCGGTTCTGCCGGGCACTAGGTAGCGGTGGTGTCAGACTTCTCGGATGAACGAATCGACGAAGTCGGCGCACCGCCGCGCTGCGTGGACGTTGGAGAAATGGCAGCTAGCCATCGACATCCCGTTGACCGCTGCGGCCTGCCTGTTCTTGGTGGCGTACGCGTACCAAGTGCTGGCGCAACCGACGGGCCTTCCACATCGTCTGACCGAATGGACGATGTGGGCTGCGTGGGTCGTTTTTGCCGTCGACTACGCAGTTCGCCTGTGGTTGGCACCTGCCCGCGGTCGCTGGTTCGTCAGGCATCTCTTGGACTTGGCGATGGTGGTGTTGCCCATGCTGCGTCCGCTGCGCCTACTTCGGTTGGTCACACTGCTTGCGATAGTTCACCGCTCGAGCGGGCAAAGCTTGCGTGGACGGGTGGTTATTTACGCCACTGGTGCCACGGCCTTGCTGATCGGTGTCGCGGCGCTGGCCATGCTCGATGCCGAGCGTCACGCGCAGGGCGCTGCCATCACGTCGTACGGAACGGCATTGTGGTGGGCGATGGAGACGGTCACGACCGTCGGTTACGGAGACATGGCGCCCGTTACCACGACCGGGCGCATGATCGCCGGAGCATTGATGATCGGCGGAATTGCGTTGCTGGGCATCGTGACTGCCACACTCGCTTCCTGGTTGGTCGAGCGCGTGGCGGAACAGGACGAGGCATCCCAGGCCGCGACGCGTAAGCAGGTGGCGGACCTGTCCGAGGAAGTCCGAGCCTTGGCCACCCGCACGCACCGAGTCGATCTCGCGTCCGTCGATACCGATTCGCTGCGTCGCGAACTGGCGTCGAGGGGAGTCGTGGCGCAGCATGCACCTTCGGACAATTGACCCGCAGTACAGCAAACAATAGAACGATGGTCTGATAATCTTGCGTGATGGTGGCGACCCACGGATTTCAGCGCGCGCGCAGGCCTGAGCAGATCGAAGCGCGTCGGTGCGCGATTCTCGATGCGGCCCGCGCGATGCTCGGGTCCAGGCCCGTCGCCGACATCAGCCTGCGTGAGCTCAGTGAGAGCGTCGGACTGGCGAAGTCGAACGTGCTTCGCTACTTCGACAGTCGCGAAGCCATCTTTCTCGAAGTGCTCGACGAGAACTGGGTTGCGTGGTTGGACGGGTTGTCCGAGTCGTTGACCCCGACCGGTGACGACTCGCCGTTCGCCACTGAAATCCATGTGGCATCGACGGTTGCGGAATCGCTTGTCGCACAGCGTTTACTGTGTGAGTTGATGAGCGTCATGGCAGGTGTCCTCGAAAGAAACATCTCCGTCGACTTCGCCCGTGACTTCAAGAAGCGGGCAACGGTCAACTCGGGAAGGTTTGCGTCGCTGATTCATTCGCAATTGCCTCACCTCTCGGAGGGCGACGCGGCTCAATTCGCCAAGGTAACCCTGGTGATTGTTGCAGGCTTGTGGCCGACTGCCGAGCCTGCCGAATCCATGGTCGTCGTACTGAACGAGATGCAGGCGCCCCCTGCTGCCGACATGTTCGCAACCGGCCTACGTGAAGGTCTGATCAATCAGCTCGTCGGGCTGTCGGCGCGAGCGGCAACCCGAACGAGCTGAGCCCGTTCAGGCGCTGTGCAGCGTCAGGACGGTGATCTCGCTCGGTGCGAACACGCGGAATGGTGGACCCCAGAACCCGGTTCCGCGGCTTGTGTACAACTGCGTGCGGTCGCCGTGACGGGTGAGCCCGTGCACCGACGGTTGATCGAGTTTGACCAGAAGGTTGAACGGCCAGATCTGTCCGCCGTGGGTATGACCGGCGAGCTGCAGATCCACTCCCGCGGAAGCGGACTGAGTTACCTGCTTCGGTTGATGGGCGAGCATCAGGATCGGCAAATCGGGGTCGGTGCCGGCAAGGGCCATATCGAAGTTCGCGCCGTGACCGTCGAGCTTCGATCCCAGAGCGGTGGCGTCGTCGACTCCGGCGATGACCAGGTTGTCGCCGCCCTTGGTGACGACGAGGTGCCGGTTGTGCAGGGCATCCCAGCCGATCGAGGTCATGTAGTCGAGCCACTCCTGAGCCTCGTGGAAGTACTCGTGATTCCCGGTGACGTAGACACGAGCGAGTCTGGCTTCCACCGACGCGAGTGGGGTGGCTTGGCCGAGGCGCTGCTCCACTGTTCCGTCGGCAATGTCACCGACGTGGGCCACGATGTCGGCGTCGAGATCGTTGACTGCCGCGATCACGCGCTCGGACCACTTCTCGCGATTGATCGGCCCGAAGTGAGTGTCGGTGATCGCGACTACCCGAAGTTTGTCCATCCCCGCACCAAGGCGGGGGATGGTGACGTCGACCTGCTTGATCCGTGGCAGTCTCATGGCTTCCCGATAGCCCCAGATCAGCAGAACGGCCGAGGTGATCAGTGCCGCAACGGCGACGATCCTCGATCGAAGCGGGTCATCCACGCCGCCGACGAGCAGTCCGAGCCTCAGGACTTCACCGAGCAGGGTCCACACGAACACGACCCAGATGATTCCGAGGAGGGCGTCGCCGACCAGGCGAACTGGATCGCGGTCAGTGTGTCCGTGGCTGAGCATCATGGTGGCAGGCAGGGTGATCAGGAGGGCGGCAAATAGAACGGTGCCGAAAACTGCCACCGCTGTCGGCCAGTCCGGCCGGACGAACAAGCTCCACCACGGGTACACGAACAACAGAGCCAAGATCGACGCGACAATCGCGGATATGGCAACGATCCGCAACGGTCTGCGGCGCGGAACTCGAGCGACGTCGGTCGCCTGGGGTGTAGTCACCCCGTCCAGAGTAAAGGTCCACTGGTCTATTAACAAGGGGACGGTGGTCCGCTATCGGAATGTCGGTGTTCTCGGATAGGTTTCCGAACGTTGAAACTCGGCCAGTGATCAGGTGGGTGGCGCATGGAGAAGTACGACGTCAAGAAGGCATACAAGGATCTCTATTCCCCCGGGCGCCGCGATTTTGCCCTCGTGACCGTCCCGCGCTTCGGCTACTTCGCCGTCGACGGTCACGGTGATCCCAACACTGCCACCGAGTACTCCGAGGCGCTCGAAGCGCTGTATTCGGTGTCCTACGCGACCAAATTCGCGAGCAAGAAGGAACTGGATCGCGACTTCGTCGTGGGCCCGCTGGAAGGGTTGTGGCGGGCAGATGACCCCGAGGTGTTCGTGACGCGGGACAAGTCGTCGTGGGATTGGACGATGATGATCTCGCAACCGGAGTGGATCACGGAGACCGAACTGTCTGCGTCGATTGACGCAGTCCGGGCCAAGGCAGTGCGGGCCAAGAAGGAGATTGCCGCTCTCGACAAGGTCAGGTTTCTCGAGTTGGAGGAAGGTCTGTCCGTCCAGATTCTTCACGTCGGCTCGTACGACGACGAAGCTCCTACCCTGGACCGGCTGCACAACACGTTCATCCCGTCGAACGGCCTGAGCTTCAACGGCGATCATCACGAGATCTATCTCAGCGACGCTCGCCGTACACCGCCCGAGAAACTGAAGACGGTTCTGCGTCAGCCTGTTTCGAGGTAGCAATCAGGGCTCGAGGCCGCGCAACTTCTCGAGGTCGCGTCGCTCGCGTTTGGTCGGTCTGCCGGCGCCACGATCACGTCGCGGAATGGACGCGATCAGTTCGGGCGGTGGTGGGGGCGGCGAATTGTCCTGCAGGCAATCGGCGGCCAGCACCGCGCTGACTCGTTTCGTGATCGGCTTGACCACGACGACAATGCGTTCGATGCCGGATACACGCACCCGCACCTCGTCGCCGGCTTTCACCTGCTGAGCCGCCTTTGCCGACGTTCCATTGACCCGAACGTGTCCCGATCGGCAGGCCGTCGCCGCCTGCGAGCGTGTCTTGAACAGCCGAACCGCCCACGTCCAGCTGTCCACGCGGACACTGATCGCGTCGGAGGGGAGTTGGGCTGGCACGCACTCCAGCCTACCGACGAGTGCTCACAGACCCTGCGCGCGGATGCCCGAGTAGGCGCGCGGCGCATACCGCAGTCGTAGCGGCAGCAGATGCCAGAACCGATCTGTCAATGTCAGGAAGCGGGCGAACCAGAAGTACATCCGTTCGTCGCGCGGCGTCCATTCCCATTCAAGGGTCTTGCGTGCCTTCTCCGGCATCAGTGCCTTGCCGATCCAGTTCGCCACGGCCATCGTGGGGCGAGAGCTAAGACGCCACAGCCACGTCGGAACCTTCGGAGCCGGTGCGATGTCGTGCTCGGCGATGCGCGTCGACCATTTTGTGGTGTGGGTGTTGATCAGGTGGTTGTCGAGCATGTCTTCCCAATACGTGCGGAAGCTGACGTAGTCGTCGAAAGCCGGTCGATCGGTGAGTCCGTAACAGCGCCACCAAGTTACGGCCTCACGGACAAGTTGGTCCTTCTGCTCCGCCGTGAACTTCTTGTACGCGAATCGCTCGTTGAAATCGAGTATCACCTCGAAGAACGTGACGTGTGTCCACCAGAAAGTGTCAGGAGCGAGGGCGTGGTAGCGCCCGCCGGTTTCGTCGATTCCTTTGAGATCGGTGTGGAAGTTGCGAACGAGCGTGCCTGTGCCCTCTTCGGTCCGGTCGTACACGACGCCGTAGATGGGCGGCAGTGAGCGGAACAGGCGGTCGAGCGGGTTGTCGAAAAAATTCGAATGGTCCTGCAGCGCTCCACTTACCGCGGGATGCATGTTCTGCAGCGTGCCTGCGCGTCCGAGATACAGCAGACCGCGAACGTCGCCGAAGTGTGTCCACGTCAGGGAACCGGGGCCGATCGGATCTGCTCGCAGGGCCCGGGGCGCTGGCAGTTCCCGGGGCTTCGGCCGACGAGTACCTGTGTCCGCATCGCTGCTCATCTGGTTGACCCTCCGCCTGCGTTCATGTGACAACGGTTGTTGTCAAATGATGACTTTTGCTGCGCCGCGCGAATTTGTCAATGGATTCGGCTAGATCTGCCCGAAAACAACTCCGGCCCCTCACCTGCAACAGGTGAGGGGCCGGAAGAGTGAAGCGGTCAGACTCAGGCGTATTCGTAGAAGCCGCGACCGGTCTTCTTGCCGAGGCGACCGGCGTCGACCATGCGGCGAAGCAGCGCCGGCGGAGCGTAGTGCGGTTCTGCGAATTCCGCGTACAGGGACTCTGCCGCTGCGAGGGCAATGTCGAGACCGACGGTGTCGAGCAGCGTCAGCGGGCCCATCGGGTAGCCGCAGCCGCCCTTCATGGCCTCGTCGATGTCTTCTGCTGTGGCGTAGCCGGATTCGAGCATCCGGACAGCCTGGCACAGGTACGGGATGAGCAGAGCGTTGACGATGAAGCCCGAACGGTCGCCCGCGCGAACCGTCTTCTTGCGCAAGGTGTTCTTGGCGTAGTCGGTGACGGCGAGAACGGTCTCTTCGGACGTCGTCAGGCTGACCACGATCTCCACGAGCGGCATGACCGGCACGGGGTTGAAGAAGTGAACGCCGACAACCTGGCCGGGGCGCGAGGTGGCCTTGGCGATCTTGATGACGGGGATCGACGAGGTGTTGGTCGCCAGAATGCCTGCAGGCTTGACGATCTTGTCGAGCTTGCCGAAGATCTCGTACTTGAGAGCTTCGATCTCGGGAGCAGCTTCGATCACCAGATCGCGATCGGCGAACTCTTCCATGTCCAAGGTGACGCGGACGCGTGCGATCGCGGCGTCGGCTTCTTCCTGGGTGATCTTGCCCTTGGCGACGCCGCGGTTGATCGACTTGGCGATCCGTTCGCGAGCAGCGGCGGCAAATTCTTCTTTGGTTTCGAGCACCAGTACCGAGCTACCGGCTTTTGCACAAACTTCGGCAATGCCGGCACCCATGGTGCCGCCGCCGATTACGCCTACGAGTTCCACGATTCTCCTCAAAAATTAGGGGCAAGCCCCTGTGCGCCGTTCCGGTAGTCAGAACTACCAGAAAGGCGCACAGGGGCGCGAAGTGCCTTACTTCAACAGCGCACGCGACATCACGACGCGCTGAATCTGGTTGGTGCCTTCGTAGATCTGCGTGATCTTGGCGTCGCGCATCATGCGCTCGACCGGGAAGTCGGTGGTGTAGCCGGCGCCACCGAACAGCTGCACGGCGTCGGTGGTGACCTCCATGGCAACGTCCGAAGCGAAGCACTTCGCCGCAGCGGAGATGAAGCCGAGGTTCTTCTCGCCACGCTCGGCGCGTGCTGCGGAGGTGTAAACCATCAGACGTGCGGCTTCGACCTTCATCGCCATGTCCGCGAGCATGAACTGAACAGCCTGGAAGTCGCTGATGGACTTGCCGAACTGCTTGCGATCCTTGGTGTACGCCAGCGCCGCGTCGAGTGCGCCCTGGGCCAGGCCGACAGCCTGAGCACCGATGGTGGGACGCGTGTGGTCGAGGGTCTCGAGTGCCGTCTTGAAGCCGGTGCCCGGTTCGCCGATGATGCGGTCGCCGGGGATGCGGCAGTTCTCGAAGTACAGCTCAGCGGTGGGGGAGCCCTTGATGCCGAGCTTCTTTTCCTTCGGTCCGACGACAAAGCCCTCGTCGTCCTTGTGGACCATGAAAGAGGAGATGCCGTTTGCGCCCTTGTCGGGATCGGTGACAGCCATGACGGTGTACCAGGTGGACTTGCCGCCGTTGGTGATCCAGCACTTGGAGCCGTTGAGGATCCAGTCGTCGCCGTCAGCCTTTGCGCGGGTACGCATCGAAGCGGCGTCGGATCCGGCTTCACGCTCGGACAGTGCGTACGACGCCATTCCGCCGTTCACGAGGTCCGGGAGCACCTTGGACTTGAGCTCTTCGGAACCCTTGAGGATCAGGCCCATGGTGCCGAGCTTGTTCACAGCGGGGATCAGCGAGGAGGATCCACAGACGCGGGCGACTTCCTCGATGACGATGCAGGTGGCGACGGAATCGGCGCCCTGGCCGTCGTAAGCCTCGGGAACGTGGATGGCGTTGAAGCCGGACGCGTTGAGAGCGGTGAGCGCTTCCTCGGGGAAACGTGCGTTCTCGTCGACGTCCTTGGCGTACGGCGCGATTTCCTTCTCGGAGAGTCCGCGGATAGCAGCCCGCAGTTCGTCGTGCTCTTCGTTCAGTGCGAAGAGATTGAAATCCGGGTTTCCTGCCATGGGAACGCTCCTTGGTGAAGGTGGCTTGAAGGCGGTCGGTGCGGCTCCGGCGTTACCAGCGAGATTCGCGGACAGACCGGTGCCCATGACCCCAGTCAAACACGGCACTGAGTGCCAGGTCAAGGGATGGGTGTGTGAAGTTTCGGTGCACGAGCAGTGTCAGCCGAGTTGTTCGTGGATTTTTCTGCTGATCTCATCAGCGGACGTGCCCGGGGCAAAGGCTACTACCAGCACGGACTTCGATTCTGGCGTGCTGGTCTTGGACCCGGGTGCCACGCCGTACGTCCGCCGAACGTCGAGCAATGCCTGACTTAGTGCATCAGCTGTGGCGTCCTCGTCGCCTTTGATCATGCTTCGCAAGAGGTAGTTGTGGCACGCGGTGACAGCTGCGGCAAAACCGACAACCTCGAGGACAGGTTCGCGGGGCACAGCGCTGCGCAGGTAGTCGACGAAGAGGCGCTCGTAGCGGAATCCGGTGACGAGTTCGCGGTCGCGAAGAGCCGGAACATGCTGTACGACGCGGTATCGCCGCATCGACAGGTCTCGGTTCCTGCGGAAGAAATCGAACACCAGTCCCGCGGCCTCGCACACGGACGCCCAGGGGTCGGCGGAATCGGACGCGAGGAACTCTGCGACGTGTTCGAGGAGGGACTCGTGATCGGCGAAGATCACGTCTTCCTTGGAGCGGAACTGCCGGAAGAACGTCCGACGCGACACACCGGCGGCAGCGGCGATCTGCTCGACGGTGGTGGCTTCGTACCCGTTCTCCGAGAACAACCGGATCGCTTGAGACGCGACGTGTACCCGAAACTGTGCGGGGTCAGTTCCGGGTACATCGGAGCGCTCGGTCATGGATGCAAGTATCCAGGTTTCGTCGGCGTCAGTTGTCGGCGCGTAGCTGGAACTTGAGAACCTTGCCGGTGGGGGTGCGAGGAAGGTCGAGCGGGAAGACGATGTCGCGGGGAACCTTGTACCCGGCCAGCAAAGTGCGGGTGTGCTCGACGATGTCTTCGGCGGATGCCTGTAATCCCTTGCCCAGCACCACGAATGCCTTCGGGCGCTCGCCCCACTTCTCGTCCGGAACGCCGACGACTGCCACGTCGATCACCGCGGGGTGACTCATGATCGCCTGCTCGACCTCGACGGTGGAGATGTTCTCGCCGCCTGAGATGATGATGTCCTTCGCGCGGTCCTTGAGCTGGATGTATCCGTCGGGATGCATGACGCCGAGGTCGCCGGAATGGAACCAACCACCGGCAAATGCTTCGGCTGTCGCGGCCTCGTCGCGGTAGTACCCGAGCATCACGTTGTTGCCGCGGAGCACGATCTCACCCATGGTCTGGCCGTCGGCGGGGACGTCGTTCATCTCGGCATCGACAACGCGAGCATTTTCGGCCTGCACCATGCCGACTCCCTGACGCGAGAGAAGTGCGGCGCGCTCGGACTGCGGCTTGTCGTCCCAGGCTTCCTGGTATTCGCAGATCGTGTAGGGGCCGTACACCTCGGTGAGGCCGTAGACGTGAACCACGGTGACACCGATGTCTTCGAGTTTTCCGATGATCGTCGGTGACGGGGGAGCGCCGGCGGTGGTGATGCGCAAGGCGTCGACCTTGTGGGCCTGGTCTGCGTCGGCGATGGTGGAGCAGACGGTAGGAGCGCCGCACAGATGTGTCACGCCCAGATTGTCGATGGCGTCCCAGATCGCATCGGCGCGGACCGCGCGCAGGCAGATATGTGTGCCCGCGGCCTGAGTGACGGCCCACGGCGTGCACCACCCGTTGCAGTGGAACATCGGCAGTGTCCACAGATACTTCGTCGCTCCGTCGAAGCCGTTGTGGAATGTCTCGCCGAGCGAGTTCAGGTACGCCCCGCGGTGGGAGTACATGACGCCCTTGGGTTTTCCGGTGGTACCCGAGGTGTAGTTGATGGCGATGCACTGCTGCTCGTCGTCGACGCCCCAGTGCAGTGGCTGATCGGAGAGAGCTTCGCCTTCGGCAATCAGATCGGCGTACTGCCCGGTGACGATTCCGGTGGGAACGTCCGGATAGGGGACGGTGGAGTCCGGGATCTCGACGATCTCACGCAGGCTCCCCACGTTTGCCTTGGACGAGGTGACCGAACCGACGAATTCGGAGTCCACGAACAGGATCGTGGTTCCCGAGTGATCGAGAATGTATTCGAGTTCGGGACCGGCGAGGCGTGAGTTCAGGGCGATCAGGACCCCGCCGGCGAGGGGGACGGCAAAATGCGCGAACAGCATCTCGGGTACGTTCGGCGCCAGGTATGCAACGCGGTCACCGGGCTGAATGCGTTCACGCAGGACGCGGGCCAGAGCCGCGACCTCGTCACCGAACTCTCGGTACGAGTAGGTCCGGTCGCCGTGAACGACGGCGGTGCGCTCGGGGAACACCGCGGCGCTGCGCTCGAGAAAGCGCAGCGGACTGAGCGGGGTGTTGTTGGCTGCAACAGCTGTCGGGACAGACACGGTTCCTCCGAAGGCGACGTGGCACGGTTGGTGTCACGATAAGTGTGATCGGCACTACAAATGGCCTGGATGCACGCTATTGCCCAGCCAAAGGTGCCGCTACCCTCTGAATTGGGTACGTGGAGGTGAGAGTGAGCAGGGTACTGAGACCGAGCGACGACGACGCGTTGCGCGCCGAACTGCGTCGGCTGCACCCCAAAACCGAGTTGCCGGTTCTGTTCGGCGGCTGCGTCAGCGACCGGTCGCTGACCATCACCGGTCACGTCGGCACGCGCAGCAACATCCTGCGAAACCTCCGGATCGACGCCGAATGCGGACTCGGCGGTCGGGCGATCGCAGAACAACGACCGGGCGCGGTCCAGGACTACGCGAACTCGTCGCACATCACTCACGACTACGACTATGAAGTGGGTACCGAAGCGATTGAATCCTTGATGGCAGTCCCCATCGTCGTACGCGGGGTTACTCGCGGAGCGATCTACGGAGGACTGCGTGCCAACCTGCCGATCGGCGACGTGATCGCAGAGACGATGATGCGATCGTCGTACGCGTTGGCCCGAGAATTCGAGATTCGCGACGAAGTGGATCGTCGGGTGGCGATGCTCGATACCGCTGCGGTGGAACATGGTTCGAACCGCGATGCCCAGATATCCGAAGGGTTGACCGAGAGCGTCCTGGCGCTCGGCGAGATCGCGGCGAACCTCGAGGACATGGCTCTCAGCGCGCAGGTCCTCGCGGTCGAGGCAAAGTTGCGGGCGTTGGCGTCGCCGAAACCTTCCGCGAACACTCCAGTCGCGAACACCGTTGTCCTGTCGCCACGCGAGCGGGAGGTGATGGGGTACGTCGCTCTCGGACTGCGCAATGCCGAGATCGCCGAGAGGTTGTCCCTGAGCGTCGAAACGATCAAGACGTACATGAGGAATCTGATGGGAAAACTCGACGTCCGCAGTCGTCACGAAGCGGTCGTGGAAGCGCGGCGGCAAGGTTTGATTCTGTGAGGGCTTGATTCTCTGATCGGTCCCGCCAAGCGGAATTTCGGAACTGCGTCGCCACTCCGGTTGATATGACGGACCTCACTATCGGCAGAGTTCGACACGAGTGATGAGGGCATCGATGCAGGATTTGTTCGACAACAACGACATGACCGGCCTGGCCGAAGCGATCAAGAGCGGCGACGTCTCCGCCAAGGAAGTCCTCGAGTTCAGTCTGGACAGGCTCGACGAGCGCAACCCGGCAGTCAACGCGGTGATCAGTGAGCGCCGAGAGGAAGCGCGCAACGAGGTATCAGGCGGCCTGCCGGATGGTCCACTGCAGGGCGTCCCGTTCGTGATCAAAGACCTCGGCATGGACGTCGCAGGATTGCCGAGCACCAATGGATCTCGATTGTTCGCCGACGCTGTGGCAGAAAAAGATTCGACGCTCGTCGAGCGCTACCGCCAGGCTGGTCTGGTTGTCATCGGCAAGACGAACACCCCGGAGTTCGGCAAGAACGCGAGTACCGAACCTGCGCTGTTCGGACCCACCCGTAACCCTTACGCCCTTGATCGTTCGCCCGGCGGATCTTCGGGTGGCACGGCTGTAGCTGTTGCCGTCGGGATCGTGCCAGGCGGGCATGCCAGCGACGGTGGTGGATCGATCCGTATTCCCGCATCGGCCTGCGGCCTGGTAGGCCTCAAGCCGAGCCGAGGACGTACTCCGACGGCACCGGCGCGCACGCTCTTCTCGTCGCCGATGAGTGTTCATCACGCGCTCACCCGAAGTGTCCGCGACACTGCGCTGCTTCTCGATCTGTCCGCCGGGCCGACAGTGGGCGATCCTTACGTGATCCTGGCGCCGAAGCGGCCGTACATCGAGGAAGTGGGTGCCGATCCCGGACGGTTGCGGATCGGTCTGAGTAACGCTCTTCCTGACGGCACACCGGTGGACCCGGAGTGCTCGGCCGTCGCGACCGGTGTTGCCGGCCTGCTCGAAGAACTCGGTCACGATGTCACCGAGAGTGCCCCGAACTTTCCGCTCGATGCGCTCACTGCCGGGCTTTCGGTGTTGATGGGCATTCCGATGACGATCGAGGTCGACGAACGACTCGACGCCCTGAACCGCGCGATCCGCGACGACGACCTCGAGCCGATGGCGCGGATGATCTACGACCGCGCGAAGTCCGAAAGTGCGACGAACGTTGTCAAGGCATTGCAGGAACTCGAGCGGGCCGCCCAGGTGATCGGTGCGTTCTTCGTCGATCACGACCTGTTGCTGACTCCGACGATGGCTCGGCCGGCAGCTCCGCTCGGTCTGCTCGATACGGCGAATCCTATGTCGATCTGGGAGCATTCGGCCGGGTACAGCGGCTTGACCAGTCCGTTCAACAGTTCAGGTCAGCCGGCGATTTCCTTGCCGATGGGTCATGACTCGGCCGGCGTTCCGATCGGCGTGCAGTTGGTCGGCGCGTTCGGCCGTGAAGATCTGCTGATTCAGGTTGCGTCGCAGCTCGAAACAGCCCGTCCGTGGTCCATTGCGCCGGTGTGGCCGCCGGTCCCGGCGTAGCGCGCGGTCGTCCGAGCCGGGGAGGACGTCAGGCGATGATGCGAATCGGCCACTGGCCGTTCACATCTGCCACGTCCCTCCCTTGGCTGAGAAGGTACTCGGCGAAATCGCGTTGCCGCTCTGCGTGCCAATCGGCTTGATCGACCATGAGATCGAGCCCCAGGATGTCGGGGAACCGCACGGCCAACTCGCGGGCCAACGCTGCCGCAGCTTTGGCATCGGCCTCGGCTTCGTGCGCCGACTCCAATGAAATTCCGTAGTGCTCGCACACGGCCGCAAGCGTTCGCTTGCCCTTGCGGAACGTATCCATCGCCCGATCGATCACGTACGGATCGATCACCAACCCCGGAACGAATGCAGGCTTGCCGATGCGCAGACCCTCGGCATGCATGACCGTCAGATCATAGGAGGCATTGAACGCCACGACGGCGTGATCGCGCGCCCAGGAATTGTGCAGAGCCTCGCGAATCTCTTCGTAGCCCTCGGAATAATCCTGGCCGTGTTGCGCCGCGAACTCGGTGCTGATGCCGTGAACAGCCGAGGCGCCGGCGGGGATGTCGACGCCGGGATCGAGTAGCCACGTGCGTGTTTCGACACTCGAACCGTCGATCACCGCGACGCAGGCACTGACGATACGAGCGGTCGACGGATCCCGCCCCGTGGTCTCGAGGTCGAACGCGCAGATCGGGCGATCGGACCAGCTACTCATCGGGGGCCTTTCGGTGCAGAACGTCATGTCCGAATCACTATGCACCCCCCTACCGACACAAACGACGAACAGCCACCTCCGGGGTGAAGGTGGAGGTGGCTGCTGCGTGACTGTGTGACGGACCTACAGAATCTCGGTTCCGACCGTGAAGCGATCCATGACGTCTTCGCGCGGAGTCACACCGAAGCCCGGTCCCTGCGGCACGGCGATGTGGCCGTCCTCGATGACAAAAGGTTCGGTGATGTCTTCCTTGTAGAAGCGATCGGACGCCGAGATGTCGCCGGGCAGCGTGAATCCGTCCAGCGCCGCGAGGGCCGCGTTGGCGGCGCGGCCGATTCCGGTCTCGAGCATTCCGCCGCACCACACCGCAATACCGTGTGCCGAGGCGAGATCGTGGATGCGCTTGGCTTCCAGATATCCACCGACACGGCTCGGCTTGATGTTGATGACCGAAGCGGCACCGAGCGTGATGGCATCCGCCGCATCCTTGGCCGACTCGACCGACTCGTCGAGGCAGATCGGAGTCGAGAGGGACTGGGCGAGCTTGGCGTGCTGCACCAAATCGTCCTCGGCCAGCGGCTGTTCGATGAGGAGCAATGCGAATTCGTCCAGGCGGCGCAGCAACTGCGCGTCGACGAGGGTGTACGCGGCATTCGCGTCGACCTGCAGAGGAACGTCGTAGCCGAACTCCTTGCGCACCGCAGCCACGGGAGCGATGTCCCAGCCCGGCTTGATCTTCAGCTTGATTCGCACGTAACCCTGCGACAGATAGTTGCCGACGGTTTCGAGTAGCTGCGGAATGCTGTCCTGGATGCCGACGGACACTCCCGAGGGCACCCGAGTGCGAGTGGCACCGAGGTACCGAGCGAAAGACTGTCCACGAGCCCGCAATTCAGCATCGAGGATTGCCATTTCGATAGCCGACTTCGACATCTGGTGACCCACGACGTGGTGAAGTACGCTGCCGACCGTCTCGGCCGAGAGCGGTTGATCCGACTGCGACTTACGTAGCGTCGGAACAAGATACTCGCGAAGCATCGCCCGCGCACCAGCGGTGTATTCGGAGTTGTAGTACGGATCGCTGAGCGAGCCGCACTCGCCCCAGCCGACGGTCTCCACCGGACCGTTGGGGCCGTCGGTGGTGCCGCTCACTTTCAGGACGAGGGTGTTGCGCTCGAGCTGGGTGCTGAATGACGTGGTGAAGGGGGAGACGAGAGGGATGCGCAGTTCGCGCAATTCGACGGACTCAATGTGCATGGACTTGCTCTTCTCCGGTTGTCTCGCAGATTTTCGTGAACATGTAATAGCCGCTGGGGTCGAAGCCGGTCGATTGCCATTCCTTCGAGGCGATCAGTGGTTCGAGGTACTCGCGAAGCGCGTGTCGCCAGGCAAAGGCAGAGGCGCGGTCGACTGTTCTCAGATGCTCGATGTCTCTGGGTATTCCGACTGCGATATCGACGCAGTCGGGTGGGATCGGGAGCATTCGAGGCGTACCGTCTTCGGTGGGTTGAAGCACCTTGAATGTATCATTCACGGCCACAGTAGAACTCGGAGATCCATCGACGTCGAGGTCCCAACTGACGAGCATACGATCGCTGGCGTCGCCTGCGTTGATTCCGTCTGCCATCGACCCGTAGAAATCCGGGTTGTATTCGGCCGGTTCGGCTCCGAGACGCTGAATGTTGAAATAGGCATTTCGTGCGACCAGTGGATCGAAGGTCCACCGGATCGTCCTGACGCCGCGCTCGAGGCACCAGTCTCGCTGATGATGCTTGAGGGCGCGGCCGATTCCCTTGCCTGCGTGTCCCGGTAGTACTCCGGCGATGTGTGAGTGCAGAACCTCGCCGAGAGGCTCGACGAAGAATCCGACGCAACCACCGATCATTTCGCCTTCGGAAAAGGCTCCCACCACGTAGTGACCACCGTGGTGAAGCGCAACCAACATCGCAGTGCCGAAATGAGCCGGTCCGGGACTGGTAGCCCAGATCTCGTCGAAAACGGCGGATAGATCGGCTATTTCGCGGGTATCGACCAGTTCTCGAAACTCAACCGCTTTGCTTTTCGACACGAGGGCCCCCTTCAGACGTGATCGAACGAATAAGGCCCGCAACCAACGCCGTCCTCGGAGCGATTGCGGACACGAGCGCATGCTCGGTCTCGGCGTGTGCACCGCCGCCGACGCCACCGAGGCCGTCGAGGGTGGGGATACCGATACCGGCAGTGAAGTTTCCGTCCGAGGCTCCGCCGACGGCGAGGCCGACGAGCGGAGTCAGATCATGCTCGAGCGCAACGCGTTCCGCCAACGCCAGCAACGGTGCGGACATCGTCGCTTCGAGAGGTGGACGGTTGACACCACCCGAGACCGTGACTACGGCTTCGGGGTGGATTGCCTGCAGGGCTCGGATATTCGCATCGACGCGCTCCTGCTCGGCGGCGCTGGTTGCGCGCACGTCCACGTCGACGAAGGCTTCTGCCGGAACGGTGTTGGTTGTGGTTCCGGCTGAAATGACAGTCGGGGTGACGGTGGTTGCCTGTGCCGGCGAGGACAAGTCGTTGATCGCGATCACGAGACGAGCCAGTTCTACTGCAGCGTTGATGCCTTTTTCCGGCTCCAGCCCCGCGTGGGCGGCGCGACCGGCAACATGGATCCGATACAGCGACACCCCCTTGCGGACAGTCTTCAGTTCGCCACCGTCACCGCCGGCCTCGAGAACCAGTACCGCGCCTGCCGCAAGTTCCTCGATGAGGGACCGCGACGTGGGTGAACCGATTTCTTCGTCACCGGTCACGAGGAGTGTGATTCCGTCGAGTGCATCGTCGCCGTGCAGCTCCCGGACGATAGCGAGGGCGTGGATTGCCTGAACGACACCAAGTTTCATGTCGAGTCCGCCCGGACCTCGGAGCGCTCCGTCGGTGACGGCTGCGGGCAGGCGTGTCAGGGTGCCGATCGGCCACACGGTGTCATGATGACCGAGCAGCATCAACCGCGTCGGTGAGCTGCCGAAACGGGTCACCAGATGGGTTCGGCCTTCCGTCACTATCGACTCCGGTGTCACGCCGAGTCGTTCGTGGACAAGATCTGACGTCCACTTCGCGCTGCGGGCAACAGCTTCGAGATCGTGTGACGGCGACTCGACTTCGATGAGCGCGATGGCGTCCTCGAGGATCTGAGGAAGTTGGCGCTCGGCCAGATCGCGGAGAATGGTCATCGGTTGTTCACTCGCGGATACGCGCGGCTTCCGACGTGTAGCAATTGTGTACTCCCGTTGTCGGAGAAAGTGATCCGGATCCAACCTGCTGATTGAGGGAGTCGGGTCCCGAACACTCCAGGGTGAACTTCGATCAGGCTGAGAGAGACGGACTCTGCGCTTTCGGCGGTGACCGAAGGGTCGATGTGATCGGTGCGGCGGGCGGTCAGGGAACCGCCGGTCCTTTCCAAGACGAAATCGGCTGCGGCATCGCGGTACAGGCCGCACAGCGCATCGAGTTCTTCAGGTGAGGACGTGACGCGGGTGTGGGGGTCACCAGGCGAGAATGCCGGTGTCACACTGACGCCGCCTATGGAACCGATTACTTCAGCCAGAAGATCGCCGGAGAGAGCGTCCATTGCTCCACCGTTGGCCATCAGGACCACGGCTAGACCGCACGACGGCACCACTCGCAAGAACGACTGCTGGCCGAGAGTTCCGCCATTGTGGCCATGAGCCAGTACCCCGCCCCAATTATGCAGCAGCCACGTGGTTCCCATGATGTCCGCTGACGACACGTCACCGATCTGGCGGCGCTCCTCGAGCATCGCCAGATGGGTGGACCGCTGAAGCAGAATCGGATCCTCGCGCATCGAATCCTGCGCGAACAGAAGAAGGTCCTCGGCGGTGCTGTTGATGAGACCGGCGGGGCCCATCGAGCGAGGGATGAGGAATTGTGGTGTCTGCTCGAGGTCGTCGGCAGCGCCGACGTGCCCGACTGCAGCGCGGTGCAGTGCCGTCTCCTCAGGCAGGGTCGTGGTTTTGGTCAGGCCGAGCGGTTCGATGATCCGCTCGCGCAGAACCGCGTCCCAACTCTTACCTCGGAGAACCTCGATGATTCGTCCGGCGATCACGAAGCCGGTGTTGCAGTACGACCAATCGGTGCCGGGGGCGAAGAGCTGCACCGTTGATTTCAGTGATGCGACGTATCGCTCGACGCAGTCGTCGCCGCGCCCGCCGTCGATGAAAACGTCACCGTCGATGCCACTGGTGTGAGTCAACAGGTGGCGAGTCGTGACCGTTTCGGTGGCTACCGCGTCGGCAACTGCGAAGTCCGGCAGGATGTTCCGGACAGGTGAGTCGAGATCCAGCAATCCTTCTTCGACGAGCTGCATGATCAGGGTGGCCGTCCAGACCTTGCTGATCGAACCCATCTGGAACAGCGTGTCGGGCGTAGCCGCGACGCCGGTGCGGGTACTGACGACACCGGACGTGATCACGGTGCGGTCGAATCCGCTGCGGGTTGTGGTCAGAATTCCCAGCGAGGCGCCGGGTACCCCGTACTTCGCACTCAGGGTGTCGAGTCGGTACTGCCAGTAGTCGGGATCGACCGTGGTCAGTGCGGGCTTGGGGGAGAGGTGCCGTTCGATCCAGTCGACGAGACGAGTGCTGTACTCCAGTCGGTGGGACGGCCGACCCGTCAACACGAAGGCATGTGACGCGTCCGGGAAAACCACCAACTCGGTCGGGGTGCCGGCCAAACGCAGTCCACCGAACCACTGTTCGGCCTGGTTGACCGGGCAACGGACGTCGCTGCCGCCGTGAAGGATCAGCGTCGGTGTCGTCACCTGGGAGACTCGCCCCAGCGGCGAAAGTTCCCGTACCCGAGATGACTGCGGGTCGAATTCGACCGTCTGCAGCAAGATGCCCTCGTCCGAGGGGCCGGCTGTGTTCGCGATGTCGCAAACGAGACCACCGGCGACTGCGACGGCAAACCGATCGGTGACGGACGTCAGGGCGCACGTCATGAATCCGCCGTAGCTGTAGCCCGTGAGTACCAGTTGCTTCGGATCGGCCATCCCCTCGGCGACAAGGGTTTCGACCGGTTCGAGCAGGTCGGCACGATCCGCCTCACCCCAGCCGTCCCGCACACCGTCGAAGAAGTCGTTTCCGTAGCCGTCACTTCCGCGCGGATTGATCATCAAGACCGTGAATCCCAGCGCGACCAGTTCCGCGTGGTATGCGTGCATCACGGTCGGCGTTCCGGTCCAGGCATTGTGTGGTCCGCCGTGGACGTCCAGAACCAGCGGACCGGCGCCCGTGACGTTCGGGTCGCGCAGGATCCAACCCTGAACACGGGTGCCGTCGCTGATGTCGAACCAACGCTCGGAGGCGACTGGAAACGCGACGGAAGTTGTCAGTTCCGTGTTCAATTCGGTGACGGTTTCGACTGCACGAGTCTCGAGGTCGATGACGGCGACCTCGCCGAAGGATGTAGCCGTTGCCAGCGCGACGACGGCTCGCCCGGACGTCAGGGCAAGGCCTGAGACCACTGTCCGCTCGCCGGTGAGAAGTGGTGAGACGGAGCCTGATCCGAAATCGACCTTGTGCAGTTCGGTGGAGCCGTGGTTGCGGATGCAGAAGACGATGTCGCCGTCGGCGGTGAAACTCGGTGCGCCACCGGGATAACCGGTCCCGCCCGGCATGACGTTTCGGTCGAGTCCGGACGTCAGGCTGCGGTCTTCCACTCGCTGGTCGCGGTGCAGGACAAGAAGTTCGTTGTTGTGAATGATCGGTGTGTGCCAACCGACGGCTACGACCGCGTCGCCGGCAGGTGTCCATGCAAGTGGTCCTGCGATGCCGCGTGCGTGCCCCAACATCCGCGGAGCGGAGGCGAGATCAGTCAGCGATACGGTCCAGGCGGAACTCGCCCGCGTCAGATCGGCGTCGCCGTCCATCGCCGCGGTGAAAGCCAGTTCGGTGCCGTCGGGACTGTACGCGGGATGCGAAGCGTCCCAATCGCCGTCCGTCAGCTGCCGTAGTGAGCCGGCGGCCAGATCGAACTCGAACAGGTGCGCCCGAACGCTGCCCCGGACACCGGATCCGTCGACCTTGTAGTTGAGGCGCTTCGCCACCAAGAGGCATGACGATCCGGCGCCCGTGCGGTCGACGGGGGCGCTGAAGGCGATCCGAGCGCCGTCGGGAGAGAACACCGGTGCCCCCACGCCGAGCGGGAGCTGCGCCGTGGTGGTCAGCTGTGTTGCCGGGCCCCCGGTGGCGTCGACCTTCCACAGTTGTGGTGTGCCCGAGGAATCTGGCCGAACGAAGACCAACAGCGTCGAAACGGGATGCCAGGTCGGCGAGGTGTCGGCAGGTCCCGCGGTGAGATGTAGTTGCGGGGAAGCCAACCAGATCGAGTGCTCGTTGGTATCCGCAGCCGGATTCGATTCGGTACGTACGTATGCAATGCGTCCCGACGCCGATACGGCGATGCTGGTCGGTGTAACCACGGACGCGTAATCCTGGATTCTCGCCGAACGACGTTCTTCGGCACGGGCTACGGCAGCGGGGGAGTCGAGAGTGGTCGGCGTTGTCATTGGAACATCGGCTCCCCGAATGTCGGGATCGCGGACAACAGCTTTGCCGTGTACGGCTCCTTCGGCGAATCGATCACGTCGAGAACCGGCCCGTGCTCGACGATCTCGCCGCCGAGCATGACTGCGACGTGGTCACAGACGTAGCGGATCACCGCCAGGTTGTGACTGACGAACAGAACCGTCAGACCAAGCTGCTTCTGCAGATCCACCAACAGATTCAGAACCGCGCCCTGCACGGACACGTCCAGAGCGGAGGTGATTTCGTCGGCAAGCAGAACTGCTGGTGCGGCTGCCAAAGCCCGCGCGAGGGCAACGCGTTGGCGCTGACCACCCGACAACGACGATGGGTATTCGTGCGCCTTCTCCACCGGCAGTTGGACGGTGGTGAGGAGTCGAGCGACCTCGACAGCGCGGTCGCCGCGGCTGCGCCGAGCTTTGTCACGACGCTCGGTGGACCGCAGCGCCTCGGCGAGTGACTGGCCGATGGTCATTCGCGGGTCGAGGCACGAGTACGGATCTTGGAAGACCATCTGGATCCGGTGGCGCAGACGAGCCGTCGCGCCGCGGGCGTGAGCGACGTCCACACCGTCGAGAAGGATCTGGCCGGAACTGGGCTCGGCCAGGCCGACAGTTGCTCGCGCCAGTGTCGACTTTCCGGAACCCGATTCACCGACGAGACCGACCACCGATCCGGAGGGGATGTCGAGATTGATGTTCTTGACGGCGTGGAATTTTTTCGAACCGCTACCGAGGTGGACGTTGACGTCACGGAATTCGAGTCTGCTCATCGGATCTCCTCTGCAACAGCCAACAGTTCTTCCAACTCGATGTCGGCGGTGCTCTCCTCGGCGTCGAGGCTCTCCACCTGCCAGGCTTCGTCGACGGTGGCAAGCGGCTTGTCGCGATCGGTGCTCATGGTGGGGACCGCGGCGATCAGCGCGCGGGTGTACGGATGCTTTGCACGGCCGGCAATCAGATCGTCGACTGCGATGTCTTCGACGATTTCGCCGGCAAACATGACGAGGACACGGGTGCACATGCCGGTGATGACGGCCATGTCGTGCGAGATGAGAAGGATTGCGGCGCCGGTTTCTTCGCGAACCTCGTGGAGCAGCCCGAGGACCTCACGCTGAACGGTCACGTCGAGCGCAGTGGTGGGTTCGTCCGCGATGATCAGAGCGGGCTTACCCATCAGACCCATGGCGATCATCGCGCGCTGACGCATACCGCCGGAGAACTCGTGGGGGTACTGCTTCGCACGCCTGGGCGCGTCGGGGATCTTGACGGCGTTCAGTCGCTCGACTGCCGCCTTCTTCGCGTCGGCCTTGCTCATACCTTCGTGGAGCCAACCGATCTCGGCGACCTGGTATCCGACCTTGAGAGACGGATTCATGGACGACATCGGATCCTGGAACACCATCGCCATACGTGTGCCGAGTTGGCGGGCAACCTTGCGCGAAGCCGCGTCGTCCGGCCGCTTGCCGTCCTTCATCAGCACGGTGCCGTCGAACTCGATGAGCCCGGCGTCGACCACGGTGGGGTGGTCGGTCAGCTGCGCGATTGCCATGCAACTCAGTGACTTTCCGGACCCGGATTCACCGACGATGCCCACGGTTTCGCCGCGGTGAACTGTAAAACTGATGTTGTCGACGGGGCGACGCCAGTCGTCACCCGCGGGGACTGCGACGGACATGTTGCGGACGGTCAGTACCGCGTCTTCGTCGGTGGGCGCCGAATCGGCCTGGGCAGTTTTCCGGTTGATCGGCTTCCACTTCGGCAGGCGACTGCTGATCGGGCTGCGAACTCCCGCGCCGCGAGCAATGGCCTCGCCGAGCAGCGTGAAGGTCAAGCCGGCGAGCACGACGGCGATGCCGGGGGCGAGTGCGGTGGCCGGGTTGACGAAGATCTTCGACAGACCTTCGTTGAGCATCCGGCCCCAGTCGAATGCAGGCGGCTGAATGCCCAAGCCGAGGAACGAGAGTCCGGCGAAGACCACGAGGCCGCTGCCGACAGCGATGCTGGCATTGACGATGAGTGGTTCACGGATATTGGGGAGAATGTGGCGGAACAGCAGCCCCGGCTTGGTAACCCCGAGGATGCGTGCTGCGTCGATGAAGTCGCGTCCGTTGACCGACGAAGCCAGTGCGTACGTCAACCTCGCGAACGGCGAGGCCAGGGCGAGACCGATGGCGATCACCGCGCTGCCAGCACCCTGTCCGAGAACGACCAACAGGAAGATCGCGAGGAGCAGTCCGGGGAATGCGATGGCGAAGTTGAGGAATGCCACGACCATTCGTCCGACCCAGCGGGGAGCGAGCGTCGGGAGCGTACCGAGTATCAGGCCAATTGTGACACCGAGTGCGACGGCTCCGAGAGCCATGAGCACCGACAGTCTCGCGGCGGTCATCGTGCGGGCGAAGACGTCACGCCCGCCGGCGTCGGTGCCGAAGATGTGCTCGGAACTCGGTCCCTGAGACAGTGCCTTCGGGTTGGCTGCGACAGCGGCGTCACCCCAGATCATCGGTCCGAAGATGACGAGGGCGATGAGAGCGGTCAGGAAGGTGAGGGCCAGGATTCCCAATGGGGTGCGGAACGTTCCGACGATCCAGTGTCGTCGCGGGGGCGTCTTGGGGGCCGCAGTGGGGGCCGTAGGTGAGGTGCTCAACTCAGTTCTCCCGAATTGTGGATCGTGGGTCGATGAGAGCGAGCACCACGTCGACGATGAAATTGATGAGAAGGACGATGGCGCCGTAGATCACGACCAGTGTCTGGGCGAGCGGGTAGTCCTTCTCGGTGATGGACTTGACCAGCGCCATGCCCATGCCGGGCCAGGCGAAGATGCTCTCGATGAGCACGGTGCCGGCAATCAGACCACCCAGGAGGAGTCCGGCGAGCGTCAGCGTCGACGTCATGAGGTTGGGCATTGCATGACGGAAGTAGATTCGTGCCACGGGCATTCGCTTGGCGCGCGCCGTACGGATGTAGTCCATGTCCAACACGCCGAGCGCCTCTGCACGGACGATGCGCGACATCGAGGCGATGGCACCGATCGACATGGCCGCGACCGGGAGGATGTAGCTTTCCGGTCCACCTCGGCCGGCGACGGGCAGAACAGGGAACGTGACGGCAAAGAGGTAGACCAGCGCCGTACCGAACATGAACTCGGGGATCACGGCGATGGTGCCCGACGTTGCGGTGTAACCGATCTCGACTCCGCGTCGTCGACCGTTGCGGGTCAGTGCAGCGAAGATGAGGCCGATCGGAATGCCCACTAGCAGCACCGTGACGACTGTGAGTACAGCCAGTTCGAGTGTTGCCGGTAGGCGGGACGCGATCACCTCGAAGACCGGAGTCCTCAAGGTGATCGAGTCACCGGGATTCCCGCTCAGCAACCCGCCGACGAATCGGAAGTACTGCTGCCACAAGGGAAGGTCGTAACCGAGCTGAGACCTCGTTGTCTCGACCAGTTCGACCGGTGCGTTCATTCCCAGAGCCAACCGAACCGGGTCTCCCGGAATCAGTTGGAGCATCAGGAACGCCGCAGTCACCAGCGCCCAGAGTGAAATCACGAAGGTGCCGAAACGACGCAGAAGATATGCGGGCCAGCTGTCGGACTCGAGCCACTTTGCTCGAGCCTGAGGCGCCGCTTCTGGTTTCGCGGCTTCAATAGTTTGACTCATGGGCTGTCTTTCCGGAGGGCGGGATGCTGGGGCGGGAAGGTATTTCAGAGTGGGCGGACGGCCTACTGGTAGAGACGCAGCGCAGAACCGTTGAGCGACTTGCCGAATGAGAGTCCGGCCTTGTTGAAGTACACGTTCATGACGGAGTCTGCGAAGGGCACGGCCGCGATCGTCTTGGTGAGCTCCGACTCGGCGTCGGCCCAGGCGTCACAAGCGTCGCTACCGGTCAGACCGGAAGCCTTGGTGGCTGCTGCTTCGTAGGCGGGGTTGCTGACCGATCCGAAGTTCTTGCCTGCTGCGGGAACCGGCCCGGCAAAGTACGCAGTGAAGGTGCTGGGCAGCGAGGAGTTGACCTGGACCCAGGCGATGTCCCAGGCAGAGTTGTCCTTGCCGCTCAGAATGACGTCGATGATCTTGTTCGAGTCGCCCCCGGTCACCTCGACGTTTGCGCCGAGTTCGGACCACGCCGACTGAGCAAGTTCGGCCGCCGCGTTGCGCGGATCGTCGGTGCCGTCGTACACGAGGCGGAGGTTGAGCGGCTTGCCATCCTTGCTTCGCTTGCCGTCAGCGCCGGCGGTCCAACCAGCGCCGTCCAGTGTTGCCTTGGCGGCAGTGAGGTCGAAGTCCGGAATGTTGCCTGCGACAGAGTCGTAAACGCAGGCGCGCGGTTCGACGGCGACGAGGCTGGTTGCCCGGACCCCGTGTCCGGCGGTGATGACCTGAGTGAGGTCGTCGAGATCGACCGCTTGGATCAGGGCCTTGCGCACTGCGGGATCGCTGGTGGGATTACTCGCGATCTGGTTGAAGTACATCTGGCCTGCCGGCAGAGGCCGACCGACGGAGTCCAGATTGGCTGCCGCGACGCGGTCCTTGTCCGGACCGGCGATCGGAGCTGCGTTGAGTTCACCCGAGAGCAGCTGATTTGCGGCGGTGCTCACGTTCGGCGACATGGCGGCGACGACCGTCTTGGGGACGCCCGGGGTGTCGGAGGTCGTGCCGTCGGGGCCCCAGTTGTAGCCCTCGCGACGCTGGAACGTGTAGTGGTCGTTGGCGGCAACTTCGGTGACTTCGAACATGCCGGTGCCGAGCGACTTCTTGTTCGACGCTGTCGGATCTTTCAATCCGGCCTCGCACAGGATCGGCAGGCGACCGACGTTGAGAAGAAGGAACGGGCTCGGCGCCGGAGTGGTCACCGTGACAGTGCGCGTTGCCGGATCGGCAGTCGCAGTGGCGCCGGTCGGCACGGAGGACCCGCGCAACTGTGAACCGTTGTCCGGGTTGGCCACGAAGTTGATGTTGTCCGCGACGGTCTGCGGTGTCAGCGTCGATCCGTCGGTACAGGTCACCCCGTCACGGATGGTGAAGGACGCCGAGGTCGGGGTCTCCTCCCACTTCTCCGCCAACCACGGTCCGACTTCACTGGTATCGGGATCCTGGTAGATCAGGTAGTCGTACGCCAAACGCGACAACTCGGCGGTCGCCGAGGCGGCCGACATGATCGGGTTGAGTGCACCCGGATCGGCCTGCAGGGCGAAACGGAAGGTCCCGTCGGTGGCCGGTTCACCGCCACTGGCGCCCGAGGACGTGCCTCCCGAGCCACAAGCAGACAACACAAGCGTGAGCCCTGCGGCTGCCGCAAGTGTTGGATAGAAGCGGTGTTTCATGGTGCCTCCGTGATGGAGCAGGGGCCCGAGCGAAAAACGTGAGGGCGCGGTTGAGTGTTGACTGCTAAATCTTGGCGCATGACGTGACGCGCATCTCTGTCGATCCTCACGAAAATCGGGTCGATTTTCGTCCGCTCCCACGAAAACCGTCAGGATCAGTGAATACCTGTCCGTATACCGACAGCGACCGGCGAAACACGACGATTTCCCCGGTCGCTACCGGCGGTCTACTGGTACAGGCGCAGGGCCGAACCGATGAAATTGCGGCCGAATGCAAGACCCGCATTGTTGAAGTAGAGAGTCGTGATCTTGTCGGCAAAAGGTACCGCCGAGTTTGCTTTGATGATCTCGGACTCAGCGTCTGCCCAAGCGGCACAAGCGTCCTCGCCCGTCAGCCCGGAAGCCTTGGTGACGGCTGCGTCGTAGGCCGGGTTGGAGATCGACGCAAAGTTCATTCCCGCAGCGGGCACCGGACCGGAGAGGAAGGGGACCAGCATGCTGGGCAGCGCGACGTTGATCGGCTCCCACGCGACATCCCACGCCGTGTTGTCCTTGCCGCTGAGTGCGACATCGAGAATCTTGTTCGAGTCTCCACTGGTGAGTTCAACGGTGGCGCCCAGGTCGTTCCACGCGTTGACTGCGACGTCGGCGGCAGCATCGGTCGCGTCGCCGAACGTCTCGTAGACCATCCGAATTCGGAGCGGTGTGCCGTCCTTGCTGCGTTTACCGTCCGCGCCGACCTTCCAGCCCGCAGACTCGAGAGTTGCTGCGGCCGCACTGGTATCGAAGTCCGGTAGGTTTCCGGCGACAGAGTCGTAGATGCAGGCCCGCGGTTCGATGGACACCATCGTGGTCGATCGGGTTCCGCGGCCGGCGGTGAAGATCTCGGCGAGGTCGTCGAGATTGAGAGCCTGGACCAGCGCCTTGCGTACGGCAGGATCGCTCGTCGGATTGCCGGGACTGTGGTTGAAGAACATCTCGCCCGCTGGAGCAGGCTGCTTGACGGTATCCAAGTTCGCGGCGTTCATGCGGTCCTGATCGGGGCCGGAGACGGCAGCGGCATTCAGATCACCGGACAACACCTGGTTGGCCGCTGTGCTGTTGTTCGTGATGATGGATGCGACGACATTCTTGGGTACACCGGCAGTGTCGGAGGTAGTGCCGTCCGGTCCCCAGTTGTATCCGTCGCGCCGAACGTAGGAGTAATGATCGTTGGCGACTGCCTCGGTCATCTGGAACATGCCCGACCCGAAGGTCGTCTTGTTTGCCGCCGTCGGATCCTTCAACCCGGCCTCGCACATGATCGGTATTCGCGCCAGGTTGAGAAGCAGGAACGGAGAGGGTTCCGGAGTTGTGACCGTTACGGTCCGGGCCGCCGGGTCGGCGGTGGCAGTTGCAGTTGCCGGTGCGTACACCCCGCGGAGAGCGGATTTGTTTGCTGCGTTGGTGATGAAATTGACGTTGTCGGCGACGGTCTGGGCAGTCAGAGCGGATCCGTCGTTACAGGTGACGCCGTCGCGAATGGTGAAGGACGCGGAAGTGGTTGTCTCTTCCCATTTCTCGGCGAGCCACGGCTTGGTTACGCCGGTATCGGGATCCGGATGGAGCAGATAGTCGTAGCTCAGACGCGCCAGTTGGTGCGCCGGCGAAGCGGCGGTCATCAGCGGATTCAGAGCGCCGGGGTCGGCCACGAGAGCCAATTTGAAGGTGCCGTCCGTGACGGGTTCACCCCCACCCGAACCCGATGAGCCACCCGTTGAGCACGCGGTCAGGGCAAGAACGGTGCCAGTTGCCGCAGCCAGTAGTGCGTAGGACCGTTGTTTCATGGTGCCTCCGGAAGGTGTGGTCCCGCCCGAGTGACGCGAGGTCTGTCGGGTCAGGAGCAAAAGACGATTGCTTGAATCTTCACCCAACAAAAGAACGAGAACATCGTCCGGATTTACGAATGTTTCGTGAGACTTGGTAGATCGCTACAACATTGTCGGATGGAAGAGACGAAGCTGGAGCATCAGGCTGAATCGAGTTTCCGGATCATCGAGATCGATGCCGGCAATCCCGGCAAGCTTCTTGAGGCGGTACCGGAACGTGTTGACGTGGATGTGAACCAAGGACGCAGCAGCCGGAATGTCGCCGAACGTGTCGAGCCAGGCGCGGAGCGTGTCGACAAGGTTGATGTCGTGACTGCGGTCGTACTCACGCAGTACCGCGAGCGGACCCGATGCGGTCTCGTTCTCGTCCGCCAGGGCGTCGGAGAGGCGCAGAAGTAGGGAATTGATCTGCACGTCGTCGGCGCGCGCGACGGTCCGGCCCGAGGAATTCCACGTCGACCTCAGAACGCGAAGCGCTCGGTCGGCTTCGTCGCGTGACTTCTCCAGCGTCATCACGTCGGCCACTGTCGCACCGATTCCGATGACCACCGACTTTTCCGAACGGGAACGGTCTGCAAACTCCGACGCGATCCGACGCACGTAGTCGTCGTCGGTCTGATGCCGGGTGTGTGGGATTACGGCGTAGACGGTGCCGCCGATCGCTGCCGCCACCGACAGCGGAAATACTTGGTCGAGATAGGTATTGAGTGTCAGGGCCAGTTGATCGACGTCGGCTTCGGCCTCCAACGATGCACCGGCGCCGCTACGGAAGCCGGCCGCAAGCACGTTTGCTTTCGAACGGCCGTAGCCCAGTCGCTCGGCCGCTTCCTTCGCTGAAGTGCCGCCACTCAGTAACGTGATCACCTCGCCCAACCTCAGTCGTCGTGCGGAATCGGCGGCCAGCTTGGCGCGAAGTAAACTCATCGCGGCCACGCCCGCTGCCTCGACGAGCGTTTTGACCTGCAATTCGTTCGGCTCCTCGTCCAAGATCACCCAGATCGAACCGAGGATCTGCGATGCCGCATGTATTCGCATGCCGACGCGGGGCCTGATGCCCGGCCCGATACCCGGTAGAAATACCGGCAGGGTAGAGCCGTAGATCTTGTTGAAATACCCCATTGACCTGAGCCGATCGGAATAGTGCTGCGGCACTTGATGTCCGAGGACACTCTGCTTACGTGCCTCGTCGCCGAAGGCTTGATCTGCCGAGAACGCGAGGATCCGGCTCGACTGATTCTCGATGGTGACCGGGCCGTTCAATACCTGAGCGATAGAGTTGGCAAGATCGAACAGGTCGGCGTCGGCGGCCGACGTGCGGTCCCCGTTGTTGCCGGATTCGAGGATCTCGTTGATCAACGACGCGCTTTGCAGCCAGCTTGCATCCTTGACCATTCCGAGGAGTGCGACGTCGGTGTCGGCCACCGCTTTCTCGACGAGGCCGTCGAAGTCCAGGGGCTCTTTGACGATCAGCGCTACCGCACCTGCCGAGCCGTATTCTCTTACCGCCGTTGCGATATCGGCCGAACCTGCGAGACCTGCGCCGAGTACGACGGCGCCCGCACTGTCCTGGGTAGCTTCGGACCCTTCGTGCAGGGTCACGCGGCTGACAGTGCGGGCGCCGTCGACGGTGTCGCCACCGCTGAGGAACGTCATTCCCAGTCTGTCGACGATGTCGACGATCGATACTCCCGTAGGTGTGGTCACCACCACACCTTAGGGGGAGCGGGGTCGATCAGTTGTCTGGTTGCCCGGCTCAGTTGCTGGGCTGCTCCGCCACGGCCTTCTCGACGAACCGGCGGGTCTGATCGAACGCCGCGGGCACCTGGACGGAATCGGTCATGTCACTGATCTCGGACCACCGTTCGGCGACGACCTCGGGGGAGAGTGCGCCTTCGGGGATGTAGACGCCCTGCGACTCCTCCATGCGAGCGATCGCGAAGACGCCGGCGCCGGCGCTGAGGATGGTCTTCGTCGGTGCGTCATCGGAGACCATGAACAGTGCGCCGGGTGAAATCGATTCGGGTGCAAGCAGAGCGAGAGTCTTCTCGTCGAGGAGGTCTTCGGTCATGCGGGTCGCGGCGGTCGGGGCCAGCGAGTTGACGCGGATGCCCTTGCGTTCGCCCTCGATGGCGAGAACGTTCATCAGGCCGACGACGCCGGACTTCGCGGCGCCGTAGTTCGCCTGGCCGAAGTTGCCGTAAATTCCCGATGCCGACGTAGTCATGAGGATGCGTCCGTAGTTCTGTTCGACCATGTGCGGCCAGACTGCCTTGGAACAGATGACGGAACCCATCAGATGCACGTCGATGACTTTGCGGAAGTCGTCGAGCTCGGCCTTGATGAACGACTTGTCGCGCAGGATTCCGGCGTTGTTGATCAGGATGTCCACGCGGCCCCACTTGTCCACGGCCGTCGCGACCATGGCGGCAACGGCGTCGACGTCGGTGATGTCGCAGTGGTCCGCGATGGCCTCGCCGCCCAGCTCGACGATTTCCGCCACGACTTTGGCGGCTGCGGTATCAGCGCCGCCACTGCCGTTGACCGAGCCACCCATGTCGTTGACGACGACGCGTGCGCCGCGTGCGGCGAGGGCCAATGCGTGTGAACGGCCGAGTCCGCCGCCTGCGCCCGTGATGATCGCTACCTTGCCGGAAAAATCCAACGACATTGGAAAACCTCTCTGATCTGGGATACTACTCAGTATTACTATGCGATGGCGTGGAAACAGTCAAGGGCCGGCAGGCAGTGTGAATGGGAGCGGAAGTCGAATGAGTAGTGATCTTCCGGACGTGCGATCCGCGATAATCACCAGCGCCGCCGACGCCTTTGCCGAAGACGGTTACGCAGCCACGACTGTAGATTTACTGGCCGATCGAATCGGCGCCACCAAAGGTCTTGTCTACTACCACTTTCGTTCGAAGTTCGACATCTACCTGGCAATCTACGAGCGCGGGATGAGCCTGCTCCGCGCTGAGGTCGAGTCTCGGATGGGCGGGGCAGAAAGCGGCCTCGCGCGTCTCGAAGCGATGTCGCACGCCCACCTGGTCAATCTCATGACACATCTCGGGTACCACCACACGATCCACCAAGGTGTCCGCGGTCAGATGAACTCCGCGCTCAAGCCGAGGCAACAGCAAGTCCTCGTGGAACTGAATTCGCTGCGACTCGACTACGAGAATCTGTTCGTCGACGTGATGACCGAAGGTGTCGCGGATGGTTCCATTCGTGTGCGCTCACCGCGAATGGCGGCAAAAGTACTCCTCAGCAGTCTCAACGGCATCGACCTCTGGTACCGAAGGCGTGAAGGGCAGACGTTGGCGGAGACGGAGTCGTTGGCGGATCAGATCGTCGAACTCCTGATCGGCGGATTGCGCGCCGCGAACTGACTGAAAGTTGCATTCACCGAGGGTTTCCTCCGATCGATTCGTGCTGTCCTGCGGCTTGTCGTTCGGTTTGTCGTGCCCTGACAGTCGGGGTAGCATGTTGGCGTCGTGCGCGGACTTGCGTAGGAATTCAGGGAAGAGGAGGTGTGGCTGTAATGCGTGGCCAACCTCCGAGTACCAACTGAAGCTGTAGCCGCCCGGGTTGATCCGGTATTTTGCTGCAGCTTCATCGTGTGTTCATCGGCTTCGGCTTTGCTGTGAAGCAAGCGTCGTCGTTCATTCTTCCCTCGAAAGCTGTTCAGCATGCGCGAATTTCGTCGTTCACGTTCGGTACTGCCGCGTCGTTCCGCGGGGCTCGGTGACTCACATCCCGGACACTCGCGTGCCGCACGCACCGTCGTCAAGGCTGCCCCGCCCGAGGCGGTGGCGCCCGTCGAATCGACCGTCGTCAACAGCGGCGTGTACCGCGACGGCGAGCGGATAGCGTCACCGTCCACGCTGGCGGAAGCACTGTCATGCCTTCCGGATTCGCAGTCGATGGCGTGGATCGGCATGTACCGGCCCGACGACGCCCAGTTGTATGCCGCTGCACAACATTTCGACCTCCATGAACTGGCGGTCGAGGATGCGATCGTCGCGCACCAGCGCCCCAAGCTCGAGCGCTACGGCAAGACACTGTTCGTGGTGCTGCGTGCTGCGCGGTACCGCGACGAGACCGAGCGGGTCGAATTCGGCGAGTTGCACATCTTCTGTGGTCCGAACTTCATTCTGACCGTCCGTCACAGTGAATCGCCGGATCTGTCGGCGGTGCGGACTCGCATGGAGAACGATCCTGAACTGTTGCGGTTGGGTACCGAGGCCGTTCTCTATGCCATTCTCGACGCAGTCGTCGACGGGTACGCGCCGGTGGTGGCCGGCCTGCAGAACGACATCGACGAGATCGAAACCGAAGTGTTCAGTGGCGATCCCGGGGTATCGCGTCGCATCTACGAACTGACCCGTGAGGTGATCGAATTCCAGCGGGCGACGCGTCCGCTGCTGGGAATGCTGCGTGGGTTGTCGGCAGGGTTCGACAAGTACCACACGGACGAGGAACTCCAGCGATACCTGCGCGACGTCACCGACCATGCGACGACTGTGGTGGAGCGGGCCGACGGCTTTCGTCAGTTGCTCGGAAACATCCTCACGGTGAACGCAACTCTGGTGTCGCAGAACCAGAACGAGGAGATGCGCAATCTGACGCAGGCGAGCTACGCGCAGAACGAGGAGATCAAGAAGGTCTCGGCGTGGGCGGCAATTCTCTTCGCGCCGACGCTCATCGGAACCGTGTACGGGATGAACTTCGACGACATGCCGGAACTGCACTGGCACTTGGGCTATCCGTTTGCGCTCTCGATGATGTTCCTGACCTGTGGAAGTCTCTACACGATCTTCAAGCGTCGGGGCTGGCTGTAGAAAGCGCCGGCTGTAGAAAGCGCTGTGCGCCTTGCCAACCGAGATCGGTTGGCAAGGCGCACAGGTGTTTTTCGGGAGGGCGCTCGAATCAGAGCGTTGCGACGCAGACCGTGAACTTACGTTCCGGGTGCTCGAATCCCGAGTCTGCCCCCGAACCGCATTCGTCGATCGACGTGGAGTTCTGCAGGATTTCGACGACCTCGACTACATTGGTGCCGCTGGTATCCGAGCATTCGATGCGGGCGGGCTCGTCCATTCCGCTGCCGAGGTCCATGCATCCGCCGACTACCCAGTCGACGTCGAGACAGACAGCGCCCTGCTCGTCACCCGCGAGGGTCTCGTAGTAGTACGAGTCGACATCGGAGGCACACAGATCAGAGGTGGGAACCTTGGCGACCACCTTGTAGTTGGAATCCTTGCTACCGCAGTCCGCGTTGTCGATTTCTGCGGCCGTCGTGGTGCCTCCGAGCTTGACGCAATCACCGATCGACACGTCGATGTCGACGTCGCCGCCGTCGTCCGAGCCCTCCTGGCCGGTGATCTTCGAGGTGGTCGGGGCCGCGGAGGTAGTGGTCGAATCGGCAACCGAGGAAGATGATTCCGCAATGGCTTTCGGCTCGATGTCGGAACCGCAACCGACGGTGAAGGCGGCGATTGCAGAAGTTGCGATCACCGCAGTGCAAAGTCGCCGGACGATTCCGGACATAAGGACCCCTTTGTTGATTCTTGGATAATTCTGTTGGTTCGTGGATTGTTCGGGACCTATTCCAATACATCGGTAGTCGAATTGCCAACCGGACTGTCAGTATGGGTAGGTGGAGCTACCCCTGATGCCGCCGCTTGCCCCGATGCTCGCGAAGGCTGCGGCCACTGTGCCGCCTCAGCCCGAGTCCGGTGACCCGACGTGGTCGTACGAGCCGAAATGGGACGGATTTCGAGCAATCATCTTTCGTGACGGTGACGAAGTGGTGCTCGGATCGCGAGGAGGAAAGGACCTGGCGCGGTACTTTCCCGAAGCGGTGGAAGCTGTCAAGTCTGAATTGCCCGAAAAATGTGTCGTGGACGGAGAACTGGTGGTTCCCCGTGAGATCGACGGTGTGACGCGTCTGAGTTGGGAAGCGCTCTCCGAGCGGATTCATCCCGCCGCGAGCCGCGTCGCATTGTTGTCGGAACAGACGCCAGCGCAATTTGTCGGGTTCGATTTACTGGCGCTCGGCGATCGCGACGTCTCGATCGAGGACTTCGGGGTCCGACGTGCGCTGCTCCTCGATTGCATCGGTGGCGGGCCGAGTTGCCACGTCACGGCAGCGACGGCAGACAGCGCCGAAGCAATGGCCTGGTTCGAAACCTTCGAAGGCGCGGGTCTCGACGGGGTTGTCGCCAAGAAGCTGGCGGGACCGTACCTGCCGAACAAGCGCGAGATGATCAAGGTGAAACACGCCAGGACCGCGGATGTCGTACTGCTGGGCTACCGTCCCCACAAGAGTCAGCCAGGTATCGGGTCGATGCTTCTTGGTCTGTACGACGGTTCCGAATTGAAGATGGTCGGTGGCGCTTCTGCTTTCACCGCGGCGCGGCGGATCGAGTTGTTGGCCGAACTCGAACCTTTGCGCCTCGGGGACGGCGTTGTAGCCGAGGGAGAGGCCAGCCGGTGGAGATCGGCCGCAGACCGCTCCTGGATTCCGCTTCGTCCTGAGCGGGTGCTCGAAGTGGCGTACGACCAGATGGAAGGGGAACGCTTTCGGCACGCTGCACGATTCCTGCGCTCGCGTCCGGACAGGGTGCCCGACGAATGCACATTCGATCAGTTGGAGGTTCCGGTGCGATACGACTTCGCGGATGTTCTTGCAGGCGGTAAGTGATGGCGAGCCCGGCAGAGGAACTGGACGTCGACGGGATCGCGGTCCGATTGTCGAGCCCGGACAAGATCTACTATCCGCAGTTGGGTGAGGACGGCGGAACCAAACGGCATCTTGTCGAGTACTACCGAACGGTGGCGCTGCAGGGTGCAGCGTTGCGGGCGCTCCAAGATCGGCCCACGCATCTTCAGCGATTCCCCGACGGCATCGAGGGCGAAGAGGTTTACCAGAAGCGGCTGCCGGCAAAACGGCCCGAGCACGTCGAATCCTGCGAGGTCACGTTCCCGTCGGGTCGCAAGGCCGACGTCCTTCGAGTGCGAAGTGCTGCGAACATCGTGTGGGCCGCCAATCTCGGGACTGTCACGTTTCATCCCTGGGCCGTGCGGTGCCCGGACACCGACCACCCGGACGAACTGCGCATCGATCTCGATCCGCAACCGGGGACCGGGTTCGACGAGGCCGTTGCCATCGCGGACGAGGTCCTTCGCCCTCTGCTCGCTGAGTTGGGATTGGAAGGATTTCCCAAGACGTCCGGTGGCCGAGGCCTTCACGTCTACATCCCGCTCGAGGCGCGCTGGGATTTTGTCGAGGTCCGTCACGCGGGTATCGCCCTTGCTCGTGAAGTCGAGCGTCGTAGTGCCGATCGCGCCACAACCGCGTGGTGGAAGGAAGAGCGGGGTGAACGGATCTTCATCGACTTCAATCAGAATGCCCGTGACCGGACGATCGCGGCGGCGTATTCCGCTCGTAAGACGCCGATCGCAACTGTGTCGACGCCGGTGACCTGGGACGAACTGCGCGACGTGCATCCAGACGACTGCACCATCGCCACGGTTCCCGGCTTGCTCGCCGATCGTGGTGATCCGATGGAAGCCATGCACGACAAGGCCTTTGCCCTCGATGTTCTGTTGGAGATGTGGGAGAAGGATCTGGCGGCAGGACTGGGCGATCTGCCGTACCCGCCGAACTATCCCAAAATGCCCGGTGAACCCAAACGTGTTCAACCGAGCAAGGACCGCGATCGGAAGAACAAAGACGGGTAGCGTCAGAGGCGGACATATCGGGTAATTCGATCAGACGTCGAATGTACGGTCACGTCGAATGCACTGTGGGGGTTGGATATGGATCGCCGGAAAATGCGAGCAGCAAGCTTAGCGGCGGGCGGTGTGATTCTTGCCGCCTTCGGATTGTCACTCGGTAGCGGAACAGCGTCGGCCGCGACGTTGGATTGTTCGGCGCGCGGGCAAGATCAGACGATCGTCGACGGGTCATCCGCATGCCGAGCGGTGGCAGATCCCTCCAGTTACGCGATTTCACACGTCGAGGGCGACGGTGTCGGCGTCGCGGATTCTCGAGACGGTGGCAGGTCGGCAGGCGTCGGACTCTTCGGCGGCGTTGCTGCGGCGGAGTCGCGCGGTGGGTTACTTGCCGCCGTTGCGTACGGCCCGGGTTCGCTCGCACTCGGTCGCACCGACTCCTCACCATTTGCCGTCGTGCTCAGTGGGCCTGGTGGCAGAGCGGCGGTGGGTGACGCGGACGTCGGGGCGATCTGCTCAGGTGGTCCCACCCTTGTTTTCAATATCGCCACAGGTCAGGGATGTTTCAGCGACGGCACTTCGACGTGGGTCACCCCGTGAGGGCACCCCGGCCCTGAGCCTCTTGCGTGACAGTGGTCACAATGGTGTCAAGCTCCTGCCACCGATCGGGTGACCGGGCAACTTGATCAGCGGGGATCGGAGGACGCGATGACTCCCAGTGCACGACGGGGTTCACTCGCCCGGGTGGAGGTGCCTTCGCGCACCGAGCTGTACGTGGACCGGCGATTCCTTCCCTTGGCCGACCGCTTCTTCGCGATGTATCGCCAACCGCAACAAGGCGGCGGCGCTCTCGTCGTGTACCTGGGAGGCGAGAAAGTTCTCGACATCTGGGCCGGCAATGCCGATCGTGATCGGCGCTGGGACCACGACACGGTGTCGCTGTCGTTCTCGACCGGCAAAGGCGTCGCCAGCACCGTCGTTCACCGACTCGCCGAACGTGGGTTGATCGACTACGACGCCCCGGTTGCTCGGTACTGGCCTGAATTCGCGGCGGCCGGCAAGGACAAGATCACCGTCCGTGAACTGATGTCACATCGCGCGGGCCTTCACCGAGTTCGCGGCTTGATGCCGCATCCTCTCGACCTGATGGACTACGACGCGGTCGTTGCCGCCCTGGCTGCCGAGAAACCGGATCCGCGTCGGCTTCGAGGCCCCGGCTATCACGCTGTGACCTACGGCTGGTTGGTAGCCGAACTTGTGGCCAGGGTGTCCGGTCAGCCGTTCATCGACGTCGTACAAGCGGAGATAGCGAAGCCCCTCGGAGTCGACGAATTCTGGTACCGCGTACCCGAAACCGAGCGTCCACGGATCGCCAAGCTGTTCCCACATATCAACCCTGCCGGCTTGAACTGGGCCTTCGCGTCGACCGTGCTCTCACACGTCGGTCCGACTCGCGGACTCGCGGAGGCCGCGATGCCGGACGGTTTCGACGTCATGGTGCGCAACCCGGCTGTCCATGACGCCGTCATGCCGGGCTGGAACGGAGTGTTCAGCGCGCGTGCTCTCGCGAAGATGTACGGCGCCATCGCGAACGGCGGCGTGATCGACGGGAAGCGGTTCCTGAAGGAATCGACCATCGAACAGATGTCGACCATCCAGACTCGCGATCGGGATTACGTGCTGGCGGTGCGGCCCAACTGGACTCTCGGTTACCACCCGCCGATCATTGCCGCGCGGCGGCAGCCGCGGAATGCGATAGGCCACTACGGAGTCGGCGGTTCAGGCGCGTATGCGGACCTGTCCAGCGGACTCTCGCTCGGTTTCACCACCAACAGGTTGGGTAGTGCTGTGACAGCTCTCGGTGATCTTCGCCTTGCGAGGCTCGGCGCCGAGGCGCAGGAGTTGGTTCGTCGAATCTGACACGAAGGGAATGCCATGAGCAGCAACGTGTACCGGGTGACCGAGATCGTCGGCTCGTCCACCGAGAGCAGTGACGCGGCAATTCGCACCGCCATCGCCCGGGCGAACGAGACGGTGCGCAACCTCGAATGGTTCGAGGTGGTGGAAACTCGCGGCCACATCGAGAACGGCGCCGTGGCGCATTTCCAGGTCACGTTGAAGGTCGGCTTCCGGCTCGACGGCGACGAATCCTGAACCGTTCTTCATGACTGTTGATCTCACGGCAGCCGTCGGGTTCATGGCGGGACATGCCAGGACTCTCGATCGGCATCGGCTGAATTTGATTCTCGGACAGGGTGACCGGGCCGCGGCTTGTGCGGCCGTGGACGGTTATCGCAACCCGGACGGTGGGTACGGCTGGGGACTCGAACCGGATCTTCGCTCGGCAACCAGCCAACCTGGCGGAGCGCTGCATGCCTTCGAAGCCTTTGCCGACATCGGAACGCCGACGCCCAGAGCGGTCGAACTGTGCGACTGGTTGCAGACCAATTCGCTGGCAGGCGGCGGTTTACCCTTCGCCTTCCCGATTGCAGACCCAGCCGGGTGTGCGCCCTTCTGGGTGAGCGCGGACCCGTCGGCGCCGTCGTTGCAGATCACCAGCATCGTGTGTGCTGCAGCGGCTCGCGTTGCCGAATTCGACGAGGCCGTCGCCGAACATCCGTGGTTCGCCTCTGCCGTTCGATATTGCCTCGACGCGATCGACGGGGCCGATTCTCTGCATGCCCTCGAGCTCGCCTTTGCCTTGCAGTTTCTCGACGCGGTTCACCGGAACAGTCCCGAAGCGTCGTCGTTGGTGAGCACTCTTGGTTCGCGTATCCCGGCTGACGGCTTGGTTCACGTGGACGGGGGAGCCGAGGGCGAATTCATGCGGCCCCTCGATTTCTCACCGCTTCCCGGCGGCCCGACCCGCGCGTTGTTCGACGCATCAGTGATCGAGTCCGAACTGTCTGCGCTCGCTGCGCGACAACATGGCGACGGCGGTTGGGCGGTGGATTTCGACAGCTATTCGCCCGTCGCGGCGTTGGAATGGCGAGGTCACGCCACCGTGCAGGCGGTGTGGCTGCTGAAGCGCAATGGGGTGATCTGAAAACGATTCTCGCGCCAAATTGGAACACGTTATAGTCTGGGAACCAGTTCGAGCTTCGTGTTTCAGGGATAGGGGAATGTCATGGCGTATGTGATCACGCAGCCGTGCTGCAACGACGCCTCGTGTGTTGACGTGTGTCCGGTCAATTGCATTCACCCGACACCGGACGAAGCCCCGTTCGCGACCACCGAAATGCTCTACATCGATCCCGACACCTGCATCGATTGTGGTGCGTGTGTGGACGAATGCCCGGTCGAGGCGATCTTCCCGGACAACGAACTCGACGAGGACGACGCGCCGTACCTGCAGATGAACGCGTCGTACTTCGAGAAGCATCCGATGGGCCCGGATTGGCCCGAGCCGATCACGATGGCCAAGATCGATCCCGAACTGGGAACGCTGAAAGTGGCGATCATCGGCTCCGGCCCGGCCGCCTGCTACGCGGCGATGGAACTGACCGGCAAGCCTCGCGTCGAGGTCGACATGTTCGATCGACTTCCCACTCCCTACGGATTGGTGCGCGCCGGCGTGGCTCCGGATCATCCCGGAACCAAAGGCGTCACCGATCAGTTCCGCGCCGTGGTCGCGAAAAAGACCGTGCGCTGCCACTTCAACGTCGAGGTGGGTACCCACATCTCGCATTCGGAACTGTTGGACCATCACCACGCAGTGATCTACGCGGTAGGCGCTGCCGGGGATCGCAAGCTCGAGATCCCGGGCGAGGATCTGCCGGGAAGTCACGCTGCCACCGAGTTCGTCGCCTGGTACAACGGCCACCCGGGATATGCCGATCGGACTTTCGATCTGTCCGGCGAGCGAGCGGTGATCGTCGGAAACGGCAACGTCGCACTCGACGTCGCACGCATCCTGGTGACCGACCCTGACCAGCTTGCGAAGACGGACCTCGCCGAGCACGCATTGGAAGCGCTGCGGAACAGCAAGATTCGTGAGGTGGTCATTCTCGGGCGTCGTGGGCCGGCGCAGGCCGCGTACACCAATCCCGAACTGTTGGCGCTCGGACAGATGGTGAACGTGGACGTAGTCGTCGACCCGATCGAAGCCGAACTCGACGAGGCCAGTCAGGCGTTCGTGGACAGCGATGCCGCCGAGCCGTCCGTCCTGCTCAAGGTCAAGCAGGCGCAGGAATTTGCTTCGCGTACCGCAGATCCTTCTCGCAAGCGGATCGTTCTCCGGTTCCTCACCTCTCCCGTCGAGGTCCTCGGCGACGGTGCAGTCTCACAGGTGCGGATCGTGAAAAACGAATTGGTGGCAACGCCGACCGGTCAGCTCTCCGCCCGGCCTACCGAAACCGAGGAGACGATCGACACTTCACTGGTGCTTCGGTCGGTCGGATACCGCGGCACACCGATGGCCGATTTGCCCTTCGACGACGCTCGCGGCGTGATCCCCAACGAGAACGGCAGAGTAATCGACACCGAGACCGGCACGCCGATCCCGGGTGTCTACGTCGCGGGTTGGATCAAGCGCGGACCGACTGGCGTGATCGGCACCAACAAGTACTGCTCCGCCGAGACCGTGTCGATGATCTTCGACGACTTCGCTGGTGGGCGCCTCGCCACCCCGACCGAGGATGCCGACAAGTTGCAGGTTTTGTTGGCAGACCGGTCGCCGGATCAGGTGGACTATCAAGGTTGGCAGCGGATCGACAAGGCAGAACGCGCATCCGGTGCCGCAACCGGACGGCCGCGAACCAAACTCATCTCCATCGAATCCATGTTGGCGGCTGCCCGGAGCGAGGGATAGCAACGTTTGGGCGAACATCCGAATTGCTCGATTGCCGCTTTTGTGTGTTAATGACTATGGAAATGTGCGGTTTGCTCTCTTCGGCGTGCTCGGGTGTGTAGGTGTGCTCCGAGCGGGTGCGTCCGAATGGTGCATCGGCATCGGTACCAGGCGGGTATCGATGCCGGCCGCGCAAAATCCACGTGAGTACGTGGTCAGTCGAGCGAAGGTAGTGACATGGGCAGCAAACAGGGTCGTCGGACGTCACGGGTTGCCGTGGCAATCGTCGGAGCAGTGGCCGCCGGCCTCGCTCTGGCCGGACCCTCAGCGGCTGTTCCGCTCTTTCCCGGTGGACCCGACATCCCGTTGCCCGTGATCCCCGGCGTTCCGTACCTCGACCCGGCAATTCCGGTTCCGGGCATCCCGGGTACGCCGATCCAGGCGCCCATCGGCGTCCCCAACTTCTCCGCTCCGTCGCTCAATCCGTCCGCGGGCGAGACCGTCGGTATCGCGCAACCGATCATCATTCGATTCAACGAGGCCGTCGGCGACCGTGCGACGGCCGAACGCGCTATTCGCGTGACCACCGATCCGCCGGTCGAGGGCAGCTTCTACTGGATCAACGACAGCCAGGTCCGTTGGAAGCCGACACAGTTCTGGCCGGCGAACATCTCCGTGACCGTCGACGCCGGTGATTCGCACTCCACGTTCAACATCGGTGATGCGCTCGTCACGGTCGCGGACGACAACACCAAGCAGGTCACGGTCACCCGCAACGGCGAGGTCGTGCGCACCATGCCGACGTCGTTCGGCAAGCCGGGCCACGAAACACCGAACGGCACGTACATCGTCGGCGAGCAGTTGCGCGACATGTACATGGATTCGTCCACGTACGGCGTTCCGATCGATTCTCCCGAGGGTTACCGCACCTACGTCGAGTACGCGACGCGAATTTCCTACAGTGGCATCTTCGTCCATGCAGCTCCGTGGTCGGTTGCGCAACAAGGTTTCACCAACGTCAGCCACGGCTGCCTCAATGTCAGCACCGAGGACGCCAAGTGGTTCTTCGAGAACGCAGGCAAGGGTGACCCGGTGATCGTGCAGAACACCGCAGGTGGAGTCCTCAGCGGCGCCGACGGATTGGGCGACTGGAACCGCTAGACATCGACGAGGAAGGCCCTGCGCGAGAAGTATTCGCGCAGGGCCTTTTTCGTGTCGCGTTCAGCTCGAGTGTCTTGTACGTTCACCATTCATTCGTTGCGGGCGGTCAGACTGCCTCAGTGAGATCGAGTCCGGAAAGAACGCTGCCCACATCAGGCAAGCCAGGTCTGTGGGGCAGACCATGGCGTGATTACGCGCTGTTCGCGCTCTTGGTCGGTCCCAATCTCGCGTTGCTGATCTTGTTCACCTATCGCCCGCTGGTGGACAACATCCGACTTTCGTTCTTCGACTGGAACATTGCGGACCCGAAGGCGACGTTCATCGGGCTGAGCAATTACCGCGAGTGGTTCGGACGAAGCGACACCTGGCAGATCGTCACCAACACAGTGGTATTCACATTGGTCACAGTGGTGGGTTCGATGGTCATCGGTTTGGCGTTGGCCATGCTGCTCGATCGCAAGCTCGTCGGGCGAAACCTGGTCCGGTCGGCCATCTTCGCGCCGTTCGTGATCTCCGGTGCAGCGATCGGTGTCGCGTTTCAGTTCGTCTTCGACCCCAACTTCGGCCTGATCCAGGATCTCCTGCACCGTGTCGGACTCCAATCGCCCGACTTCTATCAGGATCCCCACTGGGCGCTGTTCATGGTGACGGTGACATACATGTGGAAGAACCTCGGGTACACGTTTGTCATCTATCTCGCTGCACTGCAAGGAGTTCGGCAGGAGCTGAACGAAGCTGCCGAAATCGACGGCGCCAAGCCGTGGACCAAGTTTCGCCGGGTTCTCCTACCTCAGTTGCGCCCGACGACGTTCTTCCTCTCCATCACCGTCATGCTCAACTCGCTCCAGGTCTTCGACATCATCAACGTCATGACCCGTGGTGGCCCGCTGGGTACGGGGACGACGACGATGGTCTACCAGGTGTACAACGAGACGTTCCGAAACTTCCGGGCGGGCTACGGTGCGACGGTTGCCACCATCATGTTCCTGATCCTGCTGATCATCACCGTCTACCAGGTTCGTGCCATGGATCGGGGAGAAGAGAAATGACAGCGGTAGAGGAAAAGAAAAGCGCTGCTCCGACTTCCGTCGTTAGGCCGGGGCCGGACCGCAAGAACGTGGACCGGCGTGAGGTCGGTGTGAAGATCCTCGGCTATGCGGCAATGGTGATCGCGTTGGTCATCATCGTCCTGCCGCTCTACTGGATCGTGATGACCTCGTTCAAGGAGCGCCCGGAGATCTACACGCAGCCGGCAACGTGGTGGCCGTCGTCGCTGCATCCCGAAAACTATTCGGAAGCAACCACATCGGTCCCGTTCTGGATGTTCTTGCGGAACTCGATAGTGATCACGACGATTCTGTCGGCGGCGAAGTTCGTTCTGGGGACTCTCAGCGCCTATGGGTTGGTGTTCCTGCGCTTCCCGGGGAAGAACTTCGTCTTTCTCGGAATCATCGCCGCATTGATGGTTCCGAACCAGATCACCGTGATCTCGAATTACGCGCTCGTGGCAGAGTGGGGCTGGCGTAACACGTTCCAGGGCATCATAGTTCCGCTCGCGGGTGTAGCCTTCGGTACGTTCCTCATGCGCAACCACTTCCTCTCGATCCCTTCGGAGATCGTCGAGGCGGCGCGGATGGACGGAGCCGGCCACTGGCGGTTGCTCTGGCGCGTGGTGCTCCCCGTTTCCGGACCCACGATGGTGGCGTTCGGCATCATCACGGTGGTCAACGAATGGAACGAGTACCTGTGGCCGTTCCTCATGTCCGACGATTCCTCGGTGGCGCCGCTGCCGATCGGATTGACCCAACTGCAGAACAACGACGGACTTACCAACTGGGGTCCGGTCATGGCAGGAACGGTGCTGACGATGCTACCGATCCTGGTGATTTTCCTTCTGCTGCAACGACACATGATCAAGGGCCTCACCTCCGGTGCGGTCAAGGGCTGACAGCTTTCCCGTCACATTTCTTTCTCGAGGAGCAGTAATGGCAAACATGAACAGGCGCGGATTCTTGAGCCTCGGCGGTGCAATCGCCGCCGGCGCCGCACTGACCGCGTGCGCGGGATCCGGCGGGTCGAGCGCTGATGCTGCGGGAACATCCGGTGCGTCGGGTGATTCCAACACCATCACCTTCTGGTCGAACCATCCGGGTAAGTCCACCGACGTGGAGAAGGAACTGATCAACCGCTTCCAGACCAAGTACCCGGACCTGAAGGTCAACTTGGTGGACGGCGGCAAGAACTACGAAGAGGTGGCACAGAAGTTCAACGCTGCCCTCTCCGGTGGAGATGTGCCCGATGTGGTTGTGCTGTCGGATGTCTGGTGGTTCAACTATGCACTGGCCGGGGCAATCGAGCCGCTCGACGGACTCTTCTCCGAGGTGGGGGTCGACTCGGCCGACTACGTCGATTCACTGCTCGCCGACTACCTGTTCCAGGGCAAGCACTATGCGCTTCCCTACGCGCGGTCGACGCCGTTGTTCTACTACAACAAGGCGGTCTGGTCGCAGGCAGGTCTTCCCGACCGTGGGCCGGCGACATGGCAGGAGTTCGACGAGTGGGGACCCGAGCTGCAGAAGGTCGTGGGCAACGGCAAGTTGGCACACGGGTGGGGCAACGCGAAGGATTACCTCGGCTGGACCTACGAAGGCCCAATCTGGACGTTCGGCGGCTCGTACTCCGACCAGTGGAATCTGCAGCTCGACAACGAGAAGACCATTGCCGCAGGGCAGTTCCTCTCCAGCATGATTCACGACAAGAAGTACGCCGCGGTCTCCACTGACATCGCAAACGAATTCGGTACCGGCATTCTGGCGTCGACCATCGCGTCGACGGGCGATCTGTCCGGCATCAAGAAGACTGCCAACTTCGACTTCGGCACCGCTTTCCTCCCGGCAGTGGACGGAACTCCCGGTTGCCCCACCGGCGGTGCCGGGCTTGCCATCCCGTCCAAGATCTCCGATCAGCGTAAGAAGAACGCGCTCAAGTTCATCGACTTCATCACCAATGGTGAGAACACGGCGTACTTCTCGCAGAACGTCGGCTACATGCCGGTCCGCAAGTCGGCAACCTCGGAGCCGAGCATGAAGGCGTTCCTCGACGCGAACCCCAACTCCCGTACCGCTGTGGATCAGCTCTCGCGTACGCGCTCGCAGGACTACGCACGCGTGTTCGTCCCGGGTGGGGATCAGATCATCGGCACCGGACTCGAGCAGATCGCTCTCCAGAAGGCCGACGTCGCATCGACATTCGCCGGCGTTGCCACGCAGTTGCAGCAGATCATCGACCGGCAGATCACCCCCAAGCTGCCGAAGTAGTAGGAGAGAACACTCATGGCCAACGTGCAATTCGCGGGAGTCACGCACCGCTACGAAGGAACCGATCGACCGGCAGTCGACCGTCTCGACCTCGACATCGCCGACGGTGAGTTCCTGGTACTCGTAGGACCTTCCGGTTGCGGTAAGTCCACCAGCCTGCGAATGCTCGCCGGTCTCGAGTCCGCGTCGGACGGTCGGATCGAGATCGGCGGCACGGACGTCACGCACCTCGCTCCGCGAGCACGTGACGTCGCCATGGTGTTTCAGAGTTACGCGCTGTACCCGAACATGACCGTCGAGCAGAACATGGGCTTCGCGCTCCAGAATGCCGGAGTGGGAAAGACGGAGCGCCGGGAGCGGGTACTCGAGGCCGCGCGGATGCTCGAACTCGAACCCTTGCTCGGACGGAAACCGGCAAAGCTGTCGGGCGGGCAACGTCAGCGAGTTGCCATGGGTAGAGCCATCGTTCGCCATCCCAAGGTGTTCTGCATGGACGAACCACTCAGTAATCTGGACGCCAAACTGCGCGTCAGCACACGGTCGCAGATCGCCGCCCTACAGCGTCGACTCGGCACCACGACGGTCTACGTCACCCACGATCAGGTCGAGGCGATGACGATGGGGGACCGAGTGGCGGTGATGCTGGACGGTCGCTTGCAGCAGGTGGCGAAGCCGCGCGAACTCTACGACAACCCCGTCAACACCTTTGTGGCCGCCTTCATCGGATCGCCCGGCATGAACCTGATCGAAGCGCCGGTCGAGGGAACCGTCGCAGTGCTCGGTGATCTGCGGATTCCGCTGCCCACCGGGGCGTCCGAGCGGGAGCGGGTCGTCGTGGGAGTGCGCCCGGAATCGTGGGATCTGGTGGGAGCGTGGCGAAAGGGCTCGCTGGCCGTGGATGCCGATCTGCTCGAAGAGTTGGGAGCCGAATCGTTCGTCTATGCAAAGGGTGCCCCGGATTCGCAGTGGCAGAGCCGATCCGGTCGAATCGTCATTCGCGTCGACCGGAAGATGTCGGTGGCACCGGGGGAGTCGCTTCATCTGCTGCCCAAGGCCGGCGAGGTGTACTTCTTTTCCGCGGAGACCGGAGTACGTCTGTAGCGATACTGTGTGCGGCATGACCGTCGCACGTTCGCTGTTGCTGTTCGTACTCGCCGCGCTGCTCGAAATCGGGGGCGCGTGGTTGGTGTGGCAGGGAATTCGCGAGCACAAGGGATGGATCTGGGTGGGGCTCGGCGTCATCTCGCTCGGCCTCTACGGTCTGGTCGCCACCATGCAACCCGATGCGAACTTCGGGCGCATCCTCGCCGCGTACGGCGGGATCTTCGTCGCAGGTTCACTGCTGTGGGCGGTGGTGATGGACGGATTCCGCCCGGATCGTTTCGACATCGCCGGTGCGCTGATCTGTCTGGTCGGCGTCGGGGTGATCATGTACGCCCGGTAGGCCTTCGGCCCCGTGCGCGCTCAGGGAGTCCAGGGGGTCCTCGAGCGCGCACAGGGGCTTGCCCCTGCTACCAGATCTTCACACGCTTCTCCGGCTCCAAATACAGTGCGTCACCGGGCTTGACGTCGAACTCCTCGTGGAACGTGTCGAGGTTGCGGACGACGCCGTTGCACCGGAACTCCGGCGGCGAGTGCGGGTCGACGGCCAGACGGCGAAGCGCTTCGGCCTCACGGGCCTTCGTGCGCCATACCTGCGCCCACCCGAAGAACACGCGCTGCAAGCCGGTGAGTCCGTCGATGACCGGAGGTTCGATACCCTCGGTCGCGATCTTGTACGCCGCGATCGCGATCGACAGGCCGCCGAGGTCGCCGATGTTCTCGCCGATCGTGAACTCGCCGTTGACGTGGTGGCCCGGCAGTTCCTTGGGCTCGAACTCGTTGTACTGCTCGATGAGAGCCTTTGTGCGCTTGCCGAATTCGCTGCGGTCCTCGTCGGTCCACCAGTCGACCATGTTGCCGTCGCCGTCGTACTTGGCGCCCTGATCGTCGAACCCGTGACCGATCTCGTGGCCGATGACGGCGCCGATGCCGCCGTAGTTGGCAGCGTCGTCGGCTGCCGCGTCGAAGAACGGCGGCTGGAGAATGGCTGCGGGGAAGACGATTTCGTTCATGCCCGGGTTGTAGTAGGCGTTGACGGTCTGCGGCGTCATGAACCACTCGTCACGGTCGACGGGGCCGCCCAGCTTGGCCAGGTCACGGTCGTACTCGGCGGCGTATCCGCGACGGTAGTTGCCCACCAGGTCGGTTGCCGAGATCTCGAGTCCGGCGTAGTCGCGCCACTTGTCGGGGTAACCGATCTTCGGGGTGAACTTCTCGAGCTTGGCCAATGCAGCCTCACGAGTCTGCGGGCTCATCCACTCGAGGTCGGAGATGTTGCGGCGGTACGCCTCCTGCAGGTTTGCGACCAGTTCCAGCATGCGGGTCTTCGCCTCTGCGGGGAAGTGTCGATCGACGTAGAGCTTGCCGACGGCCTCGCCGAGCAGATCCTGGACCAGGCTTACCCCGCGCTTCCAGCGCTCACGGTTCTCTTCGGTCCCGGACAGTGTGGTGCCGTAGAAAGCGAAAGTCTCGTCGACCAGGGCCGAATGCAGGTAAGGGGAGCGGGCATGAAGCACCTTCCACGCCGCCCATGCCTTCCAGTCGTCCAGTGACTCCGACGCCCAGAGTGCGGTGAAGGTGTGCAGGAATTCGGGCTGGCGGACCACGATCTCGGCGAACTTCTCCGAATCGGCGCCGAGACCGGACAGCCAGGCCGCCCAGTCCAAACCGGGGTTCTGCTCGGTCAGTTCCTCGAAGCCCACCAGGTTGTAACTCAAATCTGCGTCACGACGCTTGACGACGTCCCAGTGCCCGGCCGCGATCTTCTTCTCGAGTTCGAACACACGCTGGGCGTCGTACCCGACGCCGGCCAGGGTGAACATCTTGTCGATGTGCGCGACGTACTTCTCGCGGATCTCCGCGTAGTTGTCCTCGCGGTAGTACGACTCGTCGGGGAGGCTGATTCCCGACTGGCTGAAGTGGATCAGGTACCGCTCGGAGTTCTTGGCATCGGTGTCGACGTAATGCGAGATGGCACCGCCGACGCCGACGCGCTGGTGGCGTCCGATCACGGTGGCCAGCGACGACCGGTCCGGCGCATCGGCGACGGCGTCGAGCTCGTCGTCGATGGGGCCGAGGCCTGCGGCCTCCACGGCGTCGGCGTCCATGAAGCTCGAGTACAGGTCGCCGATGCGCTGTGCATCGGTACCGGCGGCCGAGTTGGACTCCGCGGCTTCGGTGATGATGGTCTGTACGTCTTCTTCGGCCTTGTCGTAGAGCGTCCGGAAGGCCCCGTCGACTGCGCGGTCTGCCGGAATCTCGTATTCGGCGAGCCATTTTCCGTTGACGTGGACGAACAGATCGTCCTGCGCCCGTGTGTCGCCGTCGAGGTGGGTGAGGTCGATGCCTGAGCGATGAGCCGTGGTCATTTCTCCATCCTTACACGATCATGACGAACTGCTCGGTGTGTGCGCGATCGCTCCACGCCGAGTTCATCTCTTGTGCTGGGCAACGTCGGTATGGCATGGCACGATCGAATACGTGACCAGCAGACCTGCCGCAGATCCGCACCTGCAGGACCTCGCGCGACTACGACGTGTGCGAGACCGTATCGACCGGGAGTACGCGCGGCCTCTGGACGTGGAGGCGCTCGCGCGGGGAGTGAACATGTCTGCGGGGCATCTCAGTCGCCAATTCCGTCAGGCATACGGAGAACCGCCGTACGCCTACCTGATGACCAGGCGAATCGAGCGAGCGATGGCGTTACTGCGGCGCGGAGACCTCAGTGTCACGGACGTCTGCTTCGAGGTCGGTTGCAGCTCTCTCGGCACTTTCAGCAGCAAGTTCACCGAATTGGTGGGGGTTCCGCCCAGTGTCTATCGGCGCGAGGCCGAGCAGTCGACAGCAGGAATGCCGTCCTGCGTGTCCAAACAAGTCACCAGACCGATCAGGAATCGAGAAGCGCAGACCGCGCAGCCGCAATTAACGTGATCGCCATGGACATCACCATTCACTCGAGTTTCCTTCCGCAGGACGACCCTGAAGCCGCCCTGAACTTCTATCGCGACACGCTCGGCTTCGAGGTTCGCAACGACGTCGGCTACGACGGGATGCGTTGGATCACGGTGGGGCCGCCCGGCCAGCCCGGCACCTCCATCGTGCTGCATCCGCCGGCCGTCGATCCCGGAATCACCGACGAGGAGCGCCGCACCATCATCGAGATGATGGCCAAGGGCACCTACGGCGGACTTCTCCTGGCCACCAAAGATCTGGACGACACGTTCGAGCGGCTTCAGGCCGGCGACATCGACGTCGTCCAGGAACCGACCGAGCAGCCGTACGGCGTTCGCGATTGCGCCGTCCGGGACCCAGCGGGAAACCTGATCCGTATTCAAGAACTGCGCTGAGCCCGTCAACTGCGCTGAGACCGTCGGCGATCGACTGACAGATGGAGACACGATGACTGCCTTGCACACCGCAGACAGCCACGATTTGATCCGCGTGCAAGGCGCGCGGGTGAACAACCTCGAAGACATCAGTGTCGAGATCCCGAAGCGGAGGCTGACGGTATTCACCGGCGTCTCCGGTTCGGGGAAGAGTTCGCTGGTGTTCAGTACGATCGCCGCGGAATCGCAGCGGATGATCAACGAGACCTACAGCGCTTTCGTTCAAGGATTCATGCCGACGCTCGCGCGGCCGGACGTCGATGTTCTCGACGGCCTGACCACCGCGATCATCGTCGATCAGCAGCGGATGGGAGTCGACCCGCGCTCGACCGTCGGAACCGCCACCGACGCCAACGCGATGCTCCGCATCCTGTTCAGCCGTCTCGGAAAGCCTCACATCGGTTCGCCTCAGGCGTTTTCGTTCAACGTGGCCTCGATCTCCGGAGCAGGCGCGGTCACGATGGAACGCGGCGGACGTCAGACGAAAGAGCGTCGCAGCTTCAAGATCACCGGCGGCATGTGTCCGCGGTGTGAGGGACGAGGGGCGGTCAACGATTTCGATCTGACCGCGTTGTACGACGACACCAAGTCGCTCAACGAGAGTGCGATCACGGTCCCCGGCTACAGCATGGAGGGTTGGTACGGCCGGATCTACCGCGGCTGCGGTTTCTTCGATCCCGACAAGCCGATCAAGAAGTACACCAAGAAGGAACTGAACGATCTGCTCTACAAAGAGCCGACCAAGATCAAGGTCGAAGGCATCAACCTGACGTACACGGGTCTGATTCCGCAGATTCAGAAGTCGTTCCTGGCCAAGGACGTCGACGCAATGCAGCCCCACATCCGGGCTTTCGTCGAGCGGGCGATCACGTTCACCACCTGCCCCGAATGCGACGGGACGCGACTGAGCGAGGGGGCGCGGTCGTCGAAGATCAAGGGCGTCAACATCGCCGACGCCTGCTCGATGCAGATCAGCGATCTCGCGGAATGGGTCAGCGGACTGAAGGAGCCTTCGGTCGCGCCGTTGCTCACGACGCTCGGTGAAACGCTCGACTCGTTCGTGGAGATCGGACTCGGCTACCTCAGTCTCGATCGGCCGTCGGGAACCCTCTCCGGCGGTGAAGCTCAGCGCACCAAGATGATTCGTCACCTGGGTTCCTCGCTCACCGACATCACGTATGTTTTCGACGAGCCCACCACCGGCCTGCATCCGCACGACATCGCGAGGATGAACGACCTACTGCTGCGCCTGCGGGACAAGGGCAACACCGTGCTCGTGGTCGAGCACAAGCCGGAGACGATCGTGATCGCCGACCACATCGTCGACCTCGGTCCGGGTGCGGGTAGCGCCGGCGGAAACGTCTGCTTCGAGGGCACCGTCGACGGTTTGCGTGCCAGCGACACCGTAACCGGCCGTCACTTCGACGACCGGGCCGCAATCAAAGAGACCGTGCGGGAGTCCACCGGAGCAATCGAGATTCGTGGAGCGAACTCACACAACCTGCAGGACGTCGACGTCGACGTACCGCTCGGCGTCCTGGTCGTGGTCACCGGTGTCGCCGGGTCGGGCAAGAGTTCGCTGATCCACGGCTCGCTCGCGAAACGCGAAGACGTGGTGTCGGTCGATCAGAGCGCGATCCGCGGCTCGCGTCGGAGCAACCCGGCGACGTACACGGGGCTGCTCGACCCGATTCGCAAGGCATTCGCCAAGGCCAACGGCGTGAAGCCGGCGCTCTTCAGTGCCAACTCCGAGGGCGCCTGCCCGACGTGCAACGGCAACGGCGTCATCTACAGCGACCTGGCGATGATGGCCGGCGTTGCCACTCTCTGCGAGGAGTGCGAGGGCAAGCGCTTCCAAGCCGAGGTACTCGAATACAAATTCGGTGGCAAGGACATCAACGAGGTTCTCACGATGTCGGTGGCCGAGGCCGAGGAGTTCTTCGGCGACGGTGAGGCCAAGACCCTCGCTGCGCACAAGATCCTCGTCCGACTGGTCGACGTGGGGCTCGGATACCTCACGATCGGCCAGCCGTTGACGACGCTGTCGGGCGGTGAGCGTCAGCGCATCAAGCTGGCAACCCACCTGGGTGAGAAGGGCGGCGTGTACGTCCTCGACGAGCCGACCACCGGACTGCACCTGGCCGACGTCGAGCAGTTGCTCGGCCTGCTCGATCGACTGGTCGATTCCGGCAAGTCAGTCATCGTGATCGAGCACCACCAAGCGGTGATGGCACACGCAGACTGGATCATCGACCTCGGCCCTGGTGCGGGTCACGACGGCGGTCGGATCGTCTTCGAGGGCACTCCCGAGGAGCTCGTCGCCGACGGCTCCACCCTCACCGGAAAGCACCTCGCGGCATACGTCGGCAGCTGACCGGGCTCCTACCTCAGGCGTCGATACCCAGGTTGATGACGGCGAGGTAGGACCCGTCCGACTGCTGTTCGACGGTCATGAGGCCGGTGTCGTCGTAGATGCCGTCACTGGCGTTGTTCGTGTTGTTCTCACGACCGGTGTGCTCGCTGTACGGGGACTGCGAGTACACCTCGTCGAGAAGGGTCTCGTCGAAGAAGGTCTGCGACGTGAGGACCGTCTTCTTGTCGATGTGAACCTTGACGTGGATGTGGGTGGTGCGGCCCATGTACCAGCCGGGGAAGATCGTGGTGAACTGTGCGATGCCGTTTGCATCGGTGGTCTGCGCCCCGCGCAGATAGGTACCGTCGTCGGTGGTGGTGGCTTCGGTGTCGCCGACGCTGTACGAACCGTCGGAGGTCTCACCGGACCCTCCCATGCCGCCGCCCATTCCGCCGGGGGCGCCTGACGGTGGTTCGCCCATTCCGCCTCCGGGTGCACCTGACGGAGGTTCACCCATCCCGCCGGCCGGGGGAGTTCCGCCACCGCCGCCGCCGTTGGCGCTCAGCGAACCGGATTCGAAGCCGGAGTACACGCCGCCGGCGTCGCAGTGCCAGATCTCGACGACGGCGTTACTGACCGCGCCGATGCTGCCGTCGACGTTGCACTGGCTGTTGTCCTGCACGCGCATCGCAACCTGCAGCGTGGTGCCCGGACGGTCCTCGCGGATGTCGCCGCGAATGGAGTCGACGTCGAACCAGTAGGGACCCTGCGTCTCTTCCTTGCTCATGACGCACTGCGGTGCTTTGGCCAGCAGTGCGGTGACGGCATCGCCGGACGTGGCCGCTGCGGAAGCGCCGGAAGTGGTTGTCGTCGATGCAGCCGCGGCCGAAGTCGTCGTCGCGGTGCCACTGTTACCGGAACAGGCTGCGATGAGCCCGCCGAGACTGATGGTTCCGCCGAGAGCGAGGGCCCGTCGACGGCTCACGCGTAGCCTGCTCGCTTCGATGTCTTTGTTCACGCCGCTGTACCTCCATTGTGTGGGCTGTTGTCTCAATGGTGGACGGGCGACCTGGTGCGGAACTGGTTATCCGCTGTGAACTTGCTGGGAGAGCATCTGGATGCTCGAGGTGGCCCGTACGTAGACCTGTCCGCCGGCGTCGACGATGCGCGTTTCGATCAGCGCGAGCCTGCGCCCGGCACGAATCACGGAGGCCTCGGCGCGTAAGACCGGCCCGCCGATGTCGGGTGAGCGCAGGAAGTCGATCTTGTGGTCGAGGACGCGATAGTCCTGGTCGACGCTGGTCAGGGTCTGGGCAGACAGGCCAGTGATGGCGTCGACTGCCGAGATGAGGACACCGCCCTGAACGGCGCCCAACGGGTTGGCCATCCAGGCCACGGGTGCGAACTCACCGACGACGGAACCCGGGGTCACGTCGACGACAGCAAGATCGAGGAGTCCGGCGAGTGGACCGCGTTCGAGTTTGCCGTCGCGGATTCCTTCGACGACGTCGGACCCGGACAACCCGCTCAGGTCGCTTGTCTTCTCCGGCGTCGGGACGGGCAGCGGCTCGCCCTCTACGTAGTCGTCGATTCCCACGACGGGGGGACGCGAGACCACCATGGCGCGACCAGCCATCACTGCCAGAAGGGTGCCGTTCTCGTCGCGAAGTTGCCCGGATGCGAGTCCGACGCCGTCGTCGAGATGCACGAGTGTTCCGGTGGCACCGACGTCCGCGATGTCGGGGATGTCGGCGCCCGCACTGACCGTGACCTGCGCGAGCACGGACTGATGGCCCGAGGTCAGTCCCGAGTACACCGCGCCACCCATGGCACCGTCGATCATGACTCCGATGGAACCGAGCACGGTCTTGCCACGGTGATCGTGGAATCGCTCGCCGACGGCCTGCGCGAAGGCCAGGTCCCCGGGCTCGACCGAAACGGCGCGCACACCCATCAATGTGTTGAGTGGGTCAAGCTTCTTGACGGGCGCGGCGGAGTTGTCGATGCTCATCCGTCGAGTATCTCCAGCGCGCCGAGTCCTGCCGAGACCGGGTCTCAACCACCGATACGTGAATGCATCTCCCAGACGAGGACTTCGGCCCCGGCGTCGGAGGTCAGCTGCTGGCCACCCGAATCGCTCAACCGGACAGCATCGCCCTCGTACAGTGTGCCGACGCCCTCCATCTCGGCAGTGCCCTGCGCGACGAAGACGTGCAGGAACCGTGCGCCCGGAAGATTCACGGAGGTGCCCGGCAGAATGCGTGCGACATGCATGGCGGCGTTCTTGTTGTTGATGCGAATCGCCGAATGATCCTTGTAGCGCTCCATCCCGGAGGCAACCGGGATCAGACCGCCGCGCAGCAGTTCGTCGTCGATCTCGAGCTGTTCGTAACCGGGGGTCAGTCCACCTTCGTCCGGTACCACCCACATCTGAATGAAATGCACGGGGTCGGAATGCTGTTCGCCGCCGATACGCCACGAATCGTTCTTCTCACTGTGCATGATTCCGGTACCGGCGCTCATGCGCTGGGCGAGTCCCGGATAGATGACGCCGGTGTGGCCGATGGAATCCTGGTGCACGAGCGAACCGCGAAGCACCCAGGTCACGATTTCCATGTCCTTGTGCGGATGGGTGTCGAAACCGGTTCCCGCCAGTACGGTGTCGTCGTTGTTGACGAGCAGCAATCCGTGATGAGTGTTGTCCGGATCGTAGTGCTGTCCGAACGAGAACGAATGTTTCGAATCCAGCCAGGAGACGCGGGATTTCAAGCGATCGCCGGAGCGGTGCACATCGATGTGCGGTGTCGTCCGTGGGGCCTGTGCTCGACCAGATGCCATGGCTCCTCCTTCTGTACCACCGGGATCCACCACAATCGGGATCCGCCACTACCGGCATCCACCCTACGACGAACCTGCTGTGTAGTCCGAACATTGGGCGTACTCGGTGGTGTCGTCAGTTCGTCGACGCGTGCATCTCCCACACGAGTATCTCCGCATCGCCGATTCCCTCGACTCGTTGACCGCCAGTATCCTTGAGTCGCAACGAATCTCCCGGGCCGAGCAATCCGACTCCCTCGACGTCGACAGTGCCACCGGCGATGAAGCCGTGCACGTACGGCGCATCCGGGAGAGATACCGACCCACCGGTCTCGAGGCGAGCAACATGCAGTGCCGCATGTTTGTTGTGCAAGCTGATCGCGCTGTGGTCGCGATGCGCGGGCATCCCCGACGCCAGGGTGATCAGGCCACCGCCGTCGAGTTCGGAGTTGATGTCGAGTTCCTGATAGCTCGGAGTCACTCCGGATTCGTCCGGGGGTATCCACATCTGGACGAGGTGAACGGGCTCGGTGACACGTGAGCCGTCGGCCCGGAAGCGATCGTTGCGCTCGGAGTGCAGGATTCCGGTACCGGCGCTCATTCTCTGCGCGAGTCCGCGATGGATGACTCCGGAGTGCCCAGCGGAATCCTGGTGAACCAGAGATCCGCTGAGCACCCACGTCACGATCTCGGTGTCGCGGTGCTGATGAGTGTCGAAACCGTAGTCGGCTTCGATGATGTCGTCGTTGTTCACCAACAGAAGTCCGTGCGCGTACGCGGCGTGATCGAAGTTTCCGGCGAAGGGGAAACTGTGACGCGCCGTGAGCCAGCCGTAGTTGAGATGCGCACGTTCGTCAGCTCGCTGGACGACTACCGACGACATGTCAGCTCAGCGTCTCGTGTGCCGCCGGGATGGATCCCAGGCGTCCGGCCTGGAAGTCCTCGAAGGCCTGCATGACCTCGGACTTGGTGTTCATGACGAACGGCCCGGCCATCGCGATGGGCTCACGAATCGGTTTGCCGCCGAGGATGAATACCTCGAGAGATTCGGTCCGTGAATCCTGGCGATCGGAAGCGGCGACGGTGATGGAGTCACCGCGTCCGAAGACAGCTGTCTGTCCGACACGAATGGGCCGACGCTCGGCCCCGACCGTGCCTTCGCCGGCGAGGACGTAGACGATCGCGTTGAACTCGGGGTTCCACGGAAGCGTCAGGCTCGCACCCGGGGCCACAGTCGTGTGGGAGAGCGCGATGGGTGTGTACGTCGATCCGGGTCCGGCGTGGCCGGCGATGTCTCCGGCGATGACGCGTACCAAGGCTCCGCCGTCCGGCGAGGAAAGCAGGGCCACCTTGTTACCGGTGATGTCCTGGTACCGCGGAGATGCCATCTTGTTGTCGCGAGGCAGGTTGACCCACAGTTGGACGCCGTGGAAAAGGCCGCCGCTGAGGACGAGGTGCTCCGGCGGAGTTTCGATGTGGAGGATGCCGCCACCCGCGGTCATCCACTGGGTGTCGCCGCCGCCGATAATGCCACCGCCACCGTTGGAGTCCTGGTGCTCCATGATGCCGTCGATCATGTAGGTCACGGTTTCGAAGCCGCGGTGCGGGTGCCACGGTGTGCCCTTGGGTTCTCCGGGTGCGTAGTTGACCTCGCCCATCTGGTCCATGTGGATGAAGGGATCGAGGGCGGAGAGGTCGATGCCGGCGAAGGCGCGGTGAACGGGAAAGCCTTCACCTTCGTATCCGACCGGTGCGGTGGTGATGCTCTTGACGGGGCGGTCGACTGCTGACTCTGCCGGCTCGTCGAGACGGGGCAGGGCCAAGATGTTCTCGACTGTCACAGCAGGCATGTCGTACTCCTTGTATCCGTGAAGCTGATGTCAGGTAGTTGATTGTTCAACTATCTCATTCGGAGTCAACAAAGTCGAGCCCCGGGTATTCCCGGGGCTCGACTGGTGTTCGGATCAGCGCAACATGCTGCCGAGGGTTTTTGCCGCTGCCATGACCTCGGCGCCCAGCGCTGCTTGGTCCTCGGAGTCGAAGACGGAAATTCCGAGGCTGGAGATGGCGTCGCGGCGTCGGCCGGGGATCACCGCTGAGATTCCCAGGACGGACGGGATGACCTCGCCGACGGTCACTGCGTAGCCGCGTGCGCGTGCCGCCGTCACTTCCTCTCGTTCCCCGCTCGTCGGCGGGAGTGAGGCAAGGATGGAAAGCCCGGCGGAGCCGCGGTCGATCGGATCGACCTGCCCTGGATGAAACGCGACGTGAACCTTGGCGCTGCGCGGTTCGACCACCATCAGCGCGCGCACTTCGGTATCGCTCTCGCGGACCACCAGGTGCGCTGTCGCCTCGGTGGCCTCGGCAAGTTCTTGAAGTATCGGGCGAGCGAGAGTGCGCAAATCCTGTTCCACCGGTTCGGCGAGGGTGACCAGGCCGGCGCCGAGAGTGACGCGCTTGAAGGAGTCCTTGCGGCACAGGTGATGAGCCTCGAGCGTGCGGATCAACCGATGTGCGACGGTTCGGTGGACTCCCACTCCGTCGGCGATGTCGGTGACCGACAAGCCGTGCGGATAAGACGTCAGGAGTTCCAGGATCTCGAGTCCGTGGTGCAGCGTTTTCGACATGCTGGAGTCCAGTTGAACTGCACTTTTGCGCGGTCGGTGTTCCTCGCTCAGCTCTGACATCAAATCCCTTTCTTGACGTTTGTGAGGTATGCCACCTACGCTTTGAATATATCGCACAGTGTGTGCGATTATCGCACACTTTACGAAGCTGCACAACCTTCGGGTGGATGCAGCGCAGCGTGTTCGGAGAGAACCTTCATGAGCAACTACAGCGTCGTGGCAACGGAGGATGTTGCCGCAATTCACCAGCTGTACGGCCACCAGAGTCATTGCATAGACTCTGGGCGCCAGCAGGATTGGGCGCAGACATTCACCGATGGCGGTGAGTTTCATTCCCCCAGTTATCCGGAACCTGTGGTCGGTTTCGACGACCTTGCGGCTTTTGCTGCTCGCTTCTTCGCTGCGGCGGAAGCTGCCGACGAGGTGCATCGCCACGTTCTGACCAATCTCGTCGTCGAGGCGGTGGACGAGAGTGCTCTCACAGTGCACGGGTACCTGCAGATCGTTGCCACCGCTCGCGGCGGAGACTCGCGACTGGTGCGGATGACAACTGTCACAGATCACGTGGTTCGGGTCGGTGAGGGGTGGAAGATCGCCCGCCGCACCGTCTCCCGCGACGACGCGCCCCGAGCGTCCGAACAAGCTTGAAGTACCGAAATGTTTCTTGCACAACAATATTCAGTAGGAGAAGTACATCATGACCGAAAGCTCTGACCAGACGAACCCGGGCCGTACCGTTGTGACGCAGATGTCGGCGGTGTACCCGGAGTTGGCAGGCAAGGTCGCAGTGGTGACCGGCGCGGCTCAGGGTATGGGTGCGACGTTCGCCGAAGGACTGGCAACGCGCGGCGTACATGTCGTCGGCGCCGACATCAACGAAGAGCAGATGCTCGCCACGGCCGCACGAATCAACACGGACCTCGAATCGAATGCACTGGCGGACAAGCCGGGTCGCGTCGTCGGAGCTCGGGTCGACGTCACCAAGCCCGACGAGCATGAATTGCTTGCGCAGTTGGCGTTGAAGGAGTTCGGCCGGGTTGATTTCTGGATCAACAATGCGGGTATCTTCCCGTTTGCGCTGGCCGAGGAGATCACCCCGGAGCAGATCGGCGCAACGCTGAGTGTCAATGTCGAGGGAGTGCTCTACGGTGCTCAGGCGGCGGCACGTCACCTCGGTCCCGGCGGCGCCATCGTCAACATGTCTTCGGTGTCTGCGCTGCGTGTGCGGAAGGGGAGAGGCGCATACTGCACGTCGAAAGCTGCCGTTGCGCACCTCACGGAGTCTCTCGCAGTGGAGTTCGGCGACAAGGGTATTCGGGTCAACTCCATTGCACCCGGCTACATCGACACGGCGATGACGAAGTGGGTCCAGGAAGATCCGATCGCGCTCGCGAACGCACTCGACGCGGTACCACTGCATCGTCTGGGCTCGCCCGAAGAGGTCTTCGGCCCGCTGCTGTTCCTGCTCTCGGACAGCGCGCGTTACGTCACCGGGCACAGCATTGCGGTGGACGGTGGTTCGCGGCATGTCTGAGTCCACGACATATCCCGGCGTCGTTCTCGTTACCGGCGGTGCTGCCGGGATGGGGGCGCATCACGCGCGCACTCTCGCCGCGCGCGGTTCGCATGTCTGCATTGCCGATGTTTCGGATTCATCCGGCGTGGTCGACGACATCGTCGCCGCAGGCGGATCGGCGTCCGCTCATATTCTCGACGTCACCGATGTCGATGCCTGGGACCGGGTTGTCGACGAAATTCGCACCACCCGTGGGGAACTCGGCGGACTGGTCAACAACGCCGGCATCTCGCGTCGGCTCGAATTCATGGACACCCCGAACGACATCTGGGAACTGACCATGAAGATCAACCTCTTCGGCCCGTTCTACGGTATGAAGGCGGTGGCGCCGCTGATGCGCGAGAGTGGTGGCGGATCGATCGTCAACATCTCGTCCATCGCCGGTCAGATCGGATACTTCTCTCCGGCTTACTCGTCGAGCAAGTGGGGTCTGACCGGTCTGTCGAAGTCGGCCGCAGGTAACTTCGCGCAGTGGGGGATTCGCGTCAACTCGGTGCACCCGGGACTGGTCGGTACGGCGCTGCTCGGCGGCGCGAACGACTTCGTCGCCGCGTCACTGAAGTCGGTTCCCTTCGGACGCATGGGAACTCTCGACGAGATCACCGAAGCAGTGCTGTTCCTGCTCTCGAACAGTTCGACCTACACCACCGGTACGGAACTCACTGTCGACGGCGGGTTGGTGTCGAACGGTCTTTACCACCGCATCATCGCGGAGACTGGAGAACTTTCATGACCGAGCACTGGGACGTCGTTGTCATCGGTGGCGGCGGAGCAGGTCTCGCCGCTGCGGTGTCGGCAGCTGAAGAAGGCGCATCCGTTCTGCTGTTCGAATCCGAAACCGAACTCGGTGGATCCACCGCGCTGTCGGCCGGCATCTTCACGGCCGCCGGAACGAGCGTGCAGGCCGGCCTCGGCGTCGACGACTCGGCAGAGAAGTTCTTCCAGCACTACATGGACCTCAACCAGTGGATGCTCTCACCCGGATTGATTCGTGCGTTCTGCGAAAACGCCGGTCCGACACTGGAATGGCTCATCGGACTCGGCGTCGAGATTCCCGCGGCGATCTCGGGTAACGCTCACCAGCCGGGACTCGCCCAAGCCGGCGTCGAGGACGTCTGGCGCGGCCACGTGCCCAAGGACCAGGGATACGGACTGATTCAGGTGCTGGACAAGGCTCGTCGTAAGCACGGGATCGAGGTCATCTTCGGAACACGGGTGCAGAAGCTGATCGAGGAAGACGGTCGGGTTGTCGGCGTTGTCGCCGACGACATCGAGGTGCCTGCGGGCGCCGTCGTTGTTGCCTCCGGTGGATTCGCGCAAGATCCGGGTTTGGTGGAACGCCACTTCCCGGACGCGAACAAGGCCGGAGAGGCCTTGTTCGTCGTCGCAGCCGAGGGGAGCCGCGGAGACCATCTTCGTTTTGCCGAAGACCTCGGTGCTTCCCTGGCGGGCGACGGCTGGGGTCTGATGCTGCCCACCGTCTACTTCCAGCGATTCCACCACTGGCAGGCCGGCTTTCCGCCGAAGTCGCGGATCTACGTCAACCAGGACGGCCGTCGTTTCATGGACGAGGACAGCTCGTACGCGGTCTCGACCGGCATCATCGACCATCAGGGTGGATACGGTTGGATGATCTTCGACGAGAACGCTCGCGTGAATCTGGCTCCAGGATATGCGGATTGGAATCCCGAACGCATCGAGGAAGAAGTTGCCGCCGGTGGCACGATTCGTGCGGACACGATCGAAGACCTCGCAGTGGCTACGGGTGTTCCGGTTGCGACGTTGGCGCAAACCCTGCGTCGATGGAACGACCAACTGCCCAGCGGTCACGACGACGACTTCCTCCGCCATCGCACGTTGCGGAACAAGGGTGCCGTCGGCAATCCGGATCCTATTGCGACAGCTCCGTTCTATGCCGCGAAAATCCTTCCGGCAGAGCTCGTCTGTACGCATGCGGGAATGGAGATCAACACCGATGCGGCCGTGCTCGGCAGCACCGGAGTACCTATCGAGGGTCTGTACGCCGCAGGTGAGGCCGGCGCCGGAATCCTCGGACTGAGATACGTGGGCGGCGGCAATGCGGTTGCCAACGCTTTGACCATGGGCCGCGTAGCGGGACGTAATGCGGCGAATTACACCAGGACCAGCGCTGAGAGCGCACCGGTCCATTCCATCGCGCACTCCTGACGTCCGACGTCTGCGCGGCACCGAATCCAGTCAGTATCCAATCCAGGCAGGGAACAACATGTCAGAGAATGAGACCATGGCGAGAGCCGAATCCACCGAGGGCAGCAGCGTGGCAACCGAACGACAGTCGACGACGAAGGTAATTCGCGCGGCCATCGTCGGTACCGTCGTCGAGTACTACGACTTCGGTATCTACGGATACATGGCCACGACGATCGCCGCGCTGTTCTTCGTTTCCCATGACCCGAACGCAGCACTGCTCGGTACCTTTGCAGCATTCGCCGTGGCCTTCTTCCTACGCGTGCCCGGCGGCATCTTCTTCGGCCACATCGGCGACAAGTACGGCCGCAAGAACGCGCTGTCCTGGACCATCCTCCTGATGGTTCTCGCGACAGCCGGAATGGGCCTGCTGCCGACTTACGCCACGTTGGGTGTGTGGGCGACGTCCATCCTGGTTCTGGCTCGTTGCCTGCAGGGCTTCGCGGCCGGCGGTGAACTCGGCGGCGCCAACGCGTTCGTCTCCGAGTCCGCTCCCAAACGGTGGCGTGCGACGCAGACCTCGATGGTCAATACCGGCACCTACCTGGGTTCGCTGGCAGCTTCGCTCATGGCCCTCGGCCTGACGTCGGTGTTCTCGCAAGAGCAGATCCTCGAATGGGCTTGGCGTATCCCGTTCCTGCTCAGCCTGCTGATCGGTGGCATCGGTATCTGGATCCGCAGCCAGATGGAAGACACTCCTCAGTTCGAAGAACTGCAGGACAAGGGTGAGACCAAGAAGCTTCCCATCCGTGAGTTGCTCAGCACCTCCGGTGGCAGCGTCGTCAAGATCATCCTGCTGGGCGCACTCATCACCGGCGGTTACTACATCGCCTCGGTGTATGCCGCGACGTACCTGCAGACCACCGGCGGTCATTCGTCGCGCGTTGCTTTCCTTTCCACTTCTCTTGCACTGGTTCTCGGCGTCATCACGTTGCCGATCTCGGGATACATGGCAGACAAGTACGGGCGTCGGCCGGTGCTGTTCGCCGGTAGTGCCGCCGCAGTGGTTCTCGGAATCCCGATGTTCATGATGATGGCCGGTTCTGGCATCTGGCAGGCGGTTGTCGGTCAGTCAGTGCTCTTCATCTGCGTTTCCGTTGTCAACGGTGCTTCGTACGTGACCTATGTCGAAATGCTGAAAGCATCTGTGCGGTACAGCGGTCTGGCATTGGGTAACAACGTCACCAACATGTTCCTCGGTGGCACCGCGCCTTTCATCGCCACCTATCTCATCAGCTTGACCGGCAACTCTCTCGCTCCGGCTGGATACTTCGTCTTCTGTGCGGTGATCACCCTCGTCACGGTCTTCTTCATCAAGGAGACCAAGGGTGTTGAACTGCAGGTTGATTGATCATCGGGTAGAACAGGAGCCTGACCGTGTCCCTCGCTGACAAGCAAGAAATCACCGAAGTTCTGTATCGCTACGCTCGGGCCGTCGATCGGAAGGATTTCGACAGCGTGGCCCTCTGCTACTTCGACGACGCGATAGACAACCACGGCGGTTACATCGGAACCGTCGACGGGCTGATCGAAGACATGAAGCTCAGACACAAGACGATCGACTCGTCGATTCACTGCATTTCCAACATACTGATCGACGTCAACGGCGATGTCGCTCAGTGCGAGTCGTACTGTTTGTGCTTTCTGCGGCAAGAGCGTTCCGGTACGGATACGGTGCAGACGCTTGCGACGATCAAATGCCGTTACGTCGATAGGTTCGAAAGGCGCCACGGTGAATGGCGAATCGCCGATCGGATTGTCGTGTGAGATATTGTCAAGACCTGTGGATGAGGGTGTTTCAGGCGACCTCCGTTTCGCTTGATTCGTCGGGCTCAGCGGGTGAGATGTCGATGGGTCGTTCGAGCAGCTTGCCTTTGTGGAACACCGCGCTGGCACGGACCAGCGCGACCAGATGGGGGGCGTTGACCGCCCGCCAGCGGGCTTGTGCGGCGTCGATCAGCTTGTAGGCCATGGCAATCCCCGCTGCGCGTGACCCAGGGCCCTTGGTGACCTTGGTTCGCAACCGCACGGTCGCAAACGTCGATTCGATCGGATTCGTAGTGCGCAAGTGGATCCAGTGCTCGGCCGGGTACCGGTAGAACTCCAGGAGCACGTCGGCGTCGTCGACGATCTTGGCGACCGCCTTGGGGTACTTCGCGCCGTAATCTACCTCGAAGGCCTTGATCGCGACCTGGGCCTTGTCGATGTCCTCGGCGTTGTAGATTTCCCGCATCGCCGCGGTCGCACCTGGATGAGCCGACTTGGGCAGCGCAGCAAGCACATTGGCCTGCTTGTGAAACCAGCAGCGCTGTTCACGGGTATCCGGAAACACCTCCCGCAGTGCCTTCCAGAACCCCAGCGCCCCATCACCGACGGCCAGCACCGGGGCGGTCATCCCGCGGCGTCGGCATGAGCGCAGCAGATCAGCCCACGACTCTGTGGACTCCCGGAACCCATCGGTGAGCGCGACGAGCTCCTTGCGGCCGTCGGCGCGGACGCCGATCATCACGAGCAAGCACAGCTTCTCCTGCTCCAGGCGGACCTTGAGATGGATGCCGTCGACCCATAGGTACACGAAATCGGTGCCCGAGAGATCCCGGTCGGCGAAGGCCTTCGCCTCGTCCTGCCATTGCGCGGTCAGCCGGGTGATCGTCGAGGCCGACAGCCCGGCACCAGTGCCGAGGAACTGCTCCAACGCCGCACCGAAGTCGCCGCTGGACAGCCCGTGCAGGTACAGCAGCGGCAACACCTCGGTCATCTGCGGGGACTTGCGTGACCACGCCGGCAGGATCGCCGAGGAAAACCGTTGCCGTTCACCGGTCTCGGCGTCGACACGGCGGTCGTTGACCCGCGGTGCGGTCACCGTCACCGCCCCCGCCGCGGTGAGCACGTCACGCTCGTGGTGATAGCCGTTGCGGACCACCAGCCGCCGGCCGTGCTCATCGAGATGCTCGGCGAACTGCTCGATGTATGCGGCGACTTCGGCGGCCAACGCCGCCGCGAGCATCTGCCGGGCACCGTCGCGAACGATCTCGTCAAGCAACGACCGACCAACACCGCTGTCGTCGTTGGAGGATTGCTGATCCTGAACTACCGTGAGCATGGGCGTACCTTCCCGAACCAGCGCGCCAACGCCGGTCCTGATCAGAGCTGATGGAATTTCAGATCATTCCCGGGAAGGTGCGCCCACTCACGCCGCCTCGCCGAGAACCATCCACAGGTTCTGATCATTGCTCTTGTCGTGTTCGACGAATCCCGTGAAGACGTGATCGAGAACATCCTGTCCACGGACTGGGTGACGCAACGTCGATCCTTCGACGATCCGGTGTACACCAGGACGCCTTGACCAGTAGTGCAGACGAAGGCCTTCACACACATCGTGTGTGAAGGCCTTTCGCCTGTTCACTTCTCGTGTCAGCCCAATGCGCCCGGTGCGGCGACCTCGGTCAAACGGCCGTCCGAGAGCCTGAGCCAGCGTTCGACCTTGACCTCGGCCAGGAATCTCTCGTCGTGGCTGACCACCACGAACGCCCCCTGATATGCATTCAGGGCACTTTCGAGTTGAGCAACGCTCACCAAGTCGAGGTTGTTGGTCGGCTCGTCGAGAAGAAGCAGCTGCGGGGCCGGATCGGCGAAGAGAACGCACGCCAATGTAGCCCGCAGTCGTTCACCGCCCGAGAGTGCAGCGACGGGAAGATGAGCACCCGCACCCCGAAAGAGGAAGCGCGCCAGGATGTTCATGCGTTCCGGTGCCGGTAGGCCTGGAGCAGACAAGGCAAAGTTCTCTGCGACGGTGCGTGCGGGGTCGAGTAGGTCGAGCCTCTGCGACAGGTATGCCACTCGACCGTCGGCTCGCGTGATCTCACCGGAAGTCGGCGCCACATCCCCGTTGACGATGCGTAGCAACGTCGACTTTCCGACGCCGTTCGGCCCGGTCAACGCGATACGCTCCGGTCCTCGAATGGCCAGGTCGATTCCGGAGTCGGCGAAGATCGCATGATCGCCGAACGCGAATTGCATTCGCTCACCGAGGAACACCGTCCGGCCGGCGGGTACATGTGTGCCAGGCAATTCGAGTGAAATCGTCTGGTCGTCTCGAAGAGCGCGGCCCGCTTTGTCGAGTCGGTCCTTCGCCGCGTCGACCCGGGCGAGGTGTGTCTCGTTGGCCTTGCCTGCCGACTCCTGAGCATTGCGCTTCATGGTCCCCGCAAAGATCTTGGGCAAGCCCGCGTTCCCGAGATTGCGGGCAGCGTTACTTGCGCGTCGCGAAGCACGTTCTCGGGCCTGCTGCAGTTCGCGCTTCTCGCGCTTGACCTCTTGCTCGGCGTTGCGGATGTTCTTCTCCGCCACTTCGCGAGCCGAGCGTGCCGCGGCTTCGTAGTCGGTGAAATTGCCACCGTAGAAGCTGATCTCGCCGCTGTGAAGTTCGGCGATGCGGTCCATGCGGTCGAGTAGTCCTCGATCGTGACTGACCACCAACAGACAACCACTCCAGTCGTCGAGAACGTCGTAAAGCCTGCGGCGCGCGTCCAGGTCGAGGTTGTTGGTGGGTTCGTCGAGGAGAAGGACATCGGGGCGTCGCAGGAGTTGCGCCGCCAGTCCGAGCGAGACGACCTGCCCGCCGCTCAGAGTGTCGAGGCGACGATCGAACGTCATGTCGGCCAAACCGAGTCGACCGAGTTGGGCTCGCGTTCGTTCCTCGATATCCCAGTCGGACCCGATTGTCGTGAAGTGTTCTTCTCGTGTGTCCCCGGATTCGACTGCGTCCAACGCAGCGAGCGTCGGGGCGATGCCCAAGACCTCGGCAATGGTCAGATCGCCCGTCAGTGGCAGGTCCTGCGGAAGGTATCCGAGAACGCCGTCGACGGACACACTGCCGGCGCGCGGCCGCAACTGGCCGGCGATCAATCTGAGCAGAGTGCTTTTCCCGACGCCGTTCTGGGCCACCAGCCCGGTTCGGCCGCCGGGCACGGTGAATGACAATTCGTCGAAGACCGGAGTGTCGTCCGGCCAGGCAAAAGACAGATTCGAGCAAACGATGTAGGTATCGGACATGAATAGACCTCAGGTGTTGTGCGGGCGCGGCAACGCTGCTCCGCGAAGAGTCGGGTAAGTGAACGACAACATGGCCACGACGGCAGCGCTCCGAGGCGTCTGCCGGTGGCCGTCATGCCCGGTTTTATCCGGAGATGTCGAGTTCACCAACCATGTCTGATCCTTTTTGGTCTGTGTCGTTTCATCCGACGATAACAGGAGCCGGTATCTACATACGAGCAATACCGGCGCAGAGAAGTTCGACCAGTCGTCGATACACCCGATCCGGGTCGGTGCCGGCCGGTTGTCCCTCTACCGATTCGAGGATGCAGAAGCCGTGCAGCGCACTGCGAAGAGACCACGCCGCCTGCTCCGAATCATCCGGGCTCAGACCGTATCCCGCGATCACCTTGTTGATGACGTCGACCACCTCGCCGACGGCGGAGACCAGATCGGGATGCGGTGCAGTGGGGTAGCGGTCGGTGATGGCGTAGAGCCCGGGGTGTACTCGGACGAACGCACGCCATGCGTCCGCGAGCGCCATGACGGCGTCGTCGCGCGAGAGACCGACCGCGGCGGCACGCAGTTGTTCGGCGAGAAGGTTGCGTGCGAGGAGGCTGAGTTGATGGTGGACGTCATCGACCCCGTCGACGTGTTTGTACAGGGCTGACTGCCGGACGTCGAGGGTCTCGGCGAGTTGACTCAGTACCAGAGCGTCGGCGCCTTTGCTGTCGACGAGATCGGCTGCGGCAGCGATCACGCGTTCACGGGTAACCGGAGTTCTCATGCACGCATCTTCCCTGTATGACAGGCTTCGCGTCGGTGATACATTATCACCATGAGTGATGAAGTATCGCCACGCGAGCCGTCCGGCGATCAACTACGCCGTCGTGACCTGCGCGTAGTCGTCGCCGGTGCATGCATCCTCGGGTTGACCTCGGTGCTCTACGAACTCTCAGGAGTGTCTCCGTCGACGGGTGCATTCTTTCGGTGTCTCTATGCGCTCATCCCTCTCGGCATGCTCGTGCTCGTTCAGCGTCGTCGGTCACCCCGGCCTTCGGTCTCGGCGCCCTGGATCGTGAAGTCTCTACTTGCCGGCGCGTTCCTCGGAATCGATCTGGTGCTCTGGCACGAGTCGATTCATTCGATCGGGGCAGGTCTTTCGACTGTGATCCTGAATTTGCAGGTGCTGTTCGTCGCAATCCTCGGCTACGTTGTCCTGCGCCAACGGATCGGCCGGGAACTGGTCGCCAGCCTTCCGTTGCTCTTTGTCGGAGTTGCTCTGGTAGCCGGGACGAGCACAACGCTCACCGGGTCGAATCCTGCTGTCGGAGTGTCGTTTGCCGTGATCGCCGCAGGCGCGTACGCGGTCTACATCTTCCTCATGGGTCTGGCTACTCGGGCGGCGGGCAGAACGGCGTTGCCGATGTTCGTCTCGACGGGAGCCACTGCCCTCACGGCAGGTGCATACGGCCTCGTGAGTGGAACTTTGGATCTGACCCCTTCGCTCGTAGCTCAAGGCTGGCTTGTGCTGCTCGCGTTGGTATCTCAGGTGATCGGGTGGCTGCTGGTAGCCAGCGCCAGTCAGCGTCTGCCTGCAAGTGCAGTCGCCGCCAGCCTCGTGTTGCAATCGGCGTCAGCACTGTTGTTCGGCGCAGTGCTGCTTGCACAGACCCCAACTCTCGTCCAACTTGCGGGTGCCGGAATGATTTTGGCCGGAGTGGTTGTGGCGACGCGGATACCCGCGAAGAAATCCTCGACGACTGTTGTCGGAAAACGAATGGAGACAAGCGTATGACCACGGCGGCTGACCACATCTACATCAACGGCGACATCAGGGCCATGGACGGTGCGGTCGGCGATAACGCCACCGCTGTGGCAGTCAAGGACGGCAGATGTGTCGCCCTCGGAACTGACGCCGAGATCTCGGCGCTGACCGATTCCGAAACCTCCGTTGTCGATCTCGCCGGAGCGGTGGTTGTGCCGGGGTTCATCGAGACGCACCTTCATCCGATGATGTGGGGTTTGATGCTCAGTGGGGTCGACGCAACGACGAATACGTGCCCGACCATCGAGAAGTTGATCACGGCGTTGGCCGCGCGGGCCGCGATCACACCAGTTGGCGAGCCCATCGAAGCGTGGGGCTTCGACGACAGCCTCGTGGCGGAAGATCGAGGCCTGACCGCGGTTGATCTGGACAAGGCTTCCACCGATCATCCGATTCTGGTGCGGCACTTGTCTGCTCACGGAATCTATGTCAACTCGGTCGCACTGGAGAAGGCCGGGATCGATGCCACCACGGTCGATCCGGAAGGTGGTGTCATCGTTCGGGACAGCGACGGTGTACCCACCGGTGAACTGTGCGAGGTTCCGGCAATGTCTCTGGTGCACGGACTTGTTCCGGATATGAACCCGGATGCGTCCAAGATCGCGATGCTGCGGGCGCAGGAAGTCATGGCGTCGGTGGGCGTGACGAGTTTCCACGACATGTACGTCACGGCCGAGATGTACGAGGCGTACCGGCAACTCGACGCCGATGGTGACTTGAGGCTGCGTGCGCGCCTCTATCTCGGCCACGGGGTGCACGATCAGTTGGGTGAACTCGCCGATTCGACAGACCGAGTTCGTGTGGGCGGCGTCAAACTCATTTCGGACGGGTCGATTCAGTTGCACACCGCTGCGCTGACCGCGCCGTACCACGATCTGGGCGGATGCCACTGCGGCGGAATGGCAATCCCGGCAGGTGCGCTCGGGGCACTCGTCGAGGAACATCACGCTGTCGGCCGACAGGTTGCGATTCATACCAACGGTGATCAGGCCATCGATTTTGCATTGGACGCAATTGCAGCGGCACGGACGGCGCACCCGGACATCGAAGTTTCGCATCGACTCGAGCACGTTCAGACGTTGCGGGAAGATCAGATCGCGCGGATGGTCGAACTCGGGGTGGTGGCGTCGATCTTCGTGAACCACGTCTACTACTGGGGTGACCGGCACCGCGATCGTTTTCTCGGACCGGGTCGCGGCGAGCGGATCAGCCCCGTGGCGTCGGTCGTGGCGGCGGGGCTTGCCTACGCGCTGCATTGCGACTGCCCTGTCACTCCAGTGAACCCGCTCTTCACGATGAACACCGCCGTACATCGTGTGACGCGAGAAGGTCACGTTCTGGGTGCGGAGCAACGGGTTTCCGCGTCCGAGGCGCTGGCCGGCTACACAAGCGCAGCCGCTCGTCTCACCGGTGAGTCATCGGACAAAGGTCGGATAGCGGTGGGACTTTTGGCGGATTTTGTTGTGCTCGACGGAGATCCGCTGCGCAGCGATTCGACAGACTTGAATGAACTGTCGGTCCTGCGCACGGTTGTCGGAGGTGAGACCGTCTTCGGGGCGTAGATGCTCGTCGTTTTACCTTGGGATTGGGTGCCGGTAGTCAACTCCTTACCGGCTTCGCAACTGTAGATGCACGTGGGCCGGGGAGCGAATTTGCTTCCTGGCCCACAGCTTTGGATGCAGCACGGGCAGTCGCGATTCGATGGTCGGACAAAGTTATTGGTGGAGTGCTGGTTTCGGAGCGCGCGAGAGTTTGTCCTGGCCGGACGATCCGGCGGGGCGCAGCGATCGATGGCGCCCGTGTCCGTGGCGCTAGTGGACGAAATGCGGGGGTCTCGAAACGGCTCGATCTTTCTGTTTGCTCGAGGGTCGCTGTTCTCGGCGAGTTCGTTCGTGGATTCCCGGACATACCAAGAGCATCTAGAACTTGTTCTTGTTTGGATAGGAACGAATCGCCCGTTCGATCGCAGAACGCTTTTTGGTAAATAGTTGCGATGCGCAGCTAACTATTTCTAACGGTACTGGTCAGGGTGCAGAATTAGCCCTTGAGGGATGTTGAAATTCCTTCTGAACGTTTGACCAGTAAAACCGCCACAAAAGCTGATACCTGTGATAAAAATTGATCCGAAGCGGAGCGGTTGCTATGTATGAGCGAGGGCATGCACAGCGTCACGGTTCGGCTCGCAAGCTTTCTGCAACATGTTTGGCACCGATGGCGGATGTACCTCGTTCCGCCATCTCTTCACCCAATGCCCGGCAACGGGACAGACGAAATGAGTCTTCACATGCCTCGATTTTTCCCGGTCGGGGACGGACGAGAATCCCGTCTCCCCCGGCGCGCCACTGCTGTGTTGGCGGCTCTGCCGGCTGCACTGCTCCTCGCGACCTCGGGTGCGCTGCTTGCACCTGGTAGCGCCGCGGCCGCCCCGGGCGACGACATCACTGACCAGTGCCTGGAGATGTCCCAGAACGGTGGACCCTGGGTGAAGCCGGCGGCCTTCGATCCCAGTGGAACCGACTACATCCCGATCCCCGGTGACGAGGGCACGCAGTTGGCCTTCAACGTTCGTAATGTCTGCGACCTTCCTGCCACGCTCACTCTTTTCAGTGAGAGCTGGTCCGTCTCGGGCGGCGGCACTGCGACAGTGCGGGGCAAGCTCGACGGCCAGGTCGGCCAGCAGTTCGTGATCGGGCCGAATGCGAATTCGTCGACGCGGATCGAGCTGGTGAAAACGCCTCTCGCACAGAACGCCAACGTGATGGCTGGTTTCATGATTGGCATCCCTGCCGGCGAAGTTTTGCAGGGATACGAGATCAACCCCGGCTGGGGTCTCGTCCTGGTGGAGGGCGAGCCCGTCGTTGTTGCTCCCAGTGCGCCGACCGGTTTGACTCTGGGTTCGGCCGAAGTAGAGGCGGGCACACCCGTCAAGGTCTCCGGCAAGGCAGAGCCGAACAGTACCGTCACCGTGACCGGAGGCGGCGCCACCTGCACCGCCACCGCGGATACGAGTGGGAACTTCAGCTGCAACCTGACGATCACCACGCCCGGCAGTCATCCGATCACCGCCACGGCGACAAATGCGGGTGGGACCAGCCCCGCCTCCACGGCGGTCACGGTCAAGGTCACGGCGAAAACCACCGATCCAGGTGGCAGCAGCAGCGGTTCGCTCGGAAGTAGCACCGGTTCGCTCGGAAGTCTCGACCTGTTCGGCAGCCTCGGCGGATAACCACTCCGGCCCAACCGGCCACTTAGACCTCGCGATGCACGGGGCGATCTCGACCATCTCCGCGCATCGCCAACCTTCTCGGTCACCGAATTCAATTCGGCGGCTTCATTTCCCATGCCCCTTCCTGGGGCTGTTTCACCGGAGTGCACATCCGCACGGCCCGGGCTCAACCAAGCGCGTCGGATGTCCCGCCGCGAACTGCACAGGAGGAATACCAGATGAACAAGACCACAAAGGGTGCGATCGCCGCAGGTGCGGCTGCTGTTCTGCTCGCAGGTGGTGCCGGAACCATGGCTGCGTGGAACGCGTCGACCGGCGCTGGCGGAAGCCAGACCGTCAATGCCGGCTCGATGACGATCAGCGAAGCGGCCGGCTCCGGCGTATGGAAGCTCGGCGCGAACACGTTCAACCCGGCCAGCGACAAAATTGTCCCCGGTGACGTACTCACCTACACCGCCACGTACAACTACACCCTCGTCGGCACAAACCTGAAGGCGACGCTGACACCTACCGTCGGCGGAATCTCCGGGGCTCTCGCGAGCAAGCTGGAGGTCGCGACTGCCGGTGGTCAGAACGCGAGCGTCTCCGCGGGCACTGGCACGCGCGATATCACCACGACGATCACGTTCAAGCCGGACACCACCAACACGGACGGCGCTGGCCAGGCAGCCACGCTGTCGGGAGCCTCGGTCACCCTCGAGCAGACGCTCACCCCGTAGTTAATCCGTAACCAGAAGAAGGTCACGTGAAGACCCAATACAAATGGGCGATCGCAGCGTCGTCGGTTCTGCTCATCGGGTTCGTCTCGGTGCAGCAGACCGGCGCGCTGTGGCGCGATACCGCAGAATCGACCGGCGGCACTATCCAGGCAGGCATGCTCGATATCTCTGCCGGCGGAGAAGGGGTCAAGCAGTTCAACCTCGATGGGTTCAAGTTGGACAACAAGGGCCCGGGCGACAGCATTCAGATGCCACTGCCGGTGATCAACTCCGGCAACGTGCAGATGAACTACGTGCTTTCCGATGTTGTACTCAACGGCGCGACCCCACCGCCGCTGAGCCTGCGCGTGGCCAAGGTAGCCAACGAGGCGGCCTGCACCGCCACTGGCGACGTGGGCACTGAGCTCTACAACGGTGCCATGGACGGCGCGGCCTTTTCCGAACAGCTGGTTCCGGCCGGGCAGATGCAGGTGTTGTGCCTGCGGGCCACGCTGGGCCAGGGCGCGGCAGCGAGCCAGCAGTCCAACGCGACGTTCACTTTCGACGCAAGCTCAGTGAGCCAGTCATGACCGTCACCGCGAGAAGCCGGCGTGCAGGCGAACGTGCCGAGTATCGACCCCGGCACAGCGCACACGTGGAAACATCTGAGCGGCAACATGATCCCGAACAAGGCGGAGACGACAAGACCACCCTATGGTGGTGGACTCGCACCATCGTCTCGTGGGTACTGCTGCTGCTGATGGTCGGCATTCTCGCGGTGATGGTCGTTATCCCTCGACTCACCGGCTCCATCGCGTACACGGTTCTCACCGGTTCGATGGAACCGACCATGCCCCCTGGCACGCTCATCGTGGTCAAGCCGACCCCCAACGAGGATCTGACCACCGGGGACGTGATCACGTTCCAGCCCGTCTCCGGCGATCCAGCGGTGGTCACCCACCGCATCGAAGGCATCTATTACACGGGGGAAGGGGAGCGTCGCATCCACACTCGCGGCGACAACAACCCCGTCGCCGACTCGTGGTCGCTGGTGCCCGAGCAGATCCGTGGTCGGGTCATCTACTCGGTGCCGTATCTGGGCCGGGTGAACTCGGTGATCAACGGGCAATCGCGTTCGATTCTCACCACAGGCGTAGCTGCGGGCCTGGCTGTATATGCCGTGTGGATGGTCGTCAGTGGCATCCGCGACAAGCGGGGCAAGGCCGGTGACGACGAAAGTGGCACAGACCCGACTCTTTCCGGCCCTGAACTCGGCGCGCCGGTATTGCCCGCCGATCCATCGGCACCAACCTCCGAATCGAAATAGGACAGCAGAATGTCTACAGAACAGAAATCGGGCGGCGACGCGCGTCTCGGGGCGCGGATGCGAAGCCGTCTGGGCGAGACCGGTTGGATACGGACCCGGGCCGTGCTCTCACTGGGCATGGTCCTGGGCCTCGGAGCGGTCGGCACGATGGCGGCGTGGTCCGACAGCGCTACTGCGACCACCGGCATGTTCAGCACTTCGTCGGTCCAGCTGAAAGTCGACAACCAGCGGCCCGCACACCAATTCACCGAACTCAAGCGCAACAGCATGCTGCCAGGCCAGAGTGAGGCTGGGGCATTGACGGTTCAGAACACCGGAACTGCCAACTTCCAGTGGGCGGTATCGGCAACGGCCACGGGTTCGTCCGCGCTGATCGGGAAGCTCAAGGTTTCCCTACATCAGACCGGCGCCAACGACGGCAGTACCTGTTCAGGACCGATCATCGGGACGCAGCAAGCGTTCTCCGGGAACCCGACACTCGTCTCTGGCCGATCACTCGCTGCCGGTGTTTCGGAGCAGGTGTGCATCAAGGTGACCGTCGATTCGACCGCGGGTCAGACGGAGCAGTTCAAGATCGCCGATCTGGGCTTCAACTTCACCGCAACGGGGCAGTGATCATCGCGATGGACAGCACCGATGAGGAGGTGAGCGTGGGACGCAGTCGTGGCAAGGAAATTGCCTTGAATGTGGCTGCGGTCGCCGGGCTCATCTGCATAATCGCCACTCTCGCGTCCCTGATATTCGGGATCAAACCACTGGTGTTTCGCTCGGGTTCGATGGAACCTGCAATTTCCACCGGTGCGCTGGCGCTGGCGAAGACCGTGCCTGCAACTGAATTGGCTGTCGGCGACGTGATCAGCGTCGACAACGACCAAGGCGTGCGCATCACCCACCGCGTGGTCGAACTCGAATCGGCAGGAGCGGACACCGTGCTCGCCACGCTCAAGGGCGATGCCAACAATGTGGCTGATCGACTGCCCTACACCATCACCGAGGCCGACCGAGTGTTCATCAGCGTCGGCGGGCTCGGCTATGTCGTTGCTTGGCTTTCCAGCCCGCTCGCAACCTTCCTTGGCGGCGGATTGGTAGGCGCGGTGCTGGTCATCGCATTTGGACGAACTAAAGACCGGCGTCTGGAGAATGCCCGCGCCGCCACTACAAATGACGCCCGCGTCGATGCTGACGAAACCTGCGGGGAGCTTCAGGAGGCTCATAATGATTGAAATGCGACGGGCTAGCACCCGCATGAAGTCGCTGCGGTCGTTGATCGCTGTCGGCGGCGCTGCTGCAATGGCTTTCGGTCTGGCTCAGGCCACTGGGACGTTGGCAAATCCAACTGACGTGGTCAATTCGACTGGCGCACAGGTGGCGACGGGCAACTTCTATCCGACGCCGTTGACCTCGACTGTGAACTGCTCGACGTCGGGAGGAGCAGACCTATTGGGACGTAGAGCAAACCTGAGCTGGCCCGCGGTTCCAGGTGTCACGGGGTACAAGGTGGTTTTCGTGAGGAAATCCGATCCGAGCTACATCGTTCGAACGGATAATCTGTCGGCGAGCCAAACGTCCATCAGTGGAATTACCCATGGCAGTCGCAATGTGATGTGGGCGCGGGTGTACACCGTGAACGGGCCGGCAATCTCATCTGGTTTCATGTCGTCTGTCGAGATAACCCATAAGGACCTCGTAAGTAACAGGACCGAATGCGAGGGTAATCGTGGTCCGCAATTGGCTAACCAGGCCTGGGAAAATACCAACACCTGGAATCCGGCGACACCGGCACCCAACGGGGCGAACCCTCTGAGCAGGATGCAGGCCGAAGCGATGGTGCCGAACGAGCCTGATGCGTTGGAGACGACCACCACCCAAGCTCCGTCCACGAGCGAGACCGCCAATCCGACAACGTCTACCGAGCCGACCAGCACCACCGAGGCCACGACCACGACGGCACCGAGCACGACAACTCCGGCACCGACCACCCCGGAAACCACGTCGCCGGAGACCACCCCCTCGGCTGATCCGAAGCCGGTTCTGACGGACACAGTCGAGAGTGGCGGCCTCACCGGCGGCTGGACTGCGGGTGGTAACAAGGTTGCAGTGGTCGACGCCGACGGCAACGAACTCGCAAGTGGCCGTGTCGAATCGGGTTCCACTCTGCACTGGTACGACGGCCAGTTGTGGATTGTCGGTGCAACCGAGGTCTACCGCATCATGGAGTCGCCGCAGGACGGCACGTGGAAGTTCTACAAGGACAGCGGGCAGAACATGCCTGACTTCGGGTAGCGGCCAATCACTCGACGTCTGGACTGTGCCCCCGAGTTTCCGGACCCGGGGGCACAGTCGTAGCTGCGCATGTTCCGACGGTGTCGGGCAATCAGGTAACCGGCTGGTCGCCCGCTGGAGAGGTTTCGGCCGCCCGTGAACTGGATAAACCAACTGCAGACGGCAACGACGTGTAGAGATGCCTGAAGCGTTCGCAGTGGATTGGCACTTATTCGGGGCTCGAGTTATCTTACTGCAAAGTAAGTGTTTGGTGTCGGCGTCGATCGGGGCTATGCCGACCTGAGTACAGGGATCGATATGCGGATGAACCTGGGGGCAGGTGTTCGGCGACGTCGTTGGGCGCGCGACGTATTGGCAGCCGCGACGGCATGTGCGCTGGCGATGTCCGCGTTGCTCTCGGTACAGATTTCAGCGTCGGCGTCCGAGCTGGACGAGTACGTGAATTTGCCTTTGGTGAATCGGAATGCCGAACACGGTCCGGGCGGTGTCCATCCCGCGTTGCCGACTGATCTCGGCACCTTGCAAGCCCTTGTGGAAGAAGCCCGCGCCAGTGGTCGCAGTCCGGAATCCTATGCGGCCTTGCTGTTTCAGTATCGATTGGTCGCTGCCACGGAAGCCGCCGGAATCGATCTGTCATCGTGGAATCCGCGCGCCGGAGTGTCGGCCAATCGCACGAACCTGGTGAAGTCGTACCGCTTCTACGAGGATCTGCAACTCGGTCACCCGGAATTGCAGTGGGCGGGCATGGGTGGACAGGTTGGTGCGGACTTCGGCGGGGGACTGATCGACTTCGAACTGATGGCGGACATGTACTCGTTTCCGAATCTGCAATATGTTGCCAATTCGATAGTTTCTCAGGTCACGGATCAGGTTGGCGTGCAAGCGCTGAACCAATTGCCGGCAGGGCTGCGCGCGCTCGCCGCGGTGGGCAGGAACGTCACGGCGGACGACTTGGATTATGTGCTGGGGATGATCCTGGTGATGCAGAAGAACATCTTCTCGGATCTGATGCCGATGCATCAGGCATACGTGGATGAAGGACTTCCCGCGCTGGAAGAAATGCAAAGTGCCGGAATGTTCGGTCAGGATGTCATGGACGCCTGGCGTGATGTAGCTTCCGGCGATTCGAATCGGATTGCACGTGGGAACGTAGCACTGCTCCAACGTGAGCAAGGGGTGATCATCCGCGACCAGTGGGATACCGTGCGCGCCTACAAAGGTGATGTGGGAGAAGCGATCACCTACGCATCGACCGTTGCCGGCTCGCCCTCGGTCGCCGGCGTGGTCCCGCCTCGCTCGTTCCGGCCCCTCGAGTTCACGACGACACTTGCCGACGGACGCACCGCGACAGTGACACTGCCCCTCCCGGATTGGAACTGGTCGCTGTACGAGGAACGGTGGGACTACATCACCTCACAGCTCTTGCCGAAGTACCGAGCGATGGTCGAAGAAGATTGGCCACGGCTCGTAGCCACATTGAGTGTTCCCTACGAAATTCAATTGGAGAGTCACCGCCCGATGGTGACCCTCCCACAAACTCTCGAATCGGCCCTCTCCAGTTTGAAAGTGACGGTTCAGTGATGTCGTCGGCGACATTCCGAAGGTTGGCGCCGCTGGTAGCGCTGACCGTTGCGCTGGTCCTGCCAGCAACGGCTGGAGCTGAGGTGCCGGACAGTGATGCCCCGAAAGACGTGCAAACTCCTGTATCCGAGGAGTTTCGAACCGACACCCCAACTCTGGGAGAGGTATTCAACGGGTTCACCGTCGGTGCTCTCAGTTCGGGGGAGTTCGCATCCGAAGAGGAGATCTTCACTGCACTCACGCCCGATGATCCGTTTTACGACGAGCCGGTGTTGACCGGCGCCGAGCGTCCCGGTGATCTCCTGAAGTCGAAGAAGGTGGATGTACTGTTCACCGGATACAAACCGGGACAGCTCGACGCCTACAAGATCATGTACGTTACAACCGGAATCGACGGTTCGACGCCGGTGGTGAGCACCGGGATCATGATGATCCCGATCGACGGAACACCGGCATCGGAGAAGAAAGTCATCAGCTACCAGGAGGCCAACGACAGCGTCGGCGGCTACTGTCATCCGAGTTCGCACTGGACGGGCGGCGATCCGTTGGACGGCGCCTCCTGGTCGGCGTTGGGTCCGCTGGCACTGATGTTCGGAAAAGGCTATGCCGTAGTGATATCCGACGTCGGGAACAACGGAGACCGCGATCCTCACGGCGTCTTCGCGGGCAAGTTCGCGGGGCACGCGCAGTTGGATGCTGTGCGTGCAGCATTTCAGGTGCAGGATTCCGGGCTGAATCCTGAGGCGGAGATTGCGTTGTTCGGAATCGCTGGTGGTGGAGTCGGTACTGCATTCGCCGCCGAATCTGCGCAGTCCTACGCACCGGAACTCGACATCGTCTCGACAGTCCTCGAGGGAATGGTGATCAAGCCCCGAACATTCATGGAGACAACAGATTCCTCGGTCGGTGCCGGCTTCGGATTTGCGACGCTCCTTGGCCTCGAACCCTGGTACCCCGAGATGAAGTTGAACGACAAGCTCAATCCCGTGGGCCGAGCGATTGCCGACGTGTACCGGGATGAGTGCCAGATGCCGGCGTACTTCACGCTTCCGTTCGTACCGCTGGCGAGCCTTTTCGAGCCGGGGATCGATCCGATCACAGAACCCAGTTTCCAGCGCGCGTACGACGACAACGTACTGGGCCACGGTGCTCCGGCGTCGAAGGTATTGATAACGTCGTGCGCAAAGGACGACTCCCCGATGTCACTTGTACCGGCAGCTGATGCGCGAGAACTGGCGGACACGTACAGGAGTGGAGGGACCGACGTGAGCTACCAGCCCACCGACTGCAGTATGGACCGCGCATTCACGAATCCATACGGTTGGGGAACTGATCTGTTCGGAATGCAGACGATCGACTGGATAGCCCACAATTTCGACAACTGAGTGAAACTATCCGGTGACAGCGAGACACAAACTCTGATGGCGGCGCACGAACATGCTGGGGACCCAACGGGGTGGGGATTCGGAATCGATTGTGAAGTGTGAACTGTTTTCGAGAATGACTGCGATCGCGGTCTTTGCTTCCAGACGAGCCAGCGCGGCCCCGACACAGAAATGTGCTCCTTTGCCGAAGGCGAAATGTGCTCGGGGATTGACTCTGTCGAGGTTCATCACCTGTGGTTCGACGAACGACTCGGGGTCGCGGTTCGCCGAACCCCACAGCAGTATGAGATGACTGCCGGCGGGCAGTGTCATGCCACCGAGTGTCGTGTCCGCGTTGACATGTCGGTGATGTCCGCGAAAGGGTGACTCGAGTCTGAGCGTTTCTTCCAGGAACGCGCCCACGAGTAGAGGGTCCTCGCGCAGCTGCGTCTGAATCTCAGGGCGCTCGGCGAGCAACCGTGCAGAGTTGGCGATCAGTCCGGCGGTCGATTCGCCACCCGCACCGACGAGTTGCACCAACATCAGCACGGCCACGTCTTCGCTGAGTTCGCCTGCGTCACAGCAACGGACGAGGTCTCCGAGTAGATCATCCACCGGGTGAGCCCGTGCGTCACGAAACTTGCTGTAGAGGTACCCGGTGAGTTCGGCCGCCGAGGTGACGACGCCTGTCAAACGCTCCGACGTCACGATGCCGCTGAGAAGTTCGGTGCTGTCGTACGACCACGCCAGCAATTGGGGGACATCGTGTGCCGGCAAGCCGATCAGCGTGGCAACCATCTGCAGCGGCAGCGTGTCCGCTACCGACGTGACCCATTCGATCCGTCGACCGTCGAAGCCGTTGTCCCACAACTGCTGCGTGTACTCGGTCATCACCGGCTCGAGTGCTCGTATACGTTTGGCGACCAGTGTCGGCAAGACAAGTTTGCGCTGGTGTTGATGGTCGGGCTCGTCGGCAGTCGCGAGAACGTGAACAGCTTGGCCGCCGCCGTTCATGTCGAAGGTCATTGCCGAACCGTCCGGTGTACGAACCAGCACGCCGGTGAGGTTGTTGGAGAAGTCGTCGGTACGGGAAACGGCTTCGGTGACCAATTCCCAGGTGGACACGAGATAGAAGTCGGTATCAGGAATGCGGTACACGGGGTGCTCGCGCCGGAGTACGTCGTATAGCGGGTACGGGTCGTCGATGTTCGACGGCAGGAAAGGGTTGATGTCGAGCGTCGATGGTGTCACGAAGGGAAGATTTCACGGCCGTCGAGGAGAAGTCAACAGGTGGAAAATGCCTCTGAACTGGCATTTTGAGAAAATCTCACGCACTTCAACCCCATCGTACTTCTCCCAGGTCAGAGGCTCGCGGCCTTCCGTAGCCTTGAGATTTCTGATTGAATCTGTCTCAGAGTGAGACGAGGTGACGGAGAGTGACCGGTGCAAACGAGCGCCGCGCCGCCGACTGGTTGGCCGGCGGTAACCGCCGTGAACTCGCAACCGAGCGCATCTTCGCGGCTGCGGCAGAGCTGATTCGAGAACAGGGATTCGATCGGTTCAACGCCGACGACGTCGCTGCCCGCGCAGGCTGTTCGAGGGCAACGCTCTACCGCTACGTAGGTGGCAAGTCCGCGATCCGCGAGGGGTTGTTGTCACGAGGCGCGGCATCCGTGGCGAGCCAGGTCGCGACTGCCGTCGAATCACTGCACGGCGACGAGCGCATCGTGGAGTCGATCCTCGTCGCCGTCGACGCGATCAGATCCGACGCTGCCATGAGCCACGGCCTTGCGGCAGCGCGGGCCAACGGAATCGACGAGTATCTCGTGTCCTCGCCGTTGCTGCCGCGTACTGCACTGGAACTTGCAGGATTGGATCCTGAAGGTCAAGAGTCGCAGTGGGTGGTTCGGATCGTGTTGATGCTGTTGGCATGGCCTCTCGCAGACAGGGCCGCCGAACGACGGATGGTCGAGTCGTTCATCTACTCCTGAGCGGGATTCCGTGTTCGTGAACGGTGCATCGGATCGTCGCTGCTGTAGACGGTTCGGTTCATTGCTTCATTCCTCGGCTCGGTACTCTGAGCTTGTCCGCTGCCGCGAAGGAGAGAGTCACGATGGTCGTACGCAGGCCCCGCGACCGTAAGCAGCAGATTCTTGCGGCTGCAGGTGAGCTTTTCCGTGAGCACGGTTATCACAACGTGTCTGTCGCTCAGGTGGCTGCTGCAGTTGGAATCACGGCACCTGCGCTCTATCGGCACTTCAAGAACAAGCCGGATCTCCTCTACGCCGCGGTCAACGCAGGCATCGAATCGCTCTACGATCGGGTCGCAGGTGCCGAGGATCTGAAAACACTGATCACCGAACTTGCGGCATCGGTGTCCAAACGTCGGGGTCTGTCGCTCCTGTGGCAGCGAGAGGCACGCTATCTGCCTGACGAGCAACGTGAGGAAATGCGTTCGACCCTCAAGAGTGCAGCTTCGCGCGATGCAGCGCTGATCCGAATTGAGCGTCCCGACCTCGACGAGGAAGACAGCTATCTGCTCGCCTGGGCTGTCATCGCAGTCTTCAACAGTGTGTCTTCGCATCGAGTGTCCTTGCCGAGGCGTCAGATGGAACTGCTGCTTGTCGAGTTGGCAGACCGCGCTGCATACGCGGAACTGGGTCGCTCAGAAGTGAAAGTCGTGGCGGCAACGGGTCACCTGCCCGTTGTGATACCCAGACGTGAACTCTTGTTGACCGAAGCAATTCGGCTGTTCGACGAGCGTGGATATCAAGCAGTCAATACCGAGGACATCGGTGAGGCTGCAGGGACGACAGGCCCGAATGTGTACAACCACTTCGATGCCAAGATCGACCTGCTGATCTCCGCGGTCTCGAGGGGCGGCGAGCGTCGCCGGCTCGGCGTTGCACAGGCTCTCGGCGCCGCAACCGGCCCGGAGGACGCGCTGTCCGGATTGCTTGCCGCACATATCGATTTCGCGATCAACGAGCGTCATTTGATCGGGTTGTTGATCAGCGAACTCGACCAATTACCGGACAAGTTCCGCCGCACGTGTGAACAGAATCAACGTGAGTACGTCGCGCTATGGGTCAAGATGCTCGAAGAAGTCCGTCCGGGCCTCGAGTCCGCCACCGCCAGGATCACCGTCAATGCCACTTTGACAGTTGTGGAGAACGCCGTCCGAATCGGCCGGCTTCGCCGTCGCGACGACCTGTCGGACAGACTCTTCGAGATCGGCTGCGCCCTGCTGCTGGGCGCATGAAAAATTCGGGTAAGCGCCACGGGCGGCGGATCGACTCACGAAACTGATCGGAGACGTCATGCGTTTCGACGCAACAGAACTGACGATCGAGGAGCTTGCTCTTCAGGCTGAAGTGCGGGAGTACCTCGACAAGCGACTCACCCCCGGTACCTACTCGCTCGGACTCGGGATGGCCGGGGCGGTGGATCCGGTGTTCTCGCGAGATCTGGGTCGACGTGGGTGGCTCGGCATGTCGCTGCCGAAGGAATACGGCGGGGGCGGACGGTCAGCAGTGGATCGATTGGTCGTCGTCGAAGAACTTCTCGCGCGGGGAGCGCCGGTCGGCTATCACTGGATCGGAGACAGACAGTCGGGTCCGAGCATCGCCGCCAACGGCACGGAAGAACAGAAGCGGTACTTCCTTCCCGGTATCGCGAGCGGTGAGTTCTCGTTCTCGATCGGGATGAGTGAGCCCGACTCGGGTTCGGACCTGGCATCGGTGCGCACTCGCGCCGAACGTGTCGATGGTGGCTGGAAAGTCAACGGCACCAAGATCTGGACCACCGGCGCCTTCCACGCCACACACATACTCGCCCTGCTTCGAACCTCGGCAGACAAGCACAACGGACTCACTCAGCTGATCGTCGATCGCGACAGCGAGGGCCTGACCGTCTCACCCATTCCGTTCATCGACGGTAGTGAGGACTTCTGCGAGGTGTCGTTCCAGGATGTTTTCGTGCCGGATTCGCGTCGCCTCGGAGACGTCGGAGCGGGCTGGGGACAAAACACCGGTGAACTCGCACTCGAGCGAGGTGGCGTCGACCGTTGGATGTCGCTGATGCCGGTCCTCGAGAACTTCGCGGCCAACCAAGCAGCGCAAGGCGGTCCAGCTGCCCTCGCCGATCTGGGCTCGATTACCGCACGCTGCTGGGCTTTTCGCGGGATGTCGCTGTCCATCGCACGGATGGTCGACGCCGGTCGCTCGCCGGTCACGGAGGCCGCGCTGATCAAGGAGATGGCAACACGCTTCGAACAGGACTGTGTTGCGACCGTCGCGCGGCACCTCGGCCGGGCTCCGGACCTTGCATCCGACGATCCGTACGAGTCGCTGCTCGCCCGGGCCGTGCTGGTGGCGCCGTCGTGGTCGATTCGCGGCGGTACCAACGAAATTCTCCGCACCGTGATCATGAAAGGGTTGGACCGATGAATTCGGGGTCACAGATCAACGCGTACACATTCGACGCCGACCTCGAATCGATGGTCGAGCAATTTTTCGCCGAGAAGTCCGGCACCGAGGTGGTAGCGCAGGCGGAGATCGGCGGTCTGCCCGCCGGATTATGGAGCGCGGCAGTCGAACTAGGGTTACCTCTGGTCGGTCTTCCCGAATCGGTTGGTGGTTCCGGTGGCTCGCTCCTCGACGCCGTGACTGTCCAGCGCGCGGCGGCGAGGCACGCTGCGCCGCTGCCGCTCGCCGAGACGTACCTCGCGGGCAGGCTGGCAACAGCGGGCGGGTTACCCGTGCCCTCCGGAATCGCAACGGTCGCCCCGGGTTCGCCGCGCGACGATGTGCGCCGGACCGACGACGGTTTCCTGTCGGGAACCTTTCACGACGTGCCGTGGGGTAGTGCCGCATCAGTGCTGGCAGCAGTTCTCGGTGATCGCGTCGTACTCCTTGACATCTCCGACGCCGAGATCGGTGGCGGGACGGATCTTGCGGGGCAACCGCGTGAGAGCCTGACGTTCTCCGAAGCGCGGACCATTGACGGCGACAACCCGGTCGATGCCCGGATTCTCAGCAAGCTCGGCGCGTTCTTGCGCTCGGTGCAGATGTCGGGAGCGATGGAGTCGGCGTCGGCGTTGACCCGGCGCTATGTGTCCGACCGGGTGCAATTCGGTAGGCCCGTCGCGCAGTTTCAAGCAGTCCAGCAGCATATCGTGACGCTTGCTCAGATGGCTTCGATGTCCACGCTGGCCGTCGATCGCACTGCACATGCACTCATCAGAGGCGACGCCGACTTCGAAGTGAGCGCAACCAAATTGGTGGTTTCGCAGAATGCGCTCGTGAGCGTCCGCGCCGCCCACCAGGCACACGGTGCAATCGGCATGACCCGCGAATACCGATTGCAACAACTGACGCGTCGACTGCACGCCTGGCGATCGGAGTTCGGCGACGAAATCGCGAGTGCGACGCAACTAGGAGAGGCCGTAGCGGCGTCGCCGTCACTGCACCGCTTGATCACCGACCCAGAACCGACATTGAAGCTGTAATCCTGACCGTCGTAAAGGATTACGTTGCGTTGCAGCGAAGATCGCGCTTCAGCACCTTGCCTGCTGCCGACAGCGGCAATGCATCGACGAATTGGAAAGTGCGCGGAGATTTGTATCCGGCTATCAGCGTTTTCACGTGAGCGCGCAGTTCGTCGGCGTCGGCGTCGAAACCATGCCGAAGGACGACCACGGCATGGACACGCTCGCCCCACTGGGCATCGGGCAGACCGATCACGGAACAGGCCGCGACGGATTCGTGTTGTGCCAGAGCATTTTCGACCTCGGTGGAGTAGACGTTCTCGCCACCGGTGACGATCATGTCCTTGATGCGATCGACGATGAACAGGTAACCGCGGGCGTCGAGGTATCCGGCGTCGCCGGTATGCATCCACCCGTCGCGGAGCACTTCTGCGGTCTCCTTCGGTTTGTTCCAGTATCCGAGCATGACGTGGCTGCCGAACGTGACGATTTCGCCCACCTTGCCGGGTGGGAGTTCCGAGCCGGCCGGATCGACGATTTTCACCTCGCAATGAGGGAGCGCGCGACCAGCGCTGCGGAGGAGATCACCACCTTCGAGGTGATCGGCTGGACTCAGCATGCTGATGTGCGCGGTTTCAGTCATCCCATAGCCCTGAGCGAAGGAACTGTTGGGGAACATTTGCATGACCTGCCCGAGAAGCGTCGGAGATATGGGCGAGGCGCCGTATCTCAGGATCCTGACGCTGGACAGATCGTAGGTGGTTGCGTCTTCGCCCGTTTCGTTTTTGTGGGCGACCAACATCTGGAGCATTGTCGGCACCAGACCCACGGTTGTCGGGCGATAGCGGTCCACGGCCTCGAGGAACGTCCGTGGGCTGAAGTTCGCTACGAAGACCTGGGTTCCACCCATCAGCGACTGAGCCAACCATCCGACGATCCCGGCAATGTGAAACAGAGGGTTCACCGCGAGGTTCGTTCCGTTGCTGATTGCCACGCCGCCTGCCGCGAGAGTGCCCAGCGCCGAGGTCATCAGCGCTTGATGGCTGATCATCACGCCCTTCGGCACTCCGGTGGTCCCGCCGGTGTAGAGGAGTAGTGCAAGCGTGTCGCCGCCGACGCGCAGATCGTCGACCGGAATCGCCTCCGCGATCACCTGTTCGTAGTCGAGCATTCCGTCCGGAACTCGGTCGTTGCCGCAGTAGACGACAGTGGTCAGGCCTGGACACGCCTCGCGAAGGGTAGATCCGACGGAAGCAAAATTCTCGTCCACGAGTAATACCGTCGACCCTGAATCTTCCAGGGCGTATGTGATTTCCGCCGTGCTCCAGCGAGAATTGACCGGACTGGCCACTGCTCCGAACCACCAGCAGGCCAGGAGCGCCTCGTGGTAGTAGTCGGAGTTCGATGCCAAGATTGCGACTCTGTCACCGGTGCGCAGGCCTAACGTCTGCAGCCCGCCCGCGAGCCTCTTGATCCGGTCGACCGATTCGCGAGACGTGCGCACTCGGCCATCGGAGATCGTCATCACCGCTTCGGGCGACGCTCGTAGGGATCGGTGAACGAATTGAGTCAGCTGCATGCGATTCCTCCTGCGAGTGTGCGGCGAGTGCTCTGACTCGGATCAGTTCGGCACTGATGCTATTGGCCTGACAATTGCCCTCACTCACCGCCTGAAATCATGCCCCACTCCGGTGCAATCTAGACGATTGTCCAGTTAACTCTGACGATTCCATCCTGCCGTGGGGTGATTTCTGCGAGAGTGTCGAACATGCGAGCAATCCTGGTAGCCGGTATGAGTGCGTTCGTGGCGGTCGTCTCGGCGCCCTCTGCCGGCGCCGAAACGACTACGAACCAAGTGCGCTCGTTTTCCGAGACCACGTCAGTCGGGGTCCACAATTCCTACGAGAAGGCGACGTTTCCGTACTTCGCCGACGCTTTGGATTCCGGGGCGTCGTTGCTCGAGCTGGACCTGTGGACCAACGGGGGCGGTCCGGACTGGCGTGTGTCGCACATGAATCCGGTGGTGAGCGACAGCAACTGCGTCGGCGCTCAGGACGCATCCGGGTTGCGAAGCGGTCTACGAGATCAGGGATTCCGTGGATGCCTGGCAGATATGCGGGCGTGGCACGAGGCCAATCCCGAGCATCCACCGGTGATGATCAAGTTGGAAATCAAGGACGGGTTCACTGCCGGGTACGGACGTGGGCCCGCGGATCTCGACGCCCTGATTCTCGGGACTCTCGGAGACGCGGTTTTCACGCCGGCCGATCTGATGGGGGAGTCCTACTCCACCCCGGATGCCGCCGTCACCGAGCGTGGATGGCCGAGCAATTCCGAAATGACCGGGAAATTTCTGTTCGAGCTGATACCGGGAACGATCGAGGAGGGAAACCCTCTCGATACGGAGTGGACGGACCGGCAGTATGCGACGCACCTGCGAGATCTGTCCTCCGCCGGGCTCGTCGAACTCGGCGCCGCCTTTCCCGCTGTTCACCGTGCATCACCGGGAGACCCACGTCTCGACCGCTATACCGACCCGGGGATCCGTCCGTGGTTCGTGATCTTCGACGGTGACGCTCTCGACTACACCGCCGGAGTCGTGGATCCGAGTTGGTACCACGATCGCGGCTACCTGCTCGTCATGACCGACGCGCACAAGGTCGCTCCGCAGATCGACGGAACCCATGCCACCGAAACCGAGGCGAGCGAGCGTCTCGACCTGTTGGCCGGGCAGCACGCAAGTTACATCACCGCGGACTGGTCGAGGTTGCCGAACGTACTGTCCACCGTGGTGCCGCGTCGGTGATTTTCGAATGGCCGGATCGTGAAGAGCGAGATCTGACGGGCGGCAATTCTCAGGAACAGGGTGCAGGATGGGTTCATGCGCACTGTCACGTGGAATCCCGAAGTCTACGGCCGCTATTCGGGTGAGCGGTCACGCCCGTTCGTGGACCTGGTGTCACGGGTGGCCACCGAAGACCCGACGCGGGTAGCCGACCTCGGCTGCGGATCAGGCACCCTGACCGCGATGCTCGGGGAAAGATGGCCGGACGCCTCGGTATCCGGATTCGACTCGTCTCCCGAAATGGTCGCGCAGGCCCCTACAGACCTACCGGGAAACGTCACCGTCGAGTTGGGGGACATCATGTCCTTCGACGCCACCGGTTACGACGTGGTCGTCAGTAACGCTGCATTGCAGTGGGTTCCGAGCCATCGCGAGCTGATCGACCAGTGGGCGGACACCCTGGAATCCGGATCGTGGCTGGCGTGGCAGGTGCCGGGTAACTTCGATGCTCCGTCCCATGCGCTCATGCGAGATCTCGCGGAATCAGCGGAATGGAGTGAGCGACTGGGTGGCGTCCTACGCGGCCCGGAAGGCGTCGACAGTCCAGTTCAGTACGCGCAGCGTCTCCAAGAACACGGATTCGACGTCGACGCCTGGGAGACGACGTACGTACACGTGCTGGCAGGTGCCGACCCGGTGCTCGGATGGGTACGGGGGACGGGGTTACGACCCGTGCTCGACGTTCTCGGCGAAGCTGACGCTCCGGAGTTCGAGCGTCAGTATTCCGATCTGCTGAGGGAGGCCTACCCCGCAACAGCCGCCGGAACGCTCTTTCCGTTCCGGCGGGTGTTCTGCGTCGGACGCAAACGGTAACTACTCGGCTGGGTTGCGGTCAGCCGATCACTGCGCCGTGACAAAGCCTTCCGAGACCAGCCAGTCGCGGGCCACGTCCGCCGGCTCCTTGCCGTCGACGTCGACCTGCCGGTTGAGCTCGGTCATCACCTCGTTGGTCAGTCGCTCCGAGATCGGTGCCATGACTTCTGCTACCTGCGGATGTGCTTCCGCGAAGTCCTTTTTCATCACCAGTGCCGGATTGTATTTCGGGAAGAACTGGAGATCGTCGTCGAGCAGAACGAGATCAAGTGCGATGATGCGACCGTCGGTGGTGAACACCTCGCCGAACTTGCACTGATCGCCATCGGCTGTCGCCTGGTAGATGATGCCGGTCTGCAGGATCTGGCGTTGGGCACGAGAGGCGTCGAAACCGTATTTCGCTGCCAGGCCGGGATATCCGTCCTGGCGGACGTTGAACTCGGTCTCGACGCACGTCACCGCAGCTCCGGGATCGGATTCGACCAACTTCGCGTAGTCGGAAACGGTCTTGACACCGGTCTTCTCAGCGGTCTCCTTGCTCATCGCCAATGCATACGTATTGTTCATCGGCGCCGGATCGGTCCACACCATGTCGTTCGCAGCAAGGTCCGCATCGCGGACGGCCTCGAACTGCGCCTGCGAATCGGGAAGCGGTGTCTCGTTGCCGAGGTAGTTGATCCAGCCGGTTCCGGTGTATTCGTACGCAAGATCGATCTGGCCGTTCAACTGTGCGTCACGGGTGCTGTTCGAGCCCTGGATGTTCGTGAGATCTCGAACATCCGCGCCCGCAGCGGCCATCGCGAATTCGATGACGTACCCGAGCACGATCTGCTCGGTGAAGTCCTTGGAGCCGACGGTCATCTTCACACCCTCGAGCTCCGGAACCGGCTCGATGCTGCCGGGGCCGACGGCCAGGGGCAGTGCGCCACCGGACTCGAGACCACACGAAGCGACAAGTGTGAGGCCGATCGTGGCAACCGCGAGTTTCCAGCCCCACGTTCTGGTGATCGAAGTCTTGGTCATCGCAATCCCTTGGGCCCGAGATAAGTTTCGGCGAGCGCGCCGAGCCAGTCGATCAGCAAGGCCAGCGACACCGCCAGTACGGCACCGACAACGAGGGTGACGTTGTCGCGGAGCTTGTATCCGGTGTCGATCAGAATGCCGAGTCCGCCGGCACTGACCAGGAAGCACAGCGTCGCGGTACCGACGGCCAGAACGAGCGAAGTACGCAGTCCTGCAAGGATGTACGGGACGGCCATCGGGAATTCGAGTTGACGCAGGACCGTGAGCGAAGACATTCCCTGCCCGCGCCCGGCATCGATCAAGGTCTTGTCCACTTGCTGGTAGCCGAGGATGGTGTTGCGCAGCACCGGAAGCAACGAATAGAACGCGATGGGAAACACGCCGATCCAGAAGCCGGTCGTTCTTGTCGCGAGATAGAACAGCACGAGCAGGCCGATGGCAGGCGCTGCGGCTCCGATGTTGGCTATCCCCACGAAGAACGGTGCCAGCCGGGTGAATTTCGGCCTGGTCAGCAGGGTTCCGAGTGGAACTGCGATGGCGACGACGATGATGACCACGGCGGCCGTGATCAGTACGTGCTGCCAGGTCAGTGTGACGATGTTGTCGAGATTGATGCTCGCCTTCTGCGTCGCGTTGAGATCTCGGCTGAATGCCCAGATCAACACGCCCGCAACCAGGATCAGGACGATGACCGGCTGGACATACAGTCGCATCCGTTCCGCACGGCGCGTGGCGGCGTTCTCGGCCGCACCCAGATCGGGGGCGTCCGGTTCCATCTCAGGCGCGGAGACGCGCTCCTCTGTCGTGGCAGTCATGTTCAACCCTCGACGTTCTCGGTGTCTGGCTCTTCGTCGTGGTCGTGCGCATGCTCCTCGCGCATTTCGGAAAGATGGCTGACCAGTGTGTCGATGGTGATGAGACCGACGTACTCGCCACGCCGTCCGGTGACCACGGTGGACGCATTGCTCTCTGCGAGAAGAGCTTCCAACGCATCCTGCAGGGTGGACTGGATGGACACGGCTTCGCCGATCTCGTTACCGACACCTCGAAGAGTCGACGCATGGGCGAGGTGGCCGGGCGAGACCCAGCGAAGCGGCCGTCCGCGCTGATCGAGAATCAGGGCCCACTTCCACTTACGCGCTGCGAGTGCGGTTCTCAAATCATCGACCGAATCGGTTTCGCGGGCGGTGAGGCACTGTTTGAGTTTGATCTGGCGCACGCGTGTCAGGGTCAGCTGCTTGAGCGAGGCGTCCGCCCCGACAAATCCGGCGACCATGTCGTTTGCGGGATTGGCGAGAATCGCTTCCGGAGTGTCGTACTGCATGATGCTGGACTGATTGCCCAGCACGGCAATACGGTCACCGAGTTTGACTGCCTCGTTGAAATCGTGGGTGACGAAGACGATGGTCTTACCCAACTCCGACTGCAGACGCATCAGTTCGTCCTGGAGCAGGCCGCGGGTGATCGGATCGACGGCACCGAAAGGTTCGTCCATCAACAGCACCGGAGGATCGGCAGCCAGCGCCCGCGCCACGCCCACACGCTGTTGCTGCCCGCCGGACAATTGGCGAGGGTAGCGGTCGCGATAGGTATCGGGATCGAGGCCTACGAGGTCGAGCATCTCGTCGGTGCGCGCTGCGATACGTTTCTTGTCCCAACCGATCAGACCCGGGACAGTCGCGACGTTCTTCGCAATCGTGAAGTGCGGGAACAAGCCTGCCTGCTGGATCGAGTACCCGATGCCACGGCGGAGCTTGTCCGGGTCGATCGACAGCGCGTCCTTGCCGTCGATGGTGATCTTGCCGGAGGTAGGTTCGATCAGGCGGTTGATCATGCGCATCGTCGTTGTTTTGCCGCAACCCGAAGGTCCGACGAAGACCACGATTTCACCGGCCGGAACAGTCAGCGAAACATTGTCCACCGCTGCAGCTTTCTGGCCCGGGTACCGCTTGGTGACGGACTCCAGGACGATCTCGACCCCGGATACCTTCTGATCTGTGGATACGTCAGACGGAATGGTTTCAGTCATTGCAGCCCCTTCGAAGTAGTGAGACGACCGATGACGACGTAGATTCCGTCGAGAATCAGAGCGAGAATGACGATCAGTACGGTGCCGACCAGCGCTTGCGGAACAGCATTCGGGCTACCGACACGCGAGAGTCCGGAGAAGATCAGGTTTCCCAGACCAGGACCTTTGGCGTACGCCGCGATGGCGAGGATGCCCATGAGCATCTGTGTACTGACCCGCATGCCGGTGAGGATCGACGGCCACGCGATCGGTAGCTCGATTCGACTCAGTACGTGCATGCGATTCATTCCGACACCGCGGGCTGCGTCCGTGATCGCCGGGTTGACTGCATCCAGACCGATGATCGTGTTCCGAATGATCGGGAGCAGGGCATACAAGATCAACGCGGTGATCGTGGGAGCGACGCCGAGACCGAGAATCGGAATGAGCAGTCCGAGGAGGGCGAATGAAGGAACCGTCAGGATCGTGCTGGCCAACGCCGTAGCGATGGAGGATCCCGCCGGGCTTCGGTAGACGAGAATGCCGATGATCACGGCGGCAATCGTCGCGATGATCACGGACTGGATAACTGCTGAAACATGTAGGTACGAGTCGGTCATCAATTGTTGTCGTCGTGCAACGACAAAATCCCATAGGGCGCCCATATTTCCGAACCCACTTTCTTCGGACTTCTGCTCGCTCGAACGTCTTCCCTCGACACCGACCGGCGCGCAAGGGCTTTCCCCGCAGCCTCCGTAGGCCGAGGGGTTTCCCTCGACTGTCGTCCAAAAACTGAGATACTGCAACTAATTCCGATTGCAGCGTGTCGGATGTTGTTCTGGACGTGAGATTTTGCGAGACGCGGGTATGTACCCACTGCGGGCAGAGTTGAAACGCGCTGTAGATGGCAAAGCGGGAGAGTTCCGCAGAACTCTCCCGCATTGCTTGATTTGTCCGAATTGTCCTCAGGCCCAGCTGAGCGCATCCTCATCGGAGAGGCGCGGCAGACGATCGAACCAGGGGTTCTCACCGGGATGGCCGATGTTCACCACGAGGATCGTCTTGAAACGTCCGTCTGCGAAGAATTCGCCGTCGATGCCGTCGGCGTCGAACCCGGCCATCGGGCCGGCGACCAGACCCTGTGCGCGAATCGCGAGGATCACATAGCCGGCCTGAAGTGCGGCATTGAACCGACTCGTCGAACTGGCGGCAGCCTCGTCGGATTCGAAGTAGTCCTTCATCTCCGGGCGAATGGGGAACAGGTTGGGGATGTGCTTGTAGAACTCGGTGTCCACCGCCAGAACGGCAACTGCAGGAGCGGCCTCGGTCTTGGCTTTGTTGCCGTCTGCCATGTGCTCGACGAGGCGTGCTTTGCCTTCCTCGGTACGGACGAACAGCACACGTAGCGGATTGGTGTTGGCCGCGGTCGGTGCCCACTTCGCGAGCTCCCAGATCGCAGTCAGTTCGTCGTCGGTCACAGGTTCGTTCGAGAAGGAGTTGGCGGTGCGAGCCGCAGTGAAGAGGAGCTCGCGGCCGGCTTCGTCGAGTTGCTGGGCGGTGAATGGGGTGGCTGCGTCGAGAGACATCGGGGGTTTCCGTTCCGTGGTAGCTCGACCGAGCATCACCCGGTAAAGCTAGTTGCTAGTAAAAAAATAGTGCCTACGGATACGTTAGCACTGTGGCTAGGATGGTGGGGTGGCAAGCAAGAGCGAAGCGGGACACGAGCCCCGCGCATGTGACGGGGCTCTGGCCCGCGCGTTCGGCTTCCTGGGCAAACGGTGGAACGGCGTCATTCTCGGCACGCTGCTGAACGGGCCGGCGGGATTCTCCGAACTCAAGCGCGCGGTGGGCGGGATCAGTGATTCGGTGCTCTCGGAACGCCTGACGGAGTTGACAGGGGCAGGCCTGGTGACGAGGAGCGTCGATGCAGGTCCGCCCATCGCCGTGGAGTACGAACTCACAGCGTCGGGGCAGGCGCTGCTCCCCGCTCTCAGTGAACTGACAACGTGGGCCGCCGAAAATCTGCCACCCGAGAGTTGCTCGAACTGAGCGCTAGCTTGAACGGCAGTTCAGCGACTGCGCGGGTCCTGTTTCTGCCAGTTGTTATTTCCTTACCGTTTTTCCCGGGCGATACTGGCCGAACATTTGTCGGTTCGGGGCTGCCTGGGGACGCCGGGTATGGCTCTTTTTGTGCTGCTGTTCGCATGGCTGAAGGAGAACGGCCGCCCGGTGTTCTCGACGACTCGACCTATCAATCGCCTGACGGACTTCGAAAATTCGGCCGGACGAAGTCGGAAGTGTGGTTCCGGAACAAGAAGGCATACAACGCCTCTCGGATTGACGACGCCGCGGTCGAGGCCGCAAACGGGTAGTTGGTGCGGGTGGCTGGGCAGATGTCGCCGCCACGGGTGGTGACGTGTCTGTGTTCGGAAGCGCAGACAGATTGGCCGGCATCTCAGGGTTTAGCGCCTGTGCCGCGAGATTCGGGCCGAGTCAGTGGAAATCTGCGCCGGCCGCGCAGGTACGACCGCAGGCTGTTGCGGGCCTTCTATCTGTCCGCGCAGCACAGTATCCGGCACAACGCTCAGTCGTAGGCTTTTTGTACCCGCAAACGGGCCGAGGGGCAGTGTCATACGCAGGCGGTTCTTGCGTTGGGAGGCGGAGACTGAACGTGTGGTGGGCGCTCCTCCGCGATAACGCGATCTATCAACTTGGACCGACTACCGTCGCGGCTGCGTGAGCGCCCTAGCGACTGACGCAGTGCGGTAGATGTATGTGCGCCGGGGGAGTGTGGCTCGTAGCGCTGAGAATCCACGGTGTTGAGACATGTCCGAGCCCGCTATGGTTTCCGGTGATGGACCGGCCGTCGATGCTGCCTGCACCCGAGGCCACCGCCGGCTGAAGGAGACAGAACTGTGCTGCATCTGCGTGTCATCTCGCCGAGTGAGCGGACCGGAGATGTGCTGAACATGTTGGCCGCCGAACCTGGGGCTACTCATGTGACACTCGCACTCAGAGCCGCTGTCGATCCGCCGGGAGATGTGATCGAGGCCGATGTAGCCCGCGCATGCGCGAACGACGTGCTTGCCGCGTTGACTGCTCTGGACCTGGTGAGGGCTGGCGGTATTTCGTTCGAGCCGGCGGGAACCATGCTGTCCTTCTCCGCAGAACGGGCGGACACTGCGGCCCCGAGAAGACCCGACGAGACAGTGGTGTGGGAGCAGTTGCTCGGTCAGGTGCGCGAAGGTGCCCGACTGACTCCGGCGTTCCTGGCCTTCCTGGTGATCGCGTTTTTGCTCTCGGCAGTCGGTGTTGCCACGGCGTCGCCGCTGACCCTGGTCGGTGCAATGGTGGTGGGGCCGGAGTTCCGGCCGCTGGCAGCGCTTTCAGTGGGTCTGGTACGTCGAGACAAAGATCTCGTGCGAAATTCGATTCGTACCCTCGCGATCTCGTTTCCGGCCGCGATGGCCCTCACCGGCCTGGCTACCTTGCTGTGGATTCGTCTGGGCTGGGTCGGAATCGGCGATGTCGAGAACGCCCGCGCATTCGACTTCATCTACGAGGTGGGGCCGTTCTCACTGGTGGTAGCACTGCTGGCGGGAGCGGCTGGCATGCTGGCAACGGTCACCTCTACCTCTACGGTCCTGGTGGGGGTGTTCATCTCGGTGACGACGGTGCCAGCTGCGGGATTGGCGGTCGTTGCGGTCTTCGCAGGTAAGTGGAATGTCGTGCTGAGTTCGCTGGCTCAGCTCGGTGTCAATCTGATCGGTATCGTGCTCGCTGGAGTAGTTGTGCTGCTGCTGTTCTCGTTGCCCCGATCCGGTCGCCAATGGAAATCAGTCACGCGCCGGGACGCCAGGCCTGGCACATCGCCGTAGGCGCCTGACCCACTGCCGGAACTGGACTTTCGAGGCTTCAGGCTGACAGCTGTCTTGCGGATCGGTGGGAATGTCTGCGCCGACAAACGTCGCGACAAACAGATCCGGCATGCGAACTGTCGGATCTGGGTACCGCTGTCTGTACCGATCATGGCTTCCAGGCTGGTTGCAGCGACTGGAAAAGGGGATCAATCGAGCCGCAACCGATTGGCAGCGTGACTTCACTCAGACCCTTCGGACCTGCAGCGCCGGCGGCTCTGCCGGAGGAAACGGCCTGCCGCAGTGCTTGACAAGACTTGTCGAGATTCTCCTTGGTAGCGACGAAACATCTACGCAACGTAGATGCAACGTAACCAAAACTAGTGTTCTGGATCACACAGTGTTCGTGTGGTCGAGAGGCCTTTGGTCACGAATCTGTGGGCAGAACGGGTCCTGGTTCGCTACCGGTGGTGGATGAGGACAAGGTTCCGCGGGTTGAGCACACAGCTCGCGGAACCGCCCCACCACACGCCCCGACGAGGGCACCGGCCGACAGGAGTTCAGGTGTCCGTAGTTGCGGAAGTCTCGGCGATCGATTTCGCGGAGACCGAATTCGATTGGGCGCAGCGATCGACGCTGATTCGTGAAGTCGACCCACTCGTTCCGGGGCCACCATCCTTGGCGATGTGTCTGAGCGAGCCGACGCGCGGACTGGTCGACATCGCTTCACTGCTTCTCGCGGCTCCTTGGTTGCTTCGATCGCCGCGTGGGGACGGGCATCCGGTCCTCGTTCTCCCCGGATTGCTGACTTCGGACGTTTCGACTCTCGCCTTGAGGACATACCTCAGCTTTCTCGGATACCGGGTTCACGGTTGGAATCTGGGTCTGAACACCGGTCCGACGGCGACGGTGGTCGACGGACTGCCTGCCGCATTGGCCGAGGTAGCAGATCGATACGAGCAGAAGGTGTCGGTAATTGGCTGGAGTCTGGGCGGTATCTACGCTCGAAAGCTGGCGAGGGACCTGCCGGATTCGGTGCGTCAGGTAGTGACACTGGGAAGTCCTTTCGGTCTCACCAGTCTGGAGCAGACGAGAGTCGGATCTCTCTACGCTCGTTTGTCCGGCAATCACGCGATACTGCCTCCGGTCGACGGCATCGAATCCGAACAGGGATCGCCTATTTCCGTTCCCGCCACGTCGGTCTACTCCAGGCACGACGGTATCGTTCCATGGCAAGCGTGCTGTGAAACCTCGGCAGGCCTGTCGGAAAGCATTGCGGTGCAAGGCAGTCACATGGGGTTGACCCACAACCCGTCGGCGTTGTGGACCGTTGCCGATCGTCTGGCGCAGGACGTCGACAACTGGCAACCTTTTGCGGCTCCGAAACGGCTTCGACGCATGTTTCCCTGCTGAGGTGCGAGGCTGAGGTCCGAGGCCGGGGTGTGGGGGGGAACCCTGAGTCAGACGCGGGGACGGACTCGTACCTGAGGACACACCGCGTCGGAAAAGATGGGTCCATGGCCTGATGCGCACAGGTGGATCGGCAGCGGATAGTGGAGGTCGACGCGGATGAACCGCGAGTTCCGTTGAAAGGAAACAACACATGACCTCCCCGATGAATACCCGCAAGCTCACCCGCGCCCGCTCGGGAGCAATGTTCGGTGGGGTGTGCGCCGGAATCGCTCGGTACTTCGGTTGGAAGTCGTCGACTGTCCGCTTGCTGTTCGTACTCTCGTGCCTGCTGCCCGGCCCGCAGTTTCTGATCTACATCGTGATGTGGATTTTCATTCCTCGTGAGCAGATCTGACCGAACCGCTCAACGGCGGCGGTCTTTCAGGCATTGCTTGGCCTCGTGCAATTCTTCCGAACTCAGTGGAGGAAGGGGCAGTGCGTCACGGTGCAGGCCCTCCGTGCGTAGGCCGTCGAGCATTACCGAGAGGTATCGACGCCACACGGTCGGGTTGACGGGCTGAGCAAATTCGGTGACTGCGCCCACCATGAAGATGAGGCCGAACAGGTCCGTCGGTACGGCGTCGGGGCGCAGCATCCCGGCCTCCTGGGCCCGGTAGAAGATCCTCTCGACCGACGGCTCGATGATGGATCGTTGGCATGCGACTTGCTCGCATCCCTCGTCGGTTCCGTTCAGGACGTCTTTGAGTCCGCGGTTGACCGACATACGGCTGCAGGCGAATTCGGCAAAGGTGACAAGTCCGTCCCACGGATCCGGATTGGCAAGTGACGCGTCCGCGGCCGCTGCCATGTCGGCGAAGTTCTGCTGGAAGACTCCGTCGATCAATTCTTCCTTGCTGGCGAACCGCCGATAGACCGTTCCGACGCCGACCCCCGCGCGCCGGGCGACGTCGTCGAGTGTGACGTCGATCCCTTCTTCGGCGAACAATTCACGTGCGGCGTCGATGATCAACTGCCGATTACGTGCAGCATCGGCGCGAAGGGGGCGCTCCATTGCGGTACTCATGTCCCCACTCTACCCGCCAAGTGGAGACAGCCTCTCCGTTTTCGTGTAGCGTTTTTGCTAACCGGAGAAGCCATCTCCGCATAGGTTGGGCGAGGGACTATGTCAGACATTGCTGAACGGACTGAATTCGAGCAGTCCTCAGCGCCTTCAGGGGACAACCACGCAAAGCGGTGGCTGGTTCTCGCGGTTCTGGGAATTGCGCAGCTGATGGTGGTCTTGGATGCCACCATCGTCAACATCGCGCTGCCTGCTGCGCAGCGCTCACTGGAGTTCGGTGATTCGGACCGCCAGTGGATCATCACGGCATACGCATTGGCGTTCGGCAGTTTGCTGCTACTCGGCGGTCGATTGAGCGACTTGTTCGGGCGCAGGCGAACTTTCATCGTCGGCCTGATCGGCTTCGCAGTCGCTTCCGCCATCGGTGGCGCAGCCGTCAACTTCGAAATGCTTGTTGCCGCTCGTGCCGGCCAAGGCGTATTCGGTGCGCTCCTTGCCCCGGCAGCCCTGTCGCTGCTGTCCGTGACATTCACGGATCCAGGTGAGCGTGCCAAGGCGTTCGGTATCTTCGGTGCCGTTGCCGGCGGTGGTGGCGCCATCGGACTGCTGCTCGGCGGCGCACTCACCGAGTGGGTCGACTGGCGCTGGTGCCTCTTCGTGAATCTCTTCTTCGCGGCGATCGCTCTGGTCGGAGCAGTCCTGTTGCTCGCGCCGCACACCAGTGACTCGCGACCCAAGCTCGACATCCCCGGAACGATCCTGGTGTCGATCAGCTTGTTCAGCATCGTCTTCGGATTCTCGAAGGCCGAGTCGGACGGGTGGAGTGCAACTCCCACTATCTCGTGGCTCGTTGCCGGCGTCGTGTTCATGGCGGCGTTCATCTACTGGCAGACCAAGTCCGAGCACCCACTTCTTCCGCTGCGGGTGGTCCTCGACCGAATCCGGGCTGGCTCGTACCTGGCGATCTTCCTTTCCGGCGCAGGCATGTTCGCAGTCTTCCTGTTCCTGACGTACTACATGCAGCTGATCCTCGGGTACAGCCCGATCATGACCGGCCTCGCATTCATGCCGATGGTGTTCGGAATCGTGACAGCGGCAACGCTTTCGACAGCGGTTTTGCTGCCGCGCGTCGGTCCGCGAGTGCTGATCGTGAGCGGAATGGTCATCGCGGCGATCGGAATGACTCTGCTGGCCCAGATCTCGGTGGACAGCACCTATGCAGTCCACATTCTGCCGGGGCTCGTCGTCACCGGACTCGGCATGGGCAGCATTTTCGCCCCGTCGATGCAGGGAGCAACTTCAGGCGTGCATCACGAAGATGCCGGCGTCGCATCTGCCACGGTCAACACGATGCAGCAGGTGGGCGGCTCGATCGGAACTGCACTGCTCAGCACGATTGCCGCCTCGGCTTCCACCAACTACCTGGTGGGCCGCGAGATGAATCCGCTGACTCAGGCGCAGGCCGCCGTCGAGAGTTACACCACGACGTTCTATTGGGCCGCAGGCATATTCGCGGTCGGTGCGGTCTTGACCGGACTGGTTCTTCGGAGTGGACTGCTTCCGGATTCGCCGGAAGGTGAACCGGTAATCGCCCACTGACAGCAAATTTCGGGGTCGACGCCGCAATGGCGTCGACCCCGAAATCGACTCAGCAGTTCTTCCCGGGCGTTGCCTGAAACCGATGAAGGACGTGATCGAGTTGCTCGGAGGACAGCGCCGGCACGGGCAGTTCCCGATGGTCGGTGCGGGACGCGCAGAGTCCGTCGATCATGAACCCGAGTGCGCGGCGGTAAGCCTGAGGGGCCTCGTCGCCACCGAACTTCTGGGCCATCTTGACGACCTGCATGAGAAGTGGAATGTCGTTGACTTCGAAGTCGCTGCGCAGGGTGCCCTGTTCCTTGGCGCGATTGACAAGTACCGCAGTGTGTCGAGCGATCCCGGCGCGCGCGCGAGCGAAGGTGTCGGACGTGAAGCGTCCGTCCATCAGGAGATCGCCGAATCCGCGGTTGTCTGCCATGCGCAGAGAGATCACGTCGAGAAAGTAGACAAGACCTTCCCAGGCGTCGGGCATCTCTCGGGCGGTGGCGGCGATCGTTTCGATCTCGGAACACCGCGTGTCGAACAGTGCCTGGATCAGTTCGTCCTTGCTGGCGAACCGGCGATAGACGGTGCCGACGCCGACGCCGGCGTGCTTCGCGACGTCCGCCAGCGTGGCGTCGAGTCCTTGGGCAGCGAACACCTCGCGAGCGGAGTTGAGGATGCGCTCGAGGTTGGCCTTGGCGTCGGACCGAAGGCGCGGCTGTGAGCAGTCGGCCGAGGTCCCCGCATGAGAAGCGTCGGGGTGTGTTGTCGGCATCCTCACAGTCTACGGCACTAAGCGGAATGATCGATTCCGTTAGTGCTATATTACTAAGCGGAACGTGTGGTTCCGATTGTCCGTATGAGAGAAGCCGATATGAGCACGTCTGACATCTGGGTCGGGAGCAATCCGATCTCGATGGTGGGTACGCGGAGTGCAGGTTTCGCGGCAACGAGGCTTCGCGCCCTTGCCGGCGACGGCGCCTTTGCTCAGCTCGTTCGTTTTGCCCTCGTCGGCGGAGCCAGCAACATCTTGTACTTTGCCGCTTTTCTGGCGCTGCGCGGTGACGGAGCGCTGGTCGCCAACGCAGTTGGTGCGGTCTTGAGCACCATTCTGGCCAATGAGCTGCATCGCCGGCTCACCTTCCACGCCGCGGATCGCGTCAACTGGTTCACCGCGCAGTGGGAAGGCGGTGGACTCGCACTGGTCGGGTTGATCGCCAGTTCTGCCGCCATCAGTGCGCTCGGCTTCCTTCTCCCAGGCGCCGACGGGCTTCTTCAAGCCGGGCTTGTGATCGCCGTGAGCGGAATTGTCGGTGGCCTGCGATTCGTCGCCCTTCGCGGTTGGGTGTTCTGAGCGGTTCTCGAATTCGGATCGGACTCGGCTCGTAGGGAACACTGAGACCCATGAGCCTTTCGATAGCCGACTCCGGCATCCGTCTGGCTGTGCTCTGCATCGTCATGGCACTTGTCGCCACGCTCGTCTACCGATTCACCTACCTCGGTAGCGTTCGGGTGGTCCCCGGTGCCCTCGCTCGTGGCGCTCTTCAGCTGGCTGCGATTTCGTTGATCCTTGCCGCCGCCTTGGCCCACATCTGGTCGGCGCTCCTCGTGCTCGCCGGCATGTTCGTTGCGGCGTCTTTCACCGCGGCACGACGCTCGAACGCGGGGACGTCCGGAGTTTGGCTGACCATCGCGTTGGCGTCGGGAATCGGTGTGGTTCTGCCACTGATGCTGCTGTCCGGAGTGGTTCCGCTGCAAGGCGTCGCTCTGGTGCCGATCGGCGGCATTGTTCTGGGTGGCGCGATGACTGCAACATCGATGGCAGCCAAACGCGGACTCGACGCCGTCGACGACCGGTACGGGGAAGTGGAAGCAGCACTGAGCCTTGGATTTTCCCAACGCGATGCGCGGTGGGAGGTAGCCCGCACCGCTGCCTCCGATGCTCTGCTGCCTGGAGTCGACCAGACACGCACGGTCGGCCTCGTGACATTGCCCGGAGCCTTTGTCGGTGTGTTGCTCGCGACGGGATCGGCCGTTCAGGCCGGTGCTGTGCAAATTCTTGTATTGGCAGGGTTGTTGTTGGCACAAACCTGCTCGGTGGCCGTGGCGTTGGAACTCGTCGCCCGCGGTTTCGTCTTTCGAGGCCAAGCTGTCAGGCCTGCGCGAGTTCGTTGATCTTGTCGCTGCGAAGGACGCGGCCGGGAAGATCGGGGGTGTTTGCCGCGAGGGTGATCATTGCCCTGCCGATGTTTTCACTGGTGATCACGCTGCTGGGCCACACCCTGCGTAAGAGTGGGTGGAGAGGCACGGAGATTTGATACGACCGTGTCGATTCGTGAATCGTCCATGTATTCGACCAGCACTCGGTTGCCGACCATCACAACGGAACGGACTGGAGATCATCCGGCCGGCATGGCCAACTGAACGCTTGACCTGCAATTATGAGTCCATTTTGATCCGACTCGCGACTAAAGTCCCTACAAACCGGCTGGACGGTTGGCTGAAAATAGTTTTATGGACGAAGGAGTTGATGAAATACACGTTCTCGGATCGGAGTCCGCCGGTCGAATGGTAGAGGCGTCGGCGATCATCGTTCTCGGTGCGCTCTGTGCAGTAGTCGCAGGTTCGGGTGTGTTCTTTGTCGTCGGATCGATTGGTGGCTTCGCCCGATTGCTCTACCTGGTTGTTCGTGGTCCGCTCAACTCTTGCTCGGTACCGGCGTCGACTGTCGAGCTGGCGCCTTCGAGAACGTCATGTGGTCGTTGATGCTCCCGAACGTCGAGTGAAGACGATCAAGGATGTAGTTCTGACGCATGTTCCACGGTGACTTCGATCCCTGCTTCGGGAACTGTTCCACAGCACGCATGACGTACCCCGACGCCAGGTCCAGGATCGGCCGCTGGTCCATCTCTTCGCTCGCGTGCGGCACGCACTTCGAATAGCCGCGCTTGTCCATCTCCGTCAGCAGTCGGCAGACGTACATCGACGTGAGATCTGCTCGCAGAGTCCACGAGGCGTTGGTGTAGCCGACGCACATCGCGAAGTTCGGTACGTCGCTGATCATCATGCCCTTGTAGACGTAACGATCACCGAGGGTGACGGGTTCGCCGTCCACTTCGATCGACATCCCGCCGCACGCTTCCATCTTCAATCCTGTTGCAGTGACGATGATGTCAGCTTCGAGTTCGCGACCTGACGCGAGACGAATTCCGGTCTCGGTGAAAGTGTCGATGCGATCGGTCTCGATCGAGGCCTTGCCCGATCGGAGGGCTTTGAACAAATCGCCGTCCGGTACGACGCACAAGCGTTGATCCCAGGGATCGTAGGTGGGTGTGAAGTGAGGATCGAGTGGGATCTCTTCCGGGAGTTGGCGACTGATCGCGAGGTTCAGCAACCGCTTTGCGCGCGCTGGACTGCGCCGGCACAGTTGGTAGAAACTCAGGTTCACTACGATGCTCTTCCATCGAGCGATGCTGTGCGCGAGCTGATTCGGCAGTACTGCGCGAATGGTGTCCGATAATTTGTCGCTGGACGGCAGAGCCAGAATGTATGTCGGTGATCGCTGGAGCATGGTGACATGGCTCGCGTCGCGCGACATCGTGGGGACCAAAGTGACTGCGGTGGCGCCGCTTCCGATCACAACGATCTTCTTGTCGGAGTAATCGAGATCCTCGGGCCAGAACTGCGGGTGCACTACGTCGCCGCTGAATGATTCACGTCCAGGGAAGTCGGGGGTGTATCCGCCTTCGTAGCTGTAGTAACCACTGCACAGATAGAGGAAGTTGCAGGTCAGGGTTTCATCTTCGTCACCGGTCGTGACAGTGACCGTCCACGTCGAGTCAGCTGACGACCATGATGCGGCCGTCACCTTCCGGTTGTACCGAATCTTCTTGTCGATCCCGTTCTCTCGCGCGGTGTCGCGCACGTACCGGAGGATCGAATCACCGTCGGCGATTGCTTTGGCATCTGTCCACGGCCGAAACGGGTAGCCGAGCGTGAACATGTCGGAATCCGACCGGATGCCAGGGTATTTGAAGAGGTCCCAGGTTCCGCCACTGTTCGCGCGGGCCTCGAGGATTGCGTACGACTTGCCGGGAAGCTCGGTCTGGAGTCGATACGCAGCACCGATGCCGGACAAGCCGGCGCCGACGATCAGGACATCGAGGTGTTCGGTGCTCATCAGTTCGGACTCCGTATCGATCGTGTGGGGCCACCGGGCAGGCTAAGTGTTCGATCTCCACACTACTGAACGATGCTCAGTAAGGCGAGGATGACCATGTGATCGTCGGCGGTCGGATAGCCGCACACAGTGGTTTACCTGCGGCGTCGGTGAGGCCGAGGTCTCCGTGGAGCATGCCGGAAGCGTCGGCCTCCTCGGCGATGTGCTCGGGGATCGCGTCGAGCATCAGCTTTGCGCGCCGAAATATCTCGAACGTCTGGTCATCGGATACCGTCACCCAGGACAGGTAGATGAAGCGTCCGCGAGGTGGACCCTGGATGTATGGACCGAGTAAGTCCCAGGCACCGGACTTTCGCTCCAGACTCGCTGTCAGTTCCCATCGCACTGTCTCGGTATCTCCCGGTACGAGGTCGAGGATTTCGTGTGGCTTGCCTCGGCGCTGAACGCCGACGTGGATGTTGCTGCGCTCTTCGAAGGTTGCGGTTTCGGAACACTCACGTCCGGGCAGGCTGTGACCGGTGATGATGATCTGCATATCGACATCATGCTCTGCATAGGTCGGGAGGGGTTGGCGTGGTGAGTCGTTCGGGTAGAACCTCTGTTGCGGCCGTGGTGGCGAGCATTCTGTTGTCGGGTCTCGGGTGGGGGTCAGGTGTTGCAGTGGCGACGGCGGACGAACCGGAAGTCGCGGGCGCGCTGGAGTCCTATGGCGAACTCTCGGCCGCAGTGTTTCCGGTCGGCGCCGGTGAGACGCAGCGGGTCGTCTATCGAACTCTGCGTACCGCTGACAGATGGGGAGAGTCGTCAGGGTCCGTGTTTCTGCCGGAAGGCGCCCCACCGGCGGGCGGTTGGCCCGTCATCTCCTATGCCCACGGAACTTTGGGCAGTGCGGATCAGTGTGCACCCTCGTCGACCGGATTCGGTCCGGGCGAGATCGAACCGATCGAACGCTGGTTGGAGCAGGGGTACGCGGTGGTCGCTACCGACTACTCGGGAGTTGGTACCGACGGGGTGCTGGCCTATCTCGACGGACATGCCGCCGGCGCGAATGCCGTCGACATCGTGCGGGCCGCGCACGAGTTGTACGGCAATGTGCTGAGTCCGCGGTGGATGGTCGCGGGTTTGTCCGAAGGTGGTCATGCGGCGTACTTCGCGGGACACGATGCCACCACTCGTGCGCCGGAATTGGATTTCCGTGGCTCGGTTGTCGTCGCAGGCCCCACACACATGGAAGGGCTGTTTCCGTTGGGCGGCCCGCTGTTTCCCGACATCGGTATCACCGGGCTGGTGGGATATGCGCTGTACGTCCTGGCTGGGATCGACGATCAACGACCCGAAGAGAACATTCGCGAGGTTCTCTCGCCGCAGGGGATCGAGTGGATGGAAAAGGCTCGGACACTGTGCGCCGGAGATCTCGGCCGACACATTCGAGCCGAACGAATCCAGTTGAGCTCGTTGTTTTCTCGGTCGGTATGGACGCCGCGCATGTACGACCTGTTCCGCGAGATGATGCAGGTGCCGGTCGACGGCTACGACCGTCCACTGCGCGTGGTGCAGAGCGTGTCGGACACAACGGTTCCTGTCGCCCTTACCTGGGCGCAACTGGTCGACATGCGTTCGCGAGGAACGCAGTTCGAGTATCAAGAACTCGCCGGAATCAGCCACGGTCAAACGACGGTCGCTTCGATGGACCAGACCATGGAGTTCGTCGATCGATTGATGAGGTGATGTTCGGCGGTGTTGTTGTTTCAGTGTGGTTGTTCAGCGCATACGTCGCGGCCCGTAATCGTGGCCACCGTTGGCGAACCACACGATTGCCGCAATCGCGTACAGAATGCAGACCAGGAGAAGTAGCCCGCCTGCGATCCACAGCGAGATCTGACCGAGCCGTTTCACTCGATCGGACGCGTACCGCGACCCGGCCACATCGCCTTCAGCCCACAGCGGATACACGTTGAAGGCGTGCGTGAAAGCGGAGAAGGAAAGCGGCCAGAAGAACAGCAGCGAGACCACTGCCCAGCCCGCATTGACGGGTGGTCGAATCGGGTGCTGAGGAACGGATTGCTGGACAGTGGGTTGATCCGGGGTGGTCATGGGGGCTCCTGACATGAGGTGGCCCTTTCGACGCTACTGCGATGGAGCTGAAGAATCACTGAAAAACGGTGTTCGGTGATGCGATGTGGATCAGCGGCGTAAGTGTGCTGGATCAGCCGCATTGCCAGTCGTGACCGCTGGTGGTGGTTCCGGGTCATTGTTGTGCAGACGAGGGGCGTTCACGTCAGCGCAACTCGATGCCGCTCCGCGAGCATCCTGGCTACCGGCAGGACGTCCTTTGCTGCCATCTCGATACGTTCGAATACCTCGGGGTTGAGGATAGTCGTTCCGTCGAAATCACCTGAGCTGAGATAGATCCCGACCGGAGCGGTCAGCGCTTGGAAGAAAGCGAACAGTGGCCGCAGGGCATGGTCCAACACGAGAGCATGGCGGTCGCTGCCACCTGTAGCGGCAAGAATCACCGGAGTGTTGGCAAGCGCGTACTGGTCGACGAGATCGAAGAAATGCTTGAACATTCCCGTGTACGAGCCTCGGAACACCGGTGACGCCGCGATGACGATATCGGCGGACTCGACTGCTGCCAGCGCTTCGGCGGTCACTGAGTCGACGTGATCGCGATCCAGAGCAGATGCAAGACCAGGAATCAGATCCACGATCTCGAAAACTCGTGTGTCGATCTGCTCGAAGTCTCCCAAGGTTTCGACGATCAGGTCGACGAGGGCACGAGTCTTGGAGGGTTTTTGGAGATTGCCGACAACGGCAACAATTTTGAGCGGTGTGCTCATCGAAACTCCTATTCTTGGGACGACTTCAGTGATTCGATTTCCTTACGCACAACGGGGGCTACTTCGGTGCCGAGGATCTCGATCGCACGCAGCATGTCCTTCTGTGGCACGTTGCCGAACCCCATCTGGATCATGATGCGGTCATGATGGAACAGTTCGTACTGCGCCATCGTCTTGTCGATGATTTCCTGCGGGCCGCCGAGGAAGAACGCACCCGCGGTGGTTGCCTGCGCTTCATATGCCCTGCGCGGCATGGGAACTCCGTTTCCGCGCTGATGATGATTCTGCATCCACCCGGCCTGGAAGTACGGGTACGACGTGTCGAGTGCTGTTTGCTTCGAGGTATCGACAAATCCTGGCGAAGCAATCGAGACAGCCAGTTTCTTCGGATCGTGTCCGAACTCCGCTGCAGCCCTGCGGTATAGATCGACGAACGGTTCGAACTGTTGGTAACTTCCACCGATGATGGCCAGTGAGAGGGGCAGGCCCAGTTTCGCGGCACGGACGACAGAGGCCGGAGTACCTCCGACTGCGATCCACACCGGAATCTGACGGTCCGGGCGGGGCGTCACGTCACCGTCGATCAGTGGTGGGCGAAGTTGTCCTTCCCAGTTGATCGGGTTCTCGTCGCGCAGTTTCAGTAGTAGATCAAGCTTTTCGGCGAAGAGTTCGTTGTACTGGGACAAGTCGTACCCGAAGAGCGGAAATGACTCCGTGTACGAACCTCGGCCGGCAATGATCTCGGCACGGCCTTCGGAAAGCAGGTCGACTGTCGCGAACTGTTGGAACACACGGACGGGATCGTCGGAACTGAGTACAGTTACGGCGCTGGACAGCTTGATGTTGTCGGTAGCCTGAGCCATTGCCGCGAGCACAACTGCCGGGGCTGAGACTGCGAAGTCGGTGCGATGGTGCTCGCCGACGCCGAAGACATCGAGTCCAACCTGATCGGCAACGGTTGCCTGCTCCACCAAATGGCGAAGGTGGACACCGGGATTCATCATCGCGCCGGTAGTGGGATCTGGGGTGAGTTCACCGAAATGGTAGACGCCCAATTCGAAAGCCATGTTGTTTCTCGCTATCTGTTCGTGGGGGTGATGGAAAGCTGTCCTACGTGCGCATCGCATGCGCCGCCTTGATTGGTGTGATGTGTGGCAAGTCGGGAGAAGAAGCGTTCGAGTACCGGAAGCTCCTCGGTTTCAATGAGATCGGAGAAATATTCGGCGATCCCTCGCGTGTGTATGGCGGACGCTTTTCGAAGCGTCTTCTTGCCTGCAGGCGTCATCGATACCGTCACGACGCGTCGATCGTTGTCCGGTCTAACGCGCTCCACTAATCCCGCCTCGACCAATCGATCGACGACGCGCGTCACGCCACTGGTGGTGACCAGGACCAGTTCGGCCAGATCGCCCATTCGGATCGTGTTTCCCGGAGCTTCGTGCAGTCGGAGCAGAACGTCGTACTGGCCAAGGGTGAGTCCGGTGGTGGTTCGAAGGTCCGCCTCCATCTTGCCGAGGATGACGCTGTGGGAGACGACGAGGTCGCGCCACACACGACCACGTACGTGTTCATCAGTTGTCATCGGTGACGCCCTCCATTTATTTGCGACCGCAAGTATTGCTTACTCAAATAATACGCGTGCGACCGTCGAACTATTCCCTGCTCTTATTTGCGCTGGTAGTGAGGTATTGACTCGAACACGTGTTCGAGTATGATTTGGGGAGGGGATCGGGGGATTCAATGAGTGTCTTGTTGTCGGATGTGGTGTCTGGTTCTGCGGTGGGGTTACGCGGACGTCTGTGGCAGTTGTCTGCTGCTGAGTTGCGTACCGCTGCTGTCGAGGCGAGTGCGGAGATTCTGCGTCTCGAGGCTGTGCGTGTGGCTGTGGTGGACGAGTTGTCGTTGCGTCCCGATGATCAGGTGATTGCGAGCCGCGGGGTGGGTGCGTGGTTGGCGGCTAACACGATGCTGCAGGTTCGGGACGGGAAGAAGATCGCCGCCCTGGGTGCAGCGTTGCGGCCGTTTCCGGCGGTGGCGGCAGGCTTCGATGATGGGGATTGCTCGTTCGAGCACGCGGTGTTGATCGTGGCGTTCTGCGAGTCACCACCTAAAGGCATGCCGGAGGAGGCATTACCGAAGTGCATCGATTTGTTGTTGGCAGCTGCGTCGGGTGTGGAAGCGACGACGACGAAAGTGCGGAACGTGATCGCGACCTTGGAGCGGTTGTTCGAATCGGATGAGATCCCGCCCGCCGAGGATGTCGATCTCAACGAGTTGCGGATCGCGTCGACGCTCAATGGTCGGGTGGTGGTGCGTGGGGATTTCGACGCCCTGACCGGTGAAATGCTGCTGTCGGCGTTGTCGAATCTGACGATGCCCACCCCGGCACCCGATGGAACCCCGGATGCTCGGTCGGCGCCGAAGCGCACGGCGGACGGGTTCACGGAACTAATCCGCCGGTATCTGGACTGCGCGAAAACCGGTACCGATGGTGGCCAACGCCCGCACGTGAACGTGCACATCAACGCTCGGGATCTCGCTGAGCATCGGGACTGCGCCGCAACACCCTCCACTGCTGATGACGGAATGGCTGTATCGGATCTCGATGTCGGGCACATGCCCTGGCTCGGACCGCTGTCGGTGTCGCAGACCAGACTCCTTGGGTGCGATTGTTTCCTGTCCACGGTGCTGCTCGATGATCACGGCGCGCCCTTGGATGCGCAACCAGGAAAACGATTGGTCACCGCCGAACAGCGAGTGGCGTTGATCGCCCGGGACAAAGGCTGCGCGTTCCCCGGCTGCACATGTGTACCGGCCTGGACGGATGCGCACCATATCCGGCACTGGGCGAACGGTGGCCCGACGGTGATGAACAACCTGGTCCTGCTGTGCCGTTCACATCATCGGCTGATGCACCGCAAATCCGGGTTCGTCGGGAAATGGGTGATCCGCATCGGCGCCGACAACAAACCGTGGTTCATCCCGCCACCCTCGATCGACCCCGGGCAGCAACCCAGGCCGGCGAACACCACCTTCAAAACCTGAGAGGTCAAACCTCTTTGGCGACAACAGAACACGGACCGAGCACCGCATCGAAGGGATCCTCCGATGCGGTGCCAACCGGCCGTGGAGGAGTCGAATCAGTGCTTCGAGCGCTTGTGGCGGTACATCTCCGCATCGGCCGTATCCCAAGTCTCGGAAAGGCTTTGGGTCATGGAAAAGTCGGCTCGACCGATCGAACAACAGACGTCGGCATTCCGGAACGCCTTCTCCAAACACTCGAGCAGGTAGTCGACGGCGCGCGGCTGTGTATCGGGCAGAGCGATTCCGAACTCGTCTCCGCCCAACCGTGAAACCACCGCACCAGGGTGCGCGCACGCTGCCAAGATCTTGCCGGCCCTTTGAACGTATTCGTCGCCCGCGGCGTGGCCGAGTTCGTCGTTGATGGTCTTCATGCCGTCCAGATCGACGATGATGATAGCTCCCGGATCGGCGAATTGGCGGTACCGAGTTTGCTCGGCCTCGAGGATGCGATTCCACCCGCGCCGATTGAGAAGACCTGTCAACGGGTCGGTCTCGGCATCGAGTTGCGCAGTTTCGGCCAGTCGGACTGACTGCGCGCGCTGATAGTCGACATCGAGAATGGTTCCGAGAAGTCGGCACAGGAGATTGAGGAGGGCTAGGTTGTCCTCGAGCGCGGAGTCGCCCGCACTCGGGTCGGCGCCACACAGAGTGCCGAAGAGACTGCCGTCGTTGTGGAGGATTGGGATGCTGACGTATGCGCCAATGCCTTCCCATCTGCCATCACGGGACAGTGCGCGCACGAGCGCGCGATTCGATGAGACTGGCGGCGCATTTCCGAGTACCACCTCGCTGCACATGGTGTTTGGCCAAGCCCGGGTCTCGCCGACTTCGATGTGAAGTGGGTTGGGTGAGACGGTGAGAAAGATTTGATTGGACCCGTCGAACCGCGTGATCGACCACAGTGCCAGCGGAAGATATTCGTCGAGGTAGGACACGACCGAGCGACTTGCGTCGTCGAAATTCGTCAGAGGTGGCAAGAGTGGCAACATCGGGATGGTGCGCGTCTGGCCGTGCGGCATTTTGACCTCCTGATCGACCCTAGGATTCTGTCGATGTTCAGGCTCTTGGTCCCGCGTGCGACAAATCTTCCACGAACAGTCTGCCTCGAGAATCCTCGCGATTGCTGAAAGTGTGCTGTGATTCTTCCGACCGCGGGGCCGTGGATTCTTTGGTGGCCAGCTAATCTTCCGGTATGGAGCTGGCGCGTGGAGCGAACACAGTCGTTGAGGGAACTTCGCTGAAGGTGGCGGTGAACGGTAGCGCCCCGGGCACGGTAGACCTGATGGTGTTCCAGCTCGACGAACGGAACAAAGTACGGGACGACGCAGATTTTGTCTTCTTCAATCAGCCGGTCTCACCCGAAGGCGCGGTGCGCTTGGAGTCCGGCGGCGTCATCGAAATCGACATTGCGAGGTTGCCCGCTGACATCCATCAGCTGAGTGTTGCCGTGGCACTTGATGCGGCGGCAAACGGAACCCTGTCTGCTGTCGGGGGCCTTGGGGTCGTGGTGGAGCAGGTTGGTTCCACCGCCATCGTGGCTCAGGCTTTGGGGTTGACGAGTGAGAGAGCAGCGGTTCTCGTCGAGATCTATCGCCGCGGCACGGGCTGGAAGCTGCGAAACGTGTCAGCTGGCTGGGACAGCGGATTGGCGGACCTGGTAACAGCATTCGGCGTTTCGGTCGACGAGGAACCGCCGGCTCGACCCGCCGGCTCTGCTGAATCGACAGGCGGTATCCGGACCGTGCCCGACGAAGCCAAACTCTCCATGGTGAAGCGGGAGAAGCTGGACCTCCGAAAGCGCGAAGTGGCCAAGGTCCTGCTGACCAAGGGTGGCAACGGAATTCGGGCACGGGTGGTCCTGGTGATCGACAAAACCGGAAGTATGGCCAAGCAGTACCGCACCAGAGTGGTGCATCGTGTTGTCGAACGCATGATTCCCGTTGCGATCCAACTCGATGACGACGGCAAGCTGGAGCCGTACTTGTATGCAGTCAGCTTCGTCAAACTTCCCGAGATCTCTGTCCATGACGCGGAAGAGTGGTCGGATACCTACCTGCACTTGCGCGGCTCGCACGGCGGATTCAACTACGACAAGATCGGCGCCGCAAATCGTGAAGTGCCGATCATGACTGAGATTCTTTCCGGCCTGACACGTGGTTCCGCGCCGACGCTCGTCCTGTTCTTCACCGACGGAGGCTTCAGCGAGCGCAAGGAAATCACGAAATTGATGCGCGAAGCGTCTGGGCTCCCGGCCTTTTGGCAGTTCGTCGGAATCGGCAAGGCCAACTACGGAGTGCTGGAGAAGCTCGACGACCTCGACGGCAGGGTGGTCGACAATGCCGGATTCTTCGCGCTGGACGACATCGACACCGTCGACGACGCCCAGTTGTACACCCGTTTGCTGAGTGAATTCCCGGATTGGCACAAGGCAGCTGTAGCCGCGGGCATCACAACGCCGTGATTTAGCTGGTCGAAACCAACTGCGGTGCATTCTCTTTCAAGAATTCGTCGATGTGCGCCCAGGTGGAGTCTCTCGCGGTGGGGCCGGCAACGAGCCCGAGGTGACTTCCCGGCGCCTTCTCGAACCGGACCGACGGCGCGCCGGTGAGGACCGACGTGATTGCTTCCACCGAAGCGATGGGTGCAATCACGTCAGTGGTGCCGCCGATCGCGAGAACGGGAACGCTCAGAGCTGACAGTTTGATCTCGCGTCCGGCAAGCGTGACGGCGTCGTTGTAGAGATTGTTGCCGAGCATGAGTTGTTCGCAGATCTGCTGAAAAGCCTTGCCAGGGTATCCAGGCATGGCTGCCATGAACTTGTCTATCGATTCCATGCGAGCCAGTGTCTCGGTGTTGTGGAGGTTGCGCATGATGAACCATGGCTTGAGAACTTCGCGCTGCAACGCCGTCACCTTGTAACTCGCCTGAACGAGTGGAGCAGGTAGTCCGCCGACAAGATTGGTCGCGGACGTGAGTGGGGTGTCGCCCGTGTATTTGCCGATCAGCCTCAAGGGGCTGATAGCGGGAATCTTCGTGTAATCGATTGGCGTTCCGATTGCCGTGATCGATGCGATCGGCAGGTCGGAGTGAGCGGAGCCCGTGAGCAGAGACATGGTCCCGCCGAGGCTCCACCCGATCAGCGAAACCGGTGCGCCGTCGTGTAGATCCGAGATCGTACGGATCGCTTCGGGGATGATGTCGTCGACCCAGGCCTCGAAACCCATCCCGCGGTCGGAGTACCGCATGGTCCCGTAGTCGAGGAGGTAGGGCGTGTTCGCCCCATCCAGTAGGTGCGCGGCGAGGCTTTGGCCCGCACGAAGGTCGTAACAGTCGGCTGAAACCGCGAGGGGCGGTACGAGGAGAACCGGATTACCTCTTGGCCTCCACAATGCGCCGAAGCGATACAGATCGCGGTGTGGACCTTCGCTGATCAGTACGGACGGGGTGCGTTCGGTCTTCTCGACACCGTCGCCGAAGGAGAGTCCCCATGCATTGCGTGCTGCGGTGTCCAGCGTCGGACGCCACGTCGCGATCAAACCACTGATATCGAGCACTGGTTCCCCTCGGAGTCGAATCGGCGGACGGCCGAGTCAGCCGCGCTCGGTGTATGTTACCTGCCTTCACATACATCGACTTCGTGGGTGCAGAAACCCAGCTCGGCAACGGAGCCACCGTGCCGAGCTGGGTTGATCGGGGTGGTATGGCAGTGATCGGGTGGGGACGATCAGGCGGGGACGATCAAGCCGGTCGAGGCTGTGGCCGTCGCGTATCGCTGTGCAACGTCTTCCCAGTTGATGACGTTCCAGTAGGCCTTCACGTAGTCGGCCTTGACGTTCTTGTACTGCAGGTAGAAGGCGTGCTCCCACATGTCGAGCATGAGCAACGGAACGATACCGATGCTGATGTTGCCTTGCTGGTCGGTGAGTTGCTCGATGACCAGGCGCTGCCCGACCGTGTCGTAGGCCAGTACTGCCCAGCCGGACCCCTGCAAAGTGGTTGCTACAGCGGAGAAGTGGTTGACGAATGCGTCGAAGGTGCCGAAGTGCTCGTCGATTGCGGCTGCCAACTCTCCCTCTGGCCGCTCACCGCCGTTGGGGGAGAGGTTCTTCCAGAAGATGGAGTGATTGGTGTGGCCGCCGAGGTGGAAGGCGAGGTTCTTGCTGAGCAGCGGCGCCTTCGCGGTGATCGTGCCGTCTTCGCGCGCAGCAGCCAACTGCTCGATTGCGCTGTTGGCGCCCGCCACGTACGTGGCGTGGTGCTTGCTGTGGTGCAGTTCCATGATCTCGCCGGAGATGTGCGGTTCGAGAGCGGCGTAGTCGTAATCCAGTTCGGGGAGAACGTATTCAGTCATGTGACATGCCTTCCTTTGAGGAAATGTTGTGAGTCGAGAGATTTCGATAGGTTCGATTGTGATAGACGAGCGGCGCTGACATGTGCTGCGGATCGATGACGTCGACGACGCGTGCAGTGACGATCACTGCGGCGCCACATGTAGTGGCATTCAAGGGAACCGCACGCAGGGCGTGGCCTGTCCCATGTAGGAACGGTTCACCCGTCGAGAGAAACGACCAGGGCATATCGTCTCCGAAGCGCACAGCGCCGCGGGTTGCGAACGTGGAAGCCAGTCGTTCGTTCGCCGAATTTGCCAGGTGAACAACAAAACTGCGGGCGGAAGCGATGACGCTCGCAGAGCCTCGCAACGACTGCAGTGAAAACGCCAGAACTGCAGGATCGGCGCTGATCGAGATCACCGACGATGACGTGATGCCGGCCGGGCCGTCATCGCCCGTTGCGGTGATGATCGAGACGCCGGCGGGATGGTTCCGGAACGCCTCGACGAAGGAGTTTCGGATGGACGGCTCCGCATCAACAGAGTCGTCCGAAACAGATTGGGTGCCAACCAGTTTTGTGGTCACTCCTCGCCCCTCTTCTGTCTCGGGTTTTGCTGCCGTTGCACTGTCTTGTGCAATACCGACGTTAAAACCTCGAGTGCAGTTGAGGTCAAGATGCTGTGGCGGACCTCACCGTCCGAGCTTGGCTGCCAGACGTTCCATGTATCCGACAACCTCGTCGGGGCTCTTGTCCGGAGTGCCGAACATTGCTTCGGTGACACCGATGTCTGCCCAGTGGGCGAGCTTCTCCGAATCGGGTTTGCCTGCCAGGACGGTTATTTCAGGCTCGCCGACTCTACCTGCTTCGGCCCAGATCTTTCGGAGCAGTTCCACGTTTCCGTCGATCTCCTGCTCGATGGGTGTGGTGATCCACCCGTCGGCAGACTTTGCGATCCACTTGAAAGTCTTCTCGTTGCCGCCGCCGCCCAAGAGGATGGGAGGACGGGGCTTCTGAACTGGTTTGGGCCACGCCCAGCTGGGTCCGTACTTCACGAATTGGCCGTCGTACGACGCTTCTTCCTTCGACCACAGTTCGCCCATGGCTTCGAGATACTCGCGGAGTGCGGTCCGGCGTTTGTTGGGCGGTACGCCGTGGTCGGCGAGTTCCTCTGCATTCCAGCCGAATCCGACGCCGAAGACCACGCGTCCGCCGGAAAGATGGTCCAGCGATGCGATGGTTTTCGCGAGAGTGATCGGATCGTGTTCGAGGGGGAGGGCCACGGAGGTGCCCAATCGGATGGTGTTCGTGACCGACGCGGCGGTGCCGAGGGCAACCCAGGGGTCGAGTGTGCGCATGTAACGGTCGTCGGGCAATTCGGCCGACTGGGTTCCGGGGTGATCGGAATCCCTCGAGACGGGGATGTGAGTGTGCTCCGGAACGTAAAAGGCGTCGAATCCATTCGCCTCCGCAGCCTTTGCTGCATCGGCAGGGCGGATGCCGCGATCACTGGTGAACAGGCTGAGTCCGTAGCGCACTGGTTCTCCTTCGATGGTCCGTCGAAAAACTGTAACCTGTTGCATCTTCGTTCGGATAGGTTTCCAGCCCAGTAAATCGATTGCCGACGTGACCGGGGACGTGGTGAACTCGGGCGGACCTTGTTGTGGGTCGAGAAGTGGATGCAGTAGAGGTGGATGCAGTAGTGATGGATGCAGCGGAGATGAATCGGTTGTCGTGGAATGCGGCGACCGTCGCTCACAACAGTCACAAAGGAGACCAGGCACAGTTCTTTCGCAACGGCGGGTCGACCTTGTATCCGGAAGAACTGGCGCTGCTCGGCGAGATCGACGGCTCCTCGATTCTTCATCTGCAGTGCAATTCCGGTCAGGATTCGTTGAGTTTGGCCGCTCTCGGTGCCGCGGTGACCGGCGTCGACATCGCGGATTCCGCGATCGACTTCGCCCGAACCTTGTCCGCGGAATCCGGAATTGCCGCCGATTTCGAGCGTGCCGATGTATCTGCGTGGCTCCGCGCTGCTACCGCTGGCCAGAGAAAGTTCGACCGAGTCTTTTCTTCGTACGGAACGGTGATCTGGTTACCCGATCTCGACGAGTGGGCCGAGGGGATTGCCGGTGTTCTCGCGCCGAACGGTCGATTCGTTCTGGTGGAGTTTCATCCGTTTGCCATGTGTTTCGACGAGAAGTGGTCGCTGACATACCCGTACGGAGGCGGGACTCCCGTGACCGAACCCCGTGGCGTGGGCGACTACGTGGCAGATTCGGCCGATCTCGTCTTGCCAGGCGCTGAGGGAAAAGGAGTCGAGAACTTCGAAAATCCTTTCCCCTCATGTGAATTCAACTGGTCCATTTCCGAGGTGCTAGGAACTTTGCGGCGCGCCGGATTGACGCTCGAGTCTTTCGACGAGTACCCGTACGCCAACGGTTGGCAAGGATTCGAGGAGATGGCTGAACTCGGCGGCAAGCGTTGGGGAGTCCCGGCCGGACGACCCGAGATCCCGCTCATGTATTCGCTGTCGGTTCGCTTGGCCGACTGACGCCTATTTCCCCCGCATTTGCGGGTAATTGCAGACACAGGTAGTAATTACCCCCATGCCCTCGACGCCACTGACACGACGCATCGCCGTCGACCTGTGCCGTCTTGGTGCCAATTGCTGTTGCTGTTGATTCCTTCCGACTCTCCTGAGTGAGAATGGCGCCGCTCTGTGCGCCTTCGCCCCTGCATATGCGCCCGTTGCTGCATGTGTGCCGGAATTTTCCGTACGTCGAGGAAGAACAGCGATGTCGACTCCTGTCGAAGCAATAGAACCAACATCAGTCACGGAACCGAACCGTGAGCCGCGTCGGCCGTGGACTTCGAGTGCGACCACTGTCGGACTGCCGGTGCTTTCCGTGATCGCATTCTTGGCCCTGTGGCAGGTCGCTGCCGCGAGCGGCACCTGGAGTGAGACCTTCGTGCCGTTCCCGAGCACGGTCTGGCATGCCTTCGTCAACACGATGACCACGCACGACGGAGTGCGCGGCTACCAGGGCTACCTGCTCTGGGAGCACCTCTACATGACGCTGCGACGGGTGCTGGTCGGTGTGATCATCGGCGTCGGATTGGGCGTGATCCTCGGTTTGGCCATGGGATCGGTGACATGGCTGCGGAGCCTGCTCGAACCGTGGTTGACGTTCCTGCGCGCACTGCCGCCCCTGGCGTATTTCTTCCTGCTGGTGATCTGGCTGGGAATCGACGAGGCGCCGAAGATTACATTGCTGGCGCTCGCTGCTCTTCCGCCGGCAGCGGTGGCCACCACAGCTGCTGTGGTCGCGGCGCCGGTCGGACTGGTCGAAGCGGCCAGGGCCCTGGGAGCCTCACGGGCGCAAGTGATCCGGGACGTCGTCGTCCCGTCGGCCTTACCGGAAACTTTCACGGGCATTCGGCTGTCGGTAGGTATGGCGTACTCGTCGGTGGTCGCGGCCGAACTGTTCAACGGCATCCCCGGAATCGGCGGAATGGTCAAGGATGCAAGCAATTACAACAACACACCGGTCGTGCTGGTGGGGATCTTTGCCATCGGATTCTCCGGCCTGATCATCGACGGACTGCTGCGGGCTGCAGAGCGCCGCGCCGTTCCCTGGAGGGGAAAAGTATGACTGACAATCAGAAACACGCCAGCAGCAATCTGAAGCGCAGCAGTAATTCGACGCCCAATGAAGGAAGGGCTGCCCGGACGGCGTTCACGGTGCTGATCGGCGTCCTTGCCCTTGTTCTCGGTGCGTGCTCGGTGGATCATTCGGGCCAGGATTCGTCCAAGGAAACAATCCGTATCGCTTACCAGTCGTTCCCGAGCGGCGACCTGATAGTCAAGAACAATCGCTGGCTCGAAGACGCACTGCCCGAGTACAACGTGAAGTGGACGAAGTTCGATTCGGGAGCCGACATCAACACCGCCTTCATCGCCGGTGAAATCGATTTCGGCGCAATCGGTTCGAGTCCGGTTGCTCGTGGACTCTCGGCACCGCTGAACATTCCGTATCAGGTCGCGTTTGTTCTGGACGTGGCCGGCGACAACGAAGCCCTGGTGGCGCGCAACGCAACCGGAATCAAGACCGTCGCAGATCTGCGCGGCAAGAAAGTGGCCACGGCATTCGCCTCGACCGCGCACTACAGTCTGCTGGCAGCGCTGAACCAGGCCGGACTCAGTGCCGACGACGTCCAATTGGTGGATCTCCAGCCGCAAGCATCCCTCGCAGCCTGGCAGCGCGGTGACATCGATGCCGTCTACACCTGGCTGCCCACGCTAGACGAACTCCGTAAGGACGGAACACAGTTGATCGCCAGCCGTGAGCTCGCGACAGCAGGAAAGCCGACACTCGATCTTGGTGTGGTGTCGACTGCGTTTGCCAAGAATCACCCCGAGATCGTCGACACCTGGCGCCAGGTTCAGGCCCGCGCGCTCACGACGATCGCCACTGATCCGAACGCGGCAGCGGAAGCTGTTGCCGCACAATTAGGCGCCTCGAAGGAAGACGCGGCAGCGCAGTTGAAACAGGGTGTGTTCCTCACTCCGGAGCAGATCTCTTCGCCGGAATGGTTGGGCACCGAGGGCGCTCCCGGGAATCTGGCAGTGAACCTGCAGAGTGCAGCGCAATTCCTGGCCGAGCAGAAGCAGATCGACAGTGTGCCTGATCTGGCGGTCTTTCAGAATGCTCTCTATGTGAAGGGGCTTCCCGATGTCCTTGACCAGTAGCGTGACCGCACAGCAGGCCTCGGGTGGATTCGCCCCCGACCGCCCGGGCGCGATCCGAATCGACACCGTCTCACACAGGTACGGCCACGGTCGAGAGTCCGTCACGGCACTCGGGCCCGTATCGATCGACGTCACACCTGGTGAGTTTCTGGTTCTCGTCGGAGCGTCGGGTTGCGGCAAGAGCACATTGCTGCGGCTGATCGCGGGTTTCGAAAGTCCTTCCAGTGGAACGGTTCAGGTCTCCGGATCCGACCCGATTCCCGGGTCGAGTGCGGGAGTGGTGTTTCAGCAGCCACGGCTCTTTCCGTGGAAATCGGTGGGCGGCAACATCGATCTGGCACTCAAATACGCCGGCGTTGCGAAGAGCGAACGCGGGCAAAGGCGTGACGAGCTTCTCGACCGCGTCGGTCTGGTCGGCACTGCGAACCGGCGTATCTGGGAAATCTCCGGCGGGCAGCAGCAGCGGGTGGCAATTGCTCGTGCCTTGGCGGCCGAAACGTCGTTGCTCCTGTTGGACGAACCCTTTGCCGCGCTGGACGCCCTCACTCGCGAGCGTCTGCAGGAGGACCTGCGCAGTGTCAGTGCCGAATCGGGGCGAACAAGTGTCTTCGTCACTCACAGTGCCGACGAGGCGGCCTTTCTCGGCTCCCGCGTCGTAGTTCTGACAAGCCGACCGGGCAAGGTCGCGCTCGACCTGAAAATCGATCTGCCACGAACCGGCGTCGATCCCGACGATCTCCGAGGCTCACCCGAATACGCAGCATTCCGAGCCGAAGTCGGCCATGCGGTCAAGGTTGCAGCTGCAGCGTAGGTACCCTGCGCGTCGACTACCAGGTGGCCGCGTCGATAATAGGAAGGAGAACGTGCAGGACACGACGAACAAGGAGTGGTCATGGCAACTGAGGTGGAGTCCGGTGACCTCGTGCAGGCAGCCGGCCATGCGGGTCCGTGGACGGTGGTCGAAGTTCGCCAGGGGATGGCGCTGCTCGAACACAGTGACGGGCACAGGTTGTCGCGTCGAACGACGACGTTGACCGTCGTCCGCAAGGGCTCGGGCAAGAAGGCAACGGCCGTCGAAGACGGGAACGACGAAAACGGATCGCCAACTCTGTTCGACTGAAACCGCAGCTCGACTGAAACCGCAGCTCGACTGATCTTCCGTCAGTTCGAGACGGCGTCAGCTGGAGAAAATGTCGTCTACGCGTTTGTCGAAGTATTCGGCGATTCGGAACGCCAGTGACAGACGCGGGTCGAAGTGTCCCTTCTCGATCGAGATGACGGTCTGGCGTGTGATGCCGAGCGCGTCGGCGCACGCTTGCTGTGACAATCCGGCTGCCGTACGAAGTTCTTGAAGGTTGTTGCGCATCAGATCTCGTCAGATCTCGAATGTGGGGTGCGGTCCCTCGACACTGCCCAGTACCGGATTCCGAAGTCGGCCAGACCGAGGGCTGTAAACATTACGAGCGGCAGTTCGGGAGCGCCGAAGACATTGTGCGCGATCAGCGCGATCCCCATGGCAGTGATCAAGTCGGTGAACGCGCCGAAGCCGGCCTTGCGACTCCATTCTGTTTCGACGGTGTCCTCGGGGTAGGCGGGGGCCTTGTCGTTCTCCGATGGAAAAAGGGCCCACGCCGACCCGATACAAGCCGGTGCCATGACGATTGCGAAGACGATGAAGGCCAACGTCTTCCGATCATCGGCGGTCAATGCTGCAAAAAAGCTGAAGGCTAGCGTTGCTGCGACGCCGATACCGATGATCAGGCTCCACCGTGCCGTGGTGCTCATGAAGCCTCCCAGGTGTAAGAGTTCTTTGACATGCCTGAGCGTAGGTCTACGTGCGCTGGATGTCAAAGAACTCTTACATCGCGCTGAGGGTCAAGCGACCCCGAAAGGCGCTGCGTATGAAAACTTCCCCGTCTGATCGGGGCGGTGCGTGGTGAGGGTCCTGATCTGAAAGTGCTCGCCCCACTCGGCTTCCGGAGACTCGATCCCGGCGTCCGTGCTGGTGACGAACCCGAACTGCGGGTAGTACTCGGTGCTGCCCAGGAGGGCGAGCAGTGGCACGTCCAGAGCGTCGGACGCACCGATCACCGCGTGCATCAGCGCCGAACCGACGCCGCTGCGTTGGTTGTCCGGTGTGACTGCCAACGGGCCGAGGCCAACCGCCTCAACGGGACCGACCCATCCGCGTGTTCCGATTACGAAACCAACGATCTCATGACCGGCGACGGCGACAAGGGACAACTTCGGTAAGTAGTCGTTCGAGGCGAAGAGCTGACGTGTCAGTTCGATCTCGTAGGGAGACTCGCCGGGCGGCGCTTGGTCGGCAAACGCCGCCCCGAGCAGTGAATAGATTGCGTCACGGTCGGAAGAAGTTTCGCGGCGGATGTACATGGCCACGAAACTACCCGCTTCATCTCCGATCGTGCTCCTCGTTTTCGGCCTGACGTGCCACTCGCTTTTCGTAGTCCGCACGCCCGTTCGGATCTACCGATGTCAGCGCGCGGCGATCGTCGATCACCCGGCGTCCGATGTTTATCATCCATTCGGGTACTACAGCGTCGATGAGGTCCCAGCCCGCAAGGTAACGCGGAACAGTAGTTTCGGCTCGCCGGTGCGCGACCGTGTCGACGACAGCTTTGGCCACGACCTCGGGTTCAACCGTCGGCATGCCCTTTCCGAGTGGCACACCGGAGGAGAGCCCGGTGCGCACCGCGCTGGGCAGGATGGCGCTGACGCTGACGCCGGAATCTGCGAATTCGACACGAGCAGAGGCGGAAAGGCCCACCGCACCGAACTTGCTTGCGTTGTACACGGCCATTCCTGGCACCGGTAGCTTGCCTGCCATGGATGCGATGTTGACGACGTGGCCGCGTCGCCGATCCACCATGCCGGGCAGCACGGTGCGCATCCCGTGAATCGGGCCCCAGACATTGACGTCGAGGGTTACTCGACTGGTGGCGTCGGACTCGTCGAGGAAGCTGCCGAGCGGCATCACGCCCGCATTGTTGACCAGAATGTCGATGTGACCGAATTCGCCGATCACTGTGGAGACGAACACATCCCAGGATTCGCGTGAGGTGACGTCCAGAGCGTACCCGCGGGCCCGTGCGCCGATGGATGTGGCGGTGTCGACGGCCGTCTCCTCGTCGAGGTCGCCGACGCAGACGAGTGCGCCGCGAGCTGCGAACAACTCCGCTGTGGCCCGGCCGATTCCGCGGCCACCTCCGGAGATGACGACGACTGCTCCGTCGAGATCGATCGGCGGGTAGGTAGTGCCGAAAAGGCTCATGTGGTGTACTCCGGTTCGGGGGTGGTGGTGGGCTCAGCGGGGGTGTCGTCTGACGCAGGGTTGTCGGACAGCGTGTGGTTGTAGGCGTATGGATCGAAGGCCCGTAGCCGTCGACGCATGGCTCCTGACGACCACGGCCAGTTGAAGCTGTTGCGGCCGTTGACGTCGAAGAAATAGCTTTCGCAACCACCGGCGTTGTAGACCGTGGTACCCAATGCCTCCTGAACATGAGAGTTGAAGGCCGCCTGTACTTCCGGGCGCACGTCGATGGTTTTCCAGCCGTGCCGACGAGCGTGGCCGATCGCCTGTGCCACATAGTTCAGTTGGGCTTCCAGAATCATGAAGGCCGACGTGTGTCCGGTGCCGAGGCTCGGGCCCAGCAGAATGAACGCGTTGGGGAATCCGCTGACGGCGGAACCGAAGTACGCCCGCGGGCTTCCCTGCCAATGATCGTCGAGTGATCGACCTTCTCCGTCGAATACCTTTGATGCAATGGGCATGTCGAGGATGTGGAAGCCCGTTCCGAAGATGATCGCGTCCACTTCCGATTCCACTCCGTCGGCTCCGATCACGGTGTTGCCGTGGATCTCTTCGACTGCGTTGGCATGGACGGTCACGTTGGGTCTGCCGAGGGCCGGGTAGTACGAGTTCGACATGAGTAGTCGCTTGCAACCGAGGGTGTAGTCGGGAGTCAGCGCCTTGCGTAGCTTCGGATCGCGCACCTGCAAGCGCAATTGGGCCGACCCGAGTTTCTGCACGATACGCAGGATCCACGGATTGCGGAACCCCAATCCAAGCGCTTCCATGATTCCGTATTCGATGCTGCGTAGAGCCTTGTGCGCTCCCGGTACGAATCGCATGACGGACCTTTCGATCCGCGGTACGTAGTGATCGGGTTTGGGAAGGACCCATTGAGCGGTGCGTTGGTAAAGGTGAAGGGCGGACACGTCGGAGACGATGCGCGGCACGAATTGGACTGCGGAAGCGCCGGTACCTACGACGGCGACGCGCTTTCCGGTCAAGTCGTAGTCGTGATTCCACTGCGAGGAATGAAACACCTCGCCCTCGAACGTTTCCAGCCCGGGAATCGCCGGCGTCAAGGGTTCGTTCCACGGGCCGGCGGCGGCTATCACGAAACGAGCAGTGAGTTCACCGCTGGAAGTTGTTATCTTCCAAAGTGATTGCGATGCGTCCCACTGTGCGGAGAGCATTTCGACCCCGAAGCGAACGTGCTTGTCGACCCCGTGGCGGACGGCCGTGTCCTCGATGTACTCGCGGATCTCCGGCTGCTCCGCGAACAGTCGGGTCCAATCCGGATTGGCGGCAAAGGAATACGAGTACAGGCCGGACGGAACGTCGCAGGCACAACCGGGATAGGTGTTGGCGCGCCAGGTGCCGCCGAGGGAGTCCGCTTTCTCGAGCAGGACAAAATTGTCGATCCCGAGGCGCTGCAGGTGAATTGCGGCACCGATCCCGGAGATCCCCCCACCGATGATCACGACCTCGAAGTGGTCAGTTCTGTTGTTCACTGAGTCTGCGCTTTCACTGGTGGGACGGGGTGGAGTGGAACGGGCGCGCATCGAGTTCGCGTTTCACGCTCGCACGTGTTGTACGTAGGGATGATTCGAAGGTGGCGAGCCGCCGTCGGCCGTCCATGAAGTTGGCGCCCATGACGGCGAGATCGTCGTCGGTGGCGTCTATGCGCAAGACCCTGGTTCCCGCAGCGCGCACCAGTTCGATTTCCCGGTCGAGGCCCTTGGACATGGAGTTCCGCAGGGCGCCGCGTTCGATACGGGCGGCGCCGCGCGCCGGCTTCAGTGTTCGAGATGCCATGGGCGCCAGTACAACCAGCTCGTCGAGTTCGAGGGGGAGCAGGAGGTCTACCGATGCCGTGGACGCCGCGCCGCCGTCGATGTACCTGACGCCGTCGATGGTGACAGGTGGGAACCAGCCGGGAATCGCCCAAGACGCTCGAAGCGCTTCACCGACTGTCGCTTTCGGAGCCCCCTGTGCCCCGAACGCGACCCGTCGCCCGGTTCTGTAGTCCATGGATACCATGTACGCGCACGGATGTGGGAGCCACGAATCGCCAGGGGCAAGAGATTCGGCGAGCGTGGTGAGCCAGGACGGGTCGCCGCCACCACGCGGTGCGATACCGCTCATCCGGCTCAGAACGGGAAGATCTCGACGCGTCACCAGTCGTGGATTGCCGATCCCCAAACTCGGAAGTGGCGGGATTCTTCCGGGCGCCGATGCTGTGTGGGCGAGGAGTTCGGGACGTGCGGCGGGCTCTCCGAGTTGCATGGCTACCAACTCGTCGACGCCGACTCCGCTGCCGAGCATTGTCACGAACTCGGCTCCGGCGGACGTGCCGATGATGGCGGTGGCTTCGCGGGGATCCCAGTCGAGGGCGTCCCGAACCGAGGCGAGGGCAGCAACGGTCCAGGCGAAGCCGAGGGTGCCGCCGCATCCGATTGCCAATCCCCGTCTAGGCGCGCTGTGTCGTCCGGACCCGGGCGCGGTGGTGCCGGTCACTTCTGAAGTCATATTTCGGAGACTATCAGTATCTGAATAACGTGGGTACCCCAAATTTGGGTTTCGGGAGTGCGCCTGCGGTGCGCTTCCGGTATTCGGCTACCGTTGGAATCTCGATACTCAGAACCGCGAGGAGGTTCCGATGGCGCGATTGACCAGGCAGGAAGCGCAGGCGATGACCCGCGAGACCTTGTTGGCGACGGCCGTCGAACATTTCCTCGATCGCGGGTACGCCGCCGCGTCGCTCGATCAGATCGCCGAGGATGCCGGCTATTCCAAAGGTGCGGTGTACTCGAACTTCAAGAACAAGGACGAGTTGTGCGCCGAAGTGCTCGGCCGAATCAGGTTGACCAAGGTCGGCGAGATCACCTCACAGCTCGGAGCCAATTCGACGCTCGACGACGCGGTGGCCGAGTTCGCGCGATGGGCCGAGCGAACCATCGGGGACAAGAGATGGACGTTGCTCGAAGTCGAGTTCTCGGTGCGATCGCGGCACAGCGAAGAGATCCGCGAAAAGATCGCGACGGGTGCCGATCAGGTGCGCGGACTGATTGCCGGAGTGGTGCAACATCTTGCCGAGTCCAACGGCGTGACGCCGACACTGAACCCGAACGCCGCGGCACTGCGCATACTCAGCGTCGGAATCGGTTTGGGGCTACAGCGTGCGATCAGCCCTGAGCTGCCGGTTGATCCGCTGGTGGATACGTTGCGGGAGATTTTGCTGGGTGGGTGAGTAGAACGCGGAGCATTCCGCCGATCTCGGCGACGGCGGTGCGCGAACCCACGCTCGGTCCCAGAACGTTGACGAAGCCGTGGATGAACCCGCGATAGCGTCGATCGGTCACGTGAACACCGTTGTCGCGCAATCGAGCTGCGTAGGCTTCGCCTTCGTCCCGGAGTGGATCGAATCCCGCCGTGATCACGATGGCCGGCGGCAGTCCGGTCGCGTCGGGGGCGCGTAGCGGCGACACCATCGGATCGAGTCGATCGGCATTGCTGCCGAGGAAGCTGGACTCGTAGAAGTTCATGTTGGCCTCGGTCAGGAAGAAACCTTCACCGAACGTCGTTCGCGAGGGGGCCTTCTCGTGAAAGTCGGTCGCGGGGTAGATCAACAGCTGCGCCGCCGGTGGGGTCTTGCCGTCGTCGCGGGCACGCAGCGCGACCGTTGCGGAAAGATGCCCGCCCGCGCTGTCGCCCCCGACAGCGATGCGCGTCGGGTCTGCGCAGAACTCGTCGGCGCGGTCGACGATATCGAGGTATGCGGCGTAGGCATCGTGTACCGGTGTGGGGAAAGCGAATTCGGGTGAGAGCCGGTATTCGACCGAGATGACCCGTGCGCCGGAGGTTTCGGCCAACAGGCGGCACGGGGCATCGTGGGATTCGATGCTGCCCTGTACCCACCCGCCGCCGTGGAAGTAGACGAGCAGAGCGCCGGTGTCGGCTGTCGGGACGTAGAGCCGGGCGCGAAGCGGGCCGTCGGCACCCGAAACGGAGATCTCCTCGGTGTGGACGGGCGTGGGCCTGCCGCCCATCATGATCGCGGTTCGGGTGAGATTGGCGCGAGCAGCGGCGAGTGACTGGGGATCGGTTGAATGCGAGGGGAGTGGCCGCGTCTTCGCGAGCGTGAGCAGAAGGTGCGCGTCGGCGTCGAGCGTGTTGCCCTCGATGACGACGGGTGGTCCGGTGATTCGACGTTTCACCGCGCTGGGCAGTGCGAATGCGGCTGCCACCAAGGATGCTTCGGCGCGATCTCGAATACTGCGGCTGCTGGCCTGCTTCACGGATTCCGACACGTGGCGCAGACTACCAAGCATGACTACTGCGGCACTGTCGATCACGCAGATCGAGAACACACATCTGGTTCGGTGCGGTCACGCCAATTGGGTCCTGGTCGAAGAGGGGTCCGATCTGACCTTGATCGACGGCGGATATCCGGCCAACGGCACCGACGTCGAACGCTCGATCGAACAGATCGGTCACCAGTTCGGGGATGTTCGGGCAATTCTCGTCACTCACGCGCACATCGATCACATCGGTGGGATCGCGGACATCGTGACTCGGCTCGAGGTTCCGGTCCTGATGGATCCGTTGGAAGTGCCTCATGCGAAGCGGGAGTATCTGCAACAGTTGTCGCCGGCCGGAGTTCCGTTGCTGTTGTGGCGGCGAGGTGCTCCGAAATGGCTTCGCGACGTGATCGGAGTCGGCGCGTTGAAAGGTGCGGAACTGCCTCGGGCACAGTCCTTTGCGTCCGGTGGTGCGCTGGACGTTCCCGGTCGGATCGTGCCGATTCCCACTCATGGGCATACCGACGGCCACAGCGCTTACCTTGTTCCCGACGCAGGAGTGATCGCGTCGGGTGACGCTCTGGTGACCGGACACGCGACGTCGAGCATCGCCGGACCACAATTTCTGGTGTGCCCCTTCAATCATGACCGTGAAGCGACGGACCAGGCGTTGGACAATATCGCCGCTGCACCTGCCGGCGTGCTGTTTCCCGGACACGGTCCGGTTTACGAGGGCAGCATGACTGCCGCGGTCGAACAGGCCCGAGCGGGCCGGACAAGGATGCGTCCATGACTACTGTCGAAACGGTCGACGAAGGTGCGGTGCACGGTTTCCTTCATCGACCTGCTTCTGTGTCCTTCGCGTCGCCCGTCGCCACGCTTGCACTGACTCACGGCGCGGGAAGTAACTGCGACACCGTGCTGTTGCGTGCTGTTGCCGACGGCTTTGCTGCGGCAGGAGTGCAAGTTCTGCGCTTCGATCTCGCGTTTCGGGTGCGTCGAGCTTCGGGGCCTCCGCATCCGTCGCGTGCTGCAGAGGATCGCGCGGGCATTGCCGAGGTGATTGCTGCTGTTCGCAAGGACTACTCGGTGCCCGGACCCGTTCTGCTCGGCGGACATTCGTACGGCGGTCGGCAGGCGTCGATGCTTGCGGCGGAGAACCCGGGACTTGTCGACGGCCTGGTCCTTCTCTCCTATCCACTGCATCCACCGAAGAAGCCCGAGAAGCTCAGAACCGAACACCTGCCCGACCTGAACACACCGACCGTTGTCGTCCACGGTTCGAAGGACGAGTTCGCGACAACGGAGGAGATGCGGGCAGCACTCGCCTTGATTCCCGCCGCGACGCGTCTGGTTGAGTTCGAAGGAGCTCGACACGACTTGTCCGTGGTGAAATTTCCGGTGGTGGAGGAGACAGTCGCGGCCGCATCGGCGGTGTTTGCGTTCTGAACGCCCAGCGGGCGGTTGCTCGTGTCGGTGGTTCCTGGTGAGATCGAACCATGAGTGCCCAGCCGTATCAGCCCAGTGCCCTGTCCGACGTCACGGTGAGCGTCGACGGTGACGACACAGTCGTCAGCTTTCCTCGGGTGCTGCCGTATTCCGTCGAGAAGGTGTGGGAGGCGATCACCGACCCGGAGATGTTGGCGCAATGGACGCCGTACACCGCCGATCGGAACCTGAGCCGTACCGGTGATGCGGTGATCACCATGCTCACCGAGGACGGCGCCCCCGAAATGTCGCTGCCGGTCACCGTTCACGTCGTGGAGACCACTCGGCGGCTCGAACACGAGTGGGGCCCGGACGAATTGGTGTGGGACCTGACCCCGATCGAAGGCGGTACCCGCGTCGTGCTGACGCAGAGGTCGCGCGCCGAGGGGATGGCGTCGGCGCTCGCTGCGGGGTGGCATCTGTGCTTCGACGTACTCGATGCCCTTCTGGCAGGCGAGCCCTTCGGGCCGATCGTGGGTGAACGGGCGCGCGAATACGGCTGGGACGCACTCAACTCCGGTTACGCGCGACAGTTGGGCATCGACGAATCTCAGGTCTGGTAGCTGCTCAGAGTTTGTGACTGGCAGGCTTTCTGGTGGAGGCTCGCGCGATCAGTTCGACGGGAAGCTTCACGGATTCGACGTTCTTGCCGGAGATCAGTGCGAGTAGGTGCTCGAGCCCGGTCGCACCGATCTTTCGGGCGGGGGACCTGACCGTCGTCAGGGGCACCGGGAGTTGGGAGACAACCGGAATGTCGTTGTAGCCGACCAACGCAAGATCGTCGGGAATGCTCAACCCGAGATCACGGGCCACACCGAGTACGCCGATCGCGATGGTGTCGCTCACCGTGAAAACGGCGTCAGGGCGCGTGTTCCCGCTGAGCAGTGTGGCCGCCGCATCGACACCCCCTTGAACTTCGAACTCGGACGCCACTATTCGGTTCGGCGGCAGTTCCAGACCGGCTTCGGCCAGGGCATCGCGGAAACCCGCGACGCGTTCCCGCGACGTGCTGGCGTGATCCGGCCCCGCGATCACTCCGAGATCGCGATAGCCGCAGTCCAGTAGATGCTTCCCCGCGAGGTAGCCGCCGAGGCGGTCGTCGCCGCTGACAAAGGGAAGGCTTCGGTTGACGGATGACGTCGCCGAGTCGATGTGCCGGTTCAGCAGCAGGATCGGCAGTGAGCGCAGGGGGAGCGAGTCGACGAAATCGGTACCCGGCAGGTGAATGCTGCTCAGCATGAGACCGTCGACCTGTCGGCTCACCAGGAACTCGACCGCTTTGCGTTGCGCTTCCAGATCGTCGGGCGGGCTGGAGAGCAAGACGGAGTACCCGGCTGCGGTGGCGGCTTCCTCGATGCCTTGGAACATGGTGGCCACTACAACGTCTGTCAGTCTCGGCATCACGACGCCGATGGTGGTGGTCTTGCGGGTACGAAGGCTGGCTGCCCACAGATTCGGTTGGTAACCGAGTTCCTCGGCAACCTGACGAACTCGGAGTGCGGAGTCGGACCAGCCGTCGGCGGGCTCGGGCTGACGGAGGACCCGCGACGCCGTCGAGATGTGGACCCCGGCCTGGTCGGCGATTTCGCGCAACGTCGGCGGACGGCCGTTGCTGCGGTTCGACGGATCGGGCGTCATCTGCGTCGTGGCTCCTGGTGTGCGTCGGTCCTGAGTTGATTCGGTGTCGGTCGGCAGTTCGGGGATTGACGGGTGCGCAACCGGGCTCTACTCTAGGCGATGCAAACGATTGCGCAATCGTTCTCGCAAAGGATTGCGCCCGAGAACACTGGAGGCCCCGTGACCACGCCGCAGTCCCTGTCCGAGCTTTTTGCCATCGACACCCTGCTGGACGCAGAGGAGATCGCGATCCGCGACACGGTCCGCAAGATGGTCGACGATCGCATTCGCCCGCACGTAGGTGAATGGTTCGAAGCGGCAGCACTGCCAGCTCGTGAGCTGGCCAAGGAACTGGGCGCGCTCGGCGTACTGGGCATGCACCTCGAGGGCTACGGCTGTGCCGGGATGAGCGCCACGGCGTACGGGTTGGCCTGCCAGGAACTCGAAGCTGTCGATTCGGGCATTCGCAGCCTCGTCTCGGTCCAGGGCTCGCTCGCCATGTTCGCGATCCACCACAACGGAAGTGAAGAGCAGAAGGAAGAATGGCTCCCGCGAATGGCGGCGGGTGAAGCCATCGGCTGCTTCGGTCTCACGGAACCCGATTTCGGATCCAACCCCGGCGGTATGCGAACCAACGCCAAGCGCGACGGCGACGACTGGATCCTCAACGGCACCAAGATGTGGATCACCAACGGCTCCATCGCGGACGTCGCCGTGGTCTGGGCTCGAACCGACGACGGCGTGCGCGGATTTGTCGTTCCCACCGACACTCCGGGATTCTCCGCCCCCGAGATCAAGAACAAGATGTCGCTGCGGGCGTCGGTCACCTCGGAACTGGTGCTCGAGGACGTGCGTCTGCCTGCCTCGGCGATGCTGCCCAAGGCTCGCGGACTGTCCGGCCCGCTCGGCTGCCTCAACGAGGCACGCTTCGGCATCATCTTCGGGGCAATGGGTGCAGCACGTGACTGCCTCGAGACTGCGATCTCATATGCACGTGATCGCAAGGTCTTCGACAAGTCGCTCGCCGCGTATCAGATCACCCAGGCCAAGATCGCCGACATGGCAGTCGAATTGGGCAAGGGGCAGTTGCTCGCCATCCACCTCGGGCGCCTCAAGGACGCCGGGACGGTTCGCCCCGAGCAGGTCAGCACCGGCAAGCTCAACAATGTCCGCGAGGCCATCAAGATCGCCCGTGAATGCCGAACCATTCTGGGCGCCAACGGCATCACGCTCGAGTACCCCGTGATCCGGCACGCCAACAACCTCGAATCCGTTCTCACCTACGAGGGCACGTCCGAGGTTCACCAGCTCGTGATCGGCCGCGCTCTCACCGGTGAAGAAGCTTTCCGGTGACGGCAGACGCTGTCGGAGCGCTCGACGGGTTGGTGATCGCTGATTTCGGCCGCGTCCTCGCCGGTCCGTACGCCACGATGATTCTCGCCGACCTGGGTGCCGAGGTCGTCAAGATCGAGCGGCCGGGTGTCGGGGACGACACTCGCAGCTGGGGCCCACCGTGGGTGGGGGACGAGTCGAGCTACTTTCTGTCGGTGAACCGCAACAAGAAGTCGGTCACTCTGGACCTGCGCGAGCGCGAGGATCTGGAGAGTGCACGCGAGCTGGTTCGCAATGCGGACGTCGTGGTGCAGAACTTCCTGCCGGGAACGATGGACCGTCTGGGGCTGGGCTACGACGCTGTCCGAGAAATGAATCCGCGTGCGGTCTACTGCTCGATCAGCGGCTTCGGTGGCAACAACTCTCTGCCGGGATACGACCTGTTGATTCAGGCGGTCGGCGGATTGATGAGTATCACCGGACCCGATCCCAAGACTCCCACCAAGGTCGGTGTCGCGGTGGTCGACGTCATCACCGGTCTGCATGCCAGCGTGGGAATCCTTGCAGCGCTGCGCCATCGCGATCGCACAGGCGAAGGGCAGCACGTCGAGGTCAATCTGTTGTCCTCGTTGCTGTCCGCACTGGCCAACCAGTCGTCCGGCTACGTGGCCGCGGGCGTGGTGCCGCAGGCAATGGGCAACCGGCATCCGAGCATCGCACCATACGAGGTATTCGACACCGCGGACCGTCCGCTGGTCCTCGCGGTCGGCAATGATCGGCAATTCAGTTCGTTGACAGAGGTTCTCGGAGTTTCCGAACTTGCCGCTGATGCGCGTTTCGCGTCCAACAGCGACAGGGTTGCGCATCGAGAAGAACTGTTCGACGCCGTCACTGCTGCATTGGCCAAGGGCTCTGCGGACTCGTGGTTCGAGGCACTGACCGAGCGAGGTGTTCCGTGTGGGCCTCTCAACGACATCGCCGACGCGATAGCGCTGGCGGAACGGCTGAATCTCGATCCGGTGGTGTCCATCGACGACCCGCGTCGCGATGCACCGACTCGGCAGGTAGCCAATCCGATTCGGATGAGCGGCACGCCGGCAACCTATCGGTCGGCCCCGCCGCGGTTGGGGGAGGACAGCGTTCCCACTCCGTCCGGAGTCAGTTGACCCAAGCGAATCGGCCACCGGAATACCGGTGGCCGATCTGCGTGTGTGGCCGACTCAGCTGACCTTCAGGACCAGCTTTCCGGTGTTCGCTCCGGCGAAGAGAAGATTGAGGCTGTCGCCGAACGCGTCGATACCGCCGTCGACGACGTGCTCGCGAGCAGTCAATTCGCCACTCTTGATCCACTTTCCGATCTGCTCTTGTGCTTCTGCGTAGCGATCGAGGTAGTCGAAGACCACGAAGCCGGCCATCGTGGCGCGGTTGACGAGAAGTGACAGGTAGTGAGCAGGGCCTGGCTGAGGTTCGGTGGCGTTGTAGCCCGCGATGGCGCCGCAGATGACCACCCGAGCGCCGAGGCGCAGACGGGAGAGAGCGGCGTCGAGAATTTCTCCGCCGACGTTGTCGAAGTACACGTCGATACCGTCGGGAGCGTTGGACTTGAGCGCCTTGTATACGGATTCGTTCTTGTAGTCGATGGCGACATCGAAGCCGAGGTCCTCGGTGAGCCACGCGCACTTCTCCGGACCGCCGGCGATGCCGATGACCTTGCATCCGTGAAGCTTTGCGATCTGGCCGACCAGACTGCCGACCGCACCCGCGGCACCGGACACGACGACGGTGTCACCGTCTTTCAGCTTTCCGACGTCGAGTAATCCGAAATACGCAGTGACGCCGGGGAAACCGAGAGCGCCGAGCCAGGTCGGCAGGGGAGCGATCGATTCGTCGACCCGCGTGACGTCTGTACCGTCGGACACGCCGTACTCGGAAGCGCCGAAGGATCCGGCCACGATGTCCCCGACCTGGTAATCGGGGTGCTGTGATTCGGTGATGCGTCCGACGCCGTGGGCGCGCATGACGGAACCGAGCTTGACCGGCGGAACGTACGACTTGACGTCGTTGAGCCAACCGCGCATCGCGGGGTCGAGGGAGAGGTATTCGACCTTGACGACAAACTCGCCCGGTCCGGCGGACGGGATCTCGGCATCGACGTATTCCCAGGTGGAAGCGTCGGGAAGTCCTGTCGGGCGGGCGGCGAGGCGTACTTGGCGGTTGGTCATCTCTCCCCTTCGGCGAAACGAATTGAACTTGAGGCCGGATTCAATATAGGTGATGGATCACGAACTGGGAAGAGTTGGATGAACCGATTGACGACTATGTATGTTCGATCGATGAGCAATGTGGTCGAAGACGCGCCTGGTTGGTTCACTCGGGCGTTGGCAGCGCCGGTCGAGACGGGGTCGGTGGAGGTCGAGGGTGCCTCGGTGCACTTTCGGGCTTGGGGGCCGGCGGGGCCGGGAATCGTGCTGATTCACGGCGGCGCCGCCCACAGTCGCTGGTGGGATCACATTGCGCCGCAGTTCGCCGAGGGGTGCCGCGTCGTCGCTCTCGACTTGACGGGCCACGGCGACAGTGACACTCGCGACGCCTACGCGATGTCCCAGTGGGCTCGCGAGGTGCTGGCGGCGGCCGAGGCAGGGGGAATCGACGGCAAGCCGATTCTGGTGGGGCACAGTATGGGTGGGATTGTTTCTTTCGTGGCCTCGCATCTGCATGGCGAACTGTTGGACGGGGTTGTCATCATCGATTCTCCGCTCAAGGCGCGTACGCCCGAAGAGGAGGCGGCTCGACGCCAGAATGCGTTCGGCCCCAAGAAGGTTTATCCCACCAGGGAAGACGCGATGGGCCGGTTCCGCTTCGTTCCGCCGCAGGATTCGGGTCTGCCTGCGGTGCGTGACCATGTGGCGGCCACGTCGATGGAGGAAGTCGAGGGCGGTTGGTCGTGGAAGTTCGATCCGAATTTCTTTCTCCGAGTAGGCGCCGAAGATGTTCTCGACAGCGAACCACGTTGCCGCGTAGCCTATTTCCGAGCCGAGAACGGCATCGTGTCCGATCGACTCATGGAGCACATGCGCGGATTGTTCGGAACGGAGGCCATCGTGGCGGAGATTCCCGAAGCCGGACATCACGTCATGATCGATCAGCCGTTGCAACTCGTGACCGGGGTGCGAACTGTGTTGAGTGCGTGGTCCGTCGCAAGTCAAGTGCCGGTAGAACAAGCGGCAGGTAACGTCGAGGGAAGGGTAGAAGCATGAGCACGGAATTGACACTCGAACCGAAAGTCGAAGCTGCACTGAAGTTGTGGCACACCATGATCGAAACCGGCGATCTGTCGGCGCTACCGACGATCGTCGCGGCCGACGCGCAGTTCCGATCGCCCACGGGATTCAAGCCGTACCAGTCCGCGGATGCCGTTGTGCTCATTCTCAATACGGTGATCCAGGTGTTCGAGAACTTCGAGTACCACCGTCAGTTCGCCGGAGCCAACGGTCGACAGGTCGTGCTCGAATTCAGTGCGAACATCGGCGACAAGAGTCTCAAGGGAATCGACATGGTCGAATTCGACGAGGACGGCAAGATCGTCGATTTCGAGGTCATGGTGCGTCCGGCCAGCGGGCTCGCGGCTTTGGCTGCCGAAATGGGTAAGAGGCTCGGCCAGACGCTACCGACCTACAAAGCCTGAATTGAGTCCGGCCAAGGCTCAGTTCGTACTGAATCCGCCGTTGGAGTGAAGGAGTTGTCCCGTAATCCAGCCTCCGGCGTCGGACATCAGAAACCGAACGAGGTTTGCAGTGTCGCCGGGAGTACCCAGCCGGCCGGCAGGAGTCTGGAGGGTTGTGGCCTGTCTGATCTCGGGTGTCATCCATCCTGTGTCGATAGGTCCTGGGTTGACGACGTTGGCTCGTATGCCGCGTGATCCAAGTTCGACTGCGGCGGCGATGACGATGCGGTCGAGAGCGCCCTTGCTGGCCCCGTACGGAAGATTGTGGGCCGCATGGTCGCTGGTGAGTGCGATGATCCGCCCGGCCACCTGACTGACGTCGCGCTGTTCCGGAAGCCGTTCAGCGAACGCTTTGATCAGCAGCCAGGAGGCGCGAGCGTTGACGGCGAAATGTCGTTCCCAGCTCTCGACGGTGGTGTCGAGGATCGAGCTGTCGACGCTTTCGCAATGTGAGAGCACCAGCCCACGGAGGTCGTTCCGCGCTGCGGCAGCGTCAACGAGCTGATCGGCCACGTCGGGCGAGGCCAGATCTCCGGGAACCAGGTCGACACGGCTTCCGAGTGCGCGACACTTCTCGGCAATGTCTTGCGGATCGTGCGCTCCGCGCCCGAACCCGACGCGTTCGTCGTAAGGCTCCCAGTAGCCGATAGCCAGATCCCAACCATCCTCGGCAAGGCCCAATGCGAGGCTCGCTCCGATCGACTTGCTCCGACCGACACCGGTGATCAATACGGTCCCGCGCTTGTCAGACACTGCTCGCCTCCAGCGATGTCCTGCAATTCAAATGGGGTGAGGTCACTTCAGATGGAAGCATCACTGTAGCGGGCGAGCTGTCGCCTGTATCGAGCGAGCTGTCGCCGTGCCTCGACCTGACCAGTGTCTTGACACGGCGCTGGTCACAGCGTTTGACTGAGATGCAAGCTCGAGTTGATTCGCCGGACTGTGTCCCGGGAGGTTGACCTATGCGCGGCAAGGGAATTGCAGGCAAGGCTTTCTCAAACGAGGGCTGTAGACGTGGAGCACGGTCTCATCGCGGGACGGTGTCGGTTCTGGCTTTGGTTGGGGTGTGCGTACTTTCGTTTGCCACCACTCAGATGGCCGGCGCGCAACCCGTTGCAGACACAGTCGATACCGGGTTCGTGATCCCTTTTGCCGGGGCACCGGTCTACGAGAGCGTCGCGCCCACGCAGATGACTACTCCGGATCAACTCAACCAGCCACTCGGTCAGCAGACTGCGGAAGAGATTGCCGCGCAGATCGGACTCGAACCAGCCGACGCTTTGACCGAGGAGCAGTATCGCGATCTCATCTCCGGCGGAGGGGTCGGCGGAAATCGCGAGGACGCCGCGGTGATCGACGAATGCGCCCGGATTCTCACCAATACGAACGGGCGGCCCCTCTATTCCGGCACGACGCCGTCGGTTCTGGCCAGTTACGGGTTGTACGTGAATCCAGACGGATTGCTGGAGAGTCCGGCCAACGCGGATGCGCCGACGCGACAGGTGAATACGCTGATCGCCCCTGGCGGTTTCGTGGGCACCTGGTTGCGCAACAACGGTGCGACGCACACTCTGATTGCGCTCTATCAGTCGGCATACACGGTGCAGGCAGTCTACGGATTTGCAGCGCAACAGATTTCGGGAGCAGCGCAGCTGGTGACCAACACCAAAGGCAATGTGAGTTCGGAAGTCGGCATGTCGATGGCGCCGCCGCTCTGGATAGTGAACTTCGCACTGCTCTACATCTTGAAGCCGTCACTGGCGGCGGCCATGCCTGCGAACTGGGCTCCCATTCCGCCGGCCGTTGCCGACGCCGTGAAGGCGAGTCCCACCGGTCAAGTCGCTTTCAGTGACTACGCGTCCTATTTCGAGTGATCGGTCTGCCGGACAGCGCTGACGAACTTCTCGATCAACGTGTGGTCCTTGACGCCGCGGGAGGATTCGACGCCGCTGGAGACGTCGACGCCCCAGGCGCCGGTGGCATCGAGTGCGTCGCGAACGTTGTCCGGGGACAGTCCGCCCGCCAGGATCCACTTGCCTTGCGGGCGCGATTGCTGTTGGGCCCAGTTCCACGGCACCCCTGATCCGGCGTCTGCGCCGTCGATCAGGAGTTCGTCCTCGCCGAGGTCGAGATTGTAACCGTCGCGGACGTTGCTGGAGACGACCGCGCGGATGACGGTGAGGCCGGCATCGTGCAGCCGCTGCACTTGCTCGGCGTCGACAAGATCGTGAACCTGTACGGTGCGAAGCCCGGTGATCTTCGCGATCTCGAGGATCTGTCCGATCGGGTTGCCGAGAAAGACTCCGATTGCACGGATGTGATCGGGAACTCGCGCGAGCAGAGCGACTGCGAGTGTGGGGTCGACTTTGCGGACGCTCTCGGCGAAGACGAAACCGATGGCGTCGACGCCCAGGCCCACCGTGAGGTCGACCGTGTCAACGTCGCGTAGGCCACAGACCTTGATGAATGTCACCTGATACAGAGTACTAGCGTCGTCGTCTAGCCTCGTGCGTGCGACATTTCTACGCGCGAGAGGCTTGACGTGGACTGGCTCTACCGAATCAGTTTGATCTCGGGACCGCTGCCGGTGATCCTGACTGTCCTTGGGGTCCTGGGTGGCGTGTGGCTGCTCGGTTCGAACGTGCGCTGGTACTACCGCAGAGCGGTGCCGATCGCGGGGCTGATTGCGCTGGTGATCATGATCGCCGTGTGGATCACCGTCGAAAAGGTGATCGTGCCGTTCCCCGATCCCATCGAGATGTCGATCTACGTGTGGATCGGAATCGGTATCTACGCGTTGCTACTTCTCGGGCCGCGAATCAAGGCGGGCGGAACCGTCGCGAAAGCGCTCCTGTCCGTGATCGCGACGGTTCTGGTCGTCATCACTGCCGCGACGCAGATCAATCTGGTTTTCGCCGCGTATCCGACTGTGGGAATTGCGTTCGGACACGACGATTTCGACCGCATCTCACTCAGTGAAGTTCCCGGTCCGACCGATCCTGTTGTCACCGGCGATCCCACCGACACTGTGTGGAAAGCGCCGGAGGGCATGCCGATTCGCGGACGGGTCACGACTTTGCCTGTCCCCGGGACGATTTCAGGATTCTCCGCGCGCGACGCGCAGGTATATCTGCCGCCGTCGTACTTCACCAATCCGCGTCCGCTTCTTCCCGTGCTCGTGCTGATGGCAGGTCAGCCTGGCAAGCCCGAGGACTGGCTCCAGGGCGGAAAGCTGACCGCGACAATGGATGCCTTTGCACGAGATCACGAGGGGTTGGCTCCAGTCGTCGTGATAGCCGATGGAACAGGGTCGCAGATGGCCAATCCGCTGTGCACCGACTCGTCACAGGGCAAGGTCGGCACGTATCTGGCAAAGGACTTGCCCGCTGCGGTGGCGAATGCGTTCCAGATCGACACGAATCCGCGAGCGTGGGCAATCGGCGGGCTCTCCTACGGTGGCACCTGCTCACTGCAGATGGCGACCAATTACCCCGAGGTGTACCCGACATTCCTCGATCTGTCCGGTCAATTGGAGCCTTCGCTCGGTGACCGACAGCGAACCGTCGACGAGATATTCGGCGGCGACGAAGCGGCGTTCGTGAAGGTGAATCCGATGGACCTGCTGGCGACTCGGAAGTTCCCGAACTCGGGCGGAGTGTTCGTCGTCGGAACAGATGACAACGAGTTCAAGCCGGGTCAGCAAAAGGTGTACGAAGCGGCCAAAGCGGCCGGAATGGACGCCAGGTATCTCGAGCTTCCCGGTGGTCACAGCTTTTCGGTGTGGTCGGCCGGCGTCGAGCAGGAGCTGACGTGGATCTCGCAGAGAATGGGACTGATCAGCTGAATCCTGTTCCGGTTTTGGAACGTGTTCTATATTCGGTGTGTGGCTGCCGTTCGGCAGTCTCTCGATCGTTCACCGACTGGAGTTCAGGCACATGTACGAGTGGTCCGACACCGACCTGATGTTCCGCGACGCCTTGCGGGGCTTTATCGACAAAGTGGTGCGACCTCACGTCGACGAGCTCGAAAGTGGTGCGCTGCCGCCGTTCGACATCATTCGCAAGCTGTACTCGACCTTCGGTCTGGCCGACATGGCACGCGAAGGCCTCGAGAAGTCGCTGGCACGCGAGCGCGGCGATGCGCCCTCCGGTGACGGTGAGAAGTCGAGCGCCTTCAGCGGCGCCGGCAGCATGGGCGTCGTGCTCAACAGCGAATTGGCCGGAGTCAGCCTCGGCCTGGTCGCATCGTTGGGTGTCAGCCTCGGATTGGCCGCCGGAACTATCCGCAGCCGCGGCACACTCGCGCAGAAGGAACGCTGGCTCCCCGGCCTGGTGACATTCGAGACCGTCGGCGCCTGGGCGATCACCGAACCGGACTCCGGCTCGGATGCCTTCGGCGGCATGAAGTCCTACGTACGCCGCGACGGCGACGACTACATTCTCAACGGCAACAAGACCTTCATCACCAACGGTCCGTACGCCGACGTGATGATCGTGTACGCAAAGCTCGACGAGGGCGATGCGTCGGTTGATCGTCGCGATCGCAAGGTGCTCGCCTTCATCCTCGACAAGGGCATGGAGGGTCTCACACAGAGCCCGCCGTTCAAGAAGATGGGCATGAACTCCTCACCCACAGGTGAGCTGTTCTTCGACAACGTCCGCATCACCAAGGACCGTCTGCTCGGCGAGACCGAGGACAGCGGAAAGTCGGACGGCAAATCCAGCGCCAAGGAGAGCTTTGCCGCCGAACGCATCGGCATCGCGTCCCTGTCTCTCGGCATCATCAACGAATGCCACCGTCTGAGTATCGAATACGCGAAGTCCCGCAAACTGTGGGGACGCGAGATCGGGCAGTTCCAGCTCATCCAGCTCAAGCTGGCCGAGATGGAGGTCGCTCGAATCAACGTGCAGAACATGGTCTTCAACGCGATCGAACGTACCGCGGCCGGAGACAAAGTGAGCCTGGCGGAGGCGTCGGCGATGAAGCTGTACTCCTCGCGCGCAGCGACCGAGGTCGCGATGGAAGCCGTGCAGCTGTTCGGTGGAAACGGCTACATGGCCGAGTACCGAGTCGAGCAGTTGGCGCGTGATGCCAAGTCGCTCATGATCTATGCGGGCAGCAACGAAATTCAGGTCACCCATATCGCCAAGGGTCTCCTGGGCTGACACCGGTACGTTTTCGCTTGTCGGTCGATCGCAGCAGGAACCAGATAGTCTTGCTGCGGTCGGCGACACCGCGCCGACGGATCGGAGTAAGCAGTGAACGCGTCAGATCCCATTGCGTCAGATTTCACTGCGCCGGATCCCACAAATGTTCATCCGATGGCCGGGCAACCGCGAGTGGTGTTGCTGAGGCCGTTGATCGACAACCCGTTGATCGAGGTAGGGGAGTACACCTACTACGACGATCCGGAGTTCGCCGAAGAGTTCGAGACTCGAAACGTGTTGCATCACTACGGTCCCGACAAACTGGTGATCGGCAAGTTCTGCGCCCTGGCCACCGGTGTCACCTTCATCATGAACGGCGCGAACCATCGTATGAACGGTGTCTCCACCTACCCGTTTCCGATCATGGGCGGTGATTGGGCCAGGCACATGGATTTGGTGCAGGATCTGCCGTCACGCGGTGACACCGTCGTCGGGAACGACGTGTGGTTCGGCGGGAACGTGACAGTCATGCCCGGTGTCCGGATCGGTCACGGGTCGATCGTGTCCACTGGCGCCGTCGTAACGCGCGACGTCCCGGACTACGCAATTGTCGGCGGCAACCCGGCAACGGAGATCAAGCGCCGCTTCAGTGCCGAAGACATCGAGAAGTTGGTGCGAATTGCGTGGTGGGACTGGCCGATCGAGAAGATCACCCGCCACGTCCGGGTGATCTCGGACGGGAGTGTCGCGGAACTCGAAGCGGTCGAGTGATCTACCGATCTGCTAGTTCGATCGAGTGAGCGAGTAGTTCCGGACATAAAGCAGGGCGGCCGCGAGAAGGCCGACGGCAAGACCTGTTCCGGTGAAGGTGATCAGGTTCGGCTCGAGGTCGAAGTGGATGATGGTCAGGCGAGCACTCCGAGGATGCTCAGGAGCAAGCCGGTCGCGATGAAAACTGCGAAGAGTGGTTCTGCAACACGGTCGCGCAGCGTTGTGAGTCGCACTCGACGATCGTTTCATCTCAGCCCGAGATCGAGAGTCTTTGTCGGTGGCTTCCATTAGCGTGTGCGCATGACTCTCACACTCGGCATGATCACCTTCGACAGTCTCGATCCCGGTCCGCTCGCAACGTGGTGGGCAGCGCAGTTGGGCGGAAACATCGTCGAGGAAAACGACGGTTGGTTCTACATCGTCTCGGTCCCTGACAGCGCCACCAACTTCGCATTCCAGAAGGTCCCGGACCCCACCGCCGGCAAGAATCGCATCCATCTCGATTTGGGGAGTCCGGATCTCGACGCCGAGGTGGCGCGGCTCGTCGAGGCCGGAGCTACCGAGCACCACCGCGAGAACATGGACGGTTTCCGCTGGGTGACGCTCCTCGATCCTGATGGGAATCAGTTCTGCGTATCCGGTCCTCACGCCTGAGCTAACCGATTCTGTGCCCACCTGATTCGTGGCCACTGATATCCCGGACACCTGTTCGGGCATGATGAGAGGCATGACTTCTCAGACTTCTCGGACGGCTCGGGCCGGGGCGGCTTCTCCGACCGGGGCCGACGCAGACGGCTTGTGCAGCTTCGTCGATTCGTCACCGTCGCCGTTCCATGTGTGCGCGACGGTGGCGACCGAGCTGACGGCCGGCGGGTTCGTCGAAGTCCACGAAACGCAGTCGTGGCCAGCCGAGCCCGGACGGTACTTCCTCGTGCGAGGCGGTTCGCTGATCGCCTGGAGCACCGAGGGCGTGGGAAACGCCGCTCCGTTCCGGATTGTCGGAGGTCATACCGACAGCCCCAACCTGCGGGTCAAACAGCATCCCGACCTCACTTCGGCCGGGTGGCAGATGGTGGGCCTCGAACCGTATGGCGGTGCGTGGCTGAACTCCTGGCTCGACCGCGATCTCGGTATCTCCGGACGATTGAGTGTCCGGGTGGGAAACACTGTGGAGCAGAAGCTGGTTCGCATCGACGACCCGATTCTTCGTGTTCCGCAGCTGGCTATCCACCTGTCCGAAGATCGCAAGGGTGTGACGCTGGATCCGCAGAGGCACGTCAACGGAATCTGGGGCGTGGGTTCGAAGCCCAAGTCTTTCATCGGCTTTGTCGCCGAGCGTGCGGGTGTAGCCGCGTCGTCGGTTCTCGGCTGGGAATTGATGACACACGACCTTGCGCCCAGCGCAGTCGTGGGGGTGGACAAGGAATTGGTCAGCGCCCCCAGGCTCGACAATCAGGGCACGTGTTATGCAGGGACACAAGCACTTCTGGCCGCAGTCGAGTCGCCCTGTCAGCAGGTCCCAGTGCTTGCACTCTTCGATCATGAAGAGGTCGGCAGCATGTCCGATCGCGGAGCTTTCTCGGACCTGCTGAACACCGTGCTCGAGCGGATCGTGTTGGGACGCGGTGGTGGCCGCGAAGAATTCCTGCAGGCGATGGCCGGCTCGGTATGCGCGTCGGGCGACATGGCACACGCGACGCACCCCAATTACCCGGACCGCCACGAGCCCGCTCATCGGATCGAGATCAACGGTGGGCCGGTACTCAAGGTGAACCAGAACCTGCGCTACGCCACCGATGCAGCCGGTGCCGGCGAATTCGCGCTCGCGTGCGATCAGGCGGGAGTGCCGATGCAGCGCTACGTCCACCGCGCCGATTTGCCGTGCGGCTCCACCATCGGACCGATCACGGCATCACGCACCGGACTCTCCACCGTCGACGTCGGCGCGCCTCAGCTCGCCATGCACTCGGCCCGCGAGCTGATGGGCGCGGCAGATGTCCGCATGTATGCCGACGCGCTTGGTGCCTTCCTCACGCCGCGTAGTTAGAGGGCGCGTAGTCAAAGTGCAGGGAGCCCAGTGGGCGTAGAGGGCGCAGTCGGTAGATCCTCGAAGAAGTCGGCGCTCGGTGTGAAGAACATCGAGCCCGTCACGGCCGTCGAGAAGTCGAGCAGACGGTCGTAATTGCCGCGAGGGTTGCCGAGAAACATGTTCTCGAGCATCCGTTCGGTGATCGCCGGCGTGCGGCAGTAGCCGATGAAAAAGGTGCCGATCTCGTCGTCGCCGAGGCGCCCGTACGGCATGTTGGCACGCAGGATCTCGAGAGCCTTGCCGTTCTCGTCCTTGATTGCGTTGAGGGCTACGTGCGAGTTGGCCGGCTTCACGTCGGACGTCATCTCGATGTCCTCGAGCTTGCTGCGTCCGATCACACGTTCCTGCTCGTCGACGGTGATTGCTTCCCAGTCCCGCATCTTGTGGACGTAGCGCTGGATGTGGACGTAGCTCCCTCCGGTGAACGCAGGATCTTCGTCTCCGACAGTCACGGCGGCGACGGCGTCGCGGCCCACCGGATTTTCGGTGCCGTCGACGAAGCCGATGAGGTCTCGGTTCTCGAAGTACTGGAAGCCGTGAACCTCGTCGACCACCGTGGCTGCGCCGTGCAGTCGCTTCGTGATCTGCCGAGCCACCTCGAAACACGCATCCATGCTCATCGCGCGGATGTGGAAGAGCAGATCGCCGGGAGTCGACGGCGCCGAGTGAACGTCGCCCTGCAAAGCGGTGAACGGGTGCAGTAGCGCGGGGCGCGGACCGGCGAACAGTCGATCCCAAACCGACGAACCGATGCTTGCCACCACATCCAAACCTGATCCGGGGACGCGCAGCCCCACGGCGCGCTGCAGGCCGGCGACGTCGGCGAGTAGTTCTCGTGTGGTGTTCTCGCCACCCGGATTCACGGTCGCGACCAGGAAAATCGCAGCCGGAGTGAGGGGAGTGGTCACCGACTGGGACTGTGCCGTGAGGTCGGACTGACGAACATCCTGGGGCATGCGAGGCCTTTCGAGGGAGAGAGTGGGCCGGCCCTGACTTTAAGAAAACCGACCGGATTACCCAAACCGGGGCGGGTGTGACGGGCGATACTTCGCAGGCCCGGAGGTGTTGCGGGTGCTGCCGTCTGCGGAAGTCGTCGGCCCACACCGATAGACTGTCCCCCGGCACGTTCTTTCGTTGGGCACATTCGTGGTGTCCCGCTCCGCGCCGGCTTGCCTCTTGACTCCCGTAGGGAAGGGACCACTCTCCAGTGTCTGCTCACCAGGTCGATACCGTCACGCACGCATCGGCTGATCCCGATGCCGCTCAGCCGTTCAAGGAGCTCGGTCTCAAGGACGACGAATACGCACGCATCAAGGAGATCCTGGGCCGCCGTCCCACGGACGCCGAACTGGCGATGTACTCGGTGATGTGGAGCGAGCACTGCTCGTACAAGTCCTCCAAGGTCCACCTCGGATACTTCGGCAAGACCACCACCGACGAGATGCGCGCCAACATGCTGGCCGGTATCGGTGAGAACGCCGGCGTCGTCGACATCGGTGACGGCTGGGCAGTCACGTTCAAGGTCGAGAGCCACAACCACCCGTCGTACGTCGAGCCCTACCAGGGTGCGGCGACCGGTGTCGGCGGTATCGTCCGCGACATCATGGCCATGGGTGCTCGTCCGATCGCCGTCATGGATCAGCTTCGGTTCGGTGCTGCTGACGCCCCCGATACCCGTCGCGTCGTCGACGGTGTCGTGCGCGGTGTCGGTGGATACGGAAACTCCCTCGGCCTGCCGAACATCGGCGGCGAGACGGTCTTCGACGAGTCCTATGCAGGTAACCCGCTGGTCAACGCCCTCGCTGCCGGCGTCATGCGCGTCGAGGATCTGCATCTGGCCTTCGCTTCGGGCGCGGGCAACAAGATCATCCTGTTCGGCGCACGCACCGGTCTCGACGGAATCGGCGGCGTCTCGGTCCTCGCGTCGGCGACGTTCGACGACGAGGGTGGAGACACCGGCGGACGTAAGAAGCTGCCCGCGGTTCAGGTCGGCGACCCGTTCACCGAGAAAGTGCTCATCGAGTGCTGTCTCGACCTCTACAAGGCCGGCCTCGTCGTCGGCATCCAGGACCTCGGCGGCGCCGGGCTGTCCTGCGCCACCTCCGAGCTGGCCGCGGCCGGCGACGGCGGCATGCACATCAACCTCGAGAAGGTTCCGATGCGCGCCACCGGAATGACCCCGGCCGAGGTGCTCTCGAGCGAATCGCAGGAGCGCATGTGCGCCGTGGTCACGCCCGAGAACGTCGATGCGTTCATGGAGGTCTGCAAGAAGTGGGACGTCCTGGCCACTGACATCGGCGAGGTCACCGACGGTGAGCACCTCACCATCTCCTGGCACGGCGAGACTGTCGTCGACGTTCCCCCGCGCACCGTCGCGCACGAGGGTCCGGTTTACCACCGCCCCGTCGAGCGTCCGGCAACGCAGGATGCCTTGATCGCGAATACGACCGCCGGACTGAAGCGTCCCGAAACCGACGCCGAGCTCGAAGCGACCCTGCTGAAGATGATCGCCTCGCCTGCCCTGTGCAGCCGCAAGTGGATCACCGAGCAGTACGACCGCTACGTCCGCGGAAACACCGTCCTGGCCGAGAACGCCGACGGCGGTGTCATCCGCATCGACGAGAAGACCGGACGCGGAATCGCACTGTCCACCGACGCTTCGGGCCGCTACACCGCGCTCGACCCGTACACCGGTGCGCAGCTCGCGTTGGCCGAGGCTTTCCGCAACGTGGCAGTCACGGGCGCAACGCCCAAGGCCGTCTCCAACTGCCTGAACTTCGGTTCTCCCGAGGACCCGGGTGTCATGTGGCAGTTCCAGCAGGCCGTTCGCGGCCTTGCCGACGGCTGCGCCACCCTCGGAATCCCCGTCACCGGCGGCAACGTCAGCTTCTACAACCAGACCGGATCCACGGCAATCCTGCCGACGCCGGTGGTTGCCGTCCTCGGTGTGATCGACGACGTTCACCGCCGCATCCCGACGGGCCTCGGACTCGAGCCCGGCGAGACGCTGATCCTGCTCGGCGACACCCACGACGAGTTCGACGGCTCCATCTGGTCGCAGGTCGAGCACGGTCACCTCGGTGGCGTGCCGCCGAAGGTCGACCTCGCCCGTGAGCAACTGCTCGCCGACATTCTGCTCGCCTCTTCGCGTGACGGTCTCGTCACCGCAGCCCACGACCTCTCCGAGGGTGGACTGGCCCAGGCTGTCGTCGAAGCCGCGCTGGCCGGCGAAACCGGTTGCCGCATCCTGATTCCCGAGGGCGCCGATCCGTTCGTGACCTTGTTCTCGGAATCGTCGGGACGCGTCCTCGTTGCAGTTCCGCGTACCGAGGAGACTCGCTTCACCGGTATGTGCACCGCCCGCGGCTTGCCGTGGACGCGTATCGGGGTCGTCGACGAGGGCAGCGACTCCGTCGAGGTCCAGGGACACTTCTCCGTCACGATGGCCAAGCTCCGTGAGGCCTTCGAGGGAACGCTGCCCGCACTGTTCGGGTGATAGATGGTCGATTCCGGAGAACTGACTTCTTCTGACAGCCAGCCGCAGGAACACCACCTGCGGCTGGCTGTTCCCGCACCCCTCGAGAAGCTCGACAACCGCTTCACCGAGTGGGCGTGGGGGCTCCTCAAACTCGACTTCACCGGCATCGCGTTTGCCGCGTTCTTCTTCTGCTGGTCGTTGACCCCTTCGCTGTTGCCGCGTGATTGGCTTTTCCAAGGTCTGATCGGCGGAATCAACTCGGCCATCGGCTACGGCGTCGGTACTGCGATCGGTTGGGCTGTCGAGCGATACCTGCTAAGCGGGCGACGGTGGTGGCCACTGCCCGAGCCGGTGCCTTCCGCGATCAAGGTCTTCGTTCCGGTCGCGTCCATCGTCGCGGCGATCATCATGCTGGTCTACGCGGCCGGGTGGCAACGTGAAATCGCGGCACTGACCGATGCTGAAGGCACGACCACTTCCGGCTACATCCGAACCCTCGGACTGAGCCTGCTCGTCGGTGGCCTGCTCATCTCGATCTGGCGGGTCCTCCACGATCTGGTGAAACTGATTGCCCGACAGCTGATGCGGCGGTTCCACTGGTCACGGTCGGTGGCCAATGGCGTCGGTGTCCTGGTTGTCACCGTCCTGTTCTTCATGCTGGTCGACGGCGTCCTGGTCCGCGGAATCTATGCAGCGACCAACTCGATCTTCAGTCTGCAGAACTCGACCACTCGCGACGGCGTCGTCGAACCGCAGGATCCGATGAAATCGGGTAGCCCCGAATCAGCCGCTCCCTGGGACACATTGGGGTTCGAGGGACGAAACTTCGTCTCGCGCGGACTCGACGCGCAGGAACTCGAAGCGGCAACCGGTAAGCCTGCGATGGATCCGATTCGCGTATATGCCGGACTTGAAAGCGCCGAAGATCCCGAAGAGCGTATGGATCTGGTCATCAAGGAGCTGGAGCGAACCGGCGCCTTCCAACGCAAGGTCCTCGTGGTCATTCCGACGACGGGTACGGGGTGGGTCAATCCCACTGCGGCACAGGCAATCGAACTTGTGCATGACGGCGACACTGCTCTTGTCGCCAGCCAGTACTCGTACCTGCCGAGTTGGATCTCGTTCCTCGCCGATCAGGAGAAGGCGCAAGCTGCCGGACGCCTGTTGATCGAGCGGGTACACGAAAGATGGCTCCAGGAACCGGAAGCCACCAGGCCGAAGTTCATGGTCTACGGCGAGAGCCTCGGCGTCATGGCCGGCGCCGGAGCCTTCGACACACTGCAAGCGGCGCGCGATACCGCCGACGGAATTCTGTGGGTTGGCCCACCGAACGCGACGCAGTTGTGGCGTTCGATCGAGAAGAGGCGCGATCCTGGTACCCCCGAAGTAGCGCCCGTATACGCGGACGGCTTGGCCGGCGTGCGGTTCGCGGATCGCTCCGAAGACATTCCGACCGACGGGATGACGTGGCCGCAGCCGCGGGTTCTGTTTGTCCAGCACCCTTCCGATCCGGTGGTGTGGTGGTCGCCCGACCTCATGTTCAATCGGCCCGAGTGGCTCAAGGAAGTGCCCGGTTTCGACCGCTCGCCGTCGATGAAATGGTTCCCGGTCGTGACGTTCTGGCAGGTGTCTGCAGACCTCGGTAACGCCGCGGGAGTTCCCGACGGTCACGGTCACAATTACGGAACCTCCGTTCTGGACGCCTGGATCAGCGTCGCCCAGCCCGAGGGATGGACGGCCGCAGAAACCGAGCGGGTGCGGTCGGCATTGGTTGTCGCCGTGAAATCAGAGGGCCCCGAGAAGTGAGGGGAGTCGCCTCGATCGCGCTCTCCGCCGCCGCGATCACCTGGAGCAACGTCGTGCTTCCGGCATTCGGTCTTTCGCCCCGAGCCCGCGCCGTGGTCAACACCGCGGCCGGTCTGTCGGCGATCGGAGTCCTACTCGCACGTGGTTACACCCGCGAGGAACTCGGCTTGGCGCACACCGGCATTCGTGGTGGTGCTCAGTTCGGCGGAGCCGCGGCGGGGGCGGTCCTCACCGGCTACAGCGTCGCTTTGGCCGTTCCGTCCTTGCGCGCGACTCTCGCTGCCGACGAGCGAGCAGACGGCCGCGAAGACTTCCTCGAATGGATCATCCTGCACATCCCGTTCGGGACGGTGCTCTCCGAGGAACTGTTGTTCCGTAGCGCGATGTCGGCCGTCTGGAGCCGCGAACTGAACAGGCCGACCGCGCAGGCTGTTCACGCACTGACCTTCGGGCTGTGGCACGTCGCCCCCGCCCGCGGTGCCGGCGACAACGTTCCCGCAGCCGTGGCGTTCACCGGCGCTTCGGCATTGCTGTTCGAGTGGCTGCACCGCCGTGGCGGCAGCGTACTTGCCCCCGCCCTGCTGCACCTGGCCACGAATGCCGGTGGCGCACTTGCCGTTCGTATCGCTACTCGCAGACAGGGAGTGAACTGATGCCGCCCCGCCGCGCCGTCGACCCCGCCGAATTTCGTGCCGCCGTCCTGGCCGTCGGCCCGTGGCTTCGAGATCCGGAACTGCCGAAGCCTTCGCGCAGTGAACTCGGTGCGGCAGTGAAGATGAGTGCGCGCACTCTCGAACAGATCGCCCCCGGATCGAGCGTCGAGGTGCGGGTCCCACCGTTTGTTGCGGTGCAATGCATCGAAGGTCCGCGTCACACGCGCGGAACCCCGCCCAACGTCGTCGAGACGGACGCTCGGACGTGGTTGCAGATGGTCACCGGATTGCTCGAGTTCTCCGAGGCCTCAGGTGACGGAAGAGTCGACGCCTCAGGTAGCCGCGCTCCCGAAATTGCGCACTGGCTCCCACTGCTGCGGTTGACCTAGCAACAGAGGGGTTGGCGTAGTGACAGAGTGGTTGACGCAGTAACAGAGAGAGACCATCCGGTTCGCTTCGGCGTGATCTGAGACCCAAGGCAGCCCTCAGGGGAAGTGAGTCCCAAAATGGCCGTAGACTGTGGATGCCCCCCAACCCCTGCCCACAAAGGGAGCGCCCGGTGACTCGTGCCGATCTGTCGGTCAACAGTCCAAATCTCCTCGCTTCGAACCCGTCCGACGAGGACGAGAACGAGCCCCGCGAAGAATGCGGTGTATTCGGCGTCTGGGCGCCGGGAGAGGATGTGGCGAAGCTCACTTATTACGGCCTGTACGCACTTCAGCACCGTGGTCAAGAAGCTGCCGGCATTGCGGTAGCCGACGGCTCCCAGGTGCTGGTGTTCAAGGATCTCGGCCTGGTCAGCCAGGTATTCGACGAGCAGACCCTCGCAGCGATGCCAGGTCACGTCGCCGTCGGACATTGCCGTTACTCCACCACCGGTTCCACGACGTGGGAGAACGCGCAGCCCATCTTCCGTACGACCACTGCCGGCACCGGCATCGCGCTCGGCCACAACGGCAACCTGGTCAACACCGCTGAACTCGCGAGCCGCACCCGTGCAGCCGGCCTGGTCAACGACAAGCGCCCCAATGCCGCGACTTCCGACTCCGACCTCATCGGTGGTCTCCTGGCACACGCTGCCGGCGACAGCACCATCGAACAGGCTGCGATGGAATTGCTTCCCACGTTGGAGGGCGCGTTCTGCCTCACCTTCATGGACGAGCACACGCTGTACGCAGCGCGCGATCCGCACGGCATCCGCCCGCTCTGCCTCGGTCGACTCGACCGCGGTTGGGTAGTCGCCAGCGAGACCGCAGCCCTCGACATCGTCGGTGCGTCGTTCGTTCGCGACATCGAACCCGGTGAGCTGCTTGCGATCGACGCCGACGGCGTCCGCTCCTCACGTTTCGCGAATCCGACGCCCAAGGGCTGTGTTTTCGAGTACGTCTACCTTGCCCGTCCCGACAGCGTCATCGGTGGCCGTTCGGTCCACTCGACCCGCGTCGAGATCGGCCGTCTGCTCGCCAGCGAGCATCCCGCCGAAGGTGACTTGGTCATCCCCGTTCCCGAGTCCGGCACCCCCGCAGCCGTCGGGTACGCACAGGGCTCAGGCATTCCTTACGGCCAGGGTTTGATGAAGAACGCCTATGTCGGCCGCACCTTCATCCAGCCGTCGCAGACGATCCGTCAGCTCGGTATCAGGCTCAAGCTCAACCCGCTCAAGGAAGTCATCCGCGGCAAGCGCCTTGTGGTGGTGGACGATTCGATCGTCCGCGGTAACACCCAGCGTGCGCTCATCCGGATGCTCCGCGAAGCCGGCGCCCTTGAAATTCACGTCCGTATCGCCTCGCCGCCGGTCAAGTGGCCCTGCTTCTACGGCATCGACTTCGCCTCACCGGCCGAATTGATTGCCAACGGCGCGGGCGGACAGGATGCGACGTTCGAGGAGATGCTCGACGGTGTGCGTCGTTCCATCGGAGCGGACACCCTCGGATACATCTCCACCGAGGGCATGATCGCCGCCACCGAGCAGCCGGCCAGCCGTCTGTGCGCCGCGTGCTTCGACGGGACCTACCCGATCGCGCTTCCCAAGGAAACGTCGATCGGCAAGAACGTCCTCGAGGGGATGCTCGAGAGCACCGCAGGTTCGACGGCCACTCGCGACAACGACAATGCGAGCGCGCTCAGCCGCCCCTGAACATCAGAATCGTTGAAATTCGACAGCCGAGAATCTGCCGTCCACAGCATGTGGGCGGCAGATTTTCTGTTCACGACTTTCTGTTCCACGACACGGCATACGTCGTGAGCATCTGGCATAGTGCCCTCCGTGGCGCAACTGAGAATGGATGGGCACCGGGTCCTGGTCGCAGACCTGGTGGGGGACACCATCAAAGCGATCAACGGCTCGATGGTGGCGTACGAGGGTGCGATTACCTTCAAGAACGCCGGAATGGGCGGTGGCGGTGGGTTACGTGCCGCGCTGAAACAGAAGGCGGCAGGTGAATCACTGTCCCTGATGGAAGTCAGCGGTCAAGGCACCGTCTACTTCGCGGTCGACGCCCAGGACATCACGATTATCGAGCTCAACAACGACGCTTTGCACGTCGAAGCCTCGCAATTGCTCGCATTGGTCGGCCAACTGCGAACCGACGTGAAATTTGCCGGTCTCCGCGGCGCAGGTTCCGGACAGGGCTTGTTCACGACGGTCGTCAGCGGCACCGGTCTGGTGGCGGTGCTGTCGAAGGGCGGACCGATCATCGCGCTCGAAGTCAGCCCGCAGTATCCGCTGGTTGCCGATCCCGACGCATTCGTCGCTCACCGTGGCCAGCTGAACCAGAGCTTCGTCACCGACGTCACCTGGCGCTCTGCGATCGGCGGTGGCAGCGGTGAAGCGTTCTCGCTGCGATTCGACGGATCCGGAGTCGTCTACATCCAGCCTGAGGAGCGCTGACCCATGCCGTTGGAATTGGTGAACAGCAAGGTCGTCAAGTCGACCCTCGCACCGGGACAGAACGTGCTCGCCCGCACCGGGTCGATGCTCTACTACACCGGTGACGTCCGCTTCATCCCGCACAGCATGGGCGGTGGGCCCGGCGCCATGCCGAACATGGGCGGTATCGCCGGGATGGCCGGCCGCATGATGTCCGGCGAACACGCACGCATGATGGCCGCCGAGGGAAACGGTGAGGTTTTCTACGGGCACGCCGGTCTTTACGTCGAGGTCATCCACCTCGACGGTTCCTCGATGCTCACGGTCGAAGCCGACCGGCTCCTCGCACACGACGGTTACCTGCAGAGTTCGATAGTCGCTCTCACGTCGCAGGGCGGTGTGCGCGGAGCGGTACGTGGCGCCATGACCGGTCAAGGCCTGTTCACGACGCAGTTGCACGGACAGGGAAGCGTCGCGGTTCTCTCGCACGGGGGCGCGATTCCGTTGCAGGTCGGTCCGAACAATCCTCAGGTCGTCGTCGACCCGCAGGCATACGTGTGCCACATCGGTCAGATCAACGTCGACATCTCCGCGAACGTCGGTTGGCGCGAGGCCGTCGGCAAGGGCTCGGGGGAGTCCATCCAGCTGAAGATGACCGGCGCCGGCACCGTCTGGGTCCAGGCGTCCGAGCAGAAGTTCTGAGAGGGCACAGAGCATGGGTATCGAAATTCACAATCCGGCAACTCTGCCCGCCAACGACAACGTCCCGGGCAATGATTACGCCTTCTGCGTCGAGATGGCCGGGCAGCCGTGGTTCACGTCCAAGGGCGCGATGATCGCGTACTACGGAAACATCAACTTCGAGCCGCTCGGGCGCACGAGCATGACGGCGATCGTCGCGGCCAGGTTCTCTTCACCGCTCTACGCGGACGACTGGGTGCTCGCTCAGGGACAGGGCAAGTTGATCCTCGGGGACCGCGGATTCAACATCAATTCCTATGACCTCGACGACGGCAACCTCACGATTCGCGCGGCCAATCTCCTCGCCTTCGAGACGAGCCTGGACCTCAAACAGTCCATCGTCCCAGGCTTTTTGACGCTACTGGGGACAGGCAAGTTCCTGGCGTCGTCCAATGGCCCGGTCATGTTCGCGGAGCCGCCGCTGCGCATCGACCCGCAGGCGTTGGTGGGTTGGGCCGACTGCCCGTCGCCGTCCCACCACTTCGACGCCGACTGGATGCAGAGTTTCCTGGGCGCGGTTCGCGGAAGCATGTTCGGCGCGAACACCGGTGAAGAACGCCAGTTCGATTTCACCGGAGCCGGGACGGTACTGATCCAGTCGAGCGAGAAGGTCGTCCACGACGGACACCTCCTCAAACACATCGAATCCGAGACGGTCGCACTCGGGCAGAACAGTCTGCGCGCACTGCACGCCTCGATCGGTGCGCGGCTGCAGAACTGACGTCTCGGGGTACGCGAGGTCTCACCGAGGGGGCCGGTCCGGTAGCGTATGGGCGTAATCGTCGGTATTTGTGTGCGCGCTCTGGGTCTCGAGTCGAACGATCCATCTCGCGTCACGAGGATTGCAAACACTTCACATTGCAAGACCACTTACCTGTGCACGAGCAATACGTGCTCGCGAGAAATACAAGGCTGGAGTAGTAACCCGATGACCGAGGACAGTCACCGCACCGCAGGCGCCTCCTACGCGGCAGCAGGAGTCGATATCGCCGCAGGCGACCGGGCGGTGGAACTCTTCGCCCCTCTGGCCAAGAAGGCCAGCCGCCCCGAGGTCATGGGTGGCCTCGGTGGTTTCGCCGGCTTGTTCTCCCTCAAGGGTGACTACAAGGAGCCGTTGCTCGCCGCATCGACCGACGGCGTCGGAACCAAGCTCGCTGTCGCGCAGGCGATGGACAAGCACGACACGGTCGGACTCGACCTCGTCGCCATGGTTGTCGACGACCTCGTCGTCTGTGGCGCCGAGCCGCTGTTCCTCCAGGACTACATCGCCGTCGGCCGGGTCATCCCCGAGCGCGTCGCGGAATTGGTCAGCGGAATCGCCGAGGGCTGCATCCAGGCCGGCTGCGCTCTCCTCGGCGGCGAGACCGCCGAGCACCCCGGCATCATGGCCGACGGTGACTACGACCTTTCCGCCACCGGTGTCGGCGTCGTGGAGGCAGAGAAGCTGCTCGGACCGGATCGCGTTCGCCCCGGCGACGTCGTCATCGCGATGGGTTCTTCGGGACTGCACTCCAACGGTTACTCACTGGCCCGCAAGGTCCTGCTCGAGATCGACCGCATGAACCTGAGCGCACACGTCGACGAGTTCGGCCGCACGCTCGGTGAGGAACTGCTCGAGCCCACCAAGATCTACGCCAAGGACTGCCTGGCACTCGCTGCCGAGACCGACGTGCGCACGTTCTGCCACGTCACCGGTGGCGGCCTCGCCAACAACCTCGCGCGCGTCATGCCCAAGGGCTTGGTCGCCGAACTCGATCGCGGAACCTGGAGCCCCGCTCCGGTCTTCGCCATGATCGCGCAGCGCGGACGCGTCGAGCGCGCCGAGATGGAGCAGACGTTCAACATGGGCGTCGGCATGGTCGCCGTCGTCGCACCCGAGGACGTCGACCGTGCACTTGCCGTCCTCACCGCACGCCACATCGACTGCTGGACGCTCGGTAGCGTCAAGAAGGCGTCGGACGCCGCTGCAGAGCGTGCGTTCCTGGCCGGAGACCACCCGCGCTTCTAGACCGCAACGTCAGCCGCCCCATCGGAGAGATCCGGTGGGGCAGTTTTGTGTGTCCGTGCAAGCAGACGCGAGGCGGAAAATCGAACGCAAAAATGAGGAAGAGCGATCAGCTCTTCCTCATTTCACAGTCTGCGCGGTGGCAGTGCGCGGTCAACGCCGCCAGTCGTCGTAGTCGTCCTCTCGCGCATGCCCTTCCCTATCGGAAGTCTGGTCCGATCGGACACTGCTCCGATGCGAGTTGGTCGATCCACCTGCGAGCTCTCTTTGCAGGCTGTCGAAATCCGTGGTCGGTACGCTGTATTTCAATTCGCGTGCAACCTTGGTCTGCTTTGCCTTAGCCCGGCCGCGGCCCATGGCTGACCCCCTCGCGCTTTCGCGGGGCGGCCTGGGGAATTTGGCGGCCCCGTTTGAGTGTGTAAGTTTCCTGACACACACTCTAGCGTGGAAAAGTCGCTTCCGCTTCCACGAAGGCCTCACCGCCGTGTCTGATTGCTCTCACTATGGCCGCGAGCTGCCAGGATGCTGAAAGAACTCGTCAGAACTTTGTGAGAACTGCTCAGAAGTTTCCGGGAATTGCGCGAATCGTCCCCACTCGGGCGTCGCCGCCGAAGACCGGAGCGGATGCGAGAGCCGCCAACTCCTCGGTCCACTCGGTGTTCATCCGCTTGAGCAGAGCTGCCGCCAAGGGCAGGAGCGCCCGCTCGTGACCGTCGTCGATCTTGAGGGCGAAAGCGGAACCGTCGGGAAGCGCTCCGGCGTAGATGCCGTCGTATCCGGTCTTGGAGAACAGACCCGGCACGGCGGACATCAGGCGCTGATCGTTGCGGCCGGTGCCCGAGACGAGGAAGGGGTTCTCGCGGACCGCGTCGGCCACGGCTCGTTCGGGTGAGTCGGGCTCAGCCGAGGGCAGGCGTCCGAATGCCCGAGCCAGGTTCGTGAGCGAGAGCGGCACGATCGGGAGACCACAACCGTCGATGCCGAGTTCCTGCTCTTCCTCGCCGCTGAGATCGAAGATCGTCTCCTGGATCGCGAGTTGGAGGGGATGAGTCGGCTCCATGTACGTCTCGAGCGGCCAGTCGTTCACGACGCACGTGGCGAGCATCGCGGAGTGCTTGCCCGAGCAGGTCATGTAGATCGGGCTGGGAAGCTCGCCCGCTGCGATCAGTTCGGCTCGGGCCAGTTCGTTGCCCGGCAGATCGGAGGGGCACTGCAACTGGTCGACACCGAGTTGGTAGCGAGCGAGAAGCGCTGCGACCAGTTCGATGTGATCGGCCTCGCCCGCATGTGAGGACGACGCGACGGCCAGCTCTTCCGGGCTGGTGGGTGCAAAGCCGTTACGAAGCGCAGCGACGGCTTGCAGCGGCTTGTTCGCCGAGCGCGGGTAGATGGGTGTGTGAATTTCCCCGAGCCCGACAACGACCTCGCCGTCGGCGCCGAGAATGACGGCCGATCCGCGATGCACGCATTCGCGGAATCCGGAGCGGACCACTTCCACCAATTCGATACTCACGAGTGCACCTGCGCTTCTGCTTGTTCGATGAACCTCTGGACGCGCGCGGTGACGTTCGGTGCAAGGTCGGTGTGTTCTGCGAGGAGCCGTCGAAGCCGCTCAGGATCCGTTCCGGCGAAGACCTCTCGAACAGTCACTCCGTGATCCGGTACGTGGACTCGGGTGACCGAATCGCCCGCGGCGATCGTGCCGGTCCGGTTGACGCGAAGGTAGGCGCCGACGTCGGTCCGCTCGGTGAATCTTTTGACCCAGCCCTTTTCCGCGGCCCAGATGCCGAAGGTGCCGCACGGGACGCGGGGCGCGGTCACCTCGAGTTCGAGAACGTCCGACGCCTCGGCTCCGGTGATGTGCCAACGCTCGCCGATCACGGCGTCCGTGACGAGCATCCCGCTGATGTGAAGATTCTCGCCGAACCATCCGGGGCCGAGAGGTCGGCCCAATTCGTCCGACCAACGCTGCGCTTCGTCGCGCTGATACGCGTAGACAGCTTGGAAGGCGCCGCCGTGGAACTCGGTGTCGCAGACGTAGTCGCCACCCAGACCGAGTCGTCCTACCGCGACGCGGCCGTCGACGGGACGCTTGTCGATCGCGGTACGGGGGACTCGCCTGACGCCACTGTCACGTTCGGTGTGGACGACGCAGACCGCGTCGACCATGCCCGTCACTTTCCGCGCAATCGGTTGACAGCCTCACGTCCGGCCTGGGGTGCGTCGTCCGCGACGATCGAATCCGGATCGATGGACGCAGCGCTGGGGCCGGCCATCAGTTCGGTGTCGACCGGGATGTTCCGCTTGATCAGAGCGAGTGCGATGGGGCCGAGCTCGTGATGATTGACGACGGTCCCGACGCGTCCGACGGCCCGTCCGCCCGCCGTGATCGGGTCACCCGGTTCCGGGACGGCTTCGGCGCTGCCGTCGAGGTGCAACATGACGAGATGGCGCGGGGGCTTGCCGAGATTGTGAACCCGGGCGACGGTTTCCTGACCGCGGTAGCACCCCTTGTCGAGGTGGACGGCGCCGTGCTCGGCCGGCCCACCGATCCAGTGGACCTCGTGCGGGATCGTGCGTTCGTCGGTGTCCAGTCCGAGGCGAGGCCTCGTCGCTTCGACGCGCAGTGCCTCGAAGGCCCAACTGCCGGCGGGCTTGGCACCGGCATCGGTCAGCCTGGTCCACCACGCTGCCAGTTGCTCACGTGGGACGAGAAGATCGAAAGAGTTCTCGGTAGGCCACGGCATGCGGCGGACAAATCCGCCGTCGGCCAAGGCGAGAGCGTCGTAGGCCTCGGTGGGTGTCTGAACCTCGAGTGCGGCGAGGACAGTTGACGCTTCGGGTCCGATCAGGCTCAGGACCGCGAGTTCGTTGCCGTCTCGGGGTTCGGCCTTGGACCAGAACACCATCTTCTTCAAGAAGGAGAGAAGGTCGGGTCCGCGGTTCGCCTCGGTGTCGATCCAGGTGACACCTGCCAGGTCCGTCTGCACGAAGTGGTGCTCGACGCGTCCGTTGACGTCCAGGCTCAAGTTCTCGGCACTCTTGCCGTCGGGGAGCGCGGCGATGTGCTGGCTCGAAATCGTGTGCAGCCACGTGAGGCGTTCGTCGCCGGGAATGGCGATCACGAATCTGTGACTGCGGTCGACCACCACTGCTGCGCGCTGCGCGGTTCGCTGTTCGCCGAGGGGATCGCCGTAGTGCCACGCGACACCGATGTCGGCCGAACCGTCCGGTGCGGTGACCGCGCCGGGGGAAGTCAGAAGTGGGCTGTTGGGCACAAGAGCGTTGTCGACCACAAGACCAGTCTAGGAGTGTGGGCGGGATCGCGGTTACAGGGCGGCCCCGGCGGCTCGGCGGATCGTTAGGGTTGATGGCATGCCTGATCGCGTATTGGTGACTCTCGACCACGAGGTGCTCGATGCTGACGCACCGTTTCTGCACGCCGACGACCTGGCGGTGGTGCGCGGCGACGGAGTCTTCGAGACGCTGTTGGTGCGCGACGGTAGGGCGCGGGTGGTCGAGGGACATCTGAGTCGACTGGTTCTGAGCGCGCGGGCGCTGGGTCTGCCCGCCCCCGTTCTCGATGACTGGCGTCTGGCGATCGAGATGGCAGCCGAGGAGTGGGGGACAGAGAAGGAAGGCGCTCTTCGTCTCGTTCTGACCCGCGGCCGTGAGAGCGGCGACAAGCCGACAGCCTTCGTGATGGTCGGTCCGGTGGCCGATCGGGTCAGACAGGTCCGCGAATCGGGGTTGTCGGTGATGACTCTCGAGCGAGGTTTCTCTGTCGATCTCTCTGCCCGGGCACCCTGGCAGCTACTGGGCGCGAAGACGTTGTCGTACGCAACCAACATGGCAGCGCTTCGATATGCGGCGAATTTGGGTGCTGACGATGTGATCTTCGTCAGTTCCGAGGGCAATGTGTTGGAGGGGCCACGCTCGACGGTGGTGATCGTTCGGGACAGGACTTTGATCACACCGCCTCCCGCACAGGGCATTTTGATGGGCACTACGCAGCGCGCCCTGTTCGACGTTGCCGGCAGTGCTCGCTTCGATTGCCGATACGAAACCCTCCGACCTGCGGATTTGATTGCGGCCGACGGAGTGTGGATGGTTTCGAGCGTCACGCTGGCCGCACGCGTCCATACACTCGACGGGCTCACATTGCCAGAGCCGAAGGTCTCCGGGGAATTCGCGGAATTGGTTGAACGTGCAATTGATTCGGATTCAGCAGGGCGATAGGCGAATAGGAATCGCGACAGGTCTCTACTACATTTGGTAGTAGCAAAGTCCTGCGGTCCAAACCGGACAGCAGTACCGTGTCCGCAGGGGCCGAGCGACTGCCCGCGTCTCGAACCCCGAAGCCTGTCCCAGGGCCCTACTCTCGGAGTAGCCAATGGATACTTTGGACGTCTCCAGGTGGCAGTTCGGTATCACTACCGTCTACCACTTCATCCTTGTTCCGCTGACCATCGGACTTGCGCCGATGATCGCGATCATGCAGACGATGTGGGTGGTCACCAAAAAGGACCACTGGTATCGGCTCACCAAGTTCTTCGGCAAGCTTTTCCTCATCAACTTCGCACTCGGTGTAGCCACCGGCATCGTGCAGGAGTTCCAGTTCGGCATGAACTGGAGCGAGTACTCGCGATTCGTCGGTGACGTCTTCGGAGCTCCGCTCGCATTGGAAGGCCTCGTCGCCTTCTTCATGGAGTCCGTCTTCATCGGACTCTGGATCTTCGGTTGGGGCAGGCTGCCCAAACTTGTACACCTGGCGTGCATTTGGCTTGTGGCGATCGGCGTCAACGCGTCGGCATTCTTCATCATCGCGGCCAACTCGTTCATGCAGCATCCGGTCGGTGCGACGTACAACCCTGAAACGGGTCGTGCCGAGCTCACCAGTATCTGGGAGCTGCTGACCAACAACACCGCTCTCGCTGCCTTCCCGCACGCGGTTGCCGGCGCCTTCCTGACAGCGGCGACGTTCGTCGCCGGCATCAGTGGTTGGTGGATGGTGCGGAACATGCGCCGCGCCAAGCAGGCTGAGGCCGCCGAAGCCGAGCGCCTCGAAGCCGACGCACGGACGATGTACCGCCCGGCAACACGATTCGCGTTGCTCGTCATGATCGTGGCCGGAATCGGCATCATCTATACCGGTGACGTCCAAGGCAAGCTCATGTTCCAGCAGCAACCCATGAAGATGGCGTCGGCGGAATCGCTGTGCGACACCGAGATGGATCCGGACTTCTCGATCCTCACTATCGGCACTCACAACAACTGTGACAGCGTGACGCACGTTCTGAAGGTGCCGTTCGTTCTTCCATGGTTGGCCGAGGGCAAGTTCACCGGCGTCGAACTGCAAGGCGTGAACCAACTGCAGGAGCAGGCGGAGCAGGACTTCGGACCGGGTAACTACCGACCGAATCTCTTTGTCACGTACTGGTCTTTCCGCGCCATGATCGGCCTCGCCGCCGGTTCGGCAGCACTGGCTCTCGCGGGACTGTGGGTCACTCGTAAGGGGCGGGTCCCGGACCAGAAGTGGTTCGGAATCCTCAGCCTGGTCGCGATCCCCACTCCGTTCATGGCGAACAGCGCCGGCTGGATCTTCACCGAGATGGGCCGTCAGCCCTGGGTGGTGCATCCCAATCCGACCGGCGTCGACATGATCAGACTCACTGTCGACCAAGGTGTTTCGGACCACGCGTCGGCTACCGTCTGGGCTTCGCTGATCACCTTCACCCTCCTGTACGGAGCGCTGGGTGTGGTCTGGTTCAAGCTGATCGTGCGGTACGCGAAGGAAGGCCCGTTGGAGCACGACATGCATCCACCAGGCGATGCAGATCATGACGAGCCGGAAGATCCGGACAAGCCCAAACAACTGTCGTTCGCGTACTAGGAGGCGATCATGGGACTTCAAGAAGTATGGTTCGTGCTCGTCGCAGTACTGTTCATCGGTTACTTCGTCCTCGAAGGGTTCGACTTCGGTGTCGGGATGCTCATGCCGATCGTCGGCAGAGGCAGTGACCTCCCGGCCGATACGCGTCGACGGGTGGCGCTCAACACGATCGGCCCGGTGTGGGACGGCAACGAAGTGTGGCTGATCACCGCCGGTGGCGCGATGTTCGCGGCATTCCCGGAGTGGTACGCGACGTTGTTCTCCGGGTTCTATCTACCGCTGCTGATCATCCTGGTGGCCTTGATCGTTCGTATCTGTGCCATCGAATGGCGAAGCAAGATCGACGACGACAAATGGCGTCAGCGTTGCGACTGGGGCATCATCTTCGGCTCCTGGGTCCCGGCGGTTCTCTGGGGCGTGGCTTTCGCGAACATCGTTCGGGGCGTGGCGATCAACGCCGACAAGCAGGTCGAGTCGGGATTCTTCGATCTGCTCAATCCTTACGCACTGCTCGGCGGTCTGACCACCGCTCTGGTGTTCGCTCTCCACGGCGCTGTGTTCCTGGCGCTCAAGAGTGCCGATGAGGTTCGTGAAGATGCCGTGAAAATTGCTGCACGACTGGCAATTCCAGCTATTCCTGTTGCCGGCGGATTCGTTCTGTGGACGCAACTCGCCTACGGCAAGGGATGGACGTGGATTCTGGTAGCTGCCGCTGCTGCGGCACTGATCGGCGTCGTCTTCCTGACGCGGGCCGAGCGCGAAGGCTGGGCCTTCGTTCTCACCTGTGTGGCCGTCATCGCCACCGTCGTGCTGCTGTTCGCCTCGCTGTTCCCGAACGTCATGCCGTCGACGCTGGATCCGGCGTACAGCCTGACCATCGAGAACGCGTCGTCGAGTCCGTACACGCTCAAGGTGATGACGTGGGCCGCGGCATTCATGACGCCGGTGGTGATCATCTACCAGGGCTGGACGTACTGGGTGTTCCGACAGCGCATCTCCTCCAAGCAGATTCCGGCGTCGATCGGTCTGCGATTCAAGGAGAAGACGTGGTAGTCACCAACCTTGAATCACGACACATTCGAAACACGAAAGAACTGACGGTCGAATTCACGTGACAATCGAAGTAGGTGACGCTCCCACCACTCGGGAGCGTCGCCGGGGGCCGATCGACCCGCGGCTGTGGCGACATTCCGCTTCTGCGCGCGGCTATCTGATCCTCACGGTCGCTCTGTCGATGGTGAACGTCGTGATGGTCATCGTCGCGGCGCTCATGATCGGCCGGGTGCTGGCCGGAGTGATCACCACTCGAACTGTGGATGTTTCCTCGTGGACAACCGAATTGGTTGTTCTCGCCGCAGCTGTGGCGGTCCGAGTTCTGGGGACCTGGTTGCAGACCAGGTATGCGCACCGGGCGTCGACTCGCGTCGTTGCCGAGATCAAGAACGGCGTGCTGACGTCGGCGACGGCGATGAGTCCTCGCGATCTGGATCCGCGGCGTGACGAGATCGCGACCGTGGTCACCCGAGGTGTCGACGGCCTTGGTCCGTACCTGACGGGATACCTTCCGGCCCTGGTCTTGTCGGTGACGCTGACACCCATCACCCTGATAGTCATTGCGGTGCAGGACATGACGTCTGCGGTCATCATCTTCGTGACGCTGCCGCTGATCCCCATCTTCATGATTCTGATCGGCTTGCTGACAAAGGGTAAGTCGGAGAAGACGCTGGCAGCGATGACCACGTTGTCTTCGCAACTGCTCGATCTTCTTGCCGGTTTGCCGACGCTGCGGGCGCTCGGTCGTCAGCAAGGTCCTGCCGAGCGCGTCCGTGAACTCGGTGACGCTCATCGGCGAACGACGATGTCAGCTCTCCGCGTCGCGTTCCTGTCCTCGATGGTGTTGGAACTGCTCGCAACGCTCTGCGTCGCGTTGGTGGCCGTGAGTATCGGCTTGCGACTGGTGTACGGCGACATGTCACTCGAGCCGGGGATAGTCGCGTTGATCCTCGCCCCCGAGGTGTACCTGCCACTTCGGATGGTGGGAACCCAGTTCCACGCCGCCGAGGACGGAATGGCGGCAGCCAACAAGGCATTCGAGGTTATCGAGGCGGATTCTGCCGCGCCGGAGGGTGGTAGCACGACGGTGGTCGCTCGAGGCGCCGACATCGTCTTCGACGGACTCGGTGTGGCCTCTCGTGGGGGAGTCGCACCGTCTCGACTTTCCGCCATGGCATCGCCAGGGGCGATCACCGTGCTCACCGGTCCCAACGGCTGCGGCAAGTCGACGGCAGTGCACGCGCTGCTCGGGTTGATCGAACCGAGCAGTGGGCGTGTGACGGTCGCCGGCGTCGATGTCCGAGACCTGGACGAGCACGCGTGGTGGAGTCAGTTGGCCTGGCTTCCCCAGCATCCGGTCCTCCTACCCGGCACCGTTCGTGAAAATCTCGATCTCACCGGGGTCGTCGATGCGCAAGCACTGACCCACGCCGCTGCTGCGACGGGATTCGACGCGGTACTGGCCGAGCTGCCTGCGGGCGTCGAGACCGTGATCGGCGTCGGCGGTACAGGTCTGTCTTTGGGGCAGCGGCAACGGCTGGCACTGACACGCGTGCTTGCCTCGGACCGCGCAGTTCTTGTCCTGGACGAACCCACCGCTCACCTCGACTCGGATTCGGAAGGGACAGTGTTGGCTTCTCTGAGAGCACGGGCGGAGCGTGGCGACACCGTTGTCGTGATCGGCCACCGTCCGAGTGTGCTTGCCGCAGCTGACCGGATCGTCGAGGTACACGCTCATGAGAAATGAAACTCACGATCCGCTCCTGCGTGCTCTGCGGCTACTGGAACTTCGGCCACGACGCGTACTGACGGCGGTAGCGGCGGGTGTGGCGACACTCGGTAGCGCACTCGCCTTGGCGGCGCTGTCCGCATGGTTGATCACGCGGGCTTGGGAGATGCCTCCCGTTCTCGACCTCAGTGTCGCTGTGGTTGCCGTACGCGCGTTGGGAATCTCGCGTGGTGTCTTCCGCTACCTCGAGCGATTGACGACGCACGACGTCGCGTTGCGCGGAACCACCGCGGCGCGATCGAGGATCTACCAGCAGTTGGCCGCAGGAGATCCCGCGGCAGCAGCCGGACTACGACGCGGTGACCTGCTCTCACGTACGGGCGCCGACGTGGATGCACTGGGCGACGTCGTCGTCAAAGCACTGATCCCGATTGCGGTCTCGATTGTCCTCGCGTTTGCTGCGGTGGGAATCCTGTTGTTCATCTCGGTTCCGGCCGCGCTCATCCTGGCTGTTGCGCTGGCGGTGTCCGGGATCGCGGCACCCTGGCTGTCGGCTCGTGCTGCTCGTCTCGCCGAGGCCGACAGTTCTGCTGCCGCAGCGCGATTCAGTGAGTCCGCGGTGACCGCCCTCGACCATTCCGCCGAGCTCCGGGTATCGGGTCGCTTGGACCAGGCGGTGAGCGAGGCGGTCTCTGCCGAGAACGATGTGGTCGACGCAACCGATCGCGCGGCGGTCCCGAGTGCCTTTGCCGCCGCTGCCACGCCCCTGGCAATCGGAGTGAGCGTCCTCGGTGCCCTGCTGATCGGAATCTCGCTGTACGGAACCACCGACATGTCACCGATGTCCATGGGAATCCTTGTACTGCTTCCGCTGTCGGCTTTCGAAGGAACCGCGATACTGCCCAGCGCGGCGGTGGCACTGACCAAGGCGAGGCTGGCGTCGGCACGCATCATGGCGGTACTCGATCGAGCCGACGCCGAACACGTTGAAGGAAATCGTGCGTGGCCGGAGGACGGGGTCCTGAGTGTGCACGCGTTGCGGGCGGGTTGGCCCGGGGGAAAGGTGACCGAACCGCTGTCGGTGGATCTTCCTCGCGGTGCTCGTGTTGCCGTCGTCGGCGAGAGCGGATCCGGAAAGACCACCGCGCTGATGACGATGGCGGGACTGCTGCCGCCTATCGCGGGAACAGTGCGCGTTGGCGTAGTGGATGTTTCGGAAGTCGATCCGGCCGAACTGCGCAGGCACGTCGGGTACTTCGCCGAAGACGCACACCTCTTCGAGACGTCGGTACTCGAGAACCTGCGCGTCGCGCGGGGTGACCTCACCGCCGAGGACGCGGAGAAGGCACTTGCCGCAGTTGGTCTCGGCGACTGGCTGTCGGAACTGCCGGAAGGGCTCGACACCTACCTGGTCGGCGGCATGCGAGCGGTTTCGGGCGGTGAGCGTCGTCGGTTGCTGTTGGCGCGCGCGATCGTCTCGCCCGCGGAGGTACTGCTGCTCGACGAGCCGACCGAGCACATGGACGCGGAGGCGGGCGATCAGTTGCTCCGCGAGTTGCTCAGTCGCGACGCAACGCTGGTCGATTCTTCGCGAACCGTTGTTGTCGTCACCCACCAACTTCCGGACGGCACACCAGCTGACCAGGTGATATGCGTCGGAAAAGTTTCTGTGGAAAATACGTTGCCGTCATCGTGAAGTGGGCGTACTTTCTCCTGTACACAAGGAAGGAGGTGGTCTGAAATTGAAGTACAGACGGACGCGTGAGGTGGCTGCCAGCTAGCCGCAATCGCTGATGGAATTCACTTACCGCGTGAGCGGCCGGCGAATCCCAGGCAGCCACCCGACCCCCGAGCCCCCGATCAGTCCGACCGGGATCCGCGCGAAAGCGTGGGTGTGGCTCGGGGGTCGCTTCGTGCCGTGCGCCTTTATCAACCCCCGGCGGTTAATAAAGGCGCACAGCGTGGACAAGGATTAGGCCCCCACCATCCACCGCGCTCGAGGATCGCTCTGACCTCGGCTGCAGTTCGGCACGAGGCCCCCTCCACCTCCTCCCAACCGAAGACCAGTGTGGCGTTGCCTGACAGTTCGGATGCGTTTCCTCGCCGACGATCCCGCAGCGCAGTCGCCCGAGAAGAGTGGAAGGCAAATCCGTCGAGTCGAACGATCAGTGCGACACCGCAATTGCGGTAGTCGACGTCCTCGTAGAGAGTTCTCCCATCGACGAGGACCGGCGATTGCCGTCGTGCTTCCGGCAAACCGTGTGCGCGCTCGACCTCGATTGCGTAGCGATGTTCGAGTACCGACTGGACACCGCGATCCAACAGGTCCAATGTCGAGGACAGCGCTTTGACATATCGCCTCGGCCGGCGGCATTCCATTCGGGTGCGCAATTCCATTCGTGACACTTTGCACGCCGTGGCGGAGCGAACCAGAGAACGAGCGGCGTCGCGAGCCGACGGCTCTGCAACCGCCAGGTCAATTGCGGTGTCGGCCAGCGAAGTACGAGCAGGCTGAGTGGCAACGCCGATGTGGGCCTGAGCGCGTGAACGATGAACGATCACTCCGGGATGGGCAGTGGACCACCCCAACGGAACGGGGCGCGCCGGGGAGCGTTCGGGTCTGACCGTCGGACTCTGACAGCGCGAGGATCTGCCGTATCGGACCGTGATGTGGACCGGCAGTTCGGACTCGATGTGCGTGAGTCCCCACTCTTCAGCTGCCGTCCGGTGACTCAGGTAAGTCTCTCCGCCGCCGAACAGAAGGGTGGCCTCGAGAATCATTGCACGGTTGAGCGGGCCGTTGGTGCTGGATTGAACGCCGTGGAGGACGGTTGTCCATTGACCCGATTCGACCAGGTGTTGGATGCGCCGCGGTGAATAGCCGAAAGGGCGTAGTTGTTTATTGGTCGCGAGTCCGTGTTGGAAGTCGAAGAGTCTTCGGAGATCAGGATCGATGTAGTCGCAGCTCATGCGAATACCGTCAGATCGCGGACCGACAAGAATCGGTCGAAGATGCCGCTCCGAAGTCCGCCTGTGGAATTTGTCGGTGCCTGTGGATAAATCTGCTGTGCGCCTTTATTAACCGCCGGGGGTTAATAAAGGCGCACAGCAGAGCTAGCCGACGTAGCGCGTCAGGCGGGCCGATAGACGCGGTTCCAGGCCACCGTCAGACATGATCCGCTCTTCGACGTACGCGAGGTCGCCGCCTTCGACGATGCCGTACAGACGCTTCGCGCCGCCGTACAGTGCACCGGACTGGCTGCGGATCACCACGTCGGTGGCAAGTTCCCACGACGCCTGGGTGAGTGCGCGCCCGTAGTACATTTCGACGACACCGGAGCTGTGGCTGAGCAGGAGTTCGACCACTTCCTGGTTGACGCTGCCCGGGATGCCGTCGCCGCCCATGCGCCAGTAACCGCTCTCGCGCAGATCAGGGCTCACGTACTTGCCCTCGGCGTCGAGGCGCCAAGATCTGGACTCCCAATTGAGGTACGGGCCGCCGTCGTGCGAGATGACGATCTGCTGACCGAAGGCGTAGTCGCCGTTCTCGTCGTGTCCTTCACCTTCGCCTCGCCAGACACCGACGAGGGGGAGAAGCGCGAGGAGTTCGGGATTGATATCCGGGCCGAGGCGCAGGTTTGCGGTGTCCTCCGGCAACGGAAGGTCCGGCAGGGTCGGAATGTTGAGCGACGCCGTCGACTTGGAGCGCTCGACGGCGATGGCGACAGCTTCGTCCCCGCTGCCGCGCCTCACGGCACCTGCAGCGGCGGAATCGTCAGCGGTCGCGTCGGACCCTGAATCCGGAGCCTGACTCACGACTCGTCGGTGACCAAGCGGTACACGACGTACACGGAGAACCAAGCGATCATGACGGATGCGAGTGCGAGGAGTACCTCGAAGAAAATGACCACGGGTACATCTTAGACCGCGGCGACCGACCGGAAAAATCGGGAGCCGGAATGCAGAAGGCCCCGCACCGGAGGGGTGCGGGGCCGCCTGACAAAGCAGGAATTACTTGCTGACGGTCACGTCCACGTTGTGCACGCCCGAGCCCTCGGGAGCGACGGTGGAGGTGCCGTTGCCCGAGCTGGACAGTGCACGCACGGTCCACTCGCCCGGAGCGGCGAAGAAGCGGAAATCGCCGGTTCCCGATGCCACGACCTCGGCCGTGAACTCTCCGGAGCCGTCGAGCAGACGCACGAATGCGCCGCCGATGGGCTGGCCGTCAGCTGCGAGAACGCGGCCGGTGATGACCGTTTCCTTCTCGACGTCGACGCCGGCAGGCAGGGTCTGGCCCTGAGTAGGTGCTCCACACATGATCAGGCTCCCAATTCGATCGGTGCGCCGACGAGTGAGCCGTATTCGACCCAGCTGCCGTCGTAGTTCTTGACGTTGTTCTTGCCGAGGATCTCCTGCAGGACGAACCAGGTGTGGCTCGAACGCTCGCCGATGCGGCAGTAGGCGATCGTTTCCTTGGTGTCGTCGAAGCCCTTTTCCGCGTACAGCTTGGCGAGGTCGTCGTCCGACTTGAAGGTGCCGTCCTCGTTGGCGGTGGTGCTCCACGGGATGTTGATGGCTCCGGGGACGTGGCCACGCTGCTGCGCCTGCTCCTGCGGAAGGTGGGCGGGAGCGAGGATCTTGCCGGAGAACTCGTCAGGGCTACGAACGTCGACGAGGTTCTTGCTGCCGATGGCGTCGATGACCTCGTCGCGGAATGCGCGGATCGAGAAATCGGGGGTCTCGGCCTTGTACTGCGTGGCTTCGCGGTTGACTGCGTCCTTGGAGAGCGGGCGTCCGTCGAGTTCCCACTTCTTGCGGCCGCCGTCGATCAGCTTGATGTCCTGGTGGCCGTACAGCTTGAAGTACCAGTAAGCGTAAGCGGCGAACCAGTTGTTGTTGCCACCGTAGAGAACGACGGTGTCGTCGTTCGCAATGCCTTTGGCGGAGAGCAGATCCGAGAACTGCTCCTGGTTCAGGAAGTCGCGTCGGACGCCGTCCTGGAGGTCCTTGCGCCAGTCGAGCTTGACTGCACCCTCGATGTGGCCGCCGTCGTATGCGCTGGTGTCCTCGTCCACCTCGACAAAAACGGTCTTGGGGGTGTTGAGGTTCTGCTCAGCCCAGTCAGCGGAGACTAGGACGTCGGAGCGAGCCATGGTGTTCCTTTCGATGTGGTCTTGCATCGGTCGTTATCTAGCAGGGGTTCAGCAGGGTTGTGGGGCAAGCGTTTTCACGCGGTGGTAGCGCGGCCGGTATTTCGCAGCCTTGCGACGAGTGGATAGATCTGGCAGCCGAGGCAGATGCCGAACGCGGCGTTGAGCAGGGCCGCGAACAAGGCGAAGCCGGTGGCAACGGTGCCAACGATCGTCGACCCGGCCAGGAAACCGACCGTGCCGGCGAGTGCGAAGACGAAGCCGACGAACTGCGCGAAGCGCAGCGGCGCCACGGGTTCGCGTTCGCTGACCGGCGAGAGTCGCGGGGCGACGAGCTTGCCGAAGATCTGGCCGTACGGGCTGCGCTTGGGGCCGAGTACCGCTCCGACCGCGAAGACTATGGCCTGCAGTGCGAGAACGACGGTGGCGGCAGGCAGTGAGAAGGTCGAGAGGATGAGCGTGAGTACGAGAACGCCGGTGGTGACCCACGCGGCGAATCGAGGTCCGCGGACGTCGACCTGCTCGAGCTGGGGTGTGGTTGTGGACATCGGGAGTGCTCCTGCGCTGGATTGCATGATGCTGTGCCTGGGCCGAGAAAACGGGACGTCAAAGTCCCACTCGGTGGATTGATCACGTGAGCGAAAGCTCGAAGGTCAGAGAGATCTGACGGATGTGGTGATCAGCAACAGGTACAGCAACAGCCCCCGAGGCGGCACAGGTCTACTGCGCGGCGTCGGGTGAGCATCAGCTCGTGGCGGGTTTGCACGTCGGCGAGTTTACCCCGAATTCTCGGATTTTGGCTCGTGGGGTCCGGATAGTGGTACGAGTGCAGCTTTCAGATCGGCTGCGGATGGCACTCCGGACACCCGGAACTGTTCCTCCAGGCCACCGTCGAGGATGAAGGTGGTGGGCAGCGAGAGGACACTCATCTCGCGTGCCAGAGCCGGTTCCTTGTCGATGTCGAGCTCGATCTCCACCGGCGGACGGGGAGCGTCGGCCATCGAGATCACGACCTGACCGACGACGCGGCGTACTGCCGCGCACGGTCCGCACCAGTCGGCAGAGAAATGCAGTACGACGGGTCCGCCGTTCGGCGAAGAGACTCCAGCGGCGCGGAGCAGTTCGAGGCGACTGTCCGCCGCGCCGGTCGCGGCCGGCGTGGTGACTCGGACCTTTCCGTTGCGCGACTTGAGAAAGAGCCCGACCGCGACGACGGCGACCAGCGCGACCAGCAGAATTGTGATCCCGGTCATCGGTTCTGCAGCCCTGCGAGATCGATCGTCGTGTTTTCGGCGCTGCCTTCGATCACGATTCTTCCGCCTTCCGCGTAGACCAGGCTCGGCTGAATTCCGTAGGGGAGTGCCTGCGGATCGATCGTGTAGCTGAACAGTCCGAGGACGACGGGTTCGAGTGCTGCGGGGATCGAGAAATCGGCTTTGCCCTCCGGACCGAAGTACAGATTGCTGGCGACGATCTTGACCTGCCCACCTTCCAGAACCAGGTTGGCCTGCACGCTCACTGCAGTCTCGACCGGGCCGACGGCAACCGTTCCCGTCAGCACGACGGCGCCCGCGGTGCTCGCTCCGGTTCCGCCGCTGCCCCCGGTGCCATCCGACTTGTTGGCCGGCGGCGAAGATACCTGCAGGTCAGGGATATTGAGCAGCTTTCCGAGGTCGGTGGCGTTGATTCCCATCCGGCCGTCGAGTTTGTCGACGGGGAGTTGGGTGACATTGCCGTTCACGATGTCGGAGAAGGGAACGGTGACCCCGCGCAGATCGGCCTCGACGGTCACTTCGCCCACCACGTCGCTCTGGACGCCGGTAGCTCTGACGTAGACGTCCTTGTATTTCCCGCCGAGTGCCTGGGTGAGGAAGGGGAACCCGTTGAAGGTGACCTCCGGATCCGACTCGAGTGATGCGCCGGTTCGGAGCTCGCGGGAAACCCGGTACTCGGCGTACGCGGCCGCGCCGAAATCGGCCACCAGTCCGAGGCCGAGGAGAAAGACGATGCCGATGATCAGTTTGCGCACCGCACCATTGTGACGGACTCCGGTCGGGGTTCGATGCGACGGCCCCGGTACCAGGCACGCTAATGTAGGGACCGACCAAAAGCGTCGAACTACTCGAGCGTTGCCCTCACGGGTTGCGCGGGCTACTAGATAGGAGGCCGTGTGGAACTGCTCCTCCTCACCTCCGACCCCAACCCGGAAGCTGTACTACCGGCGTTGGCGTTGCTGGCGCACTCGGTTCGGCCTGCCCCCACAGAGGTTTCCTCGCTACTCGAGGCAAGTTCCGCGGACGTGGCATTGGTGGATGCGCGCACCGATCTGGCTGCCGCACGCGGGTTGTGTCGATTGCTCGGAAGCACAGGATCCGCAGTACCTGTGGTCGCCGTCCTCACCGAAGGCGGACTCGTTGCCGTCAACGCCGACTGGGGGTTGGACGACATCCTGCTTCCCGGTACCGGTCCGGCTGAGGTGGACGCCCGATTGCGGTTGTTGGTCGCCCGCAGCGGCGGTGTGGCCAGTCCGGAAGCGTCGGGAAAGATCACGCTGGGCGAACTGGTTATCGACGAGGGGACGTACACGGCACGACTGCGTGGACGGCCCCTTGATTTGACTTACAAGGAATTCGAGCTGCTCAAGTACCTCGCGCAGCACGCCGGACGGGTATTCACCCGGGCGCAGCTGCTGCAGGAAGTGTGGGGCTACGACTTCTTCGGCGGCACCAGGACGGTCGACGTCCACGTGCGTCGTCTGCGGGCGAAACTCGGCACCGAATACGAGTCCTTGATCGGTACAGTCCGAAATGTCGGATATAAGGCAGTGCGTCCGACCAGGGCCAAGGGTGGCGCAGCTGCTCCCGTTCAGTTCGAGGACGACGAGGACGTCGACTACGACGCGGCCGACGGATCGGTGGTCTGACGTGGGTTGGACAGATTCACTGCCGGCTGGATTCGCCGAGCAGGTTTCCGCGCTTCTCGATCGCGCAACCGAGTTCGACGGCAAGGCGCCCGTGTCGGAACAGGGGCGCCATGCCGTTGCCGGGCGCGGCGGCGCGCGACACTTCCTCGAACTCGACGGCGATGCAGTCGTCGGTTATGCGCAGCTGCAAGCCGGTTCGGACGAGCATCCCGACATGGCGGAGTTGGTGGTCGACCCGCAGGCGCGGCGCCGCGGCATCGGAACCAGGCTTGCCGCAGCGGTATTCGACGAGGGCCGGCCGGGCACGCGTGTCTGGGCGCACGGAAACGTCGACGCCGCAGTCGAATTCGCCAAGAGCCTCGATCTGGTCAGCGTTCGTGAACTCCTGCAGCTGCGTCGACCACTCGATGCTCCGCAGCTTCCGGAAATCGTTGTGCCCGAAGGTGTGACGATTCGGACGTATGGTGGACCCGAAGACGATTCCGAGATCCTTCGCGTCAACAATGCGGCCTTCTCCTGGCATCCCGAGCAGGGTGGCTGGACCCAGGCGGAGATCGACGAGAGAACGGCCGAAGGTTGGTTCGACCCTGCTGGTCTGTTCATGGCGTTCGCGGACACCGATCCCGATACTCTTCTCGGCTTTCACTGGACCAAGGTGCACGCACCCGAAGGTGACGATCCGGAGCTGGGGGAGGTGTACGTCGTGGGGATCGATCCCGCGGCGCAGGGACGAGGTCTCGGCCGAGTGCTGACTCTCGCGGGCATGCATTACCTGCGTGATCGCGGCCTCGGAACCGTCCTTCTGTACGTCGAAGGCGACAACACGGCCGCCCTCCACACGTACGAACGACTCGGCTTCGATCGGTTCCACGTGGACATGGCTTACGCCCGCGCGCTCTGACGTCACAGTCGGACACGCAGAAATGTCCAGTCTGTTCATTCTGCGTTAACCATGTGTGGTCCAGCCGGACACCGCGCCCGCCTACTTTTCTCTGTGGGCAGCGCCGTGTTGCCTGATGCAGATTTCAATCATTCTGCGTCTCATGTCGCCGCCCGATCGTGGGCGTGGCGGTAGCGATTTCCGGAGGATCTTGGTGAATCTCAAGCGCAGTGGTGCCCTGCTTGGTGTAGTGGCCGTGGGCGCCATGACCTTGGCCGCATGTGGCAGCGACAACAACTCGTCGTCGACGGGTGTGGACGCGTCCGCATCGAACGCAACGTGCGAAGGCACGAGCAACCTCTCTGCCGCTGGTTCCTCGGCACAGAAGAACGCCATGGACCAGTTCGTCGCCACTTACATCTCCGTGTGCCAGGAAAAGGGCAAGACGGTCAACGTCGCGTACAACCCCAGCGGTTCGGGCGACGGTCGTACACAGTTCATCGCCGGCCAGATCGACTTCGCCGGCTCCGACTCGGCCATCAAGGACGAGCAGGCCGACAAGGCCAAGGAGCGTTGCGTCGGCGGCGAAGCCTGGAACCTTCCCCTCGTCTTCGGCCCGATCGCAGTTGCATACAACCTCGACGGCGTCGACAAGCTCGTTCTCAACGCAGAGGTTCTCGCGAAGATCTTCAACGGCGGCATCACCAAGTGGAACGATCCGGCAATCGCCGCGCTCAACTCCGGTGCATCGCTTCCCGACGAGAAGATCACCACCGTGATCCGCTCCGATTCCTCGGGTACCACCGACAACTTCCAGAAGTACCTCGACGCGGCATCGAACGGTGCTTGGACGTCGGGCGCAGGGTCCGACTTCACCGGTGGCGTCGGTGAGGGCGCCAAGGGTTCGGCGGGCGTTGCACAGGCAGTTGCCACGGCACCGGGTTCGATCACCTACGTCGAGAAGTCGTTCGCCGATCAGAACAAGCTCTCGGTTGCCGAAATCAACACCGGCTCCGAGGCAGTCGCACTGACCAACGACACGGCCGCGAAGTCGATCGCAGGCGCGAAGTTCAAGTCCGACGCAACCGGCGACCTGACGCTCGACCTCGCGTCGATCTTCAAGACCAACGAAGCCGGCGCCTACCCGCTGGTTCTCGCCACGTACTCGATCGTCTGCTCCAAGGGCTACGACGCGGACACCTCCGCAGCAGTGAAGTCGTTCCTGACGAGCGCGGCCAACGAGGGTCAGGCCAACCTGGCCGAGCAGGGTTACGTCCCGCTGCCGTCCAACGTCCAGGATCGCCTCAACGCGTCCATCACGGCAATCAGCTGACCTAGAGACTCGTGCGGACAAGCTCATGGATCTACATTCAGACGTGAAGGAAGTGAGCGCGCATGAGTGACGCGCCCATCACCTCGACATCTCGTTCTCCCGGCCCCGCAACCAGCGGGGCCGGGGTGGGCGGTCCGAACGGCACCACGGAGGACACGATTACTTCCACCAAGGCTCCAGAAACCGAGCATCCTCCGAAGGGTGACGGTCCGGGTAGCGGCAACAGCAAGACGGTGACCCGTCCGGGTGACCGCATCTTCAGCTCGCTCGCCTCCGGTTCGGCAATCTTCATCACGGTTGTCATCGCGGCGATCGGTGCGTTCCTGATCTGGCGTGCTGTTCCTGCTTTGAGCCGGAACCAGGTCAACTTCCTGACCAGCCGTGAATGGGTCACGCAGAACATCAACGCGATGGCGTTCGGTGTCCTCGATCTTTTCCAGGTCACGGTGTTGGTCTCGCTGTTCGCACTGGTGCTCGCGATGCCGATCGCACTGGGCATTGCGATCTTCCTGACTTCGTACTCACCCAAGTGGCTCACGCGGCCACTGTCGTACACGATCGACCTTCTGGCAGCTGTGCCGTCCATCGTCTACGGCCTGTGGGGACTTCTCGTCTTTGCTCCGGCGATCACCCCGGTCGCGGTGTGGCTCAACGACACTCTCGGCTGGTTCCCGCTCTTCGCCGACGGCAGCGGATCGATCACCGGCGGCGGCACCATCTTCACCGCAGGCATCGTCCTCGCCGTGATGATCCTTCCGGTCATCACCGCAGTGACCCGCGAGGTGTTCATCCAGACCCCGCGATCACAGATCGAAGCCGCACTCGCCCTCGGCGCCACGCGCTGGGAAGTTGTGCGCACCACGGTCATCCCGTTCGGTAAGTCCGGCTACATCAGCGGCTCGATGCTCGGTCTCGGACGCGCACTCGGTGAGACGATGGCGCTCTACCTGATCCTGCGCACCACCTCTCAGGCCTTCGGCTGGTCGCTGTTCGACGGCGGCTCGACCATCGCCTCCAAGATCGCCCTCGGCTACGCGGAGTTCAACAACGACATCCAGGCAGGCGCGTACATCGCGGCCGGACTGGTGCTGTTCGTACTGACCTTCGTCGTCAACGCGGCTGCCCGCGCAGTGATCGCCGGAAAGAAGGACTGACCCATGACCTCCACTCTGGACCGGCCGGTCAAGGCCCCCACTTTCCAAGGCGTCGGCGCTCGTCGTCGTGCCAAGGACGTCATCGCGACCATCCTGGTGAGCCTGGCAGTCGTCATCGCGCTCATCCCGTTGGTCTGGGTGCTCTTCACGGTCATCGCCAAGGGCCTGCCCGCTCTGACGTCGCCTACCTGGTTCACCAACTCGCTGAGCGGATTGACGGCGTCGGCCGACGGCGGCGGTATCTATCACGCATTGATCGGCACCCTGCTGCAAGGCATCGTGTGCGCGGTCTTCTCCATCCCGCTCGGTATCTTCGTCGCGATCTACCTGGTGGAGTACGCCGACCGGAAGTCGAAGCTGGGCAAGCTGACCACGTTCATGGTCGACATCCTCAGCGGTGTTCCGTCGATCGTGGCTGCGCTGTTCATCTACGCCCTGTGGATCGCGACCTTCGGCTTCCCCAAGTCCGCGTTTGCGGTGTCACTGGCTCTGGTCCTTCTGATGGTCCCGGTCGTCATCCGCTCCACCGAGGAAATGCTGCGCATCGTCCCGATGGATCTGCGAGAGGCGTCGTACGCGCTCGGTGTGCCGAAGTGGAAGACCATCTCGAAAATCGTTCTGCCGACGGCACTTCCCGGCATCATCACCGGCGTCATGCTGGCCCTGGCCCGCGTGCTCGGTGAGACCGCACCGCTGCTGATCCTCGTCGGCTACGCACCGTTCATCAACTTCGACCTGTTCAACGGCGAAATGGGCACACTGCCTTCCGTCATGGTCGCCGAGATGAACAACCCCACCGACGCCGGCACCAACCGCATCTGGGGCGCAGCACTGACCCTGATCCTGCTGATCGCGATCCTCAACATCGTCGCGAAGCTGATCGGTCACTTCTCCCAGGTCAGAAGTAAGTGATGCGGCCTCGGAACATGTTCGTACTCAACAGCGTCAACAACTCAGTAGGGAGCCGGTAATGGCCAAGCGTCTGGATCTCAAGGACGTCAACATCTACTACGGCAAGTTCCACGCCGTCGCCGATGTGGGCCTGTCCGTCCCGCCCCGGAGCGTCACCGCCTTCATCGGCCCGTCCGGTTGCGGCAAGTCCACCGTTCTCCGTTCACTCAATCGCATGCACGAAGTGATTCCCGGTGCGCGCGTCGAGGGTTCGGTGCTGCTCGACGGCGAGGACATCTACGGCTCGAACGTCGATCCGGTCGGTGTTCGCAAGACCATCGGCATGGTGTTCCAGCGACCCAACCCCTTCCCGACCATGTCCATCAAGGACAACGTCGTCGCGGGCTTGAAGTTGCAGGGCGAGCGCAGCAAGAAGAAGCTCGACGAGGTGGCCGAGCGTTCGCTGCGCGGTGCCAACCTGTGGAACGAGGTCAAGGATCGCCTCGACAAGCCCGGTGGCGGCCTCTCAGGCGGTCAGCAGCAGCGTCTGTGCATCGCGCGTGCCATCGCGGTCTCGCCCGACGTCCTGCTCATGGACGAGCCGTGCTCCGCGCTCGACCCGATCTCGACTCTCGCGATCGAAGACCTGATCACCGAGCTGAAGAAGGATTTCACGATCGTCATCGTCACGCACAACATGCAGCAGGCTGCGCGTGTGAGTGACCAGACGGCATTCTTCAACCTCGAGGCAACCGGCAAGCCCGGTCAGCTCGTCGAGATCGACGACACCGAGAAGATCTTCTCGAACCCGACGCAGAAGGCCACCGAGGACTACATCTCCGGCCGCTTCGGATAGGTCCCGGGATCAACCCTGCACGATCATGTTTCACCCCCGTTTCCAACAGGAGACGGGGGTGAAACTTTTTGGTTGTGGTGATAGTTCCCACTCCGGTGCGCAGAGCTGAGCGTCGTTGGGCGCCCGAATAATTCGATGAGCAGCGCAAGTGCGCCGAGTGGGCGCTGAAGTAGCCGACGATGTGAATCTCGTGGATACTGACGACGCTTCGGACAATGCTAATCTCGGCCCGACAGCACGCTGTCGATCGATGTCGTTTCACAACCGGAAGGGCTTGTCAGTGCACCTCACCCCTTCAGATACCGAAAAGCTGCTCCTGAGCGTCGCGGGCATGGTCGCCCGTGACCGCCGCGAGCGCGGGGTACTGCTGAACTACCCCGAAGCGATGGCACTGATCTCGTGCTGGATTCTCGAGCGCGCGCGTGACGGAATGACGGTTGCGGAACTGATGAACGCCGGTCGGCAAGTGCTCACCCGCGACGACGTGATGGAAGGGGTACCCGAGATGATTGCAAACGTCCAGGTGGAGGCCACTTTCCCGGACGGTCGCAAACTGGTCACCGTGACGGAGCCCATTCGATGATTCCCGGCGAAGTACGTGTGTCCACCGAACCGCTCGAGTTCGGCACGGACGCGGAGAAGATCACGATGGTCGTCGTCAACGACGGCGATCGCCCCATTCAGATCGGTTCACATCTCCACCTTCCCGCGGCCAACCCGGCGTTGACCTTCGATCGCGAAGCGGCAGACGGCTTCCGGCTCGACATCCCCTCGGGAACGTCGGTTCGGTTCGAACCCGGGGTCAGCAGAACGGTGACACTGATCGCGCTCGGCGGACTCAAAAGGGTTCCGGGCCTGCAGATCGTGCCGGACGAAGACCTACCGACACATGCGCGCGAGCCCAAGACCGTCATGCCGTTCGGCACGCCCGGCGTCGAGGTCGAAGAACCTTTGCGAGCGTCCTCGGTGAACGTGCGTGTGAGTGATGTTCCAGTCGAGGCGGATTCACCGGACGACGCCGCGACGACAGTTGAGAGGACAGCCGAATGAGCAGGATCGATCGACGCGGCTACGCCTCCCTGTACGGCCCGACCGCAGGCGACCAGATCCGTTTGGCCGACACAGATCTGTGGATCGAGATCGAGCACGACTACACCGCGACCGGCGACGAGATGGTCTTCGGCGGCGGTAAGAGCATCCGCGAGTCGATGGGCCAGGGCCTGACCACTCGCGACCAGGGCGCTCTCGACGTCGTCATCACCAACACGGTGATTCTCGATCACTGGGGAATCGTCCGGGCAGACGTCGGAATTCGCGACGGACGCATCGTTGCGATCGGCAAGTCCGGTAACCCCGACATCATGGATGGCGTGCACCCCAAGTTGCTCATCGGGCCGAGCACCGACGTGATCGCCGGTGAGGGAAAGATCCTCACCGCGGGTGCGATCGACACTCACGTGCACTTCCTCAGTGAAGTCGAGATGATGGAAGCACTCGCCACTGGTACGACGACCGTGGCGGGCGGCGGAACGGGCCCAACCGAAGGAAGCAAGGCAACCACCGTCACGCCCGGCGCCTGGTCGCTGACGATGATGCACCGCGCCCTCGACCACATCCCGCTCAACGTCCTTCTTCTCGGCAAGGGCAGCACCGTCAGCCATGAGGCCATGCGCCAGGAAGCTCTCGCGGGCGCAGGCGGATTCAAGGTTCACGAGGACTGGGGTTCCACTCCGGCCGCGATCGACGCCGCTCTGCGCGCAGCCGACGAGTTCGGCCTTCAGGTAGCGCTGCACGCCGACAGCCTCAACGAAACCGGTTACGTACAGCACACTTTGGATGCGATCGCCGGACGCGGGATCCACGTGTTCCATGCGGAAGGCGCCGGCGGCGGGCACGCACCGGACATCATCGTGACGGCAGGTGAGCCGAACGTTCTTCCGGCATCGACCAATCCGACGTTGCCGCATACCGTCAACACGGTTGCCGAGCACCTCGACATGCTCATCGTGTGTCATGCGCTCAATCCCCGGGTTCCGGAGGATCTTGCCTTTGCCGAGTCCCGGATCCGTCCGACAACGATTGCAGCAGAAGACTTTCTGCACGACATCGGAGCCATCTCGATCACCTCGTCCGACGCCCAGGCGATGGGCCGTATCGGTGAGGTGACCCTGCGGACATGGCAGGTGGCTCACGTCATGAAGGCCCAGTACGGCAAGCTGGGCACCAGCATGCCGGCCGACAACGAGCGTGCGCGGCGTTACGTCGCCAAGTACACGATCTGCCCCGCGGTGGCGCACGGTATCGATCACGAGATCGGCTCGGTCGAGGCAGGGAAGATGGCGGACCTGGTGCTGTGGGATCCCGCGTTCTTCGGAGTCCGTCCTTCTGCCGTGATCAAGGGCGGGGCGATAGTTGCTGCGCCGCTTGGTGATCCGAATGCTGCTATCCCGACCCCGCAGCCGGTGTTCGTTCGCCCGGCCATCGCGGCGACTCCGGGATCGGCCCCGCACCTGTCCACGACGTTCGTCTCTCCGATGGCCATCGAGGACGGTCTGGCCGATCGTCTCGGTCTCACCCGCACCCTTACCGGTGTTCGTCCGACGAGACACCTCACCAAGGCGGACATGCCGAACAACACGGCGCTGCCGTCCATCGACGTCGATCCGGAGACGTTTGCCATCAAGGTCAACGGCGACCTGATCGCGCCCAACCCCGTTGACGTGGTGCCGATGGCTCAGCGCTACATGCTGTTCTGAAACCATGTCGATCGAGACGGCATCTGCCGAGATAGCATCGATGCTCTTGGCAGACGGGCGTCTGCCTACCGGCGGTCACGCGCACTCGTCGGGGTTGGAACCGGCACTGGCGGGCGGACTCCTGCAGAGTCAGGTCCCTGACTTCATTCGCGGTCGACTCGAAACAGTCGGACTTGTCGAGGCCGCTTCAACGGTGGTCACGCGCCGCTGGGCCGTAAGTGAGGGTAGTGCAGGCGAACTCGAGGACATCTCGAGGGAACTGCTCGCTCGGACTCCCAGCGCACCGCTGCGTGAGGCGTCGATTCAGCTCGGCCGTGGGCTGGCGAGACTGGCGTCGCGATTGTGGCCGCAGCACCCCGCGGTGCAGATGCTCATGGCGCTGCCTGGGCATCCGATGCGTCCGCTCGCGTTGGGCGTCTTCACGGCGGTCTCCGGGATGGACGACCTACAGGCAGCCAGATCTTGTTTGTACGACGACGCCCAAACGGTGGCGTCGGCGGCATTGAAGCTACTGCCGGTGGATCCGGCAGAACCGGTCGAATGGTTGCTCCGAGCAGCCCCGACCATCGAAACCGTCGCCGCGGCTGCCGTAGCCGTCGAGGGCGTCGCAGATATACCCGCAACAACAGGGCCGTTGGTCGAACAATGGTCACTCGAACACCACGCTCGATCCAGGAGGATTTTCCGTGCTTGACAACCTGAACAACACCACCACTGCTGCAAGAGGTTTGAGGCTCGGCGTTGCCGGCCCCGTCGGCACCGGCAAAAGCACCCTCATCGCCACCATCTGCCGCGAACTCGCGGCGGAGTACGAGATCGCGGTGGTCACCAACGACATCTACACCGACGAGGACGCGCGACTGTTGCGCGCGGCCAACGTTCTGCCGATCGAGCGCATCGTCGCAGTCGAGACCGGTGCGTGCCCGCACACGGCAATTCGTGACGACGTCACGCCGAACCTCATTGCGGTCGAAGACCTCGAGCGTCAGTTCCATCCCCTCGACATGGTGATCGTGGAAAGCGGCGGTGACAACCTGACTGCCACGTTCAGCCCGGCACTGGTCGACGCCCAGATCTTCTGCATCGACGTCGCGGGCGGCGGAGACGTCGCACGAAAGGGCGGCCCCGGAATCGAGCGGGCAGATCTGTTGGTGGTCAACAAGATCGATCTGGCCCCGTACGTCGACGTCGACGCGGTCCAGATGGTTGCCGATGCCACGGCCGCGCGTGACGGACTTCCCGTTCTCGCGCTCAGCCAGAAGGATCACTCAACGATCGACCAGCTCAGTGCGTGGCTCCGCCAGGTCATCGCATCTCATCGCGCGGGTAGTCACACCCCGCAGGATCCGGGGCCGATGGCGCCGCACTTCCATGCCGATGAAGAAGACCACGGTCACGGTCACGGGCACAGCCACTCTCACGCTCACTGATGCGCACTGGAGCTACGCGGGTCGTCGTCGAGAGAGTGGGTGACACCGCTGTTGCGCGAGAGCTGATCTCGGGCGACTTCCTGGCCCCGCGGTTCGTCGACGCTCGCGGGCTCACCGTGCGAATTGCCTTGGTAGGCCACAGTGCAACGCTGCTGGCCGGCGACGACCTGCGTATCGAATTCGTAGTCGCTCCGGGTACGTGCCTCGAGGTGATCGAGCCGTCGGGGACCGTCGCGTACAACGCGCGTGGCGGCCGGGCGTCGTGGTCGGCTTCGGCGAGCGTCGGCGCCGGTGCGGCGCTGATCTGGCGCGCGGCACCGTTTGTCGTCGCGGGCGGCGCGGATGTGACCAGGCGCGTGGATATTTCACTGGAATCCGATGCGGTTGCGCTGCTCGACGAGATGATCGTGTTCGGCCGGACCGGCGAAACCGGCGGTGCGCTTCGCTCGGATCAGCGCATTACCGTCGGCGGGGAAGCGCTGCTCGTGGAAACTCTCGACCTGCGTAGCGTTCCTGGCCGTTCGCTGCCGGGAATTCTCGGTGGTCATCGTGTGCTCGGCACGACCATGCTGTTGGGGATGAAGACTTCCGACGACGTCGAGGGGCACGTGTCGCCGCTGGCGGGACCGGGGATGCTGGCACGGGCCGTGGCCGACCACGCACACGAAGCGAGCGCAGCGTTGGATCCGATCTGGTCGCAGTGGCGTGGGCGATTTTCGCAGAAGTACACCGACTGATTCGCCCTACCGTCACACTTCGGGAGGCCGCGTCGTCCAGTATGTGACCAGGCCGAAGAGAGCCGGGCGCACAGGTTTGACGGAGGCATCATGCGAATTGTTGTTCTGGGCGGAACCGGCCAGATGGGAAAGTTGGTCGTCGAGCAGGCAAAGGTAGGGGGCCATGACGTGGTCGCTGCCGCTCGATCGACGGGAGTCGACATCTCCACGGGTGCAGGGTTGGACGAGGCATTTGCCGGCGCAGACGTGGTCGTCGACGTGAGTGATCACGTCACCAACAGTGCCAAGAAGGCTGTCGAGTTCTTCGAGACCGCAGCCAGAAATATCGCCGCGGCGGAAACCAGAACTGGCGTGAAGCATCACGTGTTGCTCTCGATCGTGAACTGCGACGATCCGCAGTTGAAGTCCTTCGGGTACTACCAGGGGAAGGCTGCGCAGGAACGCGCGGTGGAGGCGTCGGGTATTCCATTCACAATCCTGCGATCCACTCAGTGGTTCGAGTTCGGCGAGAAGACGATCGCGCTCTTCGGGCTGGGGCCGGTCGCGATGGTTCCCCGGATGCGGTCACAACCGGTGGCAGCGAAGACCGTCGCCGAGGCGCTCGTGACCTGCGCTCAGAACGGTCCGACCGGGAGGGCTCCGGACCTGGCCGGGCCCGAGGTCCTCGAGATCCCGGCCATGACGCGCGAGATCTTGAAATACCGTGGCCGACGTAAGTGGCTGATCCCGATCTCGATGCCGGGAGCGGGTAAGGCGATGAAGGGTGGGGCGTTGCTGCCCGCGCCGGGATCGACAACTGCAGGACCCACGTTGGAAACCTGGTTGCGCGAGGACTGAATAGGAAAGGCGGCCGCGCAAGTGCGCGGCCGCCTTTTACTCACGTGGACGGTTGGGTTCAGAGATCCGGGTACGAGGTGAGGTTGTCGACCTTCTCGGTGGTTTCGGGCTCTTCGGGCAGCTTGCCGGTCACCAGGAAGATGACACGTCGGCCGACCTCGACGGCGTGGTCGGCGAATCGCTCGTAGAAGCGGCCGAGCAGCGTGACGTCGACTGCGGCGGCAACGCCGTGCTTCCACTCACGGTCCATGAGGACGGTGAAGAGGTGGCGGTGGAGGTCGTCCATCGCTTCGTCTTCTTCGCGCAGACGGGCAGCGCGCTCGGGGTCGCGGGTCTCGAGGACGACCTTGGCGGCCGCACCGATGGAGACAGCGATGCGTCCCATCTCGGCGAAGTAGCCGTTGACCTCTTCGGGAAGCACGTGGTTGGGATGTCGGCGGCGCGCGATCTTGGCGACGTGCAGGGCGAGTGCGCCCATGCGGTCGATGTCGGCGACGATCTGGATTCCGCTGACCACCGAGCGCAGATCTCCGGCAACGGGAGCCTGCAGGGCGAGCAACGCAAACGCGCGCTCCTCGCAGATGGTGCTGAGTTCGGTGATCTTGTCGTGTTCGCCGATTACTTGTTCTGCCAGGGACAGGTCTGCCTGGAGCAGGGACTGGGTGGCGCGCTCCATAGCGGCACCTGCCAGTCCTGCCATCTCGCCGAGCGTGTCTGCAAGCTCGGTCATCTGTTCGTTGTAAGCCACGCGCATGAGGTCAGAGCCTACGTGCCGTGAAAGACCAAGTCACAAGCACCAGGTGAACGCAAGGTGAATGAACGCGTGTCAGTCGCAGGTGGTGTCGCCGGCGTTGACGCTGGCGATGTCGGCGGGCAGAGCCGTCGAGGTGCTGGTGTCGACCGACGTCGGATTTGCCGCCAGGATGGTTCCCGGGTCCGCGGGGGCGACGACGGTACCGGCGAAATTGCTTCCGACGACGACCTCGATCATGTCTCCCATGCTCGGAGCGAGAACCAGAACCGCGCCGGGAATCGACGACGCGACAGTCACCGCTTCAGCCTCGTAACCTGCGGCGTAGCGCACGACGGTGGTCGACGCTTGAGCATTCGCCAGGCCGGTGGCTGCGCTGAAGTTACCGACTGTGGAGATCTGGAAACCGTAAGCCGCGAGGCTGTCGGCGATTGTCGCGGCCTGCCCGGCGATTCCCGACGCGTTGGAGACGTCGACCGAGATGTTGTAGGCGCTCATTGCCTCGACGGAAGTGGCGGCCGGCGGCGTGCTGGACGTAGGCGCGGTTGTCGTGGAACTGGTCGACGACGGTGTGGTGTCCTCGCGCTCTTCGCCCGGAAGCGGATCGTCGTCGATGATCGCCTGGAAGAGGGACTTGATCTCGTCCGTGCGAGGAATCTCGTTGCCCCAGTCGTTGGTGCCGTCCGTGGGGACCGTCAAGAACGTGACCGCGCCTGCGTCGACGTTCTGGAGCGAGCGACCGAGGGTGACCAGTGACTTGGTGTCGATGTTTTCGACGAACGTGTCGCTGGTGAAGGCGTTGATGAATCCGTTGAGCTTGCTCGGATTCAGGAGGACCTGGTTGGACAGGGCCGAGCGGAGCAGCGCCGACAGGAACTTCTGCTGGCGGGTGATGCGCCCGTAGTCGCCGTTGCCCTCGGCTTCGACGTGGCGAGCACGCACGTAGTTGAGGGCGGTACGGCCGTCGAGCATCTGCGTGCCGCCGGAGGCGAGGACGGTTCCGAGGATGCCGTCTTCGATCGGTCCGGGGGAGCAGACGTTCACACCGCCGACGGTGTCGACCATGCGCTCGAAACCGGCGAAGTCCATTCCGACGAAGTGCCCGATTTTCAGGCCGGACATCTTCTGGATGACCTTGACCAGGCATTTGGGGCCACCGAGTGCGTACGTCGCATTGAGTTTGTCCCCGCTCGCTGCCGGGAAGGTTTCGCTGGTGTACTTGCCGGCGTCGTTGTCCCATCCCTGACAGATCGGACGTTCGACGTCGAGGTCACGCGGGAAGGAGACGGCGACGACGCGGCTTCGGTCGGCGGGAATGTTCACCAGCATGACCGTGTCGGCTCGGGCGCCTTCGGCGTCTTCGACGGTTCCGGCGCCGATCTCACCGCTCGCACCGGCGCGGGTATCGGTGCCGATGATCAGGTACGTCTCGTCGCCGAGTTGACCACCGGCGTCGATGATGTCGTCGGACTCGGTGTCGAGTGCCGCAATCTGATCGAATCCGCCTTCGACCGAGCGCAGATAGCCCCACACGACGCCGGTCAATGCGAGAGACATGACGGCCAGGAACGCTACTGCCGATCGGCCGATCACTTTTGCGCGATGGCGGCGGCGAATCTTGCTTTGCGCCAGACGAGTGGCGCCGGTGTCACCGACTACCCGCGGCACTGCGGAGGTGACGGGATGTTCTTCGGTGATCCAGTCCGCAGCTGCGGGCGGAACGGTCGGACGGGCGGGAATCGGCCGGGCGGGGGGCGGCGACGACGCTGCTGAAGATTGAGTCTTGGGTGGTACGGATTTGTTCGGCGCCGGCTTGGGCGGCGTAGCCGGGGCTGGTGGCGGCTTCTTGTCGCCTACCCGACGGACCAACTCGGCGACCGAAACAGAGTCGTCGGTCGGAGGCGAGTCCCGTCGCCCGGTACGTCCACTGCTGCGACGCTCCGGGGGACTGGGTGGTTGCGGTGTTGGTCGCTGGGGTGTGGCAGGGCGCTGGGGCGTTGCCGGTTGGTCCGGTCGGGCGTTGCGGAAGCGCTTGTCTGCGAGCGGACGTTCCCAGGGGGCGCGGCTCTCGGGCGGAGGTGGGCCCGAATCGTGATCATCACCCACCGATGCAACCTGTCCCGTCGTCGACTGTCAGTAACTCGTCATTCAGATGCCGGCGTCAACCGGTTGTCGACGAAGCTGGAGCCATATTACTGGTGAATCCTGAGTGCTTCACTCAGAAAGTGATGTGAGTAATCCGACGGCGTGTTTTCGCTAGCCACCAGAGTGCATCATGTCAGCTCCCACCGGCACAAGGTCGTCTTCGGGATCGTCGAGCCAACCTTCCGGGAGTGCTACCTGACCGGGTGAGCCTTGGCGTCCGCGCGGGCCTTCGGCGTCCTTGGGGAACGGGACGTCGTGGTCGAGCTGTCCGAGCAGATCGTCCAGTTCGGACAACGTGCTGACCAGAGCCATCGAGACCCGCAGATCCGATCCGACCGGGAACCCACGCATGTACCAGGAGACGTGCTTGCGAAGTTCGCGCAGACCCTTCATTTCACCGTGATGTGCGGCGAGCAGTTGGGCGTGACGGGCGATGATCTTGGTGACTTCGCCGAGCGTCGGCGGCGTGGCGATCTGTTGTCCGTTGAGAGCTGCGCTGAGTTCCGCGAACAGCCATGGCCGTCCGAGGCAGCCTCGTCCGACGACGACGCCGTCGCAGCCGGTCTCGTTCATCATGCGGGCAGCATCCGAGGCGTCGAAGATGTCGCCGTTGCCGAGGATCGGCACGTCGGTGACGTGTTCCTTGAGGCGCGTGATCTCGTTCCAGTCAGCAGTGCCGGAGTAGCGCTGCGACGCGGTACGTGCGTGAAGTGCGACGGCAGCGGCGCCTTCAGCTGCCGCGATCCGGCCGGCGTCGAGGTGCGTGTGATGTTCGGGGTCGATGCCGACGCGCATCTTGACGGTGACCGGAATGTCGGTGCCTTCGGTGGCGCGCACGGCTGCCGCGACGATCTGACCGAACAGTCGACGCTTGTACGGTAGAGCCGATCCGCCGCCCTTGCGGGTCACCTTGGGTACCGGGCAGCCGAAGTTCATGTCGATGTGATCGGCCATGTTCTCGTCGACGATCATCTTGGCCGCGGCGTAAGTCGTATCCGGGTCGACGGTGTACAGCTGCAGCGACCTGGGCGTTTCGGTCGGACCGAACGTGGTCATGTGCATCGTGGCGGGTTGGCGTTCGACGAGCGCGCGGGCGGTGACCATCTCGCAGACGTAGAGCCCGGACGTGCTGCCTGCACGTTCGAGTTCGAGTTCACGGCACAGCGTGCGGAAGGCGACGTTGGTGACGCCCGCCATGGGTGCGAGGACCACGGGGCTGTGCAGCTCGAGTGAACCGATACGAAGGGATGACATGTCTACCTCTGAACAAATACTTGTGACAATTGGAAGTGCCCGGTACCGAATCCGGTACCGGGCACAGAATAGCTGGTGAAACTAAGAAGCCTGCTGTTCGCGCTTGGCGGCTTCGCGTGCGAGCATGCGATCGCGCTGTTCCTCGAACTTCGTCGCGTTGGCGGCGAGTGTCTCGAGGAAGGCCGCCAACTCTTCGCGCGTGTTCTCGCCTTCGGCGCTGAAATCGTTGCGCTCGAAGATGTTCCACTTGCGCAGGACAGGCCAGACGACCTCGTCGAGGTGCTGGCGAAGGTCGTAGATGCCGTGCTTGGCCATGAGGGCGCCGTTGCGGCGGAAGTTCGGCATGCCGGCACCGGGCATCTGGAAATTCTGGACGATGTTCGCCACAGCCTTGAGCGCCTGATCGGGAGCAAGATCGAGCGCGGCGGCGCAGATGTTGCGGTAGAAGATCATGTGCAGGTTCTCGTCGGCGGCGATGCGCTGAAGCATCTTGTCGGCAATCGGCTCGTCGCAGGCCTTGCCGGTGTTGCGGTGGCTGACGCGCGTCGCGAGTTCCTGGAAGGTCACGTAGGCGACCGAGTGCAGCAGGCCGGCGTCGCCCTCGTCGATGGGTGCGCTGTAACCGTTTGTCATGTGTTCCATGCGGAAGCGCTCGAGCTCGACGGGGTCGACTGCGCGCGTGACGACGAGGTAGTCACGCATCACGATGCCGTGGCGGTTCTCCTCGGCGGTCCACCGGCCGACCCACGTTCCCCAGGCACCGTCCTGCGAAAAGTTCTCGGCGATCTCACGGTGGTACGACGGCAGGTTGTCCTCGGTGAGCAGGTTGGTGATCATCGCGGCGCGAGCTACCTCGCCGAGTTGTGACTGTTCGAGACTCCAGTCTTCGCCACCCATGGCTGCGAAATTACGGCCCTCGTCCCACGGAACGTAGTCGTGTGGATGCCATTCCTTGGCCATGGAGATGTGGCGGTTGACGTTCTCCTCGGCAACCGGCTGCAGCTCTTGTAGCAGCTCCAGCTGCGTCAGAATCCTCGTCATTTCTTGCCTCCATGTTGAGTGAATGCGCGACTTCGCCCCAGCCTACGGCACCGTAGGTTTGAAAAGAATGGCATGAAAATTGCTCCCCTCGAGGGATGTTACCGATCCGTAGTTATCCGGGGGCACTTTCACTACCAAGTCGTTCTTTCGACGTAGTCGCGGAAAGTCCGGGCGGGATCGGACAGCTCGCGGCTCTTCGACCAGATCAGCCCTATTTTTCGCTGTGCTCCTTCGATCGGTACGTAGACGACTCCTTCGGCCCAGATCGGTGGATCCTGAACCGGCATGACCGAGACACCGAAGGACGCGGAGACCAGTCCGCCGACCGTTGCCAGCTCGCTGCTCTCGAAGACGAAATTCGGAGTGAATCCTGCGGCCGCGCACAGTTCATCGAGAATTCTTCGCATCCCGAAGTTCGGATGCATACCGATGAACGGTTCGTCGGCCGCGTCCGCAAGCTCGACCGAATGCAACTTCGCAAAGCGATGATCAGCCGGAACAGCCAATGCCAGTGACTGCTGGGCGATCTGCATCCACGCCACCTGCGGATCGCGCGGCTGAGGCGAGACGACGGCCAGGTCGGACGTGCCGGCGGCGATTCTGTCGACCAGGAACTGCGCGCTGTCCTGATGCAGTTCGAATCGCACTCCGGGATGCTCGACGCGGTATCCGCGCAGCATGTGCGGCACCAACCAGGTGCCGAACGAGTGGAGGAAGTCGAGCCGGACCGTGCCGCTCTCGGGGCTCGCCAGCGACTGGATTTCGGTCTGCGCGGCGTCGAGGGCACGCAGTGCGATGCGAGCATGTCGATAGAGGATCTCGCCGTACCGGTTCAGTTCGAGTCGGCGTCCCTGACGGTCGAAGAGTGTCACGCCGATCTGTCGTTCGAGGCGTGCGAGTTTGCGCGAAAGGGTCGGTTGCGACAGGTGAGTCAGATCCGCGGTAGCGGTCACCTGTTGGGTTTCGGCGAGCACGACAAACCATTCGAGGTCTTCGGTCAGCATCACGAACCCAATCTATATACCTCTGGAGCATATAGAACACCAAGTTTATGCATTTTCTTTTGCCGAGTCTGGGCGGGAGGATTCTTACCGGAGGTAAGTGATGCCTGGAGGTACGTGGTGACTGTCGAGAATGTGATCGAATCCGAAGTGATGCCGCTTCGCCGCGGAACATCGGGATATCGAACCGTGACCGTTGCGTTGTTCGCGGCCGGGCTGTCGACGTTCATCTCGATGTACGCGGCACAGGCGTTGCTGCCTGCGTTCGCCGAAGACTTCCACGTCTCGCCTGCGGTGTCTGCGCTGTCCGTCTCGGCGACGACGGGCATGTTGGCGTTGGCAATCATTCCGGCCAGTGCGCTCTCCGAGCGGTTCGGTCGCACACGGGTGATGATCGCGTCGGCGTCGGCGTCCTGTGTGATCGGTTTACTTCTACCGCTGAGTCCGACGATCGAGGTTCTGCTGGTCGGACGCGCAGCACAAGGATTGGCTCTGGCCGGTGTCCCGGCGGTGGCGATGGCCTATCTGGCCGAGGAGGTCGATCGGAAGGACCTCGGTGCAGCGATGGGAAGGTACGTCGCCGGCACGACGATCGGTGGGCTGATCGGACGGCTCGTGCCGTCGGCCGTCGTCGATTTCAGTACGTGGCGTTGGGCGCTGTTGACTGCGTCCGCGCTGTCGGCATTGTTCGCGCTCAACATGATCCGGCGGCTTCCCGCGTCGAAGTTCTTTCGCCCGCAACCGATATCGGCGCGCACGATCGCGTCGAATCTACGACGCCACCTTGCGAACCCGTCGCTGCGAACACTCTTCGCTTTGGGATTCATCCTGATGGGCGGCTTCGTGTCGATTTACAACTTCCTCGGGTTTCGGCTCACGGCAGCACCTTTCGGCCTTCCTGAAGCGCTTGTGGGCCTGGTGTTCCTTTTCTACCTTGCCGGAACTTTCACCTCGGCGGTAGCCGGCGGGGCCTCTGACCGACTGGGTAGGCGCAGCGTGCTGCTCGGGTCGGTTGTCGTCATCGGTATCGGCCTGGCACTGACCGTTCCGGACAATCTGGCGTTGACGCTCGTGGGGATGCTGCTCTTCACCGGAGGATTCTTCGCCGCACATTCGGTGGCCAGCGGTTGGGTGGGGCTGATCGCTACCGATCACCGGGCCGAGGCGTCGGCGTTGTATCTGTTTGCCTACTACGCGGGTTCGTCCGTGGCGGGCGCCCTCGCGGGTCTTGCATACGCGGGTGGCGGTTGGGTCGGGGTCAGTACTTTTGTGGGCGCGCTGCTGTTGGTTGCGTTTGCCTTGTCACTGAGGATGTTTCGATCTTCGACGATTGACTGAACAGAGCACTGCGGCGACCCCGAACGGGATCGCCGCAGTGCGTTCTGTCGAGCGTCTTACTTCTTGCCTCCGCCGAGGAGGCCGCCGAGCAGGTCTCCGAGGCCGCCGCCACCGGATCCACCCAGGATGCCGCCGAGTGCGCCGCCGATGCCGCCGCCGGAATTGCCGCCGCCGCCGAGAATTCCGCCGAGGAGATCCCCGAGCCCGCCGCCACCGGAGGCCTGAGTCTGCGCGCCGGCACCGCCACCGGTGAACTGCTTGGCGAGGTAGGCCAGGACGATGGGAGCGAGGATCGGCAGCAACTGCTTCACCAGATCGTTTCCACCGCCGCCACCGACACCGCCCAGTGCGCTGGCGACCTGATCGGTGTTGCCGCCGAAGATGTTCGAGACGATCTTCTGACCGTCAGCGGTGTCGACTTTGCTGATGTCGACGCCGTCGTCGAGAAGGCTGGTGTCGGCGTGAGACTGCAACGCGCTTTCCAGCGAGGCTGCACCGGCGGGATCCTGCGCGTTGGCGCCGAGGCCACCGACGAGGGTCGGAAGTGCAGTCTTGACCGCCGATTCGGCAGTTGCCTGGTCGACGCCGAGTTGCTGCGCGATCTGGTCGATGGGGATCTGGGATAGAAGGTCGTCAAGCGATGCCATTGATGCCCTACCTCTTCTGGGGTACTACTCGTCAGTACCCGGCTGTTGCAGACACTAGTGAATGTCGGCGTCGACGGTAACCCTCCGGTTGCCGAGCGGTCAGGCTCGGGTCTTCTCGCGGGGGACCAGGCACGCTAGGAGAGCGAGAATCAGTCCGCCGGCCGTCAGAATGAATCCTGTCTGATTTGTCAGGATCGTGGAGTAGTTTTCCCTGATGACATTGTCGAACTGATCGTTCACGCGGTAGTAGAACGTGCCAAGAGTCCCCAATCCCACGATAATTCCGATCCATGCTGCGATGCGAGAACCGAACAATGCGGCGATCAGAATCAATACGGCGGCGGCGAGCAGAAGTATCGCCATCGACCGGTAGAAGGTCACGGACTGATCGCCGAGTTGCTCGATTGCCCACCCGGCCGGAAAGCCGTCCCGCAGGTCCTCGAGGCGAACGTTGTCGGGTTTGACCCCGGCCAGTACGTACATGAACGAGCCGACGGCAACGGCGATTCCACAAATGAGCAGAACGAGATGAACTAACGTGCGCATGCCAGTCTCCCTGTGTTCGGAGTTCGGTGACGCGGTCGTCGCCGAGCCTAGCTGTGTCGCGGGTGTCAAGCTCGGTATCGGGCGTGCAGAATCGTCTCCATGCCCGACAACATGCGTCGACTCGAAGAGATCTCGCTGTCGCTGCCGGAAGCGGAGCGCGTCGACATCGAAGCGTGGGACGGCCACCCGACGTTCCGGGTCCGCGGCAAGAACTTCGTGTTCTGCAACCTCGAAGCCACCTCCTTGACCGTCAAGCTGAGCAAGGAGGAAGCCGAAGCGGTGGTGGCCACCGAACCAGGCGCAAGTGCTGCGGGCTATGGACTCGGTCGACACGGGTGGGTTGCACTCGACATCGGCACCGACGTTTCCGAGGAGAAATGGTCGCAACTGGAGGAGTGGATCTACACCTCGTTCACCCTCGTTGCGCCGAAGCGGCTTGCCCGGATCGTTCTCGATGCGGATGAGGAACGCCCGTAACGGATAGATTCGTCAGTACAGACGCCGACTAGACGAGGAATTGTCATGACGACACCGGAAACTTCACCGGCCACCGCAAAACCGGGCATGCCGCCGTGGGCGAAGAAGGCCATCGGGATCGCAGTGATGGCGGTGGTCCTGGTCATCGCTTACTTCATCCTTGCCGCCTTCCTTCCGCGTTGGTGGGCGCAGCGCATTGCGTCGTTGGCGAACGGCAGTTTCAGCGCCGGAATCGCGTGGGGGCTGCTGTTCGGTCTCGTGTGCACCCTGGTCCCGCTCATCTTCTTCCGGGCGGTCTGGCAGGTGCGCAAGCGCAAGCATGCTCGAATCATGCAGATCACGGCTCTCGCGTTGGGTGTGATCTTCGCGCTGCCGAATCTGCTCTCTCTGACAGTTGTTCTCGGCAACAACAACGCTGCGCATGCGGGCGAGCGGATCCTCGACGTCGACGGCCCCGGATTCCGCGGAGCATCCGTTGTCGGTGCCGTCCTGGGCGTTGCGTTGTTCCTTGGACTTGTCGCGCTCGGCTACATGTACAAAAAGCGTGGCAAGGATCTCGACAAGATGCGCGGTGAGCTCAAGCAGCACGAGCCGCAGAGCAAGGGCGAGGCTCCGGCTCCGGAAATCTGAGTCAGCTCTTCGACCGAGTACTCAGGCCGACACCGACTCCGACGGTTCCCGCCGCCACCAGTCCGGCGAGCGGGACAGCCCAGTGTCCGGCAAATGTGCAGGCGAGAACCAGGATTGCGCTCACTGGTAGAACAGCCTGCTCGATCCTGTCGCGCTTGAAATGTCGTGAGTGCATGAGCCACACGAAGATCAGGAACATCGCGGCGGGGATCGTGACCGCGGCAGATGCTGCGAACGTCGAAATGTGCGCCTCGCCAACTGCTTCTTCGACGGCTACTTCGATGCCGGCGCCGATGGCCGCAGCGGATCCGAATACGAAGTAGTGCCCGTATCCCCACAACAGGACGGCGCGATTGCCCTGGTCTGCGAGGTACTCGTGGATCGGGACGGCGAAGTAGATCCACAACGCGGAGAACACGATCAGAACTCCGCCGACAGCAATCGGAATCAGTAGGTCGGCGGCGTCGAAATCCCGGATGCCGGATTGGACCGCGATGGTGGCGGCAGCAATGGTTTCGCCGAGCATGATGATGGTGAAGAGGCCGTAGCGTTCGGCGATGTGATGCGGGTGCCACGGCGTCTGGTGGTTGCGTTCGGCGATCGCCGGCACCGCGAGTTCGGCGATCATGAGAACGAAGAAGCCGGGTATCCACGCCGACGCCGGCATCAGGAGCAGCACGATCCAGCCGGCCTGGACGATCACGAGCCCGGCGGCATATTGCAGAGCAGTCGTTCGCGCTGCACCGGATTCACCGCTGGCGGCTCGAAGCCATTGGCAGGTGAGCGCAATTCGCATGATGAGGTAGCCGACGATGGCCGTCGTACGGTCGGTTCCGTCGAATGCGTCGGGGATTCCGGCGGCGAAGACGAGCACGCCACAAATCTGTACGAAGGTCGCGACCCGGTAGGGGACGTCGTCCGTGTCGTAGGCAGACGCGAACCAGGTGAAGTTCACCCACGCCCACCACAGCGCGAAGAAGACGAACATATAGCCGGCGATGCCGTCGGCGTAGTGGCCCTCGGCGACAGCATGCACCAGTTGAACTCCGGCCTGTGCGGCTGCAACCACGAAACACAGGTCGAAGAACAGTTCGAGTGGCGTCGATGCTCGATGGTCCTCGTCGCGGCTGCGTGCGCGCATCCGGATGATCGGCATTACGGCCCGGCCGTGGCCCGCGCCTGTACTGGTGTGTTCTGTCATCGTCCCCACCTTGCTCCGACGTCTAGTGCAGGAGCGCAGTCTAGGGCGAATTCCGTCGGGTCGACGAATGAGACATTTCGCCCCTCACCACACGAGAACGGGTTTGATGACGCGCCCCGACGCTTGATCTTCGACGGCTTTGTTGATGTCGGCGAATGCGTAGCGCGTCACCAAGCGGTCGATCGGAAACCGGCCACCAGTGAAGAGTTCGACGAGTTCGGGGATGAACGTCGAGACTTCCGACTCTCCTTCGATGCATCCTCGAATTGTCTTTCCGCTCAGCATGATGTCGGCCATGTTCACCTCGACCGTGGATGCTCCGAGTCCGACTACCGCCAGTGTTCCCCGTGCTCGAAGTGATGTGACGGCTTGATTGATCACGGAGCCGATTCCGGTGGTGTCGAGGGAATGCGTCGAACCTCCGTCGGTGGCGGCGTGGACCGCGTCGATCACATCTTCATTCGAGGGATCGACAGTGACGGCGCCGAATTCCTCGGCGAGTGCGCGCCGCTGCGCAACGGGGTCCACGGCGACCAGGGTGGAAACGCCGGCAGCCCTCGCCGCCAGCAGCGCTGCGAGTCCGACGCTGCCTGCCCCGAAAACGACAAACGTCGAGTCGGGCTCGGGGCGAAGCAGATTCAGTACCGCGCCGGCGCCGGTTTGAAACCCGCAGCCGAGCGGAGCTGCGACGGTCAGGTCCACCGCAGGATCGACGACGACGGTGTTGTCGGCAGAGGCGATGACGTATTCCGCGAAGCTGGACTGGCCGAAGAAGGCGGACCGTAGCGGGGTTCCGTCTCGCCGGATCGGCGTCGAGCCGTCGGTGCGTGCGCCAGAGCTGTTGAGCCCGTGTGAGCTTTCGCAGTACGCCCGATGGCCGCTGAGACACTGCCTGCACACACCGCAACTGCGGTAGCTCAGCAACACGTGATCACCGGGCGCAATGCTGTCGATCGACGAGCCGACGGCCTCGACCACCCCCGCCCCTTCGTGCCCGAACACGCAGGGGCCGAGTCTTTCCGGTAGCGCCGACTTCGTGAACAGATCTGTGTGGCACAGGCCGGTCGCGACGATGCGAACCAGGATCTCGTCTGCGCGGGGGTCGTCGATCTCGACGGTGTCGAGCGTGAAGGGGGAGTGCGGGCCGTGTGAGAGCGCCGCTGTCATCTGCATGGAGGATCTCGAATTCTGTTCGGCGCGAATCACGCTCGCTCGAGCAGGAAGTAGTAGTGCTGCCCGCCGTCGAGGACCAACGCCGACTTTCCGTTCATGATGCCCATGAGCGTCGAATCGTCGACTTTCTTGAAGTGGTCGAAAATCGGCGCGCCGTCGTAGACCATGGTCGCGGTCACTTCACCACGAAACTCGATGTTCCACAGACTTGCCTCGCCATTGCCGCTCTTGACGTCGGAATAGAGATTTCCGTCTTCGTCTCGGCAGATCAACGGCTTGGCATCCTCGACGGAATTGAAAGTCTTGCCGTACCAGCGGCTCGCGGACAGCTTTTCGTGCAGACGATGACCGGTGGCGAAGTCGTCACCTTTCCACTCACCGAGGATTTCTTCAGCGGCGACGGTTTCCAGCGCGGCCCACACTTCGTCGAGTTCTGCTGGTGATACACCATTTTCCGCTGCACGGAGCCGGGCGAAAGCAGTTCGGGCTTCGTTGAGATTCATGTCTCTCCTCGAGTCGACGGTAAGTGGCACGACTTGTTCGCGAACCAAATTGTTCGTCAACTCTGCACGCTACGCCGAACCGGATGGTTCGGCAACGGTCGATTCGTTCTAGGCTGTGAACATGCGCTCAGCAGGGGAAGCTACGAGGGACCGCATTCTGGCGGCCGCAAAGGACGAATTTGCCACGTACGGGCTGGCCGGCGCGCGGATCAATCGGATCGCCGCGCAAGCGCGTGCCAGCAAAGACCGTCTCTATGCGTACTTCGCAAGCAAGGAAGAGTTGTTCGCTGCCGTGACCGAACAGTGGACGTCCGAAACAACAGCGGAGACAGCACTTCGAGGTGACGACTTGCCGGGCTATGCAGGTCGCCTCTTCGACAACTACGTTGCCCATCCCGAGAACGCCCGATTGCAGCAATGGGCGGATCTCGAAGCGCCGGACGTCATGAGCGAGGACGACATACGAAGCAAGACCTTCCGGCCTAAAGTTGCGGAAATCCGCAAGGGGCAGCTCGAGGGACACATCGACCCCGCGTGGAATCCCACGGAGTTGATCCTGCTGATCACGGATATCGCCCGGATGCTCGCGCTCAAGTCGTCTCGTTCCATCCCTCGACGTCGGGAGGCGGCAGTCGAGGCGGTTCGGCGTTTGATTGTGGCGTAGCGAGTCCAAACGCGAACGTCCACGCCCGTCGCTGTGTGGTTGCCCGGATTTACGGATTTCTCAGTAACGGTGCGTACGTTGGGCGTCGGCTCGTTGACGCCCTCGGGATGTTGACGTGCCGCCAAAACTTTTGTCGTCGACTGTTCAGATGCTGGTGAGCAAAAGGATCGCGGCCGGCCACCCTGACTGAATATCGTCGACGCCGAGCGTGTTCCTTCGGTGCGCGCACCCGTTCAGCATCTGGAGTGGACCCGTGTCGAAGTGGCCGTGCATATGAAGATCTCGAAGAAGGTAGCGCTGGTCGTTGTGGCTGCTTGCGCCCTGACGTTGGGATCGGCGCAAGTCGGAACCGCCCGCGCGGACGCGCCGGTCAAGGTCAGCGTGGCCGGTCATGTGGTGAGCGCCGGGCACTTCGAGCAGGTGCGGCGCCCCAACCGGTGTGTGAAGGCCGGGACGGGGAAGTCGAAACCGAGCGAGCAGAAGTCCACGAATCGCAGTGGGCGTCGAGGCAGCGGGGGATGCTTCTGACGGTGGTTGCGAAGTTCCGCAATCAGCCGTCCTGGATCTGTAACACGTTCTAATCTTGCGTGATGGACGTGACCTGTGAGGGGACCAAACGCGAAGTCGCTACTGACAAGGGGACTTTGCGCTATCACGAGGCGGGCGATGGTCCGCCGTTGATCCTGTTGCACGGCTCCGGGATCGGTGTGAGTGGTTGGCGGAACTATCGGGGGAACCTCGAGGTGTTCGCAAAGCACTTCCACTGCTACCTCCTGGAGTTCCCGGGGTTCGGCGTGAGCGATGCCGTCGACGGTCATCCAGTTCTCACGGCAACCTCGGCGGTGGTTCGATTCATGGATGCGCTGGGAATCGAATCCGCTGCGATGATCGGCAATTCGATGGGCGGAGTTGTCGGGGTCAACGTCGCGATGAGGTTCCCTGACCGCGTCCGCAGATTGGTCACCATCGGAGGCGTGGGCCCGAACATCTTCAGTCAGAACCCGAGCGAAGGTACGCGTCTCCTCCAGGAATTCGCCGACGCTCCCAGCCGTGAGAAGTTGGTTCGCTGGCTCGAGTGCATGGTTTACGACAGATCCGTGATCACCGAGGAGCGGATCGAGGAACGATGGCAAACGGCCAACGATCCGGCCTCGCACCAGGCATTGACCGCGATGTACGGATCCAAAGCCTTTGCCGCTCAGCAGCAGATGATGTCCAACTCGGATGTGCCGCCGTACTGGTCGATGATGCACAAGGTGCAATGCCCGACCTTGCTGACATGGGGGCTCGATGATCGGCAGTGTCCACCGGACATGCCGATGATTCCGATGCGACTGATTCCGAACGCCGAACTGCACGTATTCCCGAACTGCGGGCACTGGGTGATGATCGAAGCCAAGGAGGCATTCGAGCGCGTGACCCTCGAGTTCCTGCTTCGATGACCTGCTGTTGCATTCATGTGGCACGAATCGATGTGGCACGAATGCACAAGACCCGGCGCCTCTGAATGAGGCGCCGGGTCTGTGTTTGTGCCCCCAGTAGGACTCGAACCTACGACCTGCGGATTAAAAGTCCGTAGCTCTACCAACTGAGCTATAGGGGCGCGGCGCAGAGTCTAACGGGACCGCAGAGTCCGTGAAAACACCACCCCCACCAGAAGGGCAATTCCGATGACGGCGATGGTCCCGCCCGTGCGATGCAGACCCGCGTCGTCGATGGTTCCGCGCATGGTCAACTCGATGACGACGGCCGCAAGGTTGGCGCCGATGTACTGGATTGTTCGGTACAGACCGATCGCAGTTCCGACGTCGGCGGAGGTGGTCACCGAGTTGATCAGGTTCTGGTTTCCCATGTTGTTGAAGCCGTTGGGGATGCCCAGGATCGCCGCTATCAGCAGGAGTGCCACTAGGGGAGTCGAACTCGATTCGACAAAGGCGATCAGAATCCCGCCGACAGCCAACGCGGCGGTGCCGATCAGGAGGGTGATCCGTGCGCCGAATTTCCCGTACACCCTGGATGCGGACATGGTCGCGAAGATCCCGACCGCAGCGACGGGCAGCATGAAGAGCCCGGCGCTGATCGGTGACATTCCGCGGGCTACCTGTAGCCACTGGGGGAGTCCGAAGAAGATGCAGTAGAACGCTGTGTAAGTCAGCAGGGTCCGGCCGAGAGTCATGCTCAGTGCGCGGTTTCGGACGACGGCGCGGACGTCGATGAACGCCGAGGCCGTTCGACGTTCCCACCAGACGAACAGGAACGCGAAGAGGGCCGTCGACGGGACGAGGTACCACTTCGCGTGCTCGGCGAGAGAGAGGAGAAAGAGCATCGTCGATGTCGTCAGAGCGAGAAACAGGGTGATGCCGAGTGGGTCGAGAGATTTGAACAACGCAGCGGCGCCGGCCCGGTCGGGCAGGGCGGAGTCGCTCGGGGCGGCGAAGAAGACCCATACGGCAGTGACGACGACAAGCGGGAGGTTCACCCACATGATCGATTGCCAACCGAGTGTGCCGACCAACAACCCGCCGAGAGTGGGCCCCAGCGCGACGACCGATTGAGCGCAAATGGTGAGTGTTGCTATAGCTGAACGGGTTTGAGTCCGGTGGCGGTCAGCGTATTCGCGGATGACGGTCATCGCGTTCGGATACTGTGTCGCCGTGCCGATTCCGAGCAGGATTCGTGCGGCGATCAGCCAGCCCAGCGACGGGGCGAGCGAGCCGAGGATCGATCCGGCAGCGATCAGGCCCAATCCGGCGAGGTAGACGCGTTTGGCGCCGAGGATCGATCCGAGTCGACCAGCCGCCGGCGCCGTGACCGCAGTCGCGATGTAGAGGGCCGAGATGACCCACGCTGTGCCTGAACTGGAACCGAAGTATGTGGCGATCGGGACGATTGCCACCGCAATCATCGACGAGTTCAGCGCTTGAAGAACGGTTCCGGAGCCGAGAGCAAGACTCAGTTTCAGTGGAACGGGAGTTTGGGGGGTCGGCGTTTCGACGACGGTGGTCACGAGTTCATCAGTGACTCCTCTGATATCGATGTCGATGCTGGGGACTCGCCCTGGCCGAGTCTTCGCAGGATTCGGCCGGCGATCAGAAGCAAGTCACGCTCGGCTTCGGTGCACTCGGCGTCGATGACCTCGGCCAGCCACTCTGTTCGTTTCGTTCGGTCTTCGTGAAGGGTCGATGTGCCGAGTTCGGTCATCGTGACCAAGACCGCGCGGCCGTCCGATGGATCCGCCCTTCGCGTCACCATGCCCTGCTCTTCGAGCGCGGCCACGGTCTTTGCGATTGATTGCGGCGTGACGCGCTCGAATTTTGCCAATTCTTTGGCGGTCGACGGACCTTGTCGGTCGAGGTGGCCGAGGGCCTGGATCTGGCTCGGCGTGAGCTTGTGGTCGTTGCGTTTGGTGCGTAGACGTCGGACGAAGGCACCCAGATCGTCCCAAAGTACGTCGATCTCGTCTCGAGCCTTGCTGCGACCCTCTCCAACATTCATTTAGACAGTCTAACTGTGTTGTTTCGATGCTGCCAGTACGGTTTCGACGGAAAAGGGGGAATAAACAATTGCACTAGTTGTTTAAAACCTTGGGACTGCTGTCCATCGGTCGGCGAAGCAGTTCCGTCTGCGAGGTCGAATTATCAGAATCTCGGGCACGAAAAAGCTCGGATGCGCACCCCCTGCGGCGCACCCGAGCGGCCAAAACCATACCACTTGGTGTCTTTTGGGCATAAAGTCGGTTCTTGTCCCCTGAACAGCCGATTGCGTCTAGTACTTTTGGCGGGTATGGCTCTAGTCCTTACGTAGGGTGTGTTGGAGGGGATATTGTGAAGTTTCGGGGGATGACAGGCGCCGATCACGGCGGCTCTGCGTACCAACTCTGCGAGAGGCACAACACCGTAAATGGCACGTCAACAAGAGCGTGCGCGGCGTACCCGCGCCGCCCTGGTCGAAGCGGCTGCAGTCGAATTCGCCAAGCGCGGCTATGCAGCTGCGTCGGTGAACACGATCCTCGAGGGCTCCCGCGCCACCAAAGGCGCCATGTATTTCCATTTCCAGTCCAAGGAAGAGTTGGCGCGAGCGGTTCTGACCTCGGCTATCGAAACCTTCACTGGAATTACTGATCGTTGGGCCAAGAGAACAGACCTCGATCCATTCGTCGCTTTGCACGGTCTCGTGCTCGACATTGCCGAGGTCTTCCGTGCCGAGGTGATCGTGCAGGCGGAATTCCGGCTGATCATCGAGCCCGAGTTCTACAAGGATGTGCAGTCCGGTGGTGGGCAGGTCTGGGGAAAGACCGCCTATGAGTTGGCATTGCGTGCCAAGGACGACGGTTTGCTCCGAGAAGACGCCGACCCGGACAAATTCACGCGTGTACTGGCAGCGAGCCTTGCCGGCCAGCGGTACATGGCAGACCTGATTGCCTCCAGTGGAGATCTGGGCGAGTGGTTCGAGGAGTCTCTCGAAGTAGTCCTCGAAGCCATGGCTACGCCGCAGTGGTTGGAGACGTTCCATCGTGACGGGTGGCCCCAAGTCGAGTTCCCTGACACTGAATAGTGCACTTTTCTGCCCGTGAACAGGCGATTTGTGATTTTCGAATGCCGTGCCATAAGCTATCCAAGCTCCCAACGGAACGCCGTTGGGGTACTAGTTCGGAGAGATCCGGCGGGCCCCCTTCGTCTAGCGGCCTAGGACGCCGCCCTTTCAAGGCGGTAGCGCGGGTTCGAATCCCGTAGGGGGTACGTTTTGCGAAAGCGAAACGATGCAGTATGGTTTGACCCGCACGACACGCTTTGAGATGCACAAATGCCAGGCCAGGACAGTGGTTTGGGAGCGGCTCGAAGATGTAGTACGGTTTCACAGCAAGGAAAAAGCAAGGCCCTGTGGCGCAGTTGGTTAGCGCGCCGCCCTGTCACGGCGGAGGTCGCGGGTTCGAGTCCCGTCAGGGTCGCAAAGCTTTGTTCTCAATCAATCGGTTGAGAACAAAGCAATGCGATAGGCATTCGGTTCGGGTGCCGTCCGGCCAGGTAGCTCAGTTGGTACGAGCGTCCGCCTGAAAAGCGGAAGGTCGCCGGTTCGATCCCGGCCCTGGCCACCATAATTCTTATCGACAAGCTCCAATCTCATGTTCTTCGAACATAAGGTTGGAGCTTTTTCGTATTCGGATGTCAGTCGCCGTCAACCACTCGGCCCGATCATCTCAGTTATGCGCATCCTTTGTCTCCGTGAATGTTTCCGGTCACCGGGAACGTGCTGGGCGTCACTCCACAGAGGACATCACTATTAGCCGATTGCGGCCGATCCGTGGCTGCGTCTACTGAAAGTGAGGTGGAATCTCCGTGTCGCACTCGAGATCTTGGCGCATCGGGAAAGTCAGCCGGGTCGCCGTCGCATTGTTCGGTACCGGGGTTCTATTGGTGGGCTGCGCGAGCAATGGTGACGACAGCGGGACCGATACGACGACCGCGTCGGCGGACGTCGTGACCGGCATGGTCAACGAGCAGCCTGATCCGGGAACTGCGGTGGCCGGCGGGACCATGACGTACGGCGTACAGGTGCTCGTTCCCTCACTCGACCCGACGAAGACGGCCGCGCGCGGCGGTTCCGGCGGTGAGGCCTTCGCTGCTGTGTACGACGTCCTGATGAGTTACGACACTGCGAGCGGCGAGTTCGAGCCCAAGTTGGCTGAATCGCTCGAGACAGCCGACGACGGAGCCACCTGGACGCTGAAACTTCGCGACGGTGTGAAGTTCAGTGACGGCACCACCCTCGACGCCAACGCCGTGATCGCGAGCATCGATCGGTACAACGCGGGCAAGGGCAATGGCGCCGAACTGTGGCTGGCTTCGGTGGAATCGGCGCAGGCAAGCGGTCCGACGACGGTGGAATTCAAGCTGAAGACGCCGTGGATGCGTTTTCCGTCGATGCTCGCTCTCGGGCACGGGATGATCGTCGCCCCGAGTTCGCAGCAGGGCGACAAGTTCACCGCCGTCGGAGCCGGACCCTTCACCGAAGATGTCTTCACACCGAGCGTCGAGCGAATCTTCAAGGCCAACCCGTCCTACTACGGCGGCGCCCCCAAGCTGGACAAGTTGCGGATGGTTGCGCTCAACGGCCCGCAGGCCAATCTCGAATCATTGAACAGCGGTCAGCTCGATGTCGCCTACATTCGCGGCCTCACGTCGGCGATCAATTCCGCCAAGTCCGCTGGCTACCCCGGCTACATCGACGTGCTCAATGCCGGTAGTGCCGAGATTATCAACAACCGTGAGGGCCGACCGGGCTCGGATGTTCGCGTCCGTCAGGCTATCGGCTACGCGCTCGACACCACGTTGATCGATCAGCGAGTGGAAAACGGTGAGGGACTGCCGGGCTCGGAGTTGTTCGGTCCGACGTCTCAATGGCATGTAGACACACCGGGTATTGCCTACGACCCCGAAAAGTCGAAGGAACTTCTGAATCAGGCGAAGGCAGACGGGTACGACGGCAGCCTCGACTACGTCGTTCTCAGTGAGCCGAAGGACCACGCGATCGGCCTCGCCGTGCAGTCACTGTTGCAGGCCGTCGGGTTCGAGGTGAACTTGATCTTGGCCAACAACGCCGGCGACATCGTGCAGAACGTCTACGTCAAGCACGATTTCGACCTCGCGCACGCGGGCATCGGAATGTACGAGTCGATTCTCGATCTCGGATTGTTCTCCACGACCAACAGCACCTCGATGGCGAATACTGCTGGATATGCGAACCCGGCGATGGATCAGCTGATCGCAGATCTACAACAAGCCAAGGACAATTCGTCGACCCTGGCGATCATCGGCAAGATTCAGACGCTGTGGAACGAGACGGTTCCGTCGGCGCCGATCGGCGGGCTCACGTCGTTCTGGGCTTGGCAGAAGAACGTGCACGGTGTGGTTCCGACTGCAACCGGCATCATGCTGTTCGATCAGGCATGGATGGGCGCGAAGTAGCGTTCCAGCGCACACCGAGAGCTCCGTCCGGCGCGAGTCGGGCGGGGCTCTTTCGTGTCTACGTCGGCTAGCGTTGCGCAACCCTTTCGATCAGGATGATTGTATTGAAATATGTTGTAGGTCAATATGATTCGACAAGCGTGATTTGACTTGCCCAGCGTGGCCCGCATAGATTGCATCCACCATCCAGAGTGGCTGAGAGACCTGGCTCGATGATGCCGCAGCAACCCGCTACCTAACCGCAGTGTGGGTGCTACCGCCAGGACCGATGGAGGACACATGACTGTATTTGCCGTGGGTATCGAACTGGACGGCGAGGGCACTCACCCCGCTGCCTGGCGCCGAAGCTCACACCGCCCGGACCAGCTGCTCACGGGCAAAGCCGTGCGCGATCGCGTCGCGGCTGCCGAGAATGCCGGCTTCACGTTCGCGACGTTCGACGATTCCATCCTCCCCCCGAGTGGTGACGTCGTCGGCCGCATCGATGCCGTCTCGAGGGCGTCGTACGTGGCGGCGACAACCAGCACGATCGGGCTGGTCCCCGTCGTCGGGACCACGTACGCCGAACCGTTTCATACGTCCTCGCAATTGGCGACGTTGGACTACTCCTCGCGTGGGCGTGGCGGCTGGCTTGCTGTTCCGGTCGAAGACGATGCCGCGGCGAGGGCGTGGGGGAGGGCTCCGGTAACAACGGAGTCGGCGCGTCAGCAAGAGCAGCGGGATTCGGTCACCGTTGTGACCGATCTCTGGGACTCGTGGGAGGACGACGCCGTCGTTCGTGACTATCTCAGTGGGCGTTTCCTCGAACGTGATCGTCTGCATTACGTCAATTTCGAGGGCGACACGTTCTCGGTGAAGGGGCCGGCAATCGTTCCGCGGCCGCCTCAAGGCCAGTTGGTGGTGTTCGGCCGCTACGGCGAAATCGATCCACGCCAGCCGGATGTTGTTCTCGTTTCGGGTGATTCGGTGGAGACCATTGCACAGTCGGCTGCCAAGGCGCGCGATGAGGGCGCGTCATTGGTGGTCGCCGAGCTCGATGTGGCATTCGATACGCCGAATCTGTCTGCGGCGCAGCGGAGGACCGAGCTGAACTCGTACGGGAATGCCGTCGTCACCGGCCGACTGCTCCTGGCTGCAGATCCGGGGGAAGCGGCCGTGGTTCTGAAGGAATTGGCCGGACACCTCGACGGTGTTCATTTCCATGCTCTCGTGATCGACGAGGACCTTCCGGTGCTGGCCAAATTCGTGCTTCCGACGCTGTCCAAGGCCGGGTTGACGCGACGCCCGGTTCCGGGATCGACCCTGAGGGGCAACCTCGGTCTGCAGCGGCCCTCAAATCGATTCGCCCACTCCTCCTGACTTGACTTCGCGCTAAGGATATTTCGGCCATGACTGCATCACGCTCCGCCGTACCTCGACCCGACGCTCACGTTCACTTCGGTGTCTTCTTCCAGGGGGTCAACCACACCACCATCTGGTCCGATTCCGCGAGCGGATCCCAGATCGACTTCGAGACGTTTAGGCGGTTGGTACTCACCGCCGAGCGAGGTCTGTTCGACGCCTTCTTCCTCGGTGAAGGCCTGCGGCTTCGGGAACAGAACGGCAAGATTCTCGATCTGGATATCGCCGGCCGACCCGACGCCATTGCGCAGTTGGCCGCCCTCGCCGGTATCACCGACAAGATCGGGTTGGTCGCGACACAGAACACCACGTACAACGAACCGGCCGACCTTGCGCGTCGACTCTCCGGCCTCGACCTACTTTCCGACGGACGGGCCGGCTGGAATGCGGTGACCACCGACAACGCGTGGACGGGAGAGAACTTCCGTCGCGGTGGTTTCCTCGACCACTCCCTGCGCTACGAGCGTGCCGGGCAGTTCATCGAAACCGCGCGGGCACTGTGGGATTCGTGGGCCGACGACGCGATCTCGGATTCTCGCACGTCCGAGAACTGGTCTACTCCGGGTGCCGTCGGCGACGTGCGCAGGCAGACTTCACAGTTCGACATCTCCGTGACGCCGACGCTTCCCCGAAGCCGCCAGGGGCATCCGGTCATCTTCCAAGCGGGTGATTCCCCGAGTGGACGCGATTTCGCGGCGACCCATGCCGACGTCATCTTCTCGCGACACGGGACTCATTTCGACGGCGCGCTCGACTTCGCCGACGACATTCGGGCTCGGTTGCGTGAAGCCGGGCGACCGGAGGACGACGTCAAGATCTTGCCCAGCACGCAGATCGTGTTGGCGGAGAACGAGTCCGAAGTCGAGGAGAAGGCACGGTGGGTCCTCGAAGGCCAGTTCACCGGTCAGACTGCCCTCTCTCTCGTCGGACTGGTGTGGGGTAAGGACCTTTCCGATCGAGACCCCGACGGTCCACTCCCCGAGGAAGATCCGGTTGCCCGCCCGGTTTCGGAGACGCGCGGTTCCGCGCGGGACGGCAACGACCCCATTGCGATCGCACGTGAATGGCGTGCTCTTGCCGAGGCAAAGAATCTGTCCCTACGTCAGGTCGCTATCGAGACCTCGCAGCGTTCGGGTTTTGCGGGCACTCCGGGGCAGGTCGCAGATCAGTTGGTCCATTGGGTGCGCAACGGAGCTTCGGACGGCTTCAACATCTCGCCGTACCTGGTGCCGACCGGGCTCGACGAGATCGTCGACTGGTTGATCCCGGAACTGCAGGAGCGTGGGGCGTACCGCACCGAGTACTCCACGTCGACGCTGCGAGAGCACTTGGGGTTGCGACCGCCGCTCACGCGTCGGGCCACGTCTGAAGCTGCGGGGTAACGGGTCCTGTCCCACACGGTCACAGCGGCGGCCGAATCCACCAAGCTCGATTCGGCCGTCCGCTGGGAGATCATCGTCTGCGTAGCCGCGGGCTTCACCACTCTTCTCGATTCGGCGGTGCTCGGAATCGGGGTTCCGTCGATCCGGGCGTCGTTGGGCGCGTCGACCTCCGAGGTGCAGTGGATCCTTGCGAGCTATTCGCTGACTTTCGGCTTGGCCCTTGTGCCGGCGGGCCGACTCGGTGACGTCGTCGGGCGTCGACGCTTGTTCTTGGCGGGCCTGAGCATTTTCGCGGTGATGGGAATCCTCGGAGCGTGTGCGTCGGATCCGTCGATGATCGTGTTGGCTCGTCTTGGGCAGGGGATCGGCGCAGGCACCATCAGTTCGCAGGTGCTCGGCATCATCACCGACCGGGTGTCCGGAAAGGCTCGGGCGAAGGCGTTGGGCGCGTACAGCACCGCGGGTGGTCTGGCCGGCGTTTCCGGACCGATCCTCGGTGGCGTTCTGCTGAAGTATTCCGACGCCGACTTCGGATGGCGGTTGCTTCTCGTTCTCAACGTGCCGTTTGCCGTGATCACTCTGATTCTGGCGTTTCGCTTTCTGCGCCGTGATCGAACTACCCGATCGGGCGCGTCGATCGATCCGGTTGGGCTGTGTCTGCTGGCGACTACGACCGGGCTCCTGTTGTGGCCCATCGTGACCCGAACCAGTGTCACTGTGGCTGCGGCTTTCCTGATCGGTGCGTTCGGCGCTGCCGTTGCCTTCTGGTTCTGGGAACGTCGGTACGCCGAGCGCGGCGGGACGCCGGTACTGCTTCCGTCGTTGATCGCCTCGAGGGGCTTCCGGTTGGGTACGACGGTTGCACTCTTCTGGTTCGGATCCATCCTCGCCGTCAACGCGGTGCTCAGCCTCTATCTGATCGAGGGTTTGGGCTTCGCCCCGCTGAGTGCGGCGTTGATCATGACCGGTAGCTCACTCGCGATGGCATTGACGTCGGCTTTCGGATGGCGGCTGGTTGCCAGGTTCGGCCGAAGTGCAGTGGTTTTTGCCATAGTCGGCGAGATCCTTGTCATCCTCGGGTACATCGCGGCGGTCAATCTGATTCCGCGGGAACATCTGATCCCGGTGCTGGTGGTCCTGGCGGTGTTGTCGGGAGTTGCCAGCGGTTTGGTCGACGCGCCCAATCGGGTGCTGACTCTCGAATATGCACCGCCGGGCGCGAACGGTGTTGCGGCGGGTTTCCTTCAACTGTCTCAGCGCCTGTCAGCGACCATCTCGCTGGCCGCGGTATCGGGATTGTATCTCGGTGTGCTCGGATCGTCGCCCGACGGATACGGACGTGCGTTCGGGATCGCGCTTGCCGTCTGCGTGGTCATGTTGACGCTCTCGTTGGCGGGAGCGGTGGCAGACCGACGCCGGCGAAGGACGTGACCTGGTATTTCGTGGGTCTACATGGACCTCGGGAGGCCGAGCCCGTGTGACTCATGGGACTTGTGTTACCCATGGGTTAGGAGTCGTGGGACGATACTTGTGTGGTGACCGGTCGCAGTGAAGACAAGCCCAACGGTCGCGGGAGTGGAGAGCCAGTTAACTCACCCCGTGGAGCGTCGGACAAACGTGACCGCACATCGACACCCTTCCGCGCTCGAACGGCGATGTGGACGAATCGGCCACTGTTCGATTTCCATATGATCGTCGGTCTGGTCGTGCTGATCGTCGCGTTCGGACTGCTGATGGTGCTGTCGTCTTCGGGCGTCGAATCCTATGTTCTGTCCGGGACGTCCTACGCCCGCTTCTGGCCGCAGTGCATGTTCGCAGCGATCGGTTTGGTGATGTTCGTGGCGGTCGTGCGGTTGCCGACCGAAACGATGCGTAGAGCCTCACCATGGCTGCTGATCCTGTGTCTTGTTCTGCTTGTCCTGGTGCTGATTCCAGGTATCGGCTCGGAACAGATGGGTGCTCGCAGCTGGTTCGTGATCGCGGGCATTTCCTTCCAGCCGTCGGAGCTGGCCAAACTTGCTCTGGCGATCTGGTCCGCAGCGACGGTTGCGTCGTTCATGAAGGCGCGGATGGACGTCAACCGCGCGCTGCCGGTGATCGGCGGTACGACGTTGCTGGTTCTGGTTCTGGTGGTGTTGGAGAAGGACCTCGGAACCACCATCACCATCGGCATCATCTTCATGTCGGTGCTGTGGTTCGGGCTGTTCCGGATGAAGACATTCATCAGCCTCACACTCGGTTCCGCAGTCGCATTTCTCGTGCTCGGGCTTACTGCTGGTTACCGCTCGGATCGCATCAAGGCTTTCCTCAATCCTGATCTCGACCCGCAGGGTTTGAACTTCCAGAGCACTCAGGCCAAGTACGCACTGGCGAACGGAGGCATCTTCGGGCGCGGTCTAGGACAGTCCGACGCCAAATGGAGCTATCTCCCGCAGGCGCACAACGACTTCATTTTTGCCGTGATCGGTGAAGAGTTGGGTCTGGTCGGCGCGCTGATCGTCGTCGCTCTCTTTGCCGCGGTTCTGATCGTCGGGCTGCGGATCGCGAAACGGTCCACTGATCCGTTCCTCAAAGTCATGACAGCGACGGCAACGACGTTGATCGTCGTGCAGGCGTTCATCAACATCGCCTACGTCGTCGGCCTGATTCCGGTGACCGGTCTGCAACTACCGCTCATCTCGGCGGGCGGAACGTCGATGATCACCACCCTGCTGATGTTCGGGCTCATCGCGCACGCAGCCTTCCGTGAGCCCGAGGCTGTCGCCTCGGCCGAGAGCAGCGGTCGCGGTTGGATACCGCTGGTCTTCGGCAAGCCTCGGTTCGGCATTGCCAAGAAGCCACAGACCGATCGACGGAGGCCGCCAGCTCGCCGCGCCCAGCCTGCTCCAACTGGGCAACGCCGACCGGAACGACGGGCACCACAACCCGACAGACGCCGGACTCCAGCTCCGGGCCGACGCGCACCCTCTCGCGACTGGTCGGAAGATCCACGTAGACGCGGCCGATCCGATCGGCCGCGGCGCGCTTCCTGATCTGGGCCAGTTCCACTGGCGGGCAGTTCGGAAGCGGGCAGTCATGCACCCGACAATTGCGTTGGGCGGCTACATTGGGAGTCGGCAAAACGACGTCTAATAAGGGTTGTGGACATGGCAGGTGGCGACAAGGCAGACCAGTCGGTGGTCGAACGTAGCTCGGTGACCGGACGTCGTACGACGCCGTCGCAGCGAGCGCGTTTTCGCCGGATTGTCGACGCCGCAATGGAATCCGCCTCCGAAGGCGGCTACGACGCGGTGCAGATGCGATCGGTGGCCGATCGCGCCGGCGTCGCGATCGGCACTGTTTACCGGTATTTCCCGTCCAAGAACCACATGCTTGTCGTCGCATTGTTGTGGATGTTCGAGGGTTTGCGTGACAGATTCCAAGACTTTGTAATCCCGGGCGAGACTCCGTCGGACCGGATTCTGTTTGTGCTGCGCAAGAATACGGAGGTCCTCGAGACCGATCACCTCCGTTACGAAGCGTTGGTTCGGGCGTACATGTTCGCGGACGCGTCGGCGACCCCGGAACTCAACGCGCTCGGTGGGGTCGTGACCGAGATGTTCGCGAAGGCGATCGGTGTCGAGGAAGTCTCGCAGCAGCAGTTGGACGCGGTGAAGGTGATCGACGACGTCTGGATGTCGAGTCTCGTCTCGTGGGTTGCGGGCCGGATGACGACGGACGAGGTGATGGCGCACCTGGAACTTGCCGTGCGACTGGTCTTTCGCAAGTTGGGCGGATAGCGCTCAGACGGTGTAGCCACCGTCGACGTTGAGCTTCTGACCGCTGATGAATCCGGCCGCGTCGCTTGCGAGGAAACATACTGCTTCGGCGATGTCGGCAGCTGATCCGAAGCGCTTCAACGGGATTCGGCTCATCGTCACGTCGAGCGCGCCCTGGTCGAGTTCGGCGGAGCTGATCAGGCGCTCCGCCATTCCGTCCGTCAACATGCCTGGTCCGACAGCGTTGAACCGGACGCCGTAGCGTCCTTCCTCTGCGGCGAATCCGCGAACAAGTTGTTCGACAGCCCCTTTGGTGCCTGCGGAGAGTCCGTCGCGCACGGGAAAGCGATCCGTTGCCGCGGTTGTCACCGCCACCACCGAACCCGAGGATGCACGCAGCGCAGGCAGGGCGGTGTGGACGAGGGTGAAGAACGCCGCGGCCTCCTGGTTGAGTTGTTCGGTGAAGAACGCCGGCGTCACACGTGAGAGGTGCGTCATCGGGACGTGCGGTCCCGCAGCGTGGACGAGGGTCGTCAATGCGCCCAGATCACTGACCGCATCGTTGACGGCGGCGCTGATCGACAACTCGTCGGTCAAGTCGAGCGAGTACGAGTGGGCGCGCACACCATGCGCTCGAATCTGCTCGCTCAGTTGCTCGGCAGCGCCCTTGTTGTTTCGGTAGGTGAAGGCGACGTCGTGTCCGCGTTCGGCGAGGGTCAGGGCGATCGCCGACCCGATTCCACCGGTTCCGCCGCTGACAAAAGCGGTGCGTACTGCGCTCACAATGCCTCCAGGTGTCTGCCGATTCCAAACCTAACAAATGCTTGGTTGGGGTGCCAATCGGAATATATCAGTGCGCGAAGGACAGGCTCAGATTGCTATCGCAACCGGACTGATCGTCCTAATCTGTTGCCATGTCCGGAGACAGTGTGCAGTTGACCGACGGGGTGCCCGGTGGGGAATCGGAACCTCACGCACCGAGTTTGAACAATCGCCTGAACTGGCTGCGTGCAGGTGTTCTGGGTGCAAACGACGGAATCGTCTCGACCGCAGGCCTCGTGGTCGGTGTTGCTGCAGCCACAACCGAGCGCTCAGCAATCTTCACAGCGGGTTTTGCTGGTCTGGTTGCCGGCGCTGTGTCCATGGCGCTGGGTGAGTACGTCTCGGTCAGCGCTCAGCGAGACACCGAACGCGCACTCCTGCAGAAGGAGAAGAAGGAACTCCTCGAGACCCCGGAGGCTGAACTTCAGGAACTGACCGAGATCTACGAGAACAAGGGATTGAGTCCGGAGACGGCCCGCCGCGTCGCCGAAGAATTGACCGAGCACGATGCTTTCGCGGCACACGTCGAAGTCGAATTGGGTATCGACCCGGATGATCTCACCAATCCATGGCATGCGGCGATTTCGTCGGCAATCTCGTTCACGATCGGCGCGGCGATCCCGTTGGTCGCAATCCTGTTGCCGCCGACCGGTATCCGCGTCCCCATCGCATTTTTCGCGGTGCTGATCGCACTTGCGCTGACCGGGACGATCAGCGCGACGCTCGGCGGAGCTCGCAAGACCAGAGCGGTGCTACGCGTGGTGATCGGTGGCGCGCTGGCGATGGCCGTGACGTACGGAGTAGGTCAGTTGGTGGGCACGGGTCTCGCCTGACCCCTGCTGTGCGCCTTTATTAACCGCGGGGGGTTAATAAAGGCGCACAGCAATTCAGGCGCGACAGACCATGACCGGCCCTGGCGCATGGTGCAGCAGATTCTGGCTGGTGGAGCCCATCACGGCGCCCGCCATCGCACTGCGGCCGTGACTTCCGACAACTATCAACTGTGCGTCGTCGGCGTATTTGAGCATGACGGGAGCAGCGGCACCGGGTTCACTGATGCGGGTGACCGGCACGTCCGGGTACTGGTCGGCCATACCGGCTAGATTTTCCGCCAGTAGCGCCGATTCCTCCTGCTCGACAGCCTCCCAGTCGATCAGGATTCCCGCTCCGCCTTCGCGGAAGGTGGACGAGCCCTGCCAGGTGTGGACCGCGATGAGCGGCGCGTCGAACTGATCGGCATAACGAAACGCGTACTCGACGGCCTTCTTGCTCAACGCGCTTCCGTCGACTCCGACGATGACGGGACGCTGATCCGGACCGGGATTCTCCGCCGAACCACGCCACACGGTGACCGGACAGGTTGCATGATTGGCCACCTTCAGTGCGGTCGATCCGAGCAGCCGTGAGCGCAGTGCACCCGATCCGGTCGACCCCATCACGATCAGGCGTGCGGTACCCGAGGATTCGAGGATATGCGTCGACGCCGGTCCTGGCGCGATCTCGGATTCGATGGTCAGTTCGGGGAATTCGGCCGAAATCACCGTGGCGGCGGCATCGACGATCGCTTCGCCGTCTTCGCGGATCTGGCTGAGGAACTGTGACTGCAACATCACTGCAGCGGGACTGTAGATCGGGCCCTCTTGCGGCAGGGCGTGCGCCAGAATCAGTCGTGAGTTCACCGCGTTCGCGACGGAGGCCGCCCACCGGGCCGCCGCCGTCGAGGCCTCGGATCCGTCGATACCGGCGACGACATCCTGGTGTCCTGCAAGTGTGTTCATGTCTACTCCCTCTGAAATGATCGAGATCGGTCGACTGGTTACAGCGACGTCACCAGAGTGACGATGCTGACTTCACGGCTTCCTTCCACGTCTTGCGTAGCAGGGTCGATTGCCCGTCGGCTATTTCCAGTTCTCGTCGGTAGGCCATGCCCAATCCGAAACTGGTGAGCGAGGTATGCTCCTGCTCGGCTGCCATTGCAAGTAGATGATGTTGGGCGACAACGGAATCCTGGTGCTCGCCGAGAACATCCTGGAAGTGGCTGAAATGCTTCAGTGCACGCTTCGCTCGGCTCTTCGACACGGGTTCCATGACCTCGATCGCGTACTTCATCCGCTTGGCTCCCTTGCGGGCGCGGTGCATTCGCTCGTCACGCTCGGTGCGGCTATCGGCATCGAAGACGTGATCGACCCGCTTACCGACCTTGTGTGCCAGGTGCCGCAGGGTATGGGCCAACTCTCGTGCCGATGCCTTCTTTCCGACGCGGTGGGTGGCGGTGTCGAATTCGAGGTCGCCGACGTACTCGTCGAGGCGATCGAGCAGCGTGGTGTATCGCTCGGAATCGAGCGCCTCGAGGGCTGTTTCCTGGGCGGTTTCACCACGTGCAGAGAAGAACTCGTCGATTCGAGCTCGCACAGCTTCTCGCTCGGGCATCTCGTCGATTTCGCCGAGGCGTTCCACAAGACGCTCCCACTGGACCTCGACGTCGCGGGCGTCACCGAACTTTCCACCGATCCACCGCAGATCCGTGATGAGATCGTCGGTCTTGGGGGAGTGGCCGGCGTACGACTGCAGAGCGCTGCGGATGCGACGTGCCGCAACCCGGAAGTCGTGAACGGCTTCGTCGTCGGCCCGACGCGTGCCGAGATCCGCGGCGACCAGTGCGCGCAATTGTTCGATGAGGTAATTACGCAACAAGATCCGCGGATTCGACGCCTTGCCCGAGGTGACCTCGTGACCGGCGTACGGTGTGACCGACGTGCCCAGTGCTCGTTTGAGTTTGGACGGACTCGCAGAGCGCTCCAGCCCGGCGTCCAGTAGAACCGACTCGATTGCATCGGCCAGCTCTTGCCCGCCTGCGCCTTGTTCGACCTCGACTTCCTGCCACGTCGACTCTCCGGAACCGTCTGCCTTGCAGGCGATGACGGTGTCGGAGACCACTTCGGCAAGCAGCACACCGTTTTCGCCGTTGAGCCTGGTGCGCTCCCGATCGGTGATGATCAGGGCGACCGGCACCAGATCGTGACCGCGAATGATCGCCCGGATCAGACTCGACAGCGGCGAGGGCACATCGGTGCTCTCGTCCGGGGGAAGTTGGATTTCGGTTCGAGTGTCCTGGCCTGCGGGAAGTTTCATGTGCCACCCCGCGTCGTCGCCACCCTCACGCTTGCGCAGCGTGATCTTCTCGGCCAGCAACCGGTAGTCCGCGGTGTCGAAGTAGGTGGCAGAGAGCTGTATCGAGTCGTGGACCGGTTCGCCGACAACACCGGGAAGTCCGCCCAAGGCGGGAACTTCCTGCTCGGCCGGCGCCTCGTACTTGCGCTCGATCTCCCGTACGGCTTCGGGTACGACGGCGGTCTTGCTCATCTGGTCTCCTCTTGCGGTGCGGTCTGCGCTTCCATCCTCCCGGTATCGGAGGCGCAGTGGAAGGGTCCGGGGTCCCTACGGCGAGTCGCCACGGCCTGATTCGTCCGGCCAGGACAGGGTCCGCCGACTTTCGAACCGTTGCAGCCGGCCGGTCTTCGGATCCTCGAACTCGAGAACCTTCGACAGCAGGCGCAGCGGGTTCGAATAATCTTCTGCGGCAACGTCGTAGAAGTCGGGATAGAAGTTGTCGCCGTGGATCGGGAGCCCGAGCGAGTTCATGTGCAGCCGAAGTTGATGGGTCTTGCCGGTATGGGGAGTCAACCGGTACCGCGCGAAGCCGTCTCGCGTTTCGATCAGTTCGATCCGCGACTCGCTGTTGGGTTCGCCCTCGATCTCCGCGGCCTTGAGCACGCCGCGTTCTTTCACGATGCGACTACGCACGACCACGGGGGTGCTCACCTGAGCGTCGTGACGCGCGATGGCCTCGTACTCCTTGGCGACGCGGCGCTCGGCGAACATGGTCTGGTAGTCGCGCCGGGCCGCCTGATGCACGGTGAACAGCAGCAGTCCCGCCGTGACGCGGTCGAGGCGATGAGCTGGACTCAGCTCCGGTAGTTCGAGGTCCCGACGCAAGCGGACCAACGCCGATTCGGCGATGTATCGCCCGCGCGGGGTGCTCGCCAGGAAATGCGGTTTGTCCACGACCAAGATGTTCTCGTCCCGATAGAGGATGTCGATCTCGAACGGCACCCGCGTTTCGACGGGAGGGTCGCGGTACAGGTAGACGAACCGCCGGGGAGCAAAAGCGCTCGTCTCGGTGATTCCGACACCCTTCTCGTCGACGACCTCCCCGGCTGCGACCTTCTCCCGCAATCGGACGGCGTCCTGGGGGAACCGTTCGAGCAGGTAGTCGAGCGTCGTCGTCCACATGCCGTCGTCTGGCTGACGGATGCGACTCGGGTTCAGGCCGTCGCGGACGGGAAGCGGTGATCGTGACACATCTTCAAAGCTAGCCGTCCGGTCGGCATTCAGACCTATTGACGACATATGGGACGGAAGTTACTATCCGGTAAGTTCGTGACACCGGTCACTGTCGTGGGGGCAGGGCTGGGTCATCACAACAGAAAATTGGAGTTTTCGTGAGGACACGACTTCTACGTCGAAGGTCGACAACGATTGCGGTGGGGCTGTGCGTCGTGGGATTGGCGGTGCCGAGCGCCGTCGCTTCTGCGGATCCGACGGGAGGGTCGGACGGGCAGGCCTGGCTCGCGGCAACGGAGGCGACGCCGCAGTATCCGGGGGTCTCGATCGAGTGGGACGTGCCCATCACGATGAGTGACGGCACAGTTCTGCAAGCGAATGTGTACCGACCGGCGGATGCATCCGGGCGGGCCGTGGAATCGAAGACGCCATCGGTCCTCAACATCACGCCGTACACGAAACTGCTGGACACACTGGTGGATTCAGCTCTGTCGATCCCGCAGGTCGGTGAGACGCTGATGGACGTTGCGAACTCGCTCGACCTCGCGGCGCCGTTCGACGGCGTGTCGGAGTTGACGGGCGTCATCGCCGGCGGAGGCGCCAGGGTTCTCGGCGTCAACCGTGATCTGGTCCAGAACGGATACACGCAGGTAGTGGTCGACGCACGTGGAACCGGCTTCTCCCAAGGTAATTGGGACGTGCTCGGTAAGCGCGAGCAACAGGATTCGGTCGAGGTCATCGACTGGATGAGCAAGCAGGGGTGGTCCGACGGGAAAGTAGGGATGGCGGGCATCTCGTACTCCGCGATCAATTCGGTGCAGGCGGCGAGCAACAATCCACCTGCACTGAAGGCGATCTTCCCGGTCGAACCTGGCAACGATCTGCTGCGCGACATCGTCGGAACCGGTGGCGGCCTCGGAGTCGGGTTCATGCCGTTGTGGTTGACCGCGGTCAACGGGCTCAAACTCATCCCGAACGTTCAGGACATCCTGCAAGGAAACTTCGATCCCCTGTGGTTGGCGAGCCGCCTCGAGGATCCGGGAACGCTGATTCCCGAACTGGTGCAAGCGATGACGGCTCAGAGAATCGAGGACGTGTCGCCGTCGACTCTGCAAGTCGCGCAAGACGGGCAGTTCTATCAGGACCGAGCCGCTGACGTCGGCAACATCGCCGTTCCGACGATGGTCTACGGCGGTTGGCACGACATCTTCGCCAACAGTGAGCCGCGGATCTACAACGGAATCGATCTGCCGCCCGGGCAGAAGCAGTTGATCATGGGGAACGGCTATCACGTCACTCCCGGTGGAGGATTCGGCAAGGACGGTGCGCCGCCGCGCCTCGACGTGCTCGAACGTGCGTGGTTCGACAAGTGGCTCAAGGGCATCGACAACGGAATCGATCGTTACGGTCCGGTGACGATGTTCCAGCAAGGCGGCGGATGGATCACGGACGATCAGTTCCCGCGAGCCGGTGCGAGCTACGAACGTATGTATCTGAACTCTGCGCCCAGCGGTACTGCCGCCCACGCATCGTATGACGGTTCGCTGACGAATGACCCGCCCAGTGCCGCAGCGCGATTGACAGTCGCACCAGGACTGCGAGGCTTCTGCTCCGGTGACGGAACTCAGGGAACTGCCGGGATCTCCGTGGTGCTCGGTGCGACGTGTTCCAAGGATTCCCGATTCCAGGAAGCGGAGGGCCTGACGTTCACCGGTGAGGCAGTGACGGAGCCGACCTCACTCTCGGGCCCGATCAACGTCCACCTCGAGACCGTCCTGGACGCGACGGACGGATTCTGGGCAGCGACGGTCAACGACGTAGCACCGGACGGAACATCGACACCGATCACGAACGGCGCTCTGACTGCGTCGCTGCGGGCAGTCGACGATTCGAAGAGCACTCGCTCGGCCAACGGTGACTACAGTGAACCGCACCACTATCTGACGATCGACACGCGTCAGCCGGTGGTTCCCGGTGAGGTCACCACCGTCGACATCAACATGCTCCCGACGGACGCAGTGCTGCAACCGGGGCACCGGCTCCGCGTCGACGTCTACGCTGCCAGCGTGCCGCGATACCTGGCGCTCGGCCCGATGCTCGCCGACAGCCAACTCAAACCGCAGCACATCGAGTTGGCTGCAGACCGGCCGAGCTTCGTCAACGTTCCGTTCGTCGGGGGCCGCTGACTCGGATTGGATCGGCGGCGTGAGAACCTGCGGGCTCGCGGACGTTCTGAGAAGATCGTCCGATGACAGAATCCCGACTCTCCGCCGCCGTCCACGATCGTCTGGACGGACTTCTGGATCCGGTGGACGAGCGGCTCGCGGTGCAGTACCCGGGAAACCGTGACGAGATCCAACCCGTGCACACGATTTACGTCAGTGCCGCGGATGCAACCGTCGACACGCCTCGACTCTGGGGTGAGCAGGCGATCGCGCTTCTCGATTCCCATGCTCATGTGTTCGCCGACCTCGACACGGAGAATGCGCTCGCTGATGTGCGAGTTCAACTCGGCCGCAAGCCGGTCCAAGACTTTCGGATCGATTTCGAGGACGGGTACGGACGCCGCAGCGACGAAGAAGAAGACGATGCAGCGACGTCGGCCGGACAGACGCTTGCCGCGCTCAGCGCTGATCCTGCCGGGCCGAACTGGAGTGGCATCAGGTTCAAGGGGTTGCCGGCCGGTGAGCGTCGGCGCTCGATCAGGACGCTCGAGCTTGTGCTCGACGCGGCCGGCGGAGTGCCGGACGGATTTGTCTTCACCGTTCCCAAACTGCGCGCGGTGGAGCAGGTCACGGCGACGGTGTTGCTCTGCGAAGAGCTGGAGAAGGCGCACGGACTCGAGCTCGGTTCGCTTCGGTTCGAGTTGCAGATCGAGAGCCCGCAGGCGGTCATCGCGGCCGACGGAACGGTGGCAGTTGCTCAGGCCATCCATCGTGGTGCCGGTCGTCTGACCGGTTTGCATTACGGTACTTACGATTACAGTGCAGCTTGCGGAATTGCATCGCGTCATCAGTCGCTCGAACATCCGGTGGCAGACCACGCAAAGGCTGTCATGTTGACTGCTGCCGCGCAGACCGGCGTCTGGGTGTGCGACGGGTCGACTCAGGTCGCGCCCGTCGGGAGCGCCACGGCGATCCGCGACGCGATCACTCGGCACCATCGCCTCGTCACGCGGTCCCTGGAACGCGGTTACTACCAGGGGTGGGACATGCACCCCGGGCATCTGGTCACCCGCTGGCTCGCCACGTTCGGCTTCTATCGCAACGCGCTCGGCGCCGCTGCCCCGCGCATCCAGTCGTACTTGGGGCGCCAAGGTGGCGACGTGATGGACGAACCTGCAACTGCCCAGGCGCTCGCAGCGGTGGTACTGCGCGGGCTCGACGCGGGGGCTTATCCGGAATCCGAAGTTCTCCGGCTCGCCCCGAGCGCCGACACCAACGCACTCCGTCACCTCGTAGGACGCACCACACCGATCACAGGAGAACACTGACCGATGACCACCACCGAATTCACCTTGCTGCCCGATCTGGCACTGCGCACCCTCGGCGGAGCCGTCATCTGGGCGAACGACGAGGCGTTTGCCGAGCGTGAGGCCCTGATCCGCCCAGGCAAGGCCGGGTACCAGCCGGCGACGTTCGGTCACAAGGGGCAGGTGTACGACGGTTGGGAGACGCGTCGCCGCCGGGTGGCAGGTCATGACGAGGCGATCGTCCGACTCGGTGTTCCCGGAGTGGTGCGAGGCGTCGTGGTCGACACCGCGTGGTTCAAGGGCAATTACCCGCCCGAGATCTCGGTGGAAGCAATCTCGGTCGACGGGTATCCGGATCCCGCCGACCTGGCCGGATCCGGCGAGTGGACAACCATCGTCGAGCGCTCGACCGTGCACGGTGACTCGGAGAATCCGTTCTCGGTGGCGTCGGAGGAGCGGTGGACGCACGTCAAGCTGACCATTTACCCGGACGGCGGCGTGGCGAGATTCCGTGTTCACGGCGAAGCGCGGCCGGACCCGCGTTTCCTCGATGCCGGGCCGTTGGACCTCGCAGCACTCGAAAACGGTGGCCGCGTGACCGATTGCTCCAACATGTTCTACAGCTCACCGCAGAATATCCTGTTTCCCGGACGCGCTGCTTCGATGGGTGACGGGTGGGAGACCGCCAGGCGCCGCGACAACGGAAACGACTGGGTGCAAGTACAACTCGCGGGTGAAGGCGTGCTGAGTTTCGTCGAGATCGACACCTCGTACTTCCTCGGAAACAGTCCAGGTGAGGGCGCTCTGACCGGGCGGACGTCGGAGGGGGAGTGGATCGAACTGTTGCCGCGCACGACGCTGCGTCCGGATACGCGCCATCGCTTTCCGATCGATTCCGAAGTCCAGGTCACCGATGTTCGCCTGGACATCTTCCCGGACGGTGGCCTGGCGCGGCTGAGAGTCTTCGGCGTACTCACCGACGCTGCTCGCGCTGTGATCTCCGGGCGCTGACGGTAAAGTTGTTGGCATGAGCGACTATCCGCGCGACGACTATCCCCGGGACATGGTGGGGTACGGCCCTCATCCGCCGCATCCGCACTGGCCCGGCGACGCGCGGATAGCGGTTCAGTTCGTGCTCAACTACGAAGAGGGAGCCGAGAACAACGTCCTGGACGGGGACGCGGCTTCGGAAACATTTCTGTCGGAAATGACTCCGGCAGAGGCATTTCCGAATCGACACATGAGCATGGAATCGCTGTACGAGTACGGCTCCCGGGCCGGGTTGTGGCGTGTACTGCGAACCTTCGAGCGGCGAAACCTGCCTCTCACAGTCTTTGCGGTGGCGCGGGCGATGCAGCGTAACCCCGAAGCAGTCAGTGCTTTTCAGGAGTTGGGCCACGAGATCGCGTGCCACGGATTACGTTGGAAGTCTTACCAATCCGTGGACATCGAGCGCGAACGCGCAGACATGGCCGAGGCAGTGCAGATTCTGCGAGATCTGACGGGTTCGGCGCCCCTCGGTTGGTACACCGGGCGCGATTCACCGAACACCCGCGAATTGGTGGTCGAGCACGGCGGCTTCGTCTACGACTCCGATTCGTACGCCGACGATCTGCCGTACTGGGTCGACGTTCCGCGTGGCGCAGAATCGGTGAAGCACCTGGTCGTTCCGTACACCCTTGACACCAACGACATGCGTTTCGCCTCTCCCGCAGGATTTCCCAGCGGTGATCAGTTCTTTGCGCACCTACGCGATGCCTTCGACGTGCTGTATGCGGAGGGGACGGCCGGATCGCCCAAGATGCTCTCGATCGGGTTGCACTGCCGCATAGTCGGCCGCCCTGCCCGTGCGGCCGCTCTCGAGCGATTTCTGGACCACGTGCAGTCACACGAGAAGGTCTGGATCGCGCGGCGCATCGACATCGCCGAGCACTGGAAGACCGCGCACCCCGTTTAGATCACGGTCGGTCGACAAAAGACTTCATTCGAGCAGTCCGGGTACTGGTTCGACTGCCGCGTATTCCGCCATCGAATTCTAGGCCATTGACAACTGGCACGGTTGTGGATGACTCTTTGGAGATGGAGAAACACACAGCAGTCGAAGCGTCTTCAAGGTGAGCCGACCGGTGCCGACCAAGAAACCGACCAAGAACCGCGGATCGAAGGTGTCCCACAATGCCCGCGCAGTGGTGACCGGCGCCGGCAGCGGAATCGGCCGTGCCTTTTCGTTGGAGTTGGCGCGCAGAGGCGGTGAGGTGATCTGCGCGGATATCTCGCTGGAACGGGCCAAGGAAACAGTGGCACTCATCGATGAGATCGGTGGTACCGCGCACGCCGTCAAATGCGATGTGTCAATTCGTGAGCAGGTTCAGGACCTGGCGTTGTTCGCGGAACTCGAACTTGCGGGTCCGCTTTCGCTGGTGATCAACAACGCCGGGGTCGGTATCGGTGGAAAACCTGTGGGCCAGATCGGTTTCGACGATTGGGAGTGGGCACTCGGGATCAATCTGTGGGGTGTCGTGCACGGCTGTGAGATATTCGCTCCACAACTGCGTGCGAGCGGGGCCGGGGGATTCATCAACGTGGCCTCGGCTGCTGGGTTTGCGGCTGCGCCACTGATGGCGCCCTACAACGTCGGTAAAGCCGCCGTGATGTCGCTCTCGGAGACCTTGTCCGCTGAACTTGCCGGTACGGGAGTGCGGGTGACGGTGCTGTGTCCGACCTTCGTCAAGACAAATGTTGCTCTCGACGGCCGAATCACCGCGGAAGCAACACAATTGGCGCAAGCGTTGATGCGGCGAACCGGCTTTTCGCCGGAGCGCATCGCCGTCACCACTCTCGACGCCTACGACAAGGGTCGACTCTACGTGGTGCCGCAGTTCGATGCGAAGGTGATCTGGCGACTCAAACGGTATCTACCCGTTGCATACACCTGGGGCTGTGGAGTTCTCAATCGCTTTGCACCGAAACAGAAGTCGGGTTCATCTGGAACTTCGGCGGCGCCGGAGACGAACTCGCCGAGCACGAAAGGAGCGTGACATGTCCTTCGATTTCGACGGCATGCTGCACAAGATCAAGGACCGCCAATGGGCTCTGGTGGACATCGACTGGGATGCTCCGGGCGCCGAGACGATCAGTCCAGAGCTTCATGCGAAGCTGAAACCGTTCATGTCGGACCTGATGTGGATCGAGAACGTCGGTGCCCGTGGCTTCGCTGCGATGGCTCTCAAGGCGCCGACTGAAACTCTCCGAGACATCTATCGGCATTTCCACGCCGAGGAACAGAAGCACGCCAACGCCGAACTCGCGCTGATGCGTCGTTGGGGAATGCTGGACGGCGACGAGATGCCCGAGCCCAACATCAACGTCAAGCTCGTCATCGACTGGCTGGACAAGCATTCCGACGGTTTGTCGCTCTCGATTCTCGGGACCGTCATACCGATGCTCGAGGTGGCGCTCGACGGAGCCCTGGTCAAGTTCATCATGGACGAGATCGAGGATCCGGTCTGTCAGGCTGTGTTCAAGAAGATCAATGCAGACGAGTCCAGGCATCTGGCGGTCGATTTTGCGGTGATCGAGATGCTCGGGCACTCGACGACGCGCAAGCTCGTTGTCGAAACCGTCGGCGCCTGGATGAATCCGGCGTTGATCATCGGGACACTTCGCTACATCCCGCTGCTGAACAAGATGCGCGACAACATCGTCGACATGGGAGTGAACGAGGAACGGCTCTACACCGCGATGAAGCGATTCAGGAACGTAGGCGAACGGAGTCCGGCCGCGCTCCGCGTCCCGATGTATCGGGTGGTGAAGTGGCACGGCAACATGGTCATCAATCGCAACCATCCCTACCATCTGCTTGCCGATCGGATGGTCAAGGTCACTGGCCGACTTTCCGGCAGCAGGCTCAATTCCGAGCCGACCTGGGCCAAGGAACTTACGTACGAGCCACTCGCATGAGTACTGCCGAGCCACTGTCAGTGGCGATCATCGGTGGAGGTTTCGCAGGAATCGGAGCGGCGATTCGGTTGAAGCAGAACGGTATCGAGGACTTCGTCGTTCTCGAACGCGGCACGGAGGTCGGCGGGACGTGGCGCGACAACACGTATCCGGGAGCTGCGTGCGACATTCCGTCCCGTCTGTACTCGTACAGTTTCGCCCCGAACCCGGACTGGTCGCACACCTACTCGGCCAGCGCGGAGATCCTCGGCTACATCCGAACGATGGTGAAAGAGTTCGGCCTCGAGCCGAAGATTCGGTTTCGGTGCAACGTCACGGGCGTCGAATGGGACGAGCAGACAGGTGTCTGGGCGATCGCGCTCGAGGGCCGTGAAGCGGTCATTGCCCGGACCGTCGTCATGGCGTCCGGTCCGCTGGCGAACGTCAGCTTTCCCGCTGTTCCGGGTTTGGAGAGCTACGAAGGACACAAGATTCACAGTGCTCGCTGGGACCATGACTACGACTTCACCGACAAGCGGGTCGCAGTGATCGGAACCGGAGCCAGTGGCGTCCAGATCGTCCCGGAACTCGTGAAAACTGCACGATCAGTGAAGGTTTTCCAACGAACACCGGGATGGGCATTGCCGAGAGCAAACCTACGCACCCGATCTCGCACGAAGGATCTGTACCGTCGTCATCCGGTCGTCCAGACTCTGGCGCGTCGGGCTTGGTACTGGGGACACGAATCGGTAGCTCTCGGGGTGGTGTGGGAATCCCCGTTGACGAGGGTGGTGGAAACAGTCGGGCGTCTTCATCTGCGCATGCAGGTGAAGGACCCGTGGTTGCGGCGACAACTCACTCCCGACTTTCGGGCAGGGTGCAAGCGGTTGCTGATGACCAGCGAGTATTACCCGGCTCTCCAGCAAGACAATTGCACACTCGTGACCTGGCCGATCGCGAGATTGGCGCCACATGGCATTCGCACGGTCGAAGGGATCGAGCATCAATTCGACTGCATCGTCTTCGCCACCGGCTTCGACGTTTGCAAGACCGGAACACCGGTCCCGATCATCGGCCGGGACGGACGTGTGCTCGCTCAGGAGTGGAAATCCGGGGCGCGTGCGTACAAGAGCATTGCGGTATCCGGTTATCCCAACCTGTATTTCACCTTCGGACCCAACTCGGGTCCGGGGCACAGCTCCGCCCTTGTGTACATGGAAGCGCAACTCGACTATCTCGCCCAAGCGATCAAGATCGTTCTCGAGCGCGACCTCAAGGCACTCGATGTTCGTCAAGATGTCGAAGATGCGTACAACGTCGAGTTGCAGCGTCGGCTGTCGAAGACCACGTGGAACTCGGGATGTTCGAGTTGGTATCTCACCGACGAAGGATTCAATGCCACTATGTTTCCCGGTTTCGCGACCCAGTACGTGAACCAATTGAAATCGGTGGATCTTCGGGACTACACGAGCACGGTGCGCGAGAAAGACACCGCGCAGACCTGATCCCGGGTTCTGATCGGCCTGGTGTTGCCACTAAGTTGGAATCGTGACGACCGACGCGGCAGAGGAGACGAGGCGGTGACCGAGTACCGCATCGACGATCTAGCGCGCGCTGCGGGCACCACCTCGCGGAATGTACGGGCATATCAGGAACGTGGATTGCTTCCTCCGCCGGAGAAGCGTGGGCGGGTAGGCATCTACGGCGACGCGCACCTCGAACGCCTCAAGCTGATCGACACGCTTCTTCAACGAGGTTTCACCACTGCGCATATCGACGACTTCATCACCGGGTGGGAAAGCGGGAAAGACCTGACAGAGGTGCTGGGTCTGCAGCACGCGGTCACCGAACCATGGTCCCGCAGCGACACCGTGAGTATCGAGATGGCCGTCGTACGCGAGTTTCTCGGGGGAGATGCAGATGGTCAACTGCATCGTCTCGTAGATCTCGGACTGGTACAGATCGAAGGAGAGAACTGCGTTTTCACCGATCCTGCTTTGCTCAGCGGATTTTCGAGTCTCCTCGACTACGGTTTCACTCTCGATCAACTGGTCGATGTGCACGAAAAGCTTCACAACGCTGTGGACGGGATCGCCAAAGACCTGATTCAGGCGGCAAAGGATCGCATCGTCGATCAGCACGGGGTCGGTTGGCTCCCGGAGGGCGACGAGGTTGCCGGAACAGCCGAGATGCTCCAGACGATGCGTGAACTCGGTGTGGCGTCGGTACATTCGGCACTGGCCCGGGCACTCGACGCGAACCTTCAGCGTGAACTCGGCGACTATCTTGCCGCTGCGATCGGCTCGCGGAGCGACGCCGACGAGTCCGACTAGCAGCATCGATCACGTTCGGGATGTGCGGCCCGTCGCGGTGCGCTCAGCTCTTGCGTGCCTCGATCAGGAATCGACTCGAGTGCGCGACAAAAGATCCGTCGCGACGGATCTGCTGATCGAGTTCGCGGAGCCGGTCCCGATACTGCGCGACGGTGAATCCCGGAACCATCCAGATCACCTTGCGTAAGAAGTAGACAACGGCGCCGATGTCGAAGAATTCCATGCGCAGACGCTCGAAACGCAGGTCGACGACGGTGAGCCCGGCCTCAATCGCGTCGGCAGTTTCGTCCTCGTGGTGCCGTCCGCGACGAGCCTGCGGCTGAGGACCGAGAAAGTACTCGACCAGTTCGAACACGCTGGCGTGACCCACATGTTGAGCGAAGTACGTTCCTCCCGGTTCGAGTACCCGCGCGATTTCGGTCCACCACACCGTCGCTGGGTGTCGGCTGGTCACCAGGTCGAAAGCCGAATCGGCGAACGGTAGCGGCGGCTCGTCCGGATCGGCGACCACCACCACACCTCGGGGACGCAGAAGGGCGGTGGCCTTGGCGATGTTCGGTGGCCAGGATTCGGTTGCTGCCATCACCGGCGGGAGTGACGGTGCAGCGGCGAGGACTTCGCCGCCGCCGGTCTGGATGTCCAATGCGGCGCCGCCGCGGCCGAGACGTTCACCCATCAGCCTCTGGTACCCCCACGACGGACGCTGCTCCGTGGCGCGTCCGTCGAGCCACGAGAAATCCCACCCGTCGACGGAGGCGGATTCCGCTTCGGCGACAAGTTCGTCGAAACCTCGTGACATGCTCTGTGACTCGCCTTCAGGCGTTCCTTCCGACATCACATCATCATCGTCGCGGAGGGTCGACGGTGCCAGTTGTTTACGGCTACTTCGGGGTGGCGCCGAGCATCGGTGCGAGTTGAGTGGCAATCGGGTTCAGGTTGAGCTTGTCCGGGTCCACCTTGGGCTTGCCGTCCCACGGTTGCGAGGTGTTCGGGTCGGCGAACGCGATGCGGTTGGCGCTACGAACTCCCGTTTCGCTGCCCTGAGGTGCCTGGCAGTTGGCGGCAGTGTTCAACGGGAAGTTCTGCGTCGTGTCGTCGAAGTTCGGGTCCTTGCGCTTCATCTCGTCGAGGATCGCCATGGTCCCTTCGTAACCGACGGTGCACGAGAGCGGGTTGTTGGTCTCGAGTACCAAGCCCAGATGTACTGTGCCGTCTCCCGGTGCAACGGTGGGCGCCGCCCCGGCGAGAGCAGGCAGGAAGAGCAGGAAGGGCTGCAGCGAGGGCAGTGTCGGTGCGGCTGCCGCTGCAACGGCGGAGAGGTTGGAGAGGTTGGTCGTGAGCGCGGGGCCGGCTTCGGTGACGAGAGAGCCGACTTGTTCGCTGGCCGGTATGCCGTTGTCGATCACGCGTCGGATGTCGGGGTCGCTGGTGCGCAATTGCGCCGTCAGTGCGTCGAGGTCGGTGCTGAACTGCTTGATCGCCGACGATTGATCGGACTGGGTCGTGAGCACCGTCTGGCTGTCGCGGATCAGTCCGAGGGTCTGGGGAAGGGTGTCGAGGCCCGACTGGGAGATCCCCGACAGCGAGTCGGCAAGTACCTGCAGATCTTCGCCCTTGCCGTTGAATGCCGCGCCGAGTTCTTTCGCGACGGTGTGGAGTGCGTCGACCGGAACGGAGTGCACCAGACCGTTGGCGCTGGTCAAGACATTCTCGATCGGGATCGGCGTGGTTGTGTCGCCCACGGCGATCACCGAGCCGTCTTCGAGGAACGGGCCCTGGTCGGTATCGGGCTGAAGGTCGACGTACTGCTCGCCGATGGCTGAGCGATTGGCCACCACGGCCCGCGCGGATGCGGGAATCTGCGGAGCACTGCTGTCGATCAACAGGTCGACTTCGATTCCGTCGGACGTGAGCGACATGTCACCGACGCGTCCGACGGGTACACCCCGATAGGTCACTTCGGCGTTGGTGAAGATGCCACCGGACGTCGCCAGTTCGGTTTTGACCGTGTATTGGCCGAATCCCAGAAGATTGTCCAGCCGTACGTATTTCGCTCCGACATAGATCAAGCCCAGGAGTGCAACCACGACGAGGGCGACCAGCTGCCATTTGGCGAGCTTCGACATCACCATGAGGTGAGGACCCTGAACTGATGCGGTGTGTTCATGGTTCGACTCCCGAATGACAAGCCGGGTACGGCTGGTGTTGAGCGAATTGTGTTCACCCACGGACGTTCTGAGGTGAACCGGAAACTTCCGGCAATTCGTTGTTGGCGATAACTATAAACAAGTCGTCACAGATAGAAAGTCGGCGCTGAGATTTCCGCAGGTCGTCGAAACGTAAGTGTCGCAGCTCACTTCGAATGCTTCGATGTGATGCAGACGGCTTTCGGTCCGGATCGGGCTTGACTTCGTCAAACATATCCACAAAAGTAGATGCGTTCCGGTTGTCGTGCAGAGGGGTGTGGTCCATGGATGCTTTGGCGATCTTCAAGGCGCTGTCCAACCCGACTCGCCTGCAGATCATGGAGTGGCTCGCGCATCCGGCGAAGTATTTCGACGAGGACTCGTATACGCAGCAGGATCTCGGGTTTCACATCGGAGTCTGTGTCGGTGACATCCAGGGGCGATCGGGACTTGCCCAGTCGGTGATCTCGGGGTACCTGCAGGGCATGAAAGACGTGGGTCTGCTCGAGTCCGAGCGCATCGGGAAGTGGACGTATTACCGACGAAACGAATCCGTGATCGGCGAGTTCAGGGAATTCGTTCGCGAAAAGCTGTAGCGGCCGAATTGCCCTCGTCGGCCTGTTTGTTCAACCAAATATATCTACATATCTAGATATGTAACTGTCTTGTGTGACGTAGTAGTGAGGAGTGTGTCGTGAAGTCGAAATTGTTGATACCGGTTCTGGCGTTGGGTGTATTCGGAATCATCACTACGGAGATGGGCATTATCGGGGTTCTGCCTCAGATCAGCGAAAAGTTCGGTATCACCGCGTCGACTGCCGGATGGTTGGTCGGTGTGTTTGCACTCGTCGTGGCGGTGACCGGTCCGTTCACAACGCTGATCACCTCGGGAATCAACAGGAGAACCGTTCTGTTGGTGGCGATTGCAGTCTTTGCGGTCTCCAATGTGGTGTATGCGACCACATCGAGTTTCGAGGTAATGTTTGCATTTCGGATCATCCCCGCCGTGGTTCATCCGGTCTTCTTCGCTGTCGCGCTTGCAAGTGCGGTTCGTCTGGTATCGCCGGAACAGGCGACCGCCGCGGTGACCAAGGTATTTGCAGGCGTCACAGTCGGATTCGCGTTCGGCGTGCCCTTGACGTCCTATTTGGCCGAGAACTTTTCGGTGTCGACAGCATTCGTGTTCGGCGCCGTGGTCAACGTTCTCGCGTTTCTCGGGATTGTCGTACTTCTGCCCTCGGCTCCTGTGACACAACGCCTGTCGTACGGTGCACAAGTCGGGATACTTCGCCGGCCGCGCGTGTGGTTGACCATTCTTTCCGTCACCTTCGTCTTCGCAGCCATGTTCTCGGTGTACGGATACTTTGCCGAATACCTCGGCGAGGTGACCGGCATGAGCGGATCGTGGATCAGCGCGATGCTATTGGCTTTCGGTGTCGTGATGATCTTCGGCAACTTCGTCTTCGGGGCTCTGCTCGCCAAGGGGGTGGTGCGCACGGTTGTGGCTTTTCCCTTGCTGTATATCGTCGTCTACGTGATGCTCTATCTGGCGGGCCCGTACTTCGGCGCGATGGTTGTAGCCGTGTTGGTTTGGGGTGTAGTGCATTCCGGTGGACTGGTGGTTTCGCAGAGCTGGATGGGGCGAGACGCAGTCGACGCGCCTGAATTCGGCAACAGCCTTTTCATCTCGTTCTCCAACCTGGGGATCACGCTCGGCACTGCGGTCGGTGGACTGTTTCTCGCGCATTTCGAAACCCGCCAATTAGTCTGGGCTGGAGTATTGTTCGCGATCCTGGCGCTGCTGGTGACAGGTGTTCGACTCTCGCTCAGGCACGCTCACAGCGAGAACGGTGTCAGTGTACCGGTGTAGTTCTTGGGAAGTGGGCGTGCGAACTCGCCGCGCGAACTGGTCGACAGCCCGAGGGTGACCAACGACTGAACCATCGTGACCCCAGCGGCAACGCCGTCGACTACCGGGACACCCAGTTCGTCGGACAAGTCCTGGCACAGGTCCGCCATGCCGGCGCAACCCAGCACGAGGACGTCCGAGTCGTCTTGCTCCAATGCGTCGAAACAGGCTTCCAAGATCACCTTTCGCGCGTCGGGATCACGATCGAGTTCCAGAACCGGAATCTCGCAGGAGTGGATACCCCGGCACCGAGCCTGCATGCCGTACCGGTCCACCAGATCGGCTGCGCGGCCGCGGGTTCGACCGAGAGTGGTCACGATGCTGAATCCGCGACCCAGGAAACTTGCGTAGTTCATGGCCGCTTCGGCAACAGCTACGACGGGGCCCTTGGCCAACTCTCGGGCTGCATCAAGACCTGGGTCACCGAAGCAAGCGATGACGTAGCCGTCGACTTCGTTCTTTTCTCCGGCGGCGATCTCGGTCAGGATTCCGGGGACGCTGAGAGCTTCGTCGTAGTGGCTTTCGATCGACGCGGGACCCATGGCAGGGCTGACAGCCTCGACGAATGTGCCCGAGCCTGCGACGGTCCGGGCACATTCCTCGATCTTGGCGGTCATCGCCCACGTGGTGTTGGGGTTGATCACCTTGATTCTCATGACGATCAGTCGACCGTCACAGTGTCGGGAGAGGAAGCATTCCGGACAGCTGAGGAAGAGCGCGCGGCGAGTAGGTAATAGACGGTGAATCCGAGCCCACAACCGATGAACCAGCTGTACTGCGCTGCGGTGTACATCCCGGTGAGGTCCTTGCCCAGGACCGGGACCATCGCGACGACGGCTCCCACCACGGTGGCGATCACTGCAGCAGGGTTGTATCCCTTGCTGTACCAGTAGGTTCCGGTCGGCGACATGCTGAACAGTTCGTCGACGATCACCTTCTGCTTGCGCACGAGGTAGTAGTCGGCAATCAGAATTCCGAACAGCGGACCGATGAAGGCTCCGAGGGTTTCGAGTGTGTAGTGAATGACGTCCGGATTGTTGTACAAGTTCCACGGCGTGATGAGGATCGAGCCGATCGCTGCGATCATTCCGCCGGCGCGCCAGCTGATCTTCTGCGGACTCACGTTGGAGAAGTCGAAGGCCGGGGAAATGAAGTTGGCCACGATGTTGATGCCGATCGTGGCGATGGTGAAGGTGAGTGCGCCGAGAACGATGGCGAAGGTGCTGTCGATTCGTGCAACGGTCGCAACGGGATCGGTGATCAGTTCGCCGTACACCGGCAGCGTCAACGATGCAGTGACGACGACCAACACCGAGAATACGAGGAAGTTCAACGGCAAACCGAGGAAGTTGCCCTTCTTGACGGCAGCGAACGACTTTCCGTAGCGGGAGAAGTCGCCGAAGTTGAGCATCGGTCCGGAGAAGTACGAGACAACCAGAGCGATCGCACCGAGCATGACAGGCACGGCGTCGAAACCCGAGTACTTGACGTCGCCGAGCGTGAGATCGATGGCGCTCCAGCCTGCCTTGTAGATCAGGTAGCCGCACAGCATGAACATCACGACATACACAGCCGGCCCGCAGAAGTCGATGAAGCGGCGGATCGATTCCATGCCTCGCCAGAAGACACAGGCCTGAAGTACCCACAGGAGCATGAAACTTCCCCAGCCCAGTGCGGAGAGTCCGGCGAATCCGTAGTCTTCGACGACGGCATAGGGCGCGAGTGACGGAAAGAGTTTGATCAGTACGACATCGAGGGCTGCTGAAGCGAGGAAGGTTTGAATTCCATACCAAGCCACGGCAATCAGGCCACGAATGATTGCCGGGATGTTCGCGCCGAGGACGCCGAACACGCTGCGGCAGATCACCGGATACGGCACGCCGGTAACTTGGCTGGGCTTGGCGACGAGATTGCAGAAGAAGTAGACGATCGTGATACCGACCAGCAGGGCGACGAGTACTTGCCAGCTGGCCAATCCCAGTGCGAAAAGACTACCGGCAGTGACATATCCGCCGACGCTGTGTACGTCGGACATCCAGAAGGCGAAGATGTTGTACGACGACCAGGTCTGCTTGCGAAGCGGCGCCAAGTCCTCGTTGGTCAAACGAGGGTCGTAGCCCGGCTTGATCAGGCCGCTTCCGACAGGGTGACCCGCGGCTTCGACAAGGTCACCCGATCCGGTTTCCTTTGGGGGAGTGGGGGTAGTGGTCGTTCGGGACGGAAGAATGTCGGTCATGACAGCTCCTGTGCATCAGTGCAGGAAATCAGCGGACGGTGCCACGAGCTCTCAGCGTCAGTGATGAAAACTGTGTTGAGAGAAAGGTATCGATGCTGTGTTGCACGACTATTGCGTGATCGGTATATCTTTTTCGGCCAATAGACCGGTGTCTGTCGGTAGAGTCGCGATCACGGTATCGAGTCGGCGATGATGGATTTCGGAAGCGCTCAGAAGTGCGGATGCGTCCCGACGCAGGAATGCGTCCAGCATCGCGGTGTGATCGGAGTGCAGAACCCGGCGATCGACGCCGGCAACATGGACCATCGGCTGTACTGGTTCGGTGATGTTCCAGGCAGCTTCGAACATGTGCAGAAGTCGAAGCATCTGAGACGGTCGGGTCAGTGCGAGATGAAAGTTTCGGCTCTCGCAGTGATAGGACTGAGAGTCGTCGTAGCGCAATGCGATCTCCAAACGGGAGTTCACCTCGACGGCGTGTTCGTGATCCTCTTCGGTTGCCTGCTCGACGGCGACGGCCAATGCAGCTGATTCGAGAGTTTCGCGGACGATGTACATCTCTCGCAGTTCTGCCGGCGTCAGCTGAGCAACGGTGTAGCCGAATTGATGTCGATGGTCGACCAAGGACTCTCCGACCAGTGTTTTCAGTGATTCCCGCACAGGTATTCGACTGACACCGAACACATCAGCCACGTCGCCGAGAGGAATCGGGGTACCCGGAGGCGCCGAACCCGACAGAATCACTCGCCGCAGTTCGTCGAGGATCGTTTGTTGTGGACTTCCGGGAGCATCGATTACCAGTTGCGTCAGCAGTACCGATCTACGGCGCGGCGGCATGTCGGTCTCCCTTCGTCTGTCTGCCAGAGTAGGAATACGTTGTTTCGTCTGCGTGACGCCGGTGTGGCCGTCGTGCATCTCGCACTCGGGGGAGAACAAGTGGGCTCCGATCACATGCTCGCGTGAGTGCTGCTCGGGAGGCCGATCGTGGGGGTAGCGTTGTTGTGTAGTGGTATGGCAGAAAGCGAGTCGGTCGATGGCATCCGCTGTGCGCTCAGAAGCCGACCAGCGAGTTGTCGGCAACCTGCCCTTGGAGCTGACGAGTTTCGTCGGTCGTCGGCGTGAGTTGGCCGACGCCAGGAGATTGTTCGAGACGTCCCGTTTGTTGACACTCACCGGGATCGGTGGCGTGGGCAAGACACGGCTCGCGATCCGACTTGCGGGCGCGTTGCAAAGGGTGTTTCGAGACGGTGCCTGGTTGGTGGAACTGGGGGAGCAGACAGATTCGGATCTCCTCGAAGATCATGTCGCCGTGACCCTTGGTGTCCGGTCGGTCTCGTCGGCGGACCCGCTGCAGGCATTGATCGACTACTGCGCCGATCGGAGTCTGCTGTTGGTGCTCGACAACTGTGAACATCTGGTCGATGCCGTCGCTGTGTTCGTAGGCGCGATCCTACGGCGATGTGCCGGCGTCAAGATCCTGGCGACGAGCCGCGAATCGCTGGGCCTGGGCGGTGAGGTGACGATGCGCGTTCCCTCACTCACCACACCGCAGCAACAGCCGCCCGAATTCGAGGGAATTGCCCAGTACGAATCGGTGTCGTTGTTCACCGAGCGTGCGGCTTCCGTCGTACCTGGTTTCACCCTCACCGAGGAGAACAAGCGCGCCGTTGCGCATATCTGTCACGACTTGGATGGACTCCCACTTCCGATCGAACTGGCGGCAGCTCGCCTGCGTGGTATGTCTGCTGAGCAGATCATGAACAGGCTCTCGGATCGATACCGACTTCTTACAACGGGTGGACGCGACGTTCCGAGTCGTCAACAGACGCTGCGATTGTCGATCGATTGGAGTTACGACCTCTGCTCGCCAACCGAACAGCAGTTGTGGGGGAGGTTGTCGGTGTTCTCGGGTGGGTTCGATCTCGATGCCGCTGAGGGCGTGTGTGGGCAGGACATGAATTCGACCGAAGTGCTCGATCTCGTCACCGCGTTGGTCGAGAAGTCCATCCTGATTCGTGAGGAAACCGACGGGGATGTTCGGTACCACCTCCTCGACCTACTCCGGGAGTACGGACATGAAAAGTTGGAGTCCGCCGGTGAGTATTCCGCTCTGCGTCGAAGCCATCGTGATTGGTTCGAGGCACTGGTCGTTCATGCGGAAGCCGAGTGGATCAGTGGCCGGCAAGCTGCCTGGATCGCAAGGCTCGGTCGTGAACAGCGCAACGTCAACGATGCGTTGGAGTACTCGATTTCCACTGCCGGAGAGGCGCGATCTGCAACGCGAATGGTCGGTGCGTTGTACAGATTCTGGCTTGCAGGTGGATTACTTGTGCAGGCGCGTTACTGGACGGATCGAGCCTTGAATGCAGAGGATCGAGAGCTGGATCCGTTCCGAGTGGATGTCTTGGCCATCGACGCCGTGAATCACGCGATGCAGGGGGAACTCGAACGGGCAGAAGAGTTGGTCGACGAGAGTTGGCGCCTGGCAAACGACTTGGCGGATGTGCGCTCGCGCGGCTTGGCGACGTGGGGAGACGGATACGTCGATACCTTCAGAGGTAACTTCGATACCGCTACAGCCAAGCTGGAATCCGCGTTGACGCTGTTTCGACTCGACAAGAATCTGCTGCATGTTGTGATCGGCCTGGACACCTTGGGAGTCGCGTACTTCCTGTCCGGCGCTCTTGATCGCTCTGTGGAGTGCAACGAAGAGATTCTCGCGATCACCGTGCCCGCCGACGAGATGATGTTCCAGGCATTTGCGCTGGGAACTCTCGGGCTCGTGAGCTGGCTCCGAGGTGAATTGGAGGCCGCAAGTGACTATTTGACTCGAAGTTTGAGAATTCTCGATGCCCCGATGAACTCGGCGTGGTGTATCGAGCCGTTGGCGTGGATTGCTGCAGCGCAACGTGATTGGAAGCATGCAGCGGTTCTGCTCGGCGCGGCAGCCATGTATTGGCAGAAGGTCGGGGGACGGCTGGCGGGCCTGCCGGGTTTGTCAGCTCATCACGACACTGCTGCAGAGACTGCTCGCAAAGCCATGGGTGACGATGCTTTCGACAAGTCGTTTCGCAGCGGGTTTGCGATGTCCGAGGGTGAAGCTGTCGCATATGCGCTCGACAAGCGCTCCAGTGTCACGACTGCGTCGTCGGCTGAAGGGCCTCACCTCACTCCTCGTGAGCAGCAAGTTGCGGAACTGGTTGCCCAAGGGTTGACCAATCGCGCGATTGCGGAGCACTTGGTAATCTCGCTGCGCACCGCTCAGGGACACGTGGAACACGTACTGACAAAACTGGGATTCAGTTCCAGAGCGCAGATCGCAGCGTGGTACGTCTCGACCGCGCAGGAGCGTGACTCGCGTGAGGTCAATGGCTCAGCAGGCCGGAGTTGACGTCCGATAGCAGTTCACCACGGTCGTCGCCGCACAAGCAGAACACCGGGTAGCGCTTACCTTCTTCACGCCCCTGAAACGACACTCGTAGCGGTCCAGGCGCATCCGCGCGAGGGGATTCGGTGAGGAAAGTGTACAGCCACGGCCCCTCGTCCAATTCCACGATGGCGAGAACGGTCGAGGGGTCGCCGTGAACCGTTCGCCAGGACACGACAGTGCCGTCTCCGCAACACCGCGTCACGTCCAACCGCGCCCCACGACACCGGGCGCAGACCGCGCTCGCGGGTGAGAGGATGACATCACATTCCGCGCAATGGGGGAGTGTCAATCGTTCGGCTCGCGACGAGCGATTCGAATATCGCCGCGATACACGCTGTTTCATCGAGCTTGCGGGATTCATGTCAGTAACGTCGGGCGAGGTAGTACGGCATCGAGTCCACGGGTGCGCGCTCGACCGACTCCCCGGACGTCGGGGCGTGAACGACCTCACCGCCTCCGGCGTAGATCCCCACATGCTCCCCGCCGTAGTACAGGACCACGTCACCCGGCTGTAGATCGTCCCGGGAAACTGGAGTGCCGCCAACCGCCTGGTCGTAGCTGGTTCGCGGAATCGAAACGCCCGCTTGTGCATAGGCCCATTGAACGAGACCGGAGCAGTCGAACGAGTCCGGCCCGGTCGCGCCCCAGACGTACGGAGTGCCGATCTTGGACTCTGCGGCTGCCAATACGCGGCCTGTATCCGAGGAAGCGAAAGCTGACACCTTCGCCGGATTCGTGTCGACGGAAACTGCGGCGATGTTCCAGTCCCGAAGCACGGGGGCCTGAGCGTTCGCGGTGTCGATACTCACGGCAAGGGTTGTCAGGGAAAGAACACCGACGACAAGCGCCCTTCCGAGTGCATGCTTCCTCGTGCGGGGGTCGGTGAATCGGTGGTGCGACATTTCTCGTGTTGCCTTTGCGTCGATGCGTCCCGAAGCAGGTGTCCAGCTGGGTGTGATCGGGCTTCGGCTTGCGACACTCAGCCTGGTTGCGCCTCGACGTGTTCGCACCGGTCAGTTGGACGGGGTGCATACCTGTTTCGAGTGGCATTGTGGGTGCAAGGCCTGTTGATCGATCGCGAAAACTTCGACGGACTTTCGTGATCCGAATCAAGGAGGGCACGGCGGCCGGCCTCCCCCCCGGCTCCGGTCAGGCGATTCGCAGCGGGAGCGCCGAACGCTCAACAGTGGCACGGTCGGATGGACCACGATCCTGCGCACAAATGGCTGCGCGAACAAGTACGTGAGGCAAGCGTCTGGCTGGATTCGGCAGACGTTCTGTACTCTCGCAGTCATGCAACAGCGGAGCACAGGAACGGTGACACGGTCACTGTTGCTGCTTCTGCTGCCGTTCATCGCTCTTCTCGCAGTGCCTCCGCTTGGTTCCTCGGGTAGCGCCGCGGTGCTGGGAACTGCGATTGCCGTCTTCGTGGTCGCTGCGCTCGCAACCTCCTCGAAGTACGAACTTCTGCAACTGTGCGCGGTTTCGGCCACTGGCCCGTCTGATGACGAACGCTGCCTGCGTGGTGCTTTCCGCAGGCAGAGCAGCCCGGACGCGCCCGGTCGTCCGCAACCTCGAGCTCCGGGAATCGGTCTGTAGATCGGCAGTCGGCGGGTGTGAACTCGTCGTAGGTCGGTCAGACGTCTTGCGTCCACAACCATTCCCGCGCTCTCATCTCTCTGAGCGTGCCTCTCGGTGAGGTTCATTCGTCATGCTCGATTTTGTCTACTACCCCGTGTCCGGAATCCTCTGGTTCTGGCACAAGGTCTTCTCACTGGTCTCCGGATCACCCGACAACGGCGTCGTGTGGGCGTTGTCGGTCGTATTTCTCGTCTTCACGCTCAAAGCCCTGCTGTTCAAACCCTTCGTCAAGCAGGTCCGCACTCAACTGGTGATGCAGAAGCTGCAACCTCAGATCAAGGCGTTGCAGAAGAAGTATTCGGGTGACCGACAGAAACTCACTGTAGAGATGGCCAAGCTGCAGAAAGAACATAATTACAGTCCGTTGCTCGGCTGTCTGCCGATGCTGGTTCAGGCACCGGTGTTCATTGGTCTCTATCACGTCCTGCGATCGTTCAATCGGACCGGAGCGGCATCGCACGTCCCGTTTCTGAGCCCGACCGAACCGATGTCGGTGGCGGACAACGCGAACACGGCCAACTACTTCTTCAGTGCCTCGGATGTGCAGTCTTTTCTCGACGCCAAACTGTTCGGCGCACCGTTGTCCGCCATGATTTCGAGCCCGGCAGCACAACTGGAAGCATTCGGCGACGTCAGCCGTATCTCCATCATTCTGGTAGCGGTACCGCTGATGATATTTGCCGCCGTCGCTACACATTTCACATCGCGGGCATCCATCGCGCGCCAAGTGGACACCGGAACCGTCAACCCTCAAACAGCGATCATGAACAAGCTCGCATTGTGGGTGTTTCCGGTGGGGGTGATCGCTTTCGGTGCGTTCGCGCCCGTGGCGATCCTGCTGTATTTCGTGAGTAACAACTGCTGGACGCTGGGACAACAGCATTTTGTGTACGGACGCATCGCTGCGGAGCGGAAGGAAGCCGAATCGTCGCCGACTCCCGGAATGACCGCGCCCCCGTCGCCCAGAGTGGCTGCACCGCCGCTGCCGGGCGCCAAGCCCATCCGCGCCAAGCGCAGGCGATGACGGAAAGCGACCCCTCCCTACCGGCGAGTAAGGCACGTACGCTGGAAAGCATGACCAAATGGACCGAAGAAGACGTAGTCGATCAGACCGGCCGCACATTTGTCGTCACGGGGGCGAACAGCGGACTGGGTGAGGTAGTCGCACGAGCGCTGGGCAAAGCCGGGGCCGACGTCGTCCTCGCCTGTCGTGACACCACGAAGGCCGACGCCGTAGCCGCCGAGATCGGGCCCAACGCGGTTGTCCGCAAATTGGACCTCTCGGATCTGTCGTCGGTACGAGCCTTCGCCGACGCAACGGAGAAGGTCGACGTCCTGGTGAACAACGCCGGCGTGATGGCGGTTCCGTTCCGCCGGACGGTCGACGGATTCGAAATGCAGATCGGCACAAACCATCTCGGACACTTCGCATTGACCGGATTGCTGAAGGACAAGCTCACCGATCGTGTCGTGACGATGTCCAGTGCCCTGCATCAGCTCGGAACTGTCGATCTGGACGATCTCAATTTCGAGCGTCGGAAGTACAACCGATGGTTGGCCTACGGGCAGTCCAAGCTTGCCAATCTGTTGTTCACGTACGAACTTCAACGCAGGTTCGCGGCGTCGGGATCTTCGCTCAAAGCGCTCGCTTCGCATCCGGGATACGCGTCGACGAACCTGCAGGGGCACACCGAGTCGATCCAGGACAAGCTGATGGGAATCGGCAATTCGATCTTCGCGCAGTCCGCGGAGATGGGCGCCCTTCCCGAACTGTGGGCGGCAACCGCGCCGGATGCCTTCGGCGGCAGTTACATCGGACCGGACGGTCCGTTCGAGCAGCGAGGGTATCCGAAGGTCGTGGGGTCGAACAAGAAGTCACACGATACGAAGACAGCCTCGGGTTTGTGGACACTGTCGGAGAAGTTGACCGGAGTCTCGTTCGGGATTTGATTCAGATATGAAGGTGGCCGCGAACTTCGAGAAGTTCGCGGCCACCTTCATATCCGCTCGAGCTAGATGTTGTTCGGGTTACAGCGTGACAACCATCTTGCCGGTGTTCGCGCCGCGCATCAGGTCGATGAACGCTTGCGGTGCATTCTGCAGGCCTTCGACGATGGTCTCGTCCCACTGAATCTTGTTGTCGGCGAGCCACCCTGCCATGTGGGTGCGGAATTCGCCACCGAGGTGACGGTAGCCGCCCACGAGGAATCCGCGCAGTGTGAGCTGCTTGCCGATCACCAGTGCCAGGTTGTGGGGAGCGGTGGGCTTCTCGGTGGTGTTGTACTGAGCGATGGCTCCGCACAGGGCAATCCGGCCACCCTGGTTCATGGCATCGATTGCGGCTTCGAGATGCTCGCCACCGACGTTGTCGAAGTACACGTCGATGCCGTCAGGGGCGGCAGCGGCGAGTAGTTCGGTGATCGGGCCGTCGTGATAGTCGAATGCCGCATCGAATCCGAGTTCGAGAAGTCGGGCAACCTTCGCCGGTGAACCGGCGCTACCGATTACTCGCTTCGCTCCGAGCAACTTGGCGATCTGACCGACGAGCGATCCGACGGCACCTGCTGCGCCGGAGACGAATACGGTATCGCCTTCCTTGAACTCCGCAACCGCGGTGAGGCCGGCATACGCGGTGAGGCCAGTCATGCCGAGGGCACCCAGGTAGGCCGTCGCCGGCGCGATGGACGTGTCGGCCGGAGTCACTGCGGATCCGTCGAGGATGGCGTATTCACGCCATCCGAGGCCGTGGACGACGACGTCGCCCACGGCGCGATCAGTCGACTTGGATTCGACGACCTCGCCGACAGCACCACCGTCGAGCGGCGCACCGACCTGGAACGGCGGAAGGTAGGACTTCACGTCGTTCATTCGGCCGCGCATGTACGGGTCGACGGAGATGGCGATGTTGCGGACCAGGATCTGGCCGTCTTCGAGTTCGGGGAGTTCTACTTCGGCGGTGGCGAAGTTCTCCGACGTGGGCCAACCGTTCGGGCGTGAAGCGAGACGGATTTCCCGGCTGACAGTGGTAGTGCTCATTCGTCGTCCTTACTTACTTCGAGGGTGACCTCGATGTTGCCGCGAGTTGCATTGGAGTACGGGCACACCTGGTGTGCCTTCTCCGTCAGCTCGACGGCCTGATCATGGGGTAGATGGGGGAGTGAAACCTCCAGCGTCACAGCGAGTCCGAAGCCTCCTGCACCGTTGGGGCCGATGCCGACCCGCGCGCCGACTGCGGAATCAGCCACGTTGGCCTTCTCGGCACGGGCGACCATCTGCAGAGCGGAGTGGAAGCATGCTGCGTATCCGGCGGCAAAGAGCTGCTCGGGGTTGGTGCCTTCGCCGCTGCCACCCATTTCCTTGGGAATGGCGAGGCCGAGATCGAGGCGTCCGTCCGAGGTGCGAGCGTGACCGTTGCGGCCTTCGCCGGTGGCAAGTGCTTCTGCGGTGTAGACGATGTTCATGACTTCTTCTTTCCGTCGGAGTGGGCATTGGATGCTTGGAGCGACTCGCCGAGACGAGTGAGAACGTCTCGAAGTTCGGTGAGTTCGTCGGTGCTCAGACCAGTGGCACCTGCGAGTTTGGCTGGGATGTCCTCGGCCTTGCTGCGCAGGGTGGAACCCGCCTCGGTCAGGTGAATCTCGACGCGACGCTCGTCGGTGGTGAGGCGTCGGCGCTCGATGAATCCCAGACCCTCGAGCCTCTTGAGCAGCGGCGAGAGAGTTCCGGTATCGAGATCGAGTGCCTCACAGATCTCACGCACCCCGCGGCCGTCTCGTTCCCAGAGTGTCAACAAGACGAGGTACTGGGGATACGTGATTCCCAGGTCGTCGAGCATCGCCCGGTACGCGGCCGTCGTGGCCCGCGACGCCGAATAGAGGGCGAAGCAGACCTGGCGTTCGAGGGCGAGTGGGTTGGTCACGAGAACAACTGTAGCGCACAGTTAAGTTGTGCACAACAAAGAAGTGTCAAATAGATCTACGGATAGGCGGCCGTTCGTCTACGGCGTCGACAGGATCTCGGAGACATGCGAGAGGAAGGTGTGCACTGTCCGGGCAGCGGGCGCAGGAAACCTGGTCCGCACTGCCAATCCGTCGTGAGTTCGTGAGAACCAGAACTGAACGTCGTCGGCGTTCGAGACGCGACTGAGTTGCTGCGGATTGATCGGCGCAGGCTGTGATTCGCTGGACTTTGATTTACGGGGGCGAGATCCACCGGGCATGGTTCGGTAGTCGGCGTAGGACACCGAGAAGATGTCTCTGCGAGTGGGCGAAACCTCGGGCCCCAAGCTCCGCAACACCTGCCTCGACGAGACGGACGACAGTGAAAGTGACTCGTGGAAAGCGAGATTGACTGCCCGGGCAGTGCTGTGAAGATTGTCCATGCTCGTCACGGTGATGGGCGCATTGGCTACCAGCCATCCGAAGGTGTGGTTGTGTCGCGGTTCCCGACGCGTGTGAACAGGGAACAGTAGGTGCGTGTCCCTCTTGCCGGTCAATTGTGTTGTGGCCAAACCGATCGACGCAAGAATTGCACCGAACGATGAGTGCCGATGATCGGCGCAGTTCTGGTCGAACAACTCTGCTTCGTCGGCGTCGAGGAGCATTCGGGTGTCTGTGCCCTGGGGCGACATCGCCCCGGCGGGCAGTCCCAGATCTACGGGAAAATGGGGAGTGTCACCCCCGCATGCTCGGAGGAAGGACCGCCAACCCGCAATCCGGTGGTCGCCGGGCTCTGGATCCGCGGTTGCCGATTCCCGGAAGCAGTAGTTGAGGAAACTCCCGGGCTCCGGAAGGAGATCAGACGCGATCGGATCACGGTCCGCCCGCGTGTATTCGCGATACAGAGTGCTGATCTCGGTAATTGCGATGCTCATGGACCAGCCGTCGCAGATGGCATGGTCGAACCCGCAGACCACTGTCGACTGGTCCTCGCGGGTGATGGCACCGAGAAAGTACGCGGGAAACGCGAAAGGATTGCACCATCGATCCAAGCGCTCGCCCAAGAGTTCTCGCACCCGCTCCGGTGTTCGCGCGTCAGCCACTGTTTCCTCACGCAGGCGCAGATCGGCGACGTCGGCGACGTCGACGAACAGTGCCGAGGATTCACCCGATTCTTCGGCCTGGGAGAACGAGCACGACAGGGCGTCGTGACGGGACGTCCATTCCTCGAAGCTGGCCTTGAGTGCGTCCGTGTCGATGGGGCCGGGAACGTCGAAAGTGGCAGCGAGCCAAGTCGTATCGCCGCGGCTGCCGGCAAGATGCAGCTGCTGATTGGAGGTCGGAGGAACCGGATACGTCGTTCCGGTGGAGATTTCACTCGGCGTCCACTGCAGAATGCGGCCCGGCCGTGCCTCGAACCTGTCGAGAAACGTGATGTGCATCAGGCGGTCTCCACTTCCTGACGTGCATCCGCCTGACGCACGACACGGTAGTCGCCGGTATCAGCGACCGTTCTCAGGACGTTGCGAAGGTGTCGTAGGTACCGATTCACCGATGTGTGCGCCTGCTCGGTGTCCGGAAAACTGACCATCACGTACGTACGGTCTTCCTTCCGGTTGATCCACATCGACAGATCACCCGTCGTTCCTGGCCCACCCAGTGCCCGCGCCTCGAGTTCGTCATGGTGCTCGGCACCTGGAATCAGGCGCATGTCGATGTACGACACCATCGGCGGGACCGAGGTTCCACCGATGTCGGATCCGGTCAACTTCGACACCTGGGCGATCACCGAGTGAATGGACACGTCCGCGAGTCCCTTCACCGCAGCGCGAGCAGCGTGGGCAAGGGGGAGTGCATCGGTAAAGTTCGTGACACCGCTCAGCGTGAACGAGACCGGGACGAGATTGATGAACCAGCCTTGGGAATAGAGGTATCTCGGATCGGAGCGAGTGCCGACTGCGTTGAGCGCGAAGTAGTTCGCTCGATCCGCAACTTCGATCTCGGTGAGGGCGAGGGCTGCGAAGATCCCCGTGGAGAAGCCGACGCCATTGGACTTGCACAGCGCTGCGAACGCGGCTGACTCGTCGCTGTCGAGAACGTCGATGTGTTTGCGGGTCGACCGGGTCTGTTCGCCGCTCGCGACACCGAGGTCGAGGGGGAACGTCGGGAGTTGGCCGGCGTTGGCGGCGAGAATCGAAATCCACTGCTGCACAGGCGCTGCGGCCAGGTCGAGGTTCCCCGCGGATGTCCGTTCCTCGCCGCTGTACTCGACGTAGCTGCCGGGAGAGGGAAGTTGAGCGTCGATGCCGGCGCTTTCGGCGATGTACAGCGCACGAAGTTCTTCGACGCCCAGCATCAACGACAGGCCGTCGGTGTGCGAGTGATCGACGCCGTAGTAGACGGTGAAGCCGGCGCCGTGCTCGACGACGCCACTGATGAACGAGGGCCATTGCAATGGGCTGGTATCGCCGGCGAAACTTCGGCTCACATGCTCGCGAACCGCATCTGTCGTGTTCAGAGAACCGATGCTGTGCGGCGTGAGTTCGATCGTCGACGCATCCACCACGTGACGGTCGATGACCCCGCTACCGTCGGGATCTTCGGATGATCTCACCTCGAACCAACTGTGCAGTGTGTTGTGCCGCAGGACAAACGCCTGGACCGCCCGACGCAGTGCCTCCCGATCGAGATCACCGGGCAGAGTGAACGTGAATCCGATCCACGGTGACCAGTCGACGCCTTGTGCGCGCTTGTGATCGGCGGTACGAATGTGTCCTTCCTGTAGGAACGAGAGCGGTTGGTCGCTCCGTGGTGCCCCGGATGCCGCCGCCAGGGATTGTTCAGTAGGCCTGAACTCGGTGAGCGTCCCGGCTTTCGGTGCCCAGAGATCGATGGGTGTCATTTCCATGAGAGTTCTCCTCGATCGGTACAGCGGTATTGATCGGTACGGCGGTGTTGGTCGGAGGTGCGAAAGTGTCGGTCGAGAAGGCAAAGTCCTCCATTTCGCGGCGTAGGAGTCCCGCGAACTGATGGATGTGGCGGCTCGTGCGCGCGTTGCCCGGGTGGCGTATGGCCAGATTGAGCCCTTCGGGAGTCCGCGTGAGCCAGATGTAGACGTCGGTTCCCGAATGATCTCGACTACGAAGGCCCCTGGTCTGCCAGCTCGTCCATTGCTCGGCACCAGGAACGTGACGAACGTCCATGTACGAGAGCACGAACGGCAGGTGCTGCGGGGAGTCGATCAGCTCGCACACTTTCGAATACGGCAGTGCCGCGGCGGGGCGGACGCGCCGTATCTCCGTGCCGGCAACCTTGGCCAGATCGCTCACGGTTGCGGCGGGGGCAATCGGAATCCTCACCGGCACAACACCGATGAACCATCCCAGCGACGCGGCCCATCGAAGCTCCGAACGGGTGTGTTGCGGCACGACGACGCGGAATTCGTCTGCACCGGTGAGATCGCCGGTCACCTTGGCCGCGCACGCGAGTATCGCGGCCAGGAATCCTTGGTTGCTGCGCTTGCTCGCTTCTGCCAGGCGTTCGGCTCCCCGGGCGCTCAGAAGCCAGGCAGACAGGCTCTGCTGAGGGACTCGGCGTCCGGTGACCGGTTCGGGTAGCGCTGGAAAGTACGGAGCCTCGCCCTGCGCGTAGAACTCGCGCCACGTCTGCACTGCCGGGTGAGAGCGGTCCGCGTGTCCCACGAGATCTCGTTCCTTGGTGCCGAAGTCGATGTAGCTTCCGGTCTCCGGCGGCGAGGGAGGGCTTCCCTCGCTCAACGATCGGTAGATCGTCTGCAGTTCGTGCGCGGTCAACGCCACCGAATATCCGTCCAGCAGAGCATGATCAGCGGCAAAAACCACGGTGAAGTGGTTGGGGCCTTCGATCGTCGCGAACTGATACGCAGGCCAGACAAGTGGATCGGTCGATCGGTCGAGCAGTTGCTGCAGATGCGTGAAGACAGACATCGAGGACGCAAGGTGTCCGACCTCGGTGCCCAGAATCCGGACGTCTCCAGACGCCGCGGTGCGTCGGACTATCGTTTCGCCCTCCACGGCGACGTGTGTTCGGAGCACTTCGTGGCGATCGATCCAGTGATCGAGAGCGGCCGCCCAGATCCTTCGGTCGAGTCGGTCGTGGATGCGAAACGAGGTACCCAGCCACGACGGAGTGCACACGTCGGTCTGATGGTGCAGCTGCCGTTTCGCCTGCTGGGCATGTTTCAAGTGTGCCTCGTGTATGTAGCTGGCGGGACGCTGGTCGACAGGCCACAGCTCGGGCGGATTCACCGCGGCGGGAGTCCACTCGGTGACGGCCCCTGGAGGTAGGGGATAGTCGGCAAGTTCCGTGAATTCCATTGGGAAACCTGATCTCTCGAGATGGCGAAAGGTGGGGATCGTGAACGGGGCGGATGTTTGTAACCGAGAGTGACAGATGATTAGTCAAGGCAAGTAGAACGCGGCCCGAGGCTCCGCGCAACTGCTTCGGTGCGGGATGTGACGAGGAACATTCCGCTCGTTATTTCGGACAATTCGAATACTGGACATCCGGTTTACGGCCCTGGTCACCTGTCAGTTGATCGATCAATCACTCTGTGGTGAAACAAATTTCAACAGACCGTTGTGAATTCCGTCGGCGACGAAGCATGTGCGCATGCAAACGTCGGAATATGTTTATGTGTAGCAAGTTTCGTATGGATTCGGCTGTATCTCTTTTAATTGCAACAGGGTTCGTGTACTGCCGTCGTGTCGTTTCGGCGCGCGGATTGTTCACCGAGTATTGACATGCTCGGCATCTGCCGGTCGTATGCAGACGGTATTTGTAAGCGATGACTGATCCGATGGAATACGACCTGGTTGTGATCGGCTCCGGCCCGGGTGGGCAGAAGGCTGCCATCGCGGCGGCCAAGCTGGGTAAACGGGTAGCGATGGTCGAGAAGGGCAACATGCTCGGGGGAGTGTGCGTCAACACCGGCACCATTCCGTCGAAGACGTTGCGTGAGGCGGTTCTCTACCTCACCGGGATGAACCAACGCGAACTGTACGGCGCGAGTTACCGCGTCAAGGAGAACATCACTCCGGCCGACCTGCTGGCGCGAACCCAGCATGTCATCACCAAAGAAATCGAAGTCGTTCGATCTCAGCTCCTGCGCAACCGCGTCGAATTGTTGGTAGGGGTCGGCTCGTTCGTCGACGAGCACACCATCCTCGTCGAGGACGCCTCGCGCGGAGACAAGATGACGATCACGGCGAGGTTCGTCGTGATCGCGACCGGAACGTTGCCTGCTCGCCCGGCGGGGGTGTCCTTCGACAGTCACCGGGTGCTCGACTCCGACGGAATCCTCGATCTGACCTCCATCCCGACCACCACGGTCGTCGTGGGCGCGGGAGTGATCGGTATCGAGTACGCATCGATGTTCGCGGCACTCGGCACCAAGGTCACCGTCGTCGAGAAGAGGACGTCGATGCTGGACTTCTGCGACCCCGAGGTCATCGAATCGCTTCGATTCCATCTACGCGATCTGGCGGTCACTTTCCGATTCGGTGAAGAAGTGACGGCCGTCGACGTCGGAGCGAACGGAACGCTTACGACGCTGCGCAGCGGCAAGCAGATTCCAGCCGAGACCGTGATGTACTCGGCTGGACGGCAAGGCCTCACGGCGCCACTCGCGCTGGAGAACGCCGGGCTCGAAGCCGACGAACGTGGCCGTATCTACGTCGACGACAATTTCCGCACCAAGGTCGAACACATCTACGCCGTCGGTGACGTCATCGGATTCCCGGCGTTGGCGGCGACGTCGATGGATCAAGGTCGACTCGCGGCCTATCATGCCTTCGACGAACCAGGCGCGAAGCTGATGGATCTGCAGCCGATCGGCATCTACTCGATTCCCGAGGTGTCGTACGTGGGCGCCACCGAGGTCGATTTGACCAAGGAATCGGTGCCGTACGAGGTCGGGGTTTCCCGATACCGCGAACTCGCACGCGGGCAGATCGCAGGCGACACCTACGGGATGCTCAAGATCTTGGTGTCGACGGATGACCTGAAACTGCTCGGTGTTCATATCTTCGGCTCGGGTGCAACGGATCTCGTGCATATCGGCCAAGCGGTGATGGGGTGCGGCGGGACCGTCGAATACCTTGTCGACGCCGTCTTCAACTATCCGACACTGTCCGAGGCGTACAAGGTGGCGGCGCTCGACGTCATGAACAAGATCAGGGCTCTCAAGCAATTCCACTAGGGGTCGGGGTGTCCCCAGGTACCGGTCAGGGGCGGTCGGTGTACTTCTCGGGTAGCACTTGTTCGAATACCTGAGGGTGATGTCAGGCCTGGGGAAATAAGGCAGGGTCTATCTCCATGACCATTGCCCAGGAACTTCGTGTGGAATTTCGATGCTGATCGGACTGATTGCCGCGATCGTGGCATGCGTCGGGTACGGCGTTGCATCCGTGCTGCAAGCCTACGGCGCGCGCAAGTCGGCAGCTGCCGCCGAGCAGCGTGGCGAGGCCGGACACGTGACGGCGTCGGGTGGCCCGACCTTGCGTTCGACGTTCGCGGCCGCGCTGACGGCGTCGTTCATCCTGGGCACCGTGCTCGATGCGGTCGGATTCGCCGGAAGTGCCATCTCCGCGCGGCTCATTCCACTGTTCTTGTCGCAGACAGTGGTCAGTGCCAATCTCGTCATCACGGCAGTGCTGGGGACCGTGGTCCTCGGCATCCAGTTGCATCGTCGCGACTGGTTCGCGATCGCTGCGGTGATCGGATCGCTCCTGCTGCTCGGATTGTCGTCAGGTCACGCGGGCGGTGGGAGTTCCAACGACGTCGTCCATTGGGGTGTCCTCGTGGGCTCGGCGTTGATCTTGCTGATCGGCATCGGTTTGATCCGATGGTTGGGCTCACGCGCAGCAGTTGTCGCCGGGTTGATCTCAGGTGTGCTGTTCGGCTGTCTGGCCATTGCCGTACGCGTGGTCTACGGAATCGATCCGTTCGAAATCGGTACGATGCTCCGCGATCCGGCCGGCTGGGCGATCCTCGTCTCGGGCCTGGGCGGTTTCTATCTGCACACGGTGGCGCTGCAACTGGGATCCGTCAACGGAGCGACAGCGGCTCTGGTTGTCGGCGAGACGGTGGTTCCGGGAATCGTTGGCGTCGTGGTGCTCGGCGACGCGTCGAGACCGGGCCTGGAATGGCTTGCCGTCGTCGGCTTCGTCGGGGCAATCGCGGGTGCCGTCGCCGTGGCCGTCTTCGGCGCGGCGAGCCACGAGGAGAAACCGGTCGAAGAAGTTACCTTCTGATCCGGTAGACGAAAGTGTCCTCGAAGACACGACGGCGAACACGACTACAGACGTGTTAGAAAGGCAGTTCAGGCCGATCTCGGAGGGGTAGTCATGCAAGGGGCAGCAGCGAAGCACGAGGCCGAAGCCATCGCCGGAAACAAGGCAAATTGGGACGATCGCGCCGATGTGCATGTGCGCTCCGAAATGTATGACGTCGGCGGGTTTCTCGCCAACAGAGCGACCATTTCCACAGTTGTGCAGAACGACTTGTCGATTCTGGCCCCGCATCTGCCACAGTCAGGAGTGCAAGGTCACTCGCTCCTGCATTTGCAGTGCCACATCGGGATCGACACGATCTCCTGGGCGCGTCTTGGTGCGATCGACGTGCACGGGCTTGATCTGTCACCCAACTCTCTGCACCACGCTGCTCGTATCGCAAAGGCAGACAACCGCGAGATCACCTGGGTGGAAGGTGATGCGCGATTCGCCTCGACGCTGATCGACCGACGTTTCGACGCGATCGTCACCAGTGCCGGAACAATCGTCTGGTTGCCGGAACTCACCGCTTGGGCTCAGTCGATCCACGACCTCCTCGAGCCTGGTGGGGTGTTTCAGATCCGGGACGATCATCCGATCCTCGGCGCAATGGCGTTCGAGCCGTGGATGATCACCGACGACTACCTCTCCGGAGGCGGCATGCGATCGTACGAAGACTCGGCGACTTACACCGGGACCTCCGATGGGCAGATAGCGCACACTGCCAACCACGAATGGCGCCACGACCTAGGCGAGGTCATTGGTTCCTTGCTGGATGCGGGTCTTCATATCGAATCAGTTTCGGAACTTCCCTATATGGACTGGCCGGCCTTCCCCGAACTCGTTCCATGCGCCAACGGATGGACTCTGCCGAGCCACTCTCCGCGGATACCGTTGAACTTCGCCATCGTCGCCAGGCGAAACCAGCGAAGTGAGTGAGCAGAGCCGATCCCTTGGAAGACTTCGAATTACTCCTCGAGCGGCGTGGCCGTATTTCGTGCATGATCGTCGGATGGCTTTGTCCCGGTTGTTGCCTGTCAGCTCGCCCTTATCGCAAGTCGGCGCGTCTGATGTGGTGCGTCCAGGAATCGAGTTAATCGTAGTTCTTTCGAGCTAATACTTCTGGTGGATAGTGCTTTTCGCTCGAACTCTGCTCGGCGTTGTTGCAACCGTTCGGCGAAGTTGCAGTATCAGGTTCGAATGAACCTGCGTCGCTGTTCGATCGGTCAATTGGTAACGGAAACCGCGTTCTCGCAGATAGTTCCAATGCGCCCCAATGTCCCGCTTACGTTGTGCGTCACGGGCAGCGGGACGAAGAACGGAGGAAAGTGATGAGCAGCTTGGATATTCAACGCTGGTCGAACGACTTCACCGCGCTGACCAAGGTCATATCGGAAGGCATCGAGCAGTTTGTTCTCCGGTTCATTTCCAGCTGAAGTGATCTGAGCTCGTTGCCGGGTGCGGATAGTTCAGTCGTCGCTTCCGCGGTTCGAGTGATGAATTGCGATGAAATAGAGGTTCTTACGGCGTCTGGGAGGCCTGGGCGGGGGCGAGCAGGTAGGAGAACACGTACGTAACTGCGGCGATGACCGCCAGTACGATCAAGGACATCGGGAACCCTGCGGCATCTCGCACCGGGTCACCAGTAGCGACGACAGCCGCCATGGACACTCCGATTACCAGCAATGTCACCGCCAAGGCAGAGCACGCAGCGAACCGATGCTTCCAGCAGCAGACTGTGCGCGCCGGCCATGTGTGGCTTGTTCTCAGGGCGCAGCGCCCACCTGCAACAGCGCTCGAGCCGACAATCAGCCCTGCCAGCGCTCCGATGAAGGCGGGTATGAACAGTCCTACCCAGGACCAGGCTCCATCGCCGACTATCGGGATCATCACGGCGACACCTGTGACCGCACCTGTGAGCGCAGCCAGACTCAGTTCCTTGTCGACCCAGCTCATGGATCAACTAGAACACAGGCACGCTCGCGAGGCTGTGGAGTATCTCGGATTCAGGGGCTGAAGAACTCGAGTCGGCGGTGCAGGCGTGCGATCGACGGGTCCCCGATCGTGCGTCTGCCGTCGGTTCGGGCTTGGCTCGGGGTCATCCCGTAGAAGTCCTTGAACGCTCGCGCCAACTGGGATTTCGAGGTGAAGCCGCATCGCAGGGCCAACGCTTCGATCGTTTCGTTCGGCATCTCGGTTCTGGTCAATTCGCGGTAGACGAGTTCGAGACGCTTCCGCCGAATGACAAGAGCTATTCCGCCGTCGGATGCGAATGCGCGATAGAGCTGTGCCCGGGAGACGGACAATGCTGCGCACATGCTCGTCGGGCCGAGCCAGGTCTCCGAGAGATGCTCGGCGATGTAGGCGTACGCACGATCGCGGAGAGAGTGATCGGGCCGCGGCGACAGATCAGGTTCGGCGATACCCAAACTGACACGAAGGAGGGAAGCGACGACGTCCTCGTAGCCGGCCGCAGCATCGGGATCGAGATGCGGTAGCGCGAGTACGACCGATTGCATGCACTGAGCGAGCACGACGGCAGGAACTCCGCGCAGTACCGTCCCGTGTAGAGAACGACCCTTCGACTCGGCCTCGACGAGGGAACGCGGTGCGAGGAGCGTGATGGTGCGCCCTGTCGATTCCGCCTCCGCGTCGGCGGTCCAGGTACGCCCGAGGTCGAAGAATGTGACATCGCCTGGACGTGCGACGAAATCGACTCCGTCGGCGTTGCCGCTCAACTGCCCGTCGAGGACGACCTGGACCATGTATTCATCGTCGAGTCCGCTCTCGGCGATCAGCCGATTGTTTCGGGTGTACTTCTGTGCGTTGAAGGTAGTTTGACCGATCAACGAGGTTCCGATGGAAAGCGCTGTGATCGAGCCTTCGAGAGATGTGTCAGGGTCAATTCGGTCGGTGACGAAGAACGGACGTGTGACACTGCGCCAGAAGTCGTCGGCGTCCGCAGGATCGACCGATCGGGTCGACACGCGGATGCGGGCGGAATTCATCGACACGCGGGCATGATATGTCAGATCCCGCAGGTCGCAGTCACTCTCCCGCAAATAGACGTCAATAGTGACCGAGCCCACATAATGAGACAAATCGGGCGTATTTGTGAGACGGCCCGTGCTCGCGTGTCGCGGCGAAGCTGTCTATGTTGTTCGTTATGGGTGGACAGGTTGGGAGTTCGATGCTCGAACGAAATCTCGAGTTCGGCGGGGATCGACTGCTCGTTTGTCGGCCATCATGACGTCCACTTCGAATCGATCGCAGCTATCTCGAGCAAAGCGAAATCCTCGAGGAAGGGGCACGCTGCAAAGGCGGCTTGCCGGGCGTGGAGCCACGGCGATTCGTCCCCGCCTCCTCGGATTGATGGAACGCTCGGCGGGATTGACTGTCATCGATTCGCCACTTGGGTTCGGCAAGACGGAACTCGCCGCGTTGTGGCTCACGACTCTCGGGCAGGTGCCGAGCAGACCGGTAGTCTGGGTGCCGGCGCCATCGCATCGGATGACCCCCCTCGAGTACTGGAACACCGCGCTCGCAGTAATTCAGGATTCGCTGGAATCACTCGAGGCCCCGCCACGAATGCGCGAGGATCCAGTGGGCGCGATCGAATCACTCCTCGACTCGTCGCCCGCACCATTCGTGTTGGTGTTCAACCGCATCGACCTGGTTGAGGGTGACGAGGTGGGACGCCGAATCGTGGATCTGATCGTGCGGCTTCCCGGATTGAAAGTAATCGTCACGCTGCAGGATCGGTCTGCGACGGACTTGCTCGAAGACGTCCGCGTGGACGAGTACCTGTGCGCGAACGACCTCAGATACACGCTCGACGAGTCCACCGTTCTGTTCGCGGAGGCAGGGATTCACCTTCCCTCGGGCATCGTCCATTCGATCTGTGAACGCGTCGCCGGCGTTCCCGTGCTGATGAAGGTTGCTCTGAGTGCGGTTGCGGGGCTGAGTGAACCGAGCCGTGGACGCGAACGCGTTCAGCAGCGAGTGGACCAGGCGATCCACGCGTACGTCAGTCGGACCGCTCCTCGGTCGGGCAAGTCGCTCGAGTTGTTCGACTTCGCGACTACGATCGCCGCTGCCCGCACGGTGACACCAGAGATCGCTCGTGTCTTGTCCGACGATCTTGACGTGGAGGGCAAACTGGACTTGCTCGAGTCTTTCGGTCTGATCTTCCGGAATGGTTTCGAGGGAGAACCGTCCTGGTACTTCGCGCCGTCAGTTCGACTGGCATTCATACAGATACGGGCCGAACAAGGGGATGGATTCGAAGATCCCTTCCAGGTACTCGTCGATCACGCTCTCGGGACTTCGGATATAGCCGGTGCCGTTCACTACGCCTTGGACGGACGCAAGTGGACCAGGGTGCTCGACATACTCGAGCGCCACTGGGCTGATCTTCTGGTCGATCACACCGGATTGGTCCGGACTGCGTTGCAATCCATACCCGGTGACGTACTCAGTTCGAACCCTTCGATTCTGGTGGGTCGTGACCTGCTCGAATCACGTCTGCGGCCGCAGTTGATCAACGGCGATTCATTACCGACGGAACCGGCGGAATTGCGTGCGATAGGTGGTAGTCCGCATGCGCACAGCTTGTTGAACGTCGGAACTGTCCAATCGGTGGTGCTGAGAACATCCGGTAAGTACCAACGCTCGACCGAGATCACGCGCAAATTGGCGCACGTCGTGTACGGACTCGGCGACGAGTCGTTGGGCGCGTTGGGGTCTCAACTGCCCGCCCTGCGGCTGATCTGGGGGGTCTCGCATCAATTGACCGGTGACCTCGGTGATGCCGCGGTGGAATTGCGACTCGCCTATCAAGGTGCGGTGCAACATGGTCCGGAGTTCGTCCTGCGTCACGCCGCAGGCAATGCCGCGCTCAACTCCGCGCTGATCGGGGACGTCGCGCACGCGACAGACTGGCTGCACCTGGAAAGCACACACCCGGACGTTTCGGGATGGTTGGGACCGCCCTCGCACATGGGGGGAGCGATCGCGCGGGCACTGGTGGCGTGCGACAGCGTGGACCTGCACGCCGGAGCTGCCGCGATGGACGCACTCGCCGAGGTCACACCGCCGGGCGACCTGTGGGCGTTCGCGGCCTACACTTACACCAGATTTGCACTGCTGCAATCGGACCCGTTCTCGGGGCTGATTTCCCTCCAGCGCGCAGTGGCAACGCACGGGCACGTGAATCCGTGTGAACGATCACTCGGTGACGCGCTTCTCGCCGCGGCACGTATCGATCTTCTGTTGGCGTCCGGGGAGGGTACCAAGGCGCTGGAAGAATCAGTCGCTGCGCCACATACGTTTGCAGTTGTCACGGTCTCCGTGGCGCGGGCGCATCTCCTGACCGGGTCGCCGTCCCAGGCATTGGAATTGTGCCGCGAAATCGACTGGAGCGGGCAGTATCTCACGAGGTTTCGGCTCGAATCCCTGCTGATCGAATGCGCTGCTCTGTGTGAACTGGGCAGGATCCCCGCTGCCGCGAGTACATGGGAGGAAGCTCGCGGACTGCTCGAAACCTCCGGTGTCCTGTCGGCCCTGGCGACGATACCGCGTGATCTGATCAGGCAACTCGAAGATCGGGCCGAGGGCTCGAGCAGTGCCGTCGCGACCTTTCTCGAATCCGAAGCGGCGCAGATGTATCCGGCGGCCATCGTTCGGGTCCAATTGACGAAACGGGAGATGGACGTTCTCGTGGAACTGGGTCTCGGCATTCCGATCGGTGAGATCGCGCGGCGGTTGTTCGTATCCAACAACACGCTGAAGAGTCACCTCCGAGCCTTGTATCGCAAACTCGGTGCGCATTCCCGGGAAGAGGCTGTCGCGGCAGCGCACCGACACAACCTCCTCGGCAGTGGGCAGGACTGATCGACGTCAGTGCAGATTGCGCTCGGCGTAGACCTTCATCGCGTCACGGACCAGCGAAGCAGTGCCTTCTCCGTACTTGTCGTAGTTTGCAGTGAAGCGGGGATCGTCGACGTACATCTGGCCGAGCCCGGTGAAGGCGTCGGCGCTGGGAGTCCTTCCCTGCCAACCGATCTTTATCCACTCGAACTGTCTTCGGGTAATCGTCTGGACGTCGTCGCTTTCCGCGGACAGCCCCGCTGTCAGTGCTTTTCCGAATGCCGCTGCGATGTCGGCTTGAGATTGCAGATGAGCTTTACGGTCCTGCTCCGACATCGACCGCCACCAGTTGTCGCCGCTGGTGTAGGCGTCCTTGCCCCAACGCTCGATGACCTCGTCCTTGTATCGGGTGTGGTCGAACCCGTCGAAAACATCTTCCGGCATGAGTGATTCACCATTCTTCGTCTTGTTCAAGGTCCTGTTGACCGATTCGATCTGTCTCGAGATCCGCGTGCGCTCTTGCTCGAGGAGTTCGAGGTGCGTACGCAGTGCGGCGGCCGTATCGCGTTCGCCGGTGAGGACTTCGGCGATGGCCGGCAATCCGAGTCCGAGTTCCCGAAGTAGAAGGATGCGTTGCAGTCGCACCAGGGCGTCTTCGTCGTAGAAGCGGTAGCCGTTGGCGCCGATGCGACTCGGTTCCAGGAGTCCCAAATCGCCGTAGTGACGCAGCGTTCTGCTGGTGGTACCTGCGGATTTGGCGAGTTCTTGGATGGACCATTCGCTCACGTGGAGTTCCTACTCTCGGATCGGTTGTGCTCATTCAGCATGCAAGTTGACGTTGCGTCAATGTCAAGAAAGTTCTCGGTGTGCATTGTCGGGAACGTTTTATGTCCGTTTCGCCGTATCGCCACGAACGGGTCTCCAACTGATTGATTCGATGACCTAGGTCACGTGATTTGGCTCACAAATTGTCAATTTGAATAGTTGAACAAGCCTCTGTTGACGCTTTCACATACCTCGACCACGATCATCTGAACAGATCGAGTTACGCGGTTGTTGAAAATGCACGGTAGTTGAAATGCACTGCAGACGGAACGGTGGTCCACGATGACTGAACTGGTGTCGGGCGTAGCCCAGGCCAAGCCCTATGACCTCGATGATCGGTACCGGTCGGGATCGGGACCGGTGTTGCTGACCGGTGTTCAGGCAATTGCACGCGGCTTCGTCGAGCAGCACGTTCGCGACATTCGGGCAGGTAAGCGTATTGCCACCTTCGTCTCCGGTTACCAGGGCAGCCCCCTCGGTGGCGTCGACAAGATGCTTCACGGCATGCCCAAGGTTCTCGCCGAGCACGACATCACCTTCATCCCTGGCTTCAACGAGGAGCTCGCCGCCACGGCGGTATGGGGAAGCCAGACGGATCTCCCTGCCGGAACCGCGACCCACGACGGCGTGACCGGCGTCTGGTACGGCAAGGGCCCCGGGGTCGACCGCGCTACCGACACCATTCGCCACGCCAACATGTACGGCGTGAACCCCAAGGGCGGCGTCGTCCTCCTGGTGGGCGACGACCCCGCGTCGAAGTCCTCCACGGTTCCGGCCGTCAGCGAGCGCTCGCTTGCCGCGATGGGCGTGCCGGTTCTCTTCCCACGCAATGCCGAAGAGATCATCACGATGGGTATGCACGCCGTTGCACTCTCGCGTGTATCCGGTTGCGTCGTAGCGCTGAAGATCGTCGCCGACGTCGCAGACGGTGCCTGGACGATCGACGGCAGCATCGCGGACTTCGACATCGTGGTTCCGGAAGTGCAGTTCGAGGGCAAGCCCTTCGTCTACAAGCAGCGTCAGATGGCCGCGCCGCCGGACAGTGTCATCGCCGAGGCCGATCTGTACGGCCCGCGATGGGATCTTGTGCACGCGTACGGAACTGCCAACAACCTCGATGTGATCGAGGTCAACCCCTCCGGTGCGAAGATCGGTATCGCCGCCACCGGTACAACTTTCGACTCCGTCCGACAAGCTCTGGCAGACCTCGGCGTCGATGATGCCGCGCTGCACCGCGCCGGGATCCGTCTCCTTCGCATCGGAATGTGCTACCCCGTCGTGGGCGAGAAGATCAAGGAGTTCGCCGAAGGTCTCGAGCAGATCGTCGTGGTCGAGGACAAGACCGCGTTCATCGAAGCTCAGATCCGGGAAGTCCTGTACGGCACCGACGATGCCCCTCGCATCATCGGCAAGCGTGACGGCCAGGGCCGTCTGCTCATGCCTGCCAGTGGTGAACTGACCGCAGGCCGGCTGCTCGCCCCGTTGCGCCGCGTACTGAAGCCGCACGTCGAACTCAAGCGCACCCTCCCGGCCCCGCTGTCGCTGAACGTGCTCTCCGCCAAGCGAACCGCGTACTTCTGCAGCGGGTGCCCCCACAACCGTTCCACCGCTATCCCCGAGGGTTCCATCGGCGGCGGCGGAATCGGTTGCCACACACTCGTCACCATGTCCGGCCGTGAGGACAGCGCTGTCACCGGCCTGACGCAGATGGGCGGCGAGGGCAGCCAGTGGATCGGGCAGGCACCGTTCACCGACGTGCCTCACCTGTTCCAGAACATCGGCGACGGCACCTTCTTCCACTCCGGTCAGTTGGCTGTCCAGGCATGCATCGCCGCAGGCGTGAACATCACCTACAAGTTGCTCTACAACGAAGTAGTAGCGATGACCGGTGCACAGGACGCGGAAGGTGCCCTCTCCGTTGCTCAGCTCAGCCACAAGCTGACCACCGAGGGCGTCAAGCAGATCATCATCTGCGCCGACGAGCCTTCGCGTCACAACAAGCGCGCTCTGGCCAAGGGCACCAAGCTCTGGCACCGCGATCGCCTCGACGAGGCCCAGAAGGAGCTTCGCGAGATCAAGGGCGTCACAGTGTTGATCTACGACCAGCACTGTGCGGCCGACGCTCGTCGCCAGCGCAAGCGTGGCACGCTGCCCACTCGCAACACTCGCGTCGTCATCAACGAGGCAGTGTGCGAAGGCTGCGGTGACTGCGGTGTGAAGTCGAACTGCCTCTCGGTCCAGCCCGTGGACACCGAGTACGGCCGCAAGACGAAGATCGACCAGACGTCCTGCAACACCGATTACACCTGCATGGACGGCGATTGCCCGTCGTTCGTGACCGTCGAATTGGTACCGGGCAAGAAGGCTCCCAAGGCCGCACGTCCCGTCCCGCCCGTCGTCGCAGACCCCGATTTCGGACCGCTCACCAGCACGCAGAACGTTTTCCTCGCGGGCATCGGCGGCACCGGCATCGTGACCGTCAACCAGGTGCTCGCAACGGCTGCACTGCGCGCCGGCCTCGAGGTGGAGAGCCTTGACCAGATCGGACTGAGCCAGAAGGCCGGACCGGTTGTCTCGCACCTGCGTTTCAGCTCCAGCGCGCTCGAGCCGTCCAACCGCCTCACTCCGGGCAGCGCGGATTGCATCGTCGCCTTCGACCTGCTGACCGCGACGGACAACAAGAACCTCGACTACGGCAACGCCGAGAAGACGGTCTCCATCGCCTCGACGTCGCAGACGCCGACCGGAGACATGGTCTACGACAAGGCTGTTCGCTACCCCGAGGAGACGTCACTCCTCGCCCGTCTCGACAAGGTGTCGCGCACCCTGCGTTCGTTCGACGCACTCGCCGCGGCGCAGGAGTTGTTCGGTAACACCGCAGCGGCCAACTTCCTGCTGATCGGTGCTGCCTACCAGAGCGGTGGACTTCGTCTGCCGGCCGAGGCCATCGAAGAAGCGATCGGCATCAACGGCGTTGCCGTGGACGCGAACATCGCGGCATTCCGTTGGGGTCGTGCAGCAATTGCCGACACCGCAGCGTTCTCGGCCGTCACCACGCCGGCCAAGTCCGTCCGCGAACCCGTTGTCGCACCGGCTCACATGTTCGCCGGAACCACCTTCACCGGTGAAACCCTGCGACTGGTGGAACTGCGTGCAGCGCAGCTCATCGAGTTCCAGTCCGTCAAGATCGCCCAGCGTTACATCGATCAGGTTCAGGCAGTCTGGACCGCCGAACGTGCCGCAACCGAGCGGACCGATTTCAGCGAGGCTGTTGCCCGCGGCCTGTTCAAGTTCACCGCGTACAAGGACGAGTACGAAGTTGCTCGTATGCTGGTCGACCCCGCATTCATCGAGGACGTCAAGTCTCAGGTGCCGGCCGGGGAGAACCTGACCTACAAGCTCCACCCGCCGATCCTTCGAGTGATGGGCCGCAAGAAGAAGATCGGTCTCGGACCCAAGTCGCATGTTGCACTGAAGGTTCTGGCCAAGGGTAAGAAGCTTCGCGGTACCAAGCTCGACCCCTTCGGCTACATGCACGTCCGCAAGGTCGAGCGTGAACTGCTCGCCGAGTACGAGGCCATGATCGCTGACCTCTCTCGTACGCTCGCAACCGACGGATACGATCGCGCCGTCGAGATCGCGGCACTGCCGGACGTGGTTCGCGGTTACGAAGACATCAAGCTCGGCAACATCGAGCTGTACAAGACTCGCCTGCGCGAACTCGGTGTCGGTGAGTAGGAGCGCCGGCGAGTAGATCGAACAAGACTGTGCCCCAGTGACCGTCGTCGCTGGGGCACAGTTGCATTCAGGGCCTTCTCGGACCCAGGCAGGTTCAGGACGGCGGGAACTGGCCGTCGGCAACCACGGCGCTGCCGTTCCACGTGAAGTTCACTATGTTCGGTCCGCCTTGGGGACAGCAGAATGCATCGTCGTCCAGCAGCCAACGGTATTGGACGGATACCGAATCCTTGTTGCTGTCGATGACGTGTGTGTACGAGTACGGCTCACTGGTAGCCGTGCCCAGGTATGTTCCGTCGTGGAAGAACAGGACGTGTGACTGGTAAGTCGCATCGCCGACGCCGTCGCCGTCCACCGAAACCCAGAGCAGGTCAGGACAATTCCCGATCTGTTCTTCGCTCGCGGATCTCGGTATCCAATTGCCCCCGTTGATGTCGGTGCCCAGCGTGCCGATGGCGTCGGTGACGAGCGAGGAGCCGACGTCGAGACAGGGACCCGAAGCGGGGATTGCTGTCGTAGTCGCCGTCGTGGATGCATTTGTGCGGGTGTTCGATTGTGGCGGGGGAGAGCTCGCTACCGTCGTCTCGGTTTCGTTTGCCGTCGATGTCGCCGACGCCGTTGAACTGGCTGCCGTGGAACTCGCCGCCGCTTCAGGTGTTCCTTCGGTCGACCCACAACCGGCGACCGTCAGGGCAGTGGCCGTCACCAGTGCAGCGGCTGCGACGGCGGCCGAAATCGGAGCTTTCCTGCGCATGCGTCCTCCAGAGTGTATGGGTTCACGTGTTCAAGTCCCTCCTTCGTTCTGTCGCCGGGCCGCATGCGTGCGTTATCGAACAACCGGTAACGATCAGCTATCGGACTCGGTGTTCCGTGCTTCGGTGCTCTTGGCCCCGGCCGCGTCGTATCGCACGGATCCAGCAACGACGGTCATCGCAATCTCTGTGGTCAGGAGAGAATCGACCCCTTCGGTGAACGGATCTTGTTTCAGTACGACAAAATCGGCTGCTTTACCCCGAACCAGCTGGCCGGTCACATCTTCCCACCGGCACGAGTAGGCAGCGTCGCGAGTTGCGTGAGCCAGCGCGTCCGCGAGGGGGAGTGCGTACTTCGGCAGGTTGGGTGCCAGTGACGGATCGATTGCGGATCGACGGGTGGTGGCGATGAACATGTTCGGCAGCGGCGGGTGGGGAGCGGTCGGAGCGTCCGAACCCAACGCCAGAACCGCTCCGGCCTCGGTGAATTCGGGCCAGGGGTACGCGCGATTGACCCGGTAGTCGCCGAGCATCGCCTGCCAGTTCTCCTGGATTGCAGGGTCAGCGTGAACCGGTTGCATCGAGGCGATGATTCCCAGGCGGGCAAGCCTTTCGACGTTGTCCCGGGTGATGGACTCCAAGTGTTCCATTCGGTGCCTGCGGGGAATGTCTCCGTTGGCGGCGATCGCGTACTCGAGTGCCGTCAATCCGATCTCCGACGCCTCGTCGCCGATCGCGTGCATCGCGATCTGCAGGCCTGCGGCGTCAGCGGCTGTCACGACGGGGATCAAGGACTCGAGATCCCAGATGGGCTCGGCGTTGGTGCCGTCCGAGTACGGCTCTTTCATTGCGGCAGTGCAGCTGTCGATCACACCGTCGATGATGATCTTGATTCCGGCGATACGGAGCCACGGACCTTGGACGCGCTCGTGGAGTTCGATCACGTCGTGAACTTGTCCGACGTTGTCGGCCTCGTTGTCCTCGCGGGTCATCAGCCAGTGAGCCGCGACACGCAGCGGCAGTGTTCCGTCTCCTGCGTCCAATGCTCTTTCCAGCGAGGCTAATTCGTCCGCGCCGAGTGCCATGTCGACCGCACCGGTCACGCCGTCCTCGAGATAGTGGCGGAAGGCGAGAGCGAGGGCGGCGTCCCGGTCTTCGTCGGATGCGAGCTCCGCCAGTTTCGGCCAGACGTAGAGCATCATGGCGGTCTCGTACAGCATTCCGGTGGCTTCTCCGGTGTCCGGATCCCGGCCGATACGACCGCCGATCGGATCGGGAGTGTCCGCGTCGATGCCGAGTTCTCGCAGTGCTGCAGTGTTCACCCAGACCGAATGTACGTCGTTGGCGTCGAGGTACACCGGGCGATCGGGTACGACGGCGTCGATCATCTCTCGCGTCGGGTGCCCTCCATCCAGCGCGGAGAACAACCAACTGCGACCCAGCAGTCGTGGTGCGTCCGGGTTCGATTCCGCGAATTGCTTGATGCTGGACTGAATGTCGGCGAGATCGGCGGCATCACGCAGATCCAACTTCTGCAGCGCGAATCCCATCATCACCAAATGCGTATGGGCGTCGACGAAACCGGGTAGCACGACGGCACCTTCGAGATCGATCACCTCGGCGTCTGGAGCCAGGATATCGGCATAGACGGTTTCGCCCACGAATCTGAGCTTGTGGTCCTCGACGACTATCGACTCGGCCCATCCGTCGTCGGCAGCCGTGAAGATCTTTCCGTTGCGGTAGTGAGTGATGCTGTCATTCATGACTTCTACGTGATCCTTACGCGATGACGGTAGTAGTGATGGCGGCGCTGTGGTGACGATACGCACCTTCGGTACGTGCGGAGAGTCGGGAAACCAAGGCGAACGGGACCAGTAGAACGAAGCTGATCCCCGAGATGATGACTCCGAAGGTCGGATACCCGAGGCCGGCCGTCACCGAAGTTCCGAACAGCGGCGCGAACGCGGAGCCGATGAGGTAGGTGCCCAGTAGTGGCGCCGACCATCGGCCGGCCGCGTCGAGCGCGGCCGAGATGGCAACCAGGACGATGAACGTGGCCGCGTAGATCGTGTTCCAAGCGATGACCACTACCAGGTAGATCGTGGGATCGGTGGTGAGGCCGGCAGACAGCTTCAGAATTGCCCCGAGTATCAGTAGCACGGAGATCGATACTGTCCGACTGACCCGAGAACCCAACGCGGTCAAGGTAACAGCCGCGAGCACACCACCCGCCGTTGATGCGCTCAGTGCGAGACTCATTTGTTGATCCGAGAGCCCGGCGTGCTCGGAACCCATGATGCCGAGTACTGCCCACAACGAGTCCTCGCTGATCGCCCAGACTGCAAGCATCGCGAGAAATGCGGTTCCGGCAAAAGTGAGACGTTTCGCGCTGACCCCGGCGGGGAGAGCTGTGGTCGTATTGGCGGACTTCGCCGTCTCCGGCGACTCTTTCACCGGGGACGACGGCAACCAGGTGACCGTTGCTGCGGTAGCCAGTGCCAGGACTGCGACGATGCCGAATGCGTTGGTCATGTGTGTGCCGAGGATGGGTATGAGAGCGAGGACGGCTGTGACGACGACACGGTTCACGAGGCCGCTGATGCTTGACGCCCGGTCCGGGTTCGTGAGCGCGGCCAGTGCCGCTCCGCCAACGGATGCGGATCCACCAGCGCCGATACCGCCGACGATGATCGCGGCGCATGCGATCGTCGTGGACGGTGCGATGGCCGCAACGCCGAATGCGGCTGCCATCGCGATCAGGCTGACGCGGCCGAGGAGATGGCGATGCCGGCCCGAGGCGATTCGGGTGGTGGCGAGGCAGGTGACGGCGCAGACCAGCAGCGATGCGGTCAGAACGGCACCGGCAGCGGATTCGGTGACACCGAGGTCCTCGACCATTGCCACGATCATCAGGGGGATGAGGTTCGCGGTGATGAACCCCATGACGCCGATACTGAAGACGGCAATACCGCGGTTGGCGGTGAGTGGAACCCGGTCGGACTGCGTATTCGTCGAAGCGTTGATCGGCACTAGGGCAACCCCATGTCCTGAAGGGGGTGGCTGAACCGACCCCTGGTGGCGTGATGCGAGTCACTTAATGAATGTGATTCGTTAAGTATGGGGATGGGCTCCGCCACGGTCAAGAGATCTAACGAATTTGATTCGTTAATTGTATGTTTCCGGATACGTGCTTCCGTAAAGTGGCGTCGCCGGTCTGTTTCCTGTTGTGAGGCTTATGCTTCCGCAATGGCTGAGATTGCGGAACGCACCCGCTACTTCGAGCGCTACGTCACTTTCATCGACGCGATTGTCGCCATTGCGATCACGCTGCTCGTACTGCCGCTGGTCGAACTCACCAGTGACCACCACGGCACCACGTCGGAACTGCTGCGCGATCACGCTGCGCAGTTCTACTCGTTCGCCCTGAGCTTTCTGGTGATCTTCCGGCTCTGGTGGTCGCAGCATCGGCTGCTTCGTTTTGTGGTCGACGGAGACAAGGTGGTCGTTCGCGGACTGGGGTTGTGGGTGATGACCATCGTGTTCCTGCCCTTCCCGACAGCGCTCGTTGCGGCGCCGTCGCAGGATCTCGGAACCAGGGCTCTCTACATCGGGACAATGGCAGCCAGTGCTGCGTGCCTGGCGGTGGTCGCGTGGGGTCTGGTTCGCAACCCGTCGTTGAGTGAAGAGAATGCGAAGCCGCATTTCACCGCTGAAATCGTCACCTTCCTGATCATGGTGGTGGCGCTGCTCGTCAGTGTGCTCGTTCCTGTGACGTCGTACTTCCCGCTGTTTCTTCTCCTGCTGTCGACGCCGATCGAGAAGCTGTGGAAACGAGTGGCGGCGAAATCGACTGGCGGCGAGCGTGAGATGAGCTAGTCGGCGCGAGCGGTCATCGCGGATTTCTTGGCTTTGTTTCCGCAGATGTTCATCGAGCACCAGCGTCGGTTGTTGCCGCGACTGGTGTCGAGGTAGAGGCCGGTGCACCCGTCGCCCTGGCAGGCTTTGACGCGGTCCCGGTCGGCTCCACCGAGCACCGCGATCGCGTCGGCAGCCACTATCGACAAAGCGTCGCGGATCGGATTGTTTCCGGCTGATTTCCAGAGGGCCCGGCCACTCTCGAGGACGAGGTGGGCATCACCGAGCTCGGATGCGGTGTTGACGATCCCGACATCGGTGCGTGAGGCACGGCGGTTCTCGCACACGGCGGTTCCGATGCGATGAATGGCCTCACGTAAATCCTGCGCGCCGCGGAGGTCGTCTTCTGTCGCGGTTGCGGGGGCGTCCATCAGATCGTTGGCGCGTAACCATAATTCGAGTCGCTGCGGGCTCGTGAGTCGTTCGAACCTCGAGCCGTTCCGATTGGTGAGGGTGGCGGTGAAGCGGAAGGCGAGCGTGTCGTTGTCGAGTCGAAACACGTCCCGAGCGGATTGATCAGCTCCTGCTTCGTTCACTTTCATCCTCCTTCGTGGCGAACCATCTCAACCGGTTCGACAGCAACTGTACCTGTGTGAGAGTGTTGAACCGTCTTAGATGGTTCAACATTTTCGAGAGGGAAATCCATGACTTCTGTTTCCGTAGTCGGCTTGGGCGCGATGGGTCGTCCCATCGCTCGAAATCTACTGGGCGCAGGCTTCGACGTGACGGTGTGGAATCGCAGCCCTGAAGCGGTAGCCGAACTGGTCGAGGAAGGGGCGATCGGCGCGAAAACCGTTGCCGAGGCATTCCAGTCCGGTGTTGTGCTGTCGATGTTGGCAGATGATTCGGCCGTGTCTTCGGCCATTCTGGATCCCGCCGTCCTCGCATCCGTTCCGAGTGGAACCGTGCACGTCAACATGGCCACCGTCAGCGTCGACCTTGCCAAGCGCGCCGCCGCACTGCACGCCGAGTACGGGATCGGGTACATCGCGGCGCCGGTGTTCGGGCGCGTTTCTGTTGCTCAGTCTGGTCAGTTGAACATCATCGCCGCCGGCGACAGTTCCCTCCTCGAGCGAGTGCAGCCCTTTCTCGACGTCATCGGTGCTCGCACGTGGCCACAAGGTGAGCGTCCGGAGCAGGCCAACATCGTCAAGATCATCGGCAATTACCTCATCCTCGCCGCGATTCAATCCTTGGGCGAGGCAATCACATTGGGGGAGAGGTCCGGTGTGGACGGAAGCCAACTCGTAGAACTGCTGACCTCGACGATCTTCCCGGGGCCGGTCTACTCCAGCTACGGAAACCTCGTCGCGACGCGTCAGTACGAGCCTGCAGGATTCACCACAGCTCTGGGCCTCAAGGATTTGAGGCTTGCGCTCGACGCCGCCGGCAGCGTCGATCTGGATTTGCCGTTCGGTGGCGTACTTCGAGGCGTGCTCGCTCAGGCTCTGGCGAACGGTCAGGGCGAGATGGACTGGGCGTCTATTGCAGAACTGGTCCGTTCCGGCCAGTCGGGTGAAGGCAGTCCCGAAACACCGACAAGGTGAGCTCGAACTCGGACGGGACGGCGACTTCGGCACTGGCGGAGACCGATTCCGTCCGGACACTACCGCTGGCCGGGTTGTCGGCACTCGCAATGGCAGGCTTCATAGCGATCACAACCGAAACCATGCCGGCCGGACTACTGGTGCAGATCGGGTCAGGGTTGTCCGTATCAGTCTCCGGCGCAGGGCAATTGGTCACCGCATACGCATTGGGTTCCGTCGTCGGGGCGGTACCACTGATCGCATTGACCCGAGGATTGCGACGGCGTGCTGTCCTGGTGTCGGCGATTCTGGGGTTCGGTGTCTTCAATCTGGTGACAGCGCTTTCGTCGAATCTTGTTCTCACCTTGGGTGTTCGGTTTCTGGCCGGTATGGCGGCAGGTGTGGTGTGGGGGTTGCTTGCCGGGTACGCACGCAGGATGTCGCCCCCTCACCTGCAGGGGCGGGCCGTTGCGGTTGCCTCCGTCGGACAGCCGATCGCGTTGGCAATCGGCGTTCCGATGGGGGCGTGGCTCGGGACCCTGGCCGATTGGCGCGTCGTCTTCGCCGTGATGTCGGTTGTTGCGCTACTTCTGGTCGCGTGGATACTCACGGTGATGCCGGACTTTCCCGGGCAACAAGCGGATCGGCAGCTGCCGGTGCGGAAAGTCCTGGTCCTGCCTGGCGTACGACCGATTCTGTTTGTCGCGTTCTTGTGGATCCTCGCGCACAACATCGTGTACACGTATCTGGCGGCGTTTCTGGATCGCATCGGTTTCGGCGATCGGTTGGGAATCGTCTTGTTCGTGTTCGGACTTTTCGCCTTCGTGGGCATCGGTGTGGTCGGGGTGTTCGTCGATCGGGCCCTTCGAAGTCTCACCGTGCTGAGCTTGGTGGTCTTTGCCGCAGCTTTGACGGCGTTGGGCGTCGGCGGTGACAGCTTCGCTGTGATTGCACTCAGCGTTGCGGCGTGGGGTGTGGCATTCGGAGGCGCTCCCACTCTCCTTCAAGCGGCGCTCGCGGATACGACGGGCGACGCTGTGGACACTGCGCAATCGGTTTTCGTGACGATCTTCAATTCGGCGATCGCAGCGGGCGGCGTCGTAGGCGGGCTGATCTTGGCGGACAGGGGTGCGGGAGCATTGCCGTTGGTTTCGCTGGTGCTGATCGTCGTCGGTGTTCTTGTGGTCAGTATCCGACAATTCGGACATAGCTTGTGATTCACTTCACGCATGCGGAAGTCATTGTTGGTGGTTGCTCTCGTTGCTACGTGGTTTGTCGCCGGAGCGATGCCCGCGGGGGCTGCGGATGCGAATTGGTCAGGTGATTACTCGCTCAAGCGTTTCGCCGCGACCAAGACGGGCACAAGTCTGGCCGCCAGCCAGTGGGAGCCGGATTTCTCCGATACCTACACGTTCGAGACGGATTGCTCGAGCGGAGTCTGTATCGCCACAGTGGTCGGCGGTCCGGCTCCCGCCAATCCGACGTTGCCGCAGCCTGCTCGATACACCTGGGACGGAACCAGTTGGGTGCACCCCTATGACTGGGAGTGGGATTGCTACCAGGGGGAGGGCGTGCCCAAGGTGTGGGCACCGGCGCACTCCGAGGCGTATTACACACCTCAGCCCGATGGCAGTCTGAAAGGTTCGTGGCGTACCGACATCTCGAGTGGTCCCTGCGAGGGATCGGTGATCATGCACGTCGAGGCGTACCCGGTCGGTCGATCTACCGGATCCTTCGGTAGTTGAGAACGATCTGTGGCCCGAAGGTGTTGAAACAAATCTGAGGCCGCGGGAATTGATCGAGCCCCATGCACGTTAATTGAGTCAGTAACGCTCAACTTTCTGCAAGGAGGCTTCGGAATGCCAGCATTCTTCGGGCCCGAGGGTCCCGGTCGCATCGATATTTCCCGGCTCATGAGCAGGGCCACCCAGCAACTCATGGCTGACGCTGCACGTGTAGCGGCTGCTCGCGGTGATTCGGATCTCGATGCACTGCACGTTCTCCGCGTCATGGCGGAGCAGGATCCGGTCCGCACGCTCATGCAGCGCGCCGGAGCCGACCCGAAATCCGTGGTCGACGCCGTCGACCTGCGGCTGCCACAAGGCCGTGAGCAGGGGGCCTACTCTGCTCCTGCGCTCAGCAGTGCCGTCAAAACTGCACTACTCGAGGCTCATCAACTGGCCCGAGCCCTGGGATCGACGTACATCGACCCCGAACATCTCTTCATCGCCCTGGCCGGTGACCCCGATCATGTTCCGGGTCGTCTGCTCGCTTCGGCCGGCATCACGCCGGAGAAGCTGCAGGCAGCGGTTCAGAACCCTGCAGCCGGTCCAGTCGAAGACGAGTCCACCACACCGACGCTCGACAAGTACGGCATCGATCTCACCGATCGCGCCCGCAACGGCGGCGTCGATCCGGTGATCGGCCGCGCCGACGAGATCGAACAGACCATCGAGATCCTCTCCCGCCGCACCAAGAACAACCCGGTCCTGGTGGGTGAGGCCGGCGTCGGCAAGACTGCCATCGTCGAAGGACTGGCCCAGCGAATCGTCGACGGGGATGTCCCGGAATCGTTGGTGGGCAAGAAGATCGTCCAGCTCGAACTCTCGAGCATGGTCTCGGGTACCCGTTACCGCGGAGACTTCGAGGAACGGCTGACCAAGGTGATCGACGAGATCACCGCACACAAGGACGAGCTGATCGTCTTCATCGACGAGATGCACACCATCGCCGGTGCCGGAGGCGGCGCCGAAGGTGCGATGGATGCCGGAAACATCCTCAAGCCCAAGCTCGCTCGCGGTGAACTGCACATCGTCGGCGCCACCACGCTCGACGAATACCGTAAGAACATCGAGAAGGATCCAGCGCTCGAGCGGCGCTTCCAGCCCGTACAGGTCGGAGAGCCGTCGATCGAGGACGCGATCGCCATCTTGAGCGGCCTGCGCAGTCGGTACGAGGATCACCACAAGGTCCATTACACCGACGAGGCGATCACCGCTGCGGTAGAGCTGTCGGCACGTTACATCGGCGACAGGTTCTTGCCGGACAAGGCAATCGACCTGATCGACCAGGCCGGCGCCAGGCTTCGCTTGAAGACGGCCACGGTAGACACCGCTGCGCTGCAGCAGCGTCTCGAGCAGCTCGAGAGCGACAAGGAAAAAGCCGTCGCCGACGAGTTGTACGAGAAGGCGTCGACCCTGCGCGACGAGATCAACGGCGTCGCAAAGCGTCTCGAGAAGGCAGGATCCTCGGTTCCTTCCGAGGAAACGCCGGACGTGACCGCTGAACAAATCGCCGAAGTTGTCGCTCGCGCAACGGGTATTCCGGCAAGCCAGATGACTCAGGCAGAGAAAGATCGCCTGCGCCGTCTGGAAGAGGAACTGCACGGTCGTGTCATCGGGCAAGATGACGCCGTTCGCGCCATCGCGCGTGCCGTGCGTCGTAGCCGGACCGGTATGAGCGATCCGGATCGTCCCGTCGGTAGCTTCCTGTTCCTCGGACCCACTGGCGTCGGCAAGACGGAGCTCGCAAAAGCTCTGGCTGCCACACTCTTCGGAGACGAGAACAAGATGCTGCGCTTCGACATGAGTGAGTTCGGTGAGAGGCACACGGTCAGCCGATTGGTCGGTGCTCCTCCCGGATACGTCGGCTACGGCGAGGCCGGACAGCTCACGGAACAGGTGCGTCGTAACCCGTACTCGGTGATCCTGCTCGACGAGATCGAGAAGGCACACCCGGACGTGTTCAACACCTTGCTCCAGGTGCTCGACGACGGGCGTCTGACCGACGGTCAGGGTCGGACGGTGGACTTCAAGAACACCGTCGTGATCATGACCAGCAACCTCGGCTCGGACATCATCTCGAGCAAGTCCGGTGGACTCGGCTTCACCACAGGCGATGCAGAGTCGGCGGAGAAGCCACTGCGCGACCGCGTGATGGCCAGGTTGCGCGAATCGATGCGGCCGGAGTTCCTCAACCGTATCGACGAGATCGTGATCTTCCGCAAGCTCGACACCGAGCAACTACACCGGATTACTGATCTGCTGCTCGACGACAGCCGGAAGCGGCTGCAGTCCAAGGGCATCGAGATCGAGTTCACTGCCGACGCAGTGGACTGGATTGCCGAGCACGGGCATCAACCCGAGTTCGGGGCTCGCCCGTTGCGTCGTTCGATTCAGCGTGTGGTCGACGACAAGATCGCCGACATGCTGCTCGACGATCTCCTCGAAGAGGGCGGCAGTATCACCGTCGCGGTTGACGAGGGTGAGTTGGTGTTCAGCTAGGAGGGGCACAGCCCCCGTGAGCGGTTAGGGAGTCTCTGGACTCCCTAATCGCTCACAGGCGCGCAGCGCCCAAAATCTCCGCCGCCAGGGCGTCGTTGTGCCGGAAAAACCCCGCATTGGTACGGGGACGAGGGAAAGCCGCCGACCAGTTGTGGCCTGCAACCCACGGCCCGGCCGCGAAGCGGCGAGGATGAGCTGTGTTGTTCCGGTCGAGAATTCGTGACGTGCCGTCGACGGCGAGCTTCGCCGAACTGTCCACGGTCGCACGAAGTTCGACTGCCTCGCCCCGACCGTGAAGCGTCTGCAGGAGCAAGTCACCGCTCGCGCTGATGGAAGCAACCGGCAAGCGTGCTTCGACGAGGGTGTTCGCGGCCACGATGTCGGTGTGCGACGCACTGCGCGCGACAAAGATCCCAGCCCCCGTTGCCGGGTCGATCTCGGTGGAGAACACCGAATCCGGCCCGAGGAACTGGACGATGCCCGCCTCGTTGAGGGCGATCAACTGTTCCAAACGCTCGGGCGGCGGACCACTGGCGATGAAGCTGAAGAACGAATGAAGCCAACCCTCGACGTCCTTGGCGACGGATTCGGCCGGGATTCTGCCGCGCCGCAACAATTCTCCGACGGTCATGTACGTCGACAGCAGCGCTGAGAAGACAGCCGCGTCGGCGCTGAAATACGGGTCCGACCTCCGCGCGACATCCGCCGAGATGTATTCGGTGATCCGGGACTGGACCTCGGCAAGCCCGTCGTAGCGCTCACCGCCGAGTGGGCGGTTCAGCCGCTCGAGATCGATACGGTCTTCCGGCTTCGGGACTGCGTTCTCGACCAGTTCCTGCAATCGAGGCGATCCCCAAGCCAGCGAGGCGAATTCGGCGTCGAACTCCTCCCAGGTGCCCACTGTCCGATCCGGGTGAGATGCAAACAGCTCGTAATAGTGGGCGCCTGCCAGTTCTTTCGACGCCAAGGGCCAGATGTCGTTTCGGAAATCCAACGGTCCGTCGCCGGGAACGAGATCAGCGGTGAAGAACCGCGGTAGCGGTGGCCGCGCGTCAGCGATCGAGTACGAAATCTTGGAATGATACGGCACTCCGCGACGAGATCCGGCATACAACAGGGGTTCCCGACCCGAGGGAGCGTAAGTGAGGACGCCGTCTTCACCGCGTTCGAAGATGCCGCCACGGCTCTCGGCGAGGAGAACCATCCAGTCGATGAAAGCCAGCCCGAGTCCGGCGATCAGAACCGGTTCGCCTTCGGGAATGACATCGGCGTCGAGATCGGCAGTGTAGCCCGGACCCACATACGTCAACCCGTGATCGGACGCGAAGCTGGTCAGCGCGGTTTCACGTGGGGCAGGCAACGCATCGGGGTGCCCTTGTGCGAGAAGGACGGTCGTCGCGTCGATGACAGCTCCGTCGTCCAGATGAACCGTCTGTGTCTCGCCGACGTTCACGATGTCGACCACGGATCGTCGATGAACTCGAACGTCGACGTGCGCTGGCGCGGAGTCGACTGCAGTCTCGAACACCCAGTTCAGGTATCGGCTCTGCAGTGACCTCGATGCAAACGACGACGGGGTGATCGTCGGAACTTCTGCTGCGATTTCTGGGAATTCGGCAAGCTCAGCCGAGCGCTCGGCGACCCATTCCGCGAGGGTCGGACCCGGCAGCACCGGGCCGATCACGGCGGTGGTCTCGTCGGTGAACATCGTGACGTCCGCGGTTGTCGAATTCATCCACAGAAGCGGCGCCTGGCTGCCTCGCCAAATACGGCCGGCGCCTGGCGGATACGGGTCGACAACGTGAATGTCGATCGGTGTGGGATCGGCGTTCACCGATTCGTGAGCGAGGATCCGCTCGAGTACGCCGGTCCCGCGGGGTCCACCGCCCACGATCACGATGACAGCTGCTGTCCCCACTGAGGTACGGGGTCGATCGCCTGGCACGAGTCCTCCATCGGACCTGGCAGAAAGCACCCGCACCTCAGCAGAGGGGGTTGCTGCGACGTCACGGAGCCAGGACTCTCGATCGCTCTGGATGGTTAGTCCAGCTTATCTTCGGAGAATCGTGAGGCAAGGAATTCCGGACATCAGATCAGCGTGAATCAAACAGTTGTCAATCACTATCTTTCGGTTTGCGTTGCAGGCAGGATCCGAGCGTGAACATCCCCGAAGCCGATTCGTGATCCGCCGACGCCGGGAGCGGTGGCTGAGATGGCGATGGTGTCGCCGTCTTCGAGAAAGGTACGGGTCTCGGAGCCCACAGCTACGGGTTCCTTGCCGCCCCACGTCAGCTCGATGAAGGCGCCGCGCTGATCTTTGTCCGGTCCGGAAATGGTTCCGGACGCGAAGAGATCGCCGGTGCTCGCTGCTGCGCCGTTGATGGTGGTGTGCGCGAGCATCTGCGCAGGCGACCAGTACATCTGGGCGTAGGGCGGCCGGGAGACGACGTGACCGTTCCATTCGACGGCCAGGTCGATGTCCAGCCCCCACTTCTCTTCACCACGCAGATAGGAAAGCGGTTCGGGATCCTGCACCGGAGTGTCGATTCGGGCTGCTTCGAGAGCGAGCAAGGGTACGACCCACGGTGAGATGGAGGTCGCGAAACTCTTCCCCAGGTTCGGACCGAGGGGCACGTACTCCCACGCCTGGATGTCTCGGGCAGACCAGTCGTTCACGACGACGGCGCCGAAGACGTGCTCGGCAAATTCGTCCGGGGTGATGGAATCGCCCATCTTCGAGGGAGTTCCGACGATGAACCCCATCTCGGCTTCGATGTCGAGGCGCCGGGACGGTCCGAAGTCCGGGCTTTCCTGATCGGGTGCCTTCCGCTGTCCGCAGGGACGAACGATGTCGGTGCCGGAGACGACGATGGTGCTCGAGCGCCCGTGGTATCCGACGGGAAGATGCTTCCAGTTCGGCATCAAGGGGGCGGCGTCCGGGCGGAACAACCGCCCGAGGTTGGTTGCGTGATTCTCCGAGGCGTAGAAGTCGACGTAATCGGCCACTGCGATCGGCAAATGCATTGTCACCGAATCAACGGAAAACACTGCATTCGAGTCTATTTCGCTAGTCACGAGCTCCGTGATCCGGTTTCGCACCGATACCCACTGATCTCGTCCCTGAGCCATGAACGCGTTCAGAGTCGGTTCGGAGAAGACGGAATCACCCAGTGTCGCTGCGAGATCGACCACCGATTCGGCGACGCGCACACCGACACGCGGTAACCCTCCCGCGGGGGAGAAGACCCCATACGGCAGATTGTCGAGACCGAACAGTGAGTCGGCGGGAATGTCGATGGTCGTGACAGTCATACGAGAGTTCCTTCGGTTTTGTCGGAGCGGACGATCAACCCGAGGCCTTCCAGCTCGGTCAGAGGGTCCGAGATGCTGCAGGTACCGAACGAGAGGAATCGGCGACGCACCTCGCCGGCCTCGTCCTCGGTGAGGTCGGCCAGGGCTTGCGCGATCGATTTTCCATCGCGCTGAGACAGTGCAGCAACAATTTCCGAACGATCGGCGCCCCGCCTCGCCGCGTCGACGGCCACCATGATGTTGAGGAAGCCGTGTTGCTCGAAGCCTGTTTCCGGATCGGTGTTGCGCACGCCGTGGTGCAGTCCCGCAGTCGCCTTGAACGGGATATTGGCTCGGACAACGGATATCACCGCATCGGCGAGCTCTTCCTCGTTCGGGTACGCCTCGGCGACAATCCCGCCGGTGCGAAACTTTGCGGAATGCCCGGCAGTTTCGAGAGCTGTGAGATAGCCCGCGCGCCGATCACCTCGAGGCACCTCGACAAAAATGTCGACGTCGGGATGAGCGGCATGGACACGAGAGAGTTCCTCGAAGGCCGCATCGGCGTCCAACCCGTCAGGAATTCCCACCTCGACGGCGGCGACGTGAACACCAGGGATGGCGAGCGCGTTCGAGAGTGCGGCCGCCGTTTCGGATGGGCCGGCCGGCACGGTCAGACTCAGCGTCACCGGGCTGTCCGCTGAAACGTACGCAGCCAGTTCGCTCAGTCGCGGCGCGGGAAAAACGAAAGGCCCGACCAGTGCGTCGTAATCTGCCTGCAGGTAGGCGGCGTGGGCCGGAATTGCTTCGGCGAGAGGAGCATTGCCGGGTGGGAAAAGTGCTGCGTCGTCGCACAGGCCGCGCAGGAGTGGGGAGATGATCGTCATTGCCGAGGCCCCCGCCCTGCCCAACTCCAGGCGTACGCTTCGTCCTCGCTGGCAAGGGCTCCCTCACCCAATTCGAGGGGCCGGAACGTATCGACCATCACGGCGAGCTCGTCGAAGAACTCGGCGCCGATGCTCCGCTCGTAGGCGCCGGGTTGTGGTCCGTGGGCGTGGCCGCCGGGATGAATCGATATCGAACCCTGACCGATGCCGGAACCCTTGCGCGCCTCGTAGTCACCGCCGCAGTAGAACATGATCTCGTCCGAGTCGACGTTCGAGTGGTAGTACGGCACCGGGATCGACAGGGGGTGGTAGTCGACCTTGCGCGGAACGAAGTTGCAGATCACGAAGTTGTTTCCCTCGAACGCCTGGTGGGCCGGCGGCGGTTGGTGAACACGGCCCGTGATCGGCTCGTAGTCGGAGATGTTGAAGGTGTACGGGTACAGGCAGCCGTCCCAGCCGACGACATCGAAAGGGTGCGTGGGATAAACCATTCGGGTGCCGACGATGCCCGCCGACGTTCGGTGCTTGACCAGTACCTCGACGTCGGTTCCTTCGGCGATCATGGGCGCGATCGGTCCGTGCAGGTCTCGTTCACAGAACGGTGCGTTCTCGAGCAGCTGGCCGAAGCGGGAAAGATAGCGCTTGGGCGGGACGATGTGACTGTTCGCCTCGATGGCGTAGGCACGAAGTGGCTTGTCACCCTTGGGGATCCATCGATGCGTTGTGGACATCGGGATCAGGACGTAGTCACCTTCACTGGCCTCGAGTGCACCGAAGACGGTCTCGACGGTCGCCTCGCCAGATTCGATGTAGACCATCTCGTCGCCGATTGCGTTGCGATACAGGGGAGATGGCGCTGCCGCAACGACGTAGGACAATCGCACGTCGGCATTTCCGAGGATGAGACGACGGCCGGTTACCACGTCGGTCTCGTTCCAGGTGCTTTCGGGAAACAGCGTGTGGAGTTTCAGATGGCGCGGTTTGAGGGGATGGTTGGGGGTTGTGCTCTGATCGCGCAGTTCCCAGACCGTTGCGTCGACGATGGCCGACGGGATCTCGCGGTGGTACAGCAACGAAGAATCCGAGGAGAAACCTTCCTCTCCCATCAGCTCTTCGTAGTAGAGGTTGCCGGACTCGTCACGGTGTTGGGTGTGACGCTTCGGTGGGATGTTGCCGAGTTGTCGATAGAACGCCATGACGGGGCTCCTTCTGTGCTGTTCTGCCTGGCTCACCTCCACCAGATAGTAAACACATTAACTAAAATGATGTGATGAGCGCAACCCTCCAAGGGGTTCGGGTCTATGTCAGTTACGTCCGCGTACGTCGAACTGGCTGCGGTTGGTGATCAGTTTGTCCAGGAGCATGACAAGAATTCGCTGTTCGGCCTCGCTCAGGACGCTTACCCAGGCGTGTTCGCGTTCGTTCTGCTCGCGAAAGGCTTCGACCATGGCTTCTCGGCCCTTGGCGGTCAGGTACAGCTGGACGGAACGGCCGTCGTTCTCGGTGGGCCGACGATCGATCAATCCGTCTGCCAGCAGCGACTTGGACAGATTGGAGACCGCTGCCCTACTCATGCCGGTGAGCTCGGCGGCAGCCTTCGGCTCGATCGGACCGGCCAGCCAGGTGACGAACAACAGCCTGAAGGAGGACCATGACCAGCCGCGAGGGCGGTGGATCGACGACTCGAGATCGTAGGTGACCACGTTGGAAGCCCGATTGAGTGTCAGTAGTACCTCGGTGGCCAGCTGGTCGCGAAAGCCGTGTTCGGTGGCCAGTCGCTTGTTGGCCAGTTCGATGAACGACCAGAAGTTCAGCACGCCGACGGTTGGCTGGTCATCGGTTGTCCGGTCAGTCATGGACTAACCCTAGCGCGATCTGCAGTTGATTAATCCGTGTATTAGATCTCGGGGTTACGATGAAACTTCGCAACCCGGCACTGCGGTCAGGATTCTGAACTATCGTGACGCGCGTGACTGCGCGCAGCGACGAGTTTCCCTTGGACGTCGACCTCATGTCGGTGGGGCAACTCGAGCGGAGAGGACGACTGACCACGGCGGTGGTCGAGATGCTGGCCGAGATGCCGTCGGATCGAATCCAGATGAAAGACGTCTCGGAGCGTTCAGGCGTCGCACTCGGAACGCTGTATCGCTACTTTCCGACCAAACAGCAACTTCTGGCTGCGGCGATGACGGCGTGGAGCGGTCTCGAATCGGTCCGTCGTCCTGAGAAGTTGCGGGCAGACGGTGGTGAGAACAACGCGTACGAGCGGGTTCTGGCACTTCATCGCCGCGAGATGAAGGCATTCGAGCGTAGGCCCTACTTCGCTCGGTTGGAGATCGAACTCCATTCGTCCTCGGATCAGTTCGTGATCGAGTCGTTGGATCTGCGCGCAGCGGCACATCGGAGAATGCTGTTCGAGTTGATGGACGGCGTCCCGGCCGAGACGGCGAGGGTTGCGGCCGTGGCAATAGGCGGCACGATGTTGACGGCCCTTGCGCTGTGGACCAGTGGCCGGATCGGATTCGCAGAGGCCCAGCGGAACGTCGAAGACGTCATCGGACTGGTAATTCGCTGAACGGTTGCAACCTAGAATTCAGTTCTTGTTTCTGCTGTCATGAACGCGAATTATCGCTTCGGCTTTGTGAAAACGAAGACGCAGGACGAGACCTTACCTAGAATTCACTTACAAATATGTCGGGTGTCCGATCCAGGGATCGACGTATCCGTGAACTGTGAAAGTGAGTCGCAATGAAGCGCTCGTACCGAGTCCGCGCTCGAATCTGGATGGTTGTCCTGGCGTCGGCGACGCTGGTGGTGACGGGGTGCGCCGGTAGCAGCCAAGGTACGACCACGGATGCATCGGACGTGACGGTCGGAGTTGTCGGTGACCAGAACAACGGGGGAGAGCCGCGATCGGGTGGCACCGTGTCGTTTGCCACCTACAACGGGATCAGCAGTCTCGATCCGGCTGACCGTCAGGACGGCGGCGCTACCGGTGGTAGCGAAATGGCAGCCATCTACGACCTTCTCATGCGCTTCGATACGGCGGCGGGCGAATACGTCCCCCACTTGGCGCAGTCCTTGTCGGCCAACGGCGACAACACGGTGTGGACACTGAAATTGCGCGACGGCGTCACCTTCAGCGACGGCACTCCGATGGACAGTGCGGCAGTCCTGTGGAGCATCGATCACTATCTGCAGAAGAAGGGAACTCACGCGCTGGTGTGGAAGACCGCTGTGCGCGAGACGAATTCACCGGATCCGAGTACGGTCGTCTTTACATTGGCGCAGCCGTGGGACGAGTTCCCGATCATGTTCACCACCGGTCCCGGCATGATCGTCGCGCCCTCGTCGATGGCTACCGGCACGTTCACCCCGATCGGGGCAGGCCCGTTCACCGTCGAGAAGTTCGCCTCCCAGGACGAATTGGTGCTCGCTGCCCGTCCGACGTACTGGGACGGGGCGCCGTACCTCGAGAAGTTGCGCTTTCCCGCAATCGTCAACGAGAAGAGCAAACTGGAAGGATTGCACACCGACGGAATCCAGGTTGCCTATCTGAAGTCTCCCGACTTCATTCACGAGGCTTTCGAAGCCGGTGATCCCGGATTTGTGTACTCGGCCAGCATGGCCGGAGTTCTGGCAATCAATCAGCGCGACGATCGGGCAGCGAAGGACGAGCGCGTGCGTAAGGCGATTGTCGCTGCGGTGGACCCGAATACGTTCAACGAGCGAGTTCAGGGCGGCTTCGGCGAACCCGGCACCGACATGTTCGCGTCGTGGTCGCAGTGGCACGGATCGGTGGCCGGGAACGGCTTCGACCCCGAGGCGGCCAAGAAGTATCTCGCCGAGGCGAAGGCGGACGGTTACGACGGAAAACTGACGTACGTCGGGATGAACGATCCGGCGACGCAGCGCAGCGCACTGACGTTTCAGTCGCTCTTGCAGGCAGTGGGTTTCACGGTCGACATCACCTACGCAACCAGCATCAACGATCTGATTTCCATGCTGTACGCAAAGCATGACTACGACGTGTCCTACTTCGCGTTCAACGTGCTGGAAGAGTCACCGTTCGTGCGTATGTACGGCAACCTGTTCAGCGAATCGCCGTCGAACATCCTCGGTTACAAGAACGCTCGGATGGACGAGTTGCTCGGTAAGCTGCAAACAGCGTCGGGCGAGGATGAGCGGCGAGCCGTCATCGACGATATTCAGACCGTGGTCAACGAGACGGCGCCGATGGCCGTGGTCAACTCCGGCAAGGTCTTCATTCCGTGGCGCGAGAACGTGCACGGAGTGACCCCGAGTGCGGACGGGGTTCTGCTCTTCGGCAATACGTGGTTGAGCTGACCCCCGTGCGCCTTTTTGGTAGTGCCCACTACCAAAAAGGCGCACAGGGGCTTTGCCCCTATAGCTCCGCTCGTACCAACTTCGCGGCTTCGACGAGGTTACGCAGTGACGCCTCGACCTCGACGGAACCGCGGGTCTTCAAACCGCAGTCCGGGTTGACCCACAACCGCTCGACAGGAACAGCTTTGAGTGCCTCACGCAGGGATTCGGCAATCTCGTCGACGCTCGGCACCCGCGGCGAGTGGATGTCGTAGACACCCGGGCCGACGCCGAGGTCGAACCCGACCGAACTGAGATCGTCGAGGACCTCCATGTGTGAGCGCGCCGCCTCGATGGACGTGACGTCCGCGTCGAGGCCGGCGATGGCGCCGATCACCGCTCCGAACTCGGAGTAGCACAGGTGCGTGTGGATCGCGGTGGAATCCGCGACGCCCGAGGTAGCCAACCGGAAGGCGCCGACCGACCAGTCCAGGTAGGCGCGCTGATCCTCGGCACGCAGTGGGAGTAGTTCTCGTAGAGCCGGTTCGTCGACCTGGATGATTCCGATTCCGGCGGCCTGCAGGTCGACGGTCTCGTCTCGAATGGCCAGTGCGACTTGATTTGCCGAGTCGGCGAGGGGTTGGTCGTCGCGGACGAACGACCAGGCCAGAATGGTGACGGGTCCGGTGAGCATGCCCTTGACCGGCTTGTCGGTCAGGGACTGCGCGTACGTGATCCAGTCGACGGTCATCTGTTTCGGGCGGGAGACGTCGCCGTACAGAATCGGCGGACGCACGCAGCGGGTGCCGTACGACTGGACCCAACCGTTGGCGGTGGCGAAGAATCCGTCCAACTGCTCCGCGAAGTACTGGACCATGTCGTTGCGTTCCGGCTCACCGTGAACAAGAACGTCCAGGTCCAGCTTTTCCTGGAGCGCAACAACTTCGGCAACTTCGGCGCGCATACGGTTGACGTACTCGGCTTCGTCGATCTCGCCCGTGCGCAGTGCTGCGCGAGCGATGCGGATCTTCGAGGTTTGCGGGTACGAACCGATAGTCGTCGTGGGCAGCGGCGGCAGAGAAAGCAGTTCGTCCTGGGCAGCGCGACGTTCGGCGGCGGGCGCGCGACCGGTCGCCGAGTTCAGCACGGCGGCCAGGCGTCCCCGAACACTCGCATCATTGAGTCTGCGATCGTCCTTGCGGGTCGACGCGGCCGCTCGTGCCAGAGCGAACTCGTCCTCCACCGACTCTCGGCCCTGTGTGAGAGCGGTTGCGAGAGTTACTACTTCCTTGACCTTCTCGGTGCCGAACGCGAGCCACGAGCGCAGGGCCTTGTCGACATCGGCCTCTGCGTCGAGAGTGTACGGAACATGCAGCAGGGAGCACGATGTGGAGACGGCAAGAGTATCCACGCTGCCCAACAGAGCACCCAACGTGCTCAGTGCCGAATCCAGATCCGACCGCCAGATGTTTCGTCCGTCGACCACACCGGCGACGACCAGTTTGCGGGCGAGTTCGGGGACGGAGCCGATCGAATCCTGACCGGCCACCAGGTCGACGGCAAATCCTTCGACGCCGGTGGACGCAAGCGCGGGCAGCGCCTCACGCAGCGAACCGAAGTACGACGCCAACAGGATCGACGGCCGCTCGGACAGCGCTGAAAGCTGTTCGTACGCAGCGCGTGCCGCTTCGATTTCCTCGTCGGTGCGATCGCCCACGAGGGCCGGTTCGTCGAGCTGAACCCAGCTCGCACCGGCCTTCGCGAGCTGACCGAGTAGATCCGCGTAGAGGGGGAGTAGTTCGTCGAGTCGCGAGAGCAGCGGCTCGTCGGTGCCGACAGCCTTCGAGAGCAGCAGGAAGGTGACCGGTCCGATGACGACCGGGCGGGCTGCAATGCCGTCGGAAAGTGCTTCTGCCAGTTCGGACAAGACCTTGGACGGGTCGAGTGCGAACGTGGTGGACGGCGAGATCTCCGGCACCAGGTAGTGGTAGTTGGTGTCGAACCACTTCGTCATTTCGAGCGGCGCGATGGTGTCCGTCCCACGGGCAGCGGCAAAGTAGCGGTCCAACGGATCGGCGACCGACGCGACGCGGTCGGGCAGCGCGCCGAGAAGAACTGCGGTGTCGAGCATCTGGTCGTAGAAGGAGAAGGTATTGACCGGGACGGAGTCGAGGCCCAGGTCACGGAGGTCGGCCAAGCCCTGCCGACGGAGGTCACGGGCGACAGCCTGCAGGGCGTCGGCGTCGATGCGCCCTGCCCAGTAGCTTTCGGTTGCCCGCTTGAGTTCTCGATGAGGACCGATGCGCGGTGAGCCCAGCACGGTCGAAGTGAATGTTGTTGTCACGGAGTTTCTCCAGATTGCCAATGCACTGATGGCCACTGCCGGCAGACGGGTATACCTCACGAGACCCCGAGTTTCAGCGGGCAGCACTGCCCGCACCGCACGCGAGGTCCGATGGAGATCTACACGCCCATTCCACGAGGCGGTGGACCGTCGGGCACGGCGTGCCCGACACAGTCGGCAGGTCTTCGGACTCGCGGGCACTCGATCGAGTTGGATCGAACCTACTGGCCGTCGCTTCCCAGGCGGATGCCCAGTGCACATGAACGGCGGTCGTTCCTGCTTACCGCTGCGGGACAGTCCCGGATTTTCACCGGGTTCCCTCTCACCCCGACAGCTTGCGCTGACGGAGCTTCGACGCCGGGACCGGTCTTCGGGGCTCCTCATGACCGTGCCGGGCGAACCAGCTGCATCGACCAGCATAAGGCCAACCCTCCCTGAACAGTCAAGGAGAGTCGGCGAAGGGCGCTATGCGCGTGACATGTAGGAATTCGAGTCCGGTGGTACGCGCGGAAGATTTTCGGAGGAACGTAGATTCTCCGCCATTTCGACAAGCAGATCCTGTGAAGACGGTGAGAGGTCGACGACACGGGAGGTGAGGTTCCGCAGGCGCACGTTGTGCAGCTGTTCGAGGAGGGAGAGGTCTGCCTCGCCACCTGAGATCGCGGGCGGAGTGTGATCGGACGGGGCGTAGAAGTAGTCCGGATGGACCTTGAAGAAGTGGGCGAGGGCGGCAACCACTTCGGGTGACGGATTGGTTCGGACGCCGGTGCGCAGTTGCGACAGGTACGGCGTCGAGATACGGCAGCCGAACTCGGTCATGCCGCGAACGACCATCGCGTTGGTGACGTGAAAGTCGGCAGTCTCGAACAGCGAGTTCAAGCGATCGTTGAACTGGTTCGACATGAGACGTCCCTTCCCCCGCTACGCACAGGCTCCGTCGGTTCAATTAACTGCATCATAGCCAGGTATCGAACGATTAGCTGTTTCGGATTCTCGCGAAGCGGTCGTTTGCAGGGAAAATCCCTAGGGTAGAAGGTCCCTACTTTGAGTGATCTGGACAAATCGCCATCACGAATCGAACGGCGAACTATTTGCCGGGGAAGGCTATTCCAGACGCGCGGATCAGAGCCAGCCGTTCGACTCGGCGATTCTGACGGCTTCCGCGCGCGTCGACGCACCCGTCTTACCCATCGCGGATGACAGATGATTTCGAACTGTCCCGGCAGACAGGAAGAGCGCCCCTGCGATGGCTGCCACGGGTGCGCCGTCGTGAGCGGCGCGCAGTACTTGGGTCTCACGCTCCGTCAGGGGCGACTCGCCGCTGACGAGGCTGTCGGCCGCAAGGGTGGGATCGACGACGCGCAGTCCGGCGTGGACACGCCTGACCGCGTCGGCAAGCTGCCTGGCGGGGGTGTCCTTGACGACGAACCCGCCGGCCCCGGCGTGCAGGGCTTTACGAAGAAATCCGGGACGGCCGAACGTGGTGACGATCAGAACCCGGGTGTCGGGCGCTGCCTCGCGAAGGGCCGCCGTCGCGGCGATTCCGTCCATGCCGGGCATCTCGACGTCCAGAAGCGCGACGTCCGGGCGGTGTTCGAGAACGGCGGACACCACCTCGTCGCCGCGACCGACCTCGGCCACCACGGACAGGTCGGATTCCAGATCGAGCAGCGCGGCCAAAGCTCCTCGCACGAGCGCCTGATCGTCCGCCAAGAGCAGCCGTATGGTTGCTCGATCGCCCTGGCTGTTCACTCTGTCTCCTGTTCGACTACCTGAAGTGCAAACCCCTGCGGCTGGGGATGAGTGATGATCACTCGTGCGCCCGACGCTCCGGCGCGCTCGCGCAATCCGATCAGACCGTTTCCGGAAGACGTCGACTCGGCCCCTCGTCCGTCGTCGACGACCGACGCACTATTCTCGTCGACCGTGATCCGGCAGTGGGTCGCACCGCTGTGTCGAACGACGTTGGTGACGCCCTCACGGATCGTCCATGCAAAGAGTTCCCGAAGACGCGTGGGAACCATGTCGGTGCTGCTCGGCACGTCGTCTTCGATACCTGCCGCACGCAAAGCCTCTCGCGCTCGGGCTATCTCGACGGGTAGCGAAATCCCACGAAATCCTTCGACGGCCGAGCGCACGTCTGCCAACGCGTCACGAGAAAGTCTTTCGAGGTCGTCGAGTTCGCTGCGTGCACGTTCGATATCGACATCGAGTAGGCGATTGGCCAGTTCGGCTTTGATCGTGATGACGGTCAGCGAGTGCCCGAGGATGTCGTGCAGATCGCGCGCCATCCTCGTTCGCTCCTCCATGATTGCCCGCTGCTCCTGCTCTTCGCGTTCATGGAGTATGGCGAAGTTGCGGCTGATCAGGGACATGATTCCCCAGGTCGCGAACGCGGCCGCGCAGACTCCGAGTGAGAGTCCGGAGTAGTTCCCCCATCCGGACGAGAGGCTGACTATCTCCACGGAGGCCGCGAACACCAAGGCGAGAATGCCGCCGGCGACGGTCGGCAACAGTGTCACCGCTGTCACCGCGAGGTACGGTGCTGCTGCCAAACCTGTCGGCCCGACGCTCACGATCATCACGGCGGCCAACGCGGTCAAGGCGGCCAAAGCCAGTGCAGCTTCGCGAATCGTCGGCCGAGTCATTGTCATTCGACGCCGCTGCTGCGTTGTGGCGAACGTGTAGAGATAGAGCGCACTGAAGGCGACCGTCGCGAGAATCCCTGTCCAGCCGCGCAGTTCGTCGCGCAGATTCCATCCCTCGATCAGCGGCCCGCCGAGAAATACCATCCAGACCGCCGCGAAGAGAACGCCGAAACGATTCCGCCGCGGGAGCGCGACGGAATCTTCTCGGTCAGTCGTTTGCGACAACTACACACGCTCCGTATCTCGTTGGAACCGCCAGATCGCTCCGCCGGCGAAGATGGCGAACCACACCAGGATATTGACGATCCAGGTCCAGTGAATGCTATTGCCCGTCAACGGTGCGTGGGCGAGGGCGTTGATGCCGAACATCGGGGTGAACTGTGCGATGGTCGCCCATACGGAACCGTCGGTGAGTGGTACGAAGAGTCCGCCGCCGAATGCGAGCAGAGCCAGTCCCGGTCCGAGCAACTGCATGACGTTCTCACTGGGGAGTAGGTACCCCATGAACAGGCCGAAGGCCGCGAAGATCGACGATCCCAGCCAGGCGATCAATGCCGTTGTGAACCAGAGTGATCCGTCCATCTGCGCCGAGGTGAACGCGCCGACGACGTAGACCACGAGAATCGAGACGAGACCGAGCAGCATCGCCATGATCAGTTTGACGGCGATGTAGGCGACCGGGGTCAGGGGAGTCAGCCGAAGTTGTCGGCTCCACCCGGACGCTCGTTCGATCGAGACCATCGCGCCGCCGCTGGTGGTGGCCAGCATCGCGCCGTACAGGGCCATGCTGATCATGATGTACGCGGCGACATTGCCGTGCCCGATCCCGTGGTCGTCGTCGCCTTGACCGAGACCGAAGACGAGGAAGAAGACAACCGGCATGACGAGCGTGAAGATCATCGTGCGCCGGTTGCGAGTCAGGCGACGAAATTCCAGTCGCAGTAGCGTCGTGTTGAATCCGCCGAGAGGTACGACGGTTCGCTCGGCTCCGTAAGTGTTCGCTTCGGTTGCAGTGGTCATCACTTCTGTCCTTCGGAGTTGTTCGACGTGAGTGCGATGAATGCGTCTTCGAGGCCACGCGAGACGATTTCGAGATCGCGAGCCTGCGTATTGGTCAACAGGAATCGTGCAACGGCATCGGTGTCACCCGAGTGCACGAGCAGCGACTCACCGCGCACCTCGACGGCGTCGGAGTTCGGTATGGCTCGCAGGAGTTCGTCGGTGATGCCTGGAACAGTCGCGCGCAGGGTGCGTCCGGACGCCATCGCCTTGACCTCGGCGGTGGTCCCGTCTGCGACCACGGTGCCTTGCCTGACCAGGATGATGCGGTCGGCGTAGACATCGGCCTCTTCGAGGTAGTGCGTCGCAAAAAGCACAGTGCGACCGTGATCTGCGTCGGCGCGGATGGCGGACCAAAAGTCCCGACGCCCTTCGACGTCCATGCCGGTGGTGGGCTCGTCGAGAATGAGCAATTGCGGGTTCGACAGCAACGCCATCGCAAATCGCAACCGCTGTTGTTGTCCGCCTGAGCATTTGCTGACCAGGCGATCGGAGATGTCGAGGATTCCGGCTCTCCCCAGCACTTCGTCGACCGGACGGGATTGGGAGTACAGGCTGGCGGTCAGCTGCACAGTCTCGGCAACCGTCAGCTCTTTCAGTAGTCCGCCGGTCTGCATGACTGCCGAGACGAGTCCGCGGGCAATAGCCGATCGAGGTGACATTCCGAAGACGCTCACCTCGCCTGACGTCGGCCGGGACAGGCCGAGGATCATGTCGATGGTTGTCGTCTTGCCTGCGCCGTTCGGGCCGAGGAACGCGACGATCTCGCCGGGGCGGATGCTCAGGTCGATACCTTTGACGGCGTCGACGGTTCCGAAACTCTTGCGAAGTCCGGTCAACCGGACGGCGTCGTGTGCCGATCCTTCAGTGAGTGTGTGCAGTGCCTGTGGTGAATGCCGTGCCTGTGTTGAGGTCATACATAGAATCTGCTCGCTTCGAGGTCGTGATCCCTCGTCCGTCCGTCATTCTTCTGCCATGACATTTGTCATCGGGTCGGCCGGTATCTGTTTCGGTGCAACCTGACCGAGGCGCGCGAAGACCAACCCCGCGATGATTGCTGCGCCACCTACAGCTTGGAGTGCGGTGACGGATTCCCCGACCAGGATCCACGCGGCGACGACCGCGCACAGCACTTCGGTCAGCGCTACCAGAGACCCGATTGTCGGCCCCAGCAGTGTGATCGCGGCGATGCCGGTGAGATAGGCAATGACAGTGCTGACCAGGACCAGGACCACCACCGGCAGCCACACGTTCGCCGAATGGTCTGCCACGACGGCGTTCGAGGCCGAGAACTGGAGGGGGAGGACGCCTACGAGTCCGAGCGCGCCGATGACCACTGCACTGACCGTGAGCCCCGATGCCGCGAGCACAACAGGATGGAGATCACCGTCCGCACGTTCGGAAATGACGAAATAGACTGCAAGGCATGCCGCGGCGGCCAGTCCCCAGGCGACTCCGACGGCACTGATCTCTGCCGATCCGAAGACGTCGATCACCACGGCGGCGCCGATCAAGGCCACCGCCGCACCGAGAAGCGTCTGCACGCTCGGACGCGCGCCCTTGGTTATCCACACCCACCCGATGACGATGATCGGTGCAAGGTACTCGAGAAGCAATGCGACGCCGACCGAAAGATGTTGCACGGCATTGAAGAAGCACAGTTGAACGCCCGAGATCGCGAACACCCCGTACAGCAGTACCGTTCGCGTGTGGGTGCTCACCTGTCGTAGGCGAGGCCATTGGGTGGCTACGGCGATCACCATCATCACCAGTGCGCCGCCGGCAACGCGCGCGAACACTGCGCCGCCGGGGGACCACCCTGATTCGATGAGAGATTTCGCGAACGGGCCCGATACGCCGAACGTTGCCGCGGACAGCAGAGCGAAGATCAAGCCGTTGCGAGAGTTCACGTCGTCACCCGTCAGGAGTAAAAGCGATTACGATGCTGACATTAGGTTGATACGGCTCAGGAGTCAAAGTGCATTTTGCTGGTGACACGGAATCGGCGCTCGTCTTCGCCGCGTCGTTGGTCAACACGGCCCGCGGCGGGGCCGAACTGCTTCCGGATCAAGAGGAGCTGACACGGTTTCTCGACGCGGATCGCTGGACCGGCAGGCGGGACGGCACACCGGAGGAATTGACGGCGGTTCGTGCGCTGCGTCCACGACTGCGAAAGTTCTGGGAAGCCGCGGGAGTGGACGACGCCGTCGAGGTGGTGAACACACTGCTACTCGAATCGGGCGCGAGGCCGCGGCTCACCAGGCACGATGATCTCGGCTGGCACCTGCACGTCACCGCTGACGATTCGCCACTGGTGGACCGGATGGCCGCAGAAGCGGCGATGGGTGTGCTCGATCTGATCCGAACCGACGAATTCTCGAGGTTGCGATGGTGCGAGTCCCCGGACTGCGAAGCGGTCTTCGTGGATTTGTCGCGCAATCGTTCGAAGCGATACTGCGACACCGGGAACTGTGGGAACAGGGCGCACGTCGCCGCCTATCGTGCCCGTAAATCCGGGGCGTGACCAAGCGGCGTTCGGAGGGATAGAACCAGGCTGAGTGAATACCTTGTCGGGAGCCAGGATCGGTCTAGCGTTGTGAATTCGGAACAGATTTCGCGAAGCCAGGAGGATGGTCGGTGGCCGATCGTAGGCGTCCACTCAAGACGGTGACCGGTGTCAGCGGGGCGGTGAGTATCTACGACGCCGCGATCGATCCGACGACTTCGACGGTCGCGTCCGCGATCGACGTCGCAAAGACGGCCGAGGCGAACAAGATCGACGGACTGTTTGCCGCCGACCTGCTGAGTTTCGGTGCTCAGGGCGCGATCGGTGCGCAGGAGCCGTTGATCTTCCTTGCCGCGCTGAGTGCGGTCACCACCCATGTGGGGCTCATCGCCACCGTCACGACGACGTTTCATCACCCATTCAACCTGGCACGGTTGTTCGGCACCCTGGACCACGTCAGCAATGGTCGAGCCGCATGGAATGCCGTCACATCCTCACTCGGAGAAGAGAACTACAGCGACCTGGACCTACCGAGTCCGGAGGAGCGGTACGCTCGAGCGGCCGAATCGCTCGAGGTGGTCAGCGCGCTCTTCGACAGCTGGAAGCCCGGCGCCTTGATCCAGGCAGAGGGCTCTGCGGTGCTAGATCCGTCGAGGGTGGTCCCCATCGAGCACCGAGGCAAGTACTTCACCGTGCAGGGGCCGTTGAACATTCCATCCCTGCCGCAGCGTCGTCCGGTCCAATTCCAGGCAGGCCAATCTGCCGGAGGTATCGAACTGGGTGCTCGCTTCGCCGAGGTCGTATTCACTTCTCTCGCAACCTTCGAGGACGCGGTCACCTACACGAAGACGATCCGCGCCAGGGCGGCAGAGTTGGGGCGTGGGGACGAACTGCCACTGATTTTCAGCTCGTTCCACGCAACGTACGGCGCTACCGAAGCCGAAGTCGAACGATTGGTCAGAGAAGCCGAGGAATCGACGGACTTCGACGCCGGACGCACCAGGCTTGCCGACATGTTCGGCGGCGGCGTGGATTTCTCGGAATTGCCGCTGGATCGGCCGATCCCGGAGTCGTTGTTGCCGGACCCGTCGTCGGTGAATCGACGACGGGGCCGGGTCGAGATCTTCGGCAAGCTCGCATCACAAGGAAAGACTCTGCGTGAGTTGATCATCGCGTCCAAGGACACCGGCCACTGGGCAGCGGCGGGCACCCCGGAACAGCTCGCGGACGCGATCGAGGAACGATACGACGCGGGCGTACTCGACGTCATCACGCTCGGTGACCTTGCCGATCCGCGTACACGCGATTTCGTCACGAACGGGCTGCTGCCGGAGCTGCGCAAGCGCGGAATCGTGGGATCCGACTACGTCGGCGGTACCTTTCGCGAAAACCTCGAGTTGCCACCGCTGCCACCGGTTTCCGGTGTCTAGTTGTTGGAAGCGAGTGAGCGCATGAAGAACATGAGGTTGGCCGGTCTTTCCGCCAGGCGACGCATGAAGTAGCCGTACCACTGGCTGCCGTAGGGAACGTAGACCCGCAGGTGATTGCCTTCGGCTACCAATCTGCGTTGTTCGCCGTCGCGGATGCCGAAGAGCATCTGGAACTCGAAATCCTCGGCTGTCCGCTCGGTCAGTGTGGCGAGTCCGAGGGCGGCGTCGATCATGGTGGGATCGTGGGAGGCCACCATCGGGTATCCGTCACCTTCCATCAAGACCTTCAGGCAACGCACGTACGACGCGTCGACTTCGGCGGCCTTTTGGAACGCGACGCCGGCCGGTTCCTTGTATGCACCCTTGCACAGCCGAATTCGTGAACCTGATCCGGAGAAGTCCCGGCAGTCGGCCTCGGTGCGGTGTAGATACGCCTGCAGGACCGTGCCGAGCGTCGGGAAGTCGCGGCGCAACTCTTCGACGATGGACAGTGTCGAGTCGGTGGTGGTGTGATCCTCCGCATCGACGGTGACCCACGCGCCCACTTCGTCTGCCGCTGTGACGATTCGGTGAGCGTTCGCCAGGGCGATCTTCTCGCCGTCACCGGGAAGTGACTGCCCCAACGCGGAGAGCTTGAGCGAAACCTCCAGGGAGTGTTGCGTCCCGGCAATCTCGGAAAGCGTTGCGTACGAGCGGAGAAGGGAGAGATAGGCATCGACGGTAGCTGTTGCCTGAGCCGGATCGGTGGTGTCCTCGCCGAGGTAGTCGACCGTCACGAACCGGCCACTGGTGAGGATGTCGCGCACCGCTGACATCGCTGCGGGTTCCGCGTCCCCGGCGACGAACCTGTCTACAAGCTTGCGGGTCAAGGTCATCCCGGAGACTGTCTTCTCCAGTCGCGACGAGCGTGCCGCCGCGAGGAGCACCGGGCGCAGTGGGTTGCTCAGCGAGACGGCACTCATCAACGGTTCTCGCTCTCGGCTGGATCGACGTCCTGGTGGGGGTAACGATGATCGGTGGGAGGAACGAAGGTTTCCTTGACGGTGCGTGTCGACGCCCAACGGAGCAGATTCTGCGGCGAACCGGCCTTGTCGTTGGTACCGGAAGCCCGCGCACCTCCGAAGGGTTGTTGTCCGACAACCGCTCCCGTCGGCTTGTCGTTGACGTAGAAGTTTCCGGCGGCGAACCGCAGACCACGATGAGCTTGATCGACGGCCGCACGGTCGGTGGCGATCACGGCGCCGGTCAGGGCGTAAGCGGATCCGCTGTCGACGCGCGCGAGGATGTCGGCGTAGGCATTCGGTGCGGAGTCGTCGTAGACGTGAAGCGAAAGGATGGGACCGAAATACTCGGTGCTGAAGGCTTCGTCGCTCGGGTCGTCACCGAGTAGGACCGTCGGTGAGATGAAGAATCCTTCGCGGTCGTCGTAGTCGCCGCCTGCTGCGATGGTGAGGCTGCTGGTCGACTTGGCGCGGACGATCGCGGCGGCGTTTCGGTCGAACGAACGTTGGTCGATGACGGCGCCGCCGAAGTTCGTCAGGTCGGTGACGTCTCCGTACTTCAGCGACGACACAGTGTCGATGAACGTGTCGCCCATCTTGGCCCACACCGACTTCGGGATGAACGCCCGTGATGCGGCCGAACATTTCTGGCCCTGGTAGTCGAAGGCCCCGCGAATCAATGCCGTCGTGAGTACGTCCGGGTCAGCGGAACTGTGTGCGAGTACAAAATCTTTGCCGCCGGTTTCGCCGACGAGACGCGGATACGTCCGGTAGTTCGAGATGTTGGCTCCGACCTCACGCCACAAACGCTGGAACGTTGCGGTGGATCCGGTGAAGTGGATACCCGCCAGTCGGGGGTCGGCAAGCGCGACCTCGGACACCAAGGGGCCGTCGCCGAGAACAAGATTGATCACCCCAGGCGGGAGGCCGGCGGCTTCGAGTAGTTGCATCGTCAGGTACGCCGCGACGGCCTGCGTCGGTGACGGCTTCCAGATCACGGTGTTGCCCATCAGGGCCGGTGCGGTGGGGAGATTTCCGGCGATGGCGGTGAAATTGAAGGGAGTGATCGCGTAGACAAAACCTTCGAGTGGACGATATTCGACGCGATTCCACACTCCCGGAGCGGAAACGGGTTGGTCGGCGAGTATCTGACGTGCGAACGCGACGTTGAAACGCCAGAAGTCGATCAGTTCGCAGGGCGCGTCGATCTCGGCCTGGTATGCGGTCTTCGACTGGCCGAGCATTGTTGCGGCGGCGATGGTTTCGCGCCACGGGCCGGAAAGTAGATCGGCGGCGCGGAGGAAGACCGCAGCGCGGTCGTCGAACGAGAGGTCGCGCCAGGCCGGGGCGGCGAGTGTAGCGGCGTCGATGGCATCACGAACGTCCGAGTGGGTTGCGCCCGCAAACGATCCGATGACCGAACTGTGACGGTGTGGTTGAACTACGTTCTGTCGCTTACCTTCCGCAGTTCGGTGGATGCCGCCGATGACCTGCCTGATGTCGGTCGGCGATTCGGCCAGTTCGGTCAGTTTCGTACGGAGGCGCGATCGTTCCGGGCTTCCCGGCGCGTAATTGTTCACCGGTTCGTTGGCTGGGTGGGGGACATTGGTAACGGCGTCCATGACGATCCTTCGGCAGACTCAGGAGTGGGCAGTTGTCGTGTCGTGAACCAGTCAAGTCGAAAGACGTCGGCGAGTAATCCGCTGAGCGGCCAAACATCGGTGTCCGTGTTTGTCCGATCGGCTGAACCGTTTTCGCAGGAAAATGCACTATTCTCGAAGTTGAGGCGTTGCGACGGTCCGGAGAGTGGGTGGTACGTGTCTATCCGTGGGGTCAGGCTCGACGCGGTCCTTCGGGCGCTGGGCGGAGCTTTTGTCGAGCTCGTCCTCGCGCCGTCAGGTGATGACGTCTTCGTCGACTCCGTGGTGTTCGCAGAGGTCGGGGACCTCACACGCCCCAGAACCGCGGCCGTCGAATCCTCTGAGCTCTGGCTCGCTGTCGGTATCGGCGCAGCCGAATTGGCGGCCTGGCTGAACCGCCTCGATCAGAAGGGATCAGCGCCTCGGGCCGTCATGTCGAAGGAGGCCTCGGACACGTCGGTGCGTGCGGCGGCACAGCGCGCCGGAATCGCCTTGATAGCGGTCCATCCGGATGCTCGTTGGGATCGATTGTTCACGACCATCCGGGGCGTGCTCGATCATTCGGTGTCCCGACAGGATTCGGACGACATCGTATTCGGTAGTGACACAGACTTGTTCGAGCTGGCGCAGAACGTCGCCGCAATCACGCGGGGGATGGTCAGCATCGAGGACGAGCATTCCCACGTCTTGGCCTATTCGGCATCGGGAGATGCTGCGGACGAGCTACGTCGGCAATCAATCCTCGGCCGCGAAGGACCTCGCGAATACCTCCGAAAGCTACAGGAGTGGGGCGTCTTCGAGAGCCTGCGGCGAAGTGACGACGTAGTGGAGGTGCCCGCTCACGACGACCTTGCGATCAGGCGACGGTTGGTGGTTCCGATTCGGAGAATATCCGACAATGTCAAGGGGGAGAGCGGTTTCAGCTCTGATCTTCTCGGCACGATCTGGGTGCAGGAAGGCCCGGTTCCCATTGCCGGCGATGCCGACAGCGTGCTCCGCGGTGCCGCGGCCGTTGCTGCTCGGCTGATTTCGCGCATCCGAGACGCGCCGAGTAACGAGGCGATACAGATTCAGCGGTTGCTCGGGGTTCGCGGCGGCGGTGTCGACGTTCCTTCGCTCGCGGCCTCGTTGACCATCCCGATGTCCGGACCGGCGATGGTGGTCGGAGTGGCGAGTATCGGAAACGGTGGGCTGCCGTCTTCGGGCGAACTCGTGTCGTCTTTGCGACTGCACGCCAGCGCCTTTCAGCGTGAATCGCTGGTGAGTACCGTCGGCACCCGGATCTATGTGCTGTTTCCGCGAACCCAATCCGTGAAATCCACAGTCTCGTGGACCCGCGAAGTTGTCGCGCGTTTGGACAAGGTGTCGCCTTCGGGGCTACGGGCCGCGGTCTCGTCGCCGGTTTCGACGCTTGCGGAGGTGGCCCAGGCTCGGGCCGAAGTGGATCGGGTCTTGGACGGAACGTCGGGGGATGTTCGTGTGACCACCCTCGCGGACTCGCGCACACCGGTGCTGCTGGGCGAAATCATGGACACCATTGCGGCCGACGAGCAACTGCACGATCCGAGAGTCGACGCCCTGGACGTCTACGACAGACGCAACGGGTCGAACATGCGCGAAAGCATCTCCGTTTACCTCGCACATTCGGGCGATGTCCGACGTGCATCCGAGCAGCTTCGGATTCACCCGAACACCCTCAGGTATCGGATCAAGAGGGTCGAGGAGATCACGGATACCGACCTCTCCGAGCCGTCGGCCAGGCTGTTGATGGAGATTCAGTTGGCGGCGTCTGCTCGGGCAGTGAGTTCGCCGAACCTGTCGGACCCCAGCAGTACTCTTCGCGAATGATCGACTCAGCGAAGGTGCCAGGCGCAGCGCGCGCGTATTTCGACGGCGGCGACGTCCGCGGCGTTTTCACCGAAGACGCAGTGGTTCGTGACGACGGCCGGACGTATGTCGGGATCGAAGAAATCGTGGCGTGGAAGTCGGCCGTGTCGACGGCGTTCACCTTCACCCAGAAGATCGAGTCGGTCAACACCCCAGGCTCGGCCGTTGTCGTGTCGGTGAAGGTCGAGGGTGATTTTCCCGGAAGCCCCGTCCAGTTACATCACCATTTCACTCTCGACGGTGATCGGATTTCCGCTCTCACGGTGTGCCCCTGATGCCCACCGCTGACGAACTGCTCGGGAAATCCGTCGTCGCCGATCTGGCAGGCTGTCTAGAGCGAGCCTCCGGTCACACACGCCTCGCCCTCGTTCGGGGTAGTACATCCGAATTCGACGGTATGAGTCTCGGCGAACGTACGCGCGTTGTGCGGGACGCGATGACTGCCGAACTGCCTCAGGATCTTCCGGCCTTCGCCGAGATCATCCGCCGTGCGCTTTCAGAAGAGACCTTCACCGGTTGGATGATCTGGCCGGTGACCGAAGCCGTCGCCGTCACGGCGACACGAAGTGGCTCCGAGTCGGATTTCGACGAGGGAATGGCTCTGCTTGCCGAGTTGACGTCGCGTCTGACGGCCGAATTCGCAATTCGCTCATTTCTCGAAACGAACCTTGACCGTTCGCTGGCGATCGCACTCACCTGGACCGGCCATGAAGACGAACACGTCCGGCGCTTGGCGACCGAAGGCACTCGTACTCGTTTGCCCTGGGGAAGACGAGTGAAAGAATTGACGGCGCGTCCCGAGTCGACAATCGTCATTCTCGACGAGCTGTATCGGGATGATTCGGAATATGTACGACGTTCGGTCGCAAACCATCTCAACGATCTCAGTCGTGCTGACGCTGCGCTCGCAGTATCGACTGCGAAGCGTTGGCTGCAGACACCGGATTCCAACACACTGAAAATCGTCAAACATGCATTGCGGACGTTGATCAAGGCCGGCGATCCAGATGCTCTGTCCCTCTTGGGGTTCTCGCCGCCCACCGACGTCGTGCTCGAGGGGTTCGTCATCGACCGCGAAACAGTTCATGCGGGTGGAGAACTCACCTTCGACTTCGCCGTCACGAACAACGGCAGCGAGTCCGTCACCGTCGTGATCGATTACATCGTCCACCACGTGAAGGCCAACGGGACCACGACGCCCAAGGTCTTCAAACTGACAACACGAACGCTGGAACCCGGGGTGCCGGCCCGTATCGCGAAGAGGCATTCCTTCAAACCGATCAGCACCCGGAAGTACTACGCCGGCGAACATGCCGTCGAGGTGCAGATCAACGGCGTACGCCAGGTGCGAGGTGTATTCCGTTTGGACGTGTGAGGAGATCCGGCCTAGACGCGGAGACCGGCAAATATCGGGATCGGGGCTATGCGGACCGTCGTCCAGATCAACACGAGTGTCAAGATCACAGCCGGTGACCAGCGCAACTGATGCCAGAGCATGACGGGTCTTCCACGGGTGCGGGCGGTCGTCCACGAGACGTACGTGAACGCCAGTGCAAGCAGCATCACGAGGCCAAAGGCATTGAAACGCATCGCTGCACCGAAATCGCCGTGGATGAGGCTGTACACCATCCGAGTGCTACCGCAACCGGGACAATTGACGTTGAACAGCGCTTTGGTCGGACAAACGGGAATGACCCCACCAGGTGTGGTGGGGTCACTCCAGGAGATGAAGGCGCACAGCGCAATTGCCGTGAACGCAACTGCCGCTGGCGCCTTCAGTGCGGCGAGTCGTGATATGTCATCGTTCTCGGTGTCACCACAATTCGGTGTCATTGCAGTTCGGTGTTTGGCCGTCGATCAGTGTCGCCGGTCGGCGTCGGCGGTCACAGGGAACTCGATCCGGCAAGGACGACGACAAAAAGGAAGTACAGAACAGCGACGGCAACACCTGCGCCGACTGACCACAAGGCGAACTTCTTGGCATCGTCAGCTGATTTTCGCGCAGCGTCGAACTGACCTTGCGCCCACAAAGTGTTGACCTGGCTTGATTTGACGATCGAGACGATGCCGAGCGGGAGGCAGCAGAACACTGTCACGAGAATCGCCCAGACCAGATTGTTGTCCGGCGGAGGGCCGACCGGTTGTTGCTGGCCGTAGTACGGGTTCTGCGTCATTGGTCACCTAGCGTTCGGAGAAACAGGGCGTTCGGAGAAACACCCTCTGACGTGCGAAGAGCACGGGCAGGTGACAACATAATCCGTTTCCGAGTGAGTCAGTATCGACTGTTCGTATGACAGAGAATCCGGTTGATTTCTGATTCGGAAGGCGATCCCGAAGACGTCAGCGCATGACCTGTACCTGCTCGGCGATGTCAGCGGCCAGGGCCATCGCAGTCAGAGCGAGGCCGTTGTTGAGGTCGTATCGCAGATGCCCGACATGGCCGTCCTGGACAGCGCGGACTCGTTTCCACGTGGGCGACTCGGCTTCCACAGCGTCGGGGTTCTGTAGCAAGACGAAGTCGGCCTGGTCGAAGATCGCAAGCTCCTCGAGGCTGTAGAAAGTCGAATCCTTCCGATCAGGTGCGGCATGGGCAGCGTCGGTCAAGACGTTCAAGCCGAGGTCCTGCGCAACCGAGACGGCGAACGTGTTGTTCTGCAGCCAGATCTGACCGCTGTCTGCGCCGGCGATCGCAATCGACTTGCCTTCGAGGAGACCACCGATCTTGGCCCGCGCTTGCGCAAGTTCGGCGTTGTATCGGGCGATGACGCGTTCGGCGACTTCGCGGCGATCGAGAGCCGTGAGCTGCGCGGTCATGGCCTGCTTCCACGACGAGCCCGTCGTGCCCTCGTCGACGACGAGCACCGGTGCGATGTCAGTGCCGAGCAGGCCCTTGTCCTGGTAGTAATTCCACCAGCCTTTCCCGACGACCAAAAGATCGGGGTCGTGGCTCAGTATCGATTCGGCATTCGGTTCGTTGTTCGTCCCACCGAGGCGAGCCGCGCCGGCGGGTACCTGGCGCATGAGTTGAGACTTAGGATCCCAATTGGTCGCGACGATCGGGTACTCGGCAAGTAGTGCAAAATCGAGGGCGCCTCGAGCTTCGAGCACCACGACGCGCTTGGGGTCCCGCGGGAGGCGGTAGGCCTGGTCCGCGACGACGATGTCGACCCACTCGTCGGAGGCTTCGGTGCCGCTGGATTCGCCCGAACATGCAGAGAGTGCGCCTAGTGTACCGAGCGCCGCCGCACCGGCCAGGAATCCGCGTCGTGTCAAGGAATCGATCAGACGGGTGAACTCGCCGTCCACATCTCTTGTCGACTGCAAGGGGGTATCGGTCGCAAAAGGGGACACCGTCGGGTGGAAGGTTTCGGTCGATTCGATCACAGGCATGAGAAGGCGCAGCTCCATCTGATGTTCCGGGCATTGGCAGGTGCCTGACCAACGTATTCGAATTCCGTAGCCGGAGCCTTGCTCGAAAGCGCCAATCGCTCAGCGGATTTGGCCATTCGTCACGGATTCGTGCCACGGGACGCTCCCCTCGGATTCGGCTCGTCGTGGAGGGGCGCGCCCATCTGATCCGAACTCGAGGTATCGTGGCCGACATGCAGCGCGTCTATTTCTGGTTTAGCAGGCCGGCCCCGGGTGGGCCTGCCGGCGTAACCACGCGCTGACAACCTCCACCCAAGAGCCGGACTACAGACCGGCTCGCTGGAGTTTCTCTTCATCTCTGGGGTCGGCCTGAGAACAGGAAACCGAAAACCCCATGACTGTCACCATCGACACCACCACAGCTTCGGACAGCCTCGACGATCAGCGCACTGTGAGTATCAGTCCGCTCGTGTCACCGGCGACTGTTCGTGCTCAGCACGCTCCGGACGAGGTCGCCGCCGCCACTGTGCGCACCGGTCGGGCCGACACCATCAACATCCTCAACGGTGACGACGATCGTTTGATCGTCGTAGTCGGTCCGTGCTCTGTGCACGATCCGGAAGCGGCGATGGACTACGCCCGCCGGTTGGCCGCCAAGGCCGACGAACTGCGGGACGATCTGCACATCGTCATGCGCGTCTACTTCGAAAAGCCGCGCACCACACTCGGGTGGAAGGGCCTGCTCAACGATCCCCACCTCGACGGCACGTTCGACATCAACACCGGGCTCGGTATCGGCCGCAAGTTGCTTCTCGACGTGTCGAGCCTGGGCCTGCCTGTCGGCTGCGAGTTCCTTGATCCGATCATGCCTCAGTACATTGCCGACCTGGTCAGCTACGGTGCGATCGGCGCCCGGACCGCCGCCAGTCAGGTTCACCGTCAGCTGTGCAGCGCGCTGTCCATGCCCGTCGGTATCAAGAACTCCACCGAAGGTGATGTGCAGGTAGCCGTCGACGGCACCCGCGCCGCGGCAGCGAGCCACGTGTTCCCCGGAACGGACCTCGACGGCCAGGCTGCCTTGATCCGTACCGCGGGCAACCCCGACTGCCATGTCATTCTTCGTGGCGGTAGCGACGGACCGAACTACGATGCCGAGACAGTCGCGGACACCCTTGCCCGCCTGCGTAAGTCGAACCTGCCCGAGCGCGTGGTCATCGACGCGAGCCACGGTAACAGCAGCAAGGACCATGAGCGTCAGGTCATCGTGCTCGACGACATTGCCCGACGTCTGACCGAGGGCGAGCAGGGAATCGCCGGCGTCATGTTGGAGAGTTTCATCGAGGCCGGCCGTCAGGACCTGACCTTGGGCAAGGCGGACGAGCTCACCTACGGCCAGTCGATCACCGACGCGTGCATCGACTGGTCCACCACCGCAGCGCAGTTGGATCGTCTGGCGCAGGCCGTTGCGGCTCGGAGGGGCTGACGCCCCCGTGCGCCTTTTTGGTAGCGCCAACTACCAAAAAGGCGCACAGGGCCGCTAGGCCAACACTTCTCGCGTGGCCTCGACCAGGCGCTCCAGCCAGGCGTCGGTGCCGACGGCGCGGCGCAGTGGCTCGTTGGGCAGTTCGATGCTGACCGGCAGTCCGGCAGGCAAAGTCGACCAGATGTCGGCCAGGGCTATGCCGCCGGTGCCGGGCACCAGACGCTCCTCGCGGGCCTGACGGATCAGCTCTGCGTCCCCAGTGGGAGCGGGGGTCGAACCGTCGCACATCTGGGCGTAGTGCAACCACTCGCGAGGGATGGACGCAAGATCCTCGAGCGTTGTCGCCGAGCGGTCGGTGTGCAATGCGTCGACCAGGACACTACGAGCCGGACCGTCTGCCGCCGAGACGATCTCGATGGCCGCACGTGCATCGGGCACCGCAGTCCACGGCATGAACTCGAGGGAAGCGACGATGCCGTAGTTCGCGCACAGTTCCGCGAGGCGTGCATAGGAGTCCGTGAGCCGAGCGCGGTCGCGGTCGTCGCCGCCCACCAGAACGGCTTTGGCTCCGAGCTGTGCGCCCGCTTCGAGCAACGGAACGTAGTCGGTGGGGTCGAAGTCGGCTGCAAGACGGATGATTTCGAGGTCGAATACCTCGACCGGTGAATCGCCCAGTCGACGCACCAGCTCGTCCAACGACTGCTTGTCCTCGTGCAGAGGGTAGGCCGTCGTACCTGGTGCCGCTGGCATCAGACGGATACCGATGGTGTCGAAGCCGTGCTTTTCAGCCAAGGCGACGTGCTGCATCGGTGCGGTGTCGAGCACTGTGAGGGCTGCCAGTCCAAGTGAGAGTGTCATGCGTGCGCTCCAACTGTCTCGGCTCCGGCCAGTTCCCGGCCGGCCAGGTAACCGAATGTCATGGCCGGTCCGAGGTTGATGCCCCCGGACGGGTAGTGCCCGCCCATCACGCTCGCCTGATCGACGCCGACGGCGAGCAACCCCTCGATGGGGCGGTCGTTGTCGTCGAGCACATGCGACGACGAGTCCGTGACCAGTCCGGCGAAGGTGCCGAAACTCCCTGGCACGACTTTCACCGCGTAGTACGGACCCTTCTGCAAGGGCGCGAGCGACGGGTTCGGCCACGGATTGGAAGCATCTCCGGAACCTCGGTTGAACGGTGTTGTACCGCGACCGAACTCGGGGTCTTCACCGGCCACGGCCCCGATATTGAAAGCTGCGACGGTTTTCTCCAACTGCACGGGGTCGACGCCGATCTTCTCGGCCAAGTCCCGAAGAGTGCGCCCACGCGTGAGGTACCCCGAGCGCAGGTACGGCTGGATCGGGATCGGCAAGGGCTTCGCCATGCCCAGCGGGAGGTATCGCACATACTGTTGATCGGCAATCAACCACGAGCACACCTCTTCGCCCTCGGGAACCTGCTCGACCATCACGAGTGTGTAGTCGTGATAGCCGAGTGCTTCGTTGACAAACCGCTTGCCGTTCGCGAGAACTCCGATGACACCGGGCTTTCCGCGATCGAGGATGTGCGGGAACACACCTTCCTTGCCGTTGCGGTAGCGAACGATGGAGACGGGGCAGTACGCGACGGGGGAGGCGAGGGTGCGGTCGAGTCGGCCGCCCACGGATTCGCCGAGGGTGATGCCGTCGCCGGTGGTTGTCTTCGGGGTGAGCGACCAGTGCTCGTTGCCGGTGGGGGTGCGCGGGAACAGTTCGCGTCGTCGGTCGATGTCCTGGGCGAAGCCGCCGGTGGCGAGTACGACACCACGTCGGGCAGTTACCGAGTACGCGCCGTCCGGACTTTCGAGGCGGACGCCGACAACGCGGCCGTCGTCATCGGTCTGCAACGCGGTCGCGGACGTCTTCACCCGAAACTCGACGCCCAGATCGAGTGCCGAGCGCAGCATCATGCCGACAAGCGCGGTGCCGTTGACGAGTTGCTGGCCACGACGCTTGGTGGCGAGATCGAACATGTGCTTTGTCACCCGAACACCACAGTGCACAAATGCTTTCGGCGATCGAGTCGAGTGCAGGAATGCCTGCAGGTCGGGCCCGGCCATGATGCCCATGCCGAGGAATGACGTCTCGTACAACTGTCGACGTAGCAGCGCCGCGACGTCGGGTCCGAGCTTTCGCAAGCTCACCGGTTTCGGTCCGACGGAACGATGACCCGTGCCGGCTCCCGGTGTGTCACCGTGAATATCGGCGATCTTGGCTCCGGGAACAAACTTCAGCGCTGTCTTGCGTTCGAAGAACTCGACCATCTCCGGTGCACCGTCGAGAAGAGCATCAACCTTGGCGGCGTCGAAGTTGTCGCCGAGTCGGTTTTCCAGATACGTCCGCGGTGCCGAGCGATCCTCGACAACCCCGTCGGCGATGGCAAACATGTTGCGTGGGGTCCACATCCACCCGCCCGACCAGGCCGTTGCGCCGCCGCAGGTGTCGGCCTTCTCGACAACGAGTACCGACGCGCCGCCATGTGCTGCGGCAATTGCTGTGGAAAGCCCGCCTGCGCCGGAGCCCACGACAACCACGTCGTAGGTGAGGGGGGTACTGCTACTCATTTCTGCTCCTTGGCAGTTGTTGCGAGGGTCGGTGTCGATGTCAGCTCGACAACCTTGCCCGTTCGTGACGATTCGTAGATTGCGGCGATGATGGCAAGTGATGCGCGGGCGTCCCGGCCGGTGACGGCGGGTTCACGCCCGGTCAGGACCGCGTCGGCGAAGTCCTGAACCTGCAGGGTGTGGAAGTCGGTCAGTGCCGCATTGACCGCGCCCACATCGAGATTCGCATCGATGTCCGCGGAGTACGGCGACCGGAACTCCACTTCGCCTGGCACCGTCCAGATTTCGTTGACACCCTCGTGCCCTTCAGGAAATTCGAGGACGCTGGCAATGGCGCCGGTGCGCCCGATCACCGTCACGCGGTTACCCAGATTGTGATTGGCACCGGTAGTCGCGGTGACGGTGGCGGTGCCGCCCGAGGCAAAGGAGATCACAGCTGACGCGCTGTCTTCGGTCTCGATGTGCGCACCGTGGGTGTGGGTGCGGATGAAGCCGCTGACCGAGACGGCCTCGCCCATGAACCAGGCCAGCATGTCGATCTGGTGCACGGCCTGTGTCATGAGCACGCCACCGCCGTCGGTGTCCCAGCGTCCACGCCAGGCGTCGGCCGCGTAGTAACTCGACGGGCGATGCAGGATCACCGACGCCTCACCGAGCATGGGTAGTCCGATCCGCCCGTCGTCGATGGCGTCGCGGATCCGACGTGCTGCCGGCCAGAATCGGCGTTGGAAGAGCACCCCGAACGTGATACCGGCGCGGTCGGCGGCCTCGATCATGCGGTCGGCGGCAGCAACATCGACTGCGATGGGCTTCTCGCACAAAACATGTACACCCGCTTCGGCAGCGGCCACGACTACCTCTTCATGTACCGGGTGCGGCGTGCAAACGGTGCAGGCGTCGAGTCCGAGGGCGAGAAGTTGCTCCACTGAACTCACGGCTGCGGGAATGCCGTGCGCTGCCGCGAACTCCTGGGCGCGTCCGAGATCGGGATCGCAGCAGCCGATCACCTCGACACCGGGGACTTGTTGCAGCGCGCGGGCATGGTTGCCGGCGATCTTGCCGCAGCCGACGATTCCGACTTTCAACGTCATCAGAAATGTTCCTCTGCTTCGACGTCCCGCGCGGCAGACTCGCCGCGGTCGAGACTGTTCAGTGCTTCGATGTCCTCGCTGGTGAGGGTGACGTCGAGTGCTGCCAGGTTCTCGGCCTGACGCGTCGGGTTCGCTGATCGCGCGACCGGAACCACACCCTGCGCGACGTGCCAAGCGAGGACCACTTGAGCTGGTGTGCAACCGATTCGACCGGCGATCTCGCTCACAACGGCGTTGTCGAGCACGTCACCCCGGCCGAGCGGACTCCACGACTGAGTGAAGATGCCAAGTTCGTCGTTTGCGCGGCGAACCGGGATCCGAGCGAGCGACGGGTCCATCTGAATCTGGTTGACTGCCGGTGCCTCGCCGGTTTCGGCGACGACGCGGCGCAGGTGGAGCTCCAGGAAGTTCGACACACCCACGTACCGAACCAGTCCGGCGTCGCGGCAGGCCAGCATCGACTCGAACGACGCGACATAGCGATCGATTCGCGGGAGTGGCCAGTGGATCAGGAACAGATCCAGCTGGTCGAGTCCCAGTAGTTCCAGACTCTGCTCGAGGGCGCCCCGAATGTCGCCGGAAACCTGGTCGTTGCCACGAAGTTTGGTGGTGACGAACAGTTCTTCTCGCGGCACACCTGATTCCGCCAGCGCCACACCGACTGCGCCCTCGTTGCCGTAGATCGCGGCGGTGTCGATGAGGCGGTACCCGGCCTCGATGCCGGAGAGAACCGAGTTCGTGGCGTCGGCACCGACCAGGGGCCAGGTTCCGAGTCCAATGGGCGGCAATGCAGTTGCCACGGGTGTGGCTGCCTGTGTGGTCATGCGTGAACCTCCTGACGTGCCGCAGCGGCGGCGGTGATCGCGACGGCAACGTCGGCTGCGGTCACGAGTGCGGCATGGATGGACCCGCCGTCACCGCTCGCGTCGCCGACGGTATGTACTCCGAGTCGTGGTGCCAGTGAACGGAGTTCGGCAAGAAGTTCCGAACGCGGCTCGACGCCTTGCGAGATCAGCAGTTCGCCGGGAGCATCGACCTCGCTCAGCACACCGGCCGTCGAAATCGTGACGCGGTCAGCGGCGACTGTGGTGACGATCGAGCTGAGGTAGGTCGTGAGGTTCTCACTTGCGGCCAGGCGCGGCAGCAGCACGATCTTTCCGCGGCGTCCGACGTCGTGCGCGATGGTTTCCTGCGGGCCGATCATCACGACCTGGGTGCCCTTCTGAAGGAGATCGTCGGCGACGGCCGCAGCCTCACGGTCGGCGCCGAAGATGGTGACAGCGGCAGGAGCTGGATCGCCGGAGACGAGGAATTCGCGGACGTCGCGAACGGTACGGGTTGCTGCTCCGGGGAGATCGACCACGGGGCCGACGCCGCCGGCGGCAAGAACTATGGCGTCGAAATCGACACCGGAGAGCAAAGCAGCATCTACCCGGGTCGAGGTGTGGCAGTGGACCCCGAGTTCAGCCAGTTCCGCGGCGTACCAGTCCACGATCCGTCCATATTCGGGATACTCGTGAAGCTTCGATGCCAGAGCGAAGTCGCCACCGAGGCTGGGTCGCTCGTCGTACAGGTCGACGCGGTGACCGGCAAGTGCGAGGTCGCGGGCAGCGGCCATTCCCGACGGCCCGGCACCGATGACGGCGACCCGCACGGTGGCATCAGCCGGCTTGGTAGGCTGATCCAATTCGCGGCCGACCCACGGGTTGACGGAGCAGGGAATGGGGCCGGCGGCCAGGCTGTCGATGCAGTAGTTGCAGGCAATGCAAGGGCGGTACCGGCCACCGTCGATGGCGCGATTCGGGAAGTCCGGATCTGCGTGCAGCGTACGAGCCATGCTGACGAAGTTCGCCTGCCCGGATTCGATGATCCGCGCAGCGATCTCCGGCGACGTGATGCGTCCGGCCACTCCCACCGGGATGTCGAAGTCGCGCTGGTACTGCTCGGAGTACGGCGCGAGGAGACCGCGCGACCATTCACCGGGCTGGATGATCCACTGTCCCGCTTCGTAGTTGCCGGCCGAGACGTCGAGGAAATCGAGTCGGTCGGTGTCGATGGCGCCGATGCGAGCGCGAGTCATCTCGGCGTCGAGTCCGCCGTCGATGCCTTCGAAGGCTGAGAATCGGAGTCCCAGAGTGATTCCCGGTGCGTGCTCGTGGACGGAGGCGATGACCTTGTTGACGAACAAGGTGGGGTCGGCCCACTCGTCGTCGCGGTGATTGTAAGCAGGGGAGAGGAACTGGTGGATCAGATACCCGTGGCCACCGTGCAGGGAGATGACGTCGACGCCGGCCTGCTGGCAGCGTGCCGCGGCTTCACCGAAACATTCGATGATGTGCTCGATGTCGTCGCCGTCGAGTTGTTCTGGCATCTCGCCGCCGACAACCAAACACGGAATCGGTGTCGGGGCAACGGGAACAAACCCGCTGACAGAACCTTGCGCCGTACGTCCACCGTGGTTGAGTTCGACTCCGACGAGGGCGCCGTGAGCGTGGATCGCGTCGGCCATCTTCTTGATGCCGGGAATCCGTTCGTCGACGTCGACGCCCATCTGCCGGATGCGACCCTTGCCGTCGGCGCGCACGTAGCTTGCTTCGGTGAAGATCAGTGCAGCACCACCTTCGGCGCGGCGAGCGAGGTACGCGATGTACTCGTCCGTCATAGTGCCGTCGACTTCGCAGTAGTTGCGTTCCATCGGGGCGGACACGAACCGGTTCCGGAGGCGGACGCTGCCCATGTCGAGAGGTTCGGCGAACGGCGCAGTCACATTCATCAGTGCTCCTGGTACTTCGCGAGAAAGTAGGTGTTCGGTTGTGCTCATGCGCATGCCGTCTCGGAGAGCAGCTCGCTCAGATGGCTGCGCATGCGATCCGTATCGGCTTCGACACCAGTCAGGAGTGTGAAGGTGTCAGAGGCTTGAGCCACCAGCATCTGCCCACCGTCGAGAACTGCGCATCCGAGAGTAGCTGCAGCGTCGAGCAATTCGGTGCGCATCGGTCGATAAACGATGTCAGCGACCCACAATCCGGAATGCAACGCCGCAGGGTCGAAGGGAGTTCCGGGGTGACCCACCATGCCGATCGGAGATGCGTTGACGACGCCGTCGCACGTCGTCAGGTTGACGGCGATCTCATCGATCGCCAAAGCCGTTGTGCGCGTGACAGGAAAGGCCGAGGCGACGCGAGAACACACATCGGCAGCGCGATCGGGATCAATATCTGCGATGCGAAGATCCGTCGTACCGGCGGCGGCGAGTGCGTACGCCACGGCGGAACCCGCCCCGCCAGCCCCGGCAAGCACCACTCGGTCCAAGGCGGCGTCGGGCAAACCGCGCTGCAGTGCTGTGAGGAATCCGCTGTGGTCTGTGTTGTGGCCGATCAGAAGGCCGTTGTGGACGACAATCGTGTTGACAGCACCGAGCAGTCGGGCATTGTCGGACAGTTCGTCGAGTGCGTCCACGACAACCTGCTTGCACGGATGGGTGATGTTCAGTCCGGTGAAGCCCGCTGCGACGGCGCTCCGAACCACCTCGCCGGTCTTTTCGACCGAGACCGTCAGGTTCTCGAGGTCTACCAGTTCGTAGCTGTAATCGTCGAGTCCGAGTGCTGATGCTTCGTGCGAATGCAGCGCCGGCGAGAGGGAAGTCGAGATCCCCGACCCGACAAGGCCGATTCGGTGACGTGTGAATTCGGTAGTCATGACATTCTCCTGCATAAGTGGGGACGGCCCCTCGCGGCAATTCAGCGCGAGGGGCCGGTCCGGTCAAGCGTTGTTGCTGGTGAGCTCCGAGTCCTGCTTGGTTGGCAGGCTCGGCTTCGGTTGGCCCAGTTCAGCTGTGGGCGTGCGGTACGTTTCCGGTCCGGTCATCGCCGCGATGGCGGAGACGACGGCGAAGCCCAGGCACATCCAGGCAACCGGTGTCCAGTTGCTCTTGTCTCCGGCTGATATCGCCTGAGCGATAGCCGGTGTGAAGCCGGCAACAAGGAGTCCGAGCATGAGGCTGACGGCCATTCCGGTGTATCGGACCTTCGCGGGGAACTGCTCCGGGAAGTACGCCGGGTACGTGCCGTTGGGCATGGCGTAGAAGATTCCGATCATGACGATTCCCGAAGCGAAGACCATGGGGACGCTTTGGGTTCCGATCGAATGGAAGAAGACGAAGATCATCAGGCCGGCTCCGATCGCGCCGACGACGAAGATGGGCTTGCGTCCGTAGCGATCCGAGAGGATGCCGAACAGCGGCTGAGTCAGTACGGCAACAAAATTGGCGGTCGCGATTGCCCACAGCATCGTGGAGCGTTCGAAGCCGGATTCGACGGCGTACGCCAGAGCGAAGACGTTGACGATGGTGTTGATCATCGCGAAGGTCGAGCTCATGCTGATACGGATCACGGTGCGCCAGTGCGAGCGGAACATCTCGACGACGGGAATCCCGGCCGTCTCGTCCTGTTCCTTGAGTTCTTCGAATACCTCGGGTTCATCCAGGGCACGACGTAGCCACAGGGCAACGACGGTCACGATGATGCTGAGCCAGAAGGGAACTCGCCAACCCCACGAGTAGAGGTCTTCGTCGGGCAGGCTCGCCACTGGGATGAATACCAGGCTGGAGACGACGATGCCGAACATGATCCCGCTCATGGTGAACGAGGTGAAGAACGAACGACGGTGATCCGGCGCGTGTTCGAGCGTCAGTGCGGAAGAGCCGGGTGATTCACCGCCGGCAGAGAGCCCTTGAAGTAGACGAAGCAAGACGAGAATGATCGGCGCGGCGATGCCGATCTGGTCGTAGGTCGGCAGGCAACCGACGATGACCGTCGCAACACCCATGAGGAGCAGGCAGGCGAGAAGCGCGTTCTTGCGTCCGTACCGATCGCCGAGGTGACCCCACAGCACCGCGCCGAGCGGGCGGGCGACGTAGGCGACACCTAAGGTGCTGATCGAGAGCAGGGTTGCCGTTGATCCGCCGCCGGGGAAGAAGATCTTGGGGAACACCAGCGCGGCCGCGGAGCCGTAGATGAAGAAGTCGTAGTACTCGAGGGTGCTGCCGAGGAAGCCCGAAACGGCGGCGCGGCGCGCGTTCGCATTCGGATGTTCCTCGGTCGAGTTCGTGGATCCGGTGGAGGTGATCGGAGGTGCCATGTGAAGTCCTTTCGTCCCGATGGGCCGGCCGTGGCGGCACGTTTGGAGATGCACCACGCATCGGTGACGTCCCTCACCTTTCGGCGGCTGAGACGACAGTGCCACGAAGGACTATGGCGCGTCCAACACTAAATGAGTCTCAGATAATGACGTTTTTTGTCTCAATCTCCGGCGTCGGCAGAATTTCCTCGGATGTCTCCAATGCGACGGCGAGCGCATCGGTCATGTGCCGCGGTGACCAGGCAATTCCGTGATTCATGAACGTCGGCTCGCCGGTGAGTGGGACGAACACACTGCCAGGTGGGGTGATAGCAGCCATACCGGACGTCATCAGCGCTACACCGACGCCGGCGGCAACGAGCATCAGGATCATGTACGGATCGGTGATCTCCTGAACCACGCGAGGCCTGAAGTCTGCGTTCATGCAGGCGCGCATCGCGGTTTCCTGGAGGGCCGAGCCGGCCGAGAGCGGGGTGGTCACGAATCCGTCGTCGGCCAATTCGCGGAGGTCGATCGCGTCTCTCTCTGCGAGGGGATGGTCGATCGGAAGCACAGCGCCGAATGCCTCCCGTCGGATGAGTCGGGTAGACAGTGATGCGGATTCCACGGGTAGTCCGACGAAGGCGAGATCGAGGGCGCCGCTCTCGAGTTGGATGACCGCGTCGCGCGTCATGATCCGGCCGAGGAGTGTCAGTTCGACTTCCGGATAACGCTGACGCAACGCGCGTGTCAGTGGCGGAAGTGCTTGATAGTTGAGCACTCCGGTGAACCCGATTGTGACTCGTCCGTAGACGCCTCCCGACGACGCGCGCGTAGCGTGTCGTGCCGTCTCCATGTTCTCGATGACGCGATAGGCGTGGGGGAGAAAGGCATGTCCGCCGGATGTGAGTGCGACGCTGCGAGTGCTTCGTTCGAACAACTTGACGCCGATGTCCTTTTCGAGCTTTCGGATCATCTGGCTGAGCGGCGACTGGGCCATCTGGAGCCGTGATGCGGCCCGCCCGAAGTGAAGTTCTTCCGCAACCGCGACAAACGCGTGCAACCAGCGGGTTTCCATCTGCAAGGCCTCCAGGTATTTGACGTTGACAACAAACGCCATATATTCAGAATTTCTACACAGTGTGACGGCAATTATGCCTGTTTGCAACATAAATTGAGTGCGTAGCGCACAGAAACTCAGGAGTGAATGCGATGCAGGGTTACCCAGAGGGTGTCACAGCGCTCGTTACCGGCGGTGCGAGCGGAATCGGCGCCGCCAGTGCAAAGCTGTTGACGGAGAGGGGAGTTCGGGTGGTAACGGCAGATCTTGCCGAGGGTGCGGACGAACAACTCGACGTGAGTGATCCGACAGCAGTCGATGCGCTTCGAACCAGGCTCCGCAGAGTCGACATCTTGATCAACAGTGCGGGAATCGTAGGACCATCAGCGCCACTCGTCGACGTCGACCTCGCGGCTTGGCAGCGTACGTTCCGCATCAACGTCGAAGGGACATTCCTGATGTGCCGGGCGTTCGTGCCGGGGATGGTTGCGTCGGGGTGGGGGAGGGTCGTCAACCTCGCAAGTATTGCGGCCAAGGACGGAAACCCGAATCAGAGTGCATATTCCGCGTCCAAAGCGGCCGTCGTCGCGCTGACGAAATCACTCGGCAAAGAGGTCGCCACCACCGGTGTGCTGGTCAACGCGATAGCTCCGGCGGCCGTGGAAAGTCCTATGAATGCCGGCACCGATCCGGCCATCCTCGCCCGTTCGCAGTCTTTGACGCCGATGGCGCGAATGGGGAGGGCCGACGAGATTGCCGAACTGATCTCCTGGCTGTCGTCGTCGGCGGTAAGTTACTCGACCGGCGCCGTGTACGACGCCAGCGGCGGCCGTGCAACATACTGAATTACCTTCTGGGAGAAATCGATCAGAACCGGAGCAGTGACTGCCACAGTTCGCGAGATGCGTCCTGGTACTCGAGCATGTGCGAGATCAGTTCGCGCAGTGGCTGTGTCGGTTCGAGTTCTTCCGGAAGGAGCGGATTGCGCACGATGACCGCGATCACCGCGCTGCCCAGAGCAAGTGATTCGCGGGCCGCCTCCTCGCGACTGATTGTCGCCAGGCGTGTTTGCGCCTGTGTGAGTGCTTCACGGGCCTCGGCGATGTCGGCCAACAGTGCTTCCGAGTTCCAGAGTGTGCGGATTGTCGAATCATCCTCGGGGGCAAAGTGAGCGATTTCCATGACAGCCGATTCGGGGGCGGCGCCGAGTCGGCGGAGAGTGCGGCGGGCGCTGTCCGTGCCGCCGAGCAGATTGTTCGGGCGGACGGCGAGTGTGGGCTTCCACTCCTCGTAGCCCGCAAGGCGCAGCGCCTGATCGTGTCTTCGGGCGGCGGTGCGGTCGCTACGTTTGAGCGCTGAGTGCTCGACGGCTATCCACGTGCCGTCCCAGGGGCGTATGCGATCGGTACGAGTTCGCCACCCCTCCACTTCGCTGTAGGTGGGGATACCGTCCGGGTTGAGGACGTACGTTCCACGCGCGGTACGACGCAGTTTGTTCTCGCGGCACAGGCGGCCCGTTGCCACGCGAATGCTCGATGCGCTGACGCCGACGATCTCGCCGGCCCGGGTCAGCACAGCGGTGCTGAACTCGGTGTCCGGGCTCGCTGTTGCGAGGTCCAGCACAACTCGGGTTGCGGACATTCCTCGATCAGTTTGTAACAACTTTTGAACAACTCCTGACAAATTCTGTTACAAGTGGCATGGTTGGTACCGGGAAACCTTATCCGCGAGCAGTGAGGAAATATCGTGACCGACTCCGATCGACCAGGTGGCGATGTCTATGTGGAGCGTGACGGTGGCGTCACCGTCATCGTGATGAATCGCCCTGATCGCAAGAATGCGGTGGACGGGCCGATGGCGGCGCAGTTGCGTGATGCCTTCCTGGAGTTCGAATCGGACGAGAGTCAGAAGGTGGCGATTCTGTGGGGCGCGGGCGGCACATTTTGTGCCGGTGCGGATTTGACCGCGGTCTCCGACCCCGCCCGCGTGCATGAGTTGCATCCGGAAGGCGGCGGCACCGGCCCGATGGGGCCGAGTCGGTTGGCGTTGTCCAAGCCATTGATCGCCGCCGTCAGCGGATACGCGGTTGCAGGAGGGCTCGAGCTTTCATTGCTCGCGGACCTGAGGATCTGCGAGGAGGATTCCGTGTTCGGAGTCTTCTGCCGGCGCTGGGGAGTTCCTCTCATCGACGGCGGGACCGTGCGACTGCCGCGAATCGTCGGGCAGGGGCGAGCGCTCGACATGATCTTGACCGGTCGCCCGGTCGACGCTTCGGAGGCGTTGGCCTTCGGACTGGCCAATCGTGTTGTTCCAGTGGGGCAGTCACTCCAGGTAGCCAAGGAGCTGGCGCACCAGTTGTCCGCTTTCCCACAACTCTGCATGCTCGCGGATCGCGCATCGGCCTACCGATCTTTTGATCTACCACTTGCCGAAGCACTGCGCGCCGAGGGTGTCGCAGGAAATCCCATTGTCATCGCCGAAGGTGTGCGCGGCGCTGCTGCGTTCGCCGCGGGCGCCGGCCGGCACGGCCGATTCGAGAACAACCCGAATTCGAACGAGGAAACTGAACCATGATGCCCGTAACCCGAGATCTGATCGCCCGTGGTGCGCGACAGCACGGACCGCGAACAGCCGTCGTTTTCGGCGATCGATCGATGACGTTCACGGAAGTGGACGAACTCAGCAGCCGATTGGCGCACACATTCATCGCCCTCGGTATCGGGCGTGGTGCACGGGTTGCATTGCTGGTCAACAACTCTCTTGCCAGCGTGCCTGTCGATTTTGCGTGTGTCAAAGCCGGCATCAACAGGGTTCCGCTCAACTCGCGACTCTCGCTCGACGAGCACGCACGAATGCTCGAGGACACCGACACCTCGCACGTCGTTTTCGGTACTGACCTTGCCGGCCGAGCTGCTGAACTGTCCGCCAGGTTCCCGGATCGGACGTTCGTCGGGCTGGAAACAGGTGCGGAGGGGCAGCTTTCGCTGTTGGATCGAGCACAGGGCATGTCTTCGGCCACTCCGGACGTCGAGGTAGATCCCGACGACGTGATCCTGACGCTGTTCACTTCCGGGACCACGGGAACGCTGAAGGCCGCGCAGCACACTCAGCGCAGCTACGCCGGAATCTGCCGCAATGTTCTGCTCAATCTGCTTCCGGCGACTCAGGACGACAAGATGTTGCACGCAGCATCACTGATTCACGCCAGCGGTGTCTTCGTGCTTCCGTTCTGGCTACGTGGCGGTAAGACCGTCATCCTCCCCGGTTTCGACCCGTCGACCTTCTTGGACTCGATAACCGAGCATCGGGCTACGGCAACCAATCTGGTGCCGACGATGATTCAGATGCTCCTCGAACGCCCTGATTTTGCGAGCGCAGACATCTCGAGTCTGAAATCCGTGATCTACGGTGCGTCGCCGATGCCGCTGGCCACCATCGAACGGGCGATGCAGGCGTGGGGGCAACACCGTTTTCTCCAGTACTACGGGCAGACCGAGGCACCGCTGTGTATTGCAGTCTTACGGCCCGAAGATCACACGGAAGATCGCCTGCTGTCCTGTGGTCAGCCGGCCATCGACGTCGAGATCAGGCTGCTCGACGGCGAGGGAAACGAAGTGCCCCAGGGAGAACCGGGTGAAATCGTGATCCGCTCGCCATCGGCGATCGCCGGATACTTCAATGCACCGGAACTGAATGCGGACACCTTCACCGAAGACGGCTGGGTTCACACCCGTGACATCGGTCAGTTCGACGCCGAAGGATTCTTGTTCTTGAAGGACCGAGCTTCGGACATGATCATCAGCGGCGGATACAACGTCTACCCCCGTGAAGTCGAGGATGCACTCCTGACGCATCCGTCTGTCCGTGAGGTCGCCGTGGTGGGTACCGCCGACGCCAAGTGGGTGGAGGCGGTCACGGCTGTGGTGGTGCTCGAGGACGGGACCGTCGAAAACGACGTACTGCAAGCATCATTGGTCGCGCACGTCGGCGAGCGACTGGCGTCGTACAAGAAGCCGCGTCGGGTTGTTTTCGCAGAATCCATACCGAAGACGGCCGTCGGCAAGCTCAATCGGAAGGCGCTGCGAGACGAACTCCGCGACGCTATCTAACTCCGCGAGTGCGGAATTGAACGCTGATTCTCGGCCCGAGGGCCCGCGCACTCTTCGGGACACAGTGTTCCCACGTGCGTTGGCAGGATCCGCCCATGACGAGTAGATCTCCGTGTCCGAGATTGAAGCGGATGGATTCGCCGCCCCCACGAGGGCGCAATAGGAGCGGGCGAGCCGCACCGAGAGACAGGATGGCCACCATCGTGTCCTCGGTGCGACTTCGTCCCGTGTCGTCCCCGTGCCAGGCAACGCTGTCGGAACCGTCGCGATAGAAACAGAGACCCGACGTGGCGAATGGTTCACCGAGTTCGTCGAAGTAGTGACTGCTCAGCGCGTCTTTGGCTTCGGTGAGAAGTGCGTCCGGCAGTGGTTGATTCTCTGCGTAGAAACACACCAGACGAGGGACGTCGACAACGCGGTCGTACATCTGACGCCGTTCGGAACGCCACGGCACCGTAGCTTCCAGATTGTCGAACACGGCCTCCGATCCGGTCAGCCAGGCCGGGCGATGGTCGACCCATGCGCCGGCGGTGAGGATACGTCTCTGCACCGTGCCCTCGAGATCGCCCAAAGAGACGCCCAGGTCACCGTTGTCGAACAGAGACGGTTGCATCGTGGCGGTCATAGACTCCACCGTACACCGAAATCGAACATATGTTCCCATGAATTTTGATTGCAGTGCTGGACGGCTGTTCATCCTTGCTGGGTGATGTCCGTCGGCGTGAACCTTTGAATACTGTTCTCACGCTATTTCGCCGAAGAAGGGGACGTCATGACTGCTCCGCACCAATCTCATGCGAACCATCCTGTCCGACAGGGCTTTGCCATCGGGACCACGGTGGCGGCAGCCTGCCTGCTCTTCGTCGCGGGAATCGTCGCGTTGCTGCAGGGCATCGCGGCTCTCGCAGACAACGACCTGCTGATCGTCGGAGTCAACTACACCTTCGAATTCGATGTCACGACATGGGGTTGGATCCACATCGTTCTCGGAATCATCGGCATCGCGGTGTCGCTGGGATTGTTCGTCGGCATGACGTGGGCCCGCGGCATGGCCTTCGTGATCGCGGCGCTCTCGATCGTGGCGAATTTCCTGTGGATGCCGTACTACCCGCTGTGGTCGATCGTGATCATCGCCCTCGACGTCGCTGTGATCTGGGCCGTCACGACCTGGCGACCTGACGAGGTGTGATCCTCTGACCGAAGTGAGTGGTTCACCTGCGGTAGGTGAACCACTCACTTCGCTGTGTCCGGGCCTCCACGGTTGGCCTCATCCCTACGCGGCGTCAGCGCCGTTTCGGTGACTCGCGATCCTGGTTCTCGCGCGGACGCATGTCCTTCGTCGATCGGTGTGGGAAGCCATGGATCATCGAGCAAGAGATCCAGCAGATCACTACCGTTACGATTCCGAGTCCGATCGACGCGAATGGTTCCTGCGTAGCCAGCCAGACGCTCAGTCCGATTGCCGTCCCGACGATCAGAATCAGGAGGGTGTCGAGTCGTGTCGTTTGCATCGAAATCATCGCCTGGCACAGATAGTTTCTGGCGGCCCGCTGGTTTTGGCGGCCCGCCACCCGGCGAGTGACAGCCGGGGGCAGACCTTGCGCGGCTGACCCCTCGCTCTGGAAATCGCCGCCGCAAGTGATCAATACCCGCGAAATTCGTCTGCGAAACTCTTGGCAGGAAGAACAGGACCTTATGCCTCAAGGCCCGACATGCCGGGCCTTGACTATGACGTAGCGTCATAGTTAATGCTGTTCGTATGCGAATCAGCGACGTGGCCAGTGCGGCAGGCACCACTCCGCGGACCGTTCGGCACTATCACCGACTGGGGTTGCTGGCCGAGCCGAGACGACTGTCCAACGGTTACAGAACTTACGAACTTCCCGATCTGGTCAGGCTGATGCGCATTCGTTGGCTCACCGCCGCTGGCATTCCACTCGGATCCATTGCCGCGATGATCGAACCGACGCCGATCGATGCACGAGAACCGGACGACTTCGCCGAAGATCTTTCCTCCCTGATCGCGGAGATAGACCGGAAGCAGCGCGTCCTCGCAGACCAGCGAGTGCGCCTCCAGGAAATGCTCACGGCGCGAGGTGCTGGGAGGGTGGTCTCGCCGCTTCCGGTGGAGTTGCTGTCTGCGTTCGACGAGTTGATCGCGTCGTCCCCGACGGATTCGGTTCGGCGTCTGTTCGAGCGTGAACGCGACATGTGGGAATTGGTGGCGATCTCGGGAGCAGCGCCACACGAACTGTTCTCCACGGCTGCGCGATTGCTGTCCGACGAGGGCGACCGGAAGAGAATTGTGGATCTGTACCGTCGTTTCGCCGCTCTGGCTGGGCGCGAGGTAGCCGAGGTTGCAGACGAGATCGCGTACTTGTCGGACGAACTGGAGGAATCACTGGGCGGGGTGCTCGGCGATGTGTACTCAGACGGAGACTCCGCAGGCGTGGGATTCTCGGTTGGGATCGCGGACCTGGTGCCCGATCCAGCGCAACGTGAAGTGGTTGCGCGCGTCGCAACACGTCTCATGTCAGGCGGTACGGCGTGATCCGATCACTGTGGTTGTTCTCGACGGGCAGGAGAGACGGAGGTTCCAGTGATACAGCGACTTTCGGCTACGCGAGGGGGACCATGTCGATACCGGTGGCATTTGTTGCGGCGAGTGTGATCGAGGCCGTGGCGATTCACTTCCTGGTGCCGTGGCAGTGGCTTCGCGTCGTGCTGCTCGTTGCAACGGTGTTGTCGCTGATTGCGATTGGCGGTTGGCTTGCCGGACGCGTCGTGCACCCGCATCTCGTGTCCGCTCGAACGGTGGTGTTTCGTTCCGGCACGGGCATTCGAGTCGAGGTGGACCGATCACGGATTTCGCGGGCGAGCATGGTCCGAAGATTCGGTGAGACAGAAAATGCGATTGTCGACGATCGCTTGGTTCTGCCGGGGCCCGACGGCACTGTCGTGGATGTCGACTTCGATCAACCGCTCTCGGTCACGCTCCCGAAACGGCTCTCGAAGGCCACTCCCACCACGATCGGTGGGCTGCGGTTGCATGTCGACCAACCCGGCGAATTCTGTGCAGCGTTGTCGCGGGACTGAACTCGCAAAGATCGTCTGGAGTCGGTCAGAGCGGAGACCTAGATGGAAGACCTTCAGGGAATCGGCTCGACAACCAGCCACTGCACCGTGCCACCGACATTCCATAGTGCGTCGGGGTTGTCGAGCGAGGCCGCGTACGTTGTCGCGGCTTGGTCGCCGGCGATCTCACCGCTCTCGCCCGACGGCGGGTTGGGCTCGAGGAATTCGGAGGGGTGCGGGCCTGGCCATGCAGGCACGTCGAACGGGGAAATGCTGGTGTCGATGAGGCCAGGTCGATGCACGGTCACCCGGTCGGGAACTTGCTTGGTTTCCGCCGCCACGGCGATGCCTGGTCCTTCGGCAGCTTCGCCGTCGCCGCCACCGCAGCCTGCCACTGCAAGAACAAGTCCCGTGATTGCCACACCCACTACCGCATGACGTATCCGCACCGTTTTCTCCTAGCCGGGGCTCACCCCGTTCGAACTCCACTATTGCATCTCGCCAACTCCGCGGGATGCGTCTTTCGATAAATGTGGGAAACGCACTGAATGTGCTCGACAGGAGAATTGGATTGTACTGTGAGCCATGCCGACCCTGCTTCGACGTGCAATCAAGATCGGCGCGGTAGCGCTGGCAACGATTGTGGTGGCGGCCTACCTGTATGCGGCCTTCACTTATCGCAGCGCTGATGTCTTTGCGCCGCCAGGGCGCATCGAGTCTCTCGGCCGGACCTACCTGATCAGCAATTTCCCGCCGCGCACTCGTGAAGATCTCGAACAGCGATTCGCGCAGGGCCATCGTGAGCAGTACACCTTGGAACAAGTGAGTTCCGTATTTCCGTGGCGCGCTGTCTACCAGTGGCAGAACGACCAGATCCGCGGCCAGGCGACGTCGAGCGCGTACCTGAAATGGGGCGAGACGTACATCAGCTATTCGCTTTCGGGTGGCCCATGATTCTGCGTAGACCGAGTCGAACTCACATCGCTTCGTCTGCTGTCGCTCGTCGTGCTACTGCTGCACCGGACTGAGCCTGCCACCGTTCTTCGATGCGGCCGTACCGCCACACGAGTAGAGCAATCAGCCAGGTGGCGACAAAGAGTCCGACGATGATGAAGCCCATCGCGCCGAGATCCAAGTTCCCGATGGCGCCGATAAACCCGTCGTGAATGTCGAGTTTGTCGGTGAAAATCGAGATGATTTCCTGGGTCCCGATCAGCAGTGCCACTGCCACCGAGAGTCCGGTGATCACCATGTTGTAGTAGATCTTTCGGACCGGCTGAGCAAATGCCCAACCGTAGGCGAAGTTCATGAACGATCCGTCGATCGAGTCGAAAAGCGACATCCCGGCGCAGAAGAGGATCGGCAGAACGAGGATCGAATACCACGGGAGCCCTGTCGCCGCCGCGCCGCCGGCGATCACCAACAGCCCGACTTCGGTGACGGTGTCGAATCCCAATCCGAACAGCAGACCGACCGGGTACATGTGCCAGGGCTTGCGAACCATCTTCATCACCGGGCCCAGAATCTTGTTCAGGGCGCCGCGGCTGTCGAGTTCCTTCTCGAGTTGTTCCTCGTCGAAGGTTCCGGCCTTGTACTTCGTGTACACCCGATGAATTCCGATGAGAGAGAAAAGATTCAGGAGGCCGATCAAGATCAGGAACGTTCCGGAAATGGTTGTGCCGAACAAGCCGGTCCACTTTTCCAGATCGGAGTTGTCGTCGGAAAGGCTGGTGGCAAGTTGCCGCACACCCAAAGCCAAGAGGGCGACGAGTACGAAGACGATGGTCGAGTGTCCGAGCGAAAACCAGAACCCGACGGACATCGGTTTCTTGCCGTCCGCCACCAACTTCCGAGTGGTGTTGTCGATAGCGGCGATGTGATCGGCGTCGAAAGCATGGCGCATGCCGAGCGTGTACGCCGTTACGCCGAGTCCGACGCCGAAGACACTGCCTTCGATCGTGTAGTGGCCGGGGACAACCAGGCCGAGAAGAACTGCCCACCCGACGACGTTGAGCGCTACGACGGTGACGGTCATCCCGATGATGCTTCGACGCTGGCCTCGATCCAGACTGTGCCAAGCACCGGCGATTCGAGTGCCTGTCGTGGTCATTATCGTGGACATCGAACCTCACCGATCTTTCAGTCGCGGCCGGCGGCCACGCTACTGAAATCGTATAAGTGTTCAACTGTTCAGATAAGCGCCTGGAGGTTACAAATTGCCCATTCGGGAGTAAAGATATTTTGCTCGTCGATGGGAATGCTCAGGCGAACACGGTATTGACCAGCGCGACGTAGATCGTCGTTCCGACGACGATGCTCAGGACGGCATTCTTTCGCCAGAGGTGCGCGGCGATCGTGGCGCACACTGCAATCAGTTCGGGTAGGCCGTGAGAAGGGGCGGTGATCGACACCCCTTTGAGTGAATACATCACGAGGATCAACATGACGCCTGCCGGCATGTAGATGCCGAGGTAGCCGACCAGGGCGGAGGAGCGCAGCGGCATGAGCGCGGCGAAGGGGATTGCGCGCAGCGCGAAGGTGACCACGGCCATGACTGCGACCGCCGCAAAGATGTACGAGGTGTCAGGCATCGATCTTCGCCTTTCGTGAGTCGTAGACAAAGCGCCCGATCAGGAAGAGCACGAAGGCGCCCATTGCAATTGGCAGCATGTGGTCCGGCGCTGCGAGCCGGGCGACCAGAGCGCAGGTGACCGCGGCGACCGGCACCGCGAATCCGTTTTGTGCGCGAATCGCTTCGATCGAGAGGACGACGAACAACGCCGTCAGGGCGAAGTCGAGGCCGACGATCGAGTCCGGAATCCACTGTCCTGCTGTCGCGCCCAGAATCGCGCCACCGATCCAGTAGCCGTGCAGGTACAGCTGGGAGTAGACGATGACGCGTCCGGTGAGTGCCTTGGGATCGGCAGTTACCGACATCGCATAGGCCTCGTCGGTCAGCGCGAACATGCTGTAGAAGCGGGCGAAGGGGTTGCGAATCTTTTCCAGCGGAAAACTCAAGGCGTAGAACACATGTCGAAAGTTGACCAGCAGTGCGGTCAGAGCGACGTACGGCAGCGGTGTCATGGCCGCGACCATTCCGACCGCGAGAAACTCCAGCGATCCTGCGTAGATCAGCGAGGTGAAAGCGACTGCCCACCAAGGGCTGAGCCCTTGTTGGACCACAAGAACGCCAAGTGCGATCCCGAGTGGGAGCAGGCCGAATCCAACCGGTAGCGACAGCTGGAAGGCGTGCCGCCACGCCGGGGTTCGCGGTGGGAGTTCGACGGCCGGTGCGGCCGTCGACGATGCTGGTTCGATCACGACGCAAATCTATAACAAAGATCGAGGTGATCGATTGCTCAGAATGCCCACATAGTGAACAGTGCGCAATAATAGTGCGATGGATGCCATGGATGACGCAATTTTGTTTCACCTACGCCAGGACTCGAGTTTGACCAACACCGAGTTGGCGGATCTGGTGGGTCTGACACCCTCACCTTGCCTGCGTCGGGTGAAGAAGCTCGAAGCCGACGGAATCATTACCGGGTACCGGGCGATCGTCAGTCAGGAAGCGCTCGGTCGAGGATTTCAGGTGATCGTCACCGCCGAGATCGGAGTCAACGACCAGGCCACCATCGAGGACTTCGAATCCCAGGTCGCCGCCTTCGACGAAGTGATCGAATGTCGGCGGTTGTTCGGAATTCCCGACTACTTCATTCGGGTCGCGGTGAAAGATCTCGCGACGTATGAGAACTTCATGGTCACCAAGCTCAGCGGGCTTCCGGCTGTCTCGCGGGTGACATCGTTGATCACCATGAAGACCATCAAGAGCGTCGACTGACTCCCGGGCTCGGCTGAACCTTCACTAGGTGTCGGTGGTCGGCGTTAACGTCGGAACATGGGATACGAATTTCAAGTCACAGTAGATTCGGCACATCCGCACGAACAGGCGAAGTGGTGGGCCGCAGCACTCGGGTGGGCAGCGGAGCCCAGCGACGAAGACTTCATCAGGGGCCTCGTCGCCGCTGGTCACGCCAAGGAATCCGACACCACGACATTCGAGGGAGTCCTCGTCTGGCGCGAAGGTGCGGCCATCAGCGATCCGGAGCATCCCGAACGTCCCCGCGTTCTGTTCCAACTGGTTCCGGAATCGAAGACGGTGAAGAACCGGCTCCATTTCGACATACGAGTGGGCGACAAGCGCGAGGATGTCGCAGCGCACCTCGAGACGGTGGGGGCGACGATCCTGCACCGAGGAGCGCAGGGGCCGAGCGTGTGGATCACGATGACCGATCCCGAAGGAAACGAGTTCTGCGTCAGCTAGCGGTACGAACTCGGAGTGTCGCCGGTCCATCGTTTGAAGGCCCGACGGAAGGCGCTGGGCTCGGAGAACCCCAATCGCGCCGAGAGTACTTCGACGGATTCTCCGCGCCGCAAACCAGCGATGGCTACGTCGCGGAGCACTTCCTCGCGCAGTTGATTCAGTGATGTTCCGTCACGCCGCAGCAGTCGACGCAGATGGGGAACGCTGATCGAAAGCATCTCGGCGATCTCCTCGGCCGTGGAGGTTCGCCCCTTCACCCCGAGTTCCAGGACCCGTCGTACCTGCGCCGACGCAGTGCTGTCGTAATCGCGTTCGGACATGAGCTGAATCGGAGATTCTCGGAGGTACTCCTCCAACGTCTCCTCGGTTTGGATGATCGGTGCACGCATGGCCGAGTTGTCGAACTCCAGTGCCGCGCGCTGCGCGCCGAAGGTGACCGGCGCTCCGAAGATGTAGTCGTAGTCCTGCGCCAACCGTGCATCCGGTGCCGAGTACGGAAATTCGACCGCCCGAAGTCGGACGCGCTTTCCGATCAACCATGCGGAAAATCGGTGCAGCAAGATCAGGACGAAATCGGTTGTGACACGTTCTGCGACATCAGGTTCGGCGACGCCTTCGCGAGCTCGGACAGCGAAACTCACCCGAGTGCTTTCCTCGCCCTTCTCGATCGACAGTGGGGCCAGAGCCGGTAGCGCACGGATCACGTCGGACATTCGAGCGAAGGCCGATCCGAGATCAGGGCAATGGATCAACGTCAGGCAGATCAATCGGAAAGTGCCACGGGGGACCGGGGCGGATCCGAGGCCGAACAATTCGTCGTCGGTGATCTGCCACGTGGATTGGATGAACGTGGTGACCTGAGTCGGGGTCAGCCGGGCGCGCGGGTCGGACAGTGTCTCGAGGTCGATCCCGGCAGCGCGCAGTGCACCAGACAAGTCGACGTCGTTGTCCGGCGAGAACGCGAGATAGCGGTGGACGAATGCGGTCGGGATGGTCCGCGCTGTCATGGGTGCGCTGCTCCTTGGAGCAGGTGGAGACGGCGTGCAGCTTCGGACAGAATGTGGTCCTGCTTGCAGAAGGCGAAGCGCACCAGGTGCTTCCAATCGTCGCGGTTGTCCGCGAACACGTCGACCGGAACGGCCGCGACGCCGATCCGCTCGGGCAGTGCGCGGCAGAAATCTCCCGCATCGGTTTCGCCCAACGGTCTGATGTCGGCAAGGAGGAAGTACGTGCCGCCACCGGAATGCACCGTGAAACCGGCCTCGGTCAGAGCTTTACCGAGCACGTCGCGTTTGCCTTGCAAGCTCTGTCGAAGTTCGACGACCCACGGCTGTTCGTTGGTGAGCGCGTAGGCAACGGCCGGTTGGAACGGTGCACCGGCAACAAATGACATGAACTGCTTGGCGGCACGGACTCCGTCGATGAGTTCGCGCGGGCCGATCGCCCAGCCGGTTTTCCAGCCGGTGACATTGAAAGTCTTTGCGGCACTGGACACCGTGACGGTGCGCTCACGCATGCCCGGGAGCGACGCCATCGGTGTGTGGGTGAGGCCGTCGAAGACCAAGTGCTCGTAGACCTCGTCGCTCAACACGATCAGGTCGCGTTCGCACGCGAGTTCGGCGATCGCTCGAAGTTCGTGATCGGTGAATACGGTGCCGGTGGGGTTGTGAGGACTGTTGACGATCAGCATCTTCGTCTTGGCGGTGATCGCGCCGCGCAATGCATCGAGATCGACCGCAAATCCGTCTCCCGCGGTTACCAACGGAACTGTGCGACGTACAGCGCCTGCCAACGCGACGGATGCAGCGTAGGAGTCGTAGTACGGCTCGATCAGCACTACTTCTTCGCCGGGTTCGACCAGTCCGAGAATCGCAGCACTGATCGCCTCGGTGGCGCCGACGGTGACCAGAACTTCGGAGTCGGGATCACTGTCGAGTCCGTAGCGGATGCGCCGATCCTCCGCGATGGCCTGACGCAAGACGGGCATGCCCGGACCGGGCGGGTATTGATTGACGCCCTCGGCGATGGCTCGGCGCGCTACCTCGAGCATGGCCGCAGGACCGTCGGTATCCGGAAAGCCCTGACCGAGGTTGACCGCGTCGTGAAGTGTGGCCAACGCTGTCATCTCGGCGAAGATCGTGGATGCGAACGGCTGCAGACGCGAGACGGTGCGGTTGCGGGGCGTCGAAGGCATCTTTGCAGCTTAGTCGGCTGACACCGCATCCTCACATCCGCTCGGACGCGGTGCTTGTCACGTTTGAATCGCCGCCATCGTCCAACTCTGTAGAGAGCATCGAATCCGGTGCCCCAGAACATACGGAGGCTTGCCATGACTCGCATTCCCGCAGTGACACCGTCAGAAGCCAGTCCGTTGATCAAAGTGGCATACAAATTCGCCGCCAGGCAGTACGACGAAGTCCCCGAGCCCTTTGCCGTCCTGGCCAACCATCGGAAATTGTTCGTAGCGGCTGCCCGCCACGAAATGGCTGTGCAGAAGGCGTCGAAGGTGCTGCCGTCGAACATTCGTGAACTGGCCGTCTATCGCGTCGCCTGGACTGTCGGCTGCTCGTGGTGTGTCGACTTCGGGACGATGCTCTCGCGCTTGGACGGTTTGGACATCGACAAGTTGAAAGAGATCGCGAACTACCGGGATTCATCGAAGTACAGCGAAGACGAGCGGGCCGCGATCGCCTACGCCGACGCCATGACCGGTGACCCCCATGGGGAGAACGGGGTGACGGACGAACAGGTCGCGGATCTCGAGCGCAGGTTCGGGCGAGCGGGCGTCGTGGAACTGACCTATCAGATCGGGCTCGAAAACATGCGCGCCCGGATGTATTCGGCGTTGGGGATTACCGAGCAGGGGTTCAGCACCGACTCCTGCCGTGTGCCCTGGGCAGAAGAATGATGCGCTGATTCGTCTACGGCAACTATCGACAATGCTCCGCAGATACGTGATCATGATTGACTAGTTCACGCATCTGCGGAGCATTCCGGCTTGTTAGGTCCGCACTTGCGACCTACGATCACCTGGTGCCCAACATTCGAATCCGCGAAGCTGCCGGCCTGCTCGGTGTCAGTGACGACACCGTCCGGCGGTGGGTCGACGGTGGGCTTCTCACCGCGACGACGGACGACTCCGGCCGCAAGGTCATCGACGGTGCCGAGTTGGCGGGCTTCGCCCGGTCCAACGCCGGACCCGCACCGGCCGATCCGCTCACGGGTGCGAGTTCGGCCCGCAACCGGTTCGCCGGCCTCGTCACCAAGGTCGTCACCGACAAGGTGATGGCTCAGGTCGAAATGCAGTGTGGGCCCTTCACTGTCGTCTCGTTGATGAGTACCGACGCGGTTCGGGAGCTCGGACTCGAGGTCGGGAGTATCGGAGTCGCAATCGTGAAGGCCACCACGGTCATCGTGGAAACGCCGTAGTTTTTGAACATACTGGAGGAAATTCGTGAAGCGTGTAGTCGGACTTGTTGCAGCAGGTGCCTTTTCGCTTGCCCTGGTGACCGGTTGTAGTTCCTCCGACAATTCTTCGTCGGAGACGTCGTCGGCCGCTCCGACCACAACCACTTCCAGTGATAGTGCCACGGGAAGCATCACCGTCTTCGCAGCGGCGTCACTCAAGAACAGCTTCACCGAACTCGGCAAGGAATTCGAGTCCGAGAACCCCGGTTCATCGGTCACATTCAGCTTTGCCGGGTCCTCGGACCTCGTCGCTCAGATCACTCAGGGCGCACCGGCTGACGTGTTCGCCTCGGCTGACGCCGCCAACATGACCAAGGCCACCGACGCCGGCGTCGTCGCGGGGTCGCCCTCGGACTTCGCGAGCAACACCTTGACGATTGTTGTGCCGCCGGGCAATCCGAAGGGCATCGCGTCGTTCGCCGATCTGGCAAAGGAGGGGACGCAACTGGTGATCTGCGCTCCGCAGGTCCCTTGTGGCGCGGCTACGAAGAAGGTCGAGACGGCCACAGGCGAGACCCTCTCGCCCGTCAGCGAAGATTCGTCGGTGACCGACGTTCTCAACAAGGTGACGTCCGGGCAGGCCGATGCCGGCATCGTTTACGTCACCGACGCGAAGTCCGCTGGTGACAAGGTTCAGACCGTCGCGTTCCCGGAAGCCACCACGGTGGTCAACCTGTACCAGATTGCGGTGCTGAAGGATTCGAAGAATTCGGAAACGGCAACGAAGTTCGTCGATCTCGTGAAGGGCCCCAAGGGCTTGGCAGTTCTGGGTGACGCGGGATTCGCTGCTCCGTGACACGCCTACGACCGTCAGCCCGAGCCCCGCTCGGGTTGCCGGTATGGATTTACCTTCCCGCGCTGATCGGCGGGGCGTTTGTCATCGCGCCCTTGGCGGCGATGCTGGCCACCGTGCAGTGGTCGCAGTTCTGGGAACTCGTGACTTCCGAATCGTCGGTTGCCGCGTTGAAACTGAGTTTGAAGACAGCGGCAATGAGCACGCTGCTGTGCATCCTGTTCGGGGTACCGATGGCCGCGGTGTTGGCGCGCAGTCATTTTCGGGGACTGTCCGTTCTTCGATCCTTGATTCTGCTCCCGCTGGTTCTGCCGCCAGTGGTGGGCGGTATCGCGTTGCTGTACACGTTCGGGCGCAAAGGGTTGATCGGTGAGCAGTTGGAAGTGCTCGGCATCCAGATAGCATTCTCGACAACCGCGGTGGTCCTGGCGCAGACGTTTGTCGCGCTACCGTTCCTCGTCGTCAGCCTCGAAGGTGCGCTACGCACTGCGGGCACACGATACGAGGCTGTAGCCTCGACGCTCGGAGCCCGCCCGACCACCGTGCTTCGCCGGGTGACTTTGCCGCTGGTGCTTCCCGGTCTGGTGTCAGGGGCAGTGCTGGCTTTCGCTCGCGCACTGGGGGAGTTCGGTGCAACGCTGACGTTCGCGGGAAGTCTGCAAGGGGTCACGCGTACCCTGCCGTTGGAAATCTATCTCCAGCGTGAGACCGATCCGGATGCAGCGGTAGCGCTTTCGCTGGTGTTGGTCGTAGTCGCGGTGGTCATCGTGGTTGCGGTGCGTGGACGCGGATCGGCGGGTTCGTTGTGAGTGGCCTCCACGTCGACATCGAGATTCCGGAGCGCGATGTCGTTGCGACGTTCGACGTCGCGGCCGGTGAGGTGACCGCTGTCCTCGGACCGAACGGCGCAGGCAAGTCGACGGTACTGGCGGCGGTTGCCGGACTACATCACCCGCGGCGTGGGTTGATCGAACTGAATTCTCGCGTTCTCACCGATACCGGTAGGGGAGTCGCGTTGGCGCCGCATCGGCGCGGCACTGCTCTACTCGCGCAAGAGGCACTTCTCTTTCCCCACCTCAGTGCGGCCGCGAACGTGGCGTTCGCGCCGCGCAGTGCAGGGCGGTCGCGTCGCGATTCCGCCGATTCCGCGCGCCACTGGCTCGACGCAGTCGACGCCGCCGAATTGGCTGACCGCAAGCCGTCACAGCTCTCCGGCGGTCAAGCGCAACGAGTCGCAGTGGCGAGGGCATTGGCTGCTGAACCCGAACTACTCCTGCTCGACGAACCGATGTCTGCGCTCGACGTCGCCTCCGCCCCGGCATTGCGGTCGTTGCTGCGTAGAGTGCTCCGAACAGGAGATCGCACGGCCGTGCTCGTCACGCACGATGCTCTGGATGCGCTGGCCCTTGCCGACACCGTTGTCGTGCTGGACGGCGGCCGGGTCGTCGAACGTGGTGACGTACGAACAGTTCTGACTCGCCCGCGTAGTGCATTTGCAGCACGCATCGCAGGGATCAACTTGCGCAGCGGCACGATGGCCGGAGACGGAATGCTCAGAAGTCCGGTCGGGGTGGATATCGCGGGCCAGACGGAGACCGACCTACCGGCCGGCAGTGCCGCCGTGGCAGTCTTCGAGCCGCGAGCAGTGTCGGTCTACCTGGATCCGCCTCACGGGAGTCCACGAAACGCGTTTGCGGTCACGATCGCGGAGATCGAAAATCGAGGCGATGTCGTCCGAGTCCGAGCCGAGGACGAAGCCGGCCAGCCGGGCTTGTCTGCCGACATCACGGCGAGCGCAGCGGCCGAGCTCGATCTGGTTCCGGGATCGGCCGCTACGTTTGTGGTCAAGGCCACCGAGACGCTGATCTATGCGCAGGGCGCAGGCTCGTAGACGTCCTCTACGACCGAATCCGCATAGAGGGCTGCAATTTCGGACGCGTACTTCTCGGCTATCGGCTTGCGCCTGAGCTTCATCGTCGGTGTCAGCTCGTCGCCGCCTGGCTCCCAGAACGTGGTGAGTACGTGAAACCGCTTGATCTGCTCGGCCCTCGACAGACGCGAGTTTCCCTCGGCGACAGCAGTTGCAACGATGTCGACGATCCGAGCGTCCTTGGCGAGTACCGCGGCCTCGGCCGCAAGTCCCAGTGAGCGTGCCGCTCCGACCGCGGCGTCGGCGCTGAGAGTGATCAACGCTGTGTTGAACTTTCGGCCGTCTCCGATTGCCACGACCTCACCGATCAACGACGACGACGTCTTCACTGCGGTCTCGATGGCAGCGGGGGACATGTTCTTTCCCGACGCATTGATGATCAGCTCCTTCTTGCGATCGATCACCGTGAGGTATCCGTCTGCGTCGGCCGTGACGATGTCTCCGGTCGAAAGCCAACCGTCTGCACTGATCGCTTCGGCCGTTTTTGCCGGTTCGCCGCGGTACCCCTTCATGACCAACGGTCCTCGAACCAGTAGCTCACCGTCCGCCTCGATGCGCATTTCCATGCCTGGAAGCAACTTTCCGACCGTTCCCAGCTTGGTCGGCTCGGCCGGTGCGGTGCTCGCAATGCATGTCAGCTCGGACATTCCCCAGATCTCCGAGATCGGAACTCCCAGGGCTGCAAAGAATGCCAAGGTGTCCGGCGGAATCGGTGCGGCGCCAGAGATGGCCCACTTCAGTTCGGCAAAACCGAGTTTCGCACGCAGAGCGGAGAGGACCATTGCATCGGCTCGGGCGTAGTCCGCTTCCAGTTCGGCGGGGACTGTTTCACCGGCTCGCAAGTGTGCGAGCCGAGTGCGACCGACGTCGAGTGCCCACTGCAATGCCGCTCGCCGCGCGTCGTCCGGTTCGTTGGCGACGGCCGATTCGACTGCAACCTTCAGCTTTTCCCACACACGGGGGACGCTGCCCCAGATCGTGGGGCGACAGTCCGGAAGCGCAGCCGCTACCTGGCTCGGATCCGGCACGACAGTGATCTGGGTGCCGAACACCATTTGCATGTACAGGCAGGTGAGCCGATCGGCGATGTGCGCCGACGGCATGTACGAGGTGATGCGGTCACCGAACTCGACGGGGAGTACAGCACTGACGGCGGTGGTTTCGAACAACAGACAGGCATGAGTCGTCTCGACGCCCTTGGGGTTGCCGGTCGTGCCGGAGGTGTAGATCAACGTGGCTACGTCGTTCGGTTTCACCGCACGCCAGGTGCTCTCGAAATCGAAATCGGCGGCAGCAGAGGACTTCATCTGCTCCAGCGTCAGGGTGCCGGACTGCTGGGCAGACGGTTGCGCGTCGACGACCACGATCGTGTCGAGTGTGGCACCGGATCGGCGAACGGTATCCACGTACGGGGCCTCGCAGACGAGCACTCGCGCACCGGAATTGGCGAGGATGTACTGGATGGCTTCGGGTGCCGACGTGTTGTAGATGGAGAAGGATGTCGCGCCGAGGTGTTGGGCGCCGACGTCGATCGGGTAGAACTCGATGCGGTTACTCATCATCAATGCAACCGTATCGCCATGTCCCACGCCGATTCCGGCCAATCCCGCGGCAACATCGCGAACCTGTTCGCCGTACGCGCGCCACGTCAGTGTTCGCGCATCGCCGATGTCTCGCAAAGCCACCGCGTCGGGCGCTACCGCCGACACTCGCTGGAAGGCTGCACACAACGTAGTCATGATGTTCTCCTGGATGCCTTTGGCAGGGCTGATGCATTCGTCGGGGCCGCAGCGGTGGTTCTGTCTTCGAGTTCGCGGATCAGGTCGTGTGCCTGTTTGTCTTTTGCCAGGTAGCCGTCGGCAAGGACATTGATGAATCCGCGTCCCCACGCCCAGGGTTCCCAGGCAGCGGGGGCAAGGGTCCGGGCGGCGCGGCGCGCGATCGCGTCGGCGATCACGGTGGCGGCACGGTCCGGGGAGATTCGATGACGGAGGGGACCAGGTAGTCGAGCGTCGAGTTTGCGCCCGATCTCGTCGTCGTCGAGTGTTGCGCGTGCAAGTTGTGTATCCACCATCCCGAAGTACGCGATGCCGGCAGTAGCGCCGTAGCCGGCAACCTCGAGACGCAGCGCCCGGCCGAGCGCTTCGACCCCAGCCTTGCTGATCATGTACGAAGCGCCGCCCAAACCGGGGGCGAACGACGCCGCCGATGACACGACGACGATGTGCCCACTGTTGCGGATCACCTCGTCGATGGTCGGATGCACGGTGTTGAAGACGCCGGTGAGATTGACGTCGAGCACACGATCGAAGGCGTCGGGATCGATCTGGCGCAATGTTGCCGGGAGAGGGGTGATTCCGGCGTTGGCCACCACGACGTCGATTCTGCCCAGCTGCTCGATGATCGTTTGCACGGCTGCGGTCATGCCGTCCCGATCTCGGACATCGGCCGTCACCGTCACGACTCGCTGTGACTCGAATGAGCGCTCGGCCGTTGCCAATGAACTCTCGTTGACGTCGACCAGTGCCACGGTGGCCCCACGCCGGTGGAGAGTGCGCGCCAGCGCTGCACCGATACCGTCGCCTCCACCGGTGATCAGTACGACCTTCCCGGCGACGTCGTAGTCGAGTCGGCGTCCGGGCAGTGGAATGCCCAGATCGCGGACTGTTCCCGCAATTGCGGACAAGCGTCCCGTCATTGCTTCAGTGCCTTCCGTGTAGCGCGCGGATGAGAACCTTGACCAGCCAGTCGATTCGGGCGGTCCTTCGAAACGTCGTCAGTGGTAGGGGCGAACGGAATCGTTGCCGAGTCGTCGAACGAGCGTAGGTGAACTCCTTCAGACCATCTGGGCCGTGAACGCGTCCGAAACCAGATGCTCCGACCCCACCCAGTGGCAGGTTGGGAACCGCGGCATACATCACGTAAGAGTTCACCGACGCTCCTCCGGATCGGAGCCGATCGGCAACAGCCGCTCCGTCCTTGCCGAACACGCTTGCTCCCAATGCGTATGGCGACGCATTGACCAACTCCACCGCCTCGTCCATCGAGGCGACCTTGGTGATCGTCATCGTCGGGCCGAAAGTTTCCTCCGTGACGGCGAGGCTGTCTTCGGGGACGTCGACCATGATGGTCGGTTGCACGTACTGGCCGGAGATCGAGCCGAGCCCTCCGAGAACGACACGTCCACCCCGCGACATCGCGTCGTCGATGTGGCGCCGGATTACAGCCACTTGCGAGGGCATGGTGATCGGACCGATCTTGTCTTCGGCACCCGGACCCGCATGAACTCGGGCAGCCAAAGTGATTGTCTTGTCGATAAACTCGCCGTAGACATGTTCGTGCACGTATACACGCTCGACGCCCAGACAGGTTTGACCGGAGTTGGACAATGCTCCCCACACCGCAGCATCCGCGGCGGCACCGACATTTCCGTCGGCATCAAGGATGAGCGCGTCATTACCACCACATTCCATCAACACCGGTGTGAGGGTCTCGGCGCACGCTGCCATGACTTTCTTGCCCGTCGCGGTCGATCCGGTGAACCCGATCTTGTCGACACCGGCCAGGCACAGTGCCGCGCCGACCGAACCATCGCCCGTGACGACCTGCAGCACAGGATGTTCAGGGACGACCTCGGCGAAGGCGCGGCCCAACCATTGCCCGACTGCCGGTGCGAACTCACTCGGCTTGTAGACCACGGCGTTGCCTGCAGCCAGCGAGAACGAGAGCGAACCGAGTGGGGTGAAGACCGGATAGTTCCACGGACCGATCACACCGATCACCCCGAGAGGTCGATACTCCACCGAGGCGGCCTGATTGACCGTCAACAAACTGGAGCGGACGCTGCGCCTGCCCAATACCTTTCGGGCATTCTTCGACGCCCACGCGAGATGTTCTAGTGCCATGGCGATTTCGAGCATCGCGTCAGGGTGCGGCTTGCCCATGTCCCGGTGCACGACGTCGGCGAGTTCGGATGCGCGACGAGCGATGATTCCTCGCCACCGATCCAGTCGACGAGCGCGTTGCTCGAATGTCAGTTCTGCCCACCATTCGGAAGCAGTACGGGCGTCGCGCACTGCCTGTGTCACTGTGTCGTCGGACGCCTGTGTGGTCGTGTCGATCTCGGTCGCCGTCATCGTGGAGTTCCTTGAAGTGTGTGGTGGACGGCGCCGTCGGCCCAGCCGCGGGTGACGCGTTGGAGGATCGGTCGGGACAGAGTCAGAATGGGGGCGAACCACGGCTGCGCTTGCACAGCGAACGTCCAGGTGAGGCGGCTGCCAGTCGAAGTCGGTTCCAACACCAGATCTTCAGCGAAGCGTTTGAACCCCGGAAGTGACGCCGACTCCACGTAGAAGGACATCCGGTGCCCCTCGTCCCAGCGGAAGAATCGCTCGTTCAGTGCAGCAAAAGCGCCGGCTCGCACGGTTCGCGTAGTCCCGACGCAGAATGGTCTGTCCGAGGTCCAGTCGGCTCCGGTGATCCCGTGCGCCCACGACGTGAGCGCTCCGTCCGAGGTCAACGTCTGCCACAAGCTTTCACATGTCGCTTCGGATTCGATCCGGTGAGTGATCACCAGCGGAGCGGAGCGGACGAAGGCTGCGTCGGCCGCAGAAAGAGAGAATTTTCCCTTCACAGGTCCACCACCAAAGACCCACCGGTGGAACGTGATCGACAGGTCAACATCGAACCAGTACGTTCGGATTCGGTGAGGAGGGTGTCTCGATGTTCGACGGTCCCGGAGAGCACCCGGACCTTGCATGTACCGCAGAAGCCCTGTTGGCATGAATACGCTACTCCGGGAAGTACGCGTCGTATTGCAGCCAATGCACTTTCGGACTCGCCCACATCGACGGTGAGACCGGTGCGCGCCAGATGCACCGTGAACTCCTTGCCGTCGACTACCGGGAGTGGGGAGAACCTCTCGCTGTGCACCGATCCGGTCGGGTTGGCGGCGAAAGTTGCCGCACGCACCGTGTTCATCAGCGGAACCGGTCCGCACGTGTACACCGCGGCACCTGGATCCGCAGCAGCGACGAGTGTTCCGATATCCGTCGGACCCAGCTCGTCGTCGGGTCGGATGGTTACCCGGCCGCTGGAATACTCCTCGATCTCGTTCAGGAATGGCATAGCTGCCCGAGTTCGTCCGAGATAGTCCAATCGCCACGGGACTCCGCGGCGGTGACAGCGTTGCACCATGGGAAGTATCGGAGTGATCCCGATTCCGCCCGCAACAAAGAGGTACGACGGAGCAGTGACAAAAGGAAATGCATTCCGCGGCCCTCGTACGTCGACAACCATTCCGGGTTTCAGCGACTCGTGTATCTCGCGGGAGCCACCCCCGCCCTCGTCGATCCGCCGGACGGCGATCCGATACGAGGTCAAGTCGTCGGGGTCTCCGCACAACGAATACTGTCGTTGCCTTCCCGAGGGGAGAATGACGTCTAGGTGAGCGCCGGGAATCCACGACGGCAGGGTGATTCCTTCCCTCGGGGTCAAGGTGACACTCAGGACGTCTGCGCACTCGAACCGGACGGACTTCACGTCCAGCGTCATGTCGAATCCGCTGTAGCGGACCGGGTTGGGACGCGAAAGTATCTGCGCTGCAGGACTTGACGCAAAGATTCGACGGTATGCGCTCGTCGCCTGTGCGGCAATCCTCAACGACCGGGTCGGTGTGAAGTCTTGTGCGTCGTGAGGACGGTCGGCAGTCGTCTTGTTCATCCTTCACTCTTTTCGGAAGAACGATTGGCGGCAGGTGAGCGAGCGAGGTAGCGCATGGCTACGTCCATGTCCCCGATCTGGGACGGATGGAAGCTCGGCCGCAGATACGGAGGAATCTCGGTGATCAGGAATTTCATGTTCGGGACCAGGCCGCGGCGAGTGGCGCTGATCAGTTGCAGAGGCCACAGGCGGCCCTTCGCCTTCGACGGGTCCTGCCGGAAGAGGTAGTTCATCGAGGCGATGAACAACACGAACAACGTGAAGCTGGCGAGCAGCGCCGTGCGAACGCGTCTGGCGTAGCTACCGTCCACGTACATGTAGGCGTCGAAGGCCACGTTGCGGTGCTCGACTTCCTCGGCGCCGTGCCACTTGACCATGTCGAGCATCGTCGGGTGCATGCCGGCATCTTCGAGGGCGGGATCGGTGAGCAGCCATTCCCCGACCACCGCCGTGTAGTGCTCCATCGCGGCAAACAAGCCGAGACGTTCACAGAGCCAGGCGTGCTTGGCTTTTCCGGTCAATCCTTTGTCGCCCAATATCTTGTCCACGAGCCAGTCCATCCGGCGTGACATCGGTTTCATGTCCATGCCGAGGTCCGCAAGATGCTCGCGTGCACCTTTGTGCGACGACGCGTGTGTTGCTTCCTGTCCGACGAATCCCACCACCTCTTCGTGCAGGCGGGGGTCCTCGATGAGCGGGAGTGCTTCGGCGAGCGTTGCGGACATGGCCCGCTCTCCCTCGGGCAACACGAGATGCATGAAGTTGATGACGTGGGTGACCATCGGTTCGTTCGGCACGTAATGCAGTGGTACGCCGTCCCAGTCGAATTCGACGTCACGGGCGGCGATCGCATGTGCTTCGTCGGTGTAGCGGCGCGCGCCGGACGGTGCGACGACGGGTGTGCCTCGGAAGGCGTTGATGCCGAGCATTATCGGCTCCTCACGGTTTCTCGGGCAGTGGTGAGTGATTCGGACGAGACGGGTTGTACCTGCGCGTAGTGAGCGAGGTCGGCTCGTTTGGTCCTGGTGCGGAAGGATCGGTTGAATCCGGGATAGAAGGTGTAATTGCGGCCGCCGTCGACGAGGTAGTAACTACTGCACCCGCCGGCGTTCCACACGCTGGTGGCGAGTCGGCGGTCGGTCGCGCGCACGAACTCTCTCTGCACGTCTGCCCGGACGTCGATACTGCCGATGCCGCCCTCGTCCATTTGAAGAATGCAGCTCACGATGTACTCGACCTGCGCTTCGATCGTGACGACCTGCGAGGTGTAGACCACGGAATTGGGGCCGAGGATCATGAAGAAGTTCGGAAACCCGCTGATGGTGGTGCCGAGGAAGGCCTCGGCACTGCCGTTCCACGTCTGCGCGAGGCTGCGGCCGTCCTTGCCCCGGATGATGTCGAACGACGGGTTGTCTCCCATACGAAAGCCGGTTCCCATGACTATGGTGTCGACTTCCCGGAAGGCGCCGTCCGCGGTGAGGACTCCGCGCTCCTGCACCTCGACGATTCCGTCCGTCACCACCTCCACATTGGGTGACGCTAGCGCGGGATAGTAGGTGTTCGAGAACGTCGGACGCTTGCATCCGAATGCGTAGTGGGGGAGCAGCTTTGCGCGAAGCTCCGGGTCCCGCACCTGCCGGCGGAGGTGTGCTCGGCCGAGTGCGGCCAGCCCTTTGAGCAGTGACGGCTTGTACACGAATCCGGGTACCAGGGCTTCTTGGAGCAGGTCGAGTCCCTTGCGTGCCAGTCGTTGGGTGAGCGGCACCCGCTCGAAGAGAGCGCTCGGCCAGCCGGTCATCGGCTGATCCGGGTGCGGCAGGATCCACGTCGGTGTCCGCTGGAACACGGTCAACGTGTCCGCGAGCGGTTGCAGTCTGGGGATGATCTGCACCGCAGAGGCGCCGGTGCCGACCACGGCTATCCGCTCACCGCGAAGGTCGTGGTCGTGGTTCCAGTCCGCGGTGTGGAACATCTGACCACGAAACGATTCGAGCCCGGGAAGGTCGGGTGTGGCGGGGGCACTGAACGGGCCGGTGGCCGCGACCAGGAACTGTGCCTCCCACACGGTTTCCGCAGTGTGTACCCGCCAGATCTGGGCTTGCTCGTCCCACGAAGCTTCTGTCACGCCCTGATTGCAGTGGAAATGACCGGCCAGTCCGAAGCGATGGACGCAATCCCGGAGATAGTCGTAGATCTCGGGCTGTAGCGGATACAGCCGCGTCCAGTTCGGATTGGGCGCAAACGAGAACGAGTACAGAATCGACGGGATGTCGCACTGTGCACCGGGGTAGGTATTGACCTGCCAGGTTCCCCCGGGCTCCGCGGCACGTTCCAGAACGACGAAGTCGTCGATCCCGGACTGCTTCAAGCGGACAGCCGTTCCGATGCCGCCGAAACCGGCTCCGATGACGACGACTCGTGTTCGGCGAGTTCGAGTTTCCTCGTCACCGGCCGATGGCCCCGAGGTTGGGTCGATGTCGACCATGTGTGACGCCTCCTGATTGGTGCGTGAACAACTGAACGAAGAGTAAGTCTGACATCAAGTGATGTCAACAGCGGTTGATGTCAGAATTCAACTGATTGACATCGGGCGATGTCAGTTCGCTTGCGGAGGTCGCCGCGATAACCTGAGGTCGAGAGCGCTGCCGGTCAGTGAGAACATGGGGACATGACGGATACCGAGGCTCGGCGCACCGGCCCGCGCAGGTGGCGTGGGCAGGAACCGGAAGATCGCCGCGCCGCGCGCCGGACACAGCTGATCGAAGCCGGGTTGCAGATCATGGGCACCGAGGGAGCGGCCGCCGCGACCATGCGTGCGACCTGCCGCGAGGCCGCGCTGACCGAACGGTACTTCTACGAGAGCTTCGCCAACCGTGACGAACTGCTGGTCGCCGTGCTCGACGAGGTCGTTCTCGGTGCGCGTGACACTATTCTGGACGCTCTCGAGGCGGCGCCTTCCGAACCGTCGGCCCTGATCCGCCACGTGGTGAAGGCCTTCACCAACTACGTATTCAAAGATCCTCGACGTGGACGCATCATGTTCGTCGAATCCCAGGCGGAACCTGCGCTGTGGGATCGAGGGCGAGAATTGATGGCGGAGTTCACGAATCCGATTTCCGCGTCGCTCGAGCTGATGTACGGCGGCGAGGCAACCGACTCCGCGAACTCCGAACTCAATTCGGTGGGGCTGTTCGGTGCCCTCGCGTTCATCTATCAGGCGCACACCCCGTCCTCCAAGATCTCTCGAAAGCGTTTGGTGGAGCACATTTCGCTCATGGTCGAGGCGCAGGCGACGGTCAACAGCACGCCCGCGAGAAAAGAATGACGTCCGCGTCGGCCACAGGCGGAAGGCGTCTCGGTCCCGAAGACCGGCGTGAGCAGATCATTGTCAGCGCGGCAAAGGTTTTCGAGGAGAAGTCTTTTGCCGACGTCTCGATGACCGAGTTGGCCAAGGCGGCTGGGGTCGGACGTCCGCTGCTCAATCATTACTTCGGCTCCAAGCGGGAGTTGTATCTCGACGTCGTGCGGCGGTTCGTCTTCATTCCCGAAGTGGCGGTGGACCGCATTCCGCGATCGGCGAGCCAGGAGAAGCGGATCGGCGCCGTGATCGATCGGTGGCTCGACGTCGCCTGGCGTCATCGCGACATGTGGATCTCGACAGTCATGTCCGACGACCTCCGCCGTGATCCCGAGATGGATCGGATCCTGCAGGATGCTGACGACGTTGCTGCGCGACGCATGATGGATGCGCTCGAGATTCGACCGAGTGAAGGCAGCGCGGCTGCTGTTCATTCGATGATCGTGGCGTACGGAGGCTTGGCGAAGGCCGCCAGTAAGCAGTGGCTGGTGACGGGAGCGCTCGACCGCGAACAGGTGCACCTTCTGCTGGTACGCAGTTTGCTCGCCATCGTGCGTGACGTTCTGCCGGCGTGCGAGGCGGATTCCTGATTGCTCAGAGTGATCTCGCCACGAGGTCCTTCATGACTTCGTTCGATCCGGCGTAGATTCGCTGAATACGAGCGTCGGCGTACATCTGAGCGATGGGATATTCGAGTATGTAGCCGTACCCGCCGTGTAGTTGCACGCAGCGGTCGATCACGGCGCACTGCTGGTCGGTGAGCCAGTACTTGGCCATCGCGGCGGTAGTCGCATCGAGCTGCCCGGCAAGGTATTTGACGATGCAGTCGTCGATGAACGTTCGTGAGATACGAGCGATGGACGCGCACTCGGCAAGTTCGAAGCGGGTGTTCTGCAGATCGAAGAGCTTTTGCCCGAACATGTTTCGGGATTTGGTGTACTCGACGGTGAGGGCGACTGCACGCTCCATTGCCGCAGTGGCTGCAACTCCGCAGATCAATCGTTCGGGCAGTAGCTGCTGCATCAGCTGGGCAAACCCTGTGCCTTCGCGGTCCCCGAGCAGGTTTGTTGCAGGCACCCGCAAGCGGTCGAAGAACAGCTCGGTGGTGTCCTGGCCCTTCTGTCCGACCTTCTCGAGTATTCGCCCGCGCTCGAAACCCGGTGTGTTGTCATCGATCTCGGCCACGATGAGCGACACTCCACGCGCTCCGAGGCTGGGATCGGTCTTGGCGGCAATGATCACCAGATCACAATTGCGACCGTTGGAGATGAAGGTCTTTGCGCCGCTGATCAGATAGTCGTCACCGTCGCGGACGGCTCGGGTGGTGATGTTCTGCAAGTCGGATCCGGTGCCGGGCTCGGTCATGGCGATTGCGCCCACCCACTCGCCACTCACCAGTTTCGGTAGCCAGCGCTGTTTGTGCTCGTGATCGGCGTAGGCATTGAGGTAGTGCGGCACGATTCCCGAGTGCACGCCGAGTTGGAGTGAATGATCACCCGCCATGACCTGCTCGTGGAACAGCACGGCGTCGTGCGCGAAAGTTCCTCCTCCGCCGCCGTACTCGGTGGGGATCGACATGCCGGCGAGCCCGAGCGCCCCGAGTTCTCGATATGCGGATTTGTCGGGAAAACCTTGGGACGCGAAGCGTTTCTGATGCGGTGTGACGTGTTTGGTGAAGAAGTTCCTTGCCAGGTCGGCCACGGCCTCCAATTCGTCGTCCATCCACGGGGACCGTCGTTCTGCGGTCCGGGTTGCGGTAGATCCTTGCGTCATCGTGATTCTCCCGATCGATGAAGTGCGACCCGCGAGCGGATCCGACTCCACCTATCATCCACACTGTTGACATAGTGTCAATAAAGGGGTGGTCGAATCGACCTCCGGACCCGCCTCGAATTCCACGTCGGCCGCCCGCAAGAATGGGACGACACAGACACGAACAGGCCGGCGCGAAGGATGGGCAGTGGACCCCGAAGAAACATCAGCGGGTCACGAGTCCAACCTCCCGGCTCCGCGGCCGGCGCGCAGCGTCCTGTTCGGATTGCCGCCGGTGGGAAACAGGTACCCCGGAGCGGTTCGCGTCGCCCTAGCCCTGGCGATTCCGGCGGCCATCGCCACACTGCTCGGATTCGGGTCTGCTTCGCTCCTGGTCGGCCTCGGTGCATTTGCATCGATCTACGGTGAGGGTCGTCCGTACCGGAGCAGGTGGAAGGCAGTCGGTATCGCTGCGACGGCGCTGACGATCCTGTCCTTCGTCGGGGCATCGGTGGGTGAGCCCGTCCACCGAGCCATCGCCGAGGGAGCGCCGACGGTGCTGCTCGTCTTTGTCGTGCTGATCATGGCCGTCGTGGTGTCGACCTGCGCCTTCACCGTCGACGTGCTTCGATTGGGTCCACCGGGCGCGTTCTTTCTGTTGCTCACCACCGAGATCAGCTCCGTGATCGCCACTCCCGGCCAGCCGCCGGTCGAGGTCGCGATGTGGACGGCAATCGGTGGGATCAGCGCGGTGGTCGTCTCGATGACGGGAATCCTGTGGGCACCGAGAGCTGTCGAACGCAGCGCTGTACAGGCAGCCGTCTCGGCCGTTGCGGAGTACACGGACGCTCAGGCGACGTACGCCCCACCCGAACTCACGCGAGACAAACGCCACGCTGCAGCACTTCGGCTGCACGACGCGTGGCAGTGCCTCTACCGCGGCGCAATCGTCGGGAAAGACCACCCGTTGACCCGTGAACTCGAACGAGCGCAGATCTCGATGGCCAGGGCGATCTCCGACGACCACGATCCGGAACTCATGGCCGACCCCGCGTTCGACGTCGACGACGTCGGTGCTCACCCGCCTCTGCCCGACCCGACGATCCGATATCGGTTCCTCCGCGCCTGCAATCGGTCCAGCCGAGCGTCGGTGACGGCACTTCGGCTGTCCATTGCCTGTATGGCGGCGGGAACCCTCACCGTCCTGCTCGGCATCGATCGCCCGGACTGGGCGGTGATCGCCGCGGCGATGGTCCTTCATCAAGGACCGGATCGAATACTGGGCACCTATCGCGGAATCCACCGCATCGGTGGGACCGTCCTCGGGTTGATTCTGTTGGGTGCCATCTACTCCTGGAGTCCGACCGGTCTGTGGTTGGTGGCGGTACTTGCAGTCCTGATGGCGGGGATCGAGCTGTTCCTGGTGCGGAATTACGGGATAGCCGTCATCTTCATCACCGCCCTCGCGATTCTCCTCGGCGCGGCCGGTGGTGCGCACGGGACCGTCCGACATCTGATCCTCAGCCGCATGCTCGAGACGGCAATCGGCGTCGTCGTGGCGTTGGTGGTCCTGTGGACGGTGGGGCGCGGTGCGCATCGACGCACTCTGATCTGGGTCGACGAACGGGCGGGTAGCGTCCTGTTCAAGCTGCTGACCGAAATTCGCGCGAGGCACTATGCACCACAGGCGAATTGGTCGGAGCTTTCGGAGCTTCGTCGGGACCTGGACTTCGAACTGCGAGGTAGCGCGATGGCCGGGATCGACGCCGCCCACAACGAACCCGAGTGGGCGTCGCAGCAGTGGACGACGCACACCGAATTGCATCATCTGGGATCGGATGTACTGCACCGACTGTGGTTCGGCACGCAGGTGTCCAGATCACACCTCGAGGAATGGGAGTCTCGCTACTTGCGTTCGGGTTCGGTGTGATCGAGCATCGGCACAGCGCTGAACTTGGCTGGATTCGCAATGTCGTAGGCTGCGCACACAACTCCGTCGCGGACAGTGAAGCCGGCAACGCGAGCGGCGAACTGCGGGTACTGGTCGTCCCCCGGTGAGCCGGCGAATACACCGCCGAGCTGTCCGTTGACGAGAACCGGTGACATCGAGAACACCGCTGCCGGTCCGTACTTGCGGGCCAATCCCAGATAGAACCGCGCGACACGATCGCTGCCGCGCACAATGTTGACGGCCGTGCGGGTAGTTCCGCCTGCGTCACCGATCAGGACGGCATCGGGATCGAGTGCATCGATCACGGCGTTCAGATCTCCACTCGCGATAGCCGTCACCAATCGCTCGACGGCAGCAGCATGCTCCTCGCTACTGACCGGGACCGGCGCCGACGCTGCGGCTTTACGGGCCCGCGAGGCCAACTGACGGGCAGTGGCTACTTCGATGTCGAGGATGCGCGCAACCTCGGCGAAGGGCACGTCGAAGCCGTCATGCAGGACGAAGGCAACGCGTTGAGCGGGAGTAAGGGTGTCCAGGACGACGAGGGCAGCAAAACGATTCTGTTCCTGCGTCACGACGTACTCCAGCGGATCGGGTGTCGCTGAGGGTGTGCCCGAGGTGGCGTCGACGGGCGTGACGATCGGCTCCGGAAGCCACTGTCCGACATAGCTTTCTCTTCTGACCGCGGCCGATTTGAGATGATCGAGGCAGATCCGACCGACAACAGTGGTGAGCCATCCGCGCAGCTCGCGGATCTCGAGGTCGCTTCCTTGTCTCGATTGTGCGACTTGCAAGCGTATCCATGCCTCCTGCACCGCATCCTGAGCGTCGCTGAAACTTCCGGTGAGACGGTAGGCCACCGACGTCAGGTGGCCACGGTGTTGCTCGAAGTCCTGCGCAGTCGTCGGCGAAAGCATGCCCTCATGATACGGACCTCACACATTAAATCCGGCATGAATGTAACCGTTGACCCAGGTAGTGGGTGCCGACGTATGGTTTCGGCACTGCTCACGGCTCGATCCTGTCTGCACATTCATTGGAGTCTCACGTGTTTCGGTCTTTCCCGCTCATGTCGCTCAACTGTTGTCGTTGAACTGACATTCCCCACACCTGCCTGTGCCGAGCGCCGCACACGGCGCTCCGGACAGGTGTAGCCGAGAACTGAACCAATCATCTTCTACAGGAAGCAACTTCATGATTCGCCCTCGTTTCGCGCGCTCGGTAGCCGCGGTCGTCGCTCTTGTCACTCTGTCCAGTTTTGCCGTTGCCTGCTCGGGCTCCTCCGACGAAGTGGTCAAGACCGCCGACGGCAAGACCGTCCTGCGGTACGAGGGCAGCACCGGACAGGTCATCTACCCCGAACTGGCCGCTGACCTCGGCTACTTCAACGACGTGGAGCTCAACTGGATCGGCGATACGACCAGCGGCCCTCAGAGCATTCAGAACGCAGCGACCGGTCAAACCGAGTTCGGGGGAGCGTTCAACGGTGCGGTGGTGAAGTTGGCTTCCGCGGGTTCACCGATCACCTCGGTCATCGGGTACTACGGCTCGGACAAGGAGAGCTTCAACGGTTACTACGTTCTCGACGACAGTCCGATCAAATCGGCGAAGGACCTGATCGGCAAGAAGGTCGGGATGAACACCCTCGGTGCGCACCACGAGTTCGTCGTGCGTGAATGGCTTGCGCGGGAGGGGCTTACACCGGACGAGATCAAGCAGGTGGAACTGATCGTGGTTCCGCCGGTCAACACGGAACAAGCGTTGCGGCAGGGACAGATCGACGTCGCCACCCTCGGCTCGGTCTTCCGTGACTCCGCGCTCGAACGTGGTGGCCTTCGCGAGCTGTTCACGGACGAATCGTTGTTCGGCTCGTTCACCTACGGCACGTTGGTGTTCCGTGACGACTACATCGCGCAGAACAAGGAGGCGGTCGCCGATTTCGTGCAGGGAACAGCGAGGGCCATCCGCTGGACGCAGACACACCCACGAGAAGAAGTGGTCGCGAAGCTGACGTCGATCATCAACAGCCGCGGACGCAACGAGGACACCAAGCTCATCAGCTACTGGAAGAGCCCAGGAGTCGCCGGCCCCGGCGGAACGATCACCGATACCGAGATCAGCACGTGGATCGACTGGCTCACCCGTAACGGCGAACTCGAAGAAGGAAAGTTGAAGCCGTCGGACATCTACACCAACGAATTCAACCCGTACGCCAACGGAACGTATTCACCCGACAGCGGCGCTGACGGACAGGCACTGGAGGCAGCAAAATGAGCACAGAACCGAAACTACGGCTCGAGCACGTCACCAAACAGTTCGACATTCGTGGGACCGACGAAGTTTTCACCGCGGTCGAGGACATCAACATCGACGTGGCGCCGGGGGAGTTCCTGGTCCTCGTCGGGCCGAGTGGTTGCGGCAAGTCGACTCTGCTGGACCTCCTCGGAGGACTCAGTTCGCCCACTTCCGGTCGAATCCTTCTGGACGGCAAGCAGATCACGGGCCCAGGCTTGGATCGGGGAATCGTCTTCCAGCAATACGCGCTGCTTCCATGGCGAACTGCACGTCACAACATCGAGTTCGGACTCGAAGCGAAGGGCGTGAAGAAGAGCGAGCGACGCGAGCTCGCCGAGCATTACCTCGAACTGGTCGGTCTGCAAGGTTTCGCGGATCGCTATCCGCACGAGTTGTCCGGTGGAATGAAGCAGCGAGTCGCGATCGCCCGCAGCCTGGCATTCGACCCCGAAGTGTTGCTGATGGACGAACCATTTGCTGCGCTGGACGCACAGACGCGAGAGTCGCTGCAGGACGAGCTTCTGCGCATCTGGAAGGCCACCGGCAAGACCATCCTGTTCATCACCCACGGAATCGACGAGGCCATCTACCTCGGGCAACGTGTTGCAGTACTGACTTCGCGGCCGGGGCGCGTCAAGACGATCGTCGACATCGACATCGACCGGTCCGGCGACGACGTGCGATCAGGTGAGGAGTTCCGAGTGTTCCGGCACCGGATCTGGACGCTGCTGCACGGTGAAGTCGAGCGCGCTCGGGCCGGCGAACTCGATCCTGCCAAGGAGGTTGCACATGTCTAGCGCATTGGCGACGCCGGAGGTGGTCGCCACCCCGAAACCGTTGGCCGACATAACACCTGACATTGCGCAGCGGAGCCAGGCCGGCGGCAAGGCGGCGCGCTACATTCGTTCCACCGCCTGGCGGATTGCCAAGCCGTCGATTGCGATCGCGATCTTCCTCGGGATCTGGGAAGCGGCACCTCGGCTCGGGCTGGTGGACAAGGTCTTCCTCCCGCCCTTCACCGAAGTTGTGTCCGCATTCTTCACTCTCGCCGAGAACGGACAATTGCAAGAGCATGTTTCGGCCAGTCTGACGCGTGCGCTGACCGGATTCCTCGTGGCCATCGCGATCGCGATTCCGTTGGGAATCGCGATCGCCTGGTACCGCCCGGTCTCCGACTTCCTCAACCCGATTCTCGAATTGTTCCGCAACACAGCAGCCTTGGCTCTGCTTCCCGTCTTCGTGCTGATTCTCGGAATCGGTGAGGAATCGAAGATCGCCCTGGTGATCTACGCCTGCACCTTCCCGATTCTGCTCAACACGATCTCCGGTGTGCGAACAGTGGACCCCCTGCTGATCAAGTCCGCTGCCTCGCTGGGGTTCTCCTCGATTCGGCTGTTCCAGAAGGTGGTTCTGCCCGCCGCTGTTCCCACGATCTTCACGGGTATCCGCATGGCAGCCGCGTCGTCGATTCTCGTGCTGATCGCCGCCGAAATGGTCGGGGCCAAAGCCGGTCTCGGGTATCTGATCACCGCTTCACAACTCAACTTCCAGATCCCGAACATGTACGCGGGCATCGTCGCGATCTCGTTGTTGGGTCTGACAATCAACGCGATTCTGGTCCTGATCGAACGTCGGCTCTCGCGCTGGCGCGTCACCACCTGACCACACATTCACGGAAAGATTCTGCGAACTCATGTCCGAACGACAATTTCATCTGAACGCCTTCCTGATGGGCGTCGGCCATCATGAGGCGGCGTGGCGCCACCCACGCACAAATGCGGCCAACCTCCTGGACGTCAAGCACTTCCAGGAATTGGGGAGAATCGCCGAGCGTGGAAAGCTGGACTCGGTGTTCTTCGCCGACGGTCTAGCAGTCGGCCCGCGGGTCAAGTACAACACCCAGGCGATCTTCGAACCCGTCACCTTGCTGTCGGCGATCGCGGCGGCCACCGACAAGGTGGGGCTGATTGCAACCGCGTCGACCAGTTACAGCGATCCATACACTCTCGCAAGGAAGTTCGCTTCCCTCGATCACATCAGTGGCGGACGAGGCGGGTGGAACATCGTGACGTCGGCCGGCGCCGACGAGGCCGCGAACTTCGGCCTCGATGCGGTACCGACGCACAGCGGTCGTTACGAGCGCGCCGAGGAGTTTCTCGACGTGACGCTCGGACTCTGGGACAGCTGGGAAGAGGGGGCAGTTGTCCTGGACGAAGAGACCGGAATCTTCGCCGATCCTGATCGTGTCCATCGCATCGACCATGACGGTCAACGATTCACGGTGGCTGGCCCGCTCAATTCGCCGAGGTCTCCACAGGGACGTCCGCTGCTTGTACAGGCCGGTTCCTCCGAGAGCGGTAAGGATTTCGCGGCGAGGTATGCCGAAGCCGTGTTCACCGCTCAACGAACACTCGAGCAGGGGCAGGATTTCTACACCGACCTCAAAGCGCGGCTGATCAAGTACGGGCGTAGTCCCGACGAGATCAAGGTGCTGCCAGGCATCGTTCCCTTCATCGCGGATACGGAAGACGAAGCCAAGGCACTGGAGCAGTCGTTCACGGATCTCATCTCACCTGAGTACTCAGTGCGCCAACTCTCGAACATGGTGGGCGTCGACCTCACCGAGCATTCGCTGGATGCCCCGCTGCCACCGTTGCCGGACATCGATCGCATCCAAGGAAACAAGAGTCGATACCAGCTCGTCAAAGACCTTGCAGAGAGCGAAAACCTCACCGTCCGTGAACTGATCGGCAAACTCGGCGGTGGCCGTGGGCATCGGACATTTGCCGGGACACCGGAGCAGGTCGCGGACGAGTTGACCGAATGGTTCGACAAGGGCGCCGCGGACGGCTTCAACATCATGCCGCCCTATCTGCCTGGAGGGCTCGAGGTGTTCGTCGACCGGGTCGTGCCGATTCTGCAGGCGCGTGGGATCTTCCGGACCGAATACACGGAATCCACCCTGCGGGGTCACTACGGCCTCGATCGTCCGGCGAATCGGTTTTCGCGGGCCGCTGACGCGGCAGAAGTGAGCGCGTGACGGAAACACTGCCCAAGGAACAGCCGGCGATTGCCGGTCTCAAGCCACTGGTCACAACGGTTTTCGTACCGGCGGCCATCTTCGGGATCGGTCAGGGTGCGGCTGCCCCCATCATGGCCGTCACCGCGCGCGACCTGGGTGCCTCGGTTGCCGTCGCCGGCCTGATCGTTGCACTCGGTGGTTTGGGCGCCGTACTCGGTGACCTCCCCGCCGGCAGGATCGTGTCGCGTTTCGGTGAGCGCAGGTCGATCATCGGCGGAAGTTCCTTGGGTGCAACAGGAGTGGTGATCTGTCTCCTTGCACAGACTCCGTGGATGCTCGGTATCGGCGCACTGTTGACCGGATTGGCGAATGCGGTGTGGGGCCTTGCGCGGCAGAGCTACCTCGCCGAGACCGTGCCACTCGGTCTACGGGCCCGAGCAATGTCGTCGTTCGCTGCGATGTGGCGGTTGGGTTTCTTCCTGGGACCGCTCATCGGGGCCGGCGTGATTCTCCTGGTGGGAGCGCGCGGAGGATTCCTTGTCCAGTTGGTGGGCGTCGTGCTCGCCGGGGCGCTGATGGCCCGCGTTCCCGACCCGCCACGAAAGGTGCAGGCAGGCAACAGCGATCACGGACACGTTACGCTCCCGGAGATCCTTCGCCGTCATCGTGCCGCTCTGTCGACGCTCGGGACAGGCTCCCTTCTGATGGGCGCCGCCCGCGCTTCGCGTGAGGCCGTTCTTCCATTGTGGGCATTGCACCTCGGATTGGATGCAGCCCAGGTGAGTGTGATCTTCGGTATCGGTGCGGCCGTGGACCTGCTGTGCTCGTACCCGGCCGGACACATCATGGACCGATACGGCCGCAGGCTGGTCGCGGTGCCTTCGCTGACGGTGATCGGTGTGTCGTACCTACTGTTGCCGTTCTCGACGGGTGCAGTGGGATTGACCGTGGTCGCTGTCGTGATGGGGATCGGCAACGGGCTGGGCAACGGCGTGATCATGACCCTCGGTGCCGATATCGCCCCGCCCGAAGAACGCGCCGAGTTCCTCGCTGCATGGCGATTGACTCACGACACCGGCATGTTCGGTGGGCCGCTCGCGATCGGTCTACTCGCCGCGGTGCTCCCACTCGGGTGGGCATTCGCCGCTCTGGGCGCGACGTCGTTCGCCGGCGCGGCGATGATGTTCCGCTTCATTCCGGTCTACTCTCCGCGGGTGTCACCCCGGTCGCGCGTCGGGAAACTGTAGGTAGGCTCGCTACATGCGATTCGGACTGTTCGTACCTCAAGGCTGGCGTCTGGACCTGGTCGGCATCGACCCCGCGAAGCAGTGGGAGGTGATGCGAGACTTCACGCTGCGCGCGGAGGCAGGGCCGTGGGAGTCGGTGTGGGTCTACGACCACTTCCACACCGTTCCCCAGCCGACGGAAGAAGCGACTCACGAGGCGTGGACGTTGATGGCCGCACTCGGTGCGTCGACCTCGCGTATCCGACTGGGCCAGATGTGTACCGCCATGAGTTACCGAAACCCGGCGTACCTCGCCAAGGTCGCCGCGACCACCGATCTCATCACGGGTGGACGCGTCGAGATGGGCATCGGCGGCGGTTGGTACGAGCAGGAGTGGCGTGCGTACGGCTACGGTTTCCCCTCTGCCGGTGAGCGTCTGGGCCACCTCGACGAAGGAATCCAGATCATGCAGCAGGCGTGGTCGACCGGCAGCTCGACGCTCGACGGCAAGTACTACCAGGTCGACGGAGCGCTGTGCCGTCCACTTCCGTTGCAAGAGGGCGGAATTCCCATCTGGGTTGCCGGTGGCGGCGAGAAGGTCACACTCAAGATCGCGGCCAAGTACGCGCAGTACACGAACTTCGACGGCACCCCGGCCGGCTTCGCGCACAAGTCCGAAATCCTGAAGAAGCACTGCGACACCGTCGGTAGCGATTTCGACGCCATCGTCCGTTCGGCCAACTACAACGTGGCCATCGGCGCGACGGAATCCGAGGTGGCTCAGCGGTTGGAGACACTGAAGGCCCGACTGACGCCGTTGGTCGGCGAAGCTGCCGCCGATGCGTCGCTCGATGCGTTCCGCGGAATGCCTGCCGTGGGTACGCCCGAGCAGATCATCGAGAACCTGTCGGCGCTCGCGGCGCAGGGACTCGAGTACGGAATCTTCTACTTCCCCGAGGCCGCGTACGACACGTCGGGAATCGAGATGTTCGAGAAGGAAGTGCTGCCCGCGCTCGCGTAACCGTTGGGGCTAGCGCAGCGAGTCAGGAAGATCGGCCGGGTTGATCAGAACCCGGCGATCGGGGTGGGTGCGAACTTCTTCGGAATCGGGAATCCGGCTCTGCAGGAAGTTCCACTCGCTCGCACTGACAGCAGCGATCGCGCGTGCCAGCACTGCCGAGTCCTTGGTCCCCCACTCGATCGGCATGGGACTGACCATCTGCCACGTGTCAGCCTTGCTGCGGGTGGAACGATCCGAACGCAGTGCGACCGACGGAATGCGGTCGCCGACTCGCCACTTCGGATTGAGTCGAACGTTGCGGCTGACGAGCGCGTACTGCGGTGCTCCGGCCGCAGGCTTCGCGATGTCGATCAATGCCGTCAAGGTCGCCGCTCGAGGGTGAACCTCGGTGACGATCGCGGGAACCAGTGGGTTGTCCGCATACAGAGATTCGACGCTTCCCACCTTGCGAGGTGCCCACACGGCAACCCACAGGGAACTGGCCGCACCGATGGCGAGGACTGCGCCGATGATGATGGACCACACCTCGCCCATGCTGATCAACCAGGCCCCGACCGCGGCGAGGACGATCGCGAAGATCACCGCAGAAATCTGCAGGCGGCGTACATCGGCCAGTGTGTCGTTGACCGACTTGGCATGAGCCTTGTCGACGGTGAACTGGAAGTCAGCCACGAAAAATTCCTTCGGGTGGTGCCGGACGATCTAGGACCGGCCCCCGATCGCCCGGGGACCGTCCACCAGCGTAGCTAGTTTCGCGCGCGCTCCCACATCTGCAGGTAAGCCTCGGCGCCGCGGCTCATGTCCTCGATGATGGTGTCGCCGTCGGCTCCCGCAGCGATGCGCATGTCCGCGATCCAGTCGGGAATCATCCCGTACTGCGCCACGCCGTCGGTGTTCACGTCGAAAACCCGGGTGCCGGCGCGCTGCTGGTCCATGACCGTGCCGTCGAAGGCGGTGTACGGATATTGCAGCGGATTTTCTGCGGCGTCGCCGCGCGGTGCGGCCTGCGGCCCGAAGCCGTTGGTGTCGGCGCCGTAGCCGAAACCGAAGTAGTAGTTCTCGCTTCGCATCGCCCGTGCGTCCCGCCACTGGTCGATGAACCCACGCTCTTCGGGCTTTTCGTCCGATGCGTCGAGTTGTCCGGCGTACAGGGCGACAAATCCGCCGAGTGCGTAGATCCGCTTGTACAGGCTCGGGTCGCTCCAGCTGTGACTGGAAACGACGCCGGAGTAGTTCGCAGCTTCGAGAATATCGAGAGCCGCTTCGGCGGTCTTGACGCTCATGTGATCGATGTCCACGATCATCCCTCGGTCCATCAAACCTCGGATCGTGTACGCGCCGAGGTCGGTCAGGCCGTGCGAATTGCATTGCGGACCAGAGGGGTACACCGGAAGCGTCACTCCGGGTGGGAGTACCGCGAGAAGATTCTGTGCGCCGTCGACCTTGGTGGGCAGCACATTGTCCTCGGCAACGCCGGTGCATGGTTCCGACTGCCAGAACTCCCCGGTGCCCAGGTAGTTGCCGATGTTGACGGCCACTCCGGTGACGCCGCCGTCGAAACGGGCACCGCCGAGGGCGTTGTCGAACTTGTGCGTGACGATCATCTGCCGGACACCGAGGTCGTACAACTCGTCCAGGCCGCGGTCGATGTCGTCCTCGGTGCACTGCGAAATACCGTTGCGCACAGAGCAACCGAAGGGTTCGGACACCTCCACCCCGAGGGTGACGGCCAGCTTTCCGTCGGCGGCCACCTGCCTGGCCTGTTCAGGGGAGCTCACGATGCGGAACCAACCCCGGCCGGGACCGCCGTACTGGGCGTCGATGTAGTCCTGGAGTTCGCGTGTCTGCTGCGCCTGGATCCGGACGGTCTCCATCTCGTCACAGGGATTTCGTTTACTCGGATACAGCTCGCACAGGACACGGTTGGCGACAAAGAGGTTGGTGAAGATTCGCAGACCGCCACGCCAGGCCCGCTCGACCCACTTGTAGTACGTCTGCTCGTGTGTCAGTGAATCGTGCGCCGGCCAGTCGGTGAAACTCGGCCAGCCGGTGGTGTCGTGAGTTTCGAAGGGATTGCCGTACGACAGAACGTTTTCGAGGAGCGCCGGTATCCCGTCGGGTTGATGGTCCGGGCAGTCGACGAGCGCTGCGGTGACGCCCTGAGGATCGAAAGGTCGGCCGCAGTGCAGGTTTCCGCCCATGAACTCGGAAGCATTCATGTGCACGTGTGTGTCGATGAATCCGGTGACTTCACCGTTCGGTCCGATTTCTCCCGGAACGCCGTTTGCGCCCACCTCCGCTTCGGGGAAGTCGGCGCAGCCGTCGCGCGGGATCAGCGTGAACGCAGATTCGGGAACGTCACCGGGATCGGACATCGTGAGCATCAAGTCGCGCGAGATCAGTTGTCGGCCGTTCGAGGTCGCTGTCAGAACGAAGGACTCGCCAGTGGACATCACGGTCCAGTCGGTGGACGGAGTTGCTTCGGAAGTGGCGAGCACCGAGTCTGCGCCGTCGTGCGAGAGCATCGACCCGTCCGGGCCGTACAGCATGAATCGACCCAACTGGGCCGCATGTAGTCGGAACGGTTCGGCGTCTGCGGCTTTCGTTACGTCGGTGAGGTACGCCGACCCGTCACGACGGACGAAATCGCCGGACTCCGTACGAAGTGCGAAGCAACCGTTCGCAAGTGCGTACACCGAGTTCTGCGTGGTGGGAGCAGGACTCGGAGCGGCCGCACTGACGCCGGTCGTGGCGACGACGACGGCGGCAGTCAGCAGCGAAATGGTCCCGGCGAGCCGACCCCGTAGACGTGGAACTGAGCGCATGGTGCTGGTGACCCCCGGCCGATGGACACGACTGTGACAGGGGACACTCTACAGATAACTGGACGTATGTCCATTTGATTCTGCAACGTGTTGCAGAAATGCTCAGCCGATGGCAGGTCCGAGCAGGTCATCGGCGTCGGTGATCCGATAGGCGTAGCCCTGTTCGGCGAGGAATCGCTGACGATGTGCCGCGTACTCCGCATCGAGAGTGTCGCGCGAGACCACCGAATAGAAGTGAGCCTGACCGCCGTCGTGCTTGGGTCGCAGTAGGCGTCCGAGTCGCTGCGCTTCTTCCTGTCTCGACCCGAAGGTTCCCGAAACCTGCACGGCGACAGACGCCTCCGGAAGGTCGATCGAGAAGTTCGCGACCTTACTCACCACCAGCGTCTGGATCTCACCGTTACGGAACTGATCGAAGAGGATCTCGCGTTCCTTGTTCTTGGTGGATCCCTTGATCACCGGGGCGTTCAGGGCTTCGCCGAGTTCGTCGAGCTGATCGAGATACGCACCGATCACCAAAGTCGGAGAATCGGGGTGCTTGGCCAGGATCGACTTCACGACCGCAATTTTCGTGTGAGCCGTCGAGCACAGTTTGTAGCGCTCCTCCGGTTCGGCGACGGCATAGGACATGCGCTCGGCGTCCGTCATCGTCACTCGCACCTCGACGCAGTCGGCCGGCGCGATCCAGCCCTGCGCTTCGATGTCCTTCCACGGAGCGTCGTAGCGCTTGGGGCCGATGAGCGAGAAGACGTCGCCTTCGCGGCCGTCCTCACGAACCAGCGTTGCGGTCAGGCCGAGACGGCGGCGCGACTGCAGATCTGCCGTCATCCGGAAGACAGGCGCGGGCAGCAAGTGGACCTCGTCGTAGATCACCAGTCCCCAGTCGCGGGAGTCGAAAAGTTCGAGGTGCTTGTACTCGCCCTTCGTGCGACGTGTGATCACCTGGTAGGTCGCGATCGTGACCGGCCGAATCTCCTTGCGCTCGCCGGAGTATTCGCCGATTTCTTCCTCGGTCAAGGATGTACGCGCGATCAACTCACGCTTCCACTGACGACCGGCAACGGTATTGGTGACGAGGATGAGGGTGGTGGCCTTGGCCTTTGCCATCGCTGCGGCGCCCACCATCGTCTTGCCGGCGCCACACGGCAGCACGACGACGCCCGAGCCGCCGGCCCAGAACGAATCCGCTGCCATCTGCTGGTAGTCGCGCAGTTCCCAGTGGCCCTCTTCGAAAGCGAGATCGATCGGGTGCGCTTCGCCGTCCACGTAGCCGGCGAGGTCCTCGGCCGGCCAGCCCACCTTGAGCAGCATCTGCTTGAGGCGGCCGCGTTCGCTCGGGTGGACGATCACGGTGTCGTCGTCGACCTTCTCACCGAGCATCGGCGAGATCTTCTTGTGTCGCATCACCTCGGTGAGGACTGCGCGGTCGAGGCTGACCAGGATGAGGCCGTGCACCGGGCTCTTGACCAGCTGTAAGCGTCCGTACCTGGCCATCGTGTCGACGATGTCGACCAGCAGCGGTTGTGGAACCGCGAATCGTGAGTACGACACGAGCGCGTCGACAACCTGCTCGGCGTCGTGTCCGGCGGCGCGGGCATTCCACAAGGCCAGGGGAGTGATGCGATACGTGTGGACGTGTTCGGGGGCCCGTTCGAGTTCCGCGAAGGGGGCGATTGCCTGCCTGGCATCGCCGGCGCGCTCGTGGTCGACCTCCAACAGCAGCGTCTTGTCGGATTGGACGATCAACGGTCCGTCGGTCACGGAATCCTCCTAGTGAAGCAAACGCGGCAGCCACAGAGCGTTGCGCCGCGTTGTCGGCTGACGCCAACCCTGCCATTGTCCTGGTATCGGGGCGCAGACGCCAACAGGCGACGCTCGCACAGCCCGAAGTAGAGGTGCCCGAGTGCGAGCACCCCTACGTCAACAGGGCAGGATCGACCGCTATTCCGGGAGGCCCGCGGGTAGCACGAGGATCTTCACGTGTTCGTCGGGTGCGCGCAGAGCTGCGAAAGCGTCCGAGACTCCATCCAGACCGACCCTGCCGGTGATGATCGCTTCGGCGTCGATCTCGCCGTCGGCGAGCCTCTGCAGGGTGATGTCGTAGGCATTCTCGTAAGGACCGTGACCGAAATTGATCGAGATCCTCCGGAACTGCCCGACGACGGGAATGATCGTCTCGTCGCCGAACGGCGCAGCCAGAACCTGAATCCGCGAGTTGAACGGCAGAGTGTGCATCAGTTCTCCGATGACTCCCGCCCGCCCGCTGCATTCGTAGGCGATCAGAACTCCGTTCGCGGCCTGGCCGACAAGCTGGTTGCCTTCGGCGATCATTCGATTCCACAGTTCGATCGGATCCTGCTCGGCCGGATCGACGACGATGTCCGCGCCCATCTTCGCGGCGAGCTCGCGTCGTTTGGGGGAGGGCTCCGACGCGATGACGATCTGCGCTCCGCGCGCTTTCGCGGCGACGATGGCGCCCAGTCCGATCGTTCCGCAACCGATGACGAGCGCCGAATCGGCCGAGGTGAGGCCGGACTGTTGGAGGTGCATCTCGCCGACGTGGAGAGGTTCGGCAAGTGTGGCGTGCTCGAGTGACAGGTGGTCGGGAACTTTGCGGACCCAGAACCCGTCGACGACGATGTGATCGCCGAACGCGCCGTGGTACTCGTTCGAGTAGCCGATGATCGTCGGGATCCCGGTAGCGGTGTCGGTGGCCAAGCCGATGCCGGCCACCCGATCGCCGATCGCGAAATCGTCTACTGCAGAACCGGTCTCGGAGACGATACCCGCGTATTCGTGCCCCAGCACCACTGGCGCGTCCGGATCGAAGGTGGCGAGCGGGTAGCCCCCGTCGTGCGCGACCTGAACGAAGCGGCACGGGTCCTTCGACATGCTCAGGTCACTGCCGCAGATCCCGCAGGCGACGACGTCGATGCGGATCTGATGGGGTGCCAACGGCGGCGGGTCGGCGATCTCGGTGACCGCGAATTCTCCCTGCTGGAAACGGACGGCCCTCATGCGCGCACGGCTCCCGTCTCGGCCGGCTGGCCGTAGTAGTCGGTATGGGCTTTGGTGATCGCTCCGACCAGCCCGCCGATCAGGTACTCGCGATTGTCCTCGGCGAACTGCATGCTCGCCTGACGCCCCACATTTCGCTTCCGGAAGTGCGGGACCACCTCGGAGGCGAACAATTCGTAGCTGCGTTTGGTGTCCTCCCAGCTCGCCATGTCGACGTGAAGGATCAAGAACGTGCCGAACCCTCCCGTCTTCTCGATCAGACGCTCGATCTGTGCGATCGCATCTTCGGGGGTACCGATGATCGCCTGACCGAACTCGCCGAGCGTGTCGTTGCGCCACTGATCGATGACTCCGGCCGGTGTATCTGCCCAGGCCGGGTTCTGGCCGGTCTGTCGATTCACGTAGGAAGCCATCGATTCGATCCGTCGGCTCACGGCGCGCTCGGCCTCCGCTCGGGTCTCGGCGATGAACATCGGATTGACCACACGCCACGTCGCTCGGTCGGCGCGGTGGCCGTGTTCGGCCGAGACCTTCTCGTACACATCCCAGTTGCGATCCAGTGCGTCGAAGCCGCTGGGTGAACTCGCGGCCAATGAGAGCAGGGAGAGGCCGTTCTTGCCTGCGAGCACCGAACCGTTGGGGGAAATCGTGGACGCTGTCACTGTCTCGATGCCGTCCGCGCGGTAGGTGGGCAGCTGTGCGCGTGCGTCACGCAACGTGAACCAGTCGGTTTCCATGTTGACGACCTCGCCGCGAAGCAACGCGAGAATGGCCTCGAGCGCTTCGCCCTGGCGACGACGCTGGTCCGACGGGTTGATGCCCATCATGTGCGCATCGAGGGGGATCTTGCCCGGGCCGGTGCCGAAGATGAGTCGTCCGCGCGTCTGCAGATCGAGCTGAGTGATGCGGTCGGCCGTGATCAACGGGTGGTGATAGGGCAGAGACGTCACGCCTGTGCCGAACTGGATGCGCTCGGTTCGCTCTGCGGCGGCCGCGATGAACATGTCCGGGGCAGGCACGATCTCGGCGCCGGTCGAATGATGCTCACCCATCCACGCTTCTTCGAATCCGAGGTGGTCCAGGTGTGTCATGAGGTCGATATCGCGTCTGAGTTGCAGGGCGGGATCGGCGTCGAGCGGATGGTACGGGGCGAGGAAGGCTCCGAAGCGGATGGACGATGCGGACCACACGATGACAACTCCTGTCGACAGGGGAGTGATTTGGATCACTCGCTCTGATCGAGATGTCTAACATGGATCACCTGATCCAATAAGTTGAGCCTCCCGCACAGTGGGAGATTTGTAATCACCTGTAGTTCAACGTTATCTGGTGCAATGACGTCGGATATCGTTGTTGCAAGTCGATCGACTGAACCAAGTACTTTCCGAAGGAGTATTGAAGAGGTATGCAACTGGACGTCACAATCACCCCCGACTCCTCGACCGTCGAACTGAACAGTGTCGACGACTTCACCAGTCTCTCGGTCGTCGTTGGCGGCGACGATCGATCCGAGACTCTGAGTCGGGTACTGGAACCGTGGGGGGAACTCGAGGGGGATCACGTCTGGCTCGACATCGGCCACTTGGAGCAAGCCGTCGCTGCCCGGATCGGAAACACCGAGTGGAGACAGAAGTTCTCCGCGATGGTGGACTACGCACGCGCCCACGGCTGGGTGGATCGCGACAACAGGGTGCGAGCACACCGTGAATCACTCTGACTCCGCGTTCGCCACGGTTGAGACGTTTGTCGAGCCCGTGCGAAGCTCGTTCGTATGACCGACTCCCGGCAGAACCGTCAAGGCGACGCGACGCGTCTGCGTTTGCTCAAAACTGCTGAAAGGCTTTTCGCGACAGAGGGATTGGATGCAGTTTCGCTGCGCTCGGTCAACGCCGCGGCCGGTCTCGGGCCGTCATCGGTCCACTACCATTTCGGAACCAAGGACGATCTGGTCGCAGCGGTGCTGTTGGACATGGGAACGTCGGTGCGAGATCAGATCAGCGCGAACGTCGACGCCCTCTCCGCCGACAAGACGCCGCCGACGGTGGAGGCGCTGGTACGGGCCGTCACTGCGCCCTACAAGGCATTGCTCCTTCGCCATCGCACGCGGGGAATGCGATGGATCAGAATCGTCACGCAGATCTCGCAGCCGCAGATGTCACGACCGGGCCATCCAGCCCTCGAGGCGACCGAGCTGCACCTGCGTGAACATCTTCTCGACCAGGTCCGTCGTACTTTTCCTGCTACCGATCCCGAACGGCTCGAGACTCGCTGGGCGATTGCCTTGATGGGCTTCCTCCAGGCGTTGAGCCGGGCGGACGATTGGAGCGGAAGTGGCAAGCCGCTCGCGCCGGAGCGGCTTGCCGACTTCTACGAGGACCAGGTCGTCTTTCTGGTGGGTGGTGTGCGGCAGTTATTGGGGTGAGCGCCTAATCGATGCGTCTCCTATTTCTGCGCGACCACTGACTTCCGCATTTCCATTACATGAGTAATAGCTTCGGAAATTCCGGACCGGTAACCGATATTCTTTTCGGAATCACCCGGAGTGGAATCAAGCTCCGATTCGAGTCTCGTTTGAATGCGGTCCAGGGTATGGATTGTTCTTTTCACGATGGTTGATTCTCTTTCTGCGGTAAATCCGATAGAAGTATTCCGGATTGCCGAGCGTGTTCGTCGAGGACGCAGAGTGAAGCGAGGGTCATGCCCGCTGCGTACCCGCGCGAGCGTGCGTCAGTTCCTCGATTACGTGACTTGAACAGGTTGAACGTTTCGTGCAGGTGCACAAGGGTGTCGGTGGGGGCAGGCATTGGTCAGCTTCGCAATCAGCTCGTCTTCTCTGGACTTTGCTGTCAGCTCCGCTTCCGCTTACGGATGAACTCGGAAGACTCCGCAGATTTCGCCCGCTTCTCCGCGCGGCGTTCCTTGATCGACTGGGCGGGTTTCTTCATGTTCTTACCCGGCGCCTTGTCAGCCATTGTCGCTCCTCATTTTTCGAAGTGGCAATCACAAACTGACCTCGACCATACTTCATTTACAGAAAAAAGCCAGTTGCTTCTTTTTTGCTACTTTTTTCCGGAGTCGACGGGGCTGACGGAAGTAATTCGGTGCAACGTGAAACGGCGAACCGCGCCGCTCGCGGGGTCGAAGGCGTCCAGCTGTCCGCCGCCCACGCTGACGGGGTCGACGATGCGATGCGTCGCGACCCCCTGGGCGTCGACGTAGCCGATGTTGACGCTCGAATTGTCTCGGGCCGCCGTGGCCAGCAAGGCGATGGTGGCGGCGTTGTTCTCCCGTGAACCGTCCGTTCGCACTCCGCCGCGGCCGGGGGCGGAAGCACGGTCTCCGGCCCGCATCGTGCGGACCAACGACGCCAGCTGATCCGCCGACGGGCTCGCCGGCATCCTCGACGCCGGTCGGCTGCGACGGTTGGGTACACGTGCCCCGCGTGGGCGGAGATCGACCAACGTGCCCGAGGAGTCCTCACCTGCCGGCGCGAATCCGGCGGCTCGCAGCTCGGTCAGGACTTCGCGGAGAGGGGCCTGCGAAATCGCGACGGTGGGAGCCAAGGCGCGCAGTGCCAACGGCTCGGCCACTGCGGATGCGAGGACCTCCGCCAGCAGTGACGCGTCCTCACATCGAATGAACGACGCCGCCACTCCGGCACGCAGTCGTCCGTGTCGACGGGCGACATCGTCGATCAGATACGAAAGTGATTGGGGGACAGGAGTCTTCGATTTCGAAGCGAACATCGTATGCAGTTCGGTGGCCGTCAGACCGGCGTCGAGCGCACGACGCACGCTGTCCTCGCTGATGCGGTACATGGACGCCGATCCGGCCGACTCGATGTCTGCGACCAGGCTCACCTGCTCGAGCAGGTCCGGTACCAGCGGGCCGGGCGCAACCAGAGTCAGATCCGCCTGGACCAGGATGTAGTCGATGGGCTCGGGTAGGGCGGACTGCATTTCGGCTTCGGCGTCCCCGCCGTGCAGCAAAGCTCGTCCAGGTGACGACAACGCGCCGCGGGCCACCAGCCCGAGCGCGGCGGCCTCGTCCAGAGTCCGCTCGATCGCGAACGTCCGTAGGCGCCCGCTCCATCGCGGGCGTCGCCACGCCAGTAGTCGACTTACCTCGACGGCCGACGCGGTCTGGCCGCTGTCGAGTTCGGAGAGCAGCCCGAGAATGGCCTGACGATCTCGCGGAGCCGCCGGAGCGCGGCCCTCCTCGGACAACGCCGCGATCGGCTTGTCGGTGGAATCGCGCAGCCCGATCATCCACGGGACTCGAGGTACGTCGACCCAGGCGGACGCCAGGACCTCCCACCGTCGCGCTGTGGATGCGTTCAGCCAGCCGTCGACCGCGAGCGTGGGCGTCCAGTATTCGTCCGCGTTGTCCGAGACCGGCGCCGGATCTGGTGTTCCACTGGCGATGAGTCCGGCTGCCGAGAGCAACTCGACAAGTAGGCTCACGCGCGCTTCGTCGAGATCGGCCGTCTTGGCCACGCGTCGTAGTTCTCGAACACCGAGCCCACCGGCTCGCAGTGCGGGGGCCGGCGCTGCGCCCAGAACAGCGATCACGTTCTCGCATTGGCGTACCAACTCGAGCGCCTCGCCGGCTGCTGCGGCGTTCACGTCCGCCGGCTTGAGTTTGTCGCCCCCGATGACAGGTGCGGTCAGCGTCGTCGGATCGAAAACCGGCTCGCCGCGGATGACCTGACGAACCGTCGCCGGAAGCTCGACGGTCTGCTCGTCGAGCCACCGCAGCAGGCCGGCCGCCAGCAGTCGTTGAACCGGGCGCTCAGGCGGCGTTCCGGGGGCAGCGTCGCGGGTGCGACCGATCGGGCTGGAGTTGGCGAGTGTCTCGAGGAGATCCCGCTCGCGGGTGTCCAGAGCGTTGAGCGCAGCCGAGATCTCGGTCTCGGTCATCGCCTCGGCAGGTTCGAGGGCGCGCCCCACACGCCACGGAATCATCCCGATGACTGCCGGGACGACGCTGATGGGATCGACACCCCAGATGAGGGCGGACGCGCGCATCTTCGACAGAGACTTGTCGACGGCCTTCTTGGTGACCTTGCCCTTGCCGGTCAGCGCTCGTTCGGCGATCGCACTGTTGAGCTCCGCCCGCGTCATCGGAGTTTCCTCGGCGCCGCCCAGCGCCAACAATTCGAGAAGACCGAAATCGAGGGTGTCGAGTTCGTCTGCGGCTCGGCTGACCGACGCGCGTTGCTGTGCCCGACCGCTGAGAACCACCATCGTGCTCGGCGGCGGTACGGCCAGATCGGGGCGCAGACGCAGCAACTCCGTCAACTCGGCGTCACTGCGCGCCGAGAGCCAATCGGTCAGACTTTCGGCTGCGGAACTGCCCGCCGGGGTGCCACGTGTTTCGGTCATCAGGTATCAGATTAGAGACCTGGTCTGTACGGCGTAACGGCGTCCTGTCAAAATGACTTCGTGGCCAACAATTCGAAGCAACACTATGTAGATCCAGGATGGCCGGAAACTGCAGACGGAGATCACGCAGTGACCGAATTGTCATCGACCCGCGCAGGTGGACTTTCACCCTTCGGCGAGGACACCACCTTTCCGGTTCCGGTGGAGTCACTTCCTTACGTACACCCGCACACCGTCATCAACCGATAACAACTCGACACGAAGAAGGCCCGCACCGAATCGGTGCGGGCCTTCTTGATGTTCGAGCGTCCGAGCGGACAGTCTTGCCGGTGTTACTTGAGGAACGACTTCGCGGTGTCGGCGACTGCGAGGATCTGCGGGTCGACCGGGATGCCGTTGGCCTCGGCGAATGCGATTGCCTGATCGATGGCGTCGGCGACCGGGTGTGCAACGGTCTGTGCGACCTGCTGCGCCGGAGCCGGAGCTGCCTGAGGAGCCGTCGTGGCCGGAGCGGAACGCTCGGTGGCGCCGCTGCTCAGCCCGAGGCTGGAGGAGCAGGACGGCCATGCGCCCCAACCCTGGTTTGCGAGAACACGCTCGGCAACAACGATCTGCTGCTCGCGAGTGGCCTGGTTTGCGGTGGCTGCGTACTGTCCGCCGCCGTGTGCGTTCCACGTGCTGGGGGAGAACTGCAGTCCGCCCTGGTAACCGTTGCCTGTGTTGATGGCCCAGTTTCCGCCGGCTTCACACTGGGCGAGACGATCCCAGTCGGAGTCGGGGGCAGCGTTTGCGGTTCCGGTGGCTGCAATTCCTGCTACGCCCATGATGGCGCCGGTGACGGCGACCTTGGCGACAGTGCGGCCGGTGGTGGTGGGCTTGCGATGGCGTCCGCTCATGATGGTCGAAATCCTCTCCACACGCGCCTGCGAGGTCAGCTGTCGGGTTCGGGCTGAGAGGTCGCCCGGCCTCGCCTTTCCTGGCTGGAAAGGGTCTGGCTTCACCCCAAGATTCGGTCTTGCGATCGAACCGGTGTCCACTGGAGAACTTTTCTGTTCTCACAGAGGACTTTGGGTCCCCCGTCCTCGTCCCTGGAATGCTCTGTCGGAAGTCCGGTACCCGCGGGACAAGGCTTGGCGCGGCGGGCCGGAGGTGGCCGAGTTTCCCGGCCGAAAACGACGGTAACGGCTCGAGTCGCTCGTGTCACCATTTGATAACGCGGCGTGGCGAAAGACGTACAACGCGTCACACAAAGCGCAGGAGACTCTTCCCAGGTAGGTGGGGGTGCCCGAGTGAATGTCCGGTTGTGTCCGTTCCGTTATCCATCCGTAATGTGAGCAAGGTCACACGTTATGCGGAAATAGAATTTCGGGCGATTGAGAGGTGCGTCGATCCGGACCCAAGGTTGTGGCCCGTGTCTCAACATCGACTTTGGAACTTAGGTTAGGTTTGCCTGACTTGCCTCGCTTGGGCAGGTTTCGCAGAGTCTTCCAAAGAAGTAGGGCACCCCTCATGAAACTGCAATACCGTCGGCGTGCGGTCACCGCGTCACTCGCCGTTGCCGCTGCTGCTGTCGGCCTGGCCGTCACTGCTCCCGCTGCACACGCCTCACCCGAGGATCCGACACACGGTGTTGTCGGAAGCTATTCCGCAACCCAGCCCGGCGACATCGTCGTCGACGCGGCAACCCACCGCGGATACATCACGCAGTACGGCGGACCGACCAGCTCGTTGTCCGTCGTCGACACGAACACCGGCAAGTCCGTCGGCACCATCGACGGCGTCGTCGGTTACCCGTCGGCACTTGCCGTCGACTCGGGCCTCGGACGCGCATACGTGTCCTCCTCCTACGGCGGCGCGATCTCGATTGTCGACACGAAGACCGGCAAGGTCGAAAAGACGGTCACGCTGAGCGAGAAGAACCCCGACGGCTCGCGTCCGCAGATCAACGATGTCGTCGTCGATCCCACAACACACCGCGCGTACTTCTCGGACTACAAGTCCGGCAACATCCGAGTCGTCGACCCCAACGCCGCCGACGCCGTGTCGAGCATTCTGGTCCACAAGTCGGCAACGCCGACCAAGCTCGCCTTCGACAGTGTCCGCGGCTTCCTCTACATCGCGGACACCAACTTCTTCGACGAGAATTACGGCCGCACGCTGTGGCAGGCGGACGTACGCAAGGGCGGAGCACTCAAGTCGATCGTGCGTGCCGACAACCTCTACCCGGTCGACGTCGATGTCGACACGAACACCGGCAACATCTACATGACCGACACCCGGGCAACCAACCTGTGGGCGATCACCCCGGCCGGCGCGGTTCTGTCGAAGACCACGCTGTCTCCGACCGCGATTCCCAACGGCGTGGTCGTCGACGCTGCGGCAGGCATTGCATATGTCGCGGACGTCATGAACGGACACCTGTGGTCGGTCGATCTGACGACCCGCGCCACCACCGCTCTGACCGATACCAAGGTTCCGGCACTGGAGAAGGTCAAAAACCTCGCGCTCGACACCTCGACCGGCGCCATCGCGTCGACGACCAACGGGGGCAAGGTGACAGTCGTTGCTGCGTACCCGCTACCCGCCACCGTCGAATTGCCTGCCGCTCAGGTAGGTAAGGCGTATTCGCAGAAGCTCACTGCCGCCGATGCGCGCGCAACGTTTGCACTCACCAGTGGCACTCTGCCCGGCGGACTGTCCCTCGCACAGGACGGCACCATCTCGGGTACCCCCACCGCTGTCGGCAGCGTCACCGTCGAGATCACTGCGAAGAGCGTGCTTTCGCGTGCTTCGAGCGTGACCATCGTGGTCTCCGAGGGGCCGGTCGGCCCCGTCGATCCGGGCAACCCGGGAACGGGAACCGGTTCGCTCGGTAACCTCCCCGGACTCGGTAGCCTCGGCCGCTGATACGACCTGATACCAGAGAACCCGACCACAGCAACTGCTGTGGTCGGGTTCTTCGGTCCGCGGGCCCGCTATGCGTAATCGACGCGGTCCACGACTATGCGTAATTCACCCGGTCCACGTCGACGATCTCCTTGCCGAGCGGCATCAGCGAGATCGGAATCATCTTCAGGTTCGCGACCGCGAGCGGAATTCCGATGATCGTGATCGCCATCGCGACGGCGGTGACGATGTGTCCGATCGCCAACCAGATACCGGCGATGATCACCCAGATGACATTGCCGATCATCGAACCGACACCAGCGGTCGGCTTGTCGACGACGGTCTTACCGAACGGCCACAGTGCGTAGATGCCGATGCGGAATGCCGCGATTCCGAAGGGAATCGTGATGATGAGGATGCAGCAGATGATGCCTGCGGCGAAGTAACCCAACGCCAGCCAGAAGCCGCCGAAGACCAGCCAGATCACGTTCAGGAGGATTCTCATGGTCAGTGACCTTTCGGTTGGAGGCGGGAGTGATCAGCGCACGCGTCGACCGGATCTGAGCGTGTAGACGATGGCCAGGAGGAAGCCGATCGGGCATGTGAGTGCTACCAGGTACAACGCCAGGCCGGGTGGGGTGTCGCTGAAGATATGGACTGCGAAGATGGCCACGATCGCCAGGAATCCGACGATGAACAGTGCCATCGCCGTACGGAACAGACCGTTTCCGGTGCCGGAAGTGCGCGGGTTCGGTTGAGGGTCCACACCTACGAGGATAGTGCCTGTAAACCTGGGTGCCGACCCGGGTTCGTCACAGGTAGACTGTTAACAGACTGCGCGCCCCGCTGAAGCAAGTGTGGGGCGCGTTCTTTTGCATTCTTCCACCGGAAGCGATGCGAGCAAGGCCATGAGGCTCTTCCGAGAGCCTCCCGAGCACATTGGGGCAGACGCCCCAGTCGAGTGATGAGCAGGTGAACGCGGTGCCGACCGGCAAGGTGAAGTGGTACGACGTCGAAAAGGGTTTCGGCTTTCTGTCGCAGGAAGAGGGCGAGGACGTCTACGTCCGTGCTTCCGCTCTCCCCGAGGGCGTCGAAGGCTTGAAGGCCGGCCAGCGCGTCGAGTTCGGAATGGCTGCGGGCCGCCGCGGTCCGCAGGCACTGAGCCTGAAGGTACTCGAGCCGGCGCCGTCGTTGCGCGGCGCGACGGCGACGCGTCGTGAGCCCGTCGAGCGTAAGCACACCCCTGATCAGTTGCACGGCATGGTCGAGGACATGATCACGTTGCTCGAGGCGAAGGTCCAGCCGGATCTGCGCAACGGCAAGTACCCGGACCGTAAGACCGCTCAGCGGATCTCCGAGGTCGTCCGGGCCGTCGCTCGCGAGCTCGACACCTGATCGCTCGATACGAGCTGCCGTACACGGCTTCGAAACAAAATGCCCTGCACACCAATCGGTGTGCAGGGCATTTTCGACGTTCCGGGGATCAAGCGGTCTTGATCGACCAGATCAGCAGTCCCTGTTCGCTTCCCTCACCGACGGCGAGGTGGATTTCGACGCCGACCAGTTGCTTGACGGGATCGCTCGAAGACTCGACCGTCACTGCCAGGGCCTCGCCGGGCTCGAAGACTCGGGGCTCACCGGTCTGGTTGCCGTCGGCATCCTCGTAGACGGCGAGCAGTGCCCACTGCGCATCCGAGACGTCCGTCGACAACGACAGCTGCAGCGGGTAGCCCGCTGGAACGTCGAGTGCGTAGATGTCGCCCACCTGGGCGCACTGGGACAGGTCGATGGTGCAGAAACCGGCAGGGTTCGTTTCGATCGTCTTGCCGTGTGCGTATGCAGTGATGACCGGCAGCTTGTCGGGGTCGTCGTTGATGTTCTTGATGATCACGAAAAGAACGGAGACGTAAGCAACCAGTGCCACCACCATCAGGACACTGATCGCTGCCACGATCTTCTTTGTTCTCGAGCGCATCATCACTGCGGAGTACTTCCTTGTCCTCGGTTGGATTTACCGGTGTAAATCACTTCGGTCACTTCTTGTTCGGCCAGATCGGGTCGCTTCCCGCCGAGGCCGGGCAGGAGGCTGCTTCCTCGGTAGCTCAGGAAGGTCTGCAGAAGCCCGATCGTCAGGAACACCGATACAACAGTGAACCCGATCCAGTATTCGGTCGGAAGCAGAACCCCCAATGCGCCGCCGAGTACCCAGCTCAGCTGCAGAACCGTCTCGGATCTACCGAATCCGGACGCGATCGATTCCTCGGGCAGGTCGTGCTGGAGTGACGCGTCGAGTGAGACCTTGGCGAGCGCGCTGGCGGCCGATGCGATGAGCGTGGCAAGCGCGGCCGTCATGAGGTTGTCCGTCAGAGCTGCGATCACCGCGATGATCCACACCGACGCAGTACACCGGAGCACGATCAAGGCAGGCCGGCCGAGCTTGAGGCGCGCACCCGTGGCATTTCCGGCGAAGTTACCCAGACCGGCTGCTGCGCCGACCAGGCCGAGCATCATGGCCTGCTGGAGCGGCTCGTGATCGGTGCGTGATTTGGCGACGAACGCGATGTAGAGCGTCAGGAAGCCGGTGAGCACGCGAATGGTGCCGTTGCCCCAGAGTCCGATGATCACGGCGCGTCCGAGAGGCTGACGGACCTTGGCAGGTTTGGCGTCCGGCTGCGGTGGGGCGCTGCCGGCGTGATGCGCTTCGTCCGGGTGGTAGGTGATGGTCGCGGGAACCTCACCTTCGGTGACCTCGACCCACGACGGGATTCGCATGCTCAGATATGCGCCGAACACGGTGACGGCGACCGCGAACCACAAGGCGCCGGTGGAACCGAAAGCGAGCGCGAGCGCACCTGCGACAGCTCCGGCCCCGATCGTTCCACCGATCAGCCCGAAGACCGTCAGACGCGAATTCACGCGCACCAGGTCTATTTCCGGTGGTAGGACACGTGGTGTCACTGCACTCTTGAGCACCGAGAACGATTTACTGAGCACCATCATGCCGAGCGCGGCCGGATAGAGGATCCAACTGTCGAAGTTGAAGACCAGGATCACCGCGAGGAGCGTCCGGATTCCGAACGACGACGCGAGTGCGATGCGGCGTCCGCGCTGCAACCGGTCGAGCATGGGGCCGATGAGCGGTGCGATGACCGCGAACGGTGCGATCGTGATCAGGAGATAGAGCGCGACCTTGGTCTTGTCCTCGCCCGTCGCGGCCGAGAAGAACAGCGTGTTGGCCAGAGCGACGGAGATCGCCGCGTCGGTCGCGTTGTTCGTCATCACCGCGTAGGTGAGAGCGGTCAGACCGGACTTGTCCGCGCCGTCGGCCTTCGCCGCGCGCTGGAAGGTCGCGATGCCCTTGTTCGTCAGTTCGCGGCTGCGCATCGCTGCGACGCGAGTGACGGTGAGCTTGCGAGGCATCGGTGGAGCCTTGGGAGCGTCCGCCCCCGGCGTCTTCGAACCGGCCGCGGATTCGGAGTCTCCCCGCGATTCGGGAATCGGATGCAGCGGTGGCAAAGGCGTGCGACGGGCAGCGGGACGGGCCGAAGGTGGGTAATTGTCCGGGCGGGCCGCGGGTGGGTAATTGTCGTAACCGGGGTGCACCTGTTGCCCCTCCGGCTCGTCGTGGATTCGCCGAGTTTCGGGGTCGTAGGGTTCGCGCGGTCCGGTCACCACTCAATTCTGTCCTAGTGTCGGCGCGGCTACCACGCACACCCCTGCGAGTCCTGTGTCATGTCGGACTCAGTTAACAAAACGGACTTCGAACATCTGCGGCCAATACTTGCCGGTGAGCAGGAATCGATCGGTACCGGGAATCTGCGCGATGCCGTTGAGAACGTCGACGGTGCTGGTCGATCCGTCCGCGACGAGTTCTTCGCGTAGCGGCGAAGCGTCGTACACGTTCGTGACGCTGCCGTCCGACGGGTCGATTCGGACGACGGTGTCCGTGGTCCAGACATTGGCGTAGACGGAGCCGTCTTCGGCGCATTCCAATTCGTTCAGCTTGCCGACGGACTCCGAAGATCTGGTGACGTCGACGGTCGAGATCGGCGCAAAGGTTTCGGGATCGCGAAAGGTCAACGTGGCCGAACCGTCGCTCGAGACAATCCGATCCCCGAGCGAACAGATTCCCCATCCCTCGGTGTCGAGTGGGAACCGCCCCCGTTCGGTCAAGGTGTCCTTGTCACGGGCGATGGCAACGCCGTCTTTCCAGGTGAGTTGCCACAGTGTGTCTCCGGCGACCGTGATGCCCTCACCGAACAACGGCGGGTCGAGATCGGCACGCGCAACTTCCGGTCCCGAAGCGGGGGACTGCTCGTCGGAGATCTCGCTCGAGCGCACCCAGGACTGCCCGACGCGTCCGGTGCTTTCGTACAACCGGTTTCCGTCGATCTCGAGGCCCTGCGTGAACGCGTCGGGATCGTGCGCGGACACTCGAACGATCTCGACGGAGCCGGTTTCGGACGTGAGGTTGTCGGGAGCGCCGGGGGAATCGGAGCACCCCGCCAAGGCCGAGGCGATCACGGCGACCACTGCAAAAGTGCGCACGGAATTGGCGTGTGACCTACTCATCTGCCCAGCATGGCAGCCCAGTGCGTTGCGGACTTGCGGTGGTGCGGCAAACTGGAGGAGTGAGTGTTGCTACTTCTCCAGAGCGTGCAGTGCCGCGCCCAGTACTGGCCGATGCGGTCGAGCTTGCCCGAAAGGCAGTCGTCGACCTGCATGAAGGCGGTGTGGGGGCATACCTCGGCGTGACGTCGGAGGACGAATTTGCCGCCACCCATCGATTTGCAGCAGACATTCCGGGATACCGCGGTTGGCAGTGGGCGGTTGTCGTCGCTGCCGGACCGGAGGACACCCACGCCACGATCAGTGAGTTGGCGCTGTTGCCGGGTCCCGACGCGTTGGTTGCGCCGGAATGGCTGCCATGGGATCAGCGGATTCGTCCCGGCGATCTGTCCGTCGGTGACCTACTCGCCCCGCCGGCCGAGGATCCTCGCCTCGTTCCCGGCTACGTCGCCACCGGTGACCCGGAAGTCGACGAGGTAGCTCTCGAAATCGGGCTCGGCCGCAAACAGGTCATGAGCCGCGAGGGCCGACTCGATGCCGCGCAGCGTTGGTTCGACGGTGACTTCGGCCCGGAGTCGGAGATGGCGAAGGCCGCGCCGTCGACGTGTGGACTGTGTGGATTCTTCCTTCCACTCGCCGGTTCGCTGCACGCAGCGTTCGGTGTGTGCGGAAACGAACTCTCCGCAGACGGCCGTGTGGTCAGCGTGTCCTACGGTTGTGGCGCGCACTCGGACACCAGCCTGCCGCTCGGTGCGGGCTCGCCGCAGTTCGACGCATTCGACGACGGGGCCGTCGAGCTGATTGCGGTGCCCGCTCGCCCGTCGAGCGCTGTTGCAGTTGAGGATTCGGTATCCACCGAGTAGAAGATCCGTTCGGTACGGACGCACTCCGCGAGGCGACGCTGCGCGCGTGGTCGGAATCTCCGACGCGATTGCGTGAAGACGCGGCTGCGGAATCCGACCTCGCAAAGGCCGGGTACCGCGACCGTCTGCTCACCGAACTGGCGCAGAACGCTGCCGATGCAGCAGCACGCGAGGGCGTCCAGGGCTCTTTGTGGGTGGACGTGGACGGTCGGACGATGACGGTGGCGAACACGGGCCGTCCACTGGACGAATCCGGTGTACATGCGCTGACCGCGCTGCGCGCGTCGAACAAGGTCGACGCCGACGAAGGTGTGACGGGACGGTTCGGCGTCGGATTCTCGGCAGTTCTCTCGGTCAGTGACGAGGTGGAACTGCGCTCGTCGACGGGATCGATTCGATTCTCTGCCTCGCACACTCTGCGCGAGATCGAGTCTCGCGAACTCCCGGTGCCGGAAACCGGTGTCCCCGTACTTCGTTTGGTGTGGCCGTTTGGCGAATTGCCGAGCGATGGTGCTGATTCGGAAGTGGTGCTGACGCTTCGGCCGGACGTCGATGCCGCAGCGCTGCTTTCGCAGATGGCACGTGAGGCCGTCGACCTGCTCCTCGAACTCCCAGCTCTCGGATCAATTCGTCTGGGTGAGAAGACTTTTCGGCGATCGGAACGGGTGCTGGATTCCGGCCTCGTCGAGATCGCGATCGGTGATCGCACGTGGTGGCAGTACACCGCGCCGAACGCGCGATGGTTGGTGCCGGTCCGCGACGGGGTCGTCGAGCCGGTCGCAGACGACGTCCTGCGGGCGCCGACGCGATCCGACGAGGAACTGTCGATCCCCGCGATCATCATTGCCGACATTGCAATGCAACCCGATCGGCGACGCCTCATGCCCGCTGCACCGATCGCTCCGCTTGCCGAGGGGTACGCGAAGTTCCTTGCTGCACTACCTCCTCGGCAGCGAACGGCACTCGTCCCGATCCCTGCCTTTGCCCGCAGCGAAACCGATTCGCTTCTGCGCGAAGCGCTTCTGAAGGAGCTGCAGGAAAACGAGTGGCTTCCGGTGGTCGGTGAACCCGACCGCGCGCCGCAGCGAGCATCCGTGGTGCCCGGGCTCGGTGATGACCTTGCCGAGTTGCTCACCGACATCATCGGCGGCCTGGTTGTCCCCGAGCTCTCCGGCCCCAAGCACGAGCGAGCACTCGCGGCAGTGTCGACGCACCGCATCGGGCTCGCGCGCATCGCGGAACTGCTCAGCGGTTCGGAACGTGAACCGAAGTGGTGGAATCGACTCTATTCGGCTCTCGAGCCCTTGGTGATCGACACTCTTGCGGTGGAAGAGCTTGGAACACTGCCGGTTCCGCTCTCCGACGGACGGACGGTGACCGGGCCGCGGACCGTCGTCGTCGGCGTCGAACTGGGCGAAGACGCGCCGTCGGTGCAGTGGACGAGGTTGGTTCATCCCGTCGCGGTTCACCCGTTGCTGTCTCGATTGGGAGCGCAGACCGCGAGTGCCACCGACCTGCTGTCCGATCCGGCGCTGCGCGCATTGATCGAAGATGCTGCGGACCAAGATGATTCGGTAGCGACGGAGTTGGCGCAAGTTGTACTCGGATTGGCGGCCCACGTGGCGCCAGGGGCGCTGCCGTCGTGGATCGGTGAAGTGCTGCTTCCTGATTCGGAAGGCGAATTGCGGTCCGCCGACCAACTTCTGCTTCCGGGAGCTCCCCTTGCAAGCGTCCTGGTCGAGGATTCTCCCTTCGGCATCGTCGACGCTGATTTTGTTCAGCGGGTGGGGGAGCAGGCGCTACGGGTAGTCGGTGTCGGGTGGGGTTTCACGGTGGTCCGTGAGGAATTGCCTTCCGGCCCCGATCACGATCTCGACGCCGAAGACGCATGGTGGGACACCCTCGACGAGGACCCCGAATACATCGAAGCCGTGCGCGATCTCGACCTCGTGGACGAAGACCGCTGGCCGCAGGCGTTGTCGCTGCTGGTCGAGTCGCCGGCGACGCGGGCGCTGCTCACCGACCGTCGTGGATACACGGCGTGGTGGTTGCGTTCGAATGCCGAACTCGGCGGTGAGGTGCTGGGCTTGCTGCGCGCTCCGGGCGATCGCACCTTCGAGGGATTGCTCGATGCTGCCGAACACCCCGACGCCGGATTCTTCTCCGGATTGCTGGCATCGGATACCGTCGACGATCCGGAACTGGCTCAGCTGCTGCTCGATCGGCTTGCCGACCCACTACGGATGCCGGCCTCCGCCGTCGTCGCGCGGACGCACCGACTGCTGGGTGAGGCAGCGCAGCGACGGGTTCTCGACCTGGAGGAACTGCACCTGCCTCCGTTCGTGCGAGGCCTTTCCGGCGATCTGGTCGATCCCGGCGACGCCCTTGTTCTCGACCGACCGTGGCTGGGAGCAGCACTACCTGCGCAACGAGTGGTGCTCGGCAGCTTCGAGACGGCCGACGCACTGGCAGATCTGCTCGACGTCGCGACGGCGTCTGCATCCGTTCACGGACGAGTGAGCAGCACCGGCGTCGTGACGACTTGGGCGAACGAACCGCAGGCAGTTCTCGGCTTCGCAGCCCTCGGCCGTGAGGTACCCAGCGGCGAGGTAGTGATCCATCACGAACTGACGGTGGAACTGACGGGGGCGGTCGAGACGACGGTGATCGTGCCGTGGTGGGTGGACTCGGACGGCGTTCATCACGTGATGCGTACGTGGACTCTGCCGCAAGGAATGTGAGGGCAGATGTCTTTTGATCAGTGGGTACTCGACAGCGCAGTGAGTCAGCGGACGGCGTGGCTCGTAGACGTCGTCGACGTCATCACCGACAGCGGCGGAACCCTCGCGTCGTGGCTGATCGCGACGCTGCTCACGATCGTGCTTCTGGTTCGGGGACTGCGTACCGAAGCTCTGCTGATCGCCGGATCGATGTTGACCGGTCTGCTCGTGATGAGCGGATTGAAGCGCATCTTCACGCGAACCCGCCCACCCGTTCCGGAGCGATTGATCGAAATCGATTCGTATTCGTTCCCGTCGGGCCACGCGATGATGAGCGCGATACTCGCGACTTCGGTTGCCGCCGTGATCCTTCGTCTTGCCTTGCCGAGGCTCGCGAAGACGGCAATGCTCGCGAGCCTCGGCCTGTACACGATCGCCGTCGGATTCTCCCGCGTCTACCTGGCTGCCCATTGGATGACCGATGTACTGGCAGGTTGGGCGTTCGGGATGATGTGGGCCGGCGTGTGGATCTGGGGAACCGCGCAGATCAGAAAGCGCCGGGCGCTGGTTACTTCGTGAGCTCGGCGAGTAGTTGGCTCGTGGCCCACGGCAAGCTCAGTGCCGAGCTTGCGGTCAAGGCCGCACCGACCTGCGGAGCCTGATCGTCTTTGACGTAGACGACGCGATTGTCCTTGACCACGTCGAGTTGCTGGAAGCCAGGGTTGTTTCGGACCGCCTGTGCGGCATCGGGATTGCCGATGACAACGAGACGGTCCACGTCGAGAAGATCCAGTCGTTCGGTGGAGATCGGCGCGTAGAACTCACCGTTCATCAAGGCCTCGACCGCGGGAGCAGGTTTGAATCCGAGACTGCCGAGAACCCGTCCGCGGGCGTCCTCGGAGGAGAAGGCGTAGAACTCCGGGGTCGCGTCGACGCTGATGATCACCGCGGTCTGGTCTGCAAATTCCGGGTGAGCGCTTCTGGCGTCGGCGAAATGCCTGTCGATATCGGCGACCAACTTCTCGCCGTCGGCTTCGCGACCCACTGCCTTCGCTGCGGTCTTCGTCGTGATCTGCCACGGAGTTGCGTAGTCGCCGTAGGCCGGATCCTTCGCGACGGTCGGGGCGATCGCGGAAAGTGTGCTGTACAGGTCTTTGTCGATGCTCGAGTAGAGCGCGAGGATCAGGTCGGGCTCGAGCGCAGCGATCTTTTCGACGCTGATCGTGGTTTCGGGATTGCTGCCGACGACGGTCGGTTCGGTTCCGCCCCAAGGGCCGGTGACCCATGGCCACGTGCGGTTGACGTCCGGTTCGCCCGGGTACTGGTTGACCATTCCGACGGGCTTGATGCCCAGAGCCAACAGAGCCTGCTCGTCGTTGTAACCGACGGTGACGATCCGTTGTGGTTCGGAATCGATCGTGGTGCTGCCGAAAGCGTGATCGATCGTGACGGGGAAGGCGCCACCACCGGAACTCGACGGACTACTTGCTGCGTCGTCGTTCGAACTGCAGGAGACGAGTGCTGTGCCGACCAGGGCGACCACAGCAACGGATGTCAGTCTCGTCCAACGTCCTCGGCTTTTCCAACGATTTCGGTGGGAGATCTTCACGGCTACGTGGTTCCTTTCAGCATTGACAAGCTAAGACCGACACTGAAGTACAGGGTAGGCTTACCATACTGAAAGGGTGAATCGACCTGCTCAGTCGACCAGACCGGCGCCCTGTTGTGCGCCCTTGTCACCGCGCACAGCTGCGCGTCGTTGAATGGAGAACAGAGCGAAGCCGAGGAAACCGACTCCGATACCCGCGTAACAGATCGGGAGTGCATCCGACCAACGATCGCCGCTCACCGCGACCACGATCGTGGCGATCACCCACAACGCGGTGCCGATGATCAGTGCCGGCGCGGGTGCGGACAATTTGCCGATCAGGCCTGTTGTGTTGCGAGTCTCCGTCACAAAATTAACGCTACCCGTACCCCGGTGGCCTACTCTCCCTAGTGCGACCGGCTTCATGTGCGCCGGCACACGGCGACCTACAGCGATGGGGAAAGAACAAACATGGCGGCACCCGGCAAGATCCTCGACACCTATTTCAAGATCAGCGAACGAGGGTCGACGATCTCGACCGAGATTCGCGGCGGTGTCGTCACCTTCGTGGCGATGGCCTACATCGTGGTCCTCAACCCCCTGATCCTCGGCAGTTTCTCGGCTGACGACGCTGCAGCGAAGACCGACGTTCTCGGCAACATCCTTCCGGTCAACCAGGTGGCGGCGGTCACCGCTCTGGTTGCCGGCCTGATGAGCATCGTCTTCGGTGTCGTTGCCAACTACCCGTTTGCCATCGCCGCGGGTCTCGGCATCAACAGCCTGCTCGCCGTCACAATCGCACCTCAGGTCACCTGGCCCGAGGCGATGGGCCTGGTGGTCATCGACGGTGTGATCATCGTTCTGTTGGCACTCACCGGTTTCCGAACTGCGGTGTTCAATGCGATTCCCTCGGCATTGAAGTCCGCGATCGCGGCCGGTATCGGCATGTTCATCGCCTTCATCGGACTGGTCGACGCCGGATTCGTCCGCCGTATCCCCGATGCCGCCGGTACGACGGTTCCCGTCGGACTCGGAATCAACGGCTCCATCGCTTCGTGGCCGACCGTGGTGTTCATCTTCGGTGTGCTGCTCATGGGTGTTCTGGTAGTGCGCAAGGTTCGTGGTGGACTGCTGATCGGCATCGTCGTCACGACGATCCTCGCTGCGATCATCGAGGCAGTTGCCGACGTCGGACCCTCGCTCGGAACCAACCCCAAGGGCTGGAACCTCAGCATCCCCGCGATCCCGGAGATGCTCGGTGGTATGCCTGATCTGAGCCTGGTCGGCGACGTCAGCATCTTCGGCGCATTCACCCGCATCGGTGTTCTGGCCGCCAGCCTGCTTGTCTTCACCCTCGTGCTCGCGAATTTCTTCGACGCCATGGGCACGATGACGGGTCTCGGTAAGGAAGCCGGCCTGACCGACAAGGACGGAAACCTCCCCAACGTCGGTCGCGCGCTTGTCGTCGAAGGCGCGGGCGCGATCGTCGGCGGTGGCGCTTCGGCGTCGTCGAACACCGTGTTCGTGGAATCGGCGTCGGGTATTGCCGAAGGCGCCCGCACGGGCCTGGCAAACGTCGTGACCGGACTGCTCTTCCTCGTCGCGATGTTCCTGACGCCGCTCTACTCCGTCGTGCCGATCGAGGCAGCTGCGCCTGCCCTCGTCGTCGTCGGTGCGCTGATGATCGGGCAGGTCCGAGACATCGATTTCACCAAGTTCTCGGTTGCTCTCCCGGCGTTCCTGACCATGATCGTCATGCCGTTCACCTACTCGATCGCCAACGGCATCGGCGTCGGCTTCATTTCATGGGTGGTCCTGCACGCTGCCAGCGGTGGTATCAAGAAGATCCACCCGTTGCTCTGGATCGTGGCGGCACTTTTTGTGGCCTACTTCACTGTCGGACCCATTACCGACGCCCTTACGTGAAATCAGGGTTGACCGGTATTCGATTACGTGAGCTACCGGCCAGCTCTTGACGTATTGTCTGACGCGTGACCACCGAAACTCGTGCGCTGGCCAGCGATCTTTCCCTGGCTGTAGTGCGTCTCACCAGGCATCTGCGCGGCCGCAGAGTCGACGCTCAGGTATCGCTGACGCAACTGTCCGCCTTGGCGAGCCTGGATCAGTACGGCCCGATGACTCCTGGCGTACTCGCAGCACGTGAGAAAGTGCAGCCGCCGTCGATGACGCGCGTTGTTGCTTCTCTCGCCGAGCTCGGTCTGGTCGAGCGCTCGCCGCATCCCACGGACGGTCGTCAGATCATCGTGAATCTGTCCGACGCCGGGCAGGCGTTGCTCGCGGACGAAACCCATGCGCGTGAGGCGTGGATGAACGAGCAGCTGGCCGGGCTGGGTGGCGAAGAACTCGCGACACTGCGCGGTGCCGTCGAGATCATCACCGAGATGGTCAACAAGACGGAGTAGCTCCGCTACCTAGAGGTCGTTGCCCAAACGAATTACTCGAGGGGCAAGATAGTGGGGTGCCCCGAGACCCCGATTCCGGCATGTTTGCCGCGCTCCACAACCGCAACTACCGCCTTTGGGCTTCCGGACAGATCGTTTCTCTGGTCGGCACGTGGATGCAACGCATCGCCCAGGACTGGCTGGTACTGACGCTCTCGGACGGCAACGCGCTGGCGGTGGGCATCGTCATGGCCTTGCAGTTCGGCCCGACGCTGTTCTTGTCGGTGTGGGGTGGGGTGCTGGCCGATCGGTACGACAAGCGTCGGATCCTGATCTTCACGCAGTGGGCGAGTGCGGTATGCGCGCTGGTGTTGGGTCTGCTGGACGTCGGTGGGCTCGTCGCGTTGTGGCATGTCTTCCTGATTGCCTTTGCCCTCGGCTGTGTCTCGGCGCTCGACGCACCCGTGCGTCAATCGTTCACCATCGAAATGGTGGGCAAGGAACACCTGTCCAACGCCATCGCGCTCAACTCCATGACGTTCAACACGGCCCGCATCGTCGGTCCGGCCATCTCGGGTGTGCTGATCAACCTGATCGGAACAGGGTGGGTGTTCCTGCTCAACGTCGCGACATTCGGTGGGGTGCTCATCGCGCTCTACCTGATGAACAAGAAGGAGTTGATCCCGTCGGAACCGGCCCCGCGCACCAAGGGGCAGGTGCGCGACGGGTTCCGATATGTATGGGGCCGCAAGGACCTTCGCGTGATCATGGTGTCGGTCTTCATGGTCTCGACCTTCGGCCTGAACTTCGCGATCAGCCTGGCGGTGATGGCGCGCAACACGTTCGGCCTCGAGGCCGACGGTTACGGATTGCTGTCCACGACGCTCGCCGTGGGCACCCTTGCCGGCGCTGCGTACGCCGCAAGACGGAAGGAAGCGCCGCGGTTGCGGACGTTCCTCGGTGCCGCCGTGGCTTTCGGTGTGTTCGAGGTCGCGGTGGGATTGATGCCCACCTACGCGTTGGTGGCGCTGATGTTGATCCCCACGGGCGCACTGACGTTGACGTTCACGACGTCCGCGATGAACATCCTGCAGATGTCGGTGCCTTCCGAGATGCGCGGGCGGGTGATGGGTATCTACATGCTCAGTTTCCTCGGTGGCACACCGCTGGGAAGCCCGTTGCTGGGTTGGCTCGCCGACTCCGTGGACCCACGTGCGCCCTTGATCGTGGGCGGAGTGATCTCGCTCGTCTCGGGCACTGTGGCCGGGGTGTACCTGCTACGCAGCGAAGGGCTGAAACTTCGTCTTGCGCGACCGGAAGACGGTGGCAGGCTGCCGGTTTTCGTCCTGCGTCCGGTGATCGTATGCGACGCGACCGAACAGGCAGTCGAGGCTAGCCGCGCGCCGTGACCTTCTCACGCTTGGGAAACACCGTGTAGCTCAGGGCGATTGCTCCCCAGATTGCGAGTACCACTGTCAGCTTGCTGATCCATCCGTCGAGGGCTCCAGTGCGGGTGGGGTCGTCGACGAGGAAGATGGCCGCGCCGAGAAGTCCGCACGCGACGGCCCAGGCGATCGCGGCTTTGCCGAACTCGCGCCATTCGCGCAGTGCTCGCGCACTCCCGTACTTGGGTGGTGCGACGGGAGCCGGGCCGCCGGCGAATCGGTAGGCGAACCTGGCGTCGGCCCAGGAGATGAGGCTGTGTCCGAACGCGACGGAGAATCCGATGTAGGCCGCGGCAAGCCCATGGGTGAAGTTCGCCTCGCCACCGCCACGAAGATCGAGGGCTGTGGCGACGAGCAGTACGACATCCACCAGGGGCGCGCAGATGAGCAGTGCGGCGCCCAGCGTTTTGCGGCGCAGTAGATAGCGGGCCGCGAGACCTGCGGCGATGAACACCCAGAACATGATTTCGCACGCGATGATCAAGTGGACGATCATGACATCAGCTCATTTCTAGTACGACTGTGTTAGTGATTGAAAACTAGCACAGCTGTGTTAGTTTTGTGAAGTGGTGAAACGTAGCAGTCCGGATGAGCGGCGTGAAGAGATCGCCGAGGCCGTGTGGCGTGTGATCCGTCGAGACGGTGTGGCGAGCGCCAGCGTCCGGGCGGTCGCGGACGAGGCGAAGATGTCGACGGGGTCGCTACGGCACTTCTTCGCGACGCAGTCCGAACTCTTGCTGTTCGCGATGACGCTCGTGACCGTCCGGGTGGAGGAAAGGATTGCCGGCATCGACTTCGATCCCGACATCCGCCGCGCGATCCGTCAGTTCACCGATCAGTTCGTTCCCCTCGACCAAGATCGGCGTGAAGAAATGCAGGTTTGGGAGGCCTTTGCTGCTGCCGCCCAGACCGATTCGGCGTTGACGGCGGTGCGTGACGAGACAGACCGGACCTTGTTCGAGCACTTTCGTTCGTTCGTGGAAGCGGCGCATCGAGCGGGTTTTCTACGGCCGGGTGCCTCGGTCGACATCGAGGCGATGAGATTGCATGCGCTCGCCGACGGGCTCGCGTCGCACGGCGTCGACAATCCCGAGCGAACCAATCCAGAGGTGATCAGCCAGGTGCTCGACGCGCATTTTGTCACGCTGTTGCGTTAGGTCGGGAGTAGTGGTGGGGGCTCGCGGTGCGTACGGCACGATAGACCCGTGGTTCACGTCATCGACATCTCAGATCCCGCCGACCCCCGGCTGGATGACTTTCGCGATCTCAACTCTTCGGATCGGCGCCCCGACCTCCCGGAGGGCAAGGGACTGGTCATCGCCGAGGGAGTGTTCGTCACTCAGCGACTGCTGACTTCGCGGTTCGAGCCGATCAGTCTCCTCGGCGTCGAACGACGGCTCCTGGAGCTCGCTGACGATCTCGACGGTGTGGACGTGCCGTTCTACCGTACGAGCGCCGAAGTGATGGCCGAGGTCGTCGGATTTCACCTCAACCGCGGCGTCCTCGCTGCAGCAGCGCGCCCGGCACCGCTCGCGGTCTCGGACGTGTTGAAGGACGCGAAGACCGTCGTGGTTCTCGAAGGCGTCAACGATCACGAGAATCTCGGCTCGATGTTCCGCAACGCGGCGGGGCTCGGTGTCGATGCAGTTCTGTTCGGGAAGGGTTGTGCCGACCCGCTGTACCGGCGGTCGGTCCGTGTGTCGATGGGGCACGTGCTGCGAGTGCCCTTCGCGCATGTGGCAAAGTGGCCACACGACTTGGATGAGCTGCGTGGCAACGGTTTTCAGCTCATTTCCTTGACTCCGAATCCGGAAGCGGTCACTTTGGCCGAAGCGATGACCGGGGAGAAGGTAGCGCTACTGCTGGGCGCCGAGGGGCCAGGTTTGACCGAACATGCGATGCGGGCCACCGACATTCGTGCCAAGATACCGATGGCGCCCGGCACCGACTCGCTCAACGTCGCGACCGCAGCGGCGATGGCCTTCTACGAACGTGTCAGGACCGGCCGGTGACTCAGGACCGCACGCCCTGGTTCACCGGAATCGCGGTGTCGGTGTTCGCAGCCATGCTCTCGACCAGTGCCGTCGCGGCGTTCTGTGTCGCGCTGGGCAACGTGAACGTGCTCCTGGCGGTTGTCGTCAATGTCATTGCGGTAGGCGGACTTGCGCCGACCGTCTGGCGCTGGCGAGCCGTCCCCGTCTGGCGATGGGTGGTCTACGGCGCGGTAGCCGGCGTACCGCTCGGGTGGATCGCAGCGATAGCCGCGTGAACCTGTGAGGCTGCTCGGCGCTACTTGAAGCCGAAGTACCGAGCGAGGCGGCCGCGCGGCTTGGCCACCGGTGCGTCGTGGATCGGCGGCATGTTTTCGGGCATGGGTACCTCTGTCGGCGCCTGCTCGGGCATCGGCGCGGGGGCTGGGGGTGCAGGTTTGGGTGCCTCGCCGGGTCGGTGAATCTTGAAGCCCCACAGGAGAATCTGCGTTGTGTCGAGTTCGTGTTCTCGCGGCGCGCCGGTGTATCGAAATCCCAGCCACTCGAGGTTGGCGGACTCCGCGAACTGTTGCGGGTGGAACGGAAGTGACTGCGGATCAGGCAGGATCCCGGGCGGGTAACGCAGGGGATGGTTGCCGGCCCAGAATTCCAGTTCCCAGGTCTGCGGGATCCCCAGATTTTCGACGATGTCGATCGGGATGGCACTGAACGAGCGTCGTAGCTCGCCGTCCTCCCACAGTGCAAACGAACCCTGCGCGGTTTCGGGGACGGAGCTGATCAACAGCGTCGAGCCACCCTCTGCCGAAAGGTGCCAGGAATCAGGCAGTTTCGAGGGGACGAAGGTGCTGAGTTCGGAGCTGCAGACGACACTCACTCGACCGTACGCGCCGACGAAGACGTAGCCGGGGCTCACCGTCGCGGCCATCGACAGCGGCTGAGGCCCGAGCGACTCGAACTCCTTGTCCGGGTACAGCGACATGGCGATTTTCAGGGCCTCGGTCTGATCCGGCTGTGGGTACCTGCTCAATTCGGTGCGAGCGTCTGCGCCGCCCAGAAACCAGATCGTCGATACCCGTGCAGCCACCGGCAGCCCTCTCTCCTCAGCCTCGCTCGAAAGAAGAATACTTTCCTTCGGGTCAGCGACCGCTGCTGCGGACCCCGAGGAGTACGTCGTCCCACGAGGGAAGAGCAGGCCGTCCGCGCTTGTCCTTGGTCTGCGTCTGCTGCGGAGCGGTTTTCGGGGTCACATCCGGTGCGGGTTCGGGAACCTCTTCGGTGACGACGGTTTCCGGCTCGACAGCAATCGGTTCGGGCGCCACGATCCGTTCCGCCACCACCGTCCGCTCGGGGACTACTGTGCGCTCGGAAACTGCTGTCCGCTCGGAAACTGCTGTCCGCTCGGAAACTGCTGCGGGCTCGGGCTCGATCTCCGCCACCGGTTCGACGTCGAATCGGGACAGTTCGAGCTGCTGCGGCTCGTTCGAGACCACCGGTACCAGGCCGCGGAGTGGGCGACCGAAGTCAGGATCGATCAAGTCGAATGCCGCGTCGTCGAGTGCGACGATCGTTCCGCCGTGCGCGTCGGGCTGGTAGCGCCAGTGCGCGGCGTTGGTGGTGCGGCCGGCCTGCCACTGCAACTGCGCGACCCACTGATTGTCCTCGTCGCGCCAGGCATCCCAGGTGGCCTCGTCGATACTGTGGCCGCGGGCGCGGAATGCGTGGGTCACGATTTCGGAGAGGGTGGGAACTGTCGGACCGTTGTCGCGCACCGGGTGTCCGCCCTGCGCCATTTCCGCGGCGCGGGAGCGCTCGAGCAGAACGGGGTACGCAAAGCGCTCGACCTTGCTGATGGGGATCTTCGCTTCTTCGGCGACCTGCTCTACGGAAGCACCGGAACGAATGCGCGCCTGAATTTCGCGGGGACGGAGTTGGCTTTCCATTTCGATCTCAATCTGGCCGAGTCGAGCCACGTCTCCGCGGGAAGCTGCACGAAGTTTGTCATCGGCGGGAAGCCGGAATTTCTGGCCGGTTTCAGCATCTGCGCACACCACATGCGATCCATCGGGTTCAAGTCCGATCACTCGAAGCTCTCGCACATTGACCTCCTTATCGCGCCGGCTCGCGACTTTGCGCCGCGCTCAACTGTAATTCATTCGTGACCATGGACTCGGCAGGACACGCAGGGCGAGATGACCTCGGATCCGACCACCGGTGTGGTAGCTCACAAGGCCTGGCGCAAACGACGCTCGGCCCCCGACGTCATGCCGGGGGCCGAGCGGTGAAGCAAATGTGAAAATCAGCCGAGCTGAGAAACGACCCAGTCGATGCTCTTGGTGAGAGCGGTGACGTCATCGGGGTCGATGGCCGGGAACATGCCGACGCGCAGCTGGTTGCGGCCGAGCTTGCGGTACGGCTCGGTATCGACGATTCCGTTGGCGCGCAGGATCTTTGCCACTTCGGCAGCGTCGACGTCGTCGTTGAAGTCGATGGTGCCGACAACCTGCGAGCGGTGTGCCGGATCAGCGACGAACGGCGTTGCGAACTCACTGGCCTCGGCCCAGTTGTACAGGCGCGAGGACGAATCCGCGGTGCGAGCGGTAGTCCAGTCGAGGCCGCCGTTGCTGTTCATCCACTCGATCTGGTTGGCGAAGAGCAAGAGGGTGGCCAGGGCCGGGGTGTTGTACGTCTGATCCTTGGAGCTGTTGTCCACGGCGATGGGCAGCGAGAGGAAGTCAGGCGTCCAGCGTCCCGAATCCTTGATCTCCGCGACGCGCTCGAGGGCGGCCGGGCTCATCAGCGCGATCCACAGTCCGCCGTCTGCAGCGAAGCACTTCTGCGGAGCGAAGTAGTAGACGTCGGAATCGGCGACATTGACCGGAAGTCCACCAGCGCCCGAGGTGGCGTCGATGGCGATCAGTGCGTTCTCCGAACCCGCGGGACGCGAGACGGGGATCGACACACCGGTGGAGGTCTCGTTGTGCGCCCAGCCGATGAGATCGACGGAAGGGTCGGAGACCGGCACCGGTGCGCTGCCCGGATCGGCGGAAACGACGATCGGGTCACCGATGAACGGGTTGGCCTTGGCGACCGAAGCGAACTTGGAGCTGAATTCGCCGTTGGTCAGGTGCAGCGACTTCTCGCGGATGAGGCCGAATGCGGCCGCATCCCAGAACGCAGTGGTTCCGCCGTTGCCGAGGACGACCTCGTAGCCCTCGGGCAGTGAGAACAGATCGGCGAGGCCGGAACGAATGCTGGCCACAACGTTCTTGACCGGCTTCTGGCGATGGCTGGTGCCGAACACCGAAGCGCCCACCTCGACCAGGGACTGCAGCTGCTCGGGGCGAACCTTGGAAGGACCGCAGCCGAAGCGTCCGTCGGCGGGCTTGAGGTCGGCGGGGATGATCGGTGTGGAGGTCATCGCTTCTTTCTGTTCCTTCACTTGTGTTCTGTACTACCGTGATTGGCGAATTCGAGCGGGGTACTACGCGTGGCTGATCTGGTCCCAGCCCTCGACCGACTCCGGAGTACGGGGCGCCGGGCCGGTGTAGATGGCGGCCGGGCGTACCAGCTTACCGAGACGCTTCTGCTCGAGGATGTGTGCACACCAGCCGGCGGTGCGGCCACAGGTGAACATGGCGGGCATCATGTGCGCGGGAACCTCGGCGAAGTCGAGGATGACGGCGGCCCAGAACTCGACGTTGGTCTCGATCGCGCGATCGGGACGACGCTCACGCAGTTCTGCCAGTGCAGCCTGCTCGAGAGCTGCGGCAGCCTCGTAGCGGGGAGCGTTGAGGCGCTTCGCCGTGGCGCGGAGCACGCGTGCACGGGGATCTTCGGCGCGGTAGACGCGGTGTCCGAAGCCCATGAGCTTTTCCTTGCGGTCGAGGATTCCCTTGACCAGTGCGCGGGCGTCGCCGGTCTTCTCGGTCTCTTCGATCATCGGAAGAACTCGGGCCGGTGCGCCGCCGTGCAGCGGGCCGGACATCGCGCCGATGGCGCCGGAAAGCGAAGCCGCGACGTCGGCGCCCGTGGAGGCGATGACGCGGGCCGTGAAGGTGGAGGCGTTCATGCCGTGCTCGGCTGCCGAGACCCAGTACGCGTCGATTGCCTCGACGTGTGCCGGATCGGGCTCACCCTTCCAGCGAACCATGAAGCGTTCGGTGACGGTCTTGGCCTCGTCGATGCGGCTCTGCGGGACTGCCGGCTGGTAGATGCCGCGAGCGGACTGCGCGACGTACGACAGCGCCATGACGGATGCGCGGGCGAGCTGGTCGCGGGCGGTCTCGTCATCGATGTCGAGGAGCGGCTGGTAGCCCCAGATGGGAGCCAGCATCGCCAGTCCGGCCTGAACGTCGACACGGACGTCGCCGGTGTGAATGGGGAGGGGGAACGGCTCGGCCGGCGGGAGGCCGGGGCCGAAGCGGCCGTCGACGAGAAGGGCCCATACGTTGCCGAAGGTGACCCTCTGGCCGACCAGGTCTTCGATGTCGACTCCGCGGTAGCGCAGTGCGCCGCCGTCCTTGTCAGGTTCTGCGATATCGCTGGTGAAGGCGACGACGCCTTCGAGTCCGCTCACAAAATCGTCCGGTATTGCTGCGCTCGCTGCCATTCTCGTGGACTCTCCTCGTTCGAGTGCGCCAGGTCTACAGTCGCACTGCCTCAGCTTCAGTGACTGCGCCTCGGTGCTCGCAGGGATGAGCACGCACCGTGTTTTGTACTGCGCAATCGTCTCGTCCCGATTCGGCGCTGTCGCTGGTGCGGCTCGCGGTCCGGGTCGGGTCTAGCCACGGCAAACTTTAGCGCGTGCCGCGTAGCCGTTGGCCAGTGAGTACCCGGGAGTAGCGTTCTCGGCTGTGTCGAATGAACGTCAGGACCCGCAGGCGGTGGACAACGAACTCGCGGCCATGCGTGTGGGCTATCCGCAAGCAGGCAGCGAATCGGAGTCCGTCGAGGACCGCATGAGTGCGGAATTGGATACTTCGGTTGTCGAAACCGGTTGGCTGCCCCTCATGCGCCAATGGCTCGTGGACGCCGTCGAAGCTGACGCGCCGGAGCCCAACGCCATGACTCTGTCGACGGTGGACGACGGTGGCCGTCCGGCGTCGCGCACCGTGCTCTGCAAAGGGCTCAGCGAGGACGGCGTCCTCTTCTTCACCAACTACGGATCCGACAAGGCTCGTCACCTCGACGCCCACCCGTACGCGTCGGCGAACTTCACGTGGCTGACCCTTGCCAGGCAGGTGATCGTCCGCGGCACCACCGAGCGGGTGAGTGCTCAACTGACGCAGGAGTATTGGCGAACCAGGCCTCGAGGTTCACAGCTCGGCGCGTGGGCGTCGTCGCAGTCTCGTCCGATCGACTCGCGTGCCGATCTCGACGAGCAACTGCGTGAGGTCGCTGCTCGATTCGGCGTGGACGGTGAGATTCCGGTGCCACCGAACTGGGGCGGGATTCTGATTCGGCCCGAGTCTGTCGAGTTCTGGCAAGGACGCGCGAACCGCATGCACAATCGAGTTCGCACGAGCCTGGTCGACGGACAGTGGTCCGCCGTCCGTCTCCAGCCGTGAGCCGGCTACTCGCGGACACGACTCCGCTCGAGAATCGCGACTATCGACGGCTGTGGACGGCCGGCATCGTCACCGTCATCGGCGCTCAGCTCAGCGTGGTCGCCGTACCGCAACAGGTGTACGAGATCACCCGAAGCTCGGCCTACGTCGGTCTGACGGGAATCTTCGGTCTGGTCCCGCTGGTCGTTTTCGGTCTGTGGGGCGGCGCACTGGCCGACGTCATGGATCGACGACGGCTGTTGATGATCACCTCGATCGGACTCGGCGTCACGTCGGTGCTGTTCTGGATCCAGGCTGCCCTGAACGTGAACAACGTGTGGTTGGTGCTCGGATTGTTCTCGGTTCAACAGGCGTTCTTCGCGGTGAACCAGCCGACGCGAGCGGCGATCATCCCTCGGTTGATTCCGGGCAGGCAGTTACCTGCCGCGAACTCGCTGAACATGACTGTCGTGCAGTTCGGTGCGATAGCCGGCCCGCTACTGGCGGGTGTCCTCATACCGTCGGCCGGTCTGCAACTGCTGTACCTGCTCGACTCGATCTTTCTTCTCGCCACACTGTGGGCGGTATGGAAGCTCCCGGCGATTCCGCCGACCGGAACGTCTCGGCGAGCCGGATTGAGCGAGGTCCTCGGCGGTTTCACGTATCTCGCGACGCAGAAGGTTCTGCTCGCGTCGTTCGTGGTGGACATCATCGCGATGGTGTTCGGGATGTCGCGAGCACTGTTCCCGGAGATCGCTCACGAATCCTTCGGTGACCCCGCCAGCGGCGGTTTTGCGCTGGGACTGCTGTTCGCGGCGATGTCGGTGGGAGCCGTTCTGGGCGGAGTCTTCTCGGGTTGGTTGCCACGGGTTCAGTACCAGGGGCGAGCCGTTCTGGTCTGCATCGCGCTGTGGGGGCTGTCCATGGTCGGCTTCGGCGTTGCCGTGTACTTCGCGAGTCCCGGTTCCAGTGTGATTCTGCTCTGGGTGGCGGTCGCATTCCTGGCATTCGGCGGAGCCGTCGACATGGTCTCGGCGGCTTTCCGCAGCACGATGCTCCAGCAAGTGGCAACCGACGACATGCGCGGACGACTGCAGGGCGTGTTCATCGTGGTCGTGGCGGGTGGTCCGCGTATCGGTGACGTGCTGCACGGCGGTGCAGCCTTCCTGTTCGGGACCGGTGTCGCGGCAGCGGGCGGCGGCTTCCTGGTGATTGTCGGTGTTGTCCTTTCTGCCCTCGCATTTCCGGCATTCGTTCGCTACAAGGTGGGACGCGCCGTCTGACGTCCTGGTTAACCGGTCGCTCGTGGTGGAAACTGGTACGTATGACTGCGCCGCACAGCACGGGTAGGGGAGGGTTCGAGATCCGTGGTGGAGGCTATCGAGCCGAGATCGCCGCGGCCGGTGCCGGGTTGCGGCTACTCGATCACGAAGGACCGAACGGTCAGCGCGCGCTGACCGAGACCTGGGCACTCGGATCGAAGCCACCGCTGTCGGCCGGATTGGTTCTCGCGCCGTGGCCCAACCGAATTCGCGACGGGCACTTCATGTTCGACGGGATCGAGCATCAACTCGAGATCACCGAACCTGCGCTGGGGAACGCGAGCCACGGGTTCGTCCGGCGTCGCAATTGGAGCCTCGTGGACCACACGTACGAGCGCGTCGAACTGTCGGTCGACGTGGGACTTCACAAGGGTTGGCCCTATCCGTTGCAGCTGACGGTCGCCTACGAGGTCGGTGCCGACGGACTGACCGTCACGCACACGGCCACGAACAAGGGTGCGACCTCGTCGCCGTTCGGGCTCGGAATGCACACCTTCATTCGCGCCGGCGACTTTCCGCTCGACGAATGTGCTCTGCATCTGGCAGCAGGCACGCGGTTGCCGATCGATCCGGCGAGGATGCTGCCGAACGCGTATTCGCAGGCAGTCGCCGGTACGGACTACGACTTCCGGACACCGAGACTGCTTGCCGGGGTGCAGTTGGACACTCCGTACAGCGCATTGGACGTCGTCGACGGCAGTGGTCGCACGCAACACGAGCTGCTGGCTCCGGATGGAACGGGCACTGCCCTGTGGACCAACCGCGAGTTCCCGTGGATTCAGGCATTCGTCGCAGATCCCGCCAACGACAAGGGGTATCCCGATCGCGGCCGCGCATTGGCTTTGGAGCCGATGACCTGCCCGCCTGACGCCTTCAACTCGGGCATCGATCTCCTGGTGCTTCATCCGGGTCAGACGTGGACGGGTAGCTGGGGCATCAAGGCGCTGTGATCCGGCTCTCATACCGTGGGATCGTGTAACACCAAGTAGGCATCAGCCGATAACAATCGGTTTTCGGTACCCCGTGTCAGTGGTCCGGAAGGTCCGACGTTGCTCCCATTTGCGAATTGCAGCCGAGATTTGCAGATCAGTGTGGGTAAATGCGCGATTCCGTAGACTGGAGTACCGGTCACGCGAGTGGGAAAGCCCAGACTGGAACATGTTTCAGTTTCGGTGGGTATGTCGGGTTCGTGAGTACCCGAAAAATAGCCGTGGAGCGACCCTCCTTCGGCACGATCTCTCCCGTGCGACTAGTTTCTAGTTGATCGCATGTAGTTACTCGTTGGTTCGAGCTTGAGAGGGATCCTTCGTGCCCGCTGACAATGACACAAAGCCCACGCTTACTTACCCCGGTGGTGAGTACACGATGTCCATTGCCAGGGCAACAGAGGGCAATGACGGCATCGAGCTGGGAAAGCTGCTGGCCACAACGGGGTACACCACCCTTGACCCCGGTTTTGTGAACACTGCATCCACCAGTTCTGCAATCACCTACATCGACGGTGAGAAGGGAATCCTGCGTTACCGCGGATATCCCATCGAGCAGTTGGCAGGTAAGTCGACGTTCATCGAGGTCAGCTACCTGCTGATCTACGGCGAACTGCCGACCGACGCCCAGCTCGAGTCCTTCACGGACCGCATCCGTCGACACACCCTGCTTCACGAGGACCTCAAGCGGTTCTTCGACGGATTCCCGCGCAACGCTCACCCGATGCCGGTTCTCTCGTCCGCAGTGAACGCATTGTCGGCGTACTACCAGGATTCGCTCGATCCCGAGGATCCGGAGCAGGTGGAACTGTCCACCATCCGTCTTCTCGCCAAGCTGCCGACCATCGCTGCGTACGCGTACAAGAAGTCCGTCGGACAGCCGTTCCTGTACCCGGACAACTCGTTGAACCTGGTCGAGAACTTCATGCGTATGACGTTCGGCTTCCCCGCCGAGCCGTACCAGGGTGATCCCGAGGTCGCCAAGGCACTCGACATGCTGCTGATCCTGCACGCAGACCACGAGCAGAACTGCTCCACGTCGACCGTGCGCATGGTCGGCTCGTCGGACGCCAACCTGTTCACCTCCGTCTCGGCCGGCATCAACGCACTGTGGGGCCCGCTGCACGGCGGCGCCAACCAGGCAGTGCTCGAGATGCTCGACGAGATCAAGGCCAGCGGCAGCACCGCAGCCGAGTTCGTCCGCAAGGTCAAGAACAAGGAAGACGGCGTGAAGCTCATGGGCTTCGGGCACCGCGTCTACCGCAACTACGATCCGCGCGCTGCGCTGGTCCGCGAAACCGCGCACACCATCCTCGCCAAGCTCGGCGGCGACGACGAACTGCTCAACATCGCAATGCAACTCGAAGAGGCCGCCCTCACGGACGACTACTTCATCGAGCGCAAGCTCTACCCGAACGTCGACTTCTACACCGGCCTCATCTACCGCGCGATGGGCTTCCCGCCGCGCATGTTCACGGTGCTGTTCGCCATGGGCCGTCTGCCCGGCTGGATTGCGCACTGGCGTGAAATGCACGAGGATCCGGCTACGAAGATCGGCCGCCCGCGCCAGATCTACACCGGCTACACCGAGCGTGACTACAGAGACATCACGTCCCGCTGACGCGTGACCTAGCGATATCACCACCCGCTAGTCTTCTGTACCCAACATTTCGCCTCAACGAGGAGGACCCATGAGTAGCAAGCCCGTAATCGAGTTCCAGGAAGGCCCCGCGCCGACCGATCTGGTCATCAAGGATCTGGTTGTCGGAGAAGGCGCCGAAGCCGTTCCCGGTGGCACCGTCGACGTTCACTACGTCGGTGTCGAGTTCGAGTCCGGCGAAGAGTTCGACTCTTCCTGGAGCCGTGGCGAGTCCATTCAGTTCCCGCTTCGTGGCCTGATCAAGGGCTGGCAGGACGGCATCCCGGGCATGAAGGTCGGCGGACGCCGTCAGCTCACCATTCCGCCGGAGCTGGCATACGGCCCCGCCGGTGCAGGGCACCAGCTTTCCGGCAAGACCTTGGTCTTCGTGATCGATCTGCTGGACGCCAAGTAATCCACTGTGCGCCTTTATTAACCCCCCGCGGTTAATAAAGGCGCACAGCACAAGCAGCCCCGCACCGTCAGGTGTGGGGCTTTCTTGTGTGGTCAGCTCGCGGTCTTTCGTCGGTAGAGCCAGTTCGACCACACGAATCCCACGGCGGCGATGCCCAGGCACCACGCGAGGGCGATGGCCGCGCTGTTCCCGATCGGCGTGCCCATCAGGAGTCCGCGCACAGTCTCGATGATCGGAGTCACGGGTTGGTGCCGGGCAAACCCCTGCAGCCAGGACGGCATGGTCTCAGCCGGTACGAAAGCAGTGCTGACGTAGGGCAGGAACATGATGGCGAAGGTGAATCCGCTTGCAGCCTCCGGGTTCTTGGCCAAGAGTCCCAAAGCTGTCGAGAGGTACGACATGGCAAAGACGAAGGCGACGATCACAGCGGCGACGCCGAGCCAGCGCAACGGATCGCTGGTCGGGCGAAATCCCATGATCAGCGCAACCACGACCACGATCGCCGTAGTCAGGACGTTGCGGACGACGCTGGCCAGTACATGACCGGTCAGGACCGACGGCGGAGAGATCGCCAAGGTCCGGAAACGGTCGATGATCCCGTCCTTCATGTCGCTCGAGACGCTGACCGCAGTGGTCGAGGCGCCGAAACCGGCGCACAGAAGGATGATTCCTGGCACGACGTAGTCGATGTACTCGCTACCGGTGTTGATGGCGCCGCCGAAGACGTAGACGAACAGCAGCATGAGCATGACCGGAAGGGCTATCGCGGTGATCATCGAATCCGGACTGCGCAGAACGTGTTTGAGATTCCGGCGGAGCATCACCGCGGAATCGATTGCAATGGTGGAGGTCATCGAACGCTCGCAATCTCGGGTTGGCCTGATCCGGTGAGCGCGAAGAACACGTCGTCCAGATCCGGAGTGTGAACGGAGAACTTCTCGACGGTGATCGACGGATCGTCGATCGAGTCGAGGATCGCTTTGATCGACGGAACTGCCCCGTCGGAAGGGATGTGCAGGGTCAAGGTCTCGGCATTCGAATGCGCCTGCGGCAGTGATGCCGCGGCGAGTTCGAGTTGGGCCAGGTTCTCGAATTGCAGTGCGACGTGGCCGCCGGGAACAAGGCGTTTGAGTTCGTCCGGTGTTCCCTCGGCGACGATGCGGCCGCCGCTCAGCACGCCGACCGTATCGGCCAATTCGTCTGCCTCGTCGAGGTATTGGGTGGTGAGGAAGATGGTGACGCCTGACGCTGTGAGTCCTCGAACGATCGACCACATGTCGTGGCGGCTTCGCGGGTCCAGGCCGGTGGTGGGTTCGTCGAGAAAGACGACGTCCGGTCGGGCGACGAGGCTCATTGCGATGTCGAGTCGTCTGAGCATGCCGCCCGAGTAGTCGCCGGCGCGTTTGTCGCCGAAGTCCGTCAAAACGAACTGGTCGAGCAATTCCTCGGCACGGCGACGGGAGTTCTTCCGGCCCAGGTGATTCAGTTCGCCCAGTAGGGTGAGGTTCTCGAATCCGGTCAGCAAGGTGTCGACGGCTGCGTACTGCCCGGTCACGCTGATGCGCCGCCGAACGTTCTGTGGATCTCCGGGCAGTGAATGCCCCGCGACCATGACCTCGCCTCCGTCGAAGGGGATGAGGGTGGTGAGAATTCTTACGGCCGTGGTCTTTCCGGCGCCGTTCGCGCCGAGGAGGGCGTACACCGATCCGGCCGGGACCGACAGGTCGAGTCCAGCCAGTACCTGTTGATCGCCGTAGCGCTTACGGAGTCCGCGGACCGAGATTGCGGGGATCGTTCCTGACATCGAGACCTCCAAGTAAGAACTGTGTATGTCATAAACTCGTGTTTATAGCGTACACAGTTCTAGGATGATGGCAAGAGTGAAGAGTGGGAGCTTATGGATCGCGGAGCGCTACCGAGAGCAGTTGAACTGGCCTGGGGACTGGACCAGCCGGGAACGCGGGGTCCGAAGAAGGGGCTCAGTCTCGAGCAAATTCTCGACACCGCGATCGAATTGGCCGACGCAGAAGGCGTCGCCGCTCTGTCGATGGGCCGCGTGGCCAAAGCGCTCGGCTTCACGACCATGTCGCTCTACCGCTACGTGGCAAGCAAAGACGAACTGATCGAACTGATTTCGGATCGGGTGATCGGGCCGCCGCCGGTGATTCCCGACGGCGTGACCTGGCGCGTCAAGCTCGAGGCGTGGGCGAATCAGGAGTATGCCACGATGCTGAGTCGACCGTGGTGGCTCAAGCTGCCCATCACGGCTCCACCGACCGGGCCCAACAACATGGCGTGGCTCGACGCGGGTCTGAGCGCCCTCGACGGGGTCGCCCTGAGCGCCGCGTCGAAGTTCCAGGTGGTGACCAACGTGTCGTTGTTCGTCATCGGCCGCGCTCGATTCTCGGCTGACCTGGCTTCTCGTTCAGCGCAGTCGGCAGACGACGACGTCGCATACGGCGCTCTCATTGCTCGTGTCATCAATCGGGAGGGATTCCCCTACCTGAGTGCAGCAATCGAGGAAGGCGGCTTCGAGGACGGCAGCCCGGAGGGTGAGGCCGCCGGCGACGATGCCTTCGATTTCAGTTTCTCGCTCGGTTTACTTCTCGACGGAATCGAGAAGCTGGTGCAGCGGTCAGGACACCAGCGCGGTGGCGCTGACGTCGTCGATGATCAGATCGGTGATCAGCCCGCCCCGTAGTGCTCCCTCCAGAGCCGGCAGTTTTGCTGTTCCGGCGACGATGCACACGCGCCTGGCGACCTTCTCGAAAAGGTCCAGTCGCGGGCCGCTCGCGCGCTCGTTGAGTTCGATTCCGCGGTAGCTCCCGTCCGACCGGAAGAAGACGGTTGCGATGTCGCCGACCACTCCGTCGCGTCGAAGTGCTTCTGCTTCATCGGGTTCGAGGTATCCGGCGGTGTAGACGTGACTCGGTACGTTGCCGCCCGGTACGCCGATGCTGAAGACTGCCAGGTCCATTCGCTTCTGCATGTCCAAGACGCGTTTGATGCTTCGTTCGCGCCACAGTTGCTCCCGAGTTTCCGGGTAGTCGAAGAAGGCAGGCACCGGAAATCCTTGTGGCAGAGCACCGTAGGCGTCGGCGATGGTTCTGATGATGTCGCTGGCGTAAGAGATCCCGGTGGTGCGAGTATTCGCGGCGCCGTTGAGTTGCACGACGTACGAGTTGTACGTGCGTTTGGGGGCAAGGTGCTTGCTGACTTCACTGAGAGTGGTTCCCCAGGCGATCCCCATCACCATGTCGCTGTCGAAGAACGACGCCAGCAGGCGTCCGGCAAAGGTTGCGACCTTTTCGAGTCGCTCGAGATCTCCCACCAGTTCCGGCACGGTCACCACGTGGGCGCGCACTCCGTAACGGTCCGAGAACTCGCGTTCGATGCGAGGAGCCTGGCCGTGCGGGGTGCTGATCTTGATCTCGACGAGACCCGAGGTGCGCGCGTAGGTGATCAATCGGGAGACGGTGGATCGGGACACCCCCATGTCGCGGCCGATGGCAGCCATGGTCTGGTCCTGGAAGTAGTAGAGGCGTGCGGCCTGAACTGCGTCGGCGATGCGCGGGTCCGCCGGATCGGAGGTAGCGGAGTCCGAAGTGGGAGTTTCCATGGGTTCGTCCTGTCTGCACGTACGTGCAAGAGCATTGAACCGAATCCTATCCGAGTAGGCCCAGGCCGAGGCGCTCGATCACGCAAAGTCCCAGAAGTGTGTCTGTTACCCGCGTTACGGTGCGCAAATGGGGTATTTGCACATATGTGCACGAGCTATGCGTGAATGTGCAAAGGGCTTTACGCTACGGGTGCAGCAATCCAAACTATGACATGCATCACAACGAAGTGAGGGTGGGGATGGAGAAAGCCAAGCGATTAGGGCTTCCAGGCGAGTTGGCAGCCGAGTTCGCCGGAACGATGATATTGATCTTGTTCGGCGTCGGAGTTGTGGCGCAGGTTGTGTCCGGCGGGAGCGGTGGGGGTCTCGGCGGACACGACAGTATCGCGTGGGCCTGGGGACTCGGCGTCATGTTCGGCATCTATGTCGCAGGCCGGGTGACGGGTGCTCATCTGAACCCCGCAGTAACCTTCGCCTTTGCGATCTTCCGGGGATTCTCCTGGCGCAAGGTCCTGCCCTACACGCTGGCGCAGACCGCTGGAGCCTTTGTCGCGGCCCTGATCGTCCGGTGGAATTACAACGACATGCTCAATGCCATCGATCCCGGACACACAACGGCGACTCAGACGATCTTCTCGACGATGCCCGGAAACGGAACGCTCCCGGTCAGTCTGGGATCAGCGCTGATAGATCAGATCATCGGCACGGCGATCCTGTTGTTCCTCATCGTTGCGGTGACCGATACTCGGGGAACTCCGCCGCTCGCGAATCTTGCGCCCTTCGTCGTCGGTTTGATCGTGGTGGCAATCGGATTCGCATGGGCGACCAACGCGGGTTACGCCATCAATCCGGCCCGCGACTTCGGTCCGCGGCTGGCGTCGTATCTCACCGGTTACGGCAGCGCCTGGCGAGATCAGTACGGGAGCCTGTATTTCTGGGTGCCCATCGTGGGGCCGCTGATCGGCGCTCCGATCGGGGTGTTCCTCTACGACAAGCTGATTGGTCGATTCCTGCCTGACGAGTCGGTGGAGAAGGCAGCCGAGGAGCCGGCCACGATACCGGCCTGATGGCGAATCATCATCTCTGACAGTAAATCTTTCGCACTTTCTTCGACACCAAAGGGGTAGCACGATGGCGCAGTTCGTAGCCGCGATAGACCAGGGAACCACCTCCACGCGATGCATGATCTTCGATCACAGTGGGCACGTAGTCGCTGTCGAACAGCACGAGCACACACAGATCTTTCCGCAGGCAGGCTGGGTCGAACACGATCCGATCGAAATTTGGGACAACGTCCGCAACGTCACCGCGGGCGCCTTGGCCAACGCAGATCTGACCGCGGCCGACATCGCATCCGTCGGCATCACCAATCAGCGTGAGACGGCAGTGGTCTGGGAACGAGCAACCGGAAAGCCCGTTTACAACGCCATCGTCTGGCAGGACACACGCACCGATCGAATCTGTACTGCACTCGCCGGCGAAGACGGCCCCAGGAAGTACGCCGAAGTCACCGGATTGCCGTTGGCCACGTACTTTTCGGGCCCCAAGGTCAAGTGGATTCTCGACAACGTCGAGGGCGCGCGTGAGAAGGCCGAAGCAGGCGAGTTGTGCTTCGGCACGATGGACACCTGGGTGCTGTGGAACATGACCGGCGGCGTCGACGGCGGAGTGCACGCTACCGACCCCACCAACGCGTCGCGCACTCTGTTGATGGATCTCGACACTCTCGCTTGGGATTCGGCGATCTGCGCCGACATGGGCATCCCCGAATCGATGCTCCCCGAGATTCGCAGCTCGTCCGAAACTTTCGGATTCGTGCGCGAACGCGGAACGTTGTCCGGCGTGCCGATCGCCGGAATCCTCGGCGATCAGCAAGCAGCGACTTTCGGTCAGGCCTGCCTCTCGCCCGGAGAAGCGAAGAACACCTACGGAACCGGCAACTTCGTGCTCCTCAACACCGGCACCGAAAAGGTGATGAGCAAGAACGGCTTGTTGACGACGGTCTGTTACAAGATCGGTGAGCAGCCAACGGTTTACGCACTGGAAGGATCGATCGCCGTGACCGGTTCGCTGGTCCAGTGGCTTCGGGACAACCTCGGCATGATCGACAACGCGGCCGACATCGAGGTGAACGCGCGCTCTGTGGACGACAACGGTGGCGCGTACTTCGTGCCCGCGTTCTCGGGCCTGTTTGCACCGCATTGGCGCGCGGATGCACGCGGTGCGATCGTCGGTCTGACAAGGTTCGTGAACAAGGGGCACCTTGCCCGGGCGGTGCTCGAAGCGACTGCGTACCAGAGTCGTGAGGTGATCGAGGCGATGAACCTCGACTCGGGTGTCGACTTGAAGGTTCTCAAGGTCGACGGCGGAATGGTCGCGAACGAACTCCTCATGCAATTCCAGGCCGATCTGCTCGACGTCGAGGTGATCCGCCCTGTCGTTGCGGAGACCACGGCATTGGGCGCTGCGTACGCCGCTGGTCTCGCGGTCGGGTACTGGGAGAGCGAGGACGACATTCGCAGCAACTGGGCGAAGGACAAGAGCTGGACGCCGTCGATGGATTCGGCCGAGCGTGAGCGCCTGTATGCAGGCTGGCAGAAAGCCGTCACTCGGACACTCGACTGGGTCGACGCAGACTGATCGCGGCGCCCCCATTTCTACCTATTTTCAAGTGAAGGAACAGTTTTCATGAGCACAGCACAAGCATTGAGTCCGTCCTCGCGGGCGGAGTCGCTGAAGAAGTTGGAAGAAACCGAACTCGACGTCCTCGTTATCGGCGGTGGCGTGGTCGGAGCGGGTAGCGCGCTCGACGCCGCAACTCGCGGTCTGAAGGTGGGCTTGGTGGAGGCTCGTGACTTCGCGTCCGGAACCTCGAGCAGGTCGAGCAAGCTGTTCCACGGCGGACTGCGTTACCTCGAGCAGTTCAATTTTGCGCTCGTGTTCGAGGCACTGCGTGAGCGGTCGCTGGTTCTGAATTCGCTGTGCCCGCATCTCGCGAAGCCGGTGCCGTTCATCTACCCACTCGAGAAGTTGATCGACCGGCCGTACGTCGGTCTGGGCATCGGCGTCTACGACGTGATGGGCGCAGGCCGCGGGGTTCCCTCACACCACAAGCATGTGGGCAAGAAGAAGACTCTCGAATCGTTCCCTTCCGGAAAGCGCTCTGCTATCCGGGGTTCGGTCAAGTTCTACGAGGGTCAGGTAGATGACGCCCGCCACACGATGATGCTGGCGCGCACAGCAGCCGAATACGGCGCACTGTGCGTGAACAGCACCCGCGTAATCGGCTTTCTCCGTGAGGAGGACCGCGTAGTCGGGGTGAAGGCCGTGGATCTGGAAACAGGTCGCGCGTTCGAGATCCGTGCTCGTCAGGTCATCAACGCCGCCGGGGTCTGGACCGACGAGATCCAGGAAATGGTAGGTGGTCGAGGACAATTCCAGGTTCGCGCTTCGAAAGGTGTGCACCTGGTCGTCCCGCGAAACCGCATCAACTCCTCTACCGGAATCATCACGCGGACCGAGAAGAGTCTGCTGTTCGTGATCCCGTGGGGAAGCCACTGGATCATCGGCACGACGGACACCGACTGGAACCTCGACCTCGCCCATCCGGCAGCGAGCCGAAGCGATATCGACTACATCCTCGGACATGTCAACAAGCTCCTTCAGGACGAGTTGACGCACGAGGACGTCGTCGGTGTGTACGCGGGGTTGCGTCCGTTGCTGTTCGGCGAATCGGATTCGACCAGCACTCTCTCGCGTGAGCATGCGGTGTCGAGTCCGGTCCGAGGTTTGACGGTGGTCGCCGGTGGCAAGTACACCACTTACCGCGTGATGGCCAAGGACGCTGTCGATTCCGCGGTGCACGGATTGGAACAGAAGGTGCCGAAGTCCTGCACCGAGCGTATCCAACTTGTGGGTGCCGACGGCTACTTTGCCGCGCACAACAATCGGCATCTCACCGCTGAGCGCACGGGACTGCACGTTTCGACCATCGAGCACCTACTGGGTCGGTACGGCACTCTGGCTGACGAGTTGTTCGAACTCGTCGAGGCGCGACCGGAACTGGGGCAGCCGTTGGACTCCGCCCCCGAGTACCTCAAGGCGGAGATCCACTACGCTGCGAGCCATGAGGGTGCGCAGCATCTCGACGACATCCTCACCCGTCGTACCCGCATCTCCATCGAGGTGACCGACCGCGGCGACGCGGCAGCAGCGGAAGTAGCCGAACTGGTTGCGCCGGTGCTGGGTTGGACTCCCGAGCACATTGCCGAGGAGATCGAACACTACCGGTTGCGTGTTGCAGCCGAGCGGGAATCTCAGGAGCAGCCCGATGACCTGACCGCTGATGCGGCGCGCCTCGGTGCACCGGACGTTCGCACCGGAGTCGCTGTCGGACAGGTTTGAGTCCGAGACACCACCAATGATCGGCCGGGACCCTGTGTCCCGGCCGATCGACCGAACTGCCTCGGTGTCAATCGAACTCGTCTGCCGAACATTCGGGGAGGTCGATCGTCACCACCGCGCCCCCGTTCGGATGGTTCGCGAAGTCGATACGAGCGCCGATGACCGCCGCTTGTCCCACTACGATCGTCAAGCCGAGGCCCAGGCCCGAGTTCGGGCCGCGTTCGACGGAGTTGGTCTGAAATCTCCTCGGCCCCTGGCGAAGCCACTCTTCAGTGAACCCGACGCCCCGATCCCGGACCGTGATGCGGGAGTGGTCGACGTGGACATTGATCGGCGACTTTCCGTGATTGCGAGCATTCAAGATCAGGTTGGCGATGATCCGCTCGAGCCGACGTGCGTCGGTGTGCGACACAGGCGTCCCGTGAACTCTCACTTCGCATTCCACCCCGGTGGTGGAAATCGCGTGACGCACCACCGGTGCCAGTTCCACCGATTGGATGTCAGCCTGCTCGGAGGTGGTGTCGAGGCGTGCCACTTCGATGACGTCCTCGGCGAGCCTCCTGAGTTTATGGACGCCGTCGCGCACCAATTCGGTTGGCCTACCGGGTGGCAGGAGTTCTGCGGCGCCGACCAGTCCGGAGATGGGTGTCCTGAGATCGTGCGCGATGTTGGCTGTCACGCGCTTCTCGGCGTCCAATTGTCCCCGTAGAGCATCGGACATCGCGTCGACCGCATCCGCCAGCTCGGTGATCTCGTCGTCGAAAAGCGACCAGGTGACCGAGCGGACGCGGATGTCCGCTCCGGTAGACACTTTGCGAGCCGCACGGGCGGCCGAGCGCAATCGATACGACATCGCGAGTCCAAGCAGCACACCCAGGACGGCACCCGCTGCGATCACTGCGACGGTGGCGTTGCGAAGTGTCCGATCGACGCTGGCGATCGATTCCCGCTGCGCGGTGTACGGGACGCGAATCGCCACCACCTGAGTGTTGACGTCGGCAGCAGCCCAGACGAATGGCTGGTCCCCGCTGTCGACAAGGTAGGTGGCACGTTTGCCGCCCGCCACGGCCTGACGCAACTCTTCCGGAACGTCGAGACCATCTGTGGTGGCGCGGAACAGCGCACGCATGCTGCCCGTTTCGTCCTGCAGCACCAGTTGGAGATTGCGATCAGCTGCCGCCCGCGCTGCATCCTCTTGGTTGTGTGAAAAGGTTTGATGCATCACGGTACTGAGCGTGATCGAGGCGACGGCAATCACGAACGTGATGGCCGCCGCGATCTTCCACTGAAACGACAACCGCCTCCCGGTGGACGGGAGCTTGGCAGCGAGATCCCGCGATCTCACCGATGGTTGTCCATCGTGTAGCCGAACCCCCGGACGGTCCGGATCTGTTCGGAGCCGATCTTCGTGCGCAATCGCTGAACGTGAACGTCGACGATGCGCGTATCGCCGCCCCAGTCGTAATCCCAGACGTCCGAGAGCAGTTCGGAGCGAGACCAGACTTTGCGCGGCACACTCACCATGACCAGGAGCAGCTTCATTTCGGTGGGTGTGAGAGCCACTTCGGCGCCCGAACGCGTGACGGTCACCAACTCGCGATCGATCTCCAGATCGCCGAGAGTCACGATGTCTTTCTCCGTACCGGAATGGGATTCGACCCGCCGGAGCACACTGCGGATACGGGCCACCAGGACACCGCTGTCGAAGGGCTTGGTGACGTAGTCGTCGGCACCGGCTTCCAATCCGAGAACGATGTCGACCGGGTCGTCGCGCGCGGACAGCATGATGACCGGCACCGACAGTTCCTCACGAATGCGTCGGCACAGGCTGATTCCGTTCAGGTCGGGAAGCATCACGTCGAGGACGGCGATATCCGGCTTGGCGTCGATCGCCATATCCATGCCGGTCAACCCACCCGATGCGGTGATCACCCGAAACCCGTTGCGTTCGAGATTCAATTGCGTTGCTTCGCGTATGACAGCGTCGTCTTCGACCAGCAAAATCAACGGATCGGTCATCGGCCTTCGCTTTCATGGGAACGGAACACTCTCAAACCCTTCACCGGTCCACTTGTATGCAGTCGACGATTGACAGAACTCCGGAATGCCGGGGTCTTTGCACAGGTCGACCATGACCGACAATCCTCCGGTTGAGCCGACGACGTAGCGTCCTGGGTCTTGCACTCCGAAGACTTTGTGAGCGCCCGATTCGTCGATCTGGTAGACGAATCCGGCGACCATGAAGCTGACCGGTGGGGCCGGTCGTCCCCAGATGCCGACAGACTCGCAGGTGAAGACATTGACGACGGCATCTTGCCAAACGGCGCCTGTCACGGGGGAGTACCGGATTTCGAAGGGGAAGTTCGCATCACCGCACAGTCGGAGACTGTCCTTGACCGCATCGGACACTTCCGGGTCTGCTCTGAGGAGGGCAACAGGATCGATGCTCAAGCCCTGTGAGAGATCCGAGGGGTCGAGTGATGCTGCGATATTCGGAGTGGGTTCTGATTCAGGCTCGGTGGAACAGGAGACGAGAGCAAACGCGACCGGCAGGCAAACACCGGCGAGCATCGCGCGGCGACGGCGATCAATCACGGATGAACTCCATTCCATCCCAGTGGAACTCGGTCCGAAGCGGTGGACGGGGGCAACATTCGAACTCCGGTGGCCGCGGATCCGTTTCCAGGACAGACAAACTCGCGGCGCGTTGACCGCTGACGATGAACTTTCCGCGCTCTTCGACGGAGAACAGGCGCTCACCCAGTTCGGGATCGTCTTCACTCGAACCGGCCTTGCCGCTGCGGTAGACGTAGCCGGCAAGGTTGACCGAAATCGACACTCCGGTCCCGGGTTGGTGGGCCGGTTGGCACGGATACACATTCATGACGACGAGTTCGGTCTCCGGCACGATACGCGGTGCGCCTGGATCGAGAAGGATGGACCCGACCGAGATCGGATACCAGTCAGGGCACGACCGAAGTTCTGTCTTCACTCCCTCGGACACCCCAGGATCGTCGAGGAGCGCCCGGCCCAACCTCGAGTTTTCGGCAACCCGTCTGGCCAGGTCTGCAGGTTGTGTGACGGGCAACCCGGTGGAAGCGACATCGCCTTCGATCACAACGCCCTGGGTGGACGCGCAGCCGGTGATCACGGACGCTCCGAGGGTTGCTGCCGCGAGCGCTGTACCGAACAGGCTGCGAGTACGGTCTGATCGACCGCCGCAGATGTCACTCCGATACAACACGTTCCCCTCCCCGGCCGCTGCGAACCCTCTCATCGGCATGTGCGTTTTCATACGATCACAGGTGATCTCGATATCGGAGTTTTGCCACCCACCGTTACGTAATCGTATGAATGTCAGGACCGTCGAGAGTTGGTACGCGACCGACGGAATTCTGTTACGAAACCGATGGAATCAGGCTCCTAGAGTGAGTCACGTCGGTGCTCACCGCTTGGGCGGAACGAGCTGATCCGCGTATCGAGGAGTGTGAGAGCAAATGCCTGAAGTATTGCTGACCAACAAGACTCGGCGTCCGCGAGTGCTGCTCGCCGTACTGACGATCGGGGTGGTGTGCGCGATGACAGGGTGTTCGAGTGATGACAACAGCGCTCCAGGAGACGAAACGACGACTACATCGGTGGTTGCGGCGTCTACGACCCCACCGCCGCTGACCGCAGCGACCACTTCGGAGACAGTCGAAGGCTCGAACTCGGTGGGCGGCGGTACGGACGCATCCACCCCCGGAGTCCCGGCGGGCGGAGCAGCGCCGGCCTGGACACCGGTCTCGACCAGCGCGGCTGCCCCTGCGGCCCCTGGTCCGGCTACCGAGTCGACCAAGTGCACCGATCAGATCAACTATGTGGGTGACCCTCGTTCGAATGCGGAGATCAACAGCATCGGAGAGCGGATGGGTTCGTGCCCGGCGCCCCTCCCGCCCGATGCCGTCGAGCCCTCCGAGAAGTGCACCGACCAGATCAACTACGGCGCTGACCCTCGTTCCAACGCCGAGATCAACATCATCGGGGAACAAACCGGGATCTGCCCCGAGCCGATACGCCCCTAGCGACTTCAAAACCTGAGCATTAGTCGGGAATTCGACCAAGAGCCGAACCAGGGGGAGATCGGAATGACAAGCAGGGCAGGTGGACGTTCGATCGACAGTGTTGCCGACGATGCGTCCCGAGGGGATCGGGACGCGATTGCAGAACTCCTTCAACGCATCGTGCCTCTGGTGACGCGGCGCTGCCGTGCCGAACTGCGACCGCTCGACGCTGATCGTATTGCCGTCGGTATCTGCCGATCCGTCCTGTCCGACATTCGGCGACGTAGACGTGCCGGAGAAGCGTTCCTCGCGCATCTGTACGACGCGATCAGTCGCGAAATCGATTCGCTACCCGCCTCCAGTCGACTCACTCTGCCCTTCGGTGATCTGTCGGCCGCAGAACGCAACGTCTTGGTAGCTCGCATCGTTGTCGGCTTCGACGTGCGCGAGACGGCGCTGTCACTGCGAACGACAACGAGCGCCGTCGAACTCGCCCAACACCGCGCGCTGGCCAAGATCAGACGCGACAGCCTGAGCGGCGCCTGAATCAACGCTCGAAAGTCAACAGCTGCAACCCTTCGCAACTCCCGGCAACCTCACGCAACTCTTTCCCTTCGCCCGTGACCTGCACGACACTGCATGGCGACGAGTGATCGAGAACGAGGAGTGTGACTGTGGTTCAACGGACGGCGCAGAAGCCTACAACCCCAGGATCGAAAAAGACCGGCGCCAAGCCTCATTCGGGGCTGGACCGGGATGCATTGCTGAAGGCGTACGAGAAGATGTCGCGCATCCGTGCGTTCGAGGATCGACTGCACGAAGAGAATGCAACCGGTGACATCCCCGGCTTCATTCACCTCTACTCGGGCCAGGAAGCCATCGCGGTGGGAGTGTGCGAGAACCTGAGCGACGCCGATTACATCGGATCCACTCACCGCGGTCACGGGCACTGCATCGCCAAGGGCTGCGATCTGAACGGCATGATGGCCGAGATCTTCGGCAAGGACGACGGCCTGTGTCGCGGTAAGGGCGGCTCGATGCACATCGCCGACCTGTCCGTGGGAATGCTCGGCGCCAACGCGATTGTCGGCGGAGCCCCGTCGTTGGCGATCGGCGCTGCACTGAGTGGTAAGACGCTTCGAAACGGTGTCATCGCAGCGTCGTTCACGGGTGACGGTGGATCCAACCAGGGAACCGTCTTCGAGGCGATGAACATGGCTGTGGTGCTGGATCTTCCGATCGTCTTCGTGATCGAGAACAACGGATTCGGTGAGGCCACCGGAACCGACTACGCAGTTGGTGCACCCGACATCGCCGCGCGCGCCGCATCCTTCGGCATGCCTGCCGTCAAGGTGGACGGCACCGACTTCTTCGCGGTCTACGACGCGATGGCGGAAGCATCGGAGCGCGCCAGGACCGGCGGTGGCCCCACCACGATCGAGGCGGCGGCATTCCGTTGGCACGGCCACTTCGAGGGTGACGCGCAGCTGTACCGCACGGCGGAACAGGTTGCGCAACTACGGGAAACCAAGGATCCGCTCAAGAATTTCCGTAGCAGCGTGGATGTGAAGAAGGTCAGCACCGCTGATCTGGACGCGGTGGACGAGCAGTCGCGAGTGCTGGTGGACGAGGCGGTAGCGAAGGCGCGTGCCGCGGCGTATCCACCCGTCGAGAATCTGCTGACCGATGTCTACGTGTCGTACTGAGGAGCCCGAGATGACAAGCGTGGAAGCCGAGAACGTGTCGAAGAAGACCTACCGCGAGGCCGTCAAAGAGGCCATCGCCCAAGAAATGCAACGCGACCCGAGCGTCGTTCTCATCGGTGAGGACGTACGGGGTGGGCATGCCGGTACCAATCCCGATCTGGAGACGAAGAAGATCGAGGCATTTGGCGGTGTCCTGGGTGTCACCAAGGGATTGTGGACGGAGTTCGGATCGGAGCGTGTAATCGATACCCCGATCACCGAATCCGCGATCATCGGAATGGCTGCCGGAGCCGCACTGACCGGACTGAGGCCGGTCGCCGAGCTGATGTTCATGGACTTCTTCGGAGTCTCCTACGACGCGCTCTACAACCAGGCTGCCAAGTTCCGCTACATGTTCGGTGGCAAGGCCAGAACCCCGCTGGTGGTGCGAGGCATGATCGGCGCAGGGTTCTCCGCCGCTGCGCAGCACTCTCAGTCTCCGTACAACGTGTTCGCGGCAGTGCCTGGTCTGAAGGTAGTCGCTCCGTCCAATGCCTACGACGCCAAAGGCCTTCTCATCCAAGCCATCCGGGACGACGATCCCGTCGTCTTCTGTGAGCACAAGGTTCTCTACGACCTCAAGGACGAAGTGCCGGACGAGCCGTACGCGATTCCTTTCGGCGTCGCCAACTACACCAGGCAGGGCGACGACGTCACGATCATCGCGTTGTCCGCAATGGTGAACCGCGCCAACGACGTAGCAGACAAGCTGGCCGCCGAGGGTATTTCGGTCGAGGTTGTCGATCCTCGTACCGTCTCACCATTGGACGAGGACGGCATCCTCGAATCCGTCGCATCGACTGGAAGGGTCGTGATCGTCGACGAATCCGCCGCCCGCTGCGGTTTCGGGCACGACGTAGCCGCGCTGATCGCCACCAAGGGATTCAACTACCTGAAAGCGCCGATCGAACTGATCACGCCGCCGCACACGCCGGTTCCGTTCTCCCCGACCCTCGAAACTGCCTGGCTGCCTGACGCGGCGCGCATCGAAGAGTCGGTTCGCAAGCTGGTGAGAGCCTGATCATGGCTGACATCAAAGCTATCGACATCCCCAAATGGGGGCTCTCCATGGAGGAGGGGTTGGTCAACGCGTGGCTCATCGAGGAAGGTGACTCGTTCACCAAGGGCCAGTTGATCTGTGAGATCGAGACCAGCAAGATCACCAACGAGCTCGAGGCGCCGTTCGACGGTGTTCTCCGCAAGATCGTCGGCACGCCTGGGCAGACTCTGCCCGTCGGTGCCGTGATCGGTGTGTCCGCCGATGCGTCCGCGACGGATGCGGAGATCGAGCAGTTCCTCGCCGCCCGCGGCGCAACCGCGCCGGCGGAAGAGCCGGCACCGTCACCAGCTGCTGCGCCGGCGGCTCCCGTGACACCTGCGGCTACACCGGCTGCGAAGGTGGTTGTTGCACCGAAACCTGTACCAACCGGTTCCACCGTCGTACCGAGCGTTCTGCAAGGCACGACGCAGGACGATGTGTTTGCGAGTCCTCGCGCACTCCGACGTGCGGAATCGCTCGGAATCGATCTCGCCGCCGTAGTGGGTACCGGTCCCCTCGGGTGGATCAGTGTCCGCGACATCGACGACGCGATTCGTGACGCCGGTGGCACTGTTGCGCCGGTAGTGCCGGCCGCGAGATCCGGCCTCCCGCTGCGATCGACCGCCGACGACAGTGCCGTGCCTGCCACCCCGGTCGCACGCAGAACTGCCCGATCACTGGGCGTCAACCTGCATGACTGTCGTCCGACGGGTTCGCGGGGGCGCGTCTGCGTCGCCGATGTGCACGACGCCGCTCGTTCCGCGCAGCTCCTGCCCGAGGCGGCGGCTGAGACCGAATCTGTTGCGGCCGAACCCGAGTACGACACAATTCCTTTCACCCCCATGCGATCGGCAATCGCCGGTAGGTTGCAGGCGTCCAAGCAGCAGGCACCCCATTTCCGGCTCACCGCAGACCTCGAGCTCGATGCGCTCCTCGCTCTGCGCAAGGAGATCAATTCGACCGTCCCGGCGGTCAAGCTGTCGGTCAACGACTTCATCGTGAAGGCTTGCGCCGCTGCACTGATGAAGGTGCCGGACGTGAACGTCCAGTTCGATGCCGCGAACGAATCGGTTCTTCGATTCGCGTCGGCGGATGTCTCGGTGGCAGTTGCACTTCCGACCGGGCTGATCACGCCCATCGTGCGTAGCGCGAATACCAAGTCGTTGGCGGACATCTCGGGTGAGGTGCTCTCGTTGGCCACCAAGGCGAAGACCGGCAAACTTCGTCCCGAAGAATTCCAGGGCGGAACCTTCACGGTGTCCAACCTCGGCATGTTCGGGATCAAGGCATTCGACGCGATCATCAATCCGCCCCAGGGAGCGATCCTTGCCGTAGGTGCGGGGGAGAAGCGCGCGGTGGTGGTCGGTGACAGTGTTTCTGCCCGGACCGTGATGACCGTGACCCTCTCGTGCGATCACCGGGTTATCGACGGAGCCCTGGGTGCGACCTTCCTTCGGGAGCTCCAGCGCTTTGTCGCTTCTCCCGCGCTGATGTTGGTGTAAGGGGCTGTGGTGGAAAACAATACGTCGCATAAGTACGACGTTCTTGTCATCGGTGGCGGCCCCGGTGGTTACGTGGCGGCGATCCGGGCTGCCCAGTTGAGGTTGAACGTCGCGCTGGTAGAACGTGATCGCCTCGGAGGTATCTGCCTCAACTGGGGTTGTATCCCCACCAAGGCGATGCTGCACGGCGCGGACGTCGCGCATACCTTGAGTGAACTCGACACATACGGATTCAGTTCGGCGTCTGTCCAGTTCGACATCTCGAAGTTGGTGTCGTACAGCCGAGGGGTTTCGGAGAGGTTGTCCGGCGGTGTTGCCTATCTGATGAAGAAGAACGGCGTCGACGTCATCTCAGGCGCCGCTAAGTTGGTGGACAAAGGCGTCGTATCCGTGGGAGGACAGACGTATCGAGCCGACCACGTGATCATTGCAACCGGTGCCCGGCCGCGTTCGATTCCCGGCGTTGCCCCCGACGGTGATCGGGTATGGACCTACTTCGACGCGCTCGTCCCGAAGGAACTGCCGAAGTCGCTGCTCGTGATCGGGTCCGGCGCGATCGGAGTCGAATTCGCCAGCCTGTACCGCGATCTCGGAACCGAGGTGACCATCGTCGAGATGGCACCACACATCATGCCGGTCGAGGACGAAGAGATCTCGGCCTTCGTTCGCAAGCAGTTCGAGAAGCGTGGCATCACGATTCACACCGTAGCCTCGGTGTCGGCGGTGACCGTCGGCGACGACGCCGTCCAGGTGAATGTGCAGACGAGCGACGGTGTCGAGTCGTTGACCGTGGACCGGGTGTTGGTGGCGGCCGGAATCACCGGCAACGTCGAGGATCTGGGGTTGGAGGCTCTGGGCGTCGAGATCGAGCGCGGTGCGATCGTCACCGACCAGTGGTGCCGTACCAGCGCTTTCGGGATCTATGCGATCGGTGACGTCGCGGGCGCTCCATGTCTGGCGCACAAGGCAAGTCACGAAGCTGTCCTGTGCGTCGAAAAGCTGGCAGGCGTGCCCGACGTTCATCCGCTCGATCGCGACTACGTTCCGGGATGCACGTATGCCCGCCCACAGGTGGCGAGCCTGGGTCTGACGGAGAAGCAGTGCGCCGGTACTGGTCGCGCGCTGCGGGTCGGACACTTCGACCTGCAGGCGAACGGCAAGGCACTGGCGATCGGCGAGGCCGAAGGCTTCGTCAAGACGATCTTCGACGCCGATACCGGGGAACTTCTCGGCGCGCACATGGTCGGTCCGGATGTGACCGAGCAGATTCAGGGTTTCGGTATCGCTCGATCCCTCGAAGCCACCGGCGAGGATCTCGCCGAGGTCGTGTTTGCTCATCCGACGCTCTCGGAGGCAATGCACGAGTCTGTGCTCTCGGCGCTGGGGAGACCCCTCAACGCGTGAGCACCGTTCGCGTGCGTGAACGCGGTCCTTTCGTTCACGCACGCGAACAACTCTGCAACCGGGTGCAACGCTCGCTTTCGATGACCCCGTCACATAGGACTGGAGTGTGATCGGCGAAACGAATCGACTTGAACCGGCCCTGGCCAGTGGTGAAGACCCGGCGCAGTACGCACGTGTTCTCGAATCCGTGTACGAAGCAACGATGTCGGGACGCAAGCCGCCTGCGCGTCCGCGCTCCGTCATCGCGAATTCGTGGTCGCGTTTGCGTGCGCTCGGACTCGATCCGGACCGGTGCTCGATCACCGAGACGGGCCGCGAATCCGAGATCGAAGAAGGCAGACGCGCAGCCGGCATGGCGGAGATCTTCGACGAGGCGGTGCACGGTCTGGCACCACTCGTCGGCCCGGACGACGCGAATCTGATCGTGGTGGCGGACCGCTACGGACGTATCCTCTGGCGACACGGGTCCAGTCGAATGCTGGATCGGGCCGAACGGCTCGGGATGATCGAGGGTGCGTCGTGGACGGAGGAAGCTGTCGGTACCAACGGGATCGGCACTTCCTTGGCATCAGGTTCGGCAGTGCAGGTGTTCTCGGCCGAGCACTACTCGCGCTCGCAGCATCCGTGGACCTGCTCCGGGGCGACGGTTCGAGATCCGCGTAGTCGCCGGGCCATCGCCGTCGTGAACGTCGCCGGCGCAGCAGACACGGTCCACCCGTCGACTCTCGCTCTGGTGGACAGTGTGGCCAGGCTGGCGGAATCCGCACTGCGGGAGAAGCATCGAATCGGATTGGATCAGCTCCGGATGATCTCGGTATCGACGCTGGCTCGCGCGAGTCAGCCGACAGTGGTCGTGGACCGCAGTGGCTGGGTCGCGGCGGTGGACTCGATGGCGCCGATCTACAGAATCGCACTGCCGAAAGTGATGAGCAGCGGCGAGCATTGGCTCCCGTCGCTCGGACTATGTATGTGCGAGCCGCTTCCGGGTGGTTGGCTCGTCCGCCCTCAGATGGATCCGGCGTCCGGAACGGTTTGTGCCGAAGTCGAATTGGATGTGCAAGATCCGAATGCGATGGAATTGCGGTACTCCTCGGCAATGGGGAGCTGGAGCATCGACCTCAGCCCGCGCCATTCGCAGATCCTCGTGGCTCTGACACATGCGCCCGAGGGCCTCACGGCCTCGCAGCTCGCCTCACAGTTGTTCGGCGATCCACGCAAGACGGTGACCGTCCGGGCCGAGATGTCGAGGTTGCGTAAGCGATTGGCCGGAATCCTGTTGGCTCAGCCCTATCGCTTCGACCCGGCGGTGAGGGTAAAAACCGCCCCTGCTGTGCGCCTTTATTAACCGCGGGGGGTTAATAAAGGCGCACAGCAGAGCGGCGCGAACGCCGCACCTGCGCGTACTCGTAGCCGTTCTGCCAGGACACGGTGGCCACCAGCACCCAGATGATCCACGTGGCGCTCATGTGCGTGCCGACGATGCCCATGACGATGGGGATGGCGGTGCACGGGAGCGCCCAGCCGAGCAGCCACCGTCGGTCCGATCGCGCGAACAGCCCTGCCACCAGGCTGATTCCGAAATAGACTGCGATGCTTCCGCACAACAACCACCGCAGGTTCGCGGGCGTGTGCTCCGCGCCGTGTTCGGTTGCCGCTCCGAGCCCTGCGACCAGAACCGCGATAGCGCCGGTGGTGAAACAGTGCAGCGCCATGTCGATGCGAGCGGGAAACTTCTCGGCCTGCAGGTGCGGAACACCGGCGTGGCCGTAGAGAAGCGAGAGAGCCCACATGCCCGAGAGCAGGACAAACGATCCGACTGCGAGGCTGACCACCGTCGAGTCCCAGGTGAGCTTCGAGGCCGCAGAAATCACGAGGATCACACCCTCGCCCAGCACGATGATGACGTACAGGCCCAAGCGCTCGGCAAGGTGAGCCCGATCGGAGTGCAGGGCTTCGAGTTCGGGCATCCGGTCGTCCTTGAACCCCCGAACCTTGATGATGCGGTCGAGCTTTTCCTGCGCGTCTTCCATGATCGCGCTGCCGGAGACGACGAACATGATCAGCAGGTCGATGGTCACACCGGCGGTCCAGAGCCAGAACCGAGTTTCGCCCTCGAACCAGAACGAGACGATCCACGGGATCACACCGAGAGACATCTGGGCGATCGGCCAGTCCACGACTATCTGGCCGTTGTGCCACACCCGACTCGCCAGCAGACGTACGGCCACGTAGGCGACAGCGAAGGCCAGCGCATGGTTGTCGTGGATGCCGGCCACGGCTGCCATCATGACGGCCAGTCCGAACATGGCGATCAGCATGCTCGGGATCCGGACACGGTCACCGGCAACGTTGCCGTACATCGTGAACGTCGCCCACGCGGTCCAGAACGCGAGATAGAGCAACGCGTAGAGCGCGACATCCGACCACGACGGCGAACCGTGGAGCAGGTGAGCCAGCTGACCGATACCGGCAACCACGACGAGGTCGAAGAACAATTCGATCCATGACGCGTGTCGCTCGAGCACCGCCTTCTGCTTCGAGTCTGGTTCATTTCCGAGTTCCGACATACAGCTCAGTATCGGCTATCGGCATCAACAGTGCTGGTAGGCGGCGAAGTTGTCCGTTCTCTCGAAGTAATGCATATGCTGTCCGATGAGTGATCTGGATCATAGTTCGGGTGAGGTGGTCGACGTGCACGGTAGCGGTGACGTCGCTCTGTCCGCTGCGGACTACGACCGTGTCTTCGCTGTCTTCGACTACTGCTCGGCCGCGAGAACGCTCGATCAGCTCAAGGATCTCCTCATGGTCGCGCTCCATGATCACTACCGCTGTCCCAACACCACCTTCCTTGCCGGCCCGACCTTCACGACGGCTTTCGCCGACCCGGATCCGGTGACGACCGGGCGGATCACGCCGATCCTCGACGAGTACCAAGCGCACTGGTACCTCGACGACGTTTTTGCGACAGCGCAATCGCGGGCAACGCTGTTGGCATCTCCCGCCATCACGCACACTCAGTTGGCCGACGTCCCTTCACAGTCGGCGACGTACCTGCGAGATTTCCTCTATCGCAAACGCCTTCACAGCGCGTCGGTGATGCATCTCCAGTTGGCCCACGGCGGTCACGGTCTGGTGGGGATTTTCGATTCAGAAGGCAAGGATCTGTCGGGGCGCGACATCGTGGGCTTGGGCATTCTGGGCAAGCAATTGTCGCTGTTGTGTCAGACGCTGCCCGGGCAACGCGAGCCGGGATGGCGAGAGAAGCTGACGCCCCGGCAGATCGATCTCGCGGAGTTGTTGGCGGACGGCCATACCAACGACGAGATCGCGGTGATCCTGTCGCTGAGTCCGGACACGGTGAAGAAGTATGTAAGCCGCATCCTTGCTCTTCTGCGCGTTCGCAACCGTGCCGAGTTCGTGAAGTTGGTCTACGCGCAGAAACTTGCCGATCAACGCGCTTGAGATTGTCCACTTTCGTGCACTGTGACCGCGGTCACGGCACGGATAGCGTTTTCGGTGCACGGCCAGGAGTTGGCCCACAGCACTAGGAGAACTCATGAGTAGGCTTCGTTTCGGGTATTTCATGGCACCGTTCCACGTCCCCGGACGCAATCCCACCGCCGCACTGCAGCGTGATCTCGAACTGGTCGAGTACCTCGACCGGTTGGGCTACGACGAGGCGTGGTTCGGTGAGCATCACTCTGCCGGAAGCGAGATCATCGCGTCGCCGGAAATCATGATCGCTGCAGCCTCGCAGCGCGCACCTCGGATTCGTTTCGGCACGGGTGTCACGTCGTTGTCGTATCACAACCCGCTGTGGGCAGCGGATCGAATCATGCAGTTGGATCACCTGACTCAGGGGCGCACCATCTTCGGAGTCGGGCCCGGTTCGTTGCCCACCGACTCGGCGATGATCGGTCTGAACCCGACGGACACCCGAGAGTTGTTGCAGGAGAACCTCGACATCGTCGTGCGCCTTCTTCGTGGCGAGACGGTTTCCGCGAAGACACGAACCCACGAGCTGTACGACGCCAAGCTGCAGCTCGCTCCGTACTCGGAGAACGGCATCGAAATCACCGTGGCCGCAGTGGCCTCCCCGACAGGACCTCGCCTGGCCGGTACGCACGGTCTCGGTCTGCTCTCCATCGGAGCAACCTTGTCCGCCGACGGTTTCGACGCCTTGGCGCACCACTGGAATGTGATGGAGGAACGCGCTGAGGTCAACGGGACGACGGTGGATCGTCGGCAGTGGTCTCTTGCCGGACCTTTCCACATCGCCGAAACCGAGGCGGAAGCACGCAAGCAGGTCGAGTACGGCATCGAGGAGTGGTTCGACTATTTCCAGCACGTCGCGGCCTTCCCTCAGATGGCGGTCTCCGGTGCGCGTCTGAGCGAGATGATCGACTTCATCAACGAGGCCGGGATCGGTGTCATCGGCACACCGGAGCAGGCCAGACGTCAGGTACAACGGCTGTGGGACCAGTCCGGTGGTTTCGGCTGCATGCTGCAGATGGGTCACGATTGGGCGAACCCGCAGGACACCCGACGTTCGGCAGAGTTGTTCGCGCAGGAGGTCTTTCCGCACTTCCAAGGGCAGGCGCAGGCGACGCTCGACGCGGCAGCTCACGCGCGCGCTGTCAGGGAAGGGCATGCAAAGGCGCAACTCGACGCCGTCGACCACATGACGAAGAAGTACGCACAAGAGTTGGCAGACAAGGGCTGACATCGTGAATGTCCCACAGGGCAACCGGGCGTTGCGTTTTCGAGAAGCCATGGCGCACGTGTGCTCACCGGTCGCCGTCGTCACGGCAATGGACGGCGACCGGCCGCACGGCACGACGGTCAGCGCATTCATGTCGTTGTCGATGGACCCGCCGATGACCGCGGTGGCTCTGGATCGACAGTCGGAAGTTCTCGGCCTCATCGAAGGAACGCGGAGGTTCGCGATCAATGTCCTCGGGACCGCGCAAAGCTCACTGGCGGTTGCCTTTGCGAGGAAGGGCCGTGCGAAGTTCGACGGTGTCGAGTGGGCGGAGCATCTCGGTGTTCCGAGACTGCCGGACGTATCCATCTGGATCGCGTGCACCGTTGATGCCGTCGTGGACGGTGGTGATCACAAGATCGTGACAGGATCGGTGGACGAGGTCGAGCACCGCGAGTCGAATCCACTGACCTACCACCGGCGTGTATTCGGTACGCACGCACCGACGTCAGTGCTCTAGGAAGGAGAGCCATGTATGTACTGGTGGACGACGGCCGCGTCAGCATCCACGATGTGGACAACCTGAAGGCCTTTCACGTCGAGGTGAGTGCCGACATCTCCGAAGCCGAACTGGACGAACTCTTGCGCCTTCAGGATTACGGATACGTCAGCGGTGGTAGTGCATTCATCTCGGTAGCCCGCGTTCGCGAGAGCACCACGGACGTCGAAGGTGTTGCCGCGATGGTCGACTACGCCCAGAGCAAAGGCTGGGTGGACGAGGACGGCGAAGCACTGCAGGCTCACGTCGTTCGCCAAAAGTAGCGGAACGGCTCAGACCATGTCGTTCTTCTGCAGCCACCGCAGTGTCGGCCAACCGCAGAACACCGGGAGCCAGCAGGTCAGCACTCGGTAGAGCAGGACCGACGGGACCGCGATACTTGCCGGCAGTCCGAATGCGGACAGACCACCGATGAGGGCGGCCTCGACGGCTCCGACGCCACCCGGTGTCGGAGCCGCCGAGGCGAGCGTCCCACCGATCATCGTCACGATGGTGACGGTGATGAACGTCGTTCCGCCGCCGAATGCTTCGACGCTCGCCCACAGAGCCAGGGCGGCACCCAGAGTTGTTGCGGCGCTGCCGCCCACGATGATGAGGAAGCGCGTGGGATTTCGCGCGAGTTGGCTCAGTTCACCCAACACCTCGGTGATCTGAGGACGCAGATCGTCGCGCAGCCACCCACGGAGTTTCGGGATGAACATGAATGCACCGAGAACTCCGAGCGCGACGCCGCCCGCCAGGTACAGAACAGTGGATCCCGGGATGAAGTGCGAGAGGTTCGTATCACGTCCGGCGACGATCGAGAAGAAGATCAGCAAGCCGACGTGGGTGACCACCTGGACCGTCTGTTGCAGCGCGACTGCGGCCGTTGCGCGGACGGTACCGAGCCCACCCTTCTGCAGGAACCGCACGCTCAGCGCGAGCCCGCCGACTCCGGCCGGAGTTGTCGTCGCCGCAAAGGTGTTGGCCACCTGCATGATCAAGAGGTTGCGGTAACTGACCATCGACGACGCACAGGCCCACAGGGCCGCTGCCGCGCCGACGTACGTCAGTGCGGAGACGCCGAGGCCGAGCAGTGCCCACCACCAGTTGGCCGTCTTCAGTTCGGTGATGAACGCGGGGACCTGGCTGATGAAGGGGTAGGCGACGTAGACCAGACCGATGAGCAGAACGAGCTGGATCAGCTGGTTGCGACTGAATCGGGTGACCTGTGCGGGAGCGACCTTTTCGATCCCGTTCTTGGCACCGACCTCGTCTCGGATCTCGGTCATCAGTTTCGCGGAATCCGTGACCGTCCGCCGAATTCGGTTGGGCAATGCAGCGGTGGTCAATCGGCCGGAGGCGGCGAGAATCGTGTCTGCGCCTTGCGCTCGAATCGCGGCGTCCACCGCTGCATCGACCCCGAACAATGATGCGGTGGCGAAGAGAAGTTGTGCGTTGTCGGACTGCATCTGAACTTCGGTGGCGCCGAATTCGGAGTACGCGTACCCGCCGAAGAGGATGGTTCCGCCTTCGACACGAATCTCGGAAGCGCGCAGGTCGCCGTGCGCCATCTGGTGCACGTGAGCGGTATGCAGTGTTTGCCACAGCGCGTCGATCAGTTTGGTGGATTCTTCCTCGCCCGCCTGGTTCTCGACGGCGACGGCAAGGGGGATGCCACGAGGACTCGGGCGCGCGTACATCTCCCACCCGCGATCGAGTACCGAGATTGCGACGGCCTTGGAACTGGCCAGACCGATGTCGGCGAAAGCGATACCCATGAGCGCTCGGTGTTCGACGGCGCGACGAAGCGATCCGTAGGGCGGCGGAGTTTCACGGTTACGGAAAGAGATCCAACGGAACGTCTGTCGAATTGCTCCGCTGCTTCGCTGGTTCTGTCCGTACAACTCGACGACGAGTTCGTCGAAAGGTTCGTCGTCCGGTGCTTGGTCGATGGCTGCGGACATGACAAGAGGCCCGATTCCCGAGGGACTCACGACGCGGAACGCGGTGACGCGGTAACCGCGCCGCGCAAGTACGCGTACTGCCGAGTCCAACGGCACTTCGAGGGCAGGGGTGCCGACGGCGAGAACGATCACCGCGCCGATCAGGTAACCGACGGCGAGACCCAGCATCGATCGTGCGGGAACGATCGAGCTGACGATCAGATGGATGGGAGCGAAGAGCAGAAGCAGCGTCCACCAGGCTCGTCGCCACTTCTTCGGAAGCCACGGGCCCGAGACGGTGAGCACCGCCGCGAGCATCGCGATCCATCGCGGATCGTCGAGGAATTGCGACAGGAAGGTGGCGTCGAGTCGGTCCGGCACGTCGAGGTGCCATTTCGGTGCCGCCAGGCCTGTTCCGGTGAAGGACAGCGCGACACCGGCGCACAGGCCGGCGGCGGCGTATCCGGCCAGCAACTTCCACCGGCGCCCGACGATCAGGCCGATCAGGATGGCGAACGGTAGCGCCAGAATTGCGATGCCGTAGAGCAGGTACACAGTGTCTGACAGGCTCGGCGACAGAACACCGACGATGTTGGACACCGACGTTTCGAGCGCGTCCCACTGACTTCGAGTGATCAGAGATCCCGCGATCACGCCGCCGAGCAGCACAGCAGCGATCGCAACCCGCATGATGTCGCTCGTACGGCGGTGCAGTGGTGGCAGGAGGCTTCCCGTTACCGGGATCTCCCGTCCGTCTACTCGCATCTCGCCAGAACTCTCTTCTCTCGGGGTTACCGACCGTCTCAGTTACCTCGATCAAGGTACCGCGTGAGGGTTCGGCGACTGGGAAGCCGGACCTGTCGTTACCTCCTCGATGCCAAGCAACATTCTCTTCGGACCCGCGGGAGCGGGCTTCGGCGCGTAAAATTCACTTTCCGGACGTTCGTTCATTTCGACGACAGGGAGTGCGTATTCATGAGCCCCGACGCCAGCGGTGTGGACGGTCGGGTTCCTGACCTGCCGACCCCGTCGACCAGAATTTCCGTCACCGAGGATTACGCGGCCGAGATCGACGAGCTGTCGAGTCTCAAGCACAAGCTCGGCGTGCTGGAGCCTTCGGAGTTCGCGGATGCCTGGAAGCAGGGTTACCCCTACGAGAAGAAGATGTCGCGCCGCGAGTACGAGCGGAAGAAGCGGCGTCTGCAGATCGAGCTGCTCAAGCTGCAGTTGTGGGTCAAGGAAACCGGTCAGAAGGTGCTCATCATCTTCGAAGGTCGCGATGCTGCCGGTAAGGGCGGGTCGATCAAGAGATTCACCGAGCATCTCAATCCCCGTGGAGCCCGCGTGGTCGCGCTCGAGAAGCCCACCGACATCGAGCGGACGCAGTGGTATTTCCAACGCTATGTCGCACACCTACCCAGCGGCGGCGAGATAGTGATGATGGACCGGTCCTGGTACAACCGCGCCGGCGTCGAACGAGTGATGGGTTACTGCACGCCGACGCAGTATCTCGAGTTCATGAGAGAGACCCCGGACTTCGAGCGGATGCTCGTCAACTCCGGGATTCATCTGCACAAGCTGTGGTTCTCGGTCAGCCGCGAAGAGCAGTTGGCGCGGTTCGCGGCCCGCCGAACGGACCCGGTGCGTCAGTGGAAGCTCTCACCGACCGATCTGGCTTCGCTCGACAAGTGGGACGACTACACCCAGGCCAAGGAAGCCATGTTCTTCTACACCGATACCGGGGATGCGCCCTGGACGGTGATCAAGAGCAACGACAAGAAGCGCGCTCGCCTCGAGGCGATGCGTCACGTGCTCGCCAGCTTCGACTATCCCAACAAGGATCACCGGGCTGTCGGTACTCCGGATCCCTTGATCGTCGGGCCGGCGTCGGCGGTATTCGAAGAGGGCGAGCACGTGAACGTGGAGTTGCCTCAGCTCTAGCGCAGGTGATCGCTCAGATCGAACTGGCCTCTGCCCACAGATTGATGCCGCTGTCCTTGGCGTGCTGATCTATGGAGGCCAGTTCGGCTGCGCTGAATTCGAGATTGTCGAGCGCGCCGACGTTGGCTTCGAGTTGGGCGACACTGGACGCACCGATCAGTACCGAGGTGACCCGCGAATCGCGGAGTGCCCAGCTCAGTGCCAGCTGAGCCAGCGACTGGCCGCGGTCTGCCGCGATGTCGTTGAGCGCGCGGATGTGGGTGAGAGCGTCGTCGGTCAACCACGACGGATCCAGTGACTTACCTTGAGCTGCACGGGAATCCTCGGGGACGCCGTTCAGATAGCGATCGGTGAGCATGCCTTGAGCGAGTGGTGAGAACGCGATGACGCCGACGCCGAGATCGTCGACAGCCGACAGCAAGTCCTGCTCTATCCAGCGGTTCAGCATCGAATAGCTCGGCTGGTGGATCAAGAGCGGAACCCCCGCAGCGGCGAGCAGTGCGGCGATTTCACGGGTGCGCTCCGGCGAGTACGAACTGATACCCGCGTACAGGGCCTTGCCCTGCTGGACAGCGCTGATCAGGGCGCCTGCGGTCTCGTCGATCGGAGTTTCGGCGTCAGGGCGATGGCTGTAGAAGATGTCGACATAGTCGACGCCGAGTCGTCCGAGCGACTGATCGAGGGACGACAGCAAATACTTTCGGGAACCACCGAATCCGTAGGGGCCGGGCCACATGTCCCAGCCGGCTTTGGACGAGATGACCAATTCCTCGCGGTACGAAGAGAAATCCTCACGCAGGATCCTGCCGAAGTTCGTCTCGGCGCTTCCGTACGGGGGTCCGTAGTTGTTCGCAAGATCGAAGTGGGTGATTCCGAGATCGAATGCCCGCCGCAGAACTGCGCGCTGGTTCTCGATCGGTACGTCGTCGCCGAAGTTGTGCCAGAGGCCCAGCGAGATGGCCGGGAGTTTGAGACCGCTCCGACCGGTTCGGCGGTACGGCATGGCTTCGTAGCGGTCCTGCGCGGCGACGTACTGATCGGACATGGTGCCTGCCTTCACATCGTTGTGTCTGCGGTTGAGCGTTCACTCCCGACCATTATCGCCGACGGCGCTCAGGTGTGCCGGCCGCTGGAGGTGTGTCAGTCAAAATGCTTGCGGTTTAAAGCAATTCGATCGATCTTTTGGACCGATGTTCAGGTTCGAGTCACAGTGCCGGGCGGCGGTGACGTCGACCACGTCTGGGCTCGCATCTAAGGGAACGGTAAGGAATCGCGGTTACCATGGTCACAGTCGATCGGCGATACCGATCGCCGATTCGCTTCGAACATGTTGCCCAGCAGCCGGATCCGGGGTCCGGCGAGGAGATCTATGTCGACGCAGTCCGTAGTGCACGCACAATCATCCGCAGACGAGAGCGTCGTGGGGGATTCGTCTCCGCCGGGTGGTGGAAGCCGGCGATATCTCGAGCAACTGATCAGATACGACGTGCCGGCGTCGCTGGTCGTATTCCTGGTGGCGCTTCCCCTGTCATTGGGAATTGCGATCGCCTCCGGGGCGCCGATCATGGCAGGTCTGATCGCCGCAATCGTCGGCGGAGTGGTGGCCGGAGCTGTGGGAGGTTCACCGCTGCAAGTCAGTGGTCCCGCAGCCGGCCTGACCGTGGTGGTCGCCGAACTGATCGGCAAGTTCGGGTGGAAAGTCACCTGCCTGATCACCGTCGGCGCCGGAATTCTGCAGATCGTGTTCGGGCTCAGCCGAATTGCCCGTGCGGCGCTGGCTATTGCTCCAGTGGTGGTGCATGCGATGCTCGCCGGTATCGGCATCACCATTGCGCTACAACAGGTTCACGTGTTGTTGGGTGGAAGCTCGGCCAGCTCGGCGCTGGACAATCTACGGCAGTTGCCCGCACAGATCGGTGCCTTGCATGTCGAGGACCTGATGATCGGACTCGTTGTCATCGCCACCCTTCTCGGGTGGCGCTATCTCCCTGCCGGTGTCCGCAAGGTTCCGGCGGCGTTGGTGGGCATCGTATTGGCAACTCTCGCTTCGCTGGCGCTGCCGATCGACGTCGAGCGTATTGCTCTCGACGGATCTTTGCTGGACTCGATCGGACTCCCCGCTCTGCCCGACGGCCAGTGGCTCGGCGTCGCAACCGGCATCCTCACCATCGCCCTGATCGCCAGTGTGGAGAGTCTGCTCTCGGCCGTGGCCGTGGACAAGATGCACTCGGGCCCGCGGTCGAACTTCGATCGCGAGATGCTCGGCCAGGGCACCGCGAACATGGTGTCCGGGGCCATCGGCGGCCTTCCGGTCACCGGGGTGATCGTGCGCAGTGCGACCAATGTCGAGGCCGGGGCGAAGTCCCGCGCGTCGTCGATCATGCACGGCCTGTGGATTCTGCTGTTCTCGGCTGCGCTCGCCGGGTTGGTCCAGCAGATTCCGAAGTCTGCACTGGCCGGACTGTTGATTGTCATCGGTATTCAACTGGTCAAGCTGGCGCACATTCGGTTGGCGCGACGGACCGGTGATCTGTGGGTGTACGGCATCACGGTGGTCGGCGTCGTGTTCTTGAATCTGCTCGAGGGCGTCCTGATCGGGTTGGCGCTGGCCATCGCCCTCCTGGTGTGGCGTGTCATCCGCGCAACTGTCACCGCAGAAGAGTTGGGCGACAACGATTCCGGGAAGTGGCGCATCCTGGTCGAAGGCTCGTGCACCTTCCTGGTGCTGCCCAAGCTGACGTCGGTGCTCGCCGGACTCCCACCGCGGTCGGACGTCACCGTCGAGCTGTCTGTCGATTTCCTCGACCATGCCGTCTTCGACGTCATCGAAGAGTGGGCGAGGCAGTACGAGTTGGCAGGTGGTTCGGTGGTCATCGACGAAGTCGGCTCGGTGAGTATGGAGAGCGCGACCACCGGTCCGCCGAAGCGCGGCGCCGCAGTCACCGACCTGCGCGGCTTGCTCGCGCCGTGGGGCAGTTGGCAACCACAGGCTTCGGGGAGGAATCTGAGCAGCCCGCCGGCCTTGCGGCCCATTCTCGACGGGGTGTCCAACTATCATCGCCATCGCGCCGAAGCGATACGGCCGCACATGGATCAGTTGCGCGACGGGCAGAACCCCGACTCCCTTTTCCTTACCTGCGCAGATTCGCGAGTGGTGCCGAACATCATCACGAGCAGTGGCCCCGGTGACCTGTTCACCGTGCGCAATGTCGGAAACCTGGTTCCTGCCGGCGGCCGCGATACGTCGGTGGAAGCGGCGCTGGCCTTCGGGATCGACGAGTTGGGTGTCAGTTCGGTGGTCGTGTGCGGACATTCGGGCTGCGGCGCGATGCAAGCACTCCTGACCAACGGTCCGTCGGAATCGGGAGTCGTCGGTGAATGGCTGCGGCATGCGGAGACGAGCTTGCAGGCCTATACGAGTGGCCATCCGGTCGCGCGTGCTGCGGCCGAGGCAGGTTTCTCGGAGGTCGATCAGCTCGGAATGGTCAATGTCGCAGTCCAATTGCAGACTCTCGAACGCCATCCTCTCGTCGGTCAGGCCCGTGTGGATGGTCGCCTGCGTATCGCCGGACTGTTCTTCGACATCGGCTCGGCTCGGGTCATCGAAGTGACAGCGTCGGGGATCGGCCAGTTGATCGAGACCTGAAGGGCTATTCGGGTCCGGGCTGATCCCTGAGTTCGACCAGCAGGCGAGCCCCGCCGAGTGGACTGTCGTGAAATGTCGTCCGTCCGCCGTGCAGGGCCGCCTGCTGCGCCACCAGCGCCAGGCCCAAACCGGAGCCTGTCTTGCCTGCCGTCGATCCGCGAGTGAAGCGCTCGAACACGCTCGAGCGTTCCTCGGCCGGTATTCCGCAACCGTTGTCGTCGATCGTGATCGTGACGGTGTCCGGTGAATCGGCCGGGCGAGCGAGGGTGATGCGCACCGCGCTCGCGCCGCCGTGGCGGACTGCATTGGTGATCGCGTTGTCGAGGATCAACCGGATTCCGCCGGGAAGGGCCCGGATGCAATAGGGGAGTGGGGAATCCACCGTGACGACGCCGACGTCGAGCCCAGGATGATGTCGGCGTGCGTCGTCGGCAGCGATGTCGCAGACCTCGGTCAAATCGGTGTCCTTGAAATCCTCGGCCGTCGAGAGTTCACCCTTCGCCAGGCGCTCGAGGTCTCTCAGAGTTGACTCGACGCGGCCCTGCGCGCGGGCCAGATCTGTGAGGATCTCGCGTCTTTGTTCGTGATCGAGGTCGTGAATGGACAACACTTCGATGTCGGTTCGCATTGCTGTCAACGGAGTTCGGAGTTCGTGAGCCGAGGCGGACGCAAAATCTCGGGCGGCGGCAAGGGCGGAGTTGGTTGCGGCTTGCGCTCGAGCGACGTCGCTGAGCATCGATTCTGCTGCTGCGGCAAGCTCGTCCGCTTCACGGATTCCGGAAACCTCGGTGGCGAGATCGGGATCGCGCCTGGCGATCCGGCGGGTCAACTCCACGAGGGGGCGCACCGCCGGGCCACCGAACAACCATCCCAACGCAGCTGCGGCCGCTACGGCCCCGACGCCGAAGAACGCAACCTGTCGCTGTTGGTCGACTGTGATGTCTCGCGCTTCGGCATAGGGAACCGCCAGCGAGACAAGGGCATTGATCCCGTCGGCCTCGGCGGTATATGCCCGGTACTTCGTACCGTCCACGTCGACGGTCGCCGAGCCGACCGGTAGTTCGGGCAGTCGCGTCGGGGTACTGGATTTGACGGTTCCGTCGGTGTCGGAGCGGATGGTCACGGAAAAGGCGCCGCCGTCTCCGAACGCGCCGAGAAAAGGTCCCGCTGTAGCCGCATTGGCCACGATGACCGTCGATGCCGTCTCCAATCGACGGTCCAACTGCGCCAAATTGTTTCGTGCGATAGCCAGTGCAACGACCACACCGAGAGCGATGACGATGAACGTCGCCCCCAGTGCCGCGGCCGCGGCAACGCGAGTTCGTAGTGAGAAGCGGCGACGCTTCACGGGTTCTCCCGAAGCACAAACCCGACGCCGCGAACCGTATGCAGCAGACGAGGTGAACCACCGGATTCGAACTTTCGACGCAGATAGCCGATGAAGACGTCCACGACGTTCGTGTCGGCGACGAAGTCGTAGCCCCACACCAGTTCGAGGAGACGTTCGCGAGTGAGCACGATGCCTGAATTGTGTGCGAGCACTTCGAGTAGCTCGAATTCGCGTTTGGTGAGCGGTACTTCCTTGCCGTCGACACGAACCCGGCGACCGGAGAGATCGATGTCGAGGTTTCCGACCCGCAGGGTATTCGTACCCTCGGAGTGATCGCCGGCCGGAGTGTTGCTGCGACGGAGCATTGCGCGGATCCGGGCAACCAGTTCGGCAAGAACAAACGGTTTGACCATGTAGTCGTCTGCACCGGATTCGAGCCCGGCGATGCGATCGTCGACCGAGTTGCGCGCACTGAGCACGCAGATCGGGATTTCGTTGCCGGCGGCACGAAGCGCCGTCACCACACCGGTGCCGTCGAGCACCGGCATGTTGATGTCGAGGACTACCGCGTCCGGTCGTTTGTCGGAGATCACTCGGAGCGCGTCGGCGCCGTCCACCGCCGTCAGTACGGTGAATCCCGAGAGCCGCAATCCGCGTTCGAGTGAGGTCAGGACGTCTGCGTCGTCGTCGACTACGAGGATTTTCGGTATCTCGGTCACAGCCCCATTGTGCCTTGCCTGATACGTCGGGTTTCGCCGATCAGACCGGCAAGTCGGTACCGTCCGGACGCAGACCGGCCATGAACACCGCGACCAACCGCGGGACCAGGTTCGGCATGGCCTCGTCGGACAACTCGATTTGCGGGCGCGTCAGTTTGGCCAGAGCCATGACGAATTCGAGCGGTTGCAGATCGGCGCGAACCAGTCCGGCGCTCTGAGCGGCGCCGATCGTCGCGGTCATCTTCGTTTTCGTCACCTCACGCACCGCCAGAACTTCGGGCGCCAGCTCGGTGAAACTGCGTTCCACCAGTGCAGGAATGAGCGCACCCAGGCGCAGTTCCACGAGGCGGTCCACCAGCGTGTGCCACGCGTTTGCCGGATCGGTGGACATTGCCGTGAGTGCGATGTCGGCAGCCTCGCGGACATCGGTCAGTGTTGCGACGGCGACGGCGGTCACGAGGTCCTCGCGCGTCGGAAAGTTTCGATACAGCGTGGCGATGCCCACTTTCGCGAGTTCTGCGACTGCATCGAGCGGCGCGTCGTGCCCGCGTTCGGTGAACACCGCTCGTGCGGCGTCGATTATTGCGTTTCTGCGTTCACGTGCATCGGCTCGCACATCCACCTCCGGTATTGACAGTTCATCATAACCGGAGGAATATCTTCCACAAATAGTGGAGGAAAAACTTCCACTTAGGGAGGGTAGTTATGAACGCCGAAGTTGAAGCACAGGACCGCAAGAAGTTGGTGGCTGTGGTGTTGGGCTTGTCCGCCGTGATCGGGCTGATGCTGCTTGCCTTCGTACTGCCCTCGGTCAACAGTGGCCCGCACGAACTGAAGTTGGGCATCACCGGTCCAGTTGCGGCAACCGAACAGATCAGCACCTCGCTCGAGGCGAGTAAGCAAGGCGCCTTCGATACTCGAGAATTCGCCGACGCCGACGCCCTGCGTGACGCGATTCGGAATCGCAACGTGGTCGGCGGAATCGCCGTTGATGCCAACGGTCCTCACGTGTTGATCGCGACTGCAGGCGGAACCCCGATCGCCCAGACCCTGACCGGGGTGGCCAACGGCCTCTCGGAGGCCTCGGGGGCAAAGGTTCCCGTCGAAGACGTTGTGCCGTTGACGGCGGACGACCCGACCGGTGCTGGGCTCACGGCATTGGCCTTGCCCTTGGTGTTCGGCGGAATCATGCCCGCTGTTGTTCTCGTGCAACTGTTTCCGCGCAGCATCGTCAAGCGAGTGTTGGGCGCTGCCGGCGTCGCGGTGGTCGCGGGTTTTGCACTGACTGCCATTCTGCAGTTCGGCACCAACAGTCTTGACGGAAACTACCTGCTCACCGCGCTCGCACTCACCATGGGCATGTCGGCCATCTCGCTTCCCATTTTGGGGCTCGAATCCCTGCTCGGGATGAAGGGGTTCGCGTTGGGCGCCGTCACGATGATGTTCATCGGAAACCCACTCTCGGGGATGGCGACAACTGCCGCGTGGTTGCCCGCAGGCTGGGGCGCATTGGGGCAGCTGCTCCCACCTGGCGCCGCAGGAGCATCCGTCCGTTCGATGGCGTTCTTCGACGGCCATGGCGCCACCACGCCACTTCTGGTGCTGGTGTGCTGGATTGCCGTCGGGATCGCGCTGTGCGTGGCTGCCGGACGGAAGAAGGCGTCGGCGCCGGTTATCGAACCGGAGGCTGCGCTGGTCTAGCCGGCGCAGCTTGCGTACGGGGTCAGGTCGGGAATCGGCCAGACCCCGTCAACGCGTTCCACGGCCAGTTCGGCGACCACGGTGTCCTCGTCCATCGGTAGAGGTCGGAGGATTCGGGGCTTTTCCGCCTCCCATTCGACGTCGATGCCCGCGGAGGTCAGGGCGTCCTGATCGATGACGGCGACGACCAGCGGCAATGTGAGGTCGCCGAACACCAGATCGAGCACCGAAGTGAGTGCGTCCGGGGTGGTTGCGCGAATGAATCCTGCCTCGTCGTAACTGATTCCGCGCGTCGAGACCTCGTACTCACCGAAACGCTTGCATGCTTCCCAGTCGTCGGCGATAGCGACGTGGACGAGTCGTTGTCCGGTCATGCAGTGCTCCTGTAGTATTCGAATTAATGAAACGTCAACGTAGCATTAATTTACCGGCACGGTAACAGGGGACTTTATGGAGCAACCGCGCAGACGTGGGAGAACCAGTGACGCCGAACGCGCCGAACGACGCAACGAGATTCTCGACGTCGCTGTCGACTCGTTTCGAGATGTCGGGTTCGCCCGAACTACCATCGAGGGCATTGCCACGGTGGCCGGCGTCGCCAAGCGGACCGTGTACAGCTACTTCGGCGACAAGTCTGCGGTCTTTGCAGCTGCGGTTGCGCGTCAGCACGCGTACGTCGACAATGCCGGCGAGGGCCAGTCCGACCTGCTCGCCGCTGCAGTGGACATCGTCATCGCCCTGCACAGCGACAACTCGATTGCGCTGCACCGCATGATGATCGGCGAGGCCGTGCAGTTCCCTGAATTGGCCGCAGCGTTCTACAAATCCGGCCCGGCCAAGTCGATTGCCTTTCTGGAGAAGATTTTGATCGATCAGCACGGCCAGAAGGCTGCGCTGTGCGCGGATCAGTTGTACACCTTGCTGCTCGGGGAGGAGCACCGGCGGCGACTGCTCGGGCTCACCTCCGAACCGACAGCCGAAAGAGCGGCGCAACTGGCGGCCCGCGCGGTGGGATGCGTTCTGAGATCTGATCGGTAGGCTCGACTGGGTGAGTAACTCTGTGATCTGGTTTCGACGCGATCTGAGGGTCGGTGATCTTCCGACTCTGACTGCAGCGGCGGATGCCGGCGGACAGACGTTGGGTTTGTTCGTCCTCGACGAGAAGTTGCTCGGACCGGCAGGCTCACCCCGCCAGAATCAACTGTTCGCCAACTTGTCGGCACTCGATAACCAGCTCGACGGACGATTGATGGTTGTTCGAGGTGATCCGGCAGACGTGGTGCCCCGCGTGGCGGAATCCGTTGGCGCCGAAGAAGTTCACATCAGTGCCGACTACGGGCCCTACGGCCGACGGCGCGACGCGGCCGTGGCCGAGAAGGTGGAGTTGATCGCCACCGGGTCACCATATGCCGTGGCGCCCGGACGCGTCACCAAGGCGGACGGTGATCCGTACAAGGTGTTCACGCCGTACTTCCGTCAGTGGATGGAACATGGTTGGCGGGGCCCCGCGTCGACCGATGCGGGGACGGTCCGTTGGTTCGATCCGAGCGAGAAGGACGGTGGCCCGCGCCGGGTGAGTATCCCCGCGCCGTCCGGCACCGTCAGCGATGTCGTCGGTGAGACCGGTGCGCTCGAACAGTGGAAAGAATACTGCGAGAACGATCTTGACCGGTACGACGACGAACGAAATCGCCCCGACCTCGACACCACGAGTCGGATGTCGATCCCGCTCAAGTACGGCACGATTCATCCGAGAACCATGTTGGCAGATCTCTCCAAGCGACTCGGAGACGGCGCTCAGGCGTACCGTCGCCAGCTTGCTTGGCGAGACTTCTACGCAGACATCCTGTTTCAGCGCCCCGACAGCGCGCGGAAGAACTACGACGACAAGTTCGACCGTTTACGTCACGACGAGGGAGTCGACGCAGACGCCGCCTTCACGGCCTGGTGTGAAGGCAAGACCGGCTTCCCGATCGTGGATGCCGGCATGCGGCAACTCGCCGCCGAGAACTGGATGCACAATCGGGTCCGAATGATCGTCGCGTCATTCCTGGTGAAGGACCTGCACATTCCGTGGTGGCGCGGCGCACGGTACTTCATGTCGCAACTGGTGGACGGTGACTTGGCCTCCAATCAGCACGGGTGGCAGTGGACTGCCGGGTCGGGTACGGATGCTTCGCCTTTCTTCCGCGTCTTCAACCCGATCACGCAAGGGGAGAAGTTCGATCCCGACGGCACATACGTCCGTCGGTGGGTCCCCGAACTTCGCGATGTTCCCGGGAAGGCCGTCCACTCGTTGAAGGCGATGCGCCCAGTCGACTACCCGGACCCGATCGTCGATCACGCGCACGAGCGTGAGGAAGCCTTGCGCCGGTACGGCGAGATCAAAGGCTGAGTGCTCAGTGATCTGCGGGCGCTACGCGGACGCGGTTTCCGTCCAGATCTGAAATGACGAACGTCAGACCGAAGACATCTTCGTTGGGTTCTTCGACGACCTCGACTCCCTTGGCCACCCACTCGTCGTGGATCGCCCGAATTTCGTTGCTCCCGCCGTCGACCAAGATGCCGACTTCGAAATTGCGCGGCGTCGCGGGATCGAGGTCGCGGGACTTGCCGCTCCACAGTGCAAGGACCACACCGCCGCCGAGGTCGAAGGTCATGTACCGAGGGCTGAGGACCTCAGGCTTCGCGTCGAACAATTCGCCGTAGAACGCTGCTGCGGAGGCGGCATCGCTGACGTAGATCAGAAACTGGTTGGGTAGTCGCACTGTGGTTTTCCCTCTCCCGTTGATGTTCGGGCCACCGGCAACGGGGCGTGTGCCTGGTCGTGCGGGGCTGCGTTCAACAATCCCCGCGCGCCGGACGAATGTCCAAGAACAAGTGCGTCTGAGAGGCAGATGGATTACTTATGACGACTGCTGCAGTCACACCGCACTGAGGTGGTACCCGACGCTCAGGTTCGGGTAGTAGCCGTCGATGTAGCTCGAGATGAAGTAGTGATCAGGGTCGGTGGTGCGGGTTCCGTCGGTGTCGAACTGCGGATAGTCGTTGGCCATGAAGACGGCTTGTCCGCCGCCGGGAGTGGAATAGACGACGTCGACCGTCAGGCCGCGCGGGTCCTGGTTGTACGCCGTGACGATTTCGGTCTCGTGGGGAGCGAGCGACTGGCGTGGGCTCTGCATCCACTGTCCGTAGGGGTTGTCGGCGCCTTCGAGATGAATTGTCTGTTCGGTGTCGTTGCTGATCGTCATCGTGATGCTGTTGCCGGTTGTGGGAAGGGTTCCGGCACTGGCGATTCCGCTCAATCCCAACGTGAGGGCGCCGGCGGCCAGAGCTGTGATTGCGGCAACTACGTAGCGTGGGTTCGTCATCGACGGTGTCCTTTGTCCGGGTGAGCGTTCGGTTGGCTCTCTCGAAGACAACTATGTCGGAGCAGATCGATGTCGTATGTCCACTCCCCGGACCCTGTGCAGGCGGAACGGTGTGTCCACCGATCGGGGGACACCTACTCCGACACCGAGACGGCTTCGACCTTTCGCTCGCCGGTGACCAGCAGTCCGATCAGTGCGGCCGCCGCGAGCACCATGACGAGTGCTCCGTAGCCACGCGTCGTATCCACCAATCCGACCTTGCCGACCAGGTAGCCGGCCAGCAAGGCGGGAAGACTGTTGGCCAGATATGCGATGACGTAGACGGTGGACAACAAACCCGCGCGTTCGTGGTTCTCGGCCAGCGGCATGACGGTGAGGATAGTTCCTTGGAATCCTGCTCCGAAGCCGATACCTGCAACAGCCGTACCGACCAGAATCAATACGGCAGAGGATGTTTCAGCACCGATGAGTGTGACGGCCACCCCGAGCACCAAGGCGGTGGTTCCGATCAGCATCACGGTCCGGCCGCCGAGTTTGCGGAAGGTGAGTACTGCTGCCGCTCCGAATCCTGTCAGTGTTGCAACCATGATGGCACCGATGAGGGAGCTGTGAACGTCAAGTGCGTTGCGCGCCAATGCAGGTCCGAGTGAGAGGTAGAAACCTCCCAGCGCCCAGACCGCGATCAGGCACGGTGCGGTCAGGGCAATCATCGTGCGCGCCTGACGAGGAACGGCCAGTGTGGGGCGCAGGGACTGCCAGGCTCCGGGGCGTCCGCCCGAAGTCTCGGGAGCGGCCCATACTCCGAAGATCTCGAGAATGACAAGCACGAGAAGGACCAGGTAGACAGTGCTGGTGGGCCGGGGCAGGTGCTCGCTGATGAGGCTCGAACCCACTGCTCCGACTGCAAGCCCCATCGTCGGAGCGACGCTGTTGATGATCGATCCTCGGCCCGGAGTGCGTTCGAGGTCGATCAATGCCGAACCCAGAGCACTGATTGCAGCGCCGGTGGCAACACCCTGTACGACCCGGGCGATGAGCAGGATGGTCAACCCGTCGGCCGAGGCGAACAGCGCGAGCGAGACTGCCTCGAGCGCGAGTGCTCCGAGCAGGACCGGGCGCCTGCCGATGTGATCGGACAGGGATCCGGCGGTCAGGAGCGTGGCGAGCAATGCGAGAGCGTAGATGCCGAACACGAGCGTCGACGCCAGCGAGGAGAATCCCCACAACTGTTGATAGTGCTCGTACAACGGTGTCGGGGTCGCGGATGCGCCCAGGAACGTAGCGATGATGACGGCGATGAGTGTGAAAGCGACGCCTCGCCCAAGGCGTGGGCGTGAAGTGCTCTCGGTCTGAGGTGAAACGGTCGTTGTCATTGTCGTAGCGCTTCCCGTGCGGGTGGTGAAGACTTCAAACGCAAATACTTTGCGTTTGGGACGCTACGCCTGGCCGTAGCCTAATGCAACATCTTTGCGTTAGTATTGGATTTATGAGTCCGTCCGCAGGTCCGCGCCCCGGTGGCCGTAGTGCGCGCATCCAACAGGCCGTGCATGCGTCGGCGCGCAAGTTGTTGGAACAGCGTGATCGAGCCGAGATCACGGTGCCGATGATCGCGACCGATGCGGGAGTGACCCCGTCGACCATCTATCGGCGGTGGGGTGACATCAACGAAGTCTTTGCCGACGTCTCGATCGAGAGATTGCGCCCGGACGCCGACCCGCGTGAAACGGGCTCGCTCCGAGGGGATCTGACGATTTGGGCGCAGGAGTACCTCGAGGAGATGTCTGCGCCTGTCGGTCGTGCTTCGTTGCGTGACGTGTTGATGAGCGACGATCAGACGCATGCACCGGACGGTACGAAGAAGTTCAAGTGTGCCTTCTTCTGTCGGACGCAGATCGACGTGATCCTCGCGCGTTGGCCGGAAGCTGCCGGCGTGGATGGTGATTCGGTGGTCGACCATGTAGTGGCGCCGATCATCTACCGAATTCTGTTCGACCTCGAACCGGTCGTGCCGCAGCGAGTTGCGGAATTGGTGGATCAGACGCTTGCCCTCGCGGCGCGGGTCGTTGCCGAAGGCTGATCGCTACGTAGTCGGGCGTGGACGTGCATGTCGTGCCAGCCGTCGGCGTGCCTGGCGGAGCTTCGTCGAACACCTTCTTCGCTGAACCCTGCTTTGGTGGCGACTCGGCACGATCGTGGGTTGTGGATCGAGTGCTCGAGTTCCAGTCGATGAAACCCCGCTTCGCGGAATGCCCACTCGGACAGTGCGGTTACAGACTGGGTGCACAGTCCGCGGCCGCGCGCCGCTGGGGTCACCCAATACGCGAGCTCGGCAGTGCCGTCCCACAAATTCACCCCCTTTGCTGCGATTCGGCCGAGGAGTTCATTTGTCTCGGGAGCGGCGATCGCCCAATGGCATTCGGATTCGCTTGCCCACCCGTCTCTCCACTGGGTGAGCCAACCCCGTGCTTCGTCGATCGAGTCGGCGCGGCGGATGTGCCAACGCTGAATCGACGGATCGCGAAAGGCTTCCATGACGGCCGGTGCGTCGTCGCGGGTCCAGGGTCGGAGAATCGCGAAAGTCCCGACGTGGATCGAGGGTTGGTCCATTCCCCGGAGATATCCAGCGGCGATAGCGGGCGTGGTCAACTTGGGCACGTGAAGCATCATCGCCTACCCGCCTGATGGCGGGCAATGGCGTGAGCTTTCCGGTCATTATCCCTGCCAGTCTGCGTTCAGTCGGCGCGCAGATTCCAGAGTTGCGATGGCCTCTTCGGTGTCAACTCGTGCGAGTACCAATGCACTTACCGTGCAGGAGAGAAGGATTCGAGTGCGATCTGAGAGCGTGGCGTCTGTCTCGGTTGGAAACGCGGCGTGTAATCCACTGTTGATCGCGTCGGCGAGTTCTCGGCGGTACGCGCGGATCACTGCGGCCGCCGCATCGTCGTGCGCGCCGAGTCCGGCAGCCGTATTGAGAAGTAGGCAACCGCGCCGAGGCGAGTCGGCGGTCATGGTGCCGATCGCTTGCGCAAGCGAGGAAAGGTAGTCGTCGACTGCGTCTGCCCCGGGATTTGTCGTGAGGCTGCGCAGACGTGGCCGGATGACATGGTCGAGGTACATCTGCACGGCGGCGTCGAACAATCCGCGCTTGTTGGTGAACGAGTTGTAGAGACTTGACCGACTCAGCCCCGTCGCGGATTCGAGGTCGCCGAGTGAGGCACCTTCGTATCCGCGTGCCCAGAAAACGTCCAAAGCGGCAGCGACCACGGCTGTTGTGTCGAATTCTTGTGATCTGCCCATCAAAGCCTCGCTCTTTCTGTATCGTTCGGTCCAGTATATATTGGACTGAACGATACAGAATTCACTCGAAGCAACAGGAGCTCACCGATGAACGTCGCCGGCTACATCTTCGCGGGACTGGCCGCAGCAGTGCACGTGTACATTTTTGTCCTCGAATCGATTCTCTGGACGGCCCCGAAGACCCGCGCCACGTTCGGCGTGAAGTCCGAGGAAGAGGCGATCACCACGCAGCCGCTCGCCTTCAACCAGGGCTTTTACAACCTTTTCTTGGCGATCGTGTCGGCGGTCGGCATCGTGATTGCGGCGACCGGCTCCGCGTCGGTCGGAATTGCCCTCGTCCTGGCAGGCACAGGATCGATGGTTGCCGCGGGATTGGTGCTGATTCTCTCGTCTCCCGACAAAGCCCGCGCAGCCGTCGTACAGATGCTTTTCCCAGCTATTGCCGTTGTTCTGCTGGTAATCCACCTGCTCTGAGTGGTCTCTATCCGCCGCCGAGCACCAGTGATTCGATCAACGCAAAAGCGCCGTTGAGTGCTCCGCAATCGAAGGCTTCGGCCAGGGCGTAACCGATGACAAGTTCGTCGGTGCTCGGCGTGCTCGACCAGACTGCGTCGGTCTGTCTGGGATCGGATTCCTCGTTCTTGGAGAAGTGCCCGATCCGCAATCCGTCGCGGGTGAATGCACTGTTCGCGTCGTCGACTGGGGCGAAGTTCAAACTCACGCCGTCGACGAGTGCCGAGACAGAGTACGAGCGACGGGACAGAAACCCTTTGCCGACAGTGAGTTCGACTTCATCGCCACCGACAGTGAAGAACAAGTCGGCGGCGGCGCGCGTTCCGATGGGTGTGCCTTCACGGCGCGGGGCATCGACTCGACGCGTCAACAGAGCGTGTGAGTTGCCGTTTCGGACGTCGACGACCCCCGTGTCGACATCGAACGAGATCTCGACTTTTCCGTGAATCGGGTCCATTACGGCGTATTTGACCGTCACTGTGCCTACCCCCTGTAAGTGTGAACTCGGGTCCATAATACGTGGTGGGAGCGTTGTCCAGTATGCCCGAATCCAAAAAAATAGTGCCGAATGACGCGCGTTTGCGGCCAAATGCTTCTACGCTGGGTCTTGGGTTTGTTGCGCATCCCACAACGGTTTGTCCCACGCCAGACGAGGAGCGCCTATGAGGTTGTCGACTACTTGTTCTGTTGCTACGAAGGCTTGATCAAGCCGGAATTGCCTCTGCCGGATGGTGCTCGAGACCCATCCGGCAGAGGCAATTCTGCATCAGTTCGGGCCTTCAGCCGCCGGCGAATTTTTCCGAGGTGCCGAGATCGATCGGCAACGCGATGCCGGTGATCCCGCGGCCTGCCGGCCCCACCAGATAGAACACCGCATCCGCAATCACCTCGGGGTCGACCCACGGGTGGGGCAGCAGATTCAGCTTCGACATGATCGGAGCGGTATCGGCGAGGACAGGATTCTCCAAGTCTGGACGGAACGCACGAACCATCGGTTCGTTGTCGATCATCGTCGTTCGCACATTGCCCGGGTGTACGGAGTTGACTCGGATGTCTGCCCAGCCGAGTTCGTTGGCCAGAGACTTCGCCAACCCCCGAACGGCGTGCTTGGACGCGGAGTAGTGTGCAATCCCCGGCACGCCTCGAAGCCCGGCCATCGAGCTGATCAACACAATGGATCCACCTCGATTGCCGTTCATGATGTGCGGAATCGACACCTTGGTCGTCAACCAGACGCCGGTGACGTTGATATCGATCAGCTCGCGGAACTCTTCGGCGCTCAGGTCCCAGGACAATTTCGCCGACGCCGCGATTCCCGCGTTGGCGATCACGATGTCCAGTCGGCCGAGTTTCTCGACTCCGGCGTCGACCGCTGATTTCAGGGCATCGAGGTCGCGAGTGTCCGCGACGGATGCGACGATACGCCGGCCCTGAGCTTCGACCAGGGCGACGGTCTGGGCGAGGTCGGCTTCGGTGGCCATGTCGTACCCCGCCGTTGCGACCGGCGCGCAGAGATCCACCGCGATGATGTCCGCGCCCTCGGACGCGAGCTTGACGGCATGCGCGCGCCCTTGACCACGCGCCGCTCCGGTGATGAATGCGACCTGACCGTCCAAATTGCCCATCGAACTTCCCCTGCCCGTGTGAATCGCCGAAACTGGAACGTGTTCATACTGCTACGTCCGGAGGCAGACAGACAGGGGAATTCGCTGAATCCTTATCCGCGAAGGAGTTTGGACAACTCGTCCAATACGCTCGCGTCCTCGATGGTCGACGGGACCGTGTACTCCTCGTTGTCGGCGATCTGCCGCATGGTCTTGCGGAGGATCTTGCCGGAACGAGTCTTCGGTAGTGCGGCGACGACGGTGACGTCCCGGAACGTGGCGACGGCACCGATCTGGTCTCGCACCCGCGCGACCAGTTCCTGTCGGAGTGTTTCGGGATCGATGTCGACGCCGGACTTGAGCACGACATAACCGCTCGGCCGTTGCCCCTTGAGTTCGTCGTGAATGCCGATGACCGCGCATTCGGCGACAGCCGGGTGGCCGGCGACGACGGCCTCCATGCTTCCGGTCGAAAGGCGATGTCCGGCAACGTTGATCACGTCGTCACTTCGTCCGAGCACGAAGACGTAGTTGTCCTCGTCGATGTACCCGGAGTCGCCGGTGAGGTAATACCCTTCGAAAGTCGACAGGTAGGACTTCACGTACCGGTCCTCGTCACGCCACAGTCCGGCGAGTGTTCCGGGAGGAAGCGGCAGGCCGATCACGATGTTGCCCTCGGTGCCCGGACCCACGAGTTCGCCCTTGCCGTCGACGATTTCGACGCGGTATCCGGGGCAGGCGACGGTGGGTGAGCCCGCTTTGATCTCCATCGGTTCGAGGCCGCGCAGGTTCGCGCAGATGGCCCAACCGGTTTCGGTCTGCCACCAGTGATCGACCACCGGGCGATCGAGAATCCGAGTAGCCCACTCGTAGGTGTCGGGATCCAAGCGCTCGCCGGCCGCGAACAGTGTGTCGAGCGACGAGATGTCGTACTTGGCAAGCTCTTTTGCGTCCGGGTCGGCCTTGCGGACCGCGCGGATCGCTGTCGGAGCGGTGAAGAGTGCCGACACGTTGTATTCGGAAATGATGCGCCAGAACGCACCGGCGTCGGGGGTGCCGACGGGCTTGCCTTCGTACATGACCGTCGTGGCTCCGGCGAGCAACGGTCCGTAGACGATGTAGGAGTGGCCGACCACCCAGCCGACGTCGGAGGCGGTCCACCACACCTGTCCTGGGCTGATGTCGTACAGATTCTTCATGGTCCACGTCAGCGCAACGGCATGGCCACCGTTGTCCCGGACGACGCCCTTGGGCTTACCGGTCGTTCCCGAGGTGTAGAGGATGTAGAGCGGATCCGTCGCGGCGACCGACACCGGGTCGGCCGGGGTGGCGTCGGCGATCAGCTCGTCCCAGTCGAACCAGGCTGCGGCACTTGACTTGTAGTCGGAAGCTGCACCGGGAATCTGCTCGCGATTCTTCACGATCACGGTGTGCGCGGGAGTGGCGGACAGTTGCAGAGCCTTCTCGACCATCGGCAGGTACTCGATTGTTCGTCCGGGTTCGAGGCCGCCGGACGCCGTCACGAGCACCACTGGACCGGCGTCGTCGATTCGCGTTGCGAGCTCCTTGGCCGCAAAGCCGCCGAACACCACCGAATGCACAGCGCCGATTCGCGCACACGCGAGCATCGCGATCGCAGCCTCGGGGATCATCGGCATGTAGATGATCACGCGGTCGCCCGCCACCACACCCTGATCTTTCAAGACGCCGGCGAAGAGTGAGACCTGCTCGAGCAATTCGGCGTAGGTGTACGTGGCCTTGGTGGGTACCATCGCGGAGTCGAAGATCAACGCGGTCTGATCGCCGCGGCCGTCGCGGACGTGCCGATCGAGGGCATTGAAGCTGGTGTTGAGCGAAGCATCCGGGAACCAGCGATAGATCGGCGCGGCAGAGTCGTCGAGAGCCTTGGTGGGGGCGACATCCCAGTCGACGGCCCGCGCAGCGTCGAGCCAGAACTTCTCCGGCTGATCCATGCTCTCGCGATATGCGTCGGCATACGTGGTGTGGGACGCCTGCTCGGAAGAGCTCATCGACGTGTGTCCTCTCGTGAACTTCGCTTACCGGTGACCTGAAACACCTTAGGTCACCGTCAGTGCGGTGCGCCTCAGTAGCGGTGCGGGTACCGTCCCTTTGCGCCGGGCGGGCCTGTCCCGTCGGCCAGTGGCGCGCAGGGGTGGGATAGGGCAGGGACTGAAAGGGGGGATCGATGTGACAGGTGCAGCGCAACGCGCAGGCTTCTGGGGAGTCCTCGCTCTGCGTGACTTCCGACTTCTGTGGACCGGCGACGCAGTCAGCGGTATCGGAAACGGTGTCACGACCGTCGTACTGCCGCTGATCGCGCTTCGCGAACTGGACGCGAGTAGCTTCCGGATCGGTGTGCTGGCATCGGCAGTGTGGTTGCCGTGGTTGATCGTCGGACTACCAGCCGGTGCCTGGATCGACCGGCTGCCTCGGCGCCCGATCATGATGATCGCGAACGCTGCGTGCGCGCTGTTCTTCGCGAGCATCGCGATCGCCGGCTTCCTGGAGGCGATGACATACGGCCACCTGCTCCTGGTCGCGCTGCTCACCGGTACAGCCACCGTCTTCTTCTAGGCGGCCTATCACTCGTATCTCCCCACGGTGCTCGCCGAAGCGGATCTTGTCGAAGGGAACTCGAAGATTCAGGGCGCTGAGGCCGCAACTCGGGTGATCGGCCCAAGCGTCGGTGGGCTGGTGGTTGCAACTGTCGGGCTCGCGGCCGGTCTGGTTGTCGACGCGTTCACGTTCGCCTTCTGCTTCGTATGCATCTGGCTGATTCGTGTGCAGGAGACCGTCCATCGCGGACGGAATCAGCGAGAACCGTTGCGACGCCAGATTGCGCTCGGACTGCGATTCGTCGCCGGTGATCCGTATCTGCGGTCGATCGTCGTCTACGGCACTCTGCTCAATTTCGGTCTCACTGGGTACTCCACGATCCAGATCGTGTTCCTGGAAAAGACGGTTGGCGTGGGGGAGTTCGGACTCGGGCTTCTCCTGGCGATTGCCGGGGTGGGCGGAATTGTCGGATCGATGATCGCGCGCCCGCTCGGCCGCAGATTCGGCACTGCCCGAAGCGTTCTCACCTGTCAGTTGGTGACGGGACCGTTCATCCTGTTAGCACCTCTGACGACGTACGGTGCCGGCCTGTTCTGGTTCTGCATCGGCGGCATGGTGATGGTTGCGGGCGTCGTGTCGTGCAACGTGGTGCTCGGCAGTTTCCGTCAAAGTTACTGTCCGCCGGACCGCCTCGGACGAGTGGTGGCAACGAGTATGTTCCTGCTGCACAGCAGCATTCCGCTCGGTGCTCTGACGGCAGGCTACCTCGGCGACGCAGTGGGACCGCGCGGGACGATGTGGATCATGGCCTGCCTGATCGCGCCGTGCGGATTGGTCCTGCTCTTCAGCCCGCTCCGCGGGATCCGCGATCTACCGAGTCGGCCTGCAGTCCCACTGCGGTAGAGGATTACTGCGGTAGAGCCGCGGCGGCCTCTTCGCTACGAATCGCGATGCGAAGAGTCGCGAGCATGAACAGCGACACTGCGAAACCGAAAAGCGCGCCGAACTGGTCCTGCGTGAACAGATAAACCTGCGTCACCAGGAGGCTCACGATGAGGGATGCACGCAGGAGCCTTAATGCTCGCAGGTACGGACCTCGGAAGAGGAACCACACTCCCAGAACCACAAGAACTCCGGTTGTGACGGTGGAGATCTGGACCACCAGGTCGGAGACGTCGTCGGCCTCGACGACGTTCTCGGAAACCAACGCGTAGATCACCTGGACAATCGCCAGAAGAGCCTGCAGTACGAACAGGGTCAGTACCAGTCGGCGGACGACCCGGTGCCGGAGCAGTTCCTCGGCACGGTGGAAGAACGCGTTGCGGCCACGAGTGATCTTCGATTCGATACCGCCGGTCGGCGGAGTCTGTGAATGCAGGCCGGCTTTGATCGAATCGACGAGGTCGGTGAGGCTGCGGTCTTCGACGCCGTCGAGTACGCGGAGGGCGTGGTTGTACTGGATCTCGTCGAGCTGACCGAGAGCGAGGTCCGAGAGCGCGCGCGCCCCGATGGCGAGCCGATGACGATCATTCATTCCGCGCCGAATCACCACCTCGCGCGCGGCAAGATAGAAGAGAACGAAGACGACGTACATGATCGCGATGGCAGGCTGGTAGAAGTAATCGACATCGGCGGTGACGAATTTTCCGACCTCGTCAATGAAGAGACCGAACCCGATTCCGCCGACGAGCGTGGCCAGGTCACGCGTGCGAGAGCCTTCGGTGATGGCGGTCGCCACGATGGCTACGGCCATCAGCAATCCGCCCCAGAGAACGTGTGCGATGTGGAGGGCGCCGCCCCCGATCTGGGGATAGCCCGTTGCCGCCAGATATGCGCGGGTGATCAGCACGGTGGCGATGCCCGCGAACAGGAACAATTCGAAACGAGCGAGTGCCGCGCGGTCGTAACTGTGCGGCAGCGTCAGCGCATTCCGGTCCTTCGTCGTCATTGCGGAACTCCCAGGTTTCGATAGCGCGCGATACGGGAGGACTGGCGATCGGTGTCCGACTCTTCGGCAAGCACGAAGAGTTCGTGCGCTATCGCAGCCCCTACCCTCTTGGAGAATTCCACGGGTTCGTCGGCCGCGTCAGGCGTTTCGGGAATGATCGCGTCGATCACGCCGTCTCGAAGCAGATCCAACGAACGAATGCCCTGCGCTGCCGCCATCTCCGGTGCGTGACTGATGTCGCGATGGACGATCGCGCTTGCGCCTTCCGGCGGCAGGGGAGCGAGCCACCCGTTCTGTGCCGCGAGTACCCGATCGGCGGGCAGCAGCGCGAGCGCCCCGCCGCCTGTTCCCTGGCCGAGCAACACCGACACTGTCGGGGTCTTCAGCGTCACGAGGTCGGCGATGCAACGGGCGATCTCAGGGGCCAGTCCACGTTCTTCAGCTTCTTTGGACAGCGACGCGCCCAATGTGTCGATCACTAGGACAAGCGGGAGTTGTAGTTCTTCGGCAAGTTTCATGCCCCGTCGCGCTTCCCTGAGCGCGGCCGGTCCCATCGTGGTGAGCGCGGATTGGCCACTGCGGTCCTGGCCGAGCAGGATGCACGGAAAGCCTCGGAAGCGGGCGAGCGAGAGCAAGATCGTCTTGTCGGTTTCACCCTGCCCGGTGCCGCTGAGCGGTACCTGTTCAGTTGCGGCATGGCGGAGCAACTGCCGGATGCCGGGTCGATCGGCCCGGCGCGAGAGCATCACCGACTGCCAGGCGGGAACATCGGGAATCTTGGGTGAGGGAATCGGGTCCGTGGCCGCCGGGGCCGGGGGATCGGTGAGCACGCACAACGCTCGGTTGACCAGCAGACGGAGGCGGTCGACGGGGACGACGCCGTCGATCACGCCGTTGCGATACAGATTCTCGGACGTCTGGATACCGTCGGGAAACTTTTCGCCGTACAGGGATTCGTAGACACGGGGTCCGAGGAATCCCACCAGAGCACCGGGTTCCGCGACGGTGATGTGGCCGAGGGATCCCCACGAGGCAAAGACCCCGCCGGTGGTGGGATTGCGCAGGTAAACCAGGTAGGGCAGGTGTGCCGCTTTGTGAACAGCCACTGCCGCAGCGATCTTCACCATCTGAACGAACGCCACGGTGCCCTCCTGCATCCGCGTTCCGCCGGAGGTTGGCGAGGCCAGCAGCGGGAGTTGTTCTGCCGTAGCACGTTCGACAGCGGTCACGATCCGCTCGGCTGCAGCAACTCCGATCGAACCGGCGAGAAAGCTGAATTCACAGGCAATTACCGCGACCCGACGTCCCCGAACGGTACCGACACCGGTGACGACGGACTCGTCAACTCCGCTCTTCTCGCGGGCCTTCGCCAGGTCTTCCGCGTATTTCGCGCCAGGTCCGACGTCGACGGGCGGGGAGTCCCAGGAGACGAAGCTCTCGGGATCGAGTACCGCAGTGAGTAGTTCTTCGGCCGAGATTCGCACAACGTCCTCCAAGTAAGCAGCACCCCGTCCAGGATGAACCTACCTGGACGGGGTGCCGCCGGGATCGCGTGGCGCCAGTTGTGCGCTGGAGAATCAGCGTCCGAACGCCTCTTTCCATGACACGACCTTGCCGATGCGAAGGATGGAGCGCTGGTAGATCTTTGCCGCGATCATCGACAGCGCAGCGGTCACCACCAGCATCAGCAGAATCGTTCCCACGATCTGGAACGGAGAAGCAACACCGGCGGAAATGCGCAGGGGCATGAGGATTGCCGAGAACGGCGGAATCCAACTCAACACGTTGCTCAGGGTTCCTTCTGGATTGCTCACCGAAACGAAAGCCACGCTGACCATTGCCATGACGAGCAGCGCGAGAGGCATCGCGGTGGCGTTGACGTCCTCCTGTCGCGAGACCATGGACCCGGCCGCGGCGTACAGCACGGCGAAGAAGAGGAAGCCGAGAATGAACCACCCGAGAGTGCCGAACAGAACGCCGATTGCGGTGCCCGTCACGGTCAGGACGCCCGTCGCCAGTCCGGTGGCGACGCCCGCGACGGCATAGGCAGCCATCTGCATCAGGCCGACAGCACCGATTCCGAGAACCTTGCCCCACAACAACTGCAGTGGACGGAGAGTGGAGAGCAGCAACTCGACGACACGGCTGGACTTCTCCTCGACGACGCCCATCGCCACGTACGTTCCGAACAACAGGATCTGCATGTACAGGAGCACCACAGCAGCGATCGACATCGCTATACGTTGGCCCTGTTCGGGATCCGGGGGATCGATGGCATCGATGGTGACCACTGCGGTGGACGTGGCTTCGGCGAGCTGAGCCGGGTCGATCCCCGCAGCGGAAAGCGCATTCGATTGTGCCTGCTGTGCAACGGAACTCTCGATGACGGCCCGCAGATTCGTGGCTACTTCCTTCTTGGTCACGACAGTGACGCCGCCGCCCGATCCAGCGATCACGGCCACGTCGAGGTCGCCGTCCTTGACTTGATCACGCGCGGTGCCGTCGTCGGAAACCTCCGTTACCGTCACCGGATTTCCGAGGGTGTCGCCGATGGACACCATCGTGGCACTGAGTGATTGGTTGCCGACCAAGCCGATCTTCGACTTGTCCTCGTCGCCGCCGGAGAAGAGCGAGAAGGCGATGATGCCGCCGATGATCGCGACCAGAATGATGACGTTGCTGATCACAAAACTCTTCTTCGAGATCTGCGTCATGAATTCGCGTCGGGCGACCAACCCGATGGCTCGACCTCCGCTCAACTGGTTGCTCATGCGGCTACTACCTCTCGGAACAGATCGGTCAGTGACGGACGTCGTAGCGTGAACTCGTGCACCGGTCCGGTTTTCAATGCTGCGTGCAGGATCTGCTGATCGTCGGCCGTGCCGTCGACGCTCAGGAGCGTTCGGCCGTCGAGGTGGCTCAGTGTGGTGACACCGATCAGATGGTGTGCCCAACCGACCGGCGCGTCAGGGGCGAAGACTTCGATTCGGCCGTCGCCCTTGCCTCGTAGCTCGTCGACGGTTCCGATCTCTCGCATGCTGCCGCGGCTGATGATGCCCACGCGATCGCACAGGCGCTCCACCAGATCCAGCTGATGGCTGGAGAAGATTACGGGAACGCCGGTGCGAGCCTTCTCGACCAGCACGTCACTCATGACATCGACTGCTACGGGGTCGAGGCCCGAAAACGGTTCGTCCAGAACGAGTACCGATGGGTCGTGAACCAGCGCCGCCGCGAGCTGCACACGTTGCTGATTACCGAGGGACAGGGAATCGACGGTGTCCTTGACGCGTTCGGCGATGCCCAGACGTTCGGTCCACCGCTCAGTGGCCGCGTGCGCGTCGGCCTTCGACAGTCCGTGTAGCTCGGCCAGATAGGAAAGTTGCGCTCCCACCTTCATCTTGGGGTAGAGGCCGCGTTCCTCCGGCATGTATCCGATAGTGCGACGCACGTCGAGGTCGACGGGTTTGCCGCCGAGGCGAACTTCTCCCGAATCTGCTCCGAGCACACCCAGCGCAATGCGCATCGTGGTCGTCTTGCCGGCGCCGTTGCTGCCGACGAATCCGAAGATCTCGCCTGGGCGCACTTCGAAACTCAGGTTGTCGAGTGCGACGACGTCGCCGTAGCGTTTCGAGATGCCGTCGATCGTGAGGGTGGCTGACATGGGTCCTTCCCATCGGTCGAGTGGTGCGCTTCGGTAATACGGGTCAGAGATCGAACTCTTCCGAATCAATCGGATCCGGGTCTGGATTGGTCCACGAGAGAATCATCGCGGGCGTGCACGCGCCGATCAGCATTGCAGTCAGTGCCAATAAACCTCCCGTGTAAGGCAGCCTCTCTACATTCCACTGCACCGACGAGGTGAAAATGAGGAAAATGGCGACAATGAAGACCAACGTTTGGGTCACGCTGAGCCCGACGGAGCGAGCGTCGTTGCGTTGCTGGATCTCCCATTCGTCCAACGCCTGCCGCGGAGCATCCCCTTGCCGGCCCGACACGATTTGAAGTGAGGACCACGTCGGCAGGAACAGCAGGGTGAGGACCGGCCATGCCACGGCGAAGAGCGGATTGAACAGGCATGCTGTGCTGACGGCAACCATCGTGGTGAACAGGACCGCCAAGGCGACGACGAGTACGCGCCGACGTCGACGGGTTCGCCAATTCGGGAGCCAATGTCGGAACGTCTCCTCGTTCTGCAGGAACCGCCGAGTGCGGTGGGCCTGGTAGCGGTCGATCAGATTTGATTCAGGCACTTGGCTTTTCACTCCCCTCGGTAGTGCGGTCAGATCGGTAGACCTCCGTCGACGGTGCATTCCGGTAGACCTCCGTCGACAGCGGCCCGAACTCCGTCCGGGAGAACACCGCCTCCACCGGGAGGTCGAACACCCAGCAGATTCGGAATGCAAGATCCAGGCTGGGGTAGTGGTCACCGCGTTCGAGTGCCCCCACCGTCTGCGGATTCACGTCGACGAGTTGCGCAAGCTGTGCCCGGCTCATCTTCCGCTCGGCGCGAAGCACTCCGATGCGATTGAAGATGGGGAGCGCGTCTCCCCGCCGGACTGGGCTCATGCATCAAAGTGTTGTAAAAACCCAACAGTTTGTCAACACGAACCGCGATTGTTCCGCTTCTGGGGCGTGCCGGCGGATAAGGTTCGGGCAACGGAAGGGGCTTGGCATAGTGGTCGAACAGTTGGTGCTCGAAGAGTCCGGCCTGGTCGTGCAGGTGCGCGAGGATGGTAGCTACTGCGTGGGACCGCAAGGGCGCGAAGCGGTCTGGCGCGATCCGATGGAGAAGGGTGCAGTCATCGGTATCGGGCAGCACACTCCGGGGGATGTGGAAGGCGAATCGTGGTGGGTCGTGTACGGCCAGTCGGACATCGGGGCGGACGTCACCGTTCGACTCGAGGACGGGTCGCACGTGCCGGTTTCGCGCCTCGGTGAGATCTTCGCCAGTGAATGGGTGAGTACCCCGCAGCAGGCGTTGCTGTACCGGTCCGATCGCCCGGTGGAGTCGCAGCCCACTAAACTGTCTGTGCTGTTCGCCAGGCCGAAGTTCATGCCCAAGGCGGCGTTTCCGGAGAATGATCGCTTGTAGTTGAAGCGAGCTGCCGTCGGGAGGCTGGCAGCCATTTTCTCGAAACATTACGGTACGTACTGTACTGTTTTGGAATGACAACTTGGCCGAACGACCTCGCAGTAGTGCAAGTGCGCGTAGCGCGACCCACCGACAGGCTCGACGACGTGATTGCGTTCTATCGCGACTGTCTGGGATTGCCAGAGCTCTACCGGTTCTCCGGTCATGCCGGGTACGACGGAATCATGCTGGGTCTGCCGGATTCGAACTATCACCTCGAATTCACGACCCACGAAGACGGAAGCCCGTGCCCGGCGCCGACGCAGGACAACCTGTTGGTGCTCTACTTCGCCGGCGAGTCGGCGATGTACGAGGTAGTTCAGAGGTTGGGGGAAGCAGGGCACGAACCCGTTGGCGCCGAGAATCCGTACTGGGAGGAGAATGCGGGGATGACTTTCGAAGATCCCGACGGCTGGCGTCTGGTGCTCATGCCGCGGCCGGTGCTGTAGATGGTGCGCGCCCGCGACGAGCGGATCGACGACGCCGTTCTGGCGGCAACCCTGGAGTTGTTGGGGAAGAACGGATATGCGGAGCTGTCGATTGGTTCGGTGGCGACGAGAGCGGGCGTGCATCGACCCGCCATCTACCGGAGATGGCCGTCGAAGCGGCATCTGGTGGTGGACGTCGTCGTGGCGCACATCGGCACTGATCCAACGCCGGACACCGGCGATCTCAGGGCAGACCTGGTCGCCGGCATCACGACATTGGTTGTGGGGCTGAGCGAAACGGTAGTCGGGCGGATCCTGCCCGCGTTGGTCGCGGATCTGGCGGCGGACCCGGAATTGGCGCGGGATTTCCAGTCGGCATTCTTTCAGCCTCGACGCGATTCCACTGCGGCAGTGCTGGAATCGGCGCGCCTACGCGGCGACATACGGAGCGACTTCGACCTGGACTTCGTCCTGGACGCGCTGGCGTCGCCGATCTATTACCGAGCGTTGTTCCGTCACTTACCGCTGGACGCGCTCCTGGCCGAGCAGTCCGTCGATTCTGTGCTGCTGACGTTGACTCCCCACGAAAATTCTTGAAGCCGTTTCGATTCAGTTCAATTCGACTGGATCAGGCCCGACACGGCTGTCGGTGTTCAGCGCTGCGATGGCCGCTGACTCGTCGGCATCGAGTGCGAAGTCGAAGATTGCGGCGTTGTCGCGCATGCGTGCAGGCGTGACCGACTTCGACAGAACGGTGTGACCCTGTTCGAGATGCCAGCGCAGAATTATCTGTGCCGGGCTCTTGCCGTGTGCTGCAGCAATTTTCCCGATGGCCGGGTCGTCGAGGATGGTTCCTTGTCCCAATGGGCTCCAAGCCTCGATTTCGATGCTGCGACTCTGGGCGTACTCCCGAGAAGTGTGCTGTTGCAGTCTGGGGTGCAATTCGATCTGGTTGACGGCCGGGGTGGTCGCGCTGTGCTGGGCCAGCAGTTCGAGGTGCTCGGGCAGGAAGTTGGACACGCCGATCGCACGGGTGCGGCCGGAGGCGAGAATTTGCTCGAATGCCGCCCAGGTCTCGACGAACAGGCCCTTTGCCGGCGCGGGCCAGTGAATCAGATAGAGGTCGACGTAGTCGAGTCCGAGCTTGTCGAGGCTGGTGTCGAAAGCGGCGAGTGTTCGGTCGTGGCCCTGATCGTCATTCCACAGCTTGGTGGTGACGAACAGCTCTGACCTAGGGATATCCGAACCTGCGATGGCGCGGCCGACCCCGGCTTCATTTCCGTAGATCGCGGCCGTGTCGATGTGGCGGTAGCCGATCTCGAGAGCTGCGGCAGTGACCTCTTCGGTCTGTGCGTCCGGTACCTGGAAAACGCCGTACCCGAGTTGCGGGATGGTGATCGGCTCGCCGGTGGTTCCGTGAGTCAGTGTGCGGTCGGGGATCGACAACATTGAAGAGTGCCTTTCGGGACTGGGATGTGGCAGCTCGACGGGGGATCATGTCATCCGCGGGCCACCTATGCCGCGCATGCAACTATTGCGTGCGCCTGATAAATAGTTGCACACGCGGGTTGTCTGCGCAAGCAGAGTCGATCGGCTACTCCTCGAAGAGCTGTCCGTTCTCCATTCTCCACCGGCGCGTGCTTCGGGTGGACTGCAGCATGCGTCGATCGTGAGTGACCAGAAGGAGGGTTCCCTCGAACGACTCCATTGCCTGCTCGAGCTGTTCGATCGCCGGAAGGTCGAGATGGTTCGTCGGCTCGTCCAGTACCAGTAGGTTCACGCCGCGAGCCTGGAGCAAAGCAAGTGCAGCCCTTGTTCTCTCGCCGGGGGACAGGGAAGCGGCAGATCTGAGTACGTGGTGTCCGCGCAGGCCGAACTTGGCGAGGAGAGTGCGGACATCGGCATCGGGCCAGTCCGGAACCTGCGCACCGAAGGCCTCCACGACTGGTTGATCACCTTCGAACAATCCACGCGCCTGATCGATCTCACCGATCGCGACACCGGAACCCAGCGACGCGATGCCCTCGTCCGGGACGAGTTTGCCGAGCAGGACGTTCAGGAGGGTGGTCTTGCCTGCCCCGTTCGCGCCCGTGACGAGAATCCGATCGCCCCAGTCGATCTGCGTCGTGACCGGACCGAACGTGAACTGACCGCGAGTTACCTTGGCGCCGTTCGTGGTTGCGACAACGGAACCGGACCGCGGCGCCGCCGCGATCTCCATGCGAAGTTCCCACTCCTTGCGCGGTTCCTCGACGACTTCGAGTCGCTCGATGCGGCGTTGAGTCTGGCGGGCCTTCGCGGCTTGCTTCTCCGTCGACTCGGTCCGCAATCCGCGTCCGATCTTGTCGTTGTCCTTGGCTTTACGACGCGCGTTGCGGACGCCGTGTTCCATCCAGTTGCGCTGCATCTGTGCGCGATCTTCGAGATCGGAGCGGGTGCCTGCGTATTCCTCGAACGCCTCGCGTGCGTGCTGGCGGGCGATCTCGCGTTCGGCGAGGTACGACTCGTAGCCGCCGTCGTACACGGCGATGTCCTGTTGTGCCAGATCGAGTTCCACGATTCCGGTGACGGTGCGCGAGAGGAACTCGCGATCGTGGCTCACGACAACCAGTGCTGCGCGCGTCTCGGCGACAAATCGCTCCAACTGCTCGAGACCGCGTAGGTCGAGATCGTTGGTGGGCTCGTCCAACAAGAGAATGTCGTAGCGCGAAAGCAACAGTGACGCGAGGCCGGCGCGCGCGGCCTGACCGCCGGACAATGCCGTCATATGTGCATCGAGTGGAACTCCGAGACCGAGTTCTTCGACCACCTTCTCGGCGCGCTCGAGCAGGTCGGCGCCGCCGAGAGCGAGCCAGCGTTCCAGTGCCGGGGAGTACAGATCCTCTTCGGCTTCGGCCAGGGTTTCGGCTGCGGCGTTCATGACTTCCTCGGCGTGGGCGACGCCGGTGCGGCGGCCGAGGAACTCGAGGACGGTCTCACCCTCGATGCGATCGGGTTCCTGCGCGAGGTAACCGACCGCAGCATCCGGCGGGCTGAGGATGATCGAACCTTCGACGTCGGCGGTTCCGATTCCGGCCAGTGCGGTGAGAAGCGTCGACTTGCCGGCGCCGTTCGCGCCGACGAGGCCGATGACGTCGCCGGGGGCAACGGTGAGGTCGAGGTCGGAGAACAGGGTGCGTTCTCCCCGGGAAGCAGAGAGGCCGCTGATGCGCAGTGTTGCAGTCACCTGAGAAGTATCCCCGGTGCTGTGCGCCTTTATTAACCGCGGGCGGTTAATAAAGGCGCACAGCAGTCAGCCACGGACCAGGTGATACCAGCACGGATGTGCCGCACGGACCGGAAGTGGCGATTCACTCACGTCCGCGGCCATGCTCGAGGCCATCGACCAACCGTCGAATGCTCGCATGACGTCCTCCTCCGAGACGCCGTGTGGCATCGGCCAACGGTGCCCCGGTCCGAATGCGAACATCACCATGGACGCCCCGGGTGCGGTGATCGCGTTTACGGATCTCCCGTAGTCCCGCCGTTGATGATCGGTGAGCCCGTGAAAACAGCCGATGTCGAGCACCAGCATGTGCCCGCCGTCGACGGCAATGTGCAGGTCTGCCGCGTCCTCGTGGAGGAACCGGACGTCGACGTGTGCTTCACGCGCGTGTATGCGCGCTTTGTCCAGCGGTTCCTGTTCGGCGTCGACGCCGGTGACGTGCCACCCGCGTTGCGCCAGCTCGATGGAATGGCGTCCGGTGCCGCAACCGATATCGAGTGCACGGCCACCTTCCGGGACGGGAATCGCATCCAGAAGGCCGGACAGTTGAGCGTCGAACCCGTGCCCGGTGTGCTCCCACGGAGTGACGCCGACCTTGTAGGCGAGACGATATCCGAGATTCATCGCTCTCTCTTTTCTCGAGGCGATTCGATTACTTGTATTCCAAGGTAGACCGGCATTTCGGGTGCGACAAGGGTGCGAAGAGGAGGTTCGGTGGGGAATGCCTCCTGGCACCCGTGCGTTGGATCCACATATGACCGAGACCAACGATGTGACCTCTGTACCGACCATTGTTCTGAACGACGGTAAGACGATCCCCGCACTCGGATTCGGTGTGTTCCAGGTTCCGGACGACGAGACGCAGGAAGCCGTCTCCACAGCCCTGAAGACCGGCTACCGCAGTATCGACACCGCCAAGATCTATGGCAACGAGGTGGGCGTCGGCCGCGCGATCGCCGAATCCGGCATCGCCCGCGAAGACCTCTACATCACGACAAAACTGTGGAACGACGACCAAGGCTACGACTCGACGCTTGCGGCATTCGACGCGAGCCTCGACAAGTTGGGTCTCGAGTACCTCGACCTGTACCTGATCCACTGGCCGGTTCCGTCCAAGGACCTGTACGTCGAGACGTTCAAGGCATTCCAGAAGCTCAAGGCCGACGGACGGGTTCGATCCATCGGCGTCTCCAACTTCACCATCGAGAACCTCGAGCGCGTCATCGGCGAAACCGGTGAGGTGCCGGTCCTCAATCAGATCGAGCTTCACCCCAAGTTCAACCAGGCAGAACTGCGCGCCTTTCACACCGGCAAGGGAATCGCGACGGAAGCGTGGAGCCCGCTCGGACAGGGAACCGTTCTCGGCGACCCCGTCATCACCGCTATCGCCGACGCTCATGGCGTCACCGCGGCTCAGGTGATCATTCGCTGGCACCTGCAGATCGGAAACGTGGTGATTCCGAAGTCGGTGACCCCCGAACGTATCGCCGCCAACTTCGATGTCTTCGGATTCGAACTGACACCGGAACAGATCAACGCGATCGGTGCTCTCGACGACCCGGCCGGCCGCATCGGCCCCGACCCGGTCACGCTCGGCAGCTAGTACTTCCGGCAGACCCACAAACGGCACTCCCGCAATTGCGGGAGTGCCGTTTTGTCGTGCGAGGTCAGTTCAGGTGCGTGCGATGTTCTGCGGTGAATGCGATGTGCTCGTCCGCGCGTCCGGTGCGGAGCTTCTCGACCCACTCGGGATCGGCGAGCAGCGCGCGCCCGATGGCAACCATGTCGAATTCACCCCTCTCGTACTGAGCTTCGAGACGCTCCAGCCCGGTGACGGCAGATGCAGCTTCGCCGGTGAATGCCGTCGTGAACACGGAATCGAGTCCGACCGAACCGACGGTGATGGTCGGCAACCCGGTCAGCTTCTTCGTCCAACCGGCGAGGCCGAGTGTGCCGTCTTCACCGTCGAGTTCAGTGAATGCCGGTTCCCAATGACGCCTCGTGGACGGATGCAGAACGTCGACGCCGGCGTCGACCAGGGGAGTGAGGATGCGGCCGAGTTCTGCCGGGCTCTGGGCGATACGAGCGTCGTAATGGCCGGACTTCCACTGCGAGAATCGGTAGACGATCGCGAACTCGTCCCCGACGGCCTCTCGGATTGCGGCGACGACCTCGGCCGGGAAACGGGTGCGGGCCTCGAGTGATCCGCCGTATCCGTCGGTTCGGACATTGGTTCCCGCCCAGAGAAATTCGTCGAGCAGGTAGCCATGTGCTCCGTGCAACTCGAGACCGTCGAAGCCGGTGTTCTTCGCGTTGAGTGCGGCGTCGACCCACGACTGCTTCAAGTCGTCGAGGTCAGAGGTGGTGAATTCTCGTCCCAGGCGGGTGCCGTCCAGTGCCAGGCCGGAGGGGCTGACGGTTTCGACCTCGGGGTTCAGGCGCGAGTTCTCGCCGCGTTCGACTCCGAGGTGCCACAGCTGAGGAATGATCGATCCGCCTTCGGCGTGGACGGCGTCGACAACCGACTTCCAGCCACCCAGGCTCGAATCGCCGTAGATGCGCGGTACGCGGGTGTGCGGGCCGGCTGCCGGGTCCGGGATGTACGTGCCTTCGGTGATGATCAAGCCGACACCACCTGCTGCGCGACGACGGTAGTACTCGGCTACGTCGGCGCCGGGGATTCCGTCCGGCGAGAAGGCGCGCGTCATCGGGGCCATGGCGAAACGGTTACGCAACGAGAGTGATTTGACCTCGAAAGGCTCGAAGAGGCCGCGCAACGCGGAGGCCTCGGGTGCTGTCGATGTGTCGGGAAGAGTCACGGGTTTGTTCAACGCGGCGGACCCTCGACCTATTCCGCCGCCTGACTTTATCTCACCGAAATCTGCAAAAGGTTGCGTACGTTCGGTTTTCGATAGATGCTCACGTCGACCACACTTAGTTTGTGCATTAACTATTAACATGCGATATGGTCGTGCGGAAAGTTCTTGAGGCGGTATCGAGCACGAAAGAGGACGCGCGAGCATGACGACAACGGTGCCGGACGAGCGGACCGGAGAGTTGGAGCCGATTCCGGAGCGGCCGTACCCGAAGCGCCGTGATCCCAAGGGGTCGTGGATGTTCGACATGATCAAGACCACCGATCACAAGAAGATCGGGATCATGTACATGATCACGGCTTTCGTGTTCTTCCTGATCGGCGGCCTGATGGCCCTGTTCATGCGTGCGGAACTGGCTGTCCCCGGGATGCAGTTCCTCTCGAACGAGCAGTTCAACCAGTTGTTCACCATGCACGGCACGATCATGTTGCTGCTGTACGCGACGCCCGTCGTTTTCGGCTTCGCGAACTACATACTTCCGCTGCAGATCGGTGCCCCGGACGTGGCGTTCCCGCGTCTGAACGCATTCGGGTTCTGGCTCTTCACTTTTGGTGGTCTCATCGTTCTCGGCGGATTCCTCACGCCGGGCGGCGCTGCCGACTTCGGTTGGACCGCGTACACCCCGTTGTCGGGTGCGGTGCACAGTCCCGGCGTCGGCGCCGACCTGTGGGTCTTCGGTCTGACGGTCGGTGGCCTCGGCACCATTCTCGGTGCGGTCAACATGATCACCACCGTGATCTGCCTGCGCGCACCAGGCATGACGATGTTTCGGATGTCCATCTTCACGTGGAACATCTTCATCACCAGCATTCTGATCTTGATGGCGTTCCCGTTGCTGACCGCTGCGTTCATGGGTCTGTTCGTCGACCGTCACCTCGGTGGACACATCTTCGACCCTGCGTCGGGTGGAGTTCTGTTGTGGCAGCACCTGTTCTGGTTCTTCGGTCACCCCGAGGTGTACATCATCGCGCTGCCGTTCTTCGGTATCGTCTCGGAGATCTTCCCGGTCTTCAGCCGTAAGCCGATCTTCGGGTACACCGGATTGGTCTATGCGACACTGGCGATTTCAGCTCTGTCGATCGCGGTGTGGGCTCACCACATGTACGCGACGGGTGCTGTTCTCCTGCCGTACTTCTCGTTCATGACGTTCCTGATCGCCGTGCCGACAGGTGTGAAGATCTTCAACTGGATCGGCACGATGTGGAAGGGGCAGTTGACCTTCGAGTCGCCGATGCTGTTCTCGGTCGGCTTCTTGATCACCTTCCTGTTCGGTGGTCTGTCGGGTGTCATTCTCGCGAGCCCGCCGATCGACTTCCATGTCACCGACACGTATTTTGTCGTCGCCCACTTCCATTACGTGGTCTTCGGTACGGTCGTGTTCGCCACGTACGCCGGTATCTACTTCTGGTTCCCGAAGATGACCGGTCGCATGATGGACGAGCGTCTCGGCAAGTGGCACTTCTGGACCACGTTCGTCGGTTTCCACGGCACGTTCCTCGTTCAGCACTGGCTCGGCGGCGAGGGGATGCCGCGTCGCTATGCCGACTACCTGCCCTCTGACGGGTTCACGGTGCTGAACTCGGTGTCCACGATCTTTGCCTTCGTGCTCGGTGCCTCGACGCTTCCGTTCATCTGGAACGTTTTCAAGAGCTACCGCTACGGCGAGGTGGTCACCGTCGACGATCCGTGGGGTTACGGAAACTCGCTGGAGTGGGCAACCACCTGCCCGCCGCCGCGTCACAACTTCACCGAGTTACCGCGCATCCGCAGTGAGCGTCCGGCGTTCGAGCTGCACTACCCGCACATGGTGGAGCGAATGAGGGCGGAAGCGCACGTGGGTCTCACCGGGCAACCCACGTCGACGTTGGAGAAGAGTGACGATCGTCGCCAGATTGATTAGTGCAATAATAGTTGCTGCACTAATTAATCTGATAATATCGGAGTCATGACGACGAAGGCTCCGCAGACGCAGATGGATGATCCGCTGGCTCTCGACCGGCAGGTGTGCTTTGCACTTGCGGTCGCGAACCGGGCGGTGCTGTCCGTCTACCGGCCACTGCTCGAGCCGATGGGCCTCACGCATCCCCAGTACCTGGTGATGCTGGCACTGTGGGGAAAGTCGCCGATGGCGGTCAAGGAAATCGGGCAGGCACTGCAACTCGATTCGCCGACGCTGTCGCCGCTCCTCAAGCGACTCGAGGCGTCCGGGCTGATCACGCGAACCCGTAGCCGCGCCGACGAACGGCAACTGGACGTGGACCTCACCGAAGCCGGTGTGGCACTGCGCGCGGAGGCGGAGAAGATCCCGCCGGCGGTTGTCGCGAAGCTCGGCGTCAGCCTCGCCGAACTCGAAGAACTCCACAACGTTCTGACGCGGGTCAACGAGGCCGCGCTCCGCGCCGGAGCCTTGGACCAATGAGAGAAATGTGATGACTGCATCCGAAAGAAACGTGATGACTGCGTCAGTACCGTCGATGCGTACCGAACAGGTGACTTCCGTGACTTCCAAAAAGCAACGTACGAGCCCGAATCCTCTTCAGTGGTTGGGTTATTCAGTGGGGCGCAAGCTGCCCGATTCGATGCAGGACTGGGTACGAAACGACCTGATCGGTGACTGGGCCGTGCCGCGTCACCTGATCCGAAGCATGGTGCCGTTCATTCCAGTGTTCGCGGCTTTCATGCTCTTCCCCGGACCGTGGGCCCTGCGGGCATCGATGGTGCTGCTCGGAGTGCTTCTGGCACTGTTCTATTCGGTCTCCTACATGGCTCAGAACAGGTCGCGTCGCCTCGAGCGTCACGGTTTGCCTTCCGACCTCGAGAACCCGAAGAAGATCTCGCGCCACGACGCCGAGAAGGCCGCCTACGAGAAGTTGCACGGCGGCCCCGCGACGTAGACACCTCGGTCACAAGCCGTGGAGGGCGCTGCCGCCGTTCAACTCGCAGACGCGTTGCTCCACGGTCGCCGAGAAGCCCCCTTCCGGCTCGGTCGAACGAAGAGCCGATTCGACATCTTGCTCGACCAGATATCCGTTGATCGCGATTGCCGCGGTCGAACCTGCCGCCGCAGCATTGATTACCTGGGCGCGAGGGTCGACGACGTTGCCGGCGCCCCAGATACCAGGAACACTGGTGGCGCCGGAACGATCGACAGCCACGAATCCCGTGGGGCTGGTTTTGCAGCCGAGTCGCGTCAGATGTGCGTCGTTCGGAACGAAACGCGGCGCAACGAACAGTGCTGAGCGCGCAACAAGTTGGCCGTTGTCGAGTTCGACGGCTTTCAGTTTGCTTTTCTCGCAGACCAATCCAGATACCGATCCGTCGGCAACCGTCACTCCTCGGGCAGCCAGTCGCGCGCGTTCGTCGGGGGTGAGCGAGATCTTGTCGGGGAAGAACGTCACATCCGACGACCACTGTCGGAGTAGAAACGCCTGGTGAAGTGACATCTCGCGAGCGTCGCCGCCGAGAACGCCGATCGGTTGGTCGCTGATCTCGTACGCATGGCAGTACGGGCAATGGAGCACGCTTTGTCCCCAAAGCTCCTGGATGCCTGGTATTTCCGGGAGTGAATCCCGTAGACCGGTGGCAACCAGCGCAGTACGAGTTTCGAGCGTCGTGCCTCCTGAAAGTTCGACGACAAAGCCGGGTTCGATACCGCGCCAGGAGATGTCGACTACGTCATCTTGTGTCAATTCCACTCCGTACGTCTGCAATTCGCTGCGTCCGACGGCGAGCAACTCACGTGGCGCCATGCCGTCGCGCGAGAGGAAGCCGTGCATGTGTGCTGCCGGTGCGTTGCGCGGTTTGCCGGAATCGATGACGGCGACCGAGCGCCGAGCACGACCCAACACCAGGGCTGCGCTGAGTCCGGCGGCGCCACCGCCGACGATCACGGCGTCGAGGATCTCAGTTTCAGTGTGTGTTCGCATGAGCACAGATTGCTCGCGGAGGGGGTTCTTCAGCAACTAATGTTGCCATTTCTGGGAATCGTCGTCAGACTCGGCACCATGAATGTCAACGGTCCGCACATCGATGCCGCCATCTCGCAGATCGGCGCGCGCCTCAAACGCATTCGTACACAGAGGAACGTCACGCTCACAGCGCTGTCCGAGTCCACCGGTATTTCGAAGAGCACCCTGTCGAGGCTCGAAGCGGGGGAGCGTCGCCCGAGCTTGGAGTTGCTGCTTCCGATCGCGCTTGCCCACCAAGTGCCGTTGGACCAACTGGTGGCGGCACCGCAGGTCGCCGATCCACGCATCCAGAGTGCGCCTCGAAGCGTCAGTGGGCGAACGGTATTGCCGCTGACTCGGCAACCGGGTGGGTTGCAGGCATTCAAGATGACCATCCCGGCAAGCCAGACGGAACCGGATCCCCAAGTGCACGACGGCTACGAATGGCTGTACGTGTTGTCGGGGAGGTTGCGGTTGGTGTTGGCCGATCACGACATCGTGATGGGTACGGGTGAAGCTGCTGAATTCGACACCCGAAACCCGCATTGGTTCGGCAGTGACGGGCGCGGCCCGGTCGAGGTACTGAGTCTGTTCGGCCCCCAAGGAGAACGCATCCACGTTCGGGCCAGGCCTTCGGCGAAGTGACGGACAGTCATACTTTCATTCGATGCTGCCGGAAGCGAAGAGGACAGTGAGGGTCTGTGCGAATCGAAATTGACGACCTGAGTCGGGATGCGGTCCGTGCTCTACTCACCGAACATCTCGCCGACATGCACGCGACCTCGCCCTCGGACAGCGTTCACGCGCTGGACGTCACGGGGCTGATGGATATCTCTGTGACCATGTGGACGCTGTGGAGCGAAGGTGACGAGTTACTCGGTTGCGTCGCGCTCAAGGAACGGTCGTCGGCGGGCGGCGAGATCAAGTCGATGCGAACGTCATCGGCAGCAAGGGGGCGTGGCGTGGGAACGCGACTTCTTCAACACGTCGTGGACGAGTCGAGACAACGAGGTTACCGGCAACTCGAATTGGAGACCGGTACGCAAGAGTTCTTCGATCCAGCTCGCCGGTTGTACGCGAAATTCGGGTTCGTGCCTTGTCCACCGTTCGGGAACTACCGCGAAGACCCGAACAGCGCATTCTTCCTTCTCACCTTGTGAGCAGCTCGCACGCTACAGCATCTTGGCTGTGATGCGTCGTACTGCACTGTCGGGGTCCATGATTGCGGTGTCGAGCACCAGCCGTTCCGTAGTCCACGGCTCGTAGTCTCGATCCAGAATTTCCTGCCACGTCGGTAGTACGAGATCCGGGATGTCGACGACTCGCCGTTCAGCGCGTCTGCGATGCTCGTCGGGATCCGAACAGATGACCTCGACACCGAGCAGGCGCGCCGAATTGTGTTGTGCGGTAGCGGACCAGGCGGTTCGTGTCGCCTCGACGGGGTTGACGCATTCGACCACGACCGAAAGTCCCAGTCGCAATTGTTCGGCGGCGAGCGCGTACCCGGTGATGTATCCAGCGGTCCCGGACGCGTCAGCGATACCGCTGCGGATCAGCGTCTGTTCGATGGTATCGATCCGCACGAAGGGGATTTGGTGACGCTGCGCAAGCGCCCGCGCGATCGTCGACTTGCCGGTGGCCGGCAAACCACCGATCACGACGAGCGTTGCGCGGGTCGATGGCTGGGGGTTGTGTCCGGCATCCACCATCCCCGAAATGTACGGGGCGTTGTCGATTTACGTGAACTCGCCCCGTACTCTGCTCAGTTCGAGATCGCGAACTCTCGTGCTTCGAACGCCAGATCGTCGGCGGCGGATTCCATTCGTGCCGTCGCGCGGTTGGGTGCTGTCAGCACTGCGACAATCGGAACTGCCAACGCCAGCAGGCCGAGAACGAAGACAGGGAAGAGGAACGAGAACACTTCGAGTCCCTGTGGCGCCGGGGCTGCCGCGTCGTGAACAACCTCGACAGCGGCCATTCCGGTGTAGTGCATACCGACGACGGCGATGCCCATGATGATTCCGGCGACAAAACGCAGAATCGTGGACTCGAGCACCATGGTGAACCACAGTGCAGCGGTTCCGGCGACGACTGCGATGAGAACCGACAGTGCAACGAAGAGCAGGTCGTAGTGGATCTCGCCCTGAAAGCGCAACGCGCGCATACCCGTGTAATGCATGATGTTCACGGCGAGACCGGTTACCACGCCCCCGATCAGAAGCCGCGTCCAGCGAAATTCGGTCCCGATGATCAGCAGGCCGACAAACACGGCCCCTACTGAGATGATCGCGGAGATCACGGTCCATCCGAGGTTGTATCGAATGGGACTGCCGGGGACTGCGAAGCCGAGCATGGCGATGAAATGCATGAGCCAGATGGCGACGCCACCGATCGACAAGGCAGCCATGGCGAGCCATCGCATGCGTGTGGCGGTTGTCGTCGCCGACGCTGAATGCCTGGTGCACGCCAGGCCGACTACCGACCCGACCACGGACACGACGTAGGCGAGTCCGAGCAGCCAGATTCCCATCGAGAAATGGTGCATTTCATCCGACATGCCAGTTCCTTTCGGCGACGATTCGCATCTGGTGATTCATCTAGACGACTGCTTCAGCTGCAAGTCGTTCGAGGGAGTATTCGGTGACGGCGATCAGCGCGCGTTTGGCTGATTCGCGGTTTCGGGCGTCGATCTCGATCATGGGAACCCGGTTGGGTAGAGCCAACGCCTGGCGGAGATCGCTCGCCGAATGGATTGGCGCGCCGTCGAAACGGTTGACCGCCACGATGAACGGGAGGCCTCGCGCCTCGAAGAAGTCGACTGCGGCGAAGCTGTCTTCCAGGCGACGCGTGTCGACCAGAATGACCGCACCGATCGCACCGGTGATCAGGTCGTCCCACATGAACCAGAAGCGGCGCTGTCCCGGGGTTCCGAACAGATAGAGGACCAGGTCGTCGGCGAGAGTGATGCGCCCGAAGTCCATCGCGACCGTCGTGGTGCTCTTGTCGGGAGTGGATCCGAGATTGTCGATACCGTCGCTGGCGTCGGTGACCATGGCCTCCGTGCGAAGGGGGACGATTTCGGAGACGGTCCCCACAAGTGTTGTCTTGCCAACACCGAAACCCCCGGCGATCACAATTTTTGTCGATTTCACGCGAGACGATGAGTCAGAGTGCCCGAAGTCCACTGAGGGTCCTTTCGATCAGTTCGCGTCGCTCGACTCGAGATGCGTCGCTTCGCAGAGTGGCATGTATTTCCAGTGATCCGGCTACTACGAGGTCGGCGACCAGTACCCGCACGACTCCGATCGGAACACCCAGGTGGGCAGCGATCTCGGCAACCGAGATCCGCTGCTCGCAGAGTGCGACGATCGATGCACGAATATCCTGCGGTGCAAGATTGTTCGAGACCGCGTCTTCGATCGTCGCGATGATCGCTTCGAGTGGGAGGTCGATGGACGGCAGGGTCCGACCTTCGGTGAGCGCGTACGGCCGGACCAAGCTCGGTTCGGCGTCGTCGTACTCGGATTGATGGTGAGGCATCGAACTCAAATACCCTGCGATGTTCTCGGGGCAATGTCCATGGTGGTGCCGACGCGATCGACGAGAGTCGCCATTTCGTAACCGATCTGGCCGATGTCGCATCCGGCGACAGCGAGAGCAGCAAGGTAAGCGCCACTACCGACGCCCATGAGAAGCAGGTAGCCGTTCTCCATCTCGACGACGGACTGCATGACGGCTCCACCGTCGAAGAGGCGTGACGCCCCCGCGGACAGGCTGGCGAGTCCGGAAGTGACAGCGGCTAATTGATCGGCCCGATCGAGCGGAAGATGTGTGCTCGAGGCCGTCAACAACCCGTCGGCTGAGACGATGATCGCGTGACTCACACCCGGCACGTCTCGGGCAAAAGCCGATACCAGCCAGTCGAGTGCGCGGGGAGTCTCTTGGGCTCCGACAGTGTTCACTGTTCTCCTTCGTCGTTGTGCAACATCGTGGACGATTCGAAAGACTGTCCGCCATCGGGCTGATGGTCGGCGGCGCGCCGACGCCCTCGTTGTACTCCGGATTGGTAACTGCTCCAACCACGTTGGACGTCCGCCGGATTGGATGCATGGCGCTGTGTCGTTCCACCTCTCCCGACTGCGCCGGGAACCAGGCGGGCTCCGCGGTCTCGAATGGGAAGTCCGGAATCGGCGATCTTGGTGACCGGCATCTCGAACGAGGTCCGAGCGGCCAGCCAGCCTTGATCCGCGTCGGTGGTCCACGCACTGCCGGTGGAAGCAGCTGACGTCTCCGCCGTCGGGTCCACGAGCCACTCGGACACCATCCGGGCGAAAATCGGCATCGTGGTCGGGGCAGCGAGTACGCCGTTCGAGTTGCCGTCTCCCGCGCCGTCAGCGCGCGCCGATGCGCGAGCAGAGAGCCCGTCACGGGTGCGCGAGGAGAAGAACGCCGCAGTGTTTGTCGGCGTCGGGGCTGAGAGCCGGTGCCGTGGCGGCGGGGTTGTCGACGGGTGTGGACCCACCGGGATCTCGGGACCCTGTGCCGGCGAGGTGAATTCCGGCGACGGAGTACGCACGGGAAGGGACGTCGATGCGCTTGTGCCTTCGGGATCGGGCAGAGGAGCGAAGGACGACACGGAGGTGGCGGGTGCAGCAGTGGTCGGAGTCGAGGTACTGACCGCCGGTACTCCACTTGTGCCCGGAGTGCGACGTGGCAACCCCGAAGGCGCTGTTGTCGTGGGAATGGATTGCGGTGTGATCGGGGCGAACGTCTCAGTCCGGTCGGTGCTGTTGCTGGGCGTTCGACGCGGGAGATCTGCGAAACTTCTGGTCGCAGGCTGCGGGGGTGCCAATTCGGTCGGGACGGGCTGTGACCAGGACGGTTCAGACGGTGCGGGCGGCGGAGTCCGATCGAGCGTGGGCACGGGTCCGGTTCGCGGCGTGCGGATCTCGGGTCCCCGAGAAGAATCGAGTATCGACGTCGGTAGGAGCACCGTTGCGGTGATGCCGCTGTGCGTCGACGACGTTGCCGTCGGGCGCAGGCGCACAGAGATGTTGTAGCGACGACTGATTCGGCTCACGACGAACAAACCCATGCGACGCGCTGTATCCGAGCTCATCTCGCCGCCGGCGGCGAGGCGCTCGTTGGCATCGAGGATATCGGCAGGCGACATGCCGATACCGAGATCTGCGATCTCGACGATCATGGAGCCGTCGATGGTGCGGGCAGCGTTGATGGAGACGGTGGTCTCCGGCGGGGAGTACCGCAGAGAATTGTCGAGCAGTTCAGCGATGAGGTGAACGACGTCCGGGGCAGCATGACCGGTGACGACTCCGGGCGGTATCTGCCCGAGTTCGACGCGTCGATATTCCTCGACGCCTGATACCGCCGCACGAAGGATATCGCCGAGAGCGACGGGGGCGGTTCTGGCGCGGCGTACATCGGTTCCGGCGAGAACCAACAAGTTGTCGCCGTTTCTACGCATTCTCGCGGCGATGTGGTCGAGCCGGAACAGATTCTCGAGGCGACGAGGGTCGTCTTCGTCCTGCTCCAACTGTTCGATCAAACCGAGTTGCTGGTCGACGAGGGACTTGTTACGCCTCGACAGCGTTTCGAACATGTCGTTGACCTGGCGCCGCAGGGTGGCCTGCTCGCCGGCCAGCGTGATGGCCTGACCGTGCATGTCGTCCACCGCGCGTGCAAGCTCGCCGATTTCCTCGTGGGTGCGGATCGGTACACGGGCGAAGTCGACGTCGTCGATACTGGCACCTGCGCGAATTCGTTCGATCGCGTCGGGGAGTCCGCGTCGTGCTGCTTGCAATGCGGCAAATCGCAGCCGACGGATCGGATCGATGAGCGATCGGCTGATGACGAGGGCGATGGCCAGTGCCAGCAGGACCGCGCCGAGCACGATTGCAGTGTCACGAAGTGCTGCGGTTCGTGCTGCATTGGATTCAGCGGTGACGGTATCGCCGAACTCGGTGACGGTGGTGTCGGTCAGGCTGTTGTACTGGTCGTTTCCGGATTTCAGATCGGTACCGACGCGGCTCCCCAGAGGAGAGGTCGACGGGGTTGATCCGAGTGCGTTGATCCGGTTCTGAGCGGAGTTGCTGAGGGTCCGGACGGTGTCGTTGCTCCCGTCGATGGCGAGAATGTTGTTCAGAGCGACCAGTTCGGCACCGGCGGCACTGACCATCGAGGTACGAGCCTGCTGGTCCGGATCACCTGAGCCGAAGAGGATTCGTTGTTCGGCCAGTGCTCGTCGCGCATCCCAGAGTGCTGAGAGTCGGCCACCCTCTTCGCGCAGCGCCGGACGCTGAGAATGCTCGACGACGCTGGTGAAGGTGCTCGAGAGTGCGCGAGAGACTTCGCCGACCCGCGAAACCAAGCGTGCGGGAGCCACCGCGCCGGCGGCGACCTCTTCCATGATGGAACGGCTCTCTGCGAGCGCCGAAGTCACTTGGTCGTTGAGGTCGTCGTCGGACTGGAACGCGCGCGCGGCGTCGACCAGTTGATCCATTGCGTCCGAAACCGCTTGTGTGGCGGGGCCGGTGTCAGTGCGTGCCGATGCGGCTTCGGCGAGCTCGTACAGCGCGGATTCGAGATTGATCGCGGCGGGCACAGCGAGGGCGCGCTCGGACGAGGAACTCAGCTGTGCGGCTTCTTCGAGTTCCGTCTGAACGCGAAGGGCTCCGAGGACGACGGCGACGATCATCGGCAATGCGAGAACGGCGATGACCTTCCATCCCAGGCGCCATTCGCCGATCGACCACCAAGAGGTTGTCGTGTGTGAATCGTGTTTCATGCGGAACATGGCCCCTTCACGTCAACCCTCCGTGGGTCATTGCCCGAACCCCTTCGATCCGGTTTGACCAGAAGGGGTAGTTAGCTGAACGGTAACAGACTGTTCGCTGGCTCGCTACATCCCAGTTGGCTTCTTGGATCGCCGATGACTATATCCGGGTTGTAAGGCCAGGTGAAAGGGTAAACGGACAAGTGCGGCGAATGGGATAGCCGGAAAGTCCAATTTGGTAGCTCGGCGAGCGGTGCTGCCCGGGAATTCGTGGAACTCACGGCAAGCATCTGGCTCGTGTCCCGACATCGAGGACACGTCCGAACGAGGCGCACACGCATGTCAGAATGTGGAAACCGCACCGATGACCGAATTGAACTTGGAGCCATAGTGAGTGGAACTGCTCGCGACGCGTTGCGCGCGATCGCCGAACTGCTCGCCCCTGACAGCGCTGTTGTCATCGATCGTGTGACTCTCGCGATCGACCAGCCGGAACGGTATGTCGAAGTACAGAACGAGTTGTACTCACAGACGCTCGAGAAGCCGCACCCGGAAATGGCGTGGTTTGCTCTCGTCGACGCATTGCACGAACAAGAACGCCTGGTCTGGGTGGATTGGAACGAGGGCGCTGCCGAGGTTCTGGGTCAGCTGCGAGTGCTCACGTCGGCGCCGGCAGGATCGTGGGAGTGGGCGGACAGTCTTGCCATGGGCTTCGATCGAGCTGCCGGACTCGAATCGCTTCTCGCCCGTATCGTCGACAACATCACCGATACGGGCGTTTCACTTGCCTGGCTCGACAGCGACAGCGATACGTTTCTCCTCGCGCTCGTCCCGAGTGTTCACGGTGCAACGCTCGTCGAACTCGCGCTGGCAACCGGGCACTGCGTGCGCGTGTTCTAGAGTCTCAGCGTTTGCCGAGCAGGCGGCGCAATCCTTCGATTCGATCGCTCAGTCTGGGTGGCGTGCGCTCGGGATCCATCAGTGCATTTTCAGCGAGCACGTGGTCTTCGCCGTCGACTGTGTTCCGGTCGAATTCGCGCAGACTGCGAGCGTCGGAGGTCGAGAGAGCGCGAACCGTCGACAACAGTGACTGCTCGCCCAACGCGTCGTCGACTTCTTCCTCGGTGACGTCGAGGTGCTCGCTGAGTAGGCGGCGCCTCAATCCGATGATCGAGGCGCGCAACTCGACATCTGCGTCGTCGTCGGATTCGACGGCGATGTCGCACTCGGTGTCGAAGCCCATCGAACGGTTGTTGAGATTCGACGACCCGATTCGCAGGAGGCGATCGTCCATCACGAGAACCTTGGCGTGTACGTAAATAGGTGCGCCAGAAGAGGTCACGGGATAAAACGCACCGAAACGGTCGTGGATATCGGCCGACCACAGCAAATGCAGCAGGTCGTGGCGTGCCCCGTCCATCGCCTTTTGTTCGAGCCATCCATCGGCATTGCGGGGAATGACCAGAACGATTTCCGGCCCGTCGGCCTCACGTAGACGCGCGGCAATCGCCTCGGCCAGCGTGCGTGATGCGAGGTACTGGCTTTCGATGTACAGCGTGTGTTCGGCGCCGGCGATGGCCGCGAGATACAGCGCCTCGATCTCACGAACCTCCGCGCGCTCGCCGAGTTCCGGCAATGTTCTGGCGACGGCTACGTCGACCACCCGCAAGGTGGGAGCCAAATTGACGGGCCATGGAGTAGTAGTGCTCTTGACCGGTGTCAGATCCTCGCCGGTTGCGGATTTCCAGCGTGCCCGCGCCAATTCGCCGATGGCCGCAGCCGCATTGCCGTCGACCGCCGTGGTTGCGTCATGCCAAGGGCCGTAACGCCTTCCGCTCGGCGTGATTCGATAATCGTTTCGGTCGACGTGATCCGAGGTGTCCCAGCGGTCCACAGTCATGTCGATGCCGCCGCAGAACGCCAGAGCGTCGTCGATGACGATGATTTTCTGATGGTGCGCCGCACCAACCGGGTGGGCGCCGTCGATCTCGAACCGTAGGCGCTCGTCGGTCAGCCAGTTGGACACGAAGACGGGAGTCATACCGCGGCCGATTGCGGTGAACGCGCCGATGTTCCATTTGAGTACGAGGATTTCGAGGTCGGGTTTCTCGCGGACGAGCCAGCGGAGGAACATTCCCAACCGGTTGGGGCCGTCGAGAGTCTGCTTGCCTGGTTCGAGTTTGATGCGCGTGTCGAAGTCCCAGCCGATCAACATGATTCGCTTTTCAGCCTGCAGCATTGCGGACTTCGCATGATGAAAGTAGTCAGCGGCGTCGACGATGCAGGCAAGATTGTCCGCCGGTTCGATGCGCCAGCAGGTTTCGCCCGGAACAAGGATTCTGTTCATTCGCCGATTCCCAGGTACGCGGTCAGTTCGCGCGCTGCCGCTTGGCCGGCGCGGTTGGCTCCGATCGTCGACGACGACGGTCCGTATCCCACCAGGTGCACGCGAGGGTCGGCTTCGACCTGCGTGGCGAGGCGCCCGGTCATCGGGATTCCGCCACCCGGTCCGCGCAGGTGCAACGGCGCCAGGTGATCGAGTGAGCTACGAAAACCGGTGCACCACAAGATGACATCGGCGTCGGCGACGGTACCGTCGGCCCACTTCACGCCGTTCGGAAGAATTTCGGAGAACATCGGCAGTCGATTCATCACACCACGCTCACGTGCTGCCCGGATGGCAGGCGTCACGGGGAGGCCGGTCACCGAGACAACGGATCCCGGTGGCAGGCCGCGTCGTACACGATCTTCGACCATGGCAACCGCAGCGCGGCCGATGTCCGGCGTGAACGGCTCGTCGCGGAACTCGGGTTCGCGCCGCGTCACCCAGGTAGTGGTCGTGACGCGTGAGATCTCGTCGAGCAGTTGGACGGCCGAGATCCCGCCGCCGACCACGACGACATGTTTGCCTTCGAACTCGGCAGCGGTTCGATAGTCCTTCGTGTGCAGTTGTCGGCCACGGAACGACTCGGCCCCGCGATAGTGGGGGATGAAGGGCCGCTCCCAGGTCCCCGTCGCGTTGATCAAGCCTCGCGCCGCGAATACTCCCCGGTCGGTCTCGATCCGCAGGCGCTCTTCCCTCGGACACACCACTCGCGTGTGTACCGGGCGGTGGACGGGAAGTTCGAATTGCTTTTCGTACAGTTCGAAGTAGTGGGGGACCGCCACCGATGCAGGCACCTGTTCGGCGTCTGTACCGGTGGTTTCCGCGAAGGACATTCCCGGGAGGTCATGGACGCCGTTGACGGTGCTCAGTGTCAGGCTCGGCCAACGGAACTGCCACGCCCCGCCCGGCCCCGACGCATGATCGAGCACCACGAACCCCGATTCGGGCTCGATTCCGAACTTGCGCAGGTAGTACGCGGCGGAGAGTCCGGCCTGTCCGGCGCCGATCACCACCACGTCAACCGGGTGTGGTTGCTGTGCGGCAAGGTCGTCTGTACTCATCGGTAATCTAACCTCCTGATGTACAGAACTTAGCTGCAGAGAAGTATGCGGACGGTATCGGCGCCTCGGAACATCCCTGTGTCGAGCCTTCCAGAAACGAAAGTGAGCGGACATGATCGGGTTCTCCCGTGACGGCAACGTCGTGACCATCGAGTTGCAGCGTCACGAGCGTCGTAATGCGCTCAGCGCGGAACTCTGCATCGCAATACGGGACGCGATGAACGCGGCGGTAGCCGAGCACGCGCACGTCGTCGTCATCACCGGTGAGGGATCGGCGTTCTGTGCAGGCGCGGACCTCTCCGGCGACGTCTACATGGAGGGCTTCACCGATCGCCTGTTCGAGATGCTTCGCTCTATCGACACGGCGCCCATCCCCGTCATCGCTGCCGTCAACGGTCCGGCTATAGGCGCGGGCACGCAACTGGCCATCGCGTCGGATCTTCGCGTCGTGGCGCCGAGCGCTCGCTTCGGAATCCCGGCCGCCACCCTCGGTGTCTCGGTGGACAAGTGGACGATGCGTCGGCTCGCGTCGCTGGTCGGCGGCGGTCCCGCGCGCACCATTTTGCTCGGCATCGAACAGATCGGCGCCGAAGAAGCCTTCACTCGCGGCCTCGCCAACAAAATCGGAACCCTCGACGACGCTCAGGAATGGGCACACCGCATCGCGAATCTCGCACCGCTGTCGTTGCGGCACATGAAGATGGTTCTCAACGACGACGGCACCATGGAGGAGCAGTCTCCCGAGCAGCTCGACGCGCTTCACGCCGCCTGGCTCAGCGAGGACGTCCAGGAAGCCCGCGCTGCCCGCATCGAGAACCGCCCTCCCGTATTCAAGGGTAAGTAAAGCTGGTTGCAGGGAAAACAGGCGCCGGGCACGCAGGGCAGATAGTGGCTACGCTCGTCTGAATGAAGAAGACGACGGTTCTCGGAGTTGCTGCTGTTGCCGCGGCGACGGGGTGGGTGGCGCGAGCCGCATGGGGCATCCCGACGCAGATCGGGGCCTCGCGAAACACGGTGCAACCGTATGCGGCGATGTCCCCGCGATACCGGGACCGCCAGTTCCACAACTCGGAGCCCAGCAGCACACTGGTTCCGGGCACCGATGTCGGAATGTTCAAGTCGATGGCCACGCGAGGGTCGACGGGTCGGCCGCGTCGGCCGATTCCGTTGGCCACTCCGCTGGCACCGGCGGCAGCCGGCGACGCGGCGGTGACGTGGTACGGCCATTCGAGCGTTCTCGTCGAGGTCGACGGCTACCGCGTTCTCGCCGATCCGGTGTGGAGTGAACGCGTATCACCCTCGGCCACAGTAGGTCCCGCGCGCATGCACCCCACTCCGGTGGCTTTGACCGAACTGCCTGCAGTGGATGCGATAGTCATCTCTCACGATCACTACGACCATCTCGACATGGCTACGGTCAAGACCCTGACTCGTACACAGACCGCTCCGTTCGTCGTGCCGATCGGTATCGGGGCTCACCTGCGGCACTGGAAGGTGCCCGAGAACCGGATCGTGGAATTGGACTGGGACGAGTCGACAAAAATCGACGACCTGGTCCTCACGTGCACGGAGGCTCGTCACTTCTCCGGTCGTGGCCTCGTCCGGAACACGACGCAGTGGGCGTCGTGGGTATTCGCCGGGCCGAAGCACCGGGTCTTCTTCGGTGGTGACAGCGGATACACATCGCGTTTCGAACAGCTGGGTGAAACCTATGGGCCTTTCGATCTGACGCTTCTCCCCGTCGGTGCGTACGACGTGCGCTGGCCGGACATCCACATGAATCCGGAAGAGGCAGTGCAGACGCACATCGACCTCAACAAGGGCGACGGGTCGCGCGGTGTCTTCGTCCCGATTCACTGGGCGACGTTCAACCTCGCGTTTCACTCGTGGTCGGAGCCGATCATTCGCCTCGACGAGTCGGCCGCAGATGCGGGCACAACAGTGTCGGTCCCGATGCCGGGCGGCAGGATCGACGCGTTGTCACCGACACCGCCGTCGAAGTGGTGGATACCGCTGGGCTGAGCGGCGAAGTGTCGCGGACGTGGTTGCCTGTCGAGTCGCACCCTGATTAGTTGCTCCGGGTGCGTAATCTTTGACCATGGCTCACGAGCACACCAGTTCAGAAGAGACAGCAGTGGCGGTAGCGCCTGAGCGATTGCCGGACGACGTCGACGTCGCCCGCGGCCTGACCGCCGATCAGGTTGCAGCAAGGATCGCGTCGGGACAAACCAACGATGTACCGGATCGGGCGTCTCGCTCGGTCAAGGACATCATTCGCGGCAACGTCTTCACTCGCATCAACGCGATCCTGACCGTGTTGTTGGTGATCGTGCTCGCGACGGGCTCGATCATCGACGGCATGTTCGGGTTGTTGATCATCGCGAACAGTGGCATCGGCATCATCCAGGAGATCCGCGCCAAGCGCACGCTCGACGCACTGGCCATCGTGAGTCAGGCCAAGCCGATGGTCAGGCGTGACGGCGTCGCCGTGGCGATGGCACCCAAAGATGTTGTGCTCGACGACATTATCGAACTCGGATCCGGCGACCAGATAGTCGTCGACGGTGAGGTGGTCAGTTCGGCCGCACTCGAGGTCGACGAATCGCTGCTCACCGGTGAAGCCGATCCGGTTCACAAGGCGAGCGGCCAGCAAGTGTTGTCGGGCAGTTTTGTTGCCGCGGGCAGCGGTGCATACCGCGCCACCAAGGTCGGCGGCGATGCATACGCGGCCAAGCTGGCCGAAGAGGCGAGCAAGTTCACCCTCGTGCATTCCGAACTGCGTAGCGGCATCGACAAGATCCTGAAGTTCATCACCTACCTGATGATTCCGGCGGGTGCGCTGATCATCTTCAATCAGCTCTTCACGATCGGCCTGCCGATCCGACCGGCACTCAACGGCATGGTGGCAGCTCTGGTTCCGATGGTTCCCGAAGGCCTTGTGCTCATGACGTCCATTGCATTTGCGGTCGGTGTGATCCGGTTGGGCAAGCGCCAGTGCCTCGTTCAGGAGTTGCCGGCGATCGAGGGTCTGGCCCGTGTCGACGTGGTGTGCGCGGACAAGACCGGAACGCTGACCGAGAACGGTATGCGGCTGTCCGAGGTCGACGTCGCACCGGGTGGATCGGGGGAGACTGCGGTCAAGTCCGCGTTGAGCGCGATGGCCGCGTCCGACCCTCGCCCCAACGCGAGTGTCCTGGCGATTCGCGAGTCTCTCTCCGACGACTCCGGGTGGGGTGAAGCGACAGCGGTGGCGCCGTTCTCCTCGGCGAAGAAGTGGAGCGGCCAGTCGTACGGCAGTCACGGCAACTGGGTACTCGGTGCCCCGGACGTGCTGCTCGATCCCGACTCGGAAATGGCCCGCAAGGCCGAGGAAGTGGGATCGAGCGGACTTCGTGTCCTCATGCTCGGCAGCAGCGACCTCCCCGTCGACGACGCCGACGCCCCTGGCACCGTCACCCCCGAAGCTCTGGTCGTGCTCGAGCAGAAAGTGCGCCCGGACGCCCAGGAGACGTTGGAGTACTTCGCCAGCCAGAAGGTCGCGGTCAAGGTCATTTCCGGCGACAACGCGGTTTCCGTCGGCGCCGTTGCCGGATCCCTCGGACTCGAAGGCGGCGACCGTCCCATCGACGCGCGAGAGCTGCCGAGCGATCAGGAAAAGCTGGCGGACACTCTCGACGGAGCAACGACGTTCGGTCGAGTGCGACCGGATCAGAAGCGGGAAATGGTCGCGGCCTTGCAGTCTCGCGGACATACCGTCGCGATGACCGGTGACGGCGTCAACGACGTGCTCGCCCTCAAGGACGCCGACATCGGAGTCTCGATGGGTTCGGGCAGCCCGGCTACCCGAGCCGTGGCCCAGATCGTGCTGCTGGACAACAAGTTCGCGACGCTCCCGTACGTCGTCGCGGAAGGCCGCCGAGTGATCGGCAACATCGAGCGTGTGTCGAATCTGTTCCTGACCAAGACCGTCTACTCGGTGGTGCTTGCGTTCCTGATCGGCATCACCGGCGTCCTGTCCCAGGTCTTCGACTTCGAACCGCTGCCGTACCCGTTCCTGCCCCGCCACGTCACGATCGCAGCGTGGTTCACGATCGGTATCCCGGCCTTCATCTTGTCTCTGGCACCCAACAACGAGCGCGCGCGAACCGGTTTCGTCTCGCGCGTGATGCGTCTGGCGTTGCCGTCGGGCCTGATCATCGGCATCACCACGTTCATCTCCTACGTATTGGCTTACCAAGGCCCGGACCAGACGGAAACCCAGAAGATCCAGGCCGGAACCAGTGCGCTCATCACGTTGATCATGATCGCCGTGTGGGTTCTGGCCGTCGTGGCTCGGCCGTACGTCTGGTGGAAGCTCGTTCTGATCGGCGGGTCGGTGGCCGGATACCTCATCCTGTTCGCGCTGCCGTTCACCCGCGAGTTCTTCAAACTGGATCCGAGCAACGTCGCTGCGACGACGCTCGCGATCACCCTCGGCGCGATCGGCGTTGTACTCGTGGAACTCTCGTGGTGGATCAGCGCACGCCTGCACGGGGAGAAACGAAAGATGTTCGCGACACCCGACGACCTGCCCGGCGAGCATCACCATGCCCACAGTGAGTGAGTAGTTTCAGCGCCTGAACATCTGCACCCAGGCAATGCGATCGCCGCCGCGCTTCTTGGCTCGGTACATCGCATTGTCTGCGTGCTCGATCAGTTCGTTTACAGCTCGATCCGGTAAGTCCGTCTCGGGACTCAGATAGACGCTGACGCCGGTACTGGCGGACACAGGATAGGGATCGGAGTCGGACGAGACCGCCGAATGTATCTCGGTGGCGACCCGCTCGATATCTCCTCGATCGACTCCGCGCAGGACGACGAACTCGTCTCCACCGATTCGAGCCACCACCGCATCGGGTCCGGCGGCAGCGAGGAGGCGGTCGGCGACAGCGGTCAACGCGTCGTCGCCCGCGACGTGGCCGTGTGTGTCGTTGAGGTTTTTGAACGAGTCGACGTCGATGAGTAGTGCGATCAGAGCCTGCGTTCGATCACTGCGCAGCAGATGCTGTGCCTCGTCCTGGAGTCCGCGGCGATTGAGTGTCGCGGTGAGGTAGTCCCGGTGGGCGTTGCGTGCGTCGTCGGTCAGGCGCAGCCAGACGATCTGCAGAATCCATGCGGTGGAGAAAACCACACCGGCAACCATCAGATAGAGATTCACGACCACCCAGTCGTCGTTGACCGGCTCGGACATCGCCATGGCAGCGAGCGTCGTGCAGACAGCAAGAGCCCAACCGATGTGGCTGATGGCAACGCGAGGGCTGTGAACTATCGCCGCATAGAAGCCGATCATGATGAACAAGATGCAGCCGATGGTTCCGACGAAAGCGGTGCGCACGGCGAAGAAGAGAGTGACGGCGAGCCACAGGTCGGCCCAGACGACAAAGGCCACGGATTGTCGCCAAGTTGGCCACGATTCATTACGCGCCCAGCGGTAGCCCGCATAGGCGCCACTGATAGTTCCGAGGGCGAAGATCGACCGCGCCAGGGCGGTGTCGGAACCGAAGCGGCTCAACTGCATGGTCGCCGCGATCAGGGCGAAGAGAAAACACCACACCGCGACTAATTTGCGTCCGGGAACGGTCAGCCCGCGAGTGTCGAGGAATCGGGGGAGCCAGGTGTAATCGGTGCGATCCGACCACCACCGGGACAGCAGTTCACGCGTGGGGTAGGGGTCGCTCCCCGTCCCGCGCAGTCCTGCATTCAAACCGGGCACCTGTCGATGTCGATGGGTGGTCAATCAGCTATTGGCGGGTTAACGCTACCTCGAGTTGCGCACGGCTCGAACGCACGGACCTGCTTTCTGGCGCAGAGGCCGTCGACCTGTGAGAATCGAAGGGCGCGGAGGAACGATTCCGCCGAAGGATGTGCGTCAGCACCGGGAGAGGACACGGACATGGGTTTCTTGGACAACGTCAAGGGATTGGTCGAAAAGGGCCAGGAGCTCGCAGCGGAGAACTCCGACAAGGTTCACGACGCTATCGACAAGGTCGCCGACATCGCCGACGACAAGACCGGCAACAAGTACGGCGATCAGATCGACAAGGCAGCTGAGGCCGCCAAGAAGGCTGTTCCCGAAAAGCAGTAATACCGGATTCGGCATACCGTTTTTCGGTAGCACCGTTGCTCAGGGGCCCGTCACCGAAAAGGTTGCGGGCTTCTGTGCGTCCGCTGGGTGAACTCCCAGGGTCGGCGGGCAGAATGAACGCGTGAACTTCACCTGGATTCTGCTGGTCGTCATTGCCGCCATCGCAGTCACCGGGCTGTCCAATCGACGAAACCTGCAGGCTCCGCTGGTTTTGGTGACGGTAGGTTCGGTCGCATCCTTCATACCCGGTATGCCGCGGCCGGAACTCGATCCCCACGTCATTCTCGGTGTGGTCCTGCCGCCGCTTCTCTACTCGGCCGCTCTGAAATTCTCGGTGGCGACCTTCAAACGCAACTTGGCCCCGATCTTGCGCCTCGGCGTCGGAATGGTGTTGGTGACGGCGTTCGTGGTTGCCTTCTTCTCCGAATGGATGGTGCCCGAGTTCACGATCGGCGCCGCCCTGGTGCTCGGGGCCGTGATCGCGCCGACCGACGCCGTCAGCGCGGTGGCGGTCGGTCAGAAGCTCGGGCTCCCGAAACGGGTGATCGCCATCCTGACGGGCGAGGGGCTCGTCAACGACGCCACCGCGCTCACGCTCTTCACCGTCGCCGTCGCAGCAGTGACCGGAACGCGAATTGCCACCGATTCGCCCCTGTTGTTCTTCGCGTACGAAGTGATCGGCGGCGTTGTCGTCGGCTTGGTGCTCGCGTTTGTCGTCAAGTTCGTTCGTGCCCGCATGTACGACTCTCCACTGGAAACCGGCTTGGGGTTGGTGCTTCCGTTCGCTGCCTACCTGGCCGCCGAAGAACTACACGCGTCCGGTGTTCTGGCCGTTGTGGTCGCTGGTCTGGTGATCGGGCACTATTCGACGGACGCGTCGATCATGACGCGATTGCAGGAGCGCTCGGTGTGGTCGAGCCTGGACACTCTTCTCGAGATGTTCGTCTTCGCATACATGGGGCTCCAGCTGAGCTTTGTGATCGACGATGTTGTCGCCGACGGACTTCCGGTGCTTCACGTGTTCGCGTACGGTCTCGCAGTCCTGGCCGTTGTCATCGTGATTCGGCCGGTGTGGCTGTTCCTGAGCTACTCGCGTGTGCGATTCGGTGTAACCCTGCGCCGTGATCGCGAGAATCAACTGACGTGGAAACAGAATCTGGTGGTCTCGTGGGCGGGAATGCGCGGCGTCGTCACTCTTGCTGCGGCCGGCGGTATCCCGTTTGCACTCTCGTCCGGCGAGCCGTTCCCCGGACGCGGCGTCATCCAGGCGATCGCGTTCATCGTCGCGGTCGGGACATTGCTCATCCAGGGATCTAGCTTGCCGTTCATGATCCGTCGCCTCGACGTCGCGGATCCTTACGAGCAGTTGCGCACGCAGGAACAGATGGAGTTGGCCCGCAACATTTCTCGCAAGGCGGGAGAGAAGGCGTTGGCAGACGCGGCCGCGCACCCTCCGCCGGGGATCGACGGGAAGGAACTGCAGGCGATCGTCGAACGCGTACGACGCTCGATGCAGGCGAGGCTTCAACTCCAGGAGGTCGACGAGGACGCCGATCGCGAGGCCGCCTTGTGGAATGCGGGAGCTCTGTTCGACAAGTTCCGGCATCAGTCACTGCGCTCGCAACGAGTTGCGCTGATCGCCGCACGTGACGACGGAGATCTCGACGACGAGGTATTGCGTACCGTATTGGAAGGACTCGACATCGAAGAGGCCGCAGCAGAGGAACGTGTCAGGCGTCGCCGAGCAGGTAGCGGTGCGGGCAAATAGAGGGGAACACTGCGTATGACTGTTCGGAGTTCGAGGGTTCGCGCAGTCTGGGGAGTCGTGGTGGCGAGCGCACTTCTCGTGAGCGTCGGCTGCGGATCGGATGCCTCGCCGGATGTCTCCGTCACCGACAACGCAACCACGACGACCCCGTCGGTCGAGAGCAGTGCGCAACGTGGCGTCGTGTTCGACAGTGAACCCTTCACCAGCACAGCCGAAGTGGCGGCGTCCGGAGCAAGCGCGGTGAAAATCCTGTACGGCTCCACCTCCGGTATCGACGGCCGAGAGACTCAGGTGTCGGGAACGGTGTTCACGCCGCCTGGAACTCCGCCGGAGGGCGGTTGGCCGATCGTCTCCATCGGCCATGGCACGACGGGTATTTCGGACGACTGCGCGCCGTCGGCCTCGCCGACCCTGTTCGGCACGATCGGCCTGGTCGCGCCGTTCCTCGACTCGGGATACGTGGTCGCTGTCTCCGACTTCGAGGGCCTCGGCACTCCGGACCCGCATCCTTACCTGCAACCGGACACCGCGGCGTTCAACGTCATCGACGCGGTTCGAGCGGCGCGCAACGTCGTTCCGGACACCTCGACTCGTTGGGCAACTCTGGGGCTGTCCCAAGGCGGGCAGGCATCCTGGGCAGCAGCCGAGGAAGCCGACACCTACGGCGACGGACTCGAATTCGTCGGTGCAGCAAACCTGTCCCCGGCAGCGGACATCTCGCCGATCATCTCGAGTGATTCCGAGGTGAATCTGTCACTGCCTCAGCAACTGCTGCTGCCCTATGTACTCGAAGGGCTGTCCCTCACCCATCCGGACCTCGAACGAACCGACTACGTGCGCGGCGCATTCGAGCAGAACTACGACCTGCTCACCTCGTGCCTGACCGCTCGGGCGACGGAGAAGTTGGGTCTGGTCGGAAAGGTGACGCCCGCCGACACGCGGCCGGCCACCGCCGAGGATGCGGACCGAATTCACGCGTGGCTCAGCGATGTTGCTCTTCCCCGTCAACGCGCGAGCGGTCCGATGTACGTAGTCGTCGGTACCAACGACAACCTGATCCGTCCGGAATGGACCGAGGCGGCAGTCGAACGCGCCTGCGCCGACGGTGACGTCATCGAATTCCAGGCGCGACCGGGTGAAGGTCATGCGGACGGCGCCGCTGTGCCGGGAGCTGTCGCGTGGGTGAAGGATCGATTTGCAGGTGTTCCGGCACCGAATACCTGCGGGTCGTGAATCGATGACGCCGTTGGAGCGAATCCGCGCTCTTGCACTGGCATTGCCGGAGGCGACCGAGCGGGTCAGCCACGGTGAAGCGTCGTGGTTCGTGCGCAAGGCGCCGCAGTTCGTCACCATGGCAGATCACCACCACGACGATCGCGTCGCGATCTGGGCCGCGGCCCCACCTGGGGCGCAGGCAGATTGGGTCAGTCGTGACCCGTCGAGGTTCTTCGTCCCTCCGTACGTGGGTGGCCGGGGATGGATCGGCGTGTACCTCGACGTTCCGAGTGCCGACGAGACCGAGGACGAGAAATTCTGGAACGACGTAGCCGACGTCGTCGAAGATGCGTACCGCACGGTGGCTCCGAAAACACTGATACGGAAACTGGACGAGGACTCGCGGTGAGTCCGGCCGTGGTCGCGCTTCTCAGCGTGCTGATTCTCGCAGTGGCCGGGGCGCTGACGGCTGTGTGGATGCGCACCAGACGTGAGGTGACCACCCCCACCGAACGTGCCGTCCATGCCGCTCTCCATACGGCTTCGCTTGCCGCGCGGCCACTTCGGCGTGGACTCGACGAGAATTCGGCCGCCGAGGCGGCGCCTCACCTACGTGAGCTGACCGGCGGCTCCGGTCTGGGCCTGGCAGACGCGTCGGGAAACCTGTTGGCGTGGGACGGCCGTCACGAAGCGTTGTCCGAACAATTCCACGACGCCGCCATTCGTGCGATCGAAGGCGAACGCCGGGTACTCGTCACGCACTCGGACCTGGTGCGCGGACCGAGCGATCACCATGTGCGAGCGCTGATCGCTCAGCCCCTGCTGATCGAGGACATCGGCGTGGTCGGCGTACTGGGAATCGTCACCAGCGAGGACCCGTGGCCGGGAATGCTCGGAGCGGTCACCGAGGTGGCACGATATGCCTGCAGTCAGATCGAACTCGCCGACCTCGACGCGTCCAGAGCCCTGTTGGATCGAGCCGAAGTGCGTGCCCTGCGCGCACAGATCAGTCCTCATTTCATCTACAACGCGCTCAACACGGTCGCATCGTTTGTTCGAACCGATCCGGCGCGGGCCAGAGAACTGATCCTCGAGTTCGCGGACTTCACGCGGTACTCGTTCCGATCTGCGGGTGAGTTCACCCTGCTTGCCGACGAGCTGCGCAACATCGATCGTTACCTGACCCTCGAACGCGCGCGATTCGGGGAGGCTCTGAACGTCCGCCTTCAGATAGCACCCGAAGTGCTCAACGTGGTTCTTCCTTTCCTTGCCCTCCAGCCGCTGGTCGAGAACGCGGTTCGTCACGGCATTTCGAGTAAGCCGGAGGGCGGGACCGTGAGCATCGTGGCTGCGGACGAGGGACCGGACTGCATCATCAGCGTCGAGGACGACGGTGTGGGGATGGACCCCGAACTACTGCGCTCCGGTTCGCTCGACGCCATCGAGTCGGGATCGGGGCGACCCAGCGCACGAGAAGCTGCTCACGTCGGTTTGGCCAACGTCGACGACAGACTTCGTGCCGCGTTCGGCAACGACTACGGACTCGTGGTGGAGACAGCGCCGGGTGCCGGTACGAAGGTCAGCATGCGTGTTCCCAAGTTCAAGCAGGGTATTCACGTCTGATTCTCGCCTTCGATGATCAGGCTGAAACCGTCGTGGGAACATGGACCTGTTGTGAACGAGACTGACACTGATGCCCAGCTGACCGTCCTTGCCGTCGACGACGAGAAACCAGCCCTCGACGAGCTGGCCTTCTTGCTGCGCGCCGAGGACTCGGTGGCGCACGTTCACACGGCATCGGATGCGACGACAGCGTTGCGGATACTGCGCGGTGGAAGCATCGACGCGGTGTTTCTCGACATCAACATGCCCGGACTCGACGGTCTCGAACTGGCAGGCATCCTCTCCAATTTCGCGACGCCACCGCCCGTGGTGTTCGTGACAGCGCACGACGATCGAGCGGTTGACGCATTCGATCTCGGCGCCGTCGACTACCTACTCAAACCGCTCCGGGAGGAGCGTCTCGCTCAGGCCGTTCAGCGGATCGTGGGGCTGGCCGGGCGCACCAAGAGTGAGAGCAAACCCGAAGCTGCGCCCACGGACGAGGTGATCCCGGTGGAACTGGGCGGTGTCACGACGCTCGTTCAGCGTTCCTCGGTGGAGTGGGTGGAAGCCGACGGGGACTACGCGCGTTTGCACACCGCTGGAAAGTCGCACCTGGTGCGCATCCCGATCTCGACGCTCGAATCACGCTGGGCCGACGCGGGCTTCTTGCGTGTGCACCGCTCCTACCTGGTATCTCTGGCGCTGGTCACCGGCATCCGAACCGTGGGCAGTGGATTGGTGGTCTGTCTGCGCCCGCACGGCGACAAGCCTCCCGTCGAGCTTCCGGTCAGTCGCAGACACACCCGTGAACTCAAGGATCGACTGGTTCGTGCGCCCAAGCAGAGTTGGTTGTCGCGGTGACGTCGCAGTCCGATCCTCCGCAGCGTGAGCGCGTTGTGTTGGCGCAACGTAGTGGCGCACGGATCGTGCGAACACGGGTGGAGGTGCAGGAACAGACCGAAGTCGGTGACGCCATGATCCGCGGTCTCGTTCGCGCGCAGTTGGGACTGGCGATTCGCCTTGCCGTCGTCGCAGCCGGGCTCCTGTGTGCGGTGCCGCTGCTGACGCATCTCTTCCCGACGCTGTCGGAGGTCGCGGTCCTTGGCATCCGGTTGCCCTGGCTCGTGATGGGCGGCGCCGTGTATCCCTTGCTGTTGACGACCGGTTGGGTGTTCGTGCGTCGTGCGGAGCGAAACGAGCAAGACTTCAACGACATCGTGGACGACTGAGCGCGGCACTGTGGGAGGACAACCTATCCCGGTGTTGACGGTGCTCGGCATCGTGGCAGCAGCTGTCGCGACGGTGGCTATCGGAATCTACGGCGTTCGGCTCGCTCGTACCACCTCGGACTTTCTCGTCGCGTCCAGAACCGTCAGTGCGCGGTGGAATGCGACGGCCATCTCTGGCGAGTACCTCTCTGCTGCTTCGTTTCTCGGTGTTGCGGGGCTGGTCGCCAAGTACGGCGCCGACGCACTCTGGTATCCCATCGGCTTCACCGCCGGATACCTCGCCCTGCTGCTGTTCGTCGCAGCGCCGCTTCGGCGTTCCGGTGCGTATACCGTCCCCGATTTCGCCGAGTTCCGTCTCGGCTCACCGCGATTGCGCAAGCTCGCGATGCTCGTGGTCGCGATGGTGTGCATCCTGTACCTGATCCCGCAGTTCCAAGGCGCGGGACTGACGCTCAATATCTTGCTCGGGGTTCCCAGTTGGATCGGCGGCGTAGCGGTCGGGGTCATCGTCATCGCCAACGTCGTCGGCGGCGGGATGCGCTCGATCACCTTCGTTCAGGCCTTCCAGTACTGGCTGAAACTGACTGCCGTCGCGATTCCCGCTGTGGCACTGACCTTCTACTTCTTCGGCGATCACCACGACGTCGGCGCGTCGATGCCGCCGACGGTCACCACTGCGACGACCGTCGACATCACCACCGACGTCGTCGTCCAGGTGTCCGAGCCGGTGACGGTCAGCGGCGGCACAGTCGACGGGCGAGCGGTCGAAGGCACGATGACCCTGGGGCCGGGGGAGCACACTCTCGGTGAAGGCATGTCCATGGTCCTCGACGCGGGAGCCGCTGTCCCTGTCGTCGCCGGAGCGCCCGCGCAGAACTCTGACTGGATCACCCCGGGTTGGGGTTTCGGTGGGCCGCACCCGATGTACCAGGTGTACTCGCTGATGCTCGCGACCTTCCTCGGAACGCTCGGCCTTCCTCATGTTCTCGTCCGGTTCTACACCAACCCCGACGGCCGGGCAGCCCGTCTGACGTCGCTCGCCGTTGTCGGTCTGGTCAGCGTGTTCTACCTGTTTCCGACACTCCTCGGTGTTTTCGCTCGACTGTACGTCCCGCAACTTCTGATCACCGGCACCTCTGACGCGGCGGTGCTGCTGTTGCCGGGCTCGGTGTTCTCGGGGTGGGGCGGACAACTGCTGGCAGCCCTCGTGGCGTCCGGTGCCATCGCCGCTTTCCTGTCGACGTCGTCCGGATTGCTCGTCAGCATCGCCGGCGTCGTCAGTACCGATGTTCTCCGTGGTCGAGTTCGAGACTTCCGTATTGCAGCGCTACTGGCCGGGGTCGTTCCTCTCGTGCTGTCGCTGGCGGTGGTGTCGGTCGACCTCTCGAGAACCGTCGGTTTGGTGTTCGCAGTCGCTGCGTCGACGCTCTGCCCACTGCTCGTATTGGGTATCTGGTGGCGCGGTCTGACTGCCGTCGGCGCGGGGGCGGGGATGGTTGTCGGTGGATGTGTTGCGGGCACTGCCGCTACTGTCGCCGTCCTGGGTGGTTTGTCGGAGGACGTCCTCGGTGGCTGGCCGGCAGCCATTTTCGCGTTCCCGGCCGCGGTGAGCGTGCCGCTGGCGTTCCTCACGATGATCGTCGTGAGCAAGGTGTCGTCGAAGCAGATACCGGCAGATATTGCGCGAATCTTCACGCGGATGCACGCCCCGGAACGTCTCGGAATGGGCTCCGATCGCGAAGACGATCTCCGCCAACCCTGACTTTCACCGCCCGAACCCTCTGCCGTTGGTCGCGCCTGCCTGACCGTTCGGCGCAGCGCGCGACTGCTCACCGTGTGACTGGCGCCACAGCGTCTTCATGTGACTCCGATCTCACTAACGTCTGTGCGTAGTTCACTTCACACGCGAGGCGAGGAGCCGGCAGTGTCCACAGCAGAAATCAGTGAGGGGTCGCCGCAAGAGCGACGCACCCCGGATGCCCAGGCATTCATAGACATGCAAGCGAGTCCCGAATTCCAGGAACTCCGAACGCGTCTGCGCAAGTTCGTTTTCCCCATCACTGCATTCTTCCTGCTCTGGTATGCGGTGTACGTCGTCCTGGCTACCTATGCCCACGACTTCATGGCCACCAAGGTCCTCGGCAACATCAATCTCGGCATCATCCTCGGCCTCGGGCAATTCGTCACGACCTTCGCCATCACCGCGTGGTACGTGAAGTTCGCCGGTCGTGAGCTCGATCCCCGCTCCGCCGCCATCCGTGAAGAACTGGAAGGTCCCGCACAGTGATCACCACACTCGCCGCGTCCGGAACGGACGTAGGAAACCCAGCCTTCAACATCGCGATCTTCCTCGCGTTTGTCGTCGTGACCATGACGCTGGTCATTCGCGCCAGCCGGACCACCAAGAAGGCGTCCGACTTCTACACCGGTGGTGGGCAGTTCACCGGCCCGCAGAACGGGTTCGCCATCGCCGGTGACTACCTCTCGGCGGCATCGTTCCTCGGTATCGCAGGTGCGATCGCCGTGTACGGCTACGACGGCTTCCTGTACTCCATCGGCTTCCTTGTCGCCTGGTTGGTTGCACTGCTCCTGGTCGCCGAATTGCTCAGGAACACGGGCAGATTCACGATGGCCGACGTCCTGAGCTTCCGGCTCAAGCAGCGTCCGGTGCGCATGGCGGCGGCCCTGTCCACTCTGGCGGTTTCCCTCTTCTACCTTCTTGCCCAGATGGCCGGCGCCGGTGGACTTGTCGCCCTGTTGCTCAACATCGACGGCAAGGTGGGACAGTCGATCGTCGTCGCGATCGTGGGTGTGCTGATGATCGTGTACGTCTTGGTCGGCGGCATGAAGGGCACCACCTACGTACAGATGGTCAAGGCAGTTCTGCTGGTTGCCGGAGCCGGAATCATGTTCGTACTCGTTCTGTGGGCAGTGCGCGGCAACTTCTCTCAGTTGCTCGCCAATGCGCAGGACATGGTCAACAGTTCCACCACCAAGGGTGTGCAGGGACGCGACATCCTCGGCCCCGGTGCCAAGTACGGTCTTTCCGGAATGACGAAGCTCGACTTCATCTCTCTCGGAATCGCTTTGGTGCTCGGCACCGCGGGCCTGCCGCACGTGCTGATGCGTTTCTACACGGTGCCCACTGCCAAGGAAGCTCGCCGCTCGGTGACCTGGGCGATCGCGCTCATCGGTGCCTTCTACCTGTTCACACTGGTTCTCGGCTACGGCGCGGCCAGCATGGTCGGACCGGACAAGATCTTGGCAGCGCCTGGTAAGGAGAACGCGGCCGCTCCGCTTCTCGCCTTCGAGCTCGGTGGCACCATCTTCCTCGGCATCATCTCCGCGGTGGCGTTCGCGACCATCCTCGCCGTCGTTGCCGGTCTCGCGATCACTGCTTCGGCGTCGTTCGCTCACGACATCTACGCCAGTGTGATCAAGCGCGGCAACGCAACCGAGGAGCAGCAGGTTCGAGTTTCTCGAATCACCGTCGTGGTCATCGGACTCGTCTCCATCGTTCTCGGCATCATGGCGATGGGGCAGAACATCGCCTTCCTGGTGGCTCTCGCCTTCGCAGTGGCGGCCTCGGCGAACCTGCCCACCCTGCTCTACTCGTTGTTCTGGAAGAAGTTCAACACCACCGGTGCGCTCTTCAGCATCTACGGCGGTTTGATCAGCTGCTTGACGCTGATCGTGTTCTCCCCGGCGGTGTCGGGCAAGCCGTCGTCGATGTTCCCGAACTCCGACTTCGCCTGGTTCCCGCTCTCGAACCCCGGCATCGTCTCGATCCCGCTGGCATTCGTCCTCGGCATCGTCGGTACGTACATCGGACGTAACAAGATCGAAGATCCGGCAAAGCAGGCGGAGATGGAAGTTCGCTCCCTCACCGGCGTCGGCGTCGAAAAGGCTGTCAGCCACTAAGAGGGGCAAAGCCCCCGTGCGTCTTTCTGGTACCTCTGGTTACGGAAAAGGCGCACGGGGCTTATTGTTCTGCCATGGCAAAGCTCACAGTGAAAATCGACGTTCCGCTTCCTCCTCAGGAAGTGTGGGACAAGGCGTCCGATCTCAGCGGATACGAAAACTGGCTCGTGGTTCACGACGGATGGCGCAGTGAACTTCCCGAACAACTGGGTGTCGGCACCGAGATCAGCTCGGTCGTGACTGTGAAGGGCCTGCGCAACCGCGTTCGGTGGACCATCAAGAAGTACGACGTTCCGAAGGCGATCTCGCTCAAGGGAGACGGCAAGGGCGGGGTCAAGCTCGGTCTCGAACTCGACGTGAAGGCAAAGGGCGACGGGTCGGAACTCGCGCTGACAGTCGAGTTGGGCGGCGCGCCGTTGTTCGGCCCGATCGGTTCGAGTGTGGCGCGGGCGCTCAAAGGCGATGTGGAGAAGTCGCTGGCCCAGTTTGTCCAGATCTACACCTAGTTGTGGAGATTTCCACATCGAGCTACTTCACCGCTAACGTGAGTTAGGATTCTTTTCGGCGGGATAAACCGGGCATCGGTTGGTTATTGATGCGGGTCCCGCCGGAAAGGATTCGATCAATGTCGTCTCGTCATGGGTACGGCGCACCACCTGCGTCCATGCCTCGATCCGTGCAGGTTCTGATCGGACTCTTGGCAGTAGTCGCAGTCGGTGGAACCGCAGCATTCGCCGTGACGTTCAAAAGCGTCAGCGACAAGGGAGAACTCGGTGCGAGTGCTGTCACAGCTGCGACGGCAACCAGCTGTGAGAACCCGGAAACCGTGACCGTGGCCGCCGATCCGTCGATCGCCTCGGGACTCGAAGCTGTCGCCGCTGCCATCCCCGCTACGGAACTCGGGTGCAGCTCGCTCAGTGTGACGCCGCAAGATCCCGTGCTCACCGTCGCGGCGATCGCCGACGGTTCGGCACCCGCACTGTGGATCCCTGATTCGAGCGAATGGTTGGACAAGGTTTCGGCGAGCGGGCAGGAGATTCGCCGGATCAGCAACTCGGTCGCGTCCACCCCTGTTGTCACTGTCTCGGCGCCGGGTAGCGAGGCACCCGCCGCTTGGACGGATGTCCTCGGCGCTCCAGCACTGCACATCGGCGATCCCCTCACCAGTGCCGTCTCCAGCGCACCGATCGTGGCAGCCTTTGCCGAGGCCCAGTCGCGGGGCGGGGACCTCACGTCCATTTCGGCAGCCCTGGTCCCGGTGGCGCAAGCGCAGTACGGAAATCTGAAGGAAACCGGTTCGACCGGACGCATCCAAACCGTGGACGCGGACGGCGGGACCGCGGTGACGACCGAGCAGACCTTCGAGGCTTATCTCGCCGCACATGCGGACAGTCGACTCACCGCGTCGGTACCGTCGTCCGGTTCGGTCTTCATGGACTACCCGATGGCAAGTGTGGGTGCAGACTCGTCGGCGGCGGTCGACGCCGGCAAACTGCTGGCGGCAGCGCTGACATCGGACACCGGGCGCTCCGTACTTGCCGGCCTCGGGTTCCGCGGCGCGGATCAGGCCCCGCCGGTCGCCGGTGGAGTGGGAAAAGTTGGCTCGCTGGTGCCGTCCGATCCGACTGTGGTCACCAAAGCGCTTGCGCGGTACGAGATTCTGTCCAGGCCTTCCCGTGCACTGGCAGTTGTCGACGTCTCGGGGTCCATGGACTACATGCAGGACGGGGTCACTCGAATGGCCGCGACTGCACAGGCCGGTGACATTGCGATCCGAATGTTTCCCGCCAACGCACAATTGGGTCTCTGGGCATTCTCCGTAGACCTCGGCGAGGGCACGGACTACCGCGAACTCGAACCTGTCGCCCGTATGGATGCAACTGAAGGCGACACGGATCATCGGAGCAAACTGCTGTCTCGGATCGACAGCCTCTCTTCGATCGTCGGCGGCGGAACAGGTTTGTACGACAGCGTTCTCGCCGCGTATCGGTCCATGCAACAGACCTACGATCCGGCCTCGATCAATTCGGTGATTCTACTGACCGACGGTGCGAACGATGATCCGTCGAGTATCTCGCTGCAGGAACTTCTCGACACCCTGACTCGCGAGCAGGACCCGACGCGGCCGGTACCGATCATCACCATCGGTGTCACCGATGACGCCGATACCGATGTGCTCGAGCAGATTTCGGCTCTCACCGGCGGCAACAGCCACTTCGCTCCGACACCGGCAGACATCCCGAAGGTCTTCGTCGGCGCGATCAGTGGGCGCGCCGGCTGAACTACTCGAGGACTGGCGCGTCGGCGCTGTCCGTGATCCATTCGGTTGCGAGTCTCTCGAGGGTGCCGTCGGCGTAGAGCGCATCCACGGCGGCAGAGACGCACGCCGTCAGAGGACTGTTCTTCTCGAGCACGAACCCGAAGAATTCGGTGACCGCGTTGGGCCGCGGAAACTGACCCACGATGACCGACCCGGGCAGTTCGTTCTCGGTGATGTGGAATCCGGTCGGGATGTCGACGACCAATGCGTCGATCTCGCCCGCGGCCAGCGCAGCTTTCGCGTCGTCCGTGGTCGCGAACTCGCGTGGCGCAGTGGTCGGAACAATCGTGTCGGTGATCGCCGCGAGGCTGGTGGAACCGGTCTGAGCGCCCAAACGGTAGCCGGCCAGATCCGCAAGATTCTTTGCCTCAGCGGCTTTGCTCCCGCGCGAGGCGATCACCGACTGCGCCACTGCGTAATACGGCGAGCTGAAGTCGACGTTCTCGCGGCGATCCCCGGAAACCGTGAACTGATTGACGTCGAAGTCGAAATCCTTGGGGCCTGGTTTCAGTGCGTCGTTGAAGGCGACCGTGGTGAAGCGAACCTGATCGGCGTTGTACCCGAGTTTGTCGACGACGGCCCGGGCCACCGCCCCCTCGAAGCCCTTGCCGTTGGACGGAGTGTTGTCGACGAACCACGGCGCGTACGCCGGCGAATCGGTGGCGATGGTCAAGACACCGTCTTCGAGGGTGGTCCCGCTCTGGGGTCCGCACTTGTCCACGGCGGTGGTCGAGGGCAGTTTGGTGAATGCCTCGGGAACCGTGGTCGTGGTGTCCGCTGCCGCAGGTGCCTCCGGCTGCGACGAACACGAGCCCAACAAGATCGAGCAAGCGAAGATCGCGGTCACGGCAACAGCGCGTCGTGTCATAGGCACAAGGCCATCTTGCCTGTTTGTCCGGTACGGACGTGACGGGGGTCTCGTGTGAGCGGAGTTCACGCAGCTGAGCGTCGTAGTGCAAGGCGCTCCGACGGTGTCGTCCCACCCCATACTCCGTGTGGTTCAGCGGTGTCGAGTGCAAAGGTCAGGCAGTCCCGAATGACCGGGCAGCGGAAGCACACCTGCTTCGCGGAACTCTCCCGTGCAGCCCGATTGCGTCCGCGCTCTTCACCCGGCGAATAGAACACCGCCGGGTCCACTGTTTTACAGGTGGCGAACATCCGCCAGTTGTTGTCCACCAACGGCTCCACGGAACTGCGAACTGTCATCGTGGTCTCCTCTCCCATCGAGAATCCAGTCTTGCCCGTGGCCTGGCGCAGCGGCAGGTTTCCGATCCATCAGATTTCTACTGCCAGACGCAGCGCTATCCAGCACAATGAGGAGATGGCAACGACGGATCGGGGTCAGATCACTCTCGACGGCACAACCGTGTCCGTGACCAATCTGGGCAAGATCCTCTACCCCGAGAGCGGCACCACGAAGGCCGAAGTCATCGACTACTACACCCGTATCGCCGCAGTCATGCTTCCACATGTCGTCGGTAGACCGGGCACTCGTAAGCGTTGGCCCAACGGTGTGGACGGTCAGTCCTTCTTCGAGAAGAACCTGGCGTCGTCTGCCCCGCAGTGGCTCACGCGTGCGTCGCTGCAACATTCTGATCGCGTCGTCACTTACCCGATCTTCGATTCCGTTGCATCCCTGGCGTGGCTGGGGCAACAGGCGGCACTCGAATTACACGTTCCCCAATGGCGATTCGACGGTTCCGAGCGTGGTCCGGCGACACGACTGGTATTCGATCTCGACCCGGGCGAAGGCGTCGGATTGACCGAGTGCGCCGAGGTGGCGAGGTCGATTCGAGATCTGGTCGCAACTCTGGGGTGGACTGCCTATCCGGTAACCAGTGGTAGCAAGGGAATTCACCTCTACGTTCCACTGGATCGAGCCTTGGACGGCAGCGGTGCGTCGACTGTCGCCAAGCAGATCGCCACCGGACTCGAGAAGCTTCACCCGGATCTCGTCACCGCGACGATGGCTCGAAATGTGCGGGCAGGCAAGATTTTCGTGGACTGGAGTCAGAACAACGCAGCCAAGACAACCATTGCGCCGTACTCGATGCGCGGTCGCGATCAACCCTATGTTGCCGCGCCGCGCAGTTGGGACGAACTCGACGATCCGAAACTACGACATCTGTTGTTCGACGAGGTTCTGGAGCGCGTCGAATCCGATGGTGATCTGCTGGGCGATCTGGATCCGCCGGTCTCGGCGGCTGTAGCCGACACGTTGACGCACTATCGCAACAAGCGGTCGGCCGACCGGACGCCGGAGCCGATCCCTGCTGCGGTGACCAAGGAGACAGCGGGCAATACCTTTGTGATTCAGGAACATCACGCCAGACGATTGCATTACGACGTTCGCCTGGAGCGGGATGGTGTGCTCGTGTCCTGGGCTGTTCCGAAGGGCGTGCCGACCAGTGCCGGAGAGAATCGGTTGGCCGTGCACACCGAGGATCACCCGCTCGAGTACGCCACGTTCTCGGGCACGATCCCGAAGGGGGAGTACGGCGGCGGTTCGATGACGATCTGGGATTCCGGGACGTACGAGACCGAGAAGTGGCGTGAAGACGAGGTGATCGTGCGCCTCAGTGGGAAACGGGTGCAGGGACGCTTCGCGCTGATCCGGACGAAGGGTGACCAGTGGTTGATGCATCTGATGAAGGATCAGAACGCGAGTTTCGGAACGGAGTTTCCCAAGAATCTCGAGCCGATGCTTGCCACCGCTGGAACGCTCGAAGGTCTCGACTCGCAGGAGTGGGCTTTCGAAGGAAAGTGGGACGGGATCCGAGTGATTCTCGAATATCATTCGGGCACAATGTCACTTCGCAGTCGCGCGGGTAACGACAAGACCGGGGACTATCCCTCCCTTGCCGGGTTGGCCGAGGTGCTGGACGGTCATGACGTGGTTCTCGACGGTGAAGTGGTGGCGTACAACGACGCGGGGGTCACCGATTTCGGTCTTCTCCAGCGAGGTGGGGAGCCGGTGTTCCTGGCCTTCGATCTTCTGTACCTCGACGGAGTGTCTTTGCTGCGGAAATCCTACTCGGACCGGCGCACCGTGTTGAATGCGTTGGCGGGCAAGGTCGGTGAGCTCGAGGTACCTCCACAGATCGAGGGCACGGCGGAGAACGCGTTGGAGGTGAGTACCGATGCCGGATGGGAAGGGATTGTCGCCAAACGTCGTGCATCGGTCTACCTTCCGGGGCGGCGTGGGTCGAGTTGGATCAAGGTGAAGAACTGGCGCACTCAAGAGGTGGTGATCGGAGGGTGGCGCACCGGGCAGGGCAATCGAGCACAGGGGATCGGGGCGCTGCTCATGGGAATTCCGGGTGAGGATGGATTGACCTACGTTGGGCGCGTCGGTACCGGCTTCAGTGATCGCGACTTGGAGTCTTTACTTGCGACACTGGAACCGCTGCGTCAGAAGGAAAGTCCGTTCGGGGAGGAACTTCCAGCAGATGACCGCAAGGGTGCGGTGTGGGTGAGGCCGGAACTCGTCGGTGAGGTGCGGTTCATGGATTGGACGAAGACCGAGCGTCTGCGTCATCCGAGTTGGCGAGGTCTGCGGGAGGACAAGAAACCGGGCGACGTGGTGCGGGAAACAGTGCAATGACGGCCAACGCACCGACGAACGCGACTGCGGCACAGATTTGGATTCCGGTACTCATCGCCGAGGTGTAAGCCTGGTTCGCTGCGTCGGTCAAGGCACTCGCGGGGGGAGCGCCGGCATGGATCTGCGCCGGATCGGCTGTGGAAGTGCCGCCTCCGGGTTCGAAGCGGGACCGGAAAACGGTGGCTACGACCGTCCCGATGACGGCGACGCCCAGAACTCCACCCAACTCTCGCACGACGCTGTTGATCGAACTGGCCATCGAAGCCTGCTGGGGCGCAACCGAAGACATCGACGTGGTTGTGGCCGGAGCCATGACCAACCCCATCCCCGCGCCGACCAGTGCCATGATCGCAGCCAGGATTCCGAACGGTGCGTACCTATCTGCTGCGATCGACAGGACCAACAGTCCCGCGGACATGACTGCGAGACCGCTCGCGATCGAACTGCGCACGCCGAATCGGCCGACCATACGATCGCTGCTGGAGGCGACAGTCGCCATCACTATCGCAAACGGAACTGCACCGACGCCGGCGACCAATGGACCGTAACCACGAACTAATTGGAGGTATTGCGTGTACGTGAAGAGAACTCCGAAAAGGGCGAAGAACGTTACGGCCAAGATGGCATTGGAGATGCTGAACACTCGACTGGTGAAGATGCGCACGTCGGTCATCGGCGCCGAGGCCCGCAGCTCCCACCAGACGAATCCGGCGAGAAGTGCTGTTGCGCTGACGATCTCCACTAGCGTGACGGGCGACGACCATCCGCGAAGGCTTGCCTGGGTGAGGGCATCCACGATCAAAGCCAGTCCGCCGGCGGATAACAGGAGCCCGGGGATGTCGAACGAACCCTTCGTGATTCCTCTTGCCGGGGGCACAAGAGAAACCGTCGCGGCGATCACACCGGCGACCAGTGGGACGTTTATCCAGAAGACGCTTCCCCAACTGAAATGTTCGAGTAGTACGCCACCGGCTACGGGGCCGATCGCGATTCCCAGTCCGGCGGTTGCAGACCAGATTCCTATCGCCCGGCCTCTCTCGTGCGGGGCGAACATCGAGACGACAAGTGACAGCGTCGCCGGCATGACCAGTGCGGCGGCTGCCCCCATCACTGTTCTCCAGCCGATCAGCTGCAACGACGTGTGAGAGAGGGCAGCGAAGGCTGACCCGAGAGCGAACAAGGTGAGGCCGGTCAGAAGTATCCGACGGTGACCGAATCTCGCGCCGAGTCCACCTGCCGTGATGAGCAAGGCGGCGAACGCCAATGTGTATGCGTTGGTGATCCATTGCAGGTCGACGGTGGTCGCCCGCAGTTCGCGGGCAAGGGTCGGGATAGCGGTGTTGAGGATGGTGTTGTCGATCGTGACTACGACGAGGGATGTGCAGAGGGCGCCCAGTGCTGCCCATCGTCGCCGGTCAGTGGGTTCGAGGGAATTCATCATGTCCTTACGAATGTAACCTTACGAATGTTTAGTGATGACAACGTACCCCTTCGCCTTACATGTGTAAAGTTTGTCGGGTGAGTGATGTTTCCGAAGATGCCGATGAAACTGGGACGAGTGGTTCTCGGAGTACTCGCGCCCGAAATCCGAGAGGAAGCGGCGCACGGCTCCGCGGAGAGATCGTCGCCGCAGCGGCGACGCTCATCGCCCGCACCGGATCGGATCAGGCGGTGACGCTCCGATCGGTCGCTCGCGAAGTCGGGATATCCGCACCATCTATCTACGGACACTTTTCCGATCGCGATGCCATTGTCGAAGCGGTGGTCTCCGAATCGCTGGAGCAGTTGCATCTCGCCGTGGCCGACGCCGTTTCCGCACACCCCGATCCGGTCGAGGGTCTGTATGCCGGGTGCTCGGCATACGTCGAGTTCGGCATTTCCGAGCCCGCTCGGTATCGGGTCTTGTTCGGGTGGTCCAGGCCGAAAGGTCAGTCACCACAATCGGATACGCGAGGACTGGCCGCCTTCAACACGCTGGTGACCAACCTCGACGCGTGCGTCGCCGCTGGGAGGTCGGCCAGCACAGACACTTTTGTCGATGCGGTATCGATCTGGACTTCGCTGCACGGACAGGTGATGTTGCGGGCCGATCTCCCGGAATTCCCGTGGCCGTCGACCGACACCGTCGGTGAGATGGTGAGGAGCCTTGCGCGGCTTGTGAACTGACGCCTCAACCGTTTGCTGATCGGCAACCAGGCGAGGTCTGATCCAGCATCGTGAGATAGGCATCGAGCTGAGCTGCGCCGGCGAGAAGGTTGCGACTGCGTGTGGCCAGCCGGTCTTGCCAGGATTCGAGGAACGCTGACAATGCGTCTGCTCCGCCGGCCTCGCGCAGCGAATCGAGAAACTGAGCGACTTGCGACAGCCGATAGCCACCGCGCCGCAGCTGCCGTGCGATCTCGGCGTCGCGCACACACTCCGAACCGTATTCGCGATAACCCGTTGCCTGTTCGCGCCCGGGGCGCAGGATGCCGTGCTCTTCCCATGTGCGCAGTGTCGCCGGGTGAACGCCGAGACGGCGCGCCAGCTCACCCACCGTCAGCGCTGGACCGTGCACCAGTGCCGGTGCCATGGTGGACAGAGTCCCCAGCGCTGTGGCTACCTCGGTGCGAGTTTTTCGCTCGGCGAGCAGCGTCACGTGCGCACTGTCGATCAGGCGGTAGGCGGACTCGGTGTCGCCCTGGTTGGTCGCCCGCATGATTTCCGTGGCCCGCTGGTGCCCGTGACCGCCGCGCAATGCGAGGAAAGTGCGCAGGGCTTGCGCGTGCACTGGGGTGTATCGCCGGTAGCCGTAAGCGCTGCGCTCGGTCGGAGGGAGGATGCCGGCATCGTCGTAGTTGCGGATCGCCTGTGCGGACAACCCGTGTTCACGGGCAAGGTCTATGGGCCGCACTGATCACCTCCGATTGAGGCTTTTCACGGTATACCCCAGGTAATTGCCAGTGAAAGTTTCACTCGAATCTTCAACGATACTGTCGAAGGCAGTCCACCTTCGAAAGGGATGATCATGTCCACTGCCCCAGCGCTGAGTGAGTTCGGCCACCAACTCGAAGACGCGGCAAGTCTTGGTCGTGCGGTCGACGAACTGCTCGCCACGCTAACCGAGGTGCCGACTCTGCTCGCCCTCGGCGAGCCGACCCACGGAGTCAAGGTATTTCCGTTGCTGCGCAACGAACTTCTCGGCCAACTGGTCGAACGAGGATATCGGTCGATCGTGCTCGAAACAGATGTCTTTGCGGCTTTGCTCGTGAACGACTACGTGAACGGGGGAGAGGCGGACATCGAGAAGGTGCTCGACACAGGCTTCAGCCACGGATTCGGTGCGGTACCGGGTAACCGCGAACTCGTCGAATGGCTACGCGAGTACAACCACGGCCGCGCTCCGGCCGACCGAGTTCGCTTCTACAGCTTCGACGCTCCGGTGGAGTATTCCGGTGCACCGAGCCCACGTGGCGCGCTGTCTGCAGCAGGTGACTTCCTGCCCGCTGCGATGCGGCCGCACTCGTTCGACGGCATCGACCTTCTGCTCGGGCAGGACACCGACTGGACCAACCCGGTGGCGATGTTCGAACCGGCTGCGTCCGTCGGCAACTCCGATCAGGCTCGTGCCCTGCGCATCATTGCGGACGACCTCGCCAGCGTCCTGCGGCGCGCCGCACCTGTGCTGCGGCCCGCCGACCCGGCCGGGTACGACCTGGCCCTTGCACATTCACGCACCGCTCTGGGGCTCTTGCGCTATCACTCCGCGATGGCGAGTTCCGCTCCTGATCGCATCGGCACTCTGCTCAGTCTGCGTGCCGAGATGATGGCCGAGAACCTGTTGGCGGTCGTCGCCCAGGAGCAGCGACGCGGGCCGATCCTGCTCTTCGCACACAATGCCCATCTCCTGCGAGTGCCGTCCGACATGCCCGTCAACGGCGACGTGGTCAGCTGGGGGAGCGCCGGCTCACTTGTCGGACTTGTCCTCGGGGAGCGCTACGTATTCGTGGCAACCGACGCCAACCCCGACAGTGATCCGGGCACTCTGCAGGGAGCGTTGGCCGATGCGACCAGTCGGCGTGCCCTGTTTCCGGCGCCCGCACTTCGCGCAGCACTTGACCCGTCCGTCACCGCGGGAGAGGCGATCCTGCCCGGCCACCTGCCGCTGAAACCTTCGGAGTTGGACGGCGCCGACGCGGTCATCTTCGTCGCGGACACTGATGAAAAACGTCATCAGTACTGGTAACAGCGTCAGGGGCAGAGTGCGTGCGAGAGTATCGCGACGGTGTCCGGCTGGTCCTTCGGCGTCGACGTCAGCGTCACAGTGAACGCGCGGTCCGGCGTCGCGCCGGACAGTGTGTAGTACCCGTAGATCCCGCCACTGTGGCCGGTATAGGTGACGCCGCAGGGAAGTTCGGTGGCGCCGACGCCCATCCCGTACCCGAGCCCCTCGGCTTCGGTGGCGGCGACCTGAGGGGTGGTCATCTCGGCAAGCTGCTCGGCCGGCACCACCTGCCCGTCGAGTAGTGCACGCCAGAAGGTGTTCAGGTCTGTGCCCGTCGAGACCATCGCTCCGGCAGACCAGGGGATCGACGGTTCCGTGCGGGAAACGTCGGTCAGGCCACCGTCGAGATCCTGATAGCCCGTCAGGTGATCGCCCCTGATGTCGAGCTCACCGGCCGGCGGGAGGTACGTGTCTTCCAAGTCCAGCGGATCGAGTATCCGAGACCGGAGTTCATCGGCGTAGCTGCGGCCACTCACGGATTCGACGAGCATTCCGAGAACGATGTAGTTGGTGTTGGTGTAGACGAACGACGTTCCGGGGACGAATTGCGCCGGTTTGCCGAGGGCGATGGCGACCGCGGCGGACGGCGTCAGCGTTCGGTTCTCGTTAGCTGCAATCCATTCGTCGGCGCCGGGTTCTCCGGCGAACTCGGGAAGGCCGCTGCGATGTTGCAGCAGTTGCCGCACGGTGATCGCGCTACCGTCGATGCCACTGCCGTCCATGTCACTGCTGTGCAGTAGGCCCGGGAGATACTGCTCGATCGGTGCGTCGAGGTCGACCTTGCCCTCGGCGACCAACTGCAGAACGAGCGAAGCTGTGAATGTCTTTGTCACACTTCCGATCCGGACGCGATCATTCTTGCCGATCGAATCGCCGTTGGTCCGGTTGGGCACGCCGCTGGTCATGACAGCCGTCGTGGTGCCGTCGTCGAGTGTTGCGATCGACCCGACGACACCCGACCTGGTGAGTCCGTCGAGATCCGATTGAATCTCCACTGCGCGCTGGAGCGTCGAGCAACCGACGAGTGCCGTGGTGGCTCCGATGATGACCGCGGCGACGAGCAGGTATGGGCGCATGAGTCGAATCTATGGACCTTGTCGTGCCGCGGGATCCAGGAAATCCCCCATCATTCCCTGATCTTCTGCCAGCCCGGGACGTAAGGCCCGTTTGTTCAAAACCGACAAATCGGATCAATCATTCCTGTCCGAACACCACGTCCACGCCGTTAACATCCGAACGAAGTGTTTGTTTTCACGTGTCTTACCAGTTCACGGCTATCGAGGTGCGCTGCCGCGCGCCGAAACGACTCCCACGAAGGACGGATGCATGAAGAAGTCGACACTCCGCACGGGAACGGTCGCGGCTTTGCTGACCGGAAGTGTCCTGTTGCTCTCCGCTGCCCCCGCCTCGGCCGACCCGGGAAGCCTCGGTAGCGGTGGCAGTAGCGGGAGTTCCGGAAGCTTGGGAAGCACGGGCAGCATCAGCAGCGGATCAGCCGCCCTTCCGATTCCGAGTCCGGCAGGGCTGATCGCGCTGGCAGCGGCGAGCACTCAGACCGGAAAGCCCTACCAGTGGGGCGGCGTCGGGCCGAACTCGTGGGACTGCTCCGGGCTGGTGCAATGGGCGTTTCGGCAGGCCGGCGTGAATCTGCCACGGACCAGCCAACAGCAGGCCAACGTCGGACAGCCGGTTCCCCGGTGGGCCCTCGCCCCCGGCGACGTCATCACCTTCTACCCCGGTGCGACGCACGTCGGCATCTACGCTGGGTTCGGAATGGTGTTCAACGCCTACGGAGTTGGTGTTCCGACCGGACTGACGCCGCTGGCGGATCTGCCGATCAACAACATCCGCAGGTTCTAGAACCTGCACAGAACCTTCACAAGTCCTCCCAGGTTCATCCACGAGGGCCGAATACAGTCAGTTCCATGAGTCAGCGAAGAGTGCTCGTGGTCGACGACGAGGTCAGCATCTGCGAGTCCATCGCGGCGAGGCTGCGTGCCGAGGGCTACGACGTCGAGCTGGCGTTCGACGGTCCCAGCGCGGTGGCCCGCTGCGAGCAGATGGACGCAGACCTGGTGGTACTCGACGTGATGATGCCGGGATTCGACGGACTCGAAGTCTGCCGCCGCATCCAGGCCGTGCGCCCGGTGCCTGTGCTGATGCTGACCGCTCGCGCCGATGAAACGGACATGCTGATCGGTCTCGGCGTCGGGGCCGACGACTATCTGAGCAAGCCGTTCAGCATGCGTGTGCTCGTCGCCCGGGTGCAGGCTCTGCTTCGGCGTGCGGATCGCGCGGAGCACGCTGCTCGCCCGGTGGCCGACCTCCTCGAGTTCGGTGACGTCGTGATCGACCTGACCGAACGTCGAGTGCGCCGTGATGCGCAAGAAGTTCACCTGACTCGCACCGAATTCGATCTCATCGCCTATCTGGCGGAGCGGCCGCGAGCCGCGATCCCGCGGGAGTCGCTGCTCGAGGAGATCTGGGGCTGGGGTGAGGGAGCGGGCAGTCGGACCGTCGACAGCCACGTCAAGGCACTGCGACGCAAGCTCGGACCTTCCGTGATCCGGACCGTTCACGGCGTCGGGTACGCCTGGGACGTGCCGCGATGAGCGGCGTCGACCGACTCTTTGCACGGTGGCCGCGGCCGCTGGACCCGATGCGGTCCTTCAAGGTGAAGGTCGGCCTCCTGGTTGTCGCAGCACTGGTGTTCGCCGCGGGTGGTTTCTGGCTGACGTCGCAACAACCGTTTCGTTTTGCTCTACTGACGGCGTTGGTTGTCGCTCTCGGCGTTACGCAGGTGCTCGCACACGGGATGACGTCACCGCTTCGCGAGATGACGGCCGCGGCGAAGGCGATGGCGCGCGGCGACTATTCGCGGCGAGTACGAGCGACTTCCAGAGACGAAGTAGGCGAACTCGCCCATGCGTTCAATCGGATGGCCGAGGACCTCGGGGCCGACGACCGGTACCGCCGCGAGTTGATCGGCAACGTCTCCCATGAACTGCGCACGCCCATCACCGCTTTGCAAGCCATGCTCGAGAACGTCGTCGACGGTGTCGAAGAACCGGATCCGGCGATGATGAAATCGGCGCTGCGGCAAACGGAACGACTGGGCGCGCTGGTAGCCGACCTTCTCGATCTCTCGAAACTCGAGGGTGGCGCAATGCCGTTGAAACGCCGCCGTTTCGAGGTCGAGCCGTTCCTACGCGAGCTGTCGAGTGTGAGTGCGGGCGACATCGAGATAGACGTCAAGCCTCCACAATTGTCCGTGGTCGCCGATCCGGATCGCCTCCACCAGGTGGTGACCAACCTGGTGGACAATGCGGTTCAGCACGGGAACGTCGACACCAAAGTTGTCATCCGAGTACGTACCGGCAGCGCGGGGGAGTTGGTGCTCGACGTCCACGACGACGGCCCCGGCATCGAACCACAGGCCCGTGAGCGAGTGTTCGACCGCTTCATCCGCGGCGGCTCGACCGACGGAGGCACCGGACTCGGCCTCGCGATCGCGAAGTGGGCGGTCGAATTACATGACGGCAGGATTGCCGTCGTCGATGCCCCGTCGGGTTGTTGCATTCGAGTAGTGCTGCCGCAGAACTGAATCAAAGTCCCTGACGAGATCGAGAGATCTCGCGATGGCGCATGTCTTCATCGGCATTCGTCTGTACTTCCGACCCTGAAAAATTGAACCAGACACATAGGAGATCACATGAGCGCTCCGATAGTAATTCCACTGGAACCGCCGATGCCGGCCGTAAAACCCAAGCGTTCCAGCCGGTTCTGGCGTCCCGATCGCACTTCGATGGCCACCCGCTCGATGCTCCTCGGCGCGGCCGCAGTAGGGGTGCTTGCGGCCCTGATCCTCGACCCAGGGTTCGCGAGTATCGCGTACGTGATCGTGGGTGCCGGTGTGGTGATCGTCTTCGGGATTCTGACGCCGCCGCGGATGACCGTGACGCAGTGGGTCGCCGCCATCGGGATGCTCGCACTGCTGGGTGTTGCCGCCGTTCGCGGTGCGGAGTGGTTGGTGTTCCTCTGCGTCGTAGCGGCGTGGGTTCTGTTCACGTGGACTCTGATCGGCGGGCGGACGTGGACCGGAATACTTCTGGGAACGGTCGCTCCCTGGCGGGCACCGCACCGGACGGTCAACTTCGTTCGTCGTCGAAAACTTGCTACCCGCTCTGCTCCGCGGGTGCCGGCGGCGCGAGTTGTCGCCGTAAGCGCAGTATCGATTCTTCTCCTGCTGATTTTCGGATCTTTGTTCGTGAGTGCGGATCCGGAGTTCGCGAAGATCTTCGACGGCTTCGCTCCGGCCATCTCGGTGTCGAACCCGGGAGCACGGATCTTTGCCGGCGTCGTGATGGCGTTCGGCACGCTGGTTGCGGTGTACCTGCGCCGCAGAACGCCGACGGTGGACGCGTTTGCACCTGCGCCGGCGACGCCGTTGCCGATGTGGGAGTGGGCGGTCCCGCTCGGAGTACTCAACGTGCTGTTCCTCGGTTTTGTTGCAGTACAGACGAAGACGCTGTTCGGGGGAGACGAGCACGTACAGGTGACCGATGGACTGACCTATGCGGACTACGCGCGTGAGGGTTTCTGGCAGCTCATGGCGGTTACCGTGCTGACGCTGCTCGTCATCGCCGTCGCAGTGCGGTACATCGACCGCCGCGACGCTGGATCGAGGCGTCTTGCCCGCGGACTGCTGGGTGCACTGTGTGTTTTCAGCCTGGTGATCGTGGCGTCCGCTGTGCACCGGATGTGGTTGTACGAGAATCAGTACGGTTTCACGGTGCTCCGGGTCAGCGTCTTCGCGACAGAGCTGCTTCTTGGCTTCGTGTTCGTGTTGTTGCTCGTCGCAGGTATTCGGATGTCCGGGAAGTGGCTGCCCACAGCTGTTCTCGCCACTTCGGCCGTCGCGCTGCTTGCCTTCGCGGTGTTCAACCCCGACGCGTACATCGCGCAAAAGAACGTGGAGCGGTTCGAGGGCGGCAAGAGCATCGACGTTTCCTACTTACGCGGGCTCTCCGTCGACGCGGTACCTGCCTTGGATCGTCTACCGGAACCGCAGCGTTCATGTGCCTTGAGCAGATATCGATTCGGAGTGCCGGGCACCACTGCGCCCTGGGAGTTCAACGCAGCGCGTGAGAAGGCCCGCGACATCCTGGAAGCTCGCCCGGTGGGGCCGTGCCTGCAGATGTACACGGTCGGATAGACGCAGGGCGATTGTGCAGCCGCACGGCAGATATCGCGCGCGGCTGCACAATCGGCGAGCGTCGCCTGGTCGATCAGTGCACGGCGAGTGAGATTTTCTCCCGTTCCTCTGCGGACACCACATCTCGGGTGGATCGTAAGTCGACGGTCACGCTGTGGAGTTTGCCGCCGTAGCGGAACGTGCCCTTGTCCGCGAACTCTTCCGCGACCGGGCTTCCCCGGTTGATGCCGACGTCGAGCTGTTCGTTCATGCTGAAGATCGCCCGAGTGGTCTTCTCGATCCGGCCTTCGGAGACCACCTCGTCGTCGACGCTCAGGGTTGCGGTTCCACCCTTGCCGATTCCGCCGCCGTCGTACTCGAAGTGGACGGACACCTCGCGTGCATTGGGTGCCAGCGGGTTGCGCCCACGCACGAAGGTCCGACCACCGCCGCTGAAGTTGTAGCAGTAGACGGGGACGGAATCGAGTATGTACAAAGCGAATCCGCCGAACCGGCCACCGAGGCTGACCAGCATGCCGTCGGCGACGCTACCCAGACTTGCGGTCAGCGTGTACGAGCGGTTGAAGAACGTCGGCGCGGCTTTCTCGACCAGACCGTTCATGTGTGGGTACAGCGTGAGGGTCTTGCGGCCCATCATCGGATGCGGGGGTCGTGATTCCGCGGTGGCGTGGCGACCGACCGTTCTGTCGTCCAGCGGCAGCACCTGATATTTGGCCGCCTCGACGAGGAACTTTTCCTTGAGCCGGGCGAGGATCTCGGGATGCTCGTCCGCGAGATCGCGGGCCTGCGACCAGTCGACCGAGGTGTCGTACAGCTCCCAACGGTCCTCGCTCATCGGTGTGAGCTCGAGGCCGTGAGTGGCCATCAGCCAGGGTGCGCGGTGGGCCGTGACTGCGGTCCAACCGTGATCGTAGATTCCGCGGTTGCCGAAGATCTCGAAATACTGTGTGGTGTGGCGCTCTTCGGCGTCGGGCTCGGCGAAGGTGTAGTTCATCGCCACGCCTTCCATCGGTTTCTGGGTGACCCCGTCGACGCTGGTCGGTGCCGGAATGCCGGCAGCTTCCAGGATTGTCGGCGTGATGTCGACGCAGTGATGCCACTGCTCCCTGATTCCTGGCTTGTCGATCCCCTTGGGCCAGTGGGCGATCAGACCGTTTCGGGTACCGCCGTAGTGGGACGCAACCTGCTTGGCCCACTGGTAAGGGGTGTCGAGAGCCAGAGCCCACGACGCCGGATAGTGCGGGTAGCTGGTTTCGGTCCCCAATTCGTCGTAGCGCGCCAGTACGTCGGATGTCGCACTCTTGTAACCGTTGAGGCCGGCGAGGTAGTTGAACGAACCCTCCATTCCGCCTTCCGCGGAAGCGCCGTTGTCACCCATCATGTAGAGCACCAGAGTGTTGTCGAGTACACCCATGTCCTGCAACCGGTCGACGAGCCTGCCTACCTCGTCGTCGGTGTGCTCGAGAAACGCCGCGTACAACTCCATCAGACGGGCCGAGACCTTCTTCTGGTCGTCGTCGAGTTCGTCCCAGTGTGGGAGCCCCGGAGCCCACGGGGCCAATTCGGTGTCAGGAGCGACGACGCCCAGTTCCTTCTGCTTTTGGAGGGTGATCTCGCGTTGGCGATCCCACCCGTGATCGAATTCGCCGACGTACTTGTTCAGGTATCGGTCCGGAACCTGGAGTGGAGCGTGGCACGCGCCGAAGGGGAGGTAGCAGAACCACGGCTTGTCGGGGTCCATCGTGTTGACGCCCTCGACCCATTCGATCGCGTGGTCGACGAGATCTTCGGACAGGTGGTAACCCTCCTGTGGTGTCTTGGGTAAGTCGACCATCGTGAAGTCCTCGTAGAGAACCGGGGTGAACTGGTCGGACTCGGCACCGAGGAAACCGTAGAACTTGTCGAAACCCTCACGGACCGGCCACCGATCGAACGGCCCGGCAGCGGTGGTCTCCCACGTCGGGGTCTGGTGCATCTTGCCGAAAGCACCTGTCGCATAGCCGTTTCCTTGCAGGACGCGTGCGACCGTGGCGGCAGAGGCGGGGCGGGTCCCGTTGTATCCCGGTGCCGCGTTGGCCATTTCGGAGATGACACCCATACCGACACTGTGGTGGTTCCGCCCGGTCAGTGTGGCGGCACGCGTCGGCGAGCACAGAGCCGTGGTGTGGAATCGGCTGTATTTCACGCCGGTTTCGGCCAAACGCTCGGCGGTGGGGGTGCGGCACGGGCCACCGAACGCGGAGGGTGCGCCGAATCCGACGTCGTCGATCATGATCAGCAGCATGTTCGGGGCCCCGACCGGCGGGCGAAGCGGTTCCGGGCGGGTGTACGGGGGATTCTGATCGGGGTAGTACACGGCGGCCGCGACGTTCGGCGTCTCGGGAATGATCGGAATGGAATGGCGATTCACCAGCAGGCTCCTTGGCGTGTGCAAAACCGGGCGGATTAAGCTGTCGTCTTAATCTGGAGCGTATCGATCGGAATTCAGTTGGCGGCGTATGTCTCGTTGACTGGGACAACTACCCTCGTGAGTGGTTAAGGAGTCCCTGCACTCCCTAACCGCGCACAGGGGATGGGGCTTGCGGAATTAAGACAGTGACTTATATGGTCGGTGTATGCCCGCCTCGTTGGATGCCAAGAACGCCATGATCGCCGTCGCCGAGCGGATGTTCGCCGAGCAAGGTATTCACGAAGTGTCCATGCGGGACGTGGCGACTGCGGCCGGGCAGCGCAACAACTCTGCAGTTCAGTATCACTTCGGTGGGCGAGACGGTCTGGTGCTGGCCGTATTCCGGCATCGGATGGATCAGATCAACGCAGCGCGACTGACGTATCTCGACGACATCGACGCCAGTGGGCGGACCGACTTGGTCCGTGCTTTGGTCGAAGCCTTTCTGTACCCGCTGGCAGATTTTCTGGCGACGGTCGACGGTTCCAACTATGCGAGGTTCATTGCCCGAATCTCACCGTCGGTGGATACGCAGAGTGCTGAGTTCCGCGAGGTCAGCGAGGGGATCAACGAAGTTGTCGTCAGGTTGACGCGGGCGTTGCCGCATCTATCTCGCCGCGTCGCGGTCGAACGGATCGATCTGACGTTCAACATGAGCGTCTCCGCTCTGGCAATCTTCGAGCAGCGCCGCGAAGACGAAAACCCGGTTGTGCAGGCAGATTTCGATACGACAGTGGATCATCTGGTCGATCTCGCGGTAGGAGCACTGACCGCGCCCCAAAGCGCACACAAACGCACACGAGCAAAGCGGGTGCACGCGTCGACTGACGTGTGACCCCGCGACACGACACGACAGGACGGAGTCATTCGATGGCTACCCTTACATCCTCACGAACAGTCCAAATCGGCAATCACACAATCGAATTCGGACCACGCGGAATGAGGCGAAACCCGGAAGGCGTTGAATCGAGGCCGTACGAGCGGTTCACTCTGACACCCGTCACACCATTCATCGGTGCCGAGATCAGCGATATCGACTTGCGTGACCCGTCGGAGGAGCAGATCGAGGACGTGCGTCGGGCCCTCCTCGAATGGAAGGTCGTGTTCTTTCGGGACCAGCCGATTTCGAGCGTGAATCATCGTGACTTCGCGGCCCATTGGGGTGAACTCGAGGTTCATCCACTTCTCCCGCAGGGAGAGGTCCCGGCAGTCGTCAGATTCGAACGCGGAGAGGACAGTCCAGGAACCGAGAACATCTGGCACGTCGACGTCACCTGGACGAAGACGCCGCCGCTCGGTTCAGTACTTCGGGCGATCGACGTACCGCCTGCCGGTGGTGACACGCTCTGGGCTGATATGGGTAACGCCTTCGACTGCCTCCCCGACGAGATCAAGGACTTGATCGACGGCAAGGACGCCATCCACGATTTCGTGCCGTCCTTCGGACGCGGCATGAGCCCGGAGAAGTTGGAACAGATGAAGGAGCAGTACCCGCCGGTTCTGCACCCGATGGTGCGTAAGCATCCGGAGACCGGGCGTAAGACTCTGTTCGTCAACAGCCTTTTCACCACCCACATTCCGGACATGGATCCTGTCGAAGGCAACGATCTGCTCAACCTGCTGTTCGCGCAGGTCAAGGTCCCGGACTTTCAGTGCCGCTTCAAGTGGGCGCCGAATTCCATTGCCTTCTGGGACAACCGGGCTACCCAGCACTACGCAGCGAGTGATTACTTCCCTCATCGCCGCGTCATGGAGCGGGTGGCCATCCTGGGGGACGTGCCCTTCTGATCTACTCCTGCGGAATGCGGATGATGCACCGGAAGCCGACGTGGCAGGTCGAGGACTCCTCGGATTCGCCCTGCCGCGCGGCGGGGCGGTAGCGCAAGCAGTAGTTCGGTGCACACAGATGTGAGCCGCCTTTGATCACCCGTCGTGCGTAGGGTTCGCCCACCAACGCCTCCGTGGCGAACTCCGCTCGGGGATTACGAGGAATGCAGCACGACGAGGCCGGCGCGACGTTCTTGGAACTGCGGGCGTGGTCCGATGTGTAGTGATCGGCCGTCCATTCCCACACGTTCCCGGCCATGTCGAACAGTCCGTAGCCGTTGGGCCGGAACTTTCCGACCGGAGCGGTGCGCTCGTAACCGTCCTCGAGCAGATTCTCCCAGGGGAACTGGCCCTGCCACACGTTGCCACCGGGCCGCCCGCCCGGAGAGTCGTGATCGCCCCACACGTACGCCTGGCGATCGAGTCCACCGCGGGCGGCAAACTCCCACTCGGCCTCGGTCGGGAGTTCCTTGCCGGCCCACGCGGCGTAGGCCTGGGCGTCGAAGTACGACACGTGGGTGACGGGGTGCCGTTCACGTCCCCCGACGTTGCTGTGGGCGCCCTCGGGATGGCGCCAATCGGCGCCGGGAGTGAACGACCACCACTGGGTGTAGTCGTCAAGTGAAACCGGGCCGGGTGGCGAAGTGAAGACCAACGATCCCGGGACGAGGAGGGCTGGATCGGCGTCGGGATAGTCGGCGGCATCCGGGGCGATTTCAGCAGTGGTGACGTGGCCGGTTGCCTTCACGAAGCGTCGGAACTCGGCGACCGTCACCGCCGTCGTGTCCATCCAGAATCCGTCGACGGTGACCTGGTGAACTGGGCGTTCTTCCGGATAGAAATCTTCGGAGCCCATCCAGTACGTCCCACCCGGGATCAAAGACATGTTCTTCGGGGGAGTAGCCGTGGAGTGAGGCGTCGTCATGAATTCAAGAATGGCACGTTGGTCGCGCCGATGTGGGGAGAGTCCCACCTGGTGCCCTCGGCAGGATTCGAACCTGCGACCCTTCCTTTAGGAGAGGAATGCTCTATCCCCTGAGCTACGAGGGCGGGGAGCGTACCGACAAGCGCTGAAAACCCTGTGCTGCCGGGGTTTTCGCTTCCCGATACTGCTGTTGCGTCCGCTCGACCTGTCGGCACGAAGCCTCGGGCGTCACAGCTGCGCTAGTCAGTGTAGCGGCCCGCCGACGAGGTCGCGAAGTCGACGGTATCGCCGGGTGCAAGCAGGAGCCGAACCGATCGCACTGATCGCAATGGTGTTCACCGCGGAGCAGGCACGGCATCGTGCGGGAATGACCCGCAGAATCCGCTTCAACGCCTTTGCCATGAACTGCGTCGCCCACCAATCACCAGGTCTGTGGCGCCACCCGGAGGACCAGTCGTCCAGGTACACGGATCTGAGGTACTGGACGGAATTGGCGAAGCTCCTCGAGCGTGGACGATTCGACGGGCTGTTCCTGGCCGACGTGTTGGGAACGTACGACGTGTACGGCGGCAATCACGACGCAGCGCTGCGGCAGGGCGCGCAGGTACCGGTCTCGGACCCGCTACTGCTGGCGTCGGCGATGGCTGCCGTGACCGAGCACTTGGGCTTCGGGATCACCGCAGGTACAGCTTTCGAGCATCCCTACCCGTTCGCTCGGCGCTTGAGCACCCTCGACCACCTGACGAACGGGCGAATCGGGTGGAACGTGGTCACCGGATACCTCCCCTCGGCCGCACGGAACATGGGCGAGGACGACCAACTCCAGCACGACGATCGCTACGACCACGCGGACGAGTACCTCGAAGTTCTCTACAAGTTGTGGGAAACGTCGTGGGAAGACGACGCGGTGGTGCGTGACAGAACCACCGGGGTCTACACAGACCCCGCCAAGGTTCATCCGATCGAGCACGAAGGCAAGCACTTCACCGTTCCGGGCATCCACATCTCCGAACCTTCTCCGCAGCGGACGCCGGTCATCTTCCAGGCCGGCGCGTCGCCTCGCGGGGTTCGGTTCGCCGCCGAGAATGCCGAAGCAATTTTTGTCGGTGCACCGACAAAGGCGATTCTCAAAGACACCGTTGCCCGAATCCGAAACGAACTGACGAAGGTCGGGCGAGATCCGTACTCGGCCCGCATCTACACACTGTTGACGATCATCACCGACCGAACCCCTGAGTTGGCCCAGGCGAAGCTCGAGGACTACCGCAGCTACGCGAGTAGTGAAGGCGCGCTCGTTTTCACCTCGGGGTGGATGGGAATCGACCTCTCCGGATACCGAGCGGACGAACCGATCGGGAACGTCGAGAGCAATGCCATTCAATCCGCGGTCGCATCGTTTCGTCAGGCCGACGAGAAAGGTGGCGAATGGACGGTGGGGGACATCGCGGAGTGGGCGGGCATCGGCGGGCTCGGCCCGATCGTTGTCGGTTCCGGCGCGGAGGTCGCCGACGAATTGCAGGAGTGGGTGTCCGAGACCGACGTCGACGGTTTCAATCTCGCGTACGCGGTGACTCCCGGAACCTTCGAAGACATTGTGGAGCATGTGATTCCGGAGCTGACCAAACGAGGTGCCTACCAGAGCGACTACGACGAGGGAACGCTGCGCAACAAACTGTTCGGGCGAGGGGACAGGCTGCCGCTCGAACACCGAGGCCGGAGCTTCGACCGGATCCGCACTGCCGGCTGAGCGGGGACCTCAGGACCAGCCGGACCCGGGTACGTGAACCGAGGTGGTGAGGTCGACGGCCTCGATGTCCGAAGACCTCAACTCTTCACCACACACACTGCAACCCAAGCGCGCTTCGAACCGTTTACCGCAGGCCTTGTGATGGAGAACGATGTCCGGGCCGTCCGCGGATCTGAACCAACGCTGACCCCAGGAGATCATGCACATCACCACGGGGAAATACGCCGTGCCCTTGGCGGTGAGTCGATACTCCGACCACTGTGGGCGATCCGGAAGCGGACGCGTTTCCATTACACCGATCTCGGTGAGGTGCTTCAAGCGATCCGCGACTATCGCCGGTGGTGCACCGGTGATCTCGGCGAACTCTCCGTAGCGGCGAGCGCCTCGGAAAGCTGCACCGATGATCGCCGCTGACCAGCGATTGCCGACAAGTTCCATCGTGTGAGCCAGAATCTCCGGACGGCGTTCGGACTTGGTGGAGCGTCGCCGCGATGTTGCTTCCGGGACACTGCGTGAGAAGTCCCCACTCGGACCCATTTGGGAGTCCAGGGATCGTACGTCCACGTCCTCGCCGCACTCCTTGCAGCGCAGGATCGGGGTGAAGTCGTTTCCGCAGGTGCTGTGCCGCAGTGGTGGAAGCGGCTGGGTTTCATTGGGCGCCCACTGCTTCTCCCACGACCACATGGTGATGAGGACGGGCCAGATCGACTGCCCTTTGCGGGTGACCGAGTATTCGTGCCTGGGCGGGTTCTGCTGATACTCACGACGCTCGAGCATTCCGCCGGCCGTCAGGACCGCCAACCGTGAGGACAATACGGAGTTGGAGATTCCCCCGAGGGCGAGCCAGTCGTTGTATCGCCGCGACCCCAACAGGGCGAATCGCAGAATCCAGAGGTTCCACTCGTCCCCCAACAACCCGAGCGTGACGGCCAGTGCGTTCGGACCGCCGGCAGGCAACTCGGTGACGCCCGCCGACGCGGTGGGTGTCGAAGATCCGGCTGCATTCACTCGTACCACCCCGAAATCATAGGCCGCGCACCCTGCGGCACCGCGAGACCGTACCGAATGGTCTGCAGAAAGAGTCGGGAATCACTCGGTGCGGGCAATGAGTAACGCTTCCTGAGTGATCTGGCAGATCTGGAGTCCGGATCGATCGAAGACCGCCGCATTCACTACTGCTCTGCCGGTGTGAGCTGTGGGGGTCGAGTGCTCGAAGAGCAGCCACTCGTCCGCCCGCACAGGGCGTTGAAACCACATCGTGTGATCGAGGGACACACCAGTCCAGTCCGTGTCGAGCGAGTGCTCCTGCCCGATGTCGTAGCCGTGCGGAGTCAGCGCGGTTGCCATCAGCATCAGATCACTGGCATAGGCGAGAGCAGCCACGTGAATCAGTGGATCGTCGCTCAGCCGCTGAGCCGAACGCATCCAGATGTTGCGCGGAGGCGCCGCCGAATGCGTCGTGGGGGACTGCGAATCGATGGGGGACACACGAATCTCGATGGCGGAGAACTCCTCCCACACCTCTCCCAACCCACCGTCTGCCTCGGCCAACTCCTGCAACGTCACGCACTCAGCGGGCGGGAGTGCGGTAGGTACTGCGCGACTGTGAGTGATGCCCTCGTCGATCGAGGAGGCAGAGACCGTCGAACGGCAGACGAGTCGTCCGTCCTGGTGGACGTCGACGCCTCTGGTGGACAGGCGTTTTCCGTCCCGAAGGCGATCTACCGAGAACTCGGTCGCGCGATTCGTCGACCCCGGGCGAAGGAAGTGGGTGTGGACGGAACTGATCGCTTTGCCGTCGGTAACCGTGTGCCCGGCTGCGAGAATCGACTGGGCTACCAGTTGGCCGCCGAACAGCTGAGGCAGCCGAACACCGTCGTTCGACCCTTGCCACCGGTCCGGGCCGGTCGATTCCAGATCGAAGACGTCGGCGAGACCACTCGTGGGGGCGCTCACGACGCGTGGTTTCGTGCCGGACGGGGTGGACGAGGTAAGAATCCGCTGGTCCGGGCGACGTAGTCGTCGTAGGCCTGCCCCTTGCTCTTGCGCATGCCGCGTTCGAGAAGGGCCTTACCGCTGTAGCTCACCAGCAGTTTGATCATGACGATCGGAGAGACGATCGTGATCAGCGCCAATGGATCACCAAGCGCGAGGATGAACAGTCCGACCCAGACGCATGCATCACCGAAGTAGTTGGGATGGCGGGTCCAGGCCCAGAGCCCACGGTCCATCACCTTCCCGGCATTGGCCGGATCAGCTTTGAAGCGGGAAAGTTGGTAGTCTCCAACCGATTCGAAGACGAAGCCGACGGTCCAGACCGCGATGCCGATCGCGCCGAGGACTCCGAGGGCGCGAAACTCGTACATCGCGAACTGGACGGGCAGCGACACCACGAGAATGAGAACGCCCTGGAGGCCGTAGATTTTGCGAATCAGGAACGGAACCAGCGGTCCCTGTTGATGTTTGAGCAGGGCAGTGTAGCGCTTGTCCTGCCCGTGCCCACGGTTTCGGAAGCCGATGTAGAGGCCGAGTCGCATTCCCCACACCACGGTCAGAGCCAGCACGACGAGGCGACGCAGATCGTTGCCGTCCGACCCGATGGACGTCAGGTACGAGACGACGGCGACGACGGCGAAGCCAGGCCCCCAGCAGATGTCGATGATCGAGTGATTGTTCATCCGGATGGCGACGGCCATCACGACTGCGATGAAGACGAGGACGGCGAGTGCGCTCACACCGAAGTTCAGTGCAAGATCGCCCAGTGGGATGTCGGTCATGCGCGCGCTTTCCGATTGTGGTGGTCGAGCAGTTCGGAAGCGAAGTCCGCGAAGGCTTCCTGTGCGCTCGGATAGGTGTGAGGAGCGCCGAGTCGGCTGGTCACGAGTAGCGCGTCGAGCGCTTTGGCATCGAGTTCTGTGGTGGTGGGCAAGAATTCGGTCGAGCCCTCGACGGCGTCTGCCGAACGCACCCCGTTGCCTGCCGTGACGATCACCTGCCCGTTGGTCGTGGACTCGGGATCGACGAGGGCGGTGACCACCGGGGCTACCAGGTCGGCCCCCATGATGTCGATGAATCGTGGAGCCATTCCGGATTCGGTCATCTGCGTAGTGGCATAGGGCAGTACGACATTGGTGAACACATTGCGACTCGCTCCTTCGCCGGCTGCGGTGCGTCCCAATGCGATGACGGCACCCTTGCTGGCGGCGTAGGCGGACACGGTGGGTTCTCCGTGCAGTCCTGCGGTCGAGGCAATCATCACGATGCGCCCGAATCCGGCTTCGCGCATCACTCGGGAGGCTTCGGCGGCGACCAGTGCGGTTCCGACGACGTTTGTCGTGATGACGGTGCTGAGGTTCTCGGCGGTGGTGCGATGAAGCATCTGTGGACCGCTGACCGCGGCGCTGGTGATGCAGAAGTCGAGTCGTCCGAACCGAGTGAGAGCGTCGTCCACCAACTTTCGGCCGACCTCGGGGTCGGTGACGTCGTCGTGGTTGGCGACGGCCTGTCCACCGGCTTCGAGGATTTCGTCGACAACCTGATCTGCAGGGCCTCGGCCGCTCGAATCGAGTGTGCGATTTCGATTGTTGACGATCACCGTGACCCCTCGGCTCGCGAGATGCAGTGCGACGGCACGGCCGAGGCCCTTACCCCCTCCCGTGACGACGGCAACGCGGACGGAGAGTGAACTGACGGTCATGAGGCGATCCGTTCGACGAGCACCGCGACTCCGACACCGGCGGCGCCGCTGACCGCGGCCACACCGTAGCGTCCGTCGCTCCGTACCAGTTCGTCGACACATGCGCCGACGAGAATTGCTCCGGTGGCGCCGAATGCATGGCCCATCGCCATCGTGCCTCCGTTGGGGTTCATGCGGTCCGGCCCGGCGTCAAGATCGCGGCGGAACCGTAGGCAGAGTGCGGAGAACGCCTCTGCGAACTCGAACACGTCGATGTCCTGTGGACGAAGCCCGGCTCGCGCGATGACTGCCTCCACGGCGCTCTGGCCCGCAGTGAGCATGAGGACCGGATTCACCGAAGTCGAGGCGGATCCGATGATCCGTGCGCGAGGGGTCAAGCCGGCTCTCGCCGCGGCTTTCTCGGATCCGAGGAGTAGGAGCGCTGCGCCGTCGGCCATGGCGGGAGAGGATCCGACGGTGTGCAGGTGTTCGATCTTGCCGACCTCAGGGTAGGCGGCGAGCGCGAGTGCATCCTGACCGGCGGCGCCGAGCCCTTCGAAGGCCGGAGGCAGCGCGGCGAGTCCCTCTGCCGTCGTCTCTGCCCTGACCAGTTCGTCGTGCGCGATTCCGGCTTCACCATTTCTGCCGGGGACAGGCACAACGGACCGCTCGAATGCGCCGTTGCGCCAGGCCTCGGCAGCCTTGTGCTGGGTTTCGACGCCGTACGCATCCAACTCGTCGCGGGAGTACCCCTCGATCGTGGCATTCAAGTCGGCGGCAACACCCATATGGATGGAACCGATCTGCGCGATAGTTGCCGGATCGGTCCACAGCGGTCCGCGATCACTGAACATCGGAGTCCGGGAGACGCTTTCGACGCCACCGGCCACGACGAGGGACACGTCGTCGCCGCGAATGCGGGCCGCGCTCTGGCCAACTGCGTCGACGCCGGATGCGCAGAAACGGTTGAGGGTTGCGCCGGGGACGGAGTCGCCCCAACCGGCAAGGAGTGCGGCAGTTCTAGCGATGTTCGCGCCCTGCTCGTCCACCTGCGATGCGCAACCGAGAACGACGTCGTCGATCTGTTCTGCGGCGAGGTTCGTTCGACCCTGCAAAGCCTTGGCCAGGTGGACGACAAGATCGACTGGGCTGTGTTCGTGGAGGGCGCCTCGCGCCGATGCTCGACCGCGCGGCGTTCGCACGTAGTCGAGGACAAAAGCATCAGTCATTTTCAACCCTTCAATTAGTAGAGTTACTCTGCTAGTTGTAGTACGGTTGCGGTGAAATTACAACCGCCGTTGCGCGGGTATCTCGGTGACGTCACCGAGGCCGGATCGGCAAGGGGAGAGGTCATGACTGTTTCGAACATTTGGATTCTCGGCGGGTACCAATCCGACTTCGCACGGAACTTCACCCGTGAGGAACTCGATTTCGCGAACCTTGCCGAAGAGGTGGTGAACCACACCCTGGACGCGGCGAAGGTTCCTGCCACCGACATAGAGGTGATCCACGTCGGTAATGCCTTCGGGCAATTGTTTGCCGGCCAAGGTCAGCTGGGCGCGATGCCCGCCACCGTGCATCCAGACCTGTGGGGTGTGCCCTCGTCTCGGCACGAGGCGGCGTGCGCATCGGGCAGTATCGCTGTACTTGCAGCGATGGCAGACCTGCGCGCCGGCAACTACGACGTGGCTCTGGTGATGGGTATCGAACTGGAGAAGACGGTTCCGGGTGATGACGCGGCTGGCCATCTGGGCGCTGCAGCCTGGGTCGGACACGAAGGTCAGGAAGCAAAATTCATGTGGCCGTACATGTTCGACCGTGTGTCGAAGGAGTACGGGCGGCGTTACGGGATCGACGAATCTCACCTTCGCGCGATCTCGCAGATCAACTTCGCAAACGCGAAGAACAACCCCAACGCGCAGACACGCGGTTGGGCGGTGCCCGATCTACTCGGAAATGCGGGTGGTGACGACACCACCAATCCCGTTGTGGAAGGTGGTGTTCGACGATTCGATTGCAGTCAGGTGACCGACGGTGGCGCCGGGGTTGTGCTGGTGACGGACAAGTACCTCCGAGAGCATCCTGATGCCGCGGCGACTCCGCTGGCCCAGATCGCGGGCTGGGGTCACCGGACAGTTGGTTTAGGTCTCGAGCAGAAGCTGGCCCGCGACGCCGATAATCCCTACGTGATGCCACACGTTCGGGATGCGGTGATGGGTGCCTTCTCCCGGGCCGGAGTCGACCTGGCCGGGATAGACGGGATCGAAACACATGATTGTTTCACGGCGAGTGAGTATCTCGCGATCGACCACATCGGTCTGACCGCGCCCGGCGAGTCGTGGAAAGCCATCGAGAGTGGTGACATCGCCATGGGCGGCAAGCTACCGATCAACCCCAGCGGCGGTCTGATCGGCGGTGGTCATCCGGTGGGTGCCAGTGGTGTTCGAATGCTTCTCGACGCGGCCCATCAGGTGACGGGAACGGCCGGCGGTTTCCAAGTCGAGGGTGCGAGCCGCTTTGCGACGCTCAACTTCGGTGGAAGTACGGCCACCACCGTCAGTTTTGTCGTCGACGCAGTTTCCTGAAAGTGCAGCCCAACCCAGCCTTTCCCCATCAGTCGAAAAGAGAATTCCATGGACGTCGAAATCGTAGGCAAGTTGTTGTCCACCCTTCCCACCGATGACGATCACCCGTATCGCACCGGCCCGTGGCAACCCCAGACCACCGAGTTCAAAGCGGACAACCTCGAAGTCGTATTCGGTGAGGTTCCGAAAGACCTCGACGGTGTCTACCTGCGTAACACCGAGAATCCGCTCCATCCCTCGATGAAGGCGTATCACCCCTTCGACGGTGACGGCATGATTCACATCGTGGGCTTTCGCGACGGAGAGTCGTTCTACCGCAACCGATTCGTACGTACCGACGGCTTGGCGGCCGAGCAGGACGCCGGCGCTGCGTTGTGGGCCGGGCTTGCCGAGTCTCCCAAACTCAGTCGCCCCGAGGGCGGCAAGGGTGCGCGCACCCGGATGAAGGACGCGTCCAGCACCGACGTCGTCGTTCACCGGGGGACTGCTCTCACCAGCTTCTACCAGTGCGGAGATCTGTATCGTCTCGATCCGATGTCGGCGGAGACACTCGGCAAGGAAAGCTGGAACGGCAAGTTCCCCTTCGAATGGGGTGTGTCCGCGCATCCGAAGGTGGACGACAAGACCGGAGAAATGCTGTTCTTCAACTACAGCAAGGAAGCGCCGTACATGCACTACGGCGTCGTGGACTCGGCCAACGAGTTGGTCCACTACGTCGACGTCCCACTTCCCGGTCCGCGCTTGCCGCACGACATGGCCTTCACGGAGAACTACGCGATCCTCAACGACTGCCCCTTGTTCTGGGATCCGGTTCTGCTGGAGAAGGGCGCGCACGTCGCGAATTTCCATCCCGATATCCCGCTGCGTCTCGGAGTCGTCCCACGCCGCGGAAATACCTCTGACATCAAGTGGTTCGAAGCCGATCCGACCTATGTCCTGCACTTCGTGAACGCCTACGAAGAGGGCGACGAGATTGTTCTGGACGGTTTCTACCAGGGTGATCCGGAACCGTCGGACAACGGTATGGGCAATCAGTGGGAGCGCGCCTTCCGTTTCCTCGCTCTCGATCGTATGCAGACCCGGCTTCACCGCTGGCGTTTGAACCTGGTCACCGGAGCCACGCGTGAAGAGCAACTCAGTGACTCGATCACCGAATTCGGCATGATGAACGGGAATTTCGCGGGCGAGAAGTACCGATACGCCTATGCGGCTTCGGGTAAACCGTCGTGGTTCCTGTTCGACGGCTTGGTCAAACACGATCTGCTGACGGGCAACGAGGAACGATTCTCCTTCGGTGACGGTGTGTACGGCAGCGAGACTTCGATGGCGCCGCGCGTGGGTGGTACCGCCGAAGACGACGGCTATCTCATCACGTTGACCACTGACATGAACGAGGATGCGTCCTTCTGCTTGATCTTCGACGCTGCCCGCGTCGGAGACGGACCGTTGTGTAAACTTCGCCTTCCCGAACGAATTTCGAGTGGTACGCACTCGACGTGGGCTCCGGGTGCCGAGCTCCGACGCTGGCAGAGTGCCGACACCGCCGCCGAAGCGGTCGGACTGTGACGGGCACGCACGACGCGGGCACGTGGGAGATCCTGCGACAGGTGGTGATCGGTGCACGAGACGTGGACAAGACCGGTCACCAATTGCGCGAAGCATTGAATCTGGCACCAGGATTCGCGGATCCACTGCTCGAAGACATCGGTTTGGCCGACGAGACCTTGGCCGTCGGGCCGCAGGCATTTCTCGAGATCGTCGCGCCGCTCGACGAGAAGGTCTCGCTGGCGAGATGGATCCGCAAGGGCGGAGGGGAGGGCGGCTATGCACTCTCGATCCAGGTTTCGAACATCGAGCCCTATCTGGAACGTGCAGCTGCGGCCGATGTTCGGACGGTGGCAGATCTCGAGGCCTACGGTCACCGGATCGTCCAACTTCATCCCGGTGATCTCGGACTGCTCGTAGAACTCGACGAGATTCCCGACGCCGACGAGTGGTTCTGGGATGAGACGGAGAAGGAGGTTTCCCTCGATCCCTGGGTCGACGACATCCTCGGCGTCGACGTGTCCTCGCCCGATCCGGCCAGGACGGCGACGCTGTGGGCCGAAGTGTTCGGAAAGAAACCGGTCTCGGCGCAACCACTCTCGATCAGGCTGGGATCACGCGTCGTGTCGTTCGTTCCGGGGGAGCGGTCGATGCTCACTGCAATCGATCTGGCGGCGTCGAGCGGCGCGTCTGCCGTCGAGCCCGGGCTGAGTGTCGGCGGCGTGGAGTTCCGGATTCACCCACGCTGAGCGTGCTTCACATCGAACGACAGAATTCGGGGCCGATCGCTCGAAGCGACCGGCCCCGAATTCGTGTCATGGACTCAAGCGAAGTCCTGTCGCAAACGAGTCTTGAGCAGCTTCCCGCTAGCGTTGCGTGGCAGCTCCTCGATGAACCGAACTGCACTGGGGCACTTGAAGTGAGCCAGTCGCTCGCGTGACCACTCGATGATCTCCGCTTCGGTTGCATCCGAATCAGCAGCTCGAACGACCACGGCAAGGGGAGTCTCACCCCACCGATCGGAGTGAACGCCGACTACCGCGACCTCGCGGATGCCGGGGTGCCCGGAGAGAACACTCTCCACCTCGGCCGGATAGACGTTCTCACCGCCGGAGACGATCATGTCCTTGAGGCGGTCGTGGAGGTAGAGATAGCCGTCCTCGTCGAACGATCCGCCGTCTCCGGTGCGAAGCCAGTCACCGTCCAACATGGTGGCCGCAGTGGCTGCTTCGTTACGCCAGTAACGCTTCATGACGTGAGCGCCGCCGATGACGACCTCGCCGCGGTTACCGACCGGGACGTCTTCCAGCGTCACGGGATCGACTATGCGGATGGGCACTCCGAACATCGGCTGCCCGACGGACTTCAACCGATGCGCGGTCGACTCGTCGGTCGCCCGATGATCTTCCGGGGTCAGCATGGTGACGCCGCCGGTCGACTCGGTGAGTCCGTATGCCTGCAGGAAACTACACCCGAAGACCTCGGTCGCGTCTTGCAACAGGGGCAGTGGCATCGGCGCGGCTCCGTAGACCAGGAACTGCAGGGCACTCCAATCTGCCTCGCGCACAGCCGGAAGGGAGGTCAGGACGCTGATCACCGCGGGAACGGCGACCGCATGCGTGACTTTGTACTCCTGCATCAGCGCGACGAGTTCGAGAGGTCCGGCGATGGTCTCGAGCAGTAGAGCGCCACCGCCGAGCGTGGTGACCAGGGCGAGACCCAGTCCGGCCACATGGAAGAACGGAACCGGGCACATAGCCACGGAGTCGGTGTCGAGATCGAGCAGGTGATACATGGTGGCGAGGGCGCGGCCGAGGTTGGCGCCGGTGAGTTCGATTCCCTTGGGGTGACCGGTGGTTCCCGACGAGTAGAAGATCAGCGCTGTGTCGTCGGGGCGGCGCGACGACCCCGGATCGTCGTCGCCGACACCGGAAAGCCAGTCGTTCCACGAGATCGAGTTTCCGGAACCGTCCACCGTGACGACGGTACGGACGCTACCGACCGCCGCGGCGACGTCGGAGAGGCCCTCATCGCCTGCTCCGAGTACGACGACGGTCGGCTCGCTGTTGCTCAGGATGTAGTCGACCTCGCCCGGTGCCAGCCGATTGTTGACGGCCGTCAGGATCGAGCCCATCTTCGAAGATCCGTACAGGACGGAGAGGAAAGACGGTGCATTGGCCCCGATGTACGCCACCCGGTCGCCGGGTCGAACACCATCGCGCAGAAGTGCATTCGCGACACGATTTGTTTCGATGTCGAGTTCACGGAAACTGGTACGCCCGTCATCGGAGATGACGGCGGTGCTCTCCGGACTGGCAATCGCCCGGCTGCGCAGCAAGTCTTCCAGATTCTGCACGGGGCGACCGTCGGGCAGGAGCGCGTTCACGGAAGGTTCACGGACAGCAGGTTCACGGGTGGCAGGTTCACGGGTGGCAGTCGAACCTACGGCCGTCGGCTGAGTTGTCATGCTGAATGCTCCAATCTGAAGGGGGCAAAGACAGGGGGTTCGAAAATGCCGACGGGAGCAGCGAGTACATGCTCGACGGCGCGTAGTGCCGGGCCTGCAGTGATGAACTGACCGGCTGTTGTGCGACTGTTCGGATCTTGTGGTTCGACCAGGTTGACGGTCATCACGATCTCGGGTTTGCCGAAGAGGTGGACTTCCCATTGGTCCCGTCCCGCGTATTCGTCGCGATCAGGTTCCATGGTCCAGATGATGGCGAGGGTGAGGAACTGCTTTCCGTCGACCATTGCGTGCCAGCGCCATTCGGTGGTTCCGACGGTTCCCGCGGCGATGCGTCCGGCGGCGACGTCGAGATCCGTACGTGCCGGAACGACCCTGTGATCGGACACGACCTCGTCGTAGGTGACGCCCAGGCGCTCGCACATGAACGCGATGGTCTCGAGGTACAGCGACGCATACAGCGAGGGCAACGGCCCGGTTCCGTCCAGTTCCTCCGGGGGCGAACCCATTCCCATGACGGTGAACGCGAAGTCGGGGTCAGGCATGCCGCGAGCGTCGAGCACCTCGTCGATCGTAATTCGGTCGAGTTCGATCGATGTTCCCGTCAGCGCCAACGCCAATCGCTCGCCGATGACACCTGGGCTCACGCCGACCCCGTAGAGCGTCGAATCGCCTTCCTTGCATGCTTGGGCGAACATGTGCTCGCGTTCGGTGCCGTGTGCGCGGGGGAAGTGCTGCCCGGCCGTCGTGATCACGTTGATCCCGGCGCGAAGCAGACGGCACAGATCGTCGTCGTGGCGTTCGTACGGAATCTGCAAACGCGGACTGTGGATGAGAACCTGTGGGCGCGAGCGGATGATCTCGTCCACGTCGCGTGTAGCGATCACCCCCGTCGGTGCTCGTCTGGCGATGTCACCGGCGTCTCGACCCGCCTTGGCGTCGCTGTACACGTACAGGCCGACCAACTCGAGGTCGGGACGATCGATGATTCCGCGTAGCGCTGTCTTGCCGATGGCACCGGTCGCCCACTGGGCAACACGAATCGGATCGCTCATGATCGAGTGGTCAGTTCGCCGGCGAAGAGGAGCTTGCCCAGACCGCGTTCGTACCGAATCGGGTCGCGTGCCAGACGCGCACGGGCATCGATTGCCATGAAATCTGTGTCGCACGTCCACTCACCGCGTTGCGTGGCGGCGAGTCCGGTCGCGGCGATGTCCAGAGGATTTTCCTTGTGGCCCTGAACATGTGACGCCATGCGGGTATCGACGCTGCCGACGATCAACGACGTGACGGTGATGCCGTGCGGTTCGAGTTCGGCGCGAGCGATGCCGCCGAGCGACAGAGCAGCCGCCTTGGCCGGTGAATAGCCACCCATGAAGGCGGTCGGAGCGATTGCGGCCACCGACAGGACGTTGACTATCGATCCTCCGCCGCGGGCGGCGAGTACCGGCGCGAAGGCGCGGATCATCGTCAGAGGCCCGAAGTAGTTGACCTCCATCTCGGCTCGCGCAGCCGCTTGGTCGTCGGCCTCGATCAACCGATTCCCGGTGAACAGTCCGGCATTGTTGACGACCACTGTGGTGTCACCGCACGCCCTGGCCGCTGCATCGACGAGTCCTGGATCGGTCACGTCGAGTTCGACGATGTGTGCTCCGGTGGATCGCAGCTCGGCGGGCGCCTCGTCGGGATTTCTCACCCCTGCATAAATTTTGGCGGCACCCATCGACTTCGCCTGTTGGACGAAGGCCAAGCCGAGCCCTCGATTGGCGCCGGTGACGAGGACAGTCGCGCCCTCTATCGGCGTTCCGCGAAACCTTGTCATGAGTGCTCCTGTGTCTGCCGTGTGTAGATGAGGTCGTCGGGAAATTTCTTGCTCTTCTTCAAAGACGTTTCAGGCGCGAGCATCCCGAAGATCCAGCCTTCGGCTGTGGCCATGTCGTGGTTCCAGTCCCACCGCAGTGCGCGGTGGCGGATTCCCCACCTGCCGTCCTCGTAGCCGAAGCGGTCGATCAGGCGCGCCGCGGTGAGTGTGTCGGCTATGCCGTCCGAGTGCTTGATTCGCGCGAAGGCAAGCACGTAGGACTCGACGTGTGCTGTGGCCCCGTCGAGTTCGATCAGGACGTTGGTCATTGCGTGGGTCGTCAGTGACCGTGGGTGAGTGATGGCCCCGGCGATGTGGTCGATGTAGTCGTCGGCGGTGCCGGTGAAGACACCCCCGTGGTCTTCGGTTGCGCCGGGTAGATAACACCGCCTGGCGTCCTCGACGTCTCCGCGATCGGCAGCTCGGAGGAAACGAGCCAGAACCTCGTAGATTTCCTGCTTGGCGACGAGAGCGTCGACCCGGCTGTAGTCCCTGACGTCTGGGCCCCCGCCGCTGTCGACTGCGTGAATGTTGTTGGACCTCACGATGATGTCCCTTCTCGGCTCCGGATCGGGGGCCGCACGTTGACGGAGTGCCTCTGTTTACTGTAGTAATCTCTATCACACTGTTAATTGAAGTGTCACGAGGAGGTGAAACCAATGCTTGGAAACACACCACCCGCACAACCTGCGAATGACCCGGTCGTACTCACGCTCTCCGATGTATCGATCGAATTCGGCGGAGTCACGGCTCTCGACGACGTCGGCTTCGACGTCCACGCCGGCCAGATCTGCGGACTCATCGGGCCGAACGGCGCTGGTAAGACCACGCTGTTCAACTGCATCACAAGGATTTACGAACCGAGTCGCGGTGTCATCACCTGGCAAGGAACCGACCTCTTGGGATTGCGGCCCTATGCATTGGCATCTGCAGGGATCGCTCGGACCTTCCAGAATCTCGCACTGTTCAGCGGCATGAGCGTCTTCGACAACACCATGGTCGGCGGATCGTCTCGGGGCCGCTTCGGACTGGCGAGCGGGCTTCTCGGCTGGCCTCCAGCGCGCGCCCGAGTCCGAGAACTGCGAGAGAAGGCCTGGTACCTGCTCGAACGCCTCGAACTCGTCGACGTCGCGAACGCGCCGGCAGCAGGCCTTCCGTTCGGAACACTCAAGCGCGTCGAACTGGCACGAGCATTGATGTCCGAGCCTTCGCTGCTTCTGCTCGACGAGCCCGCCGGCGGGCTCACACACAGCGAAGTCAAGGAGTTGGGAGAACTGATCGTCTCGCTCCGCGACGACTTCGGCTTCGGAGCGCTTCTGGTCGAACACCACATGGGATTGGTGCTGGGTATCTCCGATCACGTTGTCGCACTGAACTTCGGCCACAAGATCGCTGAAGGTACTCCGGCGGAGATCCAGCAGAACGACGCCGTGATCAATGCTTATCTGGGGCGAGCGGCATGAGCCTGCTGAGCGTCGATGATCTGCATGCCGGTTACGGGCGAGGCAATGTACTGCACGGGGTGTCGCTCGACGTGGAACCCGGCGGGGTCGCTGTTGTTCTCGGCGCGAACGGTGCCGGCAAGACCACCATGATGCGCGCGCTTGCCGGATTGATTCCGCACCAGGGAACGATCACCTTCAACGGTTCGCCGCTCGGATCCAAACCTGAACGCGCCGTGGCCGCCGGCGTCAGCCTTGTCCCACAGGGCCGTGGAACTCTCGGTCAACTGTCGGTACGTGACAACCTGCTCGTCGGCGCTGCGCTTCGCAACGACAAGGCGGAGATCGAGGCCGACATCGAGCGGTGGTGTGAGACATTTCCGGTGCTCGCGAGGAGGTCCACACAGTTGGCAGGTTCGCTGTCAGGCGGTGAACAGCAGATGCTCGCGGTCGCGCGGGCATTGATGAGCCGTCCCACCCTTCTTTTGTGCGACGAACCGAGCCTGGGTCTGGCGCCCATCGTCATCGCCGAATTGTTCGACACGCTCGGTGCGATCAACCGGAGCGACGGAACTGCACTGCTGATCGTGGAACAGAATGCCGATCTCGCGATGAAACTCGCGTCGAAGGTCTTCCTGCTCGACGTAGGCACCATCGTCGCTGCCGGCACGCCCGAGGAATTTCGTTCGGACGACGTCGTGCGCAGCGCCTATCTCGGGTACCAGGAGTAAACGGTGACACTCTTTCTCGAACGACTCATCTCCGGATTGACCAACGGCTCGATCTACGCAATTCTCGCGCTGGCACTCGTGGTGGTGTTCCGTGCCACCGGCACGATCAACTTCGCTCAGGGCGAGTTGGCCCTGTTCACAACCTTCGTGGCGTGGTGGCTCACAACGATGTCCTGGCCGATCTGGGCCGCGATCGGAGCGGCTCTCGCTCTCGGCTTCCTGCTCGGGGCGTTGATGGAGCGTCTGCTCATCCGGCCGGTTCAACGTAGAAGTGACATGGCAGTGCTGATAGTGGCACTGGGATTGTTCACCGGGCTCAACTCGTTGGCCGGAATGCTGTGGGGGAGCGAAACGAAGATCATGCCGAGCCCGTTTCCCAACGGTCCCACCGACTACATCTCGGTGGGCGGCGCGCGCGTGTACGGCGACGCACTGGGCGTACTGGTTGCGCTCGTTGTCCTACTTGTGTTGATGTCCTTGCTCTTTCGCAAGACGAGAGTCGGTCTGCACATGCGTGCCGTCGCGGACAATGCCGAATCTGCCACTCTCGCCGGAGTTCCGACCAGCCGGATACTCGCAATCGGCTGGGGTGTTGCGGCAGCGATCGGCGCACTGGCCGGTGTCCTGGTCACTCCGCTCTCGCCGCAACAACTCGGCCTCACGACCATGTTCCCGATCTTCATCGCAGCATCTGCGGCAGCGCTGTTCGGCGGTCTGGACAGTCTTGTCGGCGCAGTTGTGGGTGGGTTGACGATCGGTGTTCTGGAATCGATGCTCAGCGGCTACATTTCGGTCATCGGCGGTTCGCTGCAGCAGACATCCGCGCTACTGATCATCGTGGTGATCCTCTTCGTCAGACCCAATGGACTGTTCGGTACCAAGAAACTGGAGCGGGTATGACGACGCTTGCCGAGAGAAATGAACCCGCGGTCGCCGAAAAGGCAGTCAGGCAGCCGCGTGTGGTAGTTGCCGGATCGACGTCGTACCGGATACTCCAACTGGTTCTGCTGGTGGCTGCCGTCTGTGCCCTGCTCCTCGTGTCGCAGAGCGCGCCGTTTCGCGTAGGGCAGTTCACGAGTGTCTTCATCATCGCGATTGCCATCGCCGGACTGAATATCGTCAGCGGGTACACCGGACTTCTGTCGATCGGCCATTCTGCCTTCTTCGGCCTCGGCGCGTACACGACCGGCGTTCTGATCGTCGATCGCGGATACTCGCCGTTGACCACAATCCCGATGGCAGTCGTATTGTGTTTCGTACTAGGACTTCTCGTCGGGCTTCCCTCCTTGCGGATCAAAGGGCTGTATCTGGCTCTCGTTACCCTCGCCGTCGCTGTGGCGTTTCCCGAAGTGATCCGCAAGACCGGGGATCTCACCGGTGGCGCGGCCGGCATGGTCGTTCGTGCGAATCTTCTGGTCCCGCCGAAATGGACGGGTTTGACCCGCGCGGACACCTATCTCTGGATCTTCTGGGTTTCGGTAGTGACGCTGGCAGTGGTCATGCTCCTGATCCGCAATCTCGTCAAGAGTCGATTCGGTCTGGCAATGGTTGCGGTGCGCGACAACGAGATTGCGGCGAGTGCAAACGGCATCAACGTCGCGCGGGTCAAGATTCTCGCTTTCGGACTTTCCGGCGCGATCACCGGTCTGGCAGGTTCGCTGTTCACGATGTACATCGGCGCGCTCTCACCCGAGTCCTTTTCGTTGATGAAGTCGATCGAGTTCATCACCGGACTGGTGTTGGGCGGAATCGCAACGCAATTCGGCCCGATCGTCGGGGCGACGGCAGTGGTGTTCCTGCCGTACTACACCGGAAGCGTCACCGACGGCCCCGTGTCGGGAGTGGTGTTCGGCGCGGTGCTGATCGCGATCGTGTTCTTGATGCCGGACGGAATCGTCGGCCGGATCAACAGTGTTCTCCGACGGTTTGTCCTCGTGGTTCCCGCAGATCATCCCAAGTATCGCGAAGGTGAACCCCGCACCTGAGCGCCGTCTCCCTCGCCCACTCTCGTTTCTCTCAACTCACAGCAAGGAACTGGACGATATGAAAAGGCAGACCACGATTCCCGCAGTCATCGCCGCTGCGGCACTACTCCTTTCGGCCTGCGGAGGTAACTCCGACGCAGAGAGCAACACGTCGACCTCGGCCGGAGCAGTATCGGTCGACGACTGCAGCGATCCCAGTGGTGCCGCGGCGCCGATCACCGACAAACTCACGGTGGGGTGGAGTGGTCCGACGTCCGGCCCGCTCGCCGACGCGGTCGGCAACGTGATCGAAGGAATGCGAGCACGGTTCGAGGTCGAGAACGCGGCCGGCGGCGTCGGCGGCGTCAAGCTCGACGTCGTGGTCAAGGACGATGCCTTCTCCCCGGAGCGCGCCAAAGCCAATGTCGGAGAGTTCATTCAGAAGGACAAGGTCGACGTTCTGGGCACGTTCGGAGCAGGCCAGTTGAACGCCATCGCGGACGACCAGACCACTGCCTGTGTTCCACTGCTCTTCGCGCAGGCAGGCATGCCCGAGTTCCGGGTGATCGAAGACTTTCCGTGGACCACGGAGTATCTACCGGATCCGGGCGTCGAGATGGAGGTAGTGGTCGAAAGCCTGAAGAAGAAGTATCCGAGCGGCGCCAAGGTTGCCTTGGCCACGAACCAGACCGAGTCCGGACAAGGGATCGCCAACGGCTTCAAGTCCGCGATCGAAGGAACGAACTTCGAGATCGCAGCCGAAGAGGCGCTGACCGACCCCAAGACGGCGGCATCGACCCTCAAAGCCAGTGGCGCCGAGGTATTGGTGCTGGCCGGTGTCACCACCGATTGCCTCGCGATCACCCAGGCGATCGGACGTGTCGGATGGAAGCCCGACACCGTGATTCAACCGTCGAACTGCGTCGACGGTGCGACGCTGTATGCGCCCGCAGGTGATGCTGCCGACGGGCAGCAGGTGATGGTGTGGCTCAAGGATCCCAACAACGCCCTCTACAAGGATGACGCGGCGGTACGTGACTACCTGGCCGGTGCGGCTGCTCACGGTGCCGATTCCCCGACCAACAGCTACACCGTGAACGGCTGGGCCATCGGTGACCTGTTGGTGGACAACTTCACTCGGGCCTCTGAGTCATCCGACGGACTCTCACGCGCCAGCATCATGAGTGCCGCACGAACGCAGGACTACCACCCGCCGATGTTCATCGACGGAATCAAATTCACGATGACCGCGGACCATGCATTGGGAATCCTGGCATTCCAGCCGTTCGAGTGGAACGCCGCTACCCAGGCGTTCGAGAAGCAAGGCGACGTGATCGACATTTCCGGCCGTTACGAGAACTGAAACGAGTACGCGAATGAACAAGGCACACAGGGGATTGCACCCTCGCGTCAAGGTGGACGAATACACCTCGAAGGGGTGGTGGTCCGACGAGACGATCGATCAGGTGTTCCGGGCGCAGGTGCGGGTACGCGGTGACGAACTTGCCGTGGTTGATCCGGCGAACCGGAGCGAGTTGTCCGGCGGAGATCCGCGACGCCTCAGTTGGAACCAACTGGAGAGCGAAGTCATCGCGCTCGCTGCCGGCTTCTCCGAGGTGGGTTTGGGCCGGGGAGATGTTCTGGGCGTGCAGATGCCCAATACCGTCGAATTGGTCGAGGTCTACCTTGCAGCGTGGTCTCTGGGGATCGTGGTCTCGCCATTGCCCATGCAGTACCGCGAACGTGAAGTGGAAGGAATGGCAAACCAGGCGGCGTTTGCAGCATTTGTCACCGTACCCAGTTTTGGTGACAGACTCCCTGCTACGGAGATCGCTGCAATCAGATCCCGGATTCCCTCTCTGAGATCGGTGTTCGCCTACGCTCCCGCATCCGAGCTTCCGGCCCAGTTGCCGGCCGGTGTCGTGGGGCTGAGTCCTCGGGCGGCCACCGAAACACAGCGCAGTGAATTGGATGTCCGAATCACCGAAGATCCCAACGACCCCAACGATGCGATGACGATCTGTTGGACCTCCGGGACCGAAAGCGAACCGAAGGGGGTCCCACGTTCGCACTACGAGTGGCTGGCCATCTGCTGGGCCACGATCGACGCTCCCGACATCGGTGTCGGCGACGTCTTGCTGAACCCGTTCCCGATGGTCAACATGGCCGGAATCAACGGAATGTTCCTGCCGTGGCTCCGCACGGGATGTGTACTGGTACAGCACCACCCGTTCGATCTTCGAGTTTTCCTCGGGCAGATCGAGGCCGAGCGCGTGACGTACACGGTAGCGCCGCCTGCGCTGTTGTGGATGCTGCTCGCCGACGAGTCGATGCTCGCGGCGGTCGACCTGTCGAGCTTGACTCGGATCGGTTCGGGTTCGGTGCCACTGCAACCTCCGATGGTCCGGGGATGGCAGGAGCGATACGGAATCGGAGTCATCAACTTCTTCGGATCCAACGAAGGCATCAGTCTGCTCTCCTCGCCTGCGGACATGCCGGATCCGGACGACCGCGCACGGTACTTCCCCCGCTTCGGTGTCGAGAACTTTCGCTGGAGCACCAGAATCTCCGACTGGATGGACGTGCGCTTGGTCGACGTGGTCACCGGCGAGGACATCACCGAAGTCGGGCACCCGGGTGAGTTGCGAATCAGCGGACCGACGGTCTTTGCCGGCTATCTCGGCGATCGGCCGTCTCCGTTCGACGAACGCGGATTCCTCTGCACCGGAGACATCTTCGAGATTGCCGGTGATCACGGGCAGTTTCTCCGCTACCTGGACCGGGGGAAGGACCTCGTGATCCGCGGCGGAATGAACATCGCCCCAGCCGAACTGGAGGGATTGATCGCCGAGCATCCGGCCGTTGCGGATGTGGCCGTCATCGGCGACCCCGACGAAGTACTCGGTGAGCGCGTCGCAGCAGTGGTCACGCTGCGGCCCGAGACGGAACTCGAGCTGGACGCTCTGGTCGCGTTCCTGAAGGACAAGCGCATTGCGTCGTACAAACTTCCCGAGCGGCTGGAGATTCGGAAAGAACTGCCGCGCAATTCGACCGGAAAGATCCTCAAGCGTGAGCTTCGACAGAAGAGTGTGGCATGAGTGTGATGAACGACAGTGACAAGCTTGCGTTGGCGCGTGAGATGTTCCAGGCGTGGGACGTCATGGACTGGACACGCGTCGTCGACTTGTTCGCCGAGGACGGTGTGCTCCACAGCGTCATGCAGGAACCTCTTGTCGGCAAGGAGGCCGTTGCGGGCCGAATTGCGTTACTGGCAAGCAAGTGTGAACGGATCACACTGAAGATCGAGTCTCTCGGCGTGATCGACGGAAGGGTATTTGTGCAGCGAGTGGACGACTTCCACTTCGACGGTACCCATGGCGTCGTTCCTGTTGTCGGAATCCTCAGCATGGCAGACGGACGGATCACCGAGTGGCTCGAGTACTACGACCGTCCGACACTGTTGGAGGGAATGGGTCTTGTCTCCGACTTCGAGTAGAGGTTTGCCGACCATCGACATCTCCCTGGGGTTGTGGCAGGACCGTCCGCCGCAGGAGGTGACCGCTACTGCACGCCTCGCCGACAGACTCGGGTTCGGCCGAGTGTGGGTGGGGGAGATGGCGACGTACGACGCCTTTGCTCTGGCGACGTCAGTCGGCACCGGATTCGAGCACTCCGAACTAGTGGTCGGCCCGCTCGCGGTGACGGTTCGTGATCCGGCGATGATCGCGATCGGGGCGGCGTCGGTATCCGACCTGACCGGGCGTGACGTATCGATCGCGTTGGGTACTTCCAGCACTGTCGTGGTCGAGAAATGGCATGGGCGAAGCAGATCCGGGGCGGCACGTGCACTTGCGGAGTCCGCCCGCGGTGTGCGAGCGCTGATGAACGGTGAGCGGGGCGAAGTCGCCGGAACGGTGATGCGGACCAGCGGATATCGGCTGCGACTTCAGCCGCCAGGTGGGCGGCTGATCGTTGCGGCATTCGGAGACAAGGCTCTTCGGGCCGCCGTGGAGTTGGGTGACGAACTGGTGCTCAATCTGGTCAGCCCGGAGCAAGCGGGGCGCCTGATCACACGGTGCAAGGAAATCGCTGCCGAGTTGGAAACCGGCATGCCTTTCGTGTCGGTGTGGGCACCGGCTGCCGTCGCCGAGAATGGACCGTCACAGGTGTCGATCGATCAACTTCGACGCGGGCTCGTACCGTATCTGGCTGCTCCGGGGTACTCGGACATGTTCGTCCGCGCGGGCTTCGCTGATGTGATCGAGGCAGCCAGGGCCGGGGCCGCGCCGCGCGAGCTCTTGAGCCAGGTCTCGGACGCGATGGTGGCAACGGTGGGAATCGTCGGGACTCCGGCCGATGCCCGCGAGCAACTCGAGGCGTACCGAGCGGCGGGAGTGGACTCCGTCGTGGCCGTGCCTTCATCCACTGATTCGGATCCTGCCGGCAAAGTGACCATGGAACTTCTTGCGGAGATGGCATGACGGACCCCCGACGAACTTACTCTCAGGTAAGTTCGTCGGGGGTATGTCTAACCGAAGGAGTAGCCGTGAGTGATCGCGTTCGTGTCGAGGTAGTGCAGTCGGTGGCGTACGTGACGCTCAGCCGACCGGAGAAACTCAACGGTCTCGATCTGGACATGCTCGACGCCCTGGTGGACGCCGCTCGAACTATCGAAGCTGATCGTTCGATCCGGGGCGTGATTCTTCAAGGCGCGGGTGACGCGTTCTCGGCCGGGTTGGACTTCGCCTCTGCGGGTAAGCAACCGAGGCGCATGGCGAAGGCCTTCGCGAAATTTCCCGGTCAGAAGACCAACCTCTTTCAACGCGCGTGCTGGGTGTGGCGCGAATTGCCCGTGCCGGTCATCGCGGTCGTTCACGGGCACTGCTTCGGTGGGGGACTGCAATTGGCGCTCGCCGCAGACTTTCGATTCACCACCCCCGATTGCACGTTCTCGGTGATGGAGGCGAAGTGGGGATTGATCCCCGACATGACCGGAACGGTCACGATGCGCGAACTCGCGGCAATGGACGTCGTGAAACGCCTCGCCATGACTGCTGAACTGTTCGACGGAAATCAGGCTCTCGAGTGGGGGTTCGTGAGCGGAGTCAGCGACAATCCGATCAAGCCGGCGCAGGAACTGCTGTCGCAGATCGCGGTTCGCTCGCCGGACGCCGTCGCAGCGACGAAGACGTTGCTGCACAAGACCTGGAACCGCTCGCCTCGCGGCGCGTTCTGGATCGAATCGCGGATCCAACTGGCGCTGATGCGAGGCAAGAACCACAAGATCGTGCGCACAGCGAATGCTGCGAAGAAGTTGCCGGAGTTCGCCTTTCGAAAGTTCGGCTGACAAACTCCGGCATCGCGACGCCGTTGGGCGTCCACATTCAGGTCGATTACACCATCAGGTCTCGTCCTGATCGATCCTTGATGAGCATCGTGGCGACGAACGAGACCGCGGCCAGCAGGGCGAGGTATATCGAGATGGCAAGGGTGCCACCGGTCTTGCCGAGGAGCCACTGTGCGACGGTGGGAGCAAAGGCGCCGCCGAAGATGGTGCCTACCGCGTAGGAGATCGACGCACCGCTGTAACGGATCGAAGCCGGGAACAGTTCGGCGAACAACGCGGGTTGAGGTCCGTACGACAGCCCGAGTCCGACCGAGAACAGGATCATCGCCACGTAGATCCAGCCGAGATTCCCGGTGTCGATGAGGAGGAAGAACGGCACCGCGAAGAGGACCATTGCGAGGTTGCCCACGTTCATCACCGTGGTGCGGCCGCGTCGATCCGACCAGTAGGCGCCGATCATGGTGAAAACGCCCCACGTGACGGCACTTGCGAGCGTGGCAATCAGTAGTTCGGTCTTACCCAGGCCATAGGTCTTGGTTGCGTACGCGACGATGAATCCGCCGATCACCATGTAGCCGTTGCCGTTTGTGCCGATGAAGGACAGCGCCGCGAGTACGACCTGCTTCGGGTGTTTCTTGAACAGAGTTCGGATAGGCGTGTTGCTCTCGGTGCGGCGTTCCTTGAGTTCGGCGAATACGGGTGACTCGCTGACCTTGCTTCGAATGTAGAAGCCGACGCCGATCAACACGACGCTGAGCAGGAACGGCACTCGCCATCCCCAGGTGGTGAACTGTTCGTCCGTGAGGGTGAACGTGCACAGTGCCAAAACGCCGGTGGCGAGCAACATTCCGAGCGGTACTCCCATCTGTACGAACGCTCCGAAGAATCCTCGACGCTTGGTGGGTGCGTGTTCGACGGCAAGAAGAGCGGCCCCGCCCCATTCGCCGCCCGTCGAGAATCCTTGGACGACGCGAAGCAGGATCAACAGGATCGGTGCCCAGATTCCGATCGAGGCATACGTCGGCAGCACGCCGATGAGAACCGTCGCGGCACCCATCATCGCCAACGTCGCGACCAGGACACGTTTGCGGCCGAGCCTGTCGCCGAGATAGCCGGCCACGATGGCACCGAGAGGACGGAAGACAAAGCTGATGCCGACCGTGACGTAGGAGACGATCTGGCCGGCCGAGCCCATCGGCTTGAAGAACAGGTCGGCAAAGATCAGGGCTGCAGCTTGGGCGTAGATGAAGAAGTCGTACCACTCGACGGTGGTGCCGACCATCGACGCCATCGCGGCGCGGTCGTATTCCTTCGCGGCGGGCTTGGTGCCAGTTCTGGTTGTGGTCATCGAGCTACTTTCTGCCAGTCACGTGGTTCACCGACACGGTGAAACTGCGAAGTCGGAACAGGGGAGAAACGCTGTTCGATCTGCGACGTTGCCGGTGTGCTCGGTGCATGCTTTTGGCTGACTCGGAGCGTTCCTGCGCGATCTCATCGTCGATATCGGCAACCGAATGATCGGTAGGTAATGAATTATGCAGAAGTGTGAGCGTCAACACAAGCGATGCCGGAAAAGTCTGATTGTTTGATGCGGAGCGTGCGAGAAGTCAGCGACTCACGTGTGGAGTGACGCCGCGATCCGCAGATCGATTTCCCTGGCGCTGAGCAGATGGTCGAGGACGAGAACCGCACAACCGAGGATGCCGGATTGTGCGCCGTGGCTGACCGAAGCGATCTGAAGCTTTCGGGTGGCAAGCGCCGTTGCGTTGCCGTAGACGGACTCCCGAAGCCCGGCGAGGAAGAGTTCGTCCGCCTCGGCCATGTCGCCGCCGATGATCAGGACCTCGGGATTGAGGAGATTGACCGCGCCGGAAATGACGTCGCCGATCAGTCGGCCGCTGCTTCTGATGAGCCGGCGGGCTTCGCTGTCGCCGTCCAGGGCGAGGCGGACGACATCACGCACGTGACCGACGCTTCGGCCCTGATCTCGGAGGGCATGCACGAGAGCCCAACCGCTGGCGACAGTTTCGACGCAGCCGACGTCGCCGCAGCGACACTTCATGCCCCGCGCTGCAGCGGTTTTGGTATGCCCGATCTCGCCGGACGCTCCGAGTGAACCGCGTTGGAGGACTCCGCCCATGACGATTCCTGCGCCGAGGCCGGTTGACGCCTTGATCATCAGGAGGTTGGGCGCACTCTCGCGTCGCTCGCTCAATTCGGCCAGAGCCATCACGTTGGCATCGTTGTCCGCGAACAGCGGAGCCGTGGTCACCGATGCCAGATAGGGGGCAAGCGCGACTCCGTCCCATCCCGCCATCATCGGAGAGTCGAGGCTTGCTCCCGCGGCGACGTCGACCGTTCCGGGAATGCTCAGTCCGATTCCGATGACCTCGGTAGACGCGCGGTGGACCTGGGCCAGTAGTGACGAAAGATGCTCGGCAATTTCGGGCATCAGTTCGTCGGGGCCGACCCCGACCGACTTGTCGATGTCTTCTGCCGCGAGGATCGTGCCCGCCAGGTCGGTGACGGCAAGTTGTGCCCGCGATCGACCGATTGCCACGACGAGAACCACGCCGGACGAGTTCGCGAAGGTGAGAGTGGACGGCGGCCGGCCGCCCGTCGACGGGCCCTCGTCGTCATCGGCGATCAAACCAAGCGATTGAAGTGCTGCAACCCTGGCCGATACCGCCGTCCTGGACAGGCCGGTGAGCTTCCCGATCTCGCTGCGCGTGGTCGCGGAACCGCTGCGTATCAGCGTGAATACCTCTCCCGCGGTAGCCGGAGTCGTGGACGGTCGGGTCATTGTCCTATTCAAGCATTCCTCGTCGGTAACTTCAGCGTGCGAAAGTTCGCATACTTTGTCCACAAAAAGACGTAAGTAGGTCTTGTGAAAAAGCAGAAGTAGGCATAGTCTGTGTCTTGACTCACTGCCACGGGCGTCCGAGGAGACGAGTCGCAGTTTCTGTGAAGCAGGGCGCACAAACAGGGGAGAACCTGATGAGCCGCACGGATACACAAGAGATCGTCGAGTTCGCACGTAAGTGGCAGCAGTTCGACGGTGGACCTGACGAAGAGATCTTTGTAACCTTCGGCCTCGCCCCGGACGAGTATTTCCGCAGGCTGCAGGCAATTCTCGACGACGGCGTCGTAGCGCTGACTCCGCCGGTCACCGGCGAACTCGCAACAGTCTGTGCACATCGACTCGGCCAATCGGTCAGGCGTCGATAAGTCCGACCCGGCGTCAGCCCAGAGTCACCCGAATCCGTGTCACCCGAGTAAGGAATTGAGGTCGCCATCATGCACAAGCACCTTCCGATGCCGTACCCGACCGCCGAAGTGTGGGACTGGCAGCTGCAGGGAGCGTGCCGCGGGCACGATTCCGCGGTGTACTTCCATCCGGACGGCGAGCGTGGACACGCCCGCGAGAACCGTGAACGCAACGCCAAGAAGGTCTGCGCGACGTGCCCTGTACTCCAGCAGTGCCGCGAACACGCACTCTCCGTCCACGAGCCGTACGGCATCTGGGGTGGAATGACGGAGACCGAGCGCGCAGAATATGTGCGATCGCTGCGTAAGCGCAGCAACCGGATGCCCGCGGTCGCCAACGCGAGCTGACGGTCCTTCGGAAAGGACGCCAGTGTGACCCTCGTAGCCGGTATCGATTCGTCTACCCAGTCGTGCAAAGTCATTGTCCGTGATGCCGATTCGGGAGAGCTGGTACGAGAAGGGCGGGCGGCGCACCCCGTCGGTACCGAGATAGATCCGGCATGCTGGCTCGAGGCGATGGACAGTGCAATCGCCGCGGCGGGTGGGCTCGGCGACGTCGCAGCCGTATCGGTCGGAGCTCAACAGCACGGCATGGTGTGTCTGGACAGTGGCGGCGAGGTTGTCAGACCGGCGTTGCTGTGGAACGACACTCGGTCGGCGAAGGCTGCGACCGATCTGGTCGAAGAGTTCGGCGGACCCAAGGCGTGGGCCGACGCAGTTGGTGTAGTTCCGGTCGCCGCGGTCACGGCAAGCAAGCTTCGATGGCTGGCAGATCACGAACCCGGCAATGCCGATCGCACTGCCGCGGTGTGTCTTCCGCATGACTGGTTGTCCTGGAAGTTGGGTGGGTCCGGCTCGATCGAGGAGCTTGTTACCGACGCGGGCGACGCCAGTGGAACCGGCTATTATGCTGCCTCGACGCGCGAATATCGTAAAGATTTGCTGGCGTTGGCATTTCGCGGTCGAACCCCGCATGTTCCCCGAGTTGCATCGCCGAACGAAAAGATCGGAAGTACACGTTCCGGAGGTATTGTCGGGCCTGGCACCGGTGACAATGCCGCAGCCGCACTGGGTTTGGGAGCAGTTCCCGGTGACGTGATCATCTCGATCGGAACATCCGGCGTCGTCTCGGCTGTATCGGCCACCCCCACGCACGATCCCGGCGGGAACGTGGCAGGATTCGCGGACGCAACCGGCCTGCACTTGCCGCTGGTGTGCACTCTCAACGGCGCGCGCATTCTTGATGCGACGGCGTCCATTCTCGGTGTCGATCACGCCGAACTGTCGCGGTTGGCGTCGACGGCGCCCCTCGGAAACGACGGGCTGGTCATGATTCCGTACTTCGAGGGTGAACGGACGCCCAACCGCCCTGACGCCACGGGGGCCATGCACGGATTCCGGCTGCAGAACTCGACGCCTGCGCACTTTGCACGAGCCGCAATCGAAGGGCTCCTGTGCGGCTTGGCCGACGGCGTCGACGACCTGGTTCGTCAAGGCGTCGAGGTGAAGCGAGTTCTCCTCGTGGGAGGCGGAGCGAAGTCGCGCGCTCTCTGTGAGATCGCGCCGGCAATTCTCGGAGTGCCGGTCGTGATCCCTGCTCCGGGTGAGTACGTCGCCGAAGGGGCATGCAGGCAAGCAGCATGGGCACTGTCCGGGGACACGCAGCCGCCGGTGTGGCCGAAACCGGAAGAGCGACGATTCGACGCCGAACCAGCTCCCCACGTGCGCGAGCGCTACGCGTCGTTGCGCGAACTCACCGAAGGTGTCTGAGCGCTCCCTACAGAAGCCCGAACTTCCGCACTGCGTCGAGTAGCGCGTGCGGGCGTTCGGTCGTCGGCAGGGGATCGACGAGTGCGAACTGGCAACCGACGTCACGGGCAGCGCCGTCGGCGATGTCGCTGTCACCGACCATCAGAGTCTGCGCCGCATCCACATCGAGTTGTGCGAGGGCGTACTCGAAGATCGCCGGTTCAGGCTTGACTGCACCCACCTCGAACGAGAGAACGAACTCGTCGACCCAGACGTCCCAGCCGCGGTCGGCGAACGCCGGACGGATGTCGAAGGCGATGTTGCTCAAGACGGCAGTGCGTATGCCCTTCTCCGACAGTGACTTCAGGACCTCGCCGGTATCCGGGTACGGCGACCACTGATCCGGATCGACCAGCAGGGCGTAGAAAGCTTCGGCCCGAACCGGATCGGGCACCCCGGACTTACTCAACACGTCGAGGTAAGCCTGACGATGCAACTTCGGATCCCGGTCGCGGTTCTCCCACGCGTAGATCTCCGCTTCGTCCATCTCCACGGTTCTGCCCACCGGCGCGGTCATCCGACGCATCAGCTCGGCTTGAGCGTGCACGTCGAGCGGATCGCCTTGGTGATCGACGAGGTGCTCGGTCCAATCGTCGCTCTCCTCCAAACGGAAGAGGGTTCCGGAGAAATCGAACAGCGTCGCGGCGATATGTCCGTCTTGATGGGCCGTGCTGTCAGTGTTCACCTCGACAGGTTATCGGCGTCCGCTTTCCGATGCGTGATGTGAGCCAGTGCACGCGTACTTTGAGAGAGCACATTTTCCGAGGTTCCCCCGACGGGCACGATTTCGATGCCCCGGATGAACCGAACGACGAGGGGGATCCTCCGTGTCCGACCACGCGAATACACCAGACCTGACGAAGCCGTCCGGCGAAGACCCCCACCTCTCACGTCAGCTGTCCAACCGGCATATCCAGCTGATCGCCATCGGTGGTGCCATCGGCACCGGACTGTTCATGGGATCGGGCAAGACGATCTCGCTCGCCGGGCCTTCCGTGATCTTCGTGTACATGATCATCGGATTCATGCTCTTCTTCGTCATGCGGGCGATGGGGGAGCTGCTGCTCTCGAACATGGCGTACAAGTCGTTCTCCGACTTCGCCGCGGATCTGCTGGGCCCCTGGGCGGGATTCTTCACCGGCTGGACCTACTGGTTCTGCTGGATCGTCACCGGCATCGCGGACGTCATCGCGATTTCCGGGTACTTCAAGTACTGGTGGCCAGGGCTCGCGGCGTGGATTCCTGCTTTGCTGACGATCGCGGCGCTGTTGCTCCTCAATCTCCCGACCGTTCGCGCTTTCGGTGAAACCGAGTTCTGGTTCGCGCTGATCAAGATCATCGCCATCGTCAGCCTGATCGTCGTCGGCATCGTCATGGTCGTCTCCGGGTTCACGGCGCCGAACGGTGCCACCTCGGGTATCGACAACCTCTGGAACGACGGCGGGATGTTCCCGACCGGATTCATGGGCTTCGTCGCCGGCTTCCAGATCGCCGTGTTCGCCTTCGTGGGTATCGAGCTCGTCGGTACGACGGCAGCCGAGGCCAAGGACCCGGAGAAGAATCTGCCGAAGGCCATCAACTCCATCCCCATTCGTGTCCTGCTGTTCTACGTCGTTGCACTGACCGTGATCATCGCGGTGACTCCGTGGCGTGAAATCAGCGCAGACAAGAGTCCGTTCGTCGCCATGTTCACACTCGCCGGCCTCGGCATCGCTGCATCTGTCATCAACTTCGTCGTGCTGACCTCCGCGGCATCTTCGGCCAACTCGGGTATCTACTCCACCTCGCGCATGGTGTTCGGCCTTGCGCAGGAGGGCGACGCACCGAGGGCCCTCGGCAAGCTGAACTCACGCAAGGTCCCCGCGAACGCCCTGATGTTCTCGTGCATCTTCCTGCTGGCGTCGTTGATCCTGCTGTTCTCGGGCGATTCCGTGATCGAGGCCTTCACCGTCGTCACGACCATTTCGGCGCTGCTGTTCATGTTCGTATGGACGATCATCCTGGCGAGCTACATGGTGTACCGGAAGCGTCGTCCGCACCTGCACGAGGCGTCGAAGTTCAAGATGCCCGGCGGCATCGTGATGTGCTGGGTCGTGCTCGCGTTCTTCGTCTTCATTCTCTGGGCACTGACAACCAAGGACGACACCCTGCAGGCACTTCTCGTCACGCCGATCTGGTTCGTGGTTCTGGGCATCGCGTGGGCGATCATCCGGCGTCGACCCGCTCACCGGGCACGATACGACGCATTCAAGTCAGAACTGGACGCCAGCCGACAGAACGGCGACAAATAGTTTTGGTCAAGATCGGGTAACGGTGGCGGCCGCCTTGATCAAACTGTTACATTCTTCGGCAGACAGAGGAGCGGGCTTCATCAGAAGGACGCTGCACGCCGACGACTGACGGAGTACACACTGTGGGAAACCACCACCGCACGGGCAATGACGATGTTGTCTTCGAGATCGATCCCGAGGCAGCAAGCGGCCGCCACCGCACCCCGTCGGCTGGCCCTGGTGCCGGTGTCAAGGCAGGTGTCGTAGCTGCGGCTACCGGTGCACTCCTCGTCGGTGCAGGCCAGATGGGCGCAGGAACCGCTGCTGCGGCGCCGGCAACACAGACCATCGCCGGAATCGAAATCCCGCAGGGTCTGCTCCCCGAGGGCGTTGTCGTTCCGGCTGAATTGGCGGCACTTCCGGCTCTCGACATCCCCGAGCTTCCCGATTTTGCTGCCGACCTCAACACGCAGGCACAGCAGTTCCTCGCTGGGATCAACCCCGGCACCTCAGCTCGTACCGTGCAGCCGGTGTCCGGAACGCTGACCTCAACCTTCGGTTCGCGCTGGGGAGCACACCACGGCGGCCTCGACATCGCGGCTCCGATCGGTACGCCGATTCTGGCTGCAGCCGACGGCCAGGTCATCGACGCCGGCCCGGCGTCAGGTTTCGGCCTCTGGGTCCGCGTCCAGCACGACGACGGCACGGTCACCACGTACGGCCACGTCAACGACTACCAGGTCAACGTCGGCCAGCGCGTCAACGCCGGCCAGCAGATCGCCACCGTGGGTAACCGTGGCCAGTCCACCGGCCCGCACCTGCACTTCGAGGTTGCCGAGAACGGCGCAAAGGTCGATCCCGCAGCGTGGCTGCAGGCTCGCGGCGTAGCTGTCACCTGGGTCGACAACTCGTAGAAGAAACTTTCGGAGAACTGCGGTGGCGTCGGGAAATTCTTCCCGGTGCCACCGCAGTTCTCGTTTGTCGGTGACACCGGACGGATAGCCTTCAGTGACGTTGATCGTCGAAGGGGGAATGCGCAATGGGTGCAGAGGTCACGGCGCGAGAATTCACCAGAGCCGACCGTAGGCTCTTTCGTAAGAAGGTGCGCTCGTGCGTCGACGCCATGAAGCAGATGCTCGACGGTGGTGACTTCCGAGACGCCGTCGACAAGCCCGCTCCGCTGTTGGGCATGGAGATCGAGTTCAACCTCGTGACCGGCGACATGACGCCCGCGATGTCCAACCGTGAAGTGCTCGAATCCATCGACGACTCTGCGGTTTTCCAAACCGAGCTCGGACAGTTCAACGTCGAGATGAACGTCGAGCCCGGCCCACTCACCGGTGATGCAACTTTCGAATTGGAGAAGAAACTGCGGGCGTCCCTCGACGTCGCAGACGCGCGAATCCACGCGCACGACGCCGAGATGGTGATGATCGGGATGCTGCCGACACTGCAGCTCGAGCATCTCGATCGAGAGTGGATCACCGCCAACCCGCGCTACGAATTGCTCAACGAGCAAATTTTTGCCGCGCGAGGAGAGGACATCGAACTCGACGTCGAAGGTGTCGCGCTACCCGGCGGCGACGTGGAAACCCTTCGGGCCGACACCAATTCGGTGGTGCCGGAGGCGGCATGTACGTCCATGCAGTTGCACCTGCGCGTCGCGCCGGAAGAATTCGCAGCGCACTGGAATGCCGCGCAGTGTCTGGCCGGAGTACAGGTGGCGCTTGCGGCCAACTCTCCTTTCCTGGCAGGCAAGGCGCTTTGGCACGAATCACGCATTCCGATCTTCGAACAGGCAACGGACACCCGAACTTTCGAGCTCAAGAACCAAGGTGTGCGACCGCGAGTGTGGTTCGGTGAGCGGTGGATCCATTCGGTTCTCGACCTGTTCGAGGAGAATTCACGGTACTTCCCGGCGCTGCTCCCTGATGTCTCGGACACCGATCCGCTGGAAGTGCTCGCGGCGGGCGGGGTTCCGGAGTTGAGCGAGCTTCAGATGCACAACGGCACGGTCTATCGCTGGAATCGGCCCGTCTACGACTGCTCGGATGGCAAGCCGCACTTGCGTATCGAGAATCGGGTGCTGCCGGCCGGGCCGACCGTCGTCGACATCATGGCCAATGCGGCCTTCTACTACGGAACCGTTCGCGCATTGGTGAACGCGGAGCGGCCACTGTGGTCGCACATGTCGTTCCATGCGGCAGAAGAGAACCTGCACATCGGCGCCAAGTACGGACTCGACGCCACCCTGTACTGGCCGGAGATCGGTTGGGTCGGTGCCGACGAGTTGGTCCTGCGAAGGCTGCTGCCGTTGGCGGACGAGGGTTTGGCCGACTTCGGATTGTCCGCCGCGGCCCGCGATCGGTACCTCGGCGTGATCGAAGGGCGGTGCATGAATCGGCAGACCGGTGCCGCCTGGCAACGCGAGCAAGTGGCGCACGCGGAGGCCTCGGGCGCGGACCGCTCGACTGCGCTCACCGGAATGCTCCGCGGTTACGTGGAGAACATGCGGACGGGAGATCCTGTTCACACCTGGTCCTGATTGCTCTGCTAATTCTCCTATCCGTCAACAGTTTCGGGGACCTAAGTCCCCGAAATGAAGAGGGGGCGACCCCAAAAAAGCCGGACAAGTGGGATGGTTAGAGTGAAAGTGGCTCGGTTACTTCTTCAGGAAGGTGGGCACATGAGTTCACGCGAACATAACAGTGTTGTTGTCGGAGTCGAGGGTTCGGACACTGCGTCCACAGCGCTCCGCGAGGCCGCGAAAATCGCCGCCCAGCGCGAATTGCGACTCGACATCATCCACGCTCTCGACTTCGCGCCTTACGGTTTCGGCGGACCGTACGTCGACGCGGGTGGGGTGTACGAATGGGTCGAAGAGGCCGGAAAAGCGATCTTGGCAGAGGCGGAACAATTCGCCCGTGAGATCGATCCGAAACTCGAAGTTCACACCGAAATCGCCATCGGCAGCGCAACTCAGTGGCTGATCGAGAGTTCGGCACAGGCCAGGCGGGTCGTTGTCGGAGCGTCGGCGTCAGGCAAGGCGGCGACAGCAGTCCTCGGCAATACCGCGGTCGGTGTGGCCAGTCACGGCAAGTGTCCGGTCATCGTCGTTCGGGACCGCGATGGTGCGGTGCCCTCGGAAGGACCCGTAGTGGTCGGCGTCGACGGCAGCGCGTTGAGCGCCCAGGCCGTCGGTGCGGCTTTCGAGGAAGCGTCGTTCCGCGGAGTCGAGTTGGTGGCGTTGCACGTGTGGAGTGACCTTGGCAGTGCGGCATTCGAAGACCCGAGGGCCGCTGCGCTTGCCCCGCAGTCTCTCGAAGAGGAAGAGCACGCGGTACTCAGCGAGAGCTTGGCTGGATGGTCCGAGCAATACCCGGACGTGAAGGTCCGGCGCGAGGTATACCTCGACAACCCACGCGGACGGCTGTTGGACTGGTCGGCAAAAGCGCAGCTCGTCGTAGTCGGAAGCCGTGGTCGCGGTGGATTCCGCGGCATGTTGCTCGGCTCGACCAGCAACACCCTGATCGCTTCGGCCAAGTGCCCCGTCATGGTGGTTCGCCCCGAAGAATCCTGACCCTCGACAGGCTCTCCCACTGCCCCGTTCATTTCGGTCATCGAATATGAACGGGGTAGTCACATGAATGCGGACTCAGGTTCCGTAGTGTTCGATGTGAGTAAGTGTTCGATGGGAGTACCACTGCTCGTGTGCGCATCGCACACGGCAGCAATCGTCAGGATTGGGGTTACAACGTGCGTATCGGTATGGGTTTGAACTACAGCGGCGGGTTCGCCGAAACCGTCGAAGAGGTCGGTGACCTGGAGAAGGCGGGCCTCGACATCGCCTTCGTCCCGGAGGCGTATTCCTTCGACGCCGTCAGCCAGCTCGGTTACCTGGCGGCCAAGACGTCGACCATCGAACTCGCTTCCGGAATCTTTCAGATCTACACCCGTACCCCTTCGTTGACCGCCATGACGGCGGCGGGCCTGGACTTCGTCTCCAACGGTCGCTTCGTGATGGGACTGGGCGCTTCCGGACCGCAGGTGATCGAGGGGTTCCACGGCGTCAAGTACGACGCTCCGCTGGGACGCACACGTGAGGTCGTCGAGATCTGCCGTCAGGTATGGCGCCGCGAGAAGGTCGAGTACCAGGGCAAGTACTACCAGGTTCCCCTCCCCGCCGAGAAGGGCACCGGACTCGGAAAGCCGCTCAAGCTGATCAATCATCCTGTGCGTGAGCGCATCCCGATCCTGATCGCTTCGCTCGGACCCAAGAACGTCGAGCTGACGGCGGAAATCGCCGAAGGCTGGGAACCTATCTTCTTCCATCCGGAGAAGGCAGCAAGCGTGTGGGGTGAGCCGATCGCCAAGGGCAAGGCCAAGCGCGATCCGAGCCTCGGTGAGCTTCAGGTGTACGCGTCGCCGGCACTGGCCATCGGTGACGACGTCGACCACATGCTCGACTGGGTACGCCCGAGCCTTGCGCTCTACATCGGTGGCATGGGCGCCAAGGGCAAGAACTTCTACAACGATCTCGCGGTGCGCTACGGCTACGAAGAGGCCGCCGAGAAGATCCAGGATCTCTACCTCGCGGGCAAGAAGGACGAAGCCGCAGCAGCAGTGCCGGACGAACTGGTTCGCGCAGTGTCGTTGATCGGTCCCGAGAGCTACGTCAAGGAACGCGTCGCAGCCTTCGCCGAAGCCGGTGTCACGACGCTCAACGTCACGCCGTTGGCGGCCGACCGCAACGGCCGAGTGCAGCTGATCGAGAAGTTCCGCAAGATTTGTGACTGACCCTGCTGTGCGCCTTTATTAACCGCCGGCGGTTAATAAAGGCGCACAGCAGAGCGAGTGGTTCAGGATCTCCTGCGTACGAAACCCGATTTTGGGCGCTTGTTGACAGGACTTTTTTCACTTCTGACCGGTCGGGTTCTTCACCTAACGTGGATCGAGTAGCCAGGGTTTGCGTGCGAATCCGGCACCGGTGGCCTCGTTGACGCCCGAAAGGGATGTTGGCGGGGCCGTTGCCGCAGTCCACCCGAACACCCAATGTCCGATTCGGGACTCGCGTCGGCTGATGAATCCTTTTTGCCGTCATTGGGCAATAGTGTGAGGGCGAAGAGATTCTGTGGTCGATTGTGGAGGGACGAACATGAGTGCAACCAAACCCGTCGTCGTAGCGGTAGACGGTTCGGAATCGGCGTCGTCGGCTGTCGTCTGGGCGGCGAGGACCGCGGTGGCGCTCGGTCGACCACTCCACATCGCGACGGTGGTGCACATCCCAGCCTTCTACTACTCCGAGCCTTACCTCGCCGAGAGCTTCAAGGACGAACTGCGGCGCACTGCCACCGCTCGTCTGGACAGCGCACAGATTCTCGCGCGGCAAAGCATCGACGACGACCTCGAGATCGTCACCGAACTACTCGACGGCAGCGTCTCCGATCGCCTGATCGAATTGTCCAAGGGCGCGTACATCATTGCGCTCGGCCCTCGCGGGCACGGCGAATTCACCGGATTGGTCGTCGGTTCTGCGACGGTCTCGGTTGTCTCGCACGGCGAATCTCCGGTTGCAGTTGTCCGAGGACGGACGCTCGACGGTCGACCGCCGACCGAGGGCCCCGTCGTCGTCGGTGTCGATGGATCCGAAAGCAGCATCGAGGCAGTCGAGCACGCTTTCGAGCAGGCCTCCGCGCGGGGCGCCACCTTGATTGCCGTCAACGTGTGGAGCGACGTGAGTGTGCAGCCCTCGTTGGGCGCCACCCCCGACGACCCCCTGTGGAGCAGCATCCAGACGGGTGAGGAAGTTGTCCTCGCCGAGCAATTGGCCGGATTCACCGAGCGTTACCCGGACGTCGTCGTCGAAAGAGTCGTCGCGCGTGACCGTCCGGTCCGAGTCCTGAGCGAATACGCGGAGACGGCGCAGTTGATAGTCGTCGGCAGTCGCGGGCGCGGCGGATTCGCAGGAATGCTCCTCGGATCGACCAGTCGGGCGCTCCTGCACACCGCGGATTGCCCGGTTCTCATCGTCCGGCACGTCAACAAGTGAAGAGAATGCATTCCATGAGTTCTGAGTCCACCGTCTCCGGTACCGTTCGACGTGAGATGTCTTTTGGAGGGGTTCGATGACAACGCGGATATTCCTGGTCGACGATCACGAGATCGTCAGACGCGGATTGTTCGACCTACTCGGTGGGGTCGAGGACTTCGTGGTGGTGGGCGAGGCGGCGTCCGTGGGGGAAGCGCTGGCCGCCGTACCGCAGAGCAACGCCGACGTCGCTGTTCTGGACGTACGCCTGCCTGACGGCAACGGCGTCGAACTGTGCCGAGAACTCCGCTCGATGCTTCCCGACCTCCGCTGCCTGATGCTCACGTCGTACGCCGACGACGAGGCGTTGCTCGACGCGATCATGGCGGGCGCCTCGGGATTCGTCCTCAAGCAGATTCTCGGAACCGATCTGGTCGCTGCAGTCCGCACAGTCGGGCGCGGCGGTTCACTGCTCGACAGTCGTGCAACCGAGGCGCTGATGCAGCGGATCCGCAGCGACCGCACAGCTGATCCGTTGGCCGAACTTTCCGATCAGGAGCGAGCAGTCTTCGACCTCATCGGAGAGGGGCTCACCAACCGGGAGATCGGCGCGCGATTGTTCCTCGCGGAGAAGACGGTCAAGAACTACGTGACGCGTCTGCTCTCGAAGCTGGGCATGCAGCGTCGTACTCAGGCTGCGGTGCTGGCGACCGAAATCCGTAGCGGCAGTCGCTAGGATCTAACGACCGGATTTCGGTCGATTCGAGTTGGTGCGACCGAGCGGTACTCGCCAGAGCAGGCGTGCACCGCTCGGATCGTGATTGACGATCGTGCACGTACCGCCGCAATGTTCGGCGCGGCGCTCCAGATTGTGCAGTCCACTCTTGTGGAAGTCGGAGGGGAGTCCGACGCCGTCGTCCTCGATCGTGATCGCAAATTCGACGTCCGCGGTGACAGCGATGGTGATGTGGCGTGCGTGTGCATGCCGAAGGACGTTGCTCAACCCCTCACGCAGCACGGCTTCGGCGTGCTGGTGGATCCCGGGATTCACCAGAGTGTCGATGGCGCCGGAGAATTGGACGCTCGGGGTCACAGCGGACTGTGCGGTGGCGTCGCCGATGACATCGAGGAGGCGTCGGCGCAGGCTCGACGAATCGGTGGCCGTCGGAGTCTGCAGATCGAAGATGGTTGTCCGAATCTCGCGGACTGTCTTGTCGAGCTGTTCGAGAGATCGTTTGACAATCGCGCGCGCCGACTCCGGGAGGGTCTCGTCCGGAAGCGTGCTCTGCAGGCTCATTCCGCTCGCGAACAGTCGCTGGATGACGTTGTCGTGCAGGTCTCGTGCGATGCGGTCGCGGTCGGCGAGAACGGACAACAGGCGTTGCGCCTTTTGTTTCTCGTCGAACTCGATTGCAACGGAGCCGAGTTCGGCCATCGACTCGATCCGGGTCAGTTCGTCGTGATCCCAGTGTGTGTTGGTGGAATTCGACGCCACGATGACCGCGCCGACTACACCCGAGGCGACGCACATCGGTGCCACGACCGCACTCCCAGCCGACGGCACCAGTTCGGTGAGTGCGCCTAAAGTGGTGAGTACCTGTAGCTTTCGAGTGCTCCGCACCACGTCGAACGGATAAGTGGTCGCCGGGATTCTGACTCCACGTGACGTGGTCCGGGCGCTGGCCGCGGCGTGAACCTGTGCGTAACCGTTCTCGCAGATCACCACGATCACGTCGTCGACGCCGGTCAGGTCCCGAACGCGACTGGCAAGAAGTTGCAGGCCGTCCTCGAGCGAGTCACCGGCCAGCAACCGCGAGCGGATGGCAGATGTTGCGGTGAGCCATCTTTCACGAGTTCGTGACTGCTCGAACAGTCGGGCGTTTTCCACAGCGATACCGGCTGCGATGGCGAGGGCTTCGAGAATGACCTCGTCTTCCTGGGTGAACTCGGCCTGTCCCCGTTTCTCGGTCAGGTAGATGCTTCCGAACACCTTTCCCCGCATCATGATCGGCGCTCCGAGGAAGCTCTCCATCGGTGGATGATTTGCGGGGAATCCCACCGATTCGGGATGGTCGCCGAGATGGGCCACACGCAAAGTCTGCGGGTGATTCATCAGAACACCCAGCACGCCATGACCTTCGGGGAAATGTCCCATGGTCGCGCGTTGGGACCCGGAGATTCCCTCGTACACGAATTCCGAGAGCCCGCCCCCCGGCGCCGCGACCCCCAGGGCGCCGTAGCGGCAATCCAGAACCGTTGTCGCAGAGGTGATGATCCGTTGAAGCGTCAGGTCGAGGTCCAGGCCGGAGCCGACCACCAGGACCGCCTCGAGCAGGCGGTGGAGTGTCGGTATGTCGGCATTGGAATCGCCCAGGCGGTCGAGCAACTCGCCGAACGTACGTGCCGGACTGTGACCCGAAGCTTCGACCATGGTCGAAGCATATCGCCTCACCGAACGTCAGCTCTCCTGGCGGCGACCTTCCCACCACGACGACCAGTGATGCTTGATCTCGTCGAACTCGTCATCGCTCAGGTCGTAGGTGGTCAGCAGGATGGACATGCCTCCGTCGGGCCGCTGCGCCGTCACCGACTGGGTGGCGACAGACAGCAGGCCAGGGCCGAGATCCTCGACTGTCAACCCGAATTGGTGGTCGGTGACGTAGTCGACTACGCCTTCGAAATAGTCGCCGGGAGCGATTGTCACCGCGTACCGACTTCCCGCTTCCAATTCGATTTCGGTGAACCCGAGGACGCTTGCCACGTTCTCACCGGGGAGCAGAAGGCCGTCGAGATAAATGGTTTTACGCTCGGCCAGTCCGTGGTGCTCCACTGCGAATCTGAGCAGCTGGAGGAATGTCGTCCAGCCCTCGGTGATGTCGTCGTACCAGTCGTCGTCGGCAGATTTGGCCGGCCGATCGATGCGGACGACCGTCTTGCCGTCCTGTTCGCGAAGTGAGAAACGGTCGCCGTTTCCGAGTTTCAGCGTCAACGCTTCGGGGTCGGCCTCAGCGGTGGAGTAGATCTGGGTGATTTCGTCGTCGAGTCCGTCGTACTCCCAGCCGAACCAACGTCGAATCAGCGACGGGTCGCGCAGCGCGGGCCAGAGTACGGACGGGGCTGCGACGACGGACACTTCGATCACGGTTTCGCTCACGCGGAAGACGCTACCGATTTCAGCCCTTCATGGCGACGGTCAGTAGAAATGCAACGTCTTCGAGCGCTTCGACGCTGTGCCGGTCGGCCGGGACGGTCAGGAAATCACCCGTGGATCCTTTCCACTGGTCGCTCCCACACACAAGATTCAGCTTCCCGCTCAGGACCAACAATGTGGCTTCGCCCGGACTGTCGTGTTCGGCGAGGCTCTTGCCGGCGCTCAGCGCGATCACCGTCTGTCGCAGGCTGCGCTGGTGGCCACCGTAGACGGTTTGTGAACTGCGACCGCTGGTCGCCGAGCCCGCCAGTTTCAACTGTTGGCGAGCGAGAGCGGTCAGTGACTTCTTGTCCATCGAAGACCTCTCGGAAGCGGTGAATGTCCTTCTTGGAGTATGACCGACTCACTCGCGAGGTGCCTCGTTATCGGCGGAAGTCGGTCAGCGCGTGTACTCCAACCAGCGGAAGCGCAGGCCGCTCTTCTCCGAGGTCTGCCAGGGCTCGTCGGATTTCAGGTTCCATTCGGGGCCGATCTCGGGAGCAAAAGCATCACCGGCGACGTCGAGGTCGATCTCGGTCACCAGTAGATGCGTTGCGAATGGCAGTGCAGCCGAATAAATTTGCCCGCCACCGACGACGAAGACGTCACCGTCCGGCAACGCCAGGGCGTCGTCCAGCCTGTGGACTACCTCGGCGCCTTCGGCGTGCCATTGCGGATCGCGTGTGACGACGATGTTCCGACGCCCGCTGAACGGACGGAACTTCGATGGAATGGAGTCCCAGGTGCGCCGCCCCATGATTACCGGATGGCCCATGGTGACGCGTTTGAAGTAAGCCATGTCCTCGGACACGCGCCACGGGATCGAGTTGTCGGCGCCGATGACGCCGCCGTGGGCCTGCGCCCAGATGAGGGTGACTGTGCGATCGGTCATCGTCAGACCGCTACCGGGGCTTTGATCGCGGGGTGGTGCTGATAGTCGACGATCTCCACGTCCTCGAAGGTGTAGTCGAAGATGGAGTCGCGCTTGTTCAGCTTCAGGGTCGGCAACGGCAGCGGTTCGCGGCCGAGCTGCTCGGTCACCTGGTCGACGTGATTGTCGTAGATGTGGCAGTCGCCGCCGGTCCAGACGAACTCGCCGACGTCGAGTTTGGCCTGCTGGGCCATCATGTGGGTGAGCAGCGCGTAGCTGGCGATGTTGAACGGAACGCCGAGGAACATGTCGGCGCTGCGCTGGTACAGCTGGCAGGAGAGCTTGCCGTCGGCGACGTAGAACTGGAAGAAAGCGTGGCACGGCGCCAGGGCCATCTGCGGAATGTCGGCGACGTTCCACGCCGAAACGATGATCCGCCGCGAATCGGGGTTGGAGCGCAGAGTCTCGACGGTCTGCGTGATCTGGTCGATGTGCTCGCCCGAAGGGGTGGGCCAGCTACGCCACTGGACGCCGTAGACGGGGCCGAGTTCACCGTTCTCGTCGGCCCACTCGTCCCAGATGGAGACGCCGTGCTCGTGCAGCCACGCCACGTTGGAGTCGCCGCGCAGGAACCACAGGAGTTCGTTGACTATCGACTTGAGGTGGACCTTCTTGGTGGTGACGAGCGGAAAGCCGTCGGCAAGATCGAAACGCATCTGGTGACCGAAGATGCTGCGGGTGCCGGTTCCGGTTCGATCGGATTTGGCGGTACCCGTCTCCATGACGAGCCGGAGGAGGTCTTCGTAAGCAGTGGAGACAGTCACGGGAATCAGTCTAGGGCCTGCCCTGCTGTGCGCCTTTATTAACCTCCGGCGGTTAATAAAGGCGCACGGCAATATAGCCTCGGCACATGCGCGAACTCTTGGTGATCGGTATCGGTGCTGGTGATCCCGACCAGGTGACGGTTCAGGCGATCAAGGCCATGAACAGGGCCGATACCTTCTTCATCATCGGAAAGGGTGACGAGAAGCAGGCCCTGGTCGACTTGCGCACCGGCATTCTCGACGAGCACGTTCACCTCGACTACAAGGTGGTCGAGATCACGGACCCGCCGCGGGACCGAACCCCCACCGATTACGAGGGAGTCGTCGAGGACTGGCACGAGCGTCGGGCCGCGAAATTCGAAGCGGAATTCGCGGCCGAACCTGGCGTCGGCGCGATTCTCGTCTGGGGTGACCCTTCCCTCTACGACAGCACTCTGCGGATCGTCGAGCGCGTGCTCGCTCGCGGGAGAGTTTCGTTCGACTACTCCGTCATCCCGGGAATCACCAGCGTGCAGTCGCTGGCTGCACAACACCGAATCGTCCTCAACCGAATCGGCGAACCCATCCACATCACGACCGGCCGCAAACTGGCCGAGGGATTGCCCGACGGCGTGGACAATGCCGTCGTGATGCTCGACGCGCATTGCACCTTCACTCAGGTAAGCGAAAACGACGCCGAGATCTGGTGGGGCGCGTACCTCGGGACCCCGGACGAGGAGTTGATTTCCGGCAAACTGCGTGACGTCGAAGATCGGATCGTCGCTCGCCGGGCGGAGTTGCGTGAGAAGCACGGTTGGATCATGGATACGTACCTCGTTCGGCGCTGACAACCGACCCTGAATTTGCCGCCTCGATCCTGCACTCTTGATCCCGAGCGACGGTCTGCGCACCTATGATCTGCGCATGACATCGTTCGGGCAGGACCGACTGCAGTCGATTCTGCCCGCGCCGCGTGGCCGTGAAAAATCAGCTGTGAAGTCGGCTTTCGACCTTCTGGTTCAGTGGTATCGGCGTCCTGATCAATTCGACAGTTTCAATCGATACCTCGCCACGAAGGGCCTGGAGCTAGCTGTCCGATTGCTGGTCATCGGCTCGCTGACGACGGTCATCATTGCGATGACTCTGCTGCGCTTCAGCGACGCGGGCGTGCACAACCACGTCACCAGCGTCGTCAACGCCGTTATCATCGCCGTCACGATTGCGGTGATCGTGCTCTTCTGCCTTCTGCCCGAAATCACGCGTCGGTGGTCGTACTTCTTTGTCGCCTACTGCGAGGTCGGCGTATTCGTCGGTGTGTTCTTGAACAACGACCCTTTCATCGGGTTGATCCAGTGTGTGCTCTTCGTACTGATCGGTGGTTACATCGCGTACTTTCACAACGCGAGACTCCAGGCGGTTCACATCGCGCTGTCCATCGTGGTTCTGGCAGTGGTCGGCCGAAAGGTTGCGGTCTACGCGGATCCTGCGTTGGCCACCGCACTGTGTCTGATCATCGCCACCGGGATCGTGGTCATCCCGTTCGCCTGCCAGTTCGTCCTCTCACTTCTCGGCTCCGACGCGGACAGTTCGGATGTGGATCCGTTGACAGGGCTTCTGAATCGGCGCGGGCTGCAGCGAGCTGTTGTCGAAATGGGGGCGACGGGGCATGCGTCGAGCAAGTCGTCGTATGTCGTCGCGATTGTCGATGTCGATTCGTTCAAGAGCGTCAACGACTCACAGGGGCACGAAGAAGGCGATCTCGTACTTCGCCAGATTGCTGATCGACTGCGGTGGTGCGGCGGCGAGAAGGCGCTCTTCGCCAGATTCGGTGGGGACGAGTTCGTGTTGGTAGACACGATAGACGTCGGCGCAGCGCCTGCGTTCGAAGACAATCTGCGAAGGCACTTGCGAATCGACGATCGTGATCCGGTAGTGACCACCAGCGTCGGAGTCGCGATCACCTCTGCCGAATGGTCGTCGATTATTTCCGACGAGGAGTTGACGGAACTGTTTCGAGTAGCCGATGCCTCGATGTACCGCGCGAAGGCCGCCGGCGGCGATCAGGTTGTGATGTGGGACGGCAAACAGTGAAAATTGTCTGATTGCGGGGAGTTGACTGGATTACCCTGACCCTATGGAATCTGCCGAGAGTGTTGAGCGTTCGGACGCCGTGGCGTCTCGACGACCGCTCTCGGGTCCCGCGTTCCGGCTGATCTCTTCTCAACTTGTCGATTGGTATCGGCGTCCGGACCAATTCGACACCTTCAATCGCTATCTCGCGGACAAAGGGTTGACCGTCGCCTCGCGGTTTCTCGTCGTCTGCTCGTTGGTACTGGTCACCGTGATCATGTTCCTCACTCGCTTCAGTCCACAGGGACCGACCACTGCGCACGCGCGCTCCGCGAACGCAGTCATCATGGTCATAACCGTGATGATGGCCGTCGCCCTCTCGACGAGGCGAAATCTCTCCCGTTCCTGGTCTTACGCCTTTGTGCTCTACTCGGAAGTGGGAATAGCGGCCGCAATGCTGCTGTACTCCAATCCACTTGCAGCACTGGCACACGCCGTGATGTTCTCGGTGATCGGCGGATACATCGCGTTCTTCCACAATGCTCGAATACAGAGCCTTCACATGTTGTGGGTATTCGTCGTGGTCATCGGCATCGTGACACGTACGGCCGTGGTCGAAAACGATGTGGATGTTCCGGTTCTGGTCGCGTTGGTAGTACTGGTCGGCGCGGCAATCTACGTGATTCCCTTTGCCTGTCAGTTCATTTTCTCCATCCTCGGCACCGACGCGTTGAACTCGCAATTGGACCCACTGACGGGACTGCTCAACAGGAGGGGACTGGCCGACGAAGTACGACTGTTGCTGGAGCGGTCGTACACGCACTCGGCGCTCTTGGTAGTCGCCGCCGTCGACATCAATCGATTCAAGGCCATCAACGACGAGTACGGACATACCGTCGGTGACGCCGTGATCGAAAAAGTCGGATCGAGACTGGTCGAATGCGCCGGCCCGGCGGCCTTGATCGCACGGATAGGCGGCGACGAGTTCGTCATCGTCGATTCGGTCGATCAACGCTCGTTCCATCGACTCGAACATGAGCTACTCCGTTCGACGATCACCTCGCCCGATCATCCCGAGGTGGCGATGAGCGTCGGAATCGCGAAGATCGCAGGGCCTTTCGAATCAGCGGATGATGCGCTGGTCACCTACCCGACTCTGCTGCGGCGAGCGGATCGGGCGATGTACTCCGCGAAGGCACGCGGTGGGCATTCGGTGGTGCTGCAGACGGAAACGGACTGAGCGCGCTGTGAGTGTCCGTGGTCGGCGTTAGTCTGTTGCCATGCCTGAACTACCCGAGGTGGAAGCGCTGGCAGGGTTCCTTCGTCAGCACGCGGTCGGCGCAGTGGTGGGACGCGTCGACATCGCTGCATTGAGTGTGCTCAAGACCTTCGATCCGCCGATCACCGCTCTGCAGGGGCGTGACGTCACGGGCGCCGCCCGCTTCGGGAAGCATCTGGCTCTGGATTGCGACGGGTTGTGGTTGGTCACGCATCTCTCCCGTGCCGGCTGGATGCGCTGGCTGGACAATCCATCGGCGACGCCGCCGAAGCCGGGGAAGGGGCCGTTGGCGCTGCGCGTTCATTTCTTCACACCCGAAGGGTTGACGCCGGCATTCGATCTCACCGAAGCCGGCACCAAGAAACGCCTCGCCGTCTGGGTCGTGAACGATCCGCAGGAGGTTCCGGGCATCGCCCGGTTGGGGCCGGACGCGATGGCCGTGACCGAAGCCGAGTTCGCACAGATTCTGGGCGGAACGTCGGCGCGGATCAAGAACTCGATAGTCGAGCAGTCGTTGATCGCCGGTATCGGGAACGCCTACTCGGACGAGATCCTCCACACCGCGAAACTCTCGCCTTTCGCGACCTCGTCGCGGCTGACGCCGGATCAGATTTCGACGTTGTATGCCGTGATGCGATCTACGCTGGCCGACGCGATCGAGCGTTCGGAAGGTCAGGACGCGGCCCGGCTCAAAGGTGAGAAACGCTCGGGGATGCGAGTGCATGCTCGTACCGGACTTCCGTGCCCGGTGTGCGGTGACGTCGTACGCGAAGTGTCGTTCGCGGAGCGCTCTTTTCAATACTGCGCGACGTGCCAGACCGGCGGTAAACCGTTGGCGGACAGGCGAATGTCGAAACTGCTCAAGTAGCGAACTGCGCTGCGAGTAGTTCGACGAACTCGCGGGCGAGCGCCGACGAATGGGTGGGTTCGGTGATTGCGTGGACGATCCGATGCGGCGCATCGGTGATCGGAATACAGACCAATTCGGGGTGCAGGGCGCTCATGGACTGGGGGAGCAAACCTACGCCCAGGCCGTTGGCGGTCAGTGAACAGATCAGGTCTACCGAGTTGGCTTCAAGTGTTTTTCCCCGAGGGACCTGTGATTCGGCGAAGGCTTGGTCGGTTTGGACACGGGCCTCGCTGCCGGAGGCGAAGTCCACGAGAGTGTGATCGCGTAGGTCTTCGAGCCTGATCGACGAAGCCTGGGCGAAGGGATGGTCAGGAGCAACGAACGCTGCGGTGGGTTCACTCCACAGCGGTGCGGCGGCAAAGCTCTTGGGTAGGCGACCTGCGGCCAATCCGACAATGCCGACGTCGATTGCACCGGACCGGACTCCCTCGATAACTACTTCACTGCCGTACGGTCGCGCGGTGATGTTGATTGCAGGGTGGCGCCGTGTCAGATCTGCCAGGGCGCGTCCGACGTCGACGCGCCCCGCCGAGGTGATGGTGCCGACCGTCAACCGCACTTGCTCGTTGCTCCGTGCCGAGACATCACTGACGAGTCTCGACACGGCGCCGAGTACCTCGCGGGAGCGGGCGACAAAAACCTCGCCTGCAGCAGTCAGGCCGACGTTTCGGCTGTTCCGGTTGAACAATTCGACTCCCAGTTCCTTTTCGAGGTCTCTGATCTGGGCACTCAAGGCGGACTGGGAAACGTGCAACCGCGACGCTGCTCGGCTGAAGTGTCTGTCTTCCGCGACTGCCAGGGCGTAGCGGATGTGACGTAGTTCCATTGCACCAATCTATCGTTTCTGGAGATAGATCATGCATATCTATCTATTGGACGCGCGTCGGTGTAGGCGGTCATGCTTGACGACATGATTTCAAGCGACGCGCGTCCGAGGCTCGGACTACCGATAGTGCTGCTGATGGCTGCGGCGACGGGCCTGTGCGCGGGCGGTAACTATTTCAACCAGCCACTCCTCGATTCCATCGCAGATCACCTGAATGTGTCGGCCTCCGCAGCGGCCGCGACGGTGACCATCGCGCAGGTCGCGTATGCACTCGGATTGATACTTCTGGTTCCGGTGGGCGACATGGTGGACCGACGCAAGCTGACGGTAGGGCTCATGCTGCTGGCGGCGACCGGTCAAGCGGTCAGCGGATTTGCGCCCAACTTTGCCACGCTGGCAGTGGGAATCGCTGTCGCTGGAGTCTTTTCGGTCGCCGCCCAGGTGCTCATTCCGTTTGCCGCCTCACTGGCCGAACCTGAGAGGTCCGGTCAGGTGGTCGGCACGATCATGAGCGGACTGCTGATCGGAATCCTGCTGGCGCGCAGCGTTGCCGGCGTCCTCTCCGGACTGGGAGGTTGGTCGACGGTATACAAGGTTGCGGCGGTGCTGATGGTGGTGATGGCCGTGGCATTGTGGCGATCTCTGCCTTCCGATTCCGCAGATCGCCCGAAGGCAAGCTACCGCGCAACGCTCGCTTCGGTAGGGAAGTTGGCTGCGACCTTGCCGCGCCTGAGAACCCGATCGGCCATGGGCGGACTGGCTTTTGCTGCTGTCAGCACCGTCTTCACGACGATGGCCTTTCTTCTGTCCGGCGAATTCGGCTACAGCGACACTCAAATCGGCTTGGTCGGACTACTCGGTGTGGCGGGAGCTTTGATGGCGACGGTGGCGGGCAGACTGGCCGATCGGGGATTGGGTCAGCTGGCGACCGGCGGCGCCATCGCGATTCTCTTGGTGTCGTGGCTTCCCTTTGTCGCCGGTGCCACCCACGTGGTGTGGTTTCTCGTTGCCATCGTCCTTGCCGACCTCGCGCTGCAGGGAGTGCACGTCAGCAACCAGAACGTGATCTACGCCCTTGTCCCCGAAGCACGTTCGCGTGTGAATTCCGTGTACATGACCACCTACTTCGTCGGTGCTGCCGTGGGCTCGGCGGTGGGGTCAGTGGTGTGGAAGTCGTACGGCTGGAACGGAGTATGCATCGCCGGGTTGGTCTTCTCCGTTGCAACGGCGATGGTGTGGGTGCATGATCGCCGACTGGAGACGGCTGAACTGCGAATCCCGGAATCCCCTGTTGCAGTGGGGTAAGCACCCACACCTTCTCGGCTCCAGCACCTTTCAGATTTCGGCACCGTCCACCAGGATCTTGCCGACGCGTTCGGGATAGAACGACACGTGGTCGTCGATCCCGGACGCTTCGGCGGTAGTGAACGGATAGAACCACGCCAGATCCTCGATCGGAGCGAGTTCGGTTGTGCCGGTGAACGACAGATACGACGCAGTGCCCTTGTAGGGGCAGGCCGTGGTGGTCGGGGACGGCGCAAAGTACTCGCTGTGAACGTCGATTCTCGGAATGTAGTACCGCGTGGGCAGTCCGGTTTCGAAGAGCAGTCTGGGTCGTCTCGTCTCGGCGACCAGTACGTCGCCGACAAAAACCTGGACGTGGCGGGACGAGGGGAGTGCGTCGATACGTACGTATGGATCGCGGGCGTGGACAAAGACCTGTTGATCCTCCTCGTACCAGGCGTCCATGCGATCCCAATAGAATGCGACGTACTCACTCAGATCCAGGGAACCGTCGAACTGTTCAGGGTAGGTCCAGACGGCGTCCTCGGCCCGGCGATCCCCGATCTCGATCGTCCAGTAGGTGGCGTCACCTTTCCATGGGCAATGGGTGGTCGTCGACGTCGGGACGAGGAATTCGGTACGAACGTCCGCGAGGGGGATGTAGTACATCGGCAGGCGGCCGCGTTCGAAAAGGTATACCGAACGAGTGGTGTCTGCGACGGCGTGACCAGCGAAGAAGGCTCGAATTCGGCGGGGGTTCGGCTCCAGTGCGATCCGCCCGTTGGAAGCTGTGATCTGTGTGTCTTCTGCGTGAGTCAGTGCTGTGGACATTCGCGAATGCTCCTGAGATCGGCAGGGTGGTCCTTCCCATCCTGCGCCCGGCAGCAGTTATTTGACAGGTTGGAGTCGAAATACGCGGATCTGGCGCCCGAATGCTCGATCGGCGTAGGTTTCGTACGGCGGCCACGTGGTGGTCGCGAGCTCCCACAGCTTCTTACGCGTGGCGCCCTCCGCCAGACTCGCACCGACCGGTATTTCGACGCCCTTCACTGTCACGATTGCGGTGGGGTTTGCCATCAAATTGAGTGTCCATGCTGGATGCGTATCCTGCCCCCAGTTCGAACCGACGACGACAAACGCATCGCCGTCGGGTGCGTACAGGAGTGGCGTGGTTCGAGAACGGCCGGTCTTACGGCCCGTCGTGGTGAGCAGTAGCTGAGTCACGGTGTTCTCTCCGACCAGCGAGAGCTTGCCTCCCGACACTCTCTGCACTGCTCGATCGAGCGGAACCAGATCCTTGCCGAGATCCGAGAACCATTGTGTATGGCCGACATTGCGCATCAATGACCGGTAGATATTGCGCATCGGACCCCTCGCATTCTCGGCACTGTTTCGAGGCTGGTGCACCTCGACTCGAAAGAGTCTGCCACGTCTGGTCACAGATACCTGAGTCCCAAGGTCCCGAAAGGAATGAAGCGGTCAGCCGAATTCGGTTTTCGTGGAGTAGAATTGGGGCATACCGCCGAAACCGTTCGTTTGTGCGCGTTGGACGGTCGTTGGAAGGTCAACCCTCCGAGGTCAAGACATCAGGCTCGAGCCACTCGACGCCGAGCAGTTCGGACAGCGACCGCAGACCGGATCGATCACCACCTTTCAGACCTGTGACCGAATTGAGATTGCGCAACATGACCGTGGCGACGTCCTCTTCCTTGGTGCCCACGCCGAAGGGTATGACCCACGGGCACGTCTGGTAGTCGCGATGCGACCGACCGAACGTCTGTTCTGCCGCGATCCCTGAGTATCGCGGTTGATGAAAGATTCCCGTCCGTGGCAACGGGGACGCGTGAGTGCCGTCCGGGAGTGCTTCGTTGGCATGGAGCGAGATCGAGGTCGTGACATTGAAGACGATGACCGGTGCGTCCCCGCGTTGAAACCGCAGACGTTGACCCTCCTTGTCCGGCACCGCACCGAACAGTTTTGCCACCGAGATCCCGGCGTCTTCGATCATCTCGACCAGTGGATCACCTGCCGTGGAGACGAATTCGACGGCCACCAACACCTGCTTGCCTGCCTTGACCTGCGCCTGCGCCCACTGGGCCGTCGACTCGGCGCGGATCATGCCCGCTTTCTGTCGGTAGCGCAGAACCAGCGCACGGCCGCGCGCGATGTTGCGACTCTTGCGGGCCAATCCCATTTCGTAGGCGTACTCGGCCCACTCCGTCTCGTACTCGGCGCGCTGGGCATGGGTGAGGTCGATCGGCATACCGTCGAGCGGAACGGGTCCCCACGGAGTCGGTCGATGAATCATCAAGGGCGGTTTGCTGTTCGACATCCACCCACGCACGGTCTCGAGCGCGCGAGATTGCAGCGCAGGTGATTCCTTCGCCTCTGCGCTCCACGTCCACTTCCCGTAGGACTTGTCCAGCGGAAGGCCGGACTCGACCAGCCTGGCGCCCAGGTCGGACCAGTACTCCGAAGGTTCTGAATGCAGCTGCGCGAAAAGCGGTGCCAGGTAACGCTGATCGGCCGGCGTGTGTCCCGGTGTTGCTGTCACGGACAGGACGAACGGCGCTTGCTCGTGAGCATTCGAAAAGCGCGCGACCTTCTCGAATGCGGCCGTGCGCTGTGTGTCGTTGCTGTACAGCTGGGCCTCGTCGGCAATCACCACACCGAACGTGTACTTGGGGCGGCCGTTTCGCGCGATCAGCTTCTTCAATTGGTCAGGCGACATGATCAACCAGCGGAATCCACCGTCGCCCACCGAGGCGATGGAATAGCGCCAATGCGGAATGGTGATCTGTGCGGGTCGATCGACGAGGACGAGGATGTTGGTTTCGCCGCGCTCCTCGGCAATCGTCTTGGCAGACATCACTGCGATCAGCGTCTTACCCAGGCCTGCATTGTCTGCCAACAGAAATCCGCGTTTGCCGGCGCGAGCGGCATCGACGACGGCTGCAGCCCCCGAAACCTGCTCGGGCCGAGGAATTTTGGGTGCAGCAACGGGACGTTCACCGGTGCTGTCATTGATGTCGTCCTCTACCCACTGCTGATAAGAGAAGGGGAGTGCCTTGAATGGAGCGAGTTCTACGGGCAACTCCGTACCGACCCACGCGTAGCTCTTCCATTTCTTGACGAATTGCGCACCAGGCGCCGGCGTCCGAAAGGGAACGTCGAGGAGCCAGACTCTCTCACCAGGGCCGGCAGTCGGCACATCCGGGATCGTCGCGCGTGAGCTCTTCTTTGCGACAGTCTTCTTCGGGGCGGTCTTTCTGGTCGTGTTCCTCTTGGGTGCAGCCTTCTTCGGTGCAGCCTTCTTTGCGGCAGCCTTGCGTGCCGTGGTTGCTTTGCGTGGTGGCATCAGGCGGTTTCTGCTGTGAGGAATTCACGCAGCGTGAGCGCAGGCCGGCCGACAAGGTCCTCCACGGTGCCCGTGATCAGCGCCAATTCACCCTGCGCGATTGCGGTGTACGTCGACACCCATGCGTCGAGTTCCCAAGCGGGTGCGTTGTACGACGCCCGCGATTCGTAAGCTTCCTCGAGCGTTTCCTCGACGTACGTGGTTCGCTTGCCGGTGACTTCGGTGATGATGCTCGCGGCCTCGGAGAGCGTCAGTGCCTCCCGTCCGGTCAGGTTGTACGTCTGTCCGACATGAGAATCCAGATCCTGCAGAACCGACACAGCGACGGCAGCAATGTCGGAGCGCGCTACCGCGCCGACGAGACCGTCCCCTGCGGGTCCGCGGATCACACCGTCTTCACCGGCGAGAGCGGGTAGGAAATCGAGGTAGAAGCTGTCGCGCAAGAAGGTGAATGCGAGCCCGGAAGCGCGGATATGTTCTTCGGTGACCCAGTGATCGCGAGCGAGCGTGAACGTCGCGTCCGGAGCAGCGCCGAGGAAAGACGTGTACACGATGTGCCTGACCCCGGCCTCCGCTGCGGCGTCGATGAAGGTGCGGTGCTGATCCAGGCGATCTGCGCTTTCGGCCGCCGAGACCATGAAGAGGGTGTCGATTCCGGCCAGAGCCGCGAGAGCGCGCTCCTGATCCCCGTACGTGGTCTCGGCCGAATCGGCACCGGGGAGCTGCGGTAATCGGTTGACCGACCGTGCGATCAGCCGCTGTGGGACACCGGCGTCGGCCAACGACCGGGCCACCAGTCCGCCGATATGACCGGTCGCGCCGGTGACGGCGATCCTCGCAGACCGTGAATCTACGGACATGGTGCCCCTCCTTCGGTCGGTGTGCATCCCATCTTGCCGGAACCCACTCCCACGTCAGGTCACGACGCGACGATTACACCGCGAGCCACCGACAGAGCGTCGGACAAAGCTGTCCTGGTGTTGTCGTCGAGGGACAGCAGGGGCCGGCGGGGAAGGCCGGCGTCGATGCCGAGAGATTCCAACCCGGCTTTGACCGTCGACGGCAGTCCGCGACTGACGAGGACCTTCAGTAGCGGCTCGATCTGTTCGAACACAGCGGCGGCACCCGACCGATCACCGGATTCGAGTAGACGCCAGAAGTGCACCACCTGTTCGGGGGCCAGACACGGGGCTGCCGTGCACCATCCGCTTGCACCGGCAGAGAAAGATTGCAGTGCAAGAGGATTGCTGCCGTTGAAGAAGGGGATCGTGCCACCGCTCAGTTCGTTGATGCGGTTCATCCGGGTGATGTCGCCGGTGGATTCCTTGATCATCGTGACGCCGTCGACGGTGGAGACGAGATCGACGAGAAATTCCGGCGACATGTCGATCCCGGTGGTGGCCGGATTGTTGTAGATCATCGTGGGAATGTCGACGGAATCGGCCACCGCGGTGACGTGTTCACGAATCTCCTGCTCACCCAGATGCCAGTACGACGTGGGGAGGATCATCATTGCGTCGGCTCCGGCGTCTGCCGCGATCGATGCTCGGCGGAGTGCTCCCGCCGTCGTCAGATCCGACACTCCGACGACGGTGGGGACTCGGCGGTCGACGTAGTCGACAGTCTCCCGAGCGACCGTCTCCCACTCTGCATCGTCGAGATAGGCGCTCTCGCCGGTACTGCCGAGTGGGGCTATCGCGTCGACACCACTGCTGATCATGCTGTCGAGGAGCGTGTGTAGCGGCTTGGGGTCGAATGCTCCGGTGTCCCGGTCGAACGGGGTGATGGGATAGGCGACGATTCCCTTGATGGTGCTGCTCATGAGGCTCTCAGTTCTGTTGGTGGGAAACAAAAGTCAGTTGGTCAGTGTGTCGGGATGATTGCGGAGAGCGCGACGGGCGTAGTAAGCGAAGTTCGCCTCGCTGCGCCGAGGAGTCAGTGTCCAATCGTGTGCCTCCTTCGCCAGGCGAGGCGGTAGCGGCTTGATGTCTCCGGCAGCCATCGCCAGCAACTGCAGTCTGGCCGCTCGCTCGATCAGATGCCCGAGAGAGCATGCCTCTTCGACCGTGTTGCCGACGACGAGTTGGCCGTGGTGGGCGAGCAGAATTGCCCGCTTGTCGCCGAGTGCAGCCGAAATGATCTCGCCCTCCTCGTTTCCCACGGGAACCCCGGGCCAGTCGGCGAGAAATGCGCAGTCGTCGTAGAGCGGCGCGATGTCCATTTGGGAGACGACGAGGGGAATCTCGAGCATCGACAGCGCCGTCGCATGTAGTGGGTGTGTGTGGACGATGCAGTTGACGTCGGGTCGTGCGCGGTAGATCCAACTGTGGAACCTGTTGGCGGGGTTCGGCATGCCCTCCCCGTCGAGGACTTCGAGATCCTCGTTGACGAGCAGGAGGTTGTCCTCGGTGATCTCGTCGAACCCGAGGCCGAGTCGCTGTGTGACAAACGTTCCTGGCTGCCCACCGCGGGCGGAGATCTGTCCGGCAAGGCCGGAGTCGTGGCCGGCGTCCGACAGTGCCCGGCAGGTCAGTGCGATCTTCTGTCGAAGAGTCCAACTACCTGTCGTTACTTCGGTGAGCATCTTCGTCTCGGCGGTGGCCATGAGTTCCTGCTTGCTCGCATGCATCGTGTCGGTCATGGGGTGTGCCTTTCTCGGGACCCGGAATTCAATGACATTCAGTCACCTATAAGACACAAAGTGTCATATAGGACGGAAATGTGCAACCCTCGATTCCTGAATCGCTGATCGCCGCAGGTCAATGTATTGTTAGGGTGATGACACAAAGTCGCGTGAGGGGAACCGAATGGCAGCGTTTTTGCGAACACATCGGCGTCGCGCCGGTCTGACGCTCGAGGGCCTGGCCGAGCAGACCGGTCTGACGAAGAGCTATCTCTCCAAGGTCGAGCGGGGTATCAGTACCCCGTCGATCGCGGTGGCACTCAAGATTGCGCGTGTGCTCGATGCCGATGTGGGGCAACTGTTCTCGGACAGTATGGAGGGAAATGCCATGACGATCGTGCGCGCGAAGGACCGCGTGATCGACCCGGCCAACTCCGTGCAGTCTTCCGTCTACGATCCGATCGCGCCCTCACTGGTCGGAAAGGCCATGCAGCCGTTCGTGGTTCATCCGGCCTCGGTGATGGGTCCCAAGTTCATGGACCACACGGGAGAGGAGTTCGTGTTCGTGCATTCCGGATCCGTAGAATTCGAAATCCCCGGGCAGACGATGCACCTCGACGCCGGCGACAGCTTGTACTTCGACGCGAATACGCCGCACCGGATGCGGTCGGTGTCGGCGGATCGTGCGGTGGTGCTGGTTGTCGTCTACGACAAGCCTTCGGCTGGATCACCCAGCGGTGACTCGCTGGAAACGCACTGCGGGGTGGGCAGATGACGCTGGGGATCGACACGACACTGACGCTTCTCGCTGCCGGTCTGATCTTCCTTCTCTCCCTGTGCCTGGGAATCTGGAAATACCGACAGATGGCCACTTCGGACAATCACCTCGCCCATCCGTATGTCGACATCGCACACCGCGCTGCCCTGATGTACTCGTTTGCGACGCTGCTGATCGCGGTGTTCGTCGAACTCAGTGCGTGGCCGACGTGGATCAACCTGACCAGTGCCGCAGTGGTCGTGTTCTTCTTTCTCGCAGCGATATTCAGCTACATCGCTCACGGTGCGATGAAGGACACCGACAATCAGTTCGAGTCCGCCGGTCCGCCCCTGCACCTCGGGATGTTTCTGCTGATTCTCGGCGAGGTGGGCGGATTTGCCGTCCTACTCGCAGGTTTCGTGAAAGGCCAGTTCTTCTGATCGGGCTTCAGCGCCTGTGCTCGTAGCCGATCCAAGCCCGTCGACGCTCACCCATCGGGTCGTTCTCCACTCGGGACGTCTCGTCGAAGATCATTGTTTGCCGCTCCGGTACGGAGTAGGCGGGCCAATCCCGGTCCGGCACTCCGTGGCGGGCGAAATGGATCCAGTGGCGCTGCATGGTGGAGGTCACCGCAGTCAGTCCGCGGCGCCCACCGACCGCGGTCAAGGCCGCGGTGAGTGCATCCGAACGCCCGAAGACCGCAAGCAATTCGGTGGCGTGGGTAGCGCCCATGCCGACGAGTCTGAGCAGGCGAGGCGCAAAATCGTAGCGGTAACTGTAGGTAGGAGCTACCTGGCAATGACCCTGTGCGCAGAGTATCGCGGGCTCCCAGAACGTGATGTCGCCGCCGAGATCTGCGGCAGCAAACCGGTGCGGATACGTGGGATACGCCGCGAGCGCACGTGCTTTCACTTCAGGGGTGCTGTGGGAGAACATCTTCTCGATCCGAACCGGGTCGGTAGGCAAGATGTCGAGAACGCGCGGGAAGATTCTTCCCTCGTGGAGATTCGAACCGACGAGCAGCGGAACGGGGTGGGCGCGTCCGGCGGCGAACACGTCGAGCGGGTGTTCGGGAAGGACGTCGTCACCCACCACGGGGGCAAATGCCCGCGTTCCGGGTTCTTCGTCCGCGCCGCGGCGCGCAAGTTCTTCGCCGGCAGCGACCAGGTCCTTCACCGAAGCGGAGCGCAGCCACGATCCCGGATCGGTATCCGGAGCCTGTGCGATCTCGAGGAACTCGCGTGCCCAACGGTGCGCTCGCTCTTTTCCGTATGCCGAAGCAGCCGGCGGACTTTGAGCGATGGCCCGGGCGAACAGCCCTCGTGCCGCCGGCGTTGCCATCAGAGTGGTGACCGCGTTGGCGCCGGACGATTCACCGAAGACGGTGACGGCGTTCGGGTCGCCGCCGAAAGCGGCGATGTTGCGTTGGACCCACGTCATCGCGGCGATCTGATCGCGCAATCCGAGGTTCGTCTCGAATGATCTTTCCGCAGTGGAATATTCACTGAAATCGAGGTAGCCCAACGCGCCGAGGCGATATTGGATCGAGACGTAGACGATGTCGCCACGTTCGACCAGGCTCGTTCCGCGGTACATGGGCGTCGAGGGATTCCCGCCGTTGTACGCGCCGCCGTGAATGAAAACCATGACCGGTCGCAACGAATCCGACGGTACCTGCGGGGCCACGACATTGACGAAGAGTGAGTTCTCGTCGAAATTGCTCTTGCGCTGCGGAGACGGAGAGCCGAATGCTTCCGCCGGGCGGACACCATTCCAAGCCTCGACCGGCTGCGGTGCGCGAAATCTCCGAGGACCGGTCGGGGCCGCCGCGTAGGGGATTGCTCGCCAGGTGCGCAGTCCTCGATCGAGGCGCCCGCGTACGACCCCGGAATCGAGAGTGATCTCGAGGGGGCTCGTCACGGTAGGGAGATGTCGGTGCCGTGGCTACGGTAACCGCTGTATCCCGCCCAGGCCAAGCGTTGTTCACGTCTGGGATCGTTCTCGACGCGGACGATCTCGTCGAAGATCATGGTCCGACGCTCCTGCCCCTCGTAGCGCGGCCACGATCCGCGCGGCGAGCCGTGCTCGGCGAAGTGAAGCCAGTGTCCCTGAACAGATTCGGTGACTGCGCGCAGTCCGCGTCGACCGCCGGGAAGGGTGAGGCCGCGCCCGACAAGGGTGTCACCGATGCCGAAGACTGCAAACATCTCGAATCCGTGTGTGGCGTCGAGGCCGAGCCAGCGCATCATCGTCGGCGCGAAGTCGAATCGGTAGGCGTACGTCGGCGCCGATTGTGCGTGCGCTTGCATCAACTCCACGGACGGGTGCCAGAACGTGACGTCTCCGCCGACGTCGATCGCGGACTGCTCGTCCGGGTAGCCGGGATAGGTTGCGAGGATGCGCTTCCCGGCCTCGGGATCGGTGAGGGCAAACATGGTGTCGATGCGCGACGGGTTGGTCGGAAGTGCGTCGAGCACCTTCGGGAACAGCGTCCCCTCCCGTCTGTTGGTGCCGATGATCATCGGCACCTGGTGTGCCGATCCTTCTTTGAATGCGTCCAAGGGGGAGCGGGGGAGGAAGTCGCCGTCGACGACCGGTCCGAAGGGATGTAGTCCAGGTGTGTTCGCGAGTACCTCGGCGCCCAGTCTGCTTCCGGCTCTGCCCAATTCGACGGCTGTCGCCGAGGTCAGGGCCTTCGCGGGTGGTAGGCCGGAATTGAGGATCTCGACGAAACGCGCGCCCCAGGCATGCGATCGCTGCGTGCTCGAGACCAGATCCGGAGCCGAACTCTCGGCGATAGCGCCGGCGAAGAGTCCCTTGGCGGCCGGAGTCGCCATCAGGGTGGTGACGGCGGTGGCTCCGGCGGATTCACCGAAAATCGTGACTTTTTCAGGATCCCCACCGAAGGCGGCGATGTTGCGTTGCACCCACTGCAGGGCCGCGACCTGATCGCGCAGTCCGAGGTTGGAGTCGAATACGCGCTCGGATGTGGAGAACGGGGTGAAATCGAGGTAGCCCAGAGCGCCGAGCCGGTAGTTGATCGAGACGTAGACGACGTCGCCGCGTTCGACGAGGGACACGCCCGAGTACAAGCCGGTGGCCGAGGTCCCGATGGTGTTTGCCCCACCGTGGATGAAAACCATGACGGGACGCGGAGTATTGCCGGTGTTCGCGGGGGCGAGCACGTTGAGCGTCAGGCAGTCCTCGCTGCTCGGCTGGTACTTCCCGGGCGCGAGCAACAGCCCCTTCTTGTGTTGGACAGACGCGTCGCCGAACCTGATCGCGTCGCGTTCTCCGGTCCACGGCGTGACCGGCTGTGGTCGCGTCAGACGCAGTGTTCCGACCGGCGGCCGGGCGTAGGGAATTCCGCGCCAGGCACGAAGTTTTCCCACCCGGCGGCCGCGCAGGGTGCCGTCGGCCGTGGTCACAAGTATGTCGGACGCCATGTCGCGACTATACGTACTTCGGGAGCGCGTCAGCGGCGAGCCTCCAGCAATCGAAGCCAGACTTCACTGACCGTCGGATACGAGGGCACCGCATGCCAGAGAGTTTCCAGTGGTACGGCGCCGACGACCGCGATTGTCGCCGCATGCACCAGCTCGGATACTTCGGGCCCGGCGAAGGTAGCGCCGAGGATCACGTCGGTGGCCTTGTCGATCACCAACTTCGCGCGCCCCGAGTAGTCGTCGCGCAGCAGCGAAGATCCCGCGACTGCGAGTTCGATCTCCACGACTTCGACGTCGTAGCCGTCGTCGCGAGCTTTCTTCTCGGTGCGTCCCACCCAGGCGATTTCGGGTGAGGTGAACACCACCTGGGGGACCTGTCCATTGTCCGCCGACGCCGTGTACCGAGGTCCCCTGAGTCCGCGGCTCTCGGCCCGCGCGGCGATGACGTCTCCGCAGACTCTCGCCTGATACTTGCCCATGTGGGTGAGGGGAGAACGACCGTTGATGTCGCCGACGGCGTAGAGCCACTCACCTTGGGCACAGAGGTGATCGTCAGTGGTGACGTACTTGCCGTCCTCGAGGCCGATGACGGACAAGCCGAGATCGGCAGATGTCGGCCCGCGGCCCGCCGCGACGATGACCTCGTCGACTTCGATCACGCCGGACGATGTCTCGATGCTGACGGGTCCACCGTGGATGTGACCTTCGCCGGTGTCCTTGGCATCGGGGCGTGAGACCGAGTTGACGGCAGTGCTCAGTCGAACGTCCACACCGCGGGCACCGAGTGCTTCGGCCACCATCGTTCCGGCAAACGGTTCTGCTGATTTCAACAGAGCATCGCCCCTCACGAGCAACGTCACGTGAGCGCCGAACGACGACAACCACGTTGCGCACTCAGTTGCGACCACTCCGCCGCCGATGACCGCCACTCGCGACGGAACCTCGTGCAGGTTGGTGGCGTCGCGCGAGGTCCACGGGAGTGCCTCGCGCAATCCCGGTGTCTTCGGGACGGTGGCGGTCGTTCCCGTGGCGAGTACGACGGCACGGCGGGCACGGAGCTTACGGGTCCCGTCGACGGTCACTGCTCGCTCGCCGTCGATGACCCCGTGGCCTTTGATCACGGTGATGCCCGCGGAGGTTGCCCAGTCGACCTGGGACGAGTCGTCGTGGTTGTGGGTGAACGAGTCGCGCCGTTTCAGAACGGCATCGACGTCCAGCGGTCCGGCCGGGATCCCGGGCAAGGCGTCGGCCGCCTCGAGGACCTGCCCCGGGCGCAGTAGTGCCTTGCTGGGCATACAGGCCCAATACGAGCATTCACCGCCGACCAGTTCGTGTTCCACGATTGCGGCGGTGCGATTACTTCCGGCGATGGCGTATGCGGCGGCGTTCTCGCCGGCGGGTCCACCGCCGATCACGATGACATCGAATTCGTCGGTCATTGCTCCACGGTATGTCGGATCGGTCCGAGTTCGCTCGGTTACCGCCGGGTACGAGAACTCGATGATGGTTACAGTTGCACCCATGACGCGGCAGAAGATTTTGATCACCGGTGCCAGTTCGGGTCTGGGTGAGGAGATGGCCAGGAGATTCGCCGCGGCCGGTCGCGACCTCGCGTTGTGTGCCCGGCGGACGGATCGTCTCGACACGCTGCGTGGGGAGCTGGTGGCGCAGTACCCGTCGATCAGCGTCGCAGTGCGCGAACTCGATGTGACCGAACACGATTCCGTCGTCCGGGTTTTCGGTGAGCTGCGCGACGAGTTGGGTGGCCTGGACCGGGTGATCGTGAACGCCGGGCTCGGCAAGGGCGCCAAGATCGGAACCGGAAAAGCGCACGCGAATCTTGCAACAGCGCAGACGAATTTTGTCGGCGCGCTGTCGCAGTGTGAAGCTGCGCTCGAGATCTTCCGCGCGCAGGACTCCGGACACCTGGTTCTCGTGTCCTCGATAAGCGCGGATCGGGGGCTACCCGGGCCAAAAGCGGCCTATTCGGCGAGCAAGGCGGGAGTAGCGGCGCTGGGTGAGGCGCTCAGTATCGAGTTGGCGCGCACACCTATTCGGGTCACCACGCTGCTGCCGGGCTTCATCAAGACCGACATGTCCGCCGGCGCCGGCGACGACGCTGCGCTCATGGCCAGTCTGGACGAAGGCGTCAGTGCCATGGTCGACGCTATCGAGAAGGAAACCACCCGAGCGGCGCTACCCGGCCTCAAGTGGCAAGGGATAGATGCGGCCCTACGATTCCTGCCCAACTCCGTGACAGCGAGGTTTGTCTGATGAGCATCCACATCTCGAACGGTAAGCCCCGGGTAGTGATCGTCGGTGGCGGCTTCGGTGGACTGTATGCAGCGAGACGACTCAAGAAGGCTGACGTCGAGGTGGTTCTGATCGACCGAGGGACCAGCCACGTCTTCCAGCCCCTGCTCTACCAGTGCGCCACGGGTCTGCTCTCCGAAGGGCAGATCGCAAGTCCGCTGCGACATCTGCTCGAGGACAACAAGAACACGAACGTCGTTCTGGGCGAGGCCAAGTCGGTGGACGCCGACGCCGGGATACTGACTGCCAGTCGCTTCGACGGGTCGACCTTCGAATTGCCGTACGACTACCTGATCGTGGCGGCTGGAATGCGCCAGTCCTACCACGGCCAGGACGAGTTCATCAAATGGGCGCCCGGCATGAAAACCCTCGACGACGCTTTGGCGATCAGGCGCAGTCTCATTGCTGCGTTCGAGATGGCCGAATCGCTCCCGACTGCGGAAGAACGTCGACCGTGGCTGACCTTCGCCGTGGCGGGCGGCGGACCCACCGGCGTCGAATTAGCCGGGCAGATCCGCGAATTGGCAATGCACGCGCTGACCAACGAGTTCCGGTCCATAGACCCGGACGAGGCAAGGGTACTGCTCTTCCACGGCGACGATCGGGTGCTCCCTTCGTTCAGTCGCAAGCTCTCGGCCGCGGCCAAACGTACTCTCGACGGGATCGGCGTCGAGACTCACCTCGGCGTGCACGTCACCGACGTGTGCGAGACCAGCATCGAGACGACGGACAAGAAGACAAAAGAGAAGCGGCAGTACGAGACCCGCACGATTCTGTGGACCGCGGGCGTCGAAGCAGTGCCGTTCGCCGAGGCACTGGCCACGGCGCTGGGTGTGAAGCAGGTCGGCGGTGGCCGCATCGAGGTGGAAGCCGATCTGACCGTTCCCGGCCACCCGAACGTCTACGTGGTGGGCGACCTCATGTCGCGGGACAAACTTGCCGGGGTGGCCGAGGTTGCGATGCAGGGTGGTCGGCACGCCGGTGCCCGGATCGCTGCAACCGTAGAAAACGGAGTGCCCAGCCGAAAACCGTTCAAGTACCGCGATCTTGGAACCGCGGCCTACATTTCGCGACGCCACGCGTTGCTTCAGGCAGGGCCGGTCCAGTTGTCCGGGTTCATCGGATGGGTGTCCTGGGGAATCATCCACATCGCGTTCCTCGCCGGTTTCCGCAACCGCGCCAGCACGGTGCTGAACTGGGGCGCAACCCTGGCGTCGAAAACGCGGCGGGAACGGGCAATCACGTACGGCGACCCCGAAACCGCTCGGCAGCCGTACAACTGAGGGTTACTCGGTCTTGAACACGGGGTTTCCGGCGGCGTCGATCATCCACCACAGGCTGCCGACGCTCTGTCCGAGCATGTCGCCGGGAACCTTGTCGTCGAGGTACCGATAAACAGGCTTGCCGTTGACGGTGATCTGGAAAGATCCTTCAGGCCCGTCGACAGTGTCGATGACGGCGTCGATTCCTTCGACGATCGGCGAATCCGTGACCGAGGTGACCGCCGGCCAGTAACGCAGGCACGCTTCGTCGCACGACCCGGCTTGTGAGTTCTCCTCGTCCGGGTTGTAGACGTAGACGGTCATGCCTTCGCCGTCGACGGCGATCGTCCCGAGTGGGGAGTCGGCGGTCTTCAGCAGGGGTGCATCAGCGGCGGCGGGTGGCGACAGCGACGTCGCAATGGCAGTGACGTTGTCTGCGCTGTCCCCGGAATCGAGGGCGTCGGGCGAGCAACCGGTGAGGATCAGGGCGCTACTCGCAACCGTCGCGAACAACCACTGTCTGCGCATGACGTCTCCGTTCTGGGCGGGAGTGCTCGGGACAAGCAATCGGGGATACCCGTTGCGGACGAGCTGAAAACGCCGGGCGTCCGGATTCCTCGACAATAGCTCTGTTACAGAGCTATTGTGAGGTTGTGGATGGAAGCGGAGCAAATCTTGCGGATGACGTCCTGGAGACGCTCGGACAATTGCGCCGGGGCACGAGGAAGGCGTCGGGGCGGCCGTTTGCGGAACGACCGCTCGCCGGCGCCCAGATCGAACTCGTCAGGCTGCTACGACGCAACCCGGGTCTGTCGGTGGCCGAGGCTGCCGGGCGATTGGGTGTCGCGGCAAACACGGTGTCCACCTTGGTGCGGCAGCTCGTCGACGAGGGAGTGATCGAACGCGTTGCCGACGAGGCCGACCGCCGCGTCGCGCGATTGGTGCTCGCGGACGAGGCGCGCGCCCGCGTCGAGGTGTGGCGTGATCGCCGGAGTGTGATTGTCGGTCAGGCATTGTCGACTCTGACCGCAGAGGACAGGGCAAGTATCGAGGCTGCTCTACCGGCCCTGTCTCGATTGGCGAGCGCTCTGGCAGCAGCCGGATCGGAAGGCGGGGGGCAGTGAGATGCTGACACAGTGGTGGAAGAGCCGAGCGGCAGGTTCACCCGACCCCGGCGCACACGCGGTCGAGATCGACTCGGTCACATACAAGTTCGGCGACCACCGCGCGGTGGACAACCTGAGTCTGGTCATCAATGCGGGGGAGTGTTTCGGCCTGCTCGGTCCCAACGGCGCAGGAAAGACTACGACGATCAGGTTGCTCAACACGTTACTTCCTCTGCAAGACGGTGACATTCGGATTCTCGGTCGCTCAGTTCGCAGCGAAGCGATGACCATTCGGCGCTACCTCGGGTACGTGCCACAACAGCTCTCGATCGAAAGCGCATTGACCGCACGCGAGAACGTGACCTGGTTCGCGCGACTGTACGACGTTCCGCGGTCCGAACGACGCGAGCGCGTCGACCAGGCGCTCGAGATGGTGGATCTGCTCGATTCAGGTGAGCGTCTCGCGTCGAGCTTCTCCGGCGGTATGGTGCGACGTCTCGAACTTGCGCAGGCACTGGTGAACCGACCGTCGCTGCTGGTGCTCGACGAACCGACGGTGGGGTTGGATCCCATTGCCCGCGAATCCGTCTGGAAGCGAGTGGCGGAGATGCAGAAGCGATACGGCATGACCGTCCTGCTCACGACGCACTACATGGAAGAAGCCGAGGAGTTGTGTGATCGTGTTGCGTTGATGCATCACGGTGAACTTCGTGCAGTGGGCGAGCCGAGCGCGTTGGCCGCCGAACTGGGGCCGGAGGCCACTCTCGAAGACGTGTTCCGTCACTACACCGGCGACGACCTCACCGGCGGCAAGTCAGGAGGTCTCCACGATGTCCGCAGTGCCCGTCGCACAGCGCGCCGCTTGGGCTGATCCCACTACCAACAGTCTTGCTCGATTGCTCTCGAGAATTTACACATTCTGCCTCGTGGAAGTTCAGAAGTTGCGGCACGACCGATCTGAATTGGTCACGCGCGCAATCCAGCCGATCCTCTGGTTGGTGATCTTCGGTCAGACGTTCAGTCATATCCGAGCGATCCCGACTGGCGACGTACCGTATCTCGACTTTCTCGCGCCGGGCATCATTGCGCAGTCCGCGCTTTTTGTTGCGATCTTCTACGGAATCCAGATCATCTGGGAGCGTGACGCGGGAGTCCTCACCAAACTCATGGTGACGCCGACGCCACGAGCCGCGCTGGTCACCGGAAAGGCATTTGCAGCCGGTATCCGTGCGGTCGCCCAGGCCGTGGTCGTAGTCGTTGTAGCGGCGCTGCTGGGCGTGAGCATGACGTGGAACCCGATCAAGCTGCTCGGCGTCGTGGCTGTCGTTGTCCTCGGCTCGGCGTTCTTCGCCTGTCTGTCGGTTGCGATCGCGGGGATCGTGCTCAAACGAGATCGATTGATGGGCATCGGCCAGGCGATCACCATGCCGTTGTTCTTCGCGTCCAACGCTCTGTACCCGGTCGAACTCATGCCGACGTGGGTTCAGTGGCTCAGTCGCATCAATCCGCTGAGTTACGAGGTGTCAGCGCTGCGCGGTCTGCTGATCGGAATGCCGACCGACTACCTCGTCGACTTCGGCGTGCTGATCGGGGCCGCGCTGCTCGGAATCATCACCGCTTCGGCACTATTGGGCCGCTTGACTCGCTGATCTGACTCGCTGAACTTCGCTCCGGACTAGTCGCGAGTGAACGGTGGGGTGTAGGTGCTGCAATCCGGAGGGACGGCCGGGAGTCCTTCGGACGAGCGAAGTTTCTCCGCAATCGATGAGAGCAAGTCCTGCGATTCAGGGGAGAGATCGACCGCTTTTATGGCCAGAGAACGTAATTCGCTGTCGTGGAACTCCTCGACAACCGAACGGTCTTCTTCCGGAATCAGTTCGGGATCTTGGCGAGGTGTCGGGCCGAAGAAGTACTCTGCTGCTACGCCGAAGTAATCGGCCAATGCCAAAACGACTTGCTCCGATGGATTCGTGCGCACACCGCTCCGGAGTTGCGAGAGGTACGGTGTCGAAATCTTGCATCCACGTTGCGAAAGGGCTTCCACAACTTGTGCGTTGGTGAGTCTCGGTGCTGTGGCCGGGTACAAGGCGTTCAAACGGTCCTTGAATGAATCGGTCACAATTCCTCCCTCGAGCGTGACCCAGCGTCACAGCTACTTCGCAGTTTTCACATAGTAGACGACACGGTTATTCTGGACTCTGGTCGAAAGTCCTTTCACCTGCGGATATTTGGCGCAGAAAGATTCCAAAGACTTTGTAAAGTATGTGATTTTCGCCGCGTACTGACCGTTCGTTTTGCCAAGGTGTACGGCGGTAGCGTATAAGCCGAACGGTGGTGGTTACGCCATTGTGCTGCAGGTTCTTTCAGCCGGTCCTATCCATTTTGTGTCGATGCATTCCTGCTCGGTCTGTAACGTGCGAAGCGCTGCCGCCGGGCACCGGGCGTCGTCGTGCCGGCGGTTGGCGCGCCGCGTGTCCGGGACTTCTTCTCGGTGCTCTGCTCGACGCTCGCGCGCAGTGGTGGGCCCGTATTTTGCTGCACTCGAGAGTGAGCGCTCAGGTGTGTCCACCTGCGAAAGTGACGCGCATTGAAAGCGGCCGATTGGTATGTCATCGACGTTGGAACACAGTGCTTCTCGTCGGTCCCCACTTTTTCATGCGGTGACATAAGGTTCATGCGGTGACATCAGCGCCGCCCGGGCGTGTTGCTGCGGCGGACCGGGCTCGAAGCGCAGCCGGCCCGGCCGGACATGTCGAGCGTCGACTCTGCGTCTTTCGGATCGGAATTGCCCGCTGCGCCAGTAGTAGTCGACGTCGTCGCAGTCAGGTGCATGTCAGAACCATGTGGAGGATTACACGTCTTGCACACGGAGGGCGACAGTCCGGGCGGCAATTCTGTCGCACAGATCTACCATCCAGTCCCCGCCGCGCGCTGCTCAACCTGCGGCATGTGTGCCTCGGCCTCGGAAGCGCTTTATGGCACGGGGGTTGCTGACCGGCGCATACTGGTTACAACACAGTGTGTTCGAAGGGCAGGACTGACATGGTCAGTGTCGAGAAGTGGGCGATGTGGGATTCCGCCGTGGAGGTGGACGTCACCGAGGGCGCTGCGCTGCCTACTGCGCACGCGTTGATCGCAGCTGCCATCGACGAAACCGAAGCGGTCTGCGACCTTCGCCGGGGAGACGCCGAGATTCACGCCGTCAACCTCGCTCAGGGAACTCCGGTCAAAGTGACACGACGTATGTCGGCTCTGCTGCGGTCGGCGCTGTGGGCTGCCCGTATGACCGGCGGTGCAGTCAATCCGCTCGCCGACAACTACTCCGAGGACGAATCCATTCCTCCGGTGCACCCGACCCCGACGTTCGAGGACGTACAGCTCGACGGAGACGTGGTGTACGCGCCCTGGGGTGCGTCGTTCGACATCACCGGAGTTGCCAAGGCCGACACCGTCGATCGCGCCGCGCAGATCGTCGCCGCCGAATTACAATGCGGCGTTGCTGTGCGGATCGGCGACGTGATCGCCACGGCCGGCCATGCACCAGCTGGTGGCTGGCAGATTCCGGTGCCGGACAGCGAAGAAGTCGAACTGATCAACGGAACCGCAATGGCGACGGCGCGGGCGCTGGAGCTGCCCTCCTGGGAGCCGAACCAGGAGCGGCCCTCCACGGAATGGGCACAGGTCTCGGTGATTGCTGACGACGCGGTGTGGGCGTACGCCGCGAGCGAGGCTGCGTTGATCCGGGGGATAAGCGCCATCAAATGGGTTGAACAGCAAGAGCTTCGCGCTCGGCTCGTCGACCGATCCGGACGCGTGTACACAACGGAAAGTTGGTTCGGCCCGGCGGCCGCGTGAGTCAGGCCCGTCCGCGCTCTCTGCGGTACCACTGCACCAGAGCATCTGTGGATGTGTCGCCGAGGTCGCCGGGTGCTGCTTCGGAAGAGAGCGCAGGCCCCAGTTCCATGGCTTGTGTCTTGCCGAGTTCGACGCCCCACTGATCGAACGGATTGACACCCCACACAGCACCTTCGACAAATACCTGGTGCTCGTAAAGTGCGATCAGCTGACCGACGACCGAGGGGGTCAGCTCCTTCGCCAAGATAGTGCTCGACGGCCGGTTGCCTGGCATCACCTTGTGTGGCACCAGCTCCGGAGCAGTGCCCTCTGACGCGATTTCTTCGGCAGTCTTGCCGAACGCGAGAACCTTTGTCTGAGCGAAGAAGTTACTCATGAGCAGATCGTGCATTGATCCCGTGCCGTCCGCAGTAGGCAGATCGTCGGTGGATTCCGCGAACCCGATGAAATCGGCAGGCACCAGCCAGGTGCCCTGATGCAGGAGTTGGTAGAAGGCGTGTTGGCCGTTGGTTCCGGGCTCGCCCCAGAAGATCTCACCGGTGGACGTGGTCACCGGTGAGCCGTCGGCGCGAACCGATTTGCCGTTGGATTCCATGGTCAGCTGCTGCAGGTAGGCGGGAAAGCGCAGCAAGTCGTTGGAGTAGGGCAGCACTGCGCGGGACTGTGCGCCGAAGAAGTTGGAATACCAGAGCCCGATGAGGCCGAGGAGGACCGGCGCGTTCTGCTCGAGCGGTTGGTTTCGGAAGTGCGTGTCGATCTGGTGGAAACCGTCGAGGAACTCCGCAAAGCGAACGGGTCCGACGGCACACATGACCGACAAGCCGATCGCCGAGTCGACGGAGTAGCGCCCGCCGACCCAATCCCAGAACCCGAACATGTTCGCGGTGTCGATGCCGAACTCCGCCACACGGTCACCGTGGGTGGAGACTGCGACGAAATGCTTGGCTACGGCCGAGACGTCTTCGCTGCCCAGACCGGCGAACAGCCAACGCTTTGCCGCTGTCGCGTTGGTGAGGGTCTCGAGGGTGGAGAACGTCTTGGATGCGACGATGAAGAGCGTCGTCTCCGGATCGAGGTCGTCGAGCTGTCCGACCAGATCGACAGGGTCGATGTTGGAGACGAACCGGACGCTGATTCCGGCGTCGGCGTAATGCCGTAGTGCGCGGTAGACCATCACCGGCCCGAGGTCGGAACCGCCGATGCCGATGTTGACGATGGTGCGGATGCGCTTGCCGGTAGCTCCGGTCCACTCGCCGCTGCGCACACGATCGGCAAAAGCGCCCATCGCGTCCAGAACTTCGTGAACGTCGGCGACGACGTCTTGACCGTCGACGGTCAGCGCAGAATCCTTGGGCAGACGCAGTGCTGTGTGCAGTACGGCGCGGTCTTCGGAAGTGTTGATGTGATCGCCCGCGAACATCGCGTCGCGTCGTGCCTCGACGCCGGCCTCGCGGGCCAGGTCGACGAGCAGCGCGAGAGTCTCGCGGCTGACGCGATGCTTGCTGTAGTCGATGTGAAGATCACCGGCGTCGATCGTCAGCTCTCGCCCGCGGGCTGGATCGTCCTGGAAGAGTTCTCGCAGGTGAACGCCTTCGATGTCGGCGTAATGAGCGCGCAGTTTCTGCCAGGCTGAGGTTCCGGTGATGTCAGTGCTCACGATCATCGACTTTAGTGGCACAAGCTGGAAACTTCCGCGTGAGTCTCGCTCGCGGGCAGACGGACGCGGCTCCGACGAGCATCATGGAACCCATGGACACATTCGAATTCATTCGATCAGTTCCCACCCAGTTGTTCGTCGGCGGTCGGTTCGTGCCCGCGGAGAACAACGCGACCTTCCCGGTGGCGGATCCGGCGACCGGGAAATCGTTGACCGATGTCGCCGATGCGAGCCCCGCGGACGCGCTGCGCGCTCTCGACGAAGCCGTCGCCGTCTCGTCGAAGTGGGCGAGCACACCTGCGCGCGAGCGTGGTGAAATCCTGCGAGCCGTCTTCGAGAAGATCACCGAGCGAGCCGAGGACGTGGCGCTGCTGATGACCCTCGAAATGGGCAAGGCACTCGCCGAAAGTCGCGCCGAGGTGAAGTACGGGGCGGAGTTCTTCCGGTGGTTCAGCGAGGAGGCCGTTCGCATCGGCGGGCGCTACACGCCGGCCCCGGCGGGCAACGGCCGGATCCTTGTCACCAAGGCGCCGGTCGGACCGTGTCTGGCCATCACTCCCTGGAATTTCCCGTTGGCGATGGGTACCCGCAAGATCGGCCCGGCGTTGGCCGCCGGCTGCACGATCATCGTCAAGCCCGCCTCGGAGACCCCGTTGACGATGTTGTTGCTTGCTCAGCTCATGGCCGAAGCCGGGTTGCCCGACGGAGTCCTCTCGGTGTTGCCGACATCGAAATCCGGTGAAGTGACCGGCCCTCTCATCGACGACCCTCGACTGCGCAAGCTCACCTTCACCGGGTCCACCGGCGTCGGCAAGATGCTGGTGGAGAAGTCCGCGAAGCGATTGCTCCGCACGTCGATGGAATTGGGTGGCAACGCACCCTTCGTGGTGTTCGACGACGCGGACGTCGACAAGGCAGTCGAGGGCGCGGTACTGGCGAAGCTTCGCAACGGAGGCGAAGCATGCACCGCCGCCAACCGGTTCCACGTCGCCAACGCCGTGCGTGAAGAGTTCACGACCAAGCTGACCGAGAAGATGGCGACTTTCACGATGGGACCCGGTACCGACCCGGAGACGAAGCTCGGCCCGCTGATCAACCAGAACCAGCTCGACACGGTCGCGGAGTTGGTTGCAGATGCGGTGGATGCCGGGGCGAAGGTGCGACTGGGCGGCGAAGCGCCGGGTGGTGAAGGGTACTTCTATCCAGCCACGGTGTTGGCAGACGTTCCGGCCAGCGCGCGGATTCTGAAAGAAGAGGTGTTCGGACCCGTCGCCGCGATCACCGGCTTCGACACCGAAGCCGAGGGAATCGCAGCCGCCAACGACACCGAGTTCGGACTGGCCGCGTACATCTTCACGAGGGATCTCGACCGTGCGCTTCGGGTTTCCGACGCACTGGAATCAGGAATGATCGGCGTCAACCGCGGAGTGATCTCGGACGCGGCAGCGCCGTTCGGTGGCGTGAAGGAATCCGGATTCGGCCGCGAGGGCGGGACCGAGGGGATCGAGGAATACCTGAACACGAAGTACATCGCGCTCGAGAGCTGATACACACGCGAACGGCCACATCGGGACTGCCAGAGGCATCCGATGTGGCCGTTCGCAAGTGATCTGGGTGTGCGCTAGTGGCCCAGGCGTCCGCGGCCCAGGCGCAGGAGCAGCATCGCGAGAGTGTGGCCTTCCTGGCCCAGCTCGTTGAATCGTTCGAGGACCTTCATCTCGCGGCTGTGCACCAGACGCGGACCACCCGATGCCATCCGGGTACGGCCGATGATCTGGGAGACCTCGGAGCGGCGTTTGATGGCCGCGAGGATCTCGGCGTCGAGACGGTCGATTTCTTTCCGTAGTTCGTCGATCTCCGCCTCACTCTGGGGGATCTCGACGTCTGTCGGAGCAGTTTTTACAGTATCGACAGTATTTCCATGGGGGGCTGCAGCCTGGGTGCTCATTGCTATTCGTCTCCTCTTCCTACTGCGTGGATCGTGGTCTCGGCTCGGGTCGTTACCGATCCAGGCACACTGACGAAAATGCCCCGGATCCGATTCGGACCAGGGGCGGGTGAGCTGTTCAGATCACGTGCACCGAGGTCCGGGGCACGTAAAGTAACGCCACAGCGGGCCGACGGGGTCGGCCGTGTTGTCGCGAACGGAAATGCTGAACATAGCGTCCAGTTTGCCATGCTCGACACAGGTAATCCAAGTGCCTCTACCAGCAGGTGGACGCACTGACGACCGTGTCGGTGGACGCCGGTAGCGTGGACAGGCGATGAACACGTACCCAGCACTCGGTGAGCACGACGGACATTCCCAGCACGACGGGGGCGGCGCGCGGGGACACGACGCGGGTTCGGACGCCCTCCTCGAGGGTCTCAACCCGCAACAGCGCGAGGCCGTGGTCCATGCCGGTTCGCCGTTGCTGATAGTCGCGGGCGCCGGCTCGGGCAAGACTGCAGTGCTGACGCGTCGTATCGCCTATCTGCTGGCCGAACGGGGTGTCACCCCCGGTCAGATCCTGGCCATCACGTTCACCAACAAGGCTGCGGCCGAGATGCGCGAGCGTGTGGCAGCTCTTGTCGGACCGCGTGCCAACGCCATGTGGGTATCGACGTTCCACTCCAGTTGCGTGCGGATCCTGCGAGCACAGGCGGCGCTCCTGCCCGGTTTGAACTCGAATTTCTCGATCTACGATTCCGACGATTCGCGTCGACTGCTGACGATGATCTCGAAGGACCTCGAGCTCGACACCAAACGATTCTCCGCGCGCCTTCTCGCTACTCACATCTCCAACCTGAAGAACGAACTCGTCGGACCGGAAGAGGCGGTTGTCGCAGCCGATCAGGATCCGGCCGAACTTCCGCGACTGATCGCCAAGGTCTACGGCCACTACCAACAGCGGCTGCGTGCGGCGAACGCACTCGACTTCGACGATCTCATCGGTGAGACCGTCGCGCTTCTTCAGGCGTTTCCACAGATAGCCGAGTACTACCGCCGCCGCTTCCGTCACGTGCTCGTCGACGAGTACCAGGACACCAACCACGCGCAGTACATGCTTGTGCGTGAACTGGTCGGCGGTGCCGGCGAGTCCGACCACGCCGTTGCCCCGGCCGAACTGTGCGTCGTCGGTGACGCCGATCAGTCGATCTACGCATTCCGCGGAGCCACTATCCGCAACATCGAAGAGTTCGAACGCGACTACCCGGATGCTCGGACCATCCTTCTCGAACAGAACTACCGTTCGACGCAGAACATTCTGTCTGCGGCCAACTCCGTGATTTCCAAGAACACCGGCCGACGAGAAAAGCGTCTGTGGACCGATTCGGGTGAAGGCGAACTGATCGTCGGCTACGTTGCAGACAACGAGCACGACGAAGCATCGTTTGTCGCCTCGGAGATCGATCGGCTGGTGGACCAGGGCGAGACCAAGTTCGCCGACATCGCGGTGTTCTACCGGACCAACAACTCCTCGCGCGCGCTCGAGGAGATCTTCATTCGACTCGGAGTGCCGTACAAGGTGGTCGGCGGCGTTCGCTTCTACGAGCGCAAGGAAGTTCGGGACATCGTCGCGTATCTGCGCGTCCTCGCCAACGAGGACGACACCGTGAGCCTGCGACGCATTCTCAACACGCCCCGACGCGGTATCGGTGATCGAGCCGAAGCCTGCGTCGCCGTGCACTCCGAGCATCGCAACATCAGCTTCGCCGCCGCTCTCCGTGACGGCGCGGAAGGCAAAGTGGCGCTGCTCAATACGCGGTCACAGAAGGCCATCGCGTCGTTCCTCGAGATGATGGACGGGCTGCGGGCCCTGCTACCGACAGCGGCCGCCGACGAGGACGAACCGTTCGAGCTCGGTGACATCGGTGAGGTTGCCGAGGCGGTGCTCGAGCGCACCGGCTACCGCGCCGAGCTTGCGGCGAGCAGCGATCCGCAGGATGGCGCGCGACTCGACAACTTGAACGAACTCGTCAGCGTGGCAAGGGAATTCAGTTCCGACGCGCGAAACGCGGCCGGGCTGATCGATCCGGACGACGAGGAAACCGCAGCAATGCGTGAAGGTGAACCCGATCCGGGTTCGCTTGCCGCCTTCCTCGAACGGGTATCGCTTGTCGCCGACGCCGATCAACTGCCGGACTCCGACGACGGCGTCGTGACCATGATGACGCTTCACACCGCCAAGGGCCTCGAGTTCCCGGTCGTCTTCGTCACCGGTTGGGAGGACGGGCAGTTCCCGCACATGCGCGCCCTCGGCGATCCGGCGGAGCTGTCCGAAGAGCGTCGACTTGCTTACGTCGGCATCACCCGTGCCAGGCAGCGCCTGTACCTGACGCGCGCGATCATGCGTTCGGCGTGGGGGCAACCGATCCAGAACCCGGCGTCGCGGTTCATCCAGGAGATCCCGGAGGACCTGATCAACTGGCGCCGTGAGGATCCGGGCACCGGTGGCGGATTCGGAAGCGGCAGGCCGGGTTACGGCAGCGGAAGCCGCTACGGCAGCCAGGGCGGCCAGGGATACGGCGGCGGGCAGAACTACGGGGGAGGGTCCGGCAAGGCCGCGTCGACTCCCAGTTTCGGTGCCGCGCGTGGCCGCAACAACGTTCTGGTCCTCGCCACGGGTGACCGCGTCAGTCACGACAAGTACGGTCTGGGCACCGTGTTGGAAACCAAGGGCACTGGCCCCACCGCGACGGTCACCATCGACTTCGGTAGCGCGGGCAAGGTGCGGTTGATGCTCATCGGCGGTGTGCCGATGGTCAAGCTGTAGAAGACAGGCAAAAACTTCCGGCCCGTACCTGGAAAGGTGCGGGCCGGAAGTTTTTCATCAGAAGCGTTGGGCTTGCGATCAGTCCTGCTCGACGCCGAGGCTGATGCCGCGTGAGGCGAGCCAGGGGAGGGGATCGATCTTGTTCTCGCCGGCGAGATGAACCTCGAAGTGAAGGTGAGGGCCGGTGGAGAAGCCGCGGTTGCCGACAGTGGCGATCTGGTCTCCGGCCATGACCTGCTGACCGACCGTGACGGTGGACGTGTCGATGTGGCCGTAGACGGTGATCGTTCCGTCTGCGTGCTGTAGGCGTACCCACATGCCGAACCCGGAAGCCGGACCTGAATCGATGACCTTGCCGTCGGCGACGGCGACGATGGGCGTCCCGATCGGGGCGGCGATGTCGACGCCGGCGTGCAGGGTGCCCCAGCGGGTGCCGAAGTTGGACGTGAACGTGCCCACTGCCGGCAGGACGAACAGCGGGCGACGGGCAGCGGCTTCGCGTGCTGCGCGCTCGTCACTGAAACGCTGGCCCTTGGCAAGCAGGTTGCTGAACTGGGAGAGGTCGGTCGGCGCTGCGACGTTGAGGACCTGCGGAGCGTCGGCCTCGGTGGTGGCTGCCGTGGAGGTGGCCGGAGCGAACTGAGCGGCCTGCGGTTCTGCGGTGGTACCGATCGCGGAGGACTCGTTGGCGAGTGCAACTTCCGAGTGGTCGGCGGCAGAAGAGGAACCGTCGTTGACAACTGCCTGGCCCGCGGCGACAACCGCGCCGGCTGCAACTGCCAGAACGGCGGCGCGGCCCTTGAGAGCGGAGGGAGGGGTGGGGAGTCGGTGAGCACCGCTGCGGCGAACCGGAGATTCGACATCGACTGTCGGTGCGGAGGTGGCGTAAGTGGGGGTGCTGATCACGTCGGACTCGACGAACTCGTGAGAGTCGGAATCTGACGACGTGGAGGATGAATTTCGAGTGAACATATCGGTAGAGATCTCAGAACTTTTGGTCTCGGTGTAACGCCTGGCCGAGTGCGTTGGATAAGTGGTCGTGACCTCGTCTGGAGCTGAGTTCGAGAACCTACTAGCGGTGAACTGGCTGCGGTGATGCATATGCCGGTTCTCTCCTCGAGTTCGTGATCAGCCCGTGACTTAGACCGACTGACGGTAACGAAATGATTGCGATGGGCGCAAGCCGTAGCGGAAACCTGTCCGATTATGTGACGTGCCTCACAGCTTGACCTGGGAATATGTCGATCCGGGCAAAACGGACGAATCATCTCGTTTCGTGATCACGCGTGTCACAACCGGATCACCGGTCCATTCAGGCACTACCGTCGATCGAGTGTCCACAACACCTGGAACTACGTCGCAGGCGCGTTTCGACGACCCCGGAGTGAAGTCCGGGGCGCCACTCGCGGCGGTAATCGGACTGCTCGGTGCCGTCGGAGTGGCAGCCAGTCCCGTCGTCGGAGTCGGGAGTGCCCGCGGGGTCGACACGACGGGGGCTCTTGCTTCCGCCGCTCTCTTCGCTGCCGTCTGCACGATCGTCGTGCCGCTGGTTGCGGTGCTCACCTCGGGGCGCAGGCCCGCCTTCGCAGGCGGACTCCTGGCAGGTATCGGCGCGGTGTCCCTCGGCGCGGCGATCCTCGACGTTCAATTGTTCGTCGACGCAATCGATGCAAACCGCTTGGACCTTTTCCGTCCGATTTCGGCGGGTTCGATCGATGCGGGTCCGGGCGCTTATCTCGCGCTCGCGGGCCACGGACTTCTTGTGGTGTCCGGTGTCCTCGGCTTGATGGTCGTCCATCGTGAATCAGAGCGGGACGGATACGGCGGCGCTCGCGCCGCGGAATTCGACGGGCGATCGGTTGGCGGGCGGATCGGTGGGTGGCCGACAGCGCTGCTGATTCTGGCCGCGGTGGTGTTCGTGCTCTCCCTGTTCGGTCCTTCCTTCAGTTCGCAGGATCCGATCTTTCTGGTCAAACCGCTCGTCGACTCGGCGGCGGCCACCGCCGTCGGTACGGGATTGGTCGGCGTCGCGGTACTCGTTGCGGTCGCGGCGGCATTGACGTCCATCTCGCTACCGGTGGGCTGCGGCGCCCTGATCGGTGTCGGTCTCGGCGCACTCGCAGTCAGTGGAACCAGGGTGATGGCTGGGTTCGCGGCCGGCGATCGGATCGGCGCCGGTTCGGGATCGGTGGTCGGGGCACTGGCCGCCGTGGTCATCGCCGTGATCGGCGTTTCAGCTCCCTACCTCGCTTCCAGGCGTGAAAAAGATGCGATTCCCGCTGAAAGTGTGGTTCGCGCACCCGCGAAGACGACAAAGGGTGCGCTGAAAGCGGCGATGGTGGCTCAGTCCCGCGCGGCGCAAGCGCGGGTGAACAGACTTCACCGCGTTGCCGGTATCGGCGCAGTTGTCACCGCAGCAGTGGCAGCCCTGGGCGTGGCACTTCCGGTCCTGTCGTTGCCGGAGAACATCCCCGAACCGTCCATGCTCTCGTCTCGAGTTGTCCTGCTCGCGGCTGCTGTACTGCTGGTCGCCGGTCTGGGCTTGTTCGCCCCGGGCCGCGCCGCGGTGGTGCGGCCGGCCGTCGGCGTGTTGTGGACCACGGTCGTGATGGGAGTCGCCGCTGTCATGCAGTCGGCTGTCATCGCCACGGACGTACCGGGCGTCGGGTTGGGGGCCGGTGCCTTCGTGCTCTGCGGCGCGGCTTTCCTCGCTGCGGCGACGGGACTGCTCGTCTGGCTGGCGGGAAGCGCCGAGCGTGAGGATGTCGACACGTCGGTAGGTGGCGGTTCGCGAGGGCTGGTGCTTATCGTCGGTGGGATCGGCGCCGTCGCTGTCCTGATCGGAACCGCGCTTCCCCTCTATCAGGGCGACGCCTATACGGCGGCCTCAGTTCTGGAGTGGCCGTGGGGAATTGACGTCTGGGGTCAACTGCTCGTCGGCGTCACCGTCGTGATCGCCGCTGTGATCGCAGCGTCCGCGCGGCCGTCGCGGGGCGCGGCATTGCTGATCGGATCTGCCGTGGCAGCTCTGGTGTACGTCGGTGAGTGGCCGCTCACGTCATCGCGCATATCGGACGCAACCGTGGGGGTGGGTGCGATCACAGCGGCCACGGGCATAGTGTTGCTTCTCGTTGCAGCGTTCTCGAGCGCAAGAATCAGTGAGACTGATGCTTGACAAATTCGGTGTGGCCACCTTGCCGAATCGGTGAGGCGTGCCTCATCGGGCAATTGCGCGTGACTTGGGCCACATAGCATCAATGCGGGCGCAAACCGAACGCGGCAACTGGTTAAAGTCCAGAACAGACCCGCTCCTACCCCTCGAGCGGGTGACAACGCAGACGAGACGGTGAGCAGATGGATCTCTTCGAATACCAGGCGAAGGAACTCTTCGCCAAGCACGGAGTGCCGACTTCGGCTGGACGTGTTACAGACACAGTCGCCGGCGCACGCGAGATTGCCGAAGAAATCGGTAAGCCCGTGATGGTGAAGGCACAGGTCAAGGTAGGCGGCCGCGGCAAGGCCGGTGGCGTCAAGTACTCGCCCGACGTGGATGCCGCAGTGGCAAACGCCGAGGCAATCCTGGGCCTGGACATCAAGGGCCATGTCGTCAAGAAGCTGCTGGTCGCAGAGGCAAGTGACATTGCCGAGGAGTACTACATCTCCTTCCTGCTCGACCGCACCAACCGCACCTACCTGGCCATGTGCTCGGTAGAGGGTGGCGTCGAGATCGAGGTCACCGCCGAGGAGAACCCCGACGCTCTCGCCAAGATCCCCGTCGACGCAGTCAAGGGCGTCGACCTCGCGTTCGCGCGCAGCATCGCCGAGGCAGGAAAGCTGCCCGCAGAGGTGCTCGACGCAGCGGCCGTGACGATCCAGAAGCTGTGGGAGGTCTTCATCGGCGAAGACGCACTCCTCGTCGAGGTCAACCCCCTCGTTCGTACGCCTGACGATCAGATCCTCGCCCTCGACGGCAAGGTCACCCTCGACGAGAACGCAGCGTTCCGTCAGCCCGGCCACGAGGCATTCGAGGATCGCGACGCTACCGATCCCCTCGAGCTCAAGGCCAAGGAAAACGACCTCAACTACGTCAAGCTCGACGGTGAGGTCGGAATCATCGGCAACGGCGCAGGCCTGGTCATGTCCACGCTGGACGTCGTCGCATACGCCGGCGAGAACCACGGTGGCGTCAAGCCCGCCAACTTCCTCGACATCGGCGGCGGAGCTTCCGCTGCAGTCATGGCTGCCGGCCTGGATGTCATCCTCAACGATGCACAGGTCAAGAGCGTGTTCGTCAACGTCTTCGGCGGCATCACCGCGTGTGACGCAGTTGCCAACGGCATCGTCGGCGCACTGAAGACCCTGGGTGACGAGGCCAACAAGCCGCTCGTCGTTCGCCTGGACGGAAACAACGTCGAAGAGGGTCGTCGCATCCTCGCCGAGGCCAACCACCCGCTGGTCACGGTCGTCGCAACCATGGACGAGGCCGCCGACAAGGCCGCCGAACTCGCTCACGCAGCGAAGTAAGGGACTCACAGAACAATGGCAATCTTCCTCACCAAGGATTCAAAGGTCATCGTCCAGGGCATCACCGGCGGCGAGGGCACCAAGCACACCGCTCTGATGCTCAAGGCCGGCACCCAGGTCGTCGGCGGCGTCAACGCTCGCAAGGCCGGCACCACGGTCTCGCACGTTGCAGCTGACGGTTCCCCTGTCGAGCTCCCCGTCTTCGCGACGGTCGAAGAGGCAATCAAGGAGACCGGCGCAGACGTCTCCATCGCATTCGTTCCCCCGGCCTTCTCGAAGGACGCCATCGTCGAGGCCATCGACGCGGAGATCCCGCTCCTCGTGGTCATCACCGAGGGCATCCCGGTTCAGGACTCCGCTTACGCTTGGGCGTACAACGAGTCCAAGGGCAAGAAGACCCGCATCATCGGACCGAACTGCCCCGGCATCATCACCCCGGGTGAGGCCCTCGTCGGCATCACGCCCGCCAACATTGCAGGCACCGGCCCCATCGGCCTGGTCTCCAAGTCGGGCACCCTGACCTACCAGATGATGTACGAACTCCGTGACTTCGGCTTCTCCACCGCCATCGGCATCGGCGGCGACCCGGTCATCGGAACCACCCACATCGACGCCATCGAGGCGTTCGAGAAGGATCCCGAGACCAAGGTCATCGTGATGATCGGTGAAATCGGTGGCGACGCCGAAGAGCGTGCAGCCGATTACATCAAGGCCAACGTCACCAAGCCGGTCGTCGGCTACGTGGCAGGCTTCACCGCTCCCGAAGGCAAGACCATGGGCCACGCCGGCGCCATCGTCTCCGGTTCCTCGGGAACGGCTCAGGCCAAGCAGGAAGCTCTCGAAGCTGCAGGCGTGAAGGTCGGCAAGACGCCGTCCGCTACCGCTGCTCTCGCTCGCGAGATTCTTCAGTCCCTGTAAGGGGCTTCGCCCCCGTGCGTGGTTAGGGAGTCTCCGGACTCCTTAACCACGCACAGTGGTATCGACCCACATCGACCCGGCAGGTTCCAACTGCCCGGCACCGGATGTGATGGATGCGACGATCGAGTCGAGATCGTCGGCGTCACCGGCGGCGAGTGTCATCACCGCCTTCGATCCATACGTAGTTCCGAGCACCGAGACGCCCCGCGCTCTCAGCTCCGCTTCCACCCGACCGGCCTCTGAGTGCCGGATCGCCAAAGTGCGCAGGACCTTTCTCTCCCTGGCCACAAGCTCGGCCGAATCGAGAGCCACCGAGACCGCTCCCGAATACGCGCGGACCAATCCACCGGCGCCGAGCTTGATTCCGCCGAAATAGCGCGTGACGACAACAATCACATCGACCAGATCTCGAGACTTGAGAACCTGAAGCATCGGCACCCCGGCAGTGCCGCCCGGTTCACCGTCGTCGTGTGCACGTTCGACGCGTGAGTTCGCCTCGTATCCGATCACGAAAGCCGAACAATGATGGCGCGCATCGGGATACAGCGATTTCTGCTCCGCGACGAACTCCGTGGCGGCTTCGGCGTCGTCTACTCGGTGAAGCGCGGCGATGAATCGTGAGTGCTTCACCTCGGTTTCGACGACGTGGTCGGCGCCGGGCGCGAGGGTGAAGGGCATCTGCCCATTGTCTCCTGTCGGTGTTAGCGTGCGAAGTCGAGACACATACGCTGGTAACCATCGAAGACCGTCTACGAGGAGAAGTCATGACGTTCACGCCGCAAGGGCCCAGCTTCGGGCCACCGAATCAGCCGGCAGCGGGCGGTGGAACCAAGAATCTCGGATTCATCCTGCTCATCGCCGTCGCGGCACTCGGCCTGATCAATTTCCTGCTCGGTTTTGCGCCCTTCACGTCGATCAGTGGAAGCAGCAGCGGCATCGGTAGCGGCCTGGATACCAGTTCGAGTTTCTTCGAATCGAGCATCTACGGCCTCGGATTCGTTTTCGCCGGCGGTGTGGTCGCAGGCGTCTCGCTGCTCCCGAAGCAGTCGTATGCAGGCATTGCCGCAGCGCTCACCCTCACGGGTTTCTTCGCTTTGGTGTTCGCCGCGTTCTCCGTCGGTACCAGCGACTACGTCGACATCAGCCTCGGTTGGGGCCTGATCATCGTGCTGATCCTCTCGTTCGTGCAGACCGTCGTCGCAGTCGCCGCGTTGTTGTTCGAGATCGGAATCCTGAAGGCGCCCGCGCCCCGACCGGTAGCTCAGCAGTACGGTCAGCAGCAGCCTTACGGCCAGGCGCCGGGGCAGGCGCCCGGTCAGCCACAGGGATACGGACAGGCTCAGTACGGCCAGCCTCAGCAGGCTCAGCAGCCGGGCCAGTACCAGCAGAATCCGCAGTACGGGCAGGCGCAGCAGCAGGGATACGGGGGAGCGCACGCCGCCCCCGTCGACCCGACCGCTTCGCAGCCGCCTTACGGCCAGACTGCGTCTCCCTACGGGCAGAACCCGGTGCAAAATCCCGGACAGACCGACTCGTCGGCCGCGACGACGTCGTCTTACTATCCGCTGACCTCTCAGCCCGGTGGCCAGCCGAACCCGAGTTACTCGTCGGATCAGTTCACCGCTCCACGCGGTTACGGCCAGCCGTACAACCAGCAGCAGACTGGCTCGACCGAGCAGCCGACGGGCTTCGAGCCGCCCACTTTCGAAGCGCCGACGCCGTCTGCGGAACCTGACCAGGGCAGCAGCGATTCCGCGGCCGAGACCAAGGTCTTCGGCTCGCAGAACCCCGACGAGCGTCAGCAGTAGTACTTCTTCGTTTCACGAACATGAATGTGGCCTCCGACCCGCTGCGGGTGGAGGCCACATTCCGTGAGCCCGACGGCGCGCCTGAGTGCGCGGCGCACTGTCGAGTGAAACCCTCGAGGGGATGAGTTCTTTGATTGATGGCACCCGGTCCCGTCCCACGTCCTCACGACCCGGACGTGGTCGTACTGGCAGCGGCCGCGTCGGCGGCGGTCGCCCGGGACCGAACCCGGACCTGGCGCGCAAGCTGCTGACCGTCGCCTTCCGACCGTCGGGCCTGACGATGCTGCTGATCGCGGCTGTCGTCGTGGTCACTTTGGTATCGGCGAGCAGCGACCTGACCGGAACCTTCGGCGCCATTGCCACCACCTGGTTGGTCATCCACCAGGTGCCGGCGACTATCAGCGGCGTCCAACTCGGTGTACTGCCATTGCTTCCGACGGCCGTCATGATGTGGGTGGTTGCACGCCGATGCGCGTCGACTGCGGTGCACACCGACTCCCGTGACGACACCCTCCGCCTGGTGGGGGCGGCAGTAGCCGGGCCGTTGACTATCACGGCAATCGCTCTCGCCGTTGTCGCCGACGCCTCCGCGGCAATTCCGCTGTCGAGCCCCAACACGTTGGCCGCTTTCGGCTGGGTCGCCGGGATTCACCTGATCGCCGCGTCCGTCGGTGTTGCTGCTGCGCACTGGGATCGCGTCGTCGCCGAGATTCCGCCGTGGGCATCTGCCGCTGTTCGTCCGGCCGCGGCCGCGTCGGCAGCGCTGCTGGCTGCGGGCGCCGTGGCCGTCGTGGTGTCACTACTCGTGTCGTGGTCGACGGTCGGTGACCTACTCGCACGAGGCAACGGGTTTGTCGGCGTGCTGGGATTGACGGTGTTGTCGCTGCTCTATCTGCCGAACCTCGTGGTCGGTGCAGCCGCGGTGATGACGGGATCGACGGCCGATTTCGGCAACGTCTCCATCAGCGTGTTCGGCAACATCGGTGGAGATCTGCCACCGTTGCCCCTTCTCGGAGCGGTTCCGGAAGGCGTCGCCGGCGGAATCTGGCCGGTGCTGTTGATCGTTCCGGCTGCGGTGGGTGTGATGCTCGGCCGTGATTGCGCTCGACGCATCGCCGGGCAGGACAGTGTGCTCGCGGTGCTGACGGCAGCTGCCGGTGCCGGCGTCGTCATGGCTCTGCTTGCCCTTGCTGCGGGGGGAGACCTCGGGCAGTTCGGCACCGTCGAGGTCCTGTGGTGGGGCTTCGGTCTTCTGACTTTTGCGTGGCTGGGATTGTTCGGAACCGTCTCGGCGCTGTTCGCGATGTGGTTCTCACACCGCGGACACATGAAGGACGAGGTTGCGCCGCCGACGGCTGAACCGGCTCGAGAATCCGAGCCCGAACTTGCGATCACGGCCGCGGCCACAACGGATGGCGAGGACGACGAAAACGCCGACGAAGTGCTCGCCCAGGAATCTGCGGTGGTAGTGACCAAGGTCGTCGAAGCCGAAATTGTCGAAGAATCAGGCGAACCCGTGCAGGTAGTGACAGAGGAAACCGTCGAGATCGAAGTAGTCGACGCGGAGGTTGTCGCGGCACCCGAGGCGGACCCCACAGCCGGGGCCGAGCCGGAGACCGACCTGCCCTCGAAGCCGCAGGAGTCCAGCGACTAGGCTGTCATGCGGCCGATACTCCGGCCGCATCATCTTCCAGTTCTCAGGAGTAGTGCGCTGACTGCCTCGGCCGACAATCCGCAGCCGACAATGCCCGACAGGGTCCAATTTCGCGACTCTGTCGCGCGGGTAGTCGTACTCGCTTCCGGCGCGGGAACCCTGCTGACTTCGCTGATCGACGCTTCGCATGCCGAGGGATACCCCGCCGAGATCGTTGCCGTCGGTGTAGATCGTGACTGCCTCGCCGCCGAGCACGCTGCGGATTCGAAGATCCCGTCCTTCAAGGTCTCGATCAAGACCTACGAAAATCGTGCCGCCTGGGACGAGGCGCTGACAGCAGCAGTGGCCGAGTACGAACCCGATCTCGTGGTCAGTGCAGGCTTCATGAAAATCCTCGGCCCCAGCTTTCTCGAGCGTTTCGGCGGCCGAATCATCAACACTCATCCCGCGTTGCTGCCTGCCTTTCCCGGCGCGCACGCGGTTCCCGACGCTCTGGCGTACGGCGTGAAGGTCACCGGTTCCACGGTGCATCTCGTCGACGGCGGAGTTGATACCGGGCCGATCTTGGCGCAGGAAGCTGTGCCGGTGCATGACGACGACACCGAGTCTTCGTTGCATGAACGCATCAAAATTGTGGAGCGACGGTTGTTGGCGGACGTCATCGCCGCTGTTGCTACGCGCGGAGTGGTTTCCGATGGACGAAAGGCCGTGATCCCCAGTGAGTGAACGCAAGGCTGTGCGCCGTGCACTTGTCAGCGTCTACGACAAGAGTGGTCTGATCGAGCTGGCCACGGGCCTGCACGAGGCCGGTGTCGAGTTGGTCTCGACCGGTTCGACCGCGTCGAAGATCGCCGACGCCGGAATCCCCGTGACCCCGGTCGAGGCTCTGACCGGATTCCCGGAATGCCTCGAAGGCCGTGTGAAGACGCTGCATCCGCGCGTCCACGCCGGCGTTCTCGCCGATACCCGCAAGCCGGATCACCTCGCTCAGCTCGAGGAACTCGGCATCGCGACCTTCGAATTGGTCGTCGTGAACCTGTACCCCTTCACCGAGACGGTTGCCTCGGGCGCTAGCCCGGACGAGTGCGTCGAGCAGATCGACATCGGCGGCCCGTCGATGGTGCGTGCTGCAGCCAAGAACCATCCGTCGGTTGCCGTCGTGGTCGATCCGGCTCGGTACGCCGACGTCCTGACTGCCGTTGCCGGTGGCGGATTCACCTTGCGTGAGCGCACTGTGCTTGCAGCGCAGGCTTTCCAGCACACTGCGTCGTACGACGTCGCGGTTGCGAGCTGGATGACGAGCACGATCGCCGCTGACGAGGACGGTTCGCTGTTCCCGGCCTGGGTCGGTGCGACCTGGAACCGCAGCGCTGTTCTTCGCTACGGCGAGAACCCGCACCAGGACGCTGCGCTGTACGAAAACCCGGCTGCGCCTGCAGGTTTGGCTCAGGCGGAGCAGTTGCACGGCAAGGAGATGTCGTACAACAACTACACGGACTCCGACGCAGCGTGGCGCGCAGCGTACGACTTCACTGATCCGGCCGTCGCAATCATCAAGCACGCCAACCCGTGTGGCATCGCCATCGGCACCGACATCGCCGACGCCCACCGCAAGGCGCATGCTTGCGATCCGGTCAGTGCTTTCGGTGGTGTCATCGCAGCCAACCGTGAGGTCACCGTCGAACTGGCAGAGCAGATCGCCGATATCTTCACCGAGGTTGTCATCGCGCCCTCGTACGAAGACGGGGCCGTCGAGGTTCTGCAGCGTAAGAAGAACATTCGTGTTCTGAAGGCTGCCGCTCCGACCGCTACCGGAATCGAACTGCGTCCGATCTCCGGCGGTACGTTGCTCCAGCAGCGCGACGTTCTGGACGCTGACGGCGACAACCCGGCCAACTGGACTCTCGCCAACGGTGAGGCTGCCGATGCCGAGACTCTCGCAGACCTCGAATTTGCTTGGCGCGCCAGCCGTTCGGTGAAGTCAAACGCGATCCTGCTGGCCTCCGGCGGCGCGTCCGTCGGCGTCGGTATGGGCCAGGTCAACCGCGTCGATGCAGCGCATCTTGCTGTTCAGCGAGCCGGTGACCGCGTCGTAGGTTCGGTTGCAGCTTCGGACGCGTTCTTCCCGTTCCCTGACGGTCTGCAGGTGCTGCTCAACGCCGGCGTCAAGGCTGTTGTGCAGCCGGGTGGTTCGGTTCGCGACAACGAAGTGATTGCCGCAGCCAAGGAAGCCGGTGTCACTCTCTATCTGACCGGTGCGCGCCACTTCGCGCACTGACTCCTGCGTCGGTAGCGGGCCTCGACTCCTCAACGGGAGTTTCGGGGCCCGTTCTGCATTCAGGCCGCCCGGGTCTTTCAGGCGGCGCTGCTGTGGGTGCCCTGGAGTTCGCGGGGTGAGCCGGTGATGACGACGCGTGAGGCTCCGCGACTGCGGATCTCGCTGATCAATGCGCCGAGGGTAGCTTCGTGGGCCGCATCGGAGTGTGAAAGATCCAGGGTGACGGCGTATCCGGTGAGGTCACCGGGCAGATCGACATACGGCGGCGCGATGGACAGTTGGTTGACTCGAAGTTTCATGTGGTGCTCCTGCGTGTGAAAGGTAAAAGAAAAGGCACCCGAGGCGTTTGCCCTGGGTGCCCGAGAACGAATCCGGTGGAACTGGGGATCATTCTCGGGGTACACCGCGCTTGTTGCCCATGTGCTTGGCCGACATTGCGGCCGAAAAAATGTGCTTGTCTACGGTGCAGCTGCGCCACGAAGGTACGGATACGACGTGCGGGTGTAGCGACATGATGTCCGTTCCTTTCTGTGTGGCGTTGCTGGTTAATGGATGACCGTACAGCACGGATCGAGGGTTCGCACCAATAAAAAGCGCCGCGAACGTAAACTCCGGGTGACTTCTGTCCCCAGGTTCGCTGGATTGAAAGAGTCTTCATTGCAGGTCAGGCGTAGAAAGCAGAATTCCCTCCGCGATGGTTCGCGGAGGGAACTTTCTACCTGAAAAAGAGGACGTTCGGTCTGTACGTGATCAGGAGAACGAACGGACCCACGCTGTGAAGGGCTCCGAGAACTCTGCCGAGTACGGAAGCGGCGCGACGTAGTCGGCACCGGTGGACTGTTCGTCGCCGATGTCCTTGAGTACGAAGTTGGCGTTGCGCATCCGCACGGAAGTCAGCGCTGTATGTGAGAGCGCGGCGTCGAGTGCCGCGACATCGGCGGGAATGACTTGGATGTCCTTGTCCGAGCAGCTCGTGAGAACGGGCATGCCCGCCGGTAGCGCCGCCACGAGCGCAACCGGGTCCAATGCGTCTTCCTCGGCGAGTGCCTTGGCATTGGCGTGTACGAGTCCCGCATTCTGCAGCGGCTCGGGCAGGTCATCCGGAACAGTGCCCTCGGATCGCAGCGACTCGACGGCATCGGCGAGCGCGACGCGCAGTTCGTCAGCCAGTTCGACCGGTAACTGACCGGCGCCGACGACCGCATCGAGCTGGCGGTGAATCTGCGTCGTGAGTAGATCGAGAAGTCTGACGCTCAGTGGCTCGAGCAGTGCGAGGGCACTGACTCTGGCGCCCTCCTTCGCGGTGGCGAGGGCCAGTGCGACTACGGCGCCGTCGCTGTGTCCGACCACGAACAAGCGCTCGGGATCGACACCGGGTTGCCCGGCGAGGTAGTCCAGTCCGTCGGAGGCGGCGTCGACAAAAGTGTTGAAGCCGAGATCGGCGATGTCCTCGATGTCGTAGTCACCGAGGGCGGTTTCGCCACTGCCGAGCTTGTCGTAACGCAGGCTTGAAATCCCTTGTTTTTCAAGAAGATCCGCGATGAACCGCAGAGTTCCGATGTCGCCTTCGAGGAGGGCGCTGTCGCCGTTGCGATCGGTGGGGCCGCTGCCGGCCAGAATCAGCGCGGCCGGGGCAGGGGCGTCGGGTGAGGCGGCCAGGCGAAGACTCCCGTACAGGGTGACGTCGCCGGATTGGAACGAGATCTCGGTGTCGGACATGACGACTTGTCTACCAGGTCGGTGCGGTCAGGCGGTGCGCAGACTCCGGACACGACGCCAGCCACGCCAGCTGAACCACAAGAGCGCGGCGAGCAGGGGAATGATCAGGAGCGGCAAGATCATCGCGATCAAGGAGGTGAAGAAAGTCAGCACATCCTCGATGACGGAAACGACGGGATTTGCCAGCCCACCGGTAGTGGCCGTACTGACCGCGCGAGTGCCGGTCTGCGCGGCGCTGAACGTCAACGCCGTCGGCGCTCCGACGATGATGCCCGCCAACGCGGCCATCGCAGGGTCGAGATGGCTGAAGGCCGCCCAGGCCGCGATCACTCCGGCGATCGGTCCGGTGACGTTCCCGATCACCGAGAGTGCGTTGTCCACGAACGGAATGAGGTCGGCACCCAGTTCGACCACCGCGGCGATTGCCAATGCGACCAGCGCGCCGGTCGATCCGATCCACCGCATCGACTCGCCGACGGTGATCCCGAACAGTTCGAAGTGGACGGCAGCGCTGAGCATCAGCAGCGGCAGGAAGGTTCGCATTCCGGACGCTGCGGCGAGTCCGAGGCCGAGCATGGCCGGCAACACCCAGGTATCCATGGGTGGAGTTTAGGTCTACTGTGCGCCTTTATTAACCGCCGGCGGTTAATAAAGGCGCACAGCAAAGTCTCGGAAAGGACCTTTCATGGCGACAAACCCGCAGCCGATGTTCTTCCTCAACCTGCCCGTCAAGGACCTCGGCAAGGCCACCACCTTCTACGAGGGCCTCGGATACTCCAAGAACACGCAGTTCTCCGACGAGAATGCGTCGTCGATGGTTATCAGTGACACCATCGTCGTGATGCTGTTGGCCGAGCCCTTCTTCAAGACCTTCACCACCAAGGGCATCGCCGACACCTCGACGTCGACGGAAGCGCTGCTCGGTCTCTCGGCCGAGACCCGTGAGGCCGTCGACGCCCTCGTCGACAAGGCGCTCGAGACCGGCGGTTCCGAAGGAAACGCGACGCAGGATCACGGCTTCATGTACAGCCGCAGCTTCCAGGATCCCGACGGCCACATCTGGGAAATCATCTGGATGAATCCCGAGAACATCGAAGGCTGAGCGACCGAACTTCCTCGGCGAGAGGCGAAACCCCGCAAACACTCGTAGCGTGGAGTGGTGACTGTCGCAAAAACCCTCGGAGAGCTACGCGCCTCCGGACACGTACAGCGAAGTGTCAAGGAAGAACTACGAGAGAATCTTCTCGCCGCGTTGCGGGACGGCCGTGACCCCTGGCCCGGGATAGTCGGGTTCGAGGACACGGTCGCCCCGCAACTCGAGCGGGCGCTGATCGCCGGCCACGACGTGGTTCTGCTCGGCGAACGAGGTCAGGGAAAGACGAGGCTGCTTCGCACTCTCGGGCTCCTGCTCGACGAGTGGACGCCCGTCATCGAAGGCTCGGAACTGGGGGAGCACCCGTACGAGCCGATCACCCCGGCTTCGATACGTCGAGCCAAGGAACTGGGCGACGACCTCCCGATCGCCTGGCGCCACCGCAGCGAGCGGTACTCCGAGAAGTTGGCGACGCCGGATACCTCGGTCGCCGACCTGATCGGCGACGTCGATCCGGTCAAGGTTGCCGAAGGCCGGAGCCTCGGCGATCCGGAGACCATTCACTTCGGCCTCGTGCCTCGCGCGCATCGCGGAATCGTGGCCATCAACGAGCTCCCCGACCTCGCCGAACGCATCCAGGTCTCTTTGCTCAACGTGATGGAAGAGCGGGACATCCAGGTCCGCGGGTACGCGCTTCGCCTTCCGTTGGACGTTCTTCTGGTCGCGAGCGCCAACCCCGAGGACTACACCAACCGCGGGCGCATCATCACACCACTCAAGGACCGCTTCGGCGCCGAGATCCGCACTCACTACCCCGTCGAGCTGGCGGGCGAGATCGCGGTGATCGAGCAGGAGGCGCATCTGGCCGCGGAGGTGCCCGACTACCTTCTCGAAATTCTTGCCAGATTCACTCGCCTGCTCCGCGAATCCACCTCGGTGGACCAGCGATCGGGTGTGTCGGCACGCTTTGCCGTCGCCGGCGCCGAAACGGTCAGTGCAGCGGCGGTACGACGCGCGGCGGTGCTCGGCGAGGCCGATCCTGTTGCACGGCCCGTCGATCTCGAGTCCGTGGTCGAGGTTCTTCGCGGCAAGGTCGAGTTCGAATCCGGTGAAGAGGGACGAGAACTGGAGGTGCTCGAGCACCTGCTGCGTCGCGCGACGGCCGATACGGTTCGGGCACGTCTCGGCGGGATCGACCTGGGGATGCTGGTTGCTGCGGTGGAGATGGGCAACACGATCGTCACCGGTGAATCTGTCACGGCCAAGGCATTTCTCGACGAGCTTCCGGACCTCGAGGTCCTGGACGAAGTAGCCGAACGTCTCGGTGCGCAATCCGACGGCGAGCGTGCCGCCGGTGCCGAACTTGCCCTCGAAGGGCTTTACCTCGCGCGCCGGATCTCCAAAGATCAAGGCCCGGGCGGCCGCTCGGTGTATTCGTAAGGGGCAGTGATGATCCACAATCCGCGGTACGGGCCTTACGACGGTGGTCCCGATCCGCTCGCGCCTCCCGTGGATCTGCGCGAGGCCCTGGCAGCAATCGGCGACGACGTGTTGTCGGGCACGTCGCCGCGCCATGCCCTCCGAGAGCTCCTGCGCCGAGGCAACCGGGACATGCGCGGGCTCGACGACCTTGCCGCCCAGGCGAACCGGCGTCGACGCGAGTTGCTGCGCCGCAACAATCTCGACGGAACTCTCGACGAGGTTCGCAAGCTTCTCGACAAGGCGGTGCTCGAAGAGCGCAAAGAATTGGCACGTGCTCTCGACGACGACGCACGATTCAACGAAATGCGGATCGAGGAGTTACCGCCGTCGACAGCTCAGGCCGTGCAAGATCTGGCCGACTACAACTGGCGCAGCGAACAGGCTCGCGCGGATTACGAGAAGATTCGTGATCTGCTCGGACGTGAGGTCCTCGATCAACGCTTCTCGGGAATGAAGCAGGCCCTCGAGGGCGCTACCGACGAGGATCGTGAGCAGATACGCCAGATGCTGGCTGATCTGAATCAACTGCTCGATGCGCACTCTCGGGGTGTCGACACTCCGGAGCAGTTTGCGGAGTTCATGGACAAGCACGGGCAGTATTTCCCGGACAACCCGCGCAACGTCGACGAACTTCTGGATTCGTTGGCGCAGCGCGCGGCGGCCGCACAACGATTGCGTAACTCGCTCTCGCAGGAGCAGCGTGACGAGTTGGATGCGTTGGCGCAGCAGGCGTTCGGCGATCCGAGCCTGATGAGTGAGCTGAGTCAACTCGACCAGTTCCTTCAGGCGGCTCGGCCGGGTGAGGACTGGGAAGGTTCGCAACAGTTCCGCGGCGACAACGGAATGGGGTTGGGTGAGGGGACCGGTGCCCTGCAGGACATCGCCGAGCTGGAATCGCTGGCAGATCAACTGTCGCAGCAATACGCGGGCGCAGCGCTCGACGACATCGACCCCGAGCTACTCGCGCGGCAACTCGGCGACGAAGCCGCCGCTGATGCTCGCACCCTGGCCGATCTCGAAAAGGCTTTACAGGAACAGGGTTTCTTCGATCGCGCACCGGACGGTCAATGGCGCTTGTCGCCCAAAGCCATGCGACAGCTCGGACAGACCGCTCTGCGTGACGTCGCCGGGCAACTGTCGTCGCGAACCGGTCAACGCGATACGCGTCGGGCAGGTGCGATGGGCGAACCGACCGGAGCGTCCCGCGAATGGGAATTCGGGGACACGGAACCGTGGGACGTCACGAGAACCATCACCAACGCCGTCCTGCGTGACCCGGGCCGAATGCCGGTGCGGCTGAGCGTCGTCGATGTCGAGGTGGCCGAAACCGAACAGCGCAGTCAGGCTGCGGTTGCTCTCCTGGTGGACACGTCGTTCTCGATGGTGATGGAAGATCGCTGGGTGCCGATGAAGCGCACCGCTCTGGCACTCAATCATCTGGTGAGTACGCGATTTCGCAGCGACGAACTCCAGTTGATCGCCTTCGGACGCCACGCGCACGTGCTGAGCCCGTCGGAGCTCGCTGGTTTGGACGGCGCGTGGGACCAGGGAACCAACCTGCACCACGCACTGTTGTTGGCGGCCAGGCATCTTCGACGCCACTCCAACGCACAGCCGGTGGTACTGATCGTCACCGACGGTGAGCCGACGGCTCATCTCGAAGCGGACGGAGAAGCCAGGTTCGACTACCCGCCGAGTGCACGAACCCTCGGTTTGACGGTTCGAGCACTCGACGCGGTGGCCAGGCTTGGCGCCAAGGTCACGTTCTTCCGCCTCGGTGAGGATCCAGGTCTGGCCAGGGTGGTCGACCGGATGGCGCACCGTGTGGGTGGACGCGTCATCGCGCCGGACCTGGACGGCCTCGGCGCCGCGGTCGTGAGTGACTACATGCGAGGTCGCCGCTAATTCTGCCGCCGTCAGTCTTGTTCAGCGGGCTGGTGCTGGGTGATGCAGTGGATGCCGCCGCCACGTTCGAACAGCGGTCTGGCGTCGACGGTGACGACGGTGCGCCCGGGGTAGGCGGCCGCAAGGATCCGGGCCGCTTCGGCGTCGGCCGGATCGTCGAAGCTGCAGGCAATCACTCCGCGATTGACCACGAGATGGTTGATGTAGCTGTAGTCGACGAATCCCTCGTCGTCGCGCAGGATTTCGGGAGCGGGTACCCGAATGACCTTCCACGGCCGGCCGCCGACGTCCGTCGAGCTTTCGAACAACTCGATGATCGTCTTGCTGACGGCGTAGTCGGGGTGCACCGGATTGCGTTGGTCATGGACGAGTACCACTCCGGGGGAAGAGATGGCAGCGACGATGTCGACGTGTCCGCGCGTTCCGTAGGTCTCCTGATCGCGGGTCAACCCGCGGGGAAGCCAGATCACGTGCTTGGCGCCGATGGTGCGGGCGAGTTCGGCCTCGATGTCGGCCTTCGTCAGGTCGGGGTTTCGTCCCGGATCGAGTTGGACGGTTTCGGTGACCAAGACGGTGCCGAGACCGTCGACTTGAATACCGCCGCCCTCGTTGACGATTGGTGAGTCGATCAACTGGGCACCGGATTGTTCGACGACAAATGCGCCGATCTTCGAGTCCTTGTCCCACTGCGCCCAATCCTGTGCACCCCAGCCGTTGAACACCCAGTTGACTCCGCCGAGACGGCCTTCGTCGGACAGGACGAACGTCGGCCCGATGTCGCGCATCCACGCGTCGTCGAGAGGTGCCTCGACGATGTCGACCTTCTCGGACAGGTACTTTCGTGCTTCTTCGACTTCGGCGGGATCGACGACGACGGTGACCGGCTCGAATTCGGCGACGGCGTGGGCGACGGCCGCCCACGTCGAGCGCGCTTCGTGCTGTTCTCCCGCGGTGTCCCCGAGAGAGTATCCGGCGCTCGGGTACGCCATCCAGGTACGTTCGTGCGGCTCACTTTCCGCGGGCATGCGCCAGGTCATCGGTTGGCTCCTGCAGTGTTCACCGGTGCGGTCAGGGCCGAGTAGGTGTCGGGTCGGCGAGTGGCCAGGAACGGGAACAGCGCAAGCCAGTCTTCACGGTGCTGCAGGTCGAGATCTGCGACCAAGACGGCTGATTCGTCGCGCGGAGCCTGAACGAGGATGCGTCCGTACGGGTCCGAGATGAACGACGAACCGTAGAAGGTGATGAGACCTTCACTGCCGTGGCGATTGGGGACAACCATGAAAGTGCCGTTGGCGATACCGTTTCCGACGATCACTTGCTGCCACAGCGGTTGGGTGTCGAAATTCGGGTGATCGGGTTCCGAGCCGATCGCCGTCGGGTACACCAGGACCTGGGCACCGGCGAGGGAGTATGCACGTGCGACCTCGGGGAACCACTCGTCCCAGCATGTCGGGAGTCCGAACTTGGCGCCGAGTGCCTCGTGAACGGGGTATGCGTCCTCGGACGGACCGCCGCGAAAGTACGTGTCCTCGTAGTACCCGGCCGTCACCGGAATGTGGAGCTTGCGGGTACGACCGAGAAGTTCACCCCCGGGCGAGACCAGGATCGCGGTGTTGAAGCCCAGGCCGTCCTCGGCGTCGCTGCGCTCGTACAACGACGCGTGAACGAGAACCTGGTTCTCCGCAGCGGCTTTGGTGGCGAAGGCGAAAGTGGGTCCGGTGAGCAGGTCTTCCGCCGCGCGTCCGGGATTGTCGCCGGCCTGGGTGGAGGCGGGGTAGCGGCTGAGCGTCAGCTCCGGAAGAAAGACCACGGAAGCGCCCAGCTTCGCTGCGGACGCAATGCCTTCGCTCAATTCAGCGTGGAGGTCGTCTTGGTCCTCGTGCCAGCGATGTTGGACGAGACCTACACGCAGAGGGGTGGACGTGGACGGCGAAGTCGCGGCCGGTGACTCGGGTGGGGTGAGGGCGGTGATCGTCAGCATGGGGTTTCCTCGGTGCTCGGGTATTCGACGTTCAACGTAAAACGAATGTGATTCGTTAAGTATGGTGGGTGAGCGCTGATTGATCAAGGACTTTCGAGGAATTGTTTTTTGCAGCGCCCCGAACGGTGTGGATCACTACAGGAGGACATATGCCGCGGCCATCGCAACGACTGCTCTCACCGGCGATCATCACCGAGGCAGCGATCGAGTCGGTGGACGAATCCGGCGACTTCACCATGCCGGGACTCGCCGCAAGACTGAAGGTTCGACCGTCCTCGCTCTACAACCACGTTTCCGGACGAGCCGAGATCGTCGAACTGATGAGGGCGCAGTTGATGGCAGGAATCGACGTCGAGTCGGCCTCGGGGACCTGGAGTGAGACCGTCGCGGCGCTGGCAGCCGAGTACCGGCGAAGCTACGCCGCGCATCCTCGTCTGATTCCGCTCTTCACGGCCCAGACGGTGCAGGCCGGTGTGGCGTTCACCCTCTACAACGCATTGGCGCAGGCATTTGCCGATGGTGGCTTCGACCCGACCGAAACACTGCACGCGATCACGACCGTCGACAGTTTTGTTCTCGGTTCGGCCCTGGACCTGGCGGCGCCGGACGTCCAGTGGGCGTCGGGACCCGAAGCCAACGACGCGATGAAGGCGGCGTTGGCAACGTCCGGGAAAAATCCCGAACGTGCCGACGCCGCCTTCGAATTCGGCTTGCGCGTGTTGATGGCGGGCCTGATCGCGCAGGCCCCCGAAGCTAGTGACTCCTAGGACACGCTGAGGTCGTTCTCGTCGCGCAGAGCCTCCGTGTCGAGATTGAGGGTCTTGCCCTCGAAGAACTCGGGATTGCGCACTCGCATGACCATCATCAGGACCGCGCCGAGGATGAGGATTCCGAACCCGAGGAAGAAGACCAGGCCGATTCCGCCGATGGATGCTCCGCTGGCATTGTCCGGATTCATACTCTCCTGGACCGAAATGACGAACACCGCAAGCAGCATGAGGCCACCGATGAGTGGGAACGCGAGCCGAAAGACGAAGTTTCGTACGCTCTCTAAAAGCGTCTTGCGGAAGTACCACACGCACGCGAATGCGGTGATGCCGTAATACCAGCAGATCATGATGCCGAGTGCGGCGATCGTATCGAGCAGAGCACTTTCGGACAGGAACGTGACGACGCTGTAGAACACTGCGGTTACCGCGCCGGCCACGACGGTCGCGTACGACGGCACCAGGAACCGAGGCGACACCTCGGCGAGCTTCTTGGGGAAAGCTCCGTATGCACCCATGGCGAGCATGGTTCGTGCCGCGGGCAGGAACGTGGTCTGCAGGCTGGCGACTGAAGAGACGAAGACCGCGAGGAACAGAAGCATTCCGCCCCAGTTGCCCAGGACCGGGTCGGCCAGAGCGCCGAAGACGTTCTCGGAGTTGTCGGGATTGCCGAGACCGAGGCCTTCCTCGCCGACGCCGGCGTACATCATCGCGGCAACGGCGACCAGCAGGTAGGTCAGGAGAATGGTTGCGACACAGAGCAAACCGGCGCGGCCCGGGGTCTTCTTGGGGTTCTTCGACTCCTCGCCCAGCGTGAGACAGGTATCCCAGCCCCAGAACGCGAAGATCGATCCGGTGAGTCCGATGACAAACGCACCGATGGCGAGTCCGCTGAACGGGTTGAACCAACTCAGGTCGAAGGACAATCCGGCCGGGGCGTCGCCGGCGCCGACGTGAACCAGTGCAACGACGGCGAAGACGACCAGCAGCACCATCTGGAAGCCGACGAGCGCGAACTGTACGCGCTCGCTGGTAGTGATTCCCCGACTGGCAATCCAGGTGGCCAACGCGATGAACACCAGTGTGGTGCCGACGTTGACGAATTTATTGCCCGGCAGATCGGCGATGGAGGGATTGTCGGCCACCCGCGCGATGAACAGATAGAAGAAGTCGACGGCAATCGCAGCGAGGTTCGAGAGCACGATGATGGTGGCGATCACCATGCCCCAGCCGCACATCCAGCCGACGTACGGTCCGAATGCCTTGGTGGACCACGTGAATGACGCTCCGCAGTCAGGAGTGTCGGAGTTCAGTTCGCGGTACGCGTACGCGGTGAGGAACATCGGGATGAAGCCGGCGATGAAGATGGCGGGCATCTTGAGACCGACCGCAGCGACGATCAATCCGATGCTGGCCGTCAGGGTGTAACCCGGTGCCACGGAGGAGATTCCGAGCACCGCGCCGGAGATCATGCCGATCTTGCCGGTGGCGAGGCCTTTGGAACTCAGTTCGGTGCTGGTCATGACAGTGCCTCCGGCTGGGTGAATTCGTGCTTGGGCACTACGACCATGGGTACGGGCAGTACGCGCAGCATCTTGGCGGCGGTTGAGCCCAGGAACAGTTTGCGGGGCTGTGCGAGTCGACTTGAACCGACCATCACGAGGTCGCCGTCCTGCCAGTCCAGTTGACGCACTGCCGATTCCACGGTAGATCCGTCGGCAATGATGACCTCGATGGGGAACTCCGCGGGGAGCGCGGCTCTTGCGACGTCGAGTGTGTCCTGAGCGTGATTTCGTGCACGCTCCCTGGCCGACTCGGCGGTGTCGCGATGATCTCGCAGATCGTTCTGGGGGTCGAGCGCTACCAGTGAGACCAGTCGCAACGGAACCTGCATCAGTTCGCTGGCGCGCACGGCGGTGTTCAAGACGATGTCGGCGCCGACACGGGTGCCGAGTGCACAGGTGACCTCTCGTATCGCAGTGGCCGCCGAGTGCCGCGTTCCGCGAGGCGCCAGTGCTACCGGGACATGGGCGGAGTGAAGCAGTTCGGTCGAGACCGAACCTATCGCGTGACGGCCGAGCAAACCGTCGCCGGAAGCTCCCACCACGATCGCGAGCGCATTCAGTCGGTCCACTTCGTCGAGCAGGCCCTGAGCGAACGACTCGTGGAAGCTCAGGTGTACTTCCACCTGGATGTCCTCGGGCACCGACGCTTTCGCCTCGGCGAGCCAGTCGTGTGCACGCGCGGCGAGGATGTCGTCGTAGCCGGCTTCCGAGGGAACCTTGGCCGGCAGTGTCCGATCCGGTGGGAGGACCATGCAGATGTCGAGTTGCGCGCCGAGACTGCGCGCGAGCTGGGCCCCGAGGACCAGCCCGTCTTTACCGCTGGGTGTGGCGAGGTATCCGACGATAAGGCGCATGGTGGCTCTTTTCCGGATTGGAGGAATCTGCTGTGCGCCTTTATTAACCGCGGGGGGTTGATAAAGGCGCACAGCAGGAGGGGCGGCGACTCAGTCGTGCGAACTCATGACGTGCTTGAGACGGGTGTAGTCCTCGACTCCGTAGGCCGAGAGATCCTTGCCGTAACCGGAATACTTGAAGCCGCCGTGCGGCATTTCGGCGACGAGCGGGATGTGGCAGTTGATCCACACCGCACCGAAGTCGAGAGCAGCGGAGACGCGTTGCGTGACACCGTGATCCTTGGTCCAGATGCTCGAGGCCAGGCCGAACCGAACGTCGTTGGCAAGCGTGATCGCCTCCTTCTCGTCGGAGAAGCTCTGGACTGTGAGGATAGGACCGAAAGTCTCTTCCTGCACGATGTCGTCCGATTGCGCGACGCCGGTGATGACGGTCGGCTCGAAGAAGAATCCGGTTTCGCCCGAACGCTTTCCGCCGGTAACGATCTTGGCCGACGCCGGCAGGTTCGCGATCTTGTCGCTCACGGCGTTGAAGTGATTGATGTTGTTGAGCGGGCCGTAGAAGGCATCAGGATCGGAAGGCGCTCCGGGGCGCAGCTTCTCGGCGTTCCGGACGAGGGCTTCGACGAGCTGATCGTGGATGGACTCGTGAACGATCACGCGAGTGGCCGCGGTGCAATCCTGGCCGCCGTTGAAGAACGCTGCCTCGGCGATGCCGGTGGCGGTCTTCTCGATGTCGACGTCGCCGAAGACGATCGCCGGCGCTTTGCCGCCCAGTTCGAGGTGCGCGCGCTTGAGTTGCTGTGCTGCGGACACGGCGACAGCGATGCCCGCCCGCACCGAACCGGTGATCGAGACGAGACCGAGGGCCGGGTTCTCCACCAACGTCGCTCCGGTTCCGCCGTTGCCGAGCACGACGTTGAACACGCCGTCCGGCAGGATGCCCTTCGAGAGCTTCGCCAGGACCAGCGTGCTGCCCGGTGTGGTGTCGCTGGGCTTGAGGACGATCGTGTTGCCGGCCGCGAGGGCGGGCCCGATCTTCCACAGCGCCATCATGAACGGGTAGTTCCAGGGCGTGACCTGACCGACGACGCCGATCGGCTCACGACGGACGTAGGAGGTGAAACCCTCCATGTACTCTCCGGCCGCCTTGCCCTCGAGAAGTCGTGCGGCTCCGGCGAAGAACCGCATCTGATCGGCTCCGACCTTGACCTCTTCGTCGGCGATCATCTGGTGGGCCTGGCCGGTGTTGGCGCTTTCGGCTGCGACGATTTCGTCGCTGTGCGCTTCGATGGCGTCGGCGAGCTTGAGGAGTGCAGCCTGCCGCACGCTCGGCGTCGTCTTGCCCCAGGTCTCGAATGCTCTCTGTGCGGCTTCGACGGCGGCGTCGACGTCTTCCTTCGTGGAGACCGGCGTACGCCCGACCACACTCTCGTCCACGGGGTTGATCAGGTCGAGTGTTTCCGTCGCGGCTGAGGCGACGAATTCACCGTTGATGTAGTTCTCGAGTACGACGATCGACATCGGTACCGGTTCCTCTCGAGGTCGAACGAGTTCCGGCCGAGGTGATCAGCACGGAACTCGCACTTTGTGGGGCGTGTGTGAGCAAGTGTGCGCTGACTCACAAGTAAAGGCAGCTGCCAAAAAGGTGAAATCTTTGATCGCCGACGCGCCGAGTTGTACAGTCCAGCCCATGACGATCGCTGTGCGGTGGATGTTGGCGCAGCCGGACCTCGCGCTGGAACTCAAAGGCGGCGCCCAGGGCGTCGGTCGCGAAATCACATTTGCGCACGCCACGGAGTTGCTCGACCCTTTCCGGTGGTTGACCGGCGGCGAATTCATCCTCACCACCGGCATCCGATTGCCGTCCACTCAGCAAAAGCGCGGCCGCTATCTCCGAATGCTCGACGCGGCAGGTGTGGCGGCGGTGGGATTCGGAACCGGGCTCTCGTACCCCGAGGTCCCGGCCGATCTGGTGGCCGTCGCCGACGAGATCGGACTCCCGCTGATCGAGGTGCCGCTGCCGACGCCGTTTGCTGCCGTCGTCAAGCGTGTGATGAGCCGGTTGGCAGAGCAGGAATACGAAGCGGTCCTCCGGGCGTCGCGGGCGCAACCGCGGATGACGCGTGCCGTCATTTCCGGCGGAACTGCCGCAACCGTGCGTGAACTGGCGATCGCAACCTCGGCGACGGTGCTTCTTCTCGACGTCGCCGGACGAGTTCTCGAGAGCTCACCTCAACTGCCGACGGACGACGTGATCGACGAACTGCGAGCAACTCTCGGGGGCGGTGCCTCCAGTAGCGTGGCGCTCGCAAGGTCTGGAGCGTCGATCGCGGTGCAGCAGATCAGCGTCGGGCGAACGCCGTACGGATACCTGGCGGTGATCAGTGCTTCGGCGCTCAGCTACGTCGATCAGATACTGCTCGGTCACGCGAACTCGTTGTTGGCATTGGACTTCGAGAAACCCGCGCGCCTGCGTGCTACTCAGGATCAGTTGAATTCGCACGCCCTCGGGCTGCTGCTCACCGAGGATCGCGACCCGGCGCCGGCGTGGCAACAGATCAGGCAGGCCGCCGACGGCGAGGGAATGATCCGAGGATTGACAGTTCTTGCCGACACGTCCGACGTAGCGGGACGCGTCGGAGCCGAGATTGCCGAGTTCATGAACAAGGCAGGGCGGCAGTTGTTCTCGCGAATCAACGACACTCGCGTCACAGTGCTGCTGCGTGGAACCGACGACGTCCAGTTCGCCCGAGAGCTACTGGGCGGGGTATCGAGGTCGGATCTTCGCGCGCTTCGAGTCGGCTTGAGCGCGCGACGGGTGGTCGCTGCGCTGGCGGTCGCCGTCGAGCAGTCCCAGCTGTGTGCGTCTGCGGCGGAAATCGGTGGCGAGCCTTTGGAATTCGCGGCGCTGACCGGAAGTGTGCTGCTGTCTTTCGATTCGACGCGTGAAGTGCTCAACACGTTGGCGGAAACGATGATCACACCGATCGAGGACTACGACCGTGACAACGGCACCGAACTGCTGGCGTCGTTGCGGGCATTTCTCGAGGCCAACGGACACTGGGAAGCGGCCGCCATCACGATGGGCGTTCACCGGCACACACTGCGGAGCCGAATGGCGAAGGTGGAGAGCCTGATCGACTGTCGGCTGGAAGTGGCCAGGGTTCGGGCCGAACTACTGCTCTCGATCATTGCCCGGCAATCGTGACTGCCGGGCAATGATCGAGACTTGGCAAAGCGGCCGTCAGGCCTTGCTGCGAGCGATGATGTCGGCTGCGGTTCGCTGACCCATCCGAACGGCACCGTCGACGTGCTGGTACCCCTCGGCCGCAATGTCGGAGCACGAGAAGTGAATCGGGCCGACGGGCGTGCGGGAATCCGCGCCGTAGCGGTGCAGGCCTCCGAGGTCGAAGCTCGCTGCGTACGCACCGCGGGTCCATTCCTCCGAGCCCCAGTCGGATTCGTAGTACACAACCGGCTCTTCGGCCTTCGGGCCGAGATAGCGGGCAAGTGAGGCCAGAATCGTGGCCTTACGCTCCTCGACGGAAAGCTCGAACATCGCGTCGGCCTTCTCGTCGGAGACGAACGCGACCAGGGTGCCGCGATCGTCCTCGTGGTTGGTGTTGTCGTACACCTCCTGCACTACCTCGGACGCGCCGAAGCCGGTGCCGGAGAGGCCGTCTTCGCGCCAGAAAGGCGTCTCGTACACCGCGTGAACCTTGATGACGAGGCCGAGGGACTGGTGCTGGTGCATCTGGTGCTGACGACGCGGCAGCGGGGGATCGTACGAGATTCGGGAGTAGAGGTTGGGCGGTACGGCCAGGATCACTCGGCTTGCCTCGACGCGAACATCGCCGTCCGCCAACACCGTTGCACCGGATTCGTTCCACTTCACCGTTCGCACGGGTGCGTTGAGGAAGAGGTCGTCGCCGAGGGCCTCTGCCATGCGGATCGATACCTGCTGCATTCCGCCGATCACTCGCTTGTCGAGGATGAAGTCCTCGTCGACGAGGTGGGAGAACGAGCCTGCGGAAGCGGCCATGAGTACGGCCTGCAGGGCAGAGAACGAGTGGGCGGGCTTGGTGAGCATGCCACCGGCAATGAAAAGACCGATGTTGTCACGTGCCTCGGCGTCGTCGGACTGATTGATCAGCCACTGCTTGAAGGAGACTGTGTCGAGATCGCGGGCGAGGGGATGTGCCCACGGTTCCTCGGCGCCGATCTGTGCTGCGAGATCGTCCATCTCGTCGATGAGACGGTCCATCTCCTTCTTCGTGGTGTCGTTCGTGGGGAAGGAATCGCCCGTGTACTGCGTCCGCTCGCCTGCCGACGAGATGTAGACGGACTCGCCCTCGCGGTAGCGCTCGAAAGTTTTCAGGCCGAGTTCGTCGAGCAAGGCGAGCAGGGCGGTCTGGTCGGGGGAGACCCACTGGCCGCCGATTTCCAGAACTGCTCCGTCGATGGTGTCGGTCCACGTGCGGCCGCCGACGCGGTCGCGCGCTTCGATCACAGCGACGGTCAAACCGGCCTTGCGCAGCGCGGTTGCAGCTGCCAGGCCAGAGGGGCCGGCGCCGACGATTGCAACGTCTCTCTGGAGAGTAGGCACTTGCGAGCTCCTTCATGTTGAGCACCGCTCGAGTCGAAAGCTGCCGACGAGCGAGTGAACGGGTGTCGGTTTTCAGTCTGTCCCGAGGAGACGCACACCACACCTGACGAAACGGAGTGTTCGATCGTCGAACTTGTGCCGTTTAGGCGCGGCTAGCCGTTGACGACGTGACGATCGCCGAGCGGTCGGCTCAGCGGGACATCCAAGCTGCCGAACACGGCAACCAGAATGCACATCTTGTCCGCGGCCTCGGGCAGTGCCCCGGTTCGGAGCGTGACGATCACCGTCGTATCTGTCTCTTCGACGGTTGCGTACGCGCCGTAGCACTCCGGAGTGCCGGTCACGAAGTGGACGGCCACCGTGTGATCGTCGACCTCGGACCACGATTCGAACATCGTGGCCGTCGCACCCACGATGTCGGTGCGGCTGTCGAACTCCGTGCCCATCTCGCTGTCGTCGACCTCGTCGGGAACGGGGGTTCCGAGCGACCAGTCGGCGGGACTTGCTTCGTTGGCCGCCATCGGATTCGGTGCGGCAACCGGCCCCGTGGTCTGGGCCCCGACGGAGCATCCGGCCACAGCAAGGCAGGCCAGAACGGCGAGGGTTAGTACACGCATGAATCCACCGTAACCCTGCTCAAGCGAGTAGCGCTGTGACCAGCGCAATTGCCGGAATTGACGCCAAAGTGGTGACAAAGGCACTGTCTCGGGCGAGGACCATTCCGCGCCGATAGCGGCTTGCGTAGATGAAGACGTTCTGCGCCGTCGGCAACGTCGAGACGACCACGATGGCGAACAACTGATGACCGTCGATGCCGAGGAGGAAATGCGCCATCAGATAGGCCAGCACAGGTTGGACCACGATCTTGAGCGTCGACGCCAGCGCGACGTCGCGGCGTGGACTCGAGCCTTTCTCCAGCACCCGCACGCCGTAGAGCGAGAGCCCGAATGCCAACAGCGCACCGGGTACGGACGTCGCGCCGATCAATTCGAAAGGCTGCATCAGCGGCCGGGGCGGTACCCAACCGATCAACGCGACGATCAACCCCGCAGCGCCCGCGAGCACGATCGGATTCTTGAACGGGGCGGTGACGGTGTCGATCAACGAGAGCTTCTCGGCATCCGCGCCGCGAAGGGCCGTCAGATCGAGGATCGTCAAGGCGATCGGGGAGTACACGACGATCTGGAAGAGCAGGAGCGGCGCGACGAACGTGGCATCGCCGAGCACGAACACCGCGATCGGGATTCCGAGGTTGGCTGAATTCACGTACGAAGCCGACAGCGCGCCGATGGTCAGTTCGGGTAGCGGCCGGTTGAGCCAGATCTTTGCGACGACGACGTACAGAGCGCCGACGGCAAAGGCAGTAGCCGACGCAACGGCGAGCGTCGGCGAGAAGATCACCGAAAGATCGGACGACGCGAGGGTGGTGAACAGCAGGGCAGGCGTCGCGACGAAGAAGACGAGTCGACCGAGAACGAACTGTCCTTGGCTACCGAGGGTGCCGAGACGGCCGAGGAGATACCCAACCCCGATGACAACAAAAATTACGGTGAAACCCGCAACAACTCCCGACACGCTGCGGGCACCTCTCGACTGGAATGAACGACTTCGGGAAAATCTTAGTCAGGGCAACAAAAAGGCCGCGCAGTCGAGTGACTGCGCGACCTCTTCGGTACTTCTACGTGTGACTACCGAGCACGTATGACTACCGGGCGGCGGTGAAGGGGAGCAACGCCATTTCGCGTGCGTTCTTCACTGCAACGGCGACCTGACGCTGCTGCTGCGGGGTCAGGCCCGTGACGCGACGGCTGCGGATCTTGCCGCGGTCCGAGATGAACGTGCGAAGCAAGTTGATGTCCTTGTAATCGACATGCGTGATCTTCGCTGCGAACAACGGGTTCTTCTTGGGCTTACGACCCTCTACGGGGCGTGGCTTCTTCGACGGTGAACGCTTGACTGCCATCCGACTTCCTTACCAGCTCGACTTGTGTACGCCAGGCAGTTCCCCACGGTGCGCCATTTCTCGCACGCGAATCCGGGAGAGCCCGAACTTCCGCAGGTGGCCGCGCGGACGTCCATCCGCAGCGTCTCGATTGCGCAATCGTACCGGACTGGCGTCGCGTGGTAGACGTTGCAGGGTCGCTTGGGCCTTCGCGCGCTCCTCTGCCGAGCTTTTCGGGGAGCGGATCGTCTCCTTGAGAGCGGACCGCTGCTCCGCGTACCGCTCGACGACGACCCGTCGCTGGTTGTTCTTCGCGATCTTCGACTTCTTGGCCATGCCTACTTCTCTTCTCGGAAATCGACGTGCTTTCGCAGCACCGGGTCGTACTTCTTCAGTACGAGTCGATCGGGGTCGTTACGACGGTTCTTGCGGGTCACGTACGTGTACCCGGTGCCCGCGGTGGACTTGAGTTTCACGATCGGGCGGATCTCGTTGCGTGCCATCTGCTCAGACCTTCTCGCCGCGCGCGCGGATCCGGGCGACGACGGATTCGATGCCGTCGCGGTCGATCGTCTTGATGCCCTTGGTCGAGAGCGTGAGTGTGATGCGACGCCCCTCGCTGGGCAGGAGGTAGGTCTTGCGCTGGATGTTCGGGTTCCAGCGACGGTTCGAACGCTTGTGAGAGTGCGAGACGGATTTTCCGAACCCCGGCACACGTCCGGTCACTTGGCAGTGAGCCGACATGGGTGTTCCTTTCAACTTGCAGATGACAATCATTTTCGACAATGCGATGAGATCAATGTACCGTTCAACCTCGGTAATGACAATCATTCCCAGAAAGGCCCGCTGTGAACACGATCTTGGACGGCAGGACTCCGCTGGTCCTGGTCGCCGGCATGAGCGAATCCACCCCACACACCGCACGAGCGTTGCTGCGAACCGGAACTGTTCTGGTCCACCACGACCTGAGCCACGTCCGTGAAGGGGTGGTCCGGCGGACGGTCACCTCGATGACCGGGAGTGCCGGGTCTGCCGGCACTGTGTCCGAGCGCGAGACGATCCTCGAGCTCGCGCACGGCTGCGTCTCCTGCACCCTGCGCGAAGACTTGCTGCCGCTCCTGCGCCGGCTTCACTCGCACAGTTCGGTGCAGCGGATCGTGTTGCTGTTGGACCGGCAACTCGAGCCCGAGGCGCTGTGCTGGGCGATCGAGCACGTCGTCGTAACCGGCGTCGTCGGCCAACTGGACGGACCGGCGCAGCGGGACGTCCGCGTCGACGCCGTCGTGACGTGCATCGACGCGGCGACCTGGCTGGCAGACGCCACCGGCGACGAAGCTCTCGACGACGACCGCACCCTGGCTCAGGTCGTCGTCGGGCAGGTCGACTTCGCCGACGCGCTCGTCCTACGCGGGTCCGATGCGCTCGACGGCTGGCAGCGGTCCCGCTTGAATGCGGTTCTCGCGCGCATCGCTCCACGGGTACCCGTCTTCGACGAGGGAGACGACATCGAGGCACTGCTCCTCGAGGTGCCTGCGGATGCGCGACGCGGTGAACTGGCCGACGCTCACTCACCGCTGTTGCGTCGCCAGCCGCCGCTCGACGACGACGGCGGAGTGATGCTCGTCGAGTTCACCGCGAACCGGCCGTTCCACCCCGGACGTCTGCACGAGGCGATCGACGTCCTGCTCGAAGGCGTCGTGTACTCCCGCGGACGAGTCTGGGTGGCGACGCAACCGGGTGAAGCGCTCTGGCTCGAATCGGCGGGCGGTGGCCTGCGAGTTGCCAGCGCGGACACCTGGCTTGCCGCGATGACGCCGGAGGAACGAGACCGCGTTCCAGCTGAACGCCGTGCACTCGCGGCCCTGAAATGGGACGAGCGTTTCGGTGATCGCGACACCTCGATGGTCGTTCTGACCTGCGGTGCGAACCCGCTCGAGATCGACCGAACACTGCAGCACGCCTTGGTCACCGACGACGAATTGGCGGACGAAGCGTCGTGGGCAACGTGGGAAGACCCGTTCGGCGAGTTTCATGAAGACCCGTGTGACGAATCCGAATCACCTTATGCCGAAACCGAATCAACGCGAGAGGGAAACGAATGAAGAAGCAGATGCACCCCGACTACCACCCGGTGGTCTTCCAGGACGCCAGCACCGGCAAGAGCTTCCTGACCCGATCGACCGTGACGAGTGAGCGCACCGTCGAATGGGAAGATGGTGGCACGTACCCGCTGCTGGTCGTCGACGTCACGAGCGACTCTCACCCGTTCTGGACCGGAGCGCAACGTGTGATGGACACCGCCGGACGCGTCGAGAAGTTCGAGCGGCGCTACGGAAAGCGCAAGGCACTCTGATGGCCGTTCCCAAGCGGAAGATGTCCCGTTCCAACACGCGCAGCCGTCGTGCCCAGTGGAAGGCGACGGCGCCCGATCTGGTCGAGGTCACAGCCTTCGGCCAGACCCACCGAGTCCCTCGGCGACTGGTCAAAGCAGTTCGACTCGGGGTGATCGACCCGAGCCGCATGTGACCGTGCGATCCTTGGCCGGTGCTGCTGAGGATCCTCGAACTGGTGGGCATCGTGGCGTTCGCGGCCTCGGGTGCCCTGGTGGGCGTCACCAAGCGACTCGACATCTTCGGGGTGTGCTCGGTGGGTGTGTTCACCGGCATCGGCGGCGGTATCGTCCGCGACGTTCTCCTCGGCGTCCATCCGCCCAGCTCTCTGAGCAGTTGGCCGTACTTCGGAACGGCCGCCGCCACCTCACTCGCCGTGTTCTACCTCCACGAGCCGCTCAATCGACTGCGTCGTGAAATCCTGGCGCTCGACGCACTGGGGATGGGCTTGTTCGCGAGCACCGGCGCCGTCATCGCGCTGGACAACAACGCCAGTTCGCTGGCGGCGACCTTGATCGGTGCGACCGCGGCGATCGGCGGCGGCGTGATCCGCGACGTTCTCGTCAACGAGGTGCCACTGCTCCTGCACAAGGACCTGTACGCGGTTCCCGCACTGCTCGGCGCTGCGTTGGTGGTCACAGTCTCGCAAGCCGGACTGTCCACCAACGCCGCGCTGGTGTGCGGCACAGCGTTCGCCGCGGTGTTCAGACTGCTTGCGTTATGGCGTCATTGGAGCCTGCCCGGGCCGAGGCGAACCCGGGACTGACCGCGACACGCCGGAGGCCGGAATCGGACCCTCTCAGCCGCATCTCAGCACTTCAGTCCAAACTGTCGGTATGCGTATTTTGGTGGTCGACGACGACCGGGCGGTTCGCGAGTCGCTTCGGCGGTCGCTCAGCTTCAACGGCTACACGGTCGAGCTCGCGGTCGACGGGCTCGACGCACTCGAGAAGATCCTCGCCAACCGGCCCGACGCCGTCGTGCTCGACGTCATGATGCCGCGACTCGACGGACTCGAAGTGTGCCGTCGTCTTCGCAGTGCCGGCGACGACCTGCCCATCCTCGTGCTCACCGCCCGCGATTCGGTCAGCGAGCGAGTGGCCGGTCTCGATGCCGGAGCGGACGACTACCTGCCCAAGCCCTTCGCTTTGGAAGAGTTGCTTGCCAGGTTGCGTGCACTACTTCGCCGCACCGCGCCCGATCTGGACGCCGATTCCGAAATGATGGCGTTCGAGGACCTCACCCTCGACCCGGTCACCCGTGAGGTCAAGCGCGGCGAACGATCGATCAGCCTGACGCGCACCGAGTTCTCCCTCCTCGAAATGCTCATGGCCAACCCACGCCGCGTGCTGACCCGTGGACGCATTCTCGAAGAAGTGTGGGGATACGACTTCCCGACGTCCGGCAATGCCCTCGAGGTGTATGTCGGCTACCTGCGTCGCAAGACGGAAGCCGACGGCGAACCGAGGTTGATCCACACCGTCCGCGGAGTCGGATACGTCCTGCGGGAGACGCCTCCGTGATCACCGCTCCGTTCGGCAAGAACGCCGAACCGAAGAAATCCTCCACCACCCAAGCGTCCGTCGAAATGCGCCCGCCGATGCCACTGACCCGTTCGGTGTCATTACGTTGGCGTGTGACGCTGCTCGCCGCGTCGGTGGTGGCCATTGCCGTCGCAGTCATGGCGATCGCTGCCTACGCGGTGGTTTCGCGTGCGCTCTACGCGGACGTCGATCACCAGTTGCGTACCAGGGCAGCGGTGCTGATCGACAGCAATGTCGTGCGATTCGATCCTCGCTACATCTCCGGTGCGACGCTGTACACCACCGACATCAGTGTGGCCCTGATCTTTTCGGACCTGAGCACGTACCAGCCGCCCGGTTCCGACGTGCCGATCGGTGAAGCCGAAGACGCCGTAGCGCGTGGTGAATCGGATTCCTCGCTGCGAACCGTCGACGGTCAGCGAGTGCTGGCTCAACGAACCCATGACGGAAGCACTTTGGTGATCGGTCAGCGGCTCGCGCCGACCGTTGCGGTACTGGACCGTCTGGCCTGGGTGCTCTTCGTGGTCGGCGGGTGTGGCGTCATACTTGCGGCAGTGGCGGGTACTACCGTGGGCCGCACCGGTTTACGACCCATTGCCAGGCTGACTGCTGCCACCGAACGAGTCGCTCGGACCGACGATCTGACGCAGATCCCCGTAACCGGCAGCGACGAATTGGCGCGCCTGACAGAGAGTTTCAACACGATGCTGCGGGCGCTCGCCGAGTCCCGTGAGCGTCAGTCGCGCCTCGTCGCGGACGCCGGACACGAGTTGCGGACGCCGTTGACTTCGTTGCGCACCAACATGGAATTGCTGATCGCGTCCAGTCGCCCCGGTGCGCCGCAGATTCCCGACGAGGACATGGCAGAACTCCGTGCCGACGTCGTCGCGCAGATCGAGGAACTGTCGACTCTGGTCGGCGACCTCGTCGACCTGGCCCGTGAAGACGCACCCGAAACCGTGTACGAGCGCGTCGACGTCAGCGACGTCGTCGAGCGTGCGCTCGAACGAGCGCGGCGCAGGCGCAACGAAATCGAGTTCGAGGCGGTCACCACTCCGTGGTACGTCTACGGAGATCAAGCGGGCCTGTCGCGTGCCGTGCTGAACGTCCTCGACAACGCTGCGAAGTGGAGTCCGAAGGGCGAACAGGTACGCGTCGAAATGCGACCGGTGGGTCAAGGATTGTTGGAATTGACCGTAAGTGATGCGGGACCTGGCATTCCGGAGGAGGATCGGGAGTTGGTGTTCGATCGTTTCTACCGGTCGACTGCGGCACGTTCGATGCCGGGATCGGGTCTGGGACTTGCGATTGTGCGTCAGGTCGTCGTCAAGCACGGCGGCACCATCGCGATCGACGAATCCGATCGTGGGGGAGCGCTTGTTCGTATCGTGCTTCCCGGTGAACCGGGGCCGAGTGCCGAGTAGCGTGTTCTGTAGACCCGTTGGTCCCGCGCTTCGGTGACTGACGTCACGGCTTAATGCGTTCGGCCCGAAAGTCTTTCGGGCCGAGCCGACAACACCGGTTTTTCACGTCGAACTCTGGGTAAAGTGACAGGCACGTCTCAGCGCCTTCTCAGCAGCGCAAGGCAGCATTGTCGGCAGAACAGTTGTGACTGCCCGTCCGGTGGTCACCGTAGACGAAAGCGAGCCGATGACCGAGGACCGTAACGTCGGGCCGACCCGGCCCGAGCAGCCCAACAGCGAACCCACCACCCAGGCGCAGCCGACAGCACCTCAAGCACAGCCGACGGCACCTCAGGCACAGCCCCCCGTGCCGCCGCAGCAGCCTCAGGGGCAGGCGCCTCAGCAGCCGTACCAGCCGACCGAGTCGTTCGCCCGACCCGCCGAAGCCTTCGGGCAGGCACAGCAGCAGCCCACGCAGGCTTTCGGCCACCCGCACGGTGCCCATGAGGCCGCGTACCAGCAGAGCGCCCCGTACGGCGCACCCAACCCTGGTGGCCCCGGCGGCCCGAACGGCCCGGGCGGCGGCCACAATCAGATCCCCGCACCGCTGCAGGGGCCGAACTCCGGTTCGACCACCACCAAGCCGAAGTCGGGACGCATGGCGCTGGTTGCCGGCGCTCTCGCCCTGGTCCTGGTCAGTGGTGGTGTCGGTGGCGTGGTCGGCGCCGTCGTCGCGGACCGCAACGGTGGAACCGCGACGGTCACCAACTCTCTGAACGCTCCGAAGCCCACTGCGACCAACACGTCCAACGCTCCCGCCGGCTCGGTTCAGGCCGTTGCCTCGAAGGTCGTGCCCAGCGTCGTGCAGATCGAGGTAGCCACCGCGCAGGGACAGGGCGGTGAGGGCTCCGGTGTCATCCTGTCCTCCGACGGTCTGATCCTGACCAACAACCACGTTGCCGGCGCACAGGGAGCGCAACTTCGCGTTGCGTTCTCCGACGGAACCAAGGCCTCGGCCACTCTGGTCGGTGCCGACCCCGTCTCCGACATCGCCGTCATCAAGGTCGACGGTCGCAACGACCTCACGCCCATCGATCTCGGCAACTCCGGCGACGTCCAGGTCGGACAGCAGGTGGTTGCCGTCGGGTCCCCACTCGGCCTGGCCGGCACGGTCACCGAAGGCATCATCTCCGCACTCGATCGCCCGGTCTCCACGAGCGGCGAGTCCGGCAACCAGAACACCGTCATCGACGCTCTGCAGACCGACGCAGCGATCAACCCCGGCAACTCCGGTGGCGCCCTCGTCAACATGGACGGCCAGCTGATCGGCATCAACACGGCGATCGCCTCGCTCGGAGCGTCGTCGGGTACCCAAGGCGGTTCGATCGGACTTGGTTTCGCCATCCCGATCGATCAGGCACGCCGCGTCGCCGACGAACTGATCAAGACCGGCAAGGCGACTCAGGCCATGATCGGCGTGACCGTGCCGTCGCAGGACAACGCCGACGGCGCAACCGTCATGGATGTCACTGCTGACGGGCCGGCCGCCAAGGCCGGTATCCCGAAGGGTGCAGTCATCACCAAGGTCGACGATCGTGTTGTCGCAGATGGTGATTCGCTGATCGCGGCAGTGCGTTCACATGCTCCCGGCGACAAGGTCTCGATCACGTACAGCGACGGCGGGCAGACCAAGACCGTCGACGTCACGTTGGGAACCGCGGCAGCGCAGGGCGGTCGATGATGTTCGGCGATCAGCAGACGATCGACCCGATCTTCGGCCAGATCGCAACGGCGTCGGGATCGGACACTACGGTAGGAGTCATGGAACTCGAAGCCACATCGGCCGGCCGCGCTCTGGTCGTCATCGTCGACGATCGCACAGCCCACGGCGACAACACCGACTCCATCGGTCCACTGGTCACGGAACTGCTGAACGAAGCGGGTTTTCTCGTCGATGCGACAGTCGCCGTCGCCGCCGACGAAGTGGAGATCCGCAACGCTCTCAACACCGCAGTCATCGGTGGCGTCGACCTCGTCATCTCGGTCGGCGGTACCGGGGTATCCCCGCGTGACGTCACTCCTGACGTGACCGCTGAGGTTCTCGATCGCGAGATCCCGGGAATTGCCGAAGCACTTCGTGCTTCCGGTCTTTCGGCCGGATCGCTCGAAGCAGGCTTGTCCCGCGGCCTCGTCGGAGTTTCGGGAAGCACCGTGGTCGCCAATCTGGCGTCGACCAGGCCGGCAATTCGCGACGGCATGGCAACCCTGACGGCTTTGGCGAGTCACGTGATCGCCGAGCTCTCCAGCCTCGAGGGCTGAGACAGCTTGTCGGAGCAACGCGATACCCCGAAGAAGCCGTCAGTCGACAAGAAGCGCCTGGCGCGCATCTTCGGGGACGTCTTTCCCGAGACGACGTCGGACGAGCGGGGTCCCGAGGGATCCTCGCGGTCCTCGGACGACGACTGGCTGCGCAGTCAGCGGCCCCCGCACCACGGGGGTTGAGAAGTAAATCAGGCCCCCGGACAATTGTCCGAGGGCCTGATTTGATCTGTGGGCACTGCCTATTCGAGAGTCTTGGCGTGCGCTCCCGTGTCGGCGCCACCGGCATTGGCCGAGAGGATGTCGCGGATCTGGATGAGCAGATCGGTTTCGCTGGCTTCCTTGTCCTCGGGCTCGGAGACGAACTTCTTCTTCGCCGCATTCGCAGGGACGATCAGCACGAAGTAGACGACCGCTGCGATGATGATGAAGTTGATGATCGCGGTGACGACCGCACCGAAGTTCAGGAACGTCTCAGCGGAGTCACCCGTCAGCTGAATGCCCCACCCGTATTCGTTGGCTCCGCCAATCGAAGCGACAAGTGGGTTGATGATATTGCTGGTGAAGGCAGTCACGATGGCGGTGAAGGCCGCGCCGATGACCACTGCGACGGCCAGGTCGAGCACGTTTCCGCGAAGCAGGAAGTCCTTGAATCCCTTGAGCATGTCGGTGTCCCCTCGAGTCTCCGATGGCAAGTGCCAGATGGTCCGTTGATACCGAACCGACTGGAAAAATCCTAGAGGAGCTTCGGACGCTTTGTGCGGTCAGCGGAATGTCACGGTGATCGCATTGGACAGAGATGCCGCGGCTACGACGTTGGCTGCTGGTGTCGGCAGGGCCAGCAAAATCACCTGTTCCTGCTGGTTACGTGTACTTTCCGACGTGGTGACCAACGCGACTACCGCTCCTGCCGCAAGAATTTGTGGGGCCTTGTCTGCAACTGATTCGTTGGGTGTGTCGGGGTGGGGTGTGTCTGGGCGGGATGTGTCAGGGCCGACGGTCAGGACGTCGACGACGTCCCCGCTGCGCAACATGTCCGCGACGGCCGCATCGGCCAATCGGACGGGGACGATGCGGGCGTCGTCGGTTCCTACCGACAACCCGGCCAGCCGTGGGCTGAGAACGCGCACGTCGGTGACGGTTTCTCCGGAGCGAATCGGGCCGGCAACGGTTCTCCCGACTACCAGGTCGGTATCGGAGACAACTCCTTCGGGAAGTTGTTTCGAGTCGATCTCTCGCATCTCGACATCCGAATCCGCAATCACCTGCCCCGGAGTGAGATCGCGGCTCGAGACAACTACGGCGACGGTGTCGGTCGCGGGATCGCCTCGAAAGAAGAGAACAACGCCGAGTGTGGCCAGGACAACGGCTGCGATCTTACGGACTGTCGCCGTGCGGAATCGTGTGCCGCGTGTCAGTTCGACGACGCGATCGAAGGTGCTCGGGCTGAGATCGAGTTGGGCGCGCAGTGGATCGGAGCGCCTCGGCGAGCGAGAACGTGCTGACGGCATTCATGCACGTTAGGGCCGGAAGCGGTGCTTCCGGCCCTAACCATGTGAAACTGTGGACAACCCGGAGGTTGTGGAAATCAGCTCGCGGCAGCCTTTGCGGGCGCCGGCGTGCTGGTCGACGAACTCGATGTCGAAGAGGAGTCCGACTTGGACTCGGACTTCGCAGCGGGTGCCGAATCACTCTTGGCGGGCTCGCTCGCAGTCCCGGAGCCGCCGCGGCTGTCGGTGCGGTAGAAGCCGCTGCCCTTGAACACGATGCCAACAGAGTTGAACAGCTTGCGGAGCTTGCCTGAGCAAGCTGGGCAGACCGTCAGCGAATCTTCGCTGAAGGACTGGACGATGTCGAAACGGTTGTCACATTCCGTACATGCGTATGAGTAGGTGGGCACCGGGCTTCCTCCGCACTGTGATGTTCGAGCAGCCGCGTATTTACACCGCAGCCTTTAGCACTCTACAAGTGACAGTGCCAACAGCGCTAATCAGGGATCTATTCCCGCAGATCAATCGCCTTTGAGTTGCGTGAGGCCGCCGCGCGGCGTCAATGCCCAGCCCATGGGAATGTCGTGGTCGTCGGCAGGCAAGGCCTCGACGAGTTCGGAGTCTCTGACAATTGCCACGAGCCGAGTCTGTGGTCCGACCGACCCTAGCGTCCGGTCGTAGAAGCCTGCGCCACGGCCGAGGCGTGTTCCGCGAAGATCCACCGCGAGAGCAGGGATCAGCATGCATTCCACGTCGGACAGGGTTTCCGGTGGTAGGACGGGTCCGACAGGCTCCCGAATGCCGTACTTCGCGGGACGCAAACCGTCCGCGCCGCTGTACTCGACCCAGGACAACGGTCCCGGCTCCCCGGTGATCGGAAGTAGTACACGCTGAGCGATCTCGGCAACGGCGTCGAGCAAATCGGTGGATCCTGGTTCGGTGCGGGTGGGGACGTACGCACAGACGACCGAGCCGTCGACAATCACTGAACGTATGTGCGTGATCAACGCCGCAGTTTCCGTGTTTCGAGTGTGCTCGGAGACTGCATCACGTGCTGCGAGTGTGATTTGTCGCCATTGTGCTTTTGTCTGAGGTGTCACCCCGCAACGATATTCGTCGTGCTGACCGAGCGGTAACAAGCGGCGGCTAAGGTGTTGGCATGACAGACGTTGTCGCTAGCAGCACGAGGGCCTTCCGTACGGCCGTGGTTCCCGCAGCCGGACTTGGTACGCGTTTCCTGCCTGCCACCAAGACGGTTCCGAAAGAATTGCTGCCGGTCGTGGACACACCGGGTATCGAACTGGTGGCAGGTGAAGCTGCGGACTCGGGAGCCGAGCGGCTCGTCATCGTGACGTCCCCGGGCAAAGACGGCGTGGTTGCCCACTTCGTCGAGGATCTCGTGCTCGAAAGCAAGCTGGAAGCAAGCGGAAAACTCGCTGCCCTGGCGAAGGTGCGCAAAGCGCCGGGTTTGCTCGAAGTCGACTCCGTGATTCAGGAGCAGCCCCTCGGCCTCGGGCATGCAGTCGGTTGCGTCGAGTCGGTTCTCGACGACGACGAAGACGCCATCGCGGTCCTTCTGCCCGATGATCTCGTACTACCGCGTGGCGTCCTGGAGATCATGGCGCGAGTTCGGGCCAAGCGCGGCGGGTCCGTTCTCTGTGCAATCGACGTCCCGAAAGACGCAGTCAGCGCTTACGGCGTCTTCGACGTCGAGATCGTTCCCGACGCGGTCAATCCCGACGTCCTCAAGGTCGTCGGCATGGTCGAGAAGCCGGCTGTGGAAGACGCGCCGTCGACCTTTGCCGCTGCAGGTCGCTATCTGCTCGATCGTGCGATCTTCGACGCACTTCGTCGCATCGAGCCGGGAGCCGGCGGTGAGTTGCAACTCACCGACGCCATCGCTCTCCTGATTTCCGAGGGCCATCCGGTTCACGTGGTGGTGCACCGCGGAACGCGTCATGACCTGGGCAACCCCGGCGGGTACCTCCGCGCTTCGGTGGACCTGGCACTCGACAGTGACGATTACGGCCCGTCCTTGCGTAAGTGGCTCGCGGATCGGCTCGACCGCTGAGCGTGTCGCCACGGTGGTTGATCGCCCGATAACGCAGTATCAATGTGCTTGTCCCTTTTCGGCGGCAAGGCATCATGAGCTGACGGATATCACCGAATTTCCAGACACAGGAGGACGCGGACCAGATGCGGTCGGTTGAGGAGCAGCAGACCAGGGTTACCGCTGCTGCAGTGGCACCCCGTCCGGTTCGGGTCGCCATCTCGGAGGCGCAGGGACTGCTGTGTGCCGAGGAAGTGGTGACCGAACGCCCATTGCCGGGATTCGATCAAGCTGCCATCGACGGTTACGCGGTTCGCAGTGTCGATGTCGCCGGCGCCGGAGCCGACCTCCGAGGCGAGGACGGCGAGCCTACCGACCTCAGCTTGCCGGTGGTCGGTGAGGTGACGGCGGGCTCACGCCAACCGATCCGCTTGCAACCTCGCCAGGCCGTCCGAGTCGACACCGGCGCGCCTTTGCCCACGCTGGCCGACGCAGTTCTTCCGCTCGAGAACACCGACGGTGGTCGCGCTCGCGTTCGGATCTTCGAGCCGGTGCGTTCGGGCGATTACGTTCGCCGTGCAGGCGACGACGTCCAGCCGGGCGACGTGGCCGTTCGGGCAGGCACCATCATCGGAGCCGCACAGGTCGGGTTGCTCGCCGCGGTCGGCCGCGACAAAGTACTCGTCCATCCCCGTCCGCGCCTCTCCGTCATCAGCGTCGGTGGAGAACTCGTCGACGTGGATCGCACGCCGGGGCCTGGTCAGGTTTACGACGTCAATTCGTATGCCCTCGCCGCCGCAGCGCGCGATGCCGGCGCCGACGTCAACCGTGTGGGAATCGCAGGCAACGACTCTCGTCGTCTTCGCGAAGTAGTCGAGGGACAGCTGATTCGCTCGGAAATCGTTGTCATCGCCGGTGCCGTGGGCGGCGGAGCGTCCGACGAGGTTCGTGAGGCGCTTGCCGACCTGGGGACACTCGAGGTGGAGCGCGTTGCCATGCATCCGGGATCGGTGCAAGGCTTCGGAAAGCTGGGAAGGGACGAGGTTCCGACCTTTCTCCTACCGTCCAACCCGGTCAGCGCACTGGTGGTATTCGAAGTCATGGTTCGCCCGCTGATCAGAATCGCGCTCGGACGCCGCCAGCCGATGCGGCGAGTAGTGAAGGCGCGGACAGTGGGAACGATCACGTCGATTGCCGATCGCAAGGGTTTTCTGCGTGGTCAGCTGATGCGTGACGAAGCGACAGGGGAGTACCTGGTGCAGGCCCTCGGGGGCGCGCCCGGTGCGTCCTCACATCTCCTCGCGACCTTGGCGGAAGCCAATTGCTTGGTTCTGGTCGATCGAGACGTCACCGAAGTGCACATCGGTGAAGAAGTCGACGTAGCTTTTCTCGCCCAACGTGGGTAACGCCGACCCGAGTGGGGTGTGATGTCAGTCCATCCAGGATGGCCGGAAGATCTCGGCCCGCTGCGAGTGCCCGCGGGAGTGGTGACCGTCCGCCCCGTGAAGCTCCGTGACGCTGCTGTGTGGAGTCGTCTCCGCATTCGCGATCGCGAGCACCTCGAGCCGTGGGAGCCCACCGGAGAATCGCCCTGGGATGCTCGCCACCACATCACCGTCTGGCCGTCCCTGTGCGGGAACCTTCGCTCCGAAGCGCGCAAGGGCAGGATCCTTCCCCTGGTGATCGAACTCGACGGGAAGTACTGCGGGCAGGTCACCATCGGAAATGTGGTGCGCGGCGCTCTGCGGTCCGCCTGGGTGGGCTATTGGGTCGCCTCGCACGTGACCGGTGGGGGCGTAGCCACAGCTGCCGTTGCACTCACACTCGATCACGCATTCTCGAAGGTCGGTCTGCATCGAGTGGAGGCCACTGTTCGGCCGGAGAACGCGTCGAGTCGCGCAGTCCTACGAAACGTTGGGTTCCGGGAGGAAGGTCTTCTCAAGCGCTACCTCGATGTCGACGGCCAATGGCGTGATCATCTTCTGGTCGGAATGACCATCGAGGAAGTACCCACCACCGTCGTCGACAGATTGGTGCGGTCCGGACGTGCTTCGTGGGTGTGACGAAGACGGCGCCAGAAGCGTGAGAAACGCGAGCTAAACAGCAGTTACCGCTGAGTAGTCCTACTTTCGGGCGGGAAAATGTGGTTTTTGATTCAACCAGAACTCGAGACTTTTGGGACTGAACCGGAAGTTCAGTTCGGTACGCGTGTGACACATGAGTATGGTGGGGTTCGGCGCGTCGGCAACGATGCGAGGGCGTCGGCCGTTAACCTTGACTCGTCAACGGCTGGCATAGGTGCTGGTAGGTGATCGGGAGGAGGCCGCGGCATGCCTAGCTCATTCGTGTGGATCGGGCTGGTGGCCGTGTGGCTGTTCGTCCTGGTGCCGATGCTTGTCAACAAGCGCCCCAGGATCCGGCAGACGAGTGACGCGGCACTCGCGACTCGAGTACTCCACCGCGGCGACAGCAACCCGGTTCAGCGCGGGCCGGCAGCAGGACATCGAAGCGATCCGAACTGGCAACCAGAACCAGTGCGCAGCAGCTACGACGCGGAGGACCAGATGGACACTCACGCAGAAGACGACTACGCCGGCGGTCGTGCACCGGTCGGAGAATTTGTTCCGGTTCGGCGCGGCCGAGGCGGATTCGACCCCGAAGCGGATGCCATCGCCCGGGAGGCGCGGTATGCATTCCGTCAGCGGACATTGCTGGGACTTGCGTTCGTCGCGATTCTCTCGGGCGCTCTCGCATTGATCATCTCGCCGATGGTGTGGTGGTTGTTTGCGCTGACCGTGTGCGGCCTCGGCGGGTACATGGCGTACTTGCGTCGGCAGGTTCGGATCGAGCAAGAGATTCGCCGCCGTCGTACCGAACGCCTCAACCGATCGCGACTCGGAGTCGAATCGCACACCGACGAAGAGCTTCGCCTGATTCCGGCGCGACTGCGTCGGCCAGGAGCGGTTGTCCTCGAGGTCGACGACGAAGATCCGGTGTTCGATCACCTGGATCACTACGAAGAAGAGATCAGGCACACCGAGATGCGTCGCGCGTCCGGTCAGTGATCTTCTGGGCCGATCTCGTCGGGCCGAAAGTTCGTGTCGGGTGATTCCAACGGGAGTATTCGTTCCTGTTAGAGTTGCCGAGCACCGCTGAGGCGGTGGCACGGGGCTGTGGCGCAGTTGGTAGCGCGCTTCGTTCGCATCGAAGAGGTCAGGGGTTCGATTCCCCTCAGCTCCACCAAGAAGTACCAGCGAAAAGGGTCTTTCAACGAAAGTTGAACGACCCTTTCCTGCATTTTCAGGGCCTGCCCGAATTGCGAAGATTCGATCTGAGTGTGCGCCGTTTCATACGATTGCGACCGCTGATCCGGACCGTTGAGCTTCCAAGTGAGGGATGATCCTTGGGCGGATACATGTTTGCCGGAAATGTAACGAGGGTGTGTCCGGTGCGATAGGCACGGTGAGTCTGCCGCAGTTTTCCGCAGGTCGGACGTATGTGTCGGGGAGGAATGTCGATGAGCCAGCCACGACGGCTAGCGATGATGCTTGTTGCTGTGATGTGCCTGATGGGTATCGGCGTCCTTGCCGTATCGGTCTTCCCCGCCATCGTCGCCGCCCAACCTGGCGGCAACAGCGGTGGTGGCAACAACGGCAATGGAAACGGCAATTACGGCAACAACGGCGGCAATAACAACGGCAACGGTGGCGGTCACAACGGCAACGGCGGCAATAACAACGGCAACGGTGGCGGCAACAACGGCAACGGTGGCGGCAACAACGGCAACGGCAACTATGGCTGGCATTGTCACCGTCACAACTGCGGCACGACCGTAATTCCGACACCGACCACGACGACTGAGCCGACGACGACTGAGCCGACGACGACTGAGCCGACGACCACGACTGAGCCGACGACGACTGAGCCGACGACGACTGAGCCGACCACGACGACTGAGCCGACGACGACTGAGCCGACCACGACGACTGAGCCGACGACCACGACTGAGCCGACGACGACTGAGCCGACGACGACTGAGCCGACCACGACGACTGAGCCGACGACGACTGAGCCGACCACGACGACTGAGCCGACGACCACGACTGAGCCGACCACGACTGAGCCCACGACGACTGAGCCGACCACGACTGAGCCCACGACGACTGAGCCCACGACGACTGAGCCCACGACCACGACTGAGCCCACGACCAACCCTTCGGCGTCGCAACGTCCGAGCAGCAGCGCTTCCCCCGCGACCAACGCAACTTCTGCGACCAACGCAACTTCTGCGACCAACGCAACTTCGCAGACCGAGAGTCCTTCGAGCCAAGCACCCTCCGAGACACAGTCTCCTTCCGAATCGCAGCCGAGTTCCGAGCAGTCGTCCGCGGTAGCGGCTCCGCCGGCTGGACCGTCTGATCCGCAGGGACCGTCAGCGGGCGGCGGAGCGCCTGCACCCTCTGCCGGTGGACCGGCAAACGCTGCGCCGGGCGCAGTCGCAGCACCATCTGCACCCGAGGTTCTGGCCGCACCCGCACCCGTAGCTCCGCAGGTACCGTCGAATGTTCCGAACGTCGCGGCTCCGACTGACAACCCGCAGGCGTTTCCGACGGCGTTCACTCAAGGGCTTCCGCCGATTCTCAACGCCGCCGCCGTCGCCGGCGGTGTAGGCGGAATGGCAGTGGTAGCGGCCGGTGCGGGAGCACTGACTTTCCGCGGAGCATCGCTGCAGAAGGCACGATTGGCTGCCGCGCGTGCCGAATTCCTGGCACCCGGATCACAGGGAGGTGCGTGAGTCGTGCCGGACAGACGTTCACATCGCCGCGTTCTGGCCGCGGTGGATGCCGTATGCGACGCAGCAGCGTCGTCGGAGGCAGTGTCACTGCTGACGGTGGTGCAGACAGTCGCCCGCGAGCGTGGGCGCCCGATCGAGATCGATCTGGAAACCCCTCTCGCCACCGGAGTGTGCGGTCAGCGCCGGGCCTACGACGACCACGACGTCATCGTTTTGGCTCCCGGACTACCAAATGTCGAGCGGACTCTGGCACATGAGTTGGGGCACATAGTGTTTCGCCACGAGGGTGCCGAGATCGCCGAGGCGACGCTCGAGGTCAGTGACGATTTGATCGCCTACATGTTGAGTCAACGTTCTCTGCGGCGCAACGAACCCGTGCCGATGGACGACATCGCGGAGTGGGAAGCCGAGACGTTCGCGTCGATGTTGATCATGCGTCTGCGAACGATGAGTGGCCGTGGGACACCGCTGTCGGTGTTGCGGTACGACGAGGCGATCGGATGATCTTTTGGGCTGTGGCCCTTCTCGTCTGGGTTGCAGCCGGCGCGAGACTGGGTCGAGTTGTCGCGCGCACCGCGACGCCGTTGCGGATGTCGATGGTCTTTGCAGGCTTCTCGGTCGCATTGTCGTCGACGGTCATGGTGCCGGCGGTATGGGACATCGTCGATCGCATTGCGCCGGAGCAGCATGCCGCCGCGATGATCGTCATCGTCTTGTGGACAGCGTTGTCTGCGGCCAGTGCAGTCGGCGCCGTGTCTGCGTGGCCGGTGATGTCACGTCCGGCTATGCGCGGCCTCGCCACCGTGCTGTACTCGGTGGGGCTCCTGGTGGCGATCGCGGTTCTCTTCGGCTACCCGGCGCCGGCTCTGATCTTTATCATCGTCGCTCTGTCTCTTGTCATTTCGACGGGGCTACGGCACGTTGCGTGGGCGCCGTTGGGGCGCGGAATCGCGTTGATCGTGACCGGTTCGTCGATCCTGCTCGTCGTGGTCGTCGTGATGCTTGTCGAATCGATCGGTGGCACCGGCGCACTCGAATCGGATATCTGGACGGGCGCAGGGGTGTGGTTCATCGCTGCCTCGAGTGTTCTGATTGCGCTGGGCATCACGTGGGTGCTTCTCGAGACCTGGTTACGTGCGCGACGAGATCTGTACCGGCTGCGGCGGATGCACGCGCTTCTCGTCAAGCGATTCCCCGAGGTAGTCGACGCGGACAGCGCCGGGAGTACGTCTGTGCTGCGGGCATCGGACATGATCGCGCAGATCATGGATGCGATGTACATCCAGTCCGGCGCCGGGATGTTCGACGTCGGTGGTCAGGAACCGCCGCGGGCCGTCACTGCACACGCGGGGATTTTGGCGGGGTGGATCGCCGATCCCTTGGCCTCGGATGTGTTGGACACCAGGTGGATTGCGCCTCCTGAGAAGATGTCGGCGCGCCGATGGGTGTTGTTGTTGGCGAAAGAACTCGATGAAACGACAAAAGTAGGTCGACGTTCGTAGTCGACCTACTCCATGTCATTGCAGTGCTCGAGATCGAGTCAGTGCTTCAGCACGTTCACATCAGCGTGACGCGTCAGGCGGAACCTCTGGCAAACCTTCACTCGCGCGGAGCTTTTCAGCCATCGTGGTGAGTAGATTCTGCGATTCTTCCGAGAGGTCGAATGCACGGCTCGAGAGGCGGCGAAGCCCGTAGCCTTGGAGCTGTGAGAGCAGTTCGAGATCGTGATCGATCTTGGCTGCGTAGATGTCGTTGAAGAAGTAGTCGGGCTTCACCTTGAAGAACCGGGCGAAGGCTGCGACTGTCTCGTCTGAGGGGTTGGTGCGCTGTCCCGAGCGGAGCTGCGAGATGTACGGCTTGGAGATCTGATGGCCGTCTTCGATGAGCGCTGCCGCAACCTCGGCGTTGGTATGGGGTTTGCGCCCCGGAGGATGAACACTGTCGAACAGTTTGTTCAATCGTTCTGCAAAGTCAGCCATTGTGAACCGCCCCGTAATCCTCTCTAGCTAGCAATTGTCCGTTCAGTGAATCCTACGGTATCACGCGGATAACCGATCGGTAGCTCACCGTAGTCTGTTTAGTGGACTAGTTGTCAAATGTGTCCGAGATTCGATTCGTCCGGCCAATGAGTGCTCAGCTATGTCTCAGCGCACATTGAGTTTCCGCCACACGGAAATGTGCAGCTACGACTGCGCTATTCGAACCTTCCAGTACTTGGCCAATCTGCCCAATATCAAACCTTTTACCCGTTTTGGCGATATTAGCTATGCGTTAGCCTGGTTTTTCACAACTATTTCGATTGAAAAACTGCAGTTCAAGCGATGTTTGAAGGTTTGGGGTCGCGATCAGGGTGGCTGGTTGCGATGTCATGCGGATCACCTCGGGGTTGAACCTTGAACGGTTTGCCGGATTGCGATCTGTGCTAGCTAAACCCTCCGAGTGGGTGCAGAATTGTGACATGAAACACACGATGAGCGATGATGAATTGCGCCGCGCAATCCGTGAAATTCAGGATCGAGCCCACGACGCACGCAAGCGTGGGGACGATGTAGCGGCGGAAGAACTCGACCGTACGGTCAAGGGCTATCAAGAGCAGATGATGCAGCGTCTCTAGTGCTCGCTGCGGTCGTCTCTGTGCGGTGTTTGCGCGGAGTACGGCCGTGCCCCGCTGGTCGTCTTGCGTGTTTCAGGGCGGCCGCACCGTGCGTGCGTAGACTTTCCCGCATGTCCACAGTACGAGTGCGGGGGAGTGTTCATCCATGTCTGTAAGGTCGCTCGACGGCAAGAAATGCCTGATCACCGGCGCCGGTAGTGGAATTGGACGTGCAACTGCGCTGCGTGCATCAGAGGTCGGCGCCGAATTGTTTCTCACCGATATCAACAGCGTCGGATTGGAAGAGACGGTCGCGATGGTCGGCGCCGGCGGCGGCACGGTCAGCATGGCGAAGGCACTCGATATCTCGGACTACGACGAGGTCGTGAAATTCGGTACCGAGATTCACACTCAATTTTCTTCGATGGATGTCGTCATGAATATCGCCGGCATTTCGGCGTGGGGAACTATCGAGAACCTCGAACATCGGCATTGGAAGTCCATGGTGGACGTCAACCTGATGGGGCCGATCCATGTCATGGAGACGTTTGTTCCACCCATGATTCGTGCCGGCAAGGGTGGACACCTGGTCAACGTGTCTTCGGCTGCCGGACTTTTGGCCCTGCCGTGGCACGCCGCCTACAGTGCGAGCAAGTTCGGCCTTCGCGGGGTGTCCGAGGTGCTGCGATTCGATCTGAAGCGGCACGGAATCGGGGTCAGTCTGGTTGTGCCGGGTGGGGTGAAGACGCCATTGGTGGGAACCGTGGAAATAGCGGGTATCGACAGGAACGACCCGCGGGTCGAAAAACTCACGCACCGGTTCGAGGCGCGTGCTGTCTCCCCGGAGAAGGTGGCGTCGTGCATTCTGCGGGGAATCGAGAAGAATACGTACCTCGTATATACGTCCAATGACATCCGATTCGGATACTGGTGGGCGCGCAAATTCGCCCTGCCTTACGAGTTCGTGATGCAAAAAGCGAACGACCAGTTCAGTAAATTGCTCAAGCGATGAGCGTTAACTCCGCCGGGACTTTTATCTAGTCGAATAGGGACCAAAGTCATGCCGAAGAGTTTTCACTTCGATATCGAATTCAAATATCCGATCGACGACGTGCATCGAACTTTGACAGACTCGAATTATTGGAAAGGCAGACTCGGAGACCTTTATGCCACCTCGGACATCGAAGTTCGAGACGGATCGATCGAAGTATCCGTGTCCGAGGAAATCGACTCCGCCTCCCTCCCGAGCCTGGTCGCCAAGGTTGCGCCGAGTCGGCTCGGTCTGAAACGGGTCGATCGGTGGGGACCTCTGTCGGACGGGCGTGCAGCAGGGTCGGTCACCGGAATCGCGCGGGGACTGCCGATCCGAATCGAGACGACGCTCGATCTCACCGCCGCCGAGTCCTGCACGCGGTTGGTCGTCGACGGAACGGCTGAGGTGAAGATGCCGATCATCGGCGGCCAGATCGAGAAGTTGCTGAAGAAGACCGTCGAGGACTTGCTGGGGCGCGATCGGGACGCCGTTGAGTCATTTCTCGCCTGAGCCTGCACCGAAATCTACTTCCAGAACGCGCGCACCCGGGCCGGCGGATGCGAGTTGATCGTGCGGGTTGGCGAGGGCGCACCCCTCCAACGAGAGGCACCCGCAACCGATGCAACCGGTGAGGTTGTCCCGTAGACGTTCCAGTTGCTCGATGCGTAGATCGAGGTGGCGCCGCCACCTGGTCGACAATCTTTCCCAATCTGCGCGGTTCGGGGTACGGCCTTCAGGAAGTGTGCCGAGGGCCTCTCTGATTTCCGACAGCGGAATGCCGACGCGTTGCGAGATTCTGATGAAGGCGACGCGTCGAAGCGTGTCTCGTTGGTATCGGCGCTGGTTTCCGCTGGTCCGGCGACTGACGATGAGGCCTTCTCGTTCGTAGAAATGCAGGGCCGAGACGGCGACACCGCTGCGCTCGGAGAGCTGGCCGGGCGTGAGTTCCTTTGCCTTCCACGACGGCATCTCCATGGCGACTACCGGTCCGTCGCGCGGTGGAGGGTGGCGTGGAGATGATGCGTCAGCGGGGTGTCGCCGTGCGCCATCCACAGGTCGTATGTCAGCGTGTCGCCCTGAACGCGCACGACTCGCCGAACGTCGTGAACCGGTTTTGCGTCGGGTGATGCTGCGAGCGTGAGACGGGTCAAGGCGAGAGTGCCTTCGGAGTCGAGGGTGCCGCGATGGATCTCGACGAATCCGGTGGGCTGGCTGACCAGCAATTCGAGCTCACCACCCGGTGTTGGGCGCAGGTATCCCGATTCCATGTGAAGCGGTCGTCCGTCGGGGAGCCCACGAGTGCGCGACGAGTAGGTGAGAAACGGTTTCGGGGTGGGCGCGAACTCGATCTCCTCGGAGTACTCGAAGTCGTCGATGGTGGGGAAATGTCCGGCTCCAGCGCCGACCCAGCGCCCGGTGAACCTCTCGATTCCGGCGCCGTTCAGCGCCGCCTGATCCGTACTACTCATTGCCTGGTCCTCTCGCCTGCGTCGGATCAGACGTTACGCGGGCCGGTACGACAGCTGCTTGTCCCTGCTGGGTGGGGCCTACGGGATTAGTGTTCACTCATGAACGCTTCTGGCTCCGTCCCCCTCGGTGTCGATTCCGAGGTGGGCCGATTGCGATCGGTCATTCTTCATCGACCTGGCGACGAGTTGAAACGATTGACTCCGCGCAACAACGACGAGCTGCTGTTCGACGCGTTGCCGTGGGTGGACCGCGCGCAGGAAGAACACGATCAGTTTGCGACCGTCCTTCGTGAGCGCGGCGTCGAGGTACTGCTTTTGTCCGATCTCCTCACCGAGGCGCTCGAGGTCAGTGGCGCAGCGAGGATCCAGGGAATCGCGGCCGCCGTCGACGCACGCAAGATCGGCCACGCGCTCGGGCAACACCTGGCCGCCTACCTGCGAAAGGTGGAGCCGAAGGAGCTTTCGTCGATCCTTACTGCAGGAATGACGTTCGACGAATTGCCGATCGATGCCGACTCGACCTCGTTGGTGCGCAGGATGCATCACGGCGGTGACTTCGTGATCGACCCGTTGCCCAACTTGCTCTTCACCCGTGATTCGTCGTTCTGGGTCGGGCCACGGGTCATCATCACGTCCTTGGCGTTGTCAGCGCGAGCTCGCGAATCCTCGATAACGGATCTCGTCTACGCGCATCACCCTCGATTCAAAGGCGTGCGCCGCGCGTACGAGTCGCACACGGCTCCTGTCGAGGGAGGTGACGTGCTGCTTCTCGCGCCGGGGGTGATCGCAATCGGTGTCGGTGAACGTACGTCACCCGCCGGAGCAGAAGCATTGGCGCGTAGCGTGTTCGACGACGGTCTCGCCCACACGGTGTTGGTTGTTCCGATCGAGCAACGCCGAGCGTCGATGCATCTCGACACGGTCTGCACCATGGTCGAGGCCGACGCGGTCGTCATGTATCCGGCCATTCAGGACACCCTGGCGGCGTTCACTCTGCGCAAGGAAGACGACGGGGTGAGTATTCGCGGTGCGACGCCGTTCCTCGAAGCGGCGGCCGACGCCATGGGAATCGGAAAACTGCGTGTGATCGACACCGGACTCGACACGGTGACTGCCGAGCGTGAGCAGTGGGACGACGGAAACAACACCCTCGCCGTCGAGCCTGGCGTCGTCGTCGCTTACGAGCGCAACGTCGAAACGAACGCCAGGCTGGAGGCCTCGGGTATCGAGGTTTTGCGAATCGCGGGTTCGGAACTGGGGTCCGGCCGAGGTGGTCCTCGGTGCATGTCCTGCCCGATCGCCCGCGATCCGCTGTAAGCCGTCGACGCTGTCAGAGAATTTCTTCCACCTTGGCTGCAGGCCGCGCGAGGACGGTGCCTTTGTCGGTGACCACGAACGGGCGTTCGATCAGAATTGGGTGCTCGATCATCGCGTCGAGGATCTCGGACTCGGATGCATCGGCGAGCCCGAGTTCCTTGAACTGCGTTTCGCGCTTGCGAACGGCTTGGCTGGGCTCGAGGCTTGCGTCGGCGAGGAGTTTTTCCAGCTCGGATCGGGTAGGCGGAGTATCGAGGTACTTCACAATGGTCGGTTCGATGCCGGCGTCGCGGATAAGTCCGAGAACAGTCCGCGACGTGTTGCACCGTTGATTGTGGAAGATGGTTGCAGATGCCATGTCCGTCATTCTGCCTCTGTGTCCGAACTCGTGGGACAAACAGGGGAACAACGGACACCTCCGGCGCGCTGCACTTGAAGTACCGACTTGTGAGGAGAAAACGATGACGGAACATCGAAGTGTGGACGAACGGCGCGTGGTCATTGCCGGTGGGCACGGCAAGATCGCGCAGCACCTGACGTACCTGCTGGCAGGACATGGTGATCGGCCGGTAGCGCTGATCCGCAACTCCGCGCACGAGGGTGCGGTCCGCACACTCGGCGCGTTCCCCGTGGTGATCGATCTGGAATCCTCCACGGTCGAGGAAGTTGCGAAGGTACTCGACGGTGCCGACGTCGCGGTCTTCGCCGCGGGCGCCGGACCTGGTAGCTCGATCGAGCGGAAGGACTCCGTAGACCGAGCTGCGGCGGTGCTGTTGGCCGATGCCGCCGAGAAAGCGGGAGTGCGTCGGTTCATACAGATCAGCGCCATGGGTGCTGGTGACGAAATACCGGAGAACACCGACGAGGTTTTTGCCGCCTACCTGCGGGCGAAGACTGCAGCAGAGGAAGACCTGAAGACAAGGACTTCGCTGGATTGGACGATTCTTCGGCCAGGCCTTCTGACAGACGACGACCCCACCGGTGAAGTCCTTCTTGCAGAGCCACCCGTCGATCCAGGCTCTGTGCCTCGTGCAGATGTCGCCGCAGTGATCGAAGCGCTCATCGACGCGCCGTCCAGTGTCGGCAAGATATTGGTTCTGACCTCCGGCCCGCATACGATCCGCGAAGCGATCGAGGGTTTGTGAGAGAGAAGATGCTGTGACCGAGAAGATACGACGAGGGTGACGATGAAGATCGCGATCGAACACGATTCCTCCACAGCTCCGTACGACCAACTGCGGCAACAGATTATCGAGCAGGTTCACGGCGGCGGATTGATTGCGGGAACCAAGATCCCGACGGTGCGTGCATTGGCCTCGGAGCTGGGATTGGCGGCCAACACCGTCGCGAAGGCTTATCGCGCGCTCAGCGATCAGGGCGTGATCGAGACGAGGGGAAAGCAAGGGACGTTCATCGCTTCGGGGACCGATCCGGTGCAGGCGCAGGCGGAGCAGGCGGCGACCGCGTTTGCGCATAAGGTCCGCTCGCTCGGGTACTCCGACACTGAGATCGTCGCCATGGTGGAGTCGGCATTGAGAGGTGCGTGACACATTGATTAAGTTGACGCTTCAACTTAAAGCTGTCAGTCTTGGCTCATGAATTCGTCGATTGCTCGTGACCTCGGACTCCTCATCGCCCGTGTCGGCCTCGGGATCATCTTCATCGCCCACGGTTGGCAGAAGTTCTTCACCTACAAGATCGCCGGAACGCAGGCCGCATTCGAAGGGATGGGCGCCCCGCTCCCCAAGATTTCTGCAGTTCTGGCAGCATCCATCGAACTCGGTGGCGGCATCCTGCTCATCGCGGGTCTGCTGACCCCGCTCGTCGGCGCACTGCTGTTCCTCGACATGGTCGGCGCGTTCTTCATCGTGCACGCCGACAAGGGCGTCTTCATAGACAACGGCGGCTATGAACTCGTCGTCGCACTCGGTGTCGGTTCGCTCTTGATCGCTGTTATCGGCGCAGGACGCATCAGCATCGACGGATTGATCGGCAAGGGCAACGGTTGGGTTAAAACCCCAGCTTGATCGGGGTGAGAAGGCGGGTTCAACGGCTGTTGAGCCCGCCTTCCAGCTTGCTTTTGGCCCACAAAGTGACGAACGTAGTCATCTATGGTGACGAAATCTGATCGATCCGAACAAGATTCCGGGGCCAACGAAGAGCGCCCGGAGACGGGCTTTACTCGGGTAGGCGTTCGGACCGACTACGTGGTGTTTTCCGTGGCGGCCGCAGCGGTGCTGGCTATTGTCGTGTGGGGTCTCGTAGCTCCCGACAACCTGAACTCGGTAACCGGAAGTGTTCTCGGCTGGTTGGTGACGAACATCGGCTGGCTCTTCGTACTCGCAGCTTCGGCTTTCGTGCTGTTTTCCATCTACCTCGCTGTCAGTCGATTCGGCGACATTCCGCTGGGCAAAGACGGTGAGAAGCCCGAGTTCCGAACCGTCAGCTGGATCGCCATGATGTTCAGCGCCGGCATGGGCATCGGCCTGATGTTCTTCGGTGTCGCGGAACCGCTTGCGCACTACGTGACTCCGCCTCCCGGTACCGACGGTGGCGTCGGAACTGCCATGGCTACCACCATGTTTCACTGGGGTCTTCATCCTTGGGCGATGTATGCCGTTGTGGGCCTTGCCATTGCGTACGGGTCATATCGCCGAGGACGCAAGCAACTGTTCAGTTCGGCCTTCATCCCGTTGCTCGGTCGCAAAGCCGAAGGGCCGATCGGCAAGGTCATCGACATCCTGGCAATCTTTGCGACACTTTTCGGCACCGCAGCATCTTTGGGGCTCGGCGCACTTCAGATCGGCTCCGGTTTCGAGGTAGTCGGCTGGATGGAAGAAGCCGGCGTATTCCTGCTCGTGGCCATCGTTGCGGTGCTGACCCTGGCGTTCGTCGCTTCGGCAGTTTCCGGTGTGGCCAAGGGAATTCAGTGGCTCTCCAACATCAACATGGTGCTAGCGCTGATCTTGGCCCTGTTCGTGTTCGTTCTCGGGCCGACCGTGCTGATTCTCAATCTGCTCCCGACGACCATTGGTGCATACGTTTCCGACCTCGCCCAGATGTCGGCCCGCACGGGTGCATCGTCGAATCCTGAAACCGGCGCGTGGCTTTCGTCGTGGACGATCTTCTACTGGGCATGGTGGGTGTCCTGGACGCCGTTCGTCGGCATGTTCCTGGCCCGCATCAGCCGCGGCCGCACGATCCGCCAGTTCATCGTCGGCGTCATCGCCGTTCCCACGACTGTCAGCTTGCTCTGGTTCGCGATCTTCGGCGGCGCAGGCATCGGTGAGGAACGCGACGGAATCGGCTTGTCCGGCCGAGGCTCGGAAGAGGCTCAACTGTTCGGCATGCTCGACAATCTGCCGTTGGCCGGAGTGACGACTGTCCTGGTCATGCTGCTCGTCGCAGTGTTCTTCGTCTCCGGCGCCGACGCTGCGTCGATGGTGATGGGGACGCTCTCGCAGCGCGGAACGCTCGAACCGAGTCGCTGGGTCGTGGTGTTCTGGGGCATGTTGACCGGTGGCGTCGCGGCGCTTCTGCTGTGGACCGGTGGTTCCGAAGCGCTCGACGGCTTGCAGACCATGACGATCATCGCTGCGGCGCCGTTCGTGCTGGTCATGATCGGACTGTGCTTCTCGCTGTACAAGGATCTTTCGCACGACCCGATCATCATTGCGGCGAAGGAGCAGAAACGTGCTCTCCTACGCCCGCGCCGAGGACGCCGTGTGGGTAAGTCAGTGGAGTAGGACTTGAGCGGAGTAGGACTTGAACCGTGAAGGGGCACCGAACTGCGGTTCGGTGCCCCTTTTGTCGTCCGGTTATTTCCAGCTGGGCAACCACAGATGGTTCTGCCACGATTCCGGCGTGATCGGCATGGCGGTGAGTATCGGCCAGAGGTAGACGAAGTTGGCCACGACCAGACCGATGTACAGACTGACTGCCAGAAGTCCGGTGGTACGACGCTCGACGGACGCGCTCGCCTTGCCCAGTACATCGCCGAGGACCAGCGCAAATCCCATGACCATGAACGGGGCGAGTGCAACTGCGTAGAAGTAGTACATCTGGCGGTCGAGCGTCGCGAACCACGGGAGGTAAGCGGCACCGTAGCCCGTCAGGACCACGGCGTATCGCCAGTCCCTGCGCACGAACGTCTGCCAGATCGCCCACGCCAACATCGGTAGGGCCAGCCACCACATCGCCGGTGTGCCGATCAGCATCACGGCCTTGACGCAGCTGGCGGCCCCGCAACCGGTGACCTGCTCGCCGTCGGCGTAGTAGTAGAGCATCGGTCGTAGCCCCATCGGCCACGTCCACGGTTTCGACTCCCACGGGTGGTGGTTTCCGGCGGAGTTGGTCAGACCGGCGTGGAACTGGAGAACGTTTCCGCTGTAGTACCAGAGTGAGCGCAGCGCGGAGGGAATGAAGCTCCATGTGCCGCCCTCACCGATCTCGTTCCCGACGGCGTGACGGTCGACGCCGGTCTCGCTGGTGAACCAGGCCCAGTAGCTCGCGAGGTACACACCGAGCGGAATGATCACCAACGCATACAGAGCAGGCCCGATGTCGCGAACTGCAGTGCCGACCCATGGGCGCTGCACGCGGTAGGCGCGGCGCGCTGACAGGTCGAAGGCAACACTGAGCAATCCGAAGAACAGAATGAAGTACATGCCGGACCACTTGGTTCCGCAGGCCAGGCCGAGCAGGATGCCGGCGCCGAACCTCCACCACCGGAAACCCAGCCGCGGACCCCAGGCAGAGTCGCCGATTCGGCCCTCTTCGTATACCTTCGCCATCCGTTCGCGGACTTGGTCGCGATCGACCACCAGGCATCCGAGGGCGGCGAGAACGAAGAAAGCCAGGAAGATGTCGAGCATCCCCAGGCGTGAGGAGACGAAGGTGACGCCGTCGACGATAAGCAGGATTCCGGCAATCGCGCCGATCAGCGTGGACCGCGTCATGCGGCGCACGATCCGGATGATCAGCAAGACCATCAGTGTCCCGACCAGGGCCGACGAGAATCGCCACCCCCAACCGTTGTAACCGAAGAGTGCTTCGCCGATCGCGATCATCTGCTTACCGATCGGCGGGTGTACCACCAATCCGTAACCGGGATTGTCCTCGATGCCGCCACCGGTCAGAACTTGCCAGCCCTGCGGAACGTAGTGCTTCTCGTCGAAGACAGGTGTGCCGGCGTCGGTCGGGTAGGCGAGCATCGTGAAGCGTGTGATCGCCGCGATAGCGGTGACGAAAGCGGTGACGATCCAGCCGCGCAATCTGTCGGTCGGGCCGAAATCAGGATCCGGTACCAGCGGGCCGGGACTACGCATTACCCGATCGCTCGTGGCGGGCGTTGGCCGCTCGTCCGTCTGCACAGTCACCTGGCAATCGTAGGCTGTCAGGTATGACTGGTCGCTTGGTACTCGCCGCAACACCCATGGGAGATGTCGGTGACGCGTCTCCGCGTCTTCGGTCTGCTCTCGCAACCGCCGACGTCGTTGCTGCGGAGGACACACGACGCACCAAGTCTCTGGCGTCCGCGCTCGAGGTAACCATCACCGGGAAGATCGTCAGTTTCTACGATCAGGTCGAGATTTCCCGGCTGCCCGCGCTGGTCGCCGACGTCGCCGAAGGCAAGACCGTCCTGCTGGTCACGGACGCGGGCATGCCGTCGGTCAGCGATCCCGGATATCGCCTTGTCGCCGCCTGCGTAGCCGAGAACCTCGCCGTCACGTGCTTGCCCGGTCCGTCGGCGGTGACGACGGCGCTGGCACTCTCCGGATTGCCCGTCGAGCGGTTCTGCTTCGACGGGTTCCCGCCGCGTAAGCAGGGGCAGCGCAAGACGTGGCTCTCTGCCTTGGCAACCGAGCAGCGAGCGTGTGTGTTCTTCGAAGCGCCTCATCGCCTTGCCGACTGCCTCGCAGATGCGGTGGAAGTGCTCGGGCCGAATCGCCGCGCGGCTGTGTGCCGGGAATTGACCAAGACCTACGAGGAAGTGAAGCGCGGCACTCTCGGGGAGTTAGCTGCTTGGGCCGCCGAGGGCGTTCGCGGTGAGATCACGGTGGTGCTCGAAGGCGCAGTGCTGGTGGCATCTGATCCTGCCGATCTGGTCGACGAGGTGGAAAGGCTGGTCGAGGGGGGAGCACGATTGAAGGACGCGTGTGCTCTGGTCGCAACGGCCGGAGTCTCCAAGCGTGAGTTGTACGAGACGGTCCTGGCTGCGCGCAAGGACTAGCGGGAGCGGTTCACGGCGGGTGTGCCGGGACGCAGGTTGGCGTCGTCGGCTGCAGCCTGGCCGGCGTGCCAGCCTTCGGCGTCCACGGACCGTCCGCGAGTCTTGCGGGTTGTCGGGAACAATCGATCGAATTCGGCGTCGACGGCCTCGGATGTGGTGGCGAGGATCGGCAGAAGATCCGCGACGTCCATCGATGCCGCGTCGGCCGCTTCGGCGGTGGCTTTGGTGCCGGCGTCACGCAGGCGGTGTCCGATGCGGCTGGCGAACCCGGCCAGGAATCCCTTGCGGAACGAGGTGGTGCGTGAGCCGCCACGATTGCTCGAGTCGGCGAATTGCATTGCACGGGTTGCCTGTACAAGTAGTGAAGTGAACAGCATGTCGACTTGCTGAAGGTCGACCGGAGTGCCGACGACGGTCGCGAGCGCGATATCGCTGAACCACACCGTCCTCACACGATTCGATTCGCCGATCTCGGTCAGGAGGTGAACTTTTTCTTTCACGTACGGGTTCTCGATGTGAATGCGTCGTGCATTCACGGACGTGTCGGTGACCCCGGCGCGACTGTGGAGCAGTGCGGAATCGATCGCGTATCGCGTCATCAACTCCTGGGCCTTCGCGGTGAAGATCTCGGCTTCTTCCGCGAAGTTGGTGGCTTCGGCTTTGGCGAGTAGCCCACGAATTCGCTTGAGTACCTTGGCGTCGACCTCGGTGTCACCGACGCCGGCATAGCTGGTGTGGGTGCGTTGCGACGGCCAGGTGGATGGTGGCGCGAGCAATACCGTCCACTGAGGTAGGCGCATCCACGATCGCGCGACGTCGACGATCTGCGAAACGAGGAAGTAGGGATCCTGGAACAGAAGGCCGGCCGCGAGGGAGCGAAAAACGTCGTCGTCCACGGTGATTCGAGAAGCGATGTGCCGAGACTTCGGATACTGCTCGCCGATCGTCTGCAACTGCCCCACCCATTCGAGCGGAGCGCGATCGGAGGCGCGCGACGCCTTCGCGTCGAACAGGATGGTGGTGGCGGCGAGATCGGCGTCGGACGCGTCTTTGCTTCGACGCGCCAGATGAATCAGATCCGCCGGCTGCCATCCGCGGTCGTACGCCGCGGACAGTTCTGAAACGAGATCTCGCACCGCGGAAACGGATTGAGGGCTGACCTCCTGAGTGGACACCCGCGCTCCGTTCCATGGCAGTGTCTGCGCCGAAGCGCTGGTTCGAATGTATGTTCTATTCGTCGTCATGGCTGGAGTGTGCACGTGGGGTCCGACACATCCGCCTGTAACCGGATATCTCGGACCCCACGTGCGGCACTCTCGCTTAGCTCATTCCTCGACGAAGCGGGGGAAAACTGGCGCCGGAGCAGGCAGTTTCCGGTTCGCGTCGATGCGAACCGCAATGTCGGCGAACTGCCGGTTCTCTTCGCTCTGGCCAAGCAGATCGAGGATGCGTGACGCCGCGTCGGGCATCACCGGCTGAACGAGAAGCCCGACGATACGGACCACTTCGAGCGTCACGTACAGAACCGTCGCCATGCGTGCCGGATCCGTCTTGCGCAGAACCCACGGTTCCTGCTTGGAGAAGTACCGGTTGGTCTCGCCGAGAACGCCCCAGATGGCTTCCAGTGCGAGATGCAGCGCCTGCACGTCGAACTCGCTGCGGCACTTGGCAAGCAGGGCATCCGCCGACGCCAGCATCGCCAGGTCGTCCTCGGTGAACTCGCCGGGGGTCGGTACCTGGGCATCGCAGTTCTTCGCGACCATCGTCAGTGAACGCTGCGCGAGGTTGCCCAGTTCATTGGACAGGTCTGCATTCATACGCGTCACGATTGCTTCGTGGCTGTAGCTGCCGTCCTGGCCGTACGAGATCTCGCGGAGCAGGAAGAAACGGACCGCGTCGAGGCCGTACTGATCGACCATCGCGATGGGGTCGACGACGTTGCCGACCGACTTCGACATCTTCTCGCCCTTGTTGTACAAGAACCCGTGGACGAAGACCCGCTCCGGCAGTTCGATGCCGGCAGACATGAGGAACGCCGGCCAGTACACGGTATGGAAACGCGTGATGTCCTTGCCGATGATGTGCAGGCTCGCGGGCCAGAACTTCTCGAACTCCGCCGAGTCGACGTTCGGGTAACCCACGCCGGTCAGGTAGTTGGTGAGGGCGTCGACCCAGACGTACATGACGTGGTCGGGGTCTCCGGGAACCTCGACGCCCCAGTCGAACGTGGTGCGCGAGATCGACAGGTCCTTGAGGCCGCCCTTGACGAAGCTGACGATCTCGTTGCGACGAGTCGCGGGGGCAATGAACTCGGGATGCTCTTCGTACAGAGCAAGCAAACGGTCCTCGTAGGCCGAGAGACGGAAGGTGTAGTTGGACTCCTCGGTCCACTCCACCGGAGTGCCGGTCTCCGTCGACTGACGGGTGCCGTCGTCCAGAAGCGTGGTCTCGGCTTCGGTGTAGAAGGCCTCGTCACGAACCGAATACCACCCCGAGTACGTGTCGAGGTAGATGTCGCCCGATGCGGCCATCTTTTCCCAGATCGCCTTGCTGGCGACCTGATGATCGGCGTCGGTGGTGCGGATGAACCGGTCGTACGAGATGTTCAGGACCTTGTCGAGGTTCTGGAACACGTCGGAGTTCCGAGCCGCGAGTTCGCGGACGTCGATGCCCTCTTTGATCGCTGTCTGCTGCATCTTCAGACCGTGCTCGTCGGTGCCGGTCATGAAGAACACTTCATGACCGTCCAACCGCTTGAAGCGGGCGAGCGCGTCCGAGGAGATGTACTCGTACGCGTGGCCGATGTGCGGAGCGCCGTTGGGATACGCGATCGCTGTCGTGATGTAGAACGGCGATCGTTCCGCGCCTTCCGGGGCAGCGGAGTCCGGGCGCGGGGTCTGGGAGGGTGAGGCAGGCACAGTCATGGTGGGCTTACTCTATCGGGCGTGAGCAAAGACCGTCCCGCCCCCGATGCCCCTGAGCCCTTGTCGCCTCTGATCGACGCACATACGCACCTCGACGCCTGTGGTGCGCACGACGCTGCGACCGTGGCCGAAATTGTCGATCGGGCCGAGGCCGTCGGCGTCGGACGGGTCGTCACGGTGGCCGACGACCTTGATGCCGCATGCTTTGCCGTCGACGCTGCGAACTGGGATTCGAGGGTTTACGCAGCCGTCGCAATCCATCCGACCAGGGCGAACGTCCTCGATGTCGACACCAGAGCCGAGATCGAGCGTTTGGCGTCCGATCCGCGGGTCGTCGCGGTGGGGGAGACCGGGCTGGATCTCTACTGGCCAGGCAAGCTCGAAGGGTGCGCCACCATCGAGGAGCAGGTCGACGGTTTCCGGTGGCACATCGACCTCGCGAAGCGTCTCGGCAAGACGCTGATGATTCACAATCGCGAAGCCGATGAGGACCTGCTGCGGGTGCTGCACGAGGAAGGCGCGCCGGAGACTGTGGTGTTCCACTGCTTCTCCTCGGATTCGGAGATGGCCCGTGCGTGCATCGACGCGGGCTACGTGTTGAGTTTCTCGGGAACCGTGAGTTTCAAGAATGCGAAGGCGCTGCGTGAGGCCGCGCTGTTGGTGCCCTCGGATCAGCTGATCGTCGAGACGGATGCGCCGTTCTTGACGCCGCACCCGTTCCGCGGTGCGCCCAACGAGTCGTACTGCCTGCCGTACACAGTGCGCGCGCTCGCAGACATCCGCGGTGAGGATCCGCAGGCGCTGGCAGCAGCGTCCACGGCGACAGCGGAGCGCGTCTACAAGCTCTGACACTATGGTGGTCTGACAGGTAACTCCGCGCCCGGGACCGTCGTGTCCTGGTCCGTCTACTGCGCGGAGTATTCAGATGAATGACCGCATCGATCCCTCCGACGTCTATCCCGACGACGTCGAACACATAGACGAACAGTCCTCTCGATCCGGCTCGAGCGCCGCGAATTTCTCGCATCCCGGGAGGGAATGAAGGCGCACAGCTTCACTGAGCCGACGCCGGTCGACTCTTCAGTCCAGATCGTCAGCGTTCATGTCGACGCGGTCGAAGTCGAGTGCTGCGGACCGTTTCCTGTAGTCGGTGAACAATGCTCGTGGACATTGACACCGCGATCGCAGGACGACGATTTCGACGGTTGGGTTCACGGCGGGATGCCGGCGTCGGGAGTCGTGACCACGGGTGTGGTGCTCGGGATTCTCGTGGTCACGACGACGTACGAGGAAGTCGGAAGTCCACGCATGTGGTTGCCCGTCGAAGGTAGCGAGACCTATCGAAGGGTCGAGGCCAGTCCTCGGTGGTTCCGAAGGTTCGGCGACTTCGACTTCGAGCCGCAGAATCGGATCGAGACCGGGCTGGTCGTCGAATTGGCCACCACCCGTGCGCCTTTCCGGTAGTCCCCGCTACCGAAAAGGCGCACAGGGGGCTTGCCCCTAGAGAACCTTCGCCAGGAAGTCCTGGGTGCGCTGCTGCTGGGGGTTGCCGAACAGACTCTCCGGCTTACCTTCTTCGACGATGTATCCGTCGGCCATGAAGATGACTCGGTCGGAAACCTCACGGGCGAAGCCCATCTCGTGGGTCACGACGACCATGGTCATGCCCTGCTTGGCGAGGTCGCGCAGCACCTGCAGAACCTCACCCACCATTTCGGGGTCGAGGGCGCTGGTGGCCTCGTCGAAGAGCATGATGTCCGGACTCATCGCGAGTGCGCGGGCGATGGCAACGCGCTGCTTCTGCCCACCGGACAGGCTGGCGGGCTTGGCATCTGCCTTCTCCGCGAGACCGACCTGGCCGAGCAGTTTGACGGCGATCTCGCGAGCCTGCTCCTTGGTCGATCGCCCGGTCTGCACCGGAGCGAGCATCACGTTTTCGACGACGCTCATGTGGGGGAACAGGTTGAAGTGCTGGAACACCATCCCGATGTGCTGGCGCACCTTGTCGATGTCGACATCCTTGTTCGTGAGGTCGAACTGGTCGACGCGCACGGATCCGGCGGTGATGTCTTCGAGGCGGTTGAGGCAACGCAGGAAGGTCGACTTGCCGGAACCGGAAGGCCCGATGACGCAGACCACTTCACCGCTCTTGATGTCGACGTCCAGGCCCTTGAGGACCTCGTTGTCGCCGAACGACTTCTTCAGTCCCTTGACCGAAATCTTGACCTCGGTGGCGGACTTGCCCATGTTGACGGCTGTTTCGGTCACTTGTTGATCCTCTTCTCGAGGCGGTTCGACAGCTTGGTGAGCGCCATGATGATGATGAAGTACATGACGCCGATGATCAGCCACATGTTGAACGACTGGAAGTTGCGCGCGATGATGATGCGCCCTGTCTGAGTGAGCTCGGCGAGTCCGATGACCGACAGGATCGACGTGTCCTTGAGGGTGATCACGAACTGGTTGATGTACGACGGGATCATCGTGCGAATTGCCTGCGGCATGATGACTTTTCGCATCGACTTCATGTAGCTGATGCCCAGGCTTCGTGACGCCTCCATCTGTCCCTTGTCGACGGACAGGATGCCGCCGCGGACGATTTCAGCCATGTACGCGCCGGCGTTGAGCGAGAGCGTGATGATGCCTGCGGTGAAGGCGGACATCTGGAAATGCAGGGCTGCCGGGATGCCGAAGTAGATGAAGAATGCCTGCACCAACAGCGGTGTGCCGCGGAAGATGTCGACGTAGGTCGTGCCTATACCTCGGACGAACATGTTGGTGGACACGCGGCAGAGACCGAAGATCGCGCCTAGGACCAGAGCGATCGCGATCGAGACGACCGAGAGAACGATCGTCAACCACAGGCCCTTGAGAAGCTGCGGGTAGGTGCTCTTGATCAAGCCGATGATGGAGTTGTCCGACGTCGACGCGCCCTGACCGAGGTAGGTCGAGACGATTTCGTCGTACTGGCCGTCGTCGCGCAGGTTCTGCAGTCCGGCGTTGAACATCTGGAGCAGTTCGGCGTTCTGGCCCTTGTTGACTGCGAAGCCGTAGCTCGCGCCCACCTCTTTTTCGGTGACCGTCTTGAGGCCGTTGCCCTGTGTGATGCCGTAGGCGAGGACGGGGTAGTCGTCGAAGACTGCGACGGAGTTCCCGGTGCGGACCTCGTCGTACATGCTGGCGGAGTCGGCGAAATAGACTGTGGTGAAGCCGTATTGGTCCTTGATGGACTCGGCGAAGCTGGCGCCCTCGGTGCCGTTCTTGACGGCGACGCGCTTGCCCCTCAGATCCTCGTACGACTTCACGTCGTTGTCGGTCTCGAGGACCGCCATCTGCACGCCCGACTCGAAGTACGGGTCGGAGAAGTCGAACACCTGCTTGCGGGCGTCGGTGATGGACATGCCCGCGATGACGCCGTCGGCCTGCCCGGCCTGCACGGCCTGCAGTGCAGCGTCGAAGCCGAGCTGCTTGATGTCGACCTTGAAGCCTTGGTCCTCGGCGATCGCATTGAGCAGGTCGATGTCGATGCCGACGAGTTTGCCGTCTTCGTTCTCGAATTCGAACGGGGCGAATGTCAGATCGGTGGCGATCGTGTAGGTGCGGCCGGGTTGCGCGCTCGCGATTCCGGGGGCGAACAGCGCTGCGATCAGCGCCAGCAGGATGGCCAGGATCGGCCACCTGGCATTACGTGGTCTGTCGAATCTTCTTCGCACTATCGCCCAGCTTTCTTCTGTCGCGCCCGGGATCGCCGGACTGCTTTGAACCAGACGAGAACATACTGCGCCCAGAGCTGAATCGATACACGGGTATCGGAGCCGGAAAGTGCAGAACACACGACACGCCGTTGCCGTTCCGTGACAAAAGTCGCATTTCGTTGTGATTTGGTTGCCGATACAACGCTCGGTCGTTACCGTATTGTGATCGAACGTCGTCTGCCTTGGGATTTCCTGTGTCGCCTTTTGCCAAGATCAACTCCACGAAGTCACCACTTCTCTATTCAGTGGTGGGTGCGTTGCTTCTGACGCTCATCGTCGGGGGTGCGCTCGCCGTGGTTCGGCACAAGACGATCACCCTCGATGTCGACGGCGACATGATTTCGCTGTCCACGATGTCGAGCAGCGTCGGTACCGCTCTCGAGGACGCCGGATACCCGGTCGATCCCAAGGACGCGCTCGCACCCAGTGCCGATTCCTCCCTGTCCGATGGCGATACCGTCGTACTGCGCCGTGCCCGTGAGTTGGCTCTGACCGTCGACGGTCAGCCGACCACCATCTGGACCACCGCATTGACGGTCGACGAGGCATTGAAGCAGGTAGATGTTTCCGACGACTTCGCAGTCTCAGCTTCGCGCTCGCATCGTCTGCCGCTCGAACGGACCGAGCTCGACGTCGTCAGCCCGAAGACCGTCAGCGTCAGCGACGGTGGCGCTCCCGCTGCGGAGGTCAAGCTCGCCGCCGTGACCGTCGGCGATCTTCTCGCGGCCAAGAATGCGCCGCTCGAGCAGGCCGACTCGGTGGTTCCCACCGCCGACACACCCGTTACCAACGGCCTGACCATCCAGGTCACTCGCGACCGCACGGACACTCGCGTCGAGACGCAGCCGATCGCGCCGCCGGAGAACAAGGTCGAGGATCCCGAGCTAGAGAAGGACAAGACCGTCGTCGAGAACCCGGGTGTTCCGGGTGAGCGCACGGCAACTGTCGAGGTCAAGACCGTCAACGGCGTCGAGGCCGGACGAACCGAACTGTCCGCGACCGTGATCAAGGAACCGGTCGCAGCAGTGGTGAAGGTCGGTACCAAGCAGGCTTCCGCTCCCGCTGTGTCCAACGCGTCGACGTGGGATGCCATTGCTCAGTGCGAGGCGACCGGAAACTGGGCCATCAACACCGGCAACGGTTTCTACGGAGGACTTCAGTTCACCCAGAGCACCTGGGAAGCATTCGGCGGTGGTCAGTACGCAGCTCGCGCCGACCTCGCATCACGTGAACAGCAGATCGCGATCGGCGAGAAGGTCCGCGCCGGTCAGGGCTGGGGTGCTTGGCCGTCCTGCACCAGCAAATTGGGCCTGCGCTGACGCGCTCACACCTCACAGAACACAGGAACCGATGTCACCGTTCGCCAAGATCAACTCGACCAGGTCGCCGTTGTTGTACTCGGCGATCGCCGCTCTTCTCCTGACGGTTCTCGTGGGTGGTGTTCTGGCGGTCGTCCGGCACAAGACCATCACCCTCGATGTCGACGGTGAGCAGATTCGCCTGAGCACCATGTCGACCAACGTCGACGGCGCTCTCGAGGACGCGGGTTACCCGATCGGTGACAAGGATGCAGTTGCTCCCGCGGCCGACGCTTCGCTGTCCGACGGCGACACCGTGGTGCTCCGTCGTGCCCGTGAGATCACGCTGACGGTCGACGGTCAGCCGCAGAAGCTCTGGACCACTGCCTTGACCGTCGACGACGCGTTGAAGCAGTTGGACGTCGCGGCGGATGTGCACGTGTCGGCTTCGCGCTCGCAGCGTCTTCCGCTGGACGGCGCCGCGCTCGACGTGCTGACACCGGTCGTCGCAAAACTGGTCGACGGCGCAAACGCGGCAGCAGACGTGCGTATCGCGGCGCCGACGGTCGGGGAGTTCCTTACCGCCAACGGCACTCCGCTCGAGCAGTCGGACACGGTGGTTCCCGCCGCCGACGCTCCACTGACCGAGGGCCTGGAGGTCACGGTGACGCGCAACCGCACCGAGAACAAGGTCGAGACCTTGCCGCTCGATCCGCCGGATCAGCGCATCGAGGATCCGACGATGAACCAGAGCCGCACGATCGTCGAGAACCCGGGCGTGCCCGGCGTGCGTGACGTGACGTTCGCCGTGAATCTCGTCAACGGTGTCGAAGCCGGACGTACCCAGGTCTCGGAGACGATCACCACACCGGCGCAGCCGAAGGTCGTGCGTGTCGGAACGAAGCCGGGCACCGAGGTGCCGCCCGTGGAGAACGGTTCGACGTGGGATGCGCTCGCACAGTGCGAGGCCACCGGTAACTGGGCCATCAACACCGGCAACGGTTTCTACGGCGGCGTGCAGTTCGATCAGAACACCTGGGAACGACAGGGCGGGTTGAAGTATGCGCCCCGCGCCGACCTCGCCACCCGTGAAGAACAGATCGCGATTGCGACACAGACCCAGCGCACTCAGGGCTGGGGCGCATGGCCGTCGTGCTCGGGTCGCCTCGGACTGGGATAAGTTCTACTGGTGTCAGACGCCGAACAATCGAACGAACCCATCGCTACTCCGCGCGGGCAGGCAGCCCTGCTCGGTCCGGTCGAGGTGCGCGCTCTTGCCGAGGAATTCGGTGTCCGGCCCACGAAACAGTTGGGGCAGAACTTCGTTCACGACGCCAATACCGTGAGGCGCATCGTCACCACGGCAGGCGTGACACGTGACGACGTCGTTCTCGAGGTAGGGCCTGGTCTCGGTTCGCTGACGATGGCGCTGATGGACGTCGTCGATCGTGTGATCGCGGTCGAGATCGATCCCAACCTCGCGGCTCGCCTCCCGAAGACGGTGGCCGAGCGAGCGCCGGAGCTTGCCGATCGACTGACCGTCGTCGAAGCGGACGCGATGCGTGTGCTGCCTTCACAGATTCCCGGCGAGCCGACCGCGCTGGTTGCGAACCTGCCGTACAACGTCGCGGTGCCGGTGCTGTTGCACCTGTTCGCGTCGCTTCCGAGTCTGCGGACCGCACTCGTGATGGTGCAAGCCGAGGTTGCCGATCGCCTGGCGGCTGATCCGGGAAGCAAGATCTACGGCGTTCCCAGCGTCAAGGCCAACTTCTTCGGCGAGGTTCGCCGCGCCGGTGCCGTCGGACGCAACGTGTTCTGGCCGGTGCCGAAGGTCGAATCAGGACTGGTTCGTATCGATCGGTACGCGGAGCCGCCGTGGCCGATGGACGAGAAGCACCGCAAGCAGGTTTTTGCGGCGATCGACGCCGCGTTCGCACAGCGCCGCAAGACTTTGCGTGCCGCTCTCAGCGGTTGGGCAGGTTCGCCTGCCGAGGCCGAACGACGGCTCCTCGCTGCCGGTATCGAGCCTCAGACGCGTGGTGAGATGCTCGACGCAGCAGCCTTCGTTCGGCTGGCTGGAGGCGAATAGCCCCGTGCGCGGTTAAGGAGTGCAGGGACTCCCTAACCGCGCACAGGGGGCTTGCCCCCTTATTTGAACCGCCGCAACCTCAGGCTGTTGCTCACCACGAACACACTGCTGAATGCCATTGCGGCACCGGCGAGCATCGGGTTGAGCAGGCCGGCCGCAGCCAGCGGGATCGCAGCCGTGTTGTAGGCGAATGCCCAGAACAGGTTGCCCTTGATGGTCTTGAGCGTCTTGCGGGACAGTCGAATTGCATCGGCTGCCGACCGCAGGTCACCTCGCACCAGAGTGATGTCGCTGGCCTCGATCGCAACGTCGGTACCCGTGCCCATCGCCAGGCCGAGATCGGCCTGAGCCAGGGCTGCCGCGTCGTTCACGCCGTCGCCGACCATGGCCACGACGCGTCCTTCCGCCTGCAGTTTCTTGACGGCGTCGACCTTGTCCGCAGGCATGACCTCGGCGAAGACGGTGCTGATCCCGACCTGATCCGCGACAGTGCGAGCAACGGTGGCGTTGTCACCGGTCAGCAGAACCGGTTCGAGGCCGAGTGCTTTCAACTGCGCGATTGCTTCGGCGCTCGTGTCCTTGACCGCGTCGGCGATCACGAGGATGCCGTGCGCCTTGCCGTCCCAGCCCACCGCGATTGCGGTGCGCCCGGCCTTCTCTGCTGCAGCCTTCGCCTCGCGGAGATTTTCCGGCAACGGCATCGACCAGTCGGCGAGCAGCGCGTCTCGGCCCGCGACGACGGCGTGACCGTCGACCATTCCCTGTACGCCGCGCCCGGCGACGTTCACGAAATCCTCGACCGTAGGCAATTCGCCCACAGCTTCGGTCGCACCCTTCGCGATCGCTGCGGCGATGGGGTGCTCGGAGCGATGTTCGAGTGCGCCGGCCAGCCGAAGTACCTCGTCGACGGTTGTTCCTTCGCCCACCACGGTGTCCAGCAATGTCATCTGACCGGTGGTGACGGTTCCCGTCTTGTCGAGCACGACGGTGTCGACTGCGCGCGTCGATTCGAGCACCTCGGGTCCCTTGATGAGGATTCCCATCTGGGCTCCGCGACCCGTGCCCACCAACAGGGCTGTGGGCGTTGCCAATCCGAGGGCACAGGGGCACGCGATGATCAGCACGGCGACCGCAGCGGTGAAGGCCATCTCGATGGGGTTACCGGTGCCGAGCCAGTAGCCCAGTGTCGCAACGGCAATCGCGATGACGACCGGTACGAAGATACCGGCGATCCGATCGGCGAGGCGCTGAACTTCGGCCTTGCCGTTCTGGGCGTCTTCGACCAGTGCCGCCATCTGGGCGAGTTGGGTGTCGCTCCCGACCCGGGTTGCCTCGACGGTCAAGGTTCCACCGACATTGACGGTGGCGCCGACGACAGTGTCCCCGACACCGACTTCCTCCGGCACGGATTCGCCGGTCAACATGCTCATGTCGACGGCTGAGCGGCCCTCGGTGATGATGCCGTCGGTGGCGATCTTCTCGCCGGGCCGGACGATGAAGGAGTCGCCCGCTGCCAGTTCTTCGGCGGGGATTCGTACTTCGACGCCGTTGCGCAATACCGCGACGTCTTTCGCACCGAGTTCCATGAGTGCGCGTAGTGCGGCGCCGGACGTGCGCTTGGACTTGTGCTCGAAGTAGCGTCCGGCCAGCACGAACGTGATGACGCCCGCGGCAACTTCGAGGTAGATGTTGGCGCTGCCGTCCATCCGGTCGACCGTCAGCCGGAAGGCGTGCTTCATACCGGCTTCGCCCGCAGTGCCGAAGAACAGTGCGTAGAGCGACCAGACGAAGGCCGAGATGGTGCCCAGCGAGATGAGCGTGTCCATCGTGGCCGCGCCGTGACGCAGGTTCACCCAGGCAGCCCGGTGGAAGGGGAGGGCCGCCCACACGATGACCGGTGCGGCCAGCGTGAGGGAGAGCCACTGCCAGTTGTCGAACTGCAGCGCAGGAATCATTGCCATAGCGATGACCGGCACGGAGAGCAGAGTCGAGATGATCAGGCGGGTACGAAGCTCGCGCAGATCACGATCCTGCGGGGTTTCCGCATCCGGGTCGACGGTGTCCGGTGCGCTGGGCGGTTTGGGGAGCGCGGCGGAATAGCCGGCATTCTCGACGGCAGTGACCAGATCTTCGACGGGCACCCCGTCCGGGAAGGTGACCTTGGCCTTTTCCGTCGCGTAGTTGACGGTGGCTGTGACGCCGTCGATCTTGTTGAGCTTCTTCTCGATTCGTGACGCGCAGGAGGCGCAGGTCATCCCGGTGATCGCGAGTTCGACGCTGCTCGAGTTGGCAGCATTGTCGACCGCAGTCGGTGACGTCATCAGTGCCCTCCCTCGTGATTGTCTGGAACTGAAGCCGTGGAAGTGCCTGCATCAACAGTGAATTCGGCGGTCCGAACCACGCCTTCGTGCTGGAAGTCGAGGAACAGCCGGTATGTGCCTTCGCTCGGTGCCTGTGCGTGGAAGGAAATGTCCGGACCAGGAGCTGTGACGCCGTCGCCTGGCTCGCCTTCGGGGTGCACGTGCAGGTAGGCGAGGTCGCCGGTGCGCAGGGCAACGAGGTGACCGAAGGCACCGAGGTACGGATCGAGATCGGTGACCGGGGCTCCGTCGCGAGCAACGCTCAGCGTGATCGGGCCGCCGGCAGTGGTCAGATCACCGTCGAGAGTCACGGTGTATCCGTCGACGGTTGCGGTCGCGCTCTTCGCAGGTAGCGGCGCAGGAGTGAATTCGCCTGCCACGTCGAAGTTTCGGCCGAGTGTCAGTTGGGTGCCGTCGGTGGGATCGAAGTCCGCGAAGACTCGGTAGGTGCCGGCGGCGGGCCAGGCCCAGTCGATCGACCAGTTGCCGTCTGCAGCGAGGGACGGATGTACGTGGCGGAATTCGCTGGTGTCGTTTCGGACGACAATGAGGTGGAGTTTCTTCTCGTGCAGGAGGTCGAAATCGACGACGGGCGTGTTGGTGTCGTCGAGAATCCGGAAGGTCAAGGTTCCCGGCTCCCCAGCTCGACCGGGTGCGGTCACATCGGTGAGTGTGTATCCGCCGGAGGAGACTTCGAGACCTGCAGGTGTTGCCGAATCCATGCCTGGCATCGATTCGGTGGTTGATTCGTGGGTGCTGTGCTGGGCGGTGGACATGTCTATCGGGCTTCCGATTGCGGCCCCCACGCCGAGGGCGGCGCCGAAGACGGCGACCAGCCCTACGGCGTAGGCGGCAAGTGTTGTCGAGGTGCGCACGGCTGACTCAGCTTGGTACGACTGCGTAGCCGGCTTCGTCGACTGCTGCGACGACGTCGGCTGCGGAGACGGGAGCATCGCTGGTGACGACGACACGTCCGCTCGCCAGTTCGACATCCACCGCGGTTACTCCCGCGATGTTGCCGATCTCTTCCTTGACGGATCCGACGCAGTGTCCGCAGGTCATTCCGGAAACGGTGTATTCGGCGGTGGTCATCGCAGGTCCCTTCGGTTGTGGAAAGCTTATTTTACGGATACCCGGTGTAGGTATCGCTCTGCAATCGAAGGTACCCCCAGGGGGTATGCATGTCAACGGGCTGGGCAGTGATGAAGGCCTCAGGGAAGACAACACGGCGGATGTGTGGTCTACTTGTGGTGGTCGTAAGTGTTTGTGTTTGTGTTTCCACGCTCGCAAATGGTTAGGTTGCGAGCGTTTGGACATCCTCCACGGATTTGTCTCAGAACGGTCGTAGTAAGTGACCCGGGCGGTCGAAGCGACTGCCTGTTGACACTGTGTTAGAGGAGATTTACATGGCAGAGGGCATCGTGAAGTGGTTCAACTCCGAGAAGGGGTTCGGCTTCATCGCTCCCGAAGACGGCAGTGCTGACGTCTTCGTTCACTACTCCGAGATCCAGAGTGGCGGCTTCCGCACTCTCGAGGAGAACCAGCGCGTGGCGTTCGAGATCGGTCAGGGCAACAAGGGCCCGCAGGCCACCGGCGTTACCATCGTCTAAGACGTCCATGTGAGTCGGGCAACCGACGCATGACGTACTGACAAGACCCCAACTCTTCGGAGTTGGGGTCTTGTTGTATTTGGGTGAAAAACGCTGTCATGCATCGAGATACCGCTGAGTGGCGACTGCCGTTTCCGCCGCGATCGTGCGGCATTCCTCGCGGAGTTCAGGTGGATTCACAACGGTGAAATCGACGTCGAAAGCTCTGAGCCAGTGTGCGATCGATCGCAGAGAAGTGCCCGAAAGCACTATGACGCAACGCCCTTCGTCGGTGGACTCCACCGATCCCCACTGTTCGTTGACCATGGGTGCTATCTGCTCGATGGGTGCATGCAGTAGAACTGTTGCGCGCGTGGAGGAATAGGCCCGAGCGACACCGTGGGAAACGAAGTCTGCTGCACCACCGGCGGGTAGTTCCCGCGGCACGAATCGTGGGCCGGTGGGGATCTTGGGTTCCATCCGGTCGACGCGGAACGACCGCCAGTCTTCGCGAGACAGATCCCAAGCCACCAGATACCACCGAACACCCGACCGCACGAGCCTGTACGGTTCCACCTCGCGTCGGCTCTGGGTGCCGTCGTGAGTGCTGTAGTCGAATCTCAATCGCTCGTGGTTGTGGCATACGGATGCGATGGCGGACAGTACCGACGCATCGACTGCGCTCGCGGCGGGCTCGCGTGGCACGACATCGATCGACAGCGATTCCAGACGGTGTCGCAGCCTCGACGGCATGATCTGCCGCAGCTTCGCCAGCGCGCGCATCGAAGCCTCGCCGATGCCGACCACAGAGCCGGTCGCTCCGGATTGCAGTGAAAGTGCCACCGCGAGCACTTCTTCGTCATCGAGCTGTAGCGGGGGCATCTCCGCGCCGGCACCCAGGCGATATCCGCCACCGACTCCGACTGTCGCGTCGACCGGATAGCCGAGATCGCGGAGGCGGTCCACGTCACGTCGAACTGTGCGCGGGGTGATCGCGAGCTTGTCTGCGAGTTCGGCACCGGACCAGTCTCGACGTGTCTGGAGCAGTGACAGCAACCGCAGTAGGCGAGCCGATGTCTCCTTCATGGGAAGAAGTCTGCCAAACATTTAGGACCCAATGCGTCCTCAATTGAATTTAGGTTGGTCCACATCCGATCAGTCGAGAAGAAATTGGGGCACATCATGAGTCGCATCAACGACGGCAGACCGATGATCGAGACGAAGGCGCTCACCAAGCACTTCGCCCAGGGCAAGAAGCTCGTGGAAGCAGTCAAGGGAGTCACTCTCGACGTAGCGGAGGGCGAGTTGGTTGCCTTGCTTGGGCCGAACGGTGCCGGAAAATCGACGACGTTGCGCATGCTGACCACCTTGCTCGAGCCCACGTCCGGCAGCGCGCGAATCGCAGGATTCGACATCGCTGCGGCACGAAACGAGGTGCGCTCCAGCCTCGGATACGTCGGACAGGGGAACGGAGCCGGCCACAACCAGCGGGTTCGCGACGAGTTGGTGACGCAGGGGTTGTGCTACGGAATGCCCAAGGGTGACTCGCAGGTCCGGGCCGACGAATTGCTGCGTGATCTCGAACTCACCGAGTTGGGCACTCGAAAGGTCAGTACGCTGTCCGGCGGGCAGCGCCGGCGGCTCGATATCGCCCTCGGCCTGGTGCATCGCCCACCACTCCTGTTCCTCGACGAGCCGACCACGGGCATGGACCCGCAGAGTCGGGCCAACCTCTGGGACCACATCCTGCGGTTGCGGCGCGAGATGGGCACCACGATCGTGCTGACCACGCACTACCTGGAAGAAGCGGATTCGATGGCGGAGCGGGTCATCGTCATCGACGAGGGCACTGTCATCGCGGACAACACCGCCGCTGCACTCAAAGCGGATCTTGCGGGGGATCATCTTCTGCTCACCTTCGACAGCGTCGAGGCGGCCGCCGTCGCAGCGTCGGTGGCCGAGCGACTTGTCACTGTGCGTGACGTCACGGTCGAGGCAAACTCGGTGAGTATCCGTGCCGGCGAGGGTGATTCGACGCTCCCGGTATTGCTGCGTGAAGCCGATGCCCGCGGCGCCCGCGCACTCACTGCCGACATCACCAGGCCGACTCTCGACGACGTCTTCCTCACTCTCACCGGTCGCAGTCTGCGCGAGAGCGCCGCTGCGGTCGCTTCCTGAAACACGACAAAGAACTTCGACGAACAGGAATCCGCCATGACAATCACACTCGATACCCCACGTACCGTGCACGGCAACATCGTTCGAGACAGCGTAATCGTGATGGGCCGTGAGCTACGACCGATGTTGCGCGACCCGGTAAGCGTCATCTTCAGCCTCATCCAGCCGCTGATCCTGTTGGCGTTGTTCGGGCCTCTGCTCAAAGGGGTTCCGGGTACCGGTGACGGCGTATGGAATTGGTTCATTCCCGGTGTGTTGGTGATGATCGCGATCTTCGGAACGACGATGACCGGGTCCAACCTCCTGATGGAGATGCAGCAGGGATCGCACGAGCGAATGTTGGTGACTCCGCTCCGACGCTCGTCCTTGTTGATCGGGCGAGCGTGCAAGGAGATGGTTCCGCTTGCCGCGCAGGCGATTCTGATCATTCTGGTCGCACTTCCGCTCGGATTGGACGTCAATGCAGCGGGAGCCGCGCTCGGGATAGTCCTGCTGGGAGTGTTCGGCGTCGGACTCGGTGCGCTCTCGTACGCTCTCGCTCTGGCTGTGCGGGAGCAGGATTGGATGTTCTGGGTCGTTCAGCAGACGCTGATGTTCCCGCTCCTGATCCTGTCGGGAACCATGCTTCCACTCGAGGACGCACCAGGTTGGATGAAGGTCCTCGTGAACATCAATCCGCTCGGCTACGTCGTAGACGCCGAGCGGGCACTCTTTGCCGGAGACTTCGCGTCGAGCAGCGTTCTGGCAGGAATCGTCGCCGCCTTGGGCGTGGCGGTGGTCGGTCTGGGCGTAGGTGTGCGCGCGGTGAAATAGCGTGGGTGTGCTGGCTGTCGGACGGGCTGCTGCGGTCGCAGGTTTTCGCCCAGGTGTTCGCAGCGCCTATTGTTGTTCCTTGTGCTCTCCGTCGTTCCACGCCCCGTAGTCGTCCGGGCCCCGTCCAAGGTGAATCTCCACCTTGCCGTCGGGGACCTGCGAGACGACGGCTATCACGAGCTGACGACGGTTTTTCAGGCATTGTCGCTGGCAGACACCCTCACGGTGGCGCCTGCGGACACCTTGACCGTGCGGGTGATCGGCGACGACGCCGCGGCCGTGCCGACCGATCGCACCAACCTCGTGTGGCGTGCCGCCGAGATGCTCGCCGTCGAGGGTGGCGTGGCCCCGAACGTCGAGATAGTCATCGAGAAAGGCATCCCCGTCGCAGGCGGAATGGCCGGCGGGAGTGCCGACGCAGCCGCCGCTTTGGTTGCGCTCAACGCTTTGTGGAAGCTCGACTTCTCGCGGCCTGATCTCGACGCTTTTGCGGCACGCCTCGGGAGTGACGTTCCGTTCTCGCTGCACGGTGGCACTGCCCTCGGAACCGGCCGCGGCGAACAACTTGTCCCCGTCTTGACCCGCCACACTTTTCACTGGGTGTTGGCGCTGGCCAAGGGCGGCTTGAGCACACCAGTCGTGTTCCGCGAGCTGGACAAGCTGCGGGCAGAAGGCTCCCCGAAACGGTTGGGGAGCGCCGATGCGTTGATCCAGGCACTGACCACGGGTGACGCTCATCTGCTTGCGTCGCTGCTCGGCAACGATCTGCAGGCTGCGGCACTCTCACTCAACCCGGATCTACGACGGACGCTTCGAGCGGGCGTCGAAGCCGGAGCTTTGGCCGGCATCGTCTCCGGCTCCGGACCGACATGCGCCTTTCTCTGCGCCGACGCACAGTCCGCGGTGGAAGTGAGCGCAGAACTTGCGGGAGCGGGGGTGTGCCGCACCGTTCGCGTGGCGAGCGGACCCGTTCCCGGAGCACGAATACTCGACAATGCGGCAAAGGGACAGCACTGATGGCGAATCTGATCAATCTGGAAAACGTGTCGAAGTCTTTCGGCGTCAAGCCGTTGCTCGACGGGGTCTCCCTGGGCGTCGAGGAGGGCGAGCGCATCGGCGTCGTCGGCCTCAACGGTGGCGGTAAGACGACCATGCTCGAAGTCCTCGCGGGTGTGGAGCAGCCGGATTCGGGACGCGTCAGCCGCGTCGGCGGATTGCGTATGGCCGTCGTGACGCAGCGCGGTGTACTGCCTCCCGGCTCCACTGTCGGTGAAGTGGTCCTGGGGCCGCTCGGAGTGGCGCAACACGAATGGGCCGGCGACGCGCGCATCCGTTCGGTGCTCTCGGGTATCGGCATCGACAACCTGGGCGCCGGCGGCGAGCGGTCCGCATTGGATGCCAAGGTCGACGGCCTGTCCGGCGGTGAGCGTCGCCGCGTGGCTCTCGCTGCGGCCCTGGTTCAGGACCTCGACCTGCTGGTGCTCGACGAGCCCACCAACCACCTCGACGTCGAAGGTGTTCAGTGGTTGGCCGAGCACCTCGTCTCGCGTCGCAGCGCGCTCGTCGTCGTGACCCACGATCGCTGGTTCCTCGACACCGTCGCCACCCGCACCTGGGAGGTTGTCGGCGGCGGCGTCGAAAGCTACGAGGGTGGCTACAACGACTGGGTGTTCGCTCGCGCCGAGCGTTCGCGTCAGGCTGACGCTTCCGAAGAGCGTCGACGCAACCTTGCGCGCAAAGAACTCGCATGGCTGCGCCGCGGTGCGCCGGCCCGTACGTCCAAGCCGAAGTACCGCATCGAAGCCGCAGAGGCTCTGATCGCCGACGTTCCGGCACCTCGTGACGCGGTCGCTCTTGCGTCGTTCGCGCAGCGTCGGCTCGGCAAGGTTGTCATCGAACTCGAAGACGCGCGTCTGGAGACCCCGGACGGCCGCGTACTCGTCGAGGATCTGACCTGGCGTCTCGCTCCGGGTGAGCGTGTCGGCCTGGTCGGCGTCAACGGCTCAGGCAAGACGACTCTGCTGCGGACTCTGGCCGGCGAACTCGAGCCTGCCGCCGGAAAGCGCATTCAGGGGCAGACCGTCCACATCGGTTGGCTCAAGCAGGAACTCGACGATCTACCGACCGACATGCGCGTACTTGACGCGGTCAAGGATGTAGCCGAGCGAATCACGCTGGGAGACAAGGAAGTATCGGCGGGTCAGCTGGCTGAGCGGTTGGGCTTCACACCGGCGCGTCAGCGCACCCCAGTCGGTGATCTCTCCGGTGGTGAGCGCCGACGTCTGCAGTTGACGCGTGTCCTCATGGCCGAGCCCAACGTCCTGCTTCTCGACGAGCCGACCAACGATCTCGACATCGACACGCTTCAGCAACTCGAAGATCTGCTCGACGGCTGGGCGGGCACCATGGTGGTCATCTCGCACGACCGGTACCTGATCGAGCGCATCTGTGACACCACTTGGGCGCTCTTCGGTGACCGCAAGCTCACCAACCTGCCCGGCGGTATCGAGGACTACCTGCGTCGGCGCGCAGCAATGGGGGATGGCGACAACCCGTCGGTGGCCTCGACGGCGAGTGGTGCGTCGAAGAGCAAGCAGGTCCGTGACGGCGCCGCGGATCGCGCTGCACGCAAGGAACTTTCGAAGCTCGAGCGGTCCATTGCGAAGTTCGACGACCGAGAGAAGAAGCTGCACGCTTCCCTCGCCGACGCAGCCACCGACCCGGACAAGTTGCAGAAACTCGGCGCAGAACTCAAGCAGGTCATCGCCGACAAGGAAGCCGCCGAAGAGCAGTGGATGGAGCTCTTCGCCGAGCTGGACGGCTAGGGGAACTTCGCCCCGAACCTCTTGAAGATTCGCTCGGGATCCAGGGTTTCCGGAGCATGCCTGCGCAGCAGTGCGTCCAGAACGAGCCCGTCCAGTGCTGCGACCAACTCCGTTGCATCGGACGAGGTCATGCCGCGTTCGACCAGGATGTCGACAAACCGATCCCGACCACGCACCAGTTCCACTGCGAGGTCGGGATCGTGGAATGACGCGATGATCAGTTCGTAACGCGCCCGAGTGCGGCCGGATTCAGGCCCCAGCCACCGGGCCACCTGTTGCTTCGGCGTCTCGCCCGGGCGAGGAAGATCACCGTCCAGAAGGTGTCGCACCACCTCGACTATCAGTCCACGCTGGTTTGCGAAGTAGTGCCGTGCGCTGCCGTGTGGCACGCCCGCCTCGTCTTCGACGCCTCTCATCGACCAGGCTCGAAACCCAACCCGGCCCAGCAGGTCGAGCCCGGCGTCCAGAAGTGCTTCTCGAGTCGATTTCTCCACGCAGAGAAGATACCGTGATATCCTCTTCTCCGCTTGGAGAATTTCTCCGCACGGAGAAGTGGCCGGTGGGTCGAACTGATTGGGGTGAAGCGTGGTCATCTTTTTCGACATCCTGCTTGTGCTGTGCGTTGTTGCGATTGTGTGTTTCGCGGGATACGTCCTCTATCGCGTCGTCTTTGACGGCTAGCTGAATGGTGATGTACTGCAACAGGTCTCAAGTCTTCATGTTCCCGAAGTTGTCCGGTTTGTCTCTGGTTATCGAAAGTATGTTCGATTAAACTTTGAGCATGGACAGTCGGGAAGCGTGGCAGCTGGATGGCGAGGACCTCAAGAGTGAGGTTCTGGATCTGGTGCGCGCCCGACACGAATTGCAGTCGCGGATGGTGTTGCTGATCGTGGAGATGTTTTCCCGTGAGGTTCTCGGCGGGAAGGGTTTTCGGGCGATCGCGCAGTGGTTGCATGGTTCGACGAATCTGGAGATCGGTGAGTGCAGCCTGCTGGTCGGGTTGGCGCGGTTGTTGATGCTCGAACCTGTTGTCGCGGATGCATTCCATCGCGGTGACGTGGATGCGTTGAAGGCGCGGCAGGTGGCGTCGTTTTGTCAGCATCCGCCGAAGAACATGACCCTGGCGGATGTGGACAAGGCCCGCGGGATTCTGTTGGGGTTGGCGTCGAAGAACATCGCCGATTGTGATGCGGTGCGGGCAGCGATCCGGCGGATCGAGAAGCAGTACGGCAAACGCGAAGACGGCGTTCCGGTGGGTGAGGATTCGGAGCGTAACGAGTTCTACGCCTCGAAAGGCTTGTACGGGCGGGTGACCGTGAAGGGCGACCTGGATGCTGTGAACGGGGCACGTCTGATCACGTTGCTGTCGAGCCTGTCGGCGCCGACGCCGGAGAAAGACGGCGTCAAGGACGCCCGCACGCCGGCATTACGACGGGCGGATGGGTTCTGCGAATTGTTGCGGCGGTACGAGCGGGCGGGGCTGGGTCCGATCGAAGGCGGAGTGAAACCGCACATCACAGTCACCGCCAGTGCAAAAGACATGACCGACCTCAAAGCATTGAAGGATCTACTGCCGTCGACTCAGGAACTGGGTTTCGCGTGGACGGATTGGGTAGGTCCGATCAGTATCGATACTGCCCGGATGCTGGCGTGCGACTGCACGGTCACCCGGATTTTGTTGGACGAGAACGGTGTTCCGCTCGACTGCGGCAAAGAAGCAAGGACCGCGACGGTACCCCAGCGGCGGGCGTTGGCGGTTCGTGATGGTGGGTGTGCGTTTCCGGGATGCGGGACACCGTCGGGGTGGTGCGATGCCCATCATATTGTTCACTGGAACGATGGTGGCCCAACGGATCTCGACAATCTGATCTTGTTGTGCGGTCATCATCATCGGACGATGCACCACACCGAATGGCGGGTGGAGATCGGGCCGGATCGCAAATCGGTGTTCTATCCGCCGATGTCTGTTGATCCGTATCAGCAGCCGATCGGCGGGAACAGCCCACCCACCGCGGCGTGAATCGCGACAACTGAAGACGTGAGCACCGGGGCACAACCATGCCCCGGTGCTGACGGCTGTCTACTGTCAGAACGCTACTGTCAGAACGTGAGCGTGAGTCGCCCGTTCTCGTCGCTGATGTGAACAGTTCGCCCGATCGACGGAGGGTTGTCACCGCGAAGCTGGGTCAGTTCGGCGGCATTCTCGGGACCGGTGTGACCGGCGACGCGGCCGCCGTCCGGCGTTGCCGCGATCACGAACCCGATCTCAGGCTCCCCGGTGCGGCCGTATTCGACAGAGGCCGTAACTATTTCCGCCGTGCCCGTGTAATCAGTGATCAGTTCCGGAACCTCCGCAGTTAGCGCGCGTGCGTCGGGATCACCGACGTACCCGCCAGCGTGAGCGGCGGACGACAGCAGTACGCAGTGCTGGTAGGTGAGGAATCCACCGTTGCCGTGGACGAGGGCAAGGTTCGCGCCGTCGCGAATTCGCCTGGTGACTTCAGCGACGGAATGCAGGGTGTAGCTGTTGAGCGGTCCGCCGAAGAACGAGTGTCCTCCGGTGACGCTTGGGATCGCGGTATCGGGAAGTCCGAGTTCGCGGATCAACAGCTTGGGCACGATCGGGAAGCAGCTGTAGGCATCGACGATGTCGAGTGCGTCGGCGCCGACTCCGGCACCGTCGAGTGTGCGATGTACGGCGTCATGCATCGCGGCCGAGCTGTCGAAGCTGTTGCGGCTGAGTATGTCCAACGGATCACTCGCACCTGCGCCGCCCCAGAGGTACACCAGCTTGTTTTCATCGATCCCGAACTCGCGGGCCGTCGACAACGAGCAGACGACAACGGCGGCAGCCTGATTGACGAAAGGCATGGCGTTGAGCATCAGCGGGTACGGCTCGGAGACCATCCGATTGCCGGGGCCGACGGTGCCGATCTCGTCTGCCGATCGGATCTCCGACGTCCAGGAGGCGGGATTCTTCGAAGCCAGTTCCGAGAACGCGGCGTACATCCGCGCGGACCAGTCGAGCGATTCACGGGCGTCGTGGCCCTCGGCAGCACTGAAACAGTTCTCGAAGAGCGGGTAGACACGAGTCGGCACGATGAAACCGGCGCGCTGCATTTCGGGGCTTCCCAGGTCGGTCGGATCGAATCCGGGAGGCCCACCGGGCGCGGCTGTCCACCCGATCGAGTCGGGGGCGACTCCGGACTTTCGCAGCGCGGTGCTGCTGGCGTGCGATTCGCCGCCCACGAGCAGAGCAGCCGAGGATTCACCGCGAGCGATGGCCGCGCCGATCCGATCGAGGAGCGCCGCGGGCCAGTGGCCACCGATCGGCGAGGTAGAGGTGACCGGGGGGGTCGCGCCTAATCGTGAGGCAAGCAGCCCGGGGAGATCGTCGTACGACCAGCTGACTGTCTTGATCGCGAACACGGAATCGATCTGTGTTCCCAGTTCAGCGTGTCCACTGTCGTTCAACGCGGCGACGGTGGTGTCGTGAATCAGATCGAGGGGTTCGCGGTGCCCGTCGGCAGGATTCCGGCGCAGATCGCCGACGCCGACGATGACCGGGATTCGTGATGCGTCAACCATCATGTACCTCTCGTTGCCGACCCGTAGCCGGGAGTTGCAGTCACGATATCGGGGACCCTGGTATGTGTAACTCTGGGGTCACAGTCAACGATTTTCGGGTTCCTATTTAGGTATGCCTAACGAAAGTCCTATACTCGTCTTCATGACAGCTGTGGCAGAGAGAATTTCGGTGCCCGTGGGGCCGCGTTCCATCGATCACCCCTACTCGATGACAACGGTGACTCTGAAGCTCTCTCATCAGCGGCAGTGGGCCCCGCATCGTCATCCTGAACATGAGCTGATCTGGGGAAACTCCGGTGGAATGCTCACGGTTGTCGCTGACGGCATCACTTGGGAGGTGCCGCCTTCGGCCGGACTGTGGCTGCCTGCCGGGGCGTTGCATGCCGTGAAGGCCGGTCCGGGTACGGAGTTCTTCTGCACCTACTTCCGGCCCGAGGCTCACGAGGCGCCGTCGGGTGTTCCGGGCTTGTTCGGTGTCAGCGCTCTCCTGCGTGAGGTACTCCTGCACATGCATCGGCGGAACATGCCCGACGAGGCGCGCAGTCGCGCCGAGCGGGTGGCCTTCGACATGTTGCAGCCGCTCGAAGTCGCTGCGGTGGAGGTTCCGATGCCGACCGATCCGCGAGCGTTGTTCGTTGCCGAAGCGTTGGTCGCCAATCCGGCAGACCAGCGGTCGCTGTCCGAATGGGCGCTGACGGCTGGCGGTAGCGTCCGTACGCTGACGCGTGTGTTCGCGCAGGGCACGGGAATGACTTTTGCGCAGTGGCGAATTCAGGTACGTGTCCGCGCAGCATTGACGTATTTAGCTGCTGGAGTGCCGGTTTCGGTTGTCAGTAGGCGGGTCGGATACGAAACTCCGAGTGCCTTTGTCGCAGTGTTCCGCCGGGTCACCGGCCGCACACCCGGCAGCATGATGAACAAGGGGAGTGTGGCGCCCGAATCGGTGCCGTACCTTCTGCACGCATGAGTTGGGTTGCACCGGGCGGAAGTGCTCGGTGCAACCGTCGCGGTCAACTCCGCGGAGCGGACCACGCTTCCCACAGCTCCGCGTACCGACCCCCGAGGTTGACCAACTCGTCGTGAGAGCCGTGCTCGACGACGCGGCCGTCGTCCATCACCAGGATCTGATCGGCGTCGACGGCCTGTGAGAGTCGGTGTGCCACTGTGACAGCAGTGCGACCTCGGGTCAGGGCGAGCGCGGCGTCGTCGAGGACCCTGGCTCCGGCGCTGCCCGCTTCGGCGGTCGCCTCGTCGAGAATCAGCAGCGGCGGATCCAGTAATTCGATTCTTGCCAACGCAAGTTGTTGTGCCTGTGTTGCGGTCAGCCGGTGTCCACCGTCTCCGACCACGGTTTCGAGTCCGTCCGGGAGAGCCCGCAGCCAATCCGACGCGCCGACGGTATCGAGCGCCGCGGTGATGTCGTTGTCGGTTGCCGACGGGTCGGCCAGCCGCAGATCCTCGGCCAACGTGCCGGCGAAGACGTGGACCTCCTGCGTTACGAGGGCCACCGCGCTCCGAGATGTCGACGGTGGCAGTTCGTTCCGGGGCACCGTCCCGATCTTCACGACGCCTTCGGTCGGTTCGTAGGTTCCCGCGATCAGCTTTGCGACTGTAGATTTTCCGGCTCCGGTAGCGCCCACCAGTGCGGTGACGGTTCCTGCCGGAATGGTGATGTCGATGTCTCGCAGAACAGGAGCGTCGCCGCTTCGGTACGAGAATGTGACGCGTTCCAAAGAAGCTGAGCTGTCGACAGGTTCCTGCGGATCGGTCGGTGCAGATGGCACGGGCGCAAGCGTGACTCCGACCAGGCGAGCCAACGCGATTGTGCCTTCCTGCAATTCGTCGAACACGCTGAGAACCGCGCCCACCGGATCGAAGAGGCGGTGGAAGAACAGGGCTGCGGCGGTGGCGGCACCGATGCTGATCTGACCGTCTTTCACCAGCCAGAAGCCGGTGATCAGCACAGCGGACAGGCCGATGAACTCCGCGATGTTGAGCCGGCCGAAGAACCTGGTGCGTAGACGCGTGGTCAACAAGCTCAGCCGGACGGCCGTCATCGATCGAGATTCGATCTGTTCGAGATGCGGCTGGGCCAGGCGAAGCGATCCGACGGTGTCGGAGTTGCTCAGCGAGTCCAGGAGCTGTTGCGCACGTGCACCTTCTGCCTCCCGCTCCTCGCGGTAGACCGGTGCCGACCTCGAGAGGTACCAGCGCAGCGCCTGGATCTGGATGGGTGCCGCGATCACCGCGGCGACGGCGAATCTCCAATCGAGGCTACCCAATCCGATCAGCGTCAACACGATGGTCAGTGCCGCGGTGGCAAAAACCGGAAGTGCTTCGGATACGGCCCGGGTCACCAACCGCACGTCGCCGGTGATGCGGGAGACGAGATCTCCGCGCCCGGCCCGTTCGACGTCGCTCTGCGGAAGGTCGAGAACCCGGACGACAACTTCTTCGCGAAGGTCGGCGACAACGCGCTCGCCGACGCCGGCGAGTAGGTAGTTGCTCATTCCGACGAGAAGTGACGAGGCAACCGCGATGCCGACCAACGCGAGAGTCAGTGTGCCGATGCGAGAGACAGCGTCGCCGTCTGCGTCGGTCACGGCGTCGACCATGGCGCCGAGGACCAGCGGTGTGAGCAGACCGATCGCGGTCGCGGCGGTCAGGGTGACGACTGCTGCGATCGCGGAAATCAGGTGGGGTCCCATCAACCGAAGTGCCGCGCGCCGCGCCTGTTTCGGTGTTGCGGTGGGGAGTAGTTCGTTCACAGCTCGATCACCCGATCGCAGATATCGAGCAGCACTGGGCTGCTGGTCAGAAGTATTGTGGCGTGCGCCCCGCGTACCTCGGCGATCCCGCGAGCAATGCGTGCTTCGGTGACGGAGTCGACGGCAGTGGTGGGATCGTGCAGGACCAGGACGGGAGCTTCGCTCGCCAGTGCCCTCGCCAACGCGATGCGCTGACGTTGACCGCCGGACAAAGAATTCCCTTGCTCGGTGACTCGGGTTGCGAGGCCGAGCGGCAGTGCCGAGATCACTTGATCTGCCGCAGCAGCGGCGATGGCCTCGTCGTTGCGGCTGCCGATCGGTGCGAGGGCGTCGATGTTGTCGCCGACTGTGCCGATGAACAGTGCCGCGTCGTGCGGTGCTGCCAGAACGTGAGTGCGAAGTTCGTCGATGTGCAGCTCGTGAATGGCGTTGTCGCCGAGATGAATTGTTCCGCTCGAAGGCTCGATTCGACGCGCCAGTGCGTCGACCAACGCATCCGCCCAGGCGGCATTCTCGGTGACGATGCCGATGATCTCGCCGCGTTTGACGTCGAGATCGACTGGTGACGCTCCAGCCAACACGACGTCGCGCAGCGTCAGGAACTCGGAGTGATTCAGGGACACAGGTTCACCCGCGGGAGTGACAGCCTCGCCGGTCCCGAGAAGTGCTGCGACGCGGTTGGCCGAGGCGCGTGCCCGTGCCAGGCCGGCGCCGAAGTAGATGATGTCGATCAACGGACCGCGAAGGAACTGTGCCAGACCAACCACGGCAACGAATTCACCGACCGAGATGCTCCCGGACGCTGCCATCCGTCCGCCCACGTACGCGATGACGGCGAGGAAAGCGCCGGCGATCGCAACGTTGGCGGCGGAGTACATCGCTTGGTATCTCTGTGCGCGAAGGGTTGCTTCCAACGAAGTCCGGCTGGCTGCCCGATACCGCTGCGCTGCAGCATCTCCGGCGCCGATTCCGGAGAGGATTCGGAGTCCGGAGAGTAGATCTGCGGCTAGCGCGCCGGCCTTGGCGCCCTGCCACTGATCGGTTTCGGCTCGGCGTTCGAGCGGCCGACTGACCACCTGCATGAGAGCCAGCACCGGGGGAGTGCCGAGGATGACGAGCAGGCCAAGTGGCACCGAGATCACCAGTAGCGAAATCGCGGCGGTCAGCACTCCGCAGGCGGCCGCAAGTTTGGTGCTCAGCGTGTGCGTGAATCCGGCCACCGAACCCGCGTCGGATGTTGCAATCGAGTAGACCTCGCCCGGCATACGCCGCGGCGACATGCCGTGCGGATCGAGGCCTCGGCGCGCGATGTCCATCCGCAAGCGATGTGCTCCGTGCTCGGTGACGGAATCGGAGATGCGCGCCGCGAAGCGCCAACTGAGCAACAAGCCGGTGAAGAGAATTCCGAGAACGAGGATCCACTTTCCGAGTGCGGCGGCATCGTTGGTCGCCACAGCACGGTCGATGACCGCACCGATCACCACCGGCACCAACGCTTCCGCGACCTGGTGGCCGGTGAAGCCGACGGACGCGGCCGCCAGCTTGGCTCCGCGACCTTCGGAAGCGATCGCGCGTGTGATTACCTGACGCGGCGTGATCGCCGGGCTGGTTGGGGGACCGTTTGTCTCGGCCGAAAGAAGTGGTGTCGAAGGCACTGGGTCCACGCTAGGGATCGTGGGCGGTAGTCAGAAGTCACACCGGTGCCAATACTTGTCGTGAACAGGCCATACGTATTGCGTTGGCCGAATTGCGATAGTAGTTGGCCCCGTTGCAGCGGAGAAGGCATCGACTCATCGACGACACTGCAATAAATTAAGGTCTACCTTACTTAGCACGGGTTAACTATGTCCGGAAGTCGGATGGATCCTCGTGTTCGGGTCCGGTTCATGTTCCATCGATGTTGGAGATTGTTGTGAGTCTTGTGTTCGGCGAGGTACTTCACAAGGAGTACGTGACCCCGGGAATGGTTCGTATCGTGTTCGGTGGGGAGGAGCTGACCGCCTTCGAAACCACCGGTACCGGTGACGAATACCTGCGCCTCCACTTCCCGGTCCCGGCTACAGGCAAGTTCGTTCTTCCGGCGGAAGATCCGGATGCACCGCGCGGTTGGCGATACCCGGAGGGAGAGGAACCGTCCCCGTGCCAGCCGTACACCGTGCGACGGTTCGATTCCGAAACCAGCCGCATGACGATCGACTTCGTCGTTCACGAGGGTGGTATCGCCAGCGACTGGGCACAGAAGGCCGAGATCGGTGACAAGTTGGCGATCGGCGAGTCTCGTGGCCTCTACGAGCCCCCGGCCGACGCACGCTGGCAGGTGTTCGTCGCCGACGCGACTGGACTCCCCGCACTCGGGCGCTTGATCGAACAGTTGCCCGCCGGGATGTCGGCCAAGGCGATCGTCGAGGTGGTGGACGAGTCTCACAAGCAGCAGATCACCTCGGACGCCGACGTCGAGTTCATCTGGCTGGTCGGCAGTGGCAACGGTGTTGCACCGTCGAAGTTGCCGGACGCGGTTCGCGCGATGAACTTGCCCACCGAACTCGGATACGTGTGGGTTGCAGGCGAGAGCACGATGCTCCGTGACATCCGCAAGTACCTTCGCCACGAACTGAAGTTGCCGGGTGAGCAGTACAAGGTCATCGGCTACTGGACGTACAAAGCCGAGGTGTGGAACGCGAAGTACGAGGCCCTCGACGAAAGTGTCCGCGCGGCACTCGATGCGGCTTGGGAATCGGACCGCGACGAGGAAGAGATCCGCGACGAGGTCGAGAAGACTCTAGAGAGCGCCGGCTTGTGACCGTTGGATTCGACAAGAGTGCTGTCGACAGCGGTGCGGCGGACAAGAGTGCAGTCGACAAACACACCGAAGAACTGATCGACGAGTCGCTGCAAGAGAAGCAGAAGCAACCGGACGGCCTGGTATCGACCAACTCTCGTCGTATGGCGGGTCTTCTGGTGTGCCTGGTGGTGCTCGCCGCCGTGCTCCTTCTGAGTATCGCGGTGGGATCGAAGACCATTCCGTTCGGGACCGTGATCGACGCGCTGGTGAACTACGACGACTCGAACGATCACGTGATCATCCGTGACCTGCGACTACCGCGTACTCTGCTCGGTCTGATAGTCGGTATGGCACTGGGTGTGGCCGGTGGCCTCATCCAGGCGATGACACGAAATCCCTTGGCTGATCCAGGAATTCTCGGTGTCAATGCCGGCGCGGGCTTCGCGATGGTCGTTGCCGTCGCGGTCTTCGGCTTGACCAGCATCTGGTCGTACATATGGTTCGCTTTCCTCGGAGCGGTGATAGCCACGGCGATCGTCTACACGCTGGGCTCGATCGGTCGAGGTGGTGCGACGCCCATTCGGCTGACGCTTGCCGGTGTTGCCATCGGCTCCGTGCTCGGCGGCATCTCGTCCGGGATCACCTTGCTCAACCCGACCGCCTTCGACCAGATGCGCCAGTGGAATGCCGGCTCACTCAGCGGGCGTTCGTTGGAAATCGTTCTCGCCGTCGCACCGTTCATTCTCATCGGGCTCTTCCTGGCGCTCGCGTTGGCGCGCCAACTCAACGCGGTGGCCCTGGGTGACGATCTGGCACGTTCGCTCGGTGCCAACATCACTCGTACTCGCATCCTCGGTGTCATCGCGGTGACATTGCTGTGCGGCGCGGCGACAGCTGCGGCCGGGCCGATCGGATTCGTCGGTTTGATGGTTCCGCACGTCGCGAGATGGTTCGTCGGACCGGATCAGCGATGGATTCTCCCGTACACGTTGGTGTGCTCGCCGATTCTTCTTCTCTTCTCCGACGTCGTCGGCCGAATCGTGCTGCGCCCGGGTGAACTTCAGGTCGGCATCGTCACGGCCTTCATCGGCGCTCCGGTGCTGATCATGCTGGTGCGTCGAAGCAAGGTGAGCGGTCTGTGAGCATCGATTTCGGGCGCGCCACCACGGTGGTGCGCTCACCCAAAGAAGGCTGGTCCGCGCGGATCGACGTCCGCACGGTCACAGTCTGCCTCGTCCTCGTTGCGCTTGCATTGGCCATCGGTGTCATCGCGCTCGGTAGTGGTGACTACCAAGTGCCGATCGGGGACGTCCTCGGTGCACTGTTCGGCGAAGCCCCCGCGCGTATCCACATGGTCGTCGTGGAATGGCGTCTGCCCCGAGTTCTGTTGGCGCTGATGCTCGGTGCGGCGCTCGGTATGAGCGGTGCGATCTTCCAATCGCTGACCAGGAACCCGTTGGGTAGCCCGGACATCATCGGCTTCAACTCCGGTGCGTACACGGGCGCTCTGGTGGTCATCCTCCTCATCGGTGGTACTTACTACGAGATCGCAGTCGGTGCTCTGGTGGGCGGAATCGCCACCGCAGCAGTTGTTTATCTCCTTGCGTACAAGCGAGGTGTGCAGGGATTCCGGTTGATCATCGTCGGTATCGCCATCAGCGCGATGTTGGGCTCGGTCAACACCTGGATGATCCTCAAGGCGAAACTTGACGACGCCATGGCTGCCGCAGTGTGGGGTGCCGGTTCGTTGAACGGCCTCGGCTGGACTCAGGTGTGGCCGGTGGTCGTCGTGCTGGCCATCCTCGTTCCGCTGATCCTGGTGTTGGGCAGGCGGATGCAGATGCTCGAGATGGGCGACGACGCCGCCAAGGCGCTCGGCGTCCGGGCCGAACCCACGCGGCTTTCCCTGGTTGTTCTCGGCGTCGCCCTGACGGCCATGGTGACAGCAGCGGCCGGTCCCATCGGGTTCGTCTCTCTTGCGGCTCCGCAGTTGGTGAGGCGATTGACCGGTAGTGCCGGAGTGACCCTGCTGCCGTCGGCAGCAATGGGTGGCGCGTTGCTGATGGTCAGCGACTGGGTGGCGCAGCGAGCTTTCGCGCCGACACAGTTGCCGGTCGGCGTCGTCACCGTCTCCATCGGTGGCATCTATTTCGTATGGCTTCTCGCGCGAGAGGCACGTAAGCAGTGATCGGTGAAGGAACGAGGAACAGCGTGAACGAGACAAGTACGGCCGCCGTCGTGGTCGAAAGGACGAATCGGCTTCGCGCCGAGGACGTCACGATCGGTTACGACAAGCGCGTCATCTCGGAACACCTCGACGTCGAAATCCCCGACGGTGGCTTCACCGTCATCGTCGGTCCCAATGCCTGCGGCAAGTCGACGCTTCTGCGTGCGCTGTCCCGGTTGCTCAAGCCGACCACCGGCAAGGTCCTTCTCGACGGTAAGGCGATCACGTCGTACCCGGCAAAGGAAGTTGCGAGGCGACTCGGGCTTCTGCCGCAGACGTCGATCGCGCCGGATGGAATCAAAGTCGCCGATCTGGTTGCGCGAGGGCGTTATCCGCACCAGAAGCTGATCCGCCAGTGGTCCCGAGAGGACGAGGCCGCCGTCATCAAGGCGATGGAAGCAACCAAGGTCACGGATCTGTCGGCCAGGCCGGTCGACGAACTGTCCGGTGGTCAGCGCCAACGTGTCTGGGTAGCTATGGTTCTCGCGCAGCAGACTCCGTTGGTGCTACTGGACGAGCCGACGACGTTCCTCGACATCGCGCACCAGATCGAGCTGCTGGAACTCTGCCGCGATCTGAACGAGAACGACGGACACACGCTGGTGGCGGTGCTTCACGATCTCAATCACGCGTGCCGCTACGGAACTCACATCATCGCGATGAAGGACGGCGCGGTGGTCGCCGAGGGCCCGCCCGCGGAGATCATCACCGAAGAACTGGTGCAGGAGGTGTTCGGCATGGCGTGCCGCATCATCGACGATCCGGTTTCCCACACACCGCTGGTCATTCCGCTGGGACGCGAGCGTCAGCGAAACATCGAAGGAGCAAAGGTATGACACTCGTCCTGGATGCGCAGGTTACCGACACGGAGTGGGCTCAGATCGTCGACCGCATTTCGCGACGCCGATTCTTCGGTGGCGCAGCTGGTGTGGCTGCAGCATTGGCGCTGAGCGCCTGCGGAAGCTCCGATGGCGAATCCGACTCTGCCAGTGACACTCTCCCGTACACGTGGGCCGAGTTCAGCGGCGACGTTCCGCGCGACCCGAAGCGTGTGGTGGTGCTCGACGGCCGCGTCGACCTCGAATTCGCGATGATGATGGACTACCCGATCGTCGGTTCGGGCAACTTCTGGTTCCCCGACGCCAAGGCAGGATTCCAGTTTCCCGGCCGCACCATCGAGGACGCGAGCTTCGTCAACGTCGCCGGCGACTTCTCCACCAACTTCGAGGCTCTGCTCGCTCTCGAGCCCGATCTGATCGTCATCACTGCGATCGGATACACCAGTGACTGGTACGGCACCGAGCGCTTGTCTTCCATCGCGCCGCTGTTGGTCGTCGGCGACGACGTCGAACCGATTGCCGGGCACCCGGTCGACTGGCGAGGTGCTCTGATGGCGCAGGCGAGCCAGCTCGACCGGGTGACGATCGCCGAGGCTTCCATTGCGGAGTACGACGACAAGCTCGCGAGACTGCGACCGATGTTGCAGGAGAAGCTGGGCGGAAAGAAGATCGTGTTCGGCGTTCAGACGCCGACGGGCTTCCTTGTGCATCAGCGGAATCTGCGAATCAGTGTTGCACTCGATGCCGGCCTGGACGTGCTTTTCCGTGACGACGACAATGCAGAGAACTCGTTCGAGTTGTCGTTCGAGCAACTCGACACCTTGGCTCCGGCGGATGTGATCATCGCCCAAGCACGCGATCAGGAAGCGCTCGACGCGATCAAGTCGCAGCCGACGTGGCAGCGGTTGCCTGCAGTTCAAGCGGGCAACGTGTTGACCAGCGACGCGCGATACAACCAAGGATTTGCGCTCACCGCGGCCATCTTCCTCGACGTTCTCGAGGAAGCGGCCGGGCGAATCACTGCTGGGCAGTAAATTCAGGCGACGTTGCGGGCCTGGTCGAGTAGTTGTGCAACCTGCTCGAACCAGGCGCCGTAATTGGCGTAGGTGTTGGGACGCTTGTCGTCGAAGTCGATCACCTGGTTCGCGGTCACCGCGGGCAGCTTGACGAACACGGGTGATGCCGCGAATGCCTCTGCCGACTTCGCGAACTGGAACACGATGTCCGCCGGATAGTCCGGTACCTGTTCCCAGCTGAGATCGGCCCAGCCCTTGTCGCCTCCCGGACCGGTGAACTTCACGCCCAGTTCCTTCAGGTAACCGAACTGAGCGAGCGCCGTTGTGCCTGCGTACAACTCGGAGCTGTCACCGTTCAGGGCGAGGACTTCGATGTCGTCGACCTTGGCCGCAGCAGTTCGGATGCGCTCTGCACCGGATTCGAATGCTTCCTTGCCCTCGCGTGCTGCGGCTGTGTCGGTGTTCCCGCCGAGTGCTTCGGCGAGTGAGGCGTACTCGTTCAACACGTCCGGTGTCGAGGCTCCGGAGAACTTGACGCCGACAAACGGTGCAACATTGTTGACGGTCTTGCCCATCGGCTCGTCCCACCAAGTCCATCGTGTCGGGTCGTCGCTGTTGCCGTACCCGATGACCAGGTCTGGGTCCAGCGCCGCAAGAGCTTCCGCGCTGAGTTCACCTTCACGGCCGACGACGGTCATCGTCGACTCGTCAGCGCGATCGGTGACGTCTGGATTGCCGACGCCGTAACCGAAGATGCCGACCGGCCGAATGCCGTAGTCCCACAGAGCCGCAGCGGAGTACGCGTCGACGACGATCCGCTCCGGGGCGTGGTCGAGGGTGATCGTGTTTCCGTATCCCGTTGTGTAACTCCAGGACTGGTCGGCAGACCTGGTCTCGGTAGAGGGCGCTGCGTCGCTACTTCCGCAACCGGCGAGTAGGAGTGTGGCGACGACGGGCAGTGCGGCAGAGCCGGCGAGCCGGCGATTGATTTTCATGAGAACCTTCCGAACATGGCGAACTAAGCTAGGTAAGCCTAACCTGACATGTCATTCGGGTGTTCTCGGGGTCAGTTGCCCTGCCACATCTGAAGCCATTCGCTCCAGGACGGGGGAGTGATCGTTGGTCGAGGTGTTCCGCCACGAAGTCCGTCGAGCATGAAGTCGAGATAGCGCGTGTGTATTTCGGTGGCTCGATCACCCTCGATCGGCAGAGTGGGCCGCAGATGCACTGTCATGAGCATGACGTCTGCAGCCGTGAAGTCGGGCGGGACTTCGCGAGCGTCGATGCAGACGTCGACCATCGATTGCAGTGCGGCCTCCAATTCTTCGGCGGCACGAGTGACTTCGGCGTGTTCAGGTAACTTGCCGCCGAGGACCGGAATGAGCGGTCCCACTGATTCGGTGAGATATCGCGAGAAGAACGTCTTCAATACGGCTTCATCGGTTTTCGCGGTGCTCATGCACTCTCGGGCGAGGGTGGCGAGGTGGTCGATCGCCCAGACGCGCAGGGATTGCGCCAGTTCCTCCTTGCCTCGGTATCGGCGATAGATGCTGCCTACTCCCACTCCGGCCCGGGTGGCAATTGCCGATACCGGTGCATTCCAACCCTGTTCGGCAAAAATCTCGCGCGCTGCTCGCAGTACGGTGACGTCGTTGTCTGCGGCTTCTCGGGCGCGTCCGGGGAGGCTCGCATTCTCTTTCGCCATTCCCACAGGCTAGCAATGCATGGTTTACTCAATCGGAACGGAGTGTTCCGTTCCGATTCGATTCACGATTGGAGGAAGGTGTCGATGACAACCTTGGCGGAGGCGCCCACGCGATCCGGGAGCCGGGTGATCGCCGCGCTTGCGGGGGCGGTACTCGTCTACTCGCTCATGCAGACCATGCTGGTACCGGCGTTGCCGGTGTTGGGTGAGCATTTCGACACGTCCGTGGCGGTGACCGGCTGGATCCTGACGGCGTACCTGTTGGCGGCCGCGGTGATGGCTCCGATAGTCGGCGCGATGGGTGACCGATTCGGCGACAAGCGAGTCCTGGTGATCGTCCTGATCATCTTCGCTCTCGCGACATTTGCCGCGGCGGCCACCCCGAATATCGGGGTGCTGCTTGTCGTTCGAGCTGTCCAGGGAGTGAGTATGGCGAGCTTCCCGCTCGCGATGGCAGTACTGCGGAGAACGGTAGTAGGTCCCGAGTTGTCTTCAGGGATAGGTTGGCTCGCTGGGACTTTGGGAATCGGCGCCGGAAGTGCACTGGTGATCGGCGGTGTCATCCTCGAGTATCTCAGTTGGCAGTGGTTGTTCGTGATCACCGGGATCTTGATCGTGCTCGCATTGGTCGCAGTGGTGGCCGTGGTTCCGGGCTCGCATCGCCGCCCGGGTATGCCGACGGACTGGGCCGGTGCAGGCGCTCTGGCGTTCGGATTGGTGAGCCTGCTCTTGGCGATCACGAAAGCCTCCGACTGGGGAGTTTTGTCGCTCGGATTCTGGGGTCTGGTGGTAGTCGCGTTCGTTTCGTTCGCGACACTGATTGCCGTCGATTCCCGCCACGACGCGCCGATCGTCGACATGCGAGTCTTTCGGGACAAACCGATGATGATCACCAGCGCACTCACTCTGGTGTTCGGATTCGTGCCGTATATCTTCTACCTCTGCCTGCCGCGGATCCTCCAGGCGCCGGACACGTCCACGTACGGAAGCGGATTCACTGTCGTGCAGACCGGCTTGGCCCTCTTGCCCGCCGCTGTCCTCGTCTTTCTCGGCGGCCGCTTGACGCCGGCTCTAGCGCGGCGATTCGGGCCGCGAGTACCTGCCGTCATAGCCCTGGCCCTCATGGCGGCGGGCGCAATCGGACTCGCGATCTGGCCGAGTTCGGTGGTTGCGATCGTAGCGTTCTTTTCCCTCGTCGGATTGGGGAACGGCGTGGGGTTCGCGGTCTGTGCTCTGTTGGTTGCCTCGATCGTCCCGCCATCGGAAATGGCAGCAGCCAGTGGAGTCAACAGTGTGATCAGAACCGTCGGTTCGGCGGTGGGCGCCCCGGTGACCACAGCGGTCCTGGCGATCGGCATTTCCGGCGACTCGTTCGCGCTGGCGTTCGTGATGGGTGCCGTCATCAGTGTTGTCGCCTGTCTGCCGGCGATTGCACTTCCAGCGACGAGGACTGCACAAAAGTCATGACTTATTGTAGGCTCCCCTAATCGAGACAGCGTGTAACTAAAGCGGGGAGAGAAGGATGTGGCAGCAGTGGGGCCTGCGAGCAACGGCACTCGCAGCGACAGCAACGGCGCTTGTCGGTTGCTCCGTGGGCGGCGATGACGCAGACGCATCGGAAACAGGCGAGTCGTCGGCCGTACCTGCACCTCAGAATCTGCTCGCACTGGACGAGTTCGCAGCGCTCAACGCACTCACGCTCGGGGTCAAGCCCGATACGGTCTTCGCCACGCTGCAGTCGCAGGCGGCGAAGGAGATCTTGCAGAGTGAGGGGATCGAGGTCGTCGACAAACCGACGTTCTTCCAATCACCAGATGTGGAGCAGATCGCGGCCGTTCATCCTGACCGAATCCTGCTCAGTGATGTCGGCTCGTTGACGTCGATCACCGCGCAGGCCAACGAGATTGCCCCGACGACGGTGCTCGCCTATGCGGCGCCGTGGCGCGAAGTTCTGAATACCGCGGCGACTGCACTGGGTCGAGAGTCCGAAGCTCGCGAAATCGTGTCGAGGCTCGAGACCAAATTTGCCGAAGTATCCGGAACGGTCGAGGCGCAACCGCAGACGCTGTCAGTGCTGGTGGGATTCTCCGGCGGCATGTACACCGTCATCCCGGAGTCGCCGATGTCCTCGATCATCGAGGAAGCCGGTTTCGGGCGCCCGCAAGCCGAACTCGACGCGAAGATCGGCCCCAACACAGGTGTTGCCACGTCTTCGGTGTCAGACGAGGAGGTCGGACAGCACGCGGCGGACGCGATGGTCGTGACCTCGGGCAACATCTACGACGGCGCTCTAGTTCACGCAAATCCACTGTTCAACGAGATCTCCGCAGTGAAGGCCGGACGCACGGCGGACGTGAGCGGTGAACTTTGGTTCGGCAGTTATCCTTTCGCGGTCTACTGGATCCTCGAAGACCTCGAGGCTCTTGCCGATCGCACTCTCACCGGCGCGGAACTCCAAGGCCGCATCGCATCCGACGCCGACGCAGTAACCCGATGGAAGGCGTTCTCGAAATGACGACGACACAGGCTACGAAAGCAGACATTTCATCTGAAGAGGCCGACGCATCACAAGGAGCGACGGCCGAAGCCTCGCAAGCCAAAGCTGAAGCGGCGGCGCACAAGAGCGCGCTTCGCGAACTCCTTGCGCCAGTTCGTACACGGACCACCATCGCGATGGTGATGCAGGTGATCGCCGCGGTCGCGGCCATCGTGCCGTACGTGGCCATCGCCGAGTTGGGTAAGACGCTGATCGTGGGCGGCGACATCGACTCGTCTCGCGTCTGGACGATCGTGTGGGTGGTCGTCTTCGGTCTGGGTATGCGCGCGTTCTTCGGAGGCGGTGCATTGATCGTGACGCACTTCGCCGATGTCAATCTTCAAGCTGTGCTTCGGCGTCGAATCGCAGCGACACTCGGTCGACTTCCACTGGGCTGGTTCACCTCCCACTCGTCCGGAACCGTGCGAAAAGCCGCGCAGAACGACATCTCCGATCTCCACTACCTGGTTGCGCACAGCGCCGTCGAGACCACCGGCGCCATTGCGGTGCCGCTCGTCGGGCTCGGCTACGTGATCTCGATCGACTGGCGTCTGGGACTGGTCGCGATTGCCACCCTCCCGATCTACATGATCGCCTACGCGATCATGACCAAGGACATGGCCGTCAAGTTGAGCCGGATGAATGAGGGCATCGCGGCCATCAGCAACACCATCGTCGAGTTCGTCACCGGCATCGCAGTGGTCAAGACCTTCGGTCAGGACAAGCAGTCACATTCTCGATACCGCGACGCTGCCAAGGCGTTTGCCGTCTCGTACGAGGGCTGGGTTCGCCCGATGCTCCGGACCGAGGCGCTGGCCTCGATTGCGTTGAGCGCACCGGTTGTGCTGGTGGTCAACCTTGGCCTCGGCTCGTGGTTCGTTCACTCCGGATGGGTGTCACCCATCGATGTGCTGACCAGTTCTCTTGTCGCGATGGTGATTCCGGTGTCGGTGACGACCATCGGTTTCGGTATGCAGGCACGCCGTGAGGCAGCCGCCGCTGCGGCGCGACTGATCGCGCTGTTCGCAACCGACGCTCTGCCGGAAACCGATCATCCGAAAAAGCCTGTGGGGAACGAAGTTCGATTCTCCGGAGTTTCCTTTGCATACGACGACGGCGCCGACGTTCTGACCGGCATCGATCTGACGCTGCCGGAGGGCACGGTGACGGCGTTGGTCGGACCTTCGGGTTCGGGTAAGTCGACGCTGGCAACGCTGGTTCCGAGGTTCCACGACGTGCGTGCCGGATCCGTGGCCATCGGTGGTGTCGACGTCAGGGAAGTCGCTACCGACGAGCTGTACCGCCACGTCGGATTTGTTCTGCAGGACGTGCAGCTGGTCGAAGCGACCGTGCTCGACAACATTCGGCTTGCCCGACCGCAGGCGACTTCGGCCGAGGTGAAGGCCGCTGCCGCAGCCGCGCAGATCGACACCCGAATCGAAGCGCTCCCGAGGGGGTACGACTCGGTGGTCGGGGTCGACGCCAGATTCTCGGGTGGTGAAGCCCAAAGAGTCTCCATCGCGCGTGCGATTCTCGCGGACACTCCTGTTCTCGTGCTCGACGAGGCAACCGCGTTCGCCGACCCGGAGTCCGAAGCCGATATCCAAGAAGCGCTGTCGCGTTTGACGGTGGGGCGCACCGTGCTGGTGATCGCGCACCGGTTGGCTTCGATCGTGAGTGCCGATCAGATCGTGGTCCTCGACGCCGGACGGATCGTGGAGAAGGGCACGCACGATCAGCTTGTGGCGAGTGGTTCAACCTATGCCCGGATGTGGGCGAGTCACAGTCGGGCCGACTCGATTGAGCACAGTCGGGCCGACAGCATCGCAGGTACGTCTGACGCAGCAGGAAAGGCCAACTCATGATTCGCGACCTCTTCCGGATACTCGGCCCGCAGAATCAGGGCCGTTATCGCGAGTTCCTGGTGTGGGCAGTGTTGTACGGCGTGATGCAGGGTTTGGCAGTGGCGCTTCTGGTCCCTGCGGTGCAGGCACTGTTCGATCAGAACTGGGGCAGTTTCGTTCGGTGGCTCGCCGCCATGGCCGTATGCGCTGTGATCAGTTCGATTGCGCACTACCTGCAGGCGATGAAGGGCTTCGAGTCGGCCCTCACTCTGCTGCGGACGATGCATCTGCGCCTGGGAGATCATCTCGTCACTCTGCCGCTCGGCTGGTTCGGCGCCGGCCGACTCGGGCAGGTATCGCAGGTTGCCAGCAAGGGCACCATCTCGGTGATGGGGGCGGCTGCGCACCTGATGACACCGATCATCTCCGGAATTGCCAGCCCGGCAACCATTGTCGTGTGCATGTTGTTCTTCGACTGGCGGCTCGGGTTGGCGCTGGTGGTCAGCGTTCCGATTCTGTTCGCGGCAGCCAGATTTGCCTCGACGATGACTGCCAAGGCCGACGATCGGGCACATGCCGCAGCCGTCGAATCGAACAATCGAGTGCTCGAATACGCGCGTTGCCAACCGGTCCTGCGTGCTTTCGGACGCACCCACGGGGTGTACGAACCGCTCGACGACGCGATCGAAGCGCAACACACTGCGGGTCGTTCACAACTGTGGTTCGTGGTGATCGGGTCCGTGGTCAACGGGATCGCCCTGCAATTCGTGTTCTCTGCCGTGATCATCTTGGGCGCGTTCCTCGCGCTCGGCGGCGACATCGATCCGGTCACGTTGATCGCGCTACTCGGACTGACCGCACGGTTCATCCAGCCGCTGGGTGAGATCGGCGAGTTCGGCGGTGCAATCAGAATGGCACGCAATGAAATCCGGCGAATGTCCGAGATCCTCGAAGTTGAACCAATGGTCGAACCCGATACCAGCGGGACGGCGACGGGGGAGACGGCAGTGCAGTTCGACGCCGTCGACTTCGGATACGCGGACGGTGGGCAGGTTCTGCGAAACATCTCCTTCGACGTGCCACGGAAGTCGTTGACGGCGTTGGTCGGTCCGTCAGGGTCCGGCAAAACCACCGTCACCCGGTTGATCTCGCGCTTCTACGACGTCGACTCCGGTGTGGTGCGTGTCGGCGGCGTCGACGTGCGGGACCTCACGAGTGCCGACCTGATGTCGCAGCTGTCTCTGGTCTTCCAGGACGTGTACCTCTTCGACGACACGTTGATCGCGAACATCCGCCTCGGCCGCCCCGAAGCCACGGACGAAGAAGTCTTCGACGTGGCTCGGATCGCGGGCGTCGCGGAAATCGTCGAGCGGCTTCCTCGGGGTTGGGACACCCGTGTCGGTGAGGGCGGGACGGCACTGTCCGGTGGAGAGCGGCAGCGGGTCTCCATTGCACGCGCACTCCTCAAACGCGCACCTGTCGTTCTGCTCGACGAGGCGACTGCCGCGCTCGATCCCGAGAACGAGGCACACGTTCAACGTGCGATGCAAGAACTCGCCAGGGAAAGCACACTGCTCGTGATCGCTCACAAACTGTCGACCGTCGTGGCCGCAGATCAGATCATCGTGCTCGGTGACGACGGTTCGATCGTCGAAGTGGGCACCCACGAAGTCCTGCTCGCAGCCGGTGGGAACTACGCCGCGTTCTGGAATCAGCGCCACCGTGCGTCGGGATGGCGGTTGGTGGCAAGCTGAGCAGAATGCAGACCGGAAAGAAGACGGGGCGGCCGCCGACGTTGTCGACAGTGGACATCGTCGAGGCCGCCCTCGCCGGTGATCTGAGTGAACTGACCATGCCGAGCGTGGCAAAGCGGCTGGGCGTCAGTCATTCTGCACTTTATCGCTACTTCGCAGACCGCGAAGCGCTGCTGCGTGCCTGCTCGGATCATGTTGTGCGTCAGACTGTATGGCCCGATACGAATCGTCCGTGGCGCGAATTCCTGAAGGATTTCTGCGACGTTCTGTGGTCCTCGTTCGAGCGCTATCCAGGTCTGGCCCAGGTCGGTCTCGCAGTTCCGGGCACGCCGCCGGCGATAATCGAGATCGTGGAGAAACTGGTCGGTTCGTTGACTGCGCAAGGCTTCACACCCCACGATGCGATATTGGCGGTGGACTTCATCTCCGAGGTGACGATGACGCAGTTCGCAATGATGGCGGCGATGGACAAGACCGTCAGCTCCGCCGATTCACGTTCCGCGCGACAGGCGTATCAGGAAAGTTGGAATGCATCGGAGTCGTTGATCGAGGGAATCGGCGACGAATCGACGTGGCACGGGCGAGGTTGGTTGGACGAGAAGATCACGATCATGCTCGACGGCCTGGAAAAGCGTGTTATCGGCTGACATTTCTACTAGCTTTGAGAGTAATGCCCGTTTCGGCGTGATACAGGCTAATGTGCACACATAGGACGGGTGGTTGCTGCACCGGGAGGCGGGGATCATGGATCTCGAAGCGATTGTTCTCATCCAAAGACTCAAGTACCGATACGCACGCGCCTTGGACACCAAATCGTGGGTCGAATTCGCCGACACTCTGACCGTCGACGCCACCGCGATCTACGGAGAACAACTCAGTTTCGATTCCCGAGATTCGTTCGTCTCCTTCCTCGAGAACACTCTCGGATCACACATCATCACCGAACATCAGTGCGGGCAACCCGAGATCGACGTCGACGGAGACACCGCAACCGGGATCTGGTGCCTCGCGGACACAGTGGTAATCCCCGAAGACGGCATGCTGCTTCGCGGATCGGCCTTCTATCACGACAGATACACCCGCTGCAGCGACGGTGAATGGCGAATCTCCCACACGAGCTACGAGCGGACCTGGGAATCGGTGGTGGCGCTCGCCGACATGCCGAGTTTCCGATTGACGTCCAACAAGTGGGCGCTGCTGCAGCAACCGTCGTTCGGCGACTCGGTCGTTCGCAACGTCTCCTGAGGTCGCCCGCGATTAGAGTCGGCTCATGGTTGATGCAGATTTTTCGCTGCCTGACGTACGGACGTGGATTCGCGGTATCCCCGCGCTGACCGGAACTCCGCCGCCCGCGCCCGAGTGTTTTCCGGAAAAGCCGGGGGAGTTGTTCCTCGACTGGCTCCGTGCGGCCGTGGCCTTCGGCGTCGTCGAGCCACACGTGTGTGCGCTCTCGACCGTGGACGGCGACGGTATGCCTGATTCTCGCTTCCTCATCCTCAAGGACGTGACCGAGGGTGGGTTCTGGTTCTCTGGTTCAGCTGCTTCGCCGAAAGGTGTTGAGCTGAAAGAAAATCCGCGAGCATCGCTCGCCTTCTACTGGCGCGAAACAGGCCAACAGGTCCGGATTCGCGGAACGGTTCGCGAGGGCGACGACGCACTTCGACGCCGAGACTTCGTCGAACGCTCCGTCACCGCGCGAGCGGTGGCGACGGCAAGTAAGCAGAGCGAGGTGCTCGAAGACTTAGGGGCGTACGACGCGTCGGTGGCCGCTGCGGAAGCAAGAATCAGCGACGACCCAGGGTTCGTGTCGAAGGACTGGCGTGCGTGGTGCCTCGAGCCGGAGTCTGTCGAGTTCTGGCAGGCAGACTCCGGGCGTCGGCATCAGCGGTGGTTGTACCGGCGCGGCTCGGACCGAGCATGGACACGAGCAGTGCTGTGGCCCTAAGGGGCAGCTGGGCCCAGATCAGCTCGCGCTGATCTCCGGCGATACGAGGTTGACGACGATCGACTGTCCGCCCAGCTTGGCGTGGATTTCGGGATGTTCGAACCCCGAGGACAACAGGTAGCTGCCGAGCATCGTGAGCAACTCGTCCAGATCCGTCGTGGGATCGGAGGAATGTGCGCTCGAGGGTGAGGCCTGATTTGCGATGAGTTCGGTGTGGGTGAGTCGACCGGCCACTCGAACGGCGGCTACGCCCATCGCGTCGCGACGTACGACGGTACGACTCCGAGTTTCGAGCGTCCTCGATGATTCGCGTGTTGAAGCTGGCACTGAAAGGTCCTCTCCGCTGCTGTGTGCGGCCGTGGTTCGGGCAGGAAGCGGAAACGTGAATGCATCGGATTGCTTGGGTGCGGTCGACAGAAAATCCGCTGTGGCGGTGGCACTGCTGGAACCGTTACCCGTGGAAAGGTTGCTCCCAGAACCATTGCTTGCAGAACCATTGCTTGCAGAACCATTACTTGCGGAACTATTGGCTCTCGATCCGTTGCCGGCACCGTTGGGGCCCGCTATTCCGTGAGAATTCTTGTCTTCCATTGTTTCGCTCCTGATGCCCGTAAACAGACCGCCGGTTTGCTTAATCGACGCAAACATACCAGGAGTTGGTTTACGGTCACACCCCTTGTGGAGTTCGGCGTTGAATGCGCAGCCACATTGCGAAGCCCCACAGGACGAAGAATGCATAGACCAGATAGAGGATCGCCGAAGGGTAATAGCCGGCTCGGAAAAGAAGGGGAACACCAACGGCGTCGACGCCGATCCAGATGAGCCAGAATTCGGTCCAGCCGCGCGCCATGCCGTATGTCGCGAGGATGGAGCCGGTGAAGATCCAGGCCTCCGCCCACGCTCCGTACGAGCCGAGGAGGTCGAAGATCCAGGCGAAAGCGATTGTGCCGCTGGTCATGACGGCGATCATGGCGACGCGCTCGCGAGTTGTCGCCCAATGGGGCAGGACTGCGCGACCGGAGTCGCGTGCCCCGCGTCGCCACTGAGTCCACCCGTAGACGCTGACGGTGATGAACAACAACTGACGGCCGGCCTGGCCGTAGAGATTGAGCTCTTGCGGCGTGTGGAAAAGTGCGCCCATGAACACCGTGAACAACAAGGCATTTCCGGCTATACCGACGGGCCACGCCCATACCGAGCGTCGCGCGCCCGCGATCGCGGAGCCGATGCCGAACGCGTTTCCGATGATCTCTCGCCAGAGAATCGTGGCGCTGCCGATGTGCAGTTCGGCGTCGAACAGCGCCTCGATCAGGCTCATCAGTCCGCAGCAGCGACGAGGGGTTCGAGCGTCAGATCCGGGAGTTCCTTCTGGATGTACTGCAGGCGCCACTTGTCACTGACCAGGGCGAGCAGAACACCGTCGGATCGGGTGAAGACCTCCACACCGCGCTGACGGTTCAGTTCGACCTCGGACGCGGCGTCGGTACGGCGAGCCAATGCGTAGCCGAGCGGTTCCATCTTGGCCTCGACGTTGAACTCGGCCTTCATGCGCGCTGCGACGACCTCGAACTGCATCGGGCCGACAGCCGCCATGACGGGGGAGGCGTCGCCGCGGATGTCGTTGCGGAGAATCTGGACGACGCCCTCGGAATCGAGTTGGTCGACAGCACGGCGGAACTGCTTGTACTTGCCGGCGCTTTCGGCGCGCAGGATCGAGAAGTGTTCCGGCGCGAACGACGGAATCGGCGGGAACTCCACCTTCTTCTCGGTGTACAGCGTGTGGCCGGGTGCGAGTGCGGTGGCGTTGACGAGGCCGACGACGTCGCCGGGGAACGCGGATTCGACGGTGGAACGTTCACGTCCGAATACCGTCTGGGCGTACTTGGTCGTGAAGGGCTTGCCGGTTTGGGCGTGTGTGACAACCATGCCGCGCTCGAACACGCCGGAGACGATGCGCATGAACGCCAGACGGTCGCGGTGCGCGGTGTCCATACCGGCCTGCACCTTGAAGACGACCGCACTGAACGGATCGGTGACCTCGCGCGGCTTGCCGCTGAGGTCTTCGCGCCCACGCGGCGGCGGCGCCAATTCGACGAGGGTGTCGAGGATCTGGCGGACGCCGAAGTTGAGCATCGCGGACGCGAAGATCACCGGGGAAGTCTGACCGGCGAGGAACATCTCCTGATCGTGGTCCTGGCCGGTAGCGGAGAGCAGTTCACTCTCCTCGGCCGCGGTCTCCCACTCGGAGCCTTCCTTGGCGAACGCCGCGTCGGCGTCCATGACCTCTTCGGGGGCGATCTTCGCGCCGCCTGCGGTACGGGTGAAGCGGACGTACTCGCGAGCCTCACCGTCTTCACCGCGCCGCAGCAGTCCGCGGAAGTCGCCGGCGATGCCGACCGGCCAGTACAGGGGGGTGGGTGTGAGGCCGATCCGTTCGCTGATCTCGTCGAGCAGTTCGAGAGGAGTCTGACCGGGACGGTCCCACTTGTTGATGACGGTGATGACCGGAATGCCGCGGTGACGACACACCTGAAACAGCTTGAGCGTCTGCGGTTCGAGGCCCTTGGCAGCGTCGATGAGCATGACCGCCGCGTCGACGGCGGTCAGGACGCGGTACGTGTCCTCGGAGAAGTCGGAGTGACCGGGGGTGTCGACGAGGTTGATGACGTTGATCTGCTCGTCCGGGGTCTCGGACGAGTGGTAGTTGAACTGCAGTGCGGTGGAACTGACGGAAATGCCGCGGGCCTTCTCCATCTCCATCCAGTCCGAGACCGTCGACTTGCGGCCTGCCTTGCCGTGGACGGCTCCTGCCTCCGAGATCTTCTTCGCGTGCAGTGCCAGCGCTTCGGTCAGCGTCGACTTTCCGGCGTCGGGATGCGAGATGACGGCGAAGGTGCGGCGACGCTCTGCCTCGGCGGACAGGCCCTTGGTCGTCGTCGTGACCGCGACCGACCCGCTCTCGGTTGAATCGGGGCCTTCGGTGTCGGACTGGACAGTCGAGTCGGAAGGGACGGTCGAGTCGGACGGGGTAGTCAACGAAGAACCTCTCGAAGTGGGCGTCGGTGCCGGCGACGTGCCGGTGCGCGGACAGGTGGAGAGTGCGGCAGCACAACAGAGAAAGGATACTCGCAGACCACGATGCAATAGCCACTGCGGCGTAACACTCGGCGAACGATCGCTGATTATCCATGTATGTGTGTGTTCGAACACACAGCCATTTGTGTCCTGCGAAGAGTTGCACTGATCGAAGAGTGACACTGACCGAGGAGTTGCGTTGAGCAAGTTCACCGAAGAGATGTATGCGACCGCCGCAGTCACCGACCGCGGCCTGGTGACGGGAGAGCCGGACAACGCTTTCCGTCAGACCTGGGGCGACATCCACCAGGAGGCTCGGCGCATGGCCGGCGGCCTGGCCGAGGTCGGTATCGATCGCGGCGTCGCGATCGGCATTCTCGCCGGACAGCCCGTCGACATCGCACCTGCCTGCCAGGCGACGTGGATGCGCGGTGCGTCGGTGACGATGCTGCATCAGCCGACCCCCCGAACGGATCTGGGCGTCTGGGCTCAGGACACCGAGACTGTGATCGACATGATCTCCGCGAAAGCCGTCATTCTGGGTGCGCCCTTCGACGCGGCCAAGCCGCTCCTCGAAGAGCGTGGCATCACCGTCGTGACGGTGGACGAGCTTCGCAGCGGAACGTCGATCGATCCCGTGGAGACGGCCGAATCGGATATCGCACTCCAGCAGTTGACGTCCGGTTCCACCGGTTCGCCCAAGGCCGTGCAGATCACGCACGAGAACTTCTACACAAATGCCTACGCCATGATCAACCGCATCAAGTTCTCCATCGAAGACGACGTGATGGTGAGCTGGCTTCCGCTCTTCCACGACATGGGCATGGTCGGTTTTCTCACGGTTCCGATGCAGGTGGGCGCAGAGGTCATCAGCATCACGCCGATGGATTTCCTGCGCACCCCGGTGCTGTGGGCCGAACTGATGGGCAAGTACGGCGGAACCGTCACCGCCGCACCGAACTTCGCGTACTCGCTCTTGGCTCGTCGACTCGCACAGGCGGAAGACGGGGCAGTCGACCTGTCCAGCGTCCGATACATGTGGAACGGCGCCGAGCCGGTGGATCCCGACACGATGGATGCACTCGCCGAGGCAGGTGCGCGTTTCGGTTTGAACCCGACTGCGCTGGCGCCCGTGTACGGAATGGCGGAAACCACGCTCGCCGTGTCGATTCCGGATCCCGATCAAGGTCAGGTCCTCGACTACGTCGATCCAGACTTTCTCGAATCGATGTCTCGAGCGGTGCCGTCCAATCGCCCCAACGCTCGTGCCCTCGCCACACTCGGCAAGATGGTGCCTGACCTCGAGGGACGCATCGTCGACCGTGACGGTCAGGTGCTTCCGGCCCGCGGTGTCGGAATCATCGAGGTTCGCGGCAAGGCAGTCACCCCCGGGTACGTCACGGTCGACGGACACAAGCCGGCCCAGGACGCCGACGGTTGGCTCGACACCGGTGACGTCGGGTACTTCACCGAGGAAGGACTGGTCGTGGTGTGCGGGCGAGTCAAGGACGTCATCATCATGGGCGGCCGGAACGTGTACCCCACAGACATCGAACGGGCGGCCGGAACCGTTGCCGGTGTGCGTCCCGGAAACGCCGTCGCGATTCGTCTCGACGCCGGCCAGAAGCGTGAGAGCTTTGCAGTCGCCGTCGAGACCAACGCGTTCGAAGATCCGGAAGAGGTCAAGCGTATCGAACGCGAAGTGGTCCACGCCGTGGTTGCCGACGTCGGTGTCCGACCTCGCGCCGTTGCGGTCCTGGGTCCCGGCAGTATCCCGAAGACGTCGTCGGGGAAGCTCCGCCGCGCGAATTCGGCTGCACTGCTGGGTAACTGACCGTCAGTGCAGGCGGTTCTGTGCGGCTTCCAACCCGAGTTCGAGCAGTAGCTCCACTGCATCCGCAGCCTCTTCGCATACGAGATCGAGTTCTTTTCGCTCCGTGGACGAGAACGGCTTGAGAACGTAGTCCGCCGGGTCCATGCGGCCCGGCGGACGACCGATCCCGACGCGCGTGCGCAGGTAGTCCTTGGTGGTCAACGAACTCGAAATGGACCGCAGGCCGTTGTGGCCGCCTTCGCCGCCGCCGAGTTTGAGTCTGATCGTCCCGAAATCGAGATCCAGTTCGTCGTGGACGACGATGATGTTCGCGGCGTCGACCGAGAAGAACCGCGCGAGACCGGCGACAGCGCCACCCGAGAGATTCATGTACGAGCGTGGTTTTCCGAGAATCACGCGCCGGCCGGCGAGGCGACCTTCGACGATTTCGGCACCACTCTTCTTGTGTACGTTGAACTTTCCGCCCATGCGCCCGGCAAGGGTGCCGGTGACCATGAAGCCGACGTTGTGCCGGGTCTTCTCGTACTGGGGGCCGGGATTACCCAGGCCGATGACGAGGGCGGTATCTGTGCTCAACGGACGCTACTTTCTGGCTTGATTTTTCCTGCTACGCACGAACGGCGCGTCACTCCGAATCGGAATGACGCGCCGCGCGCAGTGAGTTCTGTTGGAACCGAGAGGATCAGGCCTCTTCTGCAGCCTCGTCGGCGGCGGGAGCTTCTGCGCCCTCTTCGAGGTCTGCCTCGGTGGGTGCAGCAACGACGTTGACGATCAGGGTGTCGGCGTCAGCCTGCAGGGTCGAGCCCTTGGGCAGTTCGAGCTGGCTGGCCAGGATCTGGGTGCCGATCTCGAGACCCTCGACCGAAACCTCGATCTGCTCGGGGATGTGAAGCGCGTCGGCCTCGATGGAGATCGTGGATGCGTCCTGCGCGACCATCGTGCCTGCAGCAGCATCTCCGACGACGATGACGTTCACGTCGATCGTGACCTTCTCGCCCTTCTTGATGACGAGGAGGTCGGCGTGCTCGATGTAGTTGCGGATGGGGTGCACGACGACCGACTTGGTCAGTGCAACCTGCTCCGTGCCCTCGATGTCGAGGGTGAGGATGGCGTTGGTGCCGTGTGCACGGAGGATGGCGGCGAAGTCGCGAGCCGGCACATTGAGGTGGCGGGGATCTTCACCGTGGCCGTACAGAACCGTGGGGACCTGGCCGTCACGACGTGCGCGGCGAGCTGCGCCCTTGCCGAATTCGGTGCGGACGACGGCGACGAGGTTGTTTTCTTCAGACATGATGAAACGGCTCCTACAACTCACGGGGTTCGTGCTCGGTTTACTGACGTGTGGTTTTGCCTGCGGCAAGGCGGACAGGCGCGCACACGGCCAGGAGCGAAACGCTCGAGCTGAGCCGTAGCCGCGTCGATCACGGTAAACCTGCAACGTGTGGAACTGCTGCGATTCACCCTCGCCGAGACAACTTTGGATACGTTACCGGAGTTTGCTCCCGGCCGCTAATCGCAGGTGGTGGGGACCTGGCCGTGTGGACGTGGTTCGCGTCACATCGAAAGCGGTAGCCTGACGGAGTGACCACCGTGGGGAACGCTCCCGAAGGCAGTCGGCTCGGTGCCGTCGTGCCGGGTACCGACCTGTCGCAGCATGCTCGCCTACTCAGTCGGGTGCACGACGCAGTTCTCTCCGGGCAGGAACCACCGGCGCAGCCGCGGACCGTCGTGGCGCGGTCGTGGTCGAGGGTGGCCGCCGGCGGGCTCACGCCGGATCACTGCGGTGCGTCTACTGTTGCCGATTTCTCCGAGTTGGAGGCGAGGCGTTCGCGTACCGCGCTGCGAAGCGTTCTGCCCGAACTGCGAACCACGCTCACCGAGGTCGCCGAGGACGCGGGCTTCATCGTGGTCGTTGCCGACGCCGACGGTGTCCTGCTCTGGCGCGAAGGGGCGAAGACCGTCAAACGTGCGGCGGACGCTCTCGGGTTCGCGGAAGGCGCACGCTGGTCGGAGCAGTCGGTGGGGACCAACGCGATAGGTACCGCGCTGATCGAAGACTCTGCGGTGCAACTCTTCTCGGCCGAGCACTATGCGCCCACGCATCACAATTGGTCGTGTACCGGCTCGCCCGTGCACGACCCACGGACGGGCGAGATCCTGGGCGTGGTGGACATCAGTGGATCCGCAGCTTCGGTTCATCCCACCACCGTCGCGCTGGTGCGCACCGCGGTTCGCCTCGCGGAGGCGACGCTGTGGCGCGAGCACGCAGCTTCGCTCGAGCGCCTGCGCTCGCGCGCGGCGCCGTTGTTCGCGGCAGGCACAGGTCCGGCATTGGTGGTCGACGAGTTCGGCTGGGTAGCCGGCGCCAGCGGGATTGCCGCGCCCGACCGTGTGGCAGCACCCAGTGCGGGAAAGCCCGTCATCGTGCCAGGTCTGGGGATGTGTCTGCCTGAGCCGCTCGGAGACGGCTGGCTGTTGCGCACCGGCGTCGGCGGGCCGTTGATCGAGCTGGAGCTGGCCCTCGGAGCATCGCCGCAGGTGACGGTGCGTGGTGACGCCAACTGGACGCGCGCGCTTTCGCCGCGTCACGCTCAGATCTTGCGGGCACTGGCAGCCGTCGGTTCGGCAGGTGTGGATGCCGCAGGCCTGAGCGAAGTGCTCTTCGGTGATCGCGAGCATGTCGTGGCAGTGCGCGCCGAGGTGTCCAGACTGAGGAAACACCTCGGCGCAGTCCTGCAGACTCAGCCGTACCGCTTTGCCGAGGGCGTGCGAGTTGTGGTGATCTAGCGCGCCGCGCTGATTCCGGCACGACGTCCGAAGAAGCTGCCGTCGCCGAGACTTGTCCCGCTGGCGTAACCGCCCGCACAGACACCGGACGTGCAGCGACCCGCTGCGAAAAGTCCGGGGATCGGCGCACCCGAGACGTGCAGAACCTCGGAATCGACGGTGGTCTTCAATCCTCCCAGCGTGAATCCGCCTGTGCGGCCACGGAGATCGATTGCCGCGAACGGGCCGACGATCGGCTTCACCCACTCGGACTTCTTGCCGAGCACCGGATCCGAACCTTCAGCCGCGTGCCGGTTGTAGAGGTCGACGGTGGATTGCAGCGATCCGGCGGGCAATCCCATCTCGCCTTCGAGTTCCTCGACGGTCTCCGCCACCCAGCTCGGCTGCGCCCGCAACTGTGCACTGGACGATTCGGCATTCATGCCTTCCTCGTACGCAGCTTCGTCGATCACGAGGAATGCCTGGTTGTCCTGCTGGAACAGCGTTGCCTGGCCGATGCGGCCGGGGTAGGTGTCCTCGGGGATGTATCGCTGACCGCGGCCGTTGACAAGAATGCCGCGCACCATCAACTGTGGGTCGCAGAAGAACGCGACCTCGGTGGCGTCCATGTGTGCGGTGTCGGCGCCGAGTGCCTGACCGATCTGGATTGCGCGGCCGTCGTGCGCCTCGATGGAGGCCGCCGGGTGGCCGAAGATACGCGGTGCGTTCGAGCGCACCATCTCGTTGTTGTACGCGAAGCTGCCCATCGCCAGCACGACGCCCTTGCGTGCGCGAATCGCGACGTCCTTGCCGTAACGCTTGGCGACGACGCCGACAACCCGATCGCCGTCTACCACCAGAGTTTGGACGCGCAGATCGTATTCTGCTCGGACACCGAGCTTCTCGGCCGTCTCGACGAGTGGCTTCATCAGCATGTAGCCGCCGCCCTTCTCGCCGGTGTTCTTCTCGGACATCTGCGGAACGTGTCCGCGGGGCGCGGGATCGACGAGGGTGTTGAACGGCGCGGCGTTCTCGCCTCCCGAGTACATGAGGCCGTCGTCGTACGGCGGTTCCCAGCCGGGCTGACCCCAGAACGATTCCTTGAACGGGACCCCGGCGTCGACGAGCCAGTTGTAGTGATCGACGCTGCCCTCGCAGTACGCGTCGATCTTCGTATCGTCGGTTCCGGGGCCGAGCGCTGCCTTCATGAACGTCTTCATGTTCTCGACCGAGTCCTCGAACCCGCACGCCTTCTGCAACGGCGTTCCACCGCCCAGGTAGATGAATCCACCAGCCAGTGACGCGGCTCCGCCCCAACCGCCCGTCCGCTCCAGGACGAGCACCTCGGCGCCGGCACGAGCTGCTTCGATCGCAGCGGTGACGCCGGCGATGCCGTATCCCGCGACGACGACGTCGGCCTCGTAGTCCCAGGTGGTGATGTCGGCAGCGGAGATCGGTCTGACGGTGGGGTCGGCCATGCGAATAGTCCTCTCGGAAGGCGAAACTGCTGATCACCCCACAGTTGCAGTTTCGACTTCCGCAGATCAGGCATGGTCCCGGTCAACGGGAGGTTTGCAATCCCCTGACCGCGCCCAGAAATGTGTCCAGGTCGGCTTCGTCGACGAAGTAGTGCGGCGATGCGCGAACCACGGCATCGAGCCCGCGGGCATCCATGTCGAGGAGGGTGGACCCGCGACCACTGACGGTGACGGTGATGTTCTGTGCTGCAAGCTGATCCCGAACCAGGTGCTCGGAAATACCGTCGACGGTGAAGGAAACGATGCCGCTCAGATGGGTTCCTCGATCGCGGACTTCGACTCCGGAAATCGCTGCCAGACCTTCCCTCAGCGTGACTGCTCGGGATTCGATCTGCTCCCACGCCGTGTCGGTGCCGATCGAGAGCAGATAGTCGGCGGCGACGCCGAGACCCAGGCGCGCCGCGACACTCGTTTCCCAGAGCTCGAATCGTGTTGCGTCCGGTGCGGGTACGAAGCTGTTCTCGCCGGTCCATTCCGCTCCGTGCAGGTCCATCGCAGCGGGTTCGAGTGCGTCGACGAGTCCGGGGCGGACGTACAGGAATCCGGTTCCGCGTGGCCCGCGGAGCCACTTGCGGCCGGTTGCGCTGAGGGCGTCGACGCCGAGTTCGGTGACGTCGATGGGCAATTGGCCGACGGACTGGCATGCGTCGAGCAGAACGAGCGAGCCGTGGGCCCTCGCGAGTTCGACGACCTCGCGGACGGGGTTGATCAGGCCGCCGTTGGTGGGGACGTGGACGACGGAGACGACGCGAACCCGATCGTCGAGCATGTTCTCGAGTGCGTCGAGGTCGATGCGTCCGTACTGATCGCTCGGGATGATCTCGACGTGGGCACCGGTCGAACGCGCCCGCCCCAGTGCCGCGATGGCGTTGCTCGCGTATTCGACTCCGCTGATGAGGATTCGATCACCAGGTCCGAGCGGAACGGCAGCGAGGAAGTCGTTCCACGCACGGGTCGCGCTGTCCGTCAAAGCGATATCGGTTGCCTGAGCACCGATGACCCGGGCCAGCGAATGGGGAACAGCATCGAGGGCGCCGCTCTGACGAGCAGCTGCGACGTATCCGCCGACGTCGGCTTCACGTCGCAGGTGCTCGATCATCGTGGCCGGCACCGGCTCGGGCGGGAGCGAGGATCCCGCGCTGTCGAGGAACACCTTGTCAAGGCATCCGGGGGTGTCGCGGCGGATCGTGTCGAGATCGAACATGGCACCTTCCGTTCATGTCGGTGTGGTTCAAACTACCTGTGAACGAAGCTGTCCCGATGGAGCGAAGACTGGGCACCGCCGATGCCGTGGTGATCGGCCTCGGCGCGATGATCGGCGCCGGAGTCTTCGTGGTGTTCGCGCCTGCTGCCGCAGTAGCCGGTACCGGGTTGCTTGTGGGCCTGGCGATTGCAGCGTTCATCGCATTCTGCAACGCGACGTCGTCGGCGCAGCTTGCGGCCAGATACCCCACTTCAGGTGGGACCTACGTCTACGGACGTGAGCAGCTCGGACCCTGGTGGGGGTTTGCCGCCGGCTGGTCGTTCGTGATCGGGAAGACCGCGAGCTGCGCGGCAATGGCTCTGACTTTCGCGACGTATGTTGCGCCTACGGCCTGGCGTGTCCCCGTCGCGGTATTGGTGGTGGCAGCGCTGGTTGCAGTCAACTACCGCGGAGTCACGCGGACGGCGCACATGGCCAGGGTGATCGTCGCCGTGTCGACGACGGCGCTGTGTGTAGCGCTGGTGGTTGCCGTCGTCGGTCCTGGTGCGGTGCGCGAGTTCCCGGATCTCGCATTCGGGTCGTGGTACGGAATTCTGCAATCGGCGGGACTGCTGTTCTTTGCCTTCGCCGGGTACGCCAGGATCGCGACGCTGGGGGAGGAAGTGCGTGATCCGCGTCGAACGATTCCGCGGGCGATCCTGATCGCACTCACCGTCGCCGTCATCCTCTATGCGCTGGTAGCGGTGGTGCTGTTGGTGACGCTGGGACCTGATCGGCTGGCGAATTCGGCGCGACCACTGGCAGATGCGGTGGGCGCAGTCGGGTGGAGTTGGGCCGTTCCCGTAGTGGTGATCGGTGCCGCGGCGGCGTCGGCGGGGGCGCTGCTGGCTCTGATCGCCGGCGTGAGTCGTACGGCGATGGCGATGGCCCGCGAGCGCGATCTGCCAGTGGCCCTCGCTGCAGTCCATCCACGGTTCGGGGTCCCTCACCATGCGGAACTTGTGGTCGGTGCCGTTGTGATCGCCTTGGTCTCGACAACCGATCTTCGTGGGGTGATCGGCTTTTCGTCGTTCGGAGTGCTGCTCTACTACTTCGTCGCGAACGTGAGTGCGTACAGCCAACGCGGTGTGGACCGGATGTATCCGAAGTGGCTGCAAGCGGTCGGCGCGGCTGGTTGTGTCGTTCTGGTGGTCACACTTCCGTGGATCGCGGTTGTTTCCGGCGCAGGTGTGGTTCTGGCCGGTTGTGGGTACCGGTGGATACGACTGAAGAAATTCAACGACACGTAACACCACAAAGGGTGCATCTCGGACGTTGGCGTTCTATCGTCGGTAGCGACCGCGAAGACCGCCCGAAGGGGAAGTCGAATGGTGACAGCAGCGTTGACAGCAGCACAGACCACGCAGGTGGATTCACGTCCTGCGGCCGAGGCCTACGTCGGTGGTGTGTGCTTCAAACAGGGGCCACCCCGTTTGGTCGGAGCTGAGCTCGAGTGGCTGACCAGCCAGGTTCCCGGTGGGGAGCGGCCGTCAGCAGCGACTCTGGCAAAGGCACTCGGGCGATACGCGCCCACCAGTATCGACCCGGATTCACCAGCGGTTCCGCTTCCTCGTGGCAGCCTCGTCACCGTAGAACCTGGCGGACAGATCGAACTCTCGTCAGCGCCGCGGACGTCCGCCCGAGAACTGTGTGACTGTCTCGACGAAGACCGTCGTACTCTCGAAACACTCCTCGCGTCGTACTCCATCGAAATCAGTTCTGCCGCGGCCGACGTCGCCCGCCCACCTTCCCGGATTCTCCGGTTGCCACGTTATTGCGCAATGGAATCCCGCTTCGCCGGGATAGGACCGTATGGCACCTTGATGATGTGCAATACAGCAGCAGTGCAGGTCAGTGTCGATGCCGGCGGCAGCCCGGAGTCCATTGCCCAGCGTTGGCGGCTCCTCGGGGACATGGGGCCGGCGCTCATCGCTGCGTTTGCGTGTTCTCCACGCTTGCAAGGGGTTCCGAGAGGGGATTGGGCGTCCCAACGCATGCGGACGTGGCTCGAACTCGATTCCTGGCGAACGGTCGCAGTCCCGGAAGTGCAGGACTACGCCGGCTGGGCGCTCGATGTTCCGCTGATGTGTGTGCGAAACGAGGGCGACGATTGGACGGCTCCGCGGGGTGCCACTTTCGGGGACTGGATAGACGGCGCTTTGGATGCCGAGATCGGACGCCGACCCGTCTGGGCGGACTTGGACTATCACCTGTCCACGCTGTTCCCGCCGGTTCGCGCTGTCGGCCATCTGGAGGTTCGCTACATCGATGCGCAGCCGGGAGATCTGTGGCGAGTACCGGTAGCAGCGATCGACGCGTTGCTGTCCGGGCCTGCCGTGATGCGTGAGGCGAGTGATGCCGCAGCGTCGACGGCCGGGAGATGGCGGGATGCGGCAGAGTACGGTTTGGGCGACGTCGAACTGCGTTCGGCGGCAACCTCTCTGATGTCGCTTGCCGCGTCGTACGCGCCGGAGCCGCAGTTTGTCCGTCTTCTCGATGCCGCAGCCGAACGGTGTTGTCGCGCAATTGTGCCCGGTGAGAGCGACACATGACGGGGGAGATCACCAAGGAAGCGGTCGAGGCCGTACTTCTGCGAGCGCGTGAACGGTCGACGCTGCTCACCGACTGCGTCGACGATACCGAATTGGTCGCTCAGCATTCTCCGTTGATGAGTCCACTCGTGTGGGACCTGGCGCATATCGGCAATCAAGAGGAACTCTGGCTGGTGCGAGATGTCGGTGGCCGCGATCCGGTGCGTAGCGACATAGACGAGCTGTACGACGCGTTCAAGCATTCGAGATCGTCGAGACCCACACTTCCCCTGCTCAACCCGGCCGAGGCGCGCGAATACGTACGTACGGTTCGCGGGAAGGTCTGGGATGTGCTCGAAGCCAGCACCTTCGGACGCACAGAACTCGACATGGACGGTTTTGCCTTCGGGATGATCGCGCAGCACGAGCAGCAACACGCCGAAACCATGCTCGCAACACACCAATTGCGTTCGGGACCCACGGCACTCGTTGCCACACCCCCTCCGCAAGCGGCCCGCATGCCGGAACTCGACGAGGTCACGATCCCCGCCGGCCCCTTCGTCATGGGGACCGACGACGAACCGTGGGCACTCGACAACGAGCGCACTGCGCATCAGGTCTATCTCACCGACTTCGCGATCGACAGATTCCCGGTCACCAATGGGCAGTTCGTCGAATTCATCGAGGACGGCGGCTATTCCCGACCGGAACTGTGGTCTCGAGACGGTTGGCGGCATCGCGTCGACGCGAAGCTCCGTGCACCACTGTTCTGGGAACGCGACAGTTCGGGTTGGTGGCACGAGACTTTCGGCGTCGAGGCTCCGGTCCCACCGGACAAGCCCGTCGTGCATGTGAGCTTCTACGAAGCCGAGGCCTACGCGTGCTGGGCAGGCAAACGGCTTCCCACCGAGGCGGAATGGGAAAAGGCCGCGCGGTGGGATCCGGAATCCGGAAGATCGCGACGATTCCCGTGGGGGGACGTGTCCGCAGACGAGAAACTTGCCAATCTCGGTCAGCGCCATCTCGGTCCCGCCGGCGTCGGCTCGTATCCGGCGGGTGCATCGGCAGCAGGTGTCGAGCAGTTGATCGGTGACGTGTGGGAGTGGACGTCTTCGGGTTTCCATCCGTATCCGGGTTTCCGGGCCTTCCCCTACCGGGAGTACTCGGAGGTGTTCTTCGGCGGCGACTACAAAGTGTTGCGAGGGGGATCGTTCGGGACCGACAGCGTTGCCTGCCGGGGGACGTTCCGCAACTGGGACCACCCGATCAGGCGCCAGATCTTCTCGGGTTTTCGCTGCGCCAGAACGATTTCGGGTAGATCCTGACATGTGTCGGCACCTCGGGTATCTCGGGCCGCCGCGTTCGGTTCGTGAACTCCTCCACGACGGCGAGAACTCACTGATGCGACAGTCGTGGGCACCTCGCGAGATGCGTGGCGGCGGGACCATCAATGCCGACGGATTCGGCGCGGTGTGGTGGAACGGTGGAAGGCAGGGACGGTACCGCAGTATCTCGCCGATCTGGTCGGACCCGACAGTCGACGAGACGTTGTCCCACATCGTTTCCGGATCCGTTCTCGCCGCCGTACGTTCCGCGACGGAGGGGATGGCCGTCGAGATCGGTGCCTGCGCACCGTTCGTCGACGGAACCTACGCTTTCAGCCACAACGGAGCGGTATCCGGTTGGCCTGGCTCACTCGCCGACTTGGCAGCAGAAGTTCCGGCCGTCGAATTGCTGAAGATGCCCGCGCCGACGGATGCTGCCTTGTTGTGGACAGTGCTTCGGCATCGGTTGAAGTCGAAGCCCGCGGAAGCCGCCGTGACGAGCCTGGTTCACGATGTGGCTGCGGCGGCACCGGATTCACGATTGAACCTCCTGTTCGGCGACGGGCAGGAACTGTGGGCCACGGCGTGGGGCCACACGTTGTACACGCGGGTCGACGAGTCGCGGGCACTGATCGTTTCCGAACCGTCCGATCGTTCGCCGGACTGGGAGCAGGTGCCGGACCGGCACATCGTCTGCGCGCGTCCCGGCCATTTGATCGTCACCCCGATACCGATGGGAGAACAATGAAAACCCCTACGCTCGAGGTTTATCTGACACCGGCCGAATCGGTCGACGCATTGCGAGCCGAGGCCAGGGAGGGCTTGACCGCTACGCCGAAGTGGCTCTCGCCCAAATGGTTCTACGACGCGCGTGGAAGTGAACTGTTCGAGGAGATCACGGCCTTACCCGAGTATTACCCCACCCGTACCGAACGCGGCCTGCTCGCTCGGTACGCCGACGAGATCGCGGCGTTGACCGAACCCGAGATCCTGATCGAACTGGGTTCAGGTTCCTCTGAGAAGACGCGGTTACTCCTCGACGCGATGACGGCTCGCGGAACTCTGCGAACGTATGTACCACAGGATGTTTCGGTGACGGCCCTCGAAGGTGCGGCGCAGCAAGTCGGTGCCGAGTTTCCCGGAATCGACGTGGTAGGGGTGGTCAGTGACTTCACCGGTTCGCTGCATCATCTACCCGGGGGTGGACGGCGCGCGGTCGCTTTTCTCGGTGGAACTCTCGGCAATCTCGTTCCGGCAGAACGCGCCGAGTTCCTCTCGGGCATTGCAGCGGTGCTCGATCCCGGTGAGAACCTGATCCTGGGCGTGGGATTGGTGATCGATCCCGCAGTCCTCGTGCCCGCCTACGACGACGCTGCCGGTGTGACTGCTCAGTTCAATCTCAATGTTCTCTCGGTCCTGAACAAGCAACTGGGAGCGAACTTTCCCTTGGAGGACTTCCGTCACGTCGCGCTCTGGGATGCCGAGAACGAGTGGATCGAGATGCGCCTGGAAGCACTTCGTGAAGTCTCGGTGCACATCGACGACCTGGATCTGGAGATCACCTTCGCAGCGGGCGAGCAGCTGCGCACCGAGATCTCGGCGAAGTTCACCGAGGAGGGGATTGCCGCGGAACTCGCGTCCGCGGGCTTCGGGGTACGGAAGGTGTGGACGGATCAGGATCAGCGCTTCGCGTTGTTGTGCGCGCAGCGGGCGTGAAGTGGGCGCTTGTCAGGGGATGCTGTCTCCTCCTAGAAGTGTCTCAAAAGTTCTGTAGGCGGCAATATTTGAGAAGTGTCGAGAGTAGAGATCTGCGGTGCCAGTATGGACAGCGTCCGACACCGGCGCAAGATCCACGAGATGCGCGAGTTTTACATAGGACTGGTCATCGCTCGCGCCGAGCGGATACTCCTGCTCGCCGGCCTTGCGCTCGAATTTTGACTGCGCCTCAGCGGGGTCGCCAGCCCAGATGAGATAACAGTCCTCTCGGTAGAAGCACCCGACCCCGTCATTCTTCCCCAACTCGAATATCGCTATGCCGAAGTACGGTTGATCTCGTGTCGGATGCTGAGTCATGCGATTGAACGTAGTGACATCGGAGCGCAAAAGGTATCGGTGAATACCCCGGGATTTCGCAAAAACTTGTCGGTGGGCGCCCGTAGAATCGCTCATATGTTCGAATCGAAGACTTCCGCGGACGCGCTGTTTCGGCAGCATGCGGAAATCGCGCGCGCCCACTTCCTCGAGATCGACGCGGTCACTGCGCTGTACTTGGACCGTTGTGAGGAGGATGCCGCGGTTGGAGTCAATGAGGCTTTTCGGGGTCAATTCGCGCACGTGGAGATCGCGTCGATACTGAGCATTACGGAGTACGCCGCGCAGAAAATGATTGCACTGGGATGTGACCTGCGCTGGCGACTTCCGCGGGTGGCGGCCGCTTTTGCTTGCGGTGACATCGATCTGGCCAAAGCGATGGCACTGTCCGAAGCTCTCGCCAACGTCTCCGAGCACGCGCTCGATGACATCGAGCGACTCCTCGTGGACGGTGCCTGCCGTGTAACCGGTAACAAGTTGAAGGCGCGCGCACGAGGTCTCATTGCTCGGCACGACCCTGATGGGGTGCGTGCCAGGCGAGTTCGTGCGGAGGCGGATCAGGACGTTCGGACGTGCGCGTCGCACGACGGTATGTCGACTCTGGACGGAATGCTTCCAGCGGTCGGCGCTCAGACTTTGGCCACGAGGCTCCGTGCGATGTCGATGCAGGTCTGTGGTTCCGATCCGAGAACTTTCGGGCAACGGCGTGCCGATGCACTGATCGCATTGGCGGAAGGAAAGACGTCGTTGGATTGTCAGTGCGACGGCGATTGCACCCGTAGGGATGATACGAAGACCTCCGCGCTCCCGATTGCGACAATTCTTGTGGGTGTCAACGCTTCCACCCTGCTCGGATTCGACGACCTGCCAGGCTATTTGCAGGGGTACGGCCACATCGATGCCGACCTTGCGCGCGCGATCGCCGCGGACGCCACGTGGCAGAGAGTCCTCACCCTTGCACCGTCCGAGGTGCAACATTGTTCGACTGCGGGGGCAGCCGGACCGGTGCTCGGCGTGGGTCGGTCGATGCGCTCACCGGAGATATTGCCCGCTGCGGCAAGGGATAATCGCTCGCGAAGGAACAGTGGTTCGCGGCGCGGTGAATCCACGTACCAGCCGTCCGCGGCGTTGGTGACGATTGTAAGGACGCGAGACGGTACGTGCCGCTTTCCGAATTGTGTTGTGCGTTCTGATAGTTGCGATATCGATCACACGGTGCCGTTCGATCACGGCAACCCCGCTCAGGGAGGGCCTACTGCAGAACGGAACTTGGCCTGTCTGTGTCGAAAACATCACCGACTGAAGACGTTTGGCAGGTGGACAGTGAAGCAAATCGGAGGTGGTCTTCTGGAGTGGAAAGATCCGTCAGGACGACGAACGGTTACCGCGCCCGTAGGCCCATTCTGTGACCCCGAACTGAGAGTGCCCGACGCGGCGAGACTGCATTTGACGGACGGCGATGCGCTGGAACGACGTTTCGGACTTCGGGACAGGGGAGTGGAAGCGGATCTCGAATACCTCCTGGACTGGAGTGTGCCCGGCTGGCGGAAGGCACGATCTGCATCAAGACGTAACGCATCCCCACTGGCGAACGCTTTGCCGGAGTTTGCCGACTTCTGAAGGGGTTTCGTTTCTCCTGTGGCCTGCGGGTATAGCGAGAGGGCCCGAAAAATGGTGTTTGTCTGTTTATAGTGAGGCGCAGAACGGTTTCCGACCCGAGGAGAACGCGTGCGTCATCCGAAGCTCGCCGCATTGACCGTGGCCCTGACTGCAGTACTGGTGATGCCGGTAACGCAGAGCGTGGCTCAACCATTCCCCTTCGACCCCGGCAGTTTCGGCAACGGAAGCACCGGATCGTTGGGGAGCGACGACCCGGACATACCCATCGAGGACACCCTCCCGCAGTTGTCGGTCACCACACTGGTCGACGGACTCGACCACCCTTGGGACGTGGTGGCGGCCCCGGACGGTGCAATCCTGACCGGACAACGATCCGGCGGATTCTTCGTTCGCCGAGGCGACAACACGACAGGTCCAGTCGCTGCTGACCTTTCGGATCTCTACGCGCAGTCCGAAACCGGTCTCATGGGTATCGCGCTTGCCCGCGACTTCGCTCAGTCGCGCACCCTCTACACCTGCCAGGGATTCAGCGCTGGGGGAGTCACGGACGTTCGAGTGATCTCGTGGACCGTCGACGCCGGATGGACCGCACTCACGCGAACCGGAACTGTACTGCCAGGAATCCCGGTCTCGTCCGGGCGTCACGGGGGTTGCCGAATTCTTGCGGCGCAGGACGGAACGCTGTTCGTCGGGACGGGTGACACCGCGACGCCGAGCGTCCCCCAGGATCCGAATTCGCTGGGCGGCAAGGTCTTGCACATCAACGCCGACGGAACTCCGGCGGCGGGGAATCCGAATGCTTCCAGCCCGGTCTACACGCTCGGGCACCGCAACGTCCAAGGCTTGGCCGTGCAACCCGGAACCGGCCGGGTGTACTCGGTTGAACAGGGCACAAGCGTCGACGACGAAGTCAACCTGCTTACCCCCGGCGGAAATTACGGCTACCGCCCGGATCGGCTTCCCGGAACGTACGACGAATCCGTGCCGATGACCGATCCCGTGCGAGTGCCGGGAGCGATTGCGGCGGTGTGGCGTTCGGGTAGCTCGACGTTGGCTACCGCCAGCGCTGCCTTCACCGGTGGAGCTGCATGGGGTGCCTGGGACGGTGCGCTCGTAATGGGTGGCCTCAAGAGCAAGGAACTGATCTTCCTCCGCCTGAGTGCCGACGGACGCTCGGTCGACGCGCAGACCTTCGGGTTGGAGAACCAGTTCGGTCGCTTGCGGTCGGTGACCCCGACGCCCGACGGCTCGCTCCTGGTGACCACCGACAACGGCGCCGGCGACAAGGTGCTGCGGGTGACGCCTACGCCCTGATCTTCAGTACCAGGCGATGACCCGGCACGGACCACCCGAACCACCCGCATGCGTCGGCGCTCCCACCATCACCGTGGCGCCGACGGCCGGAAGTGCGGACAGATTTGCGAGGGCTTCGACTGCGTACTTTCCTGAGCCCAAAGCGCTTCGGTGAGCCCCGTGGGTGGTGCTTCGGCCCGCGTCGATGCTGAGGGTGTCCGAGCCCACGGCGACGATGTTGCGCTCGCGGACGAGAAAGTCGATCGCCTCGGGGTTGAATCCCGGTGTGTGTTGCACGCCGAGTGCATCTCGATTCGTGAAGGCGCCACCGGCACCGGCCCGGGTATCCCAACCCGAGTTCATCGCAACCAGGCTGCGGGGAGCGATGGTCCCGTGGAGGGACTCCCAATCGAGGATGTCCTGGCGGGTGAGCAGTGTGTCGGGGTCGACGGAGGCTCGGGCACTGATGTCGACGACCGCAATCGGCACGACGAGGTCGGCGACGGGAATCTTCTCGACGGTGATTCCGTCCGCACTGGCGTGTGCGGGAGCGTCGATGTGAGTACCAGTGTGTTCTTCGAGGCGGAGTTCGTTGAGGTAGAAGTTTCCACCTGACCCGGCGGAGCCGAGCGAGCCCAGAGATCCGGCGGCGTCGGCGATCTTCGCCAGGTTCCTCATCTCGAACGAGCGCGCGCCCGGCCACACCGGGAACTCCGGCGTCAGTACGTGGGTCAGATCGACGATGGTCTGACCTGTTGGTGCTGCCGACGCAGTGGGCTGTACAGCGCCGGCCATGACGGTCGCGCCGAGGGCACCGGTGCCCAGCGCCGCGAACATCGATCGACGGCTGATCTTCCTGCCTTCGCGTCCTATCGATTCGTAGACCTCCGACAAGACCTTCGGTGAGCACATCAGAAACTCCAGATCACTGGGATCAACACCGTTGCAACTATCAGGAACCACAACAACATCGGGAGTCCGAGCTTCCAGTAGTCGCCGAACTTGTAACCACCAGGGCCCATCACCATCATGTTCGCGGGAGTGGCTACGGGCGTCAGGAAGGAGGCCGCGGCAGCGACGGTGACCGTCATCAGAAGGGGCAGCACCGAGATGTCGAGTTCGATGGCGACCGAGATCGCGATCGGCGTGATGATCAACGCGGTTGCAGTGTTGCTGATCAGCTGGCCCAGAGTCGCCGTCACGACGAAGAGTCCAGCGACGACGACATACGGGCTTGCCCCACCGACGACGTCGACAAACGCATGCGCGAGCTTTTCGGCCGCGCCGGTCTGCTGGATTGCGGTCGACAGCGGGATCATTCCGCCGACGAGAATCAACGTGGTCCACGAGATGGACCGATGCGCCTGCTCGACGCTGATGACTCGCAGCAGCACCATCGCACATGCCGCGAGGAGTCCGGCTATCGCGGACGGCACCAATCCGAACGTCAGCATCACTACCATCGCCGCAACGACGACGAGAGCGATGACCGCGCGGGTTCCCAACGGGGCTGCCTGCTTACGGATCTGGGCAGGCGCGTCGACCACGAGGACGTTCGGATCGACGGCGGTGTGGGTGTCGAGATCGTCCCAGCTTCCTTGCAGGAGAAGCGTGTCACCGGCCGCCAACTTGACGCCCTTGGGGCCGCAGTCCTCACCGGCGCGCTGGACTGCGAGTATCACCAGATCTCCACTGTCGGTCACCATGCCCGGAAAAGCCCTGTCGCCGATCATTTCCGAGCGCGGCGGGATGATCACTTCGACCACGCCGTCGTGCTTGGTGATCAAGGGCTCTGCGGACGGCGCATCCTTTCCCATGAGCTGATACTGCTTCGCGAGGGTCTTGGCATGCCGGCTCAGGTCAGGCGACATCGACGTCCCCGCACGATGGGGGAGGACGTGAGGACCGAGAAGTACGGCGATCGCAATCGTTCCCAATACGAGCGGCGCACCGACCAAGGTGAAACTGAAGAACCCGAAAGCACCGGCCCCGGATTCCTCGGCGGCTTCGGAAACGATGATGTTGACCGGTGTTCCGGTCAAGGTGAGCATCGATCCGGCATGGGCGGCAAATGCCAACGGCAGAAGCAGTTGTGACGTCGATTTACCGAGACGTACCGCCAAGACGACCACCATCGGTACCAACGCGGCTACGGCCCCGTTGACGCTGATCAATGCGGTCAACGCGGCAACCAGCAACATGATCGCACTCACGAGACGGACTCGGGATTCGCCGACTTTCGCCAGCAGTTTCTCGCCCGCCCACGTGGTGACACCGGTGGCGTCGAGGGCTTCGCTGACGACAAAAAGCGCGGCGATGAACACCACCGTGGGATCGCCGAATCCGGCGAGCGCCTGCTCCATCGTGATCACACCGGTGGCGTACAGCGCCAGGGCAGTGCCGATCGCGATGATGCCGACCGGGATTCGCCCGATCACGAACAGCGCCACGACCAGTGCAAGCACGACGAAAGTGATGGTGATGTCATTCACGATTCGTAAAGGTACCTGCTCAAACAGAACGGCCCCGTCTCGCAAGTGAGACGGGGCCGTGGGACGGACGCGAGGGGAATTAGTTGGAGGCGGCGATGCGGGCCTTCTCGAGAGCGGCCAGCGTGCGAAGAACCGTGGCCTTCTGCTTGTTCAGATCGCTCAGTCGTGCGCGAGCCGGCAACCCTTGTGCGAGTTCGGCGACCTTGATCTGCTCGTCGATCGAACCGAGCTGATCGAGAAGCCCTAGGACGCGCGTCTGGAGCGTGTCGATGTCCACGGTGTCGGTCTTGACCGGAGCGGCAACGCGCGTCGCTGTGCCCGTGCTGGCGGGGCGGGAAGCGCGTGCGGGTGACGTGTCGGCGACAACCGTTGCGGCGCGGGGCCGAATTGCCTTGCGAACAGCGGCCGCATCAGGAAGGACGTCCATACGGATCTCGTTCAGGACTCGGCGTGCCTCGCGTGCGTTGACGCGGTACTCGCGCTCTTCGTCGTCGTCGGACTGCAGCGTGCCGCCGAGCGGGCGCAGACCGTACATGCCGAGGAAGCGCTTGGCGTCGTCGATGATGCCTTCGTTTTCACGGCATTTTCCGCAGCGGGGTTCGTTGCGGAACATGTCCACGGAGTTGTCGTCTCCGCACCAGACACAAGATCCTGGGCGCCACCGCCGGATCGTCGGAACTGATGAATTCAGGGAATGAGATTCGGGCCGGGATTCCAGGGTTTGCGCGTCGATCACGACGAGCCACACTAGGCGAAGATTGCGGCGCGGTGAACACCGCCCCAACATCGACCTGGGTTTCTCGACGGGAGCGTGATCAAGATCATGTCAATCGTCGCATTCGGTGGTATTCGTGTGTCCCACAGGTGGTTTCATGATGACCGGGTGGTCTGTTTCTGAGAGGTTCACGAAGACGACGACGGGCGCGTACCGGTGACCGTGAAGTCACAGGTACGCGCCCGTAGTGCGGCGCGAGACTAGGCGCTGCCGTTGAACAGCGAAGTCACAGAACCGTTCTCGAAAACTTCCTTGATGGTGCGAGCGAGCAGCGGTGCGATGGACAGCACCGTCAGCGTCGGGAACTTCTTCGACTCGTCGATCGGAAGTGTGTTGGTGACAACAACTTCCTTCGCGCCACACGTCGACAGACGCTCGGCCGCAGGGTCGGAGAGGACGCCGTGGGTTGCAGCGATGACGACGTCACCTGCACCGGCCTCCTTGAGCACCTTGACCGCGCCGGCGATGGTTCCGCCGGTGTCGATCATGTCGTCGATCAGGATGCAGGTGCGACCTTCGACCTCACCGACGACGCGGTTGGACTTGACCTGGTTGGGTACCAACGGGTCGCGCGTCTTGTGAATGAATGCCAGCGGTGCTCCGCCGAGCGAGTCGGCCCACTTCTCGGCGACACGAACGCGCCCCGAATCGGGGGACACCACCGTGATGTTCTCGAGGTTGTAGCCCGCGCGAATGTGGTTGGCCAACTGGCTGTGTGCGTGCATGTGATCGACGGGGCCGTCGAAAAAGCCCTGGATCTGATCGGTATGCAGGTCGACCGTGATGATGCGATCGGCGCCGGCGGTCTTGAGCAGGTCGGCAATCAGGCGAGCGGAGATCGGCTCGCGTCCGCGATGCTTCTTGTCCTGGCGGGCGTACGGGTAGAACGGAAGAACGGCGGTGATGCGCTTTGCCGATCCACGCTTGAGAGCGTCGATCATGATGAGCTGCTCCATCACCCACGTGTTCAGCGGTGCCGGATGACTCTGCAGGACGAACGCATCGGAGCCGCGAACCGACTCTTCGAATCGAACGAAGATCTCACCGTTCGCGAAGTCGCGCGCGGTCTGCGGGGTGACGCGGATGTCGAGTTCCTTCGCCACCTGCTCCGCCAACTCGGGATGTGCGCGACCCGAGAACAACATCAGGTTCTTCTGGTTGTCGATCCAATTCGCAGTCACTGGTTCATGCCGTCCTTTTGTACTTGCCGGTCGATCTGGTGGTGATCTGTGCTGTCTGTTGTGCAGGGCTGTCAGGTTGTTGCAGGGCCGTCAGGTTGTGCAGCTGCTGCAGCGGCATCTGCCGCGGGTGTGCCGGGACGATTCTTCTGGACCCAGCCCTCGATGTTGCGCTGCACCCCACCCGAGACGGCGAGCGCCCCAGGCGGTACGTCGTTCTTCAAGACCGTGCCCGCACCCGTGTATGCGCCGTCTCCCACGACGAGAGGGGCGACGAACATGGTGTCGGAGCCTGTTCGGACATGCGACCCCACCACAGTACGGCTCTTGTTCACCCCGTCGTAATTGACGAAGACGCTCGAAGCTCCGATATTGCTGTGATGGCCGATGGTGGCGTCGCCGACGTAGGTAAGATGCGGAATCTTCGAATGCTCGCCGATATCCGCGTTCTTGGTTTCCACGTAGGCGCCGATCTTGCCGTGTGCCCCGAGGCGGGTACCAGGCCGGAGATAGGCGAAGGGGCCCACAGTCGCGTCCGCGCCGACAACGGAGTCGGTCCCGTGCGAGCGGACGACTACTGCGCGCTCACCGACTCTCACGTTGTCCAAGGTGGTATCCGGGCCGATCACGGCGTCTTCGCCCACCGAGGTCGTGCCGGTCAACTGAACTCCGGGCAGGAGCGTCACGTCCTGTGCGACGTGCACGCCGCAATCTATCCATGTGCTCGCAGGATCGACGACGGTGACGCCGGCACGCATCCACTTCTCGAGGATCCGACGGTTCATCTCGCGGGCGAGCGTCGAGAGCTGCACGCGATCGTTGGCGCCCGCGACGAGAACCGAATCCGCGATGTGCTGAGCACGAACACGCTTGCCCGCGCGACGGGCGATCATGATCACATCGGTGAGATAGAACTCGTGTTGTGCGTTGTTGGAGTCGAGGGACGCCAGCGCGTCGCGCAGAGTTTCGAAGTCGAAGGCGTAGACCCCTGAATTGACCTCGGTGATCGAGCGCTGCGAATCGGTGGCTTCCTTCTCCTCGACTATGGCGTTCACCTCGCCGTCCGTCGTACGAAGGATTCGCCCGTAGCCGGTGGGGTCGACGGACGTCGACGTCAACACCGTCACCGCGGCCGCGGGAGCAGCCGTGTGCTGGGCGAGGAGGTCTGCGATGGTCTTGCCGTCGAGCAGAGGCACGTCGGCGGCTGTGACGAGTACGGTCCCGGAGAAGTCGGCCGGCAACCCCTCGAGCCCACAACTGACAGCGTGCCCGGTGCCCTTCTGCTCGTCCTGAACAGCGACGGTGACGGAACGGTCCAGTTCCCCGGCGACTGCGTTCACGGCTTCGGTGACACGCTCACGATCGTGACCGACGACGGTCACCAGGTGCGTGGGATTCAGTGAGGTTGCCGCGTGAAGCGAATGTGCCAGCATGCTGCGTCCGGCGAGAGTGTGGAGGACCTTGGGAGTCTTCGACTTCATTCGTGTACCGGCACCCGCTGCGAGAACGATCACGGCGGTCTGCACTGGTTTGAGCTCCCTCTGTCGATCAAACTGTCGATCAAGACATACATTCCGCTCGGGAAAGCATGTTGTTCACCAGCTCCGCCGCCAGGACTCGAACCTGAACTATCTGAACCAAAATCAGAGGTGCTGCCATTACACCACGGCGGATTGCCACGCATTGCCGAGCCTTGCGGCCGAACGCGCGAAAGAATAATCGCATGCCGACCCGCCGTAGGTCGAACCGCTCCTCCGATCGGGCCCCCGAAGTCCCGATAGGCTGAGCGTCCACAGCAGTGATTTGTGTGTCGGCGAGAGGAAGACAATGGCGACGGTGTCCGGTTCGGGTGGCGGGGATCCAGTTCCCGAACGAGTGACACGGATCCGGATGACCGGTACCCAACGTCGGCAACAGCTGATCGAGATCGGTCGGGCATTGTTCGCCGAACGGGGATACGAAGCGACCTCGATCGAGGAGATCGCCCAGCGCGCGAACGTGTCCAAGCCTGTCGTGTACGAGCACTTCGGCGGCAAGGAGGGGCTGTACGCCGTCGTAGTGGACCGGGAGATGTCGCGACTCCTCGAGATGATCACGTCTTCGCTCTCACAAAATCGCTCGAGAGTTCGAGTCGAGCGGGTTGCGTTGGCTTTGCTCACCTACGTGGAAGAGCACACCGACGGATTTCGGATACTCGTGCGCGATTCGTCCGTTGTCGCGCCCAGTGGGACATATTCGAGCTTGCTCAACGATGCGATCAGTCAGGTGGGCTACCTGTTGGCGGGGGACTTCTCCAGACGCGGTTTCGACCCCGGACTAGCAACGATGTATGCACAGGCGCTTGTCGGCATGGTGTCCACTACGGCTACTTGGTGGCTCGACGAACGGACTCCGTCGAAGGAAGTTGTCGCCGCTCACCTCGTGAATTTGTGTTGGAATGGGCTGACGAATCTGGAAGCCGATCCACAATTGGAGGGTTAACCAGGCGCGCCTGCCGCGCAGAGATGGATCGCGGTCTAAGCTGTGTTCGCTGTATCACGATCGTTTGATGGGCAAATGTCTCATTTGTTTGCAGGGTGGGTTGAATGCCGAACCGTGCCATCCATTTTGACGCTGTGAACGGGTAAGACCAAGAATTCGTTCGATGTGTGGTGATTGGAGGCCGGATCGATGGTGAGGCAAGAGCGGGCAGAAGCCACCCGTGATTCGGTGCTGCGCGGAGCAGCGGGTGTGTTCTTGCGCCTGGGCTATGCCAATGCCAGCTTGAGCGAGATCATCGCCGAGTCGCAGGTGACCAAAGGCGCCCTGTACTTCCATTTCGGGTCCAAGGAAGAACTCGCGCGGGCGGTGATAGATGAGGGTTCGGCACGTTTCGACGCAAAATGTGAGCTCTGGTTGGACCGTCGAACTCCCGCACTCGAGTCACTGATCGGTATTTCGTCGGTCATCGTCGACATCGGTGCGCATGACGCCATGGTTAGAGCGACGTTCCGCTTGTTGGTCGAGATCGGGGACTACCGGGGCTCCGGGCCGGCGACTCTGGACGTGTGGCTCGACATTTACCGTGAACTTGCCAGCCGTGCCGCCGACGAAGGTGATCTGCGTTCGGACGCGGATTCTGCTGACATTGCTCGTTTCCTGTTGGAAGTTGCGTCGGGAGTTCGGCTGATGGCAGCCGCGACCGGGACCGTTCGTGAGCTTTCGGACTCCATGAAGGCATCGTGGAATCTGATACTTCCGATCGTGGTCCCGGAATCGAAAGTGGAGTACTTCAGGCAATTCGCGGCCCGTCGCCTTGCCAGTGATCACTGAAATCACTGGCTCTCCGCACTGCTCCTTTGGTCAATTTGCTGCAAATGTCCTGGTAGGGACATTGTTCTCTTTATTCTGCATTCGAAACAAACTAAGAGTATGTTTATAGTGTTGATGGGAATCTGGAAGTCCGATCTTGCCGTCAATCTTCGGATTGCGGTATGTTCTATCGGTAGCTGAAGAATTGCTGAGAATGAAGGTTTGTCAGGGCAGGGTGACGGCGTCGGCGCACCGGGCAGCATAGGGGGCTGCCCGGCGTGTACGACCCCAGATGGGGAGTCGACAGATGGGTGACACTGCGCCGACGCCGACGCCGATGCTCGACATCGGCCCGCGGATCGGCTGTGACGTAGTGAACGTCGTGGATGTCACTCGAAGTATCGAACTCTTCGGGCGGAGGTATCTCGATCGGACCTTCACCCCGCACGAATTGCAGACGTGCGCCGGGCCGGCGCGGGATCAACGATTGGCTGCACGTTTCGCCGCCAAAGAGGCTGTGGTGAAGGTACTGCGGCCTGGTGACGTTCCCGTTCCGTGGAGTTCCATCGAAATCACTCGGGCCGAGTGGGGTGGCTGTGGGGTGACGCTGTCCGGTAATGCCGCGGAACTCGCGCGGACCCAGGATCTGCACGATTTTCAAGTATCTATCTCGCACGAAGCGGACGTGGCCATCGCAATGGTGATCGCAACACGCTCGGGCGCTCGCATCGAAAAGAAGGACGACATCGCTGATGATTGATCAGGCAATTCGGAAAGTGCTCGTCGAGCACGGTCGGCTGGCAGTCGACGTGAGCACGATCGACGGAGAGGCCGATCTTTACGAGTTGGGTTTGACGTCGCACGCGAGCGTGAATGTCATGTTGGCGCTGGAGGATTCGTTCGACATCGAGTTCCCTGACGAGTTGTTGCGGAAGAGTACTTTCGCAAGCGTCAAGGCGATCGAGGGTGCGTTGACGGAGTTGGGTGCTGCATGAACGCTCCGCAATCGCAGTGCTCCACCGGAACGGCCCTCGAGCGGGCCGCACGGTTGGCCGACGAAGTTGCAGCGGTGTGGGCCGACGAAGTCGATGCAGAAGCAAGGTTTCCGCGTGAAGCTGTCGACGCCATGCGAAGCGAACGGCTGCTGTCCGTAGCTGTGCCGAGGGAACTAGGCGGCGAAGGGCTCTCGCTGCAGGAAGTGTCGCAGATCGCCCGTGTGATCGGAACACGCTGTGCAGCAAGCGGAATGATTTTCGCGATGCATCAGACGCAGATATACTCGTTGGTCAAGCACGGCAACACCGAAGCACTACGCGAGTTTGTCGAAGAAACGGTCGACAAGCAATTGCTGTTGGCATCGGCAACCACTGAGCTGGGAATCGGTGGTGACGTCAGCCGGAGTTACTGCGCGGTGGAAGACTTGGGCGGTCACCTGCTGTTGATCAAGAACGCGCCTGTCATTTCGTACGGTGAACACTCCGACGCGATAGTCGTGACGGCTCGGCGAACACCGGAGAGTCAGCCGAACGATCAGGTTCTCGTGGTGTGTCGTACCCCAGACCTGACGCTCGAACGCACCACCGAGTGGAACACGCTGGGGCTGAGGGGAACTTGCAGTCTCGGTTACATCCTTCGGGCCACCTCGACGCCGGAGATGGTCGCCGACGTACCGTATTCCGATATCTCCACCCACACGATGCTTCCGGTCTCGCACGTCGTCTGGAGTTCGGTGTGGTTGGGAATTGCCGACGCTGCAGTCGAGAAGGCGCGCAAGTACGTGCGTGCCGCCGCCCGCAAGCAGCCCGGGGTCACTTCCCCCGGAGCGCTGCGGCTCGCCGAAGTTGCCGCTTCGGCACAACAATTCGCCGATCTCGTCGGCGCCTCTGCGCGCAGGTACGACCGCGCAGTCCACGCGGAGGAAGGCGTTGCCGATTTCGAGGCGACGGGAGCGGTGGGATTTTCGCTCGCGATGAACAACCTGAAAGTCACAGCGTCGACAGCGGTGGTGGAAATCGTGGGGCAGACAATGTTGATCTGTGGAATCTCGGGATATCGCGAGGACACCGAATTTTCGCTCGGTCGGCACCTTCGTGACGCGCACGGCGCAGCGGTGATGGTGAACAACGATCGAATCATGGCAGGTTCAGCGCACATGGCCATCGGATACCGGGGAACGCTATGACGAACGAGACTGTGACGACCGAGACTGTGACAGGCGAGACCGATCTGGATCGGGCCCGGGCTGCATTTCAACGTGAACTGCTCGTCGAAGGACTTCTCGTCGAGACGGAGGTGCCGGGACTCTACGGGCGTTCCGGCGTGTTCGAGGACATCGTCGACGGTATCGACCGAGTGGTGATTGCAGCGGGGCCAGGCGACGCCGCGACTCGGCTGCGGTTCCCGCCGGTGTTCCCGCGGAGCAGTTTCGAGCGCACCGACTACATCGCTTCGTTTCCCAACCTCACCGGCGCCATCAACACCTTCGCCGGTTCCAATCGCGATCACGCGCGACTGCTGGCCGATCGCGCCGAGGGACAATCGTGGGACCGCCACCTCGAGCCGACCGAGACCATGCTCGTGTCCGCAGCGTGCCATCCTGCCTATGCGCGGTACACCGGAGTTCTGCCCGAAGGCGGCGTGCTGCTGGACATCTACGGTTTTTGCTTCCGGCACGAACCGGCGATCGATCCGGCTCGCATGCAAGCGTTTCGGATGCACGAGTTCGTGACGATCGGTGACGCCGCGGCAGCGCGAGCGCATCGCGAGCATTGGATCGAGCGGGGGCTCGAGGTGCTCGGCCGGCTCGAACTCGACGCTACCCCGGTGATCGCCAATGATCCTTTCTTCGGGCGCGCCGGAAAGATGCTTGCAGCCAACCAGCGTGAAGAGAATCTCAAGACGGAACTGACAGTTCGGCTCTACGGAGATCTCGACGAGGGCACGGCGATCGTGTCCTCGAACAACCATCTCGACCATTTCGGTGTCAACTTCGACATCCGAACGGCGGAGGGGGAGGTGGCACACAGCTCGTGCGTCGGCTTCGGGATGGAGCGAATCGCGTTGTCCTTGTTGCGGACTCATGGTCTTGACGTGGCTGCATGGCCAACCTCCGTTCGTGAACGAATGGGCATCTGATGTCACGGCTGATCGACATTTCACCTGATCGCTACCGGCCCCATTCGTTGCACCAGGACGACCGCGTGTGGGCGCAGACCAACTGCTACACGGATCTGTGGATCGAAGTGTTGCATTCGCTGGGATTGGACCCCGTCCCGGCATTGGCATGTGCCTTCTCATCGCGGTTCGACGGGACTCAGTGGACGTTCCTCAAGCTCAAGGCCGAGGACATCTACGCGCTGTACGGAATCGAAGTCGCCGAGATGAACGTCTGGCGGGCACCGCTGATCCACGTCGAGGACAACCTCGCGGTTGGGATGCTGTCGACGGTTGAAGTGGACGGATACTGGCTTCCCGACACTCTTGGAACGAGTTATCACGAGGGGCACACCAAGACCACGATCGTGCCCAATCGGATCGATCGCGTTGCCGGCGAGCTCGAGTACTTTCACAACAGCGGGTACTACTTGCTGCGAGGCGACGATTTCTCCGGCGTCTTCGATCTCGATCGTTCCTCACTTCCTTCGTTCGTGCCCTACGTCGAACAGATCAGGTTGAATCCGGTTCACGCGACCAACGCCGGAAACATCGCCGAAGTGGCTCGGCGGAATGTAGCGGTTCGAGCGGTGGGTAATCCCGTGCGAGAGCTGGGACGCAAGGTGATCGACGACCTCGAATGGGTGCAGGGGGCGGGTATGGATGCCTTTCACCTCTGGTCCTTCGGGCTACTTCGTCAGTGCGGGGCCAGCGCGGAGCTGGCCGCCGACGCCAGCGAGTTCTTGGACACTGCAGGTTTCTCCGGGACAGGCGAAGCTGCGCCAGATTTCCGCAAAGTGGCATCCGGTGCCAAGAGCGTGCAGTTTCAGATGGCGCGTGCCTCCAGGGGCCGCGCGGTGGACCCGCGTGAGCAACTCGACGAGATGGCCGTGTCGTGGAAGAGGGCGATGGAAATCGTTGCCGACACAGTCGGCGTCGACTCGCATCGACACCTGAGGTTGGTCTGACAGTGCCACGTTCGTCAGCAGACCTGCTGGCCGGCGCGATATGGCGATGCGCTGCAACCGAACCCGGATCCATATCTGACCCGGATGCCCTCGAAGCCGTGACCGAGTGGGTCGCAGCGTCCGTGCCTGGAACAGTCGTCGGTGCGTTACGTGCGGCGCAAACGGACGCCGGACGCACAAAGTCCGTTTCGTCGTCTGTTTCAGAATCATCCGTTTCATCGTCGGACTGGTGGTTCGTGACTACCGTGGCCACGACTGGTGAGGGGTCGTGGCTGCTCCAGTTCGACGGTATGACGGCGTTTGCGGATGTCTGGATCGGCGGTGTCCGTGTCGCGTCCACTGAATCCATGTTCGCACCTGGGGAAGTGAGCATTCCGGCCGGAGTCGGCGCTGGTAAACGTGTCCAGGTGGCTGTTCATTTTCATTCTCTCTCCGCGATTTTGAGATCGAGGCGTCCTCGAGGACGTTGGCGCTCGTCGATGGTCCGTGAGCAGGGCCTTCGGTGGATCCGAACCACGATGCTCGGTATGGCTCCCGTGTTCAGTGGTGTGCCGGTACCGGTGGGTCCGTGGCGGGGTATCCGCTTGTTGGACAAGGGGATTGTCGCCGTAGTCTCTGCTGTCAAGCATGCGAGTGTTGACGGCACAACCGGTCGCGTTGCCGTCAGTGCTCGGCTCACCGGATTGCCGGCCTCGCTGGAGTACGTGACCGTGCGTGTCGGCGAACACTCGCGGCAATTGGCTGTATCCGCCGGACCGGATGGATTTCTCGAGGTGTCCGGCGTCGTCGAAGTGCCGGAAGCGAAGTTGTGGTGGCCGCACACTCATGGCACCCCGCGCACTTATCCGGTGACGATGGAAGCGGTCGGAGTCTCCGAGCATCTCGGTTCAGTTGGCTTCCGGACGGTGGAGGTCGACAGATCCGATGGTGGATTCCGTTTGTATGTCAACGGCATCCGGGTGTACTGCCGTGGTTCGGTGTGGGTGCCGACCGACCCGATCTCGCTTCAAGGCGACGCCGGCACCACTCGCGTCTTGGAACGCCTGGCAGAGGCCGGCCTGAACATGATTCGAATCCCGGGGACGATGGTCTACGAGAGCGACCACTTCTGGGAGGAATGCGCGCGACTGGGCATTCTCGTGTGGCAGGACATGATCTTGGCGACGCTCGATCCGCCCGACACCGACGAATTCTTCGAACTCGTTGCCTCCGAGGTCACCGAGTTCTTGCACAGAGTGCGCGGAAATCCCGCTTTGGCAGTCTTCTGCGGCGGCAGCGAGACCGAACAGCAGCCGACCATGCTGGGCTTGGTCGATCAACACATCCCGCTCATTCATTCGAGACTGCCGGAGTTGATCTCGACGGTGGCACCCGAACTCGAGTACGTGACGTCGTCCCCCTCGGCGCCTCGCGGGGGCGAGCAATTGGCAACGCATGTCGGAAGCGGGGTCGCTCACTACTTCGGGGTGGGTGCCTATCGTCGTCCACTGGCCGACGTGCTCAGCGCGCGAGTACGTTTTGCGACCGAATCATTGGCATTTTCGATTCCACCGTCGAATGCCGTGATCGAGAACGAATTCGGTTCACTCGCCGTCGCGGGGCACCACCCGGCATGGAAAGCCGCGGTGCCTAGGGACAACGGATCGTCGTGGGATTTCGAGGATGTTCGGGACCACTACGTCTACGCGCTTTTCGGCGAAGACGCTCGTGAAGTCCGGTGGTCCGACCCGGAACGCTATCTCGACCTGGGGCGAGCAGCTGTATGTGAGGCGTTCGCATCGACGCTCGGATACTGGCGTCGCCCGGACTCTCGGTGCGACGGCGCCTTGACACTCGCACTGCGAGACCTGGAGCCCGGACCGGGATGGGGGGTCCTCGATTGGAGCGGCAGCCCCAAAGCTCCGTGGTTCGTGCTCCGTAGGAGCGCCAAACCGATTGCGCTCCTCGTCACGGACGACGGTATGGACGGATTGAGGCTCGACGCGATCAACGAGACCGCCGAACCTGTCGTCGGCGAGATCAGGTTTCGAGCGCACAGTCGGTCAGGTGTCGTCCCGGTCGACGTCGCGCTACCGGTCAAGGTGGAAGCGCATTCAAGTCTGACCTGGTCCGTGGACAGCCTTGTCGGCCGTTTCACCGACCTCACTCACGTCTTTCGGTTCGGGGCGCGGACATACGACGCCGTCACCGTCACACTCGAGGACGAAGACGGCGAGATGGTGGACGAAGTGGTCCACCTCCTGGGTGGCTCGGCGCGGCCTCGCGAGCGATCGGTCGGACTTGTTGCCACAGCGCGCAACGTCGGTGACGAAGAGTGGGTAGTCGACGTCTCGACGGATGCTTCCGCCCAATACGTTGCCCTCGAACTGCAGGGCTTCGAGCCCGAAGACTCCTGGTTCCACCTCGCGCCGAACGGTCGCAGGACTGTACGTCTACGGAGAACCGGTCAGGCGACGAAGGTGATCGGTCGCGTTCGGGCGCTCAACTCATACGTGAGTGCGGCCGTGGCGCCGCCGATCACTCCGGTCACACAATCCTCGCCGTCCAAGCGGACGTCGAAGAAGACGAGTGCTACGGGAAACTGAACGGATCGGACTGCGCTGCGAGATCGCACACCGATAGAATCGAACCGGCGCACAACTCTGCCTCGGTGGGGATATTGCGCTCGGGCTGTGCGTCCGCAACCCGTCATCACTGTTCAGGAGCGCGTTCGTTGACTTCCTTGTCCTCTGCCCAGACTGCGCTCGCTGGACTCGCCGAGGTCGCCCTCGCAGATGCCGCGTTCACTCCGGTGATCGAATCCATCGGCTCGGCCGCCTTGGACATCGTGGCTCCGAAGCCGGCTCGACCGTTCATCGCCGCTGCACTCGCCGCTCGCACGCCGGTGCTGCTGGTGACAGCCACCGGTCGTGAAGCCGACGATCTGACTTCGGAACTCACCGAGATGCTCGGTGGAGGCGTGGCGCAGTTTCCGTCGTGGGAAACATTGCCGCACGAGCGACTGTCGCCGAGCGCGGATACCGTTGGGCGACGGGTGGAGGTACTGCGCAGACTCGCCAGACCAGACGACGCCTCGTACGGATCGCCTCTTCGGGTGATCGTCACCACGGTGCGCTCTCTCGTTCAGCCGATGGCACCAGGCCTGGGCGAGATAGAACCGATCACGTTGCGCGTCGGCACCGAGATCGATTTCGATTCCGTTCTGGTTCGTCTGGTGGAGATGGCGTACAGCCGCGTCGACATGGTGGGAAAGCGTGGTGAGTTCGCGGTCCGTGGTGGCATTCTCGACCTGTTCTCGCCGACGGCGGATCATCCGGTCCGTATCGAATTCTGGGGTGACGAGGTATCGGAGCTTCGCTACTTCTCAGTTGCCGATCAGCGTTCGCTAGCGGACGTCGACGTCGATTCCGTGATCGCGCCGCCGTGTCGTGAACTGATTTTGACAGCTGATGTTCGTGATCGAGCTGCCGCACTCGCTGCTGAGAACCAGGCTGACGCGTCGTTGGTCGAGATGCTGGACAAGATCTCGGCAGGTATCCCCGTCGAGGGGATGGAAGCTCTGCTCCCGGTTCTCAAACCCGGTGAACTGCAGCTACTTTCCGATGTACTTCCTGAAGGGGCGCACATTCTTCTGTGTGATCCGGAAAAGGTGCGCACCCGCGCCACCGACCTGGTGCGCACCGGCCAGGAATTCTTGGAAGCATCGTGGACGGCGGCGTCGATCGGCGGCGCTGCACCGCTCGACACGTCGATCCTCAACGGCGGAGGAGTCGATCTCGGTGCCTCCGCGTACCGGTCGCTTCGTCATGTTCGCGAATCTGCCGAAGCTGCCGGCCGACCCTGGTGGACAGTCAGCCCGCTGGCGTCGGGAAACGGTGAAGAACTCGAACTCCCGGTGCATGCGGCACCGCAGGTGCGCGGTTCCGACGACCTGTTGGCCGAGCTGTTCGTCAGCCTTCGGGCGCACGTGAGCACGGGCGGTCGCGCGGCGATCGTGGTGGCAGGTGCCGGAACCGCAAGCCGCGTCGTGGAGCGACTCGGTGAAGCCGAAGTGCCCGCCAAGATGCTCGATGCCGGCGCTACCCCCGCCCGTGGACAGGTCGCGGTGCTCCGCGGATCACTGCATGACGGACTGGTACTCGCCGGCGACGACTCGACGCCTGGGATGGTGATCGTCACCGAGTCCGATCTGACCGGCAACCGCGTTGCTGCGGTCGGCGACGGAAAGCGCTTGCCGGCCAAGCGCCGCAATCAGGTTGATCCCCTCGCGCTGTCGGCAGGGGACATGGTCGTGCATGATCAGCACGGTATCGGCCGGTTCGTCGAAATGGTCGAACGCACCATCGGTGGGGCGCGTCGTGAATACCTGGTCATCGAATACGCGCCGAGCAAGCGCGGTCACCCGGGCGATCGTCTGTTCGTCCCGATGGAATCGCTCGATCAACTCTCCCGATACGTCGGTGGGGAGTTGCCGGCGCTGAGCAAGCTCGGTGGATCCGACTGGGCAAACACCAAGCGTAAGGCCCGCAAGGCAGTTCGTGAGATCGCGGGCGAGCTGGTTCAGCTCTACGCAGCGCGTCAGGCTGCTCCCGGGCATGCGTTCGGCCCGGACACACCGTGGCAGAAGGAACTCGAAGACGCATTCGCGTTCACCGAGACGATCGACCAGTTGACCGTTATCAGTGAGGTCAAGGCCGACATGGAGAAGCCGGTTCCGATGGACCGGGTGGTCATCGGTGACGTCGGGTACGGCAAGACGGAGATCGCCGTCCGCGCCGCGTTCAAGGCAGTGCAGGACGGCAAGCAAGTGGCGGTGCTGGTGCCGACGACTCTGCTTGCACAGCAACATCTTCAGACCTTCACCGAACGAATGGCGTCGTTCCCGGTGAAGGTGCGAGGGCTGTCCCGGTTCACCGACGCCAAGGACTCGAAGGAAATCATCGCCGGCATGGCGGAAGGTGAGATCGACATCGTCGTCGGTACTCACCGGTTGCTGCAGACCGGTATTCGCTGGAAGGACCTCGGGCTTGTGATCGTCGACGAGGAACAGCGATTCGGAGTCGAGCACAAGGAACACATCAAGGCGTTACGCACCCACGTCGACGTCCTGACGATGTCGGCTACCCCGATTCCTCGTACTCTCGAGATGAGCATGGCCGGGATCCGCGAGATGTCCACGATCCTCACACCGCCGGAAGAACGTCATCCGATCCTCACGTACGTCGGCGCGTATGCGGACAAGCAGGTTGCCGCGGCCATCCGGCGTGAACTTCTGCGCGACGGCCAGGTCTTCTACGTACACAACCGTGTCAGCTCGATCGACAAGGCAGCCAAGAAGATCCGTGAACTTGTCCCGGAGGCTCGCGTCGTCGTCGCGCACGGTCAGATGAACGAGGACACTCTCGAAAAGACCGTGCAAGGATTCTGGGAACGCGACTTCGACGTGTTGGTCTGTACCACGATCATCGAAACCGGTCTGGACATCTCGAACGCGAACACACTGATCGTGGAACGTGCGGATTCGCTGGGCCTCTCGCAGTTGCATCAGCTTCGCGGACGCGTCGGGCGTAGTCGTGAACGTGGATACGCCTATTTCCTGTACCCGGCCGAAAAGCCTTTGACGGAAACGGCATACGACCGACTGGCAACGATTTCGCAGAATTCGGACCTCGGCGCGGGTATGGCCGTCGCGATGAAGGACCTCGAAATCCGTGGAGCCGGAAACGTTCTGGGCGCAGAGCAGTCCGGCCACGTCGCGGGGGTCGGGTTCGATCTGTACGTCAGGCTGGTCGGTGAGGCGGTCGAAGCCTTCCGGGCTGCAGCCGACGGCAAACCGATCACAATGGACGAGGGCACGAAGGAAGTCCGGATCGACCTACCGGTGGACGCGCACATCCCGCCCGACTACGTCACCAGTGACAGGCTCAGGTTGGAGGGGTACCGCAAGCTCGCTGCGGCAACTGATTCCGACGGCATCGCTGCCGTAGTCGAAGAACTGGTCGATCGCTACGGCCCACTGCCCGAAGAGGTTCGACGGCTGATCTCGGTGGCCAAGCTTCGACTGCTCTGCCGCGAGTATCAACTGGAGGAAGTCGCCGTCACCGGAACTCAGCTCAAGATCTCGCCTATGTCACTGCCCGATTCCAAACAGATCAGGCTCAAGAGGATCTATCCGAGCGCGCAGTACCGGGCAACGACCGGGCTCGTGCAACTCCCGCTGCCTCGCACCGGCGGAGTCGGCTCGGATCGCCTGCGGGACGTCGAATTGCTCCAGTACATCGCGGACTTCATCCTGGCGATTGACGGGCGCGCCGCCGGTGCCGTCCTGGTCGAGGCGTGAGCACACGGTGAACGAATCGCCCGTCGTCGTACTGCTCGATCCTTTGCGGCCGCATGTCTTTCCGCTGGAGGCGCTCCCGTTCCTGTCCGGCGCGATCGATATCGACCCGGACGTCCCCGACTCGGTACGCGGCGCACTGCCGGCCACGACACCCGGCGCCGCGGTGACTGTGATGATGGACACCGCCGAGCCGAAGATCGCGGCGTTGTCTGCCGCTGGGGTAAAGATGATTCGCGCCGAACCCATTCACGGCGATCGACTGGTGGAAGCGGCGTCGATCATGGACCGGTTGTGGAATCGCGGCGGTTGGGAGTCGACCCAGACGCACGAGAGCCTCTCCGTTTACCTCGTCGAGGAGACCTACGAGGTACTCGACGCGATTCGAAGCGACGACGAGAGCGATCTTCGGGAGGAACTCGGAGACCTGTTGCTTCAGGTGTTGTTCCACTCGCGGATCGCTCAAGCACACGGTGTTTTCGAATTGGACGACGTGGCCGGTGCATTGATCGCGAAACTCGTGCACCGCAGCCCGCACCTGGTCAGTTCCGGGGCGGTCGACATCGCTGAGCAAGAGCGGGCGTGGGACGCTTTGAAGGCTGCCGAGAAAGCTCGCGCGTCATCCATGGACGGCATCGCTCGGTCGCAGCCGCCGTTGCTCCTCGCCGAAAAAGTACTGAGCAGGGCCGCCAAAGCTGGTGTGATCGAAAGCGCCGATGAAGCTGATCTGGAAGCTCTGATCGAGCAGTGCCGACGCGCCGACACTGCACTCCTGGGCGCCCTGGACATGCTGATCGCCGACATTCGGATTCGTGAGGGAAGACGTCTCGAAGACGTGGAGGATTAGCCCACTTTGACGTAATTGCCCGGTAATCACCTGGCAATCGGAAAATAGCTTGGGCTTGGTGAGTGCAGTTGAAACAAACCTAAGGTATGTTTACGTACGAAATGAGCAACACTGGGTCGTTTTCTTGCATGAATTGGCCTTTGATCGGCGGTTATGTAAGGGGGTCCGATGACGGTTCATTTCTGCACTGCGAGCAGCGAGGTACGGCAACCGGCGGGGTGTTGCCGTACCTGGACGCTCGCGGTGGCTACCGATCAGCGATCCCCCAAGCCGTTCGATCCGCTGACGCCGTTCGTATGACAAGAAAGACTGATGGCAAATGAGCGTTCATGCTGAGGTGGAGAGCCGGTCGGCGGTATCGCAGGATTCCGCTCATGTCGGAACAGACTGGCGCCGGGCATACCGGAAGCGGATCGCAGTGAGCGATTCGATCACGGTCCTGTTCGTGATCGCACTCGCTCAGATCGGCAGTATGTGGCCGCATCCCATCGAGTGGCTGACACCACTTAAAGTGATCGCGTCTGCAGCGTTGGGCGGACTGTGGATGATCGCCCTCGCACGGGGGCGTAGCCGTCATCAGGCGATGCTGGGCGAGGGCAGTGACGAGTACGAGAAGGTACTGCTCGCTACCGGCCAGGTCTTCGGAGTAGGCGCATTGGCCGGGATCATTCTGGGCGTGGGAATTGCGCGAAGCTACCTCATGATCGCACTGCCCGTCGGACTCGCTGCGCTGCTTCTCGGACGCTACCTCTGGCGACGCGACATTCGAAAGAAGCGTGCGATCGGGGATTGCCGTAACTCGGTGCTGTTGGTCGGTGGACATGCGTCCGTCGTTGCTACTACGCGTGCCTTCGTGCGGGAATCCTCGGCAGGCTACGACGTTGTGGGAGCGTGCATTCCGCGTCGGGCGACCGCGTTGGACGATCACATCGTTGTCGACGGAGCAGCAGTCCCGGTAATGGGCAACGAGTTCGAGGTAGTCGAGGCGATGCGCGCAAGTGGCGCAGACACCGTCATCGTAACCGGGACCGAAGACCTCGGACAGGTGGGCATTCGCAAACTGATGTGGGACCTCGAAGCCGAGGGCGTCGACATGGTGGTTTCACCGGTCGTGGCCGATGTGTCGAAGGCTCGCTTGATGTTTCGCCCTGCGGCGGGTCTCCCGTTGATTCACGTTGCGCGGCCGCGCTACCAGGGCGCGAACCGGCTTGCGCCCGCTGTTTTCGACGCGGTGTTCTCGATGCTGATGATCCTCCTCGTGGCGCCGGTCATGCTCGCCGCTGCCGCTGCAGTCAAGTTCACGTCGAAAGGCCCGGTGTTCTACAAGGCGGAACGCATCGGCCTCAACGGGAAACCGTTCCCCATGTTCAAGTTTCGTACCATGGTGGAAGGCGCCGATCAGCAGGTTGTCGATCTGATGGGGGACAACGAAGGCGCCGGAGGTGTGTTGTTCAAGATGCGTGAGGATCCACGAATCACGTCCGTCGGCAAGATCCTTCGTCGATTGAGTATCGACGAGCTACCGCAGTTCTTCAACGTCATTCGCGGAGAGATGAGCGTTGTCGGCCCACGGCCGCCATTGCGTCGCGAGGTCGAGATGTACGACGACGAGGTTGCCCGGCGCCTGCTGGTCAAGCCTGGCATCACCGGTCTCTGGCAGGTAAGTGGTCGCAGTGATCTCTCCTGGGAAGAATCTGTTCGTCTCGACTCTTCCTACGTGGAGAATTGGTCTGCGGCGCAGAATATCTCGATCATCACCAGGACCGTATCCGCAGTGCTCAGGAGCGACGGAGCGTACTGACCGGACAGAGGCAGTCAGCATTCCTGGAACTGGGCGCGAACATACCCGGCGGTTTGCCACACATAGTTCGCGGCCCAGACCCAGACCGGAAGTGGTCGGGGGTCCGCGACTACGTCAATGTCACCGTCCCAGCAACGGTTGATGATGTAGCGACTGCGAGAGACATGGGGAACGAAGGTCACAACGATGACACGCTTCCATCCCTGTGCCTCGGCGCGACGCCGAATCTCCTGTCCTTCACCACGCGTGGTCGACGGATCTGGCTTGAAACAGCTGACCTCGAAGTCGTAGGTTCCCTCGCATATTGCGGTGATCCTCGGATCATTGCTTCGATACGGATTCGAAAAGATGATCTGGGGCGCGTAGCCCTGCTCGGCCAAGGACAGTCCGTATTCTTCTCTGCCGTCGTGATCACCGCCGAGAACAACTATCGCGTCGGCCATTTCGGGTGTGTCGATCACCGGATCGACGTAGACCGGCCAGCCGGCGGCAGTGATTGCAGTAAGTCCGCCGACAATCCCGCTGAGAACGAGTACGCGTCGACGGACCTTGGGGCGAGTGGATTTCACAATTACTTCCTGTAGTGCAGATGTGGGAGCCGCTCAGAGCCCGTACTGGGTTTCGAGCACCGCACGAACGGCAGGCATTCCTAGTCGTTCGCGAGCAACATTTCGCGCGCGGGCGCCCATCTCTGCAGCGGCGACGGGATCCTTCAAGAGCGACGAGATCGCTGCGGTCACTGATTCGGTGGCGTCATCGGTCACGAGGCCACACCGACCATCCCGGATCAGTGGTGCGAGGCCGCACGTGTCGGTGACGACTACGGGCAGTCCAGCGGCCATCGCCTCGAGTACAGACATCGGGAACGGTTCGTTCACGGAGGGCAAGACATATACAGCGGCTTGACGAAATCGTTCGGGAGACTTGTCGAACGGTAGTGGGCCTTCGTACTGGATGCAATTGCTATGTCCGGAGCGTTCGATCAGTCGGTTGACGGCTTCTGCTTCACCCTCATCCGGTCCGACTATCGAAAAGCGCGCCGTGTGTCCGCTGTCCAACAACTCTTTTGCGGCTTCGACGAAGACCTGGGGTCGCTTTCTTGCCTGTAGTCGTGCGAGGTAGAGGACCTCGGGCGCGTCGCAACTGTTGACTGGCCGTGACTCGAGGTCTTCGGCCTCGGGGATCCCGTTGTTGAGTTCCACCAAGTTGACGCGACTGTCTCCGACAACAGACTGCAGGTCTGTGTGCTCTCGTTCGGTCAGATAGAACACTGTCCGTGCTCGTTTGAGGACCGGGATCGTGAAAGCAGCGTCCAACGGCCTTGCCAGCAATTTGTCTGTCTCGTCGATCATCCCGTGAGTTTGTGCGAAAACTGGAATACCGTATGCAAGAGCCAATTTCGCGGCAGGAAGGGTCACCAGGTCACGCGCGAGATGAATGTGCACGACGTCGAATTCTCGGACGTGCTTGCGAAGCCACACAAGCATCGACGGCGCGCCGATTCCCGCGTACCCGATTTTGGGGATCACGGTTCGCGCCGGAAACAATTGCAGAGCGATACCCTGCTCGCGTGTCGGTGGCACCGCGTATCCACGCTCACCCGCGGCGATAGTTACGTCATGCCCATTGTCCTGCAATGCTTTCGACTGATTTAGGGCGACCCTGATAGGCCCTCCGTAGGCGGCGTCCGGTGAGAAGAGAGTGACGATCTGCAGTATCTTCATCGTGCAGCGCCGGCCCGTGGCGCCAACATCGTGGCTCCGGCGGAAACATCGGACGTCACCAAAGCCGTCGCGCCGACGATTGCGTTGTCCCCGATCGTTACACCGCGGAGTATCGTCGCACGGGCGGCGATCCATGCTTGGTCACCGATGACGATGGGAGCATTGTCGAACTCGAATGTGGGACTTCGGTGATCATGACTGCCCGTACACAGGAGGACATCCTGCGAGATAGCCGTATTCGCCCCTATCGTGACGGGTTCGAGATTGAGTATCCATGTTCCCTCGCCGATCCACGAGTCTGCTCCGACCGTCAGTTTCCACGGCCAGTGGATACGGACGCGGTGTCGAATCAGGACCCCGTCGGCGATGTCGGCACCGAACCGCCGGAGAACTGCAACGCGTACTCCATTGGGGCACCACCAATGAGAAAGCAGCACACCGGAAATCGCGAGCCAGGAGATTTGGACCAGCGGGCCGCGTCCCTTGTCGTATCCTGCACCGGTGAACCCGGACAGAGTGCGGTTTGTGCTCACAGTCGGACCGCTGCAGACGAATCCCGTACGTGCTCGCGATACCAGGCTACGGTCGACTCGATGCCCTCGCGGGTTGAGATCTGTGGTTTCCAACCGGTGGCCATCAATGTGGACACGTCGAGTAGTTTGCGCGGTGCACCATCGGGCTTGCTTGTGTCCCAGTCCATTCGGCCTTCATATCCCACTGCTTCGGCCACAATATTTGCGAGCTCTTTAATGGTTTCGTCGTGACCGGTACCGACGTTGACATGCCCGGACTCGTCGAAGGTGTCAAGTAGGTGAAGGAGTGCATCGGCCAAGTCGTCCACATGGAGGAATTCTCGACGTGGGCTCCCCGAACCCCAGTTTGTGACTGATTCAATTCCCTCGTTCTTAGCTTGGTCGAGACGGCGGATCATCGCAGGAAGTACGTGCGAAACATTCTCCGAGAAGTTGTCGCCGGGTCCGTACAGGCTTGTCGGCATCGCCGAGATCCAGGGCAACCCGAACTGCCTACGAACAGCCTGGACCTGGATGATTCCCGCAATCTTGGCGATCGCATATGCGTCGTTGGTCGGTTCGAGATGGCCGTTCAGTAATTGATCTTCTCTGATCGGCTGTGGCGCCAGGCGCGGGTAGATGCACGAGGACCCGAGGAACAGCAATCGGCGCACGCCGTGCCGCAGCGCTGCGTCGAGCACATTGGTCTGGATCTGAAGGTTGTCGGAGATGAAATCGACCGGATACGTGTTGTTCGCGACGATTCCTCCGACCTTCGCGGCAGCCAAGACGACGCACGACGGTTTGGCGGCTTCGAAGAAGGCGAATACGTCTGCTCGGTTTCGCAGATCGAGTTCGGCAGATGTGCGGCCGATCAGGTCGGTGAAGCCACTCTGTTCGAGCTTGCGCCAGAGCGCGGATCCCACCAGTCCCTTGTGTCCGGCGATGTAAGTCGGGGCGCTGCGATCAAGAGGTGCAATCGATTTCGTTGTGATCATGAGAGCGAGATCTTCCAATCAGGGAGATGCGGCGTGTCGATCCACGGTGTGCCGGCATGCGCCAATGCTGCGATGTCGGCGTCCATCATGATTCGAGCCAATTCTGGGGTCTGTACTGTCGCTTTCCAGCCCAGTTTGTCCTCGGCCTTGCCTGCATCGCCGACCAGAGCGTCCACCTCTGTGGGGCGAAGGTAACGAGGATCGAATTTGACGTACTTCTGCCAGTCGAGACCCACATGTTCGAATGAGGCCACGACAAAATCTTGGACCGTGAAGTTTCCTCCAGTGGCCAACACGTAGTCATCTGGTTCGTCGACTTGAAGCATCCGCCACATACCCTCGACGTACTCGGGTGCGTAGCCCCAGTCCCTGACCGCGTCCAAATTGCCCAGGTACAGGGAATCTTCGATCCCGGCCTGGATTCGCGCGACTGCACGCGTGATCTTTCTCGTGACGAATGTTTCACCGCGGCGGGGTGACTCGTGATTGAAGAGGATCCCGTTCACCGCGTGAATTCCGTAGGCCTCGCGATAGTTCCTGGTGACCCAGTACGAGTACACCTTTGCAGCGCCGTACGGCGACCGCGGATAGAACGGGGTGTCCTCGTTCTGTGGAGGCGGACTGGCTCCGAACATTTCCGAACTCGAAGCTTGGTAGAAGCGGCACTGCAATCCCGTCATGCGGACTGCTTCGAGCAAACGAATAGACCCGATTCCGGTTGTGTTGCCTGTGTGTTCGGGCTCGTCGAAGCTGACCCGCACGTGCGACTGCGCAGCGAGGTTGTATACCTCGTCTGGTGCGATCTTCGACAGGAGCGTGACGAGTCGTGCGCCGTCGGACAGGTCACCGTAGTGCAAGAACAGCCGTGCGCCCAGTTCGTGAGGGTCCTGATAGAGGTGATCGATGCGTGACGTGTTGAAAGTTGATGCGCGTCTGATCAATCCGTGAACTTCGTAACCTTTGGCCAACAACAGTTCTGCCAGGTAGGAACCGTCCTGTCCGGTGATCCCTGTGATGAGTGCGCGTTTGGTCATCGAGCGTCAGCTGCCTTGTCTATGTTCGTCGTCTTCAGATCCGAGTCGAGATGTGTGAGGTTTTGTTCCGAGCAGCTCGCGTACTAACTGCGGCCGGCCACCAGCTCGCGTACTAACTGCGGCCGGCCACCAGCTCGCGGATCCACTTTTCGCATTTGTCGATGGACGCGGTTTTGCCAACCGAGGTGGCGCAGTAATGGACCCCGGCGGCACCAAGTCTGGCGGAAGTCTCCGCGTCGCCCGCGAGTTGTAGGGCTGCAGAGAGCAGGCCTGCGGGATCACCGTTCTGAGTGACGACCCCAGCACCGGAGGCACGGATCTCGTCGGCAGTCGTAGATGCCACATCGGTTGCGGCGACAATCGGGGTACCGCTGCTGAAATACGACGTCAGCTTGCTCGGCACTGCCATCCCGACGATCCCGGGTGCCTCGTTGACCAGTAAAACGTCGGCGGCGGCCATGGCAGTGCGGAAATCCTGGTCGTCGAGTGGGCGGACGAAGTCGATTCGATCGACTCCGACTGCCGCGGCTTCGAGGTTCGGTCGCTGATTGCCGTCACCGACCAGAACGAATCGGATTGGCAGACTCTGCTCGTCGGCGAGTCGAGCGGCCTCGACGACATTTTCCAGACCTTGTTTCACGCCCATGTTTCCGGTGTGCAGAACAATGGTTTCGTCAGGCGACCAACCGAATTTGGTGCGTGCGGCGGTGAGATCGTCCACATCGATCGGCGTCACGTGCGTCCAGTTCCGAACCACTGTGACTCGTTCGCGTGGGACGTGAAGTTCGTTGACGACATGGTCGACGAAACGGTCATGGACGACGGCGATTCCGTCGGCGGACTTCACGACAGCCGCCTCGAGCCTGGACGTTGCGCGGGCACTGCGGCCTGTCATCGCACCGGTCTCCACGACGCCTTGACCGTACAAGTCGTGTACCCAGACCCCGATGGCCGGACGTTTGGGTGTCAGCCGAGCACGTCCGAGGACCATCGCAGTGGCCAGCAATGCCGGACTGGTGCACACGATTACGTCAGGTGTGTTCCATCCGGAACTGGCGGCACGTGCGCCGAAACTCAGCTCCATCTTGATTCGTCCCAAGGCATTCGGTGGGCTGGGCACGAAGTGGCGGCGTCGGTGAACGTGAACGCCGTTCACGACCTCGTCGATCGACCGTCCCTGGTAGGAAGCGTCGATTTCCCACGCCGGATAGTGCGGGTACCCGGTGACGACGTGCACCTTGTGCCCGCGCTCGCCGAGGGACTCGGCAAGGTCCGTCATGTACGGGGCTATCCCCGTGGTTTCCGGCGCGTAGTTGATGCCGAGAATCGTGATGTTCAGCGATTCGACGGGACCACGATTGGATAACTCGAAAGTCGCGGAGACGCCACCAGGTTTGTCGTGCATCTGGTCGATCTGGGTGCTGATGACGAACCTCCAGTTGGTAAACTGCGCTTCAAACAGTCAAATGGTTTGGTTTACGCTATTTAAGCCCTATTTCCACGGTTTATCAACCGGTCTCATGTCGTGCTTCGATCGCCGGGAGCGATGTTGCTGCATCAGATGGAGGCGAGCCTGTGCGCGCGTAGTGTTAACCAGCAGGTTGCAACAGGGTGATGGGTGGACTGGCCTCGTTGGGCAATTTCGAATGTGGCGGAGCGCACTGGCGGAAGGCGGAGATTTCGATCCGGCCGCGGGTTCCCTCGGAGGTTCTGCAAACTCGCTGAAACCGGCGCACGGTTGTTTTGCCGCGAACGAAGGGAAATTGGTCGGTGAGGATTGAATTTCGGGCACACGTGATCGTGGAGGGATGAAGTGAAGGTCGATCCGCTGGCAAGCACGTACTGCTGTCACGCGCAGGAGTCCTTCGGCCCAGTTGATAGAGCTGGTGTCGTAGCCGTTGTCAACGAGTGGATCTCGGAGACTTTCGAAGCGGGTATCGGGGTCTTCCCCCTGATTTTCGAGATGCGTACCGCTGGTGAGGGTTCGCCTACTGCCTCGTTACACGGACTGGGTGCCGTCGAAGGAATGCGCGTGGCCGACGTGTCTTCGGCGATAGGCGTCGAGGTATTCGACCGGACATTGTTCAAGTATTTCAATGCGCGACGATTCAGTGACCCTCGCGAGATCACTGTCGTCGTTGCACGCAACATGATCGGCCTGATCTATTCACACATGTTTGGTGACGAGACGGTCTTCATGCCGAAATCAGAACGACTCTTTCTTGCGTTGTCGGGTCTGGATCCGGCGCTTGGTCCGCGCTCTCCCGCTGTGCGCAGATTGTCGAAGCGTCGGATCGTTGCTGCCGGGCTTTTGATGGCGTCGACCAATCCCTTGATTGCCGCGACGTCCCTGAGGCGAATCCTCAGTGGTACAAGTATGTTCCAGCGTGAGGTGGTGAGTCGGCGGGCATCGGGAAACGCAATCTCGTCCTCGGCCGTATCCACGGAACCTGTTCGCGGGTGGTGGCTCTCCGTTCGTTTGGTTGCAGCACCTGGAACCCGTGTGCCTTCCGTGTATTTCTATTGCGCAGTGCTCGCGGCTCTGGAGTGCGGCCCCGACGTCACTCATCACGTGGTTGTCGACCTGCGATCGGCATCGCCCCTACTGGCGAGGACAGGGGGGAATGCGTTCAGTCACATTCCTTTCCGGGCAGATTGGACAGCTAGTAGTCCCCTCGAAGTGGCTTCGCAGGTTCGGTCGAGGATTCGCTCCGGCGAGGCGCTCGTCCGGCGTGCTGCTGGGGAGTTGGTCGGACGGCGCAATAGTCGGTCCCGGGCCGACCCTGATGGCGTGGCGTCCCCGATGGTGCTTGCAACTACAATGTCGTGTTTTCGGGTGCCCGGTGATCGAGATCATGCGTTCAGTGGTGGTGATCTGGCGTTCGCGAGGGGAATGCAGACACTCGAGCCGGCAGTTCTCGCGTCCAACATGCGCACGACGGGCCGCTACGCCGACTGTACATACAGCCATTCGGGTAATTTCGTCGATCTCGAGAAGATGCGTTCGGCCGTCAACGCTGCGGCCGCCTACCTCGGGCTTCGAATCGCGGTCAACACTGGCTCGCACTTCGACTAGAGAAGGTTCGTCTGGAGGAGGTTCTCTCTGGAGGAATGCACGAAGGCAACCCCGGCTACTTCGCAGTAAACAATCCTATAGACTGTTTCAGGTGGACTGAGCCGACCGACGGTTTCAATTTGATCTCAGTCTGGAGACACCACGTGTGCAAGGGAGGTGGGGTCGTGGCAGGTCTGAAGCTGCGAGTGCTGTTCAGTGCGGGTGACCAAGTGCTGTCCAGCGTAAGTAACGCGTTGATTCTGTTCGCGATGGCCGGACCGTCCTCCGTCAGTGAGTTCGGTCTGGCGATCCTTGTTTTCTCCATCCTCACGGCTGCGCTCGGATTCGTTCGAGGTGCAGTTGGCACACCCCTGCTGTTGATGAGTGCCCACAGTCGCAACAGGATTCGCGCGGAGAGCAGACATGCGATCTCGGGTGCTGCCACCTTCGGAGTCCTGGTTGGGATCGTTGCCCTCGGAGTCTCGGTTTTCCTTCACGAACCGCAGGTGGGGATTGCATACGCCGTTGCCGCGCCGGTTGTTCTCGCGCAGGATGCCTTGCGGTTCACCGCGATGTCGATGGGAGAACCGGAACACGCGTTCTTCAGCGACGCGTTGTGGGCGAGTGCGGCGTTCGGTGTGCTTGTCGTGACTTGGATTCGACCAGAGGCACTTTCGATCGCAGAGATGATTTGGTTGTGGTCCGTCGCCGGAGGACTCGCACTCGTTTACCTGATGATTCGCGTACAGACGCTACCGCGACTGACTGGTCTGTATCGCTGGTGGGCGTCGTTCTGGACTCATCGAATCCGGTTCGGATTCGAGAGTGGCATCGACCAACTGGCTGCAATCGTGATCGTCGCGGTGTCCACGGCCTTCATCGGAACGGTGGCTGCCGCGTCTTTACGCGGAGCCGTGACCGTCTTGGGGCCGTTCGCCGTGCTGATCAGTTCTCTTCCACTGATCGTCATTCCCGAATCGGTGCGGGCCGGCCATACCGCGCGCCAGGTGTGGAGCACACTGCGTTATGCAGCGTGGCTCACATCTGCGATGGCGGCAACGATCGGATTCGCCGCTCCCTTCCTTCCAGATGCACTCGGCCGAGTCGTTCTAGGTGAGTCCTGGGCCGAGGCTCGCCATGTTCTGCCGTTTCTCGGACTCGAGTACGCGGCGATCTGTTGGATAGCGGGTGTTTACAATCTCTACCGCACTCAAGGAGCCAGCGGACGACTGCTCAAGCTGCGAATTGTCCAGAGTCTCACGGCAATCGTCATCTGCAGCGCGGCCGCGGCCCTCACAGGAACCGCGGTCGGAGTCGCGATCGGGCTGGCGGTCTCGTCCGTCCTCGTTGCGGTGTGCCTGGTGGTCGCTGCCCAACGGAAGCACTCCGGCCGTGAAGACCCCGCGAGCGTGCCGTCCACTGCTGATCGTGCCGAACCAGGCGATCTGCGCCGAACACGAACAGGCGCACTGGCCGGGACGACCACGTGAAAACAATTTCCAGCGGGCGGACAAAGCCTCACGAGTTCGCGGAATTCGACGTCGGGCGGCAGGACTCGTTGATGCCACCGCTGATTGCGATCTGGACCGCGGTGATCATGGTGATCATCGTGCCTTTCGCAGTCGTCGAGTTCACTCCGACACCGCCAGGGCGTGTATGGATGGCGGTACTTGCCGTCACCACGATTTCGGGACTGCGCTATGCGTGGATTGTGGGCGAGGGCTTTCGTCGGCTCGTCGAGATGTCGTTCTGGGTTTTCACCTATGTCTTCATGGGTCTTGCCCCACTTGCCCAGCTCCGCCTGCGAGAGATTCCTCCTACGACGCCCCGAGTGGATCCGTCCCTCAACTCGACAGCGGTGGCTATCGTCCTTCTGGGAATCGGCGGCTTCCTGGTGGGATTAGTGTTCTCCGGAGCGGTGTGGCGTCGAATCAAAGACACGCGATGGGGAAACGCCACAAGCGTGCGTGTGGATCCCGTTCGGGTTTTGATTCTTGCCGGTTGCGCCCTGGTCGCCAACGCGTACTACATCAAGAAACTTGGTGTAGGGACGCTTCTGTCGAGCCGAAGTGCCGTGGTGGAGCAGGCGAGTGCGTCGCTGGGGCAATCCACGGTCGCCAGCATCATCGGCGCCGTCGCGATGATGTCCTTGCTTGTCGCATTCATCGCGGTGGTCAAATACCGTGATCAGAATCCGGGAGCCGATCGTTTGTTTCTTCTCTGCGCCATCGTGCTCGGAGCCGTGCTGTTGTTGACTTTCAATCCGATCTCGAGTGCGAGGTATCTGTTCGGTACTGCAGCACTAGCCGTGGCGGCACTTTTCGGACTCTTCGCGACCCGTGGTCGTTTCCGTGTGGTTGCCTTGCTTGCCGTGGCTGCACTTGTCCTGGTCTTTCCGCTCGCCGATGCGTTCAGGTACAGCACGTCGGCACAGTTCAAGACAAGCTCGCCTCTCGAATCGCTCACGTCTCCGGACTACGACGCATTTGCGCAGGTAAACAACACCGTCAACTTTGTGAATACGCACGGGGTTACCGATGGCAAGCAGGCACTCGGAGTTGTTCTTTTCTGGATTCCGCGGACCATCTGGCCCGGCAAAGCTACGGACACGGGCATCCTGCTCGCGGAGAGCCGCAACTACACGGTCAAGAACCTTTCTGCTCCGTTGTGGTCCGAGCTGTTCGTCAACGGTGGGTGGATCGCGCTGATTGTCGGAATGGTTGCTCTAGGCTTGATCGCAGGGATTCAGGACAGACGAATCGAACTGTCGCTGCGCCAGTCCAGGGCGCCGACGATCCTTGCCTGCATCCTGCCCTTCTACCTGATCATTCTGCTCAGAGGATCACTGCTGCAAGCGATGTCGTACTTCCTCGTCATCATCGGTTGTGCATTCTTCGTCTCACGGCGGGAGGTGACTCGATGACTCGGACGAACCGATTCTCGTCGAGAATCTCTGCCCGTCGCCCGCTGGAACTCGTGGGCCTTGCTCTGCTGGTGGTACTGGTCGTTTGTGCGACGGCGCTGTCGGTGCGTCAGAATTCGGCTGCCGGAAACGGCCGGTCCGCCCTCACAGCAGCGACAACGGTTCCTCAGTTGCCGCCGGACACAGCGCCGGCATCGATGTGGTTCGGCGACAGCTTCACTGCGGGCATCAACGGAATCGGGCTCGGGGCATACCCGAGAATCATCTGCGTCCGGATGGGGTGGGACTGCAATGTCGATGCTCAGGGAAGCACCGGTTTCACCAACGACGGCGCACCCGAGTATCAGGGAACTACAACACGATTCGAGAATCGACTACAGGTGTCGATCGAGCGGTATCGAGCGGACATCATTTTCGTGGACGGTGGGCGAAACGATCTGCACATGAGTCCGATGGATTTGTTTCCCGTCATGACGTCGTACATCGATACCGTCCGGGATGCATGGCCGGATGCGCGTCTGGTGATCATCGTGCCGACATACGTCACACCTGTGCCGTACGACGGATACGACCAATTCGTATCAGCGCTGCGAAGTTACGGGGAATCGGTTGCCGCGACCGTGATCGATCCTGTTGCCGACGGTTGGTACGCCGACGTGGACCTCACGACACTGAAATTCGAGGACGGTGTGCACCCGAATGCAGTGGGGAACGCAGTGATTGCTCAGAAACTGGTGGAATCGCTGACCGCCTCCGGTGTGATTCGCGAGGGCGCGCCGAATGGGGGGATTCTGCGATGAACCCGTCCCGCTTCTTCGGAGTCCTTCGTGACAAGTGGGTTGTCGTCGGCATCTCGACATTGCTCGGCCTGCTGGTAGGCGTTCTGCTGACATTGCTCACGCCGACCACTTTCAAGTCCTCGACCCAGCTCTTTCTCACCACGCCAGGGTGGGGTACACCGACCACTCTGGGCAATGCCGATTCGAGCCCTTTCCAAGGTGACGAATTCTCGCAGCAACGAGCGGGTACGTACACGCGTCTGGCGGAGGGTGCCGACTTCTCGGCCCGCGTCGCAAGTCGTCTGGGCGAGAGTGGTCTGCGTGACGTCGAAAGCATTTCGGTTCGCGTTGTGCCCGACACCGTGTTGCTCGAAATCTCTGGCACCACCGACAGCGCAGACCGGGCGTTGCAACTGACGAACGCGGCTTCGGATGAGATGAACGAGACGATCCGGCGACTCGAGACGCCGAGTGGGACTTTGATCCCGACGGTTCAGCCGCTGACTGTCGTCACGGCGTCAGCACCGACGAGCCCGGCTGGTCCGCAGACGATTCCGAACGTTCTTCTGGGGTTGGTCGTCGGATCGCTGGTTGGAGTGACTGGTGTGATCTTGGCTGCTGCGAGGTCGAGAGCAGTTCAGGGTGTCGACGAATTAGCGGCCTGGACGGGTCTACCTGTGCTCGAGTCGATCCCGTACCTCGGTGACAGGGGATTGTCCGCCGAGGAAGGTGCTCAGTCGGCATCGAGAAGTTATTTTGAGAGACTGCAGTTCAACCGAGATCTCATCGGGTCAGGTACGCCCGCGTCACCCGTGCTCGTGACCGCTGCCGACGAGGGGAAGATCAGCAGGTTCGCAGCTGGCGGCATTGCCGATGCTGCTTGCGCTCTGGGGTATTCGGTGGTTCTCGTCGACTGCAACTTCCGATCCTCGCGTGCACATATCGAGTTCGGGGTCACCGACATCGTCATGTCGGACAGCGTCCTCGATGATGTTCTGATCTCGACACCGCTGCATCCGACTCTCCTCCGGAGCGGTTCGCCGACCGAAACTCCGGAGCGAGTCTTCGAGTCTGAGTCGTTCAGGCGCATGCTGCGAGATCTGAGTGCCAGGTTCGACGTAGTGGTTGTTTTCGACTCCGGCGGGACGCAGTACGCCGACTCGGGCCGACTGGCCAAGGTATGCCGTTCGATAATCCTTGTCGTTCAGTCTCATTCGACAAACATGCAGACGGTGATGACGAAGATTCACGATCTGGAAATCGCAGGAGCGAAAATCGAAGGTTTGGTCCTCTTGACGACCACGCGCCGAACGCAGCGAGGGGCAGTGTTGCCCGTGAATCGGCCAGACACAACTGACTCGGTGGCAAGTTACACGCCACGGCGCGACGGAGACACACGCACACAGCGATCTCCAAGAAAGGCGAACACATGAATGCACTCAGCACTGCCGCGCGAATTCTGAGGCGGGGGTGGGCAATACCTGTCTTCGCGGTGCTCGGCTTGATCCTCGGTGCTTTCATGGCCATCTCGAGTCCGTCGTCCTACACGTCGACAACTGTGCTGTTCATCGGCTCGCCGATCAGTGCTGACTCGGCTGGCGCCTACCAGGGCGATCTGTTTTCTCAGCAACGAGCGGCGACCTATGCCCAACTGTTTTCGAGCGACGATCTGGCGGTCAAGGTGATCGACGACCTGGGTCTTCCAATGAGCGGACATGAGTTGGCCTCGCAGGTTTCGGCGGCAGCAGTTGAGAAAACTGTGCTCTTGCAGGTCTCTGTCACGGATTCGACGGCCGAAGGATCGGCCGGTATCGCCAATGCGTATGCGAAGAATTTTGCACAATATGTGGGGCAGTTGGAGACCCCTAACGGTGGTGGCCGTCCGAATACCTCCGTCCAGGTGGTCACCGAGGCCAACGCTGAAGATGCCAGTGGGGGTTCGAATCTCGTGATGACGTCCCTGTTCGGCCTCATCGGTGGCCTGGTCGTCGGCATCGGCGTCCGGGTGCTCCTTGGGCGACTCGACCGGTCCGTTCGAAGCGCTTCCATGCTCTCGGCCGTTGCAGGTGTACCGATTTTGGCGACAGTTCCGGAATCGGCCTCGCGGGGATTTCGCGCGTTGACGTTCCCCGCCGACGGCGCGACCGCCTATGCCGAGTCGATACGCAAGCTCAGGACAGGTATCGAGTTCGCCGGCCCGAGTGCCGACGCGATCCGTTCGGTCCTCATCGCCTCGCCTCGGTACTCGGAGCCTGCGGGGTGCATCGCAGCCGATCTCGCGGTTGTCCTGTCCGAAGCGGGACGTCGAGTGCTGTTGGTGGACGGTGACTTGAGGTCGCCGAGCTTGGATTCATACCTCGGTATCAAGCCGGCAGTCGGCTTTTCCGACGTGCTGGCCGGTGCGATTCCGCTCGTGGACGTGCTCGTTCAGGTACCCGGTCGCTCATTGACTCTGCTGCCCGCCGGCTCGATACGATCCGATTCCGGTGATGCCATCGCATCGGTCTCGGCACGCGAGATGCTTTCGGAAGCCTCCGAGAAATTCGAATACACGATCGTCGTGGGTCCACCGTTGTCGCTCTATTCCGATTCGGCTGTGATCGGCTCAGTCGTCGACGGCGTGGTTCTTGTTTCAACACAGAGTATTTCGTCGGTCGACGAGGTGGAAGGCGCAGCGACCACGCTGCGCGCTGCCGGCGCGAACCTGTTGGGCGCGGTGCTGTCGGGTGTCGGACGGGGTGGCTTGGTCAAGGTCCGCAGCCGTGTGAGTGTGGTGGACGCGCCTGCGGCGAACGAGCCTCCGGTGAATGATGCATCGAATGAACCAGTCGGCGCGTGGCCTCCCGTTGAACGAGGAGCCGGCGCGCAGGTAGTACACGCAGAACCAGGTGTGGGATCGACGGGGAAGAATGAAGTGGAGAAGCATGTTTCGGGGGATTCGGCCGAATCTCCGGCCGAAGACATGCGCATCGATTTCGACGAATGGGAGCCGGCGGAGACTGAGGGGCGCTACACGCGCAGTGATCTGGACAGTCCGACAGTGGCGATCCCTCGCTCGATGCTCCGCACAATGGTCGCGCAGAAGGCGAACCTCTCGAGTGACGAGTTGCCGACCGATAAGCGGCAGGTAAGATCACTCGGTGGGAACGGCGATTCCGATTCCAGGTCGAATCACCCGTCGCAAGCTTCGGATTCTGTGCAGCAGAATTGAATTGGAATTCGATTTCCAGGTTCGGGATGTCAACGTCACCGGACATTGCGGCGTAAGGCCGTGTGTGAGAAGGGGTGGCTGATTCGGTGAACGCCGATGCTCGAAAACGGAAACGGGTGAGTATCGAAGGTTCGCGGGACAGGAAATTTCGTGCAGTTGCCATCGGCATTGCGCTGGTGTCGTCAGTGCTTCTCGTAGTGGCCGGCCTCAGGCTCTCTGATGGAGTGGACCCAAACGCGAGGGTTGACGCGGCGGTGTCATCACATCCCCCCGTCGAGCTTCCGGACAACGGACAGTCGACCGCCAAAATGGTCTTTGCGCACTACTTCCCGCCGTATCCCCTTTCGATCGACAACCTACCGTCGGGCGAAGACTATTACGCCACGCAGTATCTCAATCCGAACGGTGAACGAGGTTCATACGCCGCATTCGGAGGGTTTCTTCGAGACCGACCGCAACCACGGCCTGTTTCAGCTGACCCACAGTGGAGGCAGCGAGATCTCGAAGATGAAGTGCGGCAGGCAATCGACGCGGGAATCAGTGGGTTCTCGGTTGACATTCTGACGAAGTCGTCGAACCCGTTGTGGTCTTCGTCCGTTCCGTCCCAACTTCTCGCCGCTTCGGCTGCGGTTGATCCTGCGTTCGAAATAATGCTGATGCCGGATATGAACGGCGAACTCGGCACATTGGACCCCGCGAATCTGGCAGGCGAGTTGTCGCAGTACGCGTCATCGCCGTCGGTTTTTCGATTGACGGACAACCGGGTGGTGATTTCGCCCTTTCTTGCCGAGAAACACGACCCGGCGTGGTGGTCGCAGTTTCTCGAAATCATGAAGGCCCGCTACGGGATCGAGGTGGCCTTCGTTCCACTCTTCCTGAACTCCACCACGAATATGGATTCATTTGCGTCGATAAGCTATGGAATGTCGACGTGGGGTGGACGTAACCCTTCCTTCAATCCAGTGACGGACACCGGGATCGGCTCGCCACTGGATCAGGTGAACCGAGCGCACGCTCTCGGCAAGATATGGATGCAGTCGGTCTCGTTCCAGGATGCGCGTCCCAGCCAATCGGTTTTCGACGAAGCGCAGAACACTGGGAATCTCCGAAACACCTGGCAGATTGCGCGCGAATCGGATAGCGAATGGGTGCAACTAATTTCGTGGAACGACTACAGCGAAGGTACGGCGTTTGCACCGAGCGAGGGGCACGGTCGTGCGCTGCTCGATTTGAACGCATATTTTGTCGACTGGTTCAAGACCGGAACGGCACCGGCGATTGCACGTGATATCGCGTACGTCACCTATCGGAACCAGCTGTCGTCCGCGCAACCCGCACTACCCTCGGTATCACCGATGATTCTGCGTGCGGGGTCGTCCCCGGTTCGCGACACGATCGAGGTTTTGACCTTCTTGGTCGAAGGTGCCGAAGTGAAAGTTACGGTCGGCGGTACGACGACCACGTGCAGTGCCGATACAGGGATGGACATCTGCACGGTTCCATCGGCGGTCGGCGCCGTCTCGGTCAGCGTGGTTCGAAACGGGGCGGAAGTGGCTTCGGCGAAGGCACATTCAGACGTCGTGTCCACTCCTGCGGTTCAGAACATGGAGTACCTGGTCGATTCGAGTTTTGGACGATAATCAGCAGTCCGACGGCGGTGACTCGCCTCTGAAGCGCGCTTGGAGCCAGACTGCGGTCTCGGACCCCGGATCCAGATTATTGTGAGTTTGGCCTGCCCTGACGATGTGCTGCACCGAATCGCCGAACGCACAGGCATTGTCGACGGCCTCTTGCACCCACTGCGGGCGGATCGTCTGATCAGCGTCGCCGTTGATGACCAAGAGTGGTCCTCCGGCCGGACGCTGCGGAAGGGCGATCGATATGAGCCAGTCGCGCAAGACTGCTCCGGCCTCGTCGGAGTTCGGCAGGGTATCGGCGGGATTCAGTCGTGATGCTTGTTCGCCGCGTTCTTTCAACACCGGACCCGCACATGCCAGCCACATCGCAGAGTTGCTCGCCAGCGCGCCGTGTAGGTAGTTGCCTGGATCGGTGCCGGGTCGAGCGATGGTCAGCCCAGATACTACGTACGACATCATGATCTGCTGTTCATGCGTCAGCCACTGCGACTGGGCCAAGTCGGCGAGCTTGGAAAGATCTGCCGCCGGAGCCAGCGCTACCGATCCGACAAAATTCAATTCGGGCGCGTAGAAACCGGACAACTCTGCCGCCGCCCATGTCGCCTGCCCGCCGATCGACACGCCGAGTCCTGCCCATTTCCCGGACGTGTCCGGGACCATTTCTCGCGCCGCGCGAACTCCGTCGATCAGGTTGAATGCGCTGGTGTTCGGATCGAGGTACGGGTTGATGCCGCCTGCCGGACCCAATCCTTGGTAGTCGGTCATGACTGCGACGAACCCAAGTTTCATCAAAGGGACGATCGTGCTCGCGTAACCCAGGAGATTGGGGTACATCGAAGGTCCGCACTCCGCAGTCACTCCCGTTGTGCCGTGACCGACGGTGACAACAGACCGCCCGCTGGGTGGTGGATCGCCTTCCGGAACGAAGACGACTCCAGACACGACCGTTGAGCTTCCGTCCATACCTGAAGTTGATCGGTACGTGATCTGGTGGGCAGTCGCGCCCACGTCGGCGATCAGTGGATCGATTTCGTCGAACGCGGACGCACTTTCCAGTTTGCCTCTGGCCGCGACGGCGTCGGCGCTGATCGAGGGAAGAGGCACGGACGTAGGAGTCGGTTTTGAGGGCCCTGTGTGGGCAGTGCAACCGGTCAGAAGCGCCACGGTTGTCGCTGCAACGACTACAAATACTTGGGACGACGTTGTAATTCCGTCCCGGGTAGACGTGCGCATCATGCTCCGAGTCGCTCCTGATCGCGCTTCGACACGGCGAGTTTTCGGTCTCCGAACGCATCGAGTGCAGAGGCAACTATCAACCGGCGGACGCGTTCTCGCGAACTGCGATGGAACAGGTTGTGATCGCCGGAGCCTGAGAACAAGACCTGTGGAGGATTCCTCGATCTCGAAAGACGCGCTATACCTCGTCGGCCTCTGTTCGCCTCGAACCACGCTTCGTCTTCCGGCGAGAGTGACACTGCAGTTTTTGTCCCGCGGCGGGTCAAGGTCCGAAGCATCGACTCGGGGGCATTGACCAATCCGAGGAAACCGAGACCGAGCCACACCGGGTAGGGAACGTACCGCTGAGCTCGTCGTCCGGAATTGCGAATTGTTCTGGCCACGAGGAAAATTCGGTTTGCAACGTCAGACTCCATTGCATCGACGTGTGCTTTCTTCACTGGTGGTCGGCGATTGTTGATCGACCAGTTCACTATGTTGAGAAGCACCACGGACCTTGCGCCGCGCTGGCTTGCTGCAAAGGCGCCCATCCATGCGCCGGAACACATTCCGACGTGCATCCGGCGGGACGGCGGCACGTCGAGAGTGTCGACGAGATCCAACACATTGCGGCGCGCTTCCGGAGACACGATGGGCGTGCTCTCGTCGGTGCAGACCGTGCCGCTGTCTCCTGTGCCCATCCTGTCGAAGCGAATCGAGCGAATACCGTGCGAGGCGAGAGTTCGAGCGGACTCGACCCACAGTCTCGCCGGCCCGATCCGGTGCTCGTTCGCGGTGCTGTGAAAGATCGCTGTGGCAGCGTGGCTCGCGGTCGTGCGGGATGCGGTGGAGATTGCAAATAGTGATCCGGTGGACCGTCGTTCCAATATTTCCCAGACTTCTTCGCCGTCGTCAGCCGTCGCGACATGCGCCGCCGACGTGATCTCTGGATCGACGGAAGTCTTGTCCTCGCCGAATTGTCGCGACACCCAACTCGAAATCCGCTGTATGTCGTGCGTAGGCACCGAGAGTACGAAACTGCTGGGGGAAACGAACTGATTCTGGCGTTCGACGAATATGCGTTCAGCACCGGATCGCTCGAGCATCCGTACCACGCGGGGCGAATCAGCGAATTCAGGGCGAATCGCGGCGAGGACTTTTGTCGACGAACTCGGATCGAACGTGCTGAGGTCAAGTCCGGAAAGGTCATTCACCGCTGCGGAAGCCAGCAGGCCGCCGACGATCGATGTGCAATCGTCGTGGTGGGGGTCGTCGTCGACCGAAACGCGGTACAGCGACGTCAGTTCTCGAACATAGGCCCTACCGGATATGACCGGATCCCACAAGACCATCGCACGTAGGTCGCCAAGTGTATCTACGGTGGACGCGGCCAGTAGGGCCCCTGCACGCAAACCTGCGACGGCAACGGACTCGATACCTGTGCGCCGCACGTACGAAACGGCTGCTGTCACGCTGGCCTGCCAGTGCGCAACTGCTAGCGGGTCATCCTGCCGACCGGATGAATCTCCTTGTCCCTCATAGTCGAAACGAAGAGCGAGGAATCCGTGCTCGGCAAGTTCTTGGGCGAGTTGGCGCAGTCCCCGATAAGCGCTGATGTGTTCCTTCGCGAGGGGTGGACATATGACCACGGCACCACGCACGGCAGCATCCGACGGCAGGTGAACCGAGGCGAACAGTGCCCCATCACCAGGGCCCGGAATCCACGTGTCGATCGTGCGAATCCCGGTCGGTGTCTGGCGGTCGCGGAGGCGCCGGGTGGTGATCGCCAGCAGGGTGGGGTTGGGTGCGTGTAGTGCGGACATCACGGTTGTCATGTTGGCCATCGATTTGTTCAAGGACCTCTCCACACATTGATTCGGCCTGCCAGTTTCGCGTAGTTCTCCGGTTTCCAGAGGATCCGGTAAACTTCCCGCTACAGATAACATACCGCAAGTATGTTTTGCGGTGGATGAACAGTGCAAGAGTTGGATATGGGGGTGCGTACAGCGATGGATCCAGTGTTCGGTGCGTCGTTGGGCGCTGCCTCGGTTCGTATTGTTCGGGCCGACCCCCAGCCGGAAACCGGATCCACGAGCGGTCGATTCCTGACTCGGACTGTAGATGCATACGACGCCTCTCCGGTCCGGACAGCCGCGATTCACCTAGTTGCTGCGGTTCGCGGGGATACGTCACGGATGGTCATTTCGGTTCCCGACGAGCGGCAGAACGTAGCGCTCGAATCAGAACTGCGTGCCCGAGGTATCGAGGGCGTTGTCACGGTGCCGGAAGCGGTTGCCGTTGTCGCGTTGGTACGGACTTCGGGTGCGGCCGAAGGTTTTCGGTTACTTACAGTTCTCGATATCGGTCGAACCGGAGTGACTGTCTCGATGATCGAGATCGGGACCGCGACAACCATCGCGTCCACGCGGTCGACGGCGCTCGCCGGTGACAGGCTCGACGGGGTTGTCGCGGAGTTACTTCCCGCAACCACTGTTGATGCAGCCCTCGACGCTGATTCAGCGTTCGACGCCCGCGAAGTCAAGGAGTATCTCGCCAGTGGCTCCCGTCGTGCGCAGGTGATGCCCGTTCCCGAATCCATGTGTATCCGTTTCGATTCGGTTGTCAAGCGTGAAGTCGAAGACACGCTGATGGTGATTCGAGAAGTTGCGGCACGAGCTCGGTGTGTCCCTGACGCTTTGGTTCTCGTCGGAGGAGGCGCCCGAATTTCACTGGTGGAGAAGATACTCGCGCGGGAGTTTTCGGTACCGGTGATCAGGCCGGCCGAGCCCGAGCTCGCCTCGGCCAAGGGCGCAGCATTGATAGCCGAGGTCTTACATCAGGAGCACCCCAGCTCGGACGTCGCGGTTTCGGACGTCGCGGTTTCGGCAGTCTCCGACTCGGAAATCGCAACGGATACTGTAGAAATGTCTTCCGATCAGGCCGTGGTGCACAGCGTCGGTGAAACCGAAGAAGACACCGAATCGGATTCGCTACCTGCTGGTGGGCTTGGGAGGATGCAAATCCTTGTGGGCGTCGGGTTCTCGATGGTTGCGCTGACCAGCTTCCTCGCGTGGGCGGTGCTGCGCCCGTTTTCGGATCCTGCACAGGCGGAACCGCCGCAGGCGCAAACAACGGCAATTGTCGCGCCGGTACCTACCTCCGACTTGCTGCCGCCGACCACGACCAGAGCAATCGATCCACTGACCGAGCGGAATCGGGCACCGGTCAATTTGGTGCGTTCGTGGAGGTACTGAACACAGAGACTCGCGTCAGGTGAACAGTTGGGAACTCCAGTCCTTGCCGTCGGCGAGACCACCGGGGCACGCGAAGACGGCAGAACCGACGTGCTGGATGTATTCGTTCAGCGCATCGTGTCGTGAAAGGTTTTGCTGCATCGGAACAAACTGCTCGACCGGATTCCGGCAGTACGCAACGAAAAACAGTCCCGCGTCCAGGTGGCCGAAGCCGTCGGAGCCGTCCGTGAAGTTGTATCCGCGGCGCAAGATCTGAATCCCACCGAGTTCCTCGGCAGAGGCCAGGCGCACGTGTGAATCCTCCGGGATGACGAAGTCGTGTCCCATTTTGGAATCGAGATCGAGCTCGTCGAACTCGTCCTTGCCACCGAGCGGCGCTCCGCTCCGTTTGGAGCGGCCGATGACAGCTTCCTGTTCCTTGAGTACTGCGCGATCCCACTGCTCGATCAGCATGCGGATTCGTCTGGCGACGAGGAATGATCCGCCTGCCATCCAGGCCTGATCGTCAGTGGGATCAACCCAGACGTGCTGGGCGAGTGCGTCCGGATCTTCCGCCTTGATGTTGGCTGTTCCGTCCTTGAACCCGAACAGATTTCGTGGCGTCGCCTGCGTCGTCGAGGTCGAGGATGTTCGTCCGAACCCGAGTTGCGACCATTTGACCGACGCGGTCCCGAACGCGACTCGCGCGAGGTTGCGGATCGCATGGACGGCAACCTGGGGGTCGTTGGCGCACGCTTGGATGGCGATGTCGCCCCCGCTCCGATTCGGGTCGAGGTTGTCCGCCCGGAAGTGAGGGAGATCGAGCAGGGCAGCAGGTTTCTTGTCTGCGAGCCCGAAACGGTCGTCGAAAAGTGACGGTCCGAATCCGATGGTCAGGGTGAGTTGCGACGGCGCGAGATCGAGTGCCTCACCCGTATCGCTCGGTGGTGCATACGGACCGTCGCCGGTCGCTCCGTCTTCGGTTGCTTCCTGACCCGCCGTCATTCGTTCGGCCATCGCCGTCCACGTCTGCAGCAGCGTGATCAGTTCGTCGCGCGACTTCGTCGTCACATCGAAAGCGACGAAGTGCATACGATCCTGGGCCGGCGTCGTGATGCCTGCCTGATGCTCGCCGCGAAAGGCGACCACGTCTGCGTGATCGGCGCCGGAACTCTCGTCGGCGGTCACCCGCCCGATGACGGCACCGGCGCCGGCCAGAACGGCGCCGGCCCCCACGGCGCCGAACAGTCGGCGTCGTGAGACTGCGTGCGGTGCTGCGTTTTCCGCAGCGGGTGTGCCTTCTGGTGAATCAGTCATCTACTGTCCCGCGACTACTTCCTGGACCTGGCTGACCTCGGCGGACAGTGCATCGATTTTACGCGAGAGTTCCTGACGCTGCGCCTCGGTGACGGTGTCGTAGTACACGAATCCGTCGCCGACCCGGAACTGCGCCAGCGCAGCGTCGAGGTCGGCGAATCGGTCAGCGATGCGCTGGGCGAGCTCGGGATTACGTTCCTGCAGAATCGGGTTCAGTGCCGCGATCGCCGCTTGCGAGCCGTCGACGTTGGCCTGGAAATCCCACAGGTCGGTGTGCGAGAAGATGTCTTCCTCGCCGGTGATCTTGGAAGTCGAGATCTCGTCGAGCAGTCCTTGGGCGTCGCCGGCGATCTTGGTTGGATCGATCGTGTAATCCTCGGCATTCAGCTGGTCGGCAAGATACTGAATGTCTTCGAGCAGTTGATCGGCGACCGCGTTGGTATCCGGCTGAAGCCCGGTCACCCACAAATCCTTCTCGAGGCGGTGGAATCCCGTCCAGACCTGACCGGGCTCCAGATCCGCTTCGCGCAGGTCCAGCTTGGGATCGAGTTCGCCGAAGCTCTCGGCTTCGGGTTCGATGCGCTCGTAGTAGGTACGTGCGATCGGGAAGAGTGCCTTCGCCTGGTCGACGTTGCCGGACTGGACGGCGGCGACGAACTGAGCAGCGGTGTCCTGCAGTGCGACGATCTGGCTGCGGATGTACCTCCGGTAGCCGTCGGCAGCTTCGGCGAGTTGGCCGCTCTCGTCGGTGGCCGCCTGCGAATCGCCCGTGACGACGAAGTCCTGACGGATGCCGGTTCCGACCATGCCCGGCTTGCACGCGAGTTGATAGGTCGCAGCCTCGGGGAGGGAGACGATCAGCTGCCGGGTAAGGCCGGGGCCGATGTTCTCGACTTCGCCCATCGCTCGATTGCCCTCGGCGAAGACGTAGAACTCGGTGACCTTCGAGCCGTTGTTCGTCACCTGGAACGTCGAACTGCCAGTGGTTCCAGTGGTGGCACTGACGTCACACGAATCGTCGGTGGCCGTGACGACGATGTCGCCGTCGCTCGCGGTCGTCTTCTCGGTGCATGCGGCGAGGGAGAAGGGAAGTACCGCGGCCGTGGCCAGTACGAGGGTGTATTTACGCATGTCGGCAATGCCTCTCAGGATTTTTCGGGAACGTGTGTGTCGTGCGCAGGCGGGGTTGTCGGTTCCGATGGGCTCGACGGAAGGGGACGTAGGAAGAGCGCGAGGACGACTACGAGGTAGACGACCCATGCGACGGCTTGCAGGACGGTCGGGTCCGGGCGGAAGTTGAAGATTCCGGCGAGGACGGTGCCGTACCAGGTCGACGGGTCGTAGCCGGGTGTCAGGTTGAACGCGAGATTCGAACCGCCCGGCAGGACGTTTCCGGTCTGCAGAGCGCGAACACCGTACGAGAGGATTCCGGCGGCTACGACGATGAGGAAGATCGCCGTGTACCGGAAGAACGTCGTCAGGTTGAGACGGAGGGCGCCGAAGTACATGGCGACGGTCAAGACGGCGGCCAGGAGAATTCCGAGGAGCAGTCCGACCAACGGCCAGGAGCTGCCTGCGGTGTTCTCGGCGTAACCGACCATGAGCAACGCAGTCTCGACGCCTTCACGACCGACCGCGAAGAACGACAGCGACAAGATGGCGACGGGTCCGGCGATCAACGCCTTCTCCATCCCCGCTTTCAGATCTCCGGAAATGTTTTTGGCGGCCGTGCGCATCCACAAGACCATGATCGTGACGATGACGACGGCGATCAGGGAGGCAACGCCCGCGATGATCTCTGCGGTCAGGCCGTCGACCGTCGACGTTCCGTAGTGGATCGCGAAGAAGATGATCGCCACCATCGCGACGGCGATCGCGACGCCGAGCCACACCCATTTCAGTGCGTCCTTGCGCTGGGCCTTCACGAGGTAGGCGGCGAGAATCATCACCACGATGCCCGCTTCGAGGCCTTCGCGCAGACCGATCAGGCCACTGCCGAATAGCTGGGTGGCAACTGATGGTGTGCTCGCGGCAGCGAGTACCGACACGGGCACGGGCGACTCCTGACTGAGTGAGTGCAACAGCTTCTGACGAACGCATGAGGCTAGGCCAGCCTTAACTCAGAAGAAGATACTCCATCATCGACGGCGAACCATGCTCTCACCTGTACTTTTGCTGTTCTTTACCAATGGATTCGGGAGTAGTTCACTCGCATGTGGATGATGGAGGGGTGTACCGAACTCCCGCAGCCCGCAGAAGTCCCCGGCGTCTCTCGCGAGCCGTAGCAGCAGTAGCTGCCGGAACAGCTTTGCTGGGCGCAGGCGTCGTGGCTTGCGGATCGAACGAACCGAAAGTAGCCATTCCGGAGGGCATACCCCCAGGTACCGGCTCTCCGACGCCGCCGATCGACATCAATGCTCCCGGCCGCAGTGCTGATCAACTCGCCGACTGGGCAGCGGGATTGTCGGACGACATCGGGATCGGGACGACGGCACTCGAGGCCTACGGGTACGCCGCTGCGGTCATGGCCGAGACGCTTCCCGGCTGCGGAATCGGGTGGACAACTTTGGCCGGTATCGGCAGCGTCGAGAGCCGCCACGGGACCTACGACGGCTCGTCGGTCGACGCGTTCGGCCAGGTTGCTCCGATCATTCGGGGAATCCCTCTCGACGGTGGCCCGGGAGTTGCCGAGATCCCCGACACCGACGGCGGGGCGATGGACGGCGATCCAGTGCACGACCGTGCGATGGGGCCCATGCAGTTCATCCCCGAGACGTGGCTCAAATGGGGAGTCGACGCCAACGGCGACGGCCGGGTGGACCCCGACAACATCGACGACGCTGCCCTCACGGCCGCCCGCTACCTGTGCGCACGCGGGGGAGACCTCACTTCCGCTGCCGGATGGCAGCAGGCACTGATGGCGTACAACCTCTCGGGCGACTATCTCGCGCTCGTTCGTGATCGTGCGTCGGCGTATTCAGTCGGGGTACAGCCGGACTGACGGTGATCGATCCGCAGGTCGGACCCGTGACCGCGCGTCGATAAAGAAGCCTTCGGCCCGTGCGGTTAGGCTGTGTGCTGGCACTACAGAGGTGCTGGCACTGCAGAGGCCCAGCCGCGATCGTGGTCCTCTTTCGACCGGAGGGGTCGGAGCCCAAGTGTCAAGCACGCAGAGCGTGCCCCAATGCGAAGCCCATTCGAAGGAGAACCACACAGTGGCCAGTATTGAGCAGGTCGGAGCTCGCGAGATCCTTGATTCCCGTGGTAACCCCACGGTTGAGGTCGAGGTTCTGCTCGAAGACGGAAGTTTCGCCAGGGCTGCGGTGCCGTCCGGCGCTTCGACCGGTGAGCACGAAGCCGTCGAACTGCGCGACGGTGGCGCACGCTACGGCGGAAAGGGCGTCGAGAAGGCCGTGGAGGCTGTGCTCGGCGAGATCGCTCCTGCCATCATCGGCATCGACGCAACCGAGCAGCGCACGGTCGACCAGGCGCTGCTCGACGCGGACGGCACCCCGGACAAGTCGCGTCTCGGCGCAAACGCTCTGCTCGGTGCCTCGCTTGCCGTGGCTCGCGCCGCCGCCGAGTCCTCGGGCCTCGAGCTGTTCCGCTACGTCGGTGGCCCCAACGCTCACGTTCTCCCTGTCCCGATGATGAACATCCTCAACGGTGGCGCGCACGCAGACACCGGCGTCGACGTCCAGGAGTTCATGGTTGCTCCCATCGGCGCACCGAGCTTCAAGGAATCGCTGCGCTGGGGCGCCGAGGTCTACCACTCCCTGAAGTCGGTTCTCAAGGAGAAGGGCCTCTCCACCGGTCTCGGCGACGAAGGCGGATTCGCGCCCGACGTCGCAGGCACCAAGGAAGCACTCGACCTCATCACGATCGCCGTGAACAAGACCGGCCTCAAGCTGGGTACCGACGTCGCGCTCGCTCTCGACGTCGCTGCCACCGAGTTCTACACCGACGGCACCGGCTACAAGTTCGAGGGCAAGAACCGCACCGCGGCCGAGATGGCGGCGTTCTACGCCGAGCTCATCGACGCCTACCCGCTCGTTTCCATCGAGGATCCGCTCGACGAAGACGACTGGGACGGCTGGGTCGCACTCACTGATCAGATCGGCAACAAGATCCAGCTCGTCGGCGACGACCTCTTCGTCACCAACCCCGAGCGCCTCGAAGAAGGCATCGTCAAGGGTGCGGCCAACGCACTCCTGGTGAAGGTCAACCAGATCGGCACCCTGACCGAGACCCTCGACGCCGTCGATCTCGCTCACCGCAACGGCTACAAGACGATGATGAGCCACCGTTCCGGCGAGACCGAGGACACCACCATCGCCGACCTCGCGGTTGCCGTCGGCAGCGGCCAGATCAAGACCGGTGCTCCGGCACGCAGCGAGCGCGTTGCCAAGTACAACCAGCTGCTGCGCATCGAGGAAAACCTCGGCGACGCAGCACGTTACGCCGGCGAGGTTGCGTTCCCGCGCTTCGCTTTCGAGGCCTGACGGAAATCTAAGATTCAGTAGTGTCTGCACAGCGCGGTAAGCCACGATCCCCCGGCGGAAGTCCGGGGGGTCGTGGTTCCCGTCGTGGGGACACACCGTCGCGTGCGCGTCGGGACAGTGCCCGACGCCCACGCGTGTCGGAACCTTCGGTAGATCCGGAAGCAGTCGATTCCGCTGTGACAGGCCCCGCGCAACCGGGGGTCTCCGCCGAGAAAGCGTCGGCGCGAGGGTCGAAGTCGGCCCGGGGGAAGAGCGGAACCAACAAGTTCTGGTCTCGGCTTCCGAAGTCGGACAACACCATTTTCGGCTTGTCCACCAGTCGGGCAGTTGTGCTCGCGATGGTTGTGCTCATGCTGGCGCTGACACTGGCAGTGCCGCTCCGTACTTACATCAGCCAGCGTTCGGATGCCGCGCAGGTGGCGGCGGAACGTCAGGTACTCGAGGAAGAACTGCGAAAGCTGCAAGGGCAGAACGCGCGCTTCGACGACCCTGCGTACATCGAAGCTCTTGCACGAGAACGCCTTCGGTACGTCAAACCGGGCGAGACCCCGTTCCAGGTTCAGCTTCCCGGTGACTACAAGGAACCCGAGAAGAAGCAGGAAAAGGAAACACCGCTCACAGGTCCGTGGTATCGCGATCTGTGGCAAACGATTTCGGAACCGCCAGTGGTTCCTGAGACGACGACACCGGCCCCGATGCCGTTGGCGCCGATAGAGCCAGAAGAACAAGGAGTACCCACCGGGTGAGCAACACGTCCGAAAATTCCCCACAGGTTTCACAAGCGGATCTCGACGCCGTTGCCGCTCAATTGGGCCGTGAGCCACGCGGAGTGATCGAGATCGCGTACCGCAGCCCGGACGGTCAGCCGGGCGTGGTCAAGACCGCCCCCAAACTTCCGGACGGAACACCGTTCCCGACGTTGTACTACCTCACGGACCCGCGACTGACTGCCGAAGCGAGCCGTCAGGAATCCGCCGGCGTCATGCGTGAAATGACCGAACGCCTGACCCAGGATCCGGAACTTGCCGCGGCCTATCGACGGGCATACGAGTCGTACCTTGCCGAGCGGGACGCGATCGAATCTCTGGGAACCGACTTTGCCGGCGGTGGGATGCCGGATCGTGTCAAGTGCCTGCACGTGCTGATGGCACATTCGCTTGCCAAGGGACCCGGCGTCAATCCGCTCGGCGACGAGTCCGTCGCGTTGGCCGGTCACGGAAAGCTGCGCGGCACTGCAATTCCCGCGGACTGGCCTGGCATCGACGATGCCGACAACACCGACCGGTGACTCGCCGTGTCGCCGCAGTCGATTGCGGTACCAACTCCATTCGACTGCTGATCGCCGACGTCGGCGCCGACGGTCGTCTGGTGGATGTCCGGCGCGAGATGCGCGTCGTGCGACTCGGTCAAGGTGTTGATGCGACAGGGGCATTCGCGCCCGAGGCCATCGAACGCACCCGGGTCGCGCTGGTCGAGTACGCGTCGATGATCGCCGATGCCGGAGCAACCGCCGTTCGCATGGTCGCCACCTCGGCTACTCGCGACGCTGCGAATCGGGAAGACTTCTTCACGATGACGCGGGACGTGCTCGGCGCGGTGATTCCCGGATCCGGAGCAGAGGTCATCACCGGCGACGAAGAGGCGCGCCTCTCGTTCAGCGGTGCTGTGGGAGAACTCGATCCGTCGGAGGGCCCCTTCGTGGTGGTCGATCTCGGCGGCGGATCCACCGAAGTTGTCCTCGGCGACACGTCGGGCGTCCAGGCTGCGTACTCCACCGACATCGGCTGTGTGCGCGTCACGGAGCGGTGCTTACCGTCGGATCCGCCTACAGCAGAGCAGGTTTCCGAGGCGACGGCTTTCGCGACCGCGAAACTTGCCGAGGCGTTCGAGGCCGTACCCGTCGAGAAGGCGCACACGTGGGTGGGTGTCGCTGGAACCATGACGACGCTGGCCGCGATTGCTCAGGAACTTCCGGAGTACGACGCCGAGAAGGTGCACCTGTCGAGGATTCCGTTCAATCAACTGTTCGACGTGTGCGAGCGTCTCATTGCTATGCCTCGGGTTGATCGTGCTGCCTTCGGCCCGATGCATCCGGGGCGGGTGGACGTCATCGGCGGCGGAGCGATCATCACCACGGTGCTGGCTCAAGCGTTCGAAGCCAAAGCCGGGATCACCGAACTGGTTGTCAGCGAACACGACATCCTCGACGGCATCGCGATGTCGGTAGCTCAGACCGACCCGATAGTCTGATCCCTGCCGCACCCGACCCGTCGGGTGCGGCAAGGCCCCCATAGCCCAATTGGCAGAGGCAACGGACTTAAAATCCGTCAAGTGTCGGTTCGAGTCCGACTGGGGGCACCACGTAGATCCTCCTGCACATTGAATCGAAAAACCCCGCTCGTCCTCTTCGGGCGGGCGGGGCTTTCCGTGGAGCAGCGACTGACCACCAAGTGGCTACTGAGCCCAGACGGTCGTCCCTGCAGGAGCATTCAGCGTGTTGACGAGATCGATGCCGGCTACGACAGCCGCGCCGCCGCCGCCGAGGATCGTTCCGGCGACACCGCCGATTCCGGCGCCTGTTGCGAGGCCACCCAGACACAGTGCCGCGGCGACGGGGAGTCCGACGATGGTCAAGCCCAGCGGAGCGCCGACAGCGCAACCGATTCCGGCGCCGACGATGGTGCCGAGCAGGCTGCCGACCTGAGTGCCGAGTCCGAGTTGGCTCTGGAAGTGCGCAATCGCCCGATCATTCTCCTCGGGCGAGGCGACGGGCGTCCATTCCTTTGCCGCAGGCGCACTCTCGGGTCGAGGTGTTGCCTTCGCCGAATCGGTGATCGGTGTCAGCGTGAGGGTCTTACCGTCTTCACTGATCGTGCGATCGAAGGGGAACTGTAGATCCCCGAGGTTGTATGCGAGAGGCAGGGAAACAAGGTCGGCTCCCTTGCTGTCCTGCAAGACGACGGACTTGCCGTCGCCGGATACCTTGAACAGCCCGGCGTCGATGGTGGTGACGATCGACTTGTCGACGACCTTCGCTTCGTAATTCACGTCGGTCGACGGATCAGCTGATGCGATCCCTGTTGATGCTCCGACTGCAGCGACCGCTAGAGCAGTCACTGCCGCCTTCTTGAAGAAACCCATAGTTCAACCCCGTGTTCGCCTGCGTGTGCTCGCAGAAACTCGACAACTTCGGACATTGGTAAACCCCCGACAAAGCCTTCGTATTAAGGCAGACCGAAGTGACGGAAGGGATAGTTGCGCTCGGGCCGACCGGAAGCGGCCGGTGCAATCGAATGTGCAGCGTGCAGTACCAACTTGTCGAACATGTGTGCGAAAATGTGGAGATGCGGTTGACCGAGCAATCCCCGGACTGCTGCCCCAACGGACACCGGCTCACGGCGAACACATGCCTTGTCGGTTGGGAGGTCTGCGGGTGTGCCTCGACGGAGAATGGCGGACACAGGACCCATTACTGCAGGCGATGTGGTGAAACTGTCCGGACGCCGGAGTGCGTCGGCGTGGATCCGCAGAAAAGTCGGTGGAGTTGAAGTGCTGTTACGTTGTGTTTCAAAGAGATTCGCGAGAGCCTCACCCGGCGGATCGGTGCCGGGTGAGGCTTGTGGATCAGGTAGGCGGGGCGACGGGTGCGTCGCTGCTTCCTCCCGAGCTCCCGCTCGACGAGCCGGTGCCGAACAGTAGACCGAAGAAGCCGGAGATTGCGCCGAAGAAATCGAACATGGGCGAGCCTTTCGCGAGGACGAATGCGGTCACGACAAGTGGCCGACTTGTGGTGGTGTTCAGAGAAGTTCCGTCGACATTGACGGCAAAGGCGTCGGACGAAGGCCGACTGCCGGATGAAATGTACGATTCGTCCCGGTTTGATACAAGTCTTTCCCGAGTAACAGTTACTTGAGGCTTAAATTATCGGGGGTGCCCTGCCTGATCTGGGGTGCCTGCCTGATCTGGGGTGCCCTGCCTGCTTGGGTGGGGCAACCAGGCAGGGCAGTGGTTGGCCGTCCCTCTCAATACCGACCTACGGCGAACCATCGGCGTTGAAACTACCCACAGTTCGTGACGTGCGCCACTTACGTACCGGTACCTTCGTTAGCCGAGGTCGGACGTTGCGGCGAAGGCGGTCGTCGACGTCCCCGCGGGGACGTGGTTCATCGAGAAATCGCGGTCCCGATCAGGGTTGACGACGCTTGCCAACAGGAGCATGGCGGCGACAAAGAGAACTCCTGCGGCGAGGTAGGCGATTCTCACGGGCAGGCGCGGGCGTCGATCTGAATTCGTGGACATTCACGTTCTCCATCGGTGCATGTTGGACGAACGCCTAGTTTAACGATCAACTAATGAAAGGGTGCGAACAGTGACGCAAGATACGAAAAGGCCCTCGATCTCGGGGGAAATCGAGGGCCTTTCCGGTCGAACGTCGGCGTCGCTAAGCACATAGCGTCACCGACCCACTATCGGTGTCGAGCGTGACCCCTCATGTCCGACCCCACTTCTCGACACTATCCAGTAACTTGCGACATTGTGGATGATTCGGACATTGTCATTCGGATGGGGGAGATCCCGTCCGCAGCCCCTACTTTCGTCCTGCAGCCCATTTCATTCCCCAGTTGTAGGCCCGATCGAGATCTGACTGACTGCCGTTGATGTACTGAACTTCACGGGTCACCGTCACGCCCTGACCTGAACTCTGGATGAGAGCGATCGCGCACAGTCGCTCCTGGTTGCTGGCGGAGTCGAGTCGCACTTCCACCTCCGGCCCGTTGGTGGGATACAAGGTGACGACGCCGTCCACCGCCGCCCAGTTGGGAGCGCCGTCGTAGATCATCGCGAAGATCAGGATTCGCCGGAAAGCGCTTGGGTCACCAAGATTGACGTGCATGTTCTCGCCGCCGGTGTTCGCACCACTGCGGTCGTCGCCGTCGAGGGAGATGTAGGGCGGAGAAGTCAGTGAACCGAAACTGTTACCCAAGGCCTGAACTACTCCCTTGGACCCGTCGGCAAGTTCGTAGAGGCATCCGAGGTCCAGGTCGACCGCACCAGAGCCCGCGCCGGCGAGCTTGGCGAGAAAACCGGTCTTCTTCGGTGGTGCCCCCTGTGACCAGTTGAGGTTCACGCGCATATTGCCTTGTCGTTCACCCGCCTTCGCGAGGTTGACCGTCGGCGCCGATTTTGTGAGCGTGATCTTGCTCAAGCTGACCGGCGCTTGCGACGGAGTGGACTCGCCGGAACGTCGGGTGTAGTCGATTGCCATCGTGATAGTCCTTGTCTGAACTCGAATGAGTCCGATCGTGTTACCCGTCGAGGAATCTCCACCGACGTGATCGGCGATCTCCGGCCATTGTCCCTCATGTCTGATTTCAACCCATGGGCATCAAACTTGCGGCGCCAACTTGCGGCAGACCAGCAGTTTGCTGATTACTGTGTCTGTGGGCAGACGCGACTCCGAAATAGGGTGGACGCACTGGTTGACACGGCAACGTCCAATTACGGAAGAATTGCTGAGTCGGACGTCCGATTCAATTGCGTCGTGGGAGCGGGAGGTAAGTGATGCCAGTCCTGTCGCTTCTGCAACCCCGCCAGAGAGAAAGACTGACGCCCGCCCAACGTGATGACGTAACTCGTGAGCAGATAGCCGTTACCTTCGGCGTGCTGCCATGGGCCGCTGCCGTCCACCTCGTCGTCACACTCGGGCTGACGTTGTATGTAATTCCCCCGGACGGCGGACCGCTGCCGCGTGTGTGGCCATTGCTGTCCGGCGTGATCGGGTTGGTGGGGATGTGCGTGGGTCTCGCCATTCATTTCAACCTGATCACACCCACGTACCGGATGTCCTACGCGTTTCTCATCGTCGAATTTGCTGTAGTCGGGATCCTGTATTCCTCGCTCGCCCTGGTCCTGTACCCGATCCTGGACGATTCCGGCGATCTGATCCTGATAGCGGTCACCACATCGATCACCGGTGCCGGAGCCGTGGCCACCGCGATGTTGCGAGTGGTGGGGGTCACCTGGGTCCTGTCCAATCTGATAATCCTCGGGGTGGCATTCTGGCTTCAGCCGGGACCCGAGTTCGAACGAATTCTCATTGGAATGATCGCCTATGGCGCGGCTCTGATCGGCGGCACGATAGTGGTCTCGGGCAACCTGGAATCTCGCTATCGAGCTGAATTGAGCGCCGCGTCGGAACGATCGGTCGTGCAGATGCTTCTCGAAGACTTCGAAGGCAACGCCGGGGACTTCGTGTGGGAGACGGACCAGAAAGGCAAGTTCAACCGAATCCCGACGCGGCTCGCGGTCGAAGCGGGGCTGGACTCCACCGAGTTGCAGGGAACGGCGTGGCAGGACCTGTTCATGGAGTTGGGCACCCTACGGATCCCCGGCGGGATCGATGCGCTGATGGAGTTGCAGCAGGCCCGCCACACGAAGACCGCATTCGTCGACGTGCTCGTTCCGGTCCGAGTTCACGGTGAAATTCGGTGGTGGCAGATCTCCGGACGCCCGCGCCCCGGCCGTACACCCGACGAGTTCGTCTGGCGAGGAGTCGGTTCCGACGTCACGGAAGTAAAACTGCAGAGTGACGAGATCGTGCGGATGGGTCGTGTGGACGCACTCACCGGTATGCCGAACCGGCACAGCTTCTGGACCGAGCTCGAGCGACTGCTGCGCGAGCCGTATACAAGCGAAAGTGGTCTCGCGTTGGCCATGCTCGACCTCGACAACTTCAAGTCGGTCAACGACACACTGGGACACACCGTTGGCGACGCGGTTCTGCGAGAGGTCGCGGATCGCCTGTCCGAAGCCGGCGGGGTGTCACAGTTGTTCGCACGTCTGGGGGGAGACGAGTTCGCGGTTCTTTTCACCGATGTGGGTGACAGCTCACAAGTTCGTACTCTGCTCGGCCGCTACATCGAAACTCTGCACGAGCCGATCACAGTGGCTGGTACGCGGTTGGAGATCGGATGCAGCATCGGGTACTACCTCCCCGACGAGCTGCCGTCCTCCGCCGACGAGATGATGGGCGCTGCGGACCTGGCTTTGTTCGCGGCAAAGGAATCCGGGCGCGGGGCCGTACGTGAATATCGAGACTCGATGAAGTCCGTGGCCGATCGGCGGGCCCGCCTGCTCGAAGATCTGGGAAACACTGTCGCGGAGAAGGACCTCGAACTCGAGCTGTTGCCCAGGATCGACGTGGTTTCCCGCGAGATCGTGGCCGTGGAAGTCCGCGTGATCTGGCACAACGCCCGCCTCGGTGCCGTTACGTCCGCCGAATTCATGAGCGTCGCAGACGACACCGGTTTGGCGTACTCACTGGGGACTACCGTCTTCGAGTTGGCCTGCGAGGCGGCGTCCCGCCTTCCTGATCACCTGCGGGTAGCCGTCGCGGTATCGACGCGTCAGCTCGAATCGGATTCCTTTGTCGTCGCGATAGGGGACTCGCTTCGACGATCAGGTGTCAGTGCACATCAGCTCGAGCTCCAACTCAACGAATCATCGGCGATCACCGACGAGTCCAAGTTTGCGTTGCACGCCATCGCGGACATGGGAATCGCGCTGACCGTGGACGAGTTCGGCGCCGGATTCTCCTCGCTCGCATCACTGTCCGGCCTTCCGTTCACCCGAGTCCGGATAGAGCGCTCCATTTCGGGTGCAGTGCCTGGTGGACGGTCGATCCTCGAAGCTGTCGTGGATCTGGTCGACGCGTTGGGAATGGAGGTCGTCGTCTCGGGAGTCGACGGTGAGGAAGACTTGAAGTCCGTGGCCGCTGCAAGGGTGAGGACTGTTCAGGGATGCATCGCCGGCGGAGCCATGTCGGTCGACGCGGTCGCAGCGGCGGTAGCAGGCCGACGTGGGTGACCCGGCAGTACTCCGTAGGCGTCGCGTCGGGACGTCGGTGCGCAAACTCGGTCGCAGCGGCACGGAACAACACCTCTCGGATTACGATCGCCGTCGCCTACTCGATCGACGACTGCGGTTCACCGCGCGCGTACTGCCGTGGTCGTTTCTGACCGCGGCGGTTGCCTTGTCAGCGATCGTGGTGCTTCTGCCGGTGGATGCCGGATGGTTCACCTTCGCCTGGTCGAGCGTCATGCTGTTGTCGAGCGCTGGATTCAGTGTGTATTGGCTCCGGCGCTCGCGTCTCGGCGTCTCCGAGTCCCAGACCACCGAACTGGTGGTACTCACAGTCGAAATCATTGTCTGGGGAGTGCTCCTGGCGTGCTTGGCTCTCGTTCTCTTCCCGATGCTCGATCCTCGTGACGAGTTGGTACTGAGCTCGACCTTGATCGGTGGGATCGCGGTCGGCGTGTTTCCCACCATGATGTTTCGCGGAATCACTGTGGTCTGGATCAGCCTGGTGGGAGTCGGGTTGGCCGGGGCGTTCTGGACGGAACCGGGCACATCGCGTTTCGTGCTGATCGGGGTGCTGGTCGTCTTTGTAAGTTCGCTCTACAGCGGAACTTTGCTGTTGGCCAAACTTTTCGAGAGACGGCTACGCGCCGAACTCATAGCCGAGGACGAACGAGATCTCGTCGAGTTGTTGCTCAACGATCTCGAAGACGGAGCACAGGATTGGCTCTGGGAGACCGATTCGCGCGGTATCGCCAGTACCGTGTCGTATCGATTCGCCGAGCAGGTCGGTTTGCCGGCAGCACAGATTCGGGGCCGCACAATGCACGAGATCCTGATCGGGATCGGCGCGTCCCGAACAGATGTGGGCAGGAAGTCCCTTGATCTCCTCGCCGCGAATTTTCAAGCCGGGACGGCGTTTCGGGACCTCACCATGCAGGTCGTCGTTCGGGGCGATACTCGCTGGTGGTCGATGTCAGGTCACCCGGGCAGTGGCGATGGGGCGACCTACGGGTGGCGCGGTGTCGGATCCGATATCACGCACTCGTATCACCAGCGCCAGAACATCTTGCGATTGGCAGAAATCGATTCGTTGACCGGGCTCAGAAATCGGTACAGCTTCAACGCTCAACTGTCTTCGCGGATTCGGGACGGACACAGGGTGTGGCTGGCAATTCTGGATCTGGACAACTTCAAGTCGATCAACGACCGGTTGGGACACCACATCGGAGACGACGTGCTTCGCGATGTTGCCGGCAGACTGCACAGCGTTCTGCGATCGAACGAGATCTGTGGCCGACTGGGGGGTGACGAGTTCGCCATCGCCTTCGACGACGTAGCCTTCGACGACATCGGGAGTGCAGATGAGGTGGAGAAGAGATTCCAAACGATTCTCGACTCATTCGAACGACCATTTTCACTGGTCGGCAACCAGATTCGCATTCGTGCCAGTCTGGGGTACGGCTCGATGCCCGACGACGCCGACAGCCTCGAAGACCTGGTGATTGTCGCGGACCTCGCGCTTTACCACGCAAAGGAGAGCGGTCGGAACCAGATTCGCGCCTTCGATGCGACTTTGCGGGATCGTGCGACGGGTAGGGCCAGGGCATTGTTGGATCTTCGTCGTGCGTTGATCGACGAAGAGTTCGAGTTGGTTTATCAGCCACAGGTCTCGGCCGCGACGGGAGTTGTTGTCGGGTTCGAGGCTCTGCTGCGGTGGAACCATCCGACTTCAGGTCTCGTCTCGCCGGGAGACTTCATTTCGGTCGCCGAGGAAACCGGCTTGATCGTGCCGATCGGTGCAGGTGTTCTGAGGGCTGCCTGCACGGCGGCGACAACGTGGCCGGAGGACATTCGGGTTGCCGTCAACGTTTCTCAGGTGCAACTGCGTTCGAGTCGATACGTCGACTCGGTACGCCGGACACTGATCGAGGTGAACCTCCACCCCAGCCGACTCGAGATCGAGGTGACCGAATCGTTGGTCATCGACGACGCCGACCGAGATGTGTTGGTACAGCTCTCGGCGCTCGGCATCGCCATTGCGATGGACGACTTCGGCACCGGGTTCTCCTCGGTTGCCAGCTTGGCCCGGCTGCCGCTCGATCGGTTGAAGATCGATCGGGCGTTCGTCGCACCGCTGGACGCGGATCCCTCGAATTCGAGGTTCGCTGTCTTGCGAGCCGTCATCGCGATTGCCAAGTCTCTGGGGCTGGACACCGTCGCCGAGGGCGTGGAGACGGAGAGGCAGCGCGCGATAGTGACCGAGTGCGGATGTGACGTGATCCAGGGGTACCTCGAGGGAATGCCGATACGGGCAGCCGAGATTCCGCACTATTTGAATGGGCGACTCGGCGGTTCGAGCAGGTGGGGTGTCGCGGCTACCACTGAGTGAGAACTTTGCGCCCGTTTTGCCGATCGATGTGTGACGGTACGCCGAAGTGCTTCACATCGAACTGCAGAAGGGTGTCTTCGTGGTGGTCGGATCGGCGTACTCCCCAGGGCCGATGTTGGTGGGTAAGAAGGCAGTGGTCACAGGCGGTTCCCAGGGAATCGGCGCAGCGATTGTTCGAGCATTTGCATCGCATGGCGCGTCAGTTCTGGTTGTCGACGTGGCTCCTCTTGGCGACGTCGAATTCGACTCGGCTGCAGGTGGTTCGATCAACTATCTCGAGTACGACGTGCGGACGCGGGAAGTCCCCGTAGCGTTGACCGAGTTCGCTCCGGACGTCCTGGTGAACAACGTGGGTCATTTCCTGAACCCGCCGACAGAGTTCACCGGTACGGATCCCGGTTTCTGGTCCGAGGCCGGCAGCATCAATTTCGATCACGTCGTGCGTCTGACCCATGCCCTGCTTCCCGGCATGATCGACCGCGGTTTGGGTGGATCGATCGTGAACCTGACGACGGTGGAGGCGCATCGAGCGATCCCGGGCCACACGATGTACTCGGCATACAAGGCCGCGCTGACACAGTTCACCAGGAGCCTTGGTGTGGAGATCGGTCGAACCGGAGTGCGCGTCAACGCCATTGCCCCGGATCTGATCGAGTCGGTACAGGTGCCGTATCGCACGATCGTTCCTGCCGACGACTGGGACAAGTGGCCGGGGTGGGCACCGTTGGGCGGACCGGGCCAGCCGGTCGACATTGCCGGCCCCGCACTGTTCCTGGCTTCCGACCTGGCGAGATACATCACCGGAACCGTGATCCACGTCGACGGCGGCTCGCACGCTGCCGGAGGCTGGTTCCCCACAGAAGAGGGTGGCTGGACCAACCGGCCCCGAAAGGCTTGACACATGACAACTTTCAGTCTGAACGTTCCCAACTTCGGCACCACTCTCGCGGAGGACTCCTACGCGAAACTCGTGCAGGTCTGTCAGAGCGCGGAAGCTGCGGGCTTCGACCGGGTCCTCGTCACCGATCACGTGGTGATGGGCTCGGACAACTCGGCGTACACGTGGTCGGCGTTCCCCACCGAGCCCGACGCCAACTGGCTCGAGCCGCTGACCGTCCTGGCTTTTGTTGCCGGACAGACGAAGACAATTCGCTTGGGGACCGGAATCGTCATCGCGGCGCTGCGCGGGGGAGCGGTACTGGCCAAGACGGCCGCGACACTCGATCTGCTCTCCGGGGGCCGACTCGACCTTGGCGTCGGAACAGGTTGGCAGGAACGTGAATACGAGGCGGCAGGTATGGACTTCGGTAAAAGGGGACCACTGCTCGACGACGCTCTCGCAGTGTGCCGGGCCCTGTGGAGTTCGGCGCCGGCGAGCATCGACACCCCTCGTCTGAAGTTCGACGACGTGTACTGCGCGCCCCGTCCGGCCGCTGGAATCCCGATCTGGGTGTCCGGTTCGCTCTCCAAGGCCGTTGTACGACGCGTCGCAACCTGGGGTGACGGGTGGATTCCGATCATGGGTGCCGCGGACGACGACCTACGTGAAGGGATCGACGTCATCGGCAAAGCGATGGCGGATCTCGGACGCGATCCAGCGGAATTGCAGGTCCGTGGGCGACTGACCGTCGTACGCGGGTCCGACGGTTCGATCGACCTCCCGGCGACGATGATCGGCGCCGAGCAACTGCTCGAATCCGGTGCCACCGATGTGCTGGTTGCGCTGGCGGCAGTAGATCCGGATCCGGATGCGGCGATGGCAGAGTTCGGCGAGCTGGTGGCGGCCTTCGCAAAGGTGACCCGCTGACGATTGCGTCGAGGCGGTAGTTCTATCGTGCGAAGTGTTGTAGTGCAGCCTGATCGAGGAGAGAACACATGACCGAGAGCATCGTCGTGGATACGAGCCTGGAAGCGTTGCTCGACGCCCGGATCAGCTGCCGCGCCTACGAGGACCGTCAGGTGCCACGTGAGGTGATCGAGGAGATCCTTCGGCTGGCGCAGAAGACGCCGTCGTGGTGCAACACGCAACCGTGGCAGGTCGCGATCACCGAAGGGGAGGGCACCGAGCGATTCCGCGCCGGCCTCGGTGAGTACGTGATGGCCAACGCCCAGGAGTCGGACTTCGAGTTCCCGCGCGCGTACCAGGGCATCTACAAGTCGCGTCGGTTCGACTGCGCGATGGCGCTGTATTCGAGCGTCGGAATCGAGCACGGTGACCGCGCCGGATCCGCGGCACAGACGATGAAGAATTTCGAGCTCTTCGGCGCTCCCCACGTCGCGATCATCACCACCGACGAGGCATTGGGCACCTACGGCGCAGTCGACTGCGGGTTGTACGTGAACAGCTTCCTGCTCGCGGCCCAGAGTCTGGGGGTCGCCACCATTCCGCAGGCGGCGCTCGCGGGCAGCTCCAAGTTCATTCACGAGCATTTCGGTATCGACGACACTCGCAAGGTTGTCTGCGCGATCTCGTTCGGATACCCCGACGCCGACCACCCGGTGAACGGATTCCGCACCGAACGCGAAACCGTCGACAACGTCGTGCAGTGGATGTCGAACTGACAGGGATGTCGAACTGATCACCTGCTGGTCGGGGGATTGAGTGTTGCGTAGTTCCACCTGAAAGACTGGTGGCATGTCCGACACACCCGAACTGTTCGATCGTCTGCGCCGATTCCCCGATGTCGAGGCACCCAATCTCTTTGCCGTCGATGCGGCTGATCGTCTGATCCTCGACGAGGCCGCCGACGCTCTCGCCGCGGCACCGGCGGGCACCGTCGTCGTGATCGGCGATCATTACGGTGCGCTGACTGCCGGTGTTGCGCTCGTGCACGGAATCGCCGCCGTGCGCGTTCACCAGGATCCGCTCACCGGAGAGCTGGCCCTCGCGAACAATGCGCGCGAACTCGGATTCAGTGACGCCTTCACCTCGCACGGACTGGACGAGGAGTTGCTCAGCGGCGCCCGCGTCGTGCTCATGCAATTGCCGCGTAGCCTCGCCGAACTTGCCGAGATCGCCCAGCTGATCGCGCTTCACGCCGACCCGGCGGTTCGTGTCTTCGCCGGTGGGCGTGACAAGCACATCACCCCGGCGATGAACAAGGTTCTCGGCGAATCGTTTTCCGACGTCAGCGCCTCGCGTGGGCGTCAGAAGTCCCGCGTACTCAAGGCTTCGGAACCGAAGCCCGATGTTGCTATCACGTTCCCGGTGACCGAACGCCTCGACGAATTCGACCTCGACGTCGTTGCTCACGGCGCAGTGTTTGCCGGTGCGAGCCTGGACATCGGCACCCGGTTGCTCCTGGAGAACCTCGGAAAGATTGCGGTCGATCCGCTGAGCGACGTGATCGATCTGGGTTGTGGCAGCGGCATTCTCGCGGCGGCGATCGCGCGGAAGTTCCCGGACGTGCACGTGATCGCAACGGATCAGTCCTCGGCAGCCGTCGCTTCGGCTCTGGCGACCGCGTCCGCAAATGGCGTCGGCGATCGAGTGAGCGGCCTGCGCGACGACGCCGTGAGTTCGTTGCCCAGTGCGAGCGCGGATCTGGTTCTGTTGAACCCGCCGTTCCACGTCGGCGCGGCGGTCCACACCGGCGGAGCACTCAAGATGTTCGAAGCTGCCGGCCGTGTCCTGCGTCCCGGTGGCGAGTTGTGGACTGTTCACAACGCGCATCTGGGGTATCGCGAACCGTTGAAAGCCGCGGTGGGTCCGAGCGAGGCGATGGCGAAGAACGCGAAGTTCATCGTGATGAAGTCGGTCAAACCGTCCTAGTATCGAAAAGGGACGAGTGTCGAAGAGTGTTGATCTTCTGGAAATGCGCCGGGAACTACAACCGAAGCTTCGACGTTGTAAATTACGAGTGCTTTACTTTTAGTCAGGTACACGGACCGTGTCGGAAACTCGGATCCGTCCGGCGAACCCGCGACGCACCCGTCGTAGGCCACCACGATGAAGGGATGATCACGGTGCGCACCACCAGCAACCCGGTGTTCCGCAATCTGCCCAAGCAAGAGGGCAACGGATACGCCTCGTTCGGATCTGCGACGGCGGGCGCCTCGCAGGCAACCCAGCAGTTCGGTCAGCCGCAGTACGCTCCGGCCGAGCCGTACCAGACCGGTCCCACCTCGCGGGCCATGACGATCGACGACGTCGTCACCAAGACGGGCATCACGCTCGGTGTGCTGACGATCTCGGCACTGGTGTCGTACTTCCTGGTCAACAACAACGCCGACCTCGCAGCCCCGCTGGTCATCGGCGGCGGTCTCGTCGGCCTCGTTCTGGTTCTGGTCGCGACGTTCGGTCGCAAAATGGACAACCCGGCAATCGTGTTGGCGTACGCCGCGGCCGAGGGCCTGTTCCTCGGTGCGCTGTCGTTCATGTTCACCTTCCAACTCCAAGGCGCTGACGCGTCGATGCTGATTGCGCAGGCGGTCCTCGGAACCTTCGGCGTGTTCTTCGGCATGTTGGTCGTCTACAAGACCGGTGCGATTCGGGTGACACCTCGTCTGACGCGAATGATCATCGGTGCGTTGATCGGTGTTGTCGTTCTGGCGCTCGGTAACCTCGTCGCGAGCTTCTTCACCGAGGGCGGACTGGGACTGCGTGACGGTGGAACCGTCGCCATCATCTTCAGCCTCGTCTGCATCGGCATCGCAGCCTTCAGCTTCCTGCTCGACTTCGACGCCGCTGATCAGCTGATCCGCGCACAGGCGCCCGAGAAGGCAGCCTGGGGCGTCGCATTCGGCCTCACCGTCACCTTGGTCTGGCTGTACGTCGAGATCCTGCGTCTGCTGAGCTACTTCAACAACGACTAGTTCTCGAGTCGATCCGTAACACGAAGAAGGGCCCCGCGAGGGGCCCTTCTTTTGCCGTCTGTGGACGGTTACGGTGCTTGGATACCTAGCAACTGCTTGGTTTGGAACGAAGGGGAGCGAATGTCGACAAACACCTCTGAACCCATCCTGGTCGCGGATGCCGGAGCAGTGCGAACGCTGACCTTCAATAATCCGAGTCGCCTGAACGCATTTGATGCAGCCGGTTTTCGAGCGTTCACCAAAGCGCTCGACGACGCGGCGTCGGACGAAGCCGTGGCCGTGGTGATCGTCGAGGGCGCAGGCAAGGCATTTTCCAGTGGCGTCGACCTACGCGCACTCGCCGAACCAGGCGCAGACAACGCCGACTTCGGCCACGCATTCGCGCCGCTGATCGTCGCGCTGGTGGAGTTCCCGAAGCCATTGATCGCCGCGGTACACGGCGCTGCCGTCGGCATCGGCCTGACCATGCTGCTTTACTGCGACGTCGTCTACGTTGCCGAGGACGCACGTCTGCGTGCACCGTTCACTTCGCTGGGTACCGCTCCCGAAGCTGCCAGTAGTTGGTTGCTGCCCAAGGTGATCGGAACGCAGCGAGCCGCCGAGCTGATCCTGTCGACCCGGTGGCTCAGCGGCGTCGAAGCTGCCGCCTACGGACTGGCGACAGCCGCCGTGCCGGCCGACCAGGTACAGGCACGCGCCCGCGAGAGTGCCGAGCAGATTGCCGCCAACGTCGGACCGGCAGTCCTTGCCGCCAAACGACTGCTCCGTCACGGATAGGCGGACGAAGCTCACGCTGCCGTGCAGCGTGAGGACGACGCTGCGCGAGAGTTGATTCGCGAGTTGGGGAGTTTTGCTCGGAAGTTCACGAATACCTGAAACCCGACCACACGAAAGCGGCCGCCCGGCAGAAGCCGGGCGGCCGCTTTCGACGTGCTCAGGGGATCAGCTGAGGCGCTCGATCACCATTGCCATGCCCTGTCCGCCGCCGACACACATGGTCTCGACGCCGAAGGTCTTGTCCTGCTCCTGCAGGTTGTTGATCAGGGTGTTGGTGATACGGGCACCGGTCATACCGAAGGGGTGACCCAGCGCGATCGCGCCACCGGAGATGTTGAGCTTGTCCTCTTCGATGCCCAGTTCGCGAGCGGATCCGAGGACCTGCACTGCGAATGCCTCGTTGATCTCGAACAGGTCGATGTCGGAGATCGACTTGCCGGCGATCTTCAGGGCGTTCTTGACGGCCTGGATCGGGCCGAGGCCCATGATCTCGGGGGACAGGCCCGAGACGCCGGTGGAGACGATGCGAGCGAGCGGGGTCAGGCCGAGTGCCTTTGCCTTGGTGTCGGACATGATCACCAGTGCGGCTGCGCCGTCGTTGAGCGGGCAGGCATTGCCGGCGGTGACGGTGCCGTCGGGGCGGAAGACGGGCTTGAGGCCGCTGATGCCCTCGTAGGTGGTGCCGGCGCGGGGGCCGTCGTCCTTGGAGACGACGGTGCCGTCGGCGAGCGTGACGGGCGTGATCTCACGCTCGAAGAAGCCGCGCGCGATGGCTTCCTCGGCGCGGTTCTGGCTGCGAACTGCCCAGCGGTCCTGGTCTTCGCGGGTGATGCCGGTGGCCGAAGCGACGTTCTCGGCGGTCTGGCCCATGCCCAGGTACACGTCGGGGATCAGGCCCTCTTCGCGAGGATCGGTCCAGGCGACTCCACCTTCGGCGAGCTTGGCGCTACGGGCCTGCGCTGCGTCGAAGAGCGGGTTCTTGGTGTTGGGGAGGCCGTCGGCGTTGCCGGTGATGAAGCTGGAGACGGACTCGACGCCGGCGGAGATGAAGACGTCGCCCTCGCCTGCGCGGATGGCGTGCAGAGCCATGCGGGTGGTCTGCAGCGAGGAGGAACAGTAACGGTTGACCGTGACACCGGGGAGGAAGTCGTAGCCGAGCTGGACGGCGACGACGCGGGCGATGTTGAAGCCCGACTGACCGGCGGGCTGGCCGCAACCGAGCATGAGGTCGTCGATCTCGGTGGGGTCGAGCTCGGGGATCTTTGCCAACGCGGCGGCAACCATCTGAGTTGCGAGGTCATCCGGGCGGATGTCCTTGAGCGAACCCTTCATTGCGCGGCCGATTGGCGACCGTACTGCTGAGACGATTACTGCCTCGGGCATGAAAACTCCTTTTGTGTACTGCTCGCGGGCGGCTTGAAACGCCGTCGAGCAGGGCAAGTTGAATGCAGCTTCGACTTACAATTTACGTTGCCGCTCCCAGATGGTGGTCACGCAGTCTCACTCAGTTGACGTCGGGGCGCTGACCTGCAGGTTTGGTGCGTCTCGCGAAGGCTTTCCACTGGGTTGCCGCCGCCGTCAGTCGGGCCGCGACGGTGCGGGCTTGCGCCGCCTCCGAAACGTGGGGGAGCTCGGGTAGCGGGCCACCCTGCCATTCACCCAGAGCCGACGCGAGAACCGGGACGATCTGCTTCGCCGCGAGTTCGTATCCGGCCGCGGACGGATGGAAACGGTCGGCCGAGAACATCGTGTCGGGCGAGGCCAGGAATTCCTTGGCCAGCAGGTCGGCCAGTGGAACGGGATGACCCCCGGCGTTTCTGGTCGCGGCCGCCTGGGCGAGTGCGAGGCGATGGCCCCATTCACGCACCACGGAGCGCAGAGGTTGCGGGATCGCCGTGACCACCCCCAGATCCGGGCAGGTGCCGACAACAACGACGGCGCCGCTCTCGCGTAAGCGTCGAACCGCGTCGCCGAGGCGTTTAGCCGACGCGTGAATCGCGTTCTTGGCGGTGACGTCGTTGGCGCCGATCAGGATCACCGCAGCGTCCGGGGGAGGACCGGCGACGAACATGGCGTCGACCTGCCCACTCAACCCGCGGGAGGTGGCGCCCCCGATGGCCTTGGTGCTCAAACGGATTCGCTTCCCGGTTTCACTCGCAAGCAGCTTCGCGACCTGAACACCCGGTACTTCCGAGGCCGTCAGCGCGCCGACGCCGGCCGCAGACGAATCGCCGAAGATCATCAAGTGGAGATCGAAGGGCACGGCCCGCCACCAGAGTTCCGGGTTGTCGGCGCCGGGCGCGTACACCCCGTCCGCCTCGGGTGGCTTGGCGATATTGCGACCGATCACCCCGCGGGCCGCCCCCGCCTGCGACATCAGATAGTTGTAGCCCAACCAGGAGAGCGTGCCTGCACTCGATCCGGCCACCACCGTGGCCACCGACGCTTTCAGTCCGGTTCGACTCACACTTGCCAATCTAGCCGGATTGCACCACCTTCGCCCGACGTCCGCGCGCACCGTTTTCTTTCATCTGGGAACATGGACGAATGCGCATCGCGGAACACGTCGTCGACCTCATCGGCAACACCCCACTCGTCAAGCTCACGTCCGTCACGGGCGAAAACTTCGGCACGGTGGCAGCCAAGGTCGAATACCTCAACCCTGGCGGTAGCTCCAAGGACCGCATCGCCGTCAAGATGATCGACGCAGCCGAGGCTTCGGGTGAACTGAAGCCGGGCGGCACCATCGTCGAGCCGACCTCGGGCAACACCGGAATCGGCTTGGCGCTCGTGGCGCAAAAGCGTGGATACAAGTGCGTTTTCGTCTGCCCAGACAAGGTCAGCGAAGACAAGCGCAACGTCCTGCGCGCCTACGGCGCCGAGGTGGTCGTGTGCCCCACGGCCGTCGCGCCGGACAACCCGAACAGCTACTACAGCGTCTCCGACCGCCTCACCCGTGAGATCCCCGGCGCCTGGAAGCCCAACCAGTACTCCAACCCGGGCGGACCGGAGAGCCACTACGAGACCACCGGCCCCGAGATCTGGGCCGACACCGACGGCAAGATCACGCACTTCGTCGCGGGCGTCGGCACCGGCGGCACCATCACCGGCACCGGCCGCTACCTCAAGGAAGTTTCGGGCGGCAAGGTCAAGGTCATCGGCGCAGACCCCGAGGGCTCCGTCTACTCCGGCGGCACCGGTCGTCCGTATCTGGTCGAAGGCGTCGGCGAAGACTTCTGGCCGTCGGCATACGACCCGTCCATCCCGGACGAGATCATCGCCGTCTCGGATGCCGATTCCTTCGAGATGACGCGTCGCCTCGCCCGCGAGGAGGGACTGCTGGTCGGCGGTTCCTGCGGTATGGCCGTCGTCGCTGCCCTCGAAGTAGCCAAGCGTGAGGGCCCCGACGCCCTGATCGTCGTCCTCCTCCCGGACGGTGGCCGCGGCTACCTGTCCAAGATCTTCAACGATCAGTGGATGGCGTCGTACGGATTCCTGCGCACCCCACTCGACGGCAAGACCAACGTCCCCACCGTCGGCGACGTTCTGCGTGGCAAGTCGGGCGAGCTGCCGGACCTCGTTCACACCCACCCGTCGGAGACCCTGCGCGACGCGATCGAGATCCTGCGCGAGTACGGCGTGTCCCAGATGCCCGTCGTGGGTGCGGAACCGCCGGTCATGGCAGGCGAGGTCGCCGGAAGTGTGTCCGAGCGGGATCTGCTGAGCGCGGTCTTCGAAGGCCGTGCGCACCTTGCGGATTCCGTCGAGAAGCACATGAGCAAGCCGTTCCCGCTCATCGGTTCCGGCGAGCCGGTCTCGGCTGCCACGAAGGCGCTCGGGGACACCGACGCACTCATGGTCGTCGACGACGGCAAGCCGGTCGGTGTCATCACGCGCCACGATCTCCTGGGTTTCCTGAGTTCGGATTCCTGAGTTCGGATTCCTGCGCCGGCACCGGCGCCATTAGGCTGGGGACCATGAGTGAGCAACGCAGCAAGGCCGACAACATCAGCTGGCAGGGTTTCTCCACGAAAGCGGTGCATGCGGGTTACGAACCCGATCCGCTGACCGGTGCGGTCAACGTGCCGATCTACGCGAGTTCCACCTTCGCCCAGGACGGCGTCGGTGGAATGCGCAGTGGCTTCGAGTACGCGCGAACGGGTAACCCCACCCGTCGCCCACTCGAGGCGAACCTCGCCGCGCTCGAATCCGGAACTTACGGCCGAGCGTTCAGTTCGGGAATGGCGGCCACCGACTGCCTGCTCCGTTCGGTACTTCGACCCGGCGATCACCTGGTCATCCCCGACGACGCGTACGGCGGAACCTTCCGTCTCATCGACAAGGTGTTCACGCAGTGGGGGATCGAGTACACCCCGGCTCCGGTGTCCGACGTCGATGCGGTGCGCGCGGCGATGAAGTCCAACACCAAGCTGGTCTGGGTCGAGACGCCCACGAACCCGCTGCTCAATATCGGTGACATCGAGCTCCTTGCCGAGGTCGCCCACGAGGGCAACGCAAAGATCGTGGTGGACAACACCTTCGCCTCGCCGTACCTGCAGCAGCCGCTGCAGCTCGGTGCCGACATCGCGCTGCACTCCACGACCAAGTACATCGGCGGACACTCCGACGTGGTCGGTGGCGCTCTCGTCTGCAACGACGAAGAACTGGACACCGCGTTTGCCTTCCTGCAGAACGGATCCGGCGGCGTTCCCGGCCCGTTCGACGCGTTCCTGACGTTGCGCGGAATCAAGACACTGGCGCTGCGCATGGAGCGTCACAGTGACAACGCGGAGAAGGTCGTCGAATTGCTCGACGGCCACCCCGCGGTTGCCAGCGTCATCTATCCGGGACTGGCTTCGCATCCGTCGCACAAGGTCGCGGCCAAGCAGATGCGACGCTTCGGCGGCATGATCTCCGTCCGTCTCAAGGGCGGCAAGGCGGCAGCTCTCGACCTGTGCTCGCGCACCGAGATCTTCACGCTGGCAGAATCTCTCGGCGGAGTCGAATCCCTCATCGAATTCCCCGGTGCGATGACCCACGCCTCGACGGCCGGTTCCGCTCTCGAGGTTCCCGACGATCTGGTTCGCCTGTCGGTCGGCATCGAAGACGCCTCCGATCTGGTCGGCGACATCGAGCAAGCGCTGTCCTGATCTTCGCTCTACAGTAATTCGACTTCGAATCTGCAGTGCGCCTTCACACCTCACGAGGGTGTGGAGGCGCACTTTCTGGAGGCATGCGTGAATCTCGAACAGATAAAGGCTGCACAGCAACTGCTCGCCCCGGTCATGCGACGCACCCCGGTCGTGGCCTCGCGAGTGTTGTCCGAAACCACCGGCTTCGCTGTGAGTTTGAAATGTGAAAATCTGCAGCGCACCGGCTCTTTCAAACCGCGCGGTGCGTACAACCGCATTGCCAATCTTTCCGCAGAGGAACGGGCAGCGGGCGTGGTGGCGGCCAGTGCCGGTAACCATGCGCAGGGAGTTGCCTGGTCTGCAACAGAATTGGGAATCAAGTCGACCGTCTTCATGCCGACGGGTGCGCCGCTGCCGAAGTTGGTGGCCACCAAGGCATATGGAGCTCAGGTCCACCTGCACGGTTCGACTGTCGACGAAGCGCTCGTGGCCGCTCGCGAATTCGCGGACCGAACCGGAGCAGTTCTGGTCCACCCGTTCGACCACGAGGACGTCGTGGCGGGGCAGGGGACTGTGGGGCTCGAAATCCTCGAGCAACTGCCTGAGGTCGGCACGATCCTCGTTCCCACCGGCGGCGGCGGTTTGATCGCGGGAGTGGCTGCAGCCGTCAAAGCTGTGCGCCCGCAGGTCCGCATCGTCGGAGTGCAGGCCGAGACCGCGGCTGCCTGGCCGGCGTCGTTGGCAGCCGGGAAGCCGACCGCCTTGGCGTCGATGTCCACGATGGCAGACGGTATCGCCGTTGGCTGCCCGGGCGAGGTTCCGTTCGCCGAAGTTGCCGCCCATGTCGACGCCGTGGTGACGGTCAGCGAGGAAGCGCTGTCCAAAGCGCTCCTGCTGTGCCTCGAACGCGCCAAGCTCATCGTCGAACCGGCCGGCGTCGCGGCCGTCGCGGCCTTGATGACCTGTACTCCGGAGGAGCTGGGACTGACAGGGCCGGTGTGCGCCGTGCTTTCCGGCGGCAACATCGATCCGCTACTTCTCACGCACGTCATCTCGCACGGTCTGCGAGCGGCCGGACGGTTCCTCGGCGTTCACATCACCATCGACGATCGGCCGGGCGCACTGGTCTCGTTGCTGGAAGTGGTTCGAGCGAACGGCGCCAGCGTGGTCGATGTCATCCATTCCCGTACCGGTGGCGAACTCGCGCTCGACGAAGTGGAAGTCTTCCTCACCGTCGAGACGCGTGGTCCGGACAACAAGGCGGAACTTCTGACGGCCTTCGACGGCGCCGGTTACGCAGTACGACTGCAGAACTGAGGCGAGTTACTCGTCAGGCCAGCCGCCCAGAACCGTCACGCGGTACTCCTGGTCGACCAGCCTGGCGGGTACGTCGAGTTGATGTAGCCAGTCGATGGCCGAACCGCCCATGCCGACCGCAACCCGACTGAATGCGGCGGCCTGGGCGCAGGAGGATGCAATCACCGACACCGTGCGCCACATCGGCGTCGCCGTCGATTCGCGGTGCAGTGGCTTGACGGTGCTGGCCGTGGCGATCCCGCAGTCGGACGGAAGTGCTACCTGGCAGGTCGGGTCGCCGGGCAGGTCTTGCACCTGAATCTGCCAGCCGTCTTCCGGCGCCGGGCCGGCAACCGCGATGTCCCCGCCGAGGCCGACCAGCACGCCACACCCGAGAAGAGTTGCAGTGGACGCGGCACAGTGGTCCGCTGAACTGGCGCGGGCCGTCGCGGACAGATCGAGAACGACGTCGTCCGGGCTGTACACGCGGTTGTTCTCGACGCGAATCTTCCACCAGGAGTGAGGGTCTGCCGACCCGGCCGTCGGCGTGAGTTTGCCGTCGGTCAGTCGTGCGACAGCCAACGCGTCTTCGAGGAAGTGCGCGAACATCGGGGTCACGGCGACGCCGTCGACGTTGCTCGCGGCGCTGACATAGGTACGAATCTCGGAGTCGGCACGATCTCGATTGGTGGCGGCGTCGGCAGCGGTGAGGTACCCGCGAACCAGGCTGGCCGCGGAGGGAAGGACTTCAGGGTCGGTGACGACGACCCGGGCCTGAACCCCCCACGTGAGCCACTCGGAGGCCGAGCGCGGAGTACTCACGAACCGTTGGAGACGGCGTCCGGGGTTCCGAATCCGGCGACCACGACGGGCCGCTTCGCTACGGGATTCTTGGTGTGAGAAGCCGACGTGTCCGGCGCGAGTGCCGTGGCAGTGGGAGAAGAAACGAGTGAAAGTCCGCCGCTTGCGAGTGCTCCCGCCACAGCCGTGGCTGCGAGGGCGAGGCGAACGGGTCGATACACCGTAGTGCGTCCCCGGGCGGGTCGTGGCCGATCGTCGCTCATGGACTCAGCTTGCACGCCGAACCTGAGAAAAGCCTTGGCGTCTGTAGTCATTTGCGTAACGCCCGCCGAGATAAATGAGACATTGGTTACAGGAGTCGCGAGACTGAGCCGTGTCGAATGCATGTTCGAAAGAGTAGATGTTCACACCGACAAGTTTCGGGTACGACCACGTACATGGATTTTCAGAGGTTTATCGGAGGTTCGGATGGCAGTCGGTGTCCTGGCGATCGCTGTGTCGATCGGCACCGCACTGGGCGTGATGAGTGGAACTCTCGGAGCGCCCGCACAAGTCGAGAAGAACGAGTCTTCGAATGCTGCAGTCTCACTTGCAGCCTGGAACGGACCGGCACGAACTCAGGACACACCTGAGGGAATCGTGCCTTCCGTACCCTCCAACTTTCCGGGAGCGACATTGGCGCCCGTGGGAGCGGTGGCAGTGTTCGCGCCGTGGATCAAAAAGGCCGGTGCTCTTTGCTCGGAGATCACGCCCGCGGTGATCGCCTCGCTGTACTCGGTCGAGAACGGATTCAAGTACGGACCCGATACCGACATCTCACCGGAAGGTGGGCGCGGGCCTGGCCGCTTCACCACCGCAGCGTGGACGGCATACGGCAAGGACGGTGACGGCGACGGAAAGATGGACATCCTGGGCGTGGCCGATCCGGTGATGACAACCGGATACCGGTTGTGCGATCTCGTGAAGCAAGCGCAGTCCTGGCAGAAGTCCGGTGAGGTCGAGGGCGATACCGTCGACCTCGCGCTCGCTGCCTACGACGTCGGGCCGGATGCAGTTCGCGAAGCGGGCGGCGTTCCGGCAGACAAGTCGGGCGAGGTTCCTGCGGAGCAGGCGGTCGCCGCTCCGTTTGTCGCCCAGATCAAATCGTTGCAGGACTCGTTCGCCCTGATGCTTGCGCCCTTCGACTACAACAACCTCGCCGCAGCGGTGGGCGGCGTCGTCGAGGCCGGTCTGAAGTTTCTCGGATTGCCGTACGTGTGGGGTGGCGGAAACATCAACGGGCCGTCGATGGGCGGGTTCGACTGCTCGGGGCTGACGTCGTACGCGATCCACGCGGCCACCGGGGTGACTCTGCCCCGGACCTCGGAGACGCAGTGGGGTGTCGGCGTCGAGATCCCGCTGGATCAGGCGCAGCCCGGTGACCTGTTGTTCGGCAACTGGCAGGCAGGCGGCCCCGGCCACGTGGCGATCTACGTCGGCAACGGTCAGATGCTTCACGCACCCACGTTCGGCGACGTGGTGAAGGTCGGCCCGATCTTCGCCGGCATGAAGGCTCGCCGCGTGGTGTGAGTGGGCAGGAAACAGCGAGCGCCGACAGAGCAAGAAGCGCCACCCGACCGAGTCGGGTGGCGCTTCTTTTCAGAGCTGGTACAGCCGATCAGCTGTGGTAAGGCTCCGCGCTCAGCAGCGTGACCTTCATGGTGCTGCCGTTGGGCAGGTTGTACTCACGCGTGTCGCCGACCTTGGCTTCGAGCAGCGCGCCGCCCAGCGGTGAGTTCGGCGAGTAGACCTCGAGCTTGGCGTCACGTGCGCCTTCTTCGCGGGTAGCGATCAGGAACGTCTCGGTGTCACTCTCGTCGCCGTCGTAGTAGACCTTGACTACGGATCCGGGCAGTGCGACACCGGACTGAGTGGGGGCCTCGCCGACCTTTGCGCTGTTCAGCAGCTCCTGGAGCTGGCGAATGCGGGCTTCCTGCTGACCCTGCTCTTCGCGGGCAGCGTGGTAGCCGCCGTTCTCTTTCAGGTCGCCCTCTTCGCGACGCTCGTTGATCTCGGCGGCGATGACCGGGCGATTGGCGATGAGCTGGTCGAGTTCGTTCTTGAGCCTGTCATGTGATTCCTGGGTAAGCCAGGTCACCTGGGTCTCGGTCATCTCGATCACTCCCTAGTAGTCGGAGCCGGGGGCTCCCTCGACGATCGCTGCAACAGCAGCGAACAACGACGCAGAAGCACCACCAGGGATGCAACCTTGCCGTCAAACCTTGCGTCAATGCAGCAATACACGGTTCCACCCGGAACCGTGTATCGGGCAATTCTATCACGCATGACTACCCGCCCTGTCCGGCGTCAAACGTCCGGCAGGGTGGGTGCGTTCCGAGGTCAGCTCTTGGTCAGGTACTCCGGAACGTCGAAGCTGCAGCCGTAGACGTCGGCCATGCCTGGCGGCTGGGACGTCTTGACCTCGGTGTTGAACTCGAGGGTCTGATGTTCCGACGACGGGACGTAGACCTCACGTCGACCGGTTTCGGAGCCGTCCTTCGAGCGTGCGCGCACGATGCACATCGCTTCACGCGACGAGTCGTCGCGTGTGACGGTGAAACGGATCTTCACCGTGGAGTCGTTGGCGATGTCGAACGAGATGGTCTCGGTCTCGATTTCCTTGACCGCAAATTTTCCGTACGCGTAGTACGCGATTCCGCCGCCTACGACGATGACGAGAGCGGTCAGAGCCCACACCATCCACTTGCGGGGACTGCCCGTGCGAGTTGTGCTCGGGTACCGATCTTGGGGAAGCGGTTTGCTCATCACTCTGCTCTCGAAGACTCGAGTTCGCGTGTCGTGCAGCAACTGACTGTGTCCCGCCGGATTACCGAAGGGGTCACGGCTGCGCCAGGAACTCTCGGGTGGAACTATAGAGGACGTATCCCGTCGCGCCGTCGGTAGGTTTGTCGGCAGTCGGTACGTTTGACGGCAACGGCCCGGAGTAATCCGAGCGGTGCACAGCGTGTGATTCGAAGACTGCCGGTGACGGCTACAGGTGAACTGCCGGCAACGGCTACAGGTGAAGTTGAGGTGAACGAACACGTGAGCGGATTCCGGCTCATGGCCGTCCATGCCCATCCCGACGACGAGTCGAGCAAGGGTGCGGCCACCACCGCCCGTTATGCAGCCGAAGGCCACGAAGTGATGGTCCTGACGCTCACCGGGGGTGAGCGTGGCGACATTCTCAACCCGGCCATGGACGTTCCCGGTGTCCGCGATCGAATCAGCGAAGTTCGCCAGGAGGAGATGGCCGAGGCCGCTCGCATCCTGGGCGTGAAGCAGCGCTGGCTCGGTTTCGTCGATTCCGGGCTTCCCGAGGGCGACCCTCTTCCGCCGCTGCCCGAAGGGTGCTTCGCCCTCGTTCCGCTCGAAGAGTCGACGCGCGCTCTGGTCAAGGTGATTCGCGAGTTCCGTCCCCACGTCGTCACGACGTACGACGAGAACGGCGGATACCCGCACCCGGATCACATCCGGTGCCACGAGGTGACGATGGCAGCCTACGAAGCCGCCGCCGATCCCGAGTACTTCCCCGAGGACGGTCAGCCGTGGGAAATCAAGAAGGTCTACTACTCGCACGGATTCATCCGTAAGCGCCTCGAACTCTTCCAGGAGGAGTACGAGCGTCGCGGAGAGCCGTTCCCGATGGCGGACTGGCTCAAGAAGTGGAAGACCGAACGCGGCGACATGATGGTCCGGGTGACCACTCAGGTCACGTGCGGCGACTACTTTCCCCAGCGTGACGATGCTCTGCGCGCACACGCGACGCAGATCGATCCCAACGGTTCGTTCTTCGCTGTGCCGCTCGACATTCAGCAGAAGATCTGGCCCACCGAGGAATTCGAGCTCGCCAAGACGCGGGTCACCACGTCCATTCCGGAAACCGACCTGTTCGCAGGTCTCGAAGAGGACGCTCAGAAGTGAATGCTCTGTCCGCCGAGGTAGTTCTCGGCACCACACAATTTCTTGCTCAGACCCCGAGTAACCCATCCGGCCCGGAGTTCGGAAAGTCGTCTCCGGTCGGCCTGCTGGTGATTCTTGCGCTGCTCATCGGTGTGATCCTCCTGGTTCGGTCGATGAACCGCCAGCTCAAGAAGCTGCCGGAGACGTTCGAACCGGATCATCCCGAACTCGATCAGCAGGCAGACGAAGGCACCGACCGGGGAGCTATCACTGCTCCGAGCCCGGCGGAACCCAACGTCTCTACCGAGAAGAAGCCCAAGCAAGAATCCTGAGACGAACGAGGTAGCGGCGATGGACCCACGGATGCGGAACAACCTGGGTGGGTCCTCGAGCCCTTACCTGCGTCAGCACGCCGACAATCCGGTCCACTGGCAACAGTGGGGCGAAGAAGCGATGGAGTGGGCGCGCGAGCGCAACGTGCCGATTCTCCTCTCGATCGGATACTCGGCGTGCCACTGGTGCCACGTCATGGCGCACGAGTCGTTCGAGAACGACGAGATCGCGGCCGTCATGAACGCGAACTTCGTCTGTGTGAAGGTGGACCGAGAAGAACGTCCCGACATCGACGCCGTCTACATGAATGCGACGGTTGCGATGACCGGCCAGGGCGGCTGGCCCATGACCTGTTTCCTGACTCCCGACGGTTCACCGTTCTACTGCGGCACGTACTACCCGCCGACGCCTCGCGGCGGAATGCCTTCGTTCACACAGCTTCTCGAAGCGATAGTCGACACCTTCACGAATCGGCGCGACGAGGTCGACAACGCGGCGCAGTCGATCGTCACGGAACTTCAGCGCGCGTCGGGCGGGATTCCGTACGGGGGAGCACCCATCGACGCCGAGCTGCTGAACGCGGCGGGCCGGTCGATCCTCGGCGACGAGGACGTCCCGCGCGGGGGATTCGGTGGGGCACCGAAGTTTCCACCGTCGGCACTACTGGAGGGGCTGCTCCGACAGTACGAGCGAACGGGTTCGGGCGAGATCCTCGGCGGCATCGAGCGCACCGCCGAAGCAATGGCACGTGGCGGGATCTACGACCAGTTGGGTGGCGGTTTCTCGCGGTACTCGGTCGATGCCGAGTGGGTGGTTCCGCACTTCGAGAAGATGCTCTACGACAATGCGCTGCTCCTGCGGTTCTACGCGCACTGGGCGCGGCGCACCGGATCGGACCTCGCCACTCGCGTCACCGAGGAGACCGCAAGGTTCCTGCTCTCCGATCTGCTGACCGAGAACGGTTGCTTCGCTTCGGCTCTCGATGCCGACACCGACGGCGTCGAAGGCCTCACGTACGTATGGACGCCGACGCAGCTGGTCGAGATTCTCGGCGCGGAGGACGGGCAGTGGGCGTCGGAGTTGTTCCGGGTCACCGATACCGGAACCTTCGAAGAGGGTGCGTCGGTACTGCAGTTGCTCCGTGACCCCGACGACTGGTCGCGCTGGCAGACGGTCTCCGACGCTCTCCGTGCCGCCCGGGCTCAGCGTCCACAGCCTGGCCGCGACGACAAGGTGGTGACGGCCTGGAACGGGTTGACCGTCACGGCCTTGACGGAAGCCGGACTTGCCCTGGACCGACCCGACTGGATCACCGCGGCGGCCGAGTGCGCAGGCGCTCTTCTCGACCTTCACCTGGTGGACGGTCACTTGCGTCGCGCTTCCCTCGGCGGGGCTGTCGGCGCCCCGACGGGCGTGCTCGAGGATTACGCAATGTTGGCCACCGGCCTCCTGGCTCTATACCAGGCAACGGGATTGGCGCGGTGGCTCGATGCGGCACAGCAGTTGCTCGACGTCACTGTCGACCACTTCGCTGATCCGGCCGAGCCGGGAAGCTGGTTCGACACGGCCGATTTCGCGGAGTCGCTCGTGACTCGGCCCCGAGACCCGTTGGACGGCGCGACGCCGTCCGGTGCGTCGAGCGTCGCGGAGGCTCTGTTGACCGCAGCGGCGTTGACCGATGCCGAGCGCTCTTCTCGTTACGCCCAGGCCGCGGCGGACGCGCTGGCGAGGGCCACGCTGCCGCTCGAGCGTGCGCCTCGGTCGGCGGGGCACTGGCTCGCGGTGGCGGAAGCGTCGTTGCGTGGTCCGATACAGGTGGCCGTCGTCGGGGAAGGTTCGCTGTTGGCCGATGCCCGCCGGCTTGCCCCGGGTGGTGCAGTGGTTGTCGGCGGAGCGCCGGATTCTTCACCGCTGCTTGCAGATCGACCCCTCGTCGACGGAGGTGAAGCCGCGTACATCTGTCGGGGATTCGTGTGTGATCGGCCGGTGACGACGGTGGTGGAACTGGCGAGTCAGTTGAACACGACGAGCCATACCGCGATGTAGTGGCAGATCGCTGCGACGACCGTCGCGGCGTGGAAGAACTCGTGATGCCCGAACGTCGTGGGCCACGGGTTTGGCCATTTCGTCGCGTACAGAATTGCGCCGACGCTGTAGAAGATTCCGCCGACGAGCAGCAGCACCATCGGCGCCACACCGACCTGGTGCGTCAGTTCACCGACCACGGGAACGATCGCCCAACCGAGGAGCAGGTAGAGCGGGACTCCCACCCATTTCGGGGCGGTGGGCCAGAGCATCTTGAGTGCGACGCCGGCGAGCGCGCCTGCCCACACGATCGCGAGGATGATCTTGCCGGTGTGAGTCGGGAGGCCGAGCATGGCGAACGGTGTGTAGCTGCCGGCGATGAAGAGAAAGATCATCGAATGGTCCGCACGCTTCATCCACGTACGGCCCTTGACCGTCTGCCACTGGATGCGGTGATACGTCGCACTGATGCCGAAGAGGCCGCAGATCGTGACGCTGTAGATCGCGGTTGCCCAAGCCGCTTTGGCGCCGACCTGAGCGCCGGCTACGGAGACGAGAACGATGCCCGCGACGACGGAGACACCGAGCGCCCACAGATGGATCCAACCGCGCATGCGTGGTTTGACCGGAAGCTCGTCGAGCCCGAATGCCGTCATGTGCAACCCCTCTCGTTCCGTACTGTTGCGAACCGCGTAACCTACGGTACCGTAGGTTACGCATCAGTAGCATAACCTACCTGCGGGTTTTCGACGCGTACAAAAAGCGTGACGGCGCTCGCATGTGGCTGTCACTGCCGGGCGTAGTCTTTGACACCATGGTGATGTCACGGTGAATCTGCGCGGACTGCTGTACAGCATCTACGAGCGACGACTCCTCAGTCATCTCGACGGTCTCGCGCACCCACGGCACGTAGCCGTGATGTGTGACGGAAATCGGCGATGGGCTCGCGAGAACGGCTTCACCGATGTCAGTCACGGGCACCGCATGGGCGCGCTCAAAATTGCCGAATTGCTCGAGTGGTGCGACGCCGCCGGAATCGAGATGGCAACCATCTACCTGCTCTCGACCGAGAACCTGCGCCGCGAGCCGGAAGAGCTCGACACCCTCCTCGAAATCATCACCGACGTCGTCGAAGAGATCTCCGGGCCCGGCAAGAACTGGAGTGTGCAGATCGTCGGGGCTCTCGATCTTCTGCCTCCCGAGCAGTCCAGGCGCTTGCGGGAAGCGGCGGCGGGGACGAGCGGCCGAACCGGGACACATGTCAACGTCGCGATCGGATACGGCGGGCGTCAGGAGATCGCCGACGCCGTCCAATCGCTCCTGCGCGACAAGATCGGTGCGGGCCTGAGCGGAGACGAACTGATCCAGGCCGTCACGGTCGACGGCATCGACGGGCATCTGTACACGTCGGGACAGCCCGATCCGGATCTGGTGATCCGCACCTCCGGCGAGCAGCGGCTCTCCGGATTCCTGTTGTGGCAGAGCGCCTATTCGGAGATCTGGTTCACCGAGGCGTACTGGCCCGAGTTCCGTCGAGTCGACTTTCTTCGAGCCTTGCGCGATTACGCGGCGCGCCACCGCCGGTTCGGTGCCTGAGCCGTCTCAGAGCTTGCGCAGCCGCAGCCGGTTGATCGTGTGATCGGCGTCCTTGCGCAGCACCAGGGTTGCGCGGGGGCGGGTGGGGAGAATGTTCTCCACCAGGTTCGGGTGGTTGATCGAGTTCCAGATCTCCTTCGCCGCGATGGTCGCGTCACGGTCGGAGAGGCCGGAGTAGTGGTGAAAGTGGGCGTTCGGATCGGCGAACGACGTGTTGCGTAGCGCGAGGAACCGCTGGATGTACCAGGCTTCGATGTCCTCGATGCGGGCGTCGACGTAGATCGAGAAGTCGAACAGATCGGAGACCATCAGACGCGGGCCGGTCTGCAGGACGTTGAGGCCCTCGATGATGAGGATGTCGGGCTGGCGGATCAGGTGGTACTGGCCCGGGATGATGTCGTACGACGTATGCGAATAGACCGGCGCCGCTACCTCTTCCGCCCCGGACTTGACTTCGGTGACGAAGCGCAACAGCTTGCGGCGATCGTAGCTTTCGGGAAAACCCTTGCGGTGCATGATGCCCCGACGCTGGAGTTCCCTGGTCGGATAGAGGAATCCGTCCGTGGTGACGAGGTCGACGCGCGGATGGTGATCCCAGCGGGCCAGGAGAGCTTGCAGCACACGAGCAGTCGTGGATTTTCCGACCGCGACCGAACCGGCGACGCCGATGACGAAGGGCACCTGACGGTCGGGATGCTTCTCGCCGAGGAAGGTCGCGGTGGCCGCGAACAGTCGTTGGCGTGCCGCTACCTGTAGGTGGATCAGACGTGCGAGGGGGAGATAAACCTCGGCAACTTCTTCGAGATCGATCTGCTCGCCGAGACCACGCAAGCCGTACAACTCGTCCTCGGTCAACACCAGTGGCGTCGACTTACGCAGTGTCCGCCACTGCTTGCGGTCGAACTCGACGTAGGGACTCGATTCGTTGGTGCGCGCCATCAGCCCAGCTCACCGGCACGTAGTGAACCCGGGGCCCGGCGGACGAAACAGCTATGCGAGCAAGCCAGGCGCGTGTGCGCACGATCCGAGTGCATAGTCGGATTGTGCTCGGTGCCACGTCCGGGACTTTCGCCGGGTGGCATTCCGGAGCGAGCGACTAGGCTCGGTGGTTATGGATCCAGACACACTTGTTCGCCAATACCTGCTGCTCGGACTGGGTTTCGACCGTCTCGAAGACGGGTTCGTCGACGCGTTCACCGGTGACCCGGTGCTGCGTAAGCAGATCGAGAGCGCCCCGAAGCCCCATCCGCGTGAACTTGCCCGCACGGCACGTGAATTGCGGGGCGAGTTGGCCGGAAGTGGTCTGAATGCCGAACGCTCCCACTTCGTCGACGTACACCTTCGCGCCCTGGAATGCTCCGGGCGCAAGTTCGCGGGTGAGGACATCGGCTTCGTGGACGAGGTCGAGGCGTACTTCGACGTACGAATCGAAAAGGGAAACGAGGACGCCTACAGCGACGCTCACCGGTTGATGGGTGAAGTTCTGCCCGGTCCGGGACCGCTGGCGCAGCGGGTGCAGGCGCATCGCAAGGCCGACGAGATCCCCGCGGCGAAACTGAACGAATGCGTCGAGGCAATGTCGAGTGCGCTGCGCGATCTGGTCCGCGGCACGTTCGGGCTTCCCGCGTCGGAAACCGTCGAATACGAAGTGGTGGGGGACAAGCCGTGGTCCGGCTTCAACTACTACCTCGGTGACTACCGCTCCAAGGTTGCGATCAATTCGGATCTGCCGCAGTTCATGGCCAACCTGCCGCGGCTGATCGCGCACGAGTCCTACCCCGGCCATCACACCGAGCATTGCCGTAAGGAAGCCGGTCTGGTCGGTTCGGGCCAGCTCGAGCAGACACTGTTCCTGGTCAACACGCCGCAGTGCATCATGGCCGAAGGCCTCGCGGATTTGGCGCTGGAAGCGATTGTCGGCCCGGACTGGGGTTTGTGGGCGCAGGACATCTACGCCGACCTCGGCTTGTCTTTCGACGGGGAAAAGGCGCAACGGCTCTCCGCCGCGTCGGGGCAACTGCTGAGTGTCCGGCAGGATGCGGCGCTGATGTTGCACGACGAGGGGCGCAGCCTCGACGACGTGGCGCTGTTCCTCGAACGGTGGTCGCTGTCGACGCCGGAACGCGCTCGCCAATCGCTCAAGTTCCTGTCTTCGCCGCTGTGGCGGGCGTACACCAGCACGTATGTCGAGGGATACCGGCTGCTCGGGGGCTGGCTGGACGAGGTGCCGGTGGGCGCGGAGCGCACCGAACGCTTCCGCAGGCTGCTCGACGAGCCGCTGGTCCCCAGCTCTCTGCGTGCTGCCTAGTGCCGGGTGGAGACGGCGGGAGCGAACTTCGTAGACTGGACGCATTCGTTTCCGCATCCAGCTTGGAGATTCCTCGATGACCGCTGTGCCCGGCTCCGACGTCAACTCTGCATCACTCGCCGAACTCGACCCCGAAGTCGCCGAGGCGATGGCTGGTGAATTGGCTCGTCAGCGCGACACGCTCGAGATGATCGCGTCGGAGAACTTCGTTCCCCGCTCGGTTCTGCAGGCTCAGGGCAGCGTCCTGACCAACAAGTACGCCGAGGGCTACCCGGGACGTCGTTACTACGGCGGTTGCGAGCACGTCGACGTCATCGAGGATCTGGCGCGCAACCGTGCGAAGGAACTCTTCGGTGCAGAGTTCGCGAACGTTCAGCCGCACTCGGGCGCACAGGCCAACGCTGCTGTTCTGATGGCACTGATGAACCCGGGTGAGAAGCTGCTCGGCCTCGACCTTGCACACGGCGGTCACCTCACGCACGGCATGAAGCTCAACTTCTCCGGCAAGTTGTACGACGTCGCGTCCTACGGCGTCAGCAAGGAAGATCACCGCATCGACATGGACGAGGTGCGCTCGATCGCCCTCGCCGAGAAGCCGAAGGTCATCGTTGCCGGCTGGTCCGCGTACCCGCGTCAGCAGGACTTCGCGGCGTTCCGTGCGATCGCCGACGAGGTCGGGGCGTACCTGTGGGTGGACATGGCTCACTTCGCCGGACTGGTTGCGGCAGGCTTGCACCCGTCGCCCGTCCCGTACGCAGACGTCGTCTCCTCGACCGTCCACAAGACCCTCGGTGGTCCGCGTTCGGGCCTGATCCTGGCGAAGAAAGAGTGGGCCAAGAAGCTCAACTCTGCTGTCTTCCCCGGTCAGCAGGGTGGACCGCTCATGCACGCCATCGCGGCCAAGGCAGTCACCTTCAAGATCGCTGCCGGTGAAGAGTTCAAGGATCGTCAGGCACGCACCCTTTCCGGTGCGCGCATCCTTGCCGAGCGTCTGGGCAACAAGGACGTCGCAGACCAGGGCATCAGCGTCTTGACCGGCGGCACAGACGTCCACCTCGTGCTCGTGGACCTGCGTAACTCGCAGCTCGACGGCCAGCAGGGTGAGGACCTTCTGCACGAAATCGGCATCACGGTCAACCGCAACGCTGTTCCGTTCGATCCCCGCCCGCCGATGACCACCTCCGGTCTGCGTATCGGTACCGCAGCGTTGGCCACTCGCGGATTCGGCGATGCCGAGTTCACCGAGGTCGCCGACATCATCGGTACCGCTCTGGCCGGCAACGCGGATCTGCCGGCGCTGCGTGCGCGCGTCGCCAAGCTCGCTCTCGACCTTCCGCTGTACGACGGTCTCGAGAACTGGGGCCTGCTCAGCAAGAACGTCTAGGAATTCCTTCACCGACGGCCCGGTCCCTTTTTAGGGGCCGGGCCGCTGGTTTTTTGCCAGTCGCGGATTGTGGCATCGGTCACATGACCGATGGTGGCCGAGTTCGGTGCTTCCTAGCCTGAGAGCATCACCCCTCCGGCGAAGGAAACCCCATGACCGAACAGAATCTGCATTGGCTCTCCGCTACCGAGATGGCGGCGTCGGTCGCGTCGAACAGTCTCTCGCCCAACGAGATTGCCGAAGCGATGATCCAGCGCGTCGACGCCGTCAATCCGTCGATCAACGCGATAGTGCAGTTCGATCGCGAGCAGGTGACGCGCGATGCGGCCGAACTCTCACGGCAACAGGAAGCGGGCGAGAAGCTCGGCCCGCTGCACGGCGTTCCGTTCACGATCAAAGATCTGACGGCAGTCGACGGGCTGCCGACCACGTTCGGGATGAAGCCGATGGCCGACAACATCGCGACGGGAAATGCCGTCGTCGTGGACAGGCTGCGAGGCGCCGGCGGACTGTTCCTGGGAAAGACGAACACTCCCGAAAGTGGTTACTACGGTGGCACGGACAACCACCTGTACGGGCCGACGCACAACCCGTGGAAGCTCGGCAACAGCGCGGGCGGGTCCAGTGGCGGTGCGTCGGCTGCCGTGGCTGCAGGCCTCGGGCCACTCGCCGAGGGCAGTGACGGCGCGGGATCGGTGCGTATCCCGTCGGCGCTCTGCGGGGTCGTCGGGTTGAAGCCGACCACCGGCGTCATCCCGCAGACCATCCTGGCCGGGCGCTTCTACAACTGGGCGTATCACGGTCCGATCACCCGGACTGTTGCCGACAACGCGCTGATGCTCGACATCATGGCCGGGCCGGACAATGCGGACCCGCTCTCGATCGAGCGTGCCGAGACCTCGTACGTCGAAGCCTCGAAGGGTGACGTGAAGGGCCTTCGCGTGGCGTGGTCGACGAATCTCGGTCTCGGCCATGTTGATCCGGAGGTGCTGGCGGTGTGTCTCGACGCGTTGTCGGCATTCGAGGAATTGGGTGCCCGGATCACCGAGGCGACCCCGCAGTGGGGAAATCCGTCGGCGTCGATGTGGAACGGCATCTGGGTTCCCGGTTTCGCTTCCGAATACGACTTGCTCGACTGGGAGAACCAGCGCGGCGAGGTCGACGACAACCTGATCGAGATCATGCACGAGGCCGAGCGGCTCACCGGTGTCGACGTCGGGCGGGCCGACGCCTTCCGCGGCGTCATGTGGGACACGTGGACGACGTTCATGAACGACTACGACGTGTTGGTCTCGCCGACCCTGGCTTCGGCCACGTTCCCGCTCAGTCAGTTCGCGCCGTCGTGGCTCGAAGGTGCGTCGCTGCGTGAGCAGTTGCTCGATTGGCTCTTCACCTACCCGTACAACATGCTCAACAATCCGGCGATCACCGTGCCCGCTGGATTCACAGCCGACGGTCGACCGGTGGGGCTGCAGATCGCCGCACGTCACCGCCAGGACGCACTGGTCCTGCGGGCTGCCGCGAACTTCGAAGCGGCACGTCCGTGGGCGGGCAAGAAGCCGGCCGATTCACTGGTCGTGGCCTAGCTCACACGATTGGCTAGATTGGTGTGATGACGTCTGTACTGCCTGATCGCGGCGCTGGACCTGACATGTTCGCGCCGCGATCGCCGGCGGCCGGGGCGTACGGCATTCTCGGCCTGTGCGCCGAAGAACTCCGCGCACGTGGACTCGCGTACTCGGCTGCGGCGGTCACGTACCGAGACCCGTCGAGCGGAAGACATCGGGCTCTGGCGAGTTCCGGATACGACGCCAGGGTGCTCGAGTTCCTGCTCGAGGACTTCGTCGCCGATCGCAATCTCTTCGGCATCATTCGCGAGGCTTCGGGCGTGCCCGTGTTCTGGCAGGACGTGCCACGATTCGAGCAGGTCGAGATGGTCACCGATGTTCTGCGGCCGTCCGGGTACGCCGAGGGTGCGTCGGTCGCATTGGGGTTCTCCGGCCGTGAGGTGACCGGATTGCTGCACATGAGCTTCGCGGATTCCGGCGTCGTCGATCGCGTACGGGAGGTGGTGGCGGCGTCCAGCGCAGCCTGCTCGCGCGTCGTGGGGGACCAGGTGGCGCTCGATCGTGTCCATCTGAGCCCACGGGAGATCCAAGTACTGCAATTGGTGGCCAGGGGCGCGGGCAATGTCGAGATCGCCGAGGAGTTGTTCGTCAGCCGTCGCACCGTCGCCACCCACCTCGAGAACATCTTCGTCAAGACCGGAACCAATTCGCGGGTTCAGGCAGCGGTGCGCGCCGCGAAGTGGGGTCTGATCGAGTCCTGAGTGACGCTGAATCACACGAGTGGCATTTTGTTACCTGGCGTTCACCAGATGTGCGGCTCGTTCCGTGGCGCGAGTGTCCGATCCGCAGTACCGTCGGCAGTAACGAGTAACCAGAAGTTACTTGTGCGGGAGGTTCTGATCGTGACTGAAACACTCAGTACGAGAGGGCCGGCGCCCGGCCCTTGTTTCAGCTGACACAGCGTCACCTGACACCAGAGCCGTCCGGCCCAGCGAGCTGAGTTTGCGCGGGTGCCGCGCAGACCTAGGAGCCCAACGTGACTGCATCACGCTCCGTCTCTGCCCACTCGGCCCGGGCTGATCTATCAGCCGGGAATCATTCGGGAGATGCACTTCGCACGTACGTCTTGGATACCTCGGTACTACTGTCCGATCCATGGGCTGTCACTCGATTCGCCGAACACCACGTGGTACTGCCACTCGTCGTGATCAGCGAACTCGAAGGCAAGCGACACCACCACGAACTGGGATGGTTCGCCCGAGAATCGCTCCGCATGCTCGACGATCTCCGGATCGAATACAGCCGCCTCGACCGTCCGGTACCGATCGGCACCGAGAACGGGACACTGCAGGTCGAACTCAATCACACCGACCCTGCGGTCTTACCCGTCGGATTCCGCACGGACAGTAACGATTCGAGGATTCTGGCGTGCGCGCTGAACCTTGCGGCGGAGGGTAAGGACGTAGTCCTCGTCAGTAAGGACATTCCGCTTCGTGTGAAGGCAGGCGCGGTGGGACTACCTGCCGACGAGTACCACGCTCACGACGTCGTGCCATCCGGATGGACGGGCATGACTGAGCTGGACGTCGCCTCGACGGACATCGACGAGCTGTTCAACGAGGGTTACCTGGACCTCGACGAAGCGCGAGATCTGCCGTGTCACACGGGTCTTCGCCTGCTCGGTGGTTCGTCGAGCGCCCTCGGTCGGGTGACTCCCGACAAGCGTATCCAGTTGGTGCGCGGTGAGCGCGAGGCGTTCGGGTTGCACGGCCGCTCCGCCGAGCAGCGCATTGCGCTCGATCTCCTCATGGACGAGAGCATCGGTATCATCTCTCTCGGTGGTAAGGCGGGCACCGGTAAGTCGGCCTTGGCTCTGACGGCAGGTTTGGAAGCCGTTCTCGAGCGCCGCACTCAGCGCAAGGTTGTCGTCTTCCGTCCGTTGTATGCCGTTGGCGGACAAGAACTCGGCTACCTTCCCGGTAGTGAGAGCGAGAAGATGGGCCCGTGGGCTCAGGCCGTTTTCGACACTCTCGACGGGTTGGCCTCGCCAGAGGTTCTCGAGGAGGTTCTCGCCCGCGGAATGCTGGAAGTGTTGCCGCTGACGCACATTCGCGGTCGGTCGCTGCACGATTCGTTCGTGATCGTCGACGAAGCGCAGTCGCTCGAACGAAATGTTCTGCTGACAGTGCTTTCTCGTCTGGGAACCGGCTCGCGAGTGGTCCTCACGCACGATGTCGCGCAGCGTGACAACCTGCGAGTGGGCAGGCACGACGGAGTTGCGGCCGTCATCGAAAAGCTCAAGGGGCACCCGCTTTTTGCGCACATCACACTCACGCGCAGTGAGCGTTCGCCGATCGCCGAGTTGGTGACCGACATGCTCGAGGAGTTCGGCCCCACTTCCTGAGAAGTGATCTCCCCGTGCGGACTTCGGTCTGCACGGGGAGATGCCTGGGTTTGAAGTTGTTCAGTTTTGCAGCGGTCCCAGTTCGTTGTCGAGAACTTCCTGCACGACACGCATCGCCGCCAGTCCGGCCGGCGCGCCGCAATACGCGCTCGCGTGGATCACGGTTTCGACGATCTCGGTGCGCGTCAATCCGTTTCGCAATGCCCCACGTACGTGGCCTTTGAGTTCGTTCTCGGCGCGCAGCGCGATCAGCATCCCCAGATTGATCAGACTGCGACTGCGGCGATCGAGTCCGGGACGCGTCCATACCGAACCCCAGACGTTGGCCGTCACGAAGTTCTGCAGTTCTTCGCTGTCCGTTCCCCGGGTGCGCTCGAAGGCGGCGTCGACGAAATCGGCCCCCATGACTTCGGTGCGCACAGCCAATCCGGCGTCGAAGGAGTCAGGCGTGGTGTTTTCGGACATGGCAGGTTCGCTCGCTTTCGGCAGGTGATTTCAGGCCGGAGCAAGCCTACTTCGTGTCCCGGTCCCGACGACTGCGCGGCCGACCGCGGTCACCACGCCCCACGCGACGTCTCGCAGACTGAAGTAGTCCCGCCAGACGCAGACCTTGCCGTCGCGCAGTTCGAAAGTTCCGCATACCCAGAACTCGATGCGCAACGGTCCGACGGTGAGGATGTCGGTGCGTTCGGTGAGCACCGTGGACTCGTCGCCGACGATGTGGTGCATCTCCGCCTCGAATTTCAGTGAAGGCTTCGTGACCAGACGAAGCGCTCGCACGACGGTCTTCTTGCCTCGCAGGGTGGGGAGCGAGACGTTCTGCCAGACGATGTCGTCTGTCATCAATTCGGCTGCGGCGTCCACGTCGAAATCGGTGAGGGCCGCGAACATTGCGTTCACCGTGGCTGTCGAACTACTCATGGGGTGTCCTTGGCTGATTATTCGGCCGGTGTTGCCCGGATGAAGGTACCGAGATGATCGTGATCGAAGTACTCCAAGGTTAGCGAGTTTCCGTCGAAGGTGGCCTTCGAGACCGTCCCGGCCGGTGCGTTCTCGCCGCTGAGCGGGAACGTGAAGGTGTTTCCGTCCCAGTGGGTCAGAGGGTACGTCGCGGCCGCGGGACCCATGGTCAAGGTCAGCGCACCGTTCTGCTGCGTCACGAGCGCGGGACCCCAGTACGGATTGCCGTAGTCGCCGGTCAATTGGTCTGTCGGTGGCGCGGGAGCGGGGGAGGCCGGCGGCGTCTTCCCGGCAAGTTCGCCCTCAGGGTCGGCTTGTGAGGCAAAGGACGCTTCGTACAGCGGGCGCCACTCGCGGGTGATCTTCCCGAACTGCACCAGATCGGCGAATTCGGCGGTCAAGGTCTCTGCGACGCCGGTGGGCGTGCCGTTGGTCAGAACGACTATGCCGACGTCAGCGGAGGGAATCGTGACGAAATTGGTCCCGGCACCGAGCAGGAAGGCGCCGGAGTGGCTGGCGGTCACACGGCCTGCCGCGCTGTCGGAAACGTTGAACCCGTAGCCGTAGAAGCCGGAACGTTCCCCGATTTCCTGCGCATGGCGCGAGACGATTTCCGGGTTGACTGCTGGCACGAGCGCCTCCGTCTGAACGACCTGCTGCCCCTGATACCGGCCGCCCGACAGCACCATGTCCAACCACTTGGCCATGTCGTTCACCGAGGAGCTGACTCCACCGGCGGGGGATTGGGCGTCGGCGTCCCGAACCGGCCCTACCTTGTACTTTCCGTCTTCGAGGATGTGGCCGACTGTTCGATTTTCTCGGGCTTGGTAATCGGCGAACCGCGAAGACGTCGAAGTCATACCGAGCGGACCGTAGATCGTGTTCTGCGACAGCGTTTCCCAATCGGTGCCCGCCGCGGCTGCAACGGCCTCCGCACCGGCAGTGACGCCGAAGTTCGTGTACTCGTATGTGATTCGGAATGGATTGAGCGGTAGTTGGCGAAGTTTTTCGAGCACCTGGGCCCGGTTGTAGCCCAGGTCCTCCAGCCCGTCGCCGGCGTGGTCCGGTAACCCCGACCGATGCGTGTAGAGATCGGAGATCGTGAGGTGGTCGGTCACCCACGGATCGGCAAGCGCAAACCCCGGCAGTTTCGAGATCACCGGAGTGTCCCAGTCGACGGTCCCGATTCCGACTTCGTGGGCGACCACCGTGGCCCCGACCGATTTCGACACCGATGCCAGTTGGAACACGGTGTCGGCATCGACGGTGGCGCTCTTACCCAACTCGCGAACCCCGAATCCCTTCGCGTACACAGTCTTACCTCCGTGCACCACGGCCACCGCCATACCGGGAACACCGGAACTTGCCATGAGGTCGTTCGCGAGGCCGTCGAGCTTCCCGACCGCGTCGTCGATTTGCCCGTCCGGGATCGGCACCCCGGCGTCGAGACCCGGGCTGGCGTCGCTGACGACCGGCCCGGGCGCCGAGGTGGTGTCTGAATCGGACGAGCATCCGGCGAGCAGGGCGACCGTCAGTACTACCGGAACCGCCGCTGCCGACAGTCGCGAGCTGTTTCTACTGGTGATGGACACGAGATTCTCCCTAGCAGGGTTGTCGTCGGTACCACTCGGTCAACCCAGTATCGGGGAACGGCGGGCTGATATTGGGACAAATCGGGAAACCTTGTAGCTACTTCGGGGTCTTGGTTGTCAGACTGCCGAGAATGGAGCCTTCCGTGACCGGCTTCCAAGGGAGCAACAACGCGACCATCAGAGCGGTGATCAATGCTGCTCCGACCGTGAAGTACGACGCGATGGCGAAACCTTCCAGGCATGCGGTCTTCATCGTGTAGATCAGACTGTCCTTCTGCTGCTCGAAGAGCGGACTGATGTCGCGGGAGCGGATCTCGATGACGCTGAGCACGGACTCACGAGCGAAGCCTTTCTCCTGCGCCGACATCACGGCGTCGGGAATGGCGTCGACGATCGGAGCCACCTTGGACGTGTAGTACGAGGCGACGATCGAACCGATGACGGCGACACCCAGGGTCCCGCCGAGCTCACGCGTCGTGTCGTTGACTGCCGAACCTGCGCCCGCTTCGTCGAGGGGCACCGAGGACATGATGGAGTCGGTCGCCGGTCCCTGGACAATTGCGAGGCCCAGACCCATGAGGACCATCGAGATCACGACGGGTCCGAGGTAGGGCGTCTCGACGGTCGTCCGACCCGCCAGGAACATCCCGCCGCTGAGTACCAGGAGGCCGAACACCATCACTGCAGTCGTGCCGAGTTTCTGTGCCGCCAAGGTGGCGACTGGGGCGCCCACGGCGACAGCTGCAGCGAAAGGCAAAGAGTGGATGCCGAATTCGAGCGGCGAGTACTCCCGAACGCCCTGGAAGTACTGCGTGATCAGGAACAAGAATCCGAACATGCTGAAGTAGCTGACAGCAATAGCCAAGGCGGGGAAAGAAAACCGCCGGATTCGGAAGAGATTCATGTTCAGGATCGGCGCGTCGGTGCGCAGTTCCCATGCGACGAATGCGGCCAAAAACACTGTCGCAGAGAGGTATCCCGTGATGCTGAATGTCGACACCCATCCGCGATGTGGTGCGTCGATGATGGTCCACACCAGAATGACGATGCCCAGTAGCGACAAGATTGTTCCGACGAAATCGAATCGGCCGACGTGGAGCGCCTTCGATTCCGGAACAACCAGCAGCACACCCACGATGACCAACAATGCTGCCGGAACGTTCATCCAGAACACCGAGTGCCAGGAGAAGTGCTCGAGAAGCCAGCCGCCCGCAGTCGGGCCGATGGCAATCGCGAAGCCGGCCATTGCGGTCCAGGCCGCGATGGCGATGGCTCGTTCTCTGGCGTCGGTGAAGATGTTGGTGATCATGGCCAACGTAGCCGGAAAGACAGCTGCGGCAAAGACACCCATGGCGGCTCGCGCCATGATCACCTGTTCGAGGTTGGAAGCCAAGGCGCCGACGAGCGACATCGCACCGACGCCGATCAAGCCGATGATCATCACTCGGCGGCGTCCGAAGCGGTCACCCAGGTGGCCGAAAGTGAGTAGGAACCCGGCGAAGGTCAACGTGTACGCGTCGACGATCCACTGCAGGTCGCTGACGCTGGCGAACAAGTCGACGCTCATCGTCGGCAGTGCGACGTTGACCACTGTGTTGTCCAGCACGACAAGGAGTTCGGCGAGGCAGATGAAGATCAGCGCAGTGAATCGACGGGACTTGGTCATCATGGGCGCCGAGGGCGCCGGTGCAAGTGTGTGAGACATGTTTGTACGCCATCTCTGCTCCTGCGCGGACGGCAGCAGCGGTTGGAAGAAAGAGGGTTGGTCAGCTCGGGGCCGAGACCAGAGCCTTGAGGTGAGCGCCGATGCGATCGAGAGGCGCCGTGGTGTGCTGAGCTTTTGCCATCAGCGTCGCGCCTTCGATTGACGCGATCACGACGGTTGCCCACTGTGCTGCAGTCTCGGACGGCTGTCCCTGCTGCCAGAAGAACGATGTGAGAAGCGATTCCCACGAGGTGAAGGATTCGCCCGCAGCAGTTAATGCCGCCGGCGTCGACGCGCCCTCCACTGCCGCGGCTGCGACCGGACAGGAGGAGGTGAAATCGCTCTCTACCAAGCTGTTTCGAAATATCGTGACAACCGCGTCGATGATCTCCGGTGGGGAAGACTGAGCGATCATCGAACTGATCGCGGCACTGACGCCCCGGCCGAAGTAGGCAACTGCTTCGCCGGCCAGCTGTCCTTTGCCCTCGGGAAAGTAGTGGTACACCGACCCGCGGGGAGCTCCCGAGCGTTCGACGATCTCGGTGAGCGAGGTCGTCGCGATCCCGTGTTCACGGAAGGCATTGATGGCGCCGACCAGCATCAGAGTGCGGGAATCGGAGTCGGCCATCCCGCCATCGTATGCAATCGCAGTGCTGTTCGAATCATCTGGTGCCGCTGATTCTCTTGGTACTCCCCACTTGCGACGCGCTGCGGCGATCGGACAACGCGTCTGCGGGCCGGTCATGGCAACAAGGCGTCTCGAGGTGTGTTCATCACTGCCTCCCAGTATGTCGATCGGTATAGGAACGAATCTGAGACTAGATGTAACCGACAGACACAGTCAAGTGTTGTGTGCAGGTGGTGGGTATCGACGGAGATTCTTGGTGGCAAAACTCCCCGAACAGTGGTTATATCGTGCGGTATAGAGCTGTTGCTTCGAGCACCAGCTTCGGAGGAGAGGAAACGACATGCCGGTACCGACGTCAGTTGCACGAAAACGAAGAATCGAAGTCGCAGTCGGGAAGTATTTCGCCAATCCGCTGGTCACCGGATTGAATCGGATCGGTTTGATGCCGTCGTTGATGACCGAGATCGAGACGGTTGGACGCCGAACCGGTCTGACCCGCCGAGTGCCCGTTGCGATCACCTACGACGGTGACGAGGCGTGGGTCATTGCGCAGCATGGCACCGGCACGGGGTGGGGTGCCAATATCTCTGCGACGCCGAAGGTTCGGATCCGTCGCCGCGGCGAGTGGGTGGACGGACAGGCCCAGATCATGCCGGACGACGACGTGCCGGCGCGGGTGAAGACATTTGCGTCGGGGAAGATCAGATCGGCGCTGACGGCCTCTGCCTTTCGTGGATTGCAGACCGACCCGGTCAGTGTTCGCATCAAACTCGCACTCGATTCGTCAACCGATTGAATCAACGGGAGTTGAAATGGCCGGTGCGGAATGACCCGGTGCGTTCTCGTCGTTGACGAATGCAGCGGTGGCGCGATCGCCACTCCACACGACGAAGGAGCAGGATCATGCGCATCGGAATCATCGGAGCCGGTCAGATCGGTGGCACGCTCACACGTAGGCTCGCTGCGCTCGGTCACGACGTGCGCGTCTCGAACTCGCGGACACCGGACACGCTTGCAGAACTGGAAGCCGAGACGGGTGCGAAGGCAGTCCGCAGCACCGAGGCCGCCGAGGGTGCCGAGCTGGTCATCGTGAGCATTCCGCAGAAGAACGTGGTTGATCTACCGGCGGGGATTCTCAGCGGTGCGGTCGCAGGTGCCCCGGTCATCGAGACCAACAACTACTACCCGCAACAGCGTGACGGTCTGATCGCCGCCATCGAGGACGGACAGACCGAAAGCGGATGGGTGCAGGAACACCTGGGTGTACCGGTGTTCAAGGCGTTCAACGGAATCTGGTGGAAGCATCTCCTCGAGAAGGGGCTTCCCGAAGGTGCAGAGGGGCGCATTGCGCTACCCATCGCCGGCGACGACGACGCGAACAAGCAGGTCGTCTTCGATCTGATCAATCAGTTGGGCTTCGATCCCGTCGATGCGGGAACGATCGACGATTCCTGGCGTCAGCAGCCGGGAACTCCCGTGTACGGCAAGGATTTCGATCGCGAAGCGACGCTGAAAGCATTGGCCGAGGCGAGCCCCGATCGCACCGACGAGTGGCGGGCAACCACTACGGTGTAGGGAAAAGTGTGGCGGTTTCCGAAGTGGAAACCGCCACTCTTTTGTTTGTTCAGTCCTTGACCTTCGCCATCGCCAGAACGTCGAGACGCTTGTCGAGTTCTTCCTCGCTCAGCTTGTCCGGGACGAGTCCGCGCTCGATGACGACCTGACGGATCGTCTTCTTCTCTTTGAGCGCCTGCTTCGCGACGGCTGCGGCTTCCTCGTAACCGATTGCCGAGTTGAGGGGCGTCACGATCGACGGCGAAGATTCGGCGAGTGTCTTGAGGTGCTCCTCGTGCGCGACCAGTCCGCTGACGCACTTGTCGGCGAACAGTCGAGAGACGTTGGCCAGCAAGGTGAACGACTCCAGCAGGTTGCGGGCCATGACCGGGATGTAGACGTTGAGTTCGAAAGCTCCGGCGGCGCCACCCCACGCGATGGCGGCGTCGTTTCCGATCACCTGAGCCGCAACCTGAGTGGTTGCCTCGGGCAGGACCGGGTTCACCTTTCCGGGCATGATCGAGCTTCCCGGCTGCAGATCAGGGAGTGCGATCTCGCCGAGTCCGGTCAGCGGACCCGATCCCATCCACCGAATGTCGTTGGCAATCTTCGTCAGTGAGACGGCGATGGTCCGCAGCGCGCCCGATGCCTCGACCAGTCCGTCACGCGCGGCCTGCGCTTCGAAGCTGTTCTTCGCCGGAGTCAGCGCGTCGACACCGGTCGACTTGACCAGTTCGGCAACAACTTTGGGGCCGAATCCATCCGGAGCATTGAGACCGGTGCCGACTGCTGTTCCGCCGATCGGCAGCTCGCCGAGGCGGGGGAGTGTTGCGTTGACGCGCTCGATGCCGGCCTCGATCTGACGTGCGTAGCCGCCGAACTCCTGACCGAGCGTGACCGGCACAGCGTCCATCAGATGGGTGCGTCCGGATTTGACGACGGTCTTCCACTCGGTCGCCTTCGTGGCAAGCGCAGCATGCAGATGTTCCAGTGCCGGAACAAGATCGGTGACCGCTGCTTCGGTAGCTGCGACATGCGTGGCGGTGGGGAAGGTGTCGTTGGAGGACTGCGACATGTTGACGTGATCATTGGGATGTACGTCCACACCGGCGGCCTTCGCGATGGATGCGATGACCTCGTTGGCGTTCATGTTCGAACTGGTTCCCGAGCCGGTCTGGAAGACGTCGATGGGGAACTGATCGTCGTGCTTGCCTTCGGCGATCTCGTTCGCGGCGGCGATGATTGCGTCGGCCTTGTCCGCGTCGAGGAGTCCGAGGTCCTTGTTGACCTGCGCACACGCTGCTTTCAGCAGGCCCATTGCGCGGATCTGGGTGCGCTCGAGCGGGCGCCCGCTGATCGGGAAGTTCTCGACTGCACGCTGGGTCTGTGCTCGCCACAGTGCGTCGATGGGCACCCGAACTTCGCCCATGGTGTCGTGTTCGATTCGGAACTGTTGATCGTTGCTCTCCGTCATGGCTCCACATTGCCACTTTTCGAGAGCTGGTAGGGGACTACGTCCCCCGTGAGCGGTTAAGGAGTGCAGGGACTCCCTAACCACTCACGGGGCGGAGCCCATCAGAACGTCGGGGGAACCGCGCCCTCTTCGCCGTCGAAGTCGACGGAGCTGTACTCGCGCAGCTTCTCGAGACGGTGGTACGCGTCGATCATGCGAACGGTGCCGGACTTGCTACGCATCACGATGGACTGCGTGCTGGCGCCGCCGCCGTAGTAGCGGACGCCGCGCAGGAGGTCACCGTCGGTGACGCCGGTGGCGCAGAAGAAGACGTTCTCGCCCGAGACGAGATCTTCGGTGGACAGGATCCGATCGAGATCGTGACCGGCGTCGATGGCCTTCTGACGCTCTTCGTCGTCGGTGGGGGCCAGCTTGCCCTGCAACGATCCACCCATGCAGCGCATGGCTGCTGCGGCGATGATGCCCTCTGGCGTTCCGCCGATGCCCACGAGCATGTCGGTGCCGGACTCCGGACGCGCTGCGGCGATCGCGCCGGCAACGTCACCGTCGGAGATCAGACGGATACGAGCGCCGGTGTCGCGAACGTCCTGGATCAGCTGGTTGTGACGCGGGCGGTCCAGGATGCAGATCGTGATGTCGGAGACCGACGCCTTCTTGACCTTGGCCACGCGCTTGATGTTCTCGGCGATCGGTGCGCTGATGTCGATGACATCTGCGGCATCCGGCCCGACAGCGATCTTCTCCATGTAGAACACGGCCGACGGATCGAACATCGCGCCGCGCTCGGCAACAGCCAGAACAGAGATCGCGTTGGGCATGCCCTTGGACATCAAGGTGGTGCCGTCGACCGGGTCGACGGCGAAGTCACAGTCGGGGCCGTCGCCGTTTCCGACCTCTTCGCCGTTGAACAGCATCGGCGCTTCGTCCTTCTCGCCTTCACCGATGACGACGATGCCGCGCATCGAGACTGAGGAGACGAGCTGACGCATGGCGTCGACGGCTGCTCCGTCGCCGCCTTCCTTGTCGCCGCGGCCTACCCAGCGGCCGGCAGCCATAGCACCGGCTTCGGTGACTCGGACCAATTCGAGTGCGAGGTTACGGTCCGGGGTCTCACGATGAGTGCTGCTGGCCGTCATGTGCGGTGCCTCCTGGCGCGGTCGCGGTCGACGGGGTGTGTCGACGCAGTGGTTTCTTCAGGCGTCATTGTCCCAGATGGGAGCGGCTACGTGCGCTGTCGGGTCGCCGCAGAGACGTTTTGTCTCGCTCGAGGGGGACCGGGAATCGTATCTACTGCGGAGTACCTGGATACTGGAGGTGTGGCATCGAAGAAACCCCGCATTCTCGAAGACAACAAAGACATGGTCTGGTCTCTCGTACCGTTGGTGCTGTTCTGCATCATCATTGCGGGCATCGCCAGCCAGTGCACGTTCAGTCCTGGCGGCCCGACACAGGGGCCTATCCCGAGCGTCGACGTGGACGCAGCTCTGAACTACGACGCGAAGGAACTCGGATTTCCCATCCGTAATCCCGGTGTTCCGGACGGGTGGACTCCGAACTCCGGCAGTCGCAAGATCATCTCCGGCGACGGCGGCGGAGATTCGAGCACTGTGGGATTCATCACGACCAGTGGTCGCTACATCCAGCTGACACAGAGCAACGCCGAGGAATTCCCGTTGGTGTCACATGTTGCCGGTGGACAGCGATTCGCGACCGGAGTCGAGACCGTCGGTGCCGATACGTGGAACGTCTTCGGCGGCGAAGGTGTCGAGTCGATCTGGGTCACGGACGTCGGGGATGTTCGCCTGTTGCTCACGGGCGCGGCGACGCCGGAAGAGTTCCGGATTCTTGCCGAGAAGGTCGGCGCAGCGCAGCCGATCACGCCATAGGATTTGCGGTCGGAGCGGACGCTACTCGTCCGCTTCGGCCAGAGCCTTTTCGACGCGGGCCCTCGCGCCGGCCAAGTGCTCTTCACAGCGCTTGGCCAACGCTTCGCCTCGCTCCCACAGTGAGAGTGACGCGTCGAGGTCCAGACCGCCCTGTTCGAGAATCTTCACGACGCTCACCAGTTCGTCCCGGGCTGCTTCGTAGCCGAGTTCGTTGATGTCGGTGTCGGTGGCGTTGCTCATTTTTCTCTTCCCATCACTGCGGCGCGAACGGCGCCGTCTGCAAGTCGAACTCGAATCTGGGTACCGGGTGGCGCGTCCTCGACCGAGCGCAGAACCTCCGGATCGCCTTCGGCGACAACACGTTGCACGACTGCGTATCCGCGGGCCAGCGTCGCGGCGGGGCCCAGCGTGGTGAGCCGGGCGCGCAGATGCTCGATCGTTCGGGACTCGGAGTCGATCAACCGAGTCACATCGCGTCGTCCGGCGGCTTGGAGCCTTTCGACCTCCTCGGCGCGACGGTCCACCGCGAGCAGCGGCGATGCCATGACCGGTCGAGTGCGCAACTGTTCGATCAGATGAGACTCACGCTTGACCCAGCTGCGCAGTGCCGCAGCGCTGCGGTCACGCAGATCCGCAACCAGGGCAGCTTCCGCAACCGCGTCGGGTACGACGCGCTTGGCCGCGTCCGTGGGTGTGGCTGCGCGCAGGTCGGCGACGTGGTCACTGAGCGGGCTGTCCGGCTCGTGTCCGATGGCACTGACGATCGGCGTCGTGCAGGCCACGATGGCGCGGCACAGCGCTTCGTCGGAGAACGGCAGGAGATCCTCGACGCTACCGCCGCCGCGAGCGAGGATGATGACGTCGACTACCGGGTTGGCGTCGAGTTCCTTCAGCGCTTCGATGATCTGGGGAACAGCAGTCGGACCCTGAACCGCGGTGTTACGCACTGCGATGGCAACTGCTGGCCAACGACGATGGGCGACTGAGACGACATCCTTCTCGGCCGCACTGGCTCGGCCCGTGATCAGGCCGATCGTGCCGGGCAGAAACGGAAGCGGCCGTTTGAGCCGCGGATCGAACAAGCCCTCGGCGGCGAGCAAGGCGCGCAGTCTCTCGATGCGGGCAAGCAGCTCACCGATACCCACGGCGCGAATCTCGGTGACACGCAACGACACCGTTCCGCGTCCGGTGTAGAACGAGAGCTTGCCGAACATCACGACTCGCGAGCCCTCGGTCAACGGCACCGGGGAGTTGTGCAACAACTGCGGTGAGCACGTGATCGACAGCGACATGTCTGCCGACGGATCACGCAGGACGAGAAAGGCCGTTCGGGTGCCGGGGCGTGCATTGATCTGGGTGATCTGACCTTCGACCCAGATACTGCCGAGCCGATCGATCCAGCCGGCGACCTTGGCGGAAACCGTGCGGACCGGCCACGGCTGCTCAGCGCTACTGGCGCCGGACGATCGCTGCGATGAAGCGGGGGGCGTTGCGGAAGTCACTTTGCCTTGGCTGTGGTGATGCGGTTAGTGAGCATGGTCTGGAACGGTGCCCGGGCGAGCGTCGCATTCTCGTAGTCCAGGACTGCGGTCAGCTCGTCGATGCTGAGCGTCCGGATGCGCGCACGGAGCTGTGCGAGTGTGAGGTTGGGGTAGTCGAGTTCGGTGACGATCTCGGGCTCTTCGGCAGGTCCGTCCGTCGTAGCTGCCGTGGATTCGGACTCGGCGACGGGTGCGGGTTCCTCGATGGGGGCAGTCGGCTCGAGCGAGTAGAGCGCGAAGCGACCGGCGTTGGTCGGGGTGTCAGCGGTGGTCGATCCGGTGGAAGGCGTCGGGTCAGCAGGCGCATCGACGTCTTCGTCGAAGACCGCCCACTCGGGCTGTTCGTCCTCGGAAGACCAGTTGATCAGTGCAAATGCCTGATCGCCCTTGATCGCCAGCGAGGTGATCGACTGCTGCACGCGCATGCTTGTCTGCAGCATCTGGCTCACGGCGGTCATCGGCAGGGCGACGGCGGTGGTGGGCAACTTCTTTGCCTCTTCCATCGCGGTGACGGCGAGTCCCGCGGCAACGCGCGCCACGAACGGTGGTCGGATCATTCCCACAGCTTGCCGCAAAGCTCCGACAATCGGTAGCCGACTTGCCTGTGACGGCTGTACTCGTTTACTTCGGAACCTTCGATCGGAGCCCGAAACCGAGGTGTTCACGTTTGCCGGAGTGTCTCACGTTCGAGGTGCCAGTAGGCTGATCACATGTCTTCGGCTGTTCCTCTCAATCTCGGTATCGCGCACTCGGCTGATTCGCCGTCCACCCGCAAGGGCAGCGCCAAGCGCGTGCTCCTCGCCGAGCCTCGCGGCTACTGCGCCGGCGTCGACCGCGCGGTCGAGACCGTCGAGAAGGCCCTCGAGAAGCACGGCGCACCCATCTACGTGCGTAAGGAGATCGTCCACAATCGCCACGTCGTCGAGACGCTCGAAGATCAGGGCGTGATCTTCGTCGACGAAACCGACGAGGTTCCCGAGGGATCGTTGCTCGTGTTCTCGGCGCACGGTGTGTCGCCGGCCGTCCACGACTCGGCTGCCGAGCGGAACCTGCGCACGATCGACGCGACGTGCCCCCTGGTCACGAAGGTGCACCAGGAAGCGAAGCGATTCGCCCGCGACGATTACGACATTCTGCTCATCGGCCACGAAGGCCACGAGGAGGTCGAGGGCACCGCAGGTGAGGCTCCCGATCACGTCACCATCGTCGACGGCCCGGATTCGGTCGACGCGGTCACGGTTCGTGACGAGTCGAAGGTCATCTGGCTTTCCCAGACCACACTGAGCGTCGACGAGACGATGCAGACCGTCGCGCGCCTGCGTGAGCGCTTCCCCAATCTGCAGGACCCGCCGTCCGACGACATCTGTTACGCCACGCAGAACCGTCAGGTCGCGGTCAAGGCGATGGCTCCCGAGTGTGATCTCGTGATCGTGGTGGGTTCGCGGAACTCGTCCAACTCGGTTCGCCTGGTCGAGGTCGCGCTCGGGGCGGGCGCTGCCGCGTCGTACCTGGTCGACTACGCCCGTGAGGTCGATCTCGCGTGGCTCGAGGGTGTCCAGACCGTCGGCATCACGTCGGGTGCATCGGTACCCGAGGTGCTCGTGCGCGGCGTGATCGAACTTCTTGCCGAGCACGGATACAACGACGTTCAACCCGTCACCACTGCCAACGAGACTCTGGTGTTCGCCCTTCCCCGTGAATTGCGAGCAGCGCGCACGTCCTGAAACAAGAAAATGCGGGGCACCTTCCATCTGGAAGGTGCCCCGCATTTTTGTGCTACCGGGCGCGTCTGTTCAGGGCTCTTCGCGATCGCGGTACCGAACTCGCGGCGGCGGATACGCCGGAAGATCGACTCCGGGTGGGCGGCGGCGAGGGGGCAGCGGCGGCGATACGTCGTCACCCGAAGCGAAGAAGGGCTCCATCCGCTCCTCACGTCTGGGCGACGGAGTGGGCTCGGGCGCCCGGCGGCGACCGTACGACGGGTAGTCGTCGTCTGCCACGGGCCGACTGTCGGGCTGGGGGCGACGCGTAGGCGGTTGGTGCGTGCGATCGACCCTGGGTGGCTGAGGGCTTCTCCGAGGCGGCAGCGGACGCTCGTCCTGGATCGGCTCGCGCCTGGGGGTGCTTCGGTAGGCGGGCTGCTCGTCCACCTCGGGGGCGCGGCGACGCGGGGGCCCGGGGACGGGCGCGTCCGAGACTCTGCGTCGACGCCCGGTCTCGGGTGCGGGTTGTTCTCGCGTGGCAGCCGCAGAGGAGTCACGAGTGGTGGCCGCCGAGCGGCGGGAGCGGGTCGAGCGCGCGGGCCCGGTGGGGCGCTGATTGAGCAGGAAGTACCGGAAGCCACCGATGATCAGCACGACCACGGTTGCGGCCAACATGATCGGAAAGCGGTTGACCAACGGGTACGCGATGTTGATCGCGATATCGCGCAGCGCGGTGCTGTTGTCCTTGCCGATGAGCGTGTGCCCGATCGGCACCGCAGCGAAGAGCAGCAACGGCGGTTGGGCCATCGCGGTGAAGAGGGCCTTGTTCGAAGCGGCAACCACAGCGAAGAGACAGCCCAGGAAGTAGAACGTCGAGAACACCGCGGTGAGCTCTCCGCCGCCTCCGGTGGCATCGATCAGTACGCCGACGGCGGTCACACCGGCAGCAAGCAGGATCACTCCCCACCAGGGCAGGCCGGGGACGGTCACGATGAGCGATCGCTTGTCCAGCGGTACCCCGGAGCGAGCACGTTGGGTTGCAGACACATAACGACATTAGCGGTTCTTGCGTTGTCGGCCGTGTTTGTGCGGGTCGTGGCTGGCGCATTTATCGACGCGATGGCGCGATGGTTTCGGGTTCTTCGCCAAACGAACCGGACGGATTGTGTGCAGGGTCACCGGACTCTCGTGGATTGGGGCACACCGCCGAAGCCGTCAGCGTGGGAGATCGGCGGTGTCGGTGGGCTGCTCTACCGTCGGATTCATGAAGATTCTGCACACCTCCGATTGGCATATAGGTCGCACCTTTCACGGCGTCGATCTGTTGGCCGATCAGGCGAGTGTGCTCGGTTCCATCGCAGATTCCGTCCGCGAACACGGAGTCGACGTCGTGGTCGTGCCGGGGGACATCTACGACCGCTCGATTCCCAGTTCCGACGCGGTCACCGTGTGCAATCGAGGCTTCGAGGCAATCCGGGCGGCGGGGGCGGTCATCGTCGCGACGTCCGGCAATCACGATTCCGCGGTGCGGCTCGGAGCCGGGGCATCCTTTGCCGCTGCCGGCGGCTTGCACTTGATCACTCGCGTCGGCCAGATCGGTACTCCGGTGATGCTGAGCGATCAGTTCGGTCCTGTCGCCTTTTACGGGATTCCGTACCTCGAGCCGGAGATCACGCGCGTCGAGTTGGACGTGCCCCGGGCTCGTACTCATTCCGACATCCTCGGAGCGGCCATGTCGCGTGTTCGGCGAGATCTCGCCGAACGAACGGCTGCCGACCCCGCGACTCGATCGGTATTGCTCGCCCATGCCTTCGTCGTGGGCGGTGAGGCCTCTGAATCGGAACGCTCCATTTCGGTCGGCGGAGTGGAGACCGTCGCAGTGGGAGAGTTCGACGGCGTCGACTACGTCGCCCTCGGACACCTGCATTCTCCGCAGATGCTCTCGGAGAGTGTGCGGTACTCGGGTTCACCGTTGCCGTATTCGTTCGGTGAACGCAGCCACCGTAAGGCGGCGCTGCTGATAGAACTCGACGCAGCCGGCCTGTCGTCGGTGCAGCGCCTGGATCTCCCGGTCATTCGGGGGCTGAGCCAGGTGACGGGAACTCTCGAGGAACTACTCGGTGAGTCGAAGTACACCGATTCCGAGCAGTGCTACCTCTCCGCATTGCTCACTGATCCGGTTCGTCCCGTCGATGCCATGAGGCAACTTCAGGCGCGTTTTCCCTTTGCCGTTCATCTCGAATGGCAAAGGCCGGAAGGGCAATCGGATCTCAAGTACCGTGACGCGGTACGGGGTCGATCCGACATGGAGATCGCCCGCGGCTTTGTCTCGGCAGTGCGTAGTGACCCGTCCGAGCGTGAGGTCACATTGATGGCCGAAGCGCTCAGCGCTGCCGCGCGCGCCGAGGAGTCCACGGTAGAACTGAGTGAAACCGCGTGAGGCTGCACAAACTCGAAGTCAGCTCTTTCGGGCCCTTCGCCGACACGGTCGAGGTCGACTTCGACCGTTTGGGTGCAGACGGGCTGTTCCTTCTGCACGGTGACACCGGGGCAGGCAAGACCACGATCCTCGACGCGGTTGCGTTTGCCCTGTACGGGCGGGTGCCGGGTGCGCGCAACGAGGGCAAACGGCTACTGTCCGATCACGCGCCCGCCGGTTCGGTGCCGCGCGTGGAACTCGAAGCGACCATCAGTGGTCGCAGAATCAAACTTGTTCGTAGTCCAGAGTATTCGCGCCCGAAGAAGCGTGGCACCGGTTCGATCACAGAGAATGCAAAGGCCACACTGACGTGGTTGGACGGCCGCGGCGAGAATCTTTCGCGCATCCCTGACATCGGTGACGAGATCAACCGCCTCATGGGCATGAGCGCTGATCAGTTCTTCCAGGTGGTGCTCTTGCCGCAGGGTGAGTTCGCCAAATTCCTGCGTGCCGAGAGTGACGAGCGAGGCAAACTGCTCGAGCGTCTGTTCGACACCAAGCGTTTTGTCTCCGTCGAGGCATGGTTCGACGCCAAGCGAAAGGCAAGTGCGACCGCGCTCGCGGCCAGGGAGCAATCCGTGCGGCTGCTGCTCGCGAAGGTCGAGACAGCTGCGGGACTCGAGGTAGGCGCCGAGGCACACCCACTGGAATGGTCGCGCAAACTCCTCGCCGAGGCTCAGGACACCCGCGATGCAAGTCTTGCGGAGCTGGTGACCGCGAAAGATGCAGCAGCCGAGGCTAATCGGGTTCTGTCGGCGGCGCAGCGAACCGCAGATCTGGTCGCTCGCCGTAATCGTGCGACCGCTGAACTCGCAGCATTCAATACGGGCGCCGCCCAAAGAGCTGTGATCGGCGCTGAAATCGAGACCGCCAAGCGCGCACTGCCGGTGGCCGCTGTCGCCGGCGATGTGGACGCTGCCGGCTTGCACCTCGCTGCCGCACTCGAATCGATGACCGCAGCGATGTCGACCTACTCCGCACTCGACGGTCCGGAGATTTTTGTGCCGGAGGTGTGGCCACCCACCGACGACGAGCGTCAACGCGTCGTAGCTCGGATCCGGACCTGGCGTGACGAGATCGTTCGCCTGGACGCAATGGCGGAGGATGCTCGCAGAGCCGATGCGGCAGAAGCCGAGATCGAGAAACTCGGAGTTCGGCGAGACGCTCTGTCCGAGCGCATCGATGCCATCGCGGTTGAACGCACTCAACTGCCAGAAATGGTGCGCTCGGCCGGCCAACGACTGGAGGATGCGCAACGCGCGCACGCGGCTCTGCCCGGCCTCGAAGCTGCACTGGCCAAAGCATCGGATGCTGCGGCAGCGGCTCATGAATTCGTCTCTCTGCGTGCGCAAGCCGAGAAGATTCGTGTGCAGGTGTTGGATGCGCGCGACGCCCATCAGAGTGCTCGCGGGCGCTGGCTCGACCTCGTGCAGAAGCGTATCGAGGGCATGGCTGCGGAGTTGGCGAGTTCACTCGCGCCCGGTGACCCATGCCAGGTGTGTGGTTCGCGTGAACACCCTGCGCCGGCGCAGTCTGATGTCGTGACGGTCACCGAGCCCGATCTGGAAGTCGCGTCCGCAGCCGAGCGTGCGGCCGAGAAAGCCCTGAGCAAGGTAGTCGACCGCCAGGTAACCGTCGACCGTGACATCGACCGGGTGATCGCCCGCGGCGGGGACGGCGACGTCGCAGAACTCGACAGGCTCCGCGCCGCGGCTCGGAACGCCGTTGACGAGGCGACCCACTCTGCCGGTCAGGTTGGAGGGTTGGCCGACAAGCTCGGGCATCTCAACGAGCGTGACGGCGAGCTGCAACAGGAATCCGCTTCTCTGACGGCCGAATTGGCGGCACTGACCGAGCGTACGACGACTCTGTCGGCCACGGTCGAGCAGATTCGAGCGGCGATCGTCGCTGCGGTGGGAGAAGATTCGACCATCGCTGCTCAGCGCTCGCGGTTCGAAAGGCTTGCCTCCGCTGCCTCGGCGGCGTCTGAGATGCGTGACGACGCCGTTCGTGCGCAGGCGCGATCGGCGGAACTGTCGACCAAACTGGCCGCTGCGGCGGCCGCTGCTGGATTCGATTCGGTCGAGGCTGCGATCGAAGGGGTGAGATCGCCGGCCCGAATCGCAGCGATCGAAACGGAACTCGCCAAAGCACGCGACCTCGAGGTGGCCGCTCGGACGGTCCTCGACGACCCCGAGGTCGTTGCGGTGAGCGAAGTCGAGACAGTCGACGTCGACGGTCCTCGCGAGCGTGCTCTTCAGTGCGCCGAGGTGGTGAACTCGGCTGTTGCAGCTGCTTCCCTGGCCGAGAACCGTGTGTCGGATCTCGAACGGTTCAGCGGACAACTCGAGAAAGCATACGAAGCGGTTGCACCTGAGCGGGAACTGCACGACGAACTCGCTGGCCTCGCCGACGTGATCGCCGGCAAAGGTCAGAACAGTCGCAAGATGTCGCTGCGAGCGTATGTGCTCGCGTCGCGGTTGGAAGAGATCGCCGTGTCGGCATCGGTTCGGCTGCAGCGGATGTCCGGGGGCAGATACGAGTTCGTGCACAGTGACGAGGCAGGTTCTCGGGGTCGCCGCGGCGGTCTGGGACTCGACATCCGGGACGACTTCACGGGTGTGGTTCGCTCGGCGAAGACGCTCTCGGGCGGTGAATCATTCTTGGCGTCATTGTCTTTGGCCCTCGGACTTGCCGATGTGGTTGCGGCGGAGTCCGGCGGAATCGTTCTCGACACGATGTTCATCGACGAAGGATTCGGCACTCTCGACGCCGACACCCTCGACTCGGTGATGGCTGTGTTGGACGAGCTTCGCGACGGTGGACGAGTGGTGGGCATCGTCAGTCACGTGGACGAGATGAGGCAGCGAATCCCGAGTCGCCTGCACGTCATTCGCGGACGTGCAGGCTCCTCGGTGAAGGTGATCGCGGGCTGATCAGGCCTTTTTGTTCTCTACCTCTGACTCGGCGTCGTCGTCTTGATCCTCGAGGATGTCCGACGCATCGCCGGCGGGCATCGGCTCGTTGTCGCTTGCGCGTTCGTCGATCTGCTCGCCGATGTACCGGATGACAACTGCTGCCACAGCGGCGACGGGCACTGCGAGGAAGGCGCCGACGATGCCGTACAGCGAGCTACCGGCGGCCACGGCAAGCAGCACGATGACGGCGTGGAGTTTCATCGACTTGCTCTGCAGCACAGGCTGAAGGACGTTTCCTTCGATCTGCTGAACGGCCAGGATGATGATCAACACGATGATGGCGGTGGTGAGACCGTTGGCCACCAGCGCAACCAACACGGCCAGGGCGCCGGCGACAAAGGCACCGACGATCGGGATGAAGCCACCGATGAACGTGAGAATTGCCAGCACCGGTGCCAGCGGGACCCCGAGTATCAGCAGTCCGGCGCCGATGAAGACCGCGTCGATCAGACTCACCAGTGCTTGTGTCCTGATGAATCCGCCGAGCGTGTCCCACATGCGGGTGAGGACCTCTTCGAGATGCCGACCGGCACGGCCGCCGCCGACAGCGTGGAGCCAGGGGATGAACCTCGGTCCGTCCTTGATGAAGAAGAAAGCGAGAATCAGGACCAAACCGAGCGTGACCAACAACGAGCTCGCTGTGCTCACGCCGCTGAAAACGCCTGAAGCGATGGCGGTTCCGCTTTCCTGCACCTTGGTGATGACGGCATGGACGGCGTTGTCGATCTGGTCGTCCTTCAGGTTCAGCGGCGGACCCTGGAGCCAGTCCTGAACCTGGTTGATGCCCTCGGTGGTCTTGTTCGCGAGCTCGGGGGCCTGGCTGACCACTGACGGAACGATGCCGGCGATCACACCGGCCAGGATTCCGATCGAGAGCACCAGGGTGATGCCGGCTGCCGCGGCCGGTGGCATCCCGCGCTTGATCATGCCGCGGGTCGGCGGCCACATGACTGTCGCAACAACGATAGCCAGAGCCACCGGCAGGATGATGACCCAGAGCTTTTCGATCAGCCAGCCGAAAATCCAGGCGCCCAGCGAAATCGACGCCAACACCAACGACCATTTTGCGAGCCACATACCCCCTTGCCCGATGATCTCGCCGCGGTCGCGCTTGCGCACCCCTGCGGACGTCCCCTTGTCTTGCTCGCTCACTGATCGTCCTTTCCGTCGGCGCAGGGATCTCCTCGCCGATGTGCGAATCCGGTGATCTAGCTGAGCTGATCGTAACGACTGCATGCGATAACTCGTGTGTTGCGCTGCAATACTGTGTTTTGAAGCATGCTGATCGGACTAACATTTCCGTCATGAGAATCGCAGCAGCAGTCGGGGCAGCAGCAATCGTCGTTCTCGGGCTCACCGCGTGTAGCACCGAGGATCAGGACAACGCGCAGAACAAGATCAGCGAGGCAGTCACGAGCGGGCAACAGGCGCTCGAGACGGCGAAACAGTCAGCGGGCAACGCCATCGATCAGGGCAAGACGGCGCTGTTCGTCGCCACGTTCCGTGGGGCTTACGCACCGTTGGCGGAGAACCGCGACGACGCAGACATCGAGGAGATCTTGACGACCACGTGTACCGAGGTCGCCAACGGCACGGACGAGGCGGAGGTCAAGACCAAGATCACCGACCTGGCCGAGAACAACGGCAACAAGCCCACCGACGAGCAGGCCGGCCACATATACGAACTCGCGAAGGCCACCTGCCCCTGACCGGATTCAGCAGCAGCGGGCGCCTGGGTTGGCGTCGGCTGCTGCGTGTCGGCGGCGCCAGAACTCTCGTTCGCTGATCACCGGTGAGTCGGCGTGGTGGCGTCGGGTGTGCTCGACGTAGCGCTGATAGTCGAGATCACCCATCACCGAGCGAACCCACCACAGCGTTCCGCGGAACGCTGTGGTGAGTTTTGCCGTCATGGTCGCCGTCGTCATGGTCAGTGCCCACCTCCGTGTGCGGCGCCGGGCGCCCGGACTTTCCCGGCTTTGATCAGCTCGTCCCATTCTTTCTGGATTTCCTTCTCCGCGGGCGTCGGAATGAAGCTGGCGGGTCCGAAGATTTTCGACGGTTCTTCCGGGGACTCTGTGGTCGGCAGCCCGCCCGCTCGGATTGCCTTGGCACATACGATGATCCCGGCGATGACCACGACGATCACCAGTGACGCGAAGATGATCGACAACGTGCCCTGGATGAAGGTGTTGCGAATGACGGCATCGATGGCCTCCGGAGTCTTCGCGGAACCGTGCGCCGTCTCGCCGGCAGCCTTCGCGTCCTTGAACACGTTGTGCTGAGCCCAGTACCCGATCGCGGGGTTGTCGGAGAAGATCTTCTGGTACGACGCGGTCATGGTTACGACCAGGTCCCACACCAGCGGCACGCCGGGAATCCAGGCCCATTTGAACAGGCCCTTCTTCATGACGATCGTCATGACCACCGTCAGTGCGATCGCGGCGAGTAGCTGGTTGGCGATGCCGAAGAGCGGGAAGAGTGTGTTGATTCCGCCCAGCGGATCGGTGACACCCATGAGCAGAATCGCGCCCCAGGCAGCGACGACGATCAGCGAGCATAGCCACGCGCCGATGCGCCACGACGGGTCCTTGAACTTCTTCGCCGGACCGCCGAAGTTGCCGAGCGAGTCGGAGAGCATGAATCGAGCGACGCGGGTGCCGGCATCGATCGTGGTGAGGATGAAGAGCGCCTCGAACATGATCGCGAAGTGGTACCAGAACGATTTCAGCGAGTCGCCGCCGAAGACGTCGCTGAGCACTTCGGACATTCCGAACGCGAGCGTCGGGGCGCCGCCGGTTCGCGAGATGATCGATTCTTCGCCGACGGCCTCGGCTGCCTGAGTCAGCACGTCCGGTGTGATGGGGGCAGTGCCGAGGGGCAGATTGTTGACGTATTCGGCTGCGGTTTCCGGTGTTCCACCGGTCAGTGCCGCGGGAGCGTTGAGTGCGAAGTACAGGTGCTGATCGAGGATGCAGGCGGTGACCAGAGCCATGATCGCGACAAACGATTCGGTCAGCATGCCGCCGTACCCGATCATCTTGGTCTGGCTTTCCTTCTCGAGCAGCTTTGGCGTCGTACCGGACGCGATCAGTGCGTGGAAGCCCGAGAGTGCGCCACAGGCAATGGTGATGAACAGGAACGGGAACAGTGAACCGGCAAAGGCCGGGCCTTCGCCGTTGGAGGCGAATGGCGTCACTGCCGGCATGTTCAGAGCGGGTCGTGCGACCAGAATTCCGATGGCCAGCAGCGCGATGGTGCCGACCTTCATGAACGTCGACAGGTAGTCGCGCGGTGCCAGGAGCAGCCAGACCGGCAGCACCGATGCGGCGAATCCGTACGCGATCATCAGCCACGCGATGGTGACCTTCGAGAGTGTGAACCAGTCTGCGCCCCAACCGGTATCGGCAACCCATCCGCCGGAGACGATGGCAAGGAGAAGCAGGACGACGCCGATCAGGGAGACCTCGGAAACCTTGCCCGGCCGCAGATACCGCAGGTACACGCCCATGAACAGCGCGATGGGGATGGTCATCGCGATCGAGAACACTCCCCACGGGGACTCGGCGAGCGCATTGACGACCACAAGTCCGAGCACCGCGATGAGGATGATCATGATGACGAACACGCCGATCAGTGCGGCGACGCCGCCGACAAGGCCGAGTTCTTCGCGGGCCATCTGACCGAGGCTGCGCCCGCGGCGCTTCGACGAGATCCACAGGACCATGAAGTCCTGCACCGCCCCGGCGAACACGACGCCGACGATGATCCAGATCGTTCCCGGAAGATATCCCATCTGCGCGGCCAACACGGGTCCGACCAGGGGACCGGCACCGGCGATTGCCGCGAAGTGGTGACCGAACAGCACCCGACGGTCGGTCGGCATGTAGTCGGCGCCGTTCTCCATGATTTCGGCGGGAGTTGCGACGTCGTCGCGGGGCTTGACGATCTTGCGTTCGATCAACCGCGCATAGAAGCGGTAGGCGATCAGATAGGTACAGATTGCGGCCAACACGAACCACACAGCGCTGATGTGTTCACCGCGGACGATCGCAATCATGTACCAGGCGCCCGCGCCGACCAGTCCGAGAACAAGGAAGACGACGCGCGCAGTCGTGGAGATGGGTGTTTTGTCGATGACGCCGACAGGTGGCAGGTCAGGATCGGTTTTCAGGTACTCGACATTTGGTTCCGGCGCAGTCGTCAAGCTCATCGTCGAACTCCGTCCACTAGTGCACGTGTGGCCGCCGTCACAGCGGGCCATCTGTCACTGTAGGACCAGGAGGGTGAATCCGCGCGATCTGAAACGCGGGAGTCGACCGACGTCAGAATCGGTGAGCGTCGGCGTCGATCCAATCGGTGAGCCAGCTCTGCGGCGGGGAGTCGAGCAGTTCGCCCGGCATCAGCCAGTCGAACAGGTCGGCATAGGTGCGAGTGGTGAGACCGTCGACGCGGCGGTTGAGCATTCCCGGTTGCAGTTGGTCGAAGGAATCGATGCCCATCGACGCGATCATCTGTTGCGCGCTGGCGACGGTTGCCTTCTGGAATCGGTAGACGCGCTCGCTCTTGTCGGGGATGTCGAGTGCGCGGGTGCGTGCCGGATCCTGAGTGGCAACGCCGACCGGGCAGCGGTTGGTGTGGCACATCTGGGCCTGAATACAGCCCACTGCGAACATCATTGCGCGGGCCGCCATCGTGAAGTCTGCGCCCTGGATGATGCGTTTGACGATGTCGGAACCGCTCGCCACCTTTCCGGAAGCGCCGACTTTCACGAGAGGGCGCAAACCAGTTCCCACCAGAGCGTTGTGCACCAGCATCAGGCCCTCGGTCAACGGCATGCCCATGTGGTCCTCGAACTCCACCGGACCTGCGCCGGTGCCGCCTTCGGAACCGTCCACGATGATGAAGTCGGGCGTGATGCCGCGTTCGATCATCGCCTTGCAGATTCCGAGGAATTCACGACGCGAGCCGACACACAGTTTCATCCCGACCGGCTTGCCTCCCGACAGTTTTCGCAGGGTCGCGATGAAATCGACCAGTTCGACCGGGGTGCTGAACGCGGTGTGCGCGGGTGGCGAAATCACAGTCTGGCCGACGGGTACCCCGCGGGTTTCGGCGATTTCGGGGGAGACCTTGACTCCGGGAAGCACGCCACCCAACCCGGGTTTCGCACCTTGCGAGAGCTTGATCGAAATGGCCTTCACCTGGTCGGAGCCTGCGCGCTCGGCAAAACGGTCAGGATCGAATCGGCCGTCCTCGGTCCGGCATCCGAAGTATCCCGAAGCGATTTCCCAGATCAGATCGCCGCCGTGTTTGCGGTGATACGGACTGATCGCGCCTTCACCGGTGTCGTGAGCGAAACCGCCTTTGGCGGCGCCGGCGTTGAGGGCCTCGATTGCGTTGGCGGACAACGACCCAAAGCTCATCGCGGAGACGTTCAGGAGAGCGATGTCGTACGGCTTCGTGCAATCGCGTCCGCCGAGGCGAACTCGCGGAACGGTGTCGGGGGCGGTCCGTGCGCGAATCGAATGCGTCATGAACTCGTAGCCGATCGCATTGACGTCGCGCTCGGTCCCGAAGGGCTCTTCCGCCAGTGTTCCCTTTGCCCGCTCGTAAACCAGATCTCGCGTTTCGCGATCGAATGGCATTCCATCGGTGGATGATTCGACGAAGTACTGCTGGATCTCCGGTCGAATCTTCTCGAGGAGGAATCGCGCGTGCCCCAGGACCGGATAGTTACGGAGGATGCTGTGGGACTTCTGAGTGAGGTCGTAGGTGCCCATGGCCGCCAGCGCGAGTGTGACGACAGCGATCACCCACCATCCGGGCGAGGCGACAATTGCGAGCGCGGCGGTGCCGAGACCCACTATCCATATCAAGAGCACGATCAGCATCCGAGTCACCTCGAGAGCGTAGGCGCTCACTGTGACACGGCAGCGGTAAGTCTCCACTAGGTTCTGCGATAGAGAACCGAATCCGACTCTTTGGGGGAATGATGACCGAACCGCAATATCCGACCGACCCGCAGGATCCGAAGGAGCAACAGTATCCGAAGGAGCAACAGTATCCGAAGGAGCAGCAGTATCCGGCAGGCCAGCAGTATTCAGCCGGTCAGCAATATTCAGCAGGCCAGGAATATCCGACGGGTCAGCAGTACCCAACCGACCCGCAGTATTCAGCCGGACAGCAGTATCCGACCGGTCAGCAGTACAGCGCAGCCCAGCAGTACAGCGCTGCTCCCACGTACGCGGCGCCTCAGTACGGTCCGCCGAAGTCCAACGCGGGATGGGCCGTCGCGTCGATCATCTTCTTCTGGCCTATCGCGTTCGCCGCGTTCAACCATCTCCACGACATCTACCCGAAGTGGGCGATGGGCGATCACCAGGGCGCGCAAAACGCGTCCGAGCGGGTGAAGAAGCTCGGGCAGATTTCGCTCCTGATAGCCGTCATCTGCTGGGTGCTGTTCATCGCGTTCTACGTGATCTTCCTGGTTGCGATCGTGTCGTCCGTCGATTCGTATACCTACAACTGATCACCTGCCGCGACGTGACGGTGGGGCGAGTACCCGTCACGTCGCCGCGAGGCCGTAGAATCCACAGACCGTGAGCCTTACCCTCGGAATCGTCGGACTGCCCAACGTCGGCAAGTCCACCCTTTTCAATGCACTGACCAACAACGACGTGTTGGCAGCGAACTACCCGTTCGCGACCATCGAACCCAACGTCGGTCTGGTCGAGCTGCCCGATCCGCGGCTGCAGAAGCTCGCCGAGATCTTCGGCTCCGAGCGCATCCTCCCCGCGACCGTGTCGTTCGTCGACATTGCCGGCATCGTCAAGGGAGCGTCCGAGGGCGCAGGCCTGGGTAACAAGTTCCTGGCCAACATCCGTGAAGCGGACGCCATCTGCCAGGTAGTTCGCGTCTTCGCCGACGACGACGTCATCCACGTCGACGGCAAGGTCGACCCGGCCTCCGATATCGAGGTCATCGAGACCGAACTCGTGATCGCCGACATGCAGACCTTGGAGAAGGCTCTCCCGCGTCTGGACAAGGAAGCTCGCAAGAACAAGGAGCTCAAGCCGGCCCACGACGAGGCACTCAAGGCTCAGGCCTTCCTCAACGAGGGCACGACGCTCTTCAGCGTCAAGGACAAGCTCGACTTCTCGTTGCTTCGTGAGCTGAGCCTGCTCACCACCAAGCCCTTCCTGTACGTCTTCAACGCCGACGAGTCTGTGCTCACCGACGCAGCGAAGATTGCGGAATTGCGCGCATCCGTCGCACCGGCCGACGCTGTGTTCCTCGACGCGAAGGTCGAGCAGGAACTTCTCGAGCTCGACGAGGAAGACCGCCAGGAGATGCTCGACTCGATCGGTCAGACCGAGCCCGGCCTGCACGCTCTCGCGCGCACCGGCTTCCACACCCTCGGACTGCAGACTTACCTGACGGCTGGTCCGAAGGAAGCTCGCGCCTGGACCATCCACAAGGGTGACACCGCTCCCCAGGCTGCCGGCGTCATTCACACCGACTTCGAGCGCGGCTTCATCAAGGCTGAAATCGTGTCCTTCGACGATCTCGTCGAGGCGGGTTCCATGGCCGCAGCCAAGGCTGCCGGCAAGGTCCGCATGGAGGGCAAGGAATACGTCATGGCCGACGGCGATGTGGTGGAGTTCCGCTTCAACGTCTAAATCCGCGGCTTCTGGTCGTCACCCCACGGGCATCTCGCTGAGCGTCCGACGGGTGACGAACCGCCGCGCTCTCCCCGACAACGGGTCGGTGAATTCGAGTTCCCTCGCGAGCAATTGGAGTGGGAGAGAATGATCGTCCGGGGCGTCGGGAAGCAGGTCGGGGTATCGCCGGTCGCCCAGGATCCCGGCGCCGAGAGCTGCCAGATGCACCCGCAACTGGTGCATCCGTCCGGAGCGCGGACGTAGAACCGTGTGCAGCACAGCACGTCCGGAGGCGCTCACGCCCGTCCCTCGTGCCTCGATCATGGTCTCGGAGTTGGGTTCACGGCTGTCGTCGACGACGACTCGCAACTCGCCGCCTCGAGCTTCGATGTGGTTGCGGTAAACGAGAGGGACGTCGAGCGCTGGTGAATCCTGGCCCCGCCGGGTGGGTCGCGCCGACACCGCCTCGTAGACCTTCGTGACCTGACGCTTCTCGAACAGTGACTGATACGCGCCGCGCGTCGCGGGGCGGGCCGAGAACATCACCACGCCTGCGGTGCCGCGGTCGAGTCTATGGATCGGAGTCAGATCTGGGTTGTCGAGGCGGACGCGCAGTCGGACTAGTGCCGACTCGCGCAGGTAGCGCCCGCTGGGGGTGGTCGGGAGAAAATGTGGCTTGTCGATGACGACGAGATCGTCGTCGATGTGCAGGATCTCTTCGTGGAACGGCACCGGGTCCTCCGCCGGCAACTCGCGGTAGTACCAGACGAACCGGTGCGCACTGAGTTCTGTGCTCCGGCAGAGCGACTGGCCGTCGATACCCACGAACTCGCCGTCGTCGAACCGCCGATACAGGTTCTCGGCGTCCAGATGGTCGAACTTGGCCACGACGTACTCGGCGATCGTCGCCCACGGCCCAGAGAGCGGGATGCGTAGGCGCGTCGGGCCAACCCCGTTCTTGACGGGCAGCGGTGGGGACATGGACACGCAGGTCATCATCCCATCGACTACTGGTCAGCGGTGATTCGGTGTGGCCTCGACGGGGACGTCCCCGCGGGGACGCGGAAACCGAACTCACAGCGGTGGTCGGTGTAGATCGTCTACTCGAAAATCAGTAGCGCGCACGAGATGCGGGCCCGTATGGTTCGGCAGAGAAAGATCGCAGTCGAAAAGCACTGCGGGCCATACCTTCTGTAGCTCAATTGGTGAGAGCACCCGACTGTGACTCGGGCGACGGCGGATCGTAACCGCCCAGAGGGACCAGCTCAGATACGGTTGAGGTCGGGCCTCTAGGCGCAGAGGCCGGCGGCCCTTTGCCTGCACAGTTGTCGAACGAGCCTGAGCCGGTATTCCCTGAATCGCCGGACAGCATTCCAGTCGCCGGCCATTTCCGCGTCGGCAAGTAGGTATTCGCAGTTGTCCAGTTGATCCTTCAAAGACATCATCAGAATTCACCTCCGATCACCCGAGCAAGTACCTGTCCAGGATGCGGCCGACGGGACCCCGGGGACATCGGCCGTAGTACCTGTTCAGGTACCTGCTTCGGTGCGCGGTGGAGGCTACTTCTTGACCGCAGGTGCAGGTAGTGGCATGCCTCGCTCGGCCAGAACGGCTCGGAGACGATCGGGGTAGTCGGTGATGATCCCGTCGACACCGAGGTCGATCAGGGCGTGCATGGTGGCGGGATCATCGACGGTCCACGGGATGACCTTCATGCCACGCGCATGTGCGCTCGCGATCATGTCGGCTGTCGGATAGAGGGTGAAACCGGGATCCCCGACCTTTCCGCCCTACGGAGTTCCTTGGACGGGGGAGTAGGCGGAGGCACCAAAGGTTGCTACCGCCGCGATGCCGTCGCCACCGAAATCATCGATGTCCAGACCGCCGAGCCACGGTGACGCTCCGTCCTTGCCTACCTGGAGAAAGTCGCCGTTTGTGAGCGCAACGACGGGGACACTCGGCGCGAGTTGACGGGTGAGCATGAGCGAGCCCCAGTCGAAGCTCTGAATGGTGACGCTGTCCAACAATCCGGCTGCCCGGATCGTATCGAGGACTACAGAGACGAACTGCTCACGCGGGGCGGTCTCGTGAGGCGCTCCCGCTTCCACCTTGGTCTCGATGTTGAGCTTGATTCCGGGTGCGTTGTACGACTTCACCAGGGCAAGCACTTCTTCGAGCGTCTGCATTTTCGCTCCCGGAACATTCTGCTGTTCAGGGTATCCGGCAAGGGGGAGAGTGCCGCAGTCCATGGTCTTGATCTGCTGCAGGCTCAGCGTGTTGACGAATTTGCCGACGTACGGGAACTCCGGGTCACCCGCAGTTGCGGGCTCGGTGTCGAGGCATTTCTTGTTCGAGATCTTACGATCGTGCGTGACGACAGCGATCCCGTCCTCGGTGATCTGGGTATCGAGTTCCAGTGTGCTGACGCCCATTTCGAGGGCATTCGCGAACGCGGCCAGGCTGCTTTCCGTGTACAGGCCGAGCCCGCCGCGGTGGGCTTGGACGTCGAACGTCGAAACCGGCTGGGGTGCTGAACTACCGAACGAACCGGACCAGTCGAGACTGCCGGTTGGCGATGCGCCGGCCGGGGCCGCCAGGGCGGTGAGGGGGAGTGCGACGGTCACGGCGGCACACGACAATATTCTGCTCAGTTGCATGAAAGGAACGTAGAGGCGTCGAATGGCTCCCCGGGGTTCGTTAGGTAAACTAACGGTAAAGGTCAGGCCGCGTGAATGCGCTGCCCGACGCCGCTCGCGTGGACCTTCATCCACGACGCCAGAAGCTCACACCCGGTCAGTCCGCTCTCGTCGAGAGGTTCGATCGCGTAGCTGATGTGTCTACCGCCGCGAGGGTTCTTGAGCTGAAATCGGTTCAGGTTCAACTTCGTCGGCAGGTAACCAAGTACTTCGAGGAACGCGGTGCGAATACGTCGTAGATCGGTACGCCACTGTTTCGGACTGAAACGAGTCTTCTGCGCATTTTGGAAAGCATTGCTACGAAGTAGTTCCCAAACCTTTCCTGCCCACACGCGTGCCTGCGAGAAGGACATCCAGCGCGTCAAGTCTGCGATGTCGCGAATGTAGCTGTCGTCGCTGGCATTACAGATCATGTCCTGCGGGTGCCCGATCCACTTGACCGGAATCCACGGCTGGATCTCGGGTCCGTCGCCGGCAACTCCGTGTCCCTCACAACCTTCGATCACGCCTGCCGGTTGTTGAGGATCGGAGATCAGTCCGACTCCGATGACGTTGGCGCGGTTCAGCGTCGGAAGAGCCGAGCGGATCACGGTGCATCCCTGTGAGTATCCGATCAGCATGACCGGGCCGTCTGTCTGTGCGATTTCGGCGGTGAGGGCCTTCACACCCATCGCGGTGCTGTGCCGAAAGCTCAGGCCACCGTCGGCGACCGGACCGTACGATGCGGGATAAGCGACCCAGCGAGAATCGAATCGACTGTCGAGTTCGTCGGTGACGGCACTGAGGAGTCCGCGCACACGGGCGCCGTGGTCGCCGACGTGGGATTCGCCGGTGCCGCCAACTGCAAGAACGGTTACCTCAGCCATGTCAGCGATCATCCACGTCGATTCTGAGAGGTCTGCATCCAAACCCTGAGAAGAGACTGGCAATCCGTTGTACTGCGAAATCGTTATCGAGCGAGCACCATTTACCCATGACGACGCCGAATCGTTCATCCAGACGAAAAGTGTCCGTTGTCGGTGCGGGAAGCGTCGGCACCGCAATTGCGTATGCGTGCCTGATACGCGGATCGGCCGACGCGCTCGCCCTCTACGACACCAACAGCGCAAAGGTCCGGGCCGAAGTTCTCGATCTCAACCACGGCACCCAGTTCACACCGCCGTGCACTGTCGACGGAGGCGATGACATCTCGGTCACCGCGGGATCCGACTTGGTCGTCGTCACCGCGGGCGCCAAACAGCATCCCGGTCAGTCGCGGCTCGAACTTGCCGCGGTGAACGTCAAGATCGCGCAGACACTGACCGAACAACTGTTGGCGGTGTCACCGGACGCGGTCCTTCTCTTCGTCACCAACCCGGTCGACGTGGCGACCTACGCAGCGATCCAGGCCGCGGGACCGTCGTACCGCGGCCGAATTTTCGGATCTGGGACCGTGCTGGACACGGCCCGATTGCGATTCCTGCTGGCTACCGAACTCGGAGTCGCGGTGGAGAACGTTCATGCCTTCATCGTGGGCGAGCACGGGGATTCCGAGATTCCGCTCTGGTCGAGCGCAACCATCGGCGGAGTGCCGGCAACCTCGTTCGTGGGACCGTCGGGTGGCGTCCTCGGCCCCGACCTACGCGCGAAAGTAGCGAAGTCTGTAGTCGAGAGTGCTTACGAGATCATCGAGGGTAAGGGCGCGACCAACCTCGCCATCGGATTGTCGAGCGCATTCATCGCGGAAGTCGTGTTGCGGGACGAACAACGGGTTCTGCCGGTATCGACTTTGCAGAGCGGCGTCCACGGACTCGAGCACGTTTGCCTGTCCCTTCCCACGATGGTTGGTCGCGCTGGTGCCGGCCGAGTCCTCGAAGTACCGCTATCGGAAAAGGAGGCTTCGGGGCTCCGATCTTCTGCCCGGACATTGCGAGAGGTGCAGGAATCTCTGGGATTGTGAATATCTGTTCTCCTCGATATCCGACATATAGGATCAACAAATGATCAGCTTCCTGATTCGCGCCGCGATCTTCCTGGGTTCTGCCGCTGTCGGGCTTCTTGTTGCGTCGTTGATTCTTTCGGGCTTCTCGGCGCCCACATCCGGATTCATCGTTGCGGTCGTGATCTTTGCGATTGCGCAGTCGGTCCTGGCGCCGTTCATCGCCACGGTGGCAAAGCGCCATGCACCGGCATTTCTCGGCGGAATCGGATTGGTGTCGACATTTGTCGCGCTGTTGGTGGCGTCGCTCTTCTCCAATCTGTCGATCTCCGGTGTCTCGACGTGGATTCTGGGAACCGTCGTCGTGTGGCTGGTAACCGCCGTTGCGACGCTGGTTCTTCCGTTGTTGTTCGTGCGTAAGAAAGTTCAGGAGAAGAAGGCACAGTGACGCGCCCGAACATCGGTATGGACTACGCAGTCCTGGACTGCCCGGATCCGGCTGCATTGGCCAACTTCTACGTCCAGGTCCTCGAGTGGAAAAGTGTTCGCGACGAGGATGATTGGCACGTGATCGAAGGACCCGGCGGGGAGCGGCTCGCGTTTCAGCTCGCTCCGGATTTTGTTCCGGTGGACTGGCCGACCTCCGGTGTCGGGATCCATCTGGATCTGTTCGTGGATTCTCTCGACCCCGCCGAGGCTTGGGTGACGAACCTTGGAGCGCAGCGGGTGACCGACATTCCGGAGCATCAGACTTTCCGCGTGTACCGCGACCCGGTCGGTCACTATTTCTGCCTGTGCCTGCGGGACTGAGTGTCGACTCGCTCCGATCTCGTCGACCGTGGATAATTCCGAACACTTGTCACGCCCGAGAATTGGAGATCGACGATGGCTTCGCAGAATTCCAACGAATTCCTGGTAGAACGTACGAAGATCGTCAAGGCAGAAGCACCGGTCGTCTTCGCGTTGATCAACGATTTCCATCAGTGGACTCAGTGGTCGCCGTGGGAAGGTCTCGACCCGGCGATGCAGCGGACGTACGCGGGGCCTGACGCGGGCGTCGGGGCTTCGTACGCCTGGGCGGGAAACAAGAAGGCGGGCTCCGGTTCGATGGTGATCACCGAATCCGTCCCGAATGAACGAGTAGTTTTGGACCTGGCCTTCCTCAAGCCGTTCAAGGCGCAGAACGTCACCACGTTTCTCATCTCGCCGAATTCCGGTGAAGTTCAGGTGACGTGGAAGATGACCGGAAAGAAGAATCTGTTCTTCAAGATCTTCGGTTTCATCTTCAGCATGGACAAGCTTGTCGGAAAGGATTTCGAGAAGGGCCTGTCCCAGCTGAAAGCTGCTGCAGAAAAGAGCTGACAAGCCGGTGGTACCGTCTCCCGGTGTTACGGATGACGCCCACCGATGCCCAAACCTTCTGGATTTCGGAGAAGATCCCGAACGATCAGCTGCTGCTCTACTGTTTCGACGGGCAGAGCCAGCACATGGACGAGCTACGACGCTCGGTGGTCGAAAGAGCGTCGCTCATTCCGGATCTCAATGTTCGGATTCGTGAATCGCCGTGGCACCTCGACTATCCGGTGTGGGAGCCCATGCCGGTCGACGCCTCCTTGGTGAGAGTGCATGAGCTGCCCGAAAACTCGTGGCTCTCGTGCATTCACGGAATCGAGAAACTACTCGAGAACCACGTCGACCCGCGCGAGTCCCCGTGGACGCTGCACCTGTTTCACGGCGTCACCGGCGTGCCGCGCTGCAGTGGCCCGGCGCTGATCGCAGTTCTGCAGGTCGCTCATTCTCTGGCGGACGGCAAACGCGCGTCGGCGATTGCTCGCCAACTGTTCTCGCCGCAACCGCCCGCGAAGCAGAAGACGGACGTGCGGCGTAGCGGATCAGCCGAGATTCTGGGCCGCGCCGCCCTGCGCCTTCCGGGCCAACTCGTTTCGCTGTTCCGCGACGGCCGGGCGGGGCACCGCGCGCAGTTACAGCTGCAGGCGGACACCGAATCGGGAGTTGTTGCGCCGCAGGCGGCGAGCCGTCCGAAGGTGCGCTCGAACATCCCTCCCGGACCGCACCGACTGGTGCGCATGGTCGTGCGGGACAGCGCCGATTTCCGTGGCGACGGCGTATCCGTCACAGTCGGAGCGATGACAGCCATCTCGGTAGCGATGGCGAACTACCTCACCGAGCGAGACGGCTCGGTACCGCCCGAATTGGGAGCTGAGGTGACCATCGCCAAGGCAGGTACACCCACGGCGCGCAATCACTTCCGCAATGCAGGTGTCGGGCTGTTCCCGGAAGTCGATGATCTTCGTGAGCGAGCCCAATTGATCAGGGAGTCGATGGACGAGCGTCGCGCACGTGCGTCCCATCCATCCAGCGCAGCGTCGGATCTCGCGCTGAACGCGGTTCCCGGCCCGCTGGTCCGTTGGGGCGTGCAGCAATACGATTTCACGGCAGTACCCGACGAGGTCACTGGAAACACCGTGGTGTCGAGTGTCGCGCGCGGTGACGCGGATCTGGTGCTCGGAGGCGGCGTCGTTCGGTTCACAGCGGGCTTCCCGAGTTTGTCGCCGGTCATGTCGTTGACCCACGGCGTACACGGGATCGGGGACACTGTGACGATCAGCATCACCAGCAGTCCGGCCTCGATTCCGGACATCGATGTGTACGAGCAGATGATGCACGACGCGATCGACGAGGTGCGCGAAGCGCTGTCGTGACGGCCTGATGTACTGGCTGCATGGGATTCACGCGCGCCGAACTGGAATCGTTCCGAGACGCCGAGATCGAGGATCTGATCGGGCCGGATTGCCGGCTGTTGTTCGTCGGTATCAATCCGGGACTGTGGACGGCGGCGACCGGCGCGCATTTCGCCAGACCGGGTAATCGGTTCTATCCGGCACTGCTGCGGGCAGGCATAATCGAGCATGCGATCGATCCTTCCGCGGGTATGTCGGACGCTGACACACAGCATCTGATCGATCGGGGAGTGGGCATCACCAATTTGGCGGTGCGGGCAACTGCGCGCGCCGATGAATTGACGTCGGAGGAACTCGCAACTGGCGGAGTTCGGGTCCGAAACATCGTGCGCGCAACCAATCCAGTAGTCGTTGCCTTCGCCGGAATCACCGCCTATCGAACAGCTTTCGGTGACAAGAAGGCGAAGGCCGGGCGTCAGGACCGTGATTTCGAGGGGGCAAAACTGTGGATCGTGCCCAATCCCAGTGGTCTCAACGCACACGAGACGGTGGACACCTTGGCAGCGAAATATCGTTCCGCCGCATCCGAAGCCGGAATTCTCTGAGAGAAGTCGCAGTTCCGTTCGGCCAGAACAAGGTACAAGTTAAAGTGCTTGTATGTCTGTTCTATACAACGTCTTTGTAGTGATTCACCTACTCGGCATGGCTGCCCTGGTCGGTAGCTACTTCACCGTCCTCAAGGCTCCTTCGATCACCGAGGTCATGGTGTGGGGTGCCAGGATGCAGTTCGTGTCCGGCCTGATCATCGTCGGGTTGGGCGAAGGCGCCCTGGACAAGAACTACATTCACGCGAAGATCGCTGTGAAGCTGGTGCTTTCGCTGGTCATCGTGGCGCTTGCCGAGATCACCCGGGCGAAGCAGAAGAAGGGCCAGCCCAATCCGAATCTGGTACACGTCGTCGGCGGGTTGTCGATCGTGACCGTATTCGTGGCCGCGCTCTGGACCTGACAAAGACACAAAAGAGCCCCGGCGATCGAAACTCGCCGGGGCTCTTTGCTGTTGACGTGTCTACAGACCCGGGCGCTTGCCGATCGTCAGGGTCACTTCACCGGTGTGCGCAAAGAAGTCGTTGCCCTTGTCGTCGACGACGATGAAGGCGGGGAAGTCCTCGACGTCGATCTTCCAGACGGCTTCCATTCCCAGTTCGGCGTACTCGAGGATGTCGACCTTCTTGATGCAGTCGAGCGCCAGGCGAGCGGCCGGTCCACCGATCGACCCGAGGTAGAAACCGCCGTGCGAGTTGCAGGCGTCGGTGACCTGCTTGGAGCGGTTTCCCTTGGCCAGCATGATCATCGAGCCACCGGCGGCCTGGAACTGCTCGACGTACGAGTCCATACGGCCGGCCGTGGTCGGGCCGAACGAACCGGACGCCATGCCGTCGGGCGTCTTGGCGGGGCCGGCGTAGTACACCGGGTGATCCTTGAGGTACTGCGGCATCTCTTCGCCTGCGTCGAGGCGTTCCTTGATCTTGGCGTGCGCGATGTCGCGTGCCACGACGAGCGGACCGGTCAAGGAGAGACGAGTCTTCACCGGGTGCTTGGAGAGCTCGGCGAGGATCTCCGACATCGGCTTGGTCAGATCGATCTTGACCGCAGCGCCCTTGCCGGTACCCGAAATGCCATCCGTCTCTTCGTCGAGCTGAGCGTCCGTGACCTCGGGCAGGAAACGGCCCGGGTTGAATTCGAGCTGTTCCAGGAACACGCCCTCCGGGGTGATCTTGGCCTTCGCCTGTCGATCTGCCGAGCAGGACACCGCAATGGCGACGGGCAACGAAGCGCCGTGGCGGGGGAGTCGGACGACGCGGACGTCGTGGCAGAAGTACTTGCCGCCGAACTGTGCTCCGATACCGATCTTCTGCGTCAGCTCGAAAACCTTCTTCTCGAGCTCGTGATCGCGGAAGCCGCGACCCGTGATGGCGCCTTCGGTGGGCAATTCGTCGAGATAGTGCGCCGACGCGTACTTCGCCGTCTTCATCGCGAACTCGGCCGAAGTACCGCCGACGACGATTGCAAGGTGGTAGGGCGGGCAGGCTGCGGTGCCGAGTGAGCGGATCTTCGCCTCGAGGAACTGCATCATCGAGTCGGGATTGAGGATCGCTTTGGTTTCCTGGTACAGGTAGGACTTGTTGGCGCTTCCGCCGCCCTTGGCCATGAAGAGGAACTTGTACGAGTTCTCATGTCCGGCAGCAGTATCGGCGTACAGCTCGATCTGCGCGGGCAAGTTGTTGCCGGTGTTCTTCTCGTCCCACATCGTGATGGGGGCGTTCTGCGAGTAGCGCAGGTTCAGACGCGTGTAGGCGTCGTAGACACCGCGGGCAATGGACTTCTCGTCGTCGCCGGGGGTGAGCACATGCTGTCCACGCTTGCCCATGACGATGGCGGTTCCGGTGTCCTGGCACATCGGCAGAACGCCGGCAGCGGCGATATTGGCGTTCTTGAGCAGATCGAGCGCGACGAACTTGTCGTTGTTCGACGCTTCGGGATCGTCGAGGATGCTCGCGAGCTGCGTCAGGTGATCCGTGCGCAGGTAATGAGAGATGTCGTGCAGCGCCGTTTCGGTCAGCAAGCGCATCGCTTCTGGCTCGACCTGCAGGAAGGTGCGGCCGTCCGGTCCCTCGACTGTCGACACCCCTTCGGTGGTGAGCAATCGGTACTCGGTGGTGTCATCACCGATCGGCAACAGGTCCTCATAGAGGAAGTCGGCCATCATCTCTCCTGAACAAGGGTGCGTGCGAAGGTCGCATTCAGGTTATCGTTGGGGGTTTCCTTCTCCGAATCGGGGCGGGTGTGAGCTGGAATTATCCGGATGCCACTGGCTCGATCAAGATACTTCGACCAGTTCGGAGAGCTCGACGCCGCGAAATTCGGCAAGTATTTCGGCCTGCTCGGCCACTGCTGCGCGGGCCGATCGTGACCACGTTCCCCACGGGGTGATCGCGACCTTCAGCGTCTTTCCGGATGCTCGTGGTCGCCACAATCCGGTGATCGTGCCACCGACTACCACCGTGCCCGGTCGCCCGAGGGTCGGCCACACCGTCTTCTGGGCGGTCGGATCGGGAACCAGGGTCTCCCGATCCTTGAGCTGTACATACGGATCGAAAGGCCCGAGCAAGCGCGTATTTGAATCGGTGGGGGAGCCGAACAAGTCTTCGCGGTCCTGTTCGAGAATCCACCGCTTCTCGCCGTTCACCTCGATCTCCTCGGCATCGATTGGCCAGTGGGCTTTGACGTCCCTGACCGGAGCATCGAGAAACGACGCGACGTGAGCAGGTGTCGCGGGGCCGTAGAACCGCAGATAACCCCGGATCACGTCGAAGCGGGAATCTGCGTCTGCGCCCGTGGCGCTGAATGGGCGTCGGCGCCAACCCGGAATGCGTTCGAGCACTGGGGGAGATGTGTCCGGCTGTAGCTCGAGGCCTGCCTGGAGTGCCGCGAGCCGGAACGGCATCTCGTACAGATGAGTGGCGTTGCACGGGCGGCAGAATCTCAGATAGGGCTCGGTCACTCGGTTGGTCAACTGCGCGGACATCTCGCCCTTGACGGTTGGTTTCGAGACGATGTCCCGCATCGCAGCAGCAACTGTTTGCAGGGCAGTCAGCGTCGGGATGCCGGCGGCCTTCAGGGGCCGATTCGCGTCGTAAATGCGCTTGGCTGCATCGGCTTCGCTGAACGGCGACGTGGCGGCGGCGACGGCAGGCAGGTCGCCCCGACGGTAATAGTGGGGGGCTCCGCGCAACGTCCAGGCAAGAGCGAGCTCAGTGGCGTCGACGCGGACGCCGCGGATCCGCAGGGCCCAGGCGGCTCCGTCAGGTCCGGTGTTCTGAATCCCGAGATCGAGAATGCTGCAATCGCTGTGATCGGCGTCACCGACAACCGCTCGGTCGAGTTGATGGCGGTGCCACCGGAAATTAGCTACCTGCGTGAGTGAGGTTGCGCTAGACATGATTTCAGTTTACTGGTGGGTAACCGCAGGATTTGGGGCGGTTGATCAATGCGGCGACAGAATTGGTCAAATTCGACCGATTGGCCGGAATTTTTTCAGTAGCAGACCTTATTAGTCGAAATAATGACCCCATTGTCGGAATCCTTTGCCAACTGGTCGTTCGTATGATTACTGTTACCCACGTCACGGATACATTACAGATGTGACGCAGCTGTCACAGCACTGTCGGGTGCTTTTGGCAGCTGACCTCTGACCTCTCAAGGAGATTCACATGGGTTCAATGGAAGGAATTCTCGGCGCTGTTGTTCAGGGCCTGGGATCACTGTTCAGCGCTGACGGTCTGCTCAAGACCTTCATGGGATCGGTAGAGACCATCTCCAAGGACCCCACCCCCTAATTCAGCGCGACATTGCCACGCCCGCTCCGGGTGTAGTTACTTCAATTTCGACAAACTGCAGGAGGAAACTCATGGGATCTCTCGGTGAAGCCATCGGAAGCGTCAACAACCTCGGTCAGCGTCTCGTCGACGCACTGACCACGCTCAGCGGCGGCACGGTTACGCCCAAGTAAGCGTCGTCTGACGAGAAAGGCTCACGCACTCGGTGCGTGAGCCTTTCCGTGTCGACCGGATCGAGTATTTCCGATCACGTGGGTTTGCCTGTTTCAGGCGGTACCGTTCGAAAGGTTCCGCTGCCGAAGAGAGTGACCCGGATGATCGAGACTCGTGCGTTACGAACGGTTTTCCGTGTCTTCGTGGCGTTGGCCACGGCAGTGTGTGGGCTCCAGCTCCTCACCGCACCGGGTCACGCTCAGTCGGCGGACAGCAGGCTGGTCGACATCTCGGTGTACTCACAGTCGATGGGGCGCGACATTCCGTTGCAGGTCTTGCGGCCGGCTGATACTTCGACGCCTGCTCCGACGCTCTACCTACTCAACGGAGTAGACGGAGGAAAAGACGACGCGACGTGGTCGGTGCGGACCGACGCACCGAAGTTCTTCGCGGACAAGCACGTCAACGTGGTCACGCCTCTCGGTGGAGCATTCAGCTATTACACCGATTGGGAGCGGCCGGACCCCGGCCTCGCGAAATCCGGCAACAACAACGGGGTCAACATGTGGACCACGTTCCTGACGGAAGAACTACCGCCAGTCATTGATTCAATGTTCGCGACGACCGGCGAGAACGCACTGGCAGGCCTGTCGATGGCAGGCACGTCGGTACTGGATCTGGCTATGGCGGCGCCCGCGCTGTACAACAGTGTCGGGTCCTTCAGCGGGTGCGCGATGACGAGTCCGGGCATCGGGCAGAACTTCGTGAAACTCGTGGTTGCCGTGGGTGGGGGTGACGCGGAAAAAATGTGGGGTCCGTACGATGGTCCGGGTTGGCCGGCTCACGATCCGGTTGTCAACGCGGACAAGCTACCTCGAGTCCCTATGTACATCACAACAGCAACCGGAATTCCGGGTCCGTACGACACACTTGCCGATCCGCGGATCGACAACGACGTCACAGATTTGGCGTTGCAACTTGTTCTCGGTGGCGGAATCGAGGCGGCAACTCACTACTGCACCACCCAGCTTGCGGACAGGACGAACGCATTGGGTATGAACAACATTCGCTACAACTTCAAGCCGGCAGGAACGCATTCATGAGGATACTGGGAAGACGACTTACACGACTCGTGGCCGATGATCGCCGCGTCGCTCGGCGTGTGAGGCCCCATCGAGCAAGCCTTCGAAGCGTCGTTCTCGTCGGCGCGCTCGCCTTGATTTCACTACTTGCGTTGCCCTCGACCGCGCTCGCCGACGAGACCCCGAAGATAACGAGTGTCACCGAACTGTCTTCGCGCTTGGTTCTTCTCGACGTCGCGAGTCCCGCCATGGGGCGCACCATGCAGGTGAAAGTGCTGCTTCCTGCCGACCGCTCGGAACCGCGCGGGACGCTGTATCTCCTGGACGGCAATTCCGGGCAGATCGAAGAGAACAACTGGCTGGCTCCGGCTAACGGCGATATCGTCCCGTTCTTTGCCGACAAAAACGTGAACGTCGTACTCCCCATCGGTGGAACCGGCACCATGTACACCGATTGGCAGGAAGACCACCCGAAATTCGGTCGTCTGAAGTGGGAGACATTCCTGACGAAAGAGCTTCCCCCACTGATCGACACGAGGTTCGCCACCAACGGGCACAACGCAATCGGCGGGATCTCGATGGGTGCAGAAGCCGCGCTGATTCTGGCCCAACGCTCGGCCGGGTTGTACGACGTGGTCGCGGGCTACAGCGGCTGCTACACAACCGTCGGAGGATTCGGCAAGGCGTTGACCGATCTTGTGGTGATCAACGGAAATGCCCGTTCGGAGCAGATGTGGGGTCCGGCCGGCAGTGAGGCTTGGCAAGAGCACGACATTTTCGCCAATGCCGACAAGCTGCGCGGCACCAAGGTGTATCTCGCCTCGGGATCGGGACTACCAGGTCCGCACGAAACTCTCGATACTCCTGCCCTGGGCCGGGTATTGGTCGTCGGCGGGGTCATGGAACTGGGATCGAACCTGTGCACCGACCAGATCACTCAGGTGTTGCGTGATCGCGGAGTCGATGTCACCCGCAGCGCTCAACCGGTGGGGACGCACGGTTGGCCGTACTGGCGCGACGAACTCGTTCGCTCCTGGCCGATGTTTGACTCTGCGTTGTCGGCTTGAGTAATTCCTTGCGATGAGTTTCCGGTTCGGGCCGGGTCTATAACCCTGTACACCTGTTTCGTAACCTCTCCGACAAGGACAGAACATGCCTTCCATCACTCCCTGTTTGTGGTTCGACAACCAAGCAGAAGAAGCAGCCAACTTCTACATCTCGGTGTTCGGTTCCGGGCAGATCCTGGGAATCGAAAGATACGTCGAGGGATCGCCTTCCGGAATGCCGGCGGGATCGGTGATGACCGTCAGCTTCGAGCTCGACGGTCAGCGATTCACCGGATTGAACGGCGGACCGATGTTCACGTTCTCGGAAGCAGTGTCTTTCGAGATTCCGTGCGTCGATCAGGCTGAGGTCGATCATTACTGGTCCAGGCTGACCGAGGGTGGCGAAGAGGGCCCGTGCGGATGGGCCAAGGACAAGTTCGGATTGTCCTGGCAGGTAGTCCCGAATCGCCTTCTCGAACTGATGAAGGATCCGGATCGGGCCAAGGCGCAACGCGCCACGGACGCGATGATGAAGATGAAGAAGATCGATATCGCGGAGCTCGAACGGGCCGCAGACGCGTCCTGAACACGATCTGGCCGATGGGCGACAGCCTTCGTTAGCTGATGCTAGCCTTCCCTAATTCTCGCTGGAGCGTTGGAGGAGTGCTGGTAACCATGCGAATCAAAGTCTCTCGAATGAAGATTGCAGTCACCGCCTTGGCCGCCTCGCTCGCCGTCGCCGGACTTGCCGGCTGCAGCAGCGACAGCGCTGACGCACCCGCGGAGGCGGGAGCAACCGTCTCGACCATGTTCGGCACTCGCTCTGGGCACTCAACCAGTGGGCGTCGCGGACTGGATGGCGTTCGGCGGCAAGGGCGTCGGACCGTGGATTGCGGACGAGTTCGCCACCGACCCGAAGATCCTCGGAACGATGGACTTGAGCGTCGAAGACGTCATCGCGCTCGAACCGGACCTCATTCTGTGGACGCGAAGCGACAACACGCAGGCCACCTACGACAAGCTCAGTGCCATCGCACCGACGGTCGGGCCGCCGCCGGGTCTCGCCACGGCCTACGGGACGACGGTCGAGCAGCAGACCGAACTCGTCGCCAAGGCACTCGGCAAAGAATCGGAAGGCAAGGCGCTACTCGACGGCCTCGACGCCAAGTTCGAGGCCGCGATTGCCGCCAATCCGAACTTCGCGGGCAAGACCGCGGCGGTCGGCGCCTACAGTTCCGACGGCTACGGCGCCTACGTACCCGGCGACGCACGCGCAGACTTCATGACCCGCCTCGGCTTCACGATCCCGACGGCGATCACCGAAAAAGCCACCGGAAACTTCTACATCCCGGTCGCCAACGAGAACCTGAACCTGTTCGACGCGGATCTCACGGTGCTGTTTCCGATCTTCCTCGACAGCAGTGCGTTTGCGAACGATCCGCTACTGCGCGCAATCCCGTCGGCTCAGGAGGGACATCTGTTGATCCTCGATGACCCGGCACTCGTCAATGCGTTCTCGAGTGGCTCGGTACCGGGGTTGACCTACGCAATCGACAACGCCGTTCCGAAGTTTGCGAGCACGCTCGGCGCCTGATCAGAGCTGTTTCGGGACCTGCCCGTCACTGTGAGCGTGTTCGCAAACAGTGGCGGGCAGTTCTCGTGCGCCGGTACACTGGACAAAGTGAACTTTCAGCTAACGAGCGGCGGCCCAGTGGAGATCGGTCCATTGGAGATCGAAGCGACCGCTCCTCGTTTTCCGCGGATGCATGCATACGTGGATATCGCTGTTGTGATCGTGGTGCTGGTGGGAACCAATCTGATCGCGCATTTCACCACCGCCTGGGCAAGCATCGCGACGGTACCCATCTCTGCTCTCGTCCTGTTGGCGCTCACCAAGCGCCGGGGAATGGGGTGGGCGGAATTGGGGCTGTCCCCTCGTGACCTGCGGCGAGGTTCGAAGTACGCGCTTGCTGCCGTCGGCCTGGTCCTGACGGTTGTCGCCGTCGGCGCTCTGCTTCCGCTCACACGTCCTTTCTTCATGGCGGATCGCTACGCCACTATTTCCGGCGCGATCGTCGCGTCGATGATCGTGATCCCGCTGCAGACCGTCATTCCCGAAGAGTTGGCTTTCCGTGGCGTCCTGCACGGCACGTTGAACCGGGTCAGTGGATTCCGCGGCGTCGCCGCTGCCGGTTCTCTGATGTTCGGACTGTGGCACATCGCGTCGTCGATGGGTTTGACCAGCGGTAACGAAGGGCTGTCCGGCTTTCTCGGTACCGGAGTCGTCGGCCAGGTCGCCGGCATCCTCGGAGCCGTTCTCGCCACCGCTGCGGCCGGTCTCGTATTCACCTGGCTTCGTCATCGCAGCGGCAGCCTCATTGCGCCGATTGCTCTGCATTGGTCGTTGAACGGTGCCGGTGCGCTGGCTGCGGCTCTTGTTTGGCATGCAACTCTTGCTTGATCCCGATATCTGACAAAAAGGACAGCATTCGCCGCGCGACGCCGGGTAGTTTTGTGCTTTGCTCAGTAAGTGACGCACCTTCATCGAGGCCATGTCTTCCACATCTCCGGTCGTCCGACGGTAGAGGATGCGGCGCAGTCGCTCGTCTCGATCCCCGACGGCGTCTTGGCGATCGACGATGCCGGAACGATCGTCTACTGCGGAGAATTCGGATCACTCCCGAGCGGTCTCGAAGGCGCTGAAACCCACGACCACCGACCGGGTTTCCTGCTGCCCGGATTCGTCGATGCACACATTCATTTCCTACGCCGGCGACGCATACGGCGGCGGCCAACTCCTCGAGTGGCTCGACCTGTGCGTCTTTCCCTCCGAATCGAGATTCGCTGATCCGGAGTTTGCCCAGCACGCTGCCGAGGCCTTCTGCGCTCGCCGAATCGCCACGGGAACCACGGCCGCGATGGTGTTCGGATCGGCCTTCCCGCACGCGCAGGACGCCCTGTTCTCGGAAACTCTGAAACGCGGCCTTCGGGTGGTCAGCGGACGTGGGATTCAGACCACCGGCCCGGCCTCCGCCGCCGCGCTGATCACCTCGGAAGAGGACGCGATCAGACTCACCCGCGAGGAGATCGACAAGTGGCACGCGGCCGACACCGGCGACGTGAACACTGCGCTCGTTCACGTCGCAGTGGTTCCCCGCTTTTCTCTCGCGGTGACAACACGGACGCTGAAGGATTTGGGGGAGTTGTACGACTCCGTCCGTGACCGGGGCGTCTACTTCCACAGTCATCTCAACGAGAACAATCGGCCCGGAACCGGCGAGGTGGCGACCACACTCGCCGAGTACGAGGTCGAGACCTATCTCGACACGTACGACGGCAAGTTCCTCCCCGGCTCACAGGTCGGCGGAAAGAGCTTCCTGGGTCCACGCGCGATACTCGCGCACTCGGTGCACTGCCAGGACTCCGAACTCGCACGAATGGCCGAGACCGGAACCTCGATCGCACATTGCCCTACTTCCCAGCAGTTTCTCGGCTCCGGCACCATGCCGTGGAAACGAACCGTTGCGTCAGGGGTCAACATCGCGATCGGATCGGACTTCGGTGGCGGCGACGAGTGCCTGCTCACCCGAGTCCTCGGCGACGCCTTCAAGGTTCACATCTCCGAAGCCGGCGACGACGGAGTGTCGATGCACCCTGCCGAACTGCTGTTCACCGGAACACTCGCCGGTGCTCGCGCGCTGGACATGGAGAACCGGATCGGCAACTTCGACGAGGGCAAAGAGGCCGACTTCCTGGTGATCGATCCGTCCGGGTGGCCGCCGCTCGCCGGGCTCGTCAACTACGGAACGCGTTCGGATGATCCGATACTCGCCCGCGACCAGACGCTCTTCGGGCTCCTGATGGCGATGCGCGAGCCCGCGATTGCGCACGTGTACGTGCAAGGGCGCCGGATATCGGGCTGACGTGTCCGCAACTGCCATCACCGGGTACCACCGAACGAGTTCGGGATTCCGGGCGTGGGTCGAGCGTGCGGCCGAGACCGCCGGTCGATTCGACGGCTACCTGAGCTGTGGCATCAGTGATCAACCGGAACCGGTGTCGCACGGCGTGTCCGTCACTTTCGACAGTGCCGACGATCTTCATCGTTGGCTGGAGTCGACTGATCGCCGCGATCTCGAAAGATCAGCTGCTGCAACGGGAATTCTGGCGCAGACGAGTGATCTCGTTCTGATCGACGGCGTGCTGCCGCCGCCCGGTATCGGTGTGTACGACCACGCCGTCGTCGTGGGTAAGGAGAACGAGTTTCTGCGAACGCAACGACACCTCATCGATCTCAGTTCGCGATTCTCCGGCTACGAGTCGGTGATGTTGTTGCGGTCGGTCACCGACTCCACCCAGTGGAAGTCCGTCCTTCGGTTTCGGACAGAGCAGCAGTTGGCGGTGTGGATGGCGTCGCCCGAGAGGGCCGCAGCACTACCGAAACTGCGGGCCGAGTTGGCCGAGGACTTCACCGAGACCACGCGGTCGACACCGTTCGGCACCATTCTGCGCACGGAGAACGGGCAGACTCGCGCGACGCCGAATTGGAAGACGGCGATGATCATCCTGCTCGTCCTCTATCCGACGGTGATGACGCTGTCGAGGTTTCTCGGGCCGCTGCTCGACGGGATCGGAGCGCCGCCGTGGCTGTCGATGTGGTTGAGCCAGATAGTCAGCGTCGGCGCCATGACGTGGTTCCTGATGCCGACGGTCACCAGGTGGTTCCGCCACTGGCTCGACCCGGTCGACGGCGCCGTTCCCCGCACCAACTGACGCGGTGGCGCAGCGGTAATTGCGGTGTACGCAGTGACTCTGACGCTCTTTGCGTCGGTGAAGTGGCTGCAGTTCTGGGACTACTTCGACTGAATCCGGCCTCGGCGGAAGTAGGTGAGTGGCCCGAAGAAGTTGACGAAGATGATCGCCGCCCACTTCTTCTTGCTGCCGTTGACCGTATTGGCAGGGCGTCGCGCCAGGTCTGTCCACGCGGCGATCGCCAACAGGGACTGAATCGTTGCGAGCACGGCGACGACGCGGCGTTGCGCGGGTGACAGCTCACTCCAGGACTTCTTCTTTATGAGGTTCATGAACTCCACTGTGCCCTCGAACGTCCAATCGGTGTCGAGATCCGGTTGTTATCGGTGCCGGGAGTTCCTCAAATCAGTGTGAATAGCGTCACCATGACGACCGATAGGTACGGTCTCGCGGACCGTCGGGACGGTCGTGTTCGGCGTAAAGATCTCGCTAACTGAAGTTATGGCTGAAAAATTGCGCACACGCTCAGGATGCAATGTGCCCTGGATGGGGAGATTTGGCATCGATTCGCAAGTAAGAGACTTTGACGGCGAATCTCTCAGGGTGGGGAAGTCGAGCCCTCTGTTCTTGCCGCACCGGTACAGCGGTGATGCTGCACGATAACTGCTCTCGGCAACCATGTTCGAATTTTGTCAGGAATGCGCAATATGGTGACAAATTGTTCACCGTGACTGGTTGTTACCTGTGGATATCAGGTCAGTCGAGCGGGCCTGAAATGTAACGTCCCGGACACATTCGGTGTCGTAAAAGTAACGGAAGGGCTCTAGTGTTAGCCCCGGCAGCCAGCCAGTGGCCCGCCATCACGGACAGTTCATCACTGACAGGAGCAATATCAATGCCTACTATCGGTTTCGGCGACATCTCAGACTTCCTCGGCGCTTTCGCTGACCTCTTCGGATTCCTCGACTTCATCTCCGGAAGCGTTGAAGGCCTGTCGGCAGAGTAAGTCCCGCAGAGCAAGAAGTGCCCCCGAGCCTGTGGCGCGGGGGCACTTCTCTGTTTCGTCGAGCTGCGCGGTGGAGTGGGCACCGAGCCCATTTGTCGCAAATGTGGCTCATGTTGGCCAAGTGCATGGCGGGGATGATGTGACTGTGGTGGAATGCGAGCGAAAGAAGATAGCTTGCCTGCCCGCCACTTCGAGCGGGACACGCCGATGATCGGAGCTTTGTGCACGTCTCGCGAAGAAACCTCTTCAAGTACGCAGCGGCTGGATCGGCGGCTGCCGGACTCGCTGCATTGAGCGGTACGACGTCGGTGGCCAATGCCGGTTCGCTCGGGACCCTGCTCGATTACGCCGCCGGTGTGCCGTCCGCTCAGGCGATAAAGGCCGCCGGGTATGCGGGCGCCATTCGGTACGTCTCGGACAGGCGCCCGGGCGCCGATTGGATGGTCGGCAAGCCCGTACTGGCGCGGGAAACCGACGCGTTGACCGCGGCCGGACTTCAAGTCGTTTCTTGCTATCAATTCGGCAAGGGCGGAACGGCGGACTGGCGCGGGGCCCGCGAAGCGGGCAAGCGTCATGCTGCCCGTGGCCTCGAACTACATGCGGCGGCTGGTGGGCCGTCCGGTCGCCCGATCTACGCGTCGATCGACGACAACCCGACCAGTACTGAAATCACTACGCTGATCGCGCCGTACCTCGAGGGGTGGGCCTCGGTTGTCGGCAACGGAGCGCTCGGCGTCTACGGAAACACTCGCGTGATCGACGCAATGATCAGTGCCGGCGTCGGAACCTGGTTCTGGCAGCACAACTGGGGCTCGCCCGCAGGGTATGTGCACCCGCGGGCAAACCTGCATCAGTTCGAGATCGACAAGCGCAAGGTCGACGGCGTCGGCGTGGATCTGAACTCGATCCTCACTCGGGACTACGGGCAGTGGTCGTTGGCCGGTGCGGTCGGTCCGGCTCAGCCGGTCGGATCCTCGTTGCCGACAGGATCTATCGCACCATAGCGCCGAATTTGGCGAGCCAGGCCTTGGCGTCGTCGGGGAGGGTGCCCGCCGCTTCCGCGGCGAGGCACCATGCTTTTGCCATCGACAGGAAGTTCATCGGGTTGTAGGCGTCTTCCTCGCGAGACCACAGTCCGTTGCCGGCGTAATGCAGGATCGTGATGTTGGCGGCTCCGTGCTTGGATCCGTCACCCGGATCCTCCATCGGGTTGTCGATCTCGCACACGATCCATCCGCGCTGCTCGTCGATCACGAACCAGTTGGCCGGGAATTCGGTCATGCGGTGCCCCGGGAACTCCGTCATCGTGCGAGTGACCCACTTGCGTACGGCCTCTCGGCCATTGAGGGTGCCGAAAGCGTGTTCCACGTAGACGACGTCCTCGGTGAACATGTCCGCGAAGGCGTTCCAATCGCCGGAACGAGTGCACTCGACAACGGTGTTCTGGTAACCCGCGAAGGCGTCTTCGAGTTCGGTGCGTGTCCAGGTCATGAAAGGCTCCTCGGGTAGTCGTCGCCTCAAATTAGAACACGTTGCAGAATTGATTGTCGGCGATTCGATGGAGAAGAGTTCTGCGGTACCGTCGTTGGCGGGTCGGGGACCCGTTATGTGAGAGGGCACCACGTGGATATCATCATCAATTTCATCTACACACTTCTGTCGAAGTTGCAGACGGGCAGCATCGAAGGCTCTTCGGAGAAGTGAGTCCTCCGCCGGGTTGATTCCCTTACGAGACTTTCTGTTTGGGAATCAACCCGGCGAACACCATCGTCACGACGGCGGCGGCGATGGAGATCAGGAACGTGGCACGAAACGCCTCGAACGAGGGGATCACTGCGGTGCCGACGGTGATGGTCATTCCGGCCAGGACGACGCTCACGATCGCGGCAGACGTCGACGTGCCGATCGATCGCATCAGTGAGTTCAGTCCGTTCGCGGCTGCAGATTCCGTGATGGGGACTGCGCCCATGATCAAGGCCGGCATGGCCGAGTACGAGAGCCCGACGCCCGCTCCGATGAACATTCCGGCCACCGCGACCTGCCAGACGCTCGACACCGTGAAATATGCGAAGGCGTAACCCAATCCGATGACGAGGGCGCCGAGCATCAGCGTGATTCGTGGGCCACGCCACGCCGAAATTCGAGCGGAGACGGGCGAGAGCGCCATCATGACGAGTCCGCCGGGGGCCAGTGCGAGTCCCGCTGCAACCATGGACAGTCCGAGTCCGTAACCGGTGGACGTCGGTGCCATGAGCAGTTGGGGGAGCGTCAGAGAATTGCCGTACATGGCAAAACCGACGGCGATCGACGCGAAGTTGGTGAAGAGAACTTGCGGCCGGGCCGATACGCGGAGGTCCACCAGCGGTGCGTTGCGTCGAAGTTCCCACCATCCCCACATCAGGAAGCTGAGCGCGGAAACCGCAAGGAGCCCCAGGGTTTTCGCGTCGCTCCATCCCCAGGTTCCGCCCTTGGTGATGGGGAGTAACAGGGTGATCAGACCAACGGTGAGGCCGAGCGCACCGACGAAGTCGAAACGTCCCGGGCGTCGTACGGTCGATTCGGGAATGACGAACGCAACCAGTGCGATGCAGATCAGCCCGAACACTGCCGATGTGACGAAGAGGAAGTGCCAGTTGGCATTCTGGGCGATCACCGCGGCGATCGGCAGTCCGATCGCACCGCCGACGCCGAGGGTGGCGCTCATGACCGCCATCGCGCCGGCCACTTTCTTCGGTGGAAGAACGTCACGAATGATGGCTATGCCCAATGGAATTGCCCCGACCGATGCTCCTTGAAGTGCACGGCCGACAACGAGCACGATCAGTGATGGTGCGATCGCGCAGATGGCCGAGCCCAGAACGACCATCGCGAGACTGACCAGCAGCATTCGTTTCTTGCCGAACATGTCGCCGAGGCGCCCGCTGATCGGCGTGATCACCGCGGCGGCGAGGAGTGTTGCGGTGACCGCCCACGAGGTGTCGGCGGGAGTGGAGTTCAGCAGGTGCGGCAATTGCGGAATGATGGGGACTACCAGCGTCTGCATCAAGGCGACGACGATTCCGCACAGTCCTAGAACGGTGAGCACTGGACCCGAGGATGCGTAGTTCGTGTCGGGGATTTTCTCGTCGACATTGGACGACCCTGCGTGAACGGACATGCGGCTCCCGCCATGGCGTGTTCTGATTGGTGCGTTCGCCCCAGTGTGCACGCTACACATCGTGTGTAGTCTGCACAATATGAGGATGGACCGGGACCCTGATCTGGTGAATATCGAGTACGAGTTGACTCTGCTCTCGCGTTACCACGCGCTCGCACAACGGGCCGAACTTCATCTGGACCGGTCGGCGTATCTACTGCTCGGTCGACTGGAATTGCAACATCCCATGAGCCTCAAGGAGCTCTCCTGCGCTTTCTCGCTCGACATCTCCACCATCAACCGGCAGATCGGCGCGCTGAGGCGTCAGGGCTTGGTGGAGCGAGTGGAGGATCCGGACGGAGGGCTCGCGCGAAAGGTCCGGCCGACGGCGCAGGGGCTGTCGAAACTTCGTGCTGATCGCGAACATTCGACAGCCGGTGTCGAAAAGGTCCTCCGCGAGTGGACGCCGGAGCAGCGTCTCGCGCTCGGTGACCTACTGCGGCAATTCAATACCTCGGTCGAAGCGCTGGAAGGCCGCGAATGGCCGCGACCGAATCAGGTCTGAGAGTGCGAGACGGATCGTAGTGAGCGGTCCGGATCGCTCGAATCCGATTCCGGCGCAATGACAACAAGTTTCGGGTGTTCTTCGGGGGCTGCATGATTTCCACGCCAGGAGAGCAGTGACCAACGTGAGAGACCGGACAGCGCGGACCCGAGACTGGCGAACGAGCCCGAACTCAGGACCGACGCCGTAGACCCGATGCTTCCGATCGAAAGAAAAGAGCCGACGCTACCGATCGACAGGATCGAGTACGCCGATCCGATCGAGAGAATGGACCCCTCGGATCGGATGGACAGTATCGATCGCGTCGACTTGTGTGACCGTATCGACTGGTCTGGGCCGGATTTCTTCTCTGGACGACCGTGCGTGATGTCCACTCGTAGATGTCCCATCTATCGGGTCTATCACGGTGATCGGAGATGCAAAAGGGACCCACCGAAATTCGGTGGGTCCCTTTCACAAGACTTCGATCAAGCTACCGCGAACATGCCCACGGTCGGAAGGAAGCTGCAGGTGATGCGATCTGCGCCTTCCGGCTGGGTGGTCAGCGAACCGCTGATCACCGAGAGAACGCGTCCGGGGCCGGTATCGGCGATAGCCGACAGAGTGGCTGGGCCGTCCGGGTTGATGCGTGCGGCGTTGGTCAAGTTCTGGGTGGCGCTGCGCTGGTTGTCGATGTTGACCCAGGTGACGGTCATCGGCACCGGCTGGTCGTCGACGGCGGGAGCCGTACCGAGAGCGGTGAAGACGAATCCGGCCTGACCGGCAGCGGGACCGGGAGGAGGCAGGTGGGCCGGGCCGGGAACGGCAAGTGCAGTTCCGACCGAATCGGCGGTGGCCGAGATGCAGCCCTTGCCAAGCGTCGGGTAGAGGAACTGCGCGATGACGGGGGCGTTCTCGTCCGGGATCGCCGGTCCGCCGCCGCCGCTGCCGTCGAGGAAGGTGATGACCTTCTCGAGGGTGGCCTTGATCTCGGGCGGAATGCCGGGGGAGTTCAGGATCGCGCGAGCCTGGTCGAGCAACGCTTGCTGCGGTCCGCCTGCAACATCGGCCGGACCTGCGGCGGCGCCGATGATGGCGGGCGCAAACGATGCGAGGAACTCGATCGGCACACTTTCGGGTGCGGGCGGTGCTGCCGGATCGGCCATTGCCTGTGCCGGCAATGCCAGTCCTGCTACTGCGGCAATAGCGACGGCGGTGAACGCCTTTCGCATACCTCGGGTTCGAAGCACTGTTTCCCCATCCTTAGTCATACCGCGCGGGCGCCTAGGCGAGCTCCGCGTTTGACGGCTCGAGGGGTCACTCTATGTACAGAGCCCCCGGGTTGTACAGCTGTTCAGTTGCTGAGCAGCTACGCACCGGGGGGAGTCTATGGCATGACCGGCCTCGATCGTGATTTACGGCGACCATACCTGTGACTGAAGTGATCTATGTGAAAGTTGATGCAACTGTTACGTCAGATTGCGAGGTTTGTTCACTCGAAGATCAGTCGAAACGGACCGAATCGTCGACGAGTACGTCAATTCGACGGGCAAGGTCGAAGTCCAGTTCCGTGAGACCGCCCGCCGAGTGTGTCGAAAGCGTGTACGTGACCTTTCGCCAGCGAACGTCGATGTCGGGATGATGATCCGCGGCCTCGGCGACTGCCGCGATGCGTTGAAGAAGCGCGATGGCGTCCGGGAATGTCGCGGAGTCGACCGTGCGAGTGATCGACCCTGGCGACAGTTGCCAGGCGGGCAGTTCGTCGAGAGCGTTTTGGATCGCGGAGTCGGACAACAAAGTGGCCATACTCCATCATGGTGCGATGAGTGATGCACCTGCAAGGGATCGGGAAGTTGTCGCCGGTGCGATCTTCCGCGAGGGAAGGCTGCTCCTCGCGCAGCGGACGAGTCCGCCGGCTTTGGCCGGTCGTTGGGAGCTGCCGGGCGGGAAGGTCGAAGAATTCGAATCGCCACAGAACGCGTTGGCGCGGGAGCTGCTCGAGGAACTGGCGGTCGAGGTGAGATGCGGCGCCAGAATCGGTGTCGACGTGCCACTGTCGCCGGGGTTGGTCCTGCGGGCCTACCGGGCGGAGTTGGTGTCGGGAGAACCGGTCGCGCTCGACCATGCTCAATTGACATGGGTCGACGCCGAAGAACTGTTGTCGATGGATCTGGTGGACAACGATCGAGCCTGGATCCCCGAGTTACTCGCGGAATTGAGCGCGCTTACGCCGCACGAGCCTTCTTGAGACCCGCTTTCAGTTCCTTCTTGGATGCGCCCTCGTTCTCGAGCTTCTTCATCCGCATGATGACGACGGGACACTTGATGCACCGCGTCTTCTTGCGGCAGCACTTCTTCTTCGGCTTGAGCTGCGAGACCTTGCTTGCCTTGACTTTTCCCATGTGACGCTGCGGCTTTCCTGTTTCACTACGGCGGAGAGCCCGCTCTTGGAACGAGGTTAGCGTACCCTTAAATGACCTGTTTCTCCAGGTCGTAATCCTACGCGCATCGGCGTGGTGCAGATCACTATTCGCTGGTGGGGGCGGTGATAGAGGCCGCACAATGCAGGAGTATCAGCCCGGAGCGAGTAGTATTTACTAGGCCGCGGTGCCTTCTCAGGCGATTCGTGCCCTGATTCGGATCACACACTCGTGCAGCGGCCACCAGAAGAGCCGTGCGACTTGACTTTCGCGTGGCCGAATCAACTCAGCCAGGAGAGCCATCGCGTGACCATCACCAGCTTCCGTAACGTTGCCATCGTCGCACACGTCGACCACGGCAAGACCACCCTCGTCGACGCCATGCTTCGTCAGTCCGGCGCGTTCGAGGAGCGCGCCGAGCTGGTCGATCGCGTTATGGACTCCGGCGACCTCGAACGCGAGAAGGGCATCACCATTCTCGCGAAGAACACCGCAGTACATAAGGTCAACGAAGACGGTTCCATCACCGTCATCAACGTCATCGACACCCCCGGCCACGCCGACTTCGGTGGCGAGGTCGAGCGCGGCCTGTCCATGGTCGACGGCGTCGTCCTGCTCGTCGATGCTTCCGAGGGACCCCTGCCGCAGACGCGTTTCGTGCTGCGCAAGGCACTCGCCGCTTCGCTGCCCGTCATCCTGGTCGTCAACAAGACGGACCGCCCCGACGCCCGCATCGAAGAGGTTGTCACCGAGGCTCAGGACCTGCTCCTCGACCTCGCATCGGACCTGTCCGACGAGGCCGCCGAAGCCGCTGAGCTCGCACTCGAACTTCCCGTCCTCTACGCGTCCGGTCGCGAAGGCAAGGCATCGACCGTGCAGCCCGAGAACGGCAAGGCTCCCGACGCCGAGGACCTCACCGCACTCTTCCAGGTGCTGATGGAGTACGTCCCCGCGCCGAAGGGCTCGGTCGACGCACCGCTGCAGGCTCACGTCACCAACCTCGACGCATCCGCATTCCTCGGTCGCCTCGCACTCGTTCGCATCCACAACGGCGAGCTGCGCAAGGGCCAGACCGTGTCCTGGTGCCGCGAGGTCGACGGCGAGCCCGTCGTCACGAAGACCAAGATCACCGAACTCCTCACGACCATCGGTGTCGAGCGCGTTCCCGGTGAGGTCGCCGTCGCCGGTGACATCTGCGCCGTCGCAGGATTCCCGGACATCATGATCGGCGACACCCTCGCCGATCTGGAGAACCCGGTCGCACTGCCCCGCATCACCGTCGACCAGCCGGCAATCTCGGTCACTATCGGCACCAACACGTCACCGCTCGTCGGTCGCGTCAAGGGTCACAAGCTGACTGCACGCATGGTCAAGTCCCGCCTGGACCAGGAGCTCGTCGGTAACGTCTCGCTCAAGGTCCTCGACATCGGTCGCCCCGATGCGTGGGAGGTCCAGGGTCGTGGAGAGCTCGCGCTCGCCATCCTCGTCGAGCAGATGCGTCGTGAAGGCTTCGAACTCACCGTCGGTAAGCCGCAGGTTGTCACGCAGCTCGTCGACGGCAAGGTTCACGAGCCTTTCGAAGAGCTGACCATCGACAGCCCCGAGGAGTACCTCGGCGCCATCACGCAGCTCCTGGCCAACCGCAAGGGCAAGATGGTCCAGATGTCGAACCACGGCGCAGGCTGGGTTCGCATGGAGTTCATCGTTCCTTCGCGTGGCCTCATCGGCTTCCGCACGGACTTCCTCACGGAAACCCGCGGAACCGGTATCGCCAACGCCGTGTTCGACGGATACGGCCCGTGGGCCGGCGAGATCCGTGCGCGCCACACCGGCTCGCTCGTCTCGGACCGCTCCGGCACGGTGACGCCGTTCGCCATGATCCAGTTGGCCGACCGCGGAACCTTCTTCGTCGAGCCCGGCGCAGACACCTACGAGGGACACGTCGTCGGTATCAACCCGCGTCAGGAAGACCTCGACATCAACGTCACCCGCGAGAAGAAGCTGACCAACATGCGTCAGTCGTCCGCAGACGTGATGGAGACCCTCGCAAAGCCGATCAAGCTCGAACTCGAAGCAGCGATGGAGTTCTGCTCCAGCGACGAGTGCGTCGAGGTCACCCCGGAGGACGTTCGCGTCCGCAAGGTGCACCTCAACGCAACCGAGCGCGCTCGCGAGCGTTCACGTAGCAAGGCACGCGACAAGGCTGCTCTGTAGTCTTTCGTCGGTTACAACCTGACAGGCGGATGTGCCTTTCAGCCGAGTTTTCGGCGGAAAGGTACATTCGCCTTCATGGTTTCCAGGCAAAGTTCTGCCTGGAAATCGAGTGCGAAGGGGCGACGCGGCCCCGTACGGAAGGAATTGTCTGTGGCCTCAGGACGTCGCTACCTGGCGTTGGCAGTGGCAGTGACGGCGTTGTCACTGACTGCATGTACAGCCGATCCGCCGCCTCCGGTCGAGAGCACCGAAACCGTCAAGCCCACACCGACTCCGGTCGTTCCGGCGATGAAGCAGGTCACTGTGGCAATCGACGAGGTGGGAGGCGGATTCAACCCGCACCTGCTCGCGGATCAGTCGCCGGTCAACTCCGCAGTCGGCAACCTCGTACTGCCCAGTGCGTTTCGCCCGATCAATTCGCCCACACAACCTGGCGCGACGGAGTGGGCGATCGACGATTCTTTCCTCGTTTCCGCTGAAGTGACGTCGGAGGCCCCGTTCACGATTCGCTACCAACTGCGCAACGAAGCCCAATGGTCGGACGGCGCTCCCATTGCGGCAGAAGACTTTCGCTACCTGTGGCAGCAGATGATCTCGGTTCCCGGTGTGGTCAATCCCGCGGGCTATCAGATGATCGACGACGTGAACTCGTCCGGCGGCGGCAAAACGGTCAACGTCGTGATGCGTGCGCCGTATCCGGCATGGCGAGAGTTGTTCACCGATATTCTTCCGTCCCACCTGATCAAGGACACTCCCGGCGGTTTCAGCACCGGCCTGAGTGAGGGGATTCCGGTGTCGGGAGCCCACTTTCACGTGCGCTCGGTCGACCGCGGCCGGGACGAAATCGTGCTCGAACGCAACGACCGATTCTGGGGCAAGCCTTCAGACCCGGATCAGATAGTTCTGCGACGCGGAGGAACGGCTGCGCAGTTGGCGGATGCGCTGCGTACCGACGATGCCCAAGTGGCGCAGGTTCATTCGGGTAGTGCCACGGATATTCAGCTGTCTGCAATCCCGGGTGTCAGGACGGCATTCTCCTACGTTCCGCGCACTCTCGACATCAACGTGAACGGGCGAAGCAAGAACTTCGCGGATGTTCGGGTGCGTAAAGGTGTTCTGGGACTGCTCGATCCGGACCTGCTCGCCGTGGTGGCGGCAGGGAGTGAATCGGCGTCGGCCCCGGTGAAAGCTCAGATCCTCGCTCCGTCGGATCCGGGATATGCGCCCACCGCGCCGCCGAAACCGACCAGGGAGCAGGCGCTGGGCGAGCTGACTGCAGCCGGCTACCTGACGGCACCGCCCACCGGAATCGTCACGGGCACTGGAACGGTCGGATCGATCGTCCGTGACGGCGCCCAGTTGACACTGCTGATCGGCGCTCCCGAAAACGACGACATCGCGATCGCCGTGGCAAACACCGCTGCCGACGAATTGCGTGACGTGGGAATCCTGGCGACCGTCGAATCGGTGGCGCCGGAGGAACTCTACGGCGAGGACCTGACGACAGGACGCGTCGACATGATCGTCGGTTGGAGCCGGGCAGGCGCCGACACGGCCACTTCGCTGGCCTCGCGGTTCAGTTGCCCGAGCGCACCTTCCACTCCGGCAACAAGTTCGGCAGTGCCCGCACCGACGCCGTCGCAGACACCGGAGCCCATCCGAACGACAAGCGTCGAGGCTCCGAGCAACCTGTCCGGGCTGTGTGATCCGGCGTTGCAAGGTCGGATCGACGAAGCGCTCAGTGGCATCGGGGATCTGGGGTCGTTGATCGCCGATGCGGAACCCAGGCTGTGGGATCTTGCGGCGGTTTTGCCGATCGTGCAGAGCCGAGCGCTGGTCGCGGTCGGGACCGGAGTCGAGGGCGTGGTCCTCGACGGGCCGGTGCAGGTGGGGATATTCGGAAACGCTACGGACTGGGTGAGGGTGGAAAAGTGACCGCGTCGGCGAAGCGACTTCTGTTGGTGCACGCACATCCGGACGACGAAACGATCACCACCGGTGGCACCATCGCGCGATACGCGTCCGAAGGCGTCGAGGTCACAGTCCTCACCTGCACGTTGGGGGAGGAAGGCGAAGTGATCGGTGATGCGTGGGCCGGGCTCGTGGCTTCCGAGGCCGATCAACTCGGTGGCTACCGGATCGCGGAACTGAGCGCTGCTTTGTCGGCTTTGGGCAGTGCCGCTCCTCGCTTCCTCGCCGGTGCCGGTCGGTATCGCGACTCCGGAATGATCGGCACACCTTCGGCCGCCAATCCCCGTGCTTTTGTCAATGCTCGACTCGACGAAGCAGTCGGCGCGGTGGTAGCCGTCATTCGTGAGATTCGGCCGCACGTCGTGATCACGTACGACCCCAACGGCGGCTACGGGCACCCGGATCACATCCAGGCGCACGCGATCACGACAGCGGCCGTCGAAGCTGCAGGAACGACCGCGTATCCCGAGACCGGCGAGCCGTGGTCGACTCCGAAGTTCTACTGGACCGTGACCGAGCGCAGCGGACTCGAACGCGGCATCGCGGCGATTTCCGAGTTCCCGGAGAACTGGCGTCTGCCCGAGCCCGGGGAATTGCCGAGCGTCGAGGACACAGACGTGACGACGGCAATCGACGTTCGAGGCGTCATCGATGCGAAGGCGAGGGCATTGAGCGCCCACGCCACTCAGGTGACGGTAGCCCCGAGCCGAGCCGAGTTCGCATTGTCGAACAACGTGGTCCAACCGATCCTGACGGTCGAGCATTTCGTATTGGCCGCCGGCGCGCTCGGTCCGGTGGGTGAGGACGGCCGCGAGCGCGATCTGTTCGGCGGGCTGCACAGCTGACCTGGGCGTCGGCTCACAGGCATTGCGATCGACGCCGTAGTGGTGTGTGATGCGTGTCACCGGATGGGTGGTCCTTTCGGTAACAGCAAAGCCTGGGGGCTGAAGAAATGTACAACTGGGACCTGCAGAACCAGATCGTCGCCTTCGTCGATTCGTTGCGTCCGATGGCTGGTTATTACCACGACTTGTATTACGGGTCGCTCTACGCATTCGCAGATCAGCAGAGTCATTTGCTGACTCTGCTCGGGTTCCCGCCGGTTCCCTGATCAGCTTCGTGCTTTTCGGGCGCGAGCCGGGGTGCTTGTCTGGAGGGACCCCGCGCTCGCGCGATGACGACCGATAGACCACTATCAAAACCATGACGACCGTCGAGAACAACACGGACGCCTCGACAGGAACGTCGCTGTCGTGGCTCGACCCTGTCATCCTCGGCGTCCTGATTTTCGACGGATTCCTGTGCGCGGTGTTGTCCGTCCTGTTCTTGCCGACTCATCTCGGTACGACGGCATTTCCCATCAGCATTCTCGTAGCCGCGACCGCGAACCTCGTATTGGTGATCGCCGCCCGCACGGTTACGACGCCGGGTAGGGCCGCATTGCCGCTCGCCGGTTGGATCGTCGGGTTCTTGGTGTGCATGGTGGGCGGCCCCGGCGGCGACGTACTCGTGCTTTCGTCCCCTCTGACCTTCCTGCTGCTGGTCGGTGCGATCGCTCCGGCCTCCGTTTTCCTCTTCAAAGTGGCGATCAACAGACTCGCCACCCTCAGCTCGCAATAGTTCTCGGCGCGCGCGTAGGAAACTGACCCGTGCATAAGGGACACTCAGCCTGTGGCTGAACATGATTTGGCGGGTGCGACTATCGCCTTGACCGCAGAACGGCGTGTCGAAGAATTTGCGACGCTCCTCGAACGTCGAGGCGCGGAGATCGTGCGGACACCGGTGATCCATGTGCTGCCGTTGGTGGACGATCGAGACCTGAGGACTCAGACGTCCGCTTTGATTGCCGATCCTCCGGAATTGGTCGTGATCAGTACCGGGATCGGCTTCAGGGGTTGGCTCGACGCCGTCGCCTCGTGGGGTTTGACCGAGGAGTTCCTCGGGGCTCTCGCCCACACGCGCATCATCGCCCGCGGCCCCAAGGCGACGGGTGCCATCCGAGGCGCCGGACTGCGCGAGGAATGGTCGCCTTCGGGTGAGTCGTCCGAGGAAGTTCTGGCACATCTCGGAAGCGAGGGAGTGGCAGGCTTGCGCATCGCAGTCCAGTTGCACGGCACCATCACCGAATGGGAGCCGTTGACGGACCTGAGCGCCTCCCTCGCCGACATCGGCGCGGTTGTCACTCCGGTATCGGTCTATCGGTGGATCCGGCCGCCGGATCAGTCGCCGGTCCGCGCGTTGGTCGCTGCAGTTCGTTCCGGTGCGATCGACGCGCTGACCTTCACCAGTGCCCCCGCGGTCTCCTCGATGCTCAGCACGGCAAAAGAAATGGGCGAGCTGGAGCGGTTCGTCGCAGCTATGCGCGGACCGGTACCGACCTACTGCGTCGGACCGGTGACGGCCGCCCCGCTGGAACTCCTCGGTGTTCCGACCATCCAGCCGGAGCGATCGCGTCTCGGTTCGCTGGCGCGGCTCATCATCGACGACCTGCCCACACGTCGCCACCGCCCGGAGTGACGGCTTCGATCAATGCCCACGCGTTCTCGGCGGGGAGATCGATCACCTCGTAGCTTCCGGTGCCGGCGGGCGTCGCGGCGACGACGGTTGCCACTCCCGCGCGTCGTTGGAAGAACGTCTCGCGCACCGTCCATCCGATGACACCTTCGGATTCGAGACTGTGACGCTGGCGATCGAGCGAGCCGTTTCGGGTGATCAACCATCCGGGTAGTACTGCGTGGCCGAGGCCGTTGTATCGGTCGAAGGCGAGGGCGGTGCCACCGATGGCGAGTACGGCGACCCCGAACCACGCGTAGATCGGTACATCGAGTCCAGAAGCCGCGCACGCCACACAGACCAGGAACGCCACCGCGGCGAGGAACAGTGCTCGGGTGTACCGGCGACGCCGCGCGGCCGGGCCGTGCGGGATCAGCGGGGCGGACGCCTGGCGTGAGTCACCGATCACGGTGGCCATCACTCGCTCGGCTTCCCTGCGCGGTCCCTGCGGGAGCAGTAGCGAAGATTCCTTCTTCTCGGCGCTGACCCCGGTCATGATGGCGTCGAGCCGCGCGCCGCGGGCCAATCGCAGCAGGAGCGGTTCCTTGAGCGTCGTGCCGCGGAGGCGGGCGCGGTCGAGTGTGGTTTGCCGAGTCTTCAACAGGCCGTGACTGACATGCAGGATGCGGCCGTTGTCGGTGAGTTTCATGTTGCCGAACGCGATCAGGTACTGGACGCAGGCGAGTGCACTCGACAGCACCAGCAGCACGACGAGTGCGATGACGACCATCAGTGCGATGCCGAGGCTCTCGAGTGAGTCGAAGCTGTCGCTCACTGCCGAGGATTTCGCGACGGCAGTGCCGATGCCGTATTGGAACGAGATGCCGATGATGGCTGCGATGATGGCGATTCCGGTGAACGAAAAGGGGGCGTAGCGAACCCAACTCGGTTCCCAGTGACCGATTTCGGTGTCGACCGGTTCGGTGATGCTTTCGACCGGCGTGCCCGGGGTTTCCAGTCGCCGTGCTTGCTGGGCGCCGGCCAACAGTGCGGCGCGTAGGTCCGGAACCAGGGCGGTCGACAGGGCGTTGAGCTCGAACTTGTTCGAATCGTGGCCGCTCCCGGCGCGCTGGCCGGTACCGATGCGCACGATCGACAGTCCGAGCAACCGGTGCATGACCCCGGCCTCGACGTCGACGGATCGGATGCGGCTACGCGGGACGGAGAGCAGCTTTTTCTGGAAGACCCCGGTGCGCAGTTGAACGTGGACGGGTCCGATTCGGTACGTGGTGGTGAAATACCGCAACAAACCGAAGATGACGAGCAGAGTGACGACGCCGAGTCCCCACCAGTGGTTTCCGGATTGGCTGCCGAGAACTACGGAGACGAGTAGGACCGGGAGCAGTTTGACGACTTCGTTGACGGGGTGGACCAGAAGCATGCGTCGGTCGAGGCGGAGCCAGGGCTGTTCCTCTTCCGCGGCCTCGGCAGCTGCCGTTTCCGCCTCTACCGGGATCTCGATCGCGGTCGGGTCGCCCAACTGTTTCTCGTTCACGTCGCGTCTCCCACGTTGCTACCCGCGATCTCCGTCAGTTGAGCCACCGTGCGGTCGGCGACTTCCTGGTCGAGTGCGGAGATCTTCACGGCCCCGGCCGACGACGCTGTCGTGACCGTGACGGTTGCCAGACCCAACATGCGGTCGATCGGTCCGCGCTCGGTGTCCACGGTCTGCACGCGCGAGATCGGTGCGATGCGTCGCTCCTGGGTGAACCAGCCGGTGCGGGTGTATACCGCGGTGTCACTGATCTCCCATCGGTGGACCCGATACCGCCACGCCGGGACCATCAGAATGTAGGTGGCAGCGAAGAGTACGGTGACTGCGAATACGGTGCCGACCACCCAGGACGGGATTCCGGGCACCAAGACGGCACAGACGATTTCGGCGACGATGACGGGTACCCAGAACAGTGAGGCAGTGATTGCCCACAGCCTCGGGGCTTTGGTGCTGGGTCGCCATAACGGGTCGGCCATGGTCAGCGGTTGCGGCGCAGTCATGGGCACTACTTTGGTCGAGTGAGGGGCGATCTGTCGACATCGGCCCTATCGTGGAGTGTGGCGACCGCGAAGGGAGCACGTGATGACCGAACAAGATGCGACATTCGACCCGGAGGCTCCGGAATCAGATGCGCTCGAACAATCGACACCCGTAGATCCGAACGCCCCTGAAGAACCCGATCTGACCGACATTCCGCTCGACGCGCCAGTGGCTGACGTCGTGGATCAACGAGTCGAGGTTGCGGTCGACGACGACTACCGGCCGTCGTGATCGAGGCGGTGTCGGGGCGGTGAGGCCTCCTACTTCTGGCACCGGGTGGCACTAGTCGTCCCACATGGCGCATGATCGCTAGGTGAACCGAACTGGTGATGACTCCGGCAAACCCACCATGCTTCCGATGCCAGGTATTTCCGCGTCCGCCTCGTCCAGTCCGTCGCCCGGCCCGTCAGCGTCGGCGATGCGGCGAGTTCTCCGTCGTGCACGCGACGGAGCGACCCTGAACGTCGACGAGGCGGCAACGCTGCTGCAGGCACGGGGAACCGATCTGACCGATCTGTGTTCTTCGGCGGCCAAGGTTCGCGATGCCGGTCTGCTGGCAGCGGGTCGGCCGAACACCGTGACGTATTCGCGGAAAGTTTTCATTCCGCTGACCCGTCTGTGCCAGGACAAGTGCCACTACTGCACATTCGTCACGGTGCCGGGGAAGCTGCGTGCCGCTGGGCACGGCATGTTCCTGGAACCGGACGAGGTTTTGGACATTGCCAGGGCAGGCGCCGAATTGGGCTGCAAGGAAGCGTTGTTCACGCTGGGGGATCGCCCCGAGGCTCGCTGGCCGGAAGCCAAGCAATGGCTGGACGAACGCGGCTACGACTCCACCCTCGACTACGTGCGAGCGATGTCGATCCGGGTACTCGAGGAGACAGGCCTGCTCCCACACCTCAATCCCGGTGTGATGAGCTGGCAGGAACTCTCGCGGCTCAAGCCCGTTGCGCCGTCGATGGGCATGATGCTCGAGACGACCGCTACCCGGCTGTTCACCGACAAGGGTGAGTGCCACTACGGCAGCCCGGACAAGGACCCGGCGGTTCGGCTACGCACCCTGACCGACGCAGGCCGACTGAACATCCCCTTCACCACGGGAATTCTTGTGGGCATCGGGGAGAACTTCCTCGAACGTGCCGAGTCGATCATGGCGATACGCAAGTCGCAGAAGGCGTTCGGCCACATCCAGGAAGTGATCATTCAGAACTTCCTGGCCAAGCCCGATACCGCGATGCGCAATACGCCTGATGCTGGACTCGACGAGTTTCTCGCGGCCATCGCCGTCGCACGCCTGCTGCTCGGGCCGACGATGCGGATCCAGAGTCCGCCGAATCTCGTCTCGAACAGCGAGTGCCTCGCGCTGCTCGGCGCAGGCGTGGACGACTGGGGCGGGGTATCACCGTTGACCCCCGATCACGTCAACCCCGAGCGTCCCTGGCCGAATCTCGAGACCTTGGCCGAGATCAGCGCCGAGGGCGGCTTCACGCTGACCGAACGCACTGCGGCTCAGCCGGCATATGTCCTGGCCGGGGCTCCGTGGATCGATCCGCGTATTGCGGGTCACGTGCAGGCGCTGGCGGATCCCAAAACCGGTCTCGCCTTGCCCGACACCAAGCCGGTGGGTCGGCCGTGGCAGGAACCGGACGAGTCGTGGGAATCGAGCGGACGCGTCGATCTCAATACCGAGATCGACACGGACGGGCGCAACACCGAGACCCGCAGTGACCTGGGCAGTGCGTTCGGCGACTGGGAGACCGTGCGCGAACAGGTTCTCGAGCTCAGTGCTCCGATTCGCGTCGACACCGATCTGCTGGCTGCGCTCCGCAGTGCCGAACGCGACCCGGCCGGATGTTCCGACGACGAGTACCTGGCCCTCGCCACGGCGGAGGGCCCGGGCCTGGAAGCCGTTGTGGCACTGGCGGATGCGCTGCGCAAGGATGCCGTCGGCGAGGACGTCACCTACGTGGTGAACCGGAACATCAACTTCACCAACATCTGCTACACGGGCTGCCGATTCTGTGCGTTCGCGCAGCGCAAGGGTGACGCCGACGCGTTCACGCTGTCGGCAGAGCAGGTCGCCGACCGTGCGTGGGAAGCGCACGTCGCCGGCGCAACCGAGGTGTGCATGCAGGGCGGTATCGATCCGGAACTTCCCGTCACCGGTTACGCCGACCTGGTCCGGGCCGTCAAGAAGCGCGTGCCGTCGATGCACGTCCACGCGTTCTCTCCGATGGAGATCGTGAACGGTGCATCGCGCAGTGGTGAGAGCATCAGGGATTGGCTGACGGCCCTTCGTGAGGCGGGCCTGGACACCATTCCCGGTACGGCAGCGGAGATCCTCGACGACGAGGTGCGCTGGATCCTCACCAAGGGCAAACTGCCGACGGCGGAATGGATCGAAGTGGTCACCACGGCCCACGAGGTGGGGCTGCGGTCGAGTTCGACGATGATGTACGGGCATGTCGATCAGCCGCACCATTGGGTCGGGCACCTGAACGTTCTTCGCGGAATCCAGGACCGTACAGGCGGATTCACGGAGTTCGTGCTGCTGCCGTTCGTTCACCAGAGCGCGCCCCTGTACCTGGCGGGCGCTTCACGGCCAGGGCCGACCAATCGGGACAACCGCGCTGCGCACGCGTTGGCACGCATCATGCTGCACGGCCGCATACCCAATATCCAGACCAGCTGGGTCAAACTTGGCATCACCGGAACGCAGATGATGCTCAACGGCGGCGCCAACGACCTCGGCGGAACGCTGATGGAAGAGACGATCTCGCGGATGGCCGGCTCCGAACACGGTTCCGAGAAGACCGTCGCAGAACTGCGCGCCATCGCCGAGGGAATCGGACGTCCGGCACGCGAACGAACCACCACACATGCACGACGCGAAGGAGCGATTGCCTGATGGCTGACGTACTGGGGGACCGCAAGGTCGTCGAGGTTCTCGATCGAGCGGTGTGGGGGATCAACCCGGTTCTCGACCTCGCCTACAGCGATCCGCTCGGTATCAAGCGTCGGACGTTCGAGCCGACCGATCCCGAGCGAAACGCTGCTGCGATGGTGTTGGACGCGGCCGCTTGGGTCCTCGACGTCGTCAAGTTCCCCGGGACGGCGGCGTGGTCGGTGATGACCGACGAGCAGCGCTCGAAGTGGTGGACGACCCGGTTGGGTGCACTCAACACCGTTGCCGTGGCGTTCCCCGGCATCTTCGGCGTCCTCCTCAATCGGTTGCCGATCCAGGACCTGCTGGCCTTCGCGAATCAGGCCGTTGTGCTCGTTGCGGTTGCCCGTGAACACGGAGTGACCGAACGGGATCAGCAGGTGGACCTCCTGGCGTCGGTGCTGTGCCGGCGTGAGACGAAGTCTCGAGAGCTTCTCACCGGAGAGGACTTCGCCGAGAAATCAGCCGGCGGCGCCGACGAGACCTGGCGCCCGTTCGCGCTCATCGGAATGTTGTGGCGCACGTCCAAGACTTTTCGTGCCATCACGGACGAGTTGCACAAGCGGCCGTCTCGGACAAAACCGTACGAGATCATCGGCAAGATTCCGGTGGTCGGCGTCGTGGCGGATTACCTCGGTGAGCGGGGCGCACTGGTACGCGCGGCCGCTCTGGGGGAGAAGTGGATCGCGATTCGGTCGAGGAACATCACCGCAGTAGGCTGAAATGTGTTACCCCCGCCTGCTCAGAGTCGGTCGGCAGGGGGATAATAGGCTGTTCCCGCGGTACGTGAGAGTCGTATCGGATTTTCGGCCCCTTGCAACTGCGTGTTGCGGCGGCGATGCACGACAGGAAGGCAGGGAGATCGGCAGTGACCTACACGATTGCTGAACCGTGTGTAGATGTGATGGACAAGGCGTGCATCGAAGAATGCCCTGTCGACTGCATCTACGAGGGTGGACGCATGCTTTACATCCACCCCGACGAGTGTGTCGACTGCGGCGCGTGTGAGCCTGTCTGTCCCGTCGAAGCCATCTTCTACGAAGACGACGTCCCGGACCAGTGGAACGCGTACATCAGCACCAACGTCGATTTCTTCGACGATCTCGGCTCGCCGGGTGGAGCGGCCAAGCTCGGCAAGGTCGACTACGACACGCCGTTCATCAAGGCGCTGCCTCCGATGGGTGAGGAATAGAGATCTTGTCTCGTACTCCGGTGGCCGCTGGGCTTCCTGATTTTCCGTGGGATTCGCTCGCCGATGTCACGGCGAAGGCGCACTCTCATCCCGACGGCATCGTGAACCTGTCCGTGGGGACGCCGGTGGATCCGGTGGACCCGGTGATTCAGGAGGCTCTGGCCTCTGTTGCCGAGGTGCCCGGATACCCGACGACTCATGGCACGCTCGCGCTTCGCGAGGCCGTGGCGGAGTCACTGGATCGCCGCTACAACATTCCCGACGTCGATCCGGCAGCGGTGCTGCCGGCCATCGGTACCAAGGAAATGATCGCGTGGCTGCCGAAATTGCTCGGTCTCGGAGCCGGCGATCTGGTGGTCATTCCGGAGTTGGCGTACCCGACGTACGAGGTCGCAGCGAAACTGGCAGGTGCTCGTGTCCTGCGCGCCGACGGCTTGAACAAGCTCGGTCCCGAGTCGGCGGCGATGATCTTCGTGAACTCGCCCTCGAATCCCACCGGCAAGGTGCTCGGCCTCGAGCACTTGCAGAAGGTCGTGGCCTGGGCGCGCGAGCGCGGCGCCATCGTCGTCTCCGACGAGTGCTACCTCGGATTGACGTGGGAAGCCGATGCGCTCTCCATTCTCGATCCTCGTGTCAACGACGGTGATCTGACCGGTTTGCTTGCGGTCCACTCACTTTCGAAGACGTCCAATCTCGCGAGCTATCGCGCCGGGTTCGTCACCGGTGATCCGGCTCTGGTGTCGGAACTGCTCGAGGTGCGCAAGCATGCGGGCATGATCCTGCCGCTACCGATCCAGGCGGCGATGACCGCAGCCTTGGGCGACGACCAACACGAGAACATCCAGCGCGAGCGGTACCGCGAGCGTCGTAGTGTGTTGATCGAAGCTGTTCGAGGCGCCGGATTCACCGTCGACAATTCCGAGGCAGGTCTGTACCTCTGGGCGACGCGCGGCGAGGAATGTCGAGCGACGGTCAGTTGGTTCGCCGATCGTGGGATCCTCGTTGCCCCCGGTGAGTTCTACGGACCGAGCGGGAGCAAGCACGTGCGGATCGCGCTCACTGCACCAGACGAACGAATCGCCGCGGCAGCAAAGCGCCTCTCCGCCTGAATCGTGTGCTTTCCCAGGTGTCAGGTTCCCTGATGTCGGTATCGGTCCGATGTAAGGTCGCGCTGTGACCACCTCAGGGACCGGCGGCTTGGACGCGGTACTGATTTTTGCTGTCGTTGCTGCCTCGGTTGCACTGATGCTCGTGTGGTTGAAAAGTCGTCGAGTTTTCGGAGAATTCCCACTCTCGGCAGCTCTCCTCTGGCTGATGGTTGCAGTGCCTTCCATCTTGCAGGCGGCGATGCCGGGACTGCTCGAGATGTTTCGTCGTGATCCCGCGTTGATTCGTGACGGGCAATGGTGGCGCATTCTGACCTCCGTGCTCGTTCAGGACGGAGGGGCCGCAGGAACTGTCACCAATCTCGCGACGCTGGCCGTGGTTGCACCGCTTGCGTTTCGGCTCTGGGGCGCCGCACGTGGCTGGGCTCTCTTCCTGCTCGGTCAACTGTTGTTCGGTTTGCTCACCACCGCAGTCTTCCCGTCGACCGGCGCAGGCAACTCCGGTGCCACGCTTGCTCTGGCAGCGGCGGCCGCGGGGATCGGCGTTCTGGTGCGCCCGCGAATGCCTGAGATTGTTCTGACGGTCGTGATTGTCGTCGGCGGCGCAACATTGGTGACGGTCGACGACGCACACGGATTCGCGGTGCTTTCCGGGGCGCTCTTGGGGGCTGCGCTGGTGACGCTGTTCCCTCCGCACTCGATGGACGCGCGTCGGGCAGGAGAAAGTTTGCGACCATCCGCGCTGTGAGATGCTGTCGTGGTGCTGCTGAGATCCTTGAACCCCCTTGCTGTTGCCCGCGGTGACGAACTCGATGACGCCGTGACGATCGGTGACACGGTTCTCTCGCGGAGTGCCATTCTCGGTGCCGCGACCTCGGTCGCGGAGCGAGTGGCGCAGGCCGATCGGGTTGCCGTATTGGCAACTCCCACAGCAAAAACGATTCTCGCCGTCGTCGGGGCGTTGATTGCCGGCGTCACCGTTGTGCCGGTCCCGCCGGACTCGGGGAAGGCTGAGCGAGAGCACATTCTGCGTGACTCCGGTGCCCAGGCGTGGCTCGGCGAAACGGACGACCACTGCGAAGGTCTGCCCGTGGTTCCCGTCCGATTGCACGCTCGCTCGTGGCACAGCTATCCCGAACCGGCACCGCAGTCCACAGCATTCGTCCTGTACACGTCCGGAACTACCGGCCCACCGAAGGGCGTTCTGCTCAGTCGCTCGGCTATCGCAGCCGGGCTCGACGCGCTCGCCGAGGCCTGGGACTGGACGTGGCGAGACACCCTCGTACACGGGCTTCCGCTCTTCCACGTGCACGGACTGATTCTCGGAATCCTCGGCCCCCTCCGGATCGGCAGCCGGGTGATCCACACCGTCAAGCCGACGCCGGAAAACTACGCAAGGGCCAAAGGCTCCCTCTACTTCGGTGTCCCCACCGTCTGGTCGCGTATCGCCGAAGACGAAGAAGCTGCCCGCGCGTTGTCCGGTGCCCGACTTCTGGTCTCCGGTAGTGCGCCGCTTCCCGTGCCTGTCTTCGAAAAGCTGCGGGAGCGAACAGGATTGACGCTCATCGAGCGTTACGGCATGAGTGAGACGATGCTGACCCTGAGCACGCGTTTCGACGGCGAGCGACGCCCGGGGTGGGTCGGCGTGCCGCTGCGCGGAGTCGAGACTCGTCTTCGTGACGAGAAGGGCAACGATGTGCCGCACGACGGCCAGAGTATCGGCGGCCTACAGGTACGTGGGCCGATGCTTTTCGACGGCTACTTGAACCGTCCGGACGCAACCGCCGAGTCCTGGACGGAGGACGGCTACTTCAAGACCGGTGACGTCGCCGTCATCGACGAGGGTGGGTTCCACCGAATCGTCGGCCGCGAATCCATCGACTTGATCAAATCCGGTGGATTCAGAGTCGGCGCCGGCGAGATCGAGACCGCCATCCTCGGGCACCCTTCGGTGTCCGAAGTTGCGGTGATCGGTGTCCCCGACGCCGATCTGGGGCAACGGATCATCGCCGTCGTAGTCCGTAAGCCCGGGACTCCCGAGGTCACCGAAGCCGAATTGGTCGAGTTGGTCGGGGCGGAGTTGTCGGCGCACAAGCGTCCCCGTGAGGTTCGATTTGCCGAGACTCTGCCACGTAACGCGATGGGCAAGGTTCAGAAGCGTGAGCTGCTCTAGGCAGGTCGGTTTGCTGAAAAGTCGCTGCGACGCTTGAAGGTTCGTGAATTCGGCCGGCCCGTCCCGAAATGTGGGCTCGCCGGTTCTCCGACGATTCAGCGCTAGTTGGAATTTCTGTGTTCTTGGCTACACTACCGCCCGGTAGGGACAGTTCCAGTCGCGCGCATACCGTCGGTATGCCTGAGTGCGAGTGGCCTCGGAAGGGCAGATTTCATGGCGGGCGGACGGCATTCGAGTCCTGACAGCGGGCGGTCGATCGGGTTCTACGCAGTGGGTGGGTTGGTTGCCGTCGCGGTAGTCGCCACCGGGGTGGTGGTCTTCAAGGCAACACAGTCCGATTCCTGCGAGAGCGTCGACGAGTACTCGCTGGCAGCGGATCCTGCGATCGCGCCGGCAGTCACGGAGATCCTCGCAGAATCGTCGCCGGAGCAGACAGGCTGTTCGCGGATCACGGTCACCTCTGCGCTGCCCGGGGACGTTGCGGGAACCCTGGGTAAGGGCGTGGACGCGCCGGACATGTGGATACCGGATTCGACAGCGTGGGTGGGCAAAGCTGCATTGACGGCCAAGGGGCCGGTCGCTGCCGCCAGCGGTTCGATCGCCACCTCGCCTGTCGTTCTCGCCTCCGGCGGTGGCGAACAGTTTGCCAGTTGGCTCGCGGCGCTACAGGTTCCCGATCTGGCGTTGGGCAATCCGTTGTTCACAGGGGTTGCGTCGGCGCCCATTCTCGGAGCTCTCGCGGAGACCGGGGCTACCTCCGAATCCGTTCGAGCGGCACTCGTACCCCATGCGCAAGCGGAGAGTGTTCGTACCGAAGATCAGCCGGTAGGACAGAAGATGCTCACCGAATTGGTCAGCTCCGGAAAGGTCGGTGTTTCGACTGAGCAACAGGTCGTCGAGTTCGCGAAGGCTGAGTCGAAGATTTCCGCGACAGTACCGGCGACGGGAACCATGATCATGGATTACCCCCTGGTGGTCAGTGCTTCGGCACCGGACCGGCACTACGCCGCAGCCAAGAAGAGTGACGCCATCGCTGAGCTGTTGCACAGTGAATCTGCTCAGGAAGTGCTGACGCGCAGCGGGTTCCGTACTTCCGGCGGTGGAGCCGTCGAAGGTGGAGTCGGTGACGTCACGGCACTGACCGTGTCCGAACAGTCGGTGGCCGATCAAACGCTGGGTGCTTGGGCTCTGATGGCCAAGCCGATCCGGACACTCGTTGCGATCGACGTGTCTGCGTCGATGGACTACCCGGCGGCAGGCGGCAAGACGCGCATGCAGTTGACCACTGCTGCTGCTCTGGCCGGCAATCAGGTCTTCCCAGACAGCGTCGCTGCCGGTCTCTGGGCGTTTTCCCAAGGTATGAACGGAACCCAGGACTTCCAGGAATTGGTGCCGATCAGGCGCTACGACACGATCGTCGACGGTGTGACTCAACGAAAGTTGATGGCAGATCAGGCGAACCGGCTCACCGAACTCAAACGTGGCGCCACAGGTTTGTACGACACGACGCTGGCCGCATTCCGTAAGGTTCAGGAATCGTACGATCCGCGAGCGGTCAACAGCGTCATCATCTTGACCGACGGCGCAAACGAAGATCCTGACAGCATCAGCCGTGAACAGTTGCTCGATGTTCTTGCACGCGAGCAGGATCCGGCGCGTCCGGTCATCATCGTCACCATCGGCATCACCGATGACGCAGATGCGGCGGCGCTCGCCGATATCTCCCGCGTGACGGGCGGTTCGACGTACATCGCTCGTGACCCCTCGGAGATTTCCGAGGTGTTCGTGAACGCATTGGCTCACCGAGGAACTTAGGCCGCATCCGGACTGGTCCAGGGTGCCGGAAGTGGCGGAGCCTCAGACGAATACCGGTGCCCGGTAGGTGTCGTTGTGGTGAAGGTGTGCCGGTTACCTGGTACAGGTTCGGCAGTCCAGTCCGATGCCTGTTTCGCGTAATTGCATGCCGCACACAACCCGGCACCGTTGGCTGCGCTGGTGAGTCCACCCCTCGAGTGATCGCGAATGTGGTCGCGGTGGCGAACCGGCGCGTCGCACCACGGAGTACGGCAGCTTCGATCACGGAGTTCGATCAATCGCGCCAACCCCTTCGGGAAGGTTCTCGCCGTGGATTCCATTGCGGTCAGCGCGCCCGTATCGGGGCGTGCGTAGAGCTTTCGGAGCGTTGCCACCGTTTCGGAGTCTTCGCTGGCCTTGGTGATCCATTCGCGTGCAATAGCGGCTGGTACAGGTCCGTACCCGTGGACGTACGCCGGGTCGGAATTTTCGCCCAACAATGACTGGTCGGAGACAACCAGATTCACGGTGACGGGTGTCGGTGTGGCGCGGCCGATTCCGGTAACTCGCTCGACCAGGAGATCAGCCATGATTTGCGCTCGGGTGCGCTTGTCCCCGCCGGCAAGTACGGAATCTGCGTCGCGCCTGAGCGTGGCGTGCACGGCGATACCTTCGGCCACGGGAAGGAACACATTGAGCCAGCACATCGTGTCGGGCGCAGGCCGTGACGTCACTCGTCTGTCTCCCACGGCTTTGCGTGCTCGTCTGGCAATACTATCGGAGTCTATTTCGGCAGTGCGTGCGCGGATTCTTTGTGTCAGTTGATGGTTGCCGCATCCGTCCAAGATTGCAGCGTCGCAGCAGAACTCGCGATCCAATGTAGCGCGATCCTGGGCGGTGAGACATGAAGTCTCGCGCATGAGGATCGTCGCTTGATGCTCACTGATGGAGCCGTCGACGAGTAGTCGAAGTGTGTGAGGCATCTCGTCGTTCAGTGCGCGGGCCAGGTTCAGATGCTGAGTTCCGAACCAAGCCGACTCTCGCCGTGCGAGGGCAATCTGCGCGTTGATTCCACGGCCTTGGTATGCGCGCGGCACTCCCCGTTCGCCGCGGTCGTTGCGGGTGAACGCGTCGAGATCGGCAGCCAGCAATGCCTGGGCACCAGCGCAACTGGCCTTCAACTCTTCCAAAGCGCGCAGAAGATCCACGCGTGCTGCGTTGTCGATGGATCGATCCATGCTGACGAGTGATGCTCGGAATTGTCCGATGGTCTCTTCGGATATCGCCTGTTTGGATATGGCCTGTTCAGATACTTGCGTCGTCACTTTTACCCCCCGGTAGTGTCGAACATACATTCGATACTAGCCTCGACAGCGAACGGACGCAACGCCTTTCTCTGTTGGCGTCTGAAAGTTCCGACAGTTCGGTTTTCATGGTTGACTGGTCCTCATGATCGAGCTGAGGGGATTGACCAAGGTTTACGGACCGACGAAAGCGGTGGACGATTTGTCGTTCACGGTCAAGCCGGGCATCGTGACGGGCTTTCTGGGCCCGAACGGTGCTGGTAAGTCGACGACGATGCGGATGATCCTGGGTTTGGATCAGCCGACGTCGGGTGCGGCGTTGATCGAGGGCAAGCCGTACCGCGAGCTCAAGACGCCGTTGCGGACGGTGGGTGCGTTGTTGGATGCGAAGTGGGTGCACCCCAATCGCAGTGCGCGTGCGCATCTGCAGTGGATGGCTGCTTCGAACGGGATCCCGAAGTCCCGCGTGGACGAGGTGCTCGGGTTGGTCGGGTTGTCCGAGGTGGCGGGCAAGAAGGCCGGCGGGTTCTCGCTCGGTATGTCGCAGCGTCTGGGGTTGGCGGGTGCGTTGTTGGGGGATCCGAAGGTGTTGTTGTTCGACGAGCCGGTCAACGGTCTCGATCCGGAGGGCATCGTCTGGATTCGTAAGTTCATGCAGCGGTTGGCGGCCGAGGGCCGCACGGTGCTGGTGTCGAGTCACCTCCTGTCGGAGATGGCGCTCACGGCGGAGCAGTTGGTGGTGATCGGTCGGGGTCGGTTGATTTCGGATTCGACGGTCGCGGAGTTCGTGGATCGTTCGTCGGAGTCGACGGTGCGCGTGCGCAGCCCACAGCTCGATGCGTTGCGCAGTGTGTTGCTCTCGCAGGGGTTGACGGTGCGTGAGGACGGTTCCGGTGTTGCCCCGGCTTTGGTGGTGGTGGATTCGACCACCGATGTGATCGGTGGTTTGGCTGGTTCGCAGGGGATCGTGTTGTACGAGTTGGCTTCTCAGCAGGGGTCGCTCGAGGATGCGTTCATGAAGTTGACCGGGGACGATGTCCAGTACCACGCATCCGGTATCGATCCGGGTGTCGGTGCACACCATGCAAATACGCAGCAGGCAAACACGCAGCAGGCAAACACGCAGCAGGCAAACACGCAGCAGGCAAACACGCAGCAGGCTATGGGAGGTGCACTGTAATGGCTGTTCTCAGTGCTGAACGTATCAAGATCACCACGACCAAGTCGCCGCTGTGGTGCACGATCATCATCATCGTGCTCGGGTTGGGACTCGCTACCGTTTTCGGACTGAGCGCCAAGTCGTCGCTCAGCAACCCCAACGGTGCAATGATGCCGACAGTGTCGGGGGCACTCAGTGGAGTGACCGGCTTCGGTGTGTTGGTTCTGATGATCATGGCGGCCCTCGCGATCACCAGCGAATATCGTTTCGGGACAATCCGAACCACATTCCAGGCAGTTCCGAACCGCGCCTCGGTGCTCGTCGCCAAAGCGGGCCTCATCGGTGGGTTCGGAGCGGTGCTGACTCTCGTGTTGTCGTTCGGCGCCTTCGCCCTCACGAAGGCCACGGCAGGTGACGCCGGAAGATTCTTGACTCTGTCCGGCGACGAGAACTGGCGGGTCGTCTACGGAACACCGATCTACGCGTTCTTCTGCGTAGTTCTAGCCGTAGGAGTGGGCGCGTTGCTCCGGCAGTCTGCAGGTGCGATCGCGCTTCTGCTGTTGTGGCCCTTGCTGATCGAGAATCTTTTCAACCTGTTCGGAAGTATCGGCGAGAAGATCATGCCGTTCCTGCCGTTCATGAACGCCAACAATTTTCTCGGTTCCAGCGGTGGCGTCGATTTCCACTGGGGACCATGGGGCAGCCTGATCTACTTCGCCCTCTTCGTGCTCGTCGTATTCGGTCTCAGCATCGTCGTCGTGAACAGGCGGGATGCATAGGCACACGGATCAGACGGGCTGATTCTGCTTACGCCAACGGGCGTTCAGGAAACCCAATGCCGCGATCACGAGGAACAACACGGTGGTCGAGATCAACTGTGCACGGGCATCGGCGTCGAAGAGCATGAGGACGACGAACACACCGAGCATCGCGAGTGTCGCGTAGCTCAGATACGGGAACAGCCACATCCGAACCGTCAGCTTGCCCGACGCTTCGAGTTGTTTACGCAGTCGCAGATGCGAGACGACGATGAAGATCCAGATGACCAGCAGCGCAGCGCCGACTGCGTTGAGCAGGATGCCGAGCAGGTCGTCGGGGAGCAGCCAGTTGAGCAGGACGCTGACGAAGCCGAAGAACACCGACAGCAGAACGGCATTGGTCGGAACTCCGGTGCTCGACAATTTCGCCATGAAGGCGGGTCCGTCGCCGCGGCGCGAAAGTGAGAACGCCATGCGAGAGGTGCCGTAGATGTTGGCGTTGAAGGCGGAAAGCAACGCCACCACTACGACGAGTTCCATGAACCCGGCAACGCCTGGAATGTTCGCCTTGTTCAGGACGGCCACAAACGGGCCGCTCTCGAGTTCGGGGTCGTTCCAGGGCAGCACCAGAACCATGATCGAGATGGCGCCGATGTAGAAGACGCTGATGCGCCACACGACGCTCCGGACAGCGACGGCGATGGAGCGTTCCGGATTCTCGGATTCGGCTGCGGCGATGGTGACGATCTCGATCCCACCGAAGGCGAATGCCACGACGAGAAGTCCTGCGGCAATGCCGGACAATCCATTGGGCATGAAGCCGCCCTGCCCGAACAGATTGCTCGTACCGACCGGATCGGTATCGGGGAGGATGCCGAACACCAGCAGGACACCGATGATCAGGAAGCCGATGATGACGGTGACTTTGATTGCGGCGAACCAGAACTCGAACTCACCGAAGTTGCTGACTTTCGCCAGGTTCACCACGGCGAAGAACACCACGAAAACCAGGGCGACAACCCATTGCGGGATCGACGGCACCCAGTCGTTCACGATCGCCGAAGCCCCGGTGATCTCGGCGCCCAGCACCATGATCAGCATGAACCAGTAGAGCCAGCCCATCACGAAGCCGGCCCACTCGCCGATCCCCAGGCGCGCGTAGTGAGAGAAGGAACCGCTGGCCGGGATCGCGGCGCCCATCTCGCCGAGCATGCGCATCACGAACACCACGACGGCGCCCGCAAGGATGTAGGAGATCAGGACGGCCGGCCCGGCCTTGGCGATACCGACGCCGGTTCCGAGGAACAGGCCGGCGCCGATGGCCGAGCCCAGGCCCATCATCGTCAGATGGCGGACCTTGAGACCGTGGCCGAGAGCAGTGGTTGTTCCGTCGGAGACGTCGGTGCTACTCATCAGTCGTTAGCGTGCAAGGCAGCGTTCAGTTCGACGCCGGTGCCCTTCCACGGCACGACCTCGACGGCACCCGAGACCGAGTTACGACGGAAGAGAAGGTTCGACTTGCCGCTCAGTTCCTTGGCCTTGACGACGGTTCCGTCCGGGCCGGTGACCTTGGTGCCGGCGGTGACGTAGAGGCCCGCTTCGAGGACGCAGTCGTCGCCGAGCGAAATGCCGAGGCCGGCGTTTGCACCGAGGAGGCAGCGCTTGCCGAGGGAGATCGTTTCCTTGCCTCCACCGGAGAGGGTGCCCATGATCGAGGCGCCGCCGCCCACATCGGATCCGTCGTCGACGACGACGCCCGCGGAGATGCGGCCTTCGACCATCGAGTTGCCGAGGGTGCCGGCGTTGAAGTTGACGAAGCCCTCGTGCATGACGGTCGTTCCGCTGGCGAGGTGTGCACCGAGTCGGACACGGTCCGCGTCACCGATGCGGACTCCGGACGGCACGACGTAGTCGACCATGCGGGGGAACTTGTCGACGCTGAACACGGTCACGACGCCGCGGATGCGCAGACGCGAGCGAACCTGCTCGAAACCTTCGACGGCGCACGGGCCGAAGTTGGTCCACACGACGTTGCTGAGCAGGCCGAACTGGCCGTCGAGGTTGACACCGTGGGGTGCGACGAGACGGTGCGAGAGGAGATGGAGGCGCAGGTAGACGTCATGTGCGTCGACCGGCGCCTTGGAGAGATCGGCGATGGTGGTGCGCACGACGACCTGCGATACCTCGCGAGCGTCATCAGTGCCTGCCAGCAGTGCAAGATCGGAAGGAATATCTGTTCCCTCGACGTTCTCGGTACCGGTCTTGTCGAATGTTCCCAGCTCCGGTGCCGGGAACCAGGTGTCGAGGACGGTTCCGTCCGCGGTCACGTTGGCGATACCTACTGCTGTTGCTCCCTGTGCGCTCACGGGACTAGAGATTACTGGGTGGTGGGTGCACCGGCCTAGGCTGGTGCGTGTGAGCATCCTCGATCTTGCTTCGGACCCCATCGACTTGACGGCCGCCCTGGTCGACATCCCCAGCGTCTCGCACGACGAATCCGTCATTGCGCAGGCTGTCGAGGATGCGCTGCGTGAGCAGACTTCGGGCTTCGAGATCATCCGCAACGGCAATGCCGTGTTGGCGCGTACGTCGCGTGGTTTGCCCAGTCGGGTCATGCTCGCCGGACATCTGGATACGGTGCCGATCGCGGACAACGTTCCTTCGCGGCGTGACGGCGACATCCTGCACGGCTGCGGGACCGTGGACATGAAGTCGGGCGACGCGGTCTTCCTACACCTTGCGGCCACCATCGAGAACCTGGCCCACGATCTGACCCTCGTCTTCTACGACTGCGAAGAGATCGCCGCAACGTACAACGGCCTGGGACGGATCGAACGCGAGATCCCGCAATGGCTCGCGGCGGACGTCGCAATTCTCGGTGAGCCGACGGCCGGTTTCATCGAGGCCGGGTGTCAGGGCACGATGCGGGTGCGGTTGACGGCTTCGGGAACTCGCGCCCATTCGGCCAGGTCCTGGCTGGGGGACAATGCCATTCACAAGTTCGGCGGAGCGTTGGAGCGGTTGTCGAGTTACCAGCCGCGCTCGGTCGACATCGACGGTTGCGGCTACCGCGAGGGCTTGTCGGCGGTGCGGATCTCCGGTGGCGTCGCCGGAAACGTCGTCCCGGACGAAGCCGAGATGGACGTCAACTTCCGATTCGCGCCCGATCGCAGCGAGGTACAAGCCGAGGCGCACGTGCGCGAAGTGTTCGACGGTCTGGGCCTCGGATTCGAGGTCACCGACTCCTCGCCTGGCGCGCTGCCCGGCTTGGCGAACCCGTCCGCTGCCGCCCTGATCGAGGCGGCCGGTGGTCAGTTCCGTGCGAAGTACGGGTGGACCGACGTGTCCAGGTTCTCGGCGCTCGGCATTCCTGCCGTGAACTACGGACCGGGTGATCCGAACCTCGCGCACAAGCGCGACGAGCACGTTCCGGTGCAGCAGATCACCGACGTCGCGGCCGTGCTGAGGAAGTATCTGTCGGCCTGACCGTTAGCCTTGCCGCATGGCACCAGAGAAGAATTCGGCTTCGAAGAAGCAGAGCTCGTCGATCAAGCACCGCGGGCCGGTTCAGCTTCGACGCAAGCGCAAGGACGAGAAGACCACGACGGATCAGCGCTTGCTCGACAAGCGCGGACCCACGGATTGGGTACACACCGATCCGTGGCGTGTGCTGCGTATCCAGAGCGAATTCATCGAAGGTTTCGGCGCACTCGCCGAGGTCCCGCGTGCGGTGACGGTGTTCGGTTCGGCCCGCACCACGGTCGATCATCCCGAGTACCAATCCGGGCGCGAGCTGGGAACGGCGTTGGCCGAGGCCGGGTACGCCGTCATCACCGGTGGTGGGCCAGGGGTGATGGAAGCTGCCAACCGCGGTTGCAGCGAGGCCGGCGGATACTCGATCGGCCTCGGCATCGAGTTGCCGTTCGAGCAGGGACTCAACGAGTGGGTGGATCTCGGAATCAACTTCCGGTACTTCTTCGCACGCAAGACGATGTTCGTGAAGTACTCCCAGGCATTCATCTGCCTGCCCGGCGGCTTCGGAACACTCGACGAGCTGTTCGAGGCACTCACCCTGGTCCAGACCCACAAGGTCACGCGCTTCCCGATCGTCCTGTTCGGTACCGAGTACTGGTCCGGACTCGTCGACTGGATTCGCGGCACCCTCGAGCGGGACGGCAAGATTTCCGAAGGTGACGTGAATCTGCTGCACGTCACCGACAGCGTGGAAGAAGCAGTACGAATCGTCCTCAACGCCGACAAGGGCGTCGACGAGGCCGCAGATCTGGGGAAAGAAGAAGAATGGTGACCGATTCCGACAAAAAGTACTCGATCTGCGTCTACTGCGCGTCGGGGCCGGTGGACGAATCGTTCCTGGCGTTGGCTGCCGAGGTGGGAACCGCGATCGGTCGACGCGGATGGCAGTTGGTCTCGGGCGGTGGCAACGTGTCGATGATGGGCGCTGTCGCCGAGTCCGCTCGCGCGGCGGGTGCCTGGACCGTCGGCGTCATCCCGAAAGCCTTGGTGCACAAGGAAGTTGCCGACGTTGACGCCGACGAACTGATCGTCACGGACACCATGCGCGAACGCAAGAAGCTGATGGAAGACCACGCCGACGCGTTCATCACGCTGCCCGGCGGAATCGGGACGCTGGAAGAGTTGTTCGAGACGTGGACAGCCGGCTACCTGGGAATGCACGAGAAACCTGTCGTGATGCTCGATCCCGTCGGCCATTTCACCGGCCTGCTCGAGTGGTTGAACAAGCTCGACGGGACCGGCTTCGTCGGGCGTCAGGCGCTGGACACTCTGCTGGTGAGGACGGACGTCGAGGCCGCGCTCGACGCGTGCGTCAAATCCTGATCAGACGCGTGCGTGAAACCCTGACCTGGGGCATGGCGGGCTTTATTACCGTGCAGTAAGGTGGCCGCAGACTGGGCGGCCGAATGGGCGCCGGATACGTGTTAGGGGAGCCATGAGTTCGGAAGCCCGTTCGACCGTCGGCCTGCTCGATCTGGCGGCAAAACTGCCGTCGATGATCACCGAGGTGCCGATCCTGGCGCGGGGGGCCGCCGGGCTCACCCGTAAGCCTTCGGCCAAGGAATCGATCGGGTTGATCTTCCAGAAGGCCGCGCACGCGCACCCGTCGCGCCCGTTCATCCGGTTCGAGGGCCACGCGACCAGTTACGCGGAAGCCAACGAACTGGTGAACCGCTACGCGGACGTTCTCCGCGGCCGAGGAGTCGACCGCGGAGACGTCGTCGGAGTGCTGGCAAAGAACACTCCCGAAGCGCTGCTGATCGCCTTGGCCGCGGTAAAACTCGGCGCGGCAGCGGGCATGCTGAACTACAACCAGCGCGACGACGTTCTGGCACACAGCCTTACGCTTCTCGATGCGCGCGTCCTGGTGGTCGCCGACGAGTGCGAAGAAGCCCTCGAATCGTTGCCCGCCGGATTTAGCGGACCGAACCAACTTCTCGTCAGCGAACTCGCGGATCTGGCGAAGACGGCTGATCCGTCCAACCCCGCGGTCACCGCCGAGGTGCTGGCAAAGGAGAAGGCGTTCTACATCTTCACCTCGGGCACCACCGGAATGCCCAAGGCCAGCTTGATGACTCACTTCCGTTGGTTGAAGTCGATGTCGGGGCTCGGGTTGATGGGCGTGCGCTTGCGCGGCTCGGACACCCTGTACTGCTGCCTGCCGCTCTACCACAACAACGCGTTGACGGTCTCGCTGTCCTCGGTGCTCGCGTCCGGTGCGACAATCGCGATCGGACGTCAGTTCTCGGCCTCGCGGTTCTGGGACGACATCGCACTCAACAAGGCGACCGCGTTCACCTACATCGGCGAACTGTGCCGCTATCTGCTCAACCAGCCGGTCAAGCCGACCGACAGCGACAATGCTGTTCGGCTGATGGTGGGTAACGGTCTGCGCCCTGAGATCTGGGCCGAATTCACCCAGCGGTTCGGCATACCCCGCGTCGCCGAGTTCTACGGTGCGAGCGAATGCAACATTGCGTTCGTCAACGCACTCAACGTCGACAAGACGGCCGGCATCTGCCCGTTGCCGCACGCCGTCGTGGAGTTCGACGAGGACACCGGAAAAGCGTTGCGTGGAGCCGACGGTCGACTCCGCAAGGTTTCCACGGGTCAGGTCGGACTCCTGCTGTCGAAGGTCACCGACCGGGCGCCTTTCGACGGTTACACCGACGAAGCGGCGAGCAACAGCAAACTGGTACGCGGCGGATTCAAGGACGACGACACCTGGTTCGACACCGGAGACCTGGTGCGCAAGCAGGGATGGGGCCACGTCGCCTTCGTCGACCGTCTAGGCGACACCTTCCGTTGGAAGGGAGAGAACGTCGCCACCACGGAGGTCGAGGGCGCGCTGAGTTCGCACCCGGCCGTCGAGGAAGCAGTTGTCTACGGCGTCGAGATTCCGGGCACCGACGGTCGCGCGGGCATGGCGGCAGTCAAGCTGCGGGACGGTCAAAGCTTGGAGGGAAGTGAAGTCGCGGCACACCTCTACGGCAAGCTCCCCAACTACGCGGTCCCGCTGTTCATCCGCATCGTCGACTCACTCGAACACACCAGCACTTTCAAGTCGCGCAAGGTGGAATTGCGCAACGAGGGTTACGACGTCGGCGCCGACACTCTGCACGTTCTCGAAGGCCGCGAGGGTGGTTACGTGGACTCGTACGACGAATACGTCGGAAAGGTCGCGGCGGGCTCGGTACCCAAGGGCTAGACCGAGTTCCGTCATGCCAGTATGAGTGGCATGTCTTCACTCCCCGGTTCTACCGCGCAGCCAGGTCCGGCGCCCACCCTGTGTGGGCGTCCGGTCGCGGTCGACCGTGCACTGGTGATGGCCATCGTCAACCGCACTCCCGATTCCTTCTACGACCAAGGCGCGACGTTCTCGGATTCGGCAGCGATGGCTGCCGTCGACAGGGCCGTCGACGAGGGCGCCGATCTGGTGGACATCGGGGGAGTGAAAGCTGGGCCCGGTGACCTCGTCGACGCCGACGAAGAGGTCAGGCGAGTCGTTCCGTTCGTCGCCGCGATCAGAGCCAAGTACCCCGAGCTGATCATCAGCGTCGACACCTGGCGGAGCGGCGTCGCGCGGTTGGCACGCGTCGAAGGCGCCGACCTGATCAACGACACGTGGGCGGGTGCGGATCCCGACCTCGTCCTGGTTGCTGCCGATACTGGTGCCGGGATCGTCTGCTCGCACACGGGTGGCGCGGTTCCGCGCACCCGCCCGCATCGTGTCCGCTACGACGACGTCGTCGCAGATGTGGTCACCGAGGTCGTGTCGGCGGCAGAGCGCGCCCTGGCACTCGGGGTTCCGCGTGACGCGATCCTGATCGATCCCACCCACGATTTCGGTAAGAACACCTTCCACGGGCTCGAGTTGTTGCGGAAAGTGGACGTTCTTGTAAACACCGGGTGGCCAGTGCTGATGGCGCTGAGCAATAAGGACTTCATCGGGGAGACTCTTGGTGTGGAGCTTTCCGAGAGGTTGGAGGGAACATTGGCAGCGACAGCAATGGCCGCGGCGGGCGGCGCCCGGGTGTTCCGTGTTCACGAGGTGGCGTCCACCCGTCGAGTAGTCGACATGGTGGCCGCGATCCAGGGACGCCGTGCCCCGGTACGTACGGTTCGAGGTCTGGCATGAGCATCACCGGTGCGGGCCCGACCCGCGTATGGGCAGACGCCAACAGTTGGGACCATCCGAGTTGGACGGTCGCCGAGCTCGAACGGGCGAAGGGTGGCCGAACCGTCTCGGTGGTGTTGCCCGCACTCAACGAAGAGGACACCGTTGCCGCGGTGGTCGACACCATTCATCCGTTGCTCGGTGGCCTGGTCGACGAGTTGATCGTTCTCGATTCCGGTTCGACCGACAGAACCGCCGAGCGTGCTCGCGCTGCTGGAGCAACGGTGATCAGTCGTGAGAGCGCGGTCCCGTCCATCCCGCCGACTGCGGGCAAAGGTGAGGTGCTCTGGCGTTCGGTCGCCGCAACGACCGGCGATCTGATCGCATTCGTCGATTCCGATCTCATCAATCCCGATCCGGCGTTCGTGCCCAAACTGCTGGGGCCACTGCTCACGGTTGACGGCATCCATCTGGTGAAGGGCTACTACCGCCGTCCGCTGCGCGTGAGCGGCACGGAGGACGCCAACGGCGGCGGGCGAGTCACGGAATTGGTTGCGCGGCCCATGTTGGCCGCGCTGCGGCCGGAACTCACGTCGGTACTGCAACCGCTTGGCGGTGAATACGCGGGCACCCGTGAGCTGCTGTCCGCTGTCCCGTTTGCGCCCGGCTACGGCGTCGAGATCGGCCTTCTGCTCGACACGTACGACACGTTGGGGCTGGCGGCGATCGGTCAGGTCAATCTCGGTGTGCGCAAGCATCGCAACCGGCCGCTCGCCGACCTCGGTGTGATGAGCCGGCAGATCATCGGAACGATGCTCCGGCGGTGCGGGATCGAGGATTCGGGTGCCGGGTTGACCCAATTCCTGGTCGACGGCGATTCTTTCGTGCCCGAGACCACCGAGGTTTCGCTACTCGATCGACCCCCGATGAATTCGATAGTGCGCACCGCGGGGGTCTGACCGCTCACACTCGGGTATGGGAGTATCGGTCCATGATGACGATCCTCCTGTACCTGATTGTCATGGCACTGGTCGGCGCGATGATCTTCCTCGCCGCCAGTGCTGTGTTCGGGCGCTCGGAAGAGCTGTCGCCGCTGCCTCCTGGCACGACGGCGACCGTACTCCCGGCAGAGGACGTCACCGGGGCGGATGTCGACGCGCTGCGTTTTCAGCAGGTGCTGCGTGGCTACAAGGCGAGTGAAGTGGATTGGGCCCTGCATCGCCTCGGGTTGGAAATCGATTCTCTGCGTGCACAACTGGGCCGTGACGAGCGGTCTGAGGTCCTGGTGAAAGCGGATGCTCCGGCCAAGGCCGAAGCATCGCAGGAGGAGCCTGAGACCGTATCCGAATCGAAGGATTCCCAGGGCTGATGGCCGACGGACTCGTTCGGTGCGGCTGGGTGGTCGAGACGCCCGGCGACACGCTCTACCGCGACTATCACGACGAGGAGTGGGGGCGTCCGCTGCACGGGCGCGACGAACTGTTCGAACGACTCGCCCTCGAAGCATTCCAATCGGGACTTTCGTGGATCACGATTCTGCGCAAACGCGAGGCGTTCCGCGAAGCCTTCGACGGGTTCGATCCGGACAAGGTCGCAGCGTACGGAGTTGCGGATGTCGAGAGATTGCTCTCCGATGCCGCGATCGTCCGCAATCGTGCGAAGATCGAGGCGACGATTTCCAACGCCCGAGTGCTCGTGAATTCGCCCGATCTGGACCTCGATTCGTTACTCTGGTCGTTCTCGCCGCCTCGACGCACCAGAAGACTGACATCAATTGCAGAGGTTCCCGCGGTCACTCCCGAGTCGACTGCCATGGCTAAGGAACTCAAGCGGCGCGGGTTCAAGTTTGTGGGTCCTACCACGGCTTATGCGCTCATGCAGGCCACCGGAATGGTCGATGATCACGTGGCTGATTGCTGGGTTCCGGCGCAGGTGTGACGGACGACTGAACACCCCTAAATGTGACTCAGATTCCCGGTTCCCGCATCCATAGGGAACAATGGAGGGTACGAGCCTCGCTGATTGTTGGCGGGGCGCACCGTTAGTCGAGGCGCAGAGCAATGCAGCGCAGATCTGGAGGGAGCAGAGGATGGCGGCCATGAAGCCCCGGACCGGGGACGGTCCCCTCGAAGCAACCAAAGAGGGACGAGGAATCGTCATGCGGGTTCCACTCGAGGGTGGCGGACGCCTCGTCGTCGAGCTGACCCCGGATGAAGCTGCAGCGCTCGGTGTGGAACTCACGAACGTCACCAGCTAGTCGGGTCCAGGTTGTAGCAGTACGAACAACAGCACGTGATTGCACGCAGGCTCCGTATCCGTTTCGGTACGGGGCCTGAAGTGTGTGCGCACCGCCGGTAGCCGAAAGGACGGATCAATGCTTGCCGCCGTGATCGATCTTCTGTCCTGCCCGCAGTGTGCTGCTGATCTGGAATTGGTGGACGGCGCCGCCGAGTGCGACCGCGGACATCGATTCGATATCGCTCGCCAGGGTTACGTGAGCCTGATCAGTGGCGGTGCCACGAAGTTCACCGGCGACAGTGCCGAGATGATTGCCGCGCGTGCACGATTGCTCGGCGCCGGCCACTTCGGCCCGCTGATGGATGCCGTCACCCGGGCCTGCGCGACGACGGCGGGGTCGGACCCCGCGCGGATCGTCGAAATCGGCGCAGGCACAGGACAATACCTCGCACACGTCGTGGATTCGCTGCCTGATTCTCGGGCGATAGCGTTGGACGTGTCCAAGTTCGCTGCCCGGCGTGCCGCGAAGGTCCACGAAAGAATCGGTTCGATCGTCGCAGACGTCTGGCAACCACTACCCATTCGCGACGGAGCGCTCTCTCACGTGCTCTGTGTGTTCGCTCCTCGTAACGGTCCGCAGTCCCATCGAGTTCTCGCCGAAGACGGAGTTCTGGTGGTCCTGACGCCCACCGACAGGCATCTGCGCGAGCTGATCGACATTCTCGCGATGGTCCGGGTCGACGACCGCAAAGTGGAACGTCTCGAATCGTCGATGGCCGGATACTTCGAGCGTGTGAGTAGCGACGAGGTCGAGTTCACGATGTCACTCTCACACCAGGACGTCCTCGACTTGGTGGGGATGGGACCGTCGGCGAGACACCTGACGCCCGCCGATCTGGCTGCCGCCGTGGCGAAGCTGCCGCAGCCGAGCACCGTCACCGCGTCGGCGACGGTCTCGACCTATCGCAAGATCTGACGCGGATCAGCGTCTCGTGACGGCGTCCGCGTAGACCTCGAGCGTCTGCTTGGCGATTTCGGCCCAGGAGAACTCGTCGATCGCACGGATCCTGCCCGCACGACCCATCGCGTCGGCGCCTTCTCGGTCGGCGACAACGGCATTGACGGTGGCCGCGAGCGATTCCTCGAATGCGTTCGGCTCGTAGGCGTTGTAGTGCACGAGTCGACCGGTGACGCCGTCGGCGACCACCTCGGGGATGCCGCCGACGTCGGAAGCGACCACGGCGGTCTCACACGCCATGGCTTCGAGATTGACGATCCCGAGGGGTTCGTACACCGAAGGGCAGACGAATACCGTTGCTGCCGAGAGTATTTCCCTGATCTGCTCGGTCGGAAGCATCTCGCGCACCCAGTAGACATTGCCCCGGTGCCGGGCGAGTTCGGCCACCGCCTTCTCCGTCTCGGCGGCGATCTCCGGCGTATCGGGAGCGCCGGCGCACAGCACGAGCTGAATCTCCGGGTCGAAGTGGTGGGCTGCCGCGACGAGGTGCCCGACGCCCTTCTGCCTCGTGATGCGTCCGACAAAGGCCACGATGGGTTTCGCCGGGTCGACGCCGATCGACGCGAGTGCGGACTGTGCTCCCGGCGCAGATCCCCCGGGATGCCATACCTCGGTGTCGATTCCGTTGCGCACTACGTGAACGCGACTCGGATCGACAGCGGGATACGCGTCGAGGACGTCGAGTCGCATACCGGAACTGACGGCGATGATCGCGTCTGCGTGCTCGACGGCGTTGCGTTCGGACCACGACGAGATCCGATAGCCGCCGCCTAGCTGTTCGGCCTTCCACGGGCGTCTGGGCTCGAGTGAGTGCGCGGTGAGGATGTGCGGCACGTCGTAGAGAGCCGACGCGAGATGCCCGGCCAGTCCGGTGTACCAGGTGTGGGAGTGGACGATGTCGACACCGGCCGCGGCGTCCGCCATGCGCAGTTCGGTGGAGAGCGTCGTCAGGGCCGGGTTGGATCCGGCGAGAGCGGGATCGGGAGAGTGGACGATCGCGCCTTCGCGCGGGGCGCCCATGCAGTGCACGTCGACCTCGCACAGCCGTTTCATCCGAGCGACGAGCTCGGTTACGTGTACTCCTGCGCCGCCGTAGATCTCCGGCGGGTATTCCTTGGTCATCATCGCGACTCGCACGCGCTAAACCTAACCGCCCGTGGTCGATCCGGCTACCGATCACGTTATCCCCGGCCGTTCGGAGGGGGACACGATCGGACCTCTCGGACTGCTTCGCTAGCGGGAGTTCACCAGTGCGGATAGGTTAGCGGTGTGAGAAGCCAGCCGCATGTGCTTGGAATCGTGCTCGCCGGGGGCGAGGGCAAACGCTTGTATCCGCTGACCGCGGACAGAGCGAAGCCCGCAGTGCCCTTCGGAGGTGCATATCGACTTATCGACTTCGTGTTGAGCAACCTTGTCAACGCGGGATATCTGCGTATTTGTGTGTTGACGCAATACAAGTCACATTCACTCGACCGCCACATTTCGCAGACGTGGCGATTGTCCGGGTTCGCGGGTGAGTACATCACCCCGGTCCCGGCCCAGCAGCGGCTCGGGCCGCGCTGGTACACCGGCAGTGCCGACGCAATCCTGCAGTCGCTCAATCTCGTTTACGACGAGGACCCCGAGTACATCGTGGTTTTCGGTGCCGACCACGTGTACCGGATGGATCCGGAACAGATGGTTCAGCACCACATCGAATCCGGGGCAGGCGTGACGGTCGCGGGTATTCGTGTACCGCGAAGTGAGGCTTTTGCTTTCGGCTGCATCGACAGTGACGAGTCCGGACGCATCACCCAGTTCCTGGAAAAGCCCGCCCATCCTCCCGGGACACCGGACGACCCCAATTCGACGTTCGCGTCCATGGGTAACTATGTGTTCACCACCAAGGTACTCGTGGACGCCATCCGCGCTGATTCAGAGAATTCCGATTCCGATCACGACATGGGCGGAGACATCATTCCCGCCTTGGTCGCCGCGGGTGAGGCGTCGGTCTACGACTTCAAGGACAACGTCGTTCCCGGCGCCACCGATCGAGACCGCGGTTACTGGCGTGACGTCGGTACCCTCGACGCCTTCTACGACGCTCACATGGACCTGGTGTCGGTGCACCCGATCTTCAATCTCTACAACCGTCGCTGGCCCATCCGCGGCGCCACCGAGAATCTCGCGCCCGCAAAGTTCGTGAAGGGCGGACTCGCGCAGGAATCGGTGGTCGGTGCTGGGTCGATCCTGTCCGCGGCGACCGTGCGCAATTCGGTACTCAGTTCCAACGTGATGATCGAGGACGGTGCGACCGTCGAGGGCAGCGTGCTGATGCCGGGTGTGCGCATCGGCAAGGGTGCCGTCGTACGGCGAGCGATCCTCGACAAGAACGTCGTCGTCGGTGACGGCGAAATCATCGGCGTCGATCTCGAACGTGACCGCGAACGATTTGCCGTCAGTCAGGGTGGCGTCGTCGCCATCGGTAAGGGCGTCTGGATCTAGAGCTTGCTCGCGCAGAGGAGGCCGTCACCGAGGGGGAGGAGGACTCGAATGAGTCGCTCGTCCTCGGTCACGGCCTTTGCCGCTTCTCGGACCGCAACCGTTGTCGCGTCGCGTGCGGAGCTGTCGGCAACGCGGCCGTCGGCCAGGGCGTTGTGCAGAACGATGACACCGCCGGAGCGCAGCAGGCGGACACCTTCGCGGACGTAGTGCGGGTGGTCGATCGCGGCGCAGTCGACGAACACCAGGTCGTAGCCGCCGTCCGCGAGCCGGGGAAGCACGTCGAGAGCCCGTCCGTTGATGAGGCGAGTGCGTGCCGGAGCGATTCCGCTTTCGCGGAAGGTCAGCTTGGCTGCTCGTTGATGTTCGGGTTCGCTGTCGATCGTGGTCAGGACGCCGTCGTCGCGCATGCCGTGCAGAAGCCACAGGCTGCTCACGCCGGCTCCGGTACCTACCTCGACGGCCGTCTTCGCGTCGAGCATTCTCGCGAACATCGCGAGGGTCGCGCCGACGGCGGGCGTCACCGGATGGGCTCCGAGATCCAGCGCTCGATCTCGCGCCGCGGTCAAAATCTCGTCCTCGGAAACTACGTCCTCGACGTGGCGGAGTATCTGTTCGGCGTGGGTCACGCTCATGAGGTTATCGGGCGGTTCGGATTGTCGCTGCAAGGCGCGCAGTCACCAGGATTCTCAGGAATCCCTCAGGCTCCTCATATGGCGTGCACACCGCGATGAGAAAAGGTGTATACATCGCCGGATCGAAGATCGCACGGCGGTATCGATTTCTACCAAGTTGGTCTTTCGCAGCTCGGTGATCGGGAACAAATCACAGCAACGGCTGGTTCTCCCGAATATCGCGCATCACGTGATTCGGACAACGCGGTGATCGAACTACGCGATCCCGAGCAGGAGGATCAACTTATTTACCAGGTCAACGACGAGCCTCGCCCTCGAGAGTCGGAAGTTTTGACGACGGAATCGGCTGTGGATTCCGAATTGATCGGCACTGCTGTGTTCGATGCAACTGGTGAGAAGTCCTCCATGCCGTCTTGGGACGAACTCGTGCGTCAGCACGGTGACCGGGTGTACCGCCTGGCCTACCGGTTGTCAGGCGATGCCCAGGACGCCGAGGACTTGACGCAGGACACCTTCATCCGGGTGTTCCGCTCGCTCTCCGATTATCAGCCCGGAACTTTCGAGGGCTGGTTGCACCGCATCACCACAAACCTGTTCCTCGACATGGTTCGCCGACGCAATCGCATCCGTATGGAAGCGCTGCCCGAGGACTACGACCGCGTTCCCTCGCCCGGTCCCGACCCCGAGCAGATCTACCACGACGCGCGCCTCGACGCAGGTCTGCAGGCCGCACTGGACTCACTCGCACCTGAATTTCGTGCCGCTGTCGTGCTCTGTGACATCGAAGGTCTGTCGTACGAGGAAATCGGTGCCACACTGGGAGTGAAGCTCGGAACGGTTCGTAGCCGTATCCATCGTGGGCGACAGGCGATTCGTGATCATCTGGCAGCGCAGCGCGCAGCCGAATCCGAACTCGTCGGTTTCTGACGGTCGGGTTCGAGCTACAGAGCGGGACGTGGTCAATCACCTGGAGGGACGAATGACGGAGGCGCGGGCACATCGCCAGTTCGGTTCGACCGAACATCTGGCCAGCGAGGCAATCGCTGCCTACGTCGACGGAGAACTCCGAATGCAGGCCTACTTGCGGGCCTCGCATCACATCTCGATCTGCGCCGAGTGCGCTGCGGCCGTCGATGCTCAGCAGCAGGCACGTGGTGCGCTGCGTCGAAGCGGCGAGATGACGATGCCGTTGTCCCTGGTGGGACTTCTCAGCCAGATTCCTTCGTGCAACAGTCCGACTACCGGGCCGAATTCGGAAAACGCCGACAGTTCCGTCGGTAATCAACCCGCCGGCTTCTCCACCATCAGCAAGAGGTTGTCCCGTCGCTGGCGCAAATGACGCCGCGCGCCAGCTTCCCGGCGCGGATCAGTGATACTGGACCATGTGACTGACGGAAAAAGGGGGCACTCCGGAGTGAGTTCGGATTCTTCGGCAAACGGTTCGGTGGACAGACCGGCAGATGCGCCGGTTCTCGACCCCCGTCCGGTCTATCGACCCCAGATCGATCCGGCCTCGCGCCAGGTGTTCGGTCGGCCGAGTGGAGTCGAGGGCTCGTTCACTCCGGTGGCCGCGCGATCGACTCCGTCCTCCGATGTCGTGATCGGGACTCCGGACCCGGTTCTGGCCGAAGCGTTCGGTCGACCCGCAGACGCCACCGAGTCGATCGGTCGCGATCCCGAGGCGACGGCGAACAACACGCCCGACGAAGAAACGCCGCGTGATCCGTGGCGCGATCCTGAATCCGCCGTCTCGCTGGGCAAGCCCGCAGAGTCCGAGGCGCCGGTGCAGTTGCCTCCCGCCCAGAAACTCGACGTGCGTGAGCTGTTGTTCGGTCGCAAGGTCGCCCCCTCGGCACTGGCCGCGCTTGCGGGCATGGCGCTTGTCATCGCTCTCGTCGGTGGATTGCTTGCCACTGTCATCACTGCCGACCGCAGTTCACTCACCAGCTCACGTGTCACGCTCGTTCAATCCGGCGGTGGGGAACAGCCGGAGTCTCAGGTGGCGAAAGTCGCCGACGCCGTACTGCCATCCGTGGTGTCGATTCAGGTCGCCGTCGGCGACCAGGGCAGCACGGGTTCCGGTGTGGTCATCGACGGCGCCGGATACATCGTCACCAACAACCACGTGATCTCCTCGGCCGTTCCGCCCGCTCAGGACGCGAAGATCCAGGTGATCTTCTCCGACGGAACCAAGACCGACGCCCAGATCGTCGGACGTGACGTCAAGACAGACCTCGCAGTGCTCAAGGTGTCGGCGAACAATCTGACGGTCGCTCAGCTCGGAAAATCCGAGGATGTTCAGGTGGGCGACGACGTCGTCGCCGTCGGCTCACCGCTCGGATTGAGCAAGACCGTCACCCGCGGAATCGTCAGTGCACTGAACCGGCCTCTGCGGTTGTCGGGTGAAGGCACCGACACCAACGCCGTCATCGACGCCGTCCAGACCGACGCGGCGATCAACCACGGCAACTCCGGTGGTGCGCTCGTCGACGACGAAGCCCGCGTCATCGGCATCAACACCGCAATGCTCAGTGAGTCCGGCGGTTCGGTCGGGCTCGGCTTCGCGATTCCGATCGACACGGTGACCGAGGTGGCGCAGACCATCATCCGTGACGGCAAGGTTCATCACCCCGACATCGGCGTGAATGCACGCACCGCGGTCAACGACGCGACCAGTGGTGCTGCGGTGGCCAACGTGCGCGACGGCAGCCCAGCGCAACGTGCGGGGATCGTCGAGGGTGACGTCATCGTCAAGGTCGGTGACCGACCGGTGACAAGCGCCGACGAATTGGTGGTTGCGGTCAACGCGACGACCGTCGACCAACCCGTCAACGTTCAGTTGATCCGCGACGGACGGCAGGTCGACATTTCGGTCACGCCGGTGTCGGACTGATCGGACCCTGCGATCTTCCTGTGAGGTTGATCCGGACATGCGCGCACCGAGCGAGCACACAGTAGGCTGACCCTGTGTTTGGCAACATCGGTTGGGGCGAGTTCATGATCCTCCTCGTAGCGGCTCTGGTCATCTTGGGACCTGAGCGGCTTCCTGGTGCGGTCTCCTGGGTCACGAAATCCCTGAGGCAGGTGCGCGAATATGCTTCGGGCGCTTCCAATCAGCTCAAGGAAGAACTGGGCACCGATTTCGAGGATCTGCGTAAACCGCTCGCAGATCTGAACAAGCTGCGCGGAATGACGCCGCGCGCTGTGATCACCCAGCACCTCCTCGACGGCGACGACTCCATCTTCACGGGCAACTTCGACAAGAAGCCGCAGAGCGGAGTGCAGGAGCCGAAGACGCTGTCGAAGGACAAGCCACTCACCGCCGGCGAACGTCCTCCTGTGGACTTCGACGCCACCTAGATTCGACATACGCAAGGGCGCCTGTCACCGATCGGTGACAGGCGCCCTTCCGTATGAGGGGGTTCTACAGGTTGCGAACCGTGTTGATACCGAGCGACATTCCGGCCAGCCCGCGCTGACGGACGGCCAACTTGTCGGCGATGTCCTTGAGTGCGATGGCTGCGGGTGAATCGGGAGCGCTGAGGACGATCGGCGTCCCGGCGTCGCCTGCCTCGCGGACGGACGGATCCAGCGGGATCTGTCCGAGAAGCGGAACCTTGGCGCCGACGGCCTTCGTGAGGCGATCGGAGACGGTCTGCCCGCCGCCTTCGCCGAAGACGTCCATACGGGTGCCGTCGGGAAGTTCGAGCCAGGACATGTTCTCGACGACGCCGGCGACGCGCTGGCGGGTCTGCAGGGCGATCGCGCCCGCGCGCTCGGCGACCTCTGCAGCAGCCTGCTGCGGTGTGGTGACGACCAGGATCTCGGCGCTCGGGATGAGCTGAGCCACCGAGATGGCGATGTCACCGGTGCCGGGCGGCAGATCGAGCAGCAGCACGTCCAGATCGCCCCAGAACACGTCGGCGAGGAACTGCTGGAGCGCGCGGTGCAGCATCGGTCCGCGCCAGACGACAGGTGTGTTGCCCTGGGTGAACTGCGCGATGGAGATCATCTTCACGTCGTGGGCGACGGGCGGCATGATCATGCGCTCGACCTGAGTCGGCTTGGCGTCAGTGCCGAGCATGCGGGGGATCGAGTGGCCGTAGATATCCGCGTCGAGTACACCCACGGACAGTCCGCGCGCGGCCATTGCTGCCGCGAGATTGACTGTCACGCTGGACTTTCCGACGCCACCCTTGCCGGAGGCCACGGCGTAGACGCGGGTGAGTGAACCTGGCTGGGCGAACGGGATGACGGGTTCGGCGGAATCGCCGCGAAGCGACTTGCGGAGCTCGGTCCGCTGGGCGTCGTCCATGACGTCGAGTTCGACGCGGATCGCACCGACCCCGGCGACGTCGGCGACGGCCTTGGTGACGCGTTCGGTGATCTCGGTGCGCATCGGGCAGCCGGCGGTCGTGAGATAGATGCCGATGTCGACGCTGTTGTCACTGGAGAGGGAGATCCCCTTGACCATCCCCAGTTCGGTGATGGGTTTGCGGATCTCTGGGTCCAGAACTCGCGCGAGCGCGGAGCGAACGTCGGACTCGGTCAGTACAGACATGACTCCATGGTAAGTCCAGGTAGGTCAGTGGATGCGCGGCAGGTCCGATGCGGCGGGCACGATGCCGGTGGAGTACCCGAGCGACCAGGCAAGAACGTTGGCGACGTAGGCGGCCGAGTTGTTGTAGCGGTGGATCGCGGAGGCAACCTGGGTGACGTCCTGCATGTTGAGTCCGCCGTCGCACAGGTACTTGCCGGTGGTCAGTGCGGAGTCGAAAAGGTTCTGCGGGTCGGCGATTCCGTCACCGTTGCCGTCACCGGCGTATTGGTTCCACGTGGACGGGATGAACTGCATCGGGCCGACTGCGCGGTCGTAGACGGTGTCGCCGTCGAGGGCGCCGCCGTCGGTGTCCATGATGACGGCCTGGCCGGGGAGGCTGCCGTTGAGTGGCAGGCCGATCACGGGCTTGTAGAGGTTGCCGTTCGCGTCGGCGTCCTTGCCGTCGTTGGCGTGGCCGGATTCGACGCGGCCGATACCGGCGAGGAGCGTCCAGTGCATGTTGCAGTTGGGCTTCTCGACGGCGAGGATCCGCTCGGCGTTCTGGTAGGCGGCGACGCTCACGCTCGGGATTCCGAGTGCTCCCTCGGCCATGGACGCGGGGAGCGGGGGAGTGGCCTGCACGGGAGCCAGCGGCGCGGGTTCCGGCGCGGGGGCGGGAGCCGGCTCGGCGATTGCTTCGACGGCGGGCAGAATCTGCGCCTGCGGCTCCTGCGTGGCTTGTGCGGCGGTGTCCACCGTTTCGGCGGAGCTGGTGTTGAAGAACGGGACCTTGGGAGCGGCGCCGGCCGTGTTGGCTGCGGTGACGAGTCCGATAGGGATGAGTCCGGTGAGCGCGATGACCGAATTTCGACGGATGTGCGAATCTGTCTTCTTGCTGTGCCGACCCACTGTGTATGCCTCCTGAACCTCCGCGAGGAGGTTTTCCGTTCAACTGACGGAGTCGAGGCTACCTGATTTGTTGCGTTTCCGTTATTCAACCGTGATCTAGAAGGGCAGTTTGGGGCATATGCACTGTTCTTTCGTGATTTTTCGGTTACAGAGCGGGCATGCCGGGTAGGCCCGGGAAGAACGGCACGAATGCCGGAGCCGGGGCCGGAGCGGGCTCCGGTGCGGGTGCGGGTGCGGGTGCCGGTGCGGGCTCCGGAGAGGGGGCGGCGGGTGGAGAGGATTCCGCGGGAGCCGCGTCGGTGGTGGCGGGTGCCGTGGCGGCCACTGCCATGCCCGGGATCGTGCACGGCAGAAGGATGCCGTCCTGCAAGGCGTCGAGGGCTGCGGGGTCCGGAAGGATCACACACATGTCGTCGGGCCAGCGCCATCCCTCGGCCGTCAGAATCGGCCACACGAGACCCCGTGAGGTGAGGACGGGGAGCGGGATGATCGGACCGGGAGCTGCGTTCCGGGCGGCGTTGGGTCCCGGAGCGGGGCTGGTCGGCATGACGCCCGGCGGGATCAGTGCCTGGATCTCGGGTGAGAGTGCAGGCATGTCCGGCAGACCCGGGAAGAGGGGAGCGGTGGTCGGGGTCGGCGTCGTCGACGCTGATTCCTTGTCGCCGGCCGCCGGATCGGTAGCCGCAGCCGCGGCGAGTACGGCCGAAGCGGCGGAGTCTGCCGAGGCGGCGGCGTTGATCGCGGAGCTGCCGGTGTTGATGCCCGAGGTGTACGGCAGCTGACCGGAAGGAATGACACCGTTCTTGTATGCCGTCGACCACATGATCACGTTTGCTGCGTAAGCGGCCGAGTTGTTGTATCGCAGAACAGCTTTGGTCTCCTGGGCGACATCGCGCAGGTTGAGTCCGCCGCTGCAGAGGTACTTCGCTGCCGAGAGTGCCGCATCGAAGACGTTGTTGGGGTCCTTGATTCCGTCCCCGTTGCCGTCGCTGGCATATCCGGCCCAGGTGGCCGGAATGAACTGCATCGGCCCGACGGCGCGGTCGTGAGTGGGGTCGCCGTCGATTGCGCCCTTGTCGGTGTCCCGAATGACTTCGTTGCCTGCCAGCCGTCCGTCGAGGACGGGGCCGAGGATCGGGGTGACCGTCGTACCCACCGAGGTCGTCTTGCCGCCGTTGGCGTGACCGGATTCGATGCGTCCGATGCCGGCCAGAAGATGCCAGGGGATTCCGCATCCCGGTGCCTCGGTCATCATCACCAGCTCCGCGGAGCGGTACGCGTTCAGGACGATCTCGGGGATGCCCAGAGAGGTGAGGACGACGGCCGCGGCGTTGGGCGCTGCCGGGGCGCCGGCGACCGTATCGCTGGGCGGGGCCGATCTTTGCGTTCGGACCGTGCGGGGCGTCGGGAGGAAGTCGACAGAGTCCGGCTGCGCAATCGAGGCGGAGCCCGCCAGTGCGATCGGAACCTGTGACCCTCCGGTCGGTGCGCTTCCGGCAGTGAGGGCCGCTGGACCTGTGACGACGAGCAGTCCCCCCACTAGTGTGGATGCTGCAATCATTCCGCGTACTCGCACGATTCCCCTTTGCTGGCGCTCCCGCTCCGGAGTACCCACCGTGATATCCATATTGCTGTGACTTACGTTACATATCGGTCACGGTGCGTGCAGCAAAACTCAGCGAACGCTCAGCTAGTTGTGACTTTGTTTCGCAGTATTCGAGTCACGGTGCTTCTTCTTCGGGGTCGGTTCGCCGTCGGCAGCAAGGATCGACTTGATCTCCTCGAGCTCCCGTCGCAGGTAGTCGCGGGTGGCAACCTCGCCGACGGCGATACGCAGAGCTGCGAGTTCTCGGGCGAGGAATTCGGTATCCGCCTTGGTTTGCTCGGCGCGTGAGCGGTCCTCCTCGAGCGAGACCCGGTCGCGGTTCTCCTGACGGTTCTGGGCCAGCAGGATCAGCGGCGCCGCGTAGGCGGCCTGGGTGGAGAAGGCCAGGTTGAGCAGGATGAACGGGTACGGGTCCCACTGCAGGGCCACCGCGAACACGTTGATCAGGATCCAGACGATCACGATGATCGTCTGGATTGCGAGATAACGCCCGGTGCCGAGGAAGCGGGCGATGCGTTCACTGACGCGCCCGACAGCTTCGACGTCGAAATCGAGATTGAACCGGCGGCTTCCGCGGGGCGTTTCCAGTCGTTGCCGTGCGGTCGTGCTCGACGCCCGTTCGCTCATCGGAGTAGTTCCTCGTCGTCGGAGTAATCCTCACGCCAGTCTTCCGGCAGGAGGTGATCGAGCACGTCGTCGACCGTCACCGCCCCGATCAGGTGGTTCTCGTCGTCCACGACCGGCCCGCATACCAAGTTGTACGTCGCGAAATATCGGGTGACCGACGCCAACGAGTCGTCCGGGGCCAACCGGGGCATGTCGGTGTCGAGTAGTCCGCCTACCAGGCTGGCGGGAGGCTCGCGGAGAAGCTTCTGCAGGTGGACGCAGCCGAGATACCGCCCGGTCGGAGTCGCCGTCGGCGGACGTACGACGAAGACCATGCTCGACAGCGCCGGGGTCACGTCGTAGTTGCGGGCGCGGGCAAGGGCCTCCGCGACCGTCGTCGAGGCCGTCAGTACCACCGGTTCGGGCGTCATCAGACCACCGGCAGTGTCCGGGGAATGCTCGAGCAGGCGTCGAACAGGTTCGGAATCCTGCGGGTCCATCAACTGAAGCAGTGACTCGGCCTCGGTTTCGGGCAGCTCGCCCAACAGGTCGGCGGCGTCGTCGGGATCCATCGCTTCGAGTAGATCGGCGGCACGTTCGACTTCCAGGTGCATCAGCAGATCGGTCTGGTCGTCCGCCGGCAGTTCCTGCACGACGTCGGCGAGGCGTTCGTCGTCGAGCGCCACGGCCAGTTCGTGGCGGCGCTTCTCCGGCAGTTCGCGCATGGCGTTGGCCACATCGGCGGGTCGCATGCCTTCGTACTGGAGAAGCAGGTGAGCTACGCCCTGGCCGGGGAGTGAGAGATCGCTCTGGGTGAGGCCGGCGACGTGCTGCCAGTCGACGATGTGAATCGCCGCGCGTCGACCGAGGCGTCCGCGATGGCCGCGAACCGCGACCTTGGAGACCACCCAGTCTCGCGTCCGCGTCGATTCGATTCCGAGATCGACGACTATCGTGTCGACGCCGTGAAGCTCCTCGAGTTCCGGGTCGTCCACGCGCACATGCGAATCGAGTACCTGCGCCAGAGCGAGCACTTCGCCCGGGCGCTGGTTGAAGCGCCGCAGACTGACGTTGCCGGTGGTGAGGGTGACTGCACTCGGTTCGATTGCTGTCACACGCAACATCGGAACGAAAATACGTTTGCGCGTGAACATTTCGATCACCAGACCGAGAACGCGGGGTTGCTGGCGTCCGATGCGGACCGTGATGACGACGTCGCGCACACGACCGATCGATTCGCCGTCCGGGCCGAGTACAACCAGGCCGGCAAGCCTGGCTGCAAATACCTTGCCTGCTGCTGCCATGATTGCAAGGCTAATTCGTCCAGCGTCAAAATCTGCAACGGCGCCACCGAAAATCGAGAAGGGCAGTCCGCAATGACTTCACGCAACCGTTCCCGTCGATCGGTATTGGCAGTTCCCGGCAGCAGTCGGAAGATGATCGACAAGGCGAAGGGATTGCCCGCCGACGAGATCTTTCTCGACCTCGAAGATGCGGTGGCGCCGCTGGCGAAGCAGGCGGCCAGGGAGTCGATCGGCGACGCGTTGGCCGAGGACGGGTGGGGCAAACAGGTCAAGGTCGTCCGGGTCAACGACTGGACCACCGAATGGACGTATGCCGACGTCGTGGAGGTGGTGGGCCGCGCCGGAGCGCATCTGGACGCCATTCTGCTGCCCAAGGTTCCCGATGCGAGTCACGTCCAGGCGCTCGATTTGTTGTTGACGCAGGTCGAGAAGGCCAACGGTCTCGAGGTCGGCAGGATCGGGATCGAACCGCAGATCGAGAACGCGATCGGCTTGACCAACATCGACGCGATCGCCACCGCGAGTCCCCGCGTCGAGGCGCTCGTGTTCGGCCCGGCCGACTTCATGGCGAGCTTGAACATGAGAACTCTGGTCGTCGGTGAGCAACCGGACGGCTACGACCGCGGTGACGCGTATCACCACATCCTGATGACCATCTTGATGGCCGCGCGGGCGCACGGCGTCCAGGCCATCGACGGGCCGTACCTGCAGATCCGCGACGTCGAGGCTTTCACTCGGTCGGCTGCGCGAACGGCAGCGCTCGGTTTCGACGGCAAGTGGGTTCTGCACCCCACGCAGATCGAGGCGGCCAACGAGGTGTTCAGTCCGCGCCAATCCGATTACGACCGTGCGGAACTCATCTTGGACGCGTACGCGTTCCACACCTCGGCTGCCGGGGGAGGGCGGGGCGCCGTCATGCTCGGCGACGAGATGATCGACGAGGCGAGTCGCAAGATGGCACTGGTGATTTCGGCCAAGGGTCGCGCCGCGGGGATGGCGCGCACGTCGGAATTCACGCCGCCCGAACACGCCTGACGCTCGCATAGCCGAACGAATCAGGTCTGTAAAGGGCACAATAGGGGGTAGATGTACTTGCGTCATCCGCGTGGATGACGTGCCCGAAAAGAGGAGCGCAGCCAGCCATGTCCAATCCGCTCGGTCAATCGTCGAATGGGTCGCGCCGTGGAGCGTTGCCGACACCGCCTTCGGGATGGCCCATCGGGTCGTACCCCACCTACGCCGAGGCGCAGCGCGCAGTCGATTACCTCTCCGATCAGGAATTCCCGGTTCAGGACGTCACGATCGTCGGCGTGAACCTGATGCAGGTCGAGCGAGTTCTCGGTCGGTTGACGTGGGCCAAGGTGATCGGTGGCGGCATCGTCTCCGGTGCTTGGCTCGGTGTCTTCTTCGGCCTGGTGCTCGGAATCGTCACCGGTGGTTTCCTCGCTCCGCTGATCGCGGGCATCGTGGGCGGCATCATCTTCGGTGTCATCTCCACGACGATTCCGTACGCCGCGACGCGTGGGCAGCGGGACTTCGCCTCGACGATGCAGTTGGTAGCCGGACGTTACGACGTACTGTGTGAGCCCAAGACGGCGGAGTCGGCGCGCGACCTGCTCGCCAAGCTCGCCATCTGACATTCTCGCTCGGGCTGCCAACTTGTGTGATCTCGGTTACTTTATGTACACGCGGGCGCGGTAGTACTCGCTTCCCGTGACCGTTTGCCGGACAAGGAAATAGGTCCCTTCTCCGGCAAAAGTGCCGATGTGTGGTGCGTCGGCCAGCCGTAACGACTGCGCCGTCTCGCCGCCCGAGGAGGACGGCTGTGCAGAACAAGAGATCGCGGGCGGGGCAGAACGAGAGATCGCGGGCGGGGCAGAACGAGAGATCGCGGGCGGGACAGAAGAAGAAATTGCGGGCGGGGCTGCTCGGCGCGGCAACATTGTTGTTGGCGCCCTTGCTCAGTGCGTGCGGATCGGACAATGACGACGGCGTGGTGCTGTCCTTCTACACCGCTGCCGACGGCGCCGAGCAGTATGCGGAGGCCGCCGCCAATTGTTCGGCGGCGTCGAACGGCGCGTACCGGGTCGAGCAGAAAACTCTGCCCAAGGGTGCCGACGACCAGCGACTTCAGTTGGCCCGGCGTCTGACCGGCAACGACAAGTCACTCGATCTGATGACGCTCGACGTGGTGTGGACTGCCGAATTCGCCGAAGCGGGATGGGCATTGCCGCTTCCTGACGACGTGGCGGCCGAGGTCAGCAACGGGACGCTCGAGGGTCCGCTGGAGTCGGCGAAGTGGCAGGACCAACTCTATGCGGCGCCATTGAACACCAACACCCAATTGCTCTGGTATCGAAAGGATTTGATGCCGGACGGGCAACCACCCCAGACCTGGGATCAGATGATCGACATCTCCGAAGGCCTGGCCGCGGAGGGGCGCCCCAGCTGGATCGGTGTGCAGGGCAAGCAGTACGAAGGATTGATGGTCTGGTTCAACACCCTTCTCGCCAGTGCCGGCGGATCGGTGGTGGGGCCGGACGGAACAACCGTGACGGTGGCCGACGGTGATGCTGCCCAGCAGGCGCTGACCGTCATGAAGCGCGTCGCTACCGCCAAGGGTGCGGATCCCTCGATCTCGCAGGGGGATGAAGCGTCGTCGCGACTGGGTATGGAGAGCGGCAAATCTGCCTTCCAGGTCAACTGGCCGTTCGTGCTGCCCGGCATCATGGAGAACGCCGAGAAGGGCGATCTGCCGTACATCGACGACAAGGGCAACGTCACCAGTGAGAACACCGGAAACACGGTGCTCACGGTGAACGGAGAACGGAATTTCCTTGCCGCTCCGTATCCCTCGGTGATCGAGGGTAAGCCGGCCGAGGTCACGATCGGCGGCTTCAACGTGGCGGTGGCCAAGACCAGCCAGCATCCGGACCTCGCTTTCGATGCGCTGACCTGTCTGCGTAACGAGGAGAATCAGCGCAACAACGCGGTAGCCGGTGGCGTTCCGCCGACTCTCGAGAGCCTGTACGACGACCCGGCGTTCCAGGAGGCGTACCCGGCGTGGCGTGAGGTTCGCGACAGCCTGGACACCGCTTCGGTTCGGCCGGTTTCTCCTGCCTATCAGAGTATTTCGACGCTCATCACTGCCACGCTGAACCCTGTGGGAAACATCGATCCGGAATCGACCGTGAACGATCTTGCCGAGCAGGTACGCAAGGCAGTCAATTCCGAGGGGCTGATTCCGTGACGATCGACAGCGAAAATTCGGGAGCTGCACCAACAGTCGCGACGCCATCGCCGGAGCCGAAGCACTCCGCGAAGTCGAAGATGTCCGACGGAAAGGCGGCTGAGCGTCGACTCGGTCTCTGGCTGGTGGCCCCGGCCGCGATTCTCATGATCGCGGTGACCGCGTATCCGGTGGTCTACGCCGTTTGGCTGAGTTTGCAGCGCTACGACCTGCGCTTCCCGGATCAACGAAAGTTCGTGTGGTTCGACAACTACGTGTCGGTGCTGACCGACGGTTACTGGTGGCAAGCGTTCGCGGTGACGACGTCGATCACGGTTGTCTCGGTCGTCATCGAGTTCGTTCTCGGACTGACCATCGCACTGGTGATGCACCGAACGATCGTGGGTAAGGGGCTCGTCCGCACCGTTGTGCTCATCCCGTACGGCATCGTCACCGTCGCGGCGGCATACAGCTGGTACTACGCGTGGACGCCGGGGACCGGCTACCTCGCCAATCTCCTGCCCGACGGCAGTGCGCCGCTCACCGACCAGATCCCGTCGCTCGCGATCATCGTCCTTGCCGAGGTCTGGAAGACGACGCCGTTCATGGCGCTGCTCCTGCTCGCCGGCTTGGCGCTCGTGCCCGATGACCTTCTCAAGGCGGCTCAGGTGGACGGCGCCGGCGCGTGGACCCGGTTGGTACGCATCATCCTTCCGCTGATGAAGCCCGCCATCCTCGTCGCTCTGCTGTTCCGCACACTCGACGCATTCCGCATCTTCGACAACATCTACGTGCTCACGAAGGGAGCGAACGACACCGGGTCGGTGTCGATTCTGGGTTACGACAATCTGTTCAAGGCATTCAACTTGGGCATCGGATCCGCGATCAGCGTGTTGATCTTCGTGTGTGTGGCCGTGATCGCGTTCATCTTCATCAAACTTTTCGGTGCTTCGGCTCCCGGATCCGATACGGAAGGACGCTGACATGACCGTGACTCCCAGACTCAAGATCAGCTGGTCCGTCGTCAACCTTCTGGTCTTGCTGTACGCGTTGGTTCCCGTCCTGTGGATTGCGAGCCTGTCCTTCAAGCCCGCCGGAACCATCAAGGACGGCAAGTTCATTCCGGAGAAGTGGACCCTGGACAACTACCGAGGAATCTTCGACACCAGCGCCTTCACCAGTGCTCTGATCAACTCCATCGGCATCGGACTCATCTCGACGGTCATCGCCGTGGTGATCGGAACCATGGCTGCTTACGCGATTGCGCGCCTGGATTTTCCGGGCAAGAAGCTGCTGGTGGCTGTTGCCCTGCTGATCGCGATGTTCCCGCAGATTTCATTGGTGAGCCCGCTGTTCGACATCGAACGACGGCTCGGACTCTTCGACACCTGGGCCGGACTCATCCTGCCGTACATCACCTTTGCGTTGCCGTTGGCGATCTACACGCTCTCGGCATTCTTCAAAGAGATTCCTTGGGAACTCGAGAAGGCGGCGCAGATGGACGGCGCGACGCCGGGGCAGGCGTTCCGGAAGGTGGTAGCTCCGCTCGCCGCGCCCGGCATCGTCACGGCGGGCATTCTGGTGTTCATCTTCTGCTGGAACGATCTGTTGTTCGCGATCTCGCTGACGTCGACCGAACGCTCCATCACCGCCCCTGCGGCCATCGCAAACTTCACCGGCGCTTCACAATTCGAGGAGCCCACCGGGTCGATCGCCGCGGCCGCCATGGTCATCACCATTCCGATCATCATCTTTGTTCTGTTCTTCCAACGTCGTATCGTGGCCGGGCTTACTTCCGGCGCAGTGAAGGGATAAGCCTGTGGCCGAGATCGTGCTGGACAAGGTGACCAAGCTGTACCCGGACGGAGCCAAGGCGGTCAGTGATGTCGACATCACCATCGCCGACGGAGAATTCATCATTCTCGTGGGCCCGTCCGGTTGTGGAAAATCCACGACTCTCAACATGATTGCCGGGCTGGAAGACATTTCGACCGGTGAGTTGCGGATCGCGGGTGAACGCGTCAACGAACGCGCCCCCAAGGACCGCGACATCGCGATGGTCTTCCAGTCGTATGCGCTGTATCCGCACATGACGGTGCGCCAGAACATCGCGTTCCCGTTGACCTTGGCGAAGATGTCCAAGGACGAGATCAACGCCAAGGTCGACGACGCGGCGCGGGTCCTCGACCTCACCCAGCATCTCGATCGCAAACCGGCGAACCTGTCGGGCGGTCAGCGTCAGCGTGTCGCGATGGGACGCGCAATCGTGCGCAGCCCAAAGGCGTTTCTCATGGACGAGCCGCTATCGAACCTGGACGCCAAACTGCGCGTGCAGATGAGGACGGAGATCGCCCGTCTGCAGCAGCGACTCGGTACGACAACGATTTACGTGACCCACGACCAGACCGAGGCGATGACGCTCGGCGATCGGGTAGTCGTGCTGCGCGGCGGAATCGTGCAACAGATCGGTGCGCCGCAGGAACTCTACGATCGACCGAACAATCTGTTCGTGGCGGGGTTCATCGGGTCCCCGTCCATGAACTTCTTCCCGGGACAGTTGACGGCCGACGGTGTGAGCACGCCGATCGGCGATGTTCGCCTGCCCGCGGCGGCGCAGTCGAAGATCTCGGGCAGCGGCTCGGGCAAGGACGTCGTGGTCGGTATCAGGCCGGAACATTTCGAGGACGTGGCGCTGGTCGATGCAGCGCAGAAGCCGCACGGTGGGACGTTCACCGTCGACGTCGACGTGCTGGAATCGATGGGTTCGGACAAGTACGCGTATTTCCTCGCTGGTGGCCCCGCCGTCAATTCTCGTGAACTCGAGGAACTCGCCGCCGATTCGGGAACGGCCGTCGCTGGTGGCGGTCAACTGGTTGCCAGGCTCTCGTCCGAGTCCACGGTGGCCCAGGGCAGGTCTGTCGATCTGTGGTTCGATCCCGCCAAGATCGCAGTGTTCGACGGCGGTACGGGAGCCAATCTGCTGCTGTGACCTTTACCCGGGCAAGGTGACCGAATACGTCGCGCCCCAGGTGAGCGGTACCTGTTCGGGGCCGGGCGCTGCGTCGGCCGGCTCGGGTAGGGGGACCAGGCGGCCGAATTGTTCGTGATGGGTGGAGGCCGGGGCGGCTTGCGCTGTCCCGGCGACCACGGCGATCGGCGCCGCTGCCAGGGCGCCGGCGACGGCAAATTGAGTGGCGATGCGGCGCTTGCTTGCTCGGGTCGAGATCATGAGCACTCCTGCGTGGTTTCGAGGTTCGGTGAATGCTGTGCCATTCACGGTATTGCGGGTTGATTGTGAAATCTCGTGTGCGAAGCTCATTCACAGGGAACTGGGATGGGCGGCACAGGAGGACAGATGAACGAATCCTCGGTACGAACCGAGCACCTGCCCGGTGGCCCGGACCTCGAGCGGATCATGCGCGAACACGCCTACCGCGGTGCGTACCTCCAACTGACGGTGCGCGGCGCTCTGGTGCTGTTCATCGCCCTGACACTGATTTTCGTCCCGCCGATGAACGACGCGGGATGGTGTTTCGCGATTCTGGGCGCCTATGCACTCTGGTCGGCAGCCGTGGCGCTGTGGATCCGCAAGGGCGGCACCGGTCCGGTGACGATGATCTGGCTCGGCTTGTTCGTCGACCTTGCCGTGCTCGCAACTCTGACATTGCTGACCGGTCTCGCGGCCGAGCAGAGTTGGACCGCCGACATCTTGAGCAACGGCCTCTTCGTCATTCCGGTTCTTGCGTGTACGCAACTGCGGACGGACGTGTGTGTCGGCGTCGTTGCCTGCACGATCGGGGTGTTCTTCGTTTCCAGCTGGGCAACGATGACTTCGAACTCCGAGCCGTGGCCGTCGATCCTGCTGAGCACCATGGCCTTGGCCGGAGTGGGCGCAGGCGCAATCGGACTGACTCGGATTCAAAGATCACGCGTGCTGACCATCGGGCACCTCGTCGGGCATCGCACCAGCCTTCTGGCCGAACTCATGGGGCTGGAGCAGCGTGAGCGCACAGAACTGTCCGAGCAATTGCACGACGGGGCGCTCCAGTACGTTCTCGCGGCGCGGATGGATCTCGACGAATTGGCAGGCAGTGCGGAACCCGTCGCGTTGGCGCGAGCTGGGAAAGCGCTCGGTGAAGCGACAACGCTGCTGAGATCCTCCGTCTCGGAACTGCATCCCACAGTTCTCGTCCACGTGGGCCTTGCCCGCGCGATCGGGGACCTCGCGCGCTCGGCGCAGGGACGCGGCGGAGTGGTGGTCGACGTCGACACTTCGGGCTGGAACGACGATCTACGCACGTCTGCCGACGAGGTCTTGTTCGGCGCCACCCGAGAGCTTCTGGGCAACGTCGTCAAACATGCCGGCGCGCAGAACGTCCGGATCGAGCTTGCACGACTGGACCACCGTGCGGTGCTCGTGGTCTCGGACGACGGTCGGGGGATCAGCGCCGATCGGATTGCCGAACGACGGGCTGCCGGGCACATCGGACTGCTCTCGCACGAACTGCGTGTGGTTGCCGCGGGTGGCTCGTTCTCGGTCGGACCGGGTGAAGAGTCCGGAACCCTCGCGCGAGTCGAGATACCGTTCGAGATCGTCACCGCCACTGACCACGATCGTTGAGGAGTTGTCGATGGCTGCACTGATCACGGATCGCGAGCTCAACCTGGCGACTCTGGCGCGGCAGTTCCTGCTGCGGAGGGCCGAGGTCAGTGCGTTGGATGCGATCGAGCACCTGGCAGGTCTGCAGGCCCAGGCGCCGAACCCGCCCTACCTGGCGCTGTGGGCGCGGCTGAAGAACTTTGCGGCAGAAGACCTCTCCACCCTTGTCGAGAAGCGCCAGGTGGTGCGGCTTGTTGCCATGCGGGGCACGGTCTTTGCTCTTTCGGCCGCGGATGCGGGTCCCTTCCGGGCCACGGTTCAGACGATCATGGAACGCGATCTCCACACCAACAGCACTCAGCGTGCTGCGCTCACCGGGTTGGATCTCGACGCGCTGGCGCGGGCGGGGCGCGAATTGGTAGCGGACGGGCCGCTCACTCAGATGCAGATGAGACCGATACTGGCAGAGCGCTTTCCCGGCCACGCGGCCGAGGGGCTGGCGCACGGCGTTCGAGGACTTCTGCCGATGGTGCAGGTCCCACCGCGAGGCCTGTGGGGACGATCCGGAGCACCGGCACTGACGACCTTGGAGAATTGGCTTGGCACGGAAGTGAGTTCGACTCCGGATCCGGATGTGATGGTGCTTCGTTATCTGGCGGCCTTCGGGCCCGCGAGTGTGAAGGATGCCCAAGCGTGGTCAGGGCTCACGAGACTCGCCGAAGTCTTCGAGAGGCTACGTCCCGGCTTGATCACCTTTGTCAACGCGAAAGGGACCGAGGTATTCGACCTGCCGGACGCCCCGCGACCGACCTCCGGAACACCGCCGGTCAGAATCCTTGCCCCGTTCGACAACATCCTGCTCTCGCACGCCGACCGCTCGCGAATCATGGACGAGCAGTACCGAACTCGTGTCTTCACCGTCAACGGCATCATCAAGCCCGCCATCCTGGTGCGCGGAAAGGTGGTGGGATTCGCGACGGTGACGCCGGAAAAGGAGACGGTCGAGTTGGGTGCGACTCTGTTTGCACAGCAACCGAAGACCGCCCTCGCGTCCATCGAGAAAGAAGCGCGTTCGTTGCTGAAGTTCATGCACCCGAAGATCCCGAACCGCGAGGTTCACTTCACTGTATCTACGTAGCGGGCTTGTGCTTTCGGGGTGCTCGATCGCGCAGTTCGGCCACGATCTCGTCGTTCCACATGTGGCGCCGCACCAACCGGTACCGCTCCCGTGCGATCCACAAGTAGGCCTCGGCGTCGGTGTGCTCGGGCAACATGTCGGCGCCCCGCAGCATTCGCACGACGGGCAGAAACTCCTCGCCGAACCAGCGGCGGGCGACCGTGTCTCGGCCGAGGAACTCACCCTTCTCCTGCATGAGCCGAAAACCCCACGCCTCCACACACTCACTGAGTTCGGCGTACTCCCACGGGTCGGTGACCTGGACGGCTTCGCGTTGTGAACCCTGCAGCGGAACGCGGGTGAGGAAGAGTCGGCGATGATCCTTGATGAGCAGATCGGCGCGCTGAGTGATGCCTTCCGGCGAGATACGCGTGATGATCTCGGTGACGTACGCGTCGATTGTCTTCTGGTGCATCGCACAAGCAATGGACACTCGGTGGTGTCCGTCGATCACGAAGTGCATGGAGCCGACCCGATACAACTGGACGGGTGGCACCGATTCGCCGCGTCGTTGCGCCACCGCAAGTCGCTCCCAACGAGCGCGCGAATGAGTGGACGTCGGACGGAAGTACCTGTCGAAATCACCTGTGCGGTCGACACTTCCGACTATCGATTCGATGGTGACGACCTGCAGACCCAGAGACTTCTCGCCGACCTTGCCCAGAGCTGCGACAACCTCGTCGAACGGCAGGATCGCGTTGACGTCGTCGGGTTCGCGTCGTAGCCAACTGACCAGACGGGCAACGTCGGCACGTCGACGCTGACGGGCGAAGTCGTTTTCCGCGTCGGCTGTGGGAAATCCGGTGTCACGAGCCATGTCGGCGCCTCACGATCGTCGGCGGAGTACCTGGGGAAATCTTCATCAGCGTGAAGCCGACGGTATTGAGCACGATAGTCCGGCCCACCTCCAGATCGAGAGGTGTTCGCCCGTGCGGATGGATGTGTCCGTGGATCATGACCGTCGGATCAAGGTTGTGAATCAAAGGCGTGAGGCATTCGAACCCTCGATGTGGTCGATCCTCGGCGTCGCCGACGCCACGGGCGGGGCTGTGGGTGAGCAGCACATCCACGCCCCTCCGACTGCCGGGAAGCCGCGATTGCCAGGCGTTTCGCCAGGCGAGCGAGCGAGCGCGTCGGCTCTGCTGGCGCTCGGACCACTGATTGGGACCCGTGTTGTATCGGATGGAACCGCCGAGGCCGGCGATCCGCAGACCGGCGACGGTCACGATGCGTCCGTCGGCGTTGACTGCGCCGGTCGGCCCTGGCCACTGCGCCGGCATCCCTGCCCGCATCCAACCCGATCTCTTGTTCGAATATCCGGACAGATCGGCGTCGTGGTTTCCGGGAACGAACACGCAAGGCGCATTCAGCTGATCGGACAGGTACTCCAGATACGCAAACGGCAGATCGCCCGCGCCGAGGATCACGTCGACTCCGAGTGAACGAACCTGACTGCTCCACAGGAATTCGACGGTCTCGTCGCTGACAGCGAGAACGGAGACCATTTCGACGACGCTACCGCCACCGCGAGGTATCTGCGCTGCGAACCTCGCGGGCACGGTGTTTAGATGGACGAGTGTCAGACAGCGTCGTATCTTCCGTCCGGGCTCATCTCGTCAGCAGCATCGAGGGGCCGGACCCCACCGCGGCCTCGGTGACGTTCCTCGGTGTCGAACCGCTGGACGTGCTGCGTTTCGAATCACCCGACGGCCTGGTCCGCTACGTCACACTGGGGTGCTCGCGTCATCCGATGGGCGACCCCAACGAACTGGTCGCAGACCCCACACGCGGACCCCGCGCCGAGTTGGTACTCACGCTGCGCGGTGGCACCGGTGTGGCGTCAGGTGTGGCCAGGACGCTCGCGGTGCTGGCCGCGGCGCCGTCCGTCGAAGGCGTCGTGCTGCTCGAGGACGCACTGTTGGACCTGGGCGAGCCGCTGTGGAAGGACACTGCGTTCACGGCGGTGCTTCTCGGTGACAGCGGGATCGAAGACCTGACGCTGCCGGAGCCGTTCGACCCGGTGCGCTTCCTTGGTGTGGTCCCCCTGACCGGTACCGAAGCCGCCTGGGTGCGTCTGCGCGGCGCGGAGGCACTGAGGGAAGCGTGGACCGAGGCGGGGATCGACATCCGCGATCCGCACCGTTCCGCTGCCTCGCTCTAGCTGCGCTGGCGCTTTGTCCGTCAGATCATTCGGCGTGCACGAGGATGTCCGCCAAGTTCTCGAGACTTACCCGAACCGTCCGTGAAAATGCTTTCGTGACGATCGGGTCGGCCATCTTGCCGAATACTCCTCCCAGGCCGCTTTCGCTGTCGAGTCGGTAGGTGACCCGAGTGCCGTCACCGACTTCTTCGCAGGTCGTGGTCTGCGAGAAGCTGACCGGACTTTCGACGGACGTCGATTTCGACGATCTCGGTGGGTCGTACTCGGTGAATTCGGATGTCCACTCGAGACGCTTGCCCAGGATTCGCGAGACACCGTGCCAGCGGCTTCCCATGCCCATCGGGCCGTCGGTGATCTGTTTGCACTCGACCATCGAATTCTCCCAGTTGGGCCAGTTCTCGGCGACGGCGATGTACTCCCAGACGTCCTTGGGTGGCAACGCGATCTCCACGGATTGCTCGACTGTAGGCATGGTTGCTCCTCCACTTCTCCTTGGATCTGAATTTGCTTGTCGCAAAATGGATTTCGGGAACGGAATGAAAATGCGTACCCATATCCATTGTCCGCCTGCGACGGTGGCAAGTACAGGGAGTCAGCGTGCGAGGTTCACAGCCAGTTGTTGCGACGGAAGAGAAAGAACAAGCCGACACACACCGACGCGATGAGGAACAGGATGGACTGATAGCCGTACTTGTAACCGAGTTCCGGCATGTTCTCGAAGTTCATCCCGTAGATACCGGCAACGCCGGTCGGCACGGCGGCGATAGCGACCCACGCGGAGATCTTGCGCATGTCGGTGTTTTGCTGCACCGCGATCTTCGCGAGTGCGGCGTCGACCAGCGAACTCAACACCTCGTCGTATTCCGAGATACGTTCGGCCACGATCGTGTGGTGATCTCGTACGTCACGGAAGTATCGCCGGATCTCCTTCGGGACGAGGCCGCCCGCGGGCTGGGTCAGCTGGAGCAGTGGCAATCCGAGTGGAGTGACCGAGCGTCGTAGTTCGACGATTTCACGTTTGAGCAGGTAGATGTGCTCGACGGCAACGGTGTTCCGCGGGTTGAACACCAACTCTTCCATGCTGTCGACGTCCTGTTCGACGAGTTGGATGACGGAGAGATAGCTGTCTACGACGTGGTCGGTGATCGCGTGCAACACCGCGAACGGGCCCATGGTGAGGCGCTCGGGGTTCTGCTCGAGTGACTTGCGCACGCTTGCCAGTTCGGAGTGATCCCCGTGCCGGACGGTCACCACGAAGTCGGGGCCGACGAACACCATGATCTCGCCGGTTTCGACGATCTCGCTCGCCGTCGCGACGGACTCGTGCGGCACGTAGACGACCGTGCGCAGCACCAGGAACATGACGTCGTCGTAGCGTTCGAGTTTCGGGCGCTCGTGTGCATGGACGGCATCCTCGACCATCAGCTCGTGGAGTCCGAAAGTTGCTGCTACATCTTGCATCTGACCTTCGTCGGGAGCGTGCATGCCCACCCAGACGAACGCGTTGTCGCGACTACGAACCTCGGCCAACGCAGCGCGGTGCGTGTACTTGCCCGGCAACCGCACGCCGTCCACGTAGACCGCGCAGTCGACGATCGCGCGGGCTGCCGGAACGGGGATCTTGGGCGCATCGGCTTGTGTCGATTTGCCGTTCGACCAATTCGGCAGTGACGGCATGGTTGGCACGCTCGCTCCTTCTCGGTCTGTAATGCAGTGGAACGGCAGGGGAACGGCACTACAGCGACACCTGATCGAATTGCGCTGCCGCTGCGGCGTAATCGTACGTCAGCTTCCGGCTCGCCCACCGGAGCGCGATGAAGTTGCCGATTGCTGACACACTGGAACAGTGCGAATAGATCTTCACACCCACTCCAACGCATCGGACGGCACCCACACCCCGGCTGCCCTCATGCGCGCCGCAGCCGACGCCGGACTCGACGTCGTCGCCATCACCGATCACGACACGACTTCGGGCTGGGCCGAGGCGGCGCAGGCCTTGCCGGCCGGCGTCAGCCTGGTTCGTGGAATGGAGATGTCGTGTGAAGGTCGAGGTGAGCGTGGCTGGCCGGTCGCTGTTCATCTGCTGGCGTACCTGTTCGATCCGACGCACCCCGAATTCGCAAAAGAACGTGAGCGACTGCGCGCCGAACGCGTCGAACGTATCCGGGTGATGACGACCATGATGGCGCGCGACGGTCTGCCCGTCGATCCCGATCAGATCTTGGCTGACGCCGGTCCGTCCGTCGGACGCCCGCACGTCGCAGCGGCCCTGATGCGAGCGGGAGTGGTGTCGAGCATCAGCGAGGCCTTCTCCGACCTGTTGTCCAGTCGAGGGCGATACGACGTTCCCAAGTACGACACTCCGCTCGAGTACGCCGTCGAACTGGTGGCAGCGGCCGGGGGAGTAACTGTCCTCGCGCATGGACGGGCGCGTTCGCGCGGCGGATTGCTTGCGCTCGACCACATCCGTGATCTGGCCGAGCTGGGTCTCGGGGGTCTCGAAGTGGATCACCCGGACCATCGCAGCGACGATCGTGACGTCCTGCGCCGCCTGGCTGTCGACCTCGGTTTGGCAGTCACCGGATCCTCTGACTACCACGGCGAGAACAAGACGATCGGACTCGGCGACGAGCTCACGGACGAAGCCGAGTTCGACAAACTCGTCTCGGCTGCCACCGGCGTGGAGGTACTGGGGCGCTGATGCTCGACACCACGCTCTACCTCACCGTGTTCATCACGCTGTTCGTGATCATGGACCCGCCCGGAGTCATCCCGGTGTTCTTGTCACTCGTCGGACGTAAAAGCCGTGAAGATCGCAATCGAGCGGCATGGCAGGCCCCCGCCGTCTCCCTGGCGGTCATCTCGGTCTTTGCCATCGGCGGTCAGGCGATCCTCAACTACCTCCACATCGGCATTCCGGCGTTGCAGGGCGCCGGCGGATTGCTGCTGCTTCTCATCGCACTCGAACTGCTGACCGGAAAGGCCTCCAACCGTCCGCAGGGAGCCGACGACGTCAACGTCGCACTCGTTCCTCTGGGAACGCCGATGATGGCCGGTCCCGGTGCGATAGCGGCCGTCATCGTCTTTGTCGCCCAGGCCGACGGTGAAGCGGCGTCGTATCTGGCGATCGCGTTGGCGATTCTGTCCATCCACCTCGTGCTGTTCGTGGTCCTGCGCTTCTCGACCGCACTGATCCGGATACTGGGCGAGGGTGGCATCAGTCTGCTGGCACGCATCGCCGGTCTTCTGCTCGCCGCCATCGCGGTTCAACTCATTGCGGAATCAGTCCGCGGATTCGTCGCGGGAGCGTAAGAGATGACATACGACGACAGGTACGACCGGAACGACAGGTACGAGGACGACTACCAGTACCAGGAATATCAGGACTATCAGTACGAAGACGATTACGACTATCCCGCCGACAAACGACAATGGCTGCTGGTCCGCGCTCTACGCGCCCTGAGTGGCACCGTGGCGGCCGGAATCGTGGTCTTGACACTCGTGATCATCGGTTCGGCATATCTGGGCGGCAACCGCGGATTCCCGGGTCCGGGAACAACGTCGATCACCGCGCACATTGCGGCCTCGGTGGTTGCTCTCGCCGCGCAGATCTGGTGCGACCGCAGGCGGGGTATCGCGGCGGTTGCCGGATCGGTGGTCGTGCTCGTGGTGGCGGGGCTGTTGTTGGTGACGCAGTGGTGGGGATGACTGGGTGGGGATGACACGGTGGGGATGACGGCTCGGGTTCGAGTGTGGTGAGGAATCCGACCGCTTGGAGGATTTGATTGTGATCCGACTCTGGTGGCAAACTGGAGTTACTTCGAGGCGGCGCCACAGCCCGGCCCCGAAGTGCAGGTTTCGTCAGAATTTCTCCCGAAACCTAGATTGCATGGATACGCCAGGGCTCACCCGCCCCACACCATGACGCTTCGGATGTATTGCGGCCCACTTTCTCGCGCACGCCGAATGCTCTTCTTCTCAGTAGTCGTTCGCGGAAGAAATGATCTCTGACCGTTGTGAACGTAGTTTCGCAGCGGTCTGAAGGATTACTTCCCAGTAACCCAGCCCCGCTTGAGGCTGGACTAATCAGGAGTGTCATCGTGTCCCTCGTGACTGAAGCCATCAACGTACCCAAGGTCGAGTTGACCGACGAAGAAATCTTTGCCGCTCACGTCGGTGGCAAGCTCTCGGTCGAGACCACAGCACCGCTCGATACGCAGCGGGCCCTCTCGATCGCCTACACGCCGGGTGTTGCTCAGGTGAGCCGCGCCATCGCTGCAGACGAAACCCTTGCCGATCGATACACGTGGACCAACCGACTCGTCGTCGTGGTCAGCGACGGCACCGCGGTTCTCGGACTCGGCGACATCGGCCCTCGCGCGTCGCTGCCCGTCATGGAGGGCAAGTCGGCGCTGTTCAAGAACTTTGCCGGACTGAACTCCATTCCGCTGGTTCTCGACACCAAGGATCCCGACGAGATCGTCGAGACACTCATCCGACTGCGTCCGAGCTTCGGCGCGGTCAACCTCGAGGACATCTCGGCGCCGCGTTGCTTCGAGATCGAGAAGCGCGTCATCGAAGCTCTCGACTGCCCTGTCATGCACGACGATCAGCACGGAACCGCCATCGTGGTACTCGCGGCACTCAAGGGCGCCGTGAAGGTCCAGAGCCGCGACATCACCACACTCAAGGTCGTCATCTCCGGCGCCGGCGCTGCGGGTGTTGCCTGCGCGAACATCCTGCTCGCCGCCGGAATCAGCGACGTCATCGTGCTGGACTCGAAGGGCATCATCTCGGGTGAGCGCAGCGACCTCAACGACGTGAAGGCAGAACTCGCGGCCCGCACCAATCCCCGTGACCTGCATGGTGGTGCCATCGAGGCTCTCGAAGGTGCTGACGTGTTCCTCGGTGTCTCGGCGGGCAAGATCCCCGAGGAGCTCATCGCTTCGATGGCTCCCGAGTCGATCGTGTTCGCACTCTCCAACCCGGACCCGGAGATTCACCCCGAAACCGCGTCGAAGTGCGCGGCGATCGTGGCGACGGGCCGTAGTGATTTCCCGAACCAGATCAACAACGTTCTCGCCTTCCCCGGTGTCTTCAAGGGCGCGCTCGACGCCGGCGCCCGTCGCATCACCGAAGGTATGAAGCTCGCTGCCGCCGAGGCAATCCTGTCGGTGGTCGGCGACGAGTTGGCGGCGGACAAAATCGTCCCCAGCCCACTCGACCCTCGCGTGGCACCCGCAGTAGCGGAAGCCGTCGCGGCCGCAGCGCATGCTGAGGGCGTGACCAGCTAAGAGGGACTACGAAAGCCCCGATCGGAACCCGCACACAAGGTTCCGATCGGGGCTTTTTCGTGTGTACCGAGAGCTACAGACGAGTGAGGTCGGGTGTTCGGCGCAGCCTGCCGGTGCCGGGAACCGATGCCCAGACCACCAGCGCCAGTAAGCCGTCCACGACGAGAGCCACAACCGCGACCAGGATTGCGCCGACGACCACTCGGTCGTACTTGTAGAGCGCGAGACCGTCGAAGATGTACCGGCCGAGGCCGCCGAGGTTGACGTAGGCGGCGACCGTTGCCGTGGCAATCACCTGCAGTGTCGCGTTACGCAGTCCGCCGAGAATCAATGGCAGCGCATTGGGTATCTCGACGCGGAAGAGCACTTGGAGTTCGGTCATACCCATCGCCCGTGCGGCCTCGACGACGCCGCGGTCGACGCTGGCGATTCCGGCGTACGTGCCGGCGAGTAGTGGGGGAATACCAAGAATGACGAGGGCGAGAATCGGCGGCATCACTCCCAGACCCATGAGAAGAACGAGGAAGGTCAGCAGGCCGAGAGTAGGCAGTGACCGCAGTGCGTTGACCAGACTGACGACCACGATCTCACCGCGACGCAGATGGCCGATGAGTAATCCGATGGGCACCGCGATCACAGCCGAAAGTGCCACGGCCAGAACGCTGTACCAGAGGTGCTGGAGGATGCGGGTGCCGATTCCGGTGTCGCCGCTCCAATTTCCGGGATCGACGATGAAGTCCCAGGCCCCGGTGAAGATGCTCATACGGGTTCCCCCTCGGCTGACAGGACGGCGGGAACCTTCGACGAGGTCGACGTTCTGGTCCACGGGGTCAGGAATCGGCCGATCAGATACAGGATCAGATCGAGCGCCAGTGCCAGCACGACGATCGCGATGATGCCCGCAACGATCTGGTCGGGATAGTCGCGGTCGTAGCCTTGTTTGAACAGGACTCCAAGCCCGCCGATTCCGATCAGAGATCCGACTGACACCAGCGAAATATTGGTAACGGCAATAACTCTGATGTTCGCGATCATCACCGGCAGCGCCAATGGCAACTCGACCGTCAGAGCGCGTCGTAGTGGTGTGAAACCGACGGCGGTGGAGGCGTCGATGACGTTGTCCGGCACCGAGTCGAGTGCTTCGGGGACTGCCCGGATGAGCAGTGCCGTCGCATACACGCTGAGTGCGATCACGACGTTGAGAGGATCAAGGGTCTTGAGTCCGAACAACTGGGGGATGGTGACGAACAGCGCGAGCGACGGAATCGTGAACGCAATGCTCGCCAGGGTCAACGTGATTCGGCGCAGCCATCTGACGTTGCGGATCGCTGTTCCGACCGGAACGGCAATCAGGAGACCGATCAGCAAAGGAAGCAGTGCCAGATACAGATGGGTCTTCGAGTAATCCACGACCGTCGAGAAATTGTCGATGAGCCAGCGCATGCCGCTACGACCCGAATCCCTCGGTGAAGGCGACGCGGTTGCGTTCCTCGTCCTCGCGTCGACGCTGATCTGCCAATTTCGCAACGACTTCGGAACCGAGGATCCCGCCGATGACCGCGCCCTCGCCGTCGACGGCAACGCCGATACCGGAAGGCGACGAGATTGCCGCATCGAGTGCTTGGCGGAGATCGCCGCCGGGGGAGAACAGCGAACCACCGGCAGACGTCGACTGAGCAAGGGTTCGTCCCGAGCGCAGGCCTTCGACGCCGGTCACGTCGATCCATCCCTGCGGAGTTCCGTTGTCCGTGACCACGAGAACCCATTCGCCCAATTCGAGACGTAGAGCCTTCAATTCGTTCTCGACGGCCGTGCGTATGGGGTGCAACGGAACCTCGTCGGCAGCGCGGAACGACAATCCCCGATAGCCGCGATCGCGTCCGACGAATCCGGCGACAAAATCCGTTGCCGGAGCGGCCAACACGTCGCGAGGTGCCGCCACCTGCTGAAGCCGCCCGCCGGGACCGAAGACGGCAATGTGATCACCGAGTTTGACTGCCTCGTCGATGTCGTGGGTGACAAAGACGATCGTCTTCTTCAGTTCGCTTTGAAGACGGAGCATTTCGGTCTGCAGATCCTCACGCACCACCGGGTCGACGGCGCTGAAGGGCTCGTCCATCAACAGGATCGGCGGATCGGCAGCCAATGCTCGCGCAACTCCCACACGTTGTTGCTGCCCACCCGAGAGTTGCCCGGGATAGCGGGTGGCAAGGGAGATGTCCAGACCGACTCGTTCGAGTACCCCCAACGCGGCTTTGCGCGCTGCGCGGCGGGACTCACCGCGCAGTACCGGAACTGTTGCGACGTTGTCGATCACGGTGCGATGCGGAAGCAAGCCGGCGTTCTGGATGACGTACCCGATGCCGAGACGCAGCTTCACCGCGTCGGTCTGGGCGATGTCACGACCGTCGACGAAGATCTTGCCCGACGTCGGTGTGATCATCCGGTTGATCATGCGCATCGACGTCGTCTTGCCGCACCCGGACGGCCCCACGAACACCGTGAACGACTCGGCCTCGATGGTGAGATCGAGACGGTCGACGGCGGTGGTGCCGTCCGGATACTGCTTGGTGACGCCCTCGAAGGTGATCACGTGACTACGAGACCGGCTTGTCGAGGCCCTGCGCCGTCACCCACGCCTTGGCCGCCGCTGCCGGCTCCGTCTTGGTGTCGCCGGACACCTGGACGTTGAGTGCCAACAACTCTTCGGTGGTGAGCTTGGCGGACACCGCATCGAGGACTGTCTTCAACTTGTCGGAAGACTTCGACGCGCGCAGCACCGGCACCACGTTCTGAGCCGGGAAATTGTTCTTCGGGTCTTCGAGAACCACGAAGTTGTTCTCCGGGATGGAGGCCGACGTCGTGAAGATGTTTGCCGCGGTGATGTCACCGGAGGAGAGAGCCTTCACGGTTGCCGGTCCACCGCCGTCGGCGATCGGAACGAAGTTGGCTGCCGAGATGTCGAGGCCGTAATTGGACTTCAAACCGGGCAATCCGGCTGGACGTTCCTGGAACTCGGCCGGAGCACCGAACTTGACCTCGGCGGAATGCGGAGCCAGATCGGCGATCGTCTTCAGGTTCCACTTGTCAGCGGTTTCCTTCGTGACAACGACGGCGTCCTTGTCCTCGGCGGATGCAGGCGTCGCAATTGCCAATTCCGACCCGAGAGCTGCGGGAAGAGCAGCGAGGACGTCAGCGGAGCTGGTGGCCGTGCTGTCGGGATCCAAGTACTGCAGGAGATTTCCCGTGTAATCCGGAATGACACTGATGGACCCGTCCTTGAGTGCCGGAATGTACGCCTCGCGGCTGCCGACGTTGAACGACGTGGACACATCGAACCCGTTGACACGCAGTGCTTCGGCGTAGATGTTGGCGATCGTCTCGGATTCGGTGAAGTTGGCGGAGCCGACGACGATCGCGTTGGGATCGCTGTTGGAGTCACCGTCGCTGCTACCGCACGCTGTCAGTGCAGTCAGAGAGACAACGGTTGCCGCGGCTACGAGCCAACGGTTGGAACGAAATCGTGAGGTGCGCATGAGCGTCCTTCCGGTTTTTCGGGCGTCCCGTGTTTCGGGCGTCGGAAACCATTCCCTTGTGGCGAAGCCACCCGAGTGACTTCGACGGCGCCGCCACCGAGTGGCTGCGTCAGGACTGGTTACCGCGCATCGCCCGACAAGTGTAACGATAGGTACCGACATGGCACGGTTTTCGATCCATGGGATTGGATGTGAGGATTTCGGTGAAGAGCACACGCACGAAGTATTCGACTGTTGTTGCAGCACTGATGGTCCTGCCGATTCTCAGCGGATGCGCAAACGGTGTTTCGGTGGTAGAGGGTGCCGAAGCGGAGTCTCGTGACCAGATCGTGGTGGCTGCTGACGCATCGGTGGAGAGTTCGGTGTTGGCCGAGGTGTATTCGACGGTGCTCTCCTCCTCAGGCCTGTCGGCTCGCGTCGAATCGGTGGGTGGTGGCCGAAACCAATCACTCGAGGCTCTGGACGCAGCGCGAGTCATTTTGGTGCCCGAGTTCACCGGCGCGCTGCTCGATCACTACGATCCGTCATCCCCGGCCCGCAAGGCCGACGACGTCTTCGAAGCCTTGAGTCGCTCTCTGCCGGAGGGTCTTTCGGTCTCCGACTATGCGATGGCCGAAGATCGTGCGGTCCTCGCACTCGACACCGGATACGCACAGTCGTTGGGAGCGAAGACGATAGAAGCCTTTGCTCCTTCGTGTGCCGCGGCGACGCCGCTCGTCTCCGCGAGATTCGTCGAGGACGGGGCAGTGGAACAGTTGGCCGAGGGCGCCGATTGTGTCTTCGCCGGTGTCGATCAGGCAACGCCGGCAGACGTACCCGGTGCACAAGTATTCGGAACCACGACGCTGTCGGCGTTGGCACAATCCGATGCCGTCACAGTGCTCGCTGATTCGAATCACGTTCTGGCTGCGCAGAATGTCGTTCCGCTCTTTCGAGCGGGCGCACTGGGAGATTCGGCTGTCAAGGCGCTCAGCGTCGTTGCCGGTGAACTGTCCACCACCGATCTCGCCGCAATGATCGAGCAGGTGCGGACCGGCAAGGCGTCAGCCTCGGAAGTCGCCCGCACCTGGTGGGACACCCGTCAGTGACATGGACGGAGTGGGCCACCCGTCAGTGACATAGACGGAGTGGGCCACCCGTCAGTGAGAGCTTGATCCCACTGCTGAACTCGAATCATCCTTGGCACGAATCAGTTTCGATGCGATGAACTGGCCGAGGTCGGAAACGGCGTCTGCTGCTTCCTTCACCAGTGACGCCTGTGCGTGAGCCACGTGCCAGAGTCTTGCGTACTCGACCAGGGACACATCGACGCCGGCAGCGGCGAGCTTGTCGGTGAACGTCATGATCTGCGGGTAGAGGACTTCCTCGGAACCGACGTGAATCCTGGTGGGTGGCAACCCGTCGAGCTTGCCGTGCATCGGTGCGTAGCCGGGATCAGTACGGTCGCCTCCGGCAAGGTAGGCATCGGCGGCGTCGAAGGACCACGCTGTGTTGACCACCAGGTCGGCCTTTTTGTTAACACCCCGATCGCCGGGATCGACCCACGGTGAGATCAGGGCAAGCGCGCCGGGGGTCACGCCGTGACGCTCGATCAGACGGATAGCGGTCGCCGCGGCCAAACCGCCACCGGCCGAATCGCCGGCAATGGCAACGCGGTCTTCCGAATAGTCGAACTCGGTGACCAACTGCATGAAGGCTGAGACCGCGTCGTCGAGAGCGGCGGGATACGGATTCTCCGGCGCGAGACGGTAGTCCAAGGTGAAGACCGCACTGGACGACTCACGGGCGAGATGAGCTGCGAGAGAACGGTGTGTGGACAGCGAACCCAGCGTGTACGCCCCGCCATGCAGGTAGAGAACTGCGGTGGGGCGCTCGGTTGCGCCGACGGTGATCTTCTCTGCCGGTCGGCAAGCCAGCTCCAACGGGCGCACGACGGCGCCCGCTGGAACCTGCTGTAGCGGCGCCCCGGCCTCGAGCAACAGACGTTGAATCCGATACGGCAGCCGCGAGTTGAAAGCCAGACGGAAGTACGGCTTCAACAAGAATGCGACCACGGGCAGCGGAAGGGTGAACGTGCTCACCGGCAGGGCTCCTGACTCTATATGCGAACTGCGCTGTGAAACGAACTCAGCTGGACTTGGGCATCATTCGGCCGGCGACGATCGCGACGATGCGCTGGTAGCCCGATCCTACGAGGCGAACCCAGGCGTCGAGTGCGATTGCGTCCATCCCGATGAGAACTCGCGGCTTGCTCTTGCGAACACCGTTGACGATCGTCTTGGCGGCGTCCTCCGGTGTGGTGCGCGCGAGCTTGCGGTCGAAGAACTCGGAGAAGACCGCAAGATCTTCACCCGGGCCTGCGGTGGCGTTGCGTGCGATGGCGGTCTTGATTCCGCCCGGGTGCACACAGGTCACCTTCACCGGGTGCTTGGCGATCAGCATTTCCTGGCGAAGCGACTCGGTGAAACCGCGAACGGCGAACTTGGCCGAGTTGTATGCGCTCTGACCCGGCATCGACAGCAGACCGAAGAGGCTCGACACGTTCACGATGTGCCCGTCGCCGGAGGCGATGACGTGGGGGAGGAATGCCTTGGTGCCGTTGACAACTCCCCAGAAGTCGACGTCCATGACACGTTCGAAGTCCTTGAATTCGGACTTCTCGAAAGTGCCGTGGTAGGCGATTCCGGCGTTGTTGTAGATCTGATTGACCTTGCCGAAATGGGCGACAACCGCGTCGGCGTACTCGAGAACCGCTTCGCGCTGGGTGACGTCGAGGTGGTCCGACTTCACCTCGGCGCCGATGGCTTCCACCAGACGCGTTGTCTCGGCGAGCCCGATGGTGTCCACGTCGGAGATTGCCAACTTGGCGCCCTGGCCGGCCAGGTTCAGTGCTAGTGCGCGACCGATGCCCGATCCCGCTCCGGTGATGACTACGACCTTGCCTGCAAAATCACTCATTGTGCTACTGCCTTCTCGTCGTCGAGGTCGATCTGTGAAGTGGTCGCGGTGCCGACGGCGCCAAGATCCGAGGTGGCGACGCTGCGGTATGCCGCGAGGTCGAAATGCTTGGTGGCATTGCGGAACTGGAAGGTGAAGCCAGGCCACAGGGTGGTGTTGTTTCCGTGCTTGTCCATGTACCAGCTGGCGCAACCGCCGTTGTTCCACACGCTCTTGGACATAGCTGCCTGCAGGTCCTTGTTGTACTTGTCCTGCTTGTCCTTGCGCACCTCGATGGTGCCGATGTCGTACTTGTCGATGGTGGCGATCGCGTCGACCAGGTAGTTGATCTGCGACTCGATCATGAAGACCATCGACGAATGTCCGAGGCCGGTGTTGGGTCCGACGAGGAAGAACATGTTGGGGAAGTTGGCAACTGCCGCGCCCTTGTATCCCTGCATGCCGGTCTCTTCGAAGACCTCGGCGAGCGAGCGTCCGTCCTTGCCGAAGATTCCCGCGAAGGTGGGGGAGTCGGTGACGTGGAATCCGGTCGCCACGACGATGGCATCGATCTCACGGGTGGTGCCGGTCTTCGAGACGATCCCGTTGGCGGTGACCTCCTCGATGCCTTCGGTCACCAGGTCGACATTGTCCTGGGCGAGGGTGGGGAAGTAGTTGTTCGAGATCAGCATGCGCTTGCAGCCGATCTGGAAGTTGGGCATGACCTTCTTGCGAAGATCCTTGTCCTTGATCTGGGCCTTCAGGTGACGCTCGGCGGCGAACTGCAACGGCTTCATGAAGACCGGCGCCTTGGCCAGGCCGACGACCTGCGTCTCTCGCATCCAGTAGATACCGGTGCGGCACAACTTCTGGAAGCCGGGAAGGTACTTGAACGCGAGGTGCTCGATCTTGGTGTACTCGCGGTCTGCGCGGGGCAGGATCCACGGCGCCGTGCGCTGGTACACGTCGAGATGCGAGACCTTCTTGCCGATGGCCGGCACGATCTGGATGGCCGAGGCGCCGGTTCCGATGACGGCCACACGCTTGCCGGTCAGATCGGCGTCGTGGTTCCAACGCGAGGAGTGGAAGATCTCGCCCTTGAAGCCGTCGATGCCCTTGATGTCCGGAAGTGAAGGCTCACACAATGCGCCGACGGCCGAGACGACGATCTTTGCGACGAATTCGCCCTTGTTGGTGCTGACGTGCCACCGAGCAGACGCCTCGTCCCAGCGTGCGGAGAGAACGTCGCAGTCGAAGATGTGCTTGTCGAGCACCTTGTGGCGGTTGGCCACCGACTGGATGTACTTGTAGATCTCGGGCTGAGTGGAGAAGGAGCGCGTCCACTCCGGATTGAGTGCAAAAGAGTACGAGTACAAATGCGACGGCACGTCACACGCGGCGCCCGGGTAGCTGTTGTCACGCCAGGTCCCGCCGACGTCGTTGCCGCGCTCGAGAACGACGTAGTCGGTGATGCCGGCCTGTGCCAGTTTGATCGCCGCACCGAGACCGGCGAAACCACTGCCGATGATCAGTGTGCCGACGTGGCGAGTATCCGCGGCAGGTGCTGAGGTATCTGTAACTGGAAGACTCATGTAGGGAACGATATGCCTTTATTGAGTCACGGTCAATAGCTTATTGACGAATATTCAGTAGTCTATTGGGCATGGACGCAGTAAAGCGAACACGGCTCGACCCTGCGCAACGCCGAGCGCAACTCATCGACCTCGGGGCGCGGATGCTGGCCGAACGGCCGCTCGAACAGATTTCCGTCGAGGACATCGCCGATCAGGCTGGTGTCTCGCGGGGGCTTCTGTTCCACTACTTCGCGTCGAAAAGCGAGTTCCATCTGGCGATCGTCCGACACAGCAGTGAACAGATGCTCCAGCGCACCGAGCCGAGCGAGTCGGACGATCCGATGCTCACCCTCCGCTCGGTGCTGGCGTCGTACGTCGACTACGTGACCGAGAACCGCAATACCTACGTCTCGCTGCTCCGGGGGACCGCCAGCGGGGATCCGCAGATGCGTGAGGTGTTCGAGCAGACTCGCGACATCATGGCCAAGAGAACCCTCGATCAGCTCCCGAAGATCGGCCTGACTCGAACACCTCAGGTGGAGTTGGCCGTTCGCGGTTGGATCGCGTTTGTCGAGGAAGCCACCATCAGTTGGCTCCGAGCGCCCGCCATCACCCGCGAGGAACTGATCGACCTGACGGTTCAGTCGTTACCTGCGTTGGCACTGGCCGCCGTCGGCTTCGATGCCGGGCCGGATCTGGGTCTGCTGCAATCGAATTGACGTGAACGCAGAAAGGCCGGGCCCCACACTCCTTGCGGAATGTGGGGCCCGGCCCTTGTCAAATTACTGAGATCAGTTGGTCGGCAGGAACGCCTCGTCCAAGATCTCCTGCTGCTCCACTGCGTGGACCTTGCTCGATCCCGAAGAGGGAGCGGACATCGGACGGCGCGAGATGCGCTTGATACCGGTCAAGGTCTCCGGCAGAAGGTCCGGCAGAGCCAGCCCGAGGAACGGCCACGCACCCTGGTTTGCGGGCTCTTCCTGGACCCAACGGAACTGATCCGCATTCGGGTAACGGTCCAGGGTCTCCTTGAGGCGACGCTTCGGCACGGGGTAGAGCTGCTCCATGCGCACGATGGCGATGTCGTCACGCTCGTCCTTGTGCTTCTTCGCCAGGAGTTCCCAGTACAGCTTGCCGCTGACCAGCAGAACCCGCTTGACCGATTCGCGTGCGCTTTCGCCGCTCTCGTATGCCGGCTCCTCGAAGACCGAACGGAACTTGCCCGTCGTGAAGTCCTCGACGTTGCTGACGGCAGCCTTGTTACGCAGCATCGACTTGGGCGTGAAAACCACCAGCGGACGGCGGATGCCGTCGAGGTGATGGCGACGCAGCAGGTGGAAGTAGCTGGCCGGAGTCGACGGAACCGCAACGGTCATCGAGCCTTCTGCACACAGCTGAAGGAAACGCTCGATGCGACCGGAGGTGTGGTCCGGACCCTGACCCTCGTGACCGTGCGGCAGGAGCAGCACGACGTCGGAGAGCTGACCCCACTTGGCCTCACCCGAAGAGATGAACTCGTCGATGATGGTCTGCGCGCCGTTGACGAAGTCACCGAACTGCGCTTCCCACAGGACCAGAGCGTCGGGGTTACCGACCGAGTAGCCGTACTCGAAGCCCAGACCTGCGTACTCGGTGAGTGCGGAGTCGTAGACCATGAACTTGCCGCCGTTTTCGGCGTCGGCAGCGATCTTGGCGATCGGGCTGTACTCGTTGCCGGTCTTGCGGTCGATGAGGACCGAGTGACGCTGCGTGAACGTTCCTCGCTTGGAGTCCTGACCCGCGAGGCGGATCAAGGCACCCTGCTCGGCCAACGAGCCGAACGCGAGCAATTCTGCGAACGCCCAGTCGACATGTCCCTCACGGGCCATCTCGCGGCGCTTCTCGGCAACCGGCTTGACGCGCGGGTGAACGGTGAAGCCGTCGGGGACGTTGACGAACGCATCACCGATGCGCTCGAGGACCTCGGGAGCGACAGCCGTGGTCAGGCGAGCCGGGGGAGTCTGGTCGAGTTCGACGGACTCGGACGGTTCGGGCTGGAACTTCTCGAGTTCACGGACCTCGTTGAAGACCCGTTCGAGCTGGCCCTGGTAGTCGCGAAGTGCGTCTTCGGCTTCCTTGAGCGAGATGTCACCGCGGCCGATGAGGGACTCGGTGTAGCTCTTACGAACGCTGCGCTTGGTGTCGATGACGTCGTACATGGCCGGCTGGGTCATCGACGGGTCGTCGCCCTCGTTGTGACCGCGACGGCGGTAGCAGATGAGGTCGATGACAACGTCCTTGCCGAACTTCTCACGGAAGTCGACGGCCAGCTGAGCAACCCAGACGCAAGCCTCGGGGTCGTCGCCGTTGACGTGGAAGACCGGTGCGGCGATCATCTTCGCGACGTCGGTGCAGTACTCGGACGAGCGTGAATGTTCCGGAGCGGTGGTGAAGCCGACCTGGTTGTTCACGACGATGTGCACGGTGCCACCGGTGCGGTAACCGCGAAGCAGCGAGAGGTTGAGCGTCTCGGCGACAACGCCCTGACCGGCGAATGCAGCGTCACCGTGCAGCATGAGCGGCAGGACGGTGAAGCCTTCTTCGCCCTTGTCGAGGATGTCCTGCTTGGCGCGGACCAGGCCTTCGAGAACCGGGTCGACGGCCTCGAGGTGCGACGGGTTTGCGGTCAAGGAGACAGCGATGTCGTTGTCACCGAACATCTGGATGTACGTTCCGCTGGCACCCAAGTGGTACTTCACGTCGCCGGAGCCGTGAGCGGCTGCCGGGTTCATGTTGCCCTCGAACTCCGTGAAGATCTTGGAGTACGGCTTGCCGACGATGTTGGCAAGCACGTTGAGACGGCCACGGTGCGGCATGCCGATGACGACCTCGTCGAGCTGGTGCTCGGCGGCCTGGTCGATCACGGCGTCCATCATCGGGATGACGGCTTCGGCGCCTTCGAGCGAGAAGCGCTTCTGGCCGACGTACTTGGTCTGCAGGAACGTCTCGAAGGCCTCGGCGGCGTTGAGCTTGCTCAGGATGTACTTCTGCTGAGCGACCGAAGGCTTGGCGTGATGGCCCTCGACGCGGTCCTGGATCCACTGACGCTGATCCGTCTCGAGGATGTGCGTGTACTCGACGCCGACGTGGCGGCAGTACGCGTCGCGCAGCACGCTCAACACGTCGCGCAGCTTCATCTTCTCTTGGCCGTGGAAGCCGCCGACCTTGAACTCACGGTCCAGATCCCACAGCGTCAGGCCGTGGCTGATGACGTCGAGGTCGGGGTGGCTGTGGAACTTGTCCTTGACGAACTGCAACGGGTCCGTGTCGGCCATGAGGTGGCCGCGGTCACGGTATGCAGCGATCAGTTCGAGAACGCGGGTGTTCTTGTCGACAGCGCCTTCCGGCACGTCCTTGCGCCACCGCACCGGCTCGTACGGGTTGCCGAGCGCGTGGAAGATCTCGTCGTAGAACTCGTCGCTGATCAGCAGGTTGTGGATCGTGCGCAGGAAATCGCCCGACTCGGCACCCTGGATGATGCGGTGATCGTAGGTCGAGGTGAGAGTCATCAACTTGCCGACGCCCATCTCGGCCAGCTTCTCGTCGCTGGCGCCCTGGAACTCGGCGGGGTATTCCATCGCGCCGGCACCGATGATGGCGCCCTGGCCCTTCATCAGGCGAGGAACGGAGTGAACCGTGCCGATACCGCCCGGGTTGGTCAGCGAAATGGTGACGCCGGTGAAGTCTTCGCCGGTGAGCTTGCCTTCACGGGCGCGTCGGACGATGTCCTCGTATGCCGCGTGGAACTGGACGAAGTTCATCGACTCGGTGTTCCGGATGGCGGCAACTACCAGTGAGCGGTTGCCGTCCTTTCCGGGAAGGTCGATCGCGAGTCCGAGATTGGTGTGCTCGGGCGTGACCGCGTTCGGCTTGCCGTCGATTTCGGCGAAGTGCCGGTTCATGTTGGGGAACGCGTTGACTGCCTGGACGATCGCGTAACCCAAGAGGTGGGTGAACGAGATCTTGCCGCCGCGGGTACGCGCGAGGTGGTTGTTGATGACGATGCGGTTGTCGAACATCAGCTTCGCGGGGATGGCACGCACGCTGGTTGCAGTCGGGATCTCGAGCGAGAGCGACATGTTCTTGACGACTGCGGCTGCGGCGCCGCGGAGAACCTTGGTTTCCTCGGCTCCGCCGGCAGGGGCGGGCTTCGCAGTAGCGGCCGCGGGCTTGGCTGCTGCGGGCTGGGCCGGGGCGGCCTTGGCGGCGGGCGCTGCCGTCTTCGCGGGGGCCGGAGCGGCAGCCTTGGCAGCCGGCGCAGGAGGTGCGGTCTTGGGGGCGGGAGGCGTGGCCTTGGGAGCAGCAGGCGGAGCTACAACAGCGGCGGGTGCAGCCGCGTTGCCGTTCGAGGCAGTCCCGTTTCCACCTCCCGTGTTCGCCGAGTCCGGCGAGTAATCGGTCAAGAATTCGTGCCAACTGGGATCCACGGACGACGGATCGTCCTGGAAGCGTTGGTACATCTCGTCAACCAGCCACTGGTTCTGTCCGAATTGGGATGTAGAACTGCTGCTCACGGCAGGTGTTCGCCTCGTTTCTATTTCGGTACCCGATCAGAGCGCCTATATACATGAGATTAGCCCGAGCGTGTGACGAGCAATTGTGCGGCACACAATTTGTGAGCTGTCTCACGGAAGTCCGTGATCTTGCGATCGCGCACTACCTCTCGGCGGTACAAATCCGTGCCGACTGTCACGCGACGGGGTTGCCTTCGATGACAGTTCTCGACGTCAGATTATTCCCCTCACGCGCCTGCGATGCATCCCAGAGTCCCGAGTAGTGACCACCGGCATACCGCAGAACATCGTGCGGGCCGTATTCAACGATACGTCCCCGGTCAACTACGACAACGAGGTCCGCTCGGGCAGCTGTCGCGAGGCGGTGAGCTACGACGACGGAAGTCCGTTTCCGGGTGACCGACCGACTTGCTTCGAGCACCATTCGTTCGGTCGCGGGATCGAGCGTCGCGGTCGCCTCGTCGAGGAGCAGAAGGTCCGGGTCGACGAGTTCGGCACGGGCCAATGCGATCAGTTGGCGTTGGCCCGCCGAGAGCCCCTGGCCGCGCTCGCCGACGGGATGATTCATGCCTCCACGCATGTCGGCTATCGAATTCAGTGCGCCGACGGAACGTGCCGCTTCCTCGATCTCCGCGTGCGACGCCGACGGCCTGCCGTACGCGATGTTGTCGGCGACCGTGCCGGTGAACAGATGGGCTTCTTGTGGGACCACGCCGAGGCGACGTCGGTACTGCGAGAGGTGGAAGTTCCGGATGTCGGTTCCGTCCACGTCGACCGATCCGGACGTCGGGTCGTAGAAGCGGGCGAGCAACTTCACGACCGTCGACTTCCCGGCACCGGTTCGGCCGACCAGAGCGACGGTCGTGCCCGGCGGGATTTGCAGATCGAAATCGGAGAGGGCGTCGACGTCCGCACCCGAGTACCGGAACCCGACCCCGTCGAGATGGACGGCGCCGTCGAGTCGTCCGGAGATCGCGATCAAATCCTCGCTGTCGGCAGTCTCGATCGAACTGCGAGTGCGCAGCAGGTCGCCGATTCGTTGCAATCCGACGTTTGCCTGTTGGTAACCATCGAACACTTGTGAGAGTTGCTGAATCGGTCCGAACAGCAGACCGAGGTAGAGCACGAAAGCGATCAGTACGCCGGGCGAAGTCGATCCGTTGGCGATCTGGTGCGCACCGACGAACACGACCGCGGCCAACGCGAGGTCGGACAGGAACGAAATGAAAGGGAAGTAGATCGAAATGGCTCGCTGCGACCGCATCCGCGATCGGCGGTAGCTCTCGGAGCGTTCTGCGAACCTACGCGCCGCACCTTCTTCGCGGCGGTAGGCCTGAGCCGCTCGCAGACCGGCGATGTTCTCCTGGAAGTCGGCATTGACGAGCGAGATCCGTTCGCGGGACTGGCTGTAGGCAACCGAGGAGATCTTGCGGAAGACCACGGTCGCGACCACGAGCGGTGGGATGACGGCCAGCGCCACCAGGCCGAGCGTCACGTCGGTCGCCAGGAGGGCGATCGAAATTCCGCCGACGGTCAGGACGCTCACGATCGCCGTCGACATACCGGTTTGGATGAACGACGAGAGCGCGTCGACGTCGGTGGTCATACGCGTCATGATGCGGCCGGACAATTCCCGTTCGTAGTAGTCCAGACCCAGGCGCTGCAAGTGTGCATAGCTGCGGACGCGGAGCCCGAACAGCACGCGTTCACCGGCTCGGGCCGTGAGCACCGTCATGACCGCCACGATGACCCAGTCTGCGGCGACCAGGAGCGCGCCGAACGCCGTCGCGATCCAGAGTGTGGTGCTGTCTGCGGTCACGACTCCGTGGTCGATCGCATATCTGACGAGGGAGGGAAATGCGATCGCCGCGGCGGAGTCCAGGGCAAGGCACACGACAACCGCCAGTAGAACCCAGCGGACCGGCCTCAAGATCTGTCGGAGTGAGAACTGTGGATTCGATTCGCGCAGGCTCTCAGGAGCAATTCCGGGGTCTTCGCGTGCGGGTGGGAGAGCGTCGACTGCTGCCCGCAGAGACGGAGTCACCGCGATTCCGCTGAGCGCTCCGGCCATCGGTCCGCCGGCACTCTGCGCCGAAGCGGTAGTGCTGTCGGCTTCGGATTCCGGAGCCTGCGGCCACAGCTGCTCGGCTGTGGGCTCGCGGCGTTGATGTCCGAAAGCGTCAGGGCCGGCCTCGTCGATTTCGGCGGATAGTTCCGGCGGCGAGGAGAACAGGGCGCGAAAGAGCGGACATCGCGCTTCCAGCTCGTCCACGGTTCCGGAGTCGATGATCCGTCCGCCGTCGAGAACCGCGACGCGATCTGCCAGCGTCAAGGTGGATCGCCGGTGCGCGAGGATCAGCGTGGTTTGCCGTCGTCTGGCCCGGAACGCGTCGAAGATCGCGGCTTCGGTAGCCGCATCGACCGCGGAGGTGGCGTCGTCGAGGACCAAAATCCGCGGGTCGACGAGGAGGGCTCGGGCAAGCGCGATGCGCTGACGCTGGCCGCCCGACAGCGTCAGACCTCGTTCACCGACAACGGTGTCGTATCCGTCCGGGAGTGCCTCGATGAAGGTGTCTGCCTGTGCCAATGCAGCTGCGGCGCGGATGTCCTCGTCGGAGGCGTCCTCGCGCCCCAGTGCGATGTTGGCGGCGATGGTGTCCGAGAACAGGAAAGGTTCGTCGAAGACCAGGCTGACGGCGGCACGAAGCTGTTCTGTGCGCAGTTCGCCGATGGGGAACGTCTCGCCCGCGGTATCGACGGTCACTACACCCGAAGTCGGGGCGTAGAACCGGGGGAGAAGCAAGGACAACGCGGTCTTGCCTGACGCGGCCGGCCCCACGACGGCGACGGTCTCGCCCGGTTCTATGCGGAGGTTCAGCCCGGTCAGGACGTCGCGTTCGGTGTCGAACCCGAATGCGACGTTTTCGAAAGTGACGCCGAGCGGACCGTCGGGCAGGTCCACCGGATGGTCAGGATCGGCGATGTCCGGCTGAGCGTTGATGACGTCGTAGACACGCTCGACAGCGGCGCGCGCAAGCTGCGCCATGACGATGACCGACGACAGAGTTCGGGTGACGCCGGTCATCGTCACGATGTAGGTGGCGAACGCGAGAAACGTTCCCACGGTGATCTTGTCGTGCAGTGCGAGATACCCGCCGAGAGCGATCACTCCCACCTGCCCGAGCTGGGGCAAGGCGGCCATGGTCGGCGCGAATTTCGCGTTCAACCACGCGGCGCGAAGACGCTCCGAATACAACGTGCGGCTGTGCTTTTCGAGTTGGTCGACGGCTCGTTGTTCCTGCCCGAATCCCTTGACGACGCGCACGCCCGTGACGGTTTCCTCGACATGTTGGGCGAGGTCGGCGGCCCGCTGCTGCGCGGACCATGTTGCGGCGAAGAGCATCGGTCGCATCAGGAACACCACCAGCCCTACTGCGGGGATGACGGCGACAGCGACGAGAGTCAACAGCGGCGAGAGCCACGCCATGATGCCGATCGCGAGCACGAATTGCAGGAGCGCACCCGCGGACATCGGCACCATCGCGAGCAAACCCTGGACGAGTTGTAAATCGGTGATGGACCGGGATACCACCTGGCCTGTGCGGATCTGATCCTGCCCGCGTCCGTCGAGGCGTTGCAGCGAGCCGAGCAAGGCGAGCCGCAAGTCGTGTTGAACATCGAGCGAGAGTCGGCCGGCAAGCATCCGTCGGCCGTACTGGCACGCGAAGCGGACGACCGCGAGCAGCGCGATCGCCAGCGCGACGAACCCGATCACCTTGCCTGGGTTCTCCTGGCTTGCGGCGTCGAGCGCATAGCGGGTCAGAAGAGGAAACGAGATGTCGATCGCCGAAGCGATGACGGTCACCAGAAGCGCGCCGATGGCAACTCTTCGGTGCAACCAGCATGCGTGCGCCAAGCGGCGGATCCAGCCCGGAGCTCGATCGACCTCTCCAGCTACCGGACTGTCCGTGTTGATCGTGTTCATCGAGATCCACGGTAGACCCGGCCCCAGACAGCCTTTTCAGGTGATGTCGCGGGTCCTGGTCCGCAGCCAACCGAGCCCGCAGAACAGAACCACCCAAGCTGCCAGCATCATCGGGCCGCTCGGCCAGGACGCAAACGCATCGACGTCGATCGACGGGGCCGCATTGATGATCGTGCCGATCGTGGCCGACACCGGAAGCGCGGCCCCGACCCCGCCGAGATCCATCGCGAGCAGCACTGCGCGGACGATCCATTCACCGAAGACGAACCACAGGATGACCGAGAGGGCACCGGCCATCGACGAACCGGTGAGCAGTGCCACCCCGGCGCCGAGCAGCGCCCACAGAGCGCACGCCAGAATGCCTGCGGCGCAGATGGCGAAGAGATCGGTGGTGAAGCTGAAGTCCCGGCCGAAGAGCAACATCGCGCCGATGCTGACTACTTCGACCGCCAACGCGTAGCCGACGGCGAATACCGCGACGACGGCAAGTTTTGCGCCGAGAACTCCGTCACGGCCGCGAGCTGTGAGGAACGTCGTGGTGAGAGTTTTGTAGCCGAATTCGGATCCGGCGGTGAGTGCTCCGAAGACAGCCGCGAACACCAGGACAAGCGTGTTGGAGACACCGAGGCTGACGCCGGTGGACACGACATCGACGTCGAAGGTGGTGTCTGCCGAATCGGCCACGGCTTCGACGAACGTCCTGGTGGAGGCAGCAATCAGCACGGCCACGACGACCGGTGCGATGGCCAGTGCCCACCAGTAGCGCAGGGTGAGAACTTTGAGTGTCTCCGCGCGCACGAGCGTGGTCATCGGTGTCCTCCGGAAGGTCCGTATGCGGCAGGGCCGTAATAGCCCGGTCCGGAACCGGGACCGGGTGGGCGGTGGTATCCGACCTGGGGAACCGCGTACTGCGGTGTTGTCATCGCGAGGAACAGTTGCTCGAGATCTGCGCCTTCGGTTGCGACGCCGAAGATCGTGACACCGGCGGCGGATGCCACCGGTGGGAGCACCGACGTGTCGGTGCCGCCCACGGCGAGCCGTCCGTCCTGCGTGATCTGGGCGTCGATGATTCCGCGAGCGGCCAATGCCGTGGCGAGGAGCGCTGGGTTGGAACACGAGACGAGCAGTCGACTGCGCTGCGAGCGGCGAAGTTCGTCCATGGTCCCTTGGTAGACGAGTGAGCCGGCGCTGACGATGACCACGCTGTCGACGGTCGCTTCCACTTCACGAAGCGCGTGACTCGAGATCAGAACCGTTCGGCCGGAACCGGCGAAGGTCTGCAGGAACTGACGAAGCCACGCCATGCCCTCGGGGTCGAGTCCGTTCGCGGGTTCGTCGAGCACGAGGATCTCGGGATCACCGAGCATCGCGGTGGCAAGGATCAGGCGTTGGCGCATTCCGAGCGAGAAGGTGCCGGTCTTGTGGACTCCGACCGATCTCAGACCGACCATGTCCAGCACCTGCGCCGCGCGCTGAGTCGGCATGCCGATAGCGGCCGCGTAGATCTCGAGGTGTCCGAGCGCCGTTCGTTTCGGATGGAGACTGCCGACCTCGAGTACTGCGCCGACGGTCCGAGCCGGGTTGGGCAGCAAACGCATCGGGGTGCCGTTGATCGTGGCCGATCCCGACGTCGGTGACACCAGTCCGAGGAGCATCCGCAACGTGGTCGTCTTGCCCGAACCGTTCGGGCCGAGAAACCCGGTGATCGAGCCCGCCTGGACGTCGAAGCTCAGGTCGTTGACCGCGCGCGCCGCCTTGAACGTCTTCGTCAACCCACGAATCTCGATGGGGGCAGAGAAGGATCCCATTGCGGTGTTCGTCAATGTTGCTCCCGGGTCGGCGGCGAATACGTGATGCGAGCCTACGGCCCGGACGGCTATCTGCGGATGGCCCGGCGTGTCTCCGTCTGGGGAAGCACTGCGGCATCGTCGGCAGGCATCACGATCAGGTGGTCGGTCCACCTGGCCGGTGCCGGTCCGAAGGCTTCGCGCGCATTCTTGACGACGCCCTTGCCGATTGCACGGTTGCCCGCACCGCCGATGACCGCACCGATTCCGGCCGGAACGAGCTTGCCGAGGATCAGTGCGCTGCGCTTCGCGGCGTACTTGGTCACGAATTTCCGCACGAGGGTGCTGTTCATTCCCCTCATCGTGGGTCCGGGAATCTTGCTCGTGATTGCCGTTCCCCAGTTCTTGGCTGTGATTCCGGTGGCCTTCTGCACGATCTCCATACCGGATTCGCCGAGGGCGACTGCCAGGACCAGGGCACGTCGTTGCTGGTGATCCTGTACGGAGATTCCATGCACTGACGCAATTGCCAACGTCAGCAGCGCTGACGCCTCGAGGAAGAAAGCCGATTCCGCACCGACGGCACCGATGGACGCGACCGTTCCGACGCCGGGCACCGCGGCGGTGGCGCCGACGGCACTGCCGCTGCCGGTCACGGCGAGAATGAACATCTTCTCCATCCGCTCGACGATCTGAGCAGGTGACTCGTCGGGGTGGGCCTTACGGACATGGTTGACGTATTTGGCCACTGCGGGCGCTTGCAGGCGGCTTCCGTTGTCGAGAACGGAAACGAGGACCTTCTCGATACGCCCGCTGTCGTTGTTCGTCGACTTGCTCATTGCTGCCCCTCCACAGTTGTCCTCCTCTGAAGCGAGGTGGACCGTATCTCGAGAATAGGTGAAGTTTTCGCTGGCGGCGGTGATCACCGGGGCCATAGGCTCGTACGAGACTCGGTTTTCTTCGTGAGTTTTCCCAGGCAGGAGTTCGAGTGTTATGACCGCCACTTCGGAATCTCGTTCGACGACCATCTGGCCGACGCTGCGCTACCTCGACGCCCGTGCGGCAATCCACTTTCTGGTGAGCACCTTCGGTTTCGTGGAGAAGGCCGTCTACGGAGAGGGAGACGTGGTGGACCACGCCCAACTCGACTGGCCGGGCGGTGGCGGCATCATGTTGGGTTCGCCGCGCACCGATTCTGCGATCGCCGGCCTGCCGCCTGGAATCGGTTCGGTGTACATCGTCGTGGACGACGCGGACGCCGCCGATGCACTCCACGAACGCGCTGTCGCGGCGGGCGCCACGATCACGCAGGGATTGCGCGACGAGGACTACGGTTCGCGGGGGTTCACCTGCCGTGATCCCGAAGGTGTGTACTGGAGTTTCGGCACGTACGCAGGGGAGTAGCCCCCGCGACCTACCTGGTGGCCCAGTGCTCTGCCGGAACCACTTCCGACGGGATGGGCGGATGAGGTGGTGTGCCGTCCCCGAACGGTCGGCCACCCAACTGTTCGCGTCCGTGCGGTTCGAGCCAGTGTGTCAATTCCGGTCCCTTGGGCACGATTCCGGAGGGATTGATCTCGGAATGCACGATGTAGTAGTGCGCTTTGATCTGTGTGAAGTCGATGGTGTCACCGAATCCGGGGGTTTGGAACAGATCGCGCGCGTAGTCCCACAGCACCGGCATCTCGCTGAGTTTGCTTCTGTTGCACTTGAAGTGGCCGTGATAGACGGGATCGAACCGCGCCAGCGTGGTGAACAGGCGCACATCGGCTTCGGTGATGGTGTCGCCCACCAGGAAACGTTGCCGGGCAAGACGTTCGGTGAGCCAGTCGAGGCGAGCGAACAGCGTGTCGTATGCCTCGTCGTACGCCTGCTGTGAACCGGCGAAACCGCAGCGGTAGACGCCGTTGTTGACGTCGCGAAAAACGTACTCGGCCACTTCGTCGATTTCGTTTCGCAGAGGCTCCGGGTACAGATCCGGTGCGCCTTCGCGGTGGTACTTCTTCCATTGCGTCGAGAAGTCGAGGGTGATCTGTGGGTAGTCGTTCGTGATCACCTTGCCCGTGGCGATCTCCACCATGGCGGGCACCGTGATTCCCCTGGGGTAGTGGGGATCTCGGGCGAAGTATGCGTCCTGCAGTCGCGGGATCTTCAGTACGGGATCGACGCCGCCCGGGTCGAGATCGAAAGTCCAGCTTCGCTTGTCGTGAACCGGACCGCAGATGCCCATCGACAGTACGTCTTCGAGGCCGAGCAGGCGGCGGACGATGATGGCGCGGTTTGCCCACGGGCAGGCACGTGCCACGATCAACCGGTATCGCCCGGGTTCGACGGGGTAACCGTCGCGGCCGTCCTCGGTGATCCGGGTCGGGATGTAGTTGGTGTCGCGTTTGAATTCACGACCCTCTTCGACGAATGTCGGTTCGCTCGCGCCGTCTTCCGTACTCATCTGCGGTCCCTCTCGTTCGAGTGTCAACTGGGCAGGTGCACGTGTACCCGAGCGTATGCCCCCAGAACGTCGAATTTGGCTTTACGTGGAAGCGTCGCTCCGATCGCACTGCCGCGACTTGTGCGTAGCTGCGGGATCAATCCGGAATCGAGAGCGTCCTCCGCAGCGAGAAGCGTTACTGCGCAGCCGATTCCGTGACGGCGATGCGCTGGAGCAGTCAGGGTCGTGAGATCTGCCACGAATCCCTGAAATTCGGAGTATGCCGCGCATCCGAGCACCTCGGCGGAATCGGTGAGGGCGGTGAACCACCGCGTCCGGTTCCCGAGGTCGGCTGTGGTGCTGTCGTCGGGTGGGCACAGCGCAGCGACGGCGAGGGCGTCGTCGATGTCGTGGGAAATCAGTAGTTGCTCGTCGGGCGGCGCGTCCGTGTAGTCGCCGAGGAAAGCGAGATCGACGGGGCCGGTGATTCTGCCGCCGTGATCGCCGGCGATCTCGAGCAGACGCGCCGGTTGCAGCAGGGCGTCGACGGAGATGTCCTCGGTGCGCTCGATGAACCACTGCGGCCCGACGATCGCACCTGAGCCTGCCAGATCGAGAACGTGGATGTCGTCGCCGACGACGCGGGCCGTGTGTGCCGGCCGAAGTGCCGAGTCGCCGAGGCCCAGTTCACGTGCCCAAGCGAGTCGGATGATGTCGAGGTGATGTTCGTCCACTCGCTACAGGCTAGTCCGATTCGAACGGGTTGATCGAGATGGACAGAGGTCGTATATTCCATGTGGACTATTTCAGGTGGAATAGTCAAGAAATAGTCAATTGCGGCTTGTCAGGGAGGGGGACTCATGGGTGACGTGTCACTGACGCCTCTGGGAATCACCGTTCTGGGCCTGCTGTCCGAGCGTTCGATGCATCCGTACGAGATGTATCAACTGGCCTCGGTTCGCCGGGGCGATCAGTTGGTGAAGATCAAGCCGGGATCGCTCTATCACACGGTTTCCCGGTTGGAGAAGCAGGAACTTCTGGCTTCGATCGGGACCGATCGTGAGGGCAACCGGCCCGAACGGACGACGTACGAGATCACCGCCCGGGGCCGTGAGGCCCTCGAGCATCAACTACGTGAGATGTTGGCGGTTCCGGTGCGGGAGTATCCGCGGTTGCCGCTCGCGCTCGCCGAAATGCACAACCTCTCCGCGTCCACCGCGTGTCAGATGCTTCGAATTCGTCTCGCGCACCTCGACAAGACGATCGCGAAATTCGAGGCCGACTACGAAGCGCTGAAGGCGGCGGAAAAACCACGAATCTTCACGGTGGGCGCGGACTACGCCCACGCACTGACCGTCGCCGAAAGAGAGTGGATCGGCGCGTTGGTGACAGACATCGAGAGCGGCGAAATGCCCTGGCTCTCACAAGAACTTCTCGACCGGCTGGCCGGCTCCGCAGGCTCGTCCGCACTACCTAAGGACTGAAGATGGAAAAGCAGGTCAATCCCTGGCACGCGCTGTGGGCGCTGTGTATCGGGTTCTTCATGATTCTGGTGGACAGCACCATCGTCGCTGTCGCCAACCCTGCGATCATGGAGGACCTCGGCACCGACATCAACAAGGTCGTCTGGGTCACCAGCGCGTACCTGCTGGCGTACGCGGTGCCGCTGCTCGTCACCGGCCGGCTCGGTGACAGGTTCGGACCGAAGAACCTGTACATGATCGGCCTCGTACTGTTCACCGGCGCTTCACTGTGGTGTGGTCTGTCCGGCAGCGTCGAGATGCTCATCGTGGCAAGAGCTTTCCAGGGTCTGGGCGCCGCAATGATGACGCCTCAGACGATGGCCGTCATCACACGCACGTTCGCGCCGAACAAGCGTGGCGCCGCAATGGGCCTGTGGGGCGCGGTTGCCGGTGTTGCGACGCTGGTCGGTCCGCTTGCCGGTGGTGTGTTGGTCGACAATCTCGGCTGGGAATGGATCTTCATCGTCAACGTCCCGGTCGGTGTCATCGCCTTCCTCCTCGCGTGGAAGCTTGTTCCGTCGTTGCCGACCAGCGAGCACAAGTTCGACATCCCCGGCGTGATTCTCAGCGCCGCAGGCATGTTCCTGCTCGTGTTCGGAATCCAGGAAGGCAGTTCGTACGACTGGAACGGATTCGTCTGGAGCCTGATCGGCGCCGGTGTGGTGTTGCTCGCGGTGTTCGTGTTCTACCAGTCGCGCAACAAGAACGAGCCCTTGCTCCCACTCGAACTCTTCAAGGACCGCAACTTCTCGCTCGCCAACGTCGCGATCACCGCGATGGGCTTCGCGATCACGTCGATGGTCCTTCCGCTGATGTTCTACACCCAGGCAGTTCGCGGACTCTCCCCGACGCAGTCGGCGCTCCTCCTCGTTCCGATGGCCGTGCTGACCGGCATTTTTGCGCCGATCATCGGCAAGCTCGTCGACAAGACGCATCCGCGCTACATCGCGGGCACCGGCTTCCTGCTGTTCGCGATCGCCCTGGGCTGGCTCGCACTGGTGATGTCTCCCGACGTCGCGATCTGGGAACTGCTCCTGCCGATCGGCCTGATCGGCTTCGCCAACGCATGCATCTGGTCGCCGCTCGCGGCCACCGCCACACACAACCTGCCTCCGATGCAGGCCGGCGCCGGCGCCGGCGTCTACAACACCACCCGGCAGGTGGGTGCGGTTCTCGGCAGTGCCGCGATCGGAGCACTGATCACCGCACGATTGGCGGCTCAGGGTCTGACCGGCGGCAGTTCCGAAGCCGGAGTGGGTCATCTACCCGAGTTCGTCCGTGAACCGTTCAGCACGGCGATGTCGGAGTCGATCTGGCTGCCCGCAGGCGTGCTGCTCATCGGCTTCGTCGCTTCGGTGTGCTTCGCTCGGCCTCTGCGCGGCGACGCACACGACGACGCGATGGCCGTCAGTGCCGAAGCGCGTCGGGAAACATCACTGCACGATTGAGATAGTCGCTCGGGTCCAGGGCTCGCTTGATCGCCCACATCGTGGCTATGTCCTCCGCAGAGAGGGCCAGGTCCAGATAGTTGCGTTTGAGCGAGCCCACCCCGTGCTCGGAACTGACGTTTCCGCCGTGATCGCGAACCAGTTCGAGGACGCTGCGGTACACGGTGTCGGCGTTCGGGCAGTTCAGGACGTTGAGGTGGATATTTCCCTCGGCGACGTGTCCGAAGAGGATCGGAATTGCCTCGGGGGCGCGAGTCGCGATCACCGCCGCGGCGTCCTCGGCGAAGGTGGCAAGCGAGTTCAGCGGCAACGCCGCGTCGAATTTCAGTGGGGGACCGAACAATCCGACCACCTCGGCGAAGCATTCGCGTGCCGCCCACAAGCGCGTCGAGCCGGGGGCGTCGATCGCCACGGCCGGGGTCTGCGGTGGGCCGATGCGTTCGAGCAGCTCGGCCAGGTCTTCCAGCGGATCGTGGGCCGCGGACACCTCGGCGAGGAGGTACCACGGTCGCCCCGTCGGAACCGCGGCGTTCAAATGGTGGGCGGCCAGTTCGAGACCGCGCCCGTCCAACAACTCCAGTGCGTCGACGCCGTCGAGAGTGCGCAACACTCGCCCCGCCTCGACGACGTCTTGGAGTGTGTCGAAACCGGTCAGCGATGTGACGCGGTGAGTCGGTATCTTCCGTAATTTCAGGTCGACGGAAGTGACCACCCCTAGAGTTCCCTCGCTGCCCACCCACAGTGCGGGCAGGTTGTATCCGGAATTGTCGGACAACACTTTCGGTGACCGGCGCACAGGAGTTCCGTCGGGGAGTACCACCTCGAGTCCGAGCACCTGTTCGGCCATGTTCCCGTATCGAACCGTGTGCAGGCCACCGGCATTGGTGGAGACCATGCCGCCGATCGTCGCCGTATCCCGTGAAGCTATGTCCACGCCGAATTTCAGGCTGGCGGCAGCGGCCGCCGAATGTACCTGCGCGAGTGCCACTCCCGCACCGACGGTGATCCGACCGGCGGCAACATCGACTTCGCCGATCGCCTCGAGGCGTTCGGTGGAGAGCAGGACGTCGTCGTGCTCGGGCACCGTCCCGGCGACCAGACCGGTTCGCCCGCCCTGAACGGTGACCGGTACGCCGCGCGAGCGGCACACGTTCAGCACTGCCGAGACTTCGGCGGTATTTCCGGGTCGGACCAGAGCGCTGGCGCGCCCGCTGTAGCGCCCTGTCTGGTCGGTGGAACGGGTCGCCAACACGTCGGCGTCGTCGACGACGAACCGGTGTCCCACAACGTCCGCGAGTGCATTTCTCAGACCCTCCACCCGACGATCGTAGGCCGGTTCGATGTGGCAGTGTGGCGGCATGACTGCTCCCGAATCGCATCCCACCCGCCTCGAGCGCTTCACCACCGATGGTGGTGCCGAGGTGGCTGTCCTGACGTTCGCGCACGGACCACTCAATCTGTTCGATCAGGCCATGTTCGACGCGGTCATCGCCGATGTTGCAGCGCTGACCGAAAACCCACCGCGCGCTGTGCTTCTGCGCGCCGAGGGCAAGGTCAACTCGGCCGGCGTCGACGTCCATGTGTTCGACGGACTGAACCCGGAGCAGGGAGCGGAATTGTGGCGCGAACTGTTCGCCCAGATCTGCCATCCGCTCGAGGCGTTGCCGTGCCCGGTCATCTACGCGGCGCACGGGCTGACGCTGACTGCTGCCTTCGAGATCTCCTTGGCCTGCGACATCATCCTCGCGGCGCCGAAGGCGAAGTTCGGACTGGTCGAGACAGTGGTCGGTCTGACGCCGTCCATGGGTGGACCGCAGCGTTTGGCCGAGCGCGCCGGTTCCGGACGGGCTCGGGAGTTGGTCATGACCGGCGATCTCTACGACGCCGCAACCCTGCACTCGTGGGGCGTCGTCAATGCCGTTCACGACGATGTCGATGCTGCGGCGCGTGCCCTGGTGGCCCGGTTGGCGGACGGGCCCACGCGAGCCCACGACGCCACCAAGCAGATCGTGGCGGCCTGGCGTTCCGGCGGGATCGCCCACGCGGATTCGGTGACTCCCGGGGTGTCCGGTGCGCTGTTCGCCACCGATGACCTACGCGGCGCTGTCCGCAGTTTCCTCGAGGTCGGACCGGGCAAAGCGGTCTACTCCGGAAAGTAAGTTTGCGACGATTATCGCCAGAGACCTCCACGAACTGTGATCCACGTCATATAGTCGAATGGCCGGTGGGTTGTCAGTGACGTGGAGGTATCGATGCGGTCGACGCTTGTGGAATACCCGTGTTCGACTCAGTTCCTCGCCGACGCCCGTGTCACCCGTGCGGGTGACGGGGTGCTTCGGTACAGCCAACTCGACCCGTCGCTGTCCGAACTCCTCGACATCGCCGTTCATCGATTCTCCTCACGCATCGCGGTGGAGGAGGTCGACGGCGAGCAGGTCACCTTCGCGGAGTTGTGGGCCGAGGCGTCGCGGGTCGCAGGCGGGCTGAAGTCGCGAGGCGTCGAGATCGGTGACCGTGTGGCCATTCGCGTCGCCGCCGGGGTGAGGTGGATGGAGGCGTGCCTCGGCGTCATTCTCGCCGGCGGTGTTCCAGTCTCCGTGGGTGTTCATCTGAGCGACGACGCGGCGGACTTCGTCATCGCGGACAGTGGCTCGGTGTTGGTGCTCGACGGGGAACTCCCACACGGTGTTCCGTTCATCGACGACGGTGCCGCCCCGGAGGAGATGGCGATCCTCGCGTACACCGCCGATTCTTCGGGTGAAATGCTGGGCGTCGAGTTGAGCAACGAGAACGTGCTCTCCGCCATCGTCGGCATTCTGCACTCGCGCGATTACGGCGTCGAAGGTGTGCGCAATCTGTTGGTGGACAATGACTTCAAGTCGGTACGGCAATTCGTGCACGTGCTCGCGACGTTGGTGGTCGGTGGAACGGTGGTCCTCGCCGGCGACTTCTGGCGTGAGAGTGTGCATACCGTCGACATCGTGACCGGGCGGCCCGAGGACCTGCTCGAGCCACGGTTGCTCACCCTTGGACCGGCGGCGCGTGCCGGTTCGAGGTCGGTTCAGTGGATCGATTGCAGCGGGTCGCCGATCACGGCCGAACAGGAATCCAAGCTGCTGACCCTGTTCCCGGCCGCTCGGCATGTGATCGGGTGGGGCAAAACCGAGACCTGTGGGGCTGGTCTCATTCTGCCAACCGAGTCGGCGCCCACCCACCTCGGAAGCGTCGGAATCGCTTTCGGTGGAATGGAAGTGGCGTTGTACGGCCCGGATGCTCCAGGTGGTTTCGGTGAGTTGCTGTGCCGTGGACCGAGTGTCACGCGTCGGTATTGGAACTCGCCGCAAGCGACCTCGACGAGGTTCACCCAGGGGTGGTTCTGCACTCACGACACCGCGCAGATCGACCCCGATGGCTTCGTCCGTATTGTCGAACGCAACGTCGCGTAGTCACGCGAGCGTGGTCGACAAACGAGAGGGACATCATGGCGGACGAGGTTCTCACCGAGCGGCGCGGGCGGACACTGATCATCACCATCAACCGGCCCGAGGCGCGTAACGCCATCAACTCGGCGGTCAGTCACGCATTGGCCGCTGCGGTCGAAGAGCTCGATGCGGACGACGATCTGTCCTTGGCGGTGCTGACAGGAGCCGGCGGAAACTTCTGTGCCGGTATGGATCTGAAGGCATTCGTGGCCGGCGAGAACGTACTCGTGCCGGGACGCGGTCTCGGATTCACGGAAGGGCCGCCGCGTAAGCCGATCATTTCGGCGGTCGAGGGCTTCGCGTTGGCAGGCGGCACGGAACTCGTGCTTGCCACCGACCTGGTGGTCGCGTCGTCCGAAGCGAAGTTCGGTATCCCGGAGGTCAAGCGAGGGCTGGTCGCAGGTGGAGGCGGATTGTTGCGCCTGCCCAAGCGGATTCCGTACCAGAAGGCATTGGAACTGGCCCTGACCGGTGACAGTTTCACAGCCGAGGAGGCCTACCGCTACGGCTTCGTGAACACGGTGACCGAGCCAGGTAAGGCGCTCGAAGGCGCGCTGGAGCTGGCTGATCGCATCACCCGCAACGGACCGCTCGCGGTTGCGGTCACCAAGGAGATCATCGTCAAGGCCGGCGGTTGGTCCGACGACGAAGCTTTCGCGAAGCAGTTGCAGGTCATGGCGCCGGTGTTCGCGTCCGAAGATGCACGCGAGGGCGCGACGGCGTTCGCCGAGAAGCGCGCCCCGGTCTGGAAGGGGCGGTAACACCGACATGGCTACACCTGTCGCAGAGCTGCACATGCACATCGAGGGTTCTCTGGAACCCGAACAGATTTACCGACTTGCCGAGCGCAATCGAATGGACTTGCCGTACAAGGATATCGACGATCTGAAGTCGAGGTACGAGTTCACCGATCTGCAGTCGTTCCTCGATCTCTACTTCGCCAACATGGCCGTCCTGCGCACCGCGGAGGATTTTGCCGACCTGACGCGAGCGTACTTCCGCCGCGCGGCTGCCGCCGGCGTCGCGCATGCCGAGTTCTTCTTCAATCCACAGGCGCACGTGGTCCGTGGTGTTCCGCTGACCGAGGTCCTGGACGGGATCATGGATGCGGTGGCATCGAGTGAGCGCGAGTTCGGGCTCAGCAGCGCGGCAATCGCCGCCATCCTCCGAGATCAGCCCGTCAAAGACGCCGAGGAGATCTTCTCCGAGATAATTCGCCTGCAGGCTCCAATCGTCGGGCTCGGACTCGACTCCGCGGAGGTCGGCAACCCGCCGTCACTGTTCGAGGACGTGTTCGCCCGCGCCCGTGCCGAGGGTTTGCACGTTGTGGCTCACGCCGGTGAAGAGGGACCGCCCGAGTACATCTGGCAGGCGCTCGACATTCTCGGCGCCGAGCGGATCGACCACGGAGTCCGGGCACTCGAGGATCCTGCCCTGATCGAGCGTCTGGTCGACGAGGAGATTCCACTGACGGTCTGCCCGTTGTCGAACGTTCGTCTGCGGGTGTTCGATTCGCTGTCGGATCATCCGCTTCGATCGATGCTCGAGATGGGTTTGATCGTCACGGTCAACTCCGACGACCCGGCCTACTTCGGGGGATACGTCGACGACAATTTCACCGAACTGGGCCGAGCCCTGGGTCTGACGGAGGCCGAGCGAGACACCCTCGCCCGGAACTCGATCAAGGCCTCGTTTGCGAGCGATGCGCGAAAAGCGGAACTACTGCGGCACTGACCGTCAGTCGCCGAGCACCTGACGCAAGTATTCGTTGTCGAACACACGATTCGCGTCGTACTTGTCTCGAACGGCGACAAAGTCGTCGAGTCGGTCGTACGTCGGACGCAGGTCGTCGACGGTCCGGTTGTGCATTTTTCCCCAATGCGGCCGGCCGTCGACGGCGCGCGCGATGGCTTCCACCGCGGCGAAGTACTCCGTTTCGGGTCGGCGGTGGTACTGGTGTACCGCGATGTATGCGGTGTCGCGTCCGTGAGCAGTGGAGAGCCAGAGGTCGTCGGCGGCAGCAAAACGTACTTCGACGGGGAAAGCGACGTTGGTTCCGGACTTCTTCATCCAGCGATCGATTTCGTGAAGTGTCTCGGTGACGTGTTCGCGGGGAATCGCGTATTCCATCTCCTTGAACTTCACCCGGCGCGAAGACGCGAATACCCGGTAGCTGCGATCGGTGAACTCGCGGGCGCCGAGCAATCGGGACGACACGTTGTTGATTCTCGGGATCGCGGCCGGTGCCAGGGTGGCAACGCGGTTGACACCTTCGAAGAGTGTGTTCGAGAGGAGTTCGTCGTCGACGAACGCGCGGACCTTGCCCACCGGATCGGGTTCGGTATCTCCGGGGAGTCGCGTATTGCTCTTCGTCAGGACACGATCGGTGTGCGGGAACCAATAGAACTCGAAGTGATCCAGGCCCAGACGATCGCTCTCGAGGGTGTCCAGTATGTGAGACAGCGTGTCGGGTTCCTCGATTGCGCGAAGTGTGAATCGCGGAACGCAGGCGAGAGTGATCTTCGAAATGATGCCGATTGCGCCCAACCCGAGGCGGCCCGCTTCGAACAACTCGACGTTTTCGTCGGCGCTTGCGGAAACGACGGATCCGTCGGCGAGAACGACCTCGATTCCGCGAATCTGTGTGGCGATGCCGCCGAATCGTGCGCCGGTGCCGTGCGTGCCGGTGGACGTCGCGCCGGCCAGTGACTGGACGTCGATGTCACCGAGATTTGCCATCGCATATCCGCGTTGCCACAAGGCGTCGTTGAGAGCATGAAGGCGAGTGCCTGCAAAAACAGTGACCAGCGCACCGTCGTCGGTCGGTGTGATCGAGTCGATTCCGCTCAAGTTGTCCAGGCTGACGAGGACACCGTCAGTGACCGCGACACCGGTGAACGAGTGGCCGGCGCCGACGGCCTTCACACGTTGGCCACGCGAGGCGGCCTCGGCGACCAACGACGAAAGTTCACGGGTATTTGTCGGCGTCGCAAAGCGACGCGGCGCGGCGCTTTGAGTGCCCGCCCAGTTCTGCCAAGTGTCCGAAGCCATTACGCAATAATGTACTTGGACGGTCGTCCAGGCAAGTATTGCGCGAAGATTTTGTCATTTGCGTTCTACGATCATTGGATGCTGAACAGGCTCCCGGCGGACGAACGCCGCACACAATTGGTCGAGTCCGCCTTGTCTATTGCGGAACAGCGCGGTGTCAGTTCTGTGACGGTAAGGGCGGTGGCAGAGGAGGCCGGGGTATCGCTCGGCGTCGTTCATTACTGCTTCGAGAGCAAGGAAGCGCTGATCGCGGCAATGGGTGAAACGCTCATTCTGCAGCTCAGTGCGTCGATGCAGTATGCGTTCGCGCAGGTCCGCCATGCGCCGGATCTCAGTGGCGTGCAGGGGCTCAGGGAATTGCTGCACATCGGCCTGACCGGAATGTGGCCGACCATCGAGGCAACCCCGGATCGCCAGTTGTTGACCTACGAAATTACCGCGCAAGCACTGCGTAGTCGCAATCTCGGAGCCGAACGTGCTGGGGCGGTTGCATTTGAGCAGTACCGAATCATGGATGAGCTCGCGGTGTCGTTTCTCGAAGAGTGCGCCAAGATATCGGGCACGGTGTGGACGGAGCCGTTGAGTTCGATTGCGCGACTGAGTCTTGCAATGATCGACGGCCTTGTTCTGCGATGGCTGGTCGATCGTGACTCCGACGCGACTATTGCCGAGTTCGGAGAAATGGTTCAGGTAATCGCCAACAAAGCCGTGGTCGCGCCTCAGTAGAACCGCCATCCTGGACATACGTCCAGGATTGGTGATTGACTGGTCGCACGCCGCGACGATTGGATCATCTGTGACCAGGACCCTTGATCGACTCACTGCTGCCACGCGAGAACTCGACCCGCCTCTGGCTGCTCTGGATCTGACCACACTGCGCAGTAATGCAGCCGACCTGGTGCGCCGCGCCGGTGGAACCCCGGTGCGAGTGGCGAGCAAATCGGTTCGTTGTCGGACGGTTCTGGCTGAAACTCTCGGCGACACACTGACCGCGTCCGGCGGATTCCGCGGAATCATGGCGTTCTCACTGCGCGAGGCTCTGTGGCTGGTCGGGCTCGGCGCACGGGACATCCTGATGGGGTACCCGACCGCCGATCGTGGCGCCATCGCGGATCTCGCTGCCGACGACACCGCTCTCGCATCGATCACCTTGATGGTCGACGACGATGCGCAGTTGGACCTCATTCGTTCGGCGTCGACGGGGGATGCGCCTGTCCGCGTGTGTCTCGACGTCGACGCGTCACTGCGGATCGGCCCGATTCATCTAGGCGTACGACGCTCGCCGCTGCGCGAACCTGCCGCGGTCGCCGCACTCGCGGCGCGTGCGCGCCAACGCGGATTCTCCGTCGTCGGAGTGATGTTCTACGAAGCCCAGATCGCCGGCCTCCCGGACACCAGCGCTCCGATCGGTTGGGTCAAGAAGGCCTCTGCCCGCGAATTGGCGTCCAGAAGGGGCGCTGTGGTCGCGGCCGTCACCGATGCCGTGGGTGCACTCGAGATCGTCAACAGCGGCGGTACGGGGTCGCTGGAGGTCAGCTCGGCCGATCCTGTGGTGACCGAGGTAACAGCAGGCTCCGGACTGTACGTACCGACCCTGTTCGACCGCTACCGTGCCTTCCGTCCCGATCCGGCGCTGTTCTTCGCGCTGTCGGCCGTGCGCAAACCGACGCCGTCGGTCACGACCCTTTTCGGCGGCGGATACATCGCGTCGGGACCTGCCGGAGCCACCCGCGTTCCGTCACCGGTCTGGCCCGCTGGTCTCAAACTGCTCCGCAACGAAGGAGCCGGCGAAGTCCAGACGCCGGTCACCGGGAAGGAAGCCGGAAACATCGCGATCGGCGACCGCGTGTGGTTCCGTCACGCCAAGGCCGGCGAGCTGTGCGAGCGCTTCGACCGCGTGTACGTGGTCGAAGCCGACGGCACCCGAACCTCGGTTCCCACCTATCGCGGCGAAGGGCAGTGCTTCGGGTAGGGCAGTGCTTCAGGTAAGACAGGCTTCGGCTAGCTCGTCAGCCTCATGAATGCACCCAGTTCGACCAATCCCGCAGGCGTACTGGGCATGTACTGCGTCAACGCGTGCGATCGAACGATGATCGCGCACCACTTGCCGCGTGAGACAGCAACATTGAGACGGTTTCGCGACAGCAGGAACGACATCCCTCGCGGGACGTCCTCGACGGCAGATGCGGCCATCGACACGATTGCCACCGCAGCCTCGCGGCCCTGGAACTTGTCGACGGTCCCGACCTCGACCTCCGTGAGACCGGCCTCGGTGAGATCGCGCTCGACGGTGCCCACCTGGGCGTTGTACGCCGCGACCACGAGAATGTCCGACTGATCCAGCGGCCTGGTTCCCTCGAACTCGCTCGGGTCGGTCCAAGGCGTACCGAGAAGGCCCTGGATCTGGCGAACGATTTCCTGGGACTCTTCCGGGGAGTAGGTGGAATTGCCGCGGTGATCGACGAACACCGTGTGTACTCCGGCAGCGAGTCCGTCGAGTTTTCTTGCCGCACTCACGGTTTCCTGGGAATGCAGCTTGCCCTCGTACGACAATGCGGACACGGGCGCACACAGATCCGGGTGCATCCGCCACGTTTTCTCGAGGAAGTAGCCGAGTTCGGGTGGCAGTGCGCCGTGTCCCTCGGCGAGCCAACCGAGTGCCGATTCGTCGACCGGTTCGGGGTGAGTACCTTGGCTCACCTGCGGCAACTGCTGCGGATCGCCCAGCAGCAACAGGTTTCGCGCGGAAATCGCGACGGCAATGGTGTTCGCCAGCGCGAATTGGCCTGCTTCGTCCACGACGAGCAAGTCCAAGCTGCCCGCTGGAACACGATCGGTGTTCGAGAAGTCCCACGCAGTGCCGCCGATGACACAGCCGACGCCTTCGGCCTCGGCGATGAATCCCGCATATTCTTCGGATGCGATGTCCTGCCATTCTGCGGTCTTGCTCCGGCTGCCCTTCTTCGCGACCAGTGCAGGGTCCACGCCGGCTTTCAGAATGCCGCCGAGCATGTTCTCGACCACCGAATGTGATTGTGCCACCACGCCGATTCGCCACTGATGTTGTTCGATCAGTGTCTTGACGACACGAGCGCCCGTGTAGGTCTTGCCCGTACCAGGGGGACCCTGTACTGCCACGTAGGAATCATCGAGGTCGAGAAGTGCGGCGGTGATGGCGTCGGCGTAGTTGTTGTCGGTGCCGACAGGTGGCAGCGGTGAACCCGAGAGGGTTCTCGGGGTGCTGCGCCGGAGAATGTCGACTGCCGCGATGTGTGGCAGTTCGGGCAGGCTCTCGCTGGCGTCGGATGCGGCAGCGGCGATCGACTTCTCCATACGTCCCGTGGGAATCGGACGACCAGGTGCCAATGCGACTGGGGTATCGAGGTATTCGTCACCGCCGAGCAGTTCTTCCACGGTGACCACGTCGAGCCCTTCGGACTTGACCACGGCGGTGACCTTGACGCTGCTGGTGCCGCGTTGGGTGGGGTTCTCGCTTGCAACGGCATCGGGGGAGGGGGTTGCGTAGAGCGCGAAAAGATCACTGCCCGGGCTCAAAGACGTTCCGGTGCCGAAACTTCCGGTCAACTGGATGTGGCGACGAAACTTCTTCTGCCGCGCGGTGCTCTTGTGCCAGTCCGTTTCGATTTCGGACTGCTCGACCACCATGACGTCGCGGATGTCCACGAGGTCTTCGATCGGTGTGACCAATCGGTCGAAGTGGGCCCACCAGTACGGCTTCCGCTCGCGATTGTGGTAACCGACTGCTGCGGCCAATAGAGCAGCAGCCTGCTGATCGGGGGTGCGTGTCGAACCGGCCTTGTGGCCGGCGAAGTCGCGGAGTGCGATTTCCGATTCGGTGAGTTCTTCGAGTGGAATCTTGATCTGTCCGGTCGGCTCTCGAAGTTCGACACCATGTTCTGCGGCGCGCTCGGCGAGCCAATCGCGCAGGCGGAGAGTGGATTCGCAGTCGTACTCGTTGTAGTCGGAGATGCCCTGAAGAAGTTCCCGGGCCTGGTCGGCTTGTCCGCCGTCGCGCAATTCGCAGTAGTCGGCATAGGCGACGACCGAGGCGGCGGCGTTGGTCACGTCACCGTCACGGCCGTGCTCACCCATGTAGAGCGGCTCGAGTTTCTTGATGCTGTACGAGCGTTGTCCGATCCGCAGGCACGCGCGGACGATCGGGTACAGGTCGACGAGCACGTTCTCGCTGAGCAGGGTGTCCACGGTCTGCTCGCCGACACCGTGACGTGCGGCCAAGCGCAACAGCGCCGATTTCTCGTACGCGGCGTAGTGGTAGATGTGCATGCCTGGATGAGCTTCTCGACGCGCCGTGACGTAATCGAGGAAGTCGAGGAGCGCCTGGCGCTCACCCTCGCGATCGTGTGCCCAGAACGGCTTGAACACGTAGTCGTCCGCAGGCCCTTCGACCACACCGAACAGATACTCCAACCCCCAATCGGTGGACCCGTCCTCGGCCCAGAGCGGATCGCCCTCGAAGTCGAAGAAGATGTCGCCGTCGTCGGGGATGGGGAGTCCGCCGAGCGCCGAGGGTTCGTAGACCTCGAATTCGGCGTCGCCGGACAGTTCCTGGCGTAGTTGAACCGCTGCCTGTGCACGGAGCTTGTCGAGTGTTTCCCGGCGGATTCCCTCGACTGGGCCGGTGCTCGCGGCGAGTTCGTCAATTGTCGTGATCCCCGAGACGATCAGCTGTTCACGCTGATTGCCGCGGACACCCGCAACCAGCAGCAGGTCTCGATGGCTTTCGACCTCGACGCTGCAGGTGTCGCATCGACCACAACGCAGGTACCGATCGTCGAGCCACTGTGTCGGTTTCCCCTCGGCGCGGTGCTCGTCGAGGACTCGTTCGAGTTCAGCTCTACGTGCCGCGAATACCGGCGCGATGTCTCCGATGTCGTGCGACGACGTGCTGCCGTCGCCTAGCAGTAGATGAACTTGATCGGAGGCGGCAATTGCATTGCGCTCCAACGCATCCGCGTATGCGGCGAGTTGTAGAAGTGCCGACACCTTGGCGTGCCGGGAGAGCTTGCTGTCGTAGACCGCGTAGGTGTCGCCTTCGCGGACGAGGAAATCGCAGAACCCGAGGAATCGGCCGTCGAAAAAGGTTCCCTGATAAATGACCGGCGCGCCCGATCGTGCTGCCTCGACGGTGGCCAACGTGGCAGCGGTCAGGCCTGCGCGTGAGTGTTCCGGTCGCGGCATGACGACGACGCCGTCTCCGTGCTGATCGATGAACTTCTGAAGCTGTTCGCGCTCGTGCGAGTCGCCGAGGCTCGACGTCCGTTCGAGCATCGGATCCGCCTCGGCGGCCTCGGCCGCGATCAGACCGGTTCGGGCGTCGAGTTGCCGCAGCAGTGCGAACTCGCACGAGGCCGCAGCCGAGAGGTCGCTGGCGCTGTAGACGATCTGATCATCGAGTAGGAACACAGGGCGATTGTGCCATCGCTCACCGACAAGGCAACCCACCAGTAATCGCTCACGAGCCGCGGATATCGGTAGCGGCGTGCAGAATGACGATCATGCCTTTCTTCGACGGACGAACCGGTCAGGTGCACTTTCGGCATTGGCCGGCGGCAGGGGGTGCGGTGCCCACGGTGTCACTGGTCTTTCTGCACGGTCTCGGCCAGCACAGCGGCCAGTATCACCGCTTCGCGGGCGCAATGACGGCGTCGGGGATCGACGTGTGGGCGATCGATCACACCGGGCACGGTTTGTCAGAGGGTGATCCGGGAGTCGGGGCTCCGCTCTCCGATCTTGCTGCCGATGCAGCCGCGCTCGCTGACATCGCTTTGGCGGAACTGCCCGAAGTCCCGCAGGCGGTGATGGGCCATTCCTTGGGTGCGGTGACGGCGCTGACGATGCTGGCTCATCGCGATCACGATTTTGCCTCCGCAGTGCTGTGCGGCATTCCGCGCAGTGCGGTCGAGCAACACGGGTGGGCGGAACTCTCCGACGCGGGCATCCCAGTCCTGGTCGTTCACGGTACCGACGACCGGATCGCCCCGGTCGATCCCGTCCGGGACTGGGCGCGGACGCTGCGCAACGTCGAGATGCGCGAGTTCGAGGACGCCGGTCACGACCTGCTGCACGAGAAGGTTCACGCCAGTGTCACCAACGTCAGCCGTGAATTCCTTCTCGCGCATTCCAGGTAGTCCTCTCAGGAGAGCGCGCCGAGCACCTCTTTCGACGTGACGGGGTGCGAGAACATCGGGTAGTCGTAGGTGATCGCGTTCTCGTGTTCGGCGACCGAAGTTCCGGCTACACAATCGGTGAGTGTGATGACCCGGTAGCCGTTCTCGTATCCGGTGCGCATGGTCGATTCGACGCAGCAGTTGGTCAGGAAACCGCCGAGAAGTATCGTGCGAATTCCTTTGCTACGCAGAATGAAATCGAGGTTGGTGCTGGCAAAAGTGTCGAGTCCACGCTTGCCCTCGATGACGATGTCGCCGTCTTTCGGAGTGAGGTCGTCGACGATCGCAGCTCCCCAGGAACCCTTCACGAAGGCCTTTCCGTCGACGACGCCCTTGAGGATTCCGTACGGATGCGAGGTGATTTCGTTGTACCCCTCGGCGAAGGTGATCGGTGCGTGCATCACGGTGACACCCGCCGCACGGGCCGCATCGACCAGCGCGGCGGTGTTCGCGAGGAGTCCGTTCGATTCCATGACTGGTGCGACGGCCTCGTGAAGAACACCGCCCTCGGTGGTGAAGTCGTTCTGGTACTCGATGAGCACGACGGCGGTGGTCGCGGGATCCAATTCGAGCTTGTCGGTCATGGTCGGCACCTTCTCTGTTGTGGTCCGGGTCACGAATCTCCTCAATTAAACAGTTTGTCAGACAAGCAGGCAAGGGGTGGTAGCGTCGCGGCATGGATACGACTCCGTTGTCGCGCATGCCGCTCAGCCTTGCCGTGTCGGGACGAATCCGCGCTGCCATTCTCGACGGTTCACTCCCGGTCGGTGAGGCATTGCCCACCGAACAGGAACTTGCACAGACGTTCTCGGTGGGTCGATCGACGGTCCGTGAGGCCCTTCGGGTCCTGCAAGCGCAGGGATTGTTGACCGGCGCGGACACCACTTCTACTGCCAGGCCTCGGGTGACGCACGAGCATACGGCCGATTCCGCGGCCACAGCTCTCAGCACGGCGTTGCAGGTGGGTGCAGTTCCATTGGGCGATCTTGTCGAATTGCGAGTGCTGCTCGAAGCTGCTGCGCTGCGCACTGTCGTCGCGGTGCCGAACGGCGCCCGGGATGCGATCGAGCGGATGCGCGTCGCAACCCTTGCCGACGACTCGGTCGCATTCCACGACGCCGATGTCGACTTTCACGTTGCGCTGGCCGGAGCCGGCGGGAACAAGGCGTTCGGGTTGGTCATGACGGTTCTCCGCGACAGCATCGCCGGCTACCTGCTGAGTGAACTCGACTCGCGCGAGAACTCGGCGGCCACGCTCGGCGCACTGCTGGCAGAGCACGAGGGTATCGCCGACGCGATCGAGCGCGGTGCAGTTGACGAGGCTGCCGTTTTGGTCGAGCGCCATGTGCGCGGATTCTACGAAGGACGAACACAATGACCACGAGTATCGATCTGTTGGGCGAGCGTCTGCAGAAAGCGGTGGGGGACAGGGCGACAACCGATCCCGACCGAATGGGTGCGTACGTCCGGGATCAATCACTGCTCACCGCAGCCGGAAGGCCCGCCGCGCTGGTCAAGGCGAAGACGGTCGACGACGTCGTTGCGGTCATGGCGGTGGCCCACGAACTCGCCGTTCCGGTGGTGACACGAGGGGCAGGTACCGGGTTGGCCGGCGCCGCCAACGCACTTGACGGATGCATCGTCTTGAGCGTCGCGGGCATGGATCGAATTCTCGAGATCGATCCTGCCGCGCGCACCGCCACGGTGGAGCCCGGAGTGATCAACGGTGACCTGGCGGAAGCTGCTGCACAGCAGGGTCTTTGGTACGTACCGGATCCGGGAAGCCGGTCCATCTCGAGTATCGGCGGCAATCTGGCGACAAATGCAGGCGGCATCTGTTGCGCCAAGTACGGCGTCACCGGTGATCACGTTGCGGCCCTGACGGCGGTACTCGCCGACGGGCGTGTGATCCGTACCGGTGCACGGACGCGCAAAAATGTTGCGGGGCTGGACCTGACACATCTGCTCGTCGGGTCGGAGGGCACTCTCGCGGTCATCGTCGAAGCCACGATGCGGTTGCGTACGGCGCCCACTGCCGCGACCACTGTGGTCGCCTTCTTCGATTCCGCGGAGTCCGCGATCGATGCCGTCCTCGCCGTGTCGGCAGTGGCCGAACCGTGTCAGATGGAGTTGATGGACGACGTCACCATCGGCGCCGTCAATCGGCTGACCAAGATGGGGCTGGACGAATCGGCCGGGGCGATGCTGCTCATCCAGTGCGACGGTAGGTCGGCGGCCGCCGAGGCAGCGGACTGCGCCGCGGCGTGCGAAAGTGCCGGGGCCCGAGAGGTTTTCCACACCGACGATCCGGTGGAAGGTGAAGAGTTCACCGCCGCGCGCCGCATGGCCTTGCCGGCTCTCGAGGCGTTGGGCACGGTACTTCTCGACGACGTCGCGGTGCCGGTGCCGGCGTTGCCGTCCATGTTGGAATGCATTCGTGAAGCGGCCGATCGCCACGGCGTCACGATCGGAACCTTCGGTCACGCCGCCGACGGCAATCTCCACCCGACCATCGTGTTCGACGCTGCCGAATCGGGTGCGCAGGATCGTGCGCGCGGAGCTTTCGACGACATCGTTGCCGGCGCACTGGCGTTGGGCGGAACGATCAGCGGTGAACACGGTATCGGGGTTCTCAAAGCGCCGTACATGGCGGACATGGTCGGCCAGACCGAACGCGAAATGATGCTTGCAGTCAAGGCCGCATTCGATCCGAAGAACGTTCTCAATCCCGGACGAGGTATCTGAGCGGTTCGTCCGTGCCTCAGTCGCCGGAAATTGCGCTACCAGACGAACGTGTTGCCGCACGACGCTTTTCAAGTGACGATGGCCCTCATGAAGCTGTTGATGCTCGGAGGAACACGGTTCCTCGGCCACGCTCTCGTCGATGACGCTTTGGCTCGGGGCTGGGAAGTGACAGTGCTCCATCGTGGGCTCACCGGAGCGCCACCACCTACAGCGGAGGTCCTGTTCGCGGATCGCACCGATCAGCGTGCGATGGTTGATGCGCTCGGTGATCGTCGATGGGATCTTGTCGTCGACACCTGGTCGGGTAGCCCCCGAGTGGTCGGTGAGAATGCACGCGTTTTGCGCGGTCACGTCGACCGGTACGCATACATCTCCAGTGGATCCGTCTACCAATGGGGCTTGCACGTAGACGAGACCTCACCAGTGGTGGCCGCATCTGCGACCTCCGATGACTACAGCGATTACGCGTCCGCCAAACGCGGGGCCGAACTCGCTGTCCTGGAATCCTTCCCGGACGCGTTACTCGCGAGGGCAGGTTTGATCCTCGGCCCGCGCGAGGACATCGGGCGGTTGCCGTGGTGGCTGCAGCGCATCGCGGCGGGCGGACGTGTCGTTGCTCCCGGAGTGCCGACCAGACCGTTGCAGTACGTCGATGCCCGCGACATCGCAACCTTTGTCCTGGCCGCACTGGCAGCCGGGATCAGCGGGGCATACGACGTCATCAGCCCGTCCGGCCACACCACTACCTCCGGACTCCTCCAGGCGTGCGTGGTTGCCACCGGTTCGGACGCTGAACTCGTGTGGATCGACGAGGACAGGCTGGCGGCCGCTGGAGCGCAGCCGTGGACACAACTTCCGTGTTGGGTGCCGCAGGAGGGTGAGTTCGCGGGCTTCCTCGAAGCCGACACCGCCAAGGCGGGGCAAGCAGGGCTGCGGTGCCGGCCCGTCGAAGACACCGTGCGCGATACCTGGGAGTGGATGCAGCGAGAAACTCTGCCGACTCAGCGGGAGGATCGTGCGGTGCACGGCCTTCCATCCGAGATCGAAGAGGAACTACTCTCCGCCGGACAGTGAAACGAGTCTGGCCCGGTTCGCATTCGAACCGGGCCAGACTCGTGAAAGACGATCGATCAGGCGTACAGGTCGCTGATCTTGGTCTTGTGAGCTTCGTGAATGATGTTGCGCTTGAGCTTGAGCGTCGGCGTCAATTCACCGGTCTCCTGGGTGAAGTCGACCTCGAGGATCGTGTACTTCTTGATCTGCTCGGGGTTGGAGACCTTCTTGTTCGCGTCGGCAACGGCCGAGTCGATCTCGGCGATCAGGTCGGCGTTCTTCACCAGATCGGCAATCGGGGTGCCGGCGGGCAGGCCGTTGCGCTCGACCCAACCGGGCAGTGTCTCCGGATCGAGGGTGATCAGTGCACCGATGAACGGCTGACCGTCGCCGACGACGAGGCACTGGCTGATCAGAGCGTGCGCGCGCAGGGAATCTTCGAGGCCTGCCGGTGCGACGTTCTTGCCGCCCGCGGTGACGATGATTTCCTTCTTGCGTCCGGTGATGGAGACGTAGCCCTCGTTGTCGATCGAGCCGAGGTCGCCGGTGTGGAACCAGCCGTCGACGATGGATTCGGCAGTGGCCTTCTCGTTGTGCCAGTAGCCGGCGAACACGACCGGGCCCTGCAGGAGGAGTTCGCCGTCCTCGGCGATCCGTGCTGCATGGCCGTTGATCGGCTTGCCGACGGTGCCGACGCGCTGCGCGCTCGAGGTGTTGACGGTGATTGCGGCGCTGGTCTCGGTGAGTCCGTAGCCCTCGTAGATCGGGATGCCGACGCCGCGGAAGTAGTGGCCGAGGCGCGCGCCGAGGGCTGCGCCACCGGAGACTGCACGCTCGCACTCGCCACCCAGAGCTGCACGCAACTTCGAGTAGACGAGCTTGTCGAATACCGCGTGCTTGAGCTTGAGTGCCAGGCCGGGGCCACCCTTTTCGAGGGATTCGCTGTATTCGATGGCGGTGGCAGCAGCCTTGTCGAAGATGCTGCCCTTACCGCCGTCGACTGCCTTCTGGCGAGCCGAGTTGTACACCTTCTCGAACACGCGGGGCACCGAGAGGATGAAGTTGGGCTTGAAGCCGGCGAACTGCTCGAGCAGCGTCGTCAGGTCCGACGTGTGGGCGACGGTGACCTTGGCGTCGAAAGCGCCGAAGGAGATCGCCCGCGCGAATACGTGGGCAAGCGGCAGGAACATCAGAGTCTTCTTGCCGGGGACCATGGACTCCGGCATCGCCAGGCGGCAGGCGTTGGACTCGGCGTAGAAGTTGGAGTGCGTCAGCTGGACACCCTTGGGGCGTCCGGTGGTTCCGGAGGTGTAGATCAGGGTCGCGGGCGAGGCAGCGGTGACCTGGTGACGACGAGTGTGCAGTTCTTCGTCGGTGATTGCCGAACCGCGACTGGACAGCTCGTCGATCGCACCCGACTCGATGACAAGAACCTCGCGGAGGGCTTCTGCGCCGTCGGTGACTTCCTTGTGAGTCTCCGCGTGCTTGGCCGTTTCGACGACCAGAAGTGTCGTCGCTGAATCCTCGAGGATCCACTGCGCCTGATCAGGGGAGGAGGTCTCGTAGATCGCGACGGTGCATCCGCCGGCAGTCCAGATGGCGTAGTCGAGAACGACCCACTCGTAGCGAGTCGCGGACAGGATAGCGACGCGGTCGCCGAGCTCGACACCTGACGCGATCAGGCCCTTGGCAACTGCGGAGACCTGCTTCGCGAATTCAGCTGCAGTGACGTCGACCCATCCACCGTTCGACGGCCTCTTGAACGGCACGAATGTGGGGTCTTCTTCGGCGTGACGGAACACGGAGTCGGCCATGGATACGTTCTCCGGAATTGAGAACGACTGTGGAACTGAGAACTCGCGCACTATTGACCCCTCCAGTGACTACTGACATTTCTGATGTGCATTGCATCACATTAGTCGTCATTTTGCACTGTCGTTACTATTCGGTAGAACTGGTCGGGCGCTGACCTGCAGTTTAGTGTGACCGCCTGTTTACAGGTACTCAGGCGACGTGTTGGAGCGTGCGACCGTGCACGGACAGCCACCGCCGAATCGCGTAGTCCAATCGGTCCGGATCCACTCCGAGTTGCTCTGCAGTAGCTGCAAGGATCTCCGAGGTGTCTCCCGGCAACTCGGTGGTGCCGAGTGTCGCGCTGATGAAGGTGTCGGCAGCGGTCCCCAGATCGGTGTGCGGAATTCCGGCCAACATCAACAGGTGGGCCCAGGTCACTTCGGAACCGTCTCCGCACGCGTCCACCCAGGCATGGTGAACGGCTTCGAGAGCGTTGTCGGAATCGGCGGCCGACAGCAGGTCCTCGACGCTGTTGATCCGCAAGTGATGGAGTTTCTCGGCGACCTGTTGGATGTGCCGTGCCTCGATCGGGACACCCGTCGCCGTGTAGCGACGCTTGTACGAGCCGATCTTGCCTGCCCACTGGTCCGAACTGCCGGCTTCCTCGAAGGTGCGGAGTAGTTCACGTGCGCCATCCGTGACGGGTTTGTCCTCGCGGGCTTTCCGGTACGCCAGGTAGCGATCGACGACGGTCACTTCGCTGTGACCCGACGTGGACTGAACGGATTCGATGATGCACAGGGCGAGGCTCTGTCGATAAGCGTCTGACGCAACCCAGGCGGAAGGGTCGCCCAGGCGGTCACGGCACGCAGCTGCGACGGCGTCGACGGTATCGGTCGAGATGGTCACGGTTCCTCCAGAAAGCCGAATTCTTTTTGTTCCATTTGGGCTATCGGCACCGAGGAGCGAAATGTTGCACACATCACAAATTCTCAGAGATCTCTTGGACTGTGCTCAGGCTGGAGAGGTGTGCACTCAGGCGAGGAAGGACAGCACTTCGTCGTCGCTGAGTTGATGAAAGTCCTCGAATGCAGCACCGACGCCGCCTAACAGGGCAGGAACGAAGGGGCAGACGACCCGATCGGCGGAGCACGCGATCACTCTCATGGCTTCGGGGGACGCTACTGGGACAGCGACGATCACGGCGGCAGCACCCGCGGTGCGCGCGCATCGGCAGGCAACGGCGGCACTCGCGCCCGTAGCCATTCCGTCGTCGACGATCACCGCAGTGCGTCCGTGGAGGGAAACCGGGGTCCGCCCCTCGCGCAGGAGATGCGCCCGCCGTTCCAATTCGGTTCGCTCGTCGCGTTCGACGGCGACGAGTTCTCTTTTCGAGACGCGAACCGCTGCGATGACGTCGTGGTTGAGGACCCGCACGCCGCCCTCACCGATGGCGCCCATCGCCAGTTCCGGGTTGTACGGACTGCCGAGCTTGCGCACCACCACGATGTCGAGCGGAGCCTTCAGTGCCGCAGCCACTTCGGCTGCGACCGGAACTCCGCCGCGCGGGAGTCCGAGAACGACGGGCTTGTCGATACGCAAGGTCTCGAGCCGCCCGGCCAGAAATTTGCCGGCGGAAGATCGATCCCGATACTGGGTCACTGCGTTGTCCTCGAGAAGCTCGAACCCCGACCAGTTCGACGCTACTCGCTGCAGGTCACCGCGACGAGACTGTGAACCTCCGCAGCGCGAGAGCGGGATTCTTCTCGCGTACCTCGGTGATGCGAGCAGCCGAAACGAGTGCGGTGGCGACCCCGACCTGCTCGCCAAGTGAACACATCACGACGCCCATCGGGTCGACGATCATGCTGGCACCCGCGCCGCCGCGCGCGCTCTGATCTGCCGCTGCGATGTACATCGTGTTCTCGATGGCCCGGGCGCGCACGAGAGTGGTCCAGTGGTCTTCCTTGAGCGGCCCCGGCACCCACTGGGCGGGCAGGAGCAAGATGTCTGCGCCGACGTCGACGATGCGCCGGGTGACTTCCGGGAAGCGCAGGTCGTAGCAGGTCTGGAGGCCGAAGGTCAGGCCGTCGCACCCGAAAGTCTGCGGTTCGGTGATCTCGCCCGCGCGGATCACGGCCGACTCCTGGTAACCGAAAGCGTCGTAGAGATGCAGCTTCCGGTAGGTCGCCACCAGTTCGCCGTTCGGGTCCATCGCGACGAGGGTGTTGGAGATTCTGCTCACGTCGTCGATCCGCTCGTTCATTCCTGCCACGAGGAAGATTCCGAACTCCGCGGCGACCGACGCCAGCGCCGAACCGAATTCGCCGTCCAGGTCCTCCGCGGACTCGATCAAACGCTCATCCGTCTTCGGTGCGGTGAACATCGAGTATTCCGGCGCCACGACAACTTTCGCGCCGCGTGCTGCTGCATCGGAAGCCAGTGATCGCAGTGATTCGAGGTTGGCTTTCTTGTCCGTCCCCGGGGCGAATTGGGCAATCGCGACAACGGTCTGGGAGGGGGTGGCTGCGGTGGCTGCGGTCATGCTTCCTACGCTAGGCGAAACCCGCTGGGAGGGTGGATCTGTCGTAAATGCACCCCCGGTATGTCGTCGTGTCTATACTCTATCCGCTAAACTGCTGGTCAAATGAGTGATATTGAGCGTGACCCCGAACCCCCAACATTTGCCGACCTCGACATCGATGATCGGGTACTGAAGGCACTGTCAGACGTGGGCTACGAGTCGCCCTCGCCCATTCAGGCTGCCACCATTCCGCCACTGCTCGAAGGCAAGGACGTCGTCGGTCTCGCACAGACCGGTACCGGCAAGACCGCAGCCTTCGCAGTTCCCGTTCTGTCGCGGATCGACACGTCGATCAAGCAGACCCAGGCGCTGGTGCTTGCTCCCACGCGTGAGCTGGCGCTTCAGGTTGCCGAGGCCTTCGGCAAGTACTCCGCGCACATCCCCGGACTCAACGTCCTGCCGATCTACGGTGGCCAGAGCTACGGCGTCCAGCTGTCCGGACTGCGCCGCGGTGCGCACGTCGTCGTCGGTACGCCTGGTCGTGTCATCGACCATCTCGAAAAGGGCACCCTGGATCTGACCAATCTCAAGTACCTCGTTCTGGACGAGGCCGACGAGATGCTCAAGATGGGCTTCCAGGAGGACGTCGAGCGCATCCTCCGCGACACCCCCGGCGACAAGCAGGTCGCTCTGTTCTCGGCAACGATGCCCGGCTCGATTCGCCGGATCTCGAAGCAGTACCTGAACAATCCGGTCGAGATCACCGTCAAGTCCAAGACGTCGACCGCCTCGAACATCACGCAGCGCTACATTCAGGTTGCTCATCAGCGCAAGCTCGATGCACTGACCCGAGTCCTCGAGGTCGAGGCATTCGAGGCGATGATCATCTTCGTGCGTACCAAGCAGGCCACCGAAGACCTGGCGGAGAAGCTGCGGGCCCGCGGGCACTCGGCTGCCGCGATCAACGGCGACATCGTCCAGGCACAGCGTGAGCGGACCATCGGTCAGCTCAAGAACGGCGCCCTCGACATCCTCGTCGCGACCGACGTTGCCGCTCGAGGCCTCGACGTGGATCGAATCTCCCACGTCGTCAACTACGACATCCCGCATGACACGGAGTCGTACGTCCACCGCATCGGTCGTACCGGCCGCGCCGGTCGTCAGGGTGACGCGTTGCTGTTCGTCGCCCCGCGTGAGCGTCATCTGCTCAAGTCCATCGAGAAGGCGACCCGTCAGCCGCTTGCGGAGATGCAGCTTCCCAGTGTCGATGACGTCAACGCCCAGCGCGTGGCCAAGTTCGGTGACTCCATCACCGAGAGCCTGGCCTCGGAGAATCTCGCGATGTTCCGCAAGATGATCGAGGACTACGACCAGGAACACGACGTTCCGCTCATCGACATCGCTGCCGCTCTGGCGTTGCAGTCGCGCGACGGCGAAGCATTCTTGCTTTCTCCCGAGCCGCCGGCACCGCCGCGTCGTGAGCGCGAGCCTCGTGAACCACGTCCTCCCCGTCGTTTCGACGATGGCCCGGCCCCGCGCTCGCGTGGGCCCGAGGGCCAGGAGCTGGCCGCGTACCGCATTGCAGTCGGCAAGCGTCACCGCGTCGTTCCGGGTGCCATCGTCGGTGCCATCGCCAACGAGGGTGGGCTTCGTCGAAGCGACTTCGGGCACATCAGCATTCGCCCGGATCACAGCATCGTCGAGCTGCCGGCCGACCTCTCCAACGAGACTCTCGAAGCTTTGCGTCGCACACGCATCTCCGGCGTCCTGATCCAGCTGCAGCCTGATTTCGGGCCGCCGCAGGGACGTCCGAGTGGCCGTGGCGACCGTGGTGGCCGGGACGATCGTGGTGGACGTGACGACCGCCGCGGTGGCGGACGCGATCGCTACAACGACTGACATACAGCTTCAACGACTGTCATGAAGACTGAAACAGGCGCTGCCCTCCGCGAGGAGGACAGCGCCTGATTTCTGTGTGGGGGGCAAGGCGCTGCGCGGTATCAGATCGGCGTCGGTGCGAGGGCGCCGTTCTTCCGGGCGTTGGTGTCGAACTGCGTGCGGTACAACTCGGCGTAGCGGCCGCCGCGCGCGAGCAGTTCCTCATGGTTGCCGCGCTCGACGATCTGGCCTGCCTCGACGACAAGGATCAGGTCCGCGGAACGGATCGTCGACAATCGGTGAGCGATCACCACCGCAGTCCGCCCGGCGAGTGCTTCGCCGAGTGCTTCCTGAACCGCAGCTTCCGACGTCGAGTCGAGATGCGCGGTGGCCTCGTCCAAGATGACGACGCGAGGCTGGGCCAGGAGCAGGCGTGCGATGGTCAGGCGTTGACGCTCGCCGCCCGAGAGGCGGTAACCGCGTTCACCCACCACGGTCTCCAGTCCGTCGGGCAGCGACGCAACCAGGTCGGTGAGCCGTGCGCGCTCCAGAACCTCACGCAGATCTTCTTCGGTGGCATCCGGTCGCGCAAGGAGCAGGTTGGATCGAAGGCTCTCGTGGAACAGGTGCCCGTCCTGCGTGACCATGCCGACGGTCTCCCGGATGGAATCGGCACTGAGGTCGCGGACGTCGACGCCGCCCAACTCGACCGAACCGGAGTCGATGTCGTAGAGGCGCGGAATCATCTGCGCCACGGTCGACTTTCCGGCACCGGACGTGCCGACCAAGGCGACCATCTGTCCTGCTTCGGTGCGGAACGACAGGTCGTGCAACACGTCCTCGCCGCCGCGGGTGTCGAGGATCGCGACTTCCTCCAGGGACGCGAGAGACACCTTGTCCGCGGATGGGTAAGCAAAAGTGACGTTCTTGAACTCGACGGACACCGGGCCCTGCGGCACCGTGCGTGCATCGGGCTTCTCGGTGATGAGCGGCGCCAGATCGAGAATCTCGAATACCCGCTCGAAGCTGACCAGGGCGCTCATGACGTCCACCCGGGCGCTGGCCAGTGCGGTCAACGGTGAGTACAGCCGCGTCAACAACAGTGCCATCGCCACGACGGCGCCTGCGTCCAACTGTCCGCGCAGCGCGTAGAAGCCGCCGAGTCCGTAGACGAGGGCAAGAGCAAGGGCCGAGACCAGCGTCAGTGCTGTGACGAAGACGGACTGCAGCATTGCGGTCCGGACTCCGATGTTGCGCACACGCCTGGCGCGAACCGCGAACTCCGCAGATTCTTGCGACGGGCTGCCGAACAGCTTGACCAGAGTCGCGCCGGGAGCGGAGAACCGCTCCGTCATCTGGGTGCTCATGAGCGAATTATGGTTGGCTGCTTCACGATTGAGTGCTGCAAGTTTGGCGCCCATGCGCCGTGCGGGGATGACGAAGATCGGGAGAAGTAGCAGCGCGAGGACGGTGATCTGCCAGGAGATCCCGAGCATGACGATCAGCGTGATCACCAGGGTGACCAGATTGCTGACCACTCCGGACAAGGTGTCGCTGAAGGCGCGCTGAGCGCCGATGACGTCGTTGTTGAGACGGCTTACCAGTGCTCCGGTTCGAGTTCTGGTGAAGAACGCGATGGGCATCTTCTGGACGTGATCGAAGACGGTGGTGCGCAGATGCAGGATCAGGTCTTCGCCGATGCTGGCCGAGAGCCACCGGGTCAACAGTCCCAGAGCGGCTTCGAGAAGTGCAACCAGTGCGATCAGGGCGGCAAGTTTGACGACCACGTCGACGGCGTCGCCGCCGACTATCGCGTTGACCACGCGCCCGGCCAGGACAGGTGTTGCCACGGCAAGCGCAGCAGTGACGACACTCAGTACGAGGTACCAGCTGAGGTTGCGTTTCTGTGGAACTGCGAACGTCGCGATCCGCTTCAGTGTCGCCTTCGAGAACGGGCGCCGATCTTCTTGCGCGTGCATCGCGTTGTACATCGCGTTCCACGCGGTGACTTCCATACTCATGACTTCGCCCCTCCGGTCGCCGGCCACGAAGATTACGTGGCCGGTACGACACGAAGGTAGAACCTCAACCAAACTTCAGGTCAAGTGCGGCCTCAGCGGGCCACGTCGACCACCACGCGAGGAGGGTCGCTGAGCGTCGTGACCGTGAACGGCTGCTTCTCGGTCACGCCGATGAACGACTGCGTGACTCCCTCGAAGACGTTGGACCCGTTGACCTCGGTCACGACTCCGCCGACGCCGGGGACCGGGTTGGGGCCGGAGTACTGCTCGACTCCGCTGTCGAAGGGATATGCGGAACCGTCGATCAGGACCTGGATCACTGCGGCACCCTTGATGTCCACGGGCTTACCGCTGCCTTCCTGCGTCGCCGCGTCGACGTACTTGACGCGCCAACCGGGTGTGCCGGTTCCGCCCATTTCGTAGACGACACGATCGAATCCGTCGTGCTCGCCCACTCGGATGTCGACGACGGTGAGCTTGGATTCGGTGCCCGCAGCCGAAGTCTTGTCGGAGCTGTCCGTCGGGACTGGTTCTGTGGTCGACGCTGCTGCACTCGAGGTCGAGGTCGAGGTGACGGCCGAGGTGGCTGCCGTGGGAGTGGTCTCCGCGTCCTGCGAACAGGCAGTCAGGCTCACGCCCACTGCGATGGCAGCGACAGCGGCAAATGATCTCGTCCGGTTCGTTGTCATGACTCGATCGTAGGGCTCGCGTTATCGGGATCCGCGGCGGCGGTGCCCGGAGTTACCTAACCGATATCGCCGTCGACATAGAGCCACTTACCCTCTGTTCGCGCAAATCGACTGCGTTCGTGGAGCATTCCCCGCTCGCGTCCGAATGTGTAGTAAGCGCGAAATTCCACGACGCCGTCGGAATCGAACAGCCCGCCCCGTTCGGTGTCCAGGATCTCCAACCGGAGCCATTTCTGGTCGGGGTCGAGATCGAGTTGGGCTGGGCGATGGTCGGGATGCCAAGTCCGCGTGAGATATTCGTCGTCCATCGCAGCGAAAGCCGTGTAACGCGAACGCATCAGGGTTTCGGCGGTCGGTGCGTGCGCTTCACCGCTGATGTACTTTCCGCAGCATTCGGCCAACGCGTTGCCGCTGCCGCACGGGCACGGATCGGTCGGATTGGGTGTGGTGGGGCGGCGCGAAGTCACCGCCCCATTACAGCACGCGAACTCAGACCAGTTTGTGTTCGCGGTTGTCCCAGTACGGTTTGCGGAGGTCGCGTTTGAGGATCTTTCCGGTGGGATTGCGGGGAAGGATCTCGACGACGTCGATACTGGTCGGGCACTTGAACTTTGCGAGACGTTCCTGGGTGTACGTGATCAGATCGGCTTCGTCGATCTGCGCTTCGGGAGTGAGAACCACGACAGCCTTGACGGTTTCACCCCAACGGTCGTCGGGAACGCCGATGACCGCGACCTCGGCGATTGCCGGATGCTCCACCAGTACTCGTTCGATCTCGGGGGAGTAGACGTTCTCGCCGCCGGTGATGATCATGTCCTTGAGGCGGTCCTCGATGAAGACGAACCCGCCGGAGTCGGCGCGGCCCATGTCGCCGCTACGCAGCCACCCGTCTGCGGTAATCGTTTCGGCCGTCGCCTCGGGCTTACCCAGGTATCCGGGTGTGCACTGTTCGGATCGCCACCACAGCTCACCGGTCGTTCCGGTGGGCACGTCCTCGAGCGTGACGGGGTCCACCACGCGCATCTCGACGCCGGGGATCGCCGTACCTGCCGATGCCATGCGCTCGACCTGCGACTCGTCGCGGTGAACGTCCGGCATCAACGCGGTAATGACGCCTGCCATTTCGGTCATGCCGTAGACCTGCACGAATTCGGTGTCCGGCCACGCTGCGAGTGCCGCGCGCAACAGTGGGAGCGGCATGGGGGCGGCGCCGTAGGTGATGCGTTTGAATGCTTTGAAGGCGGCGACCGCCTGCTCGCCTGCGGCCAGGACTCCGGCAATGACCGGTGGGACGAGAAAGGCGATGTTGGCTCCGGCGGCGAGACCGGCGAAGATCGACGGTCCGTCGGCTTCTCTCGTGAAGTAACAGCGGCCACCGGTGTGAATTGCCATGATGGCGTAGCACGTTCCGCCGACGTGGAACATCGGCATCGCGATCAAGAATCGGTGATCCTCGTGGGCCGGCAGGATTTCGAGGACATTGTTGCTGTGCGCGAACAGGTTTCGATGCGTGAGCTGGACACCCTTGGGGCGACCGGTCGTCCCGGAACTGTAGAGAACCAGAGCGGTGGCATCGGGGCTCACCTCGGGGCGGGAGTGCAGCGGTGTGACCTCGTCGATCCACGGCTCGAATTCGTCGTGTTCACCGCCGACGGCGAAGATCGATTCGACGGCCGTCAAGCGGTCTCGCATCGCGACGACCTGGGGGAGTAGTTCGCTGCCGACGAACAGAATGCGAGCGCCACAGTCCGCGAGAACGTAATCCAGCTCTTCGCTCGAAAGTCGCCAGTTGGGAACGACATTCGCGGCGCCGAGTAGTGAGGCGGCGTAGGTGACTTCGAGACAGGACAGATGATTCTTGTCGACGAACGCGACAGTGTCGCCGGCACCGATGCCTGATTCGGCGAGGGCGGCGGCGATACGCAAGATGCGGTCCCGCCACTGAGCCCACGTGAATTCGGTCCCTTGGAAGGTCATCGCTGCTTGATCAGGCTTGACCGTCGCCCAGTGCTCTAGCCGATCGAAAATGATTCCAGCGGTGGCGTCGGACATTCGGCCGCCTCTCTCGTGTGATTGGTGTCACAAGGTTAATGTGCGCCCGGTCTTCGTATCGCTGTTTCCAGTCAATGCGCACAAGCAGGAGGGGTCGCATTCCCCCGACCCTGACCGGCTCGGCCGCAGATATCAGGGTGGTCCCCGATGGCGGGCGCGCCCGCCACCCGACAGGATGGAACCAACCATTGCGGGCGTCCGTGTTTTCACGGGCGCCCGTCACGCCCGCAAAGTAGCACCGAAGTGAACAGGAAAGGCGATCATGAGTTCGCACGCCCAGGATGTCGCGGCCCGCGCAGTCGGCCTGTCCAAGACCTACGGCACCGGAGATACCCAGGTGCACGCCCTCAGTTCGGTGTCCGCAGATTTCGCCCGCGGTGAGTTCACGGCGATCATGGGGCCGTCCGGTTCCGGTAAGTCGACGCTGATGCATTGCCTCGCCGGTCTGGATTCCGCCAGTTCGGGTTCTGTTCTCATCGGTGACACGGAACTCACGACGCTTTCCGACAAACAGATGACCCAATTGCGACGCGATCGCATCGGTTTCGTTTTCCAGGCGTTCAACCTGGTGCCGACCCTGACCGCGCTCGAGAACATCACGTTGCCGCTCGACATCGCGGGACGCAAAGCGGACCCGACCTGGTTGAACAGCGTCCTGACCAAGCTGGGTCTCGGGGATCGCCTCGATCACCGGCCGGGAGAGCTCTCGGGTGGTCAGCAGCAGCGTGTGGCGTGTGCGCGTGCGCTGGCGGGTCAGCCGGAGATCATCTTCGGCGACGAGCCGACCGGAAACCTCGATTCGAAGTCCTCCGGGGAGGTGCTCTCGATCCTGCGGGCGGCCGTGGACGAGTTCAACCAGACCGTGGTGATCGTGACGCACGATCCGCGGGCAGCGGCGTACGCCGATCGTGTCGTGTTCCTCGCGGACGGCAAGATCGTCGACGAATTGCGTGAGCCGACGGCGGATTCGGTCCTTGATCGTATGAAGCGGCTCGACGCTCCGCAGGCGGTCGTGAACGTGGAAGCCGGGGCTTGAGCACATGGCTTCGGTAAGTAACTCGCCGATGCGCAAGGTTTCCCTGCGCAACCTGGCGGCACACAAGGTGCGACTTGCGCTGACGGTTCTCTCCGTGGTGCTCGGCACGGCTTTTGTCGCGGGGTCGTTCGTTTTCACCGACACCCTCCAGAAGACTTTCGATTCGATCTTCGAGAACACCGCCCAGGGCGTCGACGTCCGGGTATCGATGGAAGAGCGCAACACCAGTGGCGTTCCGGTCGAGGATGTCGACAAACTTGCCGCAGTCGACGGTGTCCGAGCGGTAGCCCCGGCCGTCAGTGGACAGATCGTCCTGATCAACGCAGACGGCGGCGCTGTTCAGACCGGCGGCGCGCCGAGTATCGGTCAGTCCTACCTACCGCCGGGCCAGGCGATTGCCGAACCCGACACCTTCGTCGAGGGCGCGCCTCCGACGCAGACCGGTCAGGTCGCGCTGAACACCAGCGCCGCCGAGCGAGCCGGACTGAAGGTGGGGGACTCCGCCAAGGTTCTGGCACCGGCCCGCGGAATCGTGGACGTGACGTTGTCCGGCATATACGAGGGGGCGGGCAGTGACACCGGCGGGTTCATCGGCGCGCTCTTCACCGACGAGCAGGCCCGTGGACTCTTCACCGACGGCCAACACGTCGAGTACATCGACGTCGCGGGCGACGGGGTGTCGCAGACGGAACTGCAGCAACGCGTCGAGCAGGTTTTCCCCGATCTCAAGGTGCAGACCGGCGACCAGGTTCGTGAGGAGACCAAGGCCGAGGTCGACTCGGCGCTGAGCTTCATCAACTACTTCCTGTTGGCGTTCGGCGCGATTGCTCTGCTCGTCGGAACGTTCATCATCTACAACACCTTCTCGATGATCGTGGCGCAGCGTCTTCGTGAGCTGGCGCTGCTGCGTGCGATCGGTGCGAGCCGAGCGCAGGTCGGCCGTTCGGTGGTCACCGAGGCGCTCGTGGTCGGACTCATCGGCAGCATCATCGGTCTGCTCGGCGGTATCGGTCTCGCCTACGGATTGCGCAGTCTCCTCAACACATTCGACGTCGGTCTGCCGGAAGGCCCGCTCCAGGTGGGTGCCCGCACGATCATCGTCGCGTTGGTGGTCGGCGTCGTCGTCACGACGCTCAGCGCTTACGCCCCGGCTCGTCGTGCGTCGAAGATCCCGCCGGTGGCGGCCATGCGTGAGGAGTTCGCCTCCACCGGTGACTCACTGCGAGTGCGGACGTTGATCGGTGCGATTCTCGGCGTGATCGGTGTGGCACTGCTCGTGTTCGGCTCTCGCGGTACCGGTGGTGGCGCGGCGCTGATCGTCGGCCTCGGTGCGTTCTCGTTGATCATCGCGGTGCTTCTCGGGGCTCCCGCGCTGTCGCGGCCGATCGTCGGCGCGCTCGGTGCCGTGTTCGCCAAGCCGTTCGGTGCCATAGGGCGATTGGCTCGTACCAATGCGGTGCGCAATCCCCGTCGCACGGCCGCAACGGCATTCGCGTTGACTCTCGGTCTGATGCTGGTGACGGTCATCGGAGTGTTCGGTTCCTCGGCCAAGGCGAGCATCAATGCTCTTGTCGACGTGGGTGTTTCGGCCGACTACATCCTGACCGGTCCCAACGCGATCGGCGTGCCGCGAGGTGCGGCCGACGCAGTCCGACAGGTGCCCGACGTGCAGAGCGCGACGTCGTTGCACGGAGTGCGTGCGAAGGTCGACGGTGAGGACGAGCAGGGCGCTTCGTTCGACGGTCCGATCGAAGGCGTGCTCGAATACAAGATCCTCGAGGGCACGGTCGATCTGACCGGCAACAACATGCTCGTCTCGAAGTCGACTGCGGACGACAAGGGTTGGACTGTGGGTTCGACCCAGACGTTGACCGGTCCCGGCGGCGTCGAGTACCAGACGGTTGTCGCGGGAGTGTTCGAGGACAACCAGCTGATCGGCTCGTGGATCGTCTCGGACGAGGCGTACAGGAAGCTGATGCCGGCCGAGAGTCTGCCGGACTTCGTGGTTCTGGTGAAGGCGAAGCCTGGCGCGGATCTGACAACGCTGCGATCCGAGCTCGAAACGGCCACGGAGAAGTACGTCGTCGTCCAGGTGCAGGATCGTGAGGAGTTCAAGGGAACTCAGGGCCAGCAGATCAACACGTTGTTGGCGATCCTCTACGGACTGCTTGCACTCGCGGTCGTGATCGCAATCCTGGGCATCATCAACACCCTGGCACTCTCGGTGGTCGAGCGGCGACGAGAAATCGGAATGCTGCGAGCTGTCGGCATGCAGCGCGGACAGATGCGACGCACGATCTACCTCGAGTCGGTGCTCATCGCGGTGTACGGCGCGGCGGTCGGAGTTGTTCTCGGCATCGCGTTCGGTTGGGCCTTCGTGAGCACTCTCGCGGATCAGGGCCTCGACAAGATCACGATCCCGTGGGGTCAGGTGGTCGGAATGCTGATCGGCTCGGGTGTGGTGGGTGTCTTGGCGGCGCTGTGGCCGGCCAACCGAGCGGCCAAGACGAAGCCGCTCGAGGCGATTGCAGACATGTAGGGCCTTCGGCCCCCGTGCGCACTTTTGGTAGCGGTAACAGCCGAAAGTGCGCACGGTACCGTTGCCACATGAGCACCCTTCAAGAAGTCGGCGAACGTGAATCCTGGCGCTGCTGGCTGTGTGACGAACCGGTCGATCCCGATATGTCCGTCAATGATCCGCGCGGCCCGAGTATCGACAGCATCAACACCGCAAAAAAGGGTGGCAAGACCAAAGGTGGCGTCGAACGCTTGGCGCACCGCGCATGCAACACCAAGAAGGGTGCGGTCAAACCTGTTGTGGAATGGCCAGATCGGCTGTTCGTCGTGGATCCCGCCCCGATCATCGGGGTCGTGGAGCAGCTCGAGCGAAAGGGTGGCCGCGTCGCCGTCGCTCGCTGCCCCGGCAAGGACGACGCCCAGGAAGCGTCGGATTGGCTGATCGATCGGTTGTCGCGTCTGGCTCCCGCGTTGAATGTCGAAACAAGTATCGACGCCGCGGGCGGGGGTTACCTGTTGGTCCTGAAAACCGTGTAGGAGGTCGGCCCTGAGTGCCGTCTTTTGCGGTACCTGTTCCGCCTCCATAGCTGTCGGGGTACGGTCGAACCGAACATGAATCCGGTTTCGAGTGCGAAGGAATCCCGATGAACCTGGCATTGACCGACGAGGAACTAGCGTTCCGCGACGAGATGCGGACGTTCTTCCGTACGCAAATCCCCGCGGACATCAGGGAGGCGTACGCCCACGGCGAGGAGTTGGGGCGCGACCGTATGGTCGAGGCGCAGCAGATCCTCAACGCTCACGGTCTGGCGGTACCGCACTGGCCGGTCGAGTGGGGCGGCAAGGACTGGACCCCGGTCCAGCACAACATCTGGCTCGACGAACTGCAGCTTGCGTCGGTTCCCGAACCTTTGGCGTTCAACGCCAACATGGTCGGTCCGGTCATCGCGGCCTTCGGCTCGCAGGAGCAGAAGGAGAAGTTCCTTCCGGCGACTGCGAACCTCGACATCTGGTGGTGCCAGGGATTCTCCGAACCCGAGGCCGGTTCCGATCTCGCTTCGCTCAAGACCCGTGCGGTCCGCGACGGCGACGACTGGGTCATCAATGGTCAGAAGACCTGGACGACGCTGGGACAGTACGCCGACTGGATCTTCTGCCTCGTGCGCACCAATCCCGATGCGCCCAAGCGTCAGGCCGGCATCTCGTTCATCCTTGTCGATCTGAAGACGCCTGGCGTCACGGTCCGCCCGATCAAGCTGATCGACGGCGGCTACGAGGTCAACGAAGTGTTCTTCGAGGACGTCCGCGTTCCGGGAGAGAACCTGGTCGGTGAAGAGAACCAGGGCTGGGGCTACGCCAAGTTCCTGCTCGGCAACGAGCGCACCGGTGTCACCCGCGTCGGGTTCTCGAAGGTTCGTCTGGCCCAGGCCAAGGCCCGCGCTGCCGAGGTCAAGGTCGGCAACGGAACACTGCTCGAAGATCCGCTCTTCGCTGCTCGCCTCGCCGAACTCGAAAGCGAATTGCTTGCCCTCGAGCTCACTCAGCTCCGGGTGGTCGCCAGTTCCGCTGACGGCCAGCCGAACCCGGCGTCGTCGCTGCTCAAGCTTCGTGGCTCCGAATTGCAGCAGGCGAGCGTCGAACTGCTGATGGACGTGGCCGGCCCTGATTCACTGCCGTACGACGCGGGCAGCGACATCGCCTCCGCGAGCTGGGCGCAGCACACTGCCCCGACGTACCTGAACTACCGCAAGGTATCCATCTACAGCGGATCGAGCGAAGTGCAGCGCAGCATCATCGCCTCCTCGATCCTCGGATTGTGAGGCGTGGCATGGACTTCGAACTCAACGACGAACAAAAACTTCTCCGCGACACCACCAAGGATCTCCTCGCGCGTAGCTACGACGCCGAGAAGCGCAACGCGATCATCGACTCCGATCCCGGGTGGAGCCCGCAGGTCTGGAAGCAGTTGGCCGAGGTCGGCTTGCTCGGCCTGACATTCTCCGAGGACGACGGCGGCATGGACGCCGGCCCAGTGGAAATCGGCGCGGTCATGACCGAGATCGGTCGACGCTTGGCACCCGAGCCACTACTCGACGCGGTCGTGACGCCGGGCGGCCTCATCTCCGAAGGTGGCAGTGCAGAGCAGCGTTCGTCGATTCTTCCCGGAGTGGCCGAGGGCACCACGTTCCTCGCGTTCGCCGACCAGGAACCCGGAATCCGTTGGCCGGCAACCGAACGGGCCACCGCGGCGGCCCAGGTCGACGGCGGCTGGACCATCACCGGTATCAAGAATCCCGTCGGCCACGGCGCGACGGCGGACATCTTGGTCGTGAGCGCTGCGCTCCCCGGCGGTGGCGTCGGACTGTTCCTCGTCAAGAGCGATGCCTCCGGTTTGGTACGCAAGTCCTACGCCACTCACGACGGGTTGCGCGGGGCGCAGATCGAGTTCACCGATACGCCGGCCGAAGCACTCGGTGAGGGCGGTGACGCTACTGCTCTGATCCAGGCCGCGCAGATCCGTGAGCAGGCCGCGCTGTGCGCCGAGGCTGTCGGAGCGATGGAAGAGGCGCTACGCCTGACCACCGAATACCTCAAGACGCGTAAGCAATTCGGGGTTCCCCTCGCAAAGTTCCAGACACTGACACACCGCGCCGCCGACCTGTACGTCTCGCTCGAGTTGGCACGCAGCATGAGTCTGTACGCAACGATGTCCCTTGCCGACGGCGTCGTCGATCCAGTGATCGCTTCGCGGGTGAAGTTGCAGATCGGGCGTTCGGCTCGGCTCATCGGCCAGGAGGCGATCCAGATGCATGGTGGTATCGGTATGACCGCAGAGTACCCGGTGGGGCACTACGTGAGCCGACTCGTCGCCATCGAGCACACCCTCGGCAGCACCGAAGATCACCTTCGGGTGTTGGCCGCCGGTGTGGCTGATCACGAGATGGTCAGCGTGGTCTGATCTTTCACGAACGACGAAGGGGTCGCATTCCGTTCCAAGGATGCGGCCCCTTCGTCGTTCAGCGGTGATTGCGCAGGACGTCCAAGCGGAGTCGGCGCTGCTCGATGTTGACGGCGCTGTCGGTGAATGCGTGTTGCCACCCGGGGTCGCTCGTTCGGGCCGCCGCGTCCTGCAGAAGCGGTACGGCGTCGAAAGGGAAGCGCGCCTGCACGCTTCGCAGGGTGGAAAAGTGACTGTGACGCGAGTGGATGCCCAAGTCCTCACCCGTCGCAGCATGCTCCATCGCTTCGTTCTCCAAGGCATTCAACAACTTTTCGGCGACGGCCAGGGGCCATGGGCGGTCGATGCCGTCGAGTAGTGCGCTGCCGTCGACGCCCAGAAGGTACTCGTCCGCGTGGCCGGCAACGATGTACTCGACGCGCTCGCGTGGGTCCGCGATGGCGACGATTCTCCGGTCGGTCGTGCGCCCGTCCCGCTCCAGAAATGCCGACGCCCACGCGGTGTTCTTCTGGAGAACGGTTGCAGCAGTCCATGATTCGATCATCACTGCGCGCCATTGCTTCTCGATGGGGATGGTGAGGGCCTCGCGTGGCGAACCGGCCATAGATTCCCACAGCGTCAGCGGAGTGGCGGTCACGACTTGCCGTAACCACCAGCGCCGGATGCCCTTGTTCTTGTAGTGGACGTCTTCGATGCCGTCACGAAATGCGAGGTCGTCGAGCGAGCCGGGCAATCGGACGGCAAGGCGCGGCCGCAAGGGCTTCGTCTCGAGCCGCACCCAGGACCGAGCCCGAGTGACCATTCGAGAGGCAAACGGAGATCGGGGGAGTTGCCGTAGTAGTTGAATTGCACGCTCACGGACCCGCACGGCTGGATCGTCGAGTGCACGCTCGAGGAGCGCGTAGTCGTGTTCACCCAGCCCGACGTCGAGATGGTCGAGGAAGTGCAGCCGGCTTGCCGTGGCCTCGTCGTCCCAAGCGATCTCGAGCTCTTCGCTCGCCAGTTCCGGGTCGACCGTACGTATGTAATCGAACCAGGCCGTACGGTCGTCCGGATCAGGCGAAAGCCACAGCTCGTCCCGGCGTGATCCGATTCGTCGTAGCTGGGCCCAATCCGGGTTCTGCTCCGCCAGGTACTGCCCGCGTCGACCGGCGAGGCGAAGTAGCGCCTCGCGGTGCTCGGGATACTTCAGCGCGGCTTCCATGAAGAGCGGAACGCTGGCAGCGGGCGCGAGGAATCCGCGTTGGTCGGCCATCGCGAACCATTCCGCGAGAGTCCAGGAACGAACCTGCAACAAGGACTGAAGTTGTTCGATCGCGAGGTCGGGAAGCAGCGGTTGAACTGCTGGATCAGTCTTCGATGCGCGCGAGTGACCTGCGTGCGCGTCTGATCGCAGGGAGGTCACCCGCCTACGGTATGGCAGGGGTGCGTCGAGCTGGGTCGCAGGGGTCGGGCGCGTGTCGGCAGATTCTGGAACAGTGGTAACCGGCACCCAGCAGGAGGCGTGAGATGACGGATGGCCGTGAGATGAGAGACGGAACTGACGACGTCTTTGTCGTGGCATCGGTGACCGAACGGCGAACGCTCATCTCCACCCGAGTGAGGGAGTGGTGTGCGGCGGGAACTGTCGAGTCGAACCGGCCGGAGTTGTCCGATGATGTCGCGCTGCTGATTGCCGGGGGGTATGGGGACGAGTCGACGCGATCGATCCTGGCGAACCGGCGCAGTGTCGGACGTTCGTTCCCGGAGATCGGCGGCTTCTCGGAGTTGCGGTATCTCACCGACGAGCTGGCCCGCACCAGACGTCGACTGCTCGCGACTCGCATCGGCCCTGTTCAGGTTGTCCTCGAACGACGGGTGCAGGCGCTCGACAAGCGCGTTCAGTCGATGCGATCGGCGATCGTGCATTCCAATCGTCACTTCGCGAGCAGTGTCCGTGCCATCCGCAAGGACCGGCGCGACGGCCTGCATCTCGACGTCGAGCAACGCGAGGCTCTCTTTGCCGGGCTCACCCGTACACCGGTTCCAGCCAAGCTGCCGGTGGGGCTCGGTGTCGTGGCCAGCAGTGGAAACGCAGCACTCGACAAACTTGCCGCCCAGTTCGGGAAGGTCCAGGGAACCGGTGTCATCGCCGATGCCGGAAGGCGCATCGCGGAAGTCCTCGACGGACTGGTCGATTCAGAACCCGAGGGACGCGCCGGTGAGTACGACGCCTTGCTTTACCTCGCCGGGAATCTGTTCGACCGGATCGAAAGCTCCAGCGCGTGGCATTCCGACCACTTCGTCATTCAACGCAACCAACTCGACCTGGCCGACGAGATCACCCAGATCGCGGTCGACACCGTCGCGCTGCGTTCGATTCTTGCGGAGTTGGACGACGCGGAAACACTGGCACGCGACGAGGGAACCCGAGCCGGAATCGCTTCGCGCAGGGAAGCGCTCGGCGCGGTCTGGGACCAGCTGGTCGAGCGCGTGGCGGCCCTCGCGCGGATCGGTGACCTGGTCGCACGGGCCGAGGATCAGTTGAGTTCGCAGCGCGCGGTTGCGCATGCAGCGAGCCTCGACAGCCGGATCGACGACCTACTTGCGCGCTCCGGCTCACGTGAACTTTCGGCTGCAAACACGCACTACGTCGGGGATCAATTCGACGGTGTGGAAGAGCTGATGTTCGCTCACCGGGCGGCGCTTTACGGGGACATTGCACTGCTGACCTCTGGGAACGAGCGTCGGGCGCCGTAGTCAGGCCGTCGCCGGAGCTGTAAGGTCGGGGGTACTGACCGGCCACACGATCGAAGTAAAGGCCGGGATTTCGCTCAATGCTCGACCCCGATGCCGATCCGGTGATGCGGGCGTACCCGCTCGAGACAGGTCGATCATGGAAGACACCGCAAGCCGCGGCATCAATGCGTTCATTTCCGAAGCTACGCAGCGTGGGGGCAAGGCTGTCCGTCTCACGCACTCACGTCGTAATCCCGTCGAGGTGACGGGCGCTGACGGTGTCAGCCGAATCGTCCGCGTGCGGTCCAAGCTCGACGGTGACTGGCAGGCCAGGCGTCAGGACGAGTCGCTCGAGAGTGACGACACCCGCTCCGAGTTCTGGGTGTTCGTCGATCTGGCAGCAGATCCGCACGAGTTCTACATGTTGCCCTCCAACGAGGTCGCCGACGACATCCGTGCCGAGGTCGACCTGTGGATCATGGACAGCCCCGGACGTAATCGCACCGGCCATCACGCGATTCCGCGTGGGCGCGTCGTGCACGGTCACGATCGTTGGGATGCGCTGGGCTTGGCCGCGGTCAAGGATCCGAGCATTTACGTCGAGACCCCGGTTGCGACCAAGCGTAAGACGTCGCCAGTCGCCGCGAAGAAGCGTCGCGCCAGCGGTGTCGAGGAGATCGAAGTCGTCGACAATCGCCTCGAGATGACAGCCGATTGCCACGGATATCGCTGGGTCGGGCGCTTCGACGAAACCACCGAGGTCGTCGAGATCATGCGCGGACCGATGGAAGGCCGCCGATTCCCTGATCCGACCGCGGCCGCAAATGCCGTCACCGGTCACATCTCAGGCGACACCGAGAGCCATGACGGTTGGTCGTTCTGGACGATCAACAACACGGCCCTCGGCGCTCATCTCAAAACTGCCTGATCTCAGGCTCCGACTGCCGCCGACACCCGTTCGAGAGTGTCCAGTTCGTTCGACGAGAGCACCAGATTCGGGGCGTCCAGTAGCGCCGGGAGCTGCTCGGGCCGGCTGACGCTCGCGATCGGTGCGGTGATGCCCGGTCGAGTCAGCAGCCAGGCCAGCGCGACGGTCGAGATCTCGCTGTCGTGTGCCTGCGCGATTGTCGCCAGTTCCGCGACGACGTCGAGTCCGGCGTCGCTGAAGTATCCGGCGGTCAGTCGTTCGCGGGAGCTGCCTTCGATGTCCGCGCGGGTCTTGTACTTTCCGGTCAGGAAGCCGGAAGCGAGAGCGAAGTACGGGAAGACGCTGAGTTTATTGTCGGTGGCGATCTTGGCAAGTTCGGGTTCGTACGACTTGCGGTGAACCAGGTTGTAGTGCGGTTGCAGGGCGATCGGCGCGGCGTAACCGTTCTCCTCGGTGATTCGCAGCCACTCCCGGACGCGATCGGGGCTGTAGTTGGAGATTCCGAGATAGCGAACCTTGCCGGCGACGACCAACGCGTTGAAGGCTTCGAGTGTTTCTTCGAGCGGAGTCTGTGGGTCGTCGAAATGCGCGTAGTACAGATCGATGCAGTCCGTCTGCAGGCGCCGCAGCGACGCCTCTGCTGCGGCTGCGATGTTGTCGGCCTTCAGGCCCTTGAAATCGGGATGGCTACCGACCTTGGTGGCGACGACGATGTCGTTCTGCAGTCCCCGATCGGTGATCCATTTCCCGATGATCGTTTCGGATTCCCCACCGGAATTGCCGGGAGCCGACGCCGTGTACGAGTCGGAGGTGTCGATGAAATTTGCACCGGCTTCGGCGAACGAGTCGAGGATCTCGAAGGACGTCTTCTCGTCCGCGGTCCATCCGAAAGGGTTGCCGCCCAAGCTGATTCGGAAGATGTCGAGATCCGAATTTCCGATGATCGCCACTGTGTGGAACTCCCGTCGATGAAGGTGGTCGCTGCATCCCGCACCGTACCCTCTCACGGCGCTGGCGATGGCGCGCCCTCGCCAGGTTCGCCGAAAAATGTATCGGATCGTGATTGCCGCCGTCAGCGTTGGGTATGGCCTCAAATACTGAATTCTTCGATGGACTGCTGATAGGAGCGTCCGATGATGATTGTGGACGAAGCGACCCGCGTCGTTCGTGGGGTGGCAGACGCAACGACGACGGTGGCCGGAGCCGTCGGTGGTGGAGTGATCGGTGGAGTGACGGGCGGGATACGCGGATCGGCGGAGGGTGTCCGAGACGGAATTCGTGCGGGTAGTTCCTCGACGCCGACGGCGGTTCTCACGATGGCGGCCGTGGGTGCGGCGGGATTGGTGGAATGGCCGGTGATCTTGGCAGTCGGCGGCACGGCCCTGGTACTCCACGAATGGGATCGCAAGAGCGGTCGGACGGATCGCGAGGTCAAGGCGGTTGGCCGCGCGAGCAAGCCGGAACAGGTAAAGAAGGAATCGAGCGAAAACTCCCACAAGGCGGCCGCCCGGTCACAGGATCGAACTCACAGTTCTTCGCACACTCGATCCACTCACTGATGTTCTCAGCGATGGCCCGGCGTGCGGTGTCGGTGGCAACTTTGCCGCCGCGCCTGGCGTTGTCGGGACTCGCGTTGGTGGGCGGTTCGACGATTCCGCGAACCGCTGTCAGTGACGTGGCGTTGCGGACCGGCACCCTCGCGTTGGCGGGTGTGGGGATGATTCCTGCAGCAGCGGGATCGATATTCGGTGCCCCGCGAATCCCAGGTTCCGCCTATGTCTCGGCGGCCGCGTCGGCGATCAATTATCAACCCCGGGTGCGTCGGCGGATCGAACAGAGCCTTGGCCGTTCGCTCACCGACTTCGCATTGGAGTCGGCGACGTCGTTCGCGGATGTTCTGACCTATGCGCCTGCGTCATTGGGCGTGGATTTCTGGCTGCGGACGATGCTGCTGCGCGAAACTCTGGCGGCGCGAAGCTCTCAGCGTGTGGGGCCATTCGAACCTGGCGGTCGCGGTTCTTCCGTGATGCCTGAACCGAGTGGCTCAGGTGAGCGTTACGCAGACAGGATCGCAGGGGTTCAGTTGGTGGCCGGAGCTGCACTGGCTACCGTCTCTGCCGGCGGCGACACCGTCGCGACGAGTATCAAGGTTTCGGCGCCGCGGCCGCTTCGGATGTCGCGCGAATCATTCGCTGCTGGTGTGTCATACGGTCTGTGGCGGACGCACCACACCGCCGTTTCGGACTCTGCGGCTCTACGCATGCTCGATCGTATTGACACCGTCCTCGTCGATCCGAGCGTCCTCTTCGACGACTCGCTCCGGGTTTCCGACATACGAGAGGTGGCCGAGTCGGATCGCGTCGCAGTGTGGGAACAAGCCAGGAAAGCTCTGAACGACGGAACTGTGGGAGTGGGAAGGCACCGCATCGGCGGCGCCGAAGTGGTCGTGCGACCCGTGCGAAAAGGTCTGGCGGAAACACTGATAGGCGAAATACGTGCGGCCGGGGTCGCAGCCGTCACGATCGACGACGACGGGCTCGGATCACTGCGAAGTGGATTCGACGAGCTCTATCCGGCGCAATCGACTGCCGAAGCCGGCCTGCGCGAGGCTCTCTCGGCGTTGGTGGCCGAGGGTCGGACAGTTGCGATCGTGTCGAGTAGGGCGATATCGGGACAGGCAGTGCTACGCATCGGGATTTCACCACCGAGTGGCGAGCACGTGAGTGCCGACATCCACACCGACTTGGCCGGGGCGTGGCGGGTTGTCCATGCGCTCCCGGCTGCTCGAACAGCGACGAGGCGCGGTGTCGAACTCTCCTCAGGTTCTTCGGCATTGGGTGCCTTGATCATGCTTCCGGGAGTTCGAGGGGCTGGGCCGGGGCCGATCACAGCTGGTTCGGCCGCGGGACTGTGGACCGGATACACCCTGTCCCGATCTGTGATTAAAGCGCCCGTCCCTGTCGGTACTCCGAGCGATACCTGGCATGAGATGGACGGTGATGCTGTCGTTCGCGAACTATCCGAATCCATCCGACATACACCGCACCGTGCGGAAGCTCGTGTGCGAGCGCCCGCACGGTTCAGGTTGATCCGTGACGGATTGTCGGCGTTGCGAACAGAATTGGCGGATCCACTGACGCCTGTGTTGGCGACCGGCTCCGCTGCCAGTGCAGTCCTCGGTTCACCGGTAGACGCCGTCCTGGTCGGCTCGGTCTTGGTCGGCAATGCCGCGATGTCCGCTGTTCAACGGCTTCATTCGGAGCGGGCGGTGCAGCGGCTCTTGCGGACTCAGGAACCGGTAGCTCGGCGAGTAACCAACGACGGCACGGTCGAGACAGCGGCCGACGCGCTCGAACTCGGTGACGTCGTGGCAATCGAGTCCGGGGACATCGTGCCCGCAGATTGTCGCCTGTTGAGCGTCGAATCGCTGGAAGTCGACGAGTCGTCGTTGACGGGAGAGTCCCTGCCCGTCGACAAGCAGACCGACCCGACCCCTGGGATGCCACTGGCCGAGCGACGGTGCATGGCCTACGCAGGGACAACAGTGCTTGCCGGATCCGGTCGTGGCGTGGTCACGGCCATCGGAGCCCGAACGGTGACCAGGCGTGCCGATGTCGGTGTGTCCCGATCCGGACCTGCTGTGGGCCTGACCAACAGACTTCGCGAACTCACGAGGGCGACCCTGCCGGCCAGTATCGGCGGTGGGGCGTTGGTGACAGTCGCGGGTCTGCTTCGTGGTACCGGTCTGCGCCGCGCCGTCACCGGAGGTGTGGCCGTGGCTGTGGCTGCCGTGCCGGAGGGGCTGCCTCTGGTTGCCACTCTGGCTCAGCAGGCCGCAGCGCGAAGGCTCACTGCAGCAGGAGTGTTGGTTCGTGCGCCACGATCGATAGAAGCGCTCGGTCGTGTCGACGTGGTCTGTTTCGACAAGACCGGAACCCTCAGCGAGAACAAGCTACGGGTGGCCGCGGTCGAACGCGTCGACGGCTGGGACGAAAGCGAGATTCTGGAAGTTGCGGCGCGCAGTGCCCTGGGAAGTCGCGACGATCGCGTGTTTCATTCGACGGATGCCGCCGTCGTCGATGCAGCCCAGCAAGCTCTGGACGATGCTTCGGTTTTCGGTGACGTCGAGGCGAACAACCTCGTTCCGTTCAGGTCGGGGCGGCCGTACTCGGCAGCTTTGCTCGGCAGGCGGATCGCACTCAAAGGTTCGCCGGAATTCGTGACCGAAGCAGGACGAGATCCGAATGCTGTGTCGGCGACGCACGTTCAAAGCATGGCCGGACGCGGTCTGCGGGTGGTTGCCGTCGCCCAGCGCGAGTTGTCGGAACACGACGCGCGACGCGCAGGCGAAGACTCGCAATTTCTCGAACAGTGTTGCTCCGAGGGGTTGGAAGCGGTCGGCCTTCTCGGACTCTCGGACACGCTGAGACCCGAAGCAACGCAACTTGTTCGAGAACTTCGAGGCGACGGACGGCAAGTGCGCGTGCTGACCGGGGATCATCCGACAACAGCGGCCGCGGTCGCCACCGAACTGGGGTTGGACGTCGCACGCGAGGATGTTGTCACCGGTCCTGACTGGGAGAACTTCTCTCGCGCCGAAAGACGGGATGCGGTCCGCGGCAGCAGCGTCTTTGCGCGCGTGACACCCGAGCAGAAGGTCGAGATCGTGCAAGCGTTGGAGACCGACGGGCGAGTGTGCGCCATGGTCGGTGACGGCGCGAACGATGCTGCGGCGATCCGAGTTTCCAGCGTGGGAATCGGGGTGGCGTCGACCGACAGTGATCCGGCGCGCGGCGCCGCAGACATCGTGCTCCTCGACGGCCGTGTCGGCGGACTGACCGACGCATTGGACGAGGGCAGTCAATTGTGGCGGCGGGTCAGATCAGCGGTAGGGGTTTTGCTCGGAGGCAACGCGGGTGAAGTCGCATTCGCGCTGATCGGTTCTGCGTTGTCCGGCGAATCACCGCTCAACGCAAGGCAGTTGCTGCTGGTCAATCTGATGACGGACGCCTTGCCCGCTGCCGCGCTTGCGGTGAGCACCCCGTCCGAGAACGGATCCGAGAAGTCCGAACAGATGGACGCTCATGCCTTGTGGCAGACGATCGCTGTCCGCGGCGGTGCCACGGCAATCGGTGCGCTGGCAGCGTGGCTTCTGGCCCGGGCGAGCGGTAGGAGGCGGCGAGCGTCGACGGTGGCGTTGGTTGCCCTGGTGGGCACCCAACTTGGGCAGACGCTGCTCGAATCACGCAGTCCGCTGGTGGTCGCAACCGTTGCCGGATCCGCTGCGGCGCTGGCGACGCTCGTCAGCACACCCGTGGTGAGCCAATTTCTCGGTTGCACGCCGCTCGGTCCCATCGCCTGGGGCCAAGCGGTGGGCTGCGCGTCGGCGGCGACGCTGCTCGCGGCGCTGGCTCCGCGGGTGTTGGAGCGGATTGCGGCAACTGAGGAGAACGCGAACGGTCAGTCGACGATTCGCAAGATCCCGACGCGAACGAGCACTGCGTACACCTCCCGAACCGGGGGAGTCAGCGCTCGCGACAGCGTGGAAATCAGCGACGTGGAAATCAAAGAAGCGGAAACCGGTGAATCGGACACGCTTGTGAGCGTCGCTGCTGGAAGTGACACGTCGCCGAACTCCCGGGCGACCCGAGATGAATCCTGAGGAATCGTGACATGTCCCAGAACACCGTCGACCACACGAACCCCGTCGATCACCGCGCGGTAGTCGAATCCGTCCGTTCGGCACGGAGCTTCGAGTTGGAGCTACCGATCGTCGGTGCCATCCCTGTTCCGAGACCCGAGCAGATCGCCTACTTTGCGGTGATGGGACTGATGGTCGCCTTCGAGATCATCGAGTGGCCCGTGGCAGTCACCATTGCAGCGGGGCATCTGCTCGCAACAGAGCAGCACAATCACGTCCTCGAAGAGATCGGAGAGGCGCTCGAGGGCGTCTGACGCAGGCGCTGCCTGGACACAAATCGAGCGGCCCCGCATTTCGCGGGACCGCTCGACGTGCGGAGAAACTTACTGCGCGAGTGCGCGCTTCATGCCGCGTTCGACTGCTGCGATGATCTGCGGACGCAGTTCTGCGGCAGGGACGATCTCATCCACCGAGCCGACCTCTCGGGCCCGCTGGATGTTGTGGATCGCTTCGAATTCGGATGCCACTTCGCCGAGCTTGTCGGAGCGGACGGCGATGCGCTGAGCGTTCAGTTCTACGCGCAGATGTGCTTTCTCCGTGTCATCCTTGGCTGCTGCCAAGTCTGCCTCCAGTTGCTGCACCTTCGGGTCGTTGTTGGTGCGGGTGTTCACCTCACGGGTGAAGACCACTGCGGCGGCGGGGGCGCCGCCGAGTACCGACGCGAACGAGCCTTCGACAGCAAGAACTTCCATGTTGTCGTTGAGCGCACCGGAGAACACGACGAACGCGCCGCCGTGGTAGCGGGAGACGACGCAGAACACGATCGGTCCGTCGAAGTTGACGATGGCGCGGCCGATCTCGGCGCCGTACTCGAGCTGGATGTTGCGCAGCGACTCCGGGGAACCGTCGAAGCCGGACAGGTTGGCCAGCACCACGATCGGACGGTTGCCGCTCGCAGCATTGATCGCGCGAGCAGTCTTCTTCGACGAGTTCGGGAACAGCGTTCCCGACGTCCAGGTGTCGGGACCGTCGGCGGGGAAGTGCCCCTTACGTGGGATCGCGCGGGATTCGATGCCCACCACTGTGACCGGATGTCCGGCGAGGTGCGCGTCCAGAACGACCGACGTGTCGGCGCCGGCCATGTCGGCCCAACGCTCGAGAACAGAGTGGTCCTGGTCGACCACCGAACGCATCACGGTGCGAATGTCGAAGGGCTTCTTGCGATCCGGGTTCTTCGCCGAGGAGAAGATGTCGCCGACCGTCTCGAAGTCGCTCGACGGGTGGGTGTGCGGGAAGCTACGCACGTCGCGATCGACGGGGTCCGTCGTCGCTGCGCGGCGCGGGAACCGTTCGCCGGGAGCGAGGTACGAGTGTGCGTAGTGACGGAACAGGATCTCGCACGCCGCAGTGAGGTCGGGGGCCCAGTACTGCGCCTGGCCGTTGGGGCCCATGACGCGGTCGTAACCACCGATACCGAAGTTGTCCTCGGCCGACACACCACCGGAGTAGTCGAGAGACTGCTTGCCGGTCAGCACCATCGCGCTGTCCGGGGTCATCACCAGAATGCCCTTGGTGTGCATCAACATGGTGGCTTCGGCGTTCCAGTAGGGCTGAGCGCCGACGTTGATGCCCGTGACGACGATGTTGATCTCGCCGCCGTTCTGGGTGAAGGTGATGATTCGGCGCAGGCCGCGGGAGACCCAGTCCATGTTCTCGGTGCCGCTCTCCATCGAGATGGTGGCACCGGAGGACAGTGCGAACCACTCGACCGGAGCGTTCAACTTCTCGGCCAGGTCGATGGCAGCGACGACGCGTGAGCATTCGGCCTCGGCCACGGTACCGAGCGCCTTGGTGGGGTCACCGAAGAGCGCGACACGGGTCATTCCCTCGGGATAGCGCGGCGTCGGCGTGTTCACGAGGCCGACGACGATGCCGGCCTTGTTGAGACCGTACGGACGCTCGACAGGTGACAGGACGCCCGCTTCGTCGAAGTCGTGCTCGACGAAGGTGCCCTTGGTGCCGGTCAGGAGTGGAATCAGCTCGTACGGGTACACAGTTCCGCGTGCCCGCGAACTCTGGACCTTCTGGGCGTACGCGTCGAGGGGGAGCAGCGGTTCGGTGGGAGGTGTGGTCTTGTTGATGACCACACCGGCACCCGCGCGGTAGGAGAATCGCAGCGCAACTTCCTTGGGCGCGCCGCCCTTTCGGTCCTTCAGCCGAGTGATGAGCGTGATCTCTTCGAGCCCGGCGCCGACGGTCAGTCGGGCTGCGTTCTGAGCGATCACCGAGAACCGCTCGCTGGGAACGTCGGCGACCGGCCACACGTAGAGCACGACGCGGTTGGCTGCGAGTCGACGCTTGTCGCCGCGCTGGGACTGCGCCCGACGGATACCGTCGAGGCAGGCAGCGAGCGTGCGCTCGATGGCCGGGAGTGCAACCATCTGACCTTCGTCGTCGAGTTGCGGTGTCACGTCGCGGATTTCGGCCAGAGCGATCAGGCGCTCGTCCTTCGGATTCTCCTTGGCCGAGAGGTGGAACAGGTAGGTGTTCTCCGGAGCCGGGAGGCGCTTTCCGTTGAAGTTCTTCAGGCGCCACATGTCCAGACGCTGACCCGTGAGCGGATGCATGTCGCGGATGATGTGGTCCTCGACCAGTTCGCCGTCGACGGGGCGGAAGGTGACCCACCGGACCGGATCCCCGTTCGGGTTGCAGATGATCACCGTCGCGCGGCGAGACCGTGTGATCGTCTCGTTGCGCGAGAGTTCGGTGCGCAGCGTCTCGACGAGCGCGTCGCCGTCGGCGGGCTGATCAGGCCAGTCGAGGTAGATGTCGACTACCAGCCCGCGACCGGATGGAGCATCCTGCGCGATCGTGGCGATATCGTCGAGAGCCGTACCGAGAGCATCGAATTCGGCCACCGTCGAGACCAGATGCAGCCCGTCGCCCTTGAGGTCGAAGTTACCGGTTACGAAACGGCGGTCGACGTGCTCGAAAACGCGGACGTCTTCGAACGAGTGAATCTTGTAGTAGCGACGCGTGATGACCTCGAGCAGAGGGCCGCCATCGCGGTTGCCGAGGCCGATCTTTCGACCCAACAGGTCCAGGAGCGGTTCGGGAGTGGCGACGAGATTGGCGATTCGCTCGTCGAAATCTGCAGCGTCCGGCTGCTCTTCGAGGTAGGCGAGGTTGCCGCGTACTCCGTCGTAGACGTCTTCGCGAACCTTGCGGATGCGCGGCTCGTCGAAGAACCGGAAGCGAAGGTTGCGGGCGACGTCGCCGATGACGGGGTAGCGGACCTGCGTCGCGACGATGAGTCGATCGAGAACCTCGTTGAGCTCCTGCGCCGAGCAACCGGGAGCCTTGTCGCCGACGAGCCAGCCTTCGAGAAGTGCTGCAATGACCGGGATCTGGGCTTCCATGCGCTGCAGAGCCAGGAAGAGTCGGTACACCGCTTCCTCGACGGCCTGGCGATCTTCCAGATCGGTGACGTCGTAGTGGCGAAGTGCCCGTTCGAGTCTCGTGCGGAACGACGCCGGCAAACCTTCGCGCTCGGAGTCGAGTGAGTGCAGGAAGGTGTGGAAGTGCTCGCGGGGGCTGTGGACGGACTCGTCCTTCGCGGACTCGCCCGAGGTGGGCTTGTTGCGCGAGAGTTCGCAGATGTCGGCGAAGGTGGTCAGCACAGCCAGTTCTGCCTGGACCAGTTCGCGGTCCTCGGATTCGAGTGCGCTGCGAAGTGCGTCGTATTCGGCCAGAACAGCGTTTGCGTGCTTGCCGCTGACGTCGTAGCCACTGATCATCGCGGTCAGTGCTTCCAGCTGTGCCAATGCATCTGCGCGGGTATCGGACCCGGAAGTTGCTGCGGGAAGATCGAATTGGACTCGCGGAGCCTTCTCCGTGACAGCTTCCTCACTGACCTGGTCGACGCGCAGGAGCGGTGCGCCGGCATCGACCTGGGAGTTGACGGTAGCGAGAACCTCACGCACTTTGCCCGCGTACGGAGCGCGAACCGCGGTCTCCATCTTCATGGATTCGAGCACGACCAGAGTGGATCCGGCTTCGACGTCGTCGCCGACCGCGACCGGTACTGCTACCACTACGGCGGGAGCCGGCGCGCGGACCACTCCGGCGTCGTCCTGGCTGATCTGGTGGCTGATGCCGTCGACCTCGACGAGATAGCGAGCCGGGCTCACGACGGAAACGACGTGGAAGCGCCGATCACCGATCACCAGCCGTGACTCGAAGTCGCCGAGACGATCGACGTCGACCTCGATGTCGCCGGCGTCTCCGTCGACGCGGTAGCGGTGCGGGCCGATACGCCCGACGGTCAGTTTGTATGCCTGACCTTGGTAGTTGAGCTCGACGGTACGGCCGATCGCGTGGTTGGCGCGGGGACGGCCGCCGCGTGCCGAGGCGAGGAAGGCCGCACGCTCGAGGGACTCCTCGGCGTCGTAAGCATCGATGGCGGTGGCGATCAGCGCGACGTCCGCGCGGCGAGTGGTGCCGGTGAGGGCGCCCGTGCGGTCGAGCCAGCCGGTATCCGCGGATGCCGAGATGACCTCGTCGCGATCGAGTAGATCGAGGAGGAACGACTTGGTGGTAGTGCCGCCGTCGAGTACGACAGTGGTTTCACGAAGGGCAGTGCGCAGACGCGCAAGTGCCTCGGAGCGGTTGCGGCCCCACGCGATGACCTTCGCGACCATCGAGTCGTAGTCGGGCGGAATGACGTCCCCGGCAGCGATGCCGGTGTCGACCCGGATGCCGGAGCCGAGCGGGAACTTGAGGAGCTGAACGGTGCCGGGTGCCGGCGCGAAATCGTTGTCGGCGTCTTCGGCGTTGAGGCGGGCTTCGACGGCGTGGCCGAATGCGGGCGGGCAGTCACCGACCAATTCGTCACCACTGGCGACCAGGATCTGCAGTTTGACGAGGTCGATTCCGGTGGTGACCTCGGTGATCGGGTGCTCGACCTGCAGGCGGGTGTTGACCTCGAGGAACGTGAAGAGCTTGTTCTCGGGCTGGTAGAGGTATTCGACCGTGCCTGCGCCCTGGTATCCGGCTGCCTTGACCAGTTCGGCGGACACCTTCTTGAGGTGGTCCGACTGTTCTTCGGTCAGGACGGGGGAGGCGGATTCTTCGATGACCTTCTGGTTGCGACGCTGAATCGAGCAGTCGCGAACGCCCGGAGCCCAGACATTGCCGTGGTTGTCGGCGATGACCTGTACCTCGACGTGGCGTGCATCGGTGACAAGGCGTTCGAGGAAGACGACGGGGTCGCCGAAGGACCGCTCTGCTTCGCCCTGCGTGCGCTCGAGTGCAACTTCGAGTTCGTCTTCGGCCCAGACCTTGCGGATACCGCGTCCGCCGCCGCCGCTTCGGGCCTTGATGATCAGGGGATATCCGATGGACTGAGCATGACGACGAGCGTCGGCGCGCGTTTCGACCGGTCCGCCGCTCCACGGGGCGACCGGTACGCCGACCTTCTCGGCCAGGATCTTGGCGGCAACCTTGTCGCCGAGCAGGCGCATCGCGTCGGCGCTCGGGCCGATGAACGTGATGCCCAGTTTCGCGACGATCTCCGCGAAGGCGGGATCCTCGGCCACGAAGCCCCAGCCGACCCAGACTGCGTCGGCCTTGGTTGCGAGCAGTGCTCGCTCGAGTTCGGCGTAGTCGAGGTACGGGCTACCGGTGCCGGTGCTGCGCAGGGTCACGCCCTCATCGGCCTGGCGGACGAACATGGCGCGGCGCTCGGCCTCGGTGTGCAGCGCAATGACGCGAATGCCGTAGTCGTGTTCGGCGTTCAGTTCGCGTACAGCCCTGATCAGCCGGACCGCGGCCTCACCTCGATTGACCACTGCGATTCGTTTGAACATTGTCACTGCCACCGTCCTTGATGAGATTCTTCGTCACGTACGTTGCGATATGAGCCGACCGTGTCCCACGTACCCGGATTCCCCGGTTCGTGAACTACGCCGCGATGCGCTGTGTTTCCCCCGGTTGCGCGTCGGCAAGTGATTGCCCTTCCGGTTCGTCGAGTCCCCTGCGCTGAAGCACTGTGTGCACCGAAGCGCTGTGTGCGCTGAGGCACTGTGTGCCTTGTGCGCCACCCTGCAGGCGTGGACTCAGAACCGCTCCAATCACGAATCAGCAACATATTGTGTCTGCTTCCAGGGAATCCCTGGTTTATCTAAGAATGCAGTATGTCGACGCTCATGTCACCTGGGCGAATTGAAGAATATTAGTCAACGTGAACCACGGTTACACATATGGCGTTAAATCATTGCGGTGCAATCGAATTCGGACTTGTGACACGGATCACGATGGTAATGAAATCGGCAAGAAAGTGAATACTCACTGGTAACAAAATCGCATATTCGGAGAATTCTCTGTGTTGCTCGATTATTACTGATCGGTACTACTGGCGAGTATTTTTTATGTCCGGTCGGACCGTATTCGAGAAATCGCCTTCGATGGTTGCGATGTGCTTTGCGATCGCGTCGAGTCCTGAGGGAGGGAGGTGCAATCCGTTGCCGAGAGCAAGTGAAGTCCGCTTGAAGTGCTCCACGAGTGGTTCGTATTTCGTGACCAGTCTCAGCCTGTCGGTCTCGCTCAGGTACTTCACGCTTCCCGCGTTGTCGACGAAGTCACTGAACTTCACGAGGAACACTGCGGGATCCGCTATCGCGCGGATGACGTGATCCTGATATCCGGCGGTGGTGTTGTCGCATGGGTAGTCGATTGGATTGGTCACTGCCTCAACAAGTTCGGAGATTCTGTGGCCGAAGCGCGACGCGATGAGTGTTGACGCACGTTCCTGCGCTTCGGATGCGGACATGTCGTCTGCAGTCTGGCCACCGAGGAGCGCGATGACGGCGTGTGGTCGGTCCTCGACCGTGTCGTGAAGCGCGGTTGCGCTCAGGATCTCGACATCGGAGCACCCGTACCGAAGCAGCCGCAATACATTTCGTAGGGGATGAACGATGTAGGGATCCTCGTCGGACTTGATCCCGTTCTTTCTGAACTGATCGAGGTGCGCAAGGGTCGCGACCTCCATGGCGAGCCGTAGGGTTTCACCCGAGATCGCCAGCTCGTCGACGGCGCTCTCGATGGCGAATACCAGCGTTGCAGCGTCCATCTCCTTCAGGGGCAACTGGTCGAATGCAGACCTGATCGGGTCGGAGTTGCTCATGCCAAATAGCCTTCCGGTTGGTGAGGCGTCGCGACGAATGTCCTGGTGCAGATCTGCAATCGAGCCCTGATTGACGCCGGAAATACAGGTCGAGGTCAGAATCATCTTGATTCTATCCGGCGACTACGACAGCAAGTGTTCCTAGCGTTGTCATAGAGGTGGGCGGGGAGGTTCGTTCGCCTCCATCACAGGCAAATAGGGCAGGAAGAGGTTCGATGACCACGGAGGCGACCCTGGCGTCGTTTGTCGAGACAGTTGACACGGATGTCGACACCCATCCGCTGGACGATCCTGTGCGACAAGGACTTCGCGGACATCATGCGCAATTCGCTCGCTGGGCAGGGAGAGTTGCGCGGTACGACCCGACGGTCGCGCCGTTTGTCGGTCATCCGCCCGAGTTGGACGCCGAGGACTGGGAGAACCTACTCACACTCGTAGGTCCTGGCGGCACAGTAGGTTTGCGAGGATTTGATCACCGCCCGCCGGAAGGGTGGCGCGTTGTGGATCAGTTCGGCTCGGTGCAGATGGACGGATCCGCACTCGAAGTCTCCGTTGATCCGTCGGTCGAACTTCTCGGAACGGGCGACGTTCCCGAAATTCTGGCATTGATCGAGCGCACCAAGCCAGGACCGTTTCTTCCTCGTACCGTCGAGATGGGCAGTTACTACGGCATTCGCGTCGACGGAAGACTTGTTGCCATGGCGGGGGAGCGGTTGCACCCTCCGGGATGGACGGAAATCAGTGCGGTGTGCACTGACAGCGACTTTCGGGGTCGAGGCCTGGGTACGACGCTGATCCGTGCCGTCGCTGCCGGGATTCGCGAGCGCGGCGAGCTGCCATTTCTCCATGCAGTGCAATCGAATACGAATGCGATCAGACTCTACGAATCACTGGGGTTCGTTCTCCGGAAGAGATCCAGGTTGACTGCGGTGCAGGCGCCTGCCTGATCGAATTCTCGCCGACGCCTGTGTTTCGGTCGCTCGGCCACTAGTCTGAACAAATGACAGTCGATCAGGCGTTGGACAGTGATTTCCTCACTCTTGCCGATCCGTACCGCCGCGAGTTGCTGGCGCACTGCTATCGCATGATGGGGTCGATTCACGACGCCGAAGACCAGGTCCAGGAGACGTTCATCCGGGCTTGGCGCGGGTTCGACGGTTACAAGGGCCAGTCATCTCTGAGGACCTGGCTCTACCGCATCGCGACGAATACCTGCCTGACCGCGCTGGAGGGGAGATCGAGGCGTCCCCTCCCGACC
>NZ_CP012749.1:0-122500 GCF_001682295.1 Rhodococcus sp. 008 | reverse complement strand
CCAGTTGATCCAAGGATTTTCTGGCAGGTGTGTGGATGGGTAGGGGAGCGTCGTGTGGCCATGGAAGCGGCAGGGTGACCTAGCCGTGGAGGCCACACGAGTGAGAATGCAGGCATGAGTAGCGAAAGACGAGTGAGAAACTCGTCCGCCGAATGACCAAGGGTTCCTGGGCCAGGTTAATCCGCCCAGGGTGAGTCGGGACCTAAGACGAGGCCGACAGGCGTAGCCGATGGACAACGGGTTGATATTCCCGTACCCGTGTGAACGCGCCCATGGTGAATCAGTGATACTAACCATCCTGAAGCCACGAGAAGACCTTCGGGTCTCGAGTTGGTGGATGCATGGGACCTGATCTGGTAGTAGCCAAGCGATGGGGTGACGCAGGAAGGTAGCTGAGCCAGTCAGTGGTAATACTGGTGTAAGCGTGTAGGGCGTGACCTAGGCAAATCCGGGTCGCACATAGCCTGAGACGTGATGCGTAGCCGATTGAGGCGAATTCAGTGATCCTATGCTGCCGAGAAAAGCCTCTAGCGAGCTTTCACACGGCCCGTACCCCAAACCGACACAGGTGGTCAGGTAGAGAATACTAAGGCGATCGAGATAACTATGGTTAAGGAACTCGGCAAAATGCCCCCGTAACTTCGGGAGAAGGGGGGCCCTGTCTGGTGACGACATTTACTGTCTGAGCTGGGTGGGGCCGCAGAGACCAGTGAGAAGCGACTGTTTACTAAAAACACAGGTCCGTGCGAAGTCGTAAGACGATGTATACGGACTGACGCCTGCCCGGTGCTGGAAGGTTAAGAGGACCGGTTAGTTCCTTCGGGAGCGAAGCTGAGAATTTAAGCCCCAGTAAACGGCGGTGGTAACTATAACCATCCTAAGGTAGCGAAATTCCTTGTCGGGTAAGTTCCGACCTGCACGAATGGCGTAACGACTTCTCAGCTGTCTCAACCGTAGACTCGGCGAAATTGCATTACGAGTAAAGATGCTCGTTACGCGCGGCAGGACGAAAAGACCCCGGGACCTTCACTACAGCTTGGTATTGGTGTTCGGTTCGGTTTGTGTAGGATAGGTGGGAGACTGTGAAACGGTGACGCCAGTTATCGTGGAGTCGTTGTTGAAATACCACTCTGATCGAATTGGACCTCTAACCTCGGACCATGATCTGGTTCAGGGACAGTGCCTGGTGGGTAGTTTAACTGGGGCGGTTGCCTCCCAAAATGTAACGGAGGCGCCCAAAGGTTCCCTCAGCCTGGTTGGCAATCAGGTGTCGAGTGCAAGTGCACAAGGGAGCTTGACTGTGAGACTGACAGGTCGAGCAGGGACGAAAGTCGGGACTAGTGATCCGGCACCGGCAAGTGGAAGCGGTGTCGCTCAACGGATAAAAGGTACCCCGGGGATAACAGGCTGATCTTCCCCAAGAGTCCATATCGACGGGATGGTTTGGCACCTCGATGTCGGCTCGTCGCATCCTGGGGCTGGAGTAGGTCCCAAGGGTTGGGCTGTTCGCCCATTAAAGCGGCACGCGAGCTGGGTTTAGAACGTCGTGAGACAGTTCGGTCTCTATCCGCCGCGCGCGTTAGAAACTTGAGGAAGGCTGTCCCTAGTACGAGAGGACCGGGACGGACGAACCTCTGGTGTGCCAGTTGTTCCGCCAGGAGCACCGCTGGTTAGCTACGTTCGGAAGGGATAACCGCTGAAAGCATCTAAGCGGGAAGCCTGTTCCAAGATGAGGTTTCTCACCCCCTCGAGGGGGTAAGGCCCCCGGCAGACCACCGGGTTGATAGGCCAGAACTGGAAGTGCAGTAATGCATGCAGGTGACTGGTACTAATAGGCCGAGGACTTACCACAAAGAAGCTACGCGTCCACTGTGCGGTATCTGAAACAACACACAGATACTGATGAGAAACCCTGTTTTCTCCATCCCCCAACACCAGAAACTGGTGTTGACGGGTGGTGAAACCAGGTGATCAGAAGAAGGTTACTGTGACAGTTTCATAGAGTTACGGCGGTCATAGCGAAGGGGAAACGCCCGGTCCCATTCCGAACCCGGAAGCTAAGCCCTTCAGCGCCGATGGTACTGCACTCGACAGGGTGTGGGAGAGTAGGACACCGCCGAACACACATTAGAGAAGCCCCCCAACCAGTACTGGTTGGGGGGCTTTCTCGTACCCAAAACACCCCACCCCGCCAACACCCGAAAGCACCCCCGCCGGCACCCCCGACTTCGAGCGAACAGCACTTTCGTCGCCTCAGATCGACCCAACGCACCGTTCACACCATCAAGGGCGGGCACGCCGCCGACTCACCACCCCGTCCGGGATCGAGTGAACGACACGCTCACCCTCCTCAACGAGGGGAACGGTACGTTCACACCATCAGGGCAGGGATTGGGCGAGGAAGATGCCGTCGCCGATGCACGTAGCGACTTGTTAGCCAAGGTATAGATTGTGAACCGTCTCATAAGTCCGAAGTACTCTCCGATTTTGTGCCTTCGTCCCTAGCACTTTGGCCTAGGCTGAGTCTCATGGTGGGGTTGAGCAGCTCGAGGGTGTCGCATTTGCGACTCGTTCCGACGGAACCTGAAGAACTGCAAAGGTTTGTACAAGAAGCTGGCGGAGGGCGTGGGGGCATTCAGATTGCGCGATCGTTGCGTTCGAAGAGGCGCGCGGTACCGGCGCAATACGCGATACGTATCAGTGTCGACAATGTTTCCACTCAGATCTGGCGACGAATCCTCGTCGCGTCGGATCTGAATCTGGATGACCTGCATTCGGTGGTTCAACGGGCAATGGGGTGGAGTGACCGTCAATCGCACGCGTGGTCCAAGTCCGGCAGCCGATTTCCCGGCGAGGTCGAAGAGTACGTAGCTTCCGGGAGCAACGCCGAGCAGCGTCGGGCCGGCCGAGCGGCGATCGTAGAGTCCGCGGTACGCCTGGACGAGGTCATGGTCTCGCCTGGCGATGAAATCAGTTATCGCTACGGACGCTTCGGGAACTGGCGCCACACGCTGACACTTGAATCTTCCGAAGTACTGCCCGAAGGGTTCCAAGTTGTGTGTGCCGCGGGTCGCGGTGCTTGTCCGCCGGAGGAATGCGTCGGACCTGACGAGTACGAGCAACTCCTCGGTGTTCTCGCTTCGGAGAAGCTGCGCTCCCATGAATGGACCCTCGAATGGCCACAAACTGATTTCGAGCCGACACGATTCGAGATCGCTGAGGTCAATAATCGACTGCATAGTCCTAGACCGGACGAGATCGCTGCGTCGTACGACATTGCGAAGCTCGTCGAATGCCTGGGACCCTCGCGAGTCCCGGAACTGCACGCGGTCCTCGCCCGAGCAGGCATTGACGATCAGTCGGCAATCGGGGAGTTGGTCCACGTCGAGGCGGGCCAACGCATTCAAGCGGTTCTGGCTCTGATCGGTGTCGAAGGGATCGGTGCCGATGATTTCTTCACGACGGTCGACGCGATGCTCGACGAACCTGAACTGGGACCTGTAAACCTTCCCCAAGGGCGATCACTCTTCGCAGTGCTCAAGAAGTTCGGCCTGGTGCGAAAGCACAAAGGGCAGATTGTTCTGACGAAGCGGGGACAGTCGGCAGAGCGGGACGCGTCAATGACGTGGTCGGTGATCGTCGAGGGAGTTCCGGTTGCGCCCGGCGGCTCGCAGAGAGCGGTGGAACTCCTCGTCCTCCTTGCCGTAGCCGCCGGCATGTCGCCGGCGGATCGTCATCGTTTCGTCGCGGGAGCGCTGGAGTCGATTCGGTCGTCGAGCATCCTGATGGCTGGAGCTCAGACTTCCAGACGTGACACGTCCGGGAGCACCGTAGAGGTGCTCGGATTGATCGGCGCTACGGGGTACGAGCTGGGGAAGTTCGGCAGCAAAGCGGACTCGCCCTGGGCTGTTCACCTCGCGAGGGCGATCCTGCGGCGTTAACTCGCGCGTCGACGCAGACAACCGAAACGGGGTTCGATCCGGCAATGCCGAATCGAACCCCGTTTCGTGTACCGATAGAGATCAGATGTTCACGCCGTAGTCGCGGGCGATTCCGGCGAGTCCGGATGCGTATCCCTGTCCGACTGCACGGAACTTCCATTCGCCATTGTGGCGGTAGAGCTCACCGAAAAGCATGGCTGTCTCGGTGGATGCATCTTCGGAGAGGTCGTAGCGTGCCAATTCGGAGCCGTTCGACAGATCTACGACGCGGATGTAGGCGTTGGTGACCTGTCCGAAGGACTGGAGTCGCGCATCGGCGTCGTGAATCGAGACGGGGAAGAAGATGTTGGTGACGTTGGGCGGTACAGCCGGGAGGTCGACGTTGATGACCTCGTCGTCGCCGTCACCTTCACCGGTGAGGTTGTCGCCGGTGTGCTCGATGGATCCGTCGGGCGAGCGAAGGTTGTTGTAGAAGACGAAGTGAAGGTCGGAAAGGACCTTGCGCTCCGGGCCGGTGACCAACGCGCTGGCGTCGAGGTCGAAGTCGGCACCACTGGTGCTGCGTGCATCCCAGCCGAGACCGACTGCGACCTTGGTCAGATTGGGTGCGGCCTTCGACAGAGATACGTTGCCGCCCTTGGCAAGTGTGACGCCCATTCAGGTTCCTCTCGTTCGAACGAAGTGGATTTCTTCGTTCGGGAGTTCTGTGTTGTCCGTTCGCGACTCACATTACCGTGAGCGGGTAGGTGCGGTTCGACCGAATAGGCACCTCACTCGAACAGCGCGCGAAGATCCTCGGCGTCGAGTCCGGTGCCCAGTGTGCCTTCGGCGTCCATGACATTCGAGAACAATGCCGACTTCTTGGCTTTGAGCGCCATGACCTTCTCTTCGATGGTGTCTTTGGCAATGAGGCGGTAGACCATGACGTTTCGTGTCTGCCCGATGCGGTGAGTACGGTCGACCGCTTGTGCCTCGGCGGCCGGGTTCCACCAGGGGTCGAGAATGAAGCAGTAGTCGGCCTCGGTGAGATTGAGGCCGAAACCACCAGCCTTGAGGCTGATCAGGAAGACGGGGACTGCACCAGACTTGAACTCCTCCAACACTTCACCGCGATTGCGCGTCGAACCGTCGAGATAGCTGTACGGAATTCTTTCCTCGTCGAGTCGGTTGCGGACAGAACCGAGGAACCCGGTGAATTGGCTGAAGATCAACGCACGGTGTCCGCCGGCAATGACGTCGTCCAATTGCTCGACGAGAGCGTCGACCTTGGCCGATGGGACGGGTCCGCTTTCCTCGTCGACCAGCGAGACGTCGAGACTGAGTTGGCGTAGCAGCGTCAGCGATTGCAGGATCGTGAACCGGTTCTTGTCGACGTCGTCGAGCAGTCCGAGAATCTTCTGCCGTTCGCGTTGCAGGTGGGTGTCGTAGATCGCGCGATGGCTCGGATGCAACTCGATCTCGAGTACCTGCTCCTGCTTGGGCGGCAAGTCCGCAGCCACCTGTTCCTTGGTGCGCCGCACCATCAGCGGTTTGACGCGTCGTCGCAGTTGCGCCAATCGTTCTGCATCACCGTCTTTTTCGATGGGAGTGCGGTAGAAATCGGTGAAGGTGGTGGGGCTGGGAAACAGTCCCGGTGCAGTGATCGCGAGCAGCGACCACAACTCCAGAAGATTGTTCTCCATGGGTGTTCCGGTGATCGCGAGTTTGAACGGTGCGTTCACCGCCCTCGCGCACTGGTGGACCTTGGACTTGTGGTTCTTGGCGAATTGGGCTTCGTCGAGTACCAGTCCGGACCAGCGGCCCGCGGAATATGCATCGGTGTCGAGGCGGAAGAGGGCGTACGACGTCACGACGATGTCCGCCCCGTCGACGAGTGCGGCCAGATCGGTTTTTCTGCGGCGCAGCGTGTCCGTGATGACAGCGGTGTGGAGGGTCGGTGCGAACTTCGCCACTTCGGACTTCCAGTTGGATACGACGCTGGTGGGTGCAACGATCAGAAAGGGAGGCGCGGCTGGATTCGATTGCCTTGCAGCGCAGATCATTGCGAGGGTTTGCAGTGTCTTGCCCAGGCCCATGTCGTCGGCGAGTATGCCGCCCAGACTGTGCTGGCGGAGGAAGTTGAGCCAACGGAATCCGTCCACCTGATAGGGACGCAGCGTTGCCGTCAACGTGTCCGGGACTTCGACGGGATCGATGCCCGAACTGCCGAGCAATCCGGCGATCTGCTTCTTCCATGCTGCTGCTTGATGTTCGACTCTTCCGAGCGCCGCCAATTCTTCCCACAGCCCGGCTTGAAATTTGCTGATCGCGAGTTTGCCGGTAGGTCGATCGAGTAGCGACCGCGCTTCGGTGATGAGACGGTGTAGGCCGAGTAGTTCGGGTGCGTCGAGCCGAAAGAAGGCGCCGTCCGGTAGCAGTATGTGAGTCTCGCCCTTACTCAGAGCGGAAAACAGTGTTGTGAACGGAACGCTTTGTCCCGCAACATCGACGGTGACATCGAGATCGAACCAGTCGGATCCGCTGTCACCGTCCGGGGCCGATGTGCTGAGGCTGATCACTACAGCGTCGTCTGCAGGCCGGTAGTCGGCAGGGGTTCCTGCAACCGTGAGGTCGATGGCGTCGTGCGCTTCGAGTTGGGGCAGGAGGTCGAGTGTGAACTGCATGGAATCGAGGCCGGTCAAAGTTCCCGCGAGAGTGGCCTTCGCCGCGGCCGCACCGAGGCTCTTGGCAATGGCATCTTCGGCAACGTGGTTGCGGATCTCGGACTCGTCGGTGGTTGTGTCCGCGGTAGAAATGATCAGTTCGTCGGCATCGACTGTGTACTTCCATGCCGATTCGATGTCGATGCGGTGGTTGTCCGCGTAAGTGGCCATCAGTTGTAGCCGAGGACCGGACACAGTCGGTGGGTTGTAGGCGCCGTCGGAAGATATGACGGGAGCGAGGCTTCCGAGTTTGAACACGAACCGCGAAGTGAACGCACCCCGATGCTCGGCGGGTATGTCGACTGACTTTCCGGAGTCGATCAACTGCCTCAATTGGTGGGTGACCGGCGTGTGCAGTGGTGCGAGCGTGATCGCGTTGGCGGCGTCGAGCGCGAAGACACCATGTGCCGGTGTACCGACAAGTCCCCAGTCGGAATGGGTGATGATGTGCCCATCGGTCTGAATTCGGGGAGTGAGACGGAGGTTGTTGTCTTCCGCTCCGTGGACGTCGAGGCAGATGCTGGCATCGTCGAGTAGGGAGATGTTGCCGAGGCCGGCCTTCGAGTGAACGAGTGAAACGCCGACGCTGATGGCCTCACGAAGAAGCGACCAGAGTTGCGGGCTCGCGAACCCGGCAAGATCGATTTCCGCTGCATTCTGATTTCGGTAGTAGTTGCCGGCGCTGTGGAGGAGATGTATGTCGCGTAGAACCCGGAGGTGATCTGCGGGGAACTGAAAAGTGCTTCCGAGTTTGTTCCAGGCGAGCCCGCCGGAGATCCACCCTCTCGCTCCTGGTTGTACGGGTTTGATCATGAGCCTTGTCGATGCGCCCTTGGTTCGGGTGGTGAATTGAATGCCAAGTCCACGTGTAGTGCGGCCGGCCGGGTCTGGTCGGAGCAACTCCTCGAGCGCGCTGTCCCATCCGAGGTGTTGTGGAGTCTTGTTCGCCTCGGCAACCGCTGCGAGCACCAACGCGACTACGTGCTTGCAGTTCATCCGCACGGGACACGTGCAGAGGCCACGCGTGAATGTGGCAGTACCGGCCACGCTGTGACTTATCGAGATTGTGCAGGCGTACGGCTCCCGCGCGGTCCCCGCCACGGCCCCGGTCAAGGTATCCGGGGTGCCGTTCCAACTGATGGACACGACCGCATTCTGCCGCAGGTAGGTAAGTCCGCGGTCGTAGGTTGTCGTGCCGACGACAGCGCGAACTCGGTCGAGGTCGAGGGCCTTGACTGAGTCCTGTTGCACGGGGCCAGCCTAGTGGCGGCGTCCGACAGATCTTGTCGTGGTCGTTTGTCCAAGAAAGTCCGAACTGCACGGTATGTTCACGGAAACATCTTTGACCGGTTTGGGAGTTTCATGAGGACTGAGCGGCGTGCGTGGATTCGATCTGCGCGCACAGGTGCGGTGTGTTTGGCCGTCTGTGCACTTTCTTTGCAATTGGGCGGACTGTCGACGGCAGCGCCGAGTTCCGGAAGCTCGGGAAGCTCGGGAAGTCTGGGCAGCGTCGAGGGAAGCGTGAGCTCGGGGTCGACGATCCCGGGACCACTTCAGGAGGATCCGGGCCCCAAACCGGACCTGCGCGACGACATCGTCGTCCCGGCCATCGTCGGCGAGAAGGTGACCGCACCACAGGCGGTCAGGCTGACGGTGGCGTCGCCTGCACTTCGACGCGAGGTCGGCGTCGAGATTTTGCTACCCGCTGACAATTCGGTTCCGCGCCCAGCGCTGTACATGCTCGAGGGTGTCGACGCCGGAGAGAAAAGCAGCGGATGGATGACGATCGGCGGCGCCCCGGCGTTCTTCGCCGACAAGAACGTCAACGTCGTGATGCTCAATGGCGGAATCGCGAGCCTGTACTCGGACTGGGAGAATCCGGATCCGCGGCTGGGACTGCACAAGTGGGAAACCTTCATCACCGAGGAGTTGCCACCGCTGATCGACGCGCGACTCGAGACCAACGGAATCAACGCGATTGCCGGCAATTCCATGGGCGCGATGGGTGCAATGATGCTCGCCCAACGCTTTCCGGACATGTATCGCGGCGTTGCCGTGTTCAGCGGCTGTTATTCCACGATGGATCCGCTCGGCCGAACTGCCGTCCAGGCCACGATATCGTCTCGAAGTGGAGATCCGGCCAACATCTGGGGTGTACCAGGGGGCCCGGAGTGGGAGGCACACGATTCGTTGATCAACGCAGAGAAGTTGCGTGGCAAGGAAATCTACGTGTCGACGGCAAACGGTCGTCCCGGGTCCGACGAGACGCTGCAGACTCCTGAACTGCTCGAGCGTCTGGTGATCGGCGGCGGCATCGAGGTTGCCGCCCACGCCTGCACCAAGATGTTCGACGCTCGGTTGCAGGAGCTGAAGATTCCGGCGCAGGTGGATTACGAGCCGAACGGCACGCACGCGTGGGCGTATTGGCGTGAACGACTGCCGAAGGCGTGGCCGACTCTGTCCCGGGCATTGGGCGTCTGACGGTTCGACAACAGTGCTCGGGTTGTGGATGCACCACAACCCGAGCGTTGGATCACTCGCAGGCGATGCCGTCGTTGTCCCGGTCGAGATGCGGGGCGTATCCGTTCTGGCCCCGGTACAACGGAGCTGCGCCGGCATTACGAACGGCTGTGCAGTTCTGGTAGTACCGCGCTGGTGCGGGAGTGTTCTGCGGCGCCGGCTGGTTCTGGGGCGCTTGCGGAGCGGGCGGCGCCGGCGGTGCGAAGACCGGGGGAAGGAACGGCTGGACTGCGTCGGCAGAGCCAGTCGGAATCATGCGTGCGATCTCGATCGGTAGGAAATCGAAAACCGTGGATGCCTGAGCGGCGGGTGCGGCAACCAGAGTGATTGCGGCGCAACCTGCGACGCTGAATGCCAGACGGCGGAGCTTCATGTGACCTCGTGTTCAACTGGGCAGCCCTTCCACTTCTGAGGGCTGTGCCGGCTGAGCATACTGGTCATAACGACCAAATGGTTTATTTCGGTAAGGGTGAAATCCGGGGTGAACAGCAGCGTCCCCGCACCGTATTGCTCAGGTGCGGGGACGCTGCTGTTGTCATCGAGGGTTACGCGTCGACAAGTTCCTCGGCGAAGGGATCACCGTTGCGGGGAGCGTCGAAGCGCTCCTTGTCGAGGATTCCCTCACGCTTTGCGACGATGACCGGAACCAGAGCCTGGCCGGTGACGTTGACTGCGGTGCGGCCCATGTCGACGATCGGTTCGACTGCGAGGAGCAGTCCGACGCCGGCAAGGGGAAGACCCAGGGTGGAGAGCGTGAGTGTGAGCATGACTGTCGCACCGGTGGTTCCCGCCGTTGCTGCCGAGCCGATGACCGAGACGACGACGATCAGCAGGTAGTCGGTGAAGGTCAGCGGAACGTCGTAGAAGCCGGCGACGAAGATTGCCGCGATCGCGGGATAGATTGCGGCGCAACCGTCCATCTTCGTGGTGGCACCGAGCGGAACGGCGAACGAGGCGTACTCACGCGGAACACCGAGGTTGCGTTCGGTGACGCGCTCGGTCAGCGGCAGGGTGCCGATCGACGAGCGCGAGACGAACCCGAGCTGAGTTGCGGGCCAGACACCGGAGAAGAAGCTTCGAACCGAGAGACCGTGTGCGGCAATCAGGATGGGGTAGACCACGAAGAAGACAATGGCCAGACCGATGTAGATGGCGGCGGTGAAGACGCCCAGCGAGCCGATTGCATCCCAGCCGTAGGTGGCGACAGCGTTGGCGATCAGCGCGGCGGTGCCGATCGGGGCGAGGCGGATGATCCACCACAGGACCTTCTGGACGATCGCGAGCAGCGAAGCGTTGAACTCGAGGAACGGCGCAGCCTTGGGACCGATCTTGAGTGCAGCAATGCCGATTGCGCCGGCGATGACGAGCAGCTGCAGGACGTTGAAGCTCAGCGATGTAGTCGCCACGCCTTCGGCGACGGAAGTCTTTGCACCCAACCCCAGGAAGTTGTTCGGAACCAGTCCGGTGATGAACGCCCACCACGAGCCGGAGCTCTTGGGTTCCTTCGCGGCTTCGGCGGCGACGTCGGTCCGTGAACCGGGATCGGTGATCAGGCCGACGATGATGCCGATGATCACAGCGATGAAAGCGGTGATCGCGAACCAGAGCAAGGTCTGCACGGCCAGGCGAGCTGCATTGGCGACCTGGCGCAGGTTGGCGATGGAGCTGACAATGGCGGTGAACACCAGCGGGATCACCGCAACGGTGAGCAGCTTGACGTAACTCGAACCGATGGTCTGCACGGTGCCGACCAACCAGTTGACGTTGCCGTCGGCTGCATCAGGCATTGCCCGGGCGACGAGACCGATGATGACGCCGAGTACGAGACCGGCGACGATCTGCGGTCCGAATGCCGTCGCCCAGGACGGAAAACGGGACGTGGACTTTTCCGGCACGCCGGTGGAGGTGGAGCTGGGCATGACTATGCCTTTCGAAAATCAAGGGAGCGAAACGCAGCGCGGCACCAGAGGCCGGGCAGATTCGAAGAAATGTTTCCTGGTACGCGTCAGGTCAGAGCGAGCGCGTACACATTGCGCTCGCCTGCAGGCGAAGGTCGACGTAACGCCGACTGGTCAGGAACAACACTGTCCACACACTACTCGCAGCTTCAACTACTCGATCCCGAGGGTCGCCGCGGGAGTTCGCTTCGTGTTCGTCGGGCGTGCCCCGATCAGTCACTGTTGGTCGGTTGACTAGTCTCGACGATCAGTAGGTGCCGCACCGGCGCCTAAGCGTCGGCAAGCGGAAGCGAGAGACCGATGAGCGTTCGGAATGCCGAGTACCCGCGTCCGAAGCATTTCCTGGTGCACCTCAGTGACACGCATCTGGTGGCTCAGGGGGAGTTGTACGACGCCGTGGATGCGTCGACGAGATTGCGGGAAGTGCTCAGCGGGATCGTGGCCTCGGGCGCACGCCCGGATGCACTGATATTCACCGGCGACCTGACCGACCAGGGACACCCCGACGCATACGCGGAATTGAAAGCCATCGTGGAACCCGTGGCGGACGAGATCGATGCGCAGGTCATCTGGGCGATGGGCAACCACGACGACCGCTCTACTTTCAGGTCTCTGCTGTTGGGCGAGGACGCCACCGATCATCCCGTCGACAACGTCTACGACCTTGACGGACTGCGGGTGATCACCCTGGATTCGTCGGTTCCCGGTCATCACTACGGTGAGATCTCGGATCGTCAATTGGATTGGCTACGCGCAGAATTGGCGGTGCCCGCGCCCGACGGAACAATTCTGGCGCTGCATCATCCGCCGGTTCCGTGCATTCAGGATCTCGCGGTTCTGGTGGAGTTGCGCGATCAGTCCCGGTTGGCAGACGTCTTGCGTGGCAGCGACGTCCGGGCGATTCTTGCTGGGCATCTGCACTATTCGACGACGGCGACGTTCGCCGGCATTCCGGTTTCCGTGGCGTCGTCGACGTGTTACACCCAGGACTTGAACGTGGAAGTCGGTGGTCAGCGTGGTCGTGACGGGGCTCAGGGGTGCAATCTGGTGCACGTGTACGACGAGACAATTGTTCATTCGGTCGTTCCACTCGGTGCGCACGTGACGGTCGGTGAGCCCGTCGACGCGGCCGAGGGTGCCCGGAGGCTCAGTGCTGCCGGCATTCGAATCCTCGAGAGCGAAAAGGCGGCACGCTCGATCATCTGAGGTCGCAGGCGGTTTCCGGCACCCACGCGCAGTTCCGGGTGATTGCCGGGCGGTCGCGTACTCACTACCGTCGAGGTAGGTGCAGAGCTCCAGCAACAAGGACCGGCTAGCTGGACGGCAACCCTTCATGCCGATGGGGTGCCCCGGAATCACACCTGGCGATACGCGCGGTGCGTGTCGCAAGCGGCAGTCGCCACGAGAACCGTCAGTCGGGTGCTGACGGTTTCTGCGGTCGGCACTGTGCGCTCCCGAGTAGTTCTCGAACAGGAGTATGCGCCGATGACCTCCACCCCTTCTTCTCATCTTGCTCCGTTGCATCTCGCCGTAGCGCTGGACGGTGCCGGTTGGCACCCAGCGGCCTGGCGAGAGCCGCACTCGCGCCCGATTGAGCTGTTCAGCGCGTCGTATTGGACTGACGTGGTGACGATCGCCGAGCGTGGTCTGCTCGATTTCGTCACCATCGAGGACAGTCTCTCGGTGCCGGCCAACCCACTCGAGCCTGTCGACGACGCGGTTGACCGGGTGCGCGCTCGGCTCGACGCACATCTCGTGGCCGCCCGACTGGCACCGATCACGAGCAACATCGGGTTGATCCCGACCATCACCACCATTCACACCGAACCGTTCCACGTGTCCAAAGCCGTTGCCACGCTGGACTACACCTCGCGCGGTCGCGCCGGGTGGCAGGTGAAGGTGTCGGCGTCGGAATCCGAGGCAGCACAGTTCGGGCGCCGCGACATCCCAGCGCTCACCGATGCCGACCGTCAGTCGATCGTTTCAGGCGTCCTCCCTGACTTCGTGCGCGCGCTGTTCGACGAAGCTGCGGAGGCAGCCGACGTCGTCCGGAGACTCTGGGACAGTTGGGAGGACGACGCCGAGATCCGTGATGTGGAGCAGCGCCGATTCATCGACCGGGACAAGCTGCACTACATCGACTTCGAGGGAAAGTACCTCTCGGTCCGTGGACCGTCGGTGACTCCGCGCCCGCCGCAGGGGCATCCCGTCGTCACCGCATTGGCACATCAGCGGGTCGCGTACGAGCTGGCGGCGCGGACGGCCGATCTGGTGTTCGTGACGCCGTTCGACGACGAGCAGGTCACGGCAATCCTGGGTGAAGTGCGAGCAGCCGAAGAACACGTGCAGCGCACCGGCGAACCGCTTCGGGTCTTCACCGACATCGTCGTATTCTTCGATGCTCCGGAAGAAACCGGAAAGGAACGGCTCGCTCGCCTCGACGCGCAGGCCGGCGCCGAATACCGTTCGGACGCGCTGACCTTCACCGGCACCGCGGCTGAGTTGGCAGATCTTCTGCTCCGGTGGCAGCAGTTGGGAATCGACGGCTTCCGGTTGCGGCCGGGCGTCGTCGTGGACGACCTCGACGCGATCGCAGGTGAGCTGGTGCCTGAATTGCAGCGACGCAACGTATTCCGCACCGAATATCCGCAGACGAATCTTCGCGGACTCCTTGGTCTACCCATCGACGTTCCCAACCGCTACGCCGCCGGCACTCCGGCCGCCTGACAGACGAGGAATAGATTCTCATGAGTTCTCAGAAGCGTAAGCAGGTCATCCTGGGTGCCTACCTCGGCGGCGTCAACCATCACACTGCATGGTGGGATCCGCAGGCGGGCAGCCAGATCGAGTTCGATTCTTTCGAGCACACCGCTCGAACCGCCGAGCGTGGGAAATTCGACTTCTTCTTCCTCGCCGAAGGCCTCGCCCTTCGTGAGCGTGCGGGACAGATTTTCGACCAAGACATCATCGGTAGGCCGGACACCTTCACGGTCCTTGCATCGTTGGCGGCAGTAACCGAACACCTCGGATTGGCCGGCACCATCAACGCCACGTTCAACGAGCCTTACGAGCTGGCAAGACAATTCGCGACGCTCGATCAGTTGTCCGGAGGACGTGCCGCCTGGAACGTCGTCACCTCGTTCGACGCATTCACCGGCCAGAACTTTCGTCGCGGCGGATACCTGGATCGTGCGCAACGATACGAGCGTGCGGAGGAGACCGTAGCGCTGGTGCGTCAACTCTGGGATTCGTGGCGAAGCGACGACATCGTGGCCGACAAGGCATCAGGGCGCTTTCTCGCGCGACCGGATGCCGGTGAATTCGCTTTTCATGGATCGCATTTCGATGTGAACGGCCGATTCACAGTGCCGCGTAGCCCGCAAGGGCGCCCGGTTATTCTGCAGGCCGGGGTGTCGCCGCAGGGGCGCGATTTTGCTGCCGGCAATGCCGACGCGATCTTCTCACCGTACGGTCAGTTGCCCGAGGCGGCCGATTTCTATCGCGATATCAAAGCACGTGCCGTTGCGGCCGGACGTGACCCGGGTGACATCAAGATCCTGCCGTCGGCGAGTTTTGTTCTCGGCACCTCGGAGGCAGATGCGATCGAGAAGTACCGAGAGATTCGCGACCAGCAGGTCACCGGCCAGACCGCTTTGGTTCTGCTCGAACAGATCTGGAATCTCGATCTGTCGAAGTACGACCCCGAAGGACCACTACCCGATATCGCTCCGGATCCCGAGGCTCCGCCGATCATCCAGGGCCGCGCCTTCATTCACCAGGATCGTTTCGCGACCGTCGCAAAACTGCGCGCGGTAGCGGAGAGCAAGAAGTTGAATCTGCGCGAAGTGGTGATCGATCAGTTCGAGCGTGGACCGATCGTCGGTACACCGCAGCAGGTTGCCGAGAAAATAGATTCGTTTGTCAGCAACGACGGTTCGGATGGGTTCATCCTCGGGTCGCACCTTGTGCCGACCGGCCTCGACGAGTTCGTCGACGACGTGGTGCCGCTGCTGCAGGATCGAGGTGTTCTCCGCAGTGACTACGAAGGAACGACGTTGCGTGACAATCTCGGTCTGCCCATTCCGGTGCAACGGGAGCATGTGACAGCACGCTGATCGACCGAAGTAGCAAGGGCCCAGCCGAAATCGGCTGGGCCCTTGTTTCGTCTAGGCTTCCCAGGGCGCCGGGATGGGGTAGTAGCTCTCCAGGAACTCCGTGATCTTGCGTGTCCGAAGTTCCAGATCGATCTCTGGAGCGCTGCCGTCGTTGAGGCAGAAGAAGTCCATGGAGCGCTTGGCGAGCAGTGAGTCCATGTCGCGCAAACCGGCCTTGACCGTCGTGTCGACGTATTTGACGGCGGCGGACTTCTGCACCACCGACCGTCCACTCATGAGCGTGTAGTAGTGGTACAGCGAATTGGTCACCGAGATATTGGAACTCGCGCGGAAGGTGCTTGCTGCAGTGGCCGCGAAGTCTTCGGCGAACTCGCGTTCCATCTCGGCCATCACGCTCTTGCGTAGTGGCGTCGCTGCGTGCTCCAGATGTCTGGTGGTCATCAGACCGAAGCGGTCCTGCAGCAGACGGCGGTTGACGCGGGCCGCATTCTCGAACCCGCTGCGGTCGTTGTCGTTGTGTCCCAATCCGATTCTGGTGTCGGCCTCGATGAACATGCTGATCCCACCGGGGGAGAAGAACATGTCAGGGCCGACGGGGCGACCGAAGAACATGTCGTCATTGGAGTAGAGGAAATGCTCTGCCAGACCCGGAATATGGTGCAGCTGGCACTCGACAGCTTGAGAATTGTGGGTGGGTAACACACTTGGATCGGCGAAGAACTTTTCGCTGGGCATGAACGTGACTCGCGGATCGTCGGCAAGCCAGTCCGGACGATCGGAATCGGTTGCGACGAAGATCCGCCGGATCCACGGCGCGTACATGTGGATAGATCTAAGTGCGTATTTGAGCTCGTCGATCTGACGGAAGCGCGCTTCTGATTCGTCGCCCTCGCCGACGATGTAGTTCTGCATGCGCTTGGCGCGCTGAGCCTGAAACTCTTTGGAAGAACCGTCGACCCAGGAAAAGACAAGATCGATATCGAAGCTGATATCGGAGGCATGATCGGCGAACATGTTCTCGATGGTCGGCCAGATCCGGCCGAATCGCTCGACGGTTCCTCGGACAGCTTCTTCGGGGAGGACGGTTCGTCGTGTCAGTGAGTTCTCGACGGGTAGGACGATTTCTTCGTCGGAAATCGACCACAATTCGATCTGAACGCCGATGTTCGCGCCGTAGTTCATACCGCTTGCGACGTGAACCCTCGGACGGAACAAGCGGAAGATCCGTGACTTGTTGGTTTTCGACAGGGCACCGTCCGCGACAAGGAGCGCTGGACTCTTCTTCGCGTCGACGGTTTTGGAATAGAAGGGTGCGTTTGCGCATCCCTCGACAAGTGCCTGCCGCAGGTTCTTGCGTTCCGTCCAGCTGACCGCGATGACCGGGCGCTCGTCGTTTCCGCGGACGAGTAGATACTCGATTCCTGCGGCGTCGAGAATGTCGCGGATGAAGAGGAGATCTTCGACCATCGCTTCGAGCGGCGTGGTGGTCGTGATCGCGAGGGCAAAACGATTCTTGAATCGGACGGTCTCGGGTAGCTCGCCCATCCGTGCGCGTGACGCGGCCGACGCCGGCTCCACAGGATTGGGGCTGTCCTGCTCCGGAGGTACGAAGTAGATGTCGTGCGGAGCGGGAGATTCTGTAATGGGATGCCTTCCGATTCTGATCCAGCTGTGTATCTGTCGCCCCCGACGCTGCGAGAGCGTGGTGGCGACGAGCTCAGTCTATGCCGTCGGCGCCGAAAGTCGGACATGAGTGACGGGGATGGGTAGCGCGGGGCGAGTCGGGTACCCCGAGGACCGAAGCGAGAGTGAAGGAGGAGAACCGATGCGTGTGAAAGCGATGGTCGGAACAGGCGCGATGGCGGTTGCGCTGGCCGCCGGCCCAGTTGCGACAGCGTCTGCGGAGCGAACCGAGGCAGCGGGGTCGGAGGGTTCACCGGAGATGCTGACCTGCGAGGTTGTCTTCGATGCACTCGAAGACATGAGCCCGGAATGGACGGAAGAGGGGATCGATCAGGTCGAAGACTGGTGTGAGGCGATCACCGGCGAAGAAGACTGACCGTCAGCCGCGCGAGATCACTCGTCGCGACAGTCGCCACCGCCCGTCTTCGAGTTCGAACTCGTCCGCGTAGCTCCCGACGCCGCTGAGTTCGGGCGACGTGGCTGTGTCGACGTAGAACGTCCACACCGCATCCGCGCGGGCTGTCGTTTCCGAGGTCACGTCCACGGCGATCGCCGTGGTGACGTGGCGTGTGAATGTGCCCGGGCCTTGTATGCCGGCGGCTCGACGCTCGACTACTCCAGCAGCAATCTCTTCGCGGCCACGTCGTACCTGTGCGGGGATACCGCGATCGGGGTTGGCCGGCATGTTCCATTCGGCCTCGCGGGTGAACTGCTCCACGTAATCCTCGACCGAGCCGGTATCGGCAAGATGCGCGATGCGAGCGAGCGTTGAACGAATCTGTTCGGCAGGGCCCTCGGGTTGCATGCTGTCCTCCGTAGACGTGGGTGCGGCAGATCGCACGCTACAGCTCATGACGACAACGACGACGGCCTCGTCCCAGTGAGCGGCAGTATTCTCCGGCGAGGGAGCGGTGAACTTTGAGATCACCTCGAGTTCAACCGTATTCGAGCCCGCAGCGTAAATGATTGAGTGTTCACAGTAGGCGGCGCCATGACGACTGCCGCGCCCGTAGGCTTGACCGACTCACAGGAGATCGCCATGTCCGTCACCGAACTCGAACGTGTCACCCAGACCCCGGAGCAGATCTACGCTGCCGGCGGAATCACCGTCCACAAAGTAGGCGAGCTGATCGGCGCCCGCATCGACGGCGTCCATCTCTCCGGGGACTTGTCCGAAGAGACCGCTTACGCGATCAACTATGCGCTGGCAGCGCACAAGGTTGTGTTCTTCCGTGGGCAGCATCATCTCGACGACACGTCGCAGTACGAATTCGCCGGAACCCTCGGCACCCAGACCACCCCGCATCCGACGGTGAAGTCCAGGGGCGACAAGCTGTTGGTGCTCGACCGAGCCGCCAACAGTTGGCACACGGACGTGACGTTTGTCGACCGCATCCCGAAAGCCTCGATTCTGCGAGCGACGACCATTCCCGAGTACGGCGGAGCGACCACGTGGGCGTCGACCACCGCCGCGTACGACCAACTGCCGTCTTCACTCAAGGTCTTGGTCGAGAATTTGCGGGCCGTTCACACCAATGCCTACGACTATGCCGAGGTTGTCGATCAGGCGAACCCGGTAGACGCGCAGCGCCAGGCCTACTACGCCGAATTCACCCGTGAGATCTACGAGACCGAACACCCGGTGGTGCGTATCCATCCGGCGACGGGGGAGAAGACCCTCCTGCTCGGTCACTTCTTCAAGGAGTTCGTCGGGCTCAAGCCGTCGGAGTCGGTCGCTCTTTACCAGATCCTGCAGGCACGAATCATCAAGTTGGAAAACACTGTTCGATGGGACTGGTCGGCCGGCGACCTGGCGATCTGGGACAACCAGGCGACTCAGCATTACGGTATCGCCGACTACGGGACTCAGGCGCGCAGTGTGCACCGAGTGACATTGGCCGGCGACGTCCCCGTCGACGTCCACGGCGAGCAGAGTCGAATCCTCCAGGGTGACGCCGCGGAGTATTCGATCATCGCGGACATCGATCGGCTTCCCGGCTTCGCCGCGAACTGATCAGTCGTGCTGCGGGTGATCCGGCGGGAACATCTGTCCCCATGAGTGACTGCACGCTCGGCACGTCCATTCCGGGTGTCCGGTCCCACGACGCAGCCAGTTACGGCGAGCCACGGTAGGTGATCGAACGGATGGACCGGCATCCCCGGTGCACACTGAGCGGTTCTGTGTGCACCGCAGAGTGGGCACGACGGATTCTTCGCCAGCATGTAGTCGATGAAGTTGGTGTGCCCGGACGTGGCCATCCTTCCGGTGCACTTGCGGCACAGGACGGCTGGGTAGTCGTCACCAGGTTCAGCCTGCCTGAAGATCCGTGATGCGGAATGAAAGTGAAGGCGATCGCTGCTGTTGAACTTTCGCAACGGCATCGGTGAGCTGCAACCTGTGCAGTTGCCCCGCTCGTTCATCAACGTTCGGGCGTGGGCAGCTGTGGACGTCGGATCCAGCGTGTCGATGTCGCCGAAGTAGTGCGCATAGTGTGACTGGCCGGCCGTGAGAATCCGGTCGGCCAGTGCGTCGTCGACCGGCCCAGGATCCGTGGGAAACGTGATGGACCATCGTTGTTCGAGTTCTGGAACGGTGGGCAAACCGTGGAGTTCGTACGGGCGTTCATCGACTTCCATCGGCGACGTGCCGTCGAAGGGCGCAGCCACGGTCTCGATGCAGAGCAGCGTGCGAGGAGTGGTGTCGAGAACCGTGACCAGCAGGTCACCGATGGCCATCTTTCCGTGCATGATCCAGGGATCGACACGGGCTCGGGGTTCGAGAAACGCGACCACGGCATCGATCCATGGCGTGCCGAGTGCGATGAATACGTGCTGACCGGAGCTCCGCGTGATCATCGGACGATTCTCGCAAGGGCTGCCGACAGCGTCAGGCTTTGACCACCTTGCGCCCGAGCAGCGATGCAACCAGTCCGTCGACGAAGGTCGCTTGCCGTCCGAGGGGATCGGAATCCGCTGCCGCGACGCTGCCGATCGAAATCGATCTCGTCAGGCCGGTCTCGCTGATGAATTCGGCGGCGAGGTGGGCCTCTCGGAACGTGAGGCCGCCCAGATGTGTCGTGTCGTCGACTCCGAGAACACGTCCGTCGATGATGTCCATGTCGAAATGGACGTGGACGCCGTTCACACCCTGGCCCGCCGCGGCGAGAACGCGAGGCATCAAGGCCGCCATGCCATGGCGATCGATCTCGTCGATCGTCACCAGCAATACCCCGTACTCGTCGAGTGCGCGCTTGTGATCGACCGTGGCGTTCTTGACGCCCACCAAGACGGTGTTCTCCAAACTGGGGCCGTGCAGATCCGCCGCCGACGACAGCAATTGTTCGATGTCACCGTGTGAAGCGAAAATGATTGCACCCAAATCGGTTCCAGGTTCGGTGGCGATCGGAATTCTGGTGTTCTGCCAGGCTTCGGCAGTGAGCCACAGCGGCAGCGTTGTGAGATCCGCAGCGGCATTCTCGGCTTGAATGCAGTCGAAACCGATTCCGGACATGTCCTCACGTAGACCGTGATCGAGGAGATGGCTTGCCAGGCCGGTAGTTTCGAGGTCGATCAATTCGACGGTCGCATTGGCATCGATCGGTTCGGTGCCCAGAACGTATCGCTTTTCGACGTAGGGCGATGTCATTGCCATCAAGAGCGCGCCGTAGTCGATCGTGAAGTCGACCGTGCCACCCAGTCGGTATTCGTCACCTGTTTCTCCGGCGTCGACGAGGAGGTGATCGCTGCTGGCGCTGATCACTTTCAGGCGCGGATCTATCGGGGTCAAGCCTTCCGGCGAGATGTCTTCGCGGCCGATGGACAAGATCAGGCGTCGGCTCGGCTTGTCCTCGTTGTCGAAGACAGGGCGTCGGCCGAATGCGTCTTCCCCTGAGACTCCATACGGCCGCGACGGCTTGATCTTGGCCTCGATGATGTCCGCGGTGAGAGTGAAGGCGTCGTTGTTCAGCAGTTCGTACAGTCCTGGGGGAGTCGGTGATTCGGCCAGAACGATGCTGGCACCCAAACGCAGATGGTTGATCCCCTCGGGCATCGTTCCGGTCTCGAGGAGTGGCAGAGAGAACGTATTGCCGCCGGAAACGATCGGCAGTTCGATCGAGAACCGCTTCGTGATTTCGTCGGCAATGTAGACCAGATTCGACAGGTTGTCGACGGTTGGCTGGATGCCGCCGACGCACGCGAGATTCGCGCCGATTCCGATCAGTCTGATGCCCTCGATGGGAAGGATTTCGGCGACTACATCCAACGCCTCCGCCGGCAGGATCCCTTCGCGGAGATCTCCGAGGTCGATCATCAGCACGATGTCGTGGATTACTCCTCGCGCCCGTGCTGCTCTGCCCAGAGCAACAATCGTCGTCAACTCCGAGTTGAGGCTGATGTCCGCGTAGCGGATCGTGTCGTCGATCTCGTTCAACGACGGTGCGCGGATCAGCATCAGGGGAACGGTGATGCCGTCGCGGCGGATGCGGGCCAGGTTGTCCAGGCGGGAGTCGGCGATCTGTGCGACGCCGCCGCGGACCATTGCTCGCGCCACTTTGGGGGAGCCACATGTAGATTTGCTGACGCCCGCCACCGCAATACCCTTGGCATTGGACGCTTCGACGAGGACGCGCGCATTCTGTTCGATACGACGCAGGTCGACGGTGATGGTCGGTCCGGTCATGATCTCCCCGTTTTCTCCGAAGGCGGTTCACGATCCGGGCATTCCAGACCGGACGGTTGGCGTGAGCTGGGCAACTTTGCTCCAACTGTTGTGTCGCAGGACACTTACGTGCAGTATGAGGATACAACAGTTTCCTACCAGGCACTCTAGAGGAGCGTCGATGGCTACTCTCGTCAAACACGTACTTCGGCGCAAGCCGGCTTTGCAGATAGACCAGGAGACCGGCGCAGATACCAACGGCGGTGAGCTGACCCGCAGTATCGGTTTGGCGCAGTTGTCCATGTTCGGCATCGGCGCCACGATCGGCACCGGTATTTTCTTCGTCCTCTCGCAGGCGGTCCCGGTTGCCGGTCCGGCAGTGATCATCTCCTTCGTTGTTGCCGGTGTCGTCGCGGGACTCACAGCGATTTGTTACGCGGAGTTGGCCGGAGCTGTCCCGGCGTCGGGCTCGTCGTATTCCTACGCTTACGCGACGCTCGGAGAGCTTCCGGCCATGGCCGTCGGCGCGTGTCTGCTTCTCGAGTACGGAGTCTCGGCCGCGGCGGTGTCCGTCGGATGGTCGCAATACTTGAACCAGTTACTGGGCAACCTCTTCGGGTTCCAGATTCCCGACGCGTTGTCACAAGCGCCGGAGCAGGGCGGCATCATCAATCTGCCCGCAGTGATCCTGGTGTGCCTGTGCGGTGTTCTGCTCATTCGCGGCGCCAGTGAATCGGCCAAGGCCAACGCCATCATGGTCTCGATCAAACTCGCAATTCTGCTGCTCTTCATCGTGGTCGGCATCGCCGGATGGAACAGCAATCACTTCGCCGACTTCGCACCGTTCGGATTCAGTGGCGTCATGTCCGCCGCCGGAATCATCTTCTTCTCGTACATCGGCCTCGACGCCGTGTCCACCGCCGGCGAAGAAGTGAAGAACCCACGTCGCAATCTCCCTCTTGCGATCCTCATTGCACTCGTGTCCGTCACCGCGATCTACATCGCCGTTGTCGCCGTCGCGATCGGTGCACAGGATTCCGCATCGTTCGAAGGTCAGGAAGCCGGACTGTCCGCGATTCTCGAACAGGTGACCGGATCTACCTGGCCGGGAACGCTTCTGGCCGCCGGTGCGGTGATCTCGATCTGCAGCGTCACGCTCGTGGTCATCTACGGTCAGACCCGTATTTTGTTCGCGATGTCACGCGACGGCATGATTCCGTCGATTTTCCACAAGGTGAACCCGCGGACTCTGACGCCGGTGCCCAACACCATCATCGTTTGCGTCGTCATCAGCATTCTGGCCGGTTTCATTCCCATCAACTTCCTCGCCGAAATGACCAGCATCGGAACCCTGGTGGCCTTCCTCGTGGTTTCGGTCGGGGTCATCATCCTGCGGCGCAGTGACCCGGACCTGCCGCGCAGCTTCAAAGTTCCCGGCTATCCGGTGACGCCGATCCTCTCGATCCTGGGCTGCCTGTGGATCATCAAGGACCTCCGAACCGTCACGATCTACGTGTTCCTCGTCTGGGTGACCGTCGCGATCATCTGGTACTTCGCCTACGGTATGAAGCACTCGCGCCTCGGTGCGAAGAACCGCGCCGAATTGGGATCGGAGTCCGAGTCATGACGCTGCTCGCGGGATACGCACCCGACGGTGACAGTTCCGGAACCGTCCATCTTGCAACGCTGTTGGCGCGCTCGTCCGGTGAACCGCTGGTGATCTGCGCGGTGATTCCCTCGCCGCCACCGCCCGGAATGGCGCGTGTCGACGCCGAATACCACCAGCAGTTGCGAGCCGAAGCCGAAGCGGCGCTGGCGAAAGCGCGGGCAGACATGCCCTCCGACGTCGACGTGACCTATGTCGTGCATGAGGCTCAGTCGACGTCGAGCGGCTTGCTCGATCTCGTTCACGAGCACGAAGCCAAGATGATCGTCCTGGATTCGTCCACAGCCGGGGTGTTCGGTCACGTCGCTCTCGGCAGTGTCACCTCACGCTTGCTGCACAGCTCCGACGTTCCGGTCGCGCTGGCGCCGAGGGGATTTCGAACCAAACCCGGTGAGGTGGTCCGCCGCGTCACTGCCGCATACTCGGGCACACCCGATCAAGACGATCTGGTGCTCGCCGCCGCGACCGTGGCTGCGCGTGTCGATGCCGGACTCAGATTGGCGGCGTTTGCAGTTCGTGCGAACGCGCAGTACACGACCACGCTCGGGACCGAGGGGGATTCGCCGGTCATCTCCGAGTGGGCCGAGGTGGTCGAGCGCGAGACCAACGCTGCCTTCGAGAGAGTGCGTGCACTGCCCGAAATTCCCGACGTCATGGAATCGGTTATCAGCCATGGTCGTAACTGGGCCGAGGCGCTCGAGGGCGTCGAGTGGGACCGAGGTGACGTTCTGACAGTCGGCTCGAGCAAGGCAGGTCCACTGGCCCGGGTCTTCCTCGGCAGTCGGGCGGCGAAGATCGTGCGGTACTCACCGGTTCCGGTGGTAGTGGTGCCGCGATCGGCGTCGACCCGAATAGTCGATCAGGCCGAAGCGGAATAGAGATCAGGGCCGACAAGCGGAGTGCTTGTCGACCCTGATCTTTCAGATCGAGCGGGAGAAGAGCGCGGGCTCGGAGCCGGGAACCTGAGAGACCTGCTCTCGGGCAACCAGATGGCGAAGGTGAGCTGCGCCCTCGGAGAGCGCCATCGTCTTTCCCATCGGGGAGATCTCGGCCCACGGCTTGTACCACTTCATCTTTGCCGCGACGTCCCACACGGTGAGCTTGTCGTCGGCGAACTCCTGGAGCAGGTGATCGAGTCGTTCCTGGTGGTGCTCGATCAGCTCGCCGGCGCGACCTCCGACGTCGTCGATCGGAATGCCGTGAGCGCCGAGACCGCGGGTGATGTTCATGTTCTGCACTCGTGCGAGCGAGTTGAGGAAATCGGCGAGGGCGTCACGTTCGTCGAGTGGGTACACGAAGTTGCCGACGTGTGGTGTCGTCTTCTGCAGGACGTGGTCGCCGGTGAACATGACGTCGGCGTCGTCGAGGTAGAAGCAGACGTGGCCAGGCGTGTGGCCGGGGGTGTAGACAACGCGGAGGCCGCGGCCGGTGAGTGCGATGATCTCGTCGTCAGCGAGAAGGCGGTCGGGAGCGGACTCGGGGCCCACGGGAGACTCGCCCGCGGCCGTCAATTTGAATGCATCACGGTCGGCTTTCGGCGCTCCAGCGCGTTCCATGTTCTCGAGCTGATATGCCATCCACTCGTCGTTACGCGCAGTCGACATCTGATCGAACAGGTAGTGGTCGTCCTCATGCATGGCGATCCAGGCGCCGGACGCCTCGCGGACCCGTCCGCACAGTCCGGTGTGGTCCGGATGGAAGTGCGTGACCACAACGCCCTCGATGTCGGTCACCGAATGTCCGATCTCGGCGAGCCCCGCGTTGAGGCCCTGCCAGCCGTTGTCGTCACCCCAACCAGCGTCGACCAAGATCAGTCCGCCGGGGGATTCCATGGCGTAGACGAGCGTGTGCCCGAGCGGGTTGTCCGTGATCGGGACAGGAATCTGGAATATGCCATCACCGATGGCTGCCGCACCATTCATAACAAGTACCTCTTAACGAGTAAGGGAACGCACTCTTAGTACTTCATGTTTACCGTGCGCTTGATTGGTCGGTGACACAGGTCCTGCCTGGCGGGAGTTCGGCATGTTTTCGGTCGACTTCGGATCGGTGAGAGTTTTATCGACTGAATGGTCTCATTGAGTCGAAAGATCCTGCTGAATAGCGTGTTTCGCGAATTCGTTGCGTTGGGCGCGTCCTCGGATCGCGGATCCGTCGAGCAGTCGCGCACTAGCCTCCGAGGGACAGGCGTGCTGTGTGGTTATCGAGAAAGACGGGTCATGCGTTTTCAGGTTCTGGACATCATTTTCAACCCACCCCATCCAGTGACCGGCGAGGAAGTTGCCCCGTCCGATCGGCTCAACCGCGTCGTCGAACTGGCGGTTCTCGCCGAAGAACTGGGTATCGATTCGTTCTCGGTGGGTGAGCGCCACGCCGGGCCGGTTCTTTCGTCGGCGCCAACCGTCGTTTTGGGGGCGATTGCGCAGGCCACGGACAGAATCCTGCTCTCGACGGGTGTCACGGTCCTGTCGCTACTCGATCCGATCCGAGTCGCCGAAGATTTCGGAACCATCGATCAGCTGAGCCGGGGACGCCTCGAGATCGTGATCGGCAAGGGCAACGAGGTTCTTCAATACCCGCTCCTCGGTCTGGACATCGCCAAGCAGTACGAGTACCTCACCGAGAACTACGAACTCCTCAAACTGCTGATCAGCGAGGAAAACGTCAAGTGGGTGGGAACGCACCGGCCTTCGCTCGAGGACGCGACGACGTTACCGCGTCCTTTCGACGGCCCGTTCCGTATCTGGCACGGATCGGCTACCTCGTTCGAGGCCGTCGAACTCGCGGCGAAGTGGGGCGACCCCATCGTCACCGCCAACGCCTTCCAGCCTCGTGAGAACTACAAAGTGTTGATCGACCACTACCGCGAGCAGTACCTGGCGTACGGGCACGACCCGTCCAAGGCGTACGTCGGATCGGGTTCGGGCGGATTGTTCCTCGCCGACACGACCGAACAGGCGATCGAAGAGTTCCGTCCGATCTACGAGGGCGCCGTTGCGCAGGCTGACAAGCGTAAGCACGACCCCAAAGCGGTCGGAAAGTCCACGAGTTTCCGGACCATCGAGGAGGCCGTCGACCGTGGGCCGGCGTTGGTCGGGTCCTCGGAGCGAGTCGCCGAGAAGATCCTTGATTACCACCAGAGCTATGGCCACGATTTCCAATCGGTGTCGGTCAATCACGTGCTCGACTTCGAGCAGCAGAAGGACACTTTGCGCCGCTTTGCGGAGGAGGTCATCCCGCTGGTGAAGGCCGAACTGTCGACGACGCTGTGGACCTCGGCCGACAAAGATCGGGCGAAGGGTTTCACCGCCGTCGACTGAGCGGAGAAGTCTGACTGTCGGGTAAGCAGGTCCGGCGCTGCGACCGCTCACAAGCTGCAGTAACTTGTTACCGACATCGTGGTCGGTTTTGACCGCAATGAAGGTATCCGTGAGTGGGAGTAGTGCGTTGACGTTGGGTGTGAACTCGCTTCCCGCGAACGAGCTGAGTCAGACGCTGTGGGTCGATCTGTTTCCTTGGCTGGACGACTACGTATCCGATCGCGCTGCGCTGCTCGAGCCGCTGGCACCGTCGCCTGATTGGTGGTTCAGCGAAGCGCCGTCGTTCACTGTTCTCGAGGTCGATCTCGAGAAGGTTCTCTCCGAGCTGGCGTCGCTCTACATCGCTCACCACGCGGCAGCGGTATTACGAGAGAGCTTTCCGCTCCTCAGCGAAAACCTTCCGCTGGAGGTGTTGAGTCTCGATACTCGCGCGGTGACGGCACTGTCTCGGCTCACCACCGACAAAGCAATCGGCGGACTGCTGATGCACACGACCGCCGAGATCTTCGGCGTGCGCGGAACTAGCGAACAGACGGTGCACGACATAGTGCTCAACCTGTTGGTCTGTGCGGTCATGACGACTCCGCTCGCCCGCGTCGAGACCGCTGAGGAAGCAGTCGCCCCACCCGCGATCACGGCGCTGCTCGACGATCTCGCTCAGCTCGCAATGTGGCGACGGGTCCGAGGCCAGGACAGCAGACCACTTGTCACCGTCGAGATCGACGACGAATCTCCAGCCTCGATTCAGGAAGTTGCTGCCCGGATTTCGGCTCTGACGCCGAACGACCTGCCCGACGCCGACCGTACCGACGCGATTGACGAAATCGACAATCTCTTCTCCCAGTTGGACGAGAGGGAGTCGTTGGTCTTGCGTGAGCGGATCGTGGCGCGAGTGCCGCAGCGTAGGGGAGCGATCGGAGCCAAGCTCGGAGTGGGCTCGGGGCGAGTCGGGCAGATCGAGGCCGACGTGAAAGCCAAACTCAACGCGGCGTGCGGATTCGGGACAGCCGTGGGGAACCTGCTTGCCAGCCTGCGCGTCGAGATTCAGCCGGTAGCTTCGCTCGATCGCCTCCTCGACGTGCATCCGAGCATCGCGGCGGAGGTGCCTGGTTACGGAGTTCCGCTGTGGTTGGTTCTGGACCGTCTCGACGACTACTTCGAGGTGACTGACGGTTGGGCAGCCGCTCCGGGCGTCGCGGCGGCCAAGAAACGCACTCAGACCTTGCTGGAAGACTTTGAGTCCCCCAACGGTGTAGTTGCACTCGACGACGTCGCCGAAGTTGTGTCGATGTCGCGCGGCGAACTGGAGAAGTGGCTTGCGTGGTGCGGGGTCGTCGTAGTGGCGGATTCTGCGCTGACGCGTGCGCGTCGGATCTCCGATCTGGCAGTCGGCGCGCTCGAAGCCGTCGGATCGCCGAAGTCCGTCGTCGAGCTAGTGGAGTTGCTGAAGTCCGATCGCAGTGACCGGTCGATCGAGCGCGCGCTCGAGGCCGACGATCGCGTGGCGCTCGACGGCGCAGTCTGGCGGCTGCACGCCTGGGGAAGCGCGGATTCCGTTGGGGAGGAATCGGTTTCTTCGGGAGAGGCTGAAGAAGCCAGTGAGTTCAACATTGGTGGTGACGGGATAGTCCGGCGCAAGCGGACACGCAACACTGCGAAGACGCCAGAGTTGACTCGCCGCCTGTACCGGTCAGGTAGTACGTGGCGGTATCGACTGACCGTGACCTCTGATCATCTGCGGGGCTCCGGGTTTGCTGTACCCGCCGGTGTCGCGGTCGCTGCCGGCTGTGCGCGCGGCGCGAACATCGAGTTGGAGAGTCACCTCGGCGTTCAAGCAGTTCGATGGACCGGAGCGCAGCCGACGTTCGGCACTATCCGCCGATTCCTGCGTGAACTCTCCGCGGTGGAGGGCGAAGACGTGTTGCTCGAGCTGTGGCAAGACGGAACCTTCCGCGTGGTCCGACCGGCGATCGTTCACTCTGACATCGACCCACTACGTCAGGCACTCGCAGAGGTTGGCAATCGCGAGCCATTGCGAACTGCCGAGAGACATGTGGTGCGGATTCTCGCCGAAGCCGTGTGTCTGGACGGCGAAGACCGTCCACGAAAGATACTGCGCGCGTACGAAGATCGTGGTGAAGACGTGGTTCTGGACTTCCTGGAGGCGGCATGGAGGCGCGGCGAAGCATCCGAAATCGACGAGGTAGAGGGTAAGGATGCATCCCATGACTGACGTCGCGGACACCCGCATAGTGGGCACCAAGATCCTTGCTGCGGACGAGTCCCTCGCCGGCGCCATCGGCTTGCACCACACCATCGCGACAGCGCTCGCCGATCTGATCGACAACAGCCTCGACGCCGAGGCCTCCCACGTGCTGATCAGGTTCGTTCAGGACGGCACACGGATCGTGTCGATGATGGTGATCGACAACGGCTCCGGCATGGACAGTGGCACCATTGATTCCGCGATGACCTACGGCCGCCGACGCGACTATGCCGCCGGGGACCTGGGTCATTTCGGTGTAGGGATGAAGGCGGCGTCGTTGAGTCAGGCTCGGTTGCTCCGAGTGTGGTCTCGAAAGTCCGGGCACCCGACGCAGGGCCGCGAGATCGACTCGGCCTCAGTGCAGGGGCGTCAGTCAGTTTCGGTGATCGAGGACCGGCAAGCCGAAGAATTCTTCGACGCAGTCACGCCCCGCTTTCCCTTCGACACCGGAACTGTTGTCGAATGGCGCGGCATCACAACATTTCTCATGTCCGCGCACGCGGACGAGCAGACCAGCTGGCTCGAACAGACCATCAACGACGTGCGCAGTCACCTCGGCGTCGTATTTCACCGTCTCATCGAATCCGGCCGGATCGCTCTGACTGTGGATGTCTTCGACGTCGAAGCGGGACGCGCCGGCGCGCTGCGCACAGTCAGTGCCATCGACCCGTTCCGGTATCCGCGCACCGGCGACCCCAACTACCCTCGGACACTTACCGTGTCGATCGCCGGTGCCACAGTAACCGCCGAAGCTCACCTGTGGCCCGCCCGGAGCAATGCACCGGAATTTCGCATCCACGGCGCTCCTGGTCGTGACCAGCAGGGGCTCTACTTCTATCGGCACGATCGACTCCTGCAGATCGGCGGCTGGAACGCGATAGTGCGGGGCCGACCGGACTACGGATTGGCACGAATTGGTGTCGACCTGAACGAATCTCTGCTGCAGCACATCACCATCAATCCCGAGAAATCGGGGGTGACGCTCGACGCCACTGCGTCGGCTGCCGTCGACGGGGCCGTCTTCACCGACGGCGACGGTGGATTCCGCTCGTATCTAACCGACGCCGAGCGCGTGGTGCGCGCGGCTCGTAGTTCTGCACCTCGGCCGATCAGCGTCATCGAACCGGCATCCGGCTTTCCGGAAGACGTGCTCGATTCCTTCAGCGATGCCTTCGAATTCAGCGTTGGCGATGATCCGGTCGCCGTGAGTTGGCGAGCCTTGGCGCGCGATCAGTTCTTCGAAGTCGACCTCAAAACTCGAACTCTGTGGATCAATGCGCGTTTTCGGCGTGATCTGCTCGGACGTCGCAGTCTCGACCCGGCTGATGCTCCGGTGCTCAAGACTCTTGTCTTCCTGCTGGTGAGTGAGATGTTCGAAGGAACCAGAATCGGCGCTCGTCAGAGGGAAAAGATGCAGGCGTGGCAGGAAGTGTTGATTTCCGCAGTGGTAGCGCACCGGGAGCAGGTAGTGCAGTGAGTGATGAAGTATTCCGTGCGGTTGCACGTGAACTCGGTGACGGGTTTCCGCCCGAGAACGTGCTGTACCCGGTCAACGCGCGCCTGCGAGCGAGCTATCCGGACGGCCTGACCATCGCGGACATCATCGATGTGTTCCTCGACGACAGTGCGGTCGGTGTACGAACGGCGCTCACCTCGCGTCTGCGGCAGTGGGATGCGGAAAGTGTTGAGACATGGGTAGGTTCGACTACCCCGCAGAGCCCGGAACGGCGAGCTCGGATCTACGACCTGTTGGGACTGCCGGTAGACGCGCACGCCGAGATGGATGCGCGCTTTCCTCGCGAAGGTGGGCCCGTTGTCATTGCTGCTCAGCAGCCGTGGGACCCCTGGTACACCTCCGAGCGCCGGCGCGAGCACGACTTCTATTGGCGCGCTTACAAGCGAGTTTTAGCCGACAAGAACTGGGACGAAGCGACAATCGGAAAGCTGGACATCGCAACGACCGAGGTTGTGCATCGACTCGCCGACCCAACCAGGCCGGAGCCGTATCAGTCCAAAGGTTTGGTGGTCGGCTACGTCCAGAGCGGGAAGACGGCGAATTTCAGTGGCGTGGTGGCCAAGGCGATCGACGCTGGATACCGCTTGGTCATCGTTCTGACCGGCACGATCGAGATTCTCCGGAGCCAGACTCAGCGACGCCTCGACATGGAATTGGTCGGTCGTCAAAACATCAGTGCCGGCGTGGACGACGACTACGCCAACGACGAGGACTGGCGGCACGGGAACTTTCTCGAACACGAAATCGATCCGAACAAGACGAATGAAATCCCGGCTATCCGTCGGCTCACCACCTCGACCTTTGACTACAAGAGTCTGCTCGCGGGCTTGAGCGCACTGCACTTCGAAACCGTGGATCACTCTCTTCCACTCAATGATCCGAAGAATCTGTACCCGAGCAATATTCGTATCGCGGTCGTGAAGAAGAACGTCTCCAGCCTCAAGAAGCTGGTGGCCGATGTGAAGAAAGTCCCGACCGAGCTCGATCAGATCCCTGCCCTGATCATCGACGACGAAGCCGATCAGGCATCGGTGAACACGATCGATCCGAAGAAGATGAAAACCGAGCAGATCGAGCGGACGGCGATCAACGGTCAGATTGCTGAGATCCTCGGTCTACTCGAGCGTGCCCAGTACATCGGTTACACCGCAACACCTTTTGCCAATGTGTTTGTCGATCCGGAAGACAGCGTCAACGTCTTTCCTTCGGACTTCATCGTCAGTCTCGAGCGGCCCGGCCCGTACATGGGTGGTGCGGACTTCCACGATCTCGACGATCTCGAGGACGACGACAAGACTCCGGCTAATTCGAACCAGAAAGCGTACGTACGGGATCTCCGGGCCGAGTGCGACGAGGATCGTTCTGCCGAACAATTGCGAGCTCTCGACTCGTTTGTCCTGACCGGGGCGATCAAGCTTTTCCGGGAATCGAAGGGCGCCAAGCCGTATCGGCACCACACGATGTTGGTGCACGAATCGGTGAAGCAGGCCGAGCACGACGCTGTGGCCAATGATTTCAAGGCCTTGTGGAAGTCGGCCGGATACAGCCAGGCTAAGAGTCTCTCGAGGCTGGAAAAGCTCTGGGCCGGGGACTTTGCTGTGGTGAGTGCTGTGCGTGGTAGCGAGTTGGCTAATCCCAGCTCGTTCGGTGAGCTGGAGGAGTTCATCGGCGCCGCCTACGACAAGATTTCCGAGGGAACCAGCCCCGTCATCGTGGTCAACGGGGCGGCCGAGAAGGACTACAAACAGGATTCCCTCGACTTCCAGGAACGGGGAGTATGGAAGATCCTTGTCGGCGGAACAAAGCTGAGTCGCGGCTTCACAGTCGAGGGCCTGACCATCACTTATTACACGCGTCGCACGGGCCAAGCTGACACGTTGATGCAGATGGGACGCTGGTTCGGATTCCGCCCCGGGTACCGAGACTTGGTGCGCCTGTTCATCGGCCGCACGGTTGGCGGACCCGCCGGCGCGGACTACGACATGTACAAGGCGTTCGAGGCGATCGTTCGGGACGAGCAGGAGTTCCGGAACGAGCTCACCAGGTTCAGCGGCGTGAACGAGAAGGGCGAACCGTGGGTCACTCCACGCGATGTGCCGCCGATGGTGTTTCAGCAGCTGCCGTGGCTCAGGCCAACGGCTCGAAACAAGATGTTCAACGCCGATCTGGTTTATCGAGGCATGGGTGGTGAAAGTTTCAGCTTCACGATGCAGCCCCCGCGAGGCGACGGTTCGATCAACGGTCGGCACTTCGACGCGGTTGCACCATTATTGAAGTCGTTGGACGAAACAGGGTCCTTCAATTTCGTTGACAAGGATGATGTTTCGCGATCGTTCACTGCGCGATACGGCATTGTCCCTGCCCATGTGGTGTTGGAGGCCGTCGACCAGTTCGAGTGGGCGAACGGGTGGGATTTCGGTCCCCACCGCGAAGCGCTTTCGACCGCAATCGAATCCGGATTGCTCGAAGACTTCGCAGTTCTGCTGCCGTATCCAAAGACCCGGGAGCCGATCGAGATCAAGGGTTGGCACGAGAAACTTCCGATCGTCAATCGCAAGCGTCAGGAACGCGAGTACCGAACAGGTTTCACCGGTACGGCAGTTCGTGAGCGCGATGCGATCGAGCACATTGCGGGCAGCCCGAAGAAGAACGGCGGACCGCTTGCGGGTGCTCTTCATCGGAAGACTCGCGGTGCATTGATTCTGGTATTGGCGAACGATCCGGCTCCTCGTCAGTTGAAACGGGCACAGGCTGGTCCCGTGGACTCGCGCGATTTTGCGACGTTGTTCTCGTACGCGCTTCCGCACGCGGCGGAGCCGTTGGGGCGAATCGGTTTTCGGGTGAAGCAGTCAGGTACAGGGGCGATCGTCGATGCGAACTAGGTGTGTTGTGGTGGGAGACAGGAATGGGTTCTGATGGCTAAGACGATTGCGACGATCAACCTCAAGGGCGGCGTCGGTAAGACGACGATCACCGCGGGGTTGGCCGAATTCATGTCGCTCGAATTCGGTCAGCGCGTGCTGCTGATCGACCTCGATGCGCAGATCAATCTGACGACGATGATGATCAGTGAGGATCACTGGCTCGAACTCAACAAGCAAGGGCTGACCAGCGCAACCATTTTCCGTGACGCTGTCGATGGCACGTCGAACTTCGATCTCGAATCTTCGATTCAGCGCGGAGTCTCGCCGGTCAAGCGAGTGACGGGTGTGGATCTGCTTCCCTCATCTCTCGATTTGATCGAGCTGCAGGAGGAGATCAGCGCCCTTCGGGTTGCTGATCGGAACTCCACCAAGCCGGTTGAATTGTTGAGGGATGCCGTCGCCCCGGTGATGCCGTACTACGACTACGTTCTGATCGATTGCCCGCCGAATCTCGGGCCGATCACACTCAACGGATTGGCCATGGCTGACGGCTACGTGATCCCCACGATCCCGGATGTGCTCTCCACGTACGGCATTCCGCAGATCCAGACGCACATCGCGAAGTTCGGCAAAGAACTCGGCCGTGAACTCTTCGAACTCGGGTTGGTGATCACCAAGTACAAGTCCAACTCGGCGGTGCACCGCACGACTGTGCGAAATCTTCGACGCGATCCCAACGTCCCTCACGTATTGCCGGAGTATCTCGCGGAGTCGAATCAGATTGCCGCGTCGGCGGAGTTTCACCCGTACAGCACTTTGAAGGTGAAGTACGGCAATGCAGGTCAGTTCGATCAGATGCGTGCAATTACGCAGAACATTCTCACGGAAGCGCAGGCGAAGCTATGAGTGCGGGTATCGATGAGGCGCGTCGTCGCGTGCAGGTGCAGGAGACCGGTGCCGCGCTCCTGAAGTTGGGAGCGACCAACGCCTCAGCATCGGTGTTGCTGGCCAAGCTGGTTCAGGTCGTCGCGGAGGAAGCTGCCCGTACCCCGCGGTTCGCGAAGGCAATCGAAAACGCTTTTGCAGTTCCGTCCGATGGAGCAGTCGCTGTGGTAGCTGCCCCAGTGCCGGCGCCGCGCCGTCGTGCTGCGGCTCCGAGGGTGAAGCGGGAGCCCGGTGCTTTCGATCCGTTCGAGGTCTTCAAAGCCGATGGGGAAGAGGTTCTGTTGGAGCGTCTTTCGGCCCTCGATGCCGACGGGATCAAGGACATCATCGCGGAGCAGGAGATCGACACGCACAAGGAGACCGGCCGTAAACGGAAGGTCGATGTGCTGGCGGTCTGGACCGTCGAGCGGGTGAAGGCACTGACTTCGAAGGGGAGTGCCTTCCGGTAGGGAGTCCGCCCGTCTACCGCTACTTTGCACCTTCGGTGAGCCGACGTCGTGTCCGAAATGGCCTTGTGCTACTCGTCGAGCGCTTTGAGGAGTGCATCTTGGGCGTCGCTGTAGAAGAGGAACGAGACCTTCGTCGCGACCTCATCGCTGACGTCGAGCAACTGCCTGCGTGCGGACACCGGTAGTAGCAGGGTCGTGGCACCTTTCTCCATCGCGTGCTCGGCGAGAGCAGCTGCGTTGAGCACGGTCTCCACACCGCCGCCGAGCGAAAGGTTCCCAACCGCGATCAGTCCGCCGCGAACAGAGCGCTGGAGCATTGATGAAGCAAGTGCAAGAAGAATCGGTAGGCCGAGTCCGGCCCCAGTCTTTGCGGCATCAAGAGCGCGAACCTGCGCGGTCAGGTTGTGCTCCCGAGGATCACGGTCTCCCACGAGGACACGCGCTTGAGCAACAAGGTTCTGCTCAGCAACTTTGAAGCTCTCACGAAGAGGTGCTGGTGCAGCCTGGTTGAGAAGGCCCCGGGCGCCAGCGCCCGGGGTATCGGCGGCTTCGATCCTGTAGAGACCAGGACCAACTGCACCGCCGTCCTCGGCGATTGCCCACACCTGCCCCGGCGGCAAGGGGTCAAGTCCGATGGAATCGGGGCTGGCGAGCTCCGGTGTCGAGACGAACTGCTCGATGCCCTCACCAATCCGGTAGCCGAACTGTGTGTTGCGGAACTCGGCTGCGCCGATGCGACGCTGCTGCTCCTTCACTCGGCGGCGGCACTCCAGCGCGATCCGAACAGCCCACTCCAGGTCCTCGTCGGAGATCGACGCCTCAGCGTCCGGGTAGAGCAGTTTCAAGAGGCCATCGACAGTCTTGTTCACTGCGGACAGGTCACGACCGGAAAGGGCATCGGAGTAGTTGACCCGGCCCTGGATCGACGCGAGGCGTGACTGTGCTCGTAGGTAAGACCAGCACTCTGACAGGAAGTCGCTGACGAGACCAAAGTGGTGAGTGAAGTACGTAGGGTCCAGCTTGGGAACATCCCAGCCGGGCAGGTAGGCATGGATGCGGTCCATGAATGCGGTGTCGTCGCGCATCTCGGGTGGCAGCGGCGACAACAGGTGACCAATCCGCTGCTGGTGCGCGACGTCGACATCGAAGTTCCCGACGAGCACGATCGAGCCATCTGCGCGGATGGACTCACGGCCACGCGAGAACTCACCGGACTCCATGTAACCCTTCATGATGTTGACGCCGTCCTTCTGATCGAAGGAGACGCCGGAGACCTCATCGAAGCAGACGACGTCGTACTGCGCCACGAGTCCGCGCTGCCCTGTCGCGTTGTTGACGAACATGCGCGCAACGGTGGCCTTGCCGCCCGAGATCAAGTGAGCGTATGGAGAGACCTGCTGATAGAGGTGCGACTTACCGGTACCGCGCGGTCCAAGCTCGACCATGTTGAAGTTTCGTTGCACAAACGGAACCATGCGCAGCAGCAAGACGTCCTGCTCACGCACCGACAGTTGCTCAGGCTCGAAACCCACAGAACGGAGCAAAAGGTGCTTCCACTGTTCGGTGGTGAACCGGACGCGACCTTCGGCCAGTCGCTCAAGTGAGTCGCGAGTCGATAGCTGGATGGGTCGAAGGGATCCGATCGCGAAGGGCTTGCCGTTGCTCTCGTCCGCGATGACTGCGTCATAGTGAAGGTCGACTTCTGCGTAGAAGCCGCCCGTCAGCATGCGCTCGTGATCGCGCACGACAGCATCGTCGATACGAACGTCTTTGATTCCCAGGCTCGGCAACTCCGCTAGGTACACGTTCGACTTGGCGTCCAGACGCGCCTTGACGAGGTCGATGATCTTGACCGTCGTGCGTTCGCGGGCGCGGGATTTGAAGAGCTCTTCTTCGCCAGCGCGAACCGTTCGATCTGAGAGCAATCGACGGACGACTTGGAGGCCTTCCTCGATCTCCTCAGGATCGGTGGTGGCGCAGTACCTGCCGATGAGGAACTCGCCGACGTAGGTCGGCACGGGATATGCGCCCTTGAACTGCTGTGCGAGATCCTTGCGTACTACATAGCCCTCGAATGCCGACGCTGCGAGTTCGTCAATCGCATCGAGCGTGATTGTGTCGGTCATGCGGTATCCCCTACCGTCGTCTGGCGTTGCGCGATGACGATGCCGTCCGCCGAGAGGAGGACGATGTAGGCCGTTGTTCCTGCTGCGGATTCCTCTTCGTCGACGAGCACCTTGATTTCGCCGGGTTCCGACGGCGATTTCGGGCCACCGACCGTAGTCGAGGGATCGGCGGGTGCGAGACGGACTTCTGCGGTGACGTCCGCCTCGGCGGGCTCGAAGTCAATGCGACAGCGTTGGCCGGTCCAGCGGATGCCCTCGATCTGAGCGGGCCTAGAAGGGCCCGCGCTGGCAGAGATCTCTATGACAGGGATGACGCATTCCTGGGGGCTCAAGCCGCCGTGCTCGTAGATCGTTCCTGCCTCGAAGGCCGCAGCACCCGGGGCGCTGACCATCTCGACCGAGCTGTCCCACGTCCAAGGCACGATCGGGAAGTCGGGTCGCGCTGCGCCTGCCTTGAGTCGTGCAACCCGCGGCTTGCGCGCGGCGTCGCCTTCGGTTACCGCGAGAGGGAGGCTCACCTTCATCGCGGCAGACGCGGGCATGACAAAGCCGTGGTCGGTCACAACCACGACGCGCCGCCAACCAGCTGCAAGGAGTCCCTGGATGCGTTCCGCCACGAGGTCGAGCTGTTTGTCGAGCATGTCTGCAAGGTCATGGCCGTGACTATGTCCAAGCGCGTCGATCGTGTTGGTCTGCGTCCACCCGACCTTGTTGACGTCGCCAGTCTCGGTCGCCTTCCAGTCGAGGTACTGCACCCCTGCCTTTGACAAAGCCGAGCGGAAAACTTGGCCCTTCACCGAGCGACCTTCGGTATCAGCCGCGTCGAACGCCTGGCCAGCACCGAAATTGGCTGCAATGGGCGCAACAGCAGGCTGCCCGGTCGGTGTAACCGTGGGGAACGCCGCGAGCCGCGGCGAGACTGAAACCTCGAACGATGTCAGGCGTTTGGCAAGTCGCTGTGCGAGGTCGAAGCGCAGCGCGTCAACGAACACCACGCATGTACCGGCGGGGACGTCGAGCCCGGTCTCGCCCTGGTATCTAGCCACCGCTGCCGTCTGGAAGGTGCGCGCTGTCGCCTCGACCCACGGGTCGTAGATTCCCTTGAGCGCTCTGCACACGGCGTCGCGATCCGACGCTGTCGTCGTCGCGGCGATGGCGCGCAACGCCAGGTCATCGACCTTGTAGCCCTCGGCCGCGTACCAAACTGCCTGCGCCTTTACGTCACCGACGCGCGCAGGCGTCATCGACAACTCCGTCAACTCAGCGAGGTAGCCTGTCGCCCGGGCCAACGGCGCCTGCCCAAGCTCGCCCCAGACACTCTCTTCTCGCCGCAGATGGGCGGCAGCGAGTTCCCTGACTGCTGAGCGGATCTGGCCGAGGTCGTTCTGCCCGTCCAGGTCTGCGAGTGCTGTGCGAAGTTGATCCTCTTCCTCCTGGTTCCACGATGGCCACGAGTCGGGGTGCGGGTCGGTGCCGCCAAAGAGGTCGCCGTCCGGACGAGCCTTGTCCAGGACAGCCGGAAGTCTCGGATAACGACGCGGATTGTCGGCGAAACGAGCCCACGCGTCACGCCAGGCACCCTCACGAGCACCCAGGCGCGCAGCAGCGGTGAGCTGACCGTCCTTCGCCGGATCGAATCCGTAGGTCGAATGACATGCCTCAGCGAAGGCCGCCCAGCGAGCACCCTCAAGTGCCTGCTTCGTGCCTTCGGGGTCGTCGAGCCACTCCAGGAGGGCCCGAACGCTGTCCGTCATCACAAGCGAGTGCAGGCGCGACGCATCGAGACGTCCCATGCGGCGCAGTTCTTCGACGTCCTCTGTGAGGAGGCGGTCAAGCACATTCGTCAGCGCAGACTTGGTCTTGGTGTCGCCTGCGATGTCGAGGCCGGCGCCGTTCTTCGAGCCTAGGAATGAATGCGGCGTCCACGCGGCTTGGCCATGCGCAGAAGGCCACCAGTTCGACCGAAGTGCCACCTCGGCAAGAGGTGATACGGCGGAGTCAAGGGCAGTGACGTCGGACAATGAGCTTCGGCCGTGACCGGGAAGGTAGATCACCCACGGGCTTCGGGGGTCGCGCTCGGCCAGATGTGATGGAAGTTCAACTGAGTCGGATGCAGATAGAACGGCTCGAATCCAGATCGCGGGTCCCTGCGCCTTGGCAGAGTCGTATTCGCCGAGTACGAGGATTGGCACAGCTTCTTGCAGGAGGCCGATCACCCGCTCCCACGTGCGGTCCGGGTCGGGCCAGAAGACGGCTGCCGGCGGGGCACTGGCATCCGCGTTGTACTTCGCGGCTTCGCGCAGTGCGTGTGCGACAACAGCTCGAACGATGCTCACGGCTTCACCTCACCTTGCCGCCGTGCCTCTCGGCGCTCCTCCAAGCTCGGATGGAGATCATTCAGTCGTTCGGTGTTATCCGGGTTAGTTCCCCGGTCTTTGGCCCATTTGATCTTCGAATCGAGCTTGACCCGCAGTACCCCTGCTTTGACAAAGGGACGAATATTGAGGCGTACCCCGTCGTCAAGATCTGGGTACCAACCGATCGACTGCTCATGGAGCTTCTTCCATCGAACAAAAACGTCGTACGGCGGTGCACCGTCAAGAATCAGCTTGAGCTTCTCCTGTAGGGCCTCCGCCGCGGCAAGTCGCGCATCTGCTCCTGCACGACCGGCATTGGCCTCATGCTTCTGCCGCTCGATCCATGCGCCCAATGATGTGAAGGTCAGCTTCTCAAGTGTCTGATGATCCAACCGGTGATAGTTGACAATTACCGAGAATCCGTCTGCCTTACGGCCATCCCAGATGTGCCACAGGAACGGACGATTGCCGAATACCTTGACGTGTTGCGCGAAGAACGTGTCCCGGAGCCAGTCCTCAAGGCGTCCGTTCTTCCCGCCTGCTTCGGTGACCAGACTTCGTTCGAGTGTGCTTGACCATTGGCCCCCATAAGCCGCAGCAAGCAACTCGCGCAGCCGCGTGGCGAGGTCTGGTTCACCAGGTAGCGCCTGGAGCGAAGCGATGCCGTCATTGTCTGCGAATTCGTCGAGGTTGTCTGGTTGCTGACCAGGCCAGCGGTAACCAAGCAATCGCGCCGCAGCGACTTGAAGTGGCTCGCTCGATTCAGAAACGACGCCATCGAAGAGCCACTGCGTCGCGTCCAGAGACCTGGGGGTAGGTAGCCCGTCAGGAAACATCTGATCTGCGATAGCCGTCCAGCGTGCCACATCGAAAGGCACCTTCAGCAACGTGTTGTTCATGACTTTCACTGATCGGTCGATCGCTCGAACCGCCATCGCGAATTCGCCCGAAGTGCAAAATGCCCAGATTGCTGGAAGCAGGCTCGGATCCTTGGGAATGATTGGTGCTGCGTTCGAGTCCCAGGCATCCCCTTGGTACAGAGAGCACCACAGTGAGCCGGTGAGGCTCACCATCACACCGAGGCTTCCCCATACTTGGATATTGCGAAGGTACGCACCAGGCTCCCTGCTCAAGGCTCCACGGCCTTGTTCCCATAGCAAGATCTGCTCGCGGCCCCCGTACTCCTGATGTGCCGACACAGTGCTCTGCTGAAAGACCCAGCGATCGCCGAGGGTTGCTACCTCCCAGAATTTTCTCCCGTAGCGTCCGTAGTCGCCACTCCCTAGCCCGTAGTAGGAATTTGCGAACTTCGCCAAGGTTGCACCCACCTCGTTTCGCCCTACACCGATTCGAGAGTCTGGCCGACCCAACTGCTCTTCGGTCGAAGTCTCATGGATCGCAACCTCTAGTAGTTGAAGCTGTTGAGCTTCGAAGTCCACCGCCTTAGATGTGTCGATCATGGGGAAAGTGGCACGAGGCGATGGGCGCTCCGGATCGAGCGAAAGCAGTGCGACGCCGAAGTCAAACATGGTCGTACTGAATGCCCGCGGTCCTAGAAGAGCCACGCTGACCCATCGGTTAGAGCGCAGCAGCGTGCGCCTCAATTCGGTGTACGTCGGCGCAGTTAGGAGCTTGTCGGGGATAACTGCTGCGACTGTTCCGGATTGCCCGACAAGCCGCCGGCACCGATTGAGCATTGCTCCTGCAAGATCACCTGAGTATGTAGCGTGATGCTCCAGCACGAACTGATAAAGCTCATCACTCATCTTCTGACGCGAAAGATAGGGAACGTTAGTTGCGACAAGCGTGTAGGACCGTCCCAAGAGAACAGCCGCGTGTGCGACGTCATCCGCGGCGTTGCCAAGGACTGCTCCGCCAACATTTTCTCTGTTTAAAGCACTTCTCAGCAGCGCACGTACTTGTTCCCAGTCCGTTCCGATGCTCAGGTCTCTGCCGAACAGTACGTCATCGAAGTCGGTGGTCCGCGGCTCGATCAGCGATCCTAGAGAGTCAGCACTGCGGAAGAGTGAATGAAGTCGAACCATCACCTTCCTGAGCTCATCGTCCTCACCGGCTAATACTTCCCACTCACTACGGACGCTACGAACGGGAACGCCTGAGCAAGCGATCTGCGGCGCCGGAAGGTCCCGAAACCCGCCTTGCTTCCAAGCTTCAAGGGCAACATTGAAGGTGGCGATCTGGGTGCAGCGGGGATCTAGTTCGAGCCCGTGCAGGTTCTCTCGCAGCACAGCATCCTGTGCCTCCGCCACGGAGAGTCCCTCCTCTTCAGCCCTCATTCGCCAAAGCATCCCAAACATGGCAACAAGAAAGTGACCGGAACCACAGCACGGGTCCATGACCGCTACTTGCGCCGCGCTCTCTGGCCACTCCCCGAATCCCCCAGCGGCCGGGGTGCCATCGTCGAGACGACGCAGGTTCGTCCATGAGTCGGCAAGTGGAGAACTAGGGTGGCGCAAGGCCCACCATGCACCGAGGGAGTTCTCCAGTAGGAAGCGGACCATATAGTTCTCGGTGAACAATTGGGTTACCGGTGACAAGTCCGCGCCACCGATCTTCACGCCGGATTCGTTGACGCGCTTCTTTTCTGCGGTCTGCCAGAACTGGTAAACCCAGCCGAGCGCGTCCTCTGTGACGAAGACCTCTGCAGAAAGGCTCTGGAGGATCTTCTCCAGTTCGAGGCGGTGCTCGGTAGCGAAGCGCACCTGCACAGCTGGGTCGTCCAGGCGGAACACGCCCGGAAGGATCTCGGAGGCAAACCGCGCCGCGACTGACCAGCCATCGGGTTCGCCCAGGTCATCTGCGAGGTCTGTGCAGTCATCAAGGGTGAGGGGTGTGTCGCGGAACTCTGGGTGGCGCAGGAGACCATTTACTTCGAGGAACCGGGCGAAGAGCAGCCGGTGCCACTGCTCGTAGGCGACTTCACGCACCAGGTTGGTGAGGTCGGCCCCGCTGGGTGAGGTGTCGTCTCCGAGCTGTCTCGCCTTCTCTCTCAGAGCAAGGCGAAGGGAGTTGTCGTCATCGTTCAGATAGGAAGGACGACTTGGCTCAGCCACCGCGAGCGCACGAAGGGCATCGGCTGCGGCCTGTTCAGCTGCGGTCCGGGCTTGTTGGATGGCGCCGTCGAGGTGACGACGCTGGTCGGCGTTGAGAACAGCACTCATCAGCCCTTCACCACCACTGTCTCGTGTTCGGAGAGTGCCTGGGTCAGCTTCGCCCGAAGTTCCGCAAGATACGTCTCAACGTCATCGGCGTTGTTGAGCGTGGCTGTGAGCAGCGTGACGGTTCCTGCCTTCGGCGTAGTCAGTCGGACGGCGGCCTCCAGTGCTCTCGCGGCCCGGGCAGGTACTGCATCCAGGACCGCGCTCCACGACGAAAGAGGCTGCTGCTGGACTGCCTTCAGGACTGCCTTCGCATTGCCCAATTCAGGCTTCCCTTCCTGGGCGAGACTGTGATCGATGAGGAGCTGATGCTGCTTATCAGAGTCCAGTGCGATCCAAGCGGAGTGATTCTGCAAGCCAATTACCGCCGTTCCTCGGGCTTGCTCGACGGCCCCTGCAACCTCGCTCACCGCTTCGCGGACGGCGCTTGCGAGATCTTTCAGGATCGGACTGATCTGGTCCGTGTCTGCGAGCAGCTCGCGCGTCTGCTCAAACGCTTCCAACCGTGTTCGGATTTCGGTGGCACCATCGAGGTTCGCAGCGGCACTCGACAGCGCACAAGCCGTCGCGAGTGCTTCGAGTCTGGAAGGACGCCGTTTTTCGAGCGAGTCGAGACGATCCGCGAAGTCAATCAGCTCGTCCTTCGCTGCCAGGAGGGCATGAACACGGTCATTGCCAGACGCGCTCTCGACCTGCTTGATGCTGGCGGGAAGTGCGACGTCAGGAAGGGGCGCGGAACCGCCTATCGAACCAGCTCTTTGCGCGAGCCCACTGACTGCTTGCTCCGCTCCGGGGACCAGCGACTCGTTGTCCGCAGTAACGCCGAGCTTGTCCAGCAGGCTCCGAGCGCGGAGCTTCTCTGCAGCCTTCAAGACCGTGGACTCGCGCCTCAAATGCACGGCGCCGAGACGGGTCTGAGAGAGAATCTGGCTTGTCGAAGCGTCAGAGCCGTTGATCGTGGCTCGGACGAGTCCGTTGTCGAGCAGCACACCGATCGTTCCCATGAGGGCGTCACGCGGCCACCCGAACGGAGCAGACAGAATCTCCTTCTCCACTGCGCTCGCTGGAGTGCCAGCACCCCCGATCCGGCCAAGGATCTCCTTGATCACGGGATGTTGCTCGGGTCCAGCGTCGTACCCCACAGCCTTGAGCGCATCCGCGCCGGAGCCCTTTTTGATCCGGTCGATCACCTGGTTCCAGCGAGCGTCATCGGCCACGTCGAACTTGTAGAAGAGGCGCGTGACTGCCGACTGAGCGCCATTCTCGATGCGGTCTCGCAACGCAGTCCCTGTCGGTGAAGAACCTCCACCGAGCTGAACATCCGCCTTGGTCAAGATTTCTCGGATGTGGTCGCTGACCTGACCTTGGGCACGCGACAGTCGGGAATCCATCGCGCGCCTTGCTTGTTTGCCCTCATCGTCCTGCGGGATTCCCTGCTGATCGAGGGTTCGCTGTGCAGCCATCTGGTTGCGCAGCGCCGCGGCTAACGCTTGGGTCTGAACCCGTGGGAGGTGAACGAGCACGACGGGCGAATCAGAGCCGAGCCCCCGTGCCAGATCCTCGAATTGCTTGGCTGTCGTGCCGTCGTCCCATTCCGAGCGAAGCCACACCGGGATCCTGTCGGACACGATCGGTGGGGCACTGTCGGTGTGCAGGACGAGTTTCCGCGTAACCTTTGCCTTTCCTTGTAGGACGGAGGCCGGCAACGCCTTCTCGATTTCTCCGCGCAACCTGGTGTCGCGTTCCGTACTGATCTCGCTGTCGGTGAGCTGAGCGGAGTGCCTACGGAAGGCCTCGTCCCACGTCCGACCAGACGCTGTCTGGAGTCGGTACTCGCCGCCGTCCTGCTGGAGGATGCCCTCATCAGCCAGAGCAGCTAGAACCTCAGGAACCTTCTGGCGAAGGGCGGTGCCGTCGTTGGCTAGATCCTCGACGAGCAGGTCAACCAGATGGTCAACCGTGGCGCGGACACCAATGTCACCAGGAGGAGTGGTCGGCAGCAGACTGACCAGGTGAATCAGTCCGAGGATGCGGCCTCGTAGCGGCTCCTTCTTACCCTGCTCGTGAATCAGCCGCTGGGTCTCCTTGAGTAGCAGTCCTGCGCCATTGAGGTCCTCATGTTTCGCCAAGTACAGGTAGTCGGCACCGACGACCGTTCCGACGGGCTTTGAGGCAACCAGTCGGTTGGCATCATGCACGATGCGAAGCTGTGACCGCAGTTGTCCGGCTCGGCCCGCGTCGGCTTGGCGCAAAACACTCTCCCAGAACCGTCGGCGGCTGGGAAGCAACGGATAGTCCTCGGGCAGATCATTGTCGTCTTGAGCCGTGTGCTGAATCTTGCTTCCGACGAGCTGGCGAGAGATCTGGCCGGCGACATCCGCAAGTGCCTTCTCCAACATTGAGCGCTCGGCGGGTTCCTTGTTGAGAAGAACAAGGCGGACGACAGCATCGACGTCTTGGTTTTTCAACACGACCTTGACCGTGAAGCGGTCTTGAATTCTCTGCAACGTCGTATCGGCAGTCAGTTCCTGCTGTCCAGTGGCGACAAATAGTACGCGCCCGTCGAGATCCCGCGACACAGACTCAACGAGTTTCTGAACCTCCATCGCCCGTCCACCGTCACCATCGATGTACTGCTGAACCTCATCGAGGATGATAAGCGTGGGAGGGATCACCCCTCCACCAACGTGTTGGAGTACCTTGCGGAGGAGCGCGATTGTCTCGTCTGCAGACAAAGTCCACACGCCAGATGGGAACTGGCTGCGCAAAGCCGTCCGAACGTCGGCTCCGTTGGCAGCGAAACTGGGATCGACCGCAAGGATGGCGTCCGCAAGTCGGGTGCTGAGGTGGTACTCGCTGAGTTCCTCGATGAAATCCGCACCCTTCGCCTCGATGTGAGCGCGTACGGCGTCCAGATCGCCCTTGCTTGCCAGCCAGAGCGCGACCTGGGCTGGCCCAACGCGGGTGGGAAGACCAGCCGCACCAAGCACAATGGCAAGAAAGACCGCATTGAGTGTGTCACCGCTCCGATCGAGCCCACCAGCGGCCGACCATGGGGCGACGCCGTCTCGCTTGCCGACAGTTGAGAGTTCGACGAGCTGGTCCTTGATGCCCTGCGGCAGGTTGACCAGCCCGCGGGCAGATGCGCCGGTCGGAAGGGCGGTGTCAGCCCACAGATGCTGAAGTACCCGCACCAGGTGCGACTTGCCGCTTCCGTAGAAGCCGGACACCCAGACCGCCGGCTGAATCGTGCTGCTTCGGTGGCGGATGTAGGAGTCGAGAATGCGCTCAAGTCCGTGTTCGTACTCGCCTTCGCACACGAAGCTCGTGAGTTCGTATTCCAGAACTTTCCACTGGTTCGAGCCGTCCGGTCGGTCGACGTTCGTCACACCGTCATTCGGGATCTCGAAGTTCAGCGGACGACGGGTGAAGAGCTCGTTATTGATGGTCACGCGATGTCCTTCTGCGGGTCGATAACGCGAGAGCGATAGTTGAAGCCATCCCGAGCATCCAGTAGACGGAAAGAATGGGTTTCGGGATCATGAAGGCCTGGGAACAGGACGAGGAGCCGACCGCTCACTTCGTCGTCGATTGCTTTGATCACGCTCGATGCACGAAGGAAGGGGAAAATTGACCCGATCCCTACGAGTGCCACCACGTTGTCTGCCGGTGCGGCGGACAGTTGCTCACGGATCTTCGTCACGAGTTCTGTCTCGAACTTGTCGATGATCGAGGGAGTAAAGTCGCTGGGCTCCTCAAAAAATGCCTCCGCATACCGGTGTGAAGCGAGCCAGTGGCCGAGCTCATCGGTGATATCGATGAGTGTCCAGCCATGACCTCCTTTACCTGTTGCCAACTCCAGTTGTGGGAGGGCGGCGCGCATGGTGCGCTCCATGTCCGGCGGGTAGACGAGCATCCATACGCGTTCCCCGCCGGAGAGTCCCGAGCGCCACGGAAGGCTCAACTCCCCGACATAGGCATCTACGAGGTCCGATACGCGACTCATCAGCGGGTCCCGTCGATGATCGGGAAGCTGACATCGACCACGTTGCCTGCGACAAGGAGGTCGATGAGTCCCTGAGTATGGGCAGTGCGTAGAGCGTCGACGGCGGCTCCGCCCGGAAGGTCCAGCAGGGCTGCCCAGGGAGTGTCCAGAACACCGACGCCTCGGTTGCCCGCCAAGTGCCCGAGGTAGGCAGCGTAGGCGACAGCGACTGGGAACGATTCGACGGTCTGGCGGACCTTCTTTGTTCGTCCGGCGAGATGACCTGTCTGGGTCCAACAAGCGCCCGTGTTCCGCCCCGTCTTGCCGAGGGTTGACTCGGAGAGGTGCGCGCCGTAGACGGCAGTCACGGCTTTCGTGAGGTCGTTGGAGGTGACGATCGCCCCCGGTGGCGCATGCTGGACCGCTGGGAACGAGGCGCGGAGGATGCCGTCCCTCGTGAAGGCCAAGATGCCGGCCATGAGGGTTTGCGCTGCGGCATCAACGTCCCAGAGTTGTCGCAGCGCGGCGAATTCCCGCCGCGAGGGGTCAAGGAAATAGAGTTCACGCAGGTGGCGAAACGAGCGTTGGCGGCCCGCCTGTGTCGGTCGGCCGAGCGCGTTGTCGTCGACGACTGCCTCGCGGTATCGCTCCCTGGGTGCGTCTGCAGGCACTGCTCGAAGCAACTCGATGAGGTGTGCGATGGCGATCGTGTGGCTCGCTGTAGTGCGCAGCGACCCCAGGGCAAAGTTTCCCTCGGGTGCATTCGAAACGGTCATCAAACGGCCAACTCCCACATGTTATCGAACATCCCAGTATGTCCGGAACTCAGCGGAAGGCTGAGCGCTGTGCCAACGGTAGTACAAGGTCTTGTGCCCCAGTGGCCGAAGGTCGTCGCAGTCGCAGGTCCTGGCGATTTGCCCAGCCGATTTTGATTCGAGAGTTAACCTGACCAACTGACCATCCGTTGTGCCCGCGGTTTTGTCACCGGTGTCCTACGGATAATGTGAGGGGGATCACCGCCCGCGGGGATCCCTGTGGAGATTGATTCCGTTCCACAGCTGTCTGATCCCTGATGCGGCAACAAAATGAGCAAATAGCGTTTGGTGCTCAGCTGATCCCGATGTTCAAACTCAGCGCGTTGACGCGACAGAATGTGCCGGGACTGTTGCGATGCCGAGGTTGCCGTCGACGGCGTCTGCTTCATCGCCGCACGCGCAGTCACAGTCTCCGCCGCAACCGCCGGGATTGCAGTCTCCGGCGTAGCTGTCGTCATCGGCGTCGCAGTCGAGGTCTCCGCCGAAGGATTCAGCAAAATCGTCGTCGAGTTCGTGAGTGAAGTCGTGAACCTCGTCGATCAGGTTCAGCAGATGTTGTGGAGCGAAGGGGTCCGCGTCGAGCATCGTGGAGACCAGCAGGTGGTCACCGCTGAAGGCGAAACGGAGGCGCGGCCATTCCTGCGCGAGTTCGATGAGTCGAGTCGCAGCGTGCGAGGGATTGCCGAGGCCGGTAAGGACCGAGGACCAGACGTTGATCTGGGGTCCGTCGTCGGCGACGGTCACGTAGACGACAAATCCGTGAACCGGTACGACGATGTCGCCGTCGTCATCGGTGGCAGGCTCACTGCCCAGCAGTTCGGCGAGGGTCTGGACGCACAGGTGAACCAACTCGTCGCGCTCGTCCGTCACCAAGGCAATTGCGCCGTTGATGTGGAGGGGCTGGTCGGCGGTCGTGTCTTGGTCGCTCATGGATCCTCATGTTCTGTGCCAGTCCGAGCAGGCGCTGGGCACTGTTTTCGTGCGGTAGCTGTCAGGTCTACGGTAATCGGCGCACACTATTGTCCGCGCAGTGGATGATCAAAGATGCCTGGGTAGGTCCGTGTTGATCTGGACTTGACAGCCGACCAGCGACGAGATGCGAGCCCCGACAAATCGGGCAACCTTGTGGCAGTGAGTATCTCAGCTGTCGGTAGGTAGATCTAGCCTCCATACATGACGGGTCAGCGAGTTCGGCGAGCTTCACATCTGCGTTTGGTACCTGCATATCAAGCGACGCAAAGCCAGATGAAGGTCCTTACGCCGAGGCAGATGCGGAATCAGCGTCGACGGCCGGAGGTGGCGAACTTTGTCATGCGGATCGAACTCGATTGCATCACGCCGCCTATTTGGAGACGGTTTTCGGTTCCGTCGAATATCGAACTGGACCAGCTTCATTCGATTGTGCAGGCGGTGATGGGATGGGGAGATCAACACGCTCATCAGTGGGTGAGTGTCCATCATTCAACGGACAATGGCCCAGATCGGTATATCGCGCCAGAGGTGATCGAGCGCGACGGATACCAGGAAGACGAGTTTGGTGAGGACGAAGTCCGGATCGACGAGGCAGTTACCGCGGTAGGGGAGTACGTCCGTTATGAGTACAACGCCCGCGTAAGGTGGAGCCACACGTTGGTTCTCGAGCAGATTGTCGAAGACCAGTCGATTTCTGAGCCATCCTGTCTTGACGGCGCGAGAGCGTGCCCGCCGGAGGATTCTGGCGGTCCGATCGGGTATCGCGAGTTCCTGAACGGGCAGGCGAGTAACGGACTGTTCGATCCCGAACGTTTTGTTCCCGCAGAGTCCGATGCAGCAGTCACCATTGCAGTGGCACTGCATAAGTCACCACCTGTGGGAAGCTCGTTGTTCGAGAAGTTCTTGCGCCGCCTGTCGGTTCATTCCGCACCGAAACTGTTTGCCGCAGTTGCCAAATCGGAGCTTCGTGGCGGATACGACAACTACTTCGAGGTGATGCGTGAAGGAGCAACCCGTCAACTGCTATGGCTGCTGAACTCCGCGCGAGGTGGTGGGATTGTTTTGACGGCGTTCGGGTCACTGCCTCCCGACCTTGTTGCGTCTGCCCGAGACGAACTCGATTGGGACAGTGAGTGGATCGGTGTCACGGCAGGGAGCGGCTCGCAATTAGCAGTACTCGTTGAAGTCGCAAAGACACTGAGATTTGTCCGGAAACTCCGAGGCACATTGCTTCTGACTCGTCTCGGCGCGTCAGTGCTTGCATATGAAGGCGAGCTGTGGCGTCACATCGTGACGGCCATGCCGTTGGGAAAGGGTGAGTTGGCGCAGGAAGCCGGCCGAATTCTGTTCCTTACGTTGGCTGCCGGCTTGTCGGAGTCCGAACGTAGTGAAGTCATGATCGAAGGCCTCACGGCATTGGGTTGGTCGACAACAGACGGAACACGACTCGGAGATGACGATTGGACGTGGATGGTGCGAGACACTCTCGTGTACCTGCGAATGATCGGGGCGATTGTCTCCAATCCGCTGGACGAGCATGTTTCCGCCGATCCCGAGTGGGGCCGACGGTTTGCCAGGATGGTGCTGTCGAAGTAGCTGAGCGCTCGAATCGAGCATCGATTTCAATCGATGCGGAGTTGTTATATGCGCTGGAAGCGCACGATTTTTTTGCTGCGGAATCATGAATATTTTCGGGTGGGAAAATATTGGAGTTTTTGTTCGAAATTGCCATCATGCTATGGTCGATTCTCAGTTGTTGAATTGCGTGGTCGAGCCAAAAGCTTGCGCAGAAGATTTATTTTGTGGAGGTTGGGTTTCCGAAAAGACGAAGTGCGTGTTGCTAGTCAATTGAATATGTGACCGGTGTTGGTATGGCGGTCGCTCCTAGGGCGTGCAGAAACGAAGCGCAAAGCTCCTGAACAGGGGTTTTGTGTTTCGTTCTGCCGATTATGTGCGAAGGATGTGGCATGTGACGGGGTCCGACATGGTCCAGTTCAGTACCTTGGTAATTGTTTCACTGCTTGTTGCTTTTTATGGTGGAACTTTTCTGATTTCTCTTCGTATTGGTAAGAAGCAGGAAAATGCCGACGGTTTTATGACCGCCGGAAACAAGTTAGGATTTGGTGTTTCGGCCGCGAGTATGACGGCCACCTGGATTTGGGCGTCGTCGATGTACGCATCTGCCACTTCTGGCTACACCTACGGAATCTCCGGCCCCATTCACTACGGTTTGTGGGGCGCGTTGATGATTCTCTTCATTTATCCGTTTGGCCAGCGAATTCGCAAAGTAGCGCCGAAAGCCCACACGCTGGCCGAGGTCATGTACGCGCGGCACGGACGCTCGAGTCAGCTGATGCTCGCGGGTTCCAATATCGTCGGTAGTCTCATCAGTTTGATGTCGAACTTCCTCGCTGGTGGTCTGCTGATCGCGTTGCTTTCGCCGTTCAACTTCATTCAGGGTGTGTTCATCGTCGCGTTGGGCGTTTTGCTGTACACGCTGTGGTCGGGCTTCCGCGCTTCGGTGTTGACCGACTTCGTTCAGCTGATCGGAATGCTCGGTGCGGTAGCGGTTTTGGTGCCGTTTATCTTCTTTGCGGCGGGGTTCCCGGCAGCCTTCGAATCCGGCGCAGGCAACCTCACCGCTGAGCAGGGCAACTTCTTCTCGAGCGTTGCCTTCTTCGAACAGGGGGCGCCGTACATCGCGGCAGTTCTTGCCTACGCAATCGGCAACCAGACCATTGCCCAACGTCTGTTCGCGGTCCGCGAAGACCTGATCAAGCCCACCTTCATCACCGCAACCGTGGGATACGGCGCAACGGTCATCGGCGTCGGAATGCTGGGTGTTCTCGCTCTATACCTCGGAATCGAGCCGATGGATGGTGACGTCAACAACCTGATTCCGCAGATGGCCGCGTCGTACCTGCCCGGAATTTTGCTGGCTGTCTTCTTTGTCATGATCATCGGCGCGCTGTCATCGACGGCGGACTCGGACCTTGCTGCGCTCTCGTCCATCGTGATGACCGACGTTTACGGCCAAGCCGTCGCAGGCAAGGCTAATGCGAACCCTCGACGGATGCTGCTTATCGGCCGAGTAACGATGATTGTTGCCACGGCGGCGGCTATCTCCTTGGCAAGTCTGCAATTGAGCATTCTGGATCTGTTGGTGTTCGTCGGCGCGCTGTGGGGCGCTTTGGTGTTCCCGGTTATTGCGAGCTTCTACTGGGGCAAGGTCACCAACAAAGCCTTCACTGTGTCGGTGCTGGTGGCTCTTGCTGCCTTCTTGCCCGTCCGATTCAGTTGGGTGCCGATGGATGGGATGTTCGGGATACTCTCCGACATCGTTGCCGTTGTCGGTATCGGAGTGGTGCTGGGGCTCATGACATTTGGATTCTTCGGTCTGAAGATTGCGCAGATCGTCGGTGGCCTGGCGATCGTGCTGTCCGCGCCGTTCGCGATCGGCTTCCTGCACGACTACCCAACGCTCAGCGGATCTTTGGTGGCCTATGCCGTCAGTACCGTCGTGTGCTTTGCGATGTCCGTCAATCAGCGTGAGACGTTCGATTTCGAACTCATCAAGCAGCGGACGGGAGACTTCGACGAGGAGGAGTTTCCTGCTGTCGGAGCGTCCGGAAAGTAACCGTCGAGACAAGTGGAAGGAATACGAATGAGTACAGCTCTACTGACCATTTATGTTCTGATCTGGCCGGCGTTGGTCTTGGTCGTGCTGGGAGTCATCAGCAAGGGATTCTTCAAGGATTGGGCAACTGCTCGCCGAAACGGTGAGGATCTGGTCTAACTTTTCACGCCGCCACCGACGGACTTCTTGTCGGTGGCGGCGGTCATATTGCAATCGGGACTAGGGGCAGCGTTATAGTTGCCCAGTGCAACACGACGGAGCAATGGCGCTCACCGGTCCACCAGCCGTTCATGACGAGCTGGTGCACCTGACGCGGCAGCTGATGACGGGGGATCGGCATTCCGATGATCACCCGTCGATCGCGCAGCATTCCTTCCTCTCCTTCATCGGCCGAAACGACGGCTGCAAGGCCACGGAGATCTCCGAAGTCTTCGGCGTCAACCGCTCGACCATCTCGCGCCAAGTTCGCGGCTGCATCGAGGCAGGCTGGGTGTATGCCGATCCGGGATCCGTTCGTCAGGGCAATCCATTGCACCTCACGGAGGCTGGCCGCAAATACCTCGACGCCGCCGACGCGCGTCGGCTCGACCAAGTCGCCGGCAGGCTGCACGATTGGACCGAGTCCGAGGTCGCAGACTTCGCCCGCGCACTCCACCGCTTCAGAATCAGCATCGAATCGCAGACCAACGGAGATGACACCCTGTGAGTGAGTACAGCGCCAAAGCCCAGTTCACCATCTCCGACAACGAGTCCGTGGTGCACACCGTCTTCACGCACGCCGAGCGCACACCAGATTTGACGGTGTTCTCCCGCCCCAAGGGCGAGGGTTGGGTAGATGTGACGGCAAAAGAGTTCGCCGAGCAGGTCACCGGCGTCGCAAACGGTCTCATCGCCGCTGGCGTGCAGGCAGGCGACCGCGTCGCACTCCTCTCCGCGACCCGATACGAGTGGACGCTCTTCGACTTCGCCATCTGGGCTGCCGGCGCGGCTACCGTCCCGATCTACGATTCGTCGTCTCAGGGCCAGGTCAGCTGGATCCTCGAAGACTCCGAGGCCGTCATCGCGATCGTCGAAACCGGCGCGCACGAGCAGCTGTTGCAGGACGCGCCAAGCTCTCTCAAGGCCGTCATGCAGATCGACGACGGAGCAGTCGAAAAGCTGACCGCACAGGGTGCCGACGTTGACGACACCGAGCTGAAGAAGCGACTCGCGGGCATCAAGGCCGACGATCTTGCGTCACTCGTCTACACCTCCGGCACGACAGGCCGTCCCAAGGGATGCATCCTCACGCACCGCAACTTCCTGTCCGAGGTGCGCGGGATTCTCACGGCATCGATCGGCAAGGTGGCGGTTCCGGGAAACCGAGTCCTGACCTTCCTGCCGCTGGCTCACGTGCTGGCTCGCGCGGTTTCCCTCGCGACGTTCGAAGCTGGCGCTTCGCAGGCACACTGGTCCGACTTCGCCACCATTACAACTCAATTCGAGCGCTACAAGCCCAACACCATCCTCGGTGTTCCGCGTGTCTTCGAAAAAGTTCGTGACGGCGCAGCACGCAAGGCGGAGTCCGGTGGAAAGATTCCGGGCGCGATCTTCGCTTTCGCAGAAGTCACTGCAAAGGAATATAGCCAAGCCCTCGACAAGGGCGGTCCCTCGCTGATCTTGAAGGCGAAGCACGCAGTGGCAGACAAGCTCGTGTACTCGAAGCTTCGTGAGGCTCTCGGGGGCGAGTGCTGGTTCGCGATCTCCGGCGGCGGCGCCCTCACTCCTGAACTGGGGCACTTCTTCCGTGGGCTCGGAGTTCCGATCTACGAAGGCTATGGCCTCACCGAAACCACAGCAGCGCACTGCGTCAACGTCCCGGGTGCTCAGAAGATCGGAACCGTCGGACAGCCGATGGGCGGCAACGGGGTTCGCATCGCCGAGGATGGCGAGATCGAACTCAACGGTGGAGTCGTCTTCAAGGGATACTGGAAGAACAACAAGGCCACCGAAGAGACATTCGTCAACGGCTGGATGCGAACCGGTGATCTCGGTGAACTCGACAGCGAAGGTTACCTTTCCATCACCGGACGCAAGAAGGATCTTCTGGTGACGGCGGGCGGCAAGAACGTCTCGCCCGGCCCGATGGAAGACCGTATCCGTTCGCATTCCATCGTCTCGCAGGCAGTCGTCGTCGGCGACGGGAAGACCTACATCACGGCGCTGTTGACCGTCGACCCCGAGGTGTTCGAGAAGTGGAAGGCCGAGAACGGCAAGCCTTCTGGTGCCACCGTCGCCGAACTACGTGACGACAAGGACCTTCGAGCGGAGCTGCAGAAGGCCGTCGACGACGCCAATGCCGCTGTCTCACATGCAGAGTCGATCAAGAAGTTCGTCATTCTCGATCGCGATCTGACTGAGGAAGACGGTGAGATGACAGCGACGCTCAAGATCAAGCGCAATGTCGTCGTCGATCGGTTCTCGAAAGAGATCGAAGGAATGTACGCGAAGAGCTAGGCGCGTTTGGGGAACTGCTCGCGGTAAGCCATCACGTCGTCGAGGCGGAACCTGCGGTGGGTGCCGCGTAGTTCGATCGGGAGTTTCCCGGCGTCGGCGAGTTTGCGCACATACGTGTCCGAAACGCCGAGGATCTCTGCTGCCTGCGAGGTGGTGAGGAGCTCTGCGACTGGCCCGAGGGCGACGCTGTCCCCGGCAGCGAGGTAGGTCAGGAGCTGCACGACGGCGTCGCCGACCGACGGTGGAATCTCGATCCGGACGCCGTCGAACACCAGCGTGGTCGTGTCCGTCGAGGTTGCGGCTCTCTGGGTCAGGGCCGTTTTGATTCGCTCGGCAGCATCGCCGTCGACTGCGGAAACGATGTGGTCGATGCTCACGCGGTATATCTCCGATCGAAGGCAGTGTTTCGCAAGCATAGACAGCGACAGTGTCCGTCGGCACGCTGGCTGAGCAATGATCAGAACCTGTGGATGGTTCTCGGCGAGGCGGCGTGAGTGGGCGCACCTTCCCGGGAATGATCTGAAATTCCATCAGCTCTGATCAGGACCGGCGTTGGCGCGCTGGTTCGGGAAGGTACGCCCATGCTCACGGTAGTTCAGGATCAGCAATCCTCCAACGACGACAGCGGTGTTGGTCGGTCGTTGCTTGACGAGATCGTTCGCGACGGTGCCCGGCAGATGCTCGCGGCGGCGTTGGCCGCCGAAGTCGCCGCATACATCGAGCAGTTCGCCGAGCATCTCGATGAGCACGGCCGGCGGCTGGTGGTCCGCAACGGCTATCACCACGAGCGTGACGTGCTCACCGCGGCGGGGGCGGTGACGGTGACCGCACCGCGGGTCAACGACCGCCGTGTCGACGCCGAGACCGGTGAACGGCAACGGTTTTCCTCGGCGATCCTGCCGGCGTGGTCACGCAAGTCCCCGCAGATGACCGAGGTGTTGCCGCTGCTGTACCTGCACGGGCTGTCCAGCGGCGACTTCGGTGCGGCGTTGGAGCAGTTCCTCGGCACTGGTGCCGGGCTGTCGGCCTCGACGATCACCCGGCTGACCGCGCAATGGCAGGACGAGGCGAAGGCCTTCGCCGACCGGGATCTCTCGGGCACCGATTTCGTGTACCTATGGGTCGACGGCATCCATCTCAAGGTCCGCCTGGAGCAGGAGAAGCTGTGCTTGCTCGTGATGATCGGCGTCCGCGCCGACGGCCGCAAGGAGCTCGTCGCGCTCACCGATGGGTTCCGGGAGTCCACAGAGTCGTGGGCTGATCTGCTGCGCTCATGCCGACGCCGCGGGATGACCGCCCCGGTGCTGGCCGTCGGTGATGGGGCGCTGGGGTTCTGGAAGGCACTGCGGGAGGTGTTTCCGGATACCCGTGAACAGCGCTGCTGGTTTCACAAGCAGGCCAATGTGCTTGCTGCGCTGCCCAAGTCGGCTCATCCAGGTGCGACCGCGGCGATGCGGGAAATCTACAACGCCGAGGACATCGACAAGGCCCAGGTCGCGATCAAGGCCTTCGAGGTAGATTACGGCGCGAAGTACCCCAAGGCGGTCGCCAAGATCGTCGACGACGCCGACGTGCTCCTGGAGTTCTACCGGTACCCGGCCGAGCACTGGATCCACTTGCGCACTACGAATCCGATCGAATCGACGTTTGCGACCGTGCGGTTGCGAACCAAGGTCACCAAGGGCCCTGGGTCACGCGCAGCGGGGATTGCCATGGCCTACAAGCTGATCGACGCCGCACAAGCCCGCTGGCGGGCGGTCAACGCCCCCCATCTGGTCGCGCTGGTCCGTGCCGGCGCGGTGTTCCACAAAGGCAAGCTGCTCGAACGACCCATCGACATCTCACCCGCTGAGCCCGACGAATCAAGCGAAACGGAGGTCGCCTGAAACACCCTCATCCACAGGTCTTGACAATATCTCCGCTGGCTAGCGCCGTGTGCGTTGCATTACATGAGTGCCGTGAGTGGAAAACTATAAACCCACGTAGATCGGAATTCGAAGGTTTTGGCGCCCAAAGATATTCGACTCGACGCATATGTAACTCACCAAATTTGGTGTACCCGCAAGTAACATCCTGAGCGTGGCTAGACGATCGGTAACGGTGAGATTCGACGTAGAGGAACTGAGGGCCCTAGAGACCCTCCAAGAGCTCACGGGCGCGGACATTTCCAGCGTCATTCGTGAAGCTGTGATCGAGCATGCTCGTCGATGTGTTGCACAGGGAAAGCCCCGCGACATCGCCGAGCGACGCAAATCGCTGACCTTGCAGGAAGCCTTCGCCAAGTACTCCGCGTTGTGCACCGACGAGGAGCGGGAAGCGTCGTAGCGCTCTGTCGATGCAACGGTGAGCGGTTGAGTTCACAGTGATTCTGACTGTGGCGCTGGGTAGTTCGTCCGAGGAATATTACGGCAACAGAAGTGTTGCGTAGACCTCTGACAGGAGCTGGCCAGTGACGGACGTCCTCGAACTCTCCACCGATGTATTGGTGATCGGTGGTGGCCCCGCCGGCGCGTGGGCAGCGTTGCGCGCGGCCAAAGCCGGTGCAGACGTCGTCCTGGTCGACAAGGGCTACTGCGGAACGAGCGGCGCAACGGCCCCCTCCGGAACGGGTGTTTGGTACGTCGAACCGGATACGACTGCCCGTGAGCGGGCAAAGGCCGGTCGTGAGGCGCTCGGCGGATATCTTGCCGACCACCATTGGATGGACCGCGTCCTCGAGCAGACCTACTCCAACATGGATCTCCTCGCGGTGGAGGGCAGATATCCGTTCCCCGTCGACTCCAGCACGGGCAAGCAGATCCGCACCGGCTTGCAGGGGCCTGAGTACATGCGACGGATGCGCACCTGGATTCGTCGAACCGGTGTGCGGATCCTCGATCATTCGCCGGCGCTGGAGTTGTTGGTGGACGACGCCGGGCGAGTTCGCGGAGCGGCGGGCTACCAACGCCACGAGCAACAGGATTACCGAGTCTCGGCAGGCGCGGTAGTGGTCGCCAGCGGAGGTTGTGCGTTTCTGTCCGGTGCGTTGGGTACCAACGTCGATACCGGTGACGGTGCATTGATGGCAGCCGAAGTCGGAGCGGAGTTCTCTGGGATGGAGTTCTCCAACGCGTACGGAATCGCAGCGGCCGGATCGACGATCACCAAGACGGCTTACTACGCGTACGCGACGTTCTTTCACGCAGACGGAAGCGTGCTCGAAGGTGCCGGTTCGGCGAAGGGGAGGTCCGTCATCGCCAGCACGTTGCGGAACGAGCCGGTCTTCGCGCAGATCGATCGGGCCGACGCTGATGTACAGCGTCGAATGAGGCTGGGGCAACCCAACTTCTTCCTGCAATTCGATCGCCGCGGAATCGATCCCTTCACCGACAAATTCGAGGTCGGCATGCTCGCTGAAGGCACGGTGCGCGGCACTGGGGGAATCAACGTCGTCGATGACGATTGCGCGTCATCCGTTCCAGGACTGTTTGCCGCCGGGGACGCCGCGACCCGAGAGCGAATCTGCGGAGGGTTTACCGGCGGGGGAAGTCATAACGCCGCGTGGGCGATGTCTTCTGGTTCGTGGGCGGGAACCGGTGCTGCGCGCTATGCGCTGTCGGTCGGACGTGGGTCTACCAGTGGTCTTCGCGGAGCCGGAACCGTCGGATTGCGTAATCCGGTACGAACCGGGTTTGCTGCCGACGATGTGGTGAAAGCTGCTCAGGCGCAGCTGATTCCCTTCGACAAGAACTACCTCCGCAGCGGTGATCGAGTATCCGCAGCGCTCGGTGAGCTCGAATCGCTGTGGGGTGCAGTGAGTGCGGATCTGGGCGCGGATCCAGCAGGTCGGATGGCGGCGCGGCAGGCTGCCGCGATCACGGCCGTCGGTCGCTGGATGTACCACTCGACGTTGGCGCGGACCGAGACTCGGGGAATGAGCAAGCGTGACGATTATCCCGAACTCGATGGAACGCAACATCATCACGTTCTCACCGGAGGTTTGGATTCGGTGTGGACCCGAACGTCGGAACCTGTCGGGTCTGCATTGGTGGCGTCATGATCGAGCTGGTGTCCGCGCCTGACTGCATCGGCTGCGACAAGTGCGTAGACGTTTGTCCTACAGATGTTTTCGACCGGACGCCCTCGGGCGTCCCGGTGATTGCGCGCCAATCGGATTGCCAGACCTGCTTCATGTGTGAGGCATATTGTCCGACGGATGCGCTGTATGTGCATCCGCAATCCACACCATTGGAAACGGCCGATGTGATCGAGGACGATCACATCGGCCGCTACCGAGAGAAGATCGGATGGGGCAAGGGGCGGGCACCAGGGTCGCTGACCGCGGTGGGTCCCGAGGTGCCCCGTCCGGTCACGACCTGACGAGAATCTTGACCGCAGTGTCGTTGTGCTCGATCAGAGTGGTGAATCCTTCGGAGATCAATTCTTCGAGCTGAATACGACCGGTGATGAATGGCGCCAGATCGACGACACCGTCCTGGACCATCTTGATGACCGCTTCATGGTCGCGTACGTACGCGATGGTTCCGCGTAGGTCGATTTCCTTGAGGACCAGCTTCTGCATGTCGATAGTCGCGGGTTTGCCCCAAATCGACACGTTGACAACAACTCCAGCAGGCCTGACCGTGTCGAGCATGGTGTCGAGGACCGCGTTGACGCCTGCGCATTCGAAGCCGATGTCTGCGCCGATGCCTCCGCTGAGTTCGAGGACGCGCGCTTTGACGTCTTCGGTGGTGGGATCGATGACGTAGTCGGCGACTCCACTGGAGAGGGCCTTGGCTTTGCGGGCTTCGCTGAGTTCGGTGACGATCGTCGTGACACCCAGACCCTTGAGGACTGCCGCAACGAGGAGTCCAATCGGTCCGGCTCCGCCCACGATGGCGACGTTGCCGCTTTCGGCTCCACTGCGTACGACGGCGTGATGGGCGACGCTCAACGGTTCGATGAGAGCTGCCTCGTCGAGCGGGATGTTGCCGATCTTGTGGATCCAGCGACGGTCGACGACGACCTTCTCGCTGAGCCCGCCACCTCCGCCAGCCAAGCCGATGAACCCCATCTTCGTACACAGGTGGTAGTTGCCCGCCTTGCACGGGGCGCACTCGTTGCAGACGAAGTACGGCTCGACGACAACATTTTCGCCGACCTCGACGTCCGTGACACCTTCGCCGACCTCTTCGACGGTGCCGGAGAACTCGTGGCCCATCGTGACCGGCGCATTCTCGTGTGAGAGAGGATGCGGGTGTCCGGGTGCGGAGATGAAGATCGGTCCCTCGAGGTACTCGTGGAGATCGGTGCCGCAGATTCCGCACCATGCGACCTTCAGCTTGACTGTTCCTGGCCGCAATTCGGGCTCAGGGATCTCTTCGATCCGGATGTCTTTCTGCCCGTGGAACCGTGCTGCCTTCATTGATCCGCACCTCACTTCGTTGTGAATCCCCTGGTAGATCGACGTTAGGCCGATTATCGGCGTGGGTGAAGGGTTGCAACGGAATGCAATGGGGTGGAACCGATCGGTGCTGGGGAGCGTCCAATACTGTGAGCGGGTCGCGAACGAGGGGGAGTGCTGTGGGAGTGAGGGTTGCAGTGGTCCTGGTCGCGGCCGCGCTGTTGGTTGGGGGTTGTTCCTCGACGGTCGAGGGCGAGGCTTTCCCTGTCGATGTGATTGGGATGTTTGATCCGTGTGAGGTTCTCGGCAATGAGGAATTGGAGAGAGTCGGAGTTGACCCGGCAACAAAAGAGGTTGACATAGTCAACACCCATATCGATGGGTTCAATATATGCAAATGGGAAGGATCTTGGTTCTTCCTCCGTCTGACTTCCACAACACACTCGCTTGCGGACGTCGAAGCAAATCCGGTGATGCGCGATCTACATCGAATTCAACTTGCCGGCCGAGAGGTCCTGATGTTCCAGGAACACAATGACAAGGCGGACACCGCGTGCAATATCGCCTTCGCGACTGCTCAGTCCACGGCGATGATTCGAGTGGGTGCGAAAGTCGGTGACCAGCGCCCCGAAACTTCGTGTGAACTGGTTGAGCGGGTAGGTCTGACCGTGTTACCGCTGCTTCCCGAATAACGCTCGGAAGAGATTCGACTCGTAGTGAATTGGAGTATGTGATGTCCGGTTTGTATCTGGAGAAGAGGGTCGCAGAGGATCTGGCGAAGGCGTGTGATGATCTAATTTCGCTGTTCAGGTCACTGTCGGACGATGCGAACTATCTCGGGCAAGTGGGAGGCTTCGGCACTCTCGGATCCGCCCGGGCACTGCAGGTTAAGTTCGAGGAAAAGGCGGTTGGCGGCCCGGATGCGCTCGTCGATGTGTTGGCGAGTCATATCGCGGTCGTGGAGGCAATGCAGGCTCAGTTTCAAGCCTGCATCGACAACGCATTGGATCAGGAGTCGTCGAACGTCTCGACTTTGAGGTCGATCGACCAACCGAACTGAGTCAGTGGATGTGTTGCTGCCAATCGGCTGGGACACGACCCTTAGGTCCCGGCGTCGGCTGATCTACGGGATGTGAAGTGGGCGCCGCCAATTCAGGTCCGTCGTACGCCTCGTTGGTTTCGAAGCTCCAGAACCAATCCTCACCGGGTTCGTAGCTCTGCATGAACGGATGCTTTGTCGAGGCCGCATGCTTGCTTGCGTGCTGTGACGGTGAGGAGTCGCAACACCCCACGTGACCGCATTGCGCGCATCGACGCAGGTGCACCCACCAACCGCCGCTCGCATCGCATTCAACGCATCCCGCGCCACTGGGCGGCACGCTCGGATCGATCCCCGCTGGAAGTCCGTCGGTCATGGTCCACCCTCTCGCTGACTGAAGTCGGTCATTTCATCGTGCGCTTTGCCTACCGGCCGTGCAAGGTGGCTAGTCGTCGCGCGTATCCCGCGGTGGGCCCGCGATGGGCAGCAAAACTCTGAACCGGGTGTTACCGGGCTCCGACGTGACCCGCAGCTCACCACGATGCTTGCCGACCACAATTCGCCACGAAATATCAAGGCCGAGACCGGTTCCCTCACCGACAGGCTTAGTCGTGAAGAAGGGTTCGAAGATCCTGTCGATGACGTCATCGGGAATCCCGGCGCCGGTGTCGCAGATCTCGATGCACACGCGGTCACCGTCGCGGCTTGTCCGAACGGTGAGTGTTCCCGATCCGTCCATGGCAGACACCGCATTGTCGATCAGGTTGGTCCACACCTGATTGAGTTCGGCGGCGTAGGCGTCGATCGGAGGCAACGCAAGGTCGTACTCCTTGACGACTTCGATTCCGCTTCCGATCTTTTGCCCCAACATGATCAACGTGCTGTCGAGCAATTCGTGGACATCGATGGTCTGGAAGGGAGCGCGGTCCATCTGAGAATACTGTTTCGCCGCACCGACGAGCGTCGAGATTCTCGTTGTGGAGTCGGCGATCTCGTTCATCAGTAGTTCGGATTCGATGGTGTAATTCAGCCAGCGAATTGCGCCCTCGAGTACGGACTCGTCAACGGCTGCAGCAACATTCTCGAGCCAAGCGGTGTCGAGACCAGCTTGCACGAAGGTCGGAGCCAGATCCCAACCTTCTCGAATCGAATGATCCTCGAACCATTCACCCAACGAATCCTCTCGATCCGAGGCTTCGAGGGGAGTGAGCGTCGGCGCCTTGGCGACAACCTCTGCAACTTCCTCTTGAAGCCGCATGAGCGTCACGAGGGCATCGCGGTCGTAGGTGCCCGATGCAACCATTCCCAGTTTGTGACGCATACCTGCGACACGCTCGCGCAAAGAGGCTGTCGCTCGAACCGCCGCGGCTGCAGGGTTATTGAGCTCGTGAGTCAATCCGGCCGACAGTGATCCGAGTGCAAGGAGTCGCTCTCGCTGATCGATGATCTGCTGAGTGTTCTTCTTGCCGAAGAAAACACCTTCGAGCAGATGAACCGCCATCGGAAACCACTCGCGCATCGCGTTGCCGAATTTGTCGGCGTCCAGGACGAAAAACGTCGAAGGAGTCGTCACTCGCATCGACCCCGCGTAGACCTGCGGTACACGATCGCCGAGATACGCCGTCCAGCCTCCCGAGTAGACGCCGCGCTGGGTGGTCCTGTTGATCTCGATGTCTTCGCCGCCCGACAGCTTGGACAGCACCACCTCGCCCTCGATGAGGACGTAGAAGCAGGTGGCAGGCTCACCTTCGAGGTAGACCTGACCTCGATCGATCTCGGTGATATGGCCTGCCTGGCAGAGTGATTCGAGCTGATCGTCGGTGAGCTTCTCGAACAGGAACAGGGTGCGGAGCAAGTCTGGGCTGCATTCAGGAATGGACATCGAATCTCCCTATTGTTGAGCAAGATAGCGGTGGACGAACATCACGGCCATCGCGCCCTCTCCGACGGCCGACGCGACGCGCTTGGCCGATTCGGCGTGTACGTCCCCGGCGACAAACACTCCGGGGACACTGGTTTCGAGATGATGTGGTGCGCGGTCGAGCGGCCACCCGTCCGGTGTGACGCCTTCGGACGGAAGGTCCGGGCCGGCAAGAACGAAGCCATTTCCGTCGCGGACCACCACGTCTCCGAGCCAGTCGGTCAGGGGAGCGGCACCGATGAAGATGAACAACCACTGAGCATCGACAGTGTCTTCTTCTCCGGTGGCTCTGTTACGCAGTGTAATTCGTTCGAGGTGATCGTCACCCTCAGCGCCGACTACCTCCGTGCACGTGCGCACGGTGATCTTCGGATTCTTTTCGATCTGCTGAATCAGGTAGTAGGACATCGAGGCTTCGAGCGAGTTGCCGCGAATGAGAATGGTGACGGACCTAGCTCCGCGGGAGAGATAGACCGCAGCTTGCCCTGCCGAATTGGCGCCGCCGACTATGTACACATCCTGCTCGCTGCACCGAGCGGCTTCGGTGACGGCCGATCCGTAGTAGACCCCTCGGCCGGTGTATGTATCGAGTCCCGGCGCCGAAAGCTGGCGATAGGAAACACCGGTCGCCAAGATGACCGAATGGGCGTCGACCGACGAACCGTCGTCGAAACGCACTGTGCGGGCCGAGCCGTTGATTTCCAAACCGGTGACGTCTCGCGCGGTGATGACCTCGGCGCCGAACTTGGTTGCCTGGCGCCTCGCCCGATCGGCCAACTGTGCGCCGGACACTCCGTCGGGGAAGCCGAGGTAGTTCTCGATTCGTGAACTCTGGCCGGCCTGACCGCCAGTCGCCCGCCGTTCGATGAGAACCGTCCGAAGTCCCTCCGAAGCGCCGTACAGAGCAGCGCCCAGACCCGCAGGGCCGCCGCCGATGACAACGAGATCGTAAAAGTCTTCGGAGAGGGTGGTACTCAACCCGAGTTTGTCGGCGAGTTCGGCGTCAGTGGGCTCGACAAGGACATCCCCATTGGATGCGATGACGACGGGAAGCCGCAGTTCGTCGGTACCGGCAGCCGAGAGCAGTCGTTGGCCTTCCGGCTCGTCTGACATGTACCAGCGATAGGCAAGTTGGTTGCGTGCCAAGAACTCTCGGACGTCGGATGATCGCTCGGACCAACGATGGCCGATCACCTTGGTTTCCTCGGCGGGGTGATGACTCGAACTTGCCCAGGCATCGAGCAGCGCATCGATGACGGGGTACAGCTTCTCTTCCGGCGGATCCCAAGGCTTGAGGAGGTAGTGGTCGAGGTCGACGACGTTGATGGCGTCGATCGCAGCATCGGTGTCGGCGTACGCGGTGAGGAGAACGCGACGAGCTACGGGATACAGGTCCATTGCCTGTTCGAGGAACTCGATTCCACTCAAACCGGGCATGCGGTAATCGGCGACGATCACAGCGACTGCATCGCCGCGAAGTTTCATTTCACGCAAGGTTTCGAGAGCCTGGTCGCCGGACTCCGCACGAATGATTCGGTACTTCTCTCCGTACCGTTTGCGAAGGTCTCGAACGACGGCACGCGAAACACCAGGATCGTCGTCGACGCTGAGGATCGCTGGTTTGGCCGGGGCTTTCGGTGCGCTCACTCGGTGCCTTCCCGAAGTCGTAGTCAACCTCTCCAGTATGCGACTGCTGAGCTGAGCGTCAATCGCTGAAGATGCGCTCTGAGTGAACCGGCGAACCTGAACTGGGAATTTCTTGATTGCGGGAACCGATCGAGCCTCCGGTGCATCCAATACAGTGGGTCCACATCAACAGGGGGTGTCATGCGGGGGTCGGTGGGGGTTGGGCGACTGCTCATGGCTGGGGTGTTGGTGTGGGCTGCGGCAGGATGCAGCTCAGTCGTGGAGGGGGCGGCTGAGCCTGCATCCGGCCAAGAGAGTTTGTTCGATCCGTGCAAGGACATTCCGGACTCGGTTCTGGAAGAAGTGGGGCTTGATCCGGCTACCGAGGAAGTTGATATCGCGGGAGTTGAGCAGCCTGGATGGAGAATTTGCTCATGGACGGGAACGTGGTTCTTCGTGTCAGTTCTCTCCAACCGATACACCCAGATTGAAGTGACCCGAAACCCGGAATATGCGGAGTTTGTTGAAATGACTATTGGCGATCGCGCGGGTATCCGGTTCCAGCGAGGAAGCGATGCAGCAGCCGATGGGTGCTACGTGGCTTTTGCGGCAACGCAGGGTTCGGTGTGGGTAAATGTCGAAGCAAAGGCCGGGGTCACGCACCAAGAGTCGGCGTGTGAATTGGTTGCAGACGTCGCAGAACATCTCGACGGGAACCTCCCGCGGTGAGCACGGCGAGGGGGCTTGTGATTGTCGAGCCCGATGTTGCGAAACCGATTGTATGTGCTTGTAATTCGTTGCTCGACGAGCTGCGAGCGATGGTGCTCATGTGTGAGCGAATCGGAGACGTGAAGGGGATGGGAACACTCAAGTCTGGGCAGGACCTCGCCGCGAAGTTCTCCAAGAAGGCCGTCGGCGGTGAAGATTCGTTGGAGAAGTCGTTGACCAGCCACATTCAGGTGGTCACCGAGATGCGGGACTTCTTCCAGCAATGCGTCGACCGCTACGGCGAAGTCGACGACTCGAATGCCTCCGCACTGGCAAGCGTCGAGACCCCTCGATAGACACAAAAAATCTCGCTGAGCCGATGGCATTCGACTCAGCGAGACTTGGGTAACGACTAGTTGGTGGGCAGGGCCTTCAACGACTTGACGGTGGCGTCGACCGCGCGAGCAGCCTCGGTGCCCTTCTTCACGAAATGCGTGCTGAAGTAGTCGACGTGCTCGGCGTGCTCGTGGAAGTGATGCGGCGTCAAGACCACCGAGAAGACCGGAACGTCGGTGTCGAGCTGCACGCGCATCAGACCGTCGATGACAGCCGTCGCCACGAAGTCATGCCGGTAGATACCGCCGTCGACGACCAGACCTGCGGCAACGATGGCCTGGTAGCGGCCGGTCTTGGCCAACCGCCGAGCATGCAGCGGGATCTCGAAAGCTCCCGGTACCTCGAAGAAATCAACCGTGTCCTTGGGGTAGCCGAGCTCGACGATCGCGTCGGTGAATCCGTCGCGTGCACGGTCGACGATGTTGCGATGCCACGTCGCCTGAATGAACGCGATGCGCTGTCCCTGGATCTCACTCATAACCATGAAACTAGCGCACTGGGAAGCATCGACGCGACCACCCGTCCTAGTCCTGCTGACGGGGGAAGGCGGTCGAACGACCCCAGCCGGCGTCATTGGTGAGGTGCTCGAGGAGAGGCTGAATTCGATACGGAAGGGGATTGGTCAGAGCGATGGTCGTGGTCGAATGCGTGACGCCTGGAAGTGACACGATCTGCTCGGCCAACTTCTGCAGCGCCGCGTGCGTCGAGGTGGCGACGCGAACGAGCAAATCCTCGCGACCCGTTGTGGCGTGAATTTCGATCACCTCGGGCAACTCGGTCAGACTCCGAGCGACTGCGCTGATCTTGCCCTGCTCGAGTTCTAGACCGACAAATGCCTGAATCGGGATACCGACCTCGGGGAGATTGAGATTCGGCCGAAACCCGGTGAGAAGTCCGTTGGATTCCATGCGCTTCATTCGCGACTGGACGGTGTTGCGGGCGACGCCCAACGAGTTGGCCAACTCGGCCACACTCATCCTCGAGTCCTTGCTGAGCAGTCCGAGCAACTGGACGTCGAGCTTGTCGATGCTGAGCACTTTGTGAACCTCTCCTCAGTGATATGAGTCACTGGATGATCGAATTGACTAGTTCAAGAGATTTGCATTGACCAAATCGTAACTCAGGCAGAGCATTGGTTCCACGAATTGCTCAGCGGGATTCTCTTTGGGTTATTTGTCTCTAATAGTACCCAATGGCCAATTCGTCCCAATATTTCGACTGCGCCCCGTTTATCCTTCGGAAAGGTCTATCCCACAATGACTCTCACCGCCGAGCCCGTGAACTCCGTTGTTTCCCATGACGACACTGCGGGCGTGTTCGATCGCGCCGACTACCTGCGCGATTACCCCCACGAGCAGGTGAGCTTCTTCCAGGATCCCGCGAGCGGCCTCAAGGCCATCGTCGCCATCCACTCCACGACGCTCGGTCCCGCGCTCGGCGGAACGCGCTTCTACCCGTACTCCGACGAATCCGCCGCAGTCACAGACGTTTTGCGCCTCTCGCGCGGCATGACCTACAAGGCTGCGGTTGCCGGCGTCGACCTCGGCGGCGGCAAGGCTGTCATCATCGGCGACCCCGCAACGGCCAAGACCGACGAATTGCTCGGCGCCTACGCAAAATTCGTCCAGACCCTCGGCGGCCGCTACATCACCGCTGGTGATGTCGGAACCAACTCCAACGATCTTGACATCATCGGTCGTAACACCGACTTCGTCGTCGGCCGCAACGCTACGGTCGGCGGTTCCGGCGACAGCGCTCCGATGACGGCCCTCGGCGTATTCCAGTCGATGCGCGCCGCGGCACAGTCGCATTGGGGCACTCCGTCGCTCGCAGGCAAGACTGTTGGTGTCGAGGGCACAGGCAAGGTCGGCTACGAGCTGATCAAGCTTCTCCTCGCAGACGGCGCAACCGTGTTGGCGACTGACGTCAACGCCGGAGCGCTCGACCGTGTCAAGGCGGACTTCCCGCAGGTGAGCATCGTCGACAGCATCATCGACGCTGATCTCGACGTTTACGCACCGTGTGCGATGGGCGCAACACTCACCGACACGACCGCACGCTCGATCAAGGCCGAGGTTGTCTGCGGCGCTGCCAACAACCAGCTCACCGTCCCCGAGGTCGAGAACATCCTCCGCGACCGCGGCATCACCTGGACCCCTGACTACGTGGCGAACGGCGGCGGCCTCATCCAGGTCGCCGGCGAGCTGAAGGGCAACTCGGCCGAAGAGGTCAAGCTCAAGGTCGAGAAGATCTTCGACACGGTCACCGAGATCTTCGCGAAGTCGAAGAAGGACGGAATCCTCGCCGGCGAGGCTGCTGACGCGGTCGCCGAGGCTCGGATCGCCGAGGCAGCTCGCGTCGCCAAGGGCTGACATCCCTCTCGCAGTCATGTAGCGCGGCCGGTCCCGACTAGTGTGGACACCAGACGAGCAGATTTTGCAGATCTGGACCACATCAGCCGGTAGACCGGCCGCTATGCGTCGGACGCCGGAAGGGCTTACATGACTGAACAATTCGCTGTGTGGACCGAGAACGACGCCGAGCAATCGGCCCGTTGGGGTTCGACGAGCAACGCCCCGGCGCCCAAGCGCATCGTCGTCGCCGACGACACGATGAAGGCCGACGACGCCTATCGCTTGGCATGCGAAGGCACGGCGTTGTTGTGGCGCGGAGATTTTCAGAACGCTCGCCAACTGTCGAAGGCCGTCGCGTCGCGCATCGACCGCAAGCCGCGCCGAGCGTCCGACGACCCAGCCAAAGCCTTCCATCTCCACCGGCAGACCCAAGGACGCCGCGCGCAGATCCTCGGTATGCTGCTCATTCCCTTGGATGCAGATCTGTCGATTCCACTCCGGCGAGCCCCGGACGCGCAAGTAGCGTTGACCGAAGCCTTCGGGATTACCGGTGAGCCTTCGGTTCGCTCGTTGCGTGACATCCTCGGCGCGATCGGCGCTCACGAGTGGCACCGCAAAGGTGTTTTCATCGAGGCTCTCGACGCACGAGTGCATCCCGCTTTCGGAGTGTTCTCACCCGTCCGCGGGGAGTATGTCGATCTTGTCGCGTCTGCGCCACTGCCGTCGACGGAATCGGCTTTCGACATCGGCACCGGCACCGGCGTTCTTGCTGCCGTACTGGCGCAGCGCGGTGTCAAGGCAGTGACGGCCACCGACCAGGACCCCCGGGCACTGCAATGCGCTCGTAGCAACCTCTCGCGGCTTGGCTACGGCGATCAGGTGACCGTGGTGGAAGCAGACCTCTTTCCCGAAGGCACCGCTCCGTTGGTGGTCTGCAATCCTCCCTGGATTCCGGCCAAGGCCACCTCGCCCATCGAATACGCCGTCTACGACCCCGCTGGAGCGATGCTGAAGGGCTTCCTGACTGGTGTCGCAGCGCATCTGGACGACGGGGGAGAAGCGTGGCTGATCCTCTCGGACATTGCCGAACACCTCGGTCTCCGAACGCGATCCGAACTACACGACCTGATTGCGGCCGGTGGACTCACTGTTGTCGATCGCATGGACGTCAAACCGACGCACGCAAAGGTCAGTGACCGAACCGATGCGCTTCACGCTGCCCGGGCACGAGAGACGACCTCGCTCTGGCGGCTTCGCCGTCGCTGAATTCATTCTCAGTCAGCGGTATTTCCTTGCCATGAAATGGTAATGAACGAGTAACAAATCGGGTCTAGCTTTCTTCGCAGTCGCACATCGTCACGCACTCCGGAGGAATCTCGATGGAATACACTCTTGCCCGCAACGCAGCCGAAGACCTGACGAAAGGTCTTGGCCGACGCGGATTCATGAGGGCAGTCGCTGCCCTCGGTGCGGGCGTAGGAGTTGCCGGTGTGGCTTCGGGATGCGCGCACTCGAACGCGTCACCGGCTGGATCGTCCTCCTCTGCACTACCGTTCGCCGATGGCATTCCGATTCTGCAACCGGGCAGCGGAAACGTCAGTGGCGATCACTATCTGAGTTCGGATCCGTCGGACGTCATGTGGGGTTATGTGCCCAACATCCACACCCGCGAGGTGATGCGGATGAAGTCGGGCCAGACCGTCACGATCGACGCCCTCTCGCACGAGGGAATTCTCGAGGATCAAGGGCGCAATCCTCTCGAATACTTCGGTAGCAAAGGCGTTTCCGAGAAGGACGTGCTCGAGGATGCGATTGCCGTTGCGGCCGAATACAACCGAACCGAACGAAACTTCGACAAGGACGGACCGCACGTCGTCACCGGCCCGGTCTTCGTCGAAGGCGCCCAGCCTGGAGACGTACTCAAGATCGAGACTCTCGAAGCCATTCCCCGCGTGCCGTACGGCGTTGTGTCGAGCAGACACGGCAAGGGCGCTCTCGCCGTCACAGCAGACGGAACCGCTCCAGCGGGAATCACTCTGGACGAAGTCATGCCGCCGGTCGCCACAGACGGGCGCGCAACAAAGGACCCGTTGAAGTACGGCGGTGTTTCCACTTTCACGGCGATCGAAGACGGCAAGGGCGTGATGCCTTTCGGACAGTCGAAGGTGCGGTTTCCCCTGCGGCCCTTCATGGGAATGATGGGAGTTGCCTATTCCTCGGATGCCGACCCGACATCCCCGTCGTCGAACTCCATTCCTCCGACGCTGGGCGGCGGAAACATCGACATCAGGCATCTCGGTGTTGGATCAACCTTCTATTTGCCGGTCTTTGCCGAAGGCGCCCTGTTCTACGTCGGTGACCCCCACATGGCGATGGGAGACGGTGAGGCAGCGTTGACCGCGATGGAAGGATCGCTGCGCGGCACGTTCCGACTCAGCGTGTGTAAGAAGGATTCCGGTGACGCTCCATCGGTGGCTTTCGGATACCCGTTCGCCGAGACCGAGGAGGCCTGGATTCCGATCGGCCTGTCCGACCCCAACGGTTCGGTCGATGGGCAGAACAGTGACCTCAACGGCGCCATGCGGCGCGCGGTGGTCAACGCGCTCGACTTCCTCGAGCATGATCGCGGAATGGATCGAGCGACGGCCTACGCCTATCTTTCTGCCGCAGCCGATTTCACGGTCTCGCAGGTAGTCGATCGAACCGTGGGCGTCCACGGACAGATCGTCAAATCCCACTTCGAATAGCGGGAAAGGCGATCCGTGTTATCAGGACGGATCGTCGAAGAGGCTCTGTTGCAAGGGATCGGCAAACAAGCCCATCTGCTCAGGTTGCGGCTTTGCCGGCGTCTCGGTCCGAGAATTGGGCAGGACCACCAGTCGCAAAGCCCCGCGCAGACGGTCGACCATGAGTTCCCACCCGCCGACCTGATCCTCGTAGCCCGCCGCCTCTTCGGCGTCCCCGCGACTGTGGGCGTCCACAGCCTGACTACGCAGCTGAATCTGCCATTCGTTGCTGATGTGGAGGAGCTGAAGAATCAGATCGCGATCACGACCGCAGACATCGGCTACCGCGTCGAGATCCTCGGCCACATCCAGATCGAGGTGCAGCAGGGTCTCGAGTTCGGGAGGCAGGTCCTCGGCTGTCAGATCGGGCTGCAGCGAGGAGGAATCACCGCTCTTGTTCGCGAAGAAGAGGTCTCCGCCGACGCGTGCGGCGAACTCGTCGTCCACGGTACGCAGGAACGATGTCAGGGCGGCGCACGTATCGGTGAGTTGCTTGGGAACGAATGGTGAACCCGCCACCTCGAGGAACACCGACAGACGGTCGTCGATCAAGACGAACTTGATGCGCGACCACTTGCGGTTGAGATCGGCGATGACCTCGGCTGCACGGGTGCGGTTGCTGATGTCCTGAACGAGCGGCGAGAACAACTGCACGTCCATGGACTCGGAAAGTGGACCGACGAACATGACAGTCGAACCGACACGAATGGGTATGTCGCCGTCGCTGTCTCGCTCGGGAAGAGTGCCGAGCATGGGAAGCAAAGCGAGAGTGACCAACTCCTTGAGATGGTCGATGTCGTTGGGCATGTAGGCCGCGGTGGGGTCGAGGGTCGGAAGTTCTGTCGACTCGACGACCGACGGATCGAAATCCGGAGTCTGCTCGTTGCCGGTGAGATCGCTGGATAGAAAAGCCGGGTGCTGCACACCGAACACATCACGGAATGCAGCGACAGTCATCGCTGCGAGCTGATCGGCCCAGTTCTGTGCCTTGTCGACGCAGAAGGCGGGGGAGTTGTTCGGATCCTCGAGATTCTCGGAAGGCGGATTCCAGCCGAGTGCGATCAACTTTTGTTCGTCGGCATCTTCGAGTCGATAGCGTGGATGAAGGAAGTCGTTGGAAGGAACCTCGCAGCGGACTGTGTTCTTGTCCCACACGAGGAACTGAACGCATGGCGCTGCGCCGTCAGCTGGATCGAAGTCGCCGGTGGACGATTCCACGGCAAGCACGTCGCCGTCGACCATGATGGAAATGTGATCGCCGAGGCGACGTTGAAATTCTGCCCACGCCCGGTCGACACTGACATCGAGATCGAAGCCCATTGCGCTCATCAGCCACCTCCTTCCGCAAAAGCTCAGACCTATACGGTATCGCGAGGCTCCGACAATGCTGCTGTCCTTTTCCGGTCGACCGGATTGCAGCGGACCACGAACCGTGACGGCGAGGAAGGTAGTCGCAGGTAGATCGGTTATTCGAGAGCGGCGACTGAAGTGTGCCTGTAACCGCCGTCACGCCAGGCGGTGTGCGGGCGAAAGGGCGAGGGTTATCCGGCGAGAACGGGCGAGACCTCGACGACGGGCGGCGTGGACCCGGTCGTGACAACGGGGGTGGTGCTGGTCTTGGTGGTTGTGGCCGTCGCGGTCGGTGACGAGGTCGCGGTAGCCGACGCAGTTGTGGTGGATGAGACGGGTGTTGTCGTACTGGTGGCCGTCGTAGTCGAGGTGGCGGAGCTCGTGCTTGTCGCGGTCACCACAAGCGGCTGATTGCGAGGAGCGGTCGTCTCGTCGGCGATTCGCCAGGTCGGCGTCGGCGGGATGACAACCGTGGGGACTGCAACCGAGCTGTAGAACGCGGCCGGTTCGATCCCGGCGACGGACTCCACGGAAACCGACGAGACCAGAGTGGGAGGCTTCACCACAGGGCCGCCGGCACCGAATGCGCCGGCTGCTCCGCCGAAAACGAGGCCTGATGTCAGAGAAAGAGCGGCCACTGCGACAGCGCCGATCATGACTGTTCTGTCTTTCATGCACACCTGTCCTTCGGGAGCAGTACGGAAGTACTGTAGGCGAAAAGATGCCGCAATGGAGTATCAGGGTCTGCTGGGCGGGACGCGAATCTGTGTGGCGTAGAACACAAAAGGCCCTGGGTGCCGACGCGGACGTCGGCACCCAGGGCCAGGTCAAGCAGTGAATCAGGCGGGGATCGTCAGTACCTGACCGGCGTTGATGAGATCCGGGTTCGGGATGCCGTTTGCATCCGCGATGCGCTGGTACTGGTTGCCGTCACCGTAGAAACGCTCTGCGATCGCCCACAGGGTGTCGCCGCTTTCGACGGTGTAGCTCTGCGCTGCCGGAGCGGCGGGGGCAGGCTCGGGCTCGGGTGCCGGAGCGGGCTCCGGGGCAGCCTCGGCGGCCGGCGCTGCGATTGCAGTGTCCGACGACCACAGAGCATTTCCGCCGGCGGACAGAACGACGTTGCGATCGTCTTGAACCGAGAGGGAGGCACCGTCGTTGCCTGCGGTCTGCGATGCCCACACGGCGTCGGAGTCCTTGTAGATGACGAAGTTTCCGTCAGCTTGCACCTCGGCGCGGTTGGCGCCGGATCCGTTGGTGCCTGCGGCCCAAACAGCCTGTCCGCCCTCGGACAGAACCAGGTTGCCGTCGTCCTGCAAGGTGAGGGTGTATGCGCCGTTGTCGGACTTGAGTTCCTGGCCGACTCCGAGGCTCTGACCTGACTGCAGTGTGCTCACGCTGTCCCTTTCCAAATCTGTTGCGATGACTGTGCCTCCACGATTCCGCTTTACCGTCCAGTTACCTTCTGGCCGTTGGTCTCGTAGGCGACCGAGTGTACGTTACCGAAGAGTACAGAGAATTGTGCAGCGTTGACGGATTGCGTGTCGAGCGTTCGGATCTTGCTGATATTAAGGCGTTTTGGGCGAACGCGCCGCGACATCCTACGCGAAGTTGCACCGTTGCGATGCACTTTCTCTTGAACGGCAGGTGAAATCGGCGCGCTCTCAGCGCATTGTCAGTAACCGCTAGGGCTGTAGCGACTTGCGAGTCTCGTCGTGGAGTACGGCAAGCAGCTCACGCTCGACGTCGGCGAACTCGGGCGAGGTGATCATGTCCAGTTCGCGTGGCCTCGGCAAGGGAACGTCGACGACGCACCTGACCGTTGCCGGCCTCGCCGACAGAACGACCACGCGATCGGACAGATAGATCGCTTCACGAATATCGTGGGTGATCATCAGCACGGTCCACCGGTACTGCTGCCACACGTCTTGTAGCCAGGCCTGCATCTCGGTGCGGGTCAACGAGTCCAGTGCGCCGAACGGCTCGTCGAGCAGCAGGACAGGTTTGCCCTGAACAACGGTGCGCAGCATCGCCGCTCGCTGGCGCATGCCGCCGGACAGTTGTGACGGCCGGGCGTCCTCGAATCCGGACAGTCCGAACGCCGGGAACAACTCGCGAGCGCGCTCGCGTGCTTCCTTCTTGCCGACTCCCTGCACTTCCAAACCGAGGGCCGTGTTGTCCAATACCGAACGCCAAGGGAACAGAAGATCCTTCTGCGGCATGTACGCGGTATGCACCTCGGTGGCTGGTTCGGATTCCGTTGCGCGCGTGCCCACACGGACCGAACCCGCGGTCGGGGATTCGAGCCCGGCCAGGACGTTGAAGATCGTGCTCTTGCCGCAGCCGCTCGGCCCGATCACCGACACGAATTCGCCCGCGTCGGCGCCAAAGGACACCGAATCGAGCACGAGACGCGATTCTCCGGCCGTGTCGAACCTCTTGGTCAGGTCCTGGATTTCGACCATTGCATCCTCGACCATCGGGTCAGTCATGTCCGCGACCTTTCGTTCATCGCCCATGGTGCAACGATGCGCTCGATGGCGAACGTCAGCAAGTACAGCGTGACGCTGATCAACGCGGTCACCAGTACGGCCGCCAACACCAGGTCGGTGCGGAAGGAGTTCTTCTGGGTGCTCATGTAGATACCCAAACCGGAAGTAGCGCCGACGTATTCGGAGAACACCGCACCCACGACCGCATACGTGATGCCGATGCGCAGGGCAGTGAAGAATCGCGGAATTGCCGAAGGAAGGCGAACGTATCGGAACTCCTGCCAGCGAGTGCTGCCCATACTGCGCAGGAGAGCGCCCGCTTCCCGGTCGGCCGCGGCAAATCCCTCGATGAGTCCGATGGTCATGGGGAAGAACGTCGCAAGGGCGATCACCAACACCTTCGGCAACAACCCGAAGCCGAACCAGATGATCATCAGCGGCGCGATGGCGATGATCGGCAGCGTCTGCGAGACGACGAAAAGTGGTACCAGCGCGCGTGACAACCACGGCGAAAAGTCCACGACCACGGCAAGAATCCAGGCCAACACCAATGAAACAGTGAAGCCGACCAACGTGACCTGCAATGTCGACCAGGCGTGGCCGGAGATGATCTCGCGGTTGTCCCACCCCTGGGACAGAACGCGCCCCGGAGACGGAAGTACTTGCGGCCGAATCCCACTGATCTCGACGTAGATCTGCCACGCCGCCACGAGGAGCACCACCACGGCGAGCGCGGGAAGCGCCCGCCGCATGGTCGAGACCAACCGTCCGCTCACGTCAGGACGCGTCGAGATACTCATTGGTGAAGTACTCCGACCAGTCCGGCTTCTGGGTCAACGGCTTCCCGTCGGGTCCGGCGAGCAATCCGTTCTCGAAGAGGAATCCCGAGTAGCCCGACCAGGTTTCGAGATTCTGGGCGCCCACAACGCCGTTGGCGTCTTTCATGTAGTCGGCGGCGAGCATCCGCTGACTCTCACGCACGAGGTCTTCGTCGGTGAATGCTCCGGGGTTCGCGTCGATGAGATCCTGCGCGGCCTGGTCCGGGTTGTCGGCAGCAGTCTGATATCCGCGTTGAACGGCTTTGACGAACTTGCGTGCCTCGTCGGGATGGTCCTTCAACCACTGCTGGTTGCCGTTGATCACGATCGAATACGCATCGGGGAAGCCGTAATCGGTGTACTGGAAGTACCGCATCGGAGTTCCGTTTCGCTCCGCTTCGAGGCCTTCCCAAGCAAAGTAGGAGACGGTGAAGTCTGCCTGGCCCGAGTACACGGCTTCGTACGCGGAAGTTCCGAGCGTGACCGTCGTGAAGTTCCCGGTCCCGCCGTCGTTGCGGATGATCTGCTGCAGCGTTTCGACTTCGCCGGGATCACCGAACCCGGCGTACGTCTTCCCGTCGAGATCACGTGGGCGCGTGATGTCCGCACGATCCGCCTTCACGCCGATGCCGGTGGCGCGGTGCTGAAGTGGCGCGATGACGGACGTCGTGGCGGCGCCGGCTGCACGGGCGAACGTGGCCTGACTCTGTGTGCTGATGCCGAACTCCGCGTTGCCGGCATCGACCAGGGTGTCGGGCGAGGTGTTGTTGTACGGCAGGATCGAGACGTCCAGGCCGGCGTCCTCGAAGTAGCCCTCTTGGAGTGCTACGTACAAACCGGTGTGGTTCGTGTTCGGTGTCCAGTCGAGTGCGAACCGAATGGTCCCGTCGGAAGAGCCGGTGTCAGAGGCGCATCCGGTCAGAACTGTGAACGCGGCTGCGATCGCGGCAGACGTGGCAAGCGTGCGGCGCAGCGCCGCAAACGACATCACGACGCCGGCCAAGGCTGCTGGTGGAGTGCGGAATCCCAGAACATCAGCTCATAGCGGCTGGCGATGCGGAATGCTTCACTCATCGCCTCACGCTCTGTCTCGGTGACAGCTTCGGCCGCAGCATCGACCAGTACGCGGGCCTGCGCCACCGACTCGTGGAATTCGGGTGCGTCGTAGGTCGTGACCCACTGTGCGTACGGATGCGACGGATCGGCGTCGAGTACCTCGCGCGCTGAAGCGGCAAGATCGCGGCCGACCTCGGCGTAGATCCAGAAGCAGGGGAGTACTGCCGCTGCGGAGACCGGGTAAGGCGCAGTTGCTGCAGTCGCCGTCAGATACGAGACGTATCCCAGGCAGGCCTGCGAATGCTCGAGCCTTCCCGATCCCGCTGGAAGAATTCCACCGGTGAGAAGTCCGTCGTGAAGCGCAGATTCCACTGTCGCTGCCGTGGACGCGGAATTCGACCAGAAGCCCGCGGACTGCGGATCCGGGGCATGGGCCGCGACCAGGGACAACGCTTTCGAATACCCCTCAAGATAAAGCTTGTCTTGCTCGATGTACGTGCGGAACGCGTCGAGAGGCAAGGTTCCGTCGCCGAGGCGGCGGAGGAACTCCAGTGAGTCGATCGACTCGCGGAGGGCCTTCGTCTCGGCCCAGAGTCGATCTGTGAACCGATCCGTCGACGGCGCTGTGGCCACCGAGTTTTCGGCAGAATTGTATGCAGGCTGCGTAGTAGCCATGACATCCCTTCGTCAGCATTACCTGATCAGGTTCCCGGGTGTGTTCTCAGCCCCGCCCATGCGGAGCACCCCGTGTCAGAACTAGGCGACCTTAACACCGAGGGGTTGCGTACTCGGCGCACACCCGTCCGAGATTGGTAGGTTTGGCCTTGATTGCCACACGCGCGGGTCGGGAGGGGATTCAGACATGGAGACCGACGTTCGACCAAATCTCGGCGAGGACGGAACTCTGGTGATCCGGGCGCGAGGCGGAGAAGCCCGCGGGTATCCGGATGGCGGTGTATTCGCGTGGAAGGGCATGCCCTACGCAGCGGCGCCGGTGGGTGAGCGGAGGTTCCGAGCGCCACAACCCGCACAGCCGTGGGACGGGGTGCGCGACTGTCGTGAGTTCGGGCCGATCGCGCCGCAAGGCCAGAGTCCGGCGGTTCCGATCGATCGGGCCTTCAAAATCGACGAGGACTGCCTGTCGATCAACGTCTGGGCCCCGCGACCCGACGGCACGCCGCGACCGGTGATGGTGTGGATTCACGGCGGCGCCTACTGCCTCGGATCCGCCGCCCAAACGATCTACGACGGCCGTCATCTGGCTGAAACCGGCGACGTCGTTCTCGTCTCCTTCAACTATCGCGTCGGCGCACTCGGATTCCTGGACCTGTCTGCATTCTCCACCGCGGATACTGTTTTCGAATCGAACTGTGGTCTGCGAGACCAGATTGCGGCACTCGAATGGGTTCGAGACAACATCGACGCCTTCGGTGGTGACCCGAGTGCGGTGACCGTGTTCGGGGAGTCCTCCGGCGCAGGATCCATCACGACGCTCATGACCTGTCCGAGCGCCGAAGGTCTGTTCCATCGTGCGATTGCCCAGAGTCCGCCCGCGACCTCCGTCTACGGGGCCGAGCGCGCCAAGACCGTGGCGGAGCGGTTTCTCGAACTGCTCTCGATCGACCCCGAAGACGCAGGCGATCTGCTGACCACGGATCTGGAACTGCTCGTCAAGGCAAGCGATGATTTGGTCAACGAAATTCCGACCCGGATTCCGGGAACTTTGGCGATGGCACCCGTTGTCGATCGCGATCTGGTGCCGCACTACCCGGTTGCGGCTTTCCAGAAGGGTTACGCGCACCGAATCCCACTGATCATCGGTTCCAACAAGGACGAGGCGTCGATCTTCAAGTTCATGAAGTCTCCGCTGATGCCGGTGAGTGCGCAGTCCGTCGAGGCAATGCTCCAATTACTGGCCGACGATCACCCCGACATCTCCGCGACCAAACTTGCCGAGATCATGTCGGCTTACCCGGACCATGCGAAACCGAGTGGCGCGCTGGCACTGTCACGGGACGCTGCGTTTCGCATGCCGACCCTCTGGATCGCAGACGCGCACTGCAGGCATTCCCCTACATGGGTCTACCGCTTCGATCACGCGACGCCGATGCTCAAGGCGGCGCGGATCGGCGCGGGCCACGCGACCGAATTACCTTATGTATTCGGCAATTTCGGAACCCTGAACGTCGACCCCACGTTCTGGCTCGGCGGTCGGAAGGCCGCGATGGAGGTGGCCGGCCGTATCCAACGGCGATGGTTGGCCTTCGCCAGGCATGCAGTGCCGGCGGCCCTCGACGGCTCGAAGCACTGGGCGCCGTACGAGGAAGAGAAGCGGTCGACGCTGTTGATCGACTCCGCCGACACCCTCGTCAGCGACCCCGATCACGGATTGCGCGTCGCCTGGGGCAACGACGTGATGGGGTTCAACTGACGTCGGTCGAGTGCCGCGGACGATCCAGTTCGCGAAGCACCGGCAGAGAGGCACAGACTGCGGCGATCAGGATGATCGGAATCGACAGGGCCACAAAGGTCGACGCGATTCCGAGTTGATCGAGCAGCGGGCCGACCGCGAGGTAGCCGAGCGGGCCTGCGGCGTAGGCCGTCGACGTCATGACACCGACGACGCGTCCACGCATGTGCTCCGGGCTGTGCGTCTGCATGGCGTAGTTGGCGATCGGGCCGACTGGTCCGTAGACGAGGCCCTGCAGTCCGGCAAGTACGAGGATCACCCACAGTGGAGGTAGGAGCGCCATGGCCAGCATCGCTATGCCGAGAACGGCGACGGCAAAAATCATGATCAGCCGCCGGGACATGATCGGCGCCAGTGGGGCGTAGGCGAGAGAGCCGATGATGCCGCCGATCGCCAAGGCCATCAACACCGATCCGAGTTGGGCCGGTTGATCCAACTCTGTGAAGTACACCGGGAACACGACACTCTCCACAGGCATGTAGAGCGCGACGACTGCCATGTCGATCAGCGCCAGGGTGCGCAGCAGTTTGTTGTTCCAGACGAACCGAAGACCGTCGAGTGTGCCGTGCCAGATCGATTTCGGACGGTGTTCGTGTTCGGGCACTCCGGCGCCGGGAAGCCGGATGAAGGCGACCACGACTATCGAGAACACAAAACCTGCCGCCGTGACCCAGAGCGTGTTCACCGCTCCGATCGTTGCGATGAGGACACCGCCGATGCCAGGGCCGATCAGATACGCGACGTTGAAGTTGGCCTCGTACACACTGTTGGTTCGATCGAGCTTCCACTTGGCGGTCCGAGTCGCTGCAGGCAGCATGGACTCCCTCGCCGCCATTCCGGCGGGGTCGAACACGGCGCCGAGTGCGGCCAACGCCGCGATCACCGGGATCGTCAAGCCCGCGGTGGCCGCGATGATCGGAATCGCTGCAACGGACATCGCGGAGAGAGCGTCGGAAATCATCGACGTTCGACGGCGTCCGAACTTGTCGACGAATGTCCCCGAAAACAGGCTCGACACGAGTAGCGGAATGGCTGCTGCGCCGGCAACTATCGCCGCGTCGGTAGCCTTACCGGTTCGTTCGAGAACCAGCCAGGGGAGCACGACGATGGCGATACCGTTGCCGATCGACGAGAACAGCGTCGCGAGATTGACCAGTACGAGAGGGAGATAGCTGGGGATAGCTACGTCCGTGGACGCAGGTGGACGCCGATCTGCTGAGGCGACCACGTTCTTTCCTTCCCCGAGATGGTGCCGCCCAGGATTTCGACGACGGCACCATCGACGCTAGCAGCGGGGTCTGCAGGTTCGCGACTGGTTTTTCGCCGGCCGTTCTCGTTCGGTTATGCCTGGTAGACGGGGTTCTCCGCAACAAACTTCTCGACGTACGAGCACGTCGGAAGGATCTTCAATCCCTCGTTCCGGGTCTGATCGAGCGCTTCACGCACCACGATGGCGGCAAGCCCGCGCCCACGAAACTGCGGATAGGTCACCGTGTGGTGGAAATCACGGACGCCGGAATGGTCCGAGTACTCGGCGAAACCGGCGAGTTCGCCGTCGACTCGGATCTCGAAACGCGTTTCCGCGGGATTGTGCGCCACTGTCTCGGTCATCTTCGGGCTCCGTTTCGAAAGGGCGGCCGGTTGCGCCGCGCCGCGTCTACGTTCTCTGGAGCACGCTACCTGGCAGGCCGTCCGCAATATCGGTTGCCGACGTGGGATCCGTTACTTAGCGCAACTACAACTGGACGACCGTTCAAGGGACCTTCGTCGCCATGGAGAACGAACAAAACTGGTCTGTACGTGCCGATTTGCCCGTACTTTTGTGCCCACAACGGGTGATACATATGCATCACGATCGTAACTATCCCAATATGTGGGACCGGTCACAAAGTTTTTTGTCGTCTGTTCGGATGGATTAAGTGGAGGGCCTGAAACGGGCAAATTGCAGGTCAGCGGCGCGCTGGTTGCGTGTCGATGATGGGTGCGAGTGGCCGGAAACCCCAGGGGTATTGCGTTGGTCATCAGATCGTTTCTCGGACGTGATCCCAAAGACCCGCTCGGGGGGTTAGCGTTTGAATCGTCGGGGATAGAAGAAGCGTTACAACTTCGCCAAAAAAACTTTGGCGTCGCTGCTCAACGGTTCGATTTCGAGTCTTCGTCGGACAACTTCGAGGAAGGAACGCACATGATTTTCGGGCAGCGTGAGTCGAACAGTTACTTTGCCGCAATTTTTTCGTACGACTTCCTTGACGAAGGTCTGGGATACGAGACCATCGCACGGATTCACCGAGGCGAGATCTGCGAATGGATTCGTGATCTCGAGGCTTCCGGGTTGTTCTCGGCTGCGGAAGTCCATGCCGCTGAACTGGCATGGCGCGAAAATCCACGCCTGCTCCTCGACGCCCTTCTCGAGGACGCTGACGAGGTCTCTGTCAAGCGCTGGGAGATCGCGTGGACGAGGCTCGAGCGTCAGTCGCCGGCAGCCGGAACCGCGGTGGCAGAGCACGGCTGATCCGGTCGGGCCGAGTCGACTGCTCAGTCTGCGTCAAGATCAACCGTCTGCGTTACATCAACGGTCGACGAGTATCACCTCGTGATCTGTAAGCACGGTGAATTGCGCGCCCGCCGTGGTCAGGGCCGCAATCGTCCGCGCAGTCACCTGTGGATCTTCGAGTAGCGAATCGCCGCCGTGCGGCACTATCGCGAAGTCGATCAGCGCGAGCCCGGACCAGATCGGGTCGATACCGCACGTTGGCATGACTTCAGCGGGGTCGTCCGACGCGTCCAGCCCGATCAGAGTCGGAGTCGCCAGGCACGCTCCGGCGCTGTATCCCGCATAGGCCACGACGCCTGAACGAACCAGCATCTCGATGACCCTGTCAGCGCCACTTCGAGCTAGCTGAGCTCGCAGGACGAACGTGTTTCCGCCGCGAACCCACAGGCAGTCGAATTCGCGGAGCCGGAGTTCCAGTGCTTCCGATGCACCCAGGAAGTCTCGGACATCCACTTCCTCTGCGGTGAAGCCCGCTGCCCGTAGCGGAGTCAATTCGCTGGTGACTGCTGAACTGCGGGCATTGGCGGGCCACGAATCTGCAGCCGCGGCGATGACCGCGATGCGAGCGCCGCGGCCTACGAGATCGACAAAAGCCTCGCGGTGATCGCCGAATCGGTAGGACGAGAGAAACAGTTTCACTTCTCAGTACCTTCGCGACCTACCCACCCAGCCCTCAAATCGTGAACGCCAGATTGTCGACGACGCGTGTGCCCACCGTGGTGTCACCGCGAAGCGAGATGTCGGTTCGGTGATCCGACGCGTGGACGCGGCCACCGGCAATTCGGGTGAAGAGCGGTGAGCTCATCGAGATGGTCGTGGTCGCCGGACCGTCCAACTCCGGGACGAGTGTTGCTCGCGCGTCGACCGAGACGTGAAGTGAACGGGCAAGTGGCCCTTCGAGTTCGAAAGTGATCCGTGCTCCCTCTGGCGCCTTTCCTCGTTTTCCGACGACGAATCCGAGCGCGCTGGTGATTTCGCCGAATGCAGTCTCCGCGCGCAATCCGCCTTCCTCACCCGGAATGCCAACTGCATCTCTGATGTCGAGTTCGTGCATCCAACAGTCGAAGGTCCGAATACGCATGAACCGGCCATAGGGCGCAAGACCGACCGGTGTTTGTGTCTCGGCGTCCCAGTCCGCGCTGGTCATCGAGCGCAGCGCTTCGGTTCGTTCGGCGGTGATCTCGCGATATCGGGTCAGCAGGTCCGAGTGCGGTGTCCGCCGCAGGCCTTCGACCCAGCGCTCGTTGAACGCCGCAATCTCGTTGTGGACGTGGGGCAATGCGTGCACGTCCAGATTGATCGACGGCGGATTGATGCCCGAGAGCAGTGATTCCGTACCGATCAGATGGGACACGATGTCGTGAACCGTCCACCCCGGAAGGTTCGACGGTGCCAACCACTGATCGCCGTCGAGTTCGGCCAGCAGTGCGTCGATGACTCGCCATTCCTCGGTCAATGCGTCGACTACTGAGTCCTGGGGCCAACCACTCATGTGGACATCTCCTGTTTCGGACGGTGCGGTTCTCCTCACTGTATGTCCCGGCGGATAAGTGAGCGGGCATTCCCATGCTTCGAGTCGGTGTCACCAAACCTCCGAGGGTGGCAGAGTTCCTGTGGTAGACCAGGATTGTCGACGCCGAAGCAGGCTCACGCGGCGTTGTCGTCACCGACAGAGGAGTCTTCGTGTTTCCAGGAAATTTTGTCCAGTCCACGCCGGACAAGCCCGCCGTCATTCGCCCTGCGACGGGTGAGTCCATCACCTATCGGGAACTCGACGAACGGTCGACGCAGTTGGCGCGATACTTCCGAAGTGTCGGTGCCAAGCCTGGGGACCACGTCGCTCTCATCTCGAACAACGATCTCCGGGCGTTCGAGGTGTACTGGGCAGCGTTGAGATCCGGCCTCTACATCACCGCGGTGAACTGGCATCTCACGGCTTCGGAGGCTGCCTACATCGTCGACGACTGCGAGGCGACAATTCTGGTGGCGTCGGGGCAGGCGTCCGCAGCAGTTCCGTTGGACGAGAAGCTGATTCCACGCGTGCGGCACCGATTGGTGTACGGCGGCGCCCTCGAGGGCTTCGACGACTACGAAGAAGCGGTCGATGCGCAGTCCACTGCTCCACTCGACTCGCAGCCGCGTGGGGCTGACATGCTGTATTCGTCGGGAACCACCGGCAGGCCGAAGGGGATCAAAGGAGATCTCCCGGAGGGTGAGGTGAACACCACCATGGATCCGTACACCGCGGTGTTCGCACCGATGTACGGGTTCGATTCCGACACAGTCTATTTGTGCCCGGCTCCGGTCTATCACGCGGCGCCCCTGCGTTTTTGCGGCGTGATCAATTCGGTCGGCGGAACCGTGATCTTGATGGATGCATTCGAAGCCGAAACCGCGCTGGAGTTGATCGGTAAATACGCTGTGACGCACAGTCAGTGGGTACCGACGATGTTCGTTCGAATGTTGAAACTTCCGAAGGAGACCCGTGATCGTTACGACGTCTCGACGGTGAAGGTCGCCATTCACGCTGCTGCTCCCTGCCCGCCCGAAGTGAAGACGGCAATGATCGACTGGTGGGGGCCGGTGATCTACGAGTACTACGCCTCGACCGAGGGTTCGGGCGCTACCTTCATCAACAGTGAGCAGGCCTTGTCGCATCCGGGTTCCGTCGGGCGTGACGGAGTGATGGGGATCGTGCACATCTGTGACGACGCCGGGCGCGATCTTCCGGTCGGCGAGATCGGTACCGTGTTCTGGGAGCGGGAGACTTTGCCGTTCCGGTACCACAATGATCCCGAGAAAACGGCTGCCGCGCAGCATCCGGATCATCCGACGTGGACGACGAGTGGAGATATCGGCTATATCGACTCCGAGCGTTTCCTTTATCTGACCGACCGCGCCGCGTTCACGATTATCTCCGGTGGTGTGAATATCTACCCACAGGAGTCCGAGAACATCCTTACTTTGCACCCGAAGGTGTTCGACGTGGCGGTCATCGGTGTTCCCGACGAAGAAATGGGTGAGCAGGTCAAGGCGGTTGTCCAACTAGCGGAGGGAATCGAGCCTGGTGCCCATGTCGCCGAGGAATTGCTGGAATACGTCCGCAGTCAGGTCGCACATTTCAAAGCTCCGAGAAGCATTGACTTTGCCGACGAATTGCCTAGGACCGCTACAGGAAAGCTCGTCAAGCACAAGTTGCGGTCTCAATATGTGAGCAATTGATGCTCTAGTGAAATGCTAGGACATCAGAGTAATTCTGCGAGATAGTCGGCAAGGACCTGCGCGTGACCGTATGGCAGGTCCTTGCTTGCTGTCAGTAGAACAACGGGTCGAGCATCCGAGGCCGGTGCGAGGCGTACTGCAGGTTTTCGCGTTTGAGGCCGCGTGGCCGGAGTCGGTCCACGCGGAGTCGGACGGCGTTACATTCGGAAGCCCGTTCGTAAACTCGCTCGACGGTGATTATTCGGCGCGTCATTCTGATGCCTTTACGTCTTTCGGCCGTTTCAAATAGTGGAATAGTCCGCCATTCCGGTGTGATCGGCCTCACAGTAGGCTTCTTCAGGTATGTCCAAACATACTGTTCGGACTCGATTCAGATGGAGAAAGTGCGTCGTCGGTTTCCCTACGCCGCGTTAACTCTGGCTACTATCAGTCACCATTCACCCAAAAGCGGGTCATCTTCCGCTCATCACATGCTGGTTGCCGCTCGTCGCAGCAGGCGAACCACCAACCGCAGAAGGTAATGGAAAATGGAAACATCGAAGAGCGCACAAGTGCGTCCGTCGGTCGGCGTCCCTCGAGAATCGAGTGATGGTGAGCGTCGGGTCGCATTGGTGCCGAAAATTGTGTCCGCTTTGATCGGCAAGGGTGTCGACGTGGTCGTCGAGTCCGGGGCCGGTCTCGGGGCGTTGATTCCCGACGAGTTGTACACCGCTGCCGGCGCGAAGATCGGCGATCCGTGGACTGCTGACGTGGTGGTCAAGGTTGCGCCTCCGTCGACAGAAGAGATCGCCCGGATCAGTACCGGCGCGAAGCTCATCGGTTTCCTGAATCCGCGTAATGCGGACAACCGCATCGCCGAGTTGAAGGCCGCCGGCATCGAGGGATACGCCGTGGAGGCGATTCCTCGTATCTCCCGCGCGCAGGTGATGGACGCGTTGTCCTCGCAGGCGAACGTGTCCGGGTACAAGGCTGTTCTGTTGGCAGCATCGGAGTCGACGCGGTTCTTCCCGATGCTCACCACCGCTGCGGGCACGGTGAAGCCTGCGACGGTTCTGGTCCTCGGAGTGGGTGTGGCAGGTCTGCAGGCGCTGGCGACAGCCAAGCGTCTCGGTGGCCGCGCTACCGGGTACGACGTGCGTCCTGAGGTCGCCGACCAGGTGCGTTCGGTGGGTGCACAGTGGCTCGACCTCGGAATCGATGCGGCGGGCGAGGGTGGATACGCCCGCGAGTTGACCGACGACGAGCGAGCGAAGCAGCAGCAGGCACTCGAAGATGCGATCAAGGGCTTCGACGTTGTGATCACCACAGCTCTGGTTCCGGGTCGTCCCGCGCCGCGCCTGGTGACCGCTGCCGCGGTCGAAGGCATGAAGCCGGGCAGTGTCGTGGTCGACCTCGCGGGTGAAACCGGTGGTAACTGCGAGCTGACCGAGCCGGGTCAAACCGTCGTCAAGCACGGCGTGACCATTTGCTCTCCGCTGAATTTGCCGGCGTCCATGCCGGAGCATGCGTCCGAGTTGTACTCGAAGAACATTTCCGCGCTGATCGAACTCATGTTGGTGGAAGGTGCCTTGGCGCCTGATTTCTCCGACGAGGTTCTGGCCGGTGCGTGCGTCACCCGTGAAGAGAAGGGCGCCTGATGTACACATCACTTCTGGCGAACATCGCGATCCTGGTGTTGTCCGGGTTCGTCGGTTTCGCTGTGATCTCCAAAGTTCCGAACACCCTGCACACCCCGTTGATGTCCGGTACGAACGCCATCCACGGCATCGTCGTCCTGGGTGCGTTGGTCGTCCTGGGCAAGGTGCACGATCCCTCGATCGGGTTGCAGATCATCTTGTTCGTCGCGCTCGTCTTCGGAACCGTGAACGTTGTCGGTGGTTTTGTGGTCACGGACCGCATGTTGGCGATGTTCAAGGCCAAGCCGGCTGCCAAGTCTGTGTCGAAGGATGGTGACCAGTAATGGAATACCTGGTCAATGCGCTCTACATTGTCGCGTTCTCGATGTTCATCTACGGCCTCATGGGTCTTACCGGCCCGAAGACCGCAGTCCGCGGCAACCAGATCGCCGCGGTCGGCATGCTCATCGCCGTCGTTGCAACTCTGATCTCCATTCGTGATGCGGAGATGGGGAACTGGATCCTCATCGCTGCCGGCCTTGTCATCGGTGTCGTGCTCGGCGTTCCGCCGGCGCTCCGGACGAAGATGACGGCCATGCCGCAGTTGGTGGCACTGTTCAACGGTGTCGGCGGCGGCACAGTCGCGTTGATCGCGTACGCGGAGTTCCTGGACTCGGACGGTTTCACCGCATTCCAGCACGGCGAATCGCCGACGGTACACATCGTCATCGCTTCGCTCTTTGCCGCGGTGATCGGATCGATCTCCTTCTGGGGCAGCGTGATCGCGTTCCTGAAGCTGCAGGAAACTCTGCCTGGTCGTCCGATCGGAATCGGCAAGCTCCAGCAGCCGCTCAATGCTCTGCTGCTCATTGCCGCCGTCGCGTTCTCGGTGATCATCGGTATCAAGGCGATCTCACCGGAAGGCCCGACCAGCTCACTGTGGATCGTCGGCGTGCTCGTGCTCTCGGGCATCCTCGGACTGATGGTCGTGCTGCCCATCGGCGGCGCGGACATGCCCGTCGTCATCTCGCTGCTCAACGCTCTGACCGGTTTGTCAGCTGCTGCTGCAGGTTTGGCGCTCAACAACCAGGCGATGATCGTCGCCGGCATGATCGTCGGTGCTTCGGGCACCATCTTGACCAACCTCATGGCCAAGGCCATGAACCGGTCCATCCCGGCCATCGTTGCCGGCGGCTTCGGTGGTGGTGGCGGTGAAGCCGCATCCTCCGACGGCGTCGTGCGCACGGCAAAGGCGACCTCGGCCGCCGACGCGGCCATCCAGATGGCCTACGCCAACCAGGTCATCGTCGTACCCGGATACGGACTTGCCGTCGCGCAGGCTCAGCATGCCGTCAAGGACATGGCGAAACTGCTCGAGTCGAAGGGCGTCGAGGTCAAGTACGCCATTCACCCGGTCGCCGGCCGTATGCCCGGTCACATGAACGTCCTTCTCGCAGAGGCGGATGTCTCGTACGACGCGATGAAGGAAATGGACGACATCAACGACGAGTTCTCTCGTACCGATGTCACCTTGGTGATCGGCGCGAACGACGTCACCAACCCGGCGGCGCGCAACGATCCGAGCTCACCGATTCACGGAATGCCGATCCTCAACGTCGACCAGTCGAAGTCCGTCATCGTGCTCAAGCGCTCGATGAACTCCGGTTTCGCCGGTATCGAGAACCCGCTCTTCTTCGCCGAGGGCACCTCGATGCTCTTCGGTGACGCCAAGAAGTCGGTCTCCGAAGTAACCGAGGAACTCAAGGCGCTCTAGCGCTGGTACTCGGAAGGGGCGTCCACTCGCAGCTGCGAGTGGACGCCTTTTTCGTGGCCGTGTGTTGCAAAGATGTCGTGTGTTGCAACGACTTCTTGTGCTGCAACGACTTCTTGTGCTGAAACGACAAAGGCGCCTGGTCCGAGACGAAACTCGGAACAGGCGCCTCTGGCGACGTTTTACGGAACCTCGGGGGTTTCGGGGTCGGAAGAGAAGCCGGAAAGTAGTTCGATCAACTTCTGGATCAGTTCGAGCGGGTTCAGATCTTCGAGGCTCACGGTAAAGACTCCTTCGCTGTGGAACTACTTGATTCGGACATTTCAGAACATACGTCATGTGCAACCGTGGCGGGCGAGCTATCGGCGAAAATCTCTGAATCCCAAAGATTTAGGACTAAAGTCGGATGCTCCGGTGCCTGGAGAACGCGATGGCTGCCGTATCCGGGCGTAGCTCTTCACGTTTCGCGGCGATGGGCGATCGTGCCATCAAAATGGCTGCGGCACAGGCCCATACCAGGGTGATCAGAATGCCAGCTATCACTCCGAAAAGGCCGCTCAGCTCGGCGGCGAGCGCGCTGGCACCGATCGCAGCAACTCCGACGAATCCGAGCCCGGCGACCACCGGACGCCACTGCGGGGCGGTGATCAAGATCGCCGAGCAGTACAGCGCGGTCGCCGCTGCGACGTGACCGCTGGGCAATAGGTCCTGGGGCACATCGGGGAGCCAGGAACCGAATGCCGCGTTGGTGAGATTGGCGCCCATTCCGAGGAGCAGGATCGCGCCGATGCCGTATGGCAGTCCGCGGACCATCGAGACGACGGCCAGAGCGGTAGTGGCTGCGAGTACAGCGGTGACGTCGAATCGGCCTACCGTCCACTCGGCAAGTGCGCGCACCTGTTCCGGGACGCTCAAACCGGGCGAGGTGGGTCGCACGAAATACAAGACGCCCAGCGCTACGACGGCGATCGCGGCAAGGACGAGGAAGCGAGTGGTTGTGGAGGGAGCGGGGTGCTGGGTGGAGGTCGAGACGGTCACGAGTACCAGCATCCCTGTTGAGTCTGTGCCGATCGTGAGGATCAGCTGTGAGGTCTGTAGGCGGTCGGAGAATCGCGCCGAACGACACCCGCACAACCCGCTGCGACCAGGACGCATGCAAACGGGATCAACATTGCTGTGGTGAGAGGCACAAGCTTGGTGACCCAGCCGATGGTTGCCGGCCCGGCGAGGAATCCGATGTATCCCATGCCGACGACGCGAGACATGTTGGTACCGGCCGAACCTGAGCCCAGATTTCCGGCCGTGGTGAAGATCTGCGGAATACATCCCGACAGGCCTGCGCCGAACAGCGCCCAACCGAGCAACGTCAGTGGTAGCCAGCCGGATACCACGACGGTCAGCATGCCGACGGACGACAGCAACGCGCCGTAGCGAACCACGGCCACCGGGCCTACCGCCGCGCTGATCCGATCCGCGGTGAACCGGCCGACGGTCATCGTGGCGGAGAATGCGCCGAACGACAGTGCGGCAACGGCATTCGAAACACCGAGATCTTCCTTGACCTGCAGCGCGCTCCAGTCGTTTGCCACTCCCTCGGCCAGCATCAGAACAAAGGCGAGGGTTCCGAGGGCAAGTACGCGAGCCGAGAATCTGCCGTGTGTCTTTCCGGTAGTCGACGCGGTTTCGGCATGCACGTCGACGTGAGGGAGAAGGGGTCGCGAGCACAACCAGACTGCCAGCAAGCCGATTGCCGACGCGATGCTGAGCGTGACATACGGCGGAAGATCCAGTGCGAGAGTGCCGAATCCGATGACAGAGCCCAATACGCCACCGACCGAGAACATGCCGTGAAAGGCCGCCATGATCGAGCGCCGGTACAACTGTTCGGCCTCGACGGCCTGCGAGTTCATCGACACGTCCAACGCGCCGTTCGCAAAGCCGAACACGACAAGTGCAGCGCCCAGCTGCCAGGTGTTCGTGGCAAACCCCGGGCCGAGAGTGGCGAATGCCAGCCCGCTACCCGCCAGGACGACCATGCGTCTGCTGCCGTATCGATCTGCGAGCGGGCCGCTCAACTGCATGCCGGCAATGGCTCCGACTGCAAGAAGGAGAAGAAGTGAGCCGAGCGTCGAGTGACTGATCCCCACTCGGTGTTCGATGGACGGGATGTGGACGACCCACATCGCGAGGAGAAATCCGTTGATGCCGAAAATGCCGAAGATGCCGGCGCGGGCGCGCACCAGGGCGGAGGTGGGGACTGCGCGGTCGGTGGGGTTGACGCTCACTCGTTCCTTTCTACAGGTGAGTCAGCAACAGGTCCGGGTCCGCGAGCATCTGTGCGACAAATGAGAGGAATCTCGCGGCCTGCTCACCGGTCAGCACGCGGTGGTCGAACGTCAACGTCAGTGTCACGACGCTCCGCACTTCGATCTTGCGCTCGATCACCCACGGACGCTCGCTCACCGAGCCCAGACAGAGAATGACGGCTTCTCCCGGATTGAGAAGCGGAATGCCGCCGTCGACGCCGAAGACTCCGACATTGGTGATCGTGACGGTGCCACCCGTCAGATGACGGACGTCCGTCTTTCCCTCACGGGCAGCAACGGTCAGTTCGGTCACCGCGCGTGCGAGCTGGACCAGGCTCAGGGTCTGGGCGCTCTTGATGTTGGGCACGGACAGTCCACGTTCGGAGGCGACGGCGATGCCGAGATTCACGTCATCGTCGACGGCGGCGTCGCCGCGGGCCTCGTCCCAATGCGCGTTCACCATCGGGTGCGAGGCGACGGCGGCCACCATTGCCTTGGCAGCGAGAGTCAGCGGAGTGAGAGACAGTCCGGTGAACGCCTCCGAGGAACGGAGCCTGCCGAGCAGTTCCATCGAAGGCGTGACATCGGCGGTGAGGAAGACGCTGGCCTGCGGAGCGCGGGTGCTGGCAACCATCGCCGACGCCATCTGTTTTCGTATGCCGGACGAGGCCAGGCGTGTCGCGTTATCCGAAGGCGACTGCACGGTAAGCGCGTCTGCGACGTCAGCCGCGGTGACGGCACCGTCGAATCCGCTGCCGGTGATTTCGCTCAAATCGATGCCGGCTTCGCGGGCCGCGCGCCGCGCCGCGGGGGTTGCGGGCCGACGCTCGGTACTCGCCGCGGATTGCGAGTACGGCGTGATCTTGCTCCGTCGGCGGCTCGTTCTCTCGGTCGCGGGTCCGTATCCGACCAGCACTCTCGGAGACTGAGAATTACTTGGAGACGGTGAATTTGAAGACTCCTCGATACGGATGATCGGAGTACCCACCGGAACGGTAGTGCCAGGTTCGACGAGGAGTTCTCTGACAACACCGACGTAGGGCGACGGCAGTTCGACAAGAGCTTTGGCTGTCTCTACCTGGGCGAGAACTTGATTGAGTTCCACCGTGTCACCGACGCCGACCGTCCACTCGACCAGATCGGCGGACGTCAGGCCCTCGCCGAGATCCGGCAACCGGAATTCGTGCCCTGTACTCATGCTGCCAGCGTCCGGTCGAGTGCTGCGAGGATCCGGTCGGCGTCCGGAAGGTGAAAACGCTCGAGCTTGGCGGGCGGGTAGGGGATGTCGAATCCGCTGACCCGCAGGATCGGCGACTCCAACTGATAGAAGCAGTGTTCCGCGACGTGTGCTGCGATTTCGGCGCCGACGCCGAGAAACTTCGGAGCCTCGTGGACAACGACCAGCCGGCCTGTCTTGTTCACCGACGCCTCGATCGTGTCGAAGTCGACGGGGGAGAGTGAACGCAGATCCACCACTTCCAGATCATGGCCCTCTTCTTCGGCGATCCGCGCGGCGTCGAGTGCGGTGGTGACCATGGATCCGTACGCAACCACTGTCGCGTCGTTCCCCGAGCGGGCGACGCGAGCACGGTGGAGCGGAAGCTCGGGCGCAGCATCGGTATTCACGTCGGCGGTATCCCAGTAGCGCCGTTTGGGTTCGAGGAATATCACCGGGTCGTCGGCCGCAATGGATTGGCGGATCATGTGAAAACCGTCGATCGGATTGCTCGGGTACACCACCCGCAGTCCCGCGGTGTGAGCGAAGTACGCTTCCGGCGACTCCGAATGATGTTCCACCGCACCGATTCCGCCGCCACTGGGAATCCGAATCGTCAGTGGCGCAGAGGCAGCGCCTCGGGTGCGGTACTGGATCTTGGCCACCTGCGAGACGATCTGATCGAAAGCCGGGTAGACAAACCCGTCGAATTGAATTTCGCAGACCGGACGATATCCGCGCAAGGCAAGACCGAAAGCTGTTCCCACGATCCCTGATTCGGCGAGGGGCATGTCGATCACCCGGGTGTCGCCGAAGTCCTTCTGCAGGGCGTCGGTAACCCGGAATACGCCGCCGAGACGGCCGACGTCCTCGCCCATGATGACAACGCGACGATCGTCTTCGAGTGCGCGTCGAAGGCCGGTGTTGAGCGCGGTCACCAGATTCATGACGGTCATGACGAAGCCCCTTCCAGGCTACGGAGATACGCGCGATGCTCTTCGCGTTCAGCGTCGATCAGTGGGTGTGCCTCGGCGTAGACGTGATCGAAGAGCGCTGACGGGGGCGGATCGGCGAGCGCGATGGTTGCGCGTCGCAGTCCAGCGGCGACGTCGTCGGCGGCTGCCGCGATGGTGCTGAGTTCGTTTTCTCCGAGAAGATCGCGACGGCCGAGGAGCAGACGCATTCGCTCGAGCGGATCGCGGCTTCTCCACTCCGACATATCCGTATCGGTGCGGTACCTGCTCGGATCGTCGGAGGTCGTGTGCGGGCCCATTCTGCAGGTGATCGCCTCGATGAACGTCGGGCCGCTGCCTTCGCGTGCGCGATTGAGCGCCGAGCGCGTCACGGCGAGCACGGCAAGGACGTCGTTACCGTCGACGCGGATCGCGGGGATGCCGTAACCGATTGCCCGATGTGAGATGGGCGTGCGTGACTGGAGGGATACCGGTTCACTGATTGCCCACTGGTTGTTCTGGCAGAAGAAGACAACGCCGACACGGAAACTGGCGGCAAATCCCATCGCCTCGGCGATGTCGCCCTGACTTGTGGCGCCGTCGCCGAAGTACGCGATCGTTGCGATCTCGGCGCCGTCCAGGTGTGCGCCGAGTGCGTATCCGGTGGCGTGCAGCCCTTGGGAGCCGACGACGATCGCCGGGTTGGTGACGTTGAATTGTTCTGGATCCCAACCGGAATGGGAGATTCCGCGCCACATGGTGGTCAGCAATTCGGGGGGAACTCCGCGGCAGTACGCGACGGCATGTTCGCGATAGCTGGTGAAGGCGAAGTCGCCTGGGGCGAGCGCTCTCGCGGAACCGACCTGCGCGGCTTCCTGACCGAGCATCGGAGCCCACAACCCGATTTCGCCTTGACGCTGCAGGGCAACAGCTTCGGTGTCGATGCGGCGACTCACGACGAGATCGCGATACAACGACAGCAGTTCGTCAGGCCCGATGTCCGTTATCAGGCGGTCGAATTCGGGACGGCACACCCGTGCGCCGTTCGGTTGGATGAGTTGGACCGGATAATCGAGGTTGTCGACCATCTTCGCTCACCTCGGTTTCTGCTCATGCCCGGCGCGCCTCGTGAGTACGCCGCACAATCCCGATGTGTTGTATGCAGTTGTCGGTCTACCATCAGGATCCCCCTGATTGGGAAATTCGCAAGTATTTTCACTGCCGTATCAAGACCTGAGCTGCGAACTGACGAGTAACAAACGTGTCGGTACGGCCAACCGATCGGACTTCAACCGCTAGCATCGGTGCGGTGACTGCAGTCGGTTTGAACGAAGAAGCTGTTTCCGCGTGGATCGCCGAACTGGGGGTCGGCGCCACGACACCACTGACTTTCGAGAGGATCGGTAACGGGCAATCGAACCTGACCTACTCCGTGACGGATGCGGGCGGAGGACGGTGGGTACTGCGCAGACCTCCACTGGGAACATTGTTGGCTTCCGCGCACGACGTCGTTCGCGAGCACCGCATCCTGTCCTCGCTCCAGGGAACCAAAGTGCCGGTTCCGAAGATCCTCGGCATCACGGAAGATCCGGAGATCACGGACGCTCCGCTGGTCCTCATGAGCTACATCGACGGCGTTGTGATCGACGGCGTTCCGGTGGCTCAGAAGTTGACCGAGGACGAGCGTCGCGCGGTCGGCTTGGCGATGCCCAAAACCCTCGCCAGCATCCACGGAGTTGACCTGGAAGAGACCGGGCTGGACGACCTGGCCAGCCGCAAGCCCTTTGCCGAGCGTCAGCTCAAGCGGTGGTCGGCGCAGTGGGAGAAGTCGAAGACCCGCGATGTTCCGGATGTCGACCGATTGGCCGAGATTCTGCACCGAAACATTCCGGAACAGAACGAAGTGACGTTGGTTCACGGCGACTTCCACCTCAACAACGTCATCACCGATCCGGCCGAGGGGCGCATCGTTGCCGTCGTCGACTGGGAGCTGTGCACGTTGGGGGAGCCGCTCGCGGATCTCGGTGCGCTACTCGCGTACTGGCCGGAAGCCGGTGACAAGGTTGCCGGTCCGTTCATGGCGTCCACGCTGGAAGGCTTCCCGAACCGTGACGAGCTGGTCGCTGCCTACGTCGAGGCGACTGGCCGCGACGTGTCAGCGGTCGGATACTGGCACGTACTCGCTCTGTGGAAGCTCGCGATCATCGCAGAGGGCGTGCTGCGACGCATTCTCGACGATCCGCGCAACAAGGCCGAGCACGGCGGCCCGACGGTCGCGCTGATCGACGGAATCGTTGCACGCGCCGTCTTGACGGCAGATCAGCTCGGCCTGAGCTAGTTTTCGGTCAAGATCCCGGCTGCCGATCTGATGGCCGCCGGGATCTCCACCGGCTTACGGGTGTCGGCGTCGACGTAGACGTGGACAAAGCGGCCGGTGGCAGCGGGTTCCCAATTGCCACCGTCGACCTCGTGGAATATCGCCAGGGCGTAGACGATGCTCTTGGTGCCCAGCTTCTCGACGGAGATACCCACCTGCAACTGCTCGGGGAACGACAGCTCGCTCAGGTACCGGCACGACGTCTCGGCGACGACGCCGATGGCAGGCAGGGTGCGGATGTCGGTTCCAGTGGAAGACATCAGCCAGGCGTTGACCGCGGTGTCGAAGTACGAGTAGTAGGTCACGTTGTTGACGTGGCCGTAGTGATCGTTGTCGTCCCACCGCGTCGGGACGGGCCAGAGAACGGGAAACTCGCTGATCGACGGGGGCGTCTGCGCTGTGCTCACGGCTTCGACTGTAGTGAGGACTGTCGCGCGAGTGAGGGCAGGGTGGTGCCCTGTAGGACTGCACGCACGATCAGCCCCACCAACAGTGCCCAGAATGCCGAACCGATTCCCAGGATACTGACCCCGGATGCGGCGATCAGAAACGTGACCACGGCGCCTTCACGTTCACTCGCCTCGCTCAGCGCCGACGTGAGGGCGCCGGCAAGCGTTGCCAGGAGCGCCAGTCCGGCAACAGTTTCCACGACTCCGGCCGGTGCGGCGGCTACCAGAGCGGCCACCGCGGCCGCGCCGGCAGCGAGAACGAGATACGCCCAGCCTGCGGTGAAGGCAGCGATCCATCGACGTTTGGGATCCGGATGTGCGGTGGGGGCGGCGGCCAGGGCTGCGCTGATCGCCGCGAGGTTGATCGCATGGCCACCGGCCGGTGCGCCGACGATGGTGCCGACACCCGTCACGATCATCGACGGTCGCCAGGGAACGGTGTATCCGAACGAATTCATCACGGCCACACCGGGAATGTTCTGCGAAGCCATCGTGACGATGTAGAGGGGAATCGCAATGCCGATCATTGCCTGCCAGGTCCACGACGGCGCGGTGAGATCGATGCGGGGAATCATGGCGCCGGCGTCGAGCACTCGATCCGACGTGACGAGGCTGATCCCGATCACGACCGCTGCGGTGAGGAACGCGAGCGGAACCGCCCATCGCTTGGAGAAGCGCTGCGCGGCAAGCCAAACCAGGATGACGGGCGCGACCGCTGCGGGGGCGTCCCGGACGGCGATGATCGGCGCCAGGCACAACGGCATCAGAACCCCGGCGAGCATCGCCTGCGCGAGGGGCGTCGGGATTGCCGAGATGATCCTTCCGAGCGTCGGCCACAGTCCGGTCAGAACAATCGCGATTCCGACGACGATGAATGCTCCGACCGCCGCCGGCCACCCACCCTCGACCGCTCCGGCGCCGGCGAGCAGAGCGGCACCGGGCGTCGACCAGGCCAGGGTGATCGGCATCCGATACCGGCGTGAGAGCCAGAGCATTCCCAACGCTTGGGTCACACACAGAACCAGCAGTCCGGACGCCGCCTCGGTCGCGTCCGCGCCGACAGCGGCGAGGCCGGTGAGGACCACCGCGAACGAACTGGTGAAGCCGACGAGGGCCGTGACGATGCCTGCGCTCATCGGTTGCGAGTTGCTGCGAACGGCTTCCGGTTCGGTGGTATCTGTGGAGTCCGACATGGTCAGTGATTCTGCCCGACCCGCTCGAGGCCCGATTTACCTGTCCGGTCGGATGGGTGAGGTGACCGCTTTGCCGTAGATGAGGTGCGTTTGGGCGTGCCAGACCTCGGGATGTGCGGCGAGGTGGTCGATCAATACCCGTTGTAGATGAGCGCTGTCACGGACCGCGACGTGGAGGAAGAAGTCCTCGGGCCCCGAGACGTTGAAGAGCGCAAGCGTTTCCGGCAGCGCTAGCGCGTCGGCGGTGAACCGGTCGACGAGGTCGCGGCGGTGTGGTCGCAATTGAACGGCGATGATCGCCTGCATCGACCGGCCAACGGCTGCCGGATCGACAACCGCATGGATGCCGCTGATCGTGCCGTTGGCGCGTAGGCGTCGTACGCGCTCGTGGCACGAGGACGTCGCCAAACCGACTCGATCGGCCAACACCTTGTTGGTGATCGACGCGTCGTTCTGCAATTCGGCCAAAATCTTCCAGTCCACCGGATCCAGAGGCTCATTCTTCGTCATCTGCCGAACTATATCCGGAGTCGTTTTGAACTTCCCGGATCCAGTTGCACACTCCTGGCATGAACATGTGTCTCGAATCAGCTCGGGTGTGAGGTATTTCGGATGAGTGTCGGTCAATGGCTCGCTTTCGGCTCCCTGCTATCCATCGTCCTGTTCACGCCGGGACCGGATTTTGTCCTGATCCTGCGTCATTCTCTAGCAGATCGTCGGACCGGCGCGGTGGTGGCCGCCGGTGTGATTTCCGGGCTCTTCGTTCACACCGCTGCCGCGTCACTGGGTCTCTCCGCACTTGTGGCGACACGGCCACAGTTGCTCTCCGCGCTCACCTACGCCGGGGCGGCATATCTGACCTGGCTCGGCATCTCCGCGATTCGAAGTGCTTTCAAAGCCCGCGCCTCGGACGAGGGAATTCCGGCAGCGAAAGAACCGATCGCGGTCACCACGGCATTTCGCTACGGCTTCCTCTCGAACCTGCTGAACCCGAAGGCGTTGTTGTTCTTTCTCGGGCTACTCCCGCAATTCATCGAGCCGGGTGAAGGCGCAGGGCTGCGGACGTTGATGTTGGCGGGCGCGACGGTGGTCGCCGCGGCACTGTGGTGGGCGATCGTGGTGGTGTTGGCGGCCGGAGCCGGCAAGAAGCTGCGTCGCCCTGGCGTCGGGAAGCGAATCGACGTGGTGACGGGAGTGTTGTTGGTGGGCCTCGGTGCCTTCTTCGGGGTTGCATGAGTGGTCGTGTCAGGATGGGCTCATGACACTTCCCGTGCTGATCGACGTCGAAGAACTGTCCGCTCTCATCGAGGCCGGCGCTGCGCCGCGATTGCTCGATGTCCGATGGGCGCTGGGTGATTCGAACGGCGAGCAGCATTTTCGCGACGGCCATATTCCCGGTGCGGTATTCGTGAACCTCGACGAGGAACTTGCCTCGCCGCCGTCGCCGGACGAGGGGAGGCATCCGCTGCCGAGTCTCGAAGACCTGCAGGCCGCGGCGCGTCGTTGGGGAATCGACGACGGTGATTCGGTGGTGCTTTACGACGCCACCGGCAACACGGCCGCTGCCCGTGGTTGGTGGCTGCTGCGGTGGGCCGGACTCTCGGATGTCCGACTGCTCGACGGCGGGCTGCAGGCCTGGGAGTCCGCAGGACTGCCGTTGGCGGCCGGTATCGGCGAGTCCGTCAGCCCGGGCGACGTGACTTTCACCGGCGGCAACATGCCGACTGTCGACATCGACGGTGTCGGCAACTGGACGAGCGAGGGCGGTGTCCTTCTCGACGCCCGAGCCGGGGAGCGGTACCGCGGCGAGGTCGAGCCGATGGATCCCGTCGCAGGGCACATCCCCGGTGCGGTGAACGCGCCGACCGCCGAGAACATCACCGGCGACGGGCGATTCCTGGATACGACCCACCTGCGTGAGCGATTCGCCGGACTGGGCGTCGGAGACAAGGTGGCGGTGTACTGCGGATCCGGAGTGACTGCAGCGCACGAGATCGCGGCGCTCGCGATCGCTGGTTACGACGCGACGCTGTTCCCGGGCTCGTGGTCACAGTGGTCCAACGACAGCACTCGCGCCGTCGACACCGGAGCCTGAGTCAGCTCTTGGTGCGATCGATGAATGACGGCACGAGAAACCACAGCGCCGTGAACATGATCGCGGCGCACGCTGCCAACACCTTTGCGGCAACTCCGCCGACGGCGACCTCGGCGATCAACAGGACCGTGCCGGTCATGGAGGCGGCCAGAAAGGCTATGCCGCACAGGGCGAATCGGTTGGCCACGGGCAATATGTTCTCGCGGTGCCCACGGCGGAAAAGCATGCGATGCCAGACCGCGGGTGCCATCAGGAACCCGAACGAGATGGCAACAAGGATCACCGTCACCAAGTGGATGCCGCGGATGTACGCCGACGCTTCCTCGTAGCGTTCGGTGAATGCCACGGCCAGCAAGAAGGCAAACAGGATCTGAACACCAGAGAGCGCGACGCGCAGTTCTTGCAACAACTCGTTGAAGTTCCGCGCGAGTTGTTGAGGTGGAGTCTCCCCGGTCTCGTTCACGGCGACGTGGTTCCTACGCCCGTGAGTATTCCGACGCTCGCTGGATCTGCTCCGCGCTCGGACGCACGCCGGTGTAGAGCACGAACTGTTGGGCGGCCTGAAGGGCAATGACCGACGCTCCCGTGATCGCCGTCTTGCCGAGTTCGGTCGCCAACGCGATCAGTGGCGTGTTCGCAGGCATCGCGACGACGTCGAAGACGACATCGGCGGCGCGCACTGCTTGTTCGGGGAACGACAGTGCATCTGCTTCTGCGCCGCCGGACATACCGATCGGAGTGGCGTTGATCAGCACACCGGGACGAAGCTCGCCGAGTTCGGCCTGCCAGTCGAAGCCGTACTGCTTCGCGAGCGACGACCCCACTTGCTGGTTGCGGGCGATCACGGTGACGTCGGTGAATCCGGTGTCGCGCACCGCGGCGACGACTGCTTTTGCCATGCCACCGCTGCCGGCGACAGCGACGGACAGGCTCGTGTCGACGTTGTTGTCACGCAGTAGATCGGCCACCGCCTGATAGTCGGTGTTGTAGGCGTGCAGCACTCCGGACTCGTTGACGATCGTGTTGACGGAGTCGATGGCGCTGGCCGAATCATGCATGACGTCGATGTGCTCGATGACCTGTTCCTTGAACGGCATCGACACCCCACAGCCTCGAATCCCGAGTGCTCGTATGCCGGCGATCGCGGCTGGCACGTCTTCGGTGGTGAAGGCTTTGTAGACGAAGTTCAGGCCCAATTCCTCGTAGAGGTAATTGTGAAATCTGGTGCCGATGTTGCTCGGTCGCCCGGAGAGCGACATGCACAGGAGCGTGTCCTTGTTGAGGTCGACGGTCATCGTTCCCACTCTAATCGCGAGTTCGGAGTAGTTCTTGATGGAGGAGTGCACCCATCCGGATGGCCCGCAGCGCCGAATGTCGGGTATCCGATCGAAGCACCACTCGCACCGACAGAGCCGAGACGACATGGTCACACAGAACATCGACGAGCACCCGAGCACCGAATCTCGTCCACTGCGTCGTAGATGGGCTGCTCACGCGATCTCCGGGGTCTTGGCCGCGGCTGTCGTCCTGGGCGTCGGTGAACTGGTTGCGTTGCCGATCAACCCGGACGCGTCGCCCTTCTACGCGGTAGGTGCGACTACCGTCGACCGAACGCCGGCGTGGGCTCGCGAGTTCGCGATCGATACTTTCGGTACCAATGACAAGCCGGCGCTGTTCATCGGAATGTCGATCTTGATCGTTCTGCTCGGTGCGGTGGCCGGGCTCCTGGAACGGCGACGCCGCCCGATCGGCAGCGTCATTCTCGTTCTTCTGGGCGCGGTTGGTGTGTATGCGGCGATGCAGCGCCCGACTGCCGACGCGATGTACGTGTTCCCGACACTGGTCGGTGTGGTGGCGGGCGTCGCAACCTTGCGGTTGCTGATCACACAACTCGAAGTGCCGCTCTCGCCGGGCGTCGCCGACTCGTGGTTGCCTCGTCGTCAGTTCCTCCTGCTGGCAGGTGCGGCGTTGGCAGTGGCTGCGGCAGCGGGTGCGGCCGGGAAGTTCGTGGGGCAGAGAATCGCCGGAGCAGTAGCGAATCGTGAAGATTTTGTCGTGCCCACCGCCGCTGACCCGGCGCCGCCGATTCCGGCGGGTGCGGACATCGCGATTGCGGGTGCGTCGACATACATCACGCCCAACGACGACTTCTACCGAATCGACACGGCACTCCTCGTTCCGCAATTGACGACGGATTCGTGGGAACTGCGGATTCACGGAATGGTGGACCGCGAGATGACGTTGTCGTTCGACGATCTGGTGGCGCGAACGCCCATCGAGCGAGTCATCACGCTGACGTGTGTCTCGAACGAGGTGGGCGGCGTTCTGGCCGGGAACGCGAAGTGGATCGGTTATCCCATGAAGGACCTGCTCGACGAAGTCGGTGTCCATCCCGACGCCGACATGCTCCTCTCGACCAGCGTCGACGGCTTCACAGTCGGCACCCCGGTCGAGATAGTCACCGACGGCCGTGACGCGATTCTCGCCGTGGCGATGAACGGTGAGCCGTTGCCGTTCGAGCACGGCTATCCCGTTCGGCAGGTCGTTCCCGGTCTGTACGGTTTCGTCTCCGCCACCAAGTGGGTGACGGAGTGGGAACTCACGCGTTTCGACAAGGTCGAGGCCTATTGGACCCAGCGCGGTTGGGGTGCGCAGGCACCGATCAAGACGTCCTCGCGTATCGAGGTGCCGGCAGCTCTGGCTCCCATCGAGCCGGGCCAGGTGCTGGTGGCGGGAACGGCCTGGGCGCAGCATCGCGGGATCGAGAAGGTCGAGGTTCGCGTCGACAACGGTGAATGGCAACCGGCGACACTGGCGCAGGAGTACTCGATCGACACCTGGCGTCAATGGTCGTGGATGTGGGATGCAGGCTCGGGTTTGCACACGGTGCAGGTCAGAGCGACGGATCTGGACGGGAACGTTCAGGTGGAAGAGCGCACTCCGCCGATTCCCGGTGGCGCCACGGGATGGCACACCAGGTCGTTCACCGTGAAGTGACGTCGGAATCCGAATGAGGTTCGGTATACAGACGAACAACGCGCTGAGCCATCCATCCGGCGATCAGGGTTCGCAGGCCGAAGTCGAACGTGTCGTCGGTTCGCAGTGGGGTCGTAGCCTCGCGCGTGATCTCGCTCGGGTTGGAGGATTGGGTCCATGCGACATCCGGCGTCGAGAGTTTCACGACTGATCCGAGAACCAGACTGTCCAGCGTGGAGATTGCGTGACGAGTGTCGGCCGAATCGAAACCCCCGTCCGAAAATGCCTGAACCAGTGCAGTATCGATATCAAAAGTTACCTCGGTGCGGACGCTGCGGGTCATGAGTAGCGGGATGAGGCGCCAGTGCTCGACCGCAGCTCGGCGATAGGCCCACCCCCACGCGCTGATCCGTTCGCTCCACCCTGCCGGTGGGTGGGGGACAGAGATCGACGACATCACGCGGATGCGCATGAGTTCGACGATCTCGGATCGACCCGAAATATGTGTGTAGAGCGAAGACGGAGTCACGTTCAATTGCTTGGCGATCCCGGGCATGGTGAAGTCGCCGGTCGCGTCGACAGCATCCAGAGCCGCGTCGGTGATGTTTCGCGTGGACAGTATCGGCTGGGTGGGACGCGGCATCGATTCTCCTGGTGAGGGATTCGTCAGCAATCTCGGACTTCATCGAGTGATGACAACTCCTTGATTTCGGGAGCCGATATGCATCATACTAACCGAACCCTATTCGGTATGTCGGCGGAATCTTCCGGCGATCGGTACACGTCGGAGGAACATTCAATATGTCTGTCGTATGGCTGACCGGTGCAACGATCATCGACGGGACGGGCGCCGACCCGATCGAGAACTGCGCTGTTGCTGTGGAAAACGGGCGCATCAGTGCACTCGGTGGCACGCCACCCACGGGGGCGGAGGTGCTGGACTGCGCTGGGCTGACAATCACGCCCGGCCTCATCGACGCACACGTTCATCTCGGTGGATCGAGCGATCTCGCACCGAGCCTGCGGCGTCAGATCTCGGTAGCCGAGCTCGCTGCAGACATGTTCGCGACCTGCGCATCGACCCTCGACGGGGGATTCACCACTGTTCGTGACTGCGGCGGAATCGACGGTGGACTCGCCGGAGTTGTCGCCTCGGGCAAGATTCCGGGTCCGCGGATCATTCAGTGCGGCCCGATCCAGTGCCAGACCGGTGGACACGGACACCTGGCGGCCGAATGGGAGCCGACTTCGGACTGGTCCGATCATGACATCCCCGGATTACGGTGTATGTCTCTGCTTTCCGACGGTCCGCACGAAATGCGAAAGAACGTTCGCGAGACGTTCCGCAGGGGTGCGGACTTCCTCAAACTGTGTGTCACAGGGGGAGTGGTATCGACTCATGACAAGCTCACCGATACCCAGTTCACGGTCGACGAGATCGAAGTTGCCGTCGAGGAAGCCAATGCGCGCGGTACCTATGTCACGGTGCATGCCCACAACAACGAGGGAATCCGAAACGCTGTCACTGCCGGCGCGAAATGCGTCGAGCACGGCTCAGGTATCGACGACGAGACTGCCAAGTTGATGGCCGAGCACGACGTCGCGTTGGTGCCGACGTTGGCTGTGGTGCAGGCACTCTCGGACAGCGCGGCGTCAGCAGGTCTACCCGAATCGATTTCGGCTCGGATCGGCCAGATGATGCAGGGTCAGATCGACGGGCTTCTTGCTGCTCGAAATGCCGGCGTCAGAGTGGGATTGGGATCGGACCTCATCGGTACCGATCAAACGGGCCGGGGAATGGAGCTAGTCCTGCGCGCCAAGGTCGAAACCCCGATGGACGCATTGGTTTCCGCTACCCGGATCAACGCCGACATTCTCGGTATCGCCGACGAGGTCGGCACCATCGAAGTCGGCAAGTTCGCCGACCTCGTTGCCTTCCGCGGCAATCCGTTGACGGATCCCTCGATCTTTGCCGATCGTGAGCGGATCGCACTCGTCATCCAGAGTGGGCGAGTGGTGAAGGACGGCCGGTAGCTCAACAGCGAGTGGCGAGGTCCGTCAGGGCCGAATGATCAGCTCGGCTGACTGGTAAGCCATAGGAAATCGCGACGGTCAAGTACTTGCCGGCGTAAAAGCATCGGTACGCAGGATCGGGCGGCAACCACTCACTGGGCGTGCTGTCGCCTTTCGACTGGTTGTCGGGGCCGTTGACGGCCAACAGGTTCAGAGACATGTCGTTCGCGAACCTCATCCGAAGCGCGGGCGTCCAGGAGTTCGCGCCGAAGTCCCAGGCGGCGGCGAGTGGGAAGACGTGGTCGATCTGGACGGACTTGGCCTGGCTGCGTTCGAATTCGATGCGATCACCGGAGTACGGGTCGGTCATCGCGCCCGACAGTACGACGCAGTCACGTGTTCCCGGTTTGAACACCACGTCCGAGAGATCTTGGGCCAGAACGTTGTTGCGGGTATCGCACCCGTCGTGGCCACCTGGAGCGTCCTGGTCGTCGGACCAAGCGGGGCCGAAGACGCAAGCTTCTCTGAACAAGAATTCAAGCTTGGTAATCATGTGGAAGTCCTTCCCGAGATCGATCCGAATCCAGGCATTCCGAGGTCAGTTGTTGCCGATCCTCGTTTCATCGTGGCATCGACCTGTGCGATCTTGTCCCTGACTCCGGTGTAGCTGACCTGCAGTCCTTCGACTTCACCCAGCCAGCCTTCCTGTTTGGCTTCGATGATGCGGGCTTCGAGGTTGTCTCGGATTTCTTCGAGCCTGCCTCGCTGCGTTGGATCCGGCCGCAGGAGTGAGCATCTGACGCAAGCATGCTCATGGATGCAGGGTGTGCCGAACGACCGTGCGCAGGTCCCGACCGATACTTTCCGCTTCTCGAAATGAGACAAGAACGCATCCCATTCCTCGTCGGTCGGTGTCCGGTATTCCTCACTGGGTCTCATCGAACGACGACGCGCGATGAACGCTCGATGCGCTTCGATCGTTTCCGAGGGGTAGACGGCCTTGTAGCCCATCGTCGTGTCAATTGTCTTGTGCCCGCAAATAACCTGTGCGATATGGGGTGGCAGGCCGTTCATGATCGCGTCGGTGACGAATATTCGCCGGAAGTCGTGGGGCTGAAACATCAACGGATCGCCACTGGCATCGGTGAGAGCTGCCACGGTGAGCGCATTGATGAGGAGCTTGCGGACGAAACTCGGTGGGATCGCTCGGCGTTCGTTTCCGATTCCCCGCTGAAAGAGCAGCGGCATCGGCGGATTCCACAGCTTCTCCTGCGTATCGTAGGCAGCCACGAGCGGTATCGATCCGTTGGGTTGCCGCGAACGCTGAACTACCGCACTGAGGACTTCCGCAAGCTCGGGACTGACCAAGATCAGCCGCTCGGTATCGGTCTTCGATGGAGCTATCTGCAGCAGCGGAACCAGTTCACCGGTACTAGGTAGTCGATATTCGGTGATGCTGTGGTGACTGAGCTCGAGGAGCTCTTCATGACGGATACCGCTGAGCCGCAACACTTCGATAGTGGCGAATGCCCAGAATGCTTCCTCGTCCTCGTAGGTGAGATCGCGGCGAACACCGGTAACAGTATTGTCGGCCCATACGACGCGGCCAGTTCCCCGACGGATCAAGGATCGTCGCAGTTCTCCGTCGGTTCCCGAGATCACCTCACCTGGTTCGGTGTTCTGCGCCGCAACAAGTAGAGCCGCTGCGGCCGCGCGGCGGTCAGCTGCGGACCGAACCAACTGCGACAGGACAGGCAATCGCTCGCGAGTGCGCTGATCCATCCGCGCTTTACGGTGTTTGAGTTCCTTGCCTCTTTTGACCTCGGCGTCGCTGATCGGGCAGGGCGCCACCCACTGCGCCCAGCGTGCCGGATCTTCGACGGCCCAGTGCGCGAGGTCGAGATAGAACGCACGCACTTGCAACAGATTGTCTTTGTAATTCTTTCGGGGCGAAGTTGTTTCGTGCTTTCGTCCCGCCGCGTCGACGGCGGTGCGTGTGATCGATCTCAGGTCGTCCTTCCATGCTCGGGCAACGTCAGGCGGCAGCGCCAGGGTGTCGATACCGGGGGCGAGTGTCTCGACGCGGCTCCAGAACAGCCCGGCGAGTCCTCGGGCACGAGAGTTGAGACTGGTGTAGTCCAGCGCGGGTTGACGCTCGCGCAGATAGTCGATGAGCAGAGCTCGGATCGGTTGGTTCTCGATCGGGTAGCGGTCGACGAGTTGTTCGATCGTCAACTGTCCGACCGGAGCGCCGAACGCACGGATGCTGTGTGGTGCATCCTCGGGAAAGATGCCCATCGCACGTAGTCGCAGGTAGAAATCGATCTTCTTCTGACCGCGGCGGGAGTGCACCTGCGCCATCGTTTCGATCAGCTCCACGCAATCGCCGACAGTGATCTCCGCGACCGTCCCGCCTTTGGATACCAGCAGGGTCGCGATTCTGGTCGCTGCGATTCGTGCATCGTCTCGCGAGGTATCCGGCTGAGTGGCAGCAAGCTCGTCCAACCGCGCGAATCCGTCCGGATCTCGCAGCTTTGCCATCATCGGCGCGAGAAACGGGTGCGCCCGGGAGAGCATCCACGGCAACTGCGGCCGGATCACGTCCAGGCACAGCAACATCAGCAGTCCTGCAGCCAGGTCGTTGCGATCATGTCTGACAGGGCGCCCGTGTCCGGCAATCCATTCCACCGGGAGATCGGCCCAGGAGGTTGTCGCGCCGTAACGAGACCCGCGGATGTTCTCGGCGCCGCTGGCGAGCCACCGGGCTTGCCAGGTATCGCCTGGCACCGAAGCCAACCAGGTCAGTATCTTGATCACGCCCCGGTGCCGTCCGGCTCGGGTGGTGACCGCAGCCTCAGCAAGCACCGAGCAGTTCAGTCGGGCCTCGACCTCCTCAGCAGAGGCAGCGGTGTGCGGCCACCAGAGTTCACCTTCGCGTGGTGGAAACTGTTTGTGCAGTTGGCGAATCCTCGAATGCGGCACCGGTGTGACCTCGAAGCGTTCCGGGCGGGTCATGTGCTTGACGGCAGTGCTCACAACGGCCTCCCGAACAGCACGCTCAACGCTGCCGGATCGTATCCAGGAGCAGGAGGCGGCGACGGAGCCCGCGGATGTTCCCGCTGATCAGCAGTACGAGCGTGGTGGGCCAGGACGCTGGCGATCACCTCGTCCTTATCGGGTGTCAGATAAATTTCGGTCGTCGACAAATGGGCGTGCCCCAACACCTCTTTGACCTCCACCAAGGACAAGTGCGGGTCGTTGGCCATCCGCCTCGCTGCACTGTGACGTAAGTCGTGCAGAGTCCAATCCGAACCGAGGGTAGCATTCGCACGCTCGAACATCCGATGCGCCGCATGGTAATTCAACGGGCGGCGAGGCCTTCGCAGTGTCCACCACAACGGTTGCATCCGTCCGAGTGGCACCTCGCCCCGCAACTGCTCCTGATACAACCGCAACCAGACGAACGCGTCCGCCGACGCGGGTACCTGCTCCACCGCACGTGTTCCCTTGCGCACCACAGTAATCAACTGCTGCCCCGGGTCGACATCGCACTCGCGGACTCCCAACAGCTCCGACGCTCGCACCCCCGATGAAATCCAGAACGCCACCAACGCCCGGTCCCGATCCGACGACAACGCCGCGAACAACTTATCGAACAGATCCTCGGGAATCGCTCGGGGAATCCGCTGCGAGACCCGAGGCCGGTAGCGCCCCACACGCTCAGGTGCCCAATGATCCATCGGATTGTGGTGCGCATGAGCCCGTCTCGACCGGCGAGAGAGATCGAGAGGGAACGGATTCAGAAGCGGGCCAGTCCCCGCGTCCCGATGAAAATCGTAGAAACTTCGCAGCACCGTCTCACTGTGCGCCACTGTCGCCGGCGAGTACCCGGCCCCCAGAGCCGGTTTGCCGGTGACAGGATTCGGCGATGCCGCAGCAGTAGCAGCCGCCTCGGCGCTGGCCGGCACCACTGATCCTTGTCGTGCCTTCGCCGTCAACTGGATCCAACAACTGAAATCGCGGGCATCGACCCGATCGGCACGATCCCACGCCACGTCCACAGCGTGAAGGAACCGCCACCATCTGAGCAGATCCATACCGTACGAACGCACCGTCGCCACCGACCTCCCGGAAGCGATCAGCTCCCGGAAGAACACCTCGACGGACTCCACTCGTTCACCGTCGCTGCCCTGCAAGACGTAAGGCTCCGCCGCCTGACCTGTCGCTATCAACCGACCCACTCGGGCCACCACAAGCCCCGACAGATCTCTCGAACTTTCCCCTTCGCTCATGTCCGCAAGCTACCGACCCACATCGACCCCACCCCTTCAGACCTGCACCATTCGGCATTTAGTTCAGTCAACGGGGCCTCGCCGTTACCGCAGCCGCGCTCGTATCCACCCGGATGTGGGCGGTTGTCGACAATCGCGGTCCGGGACAGCAGCGATTCGAGCTCCGATCGTGTCGGGCTGCCCGGGGCCGACTCGAGACGCTCGTCCCCGAACCGTCCGCAGGACGCGACGAGACATACGAGCACGAGCGTCGACAGGATCGCAGATAACCGTGCAACCACCTGTGCCCCCGCCCGTCGTAGACGGTGATTCAACGCCGTCCGTCGTAGACGGTGATTGAACCATCGGGGGCCGACAGGAATCAGCCGAACTCGATCACTACTTTGCCGGCGGCATGGCCGTCTTCGACTGCAGCGAGCGCTTCCCCAGCGCGGGAGAATGGGTACCGCCCGGACACGGACGGGTCGAGGATCCCGTCGGCCACGAGCGCCGCGACCTCCGTGAATACTGCTGTAGTTCTTCGGCGTTCGACACCACCGCCGCCGAGTCGGCTCGCAGCCAGAGGATCGGCGATGCTCAGGATCGGTGCGTCCGGTCGGGCGAGCTCAGCGCCGCGAGTGAGAGTGTCCCCGCCGACCAGGTCGAAAACCGCGTCCACTCCGACTGGGGACAACGCGGACACGTCGTCTGCGAAGCCGTCCACCGACGCAACCCAACGTGCTCCCGCTTCCTCGATCGCGGTTCTCTTGGACTCGCTCGCGACACCGATCACGTTGATACTCCGCGCCAGTGCAAGCGCGATCGTGCTGCGACCAACGCCGCCGCCGGCGCCGAGCAGCAGGAGTGTCGCCCCGGGTTTCAGACCGAGATCGTGGAGTGCGTCGTAGGCCGTTCCTGCCGCAACCGTCAGCACTGCGGCATCGGCCCAGGACACGGTAGGCGGCTTGTGTGCTGTCGAGGAGACGTTGAGCAATGTCGACGCGGCGTAGCCGCCGAAGCCGGTCGCGGTAGCGCCGAACACTTCGTCGCCGACCTCGAACTCGGTGACCCGCGGACCTACTCCGATGACAACACCGGACACTTCGCGGCCCAGAACCGCAGGCAGCGTCACCGGGACAGTATCTTTTCGAGTACCCGCGCGAACTTTCCAGTCAGCGGGGTTGACGCCCGCCGCTCGGACCGACACCAGCAGTTGGCCGGCACCCGGTGGGGGCAAGGTGACGTCGAAGTAGGACTGTGTGTCGGGTCCGCCGTACTCGGTGAAGCCGTATGCCAAAGTCACCCATATAGAAGTACCATGTGACCAGGGCATTCGCAACGATTGGAAGGTACCAGCCATGGCGTCGATTGATGGAGCAGTCATCTACTGTCGTGTGTCCAGCGACCAGTCAGGCCGCGCACGGTCGGTATCGGAGCAGGAAGCCGATTGCAGGCGCACGTGTGAGGCCGAAGGGTGGCCGGTGATTGATGTGGTGGTCGACAACGACATAGGCGCGTCTCGGTACTCCCAGGGCACCCGTCCGGGCTTTCTACGTTTGCGTGCTCTACTGCGGCGTGGTGTGGTCCTGGTGTCCTGGGAGTCGTCTCGGATCACGCGCAAGCTCGGTGAGTTCGCAGAGCTACGGGATTTCTGCGCAGACCTCGGCGTGCAGTGGTTCGTCGGCGGGCGGCTGTACGACTTGAACGAGCCGAACGATAACTACATGCTCGGTATCGCGGCTCAGAATGCCGAACTAGAGGTAGCGCTGTCCCGGAAGCGAATCATGCGGGCGAAGGATCGGACCGCTGCCACAGGGACACACAACGGGTGGATGCCTTTCGGATATGTGCGCGGACCTGACGGCTGGACTGTGGACCCGGAAGCCGCGCCGATCGTTCAAGAGGCGGTGCGGCGACTGCTGGCGGGTGATTCACTGCGAAGCCTGGCAAAAGAGTTCGCAGAGCGCGGAGTGCCCGCGCCTAGTCGTGGTGTCGGCAGGCAGGGGAGTGGTTGGGCGAAGATCGGCGGGAAGGGTTTGCGTTCGATGGTCCTTAGTCCGACCTATGCCGGAATCCACGTGCGTCGGCGTCACGACAAGCAAACCGGCGAACGGGTCGAGGTCTCACGCACACAGGGCGATTGGGAAGCGCTGATAACCGAAGGCGAACATGCTCGACTGGTTGCTATGCTCACCGATCCCTCACGTTCTCGCACCTGGGGAAGCCAAGTAACCCACCTACTTTCGGGCATAGCAACCTGTGAGGTGTGTGGCCAGGGAGTCAAGCATTCCAATATGAAGTCAGACTTCCGGCCTCGATACCGTTGCCCGGACAGTCACGTGAAGCGCGCTGCAGACGAGCTAGACAGGTATGTGGAATCTGCTGTAGTGGAGTTCTTTTCGGATCATGTGCGGGCTGCTGCCGCTATGTACGGCGACGACAAAGCTGCCAGGGAAGCTGCCGAACTTGCCCGCGAACTCAGGCAGCAACTCGACGCTGAAATTCTGGAGCTGACCAACGCCAAGATCTCGGCGTCCACACGGGCACGCATGGCAGAGCAGATGGAACAGTCCCTACTGCCGAAGATCGAAGCCGCCGAAGCGAGAGCGCGCCAGGTAGGTAATCCGGTACTGCAGAAATTCGCTGGCGGAGACACAAAAGCCGTGTGGGATTCTCTCGACATCCTGGACAGGCGCGAGGTCGTCAGAGAGTGCTTGAAGGTGACGATTCTGAGAGTGAAGGTGCGCAATCCGCGTCGAGTATTCGACCCCGACACTGTGGAAATCGTGCCGAAGAAGATGATTTCGATTGACTCTGACTGGTGGAAGATGGACTAGGCGGTAGGCTCTCGCGCATGTCAGTTGCCGCCCTTGTATTGTCGATAATCGCGTTGGTCTGGGGCTTCGCCCTGACATGGCTTAAGTGGCCGAGGATTGCAGTAGTCATCCGGCAATCGGCAATTATCAATGTGCCGACCATTGTCTCAATCGTGAGCATGGGATCTTCCGCGCAAAGTGATGGCCCCCCACCGACTCCAGCCACGGGAACGGTTGAAGATGAATTTACGTTCGTCGTTCTCAATCAGGGAGCCGAAGCGACGACTGTCGCGAACATCGGTATTCGCTCGAAGGATCGTTCGGTCAATCTGAACTACGAAGGGCATCGCGATGTATTTGACGGCCCGGACCTCCCGGCACGCGTCGAAGCTCACGGGTGCCTCGTGTGGACAATTAGAGACGAAAAGCTGAGCCCAATTCCGCATGGAACGGCAATAGTTGGATATGCACAGCGGTTTAAACCAATCCGCAAATATCCGAAAACGAAGCGCAATATGCTTCGGACCACAGAGACGGTGATAACCACACATCGAAATGGTGGAGTTCGGTGAGCGTTTGATAATTCGCCCAGGCTGCCTATAAGAAAATTGGATTCTTTTAATAGCGTTTCCCGGCAAACTTCTCGGGTCGATTCTCGCCATCCCCATGGCAGATTCTCTTTTGGACCCTCCCGCAAGCCACATGCAGCGTATGAAAAAGGTCCTGAAATGGGGTTATGCAAAATCGTTGAAGTTTTCAACTTAGAGGGAGAAGCGATCGGAGGCAGGGTCTCGCTAGGCATGTGGGAATCACGGCAAACGATTGCCCCCCTACCCTCTTCCCACTGCGCCTACCTACACCATTCTTTTTGTGCCGCTCGCGCTATTCTCGAATAGGTATTAGTTTCGAGTTATCGGTAAGGAATAACCTCATTCATTGCAGTGTTATTCATTCGGATATCACCAACTGGAGGAGGTGAGCGACCAATGACTACTACATCAGCGGTAGGCGATTGGACTGCATTAGTACGGCAGGAGCTACCGAGCGCAGCTGCGGCACAGCGGTTCGCATGGATGGCACTTCGAGCGTGCGTTGGTCTCACAGTCGTATCGTTCGCGGTCGCTGCTGCACTGCTGCTGGCTGTGCTGGTCGTCGTCGGCAACGTCGTGCGCAACGGACCAGCGATCGTGGGCAATGGAGTGCAGTGTGATGCAAGGCAGTTGCGATACAGAGACATGCGTTGCGTTGGTGGTTGGCATGCGTTGGGCAACGTGCTGATGGCAGTGCATCGTTGGGTGGTAGGTAGCAGCAAGGCATAGCATGCAGCATCATGGTGTGCAGTGCAGTCAGTCATGGTGTGCAACTGCTGAGACTTACTGAGACGTAAGGGATCTGAGCTAGGCAAGGTGTGCACTAGGCAAGGCATGCAGCATGGTGTCAGTCAGTATTGAAGCAATGTGTGTGATGTGATGCAGTGTGTGTGATGGTTGCAGTGTGGGCTACCAGATCTGGCTACCAGTCACGTCGTCGGGTCCAACAGGTTCCACAGGGATCGGCTGCGCTGCTACGGCCTTGGGCTTCGGTGTTGTACCTGGTGCTCGGCGTGCTCGGCGTCGGAAGGGCGCACGGTACGGATCAGTTGTCTTGCCTCCCAGCGTTCTACCTTCCCTCTTCCCTGAGTTACAACCCATGTGGGCAGCGGCAAGGTTGTTCAGATCGTAGAGTGATCCACCTCGGCTGGTAGGTGCGATGTGATCCACCGACAGTCCAAACTTGCTGCGACCAGAGGCATATGGATCAATTCGTTCGTTGCACAAGTGGCAGATGTATCCACCCTCCGGGGTGTTGTCAACGAAATACATACGCACAGCGCGCCACTCGGGCGTTTTCAACCACCAACTGTCTGACATTGCTCAGTCTCCAAGCGTTTCAATATGTGTACTAGGTTTTGTAGTAGGACGTTTACATTTGTAAGATGCACCAAAGGCTCTGTCTCCCATAGTGAAAGAGACAGAGCCTTTGGCGGGTAGATGATGCCGCGCCCCTCGGCTGATTATGGAGACGATGAGCCGCCACTACCTATCCGGCGTTCTGCACCGGAACCCTGTGGGGGCCGCAGGAGGGTGTGAGGAAAGGTAGTAACCCACACCCTCCTGCGGCCCACGGTGACCGGCAACCTTCGCACGTGCTGCCGGTCGAACCGGGAGGCATTGACACTCGCGATGGAATGCCTCCCGGTAGCTATCAGGCCGTAGTGCTTACGTTCAAGAGCCGGAATGCGTTGGCGTTCACAACATCGGAACCGACACGGCGGTGCATCCAAAGTCCGCGTTCACCGGTCGGCCGACGATTGGCCCCGAAGAGGTGCGGCACCAGTTCGACAGTCGTCCCGATGCGATCCACGATCACAAAGTTCTGGAAGTCGCCGTAGACGAGTGCGTAGTTCGCTGCCGTCACTGCTGCGTCGATCGTGCCGTCCATACCCGAAATTTCGTACAGAGGGCGAGACAACAGGTTTGCCGGTACTGCCTGCGCCCCTGGGAACTTCAGCGCGCCGTTAGTGGTCTCGAACTGCCGGATCGTGTTCAGGATCGCCAGGTTGCCCGCGAACGATGCATTGGGCTGCCAGCGAGATCCCAGAGCGCCCTGCAACTTGTAGATGTCTGCCGACGTGAGTGCTTCACCGGCTGCGGGAACGATCACAGATCCACCAGCGGCCACAAGGGCGGTGATGAGGCCTGTGGGCTGCCCGGTACCCGATCCCGTTGCAAAGGCCGCGTTTTCGAGCTGCAGCGCCGAATCAGCGAGCAATGCCTGCAACTGACTGAGCAACTGCAAACCATCCTCTTCCAGTTCGATAGAGAAGGGAACCCAACTGGCTGCCTTGTGAACAGGGATCGGCTCGGGTGCCAGCGTCGGTGTGGCGTCTGCGGCCTCGGTAGCTTCGGCCAACCACTCGGATGTGACACCAGCGGAGCTGACACCATTCCACGCGTTGGAAGTGGTCTGCACGACCCGCGAGATTTCGCGAAGCGGAGAGACGCTACCGGCGTTGGTCAGGATAATGCTCGGGTCCAGATCGAAAGGCACCAAGTGCTTTCCGGTACCTGCTGCACCCTCGATGAGTCCGCGAACCTGGTCGGCGTCACGGTAAGCCTGAGACTCGGCCCCATCCCAGAGCAAGTGACCACGCTCTGGGTTGACTACCAGCTTTGCGAACGCACTGCGGTATGCCTCGCTGCCGGTCACAGCTGCCAATCGGGCCACAGTGGAATCGGTGTCTACCAGCGCCTCGGAAAGTGTTGCAGCGGCGTCGGTAAGCCTGCCTGCCTTGTGCGAGCGTTCGATGTTGGTCAGTGCAGCGTCACGAGTCGGGTCGGTGTCCTTGCGTACCTTGGTGGTCTCGAAGGTTGTGCCGTTCTCGCGGCTGCCCGCGTCGTGCAGAGACATCAGACGCTGATCCTGTTCGCGTACGTGGCAGAGGAATTCGACCTCGTCCAGTGCACTGGCGAGTCGTTCGGATTCCTCGGCATTGATGCCCTCGTTGCGTGTGGTGAACGGTTCGATATATGCCTTCAGCTCTGTGAGCTTGGCCGCCCGCTCTTCGCGCTTGAGTGCTCGGAGTGCGTCGAACTTCTTGTCGAGTGGGTTGATGTTCATTGTCTTGATCCTTTGAGAGTGAGGGCTTTACAGCCCGTAAGTTGCTTTGAGTAGCCCTAGGCGGGCCGCTAGTTGTGCTGAGTCGAGCAGTGGGAGTCGAGCTGCGCGTACGCCCGCGATGTGTGCGGCTTCGTAGGCTGGGAACGACACCACCGAGACTTCGTTCAGTTTGGCCTCGTAGTGAGTTCGCTCAGTCTTGTTGCGATTCCAGGCTTCCCGGATCGGAGTGAACCCCACAGAGAAACTGTCGAGTGCGCCGTCCCGGATGAGTTCGAGCGCTTCGTCACCGGCTTGGGTGGCGCTGACTTGGAATTCTCCGTACAAGCCTGCCGGATCTTCCCTGAGTAACACCGCGCGGCCAAGAGGATTCGAGGTGCGCTGATGCTGGGAGAGGAATTTGATCCGGTCGCCGCGCTCGGCAATGGATCTGGCGAACGCGCCGCGCTTGAAGGTTTCTTCGTACTCCCCGTCGATATCGCGGATGAGCGTCGGTGAATCGAACGGGACCACGATGCCGTGAACTGTTCGACCGTCGCCGCTGGACCGGATTTCGAGATCGCTGGAAAGTGCGCGAGTGTATGTATTGCGATGCATGGCAGTGTCTTTCGTCGCTTAATAGAGGGAGGGACTAGGCCTCTCCAGAACCTCTACAGGGACGTTACGTGGTGGCCCGCGATGGACTCCGGCGTTCGATCTGCTTCGTGCTGGCGGTTTCGGCGCAATGCCGCTCGACCTAGCTTCGTTAGCATAGCTAAGGATCTGAGATTGCGCGAGAGAAGTGGCCCCCTCGGCAGTGCGGGCTGCGTTGGGGGCCACAGGTAATCGGTCAGTCGGTGAGTTCGCTGATGTCGTCGGGAACATCGTCGGCGCTCGGTACGTACTCCAGTTCCGGCCCGCTAGGATCGCAGTCGTCGGTCAACCATTCGGCGTCTGCCAGAACCAACACTCGATCCGGGAACGCTGCGGCTCGGAACTCCACGACGTGGCCCAGGCTCTTCCAGGTCACTCCCGGATTGTTCTCGATGGTGATCTGCTCGTCGGGTGGTAGTAGTTTGGTTGCCTCTTCCACCAGTCGCGAGACCTTCCACTTGAACAGTTCGATCCCGCGTAGTGGTGAATAATTTTCGATGCTCATTGCCTTGCCTTCCCTTTGGTGTGTGCATTGCTTGTCGTTACGGCTCTGCGGAGTTCTGCCTGTTCTCTCCGTGCCTTGTCGCTAGCGGCCTGCCATTGGTCCCAGGTGGGTGAATAGGTTCCGTTACTTGCCAACTCGTGCATCTCTTTAAACTCTCGATAGATGCGCCGCTTGTACTCGCGTTGTTTCGCCCAGGTCTTAGCCGACTTGAATCCACGCTCTTCCGGCATGTAGTCGTCGGCGTCGAAGTCCTCCAGTAGTGATCTCATAGCCAGACCGATTCTGTAGTGCGCCAGCGACTCGCGAACCCTCGGCGGCTGTCCGGCACTCGGGCAACCAGTTCTGCTGCCTCACTTGCCGCCAGAGCGTCGAGAACGATCGGCAAGGGTAGTTGAGTCCGGGATGCCAGTTCGGACGCTGTGAGGGCACCAGGCGCGGCCTTCAAAGCAACGATCACGCGTAGTGCCTCGGCCACAGGTGATCTGGTCATGGTCGTTGGTCTTCCTGCGTCGTGGCGCTATGTGCTGCCATTTGCTCAAAACCGACCAGTCGGGCATTATCCGCGTAACCCCGACAAGAAGGAAGAATGATGGCCGCCGAAGCTAAGAAAAACGATTCCGTCGTTGGTGCCGTGATCGCATTCGCCGTGATGATGCTCCTCGGAGGATGGTTGATCAGCAGCTGCGATAGTGACGATGACATTTCACCCAAAGCTGATGCGAGAGTGGCCTGCCAGGACGCCGTAGAGGCCCGATTGAAGTCCCCTTCCACTGCCGACTTCGGCGGGGTCTCGACAGACGGCAGCAAGGACGCGGGGATTGTTGTCACTGGGCATGTCGACTCGGAAAACACTTTTGGCGCAACAACTCGAACAGAGTTTTCATGCAAGGTGACGTTTTCCGGAGATGTTGCACATGCCAAGATAACTGGACTTGAGTAGTCGCGACACAGGCAATCGTTGCAGTGGCGCATGCCGTTGGTGGCAATCACTTGCCTTCTCCTTCATTCGTTGACCTGCAACCGATTTCGGCCACAGGGAGGACAAGCGCTGTTCAGTTGTCGGTGAGATCCCAAGGGATGCAACCGTTTATCTTGGGGCGAGCGAAGCGAGCTGCTTTTGTCGAGCGAAGCGAGATGCCCTGTGGAATCGCACTTGGTCGATCGTCCGCTAACCGGTATAGTTATTGGTGCTGCCGGATTACCCGCGTCTGGCATTCTTCGAAAGGTTGTTCGATATGACCACTGCACTCGAAACACGTCCCGAAACCACTACCTGGCTCGTCCCCGACTACAAGATCGACGGGGTTACTTGGTACGAACCGGGCGAGTACGTGAACCCTGAGACCGGCGAAGTCGAGGGCGACGTGATGTGCACGCTCTAGGCAGTTCGGCAGGAAACGGCTCTCAGATCAATTCTGGGGGCTGTTTTTCTGTCTGCCCTTACTCGGGTGACCTAATGCGCATTCTCGACCCCCTCGCGGATAACCAGCCACTCCCGAATGGCCTCCCTCTCCTCGTCCACAGCTCGGGTCTTGGCTTCGGCTACCTTCCGCATGGCTTCCTCGGTCGGTACGTGCTGCCAACCAACCAGGTGGACGGGTAGCCAGATCTGGAGTCCCACAGTGAGCGGGTTACCGCCGAAGCCTGGCACCGACTGGACGTTGTACCCGCCGACGCTGCTCGGCAGTCTTGTGCGAAGCAACTCGGCCATCCTCGCGAAGATCCGGGCTTCGATCCGGTCAGGGTGCAACCAGTCGCGGGCGTCGTACTCACCGGGCGGTTGTGAGGTCCACTCGGTGCGGGTGATCGTGAACAACTTCAGCGGAGGTTCGAGTCCGTAGAGGAACACCACGTCGGTTTCGGATTCCTGCCGGGTGTCCCGAACTTTGAGGTTCAACATCAGATGATCGCCTCCCACGGTTTGCTCGGCGGCTCGTCGTCTGCCACAGGTGCACCCGCTTCGCTCGGGTCTGCTGGGGTAGGTTCTGGGCGAGCTGCGCCCCCAGGCGCGGGCGAGTCCAGGTTCTGCCCTGAGAGGGCAGGAGAAGTATTATTTACTTCCCTACCCTCTCCTTCTCTACGGTCGGACTCCTTGCGTGAGTTGCCACGTGAGTCCTTGCGTGAGTCACGGCGTGACGTTTTTTCCTTCCGGCACCACTTGGTTTCTGGGCATTCCGAGTGGTTTCCCCGGCTGCATGCGGCTCTGATCCTGTCGGCATTCCGTGTGGCCCTGACCTGATCCGATGTTCGCTGTCCTCCGTCGCCGGAATCAAGATCCCAGTACGTCAACCGCGCTAGTTGCGCTCCTTCCTTGGGCAATATTTCCCAGCGACCGACGCGCACGAGTTCGGCAATGTCGGCCTCGGCGGTTTCGGTGGTGGACTCCCGACTGACCTTGGAAAGTCTGAAAATTCCGTCATTCTCCTGAGACTCGCAATATGCCTGCATCTCCAGGTCAAGCAGCACCGCGCTACGCGAAACATCTTCGATCCAGTCCGCCCGAAAGTGATTGCTGTGCAATCTGCTCCACGCGCTCATGGTTCCTCTTCCTCCTTTCGTGCTTTCCTGTGGGCGAGCCAGTGTTTCCGGCAGAGTCCGCTTGCGTGGATCTTGAGATAGCAACCTCGGGCGTCGGCACATTGCGGGGTATCCTTCGCTGGCTCGTCGGTCGGGTACTCGAATCCGTTGGGGTAGTTAGTCCCCCGTACTGGCCGATGCTTCTCACGATTCGATTCCGTGCTCTGCCTTGTACGCGGCAACCTGGCGCCCGATGTATCGCTGATTGGCCGCATACTGGCATGTCTTGCAGTACTTGGTGATTGGTACGCCCTCGCGAGTCTTCCAGAGTGTGTTCTCGGGTGTGTACGCGTGTCCGTTTTTGCAGTGAGTCTTGGTCTTGGCCATGAGGTGTGTGCCCCTCTCCTGTGGCGATCCCTCTCGGGCTGATAACGACATTTCTACACCTCAAGACCGTCACGGTGCGTTAGCGTGGTGTTGACGCAGATCCGTTGGGGGCCACAGGGAATCGTGGTGTTCGGGTCGTATTCCTGCACCGTGTGCCATAAGTGCGACAACGGATTTCGGATATACTCGATGGTGCGTTACGTCGAATGCGGGCGCAAGAATGGTGGGTTGATCTTCACCTCTTCCGGAATTGCCCTCGGTGTCTTCTAGCGTCGGGGGCTTTTTCGTGTCCTGGGCAACCTCGGCGTCTCAATATGTGCACAAAAATGCACCCCCATCAACCGAAGTCAACAGGGGTGCAATTGGTTTGGGCGTGCTTTGTTGGATTTCTTAGAAACTAGATTCCCAGCGCCTCCCTGGCTGCGGCCCCTTCGGCTTGCAATGTGTCGCGCTGCGCTTGAGTGCGTGCGGCGTCGTCAAATTGCATCATGCGGTCCTCAACCTCTCCGAAGTCTGGATCGAGGACGTATCGCATGCTGGACTCTGCGTCCTGTGCTGTCTGATAGGTCTCGACACTCGGTGACTCCGTGAACTCGCTGAGTGCCTTCTCGAAGAGCAGGGCATCATTTATGTGAGTCAGGACGGCTTGCCGCAGTTGCTCCACGTCTTCCATGTTCACGCCCTCTTTCAGTGACTGTGCGATGTATTCCCGCATATCGGCGTCGTACGTGTCATCACTGCTCATGGCTCGGGCCTCCGGGGTCTGTTGGGTTCGTGATGGAATCAACAGGGCGATTGACCTGCCTATTCCTTCGTTATGGGAGACTTAGCGCAACGGTAGAAGCCGTATGCCGTCGTCATGCCTGCCAGCCTATTGCCCGGTAGGCGGGAAGTGGTGTCGGTGGCACCTGATTGGATGGTCGGATGCTGCATGGACTCTGGTCACCGGGATCGGGGCTCAAACTGTGGGTCGACGGGCACGACGGTGCCGGGACCGACGATCCCCGTGATCCGGTCAGTGCTGTCCTGCATCGCAAGTTCCGTCATCGTGTGAATGTCGCTATGCCGCCCGTACCTGGCGGGCCTTTGCAGAGTGAGTACGCAGCTGTTGCGTTAGCGCCGCCGGACGCAGTCGATCTCCTGCTGCGGTTCAAGGCCGACGATCAGCGAATTGCGGGAGACCTGCACTTTCTCGTACATGTGGCGCGAGGAATAGACCGGTGGGTGCGCGCCGGACGGGTGGTCCCCGCACTGACGCGGGCTGAAGGAAGTTGGTGGCCACGCTGGCAGTTGTCGGTGGGGGAACGCCAGCGCGCCTGGATCGGCGAACTGGTAGTGGCGATGCCGCCGGTGCAGCGGGCGGTCGGTTCGCCGAGGGCGACGATCGAAGACATCACGAACGAACTCACGGACCCGATCGTCCGTCGTGCTCTCGGGGACTCGCATCCGGTGGTGCAGACCCCGCTGTGGCAGGCCGTGTTGTCCGGGGATGCTTTCGACGACGTGTCGGTACGAGCGGCCGAGGGACTCGCCGAATGGGGGTCGACGTTCACCGCCGGAGAGCCGGACCTGGTTCTGCGGCTGATCGAGCCTGAACTCGACGACAATTCCGATCCCGACGACGATGCGCTGTGGCGTCTGCAAGTGTGTTTGCGTCCTGAAGGTGAAGCGCCCGAACGTGTTCGACTGCACCGGGCCGATCCCAAACGTATCCAGCTCGGCAGCCGCAAACTCGAAGAGGCAATCAAGGCTTACCCACGTTTTCGCGACGTGCCGCGCGACGAGGACAGTCTCGACCTGTTGCTGCCCACTCCTGTAGTGATGGACCTGGTCGGACACGGCGCGATAGTCCTGCGAGAGCGAGGGATCACGCTGCTGCTTCCGCGTGCCTGGAACGTGGTGTCTCCATCCCTGCGTGTGCGGGTGACCTCGGCGGCGTCTCCGATCGTTGCGGAGAATCGTACGGTCGGTATGGACCAATTGCTGGAATACGATTGGGAATTGGCGCTCGGAGACAAGGTACTCACCGCCGAGGAAATGACCCGACTGGTCGATGCGAAGTCCGATCTGGTCCAGTTGCGCGGCGAGTGGGTTCAGGCGGACAAAGACGTCCTGGCCCGCGCGGCTCGTTTTGTCAGTCAGCGGCATTCGAGCGGGGACCGAGCGATCGTCGATCTGATCAAGGACTTGATCGCCGACGACCTCAAAGACCTGCCGGTCGAGGAAGTGAAGGCAACCGGATGGGCCTCGGCACTGCTCGACCAGTCGGTGGCTCCGCGGCAGGTCGCGGTACCGTCGACGGTCAACGCGACTTTGCGTCCGTATCAACGACGCGGTCTCGACTGGTTGGCGTACATGAGTGCTCTCGGGCTCGGCGCTGTTCTGGCCGACGACATGGGTCTGGGTAAGACGCTGCAACTGTTGGCGTTACTTGCGCACGAGAAGTCCAAGACAGCAACCCTTTTGGTGTGCCCGATGTCGGTTGTGGGTAACTGGCAGCGTGAATCGGCGCGATTCGTGCCGAGCTTGCGCGTCTACGTTCATCACGGTTCGGATCGCGCTACCGGGGCGGAGTTGGAACAGGCAGTTCGTGAGAGTGACCTCGTGATCACCACCTACGCGCTCATGACCCGCGACGTCGCGGCCCTCAAGGATCTCGACTGGCGGCGCGTAGTGCTCGACGAGGCTCAACACATCAAGAACGCCAAGACATCTCAGGCCCGCGCTGCTCGCAGCATCCCCGCGGATCATCGCGTTGCTCTGACCGGAACGCCGGTGGAGAACCGACTGGACGAGCTGCGGTCAATCCTCGATTTTGCCAATCGCGGTGTACTCGGCTCGGAGCAGATGTTCCGCAAAAGGTTTGTCGTACCGATCGAGCGGGAAAAAGATCAGCTTGCCGTCTCGCGACTGCGAGCCGTCACGTCCCCCTTTGTGCTGCGGCGCGTGAAGACCGATCCCGCCGTGATCGCGGATCTCCCGGAGAAGTTGGAGATGACGGTTCGAGCGAATCTCAGCGAAGAGCAGGCCGCGTTGTACCGCGCCGTGGTGGACGAGATGATGGCGCAGATCAAGGGGACGGAAGGGATGAAGCGCAAGGGCGCCGTCCTGTCTGCGCTGACCAAACTCAAACAGGTGTGCAATCATCCCGCGCACTTCCTGCGCGACGGTTCGCCGGTGATGCGCCGCGGGCAACACCGTTCGGGAAAGCTCGGACTGGTCGAGGACATCGTCGAGTCGGTCATCGGCGACGACGAGAAGGTTCTGTTGTTCACACAGTTTCGTGAGTTCGGCGAATTGGTGGTGCCGTACCTGGCCGACCGGTTCACCACCGAAGTTCCGTTTCTCCACGGCGGAGTGTCGAAAGCCGGGCGCGACGCCATGGTCGAGGCATTCCAAGGTGAAGGCGGCCCGCCCATCATGGTGCTCTCGCTCAAGGCCGGCGGCACGGGTCTGAATCTCACGGCGGCCAACCATGTGGTTCACCTCGACAGATGGTGGAACCCGGCGGTAGAGAACCAGGCGACGGACCGTGTCTTCCGCATCGGTCAGAGAAAGAACGTTCAGGTACGCAAGATGGTGTGCGTCGGAACCTTGGAAGAGCGAATCGACACGATGATCGCGAGTAAAAGTGAACTCGCCGAACTTGCAGTCGGGACCGGTGAGAACTGGGTGACGGAGATGAGCGTCGAGCAACTGGACGAGTTGTTGCGACTCGGCGACGACGCGGTGGGCGAATGAGTCCGCGCGGTAAAGGCCCCGATTTCAGTGAGTACACCGGGCCTCGACGGCGAGCACCCGCGCCGGTCAAGCCTCGTCCAGCGTTCGGGAGGACGTTCTGGGGCAAGGCTTTTGTTCGGGTCGTCGAAGAGATCGGCGACAAACCTCGTGTCACGCGTGGGCGAACGTATGCGCGTTCGGGTCAGGTCTTGGCGCTCGACATCGAACCAGGAGTGGTGACGGCCGAGGTTCAGGGCAGCCAACTTCAACCGTTCGTTTCCACGCTGTCGATCGACACCCTTGACCAATCGGATATCGACGACATCATCACCAAGATCCGCCGCGTGCCGGGAAGTCTTGCCGCACTGGTGTCCGGCGTTGTCCCGGACATGCTTGCTGCTCAACTGATACCGGACGGCCCGTCGGCTTTTCGCTTCGACTGCACCTGCCCCGATGTCGGTTGGCCGTGCAAACACGCTGCGGCCGTGGCGTTCTTGACCGCGGAGCGAATCGACACCGATCCGCTCAGGTTGCTGAGACTTCGCGGGGTCGACCTGGAGCAGTTGATCGGGGGAGTGGAAGACGAGTCGACTGTTTCGGTGGACGTCGAGAATTGGTTCGGAATCGCGGCTGCCCTCCCTGCGCTACCGAAGGTGCCTTTTCGCGCGGCGATCGACGATCT